>OY969113.1:0-4172008 GCA_963698005.1 uncultured Acidobacteriota bacterium
ATCGTTGTGGGCAAAGACAAACGCACTTTAGAGCGGAGTCGAGACACCTCGCTCAATGCGAATACTCAAACTCTCCGGACTGAATTCTGTTCGCAAGTACGGCACTGTCGCAAAGAGTTCGCACGTGGGCTGCTGAAGCCGGTCGCTATCCACTCTGAAGGTTTACATGAGTATTCGCATTCTTTGCATAGAGCATGTCCCATCAGGACAAAAAGAGGCATAGAGGCCAGTCATGACACCTTGAACGACACTTTCGACGACCGTTGCTGCACCCGCATTGGATGAGATTTGTATCAAATGCTCGGCCGTCTCGCAGGTTGGAGATTTTTCAGACTGATGCGCGCTCAATGGAATCAACGGATGGACTCGGTACGGAACGGATTCTGGTTTATGCCGTTGCTCATGCTTGTGCTGGCAGGCGGTTTAGCTAGCCTTCTGCTGTACGTGGATGGGCGCGTCGATCCGGGGATGAAGGCCTCTCTTCCCTGGGCTTATACCGGAGGTCCGGCGGGGGCACGGTCCTTGCTGAGCACGATTGCGGGTTCGATGATTACCGCAGCGAGCGTAACGTTTTCCTTAGCAGCCGTGGCGCTTTCTATAGCGTCACAGCAGTACGGTTCGCGCGTATTGCGAAACTTCATGCGCGACCGCATCACCCAAGTTCTTTTGGGAACCTTCGTCTCAACGTTCATTTACAGCGTGATGGTCATAAGGACGATTCGAGGATCCGATTATTCCGGCGGATTTGTTCCGGCAATCTCGGTTACGGTAGCTATTGTTCTTTCGCTGATCAGCCTCGTATTGCTGATTTTTTTTATCCACCACGTCTCGGCTTCCATTCAAGCATCTCGCATCATTAGGGTCATCGCGGAAGATATGAGCAGTGCAATCCCCAAGCTTTACTCTCCGCGTCCCAATTCTATAACTCGCGAGACTGATCAAACCCGGCTGAGCCAACTCGGAACTATGCCCATAACGACAGTGGACAGTGGTTATCTGCAGACGATTAATCAGCATGCTCTGTTGGACATTGCCATGCGAAAAGATTTGCTCATCCACATCGAGGTTAAAACTGGTGATCATCTGATTGCCGGAAAGCAGGTTGCCCGCATTTTAGGTACGAGTAGTTTGTCGGCGCCCGAGCTCCACCGTGTCGTCGGCTCGTTTTTGCTCGGCGGCGAGCGTACTCCCGCACAGGACATTCGCTACCAGTTCCAGCAGCTCACCGACGTCGTGATTCGAGCGCTATCGCCGGGCATTAATGACCCGTTTACTGCCGTGAATGGCATCGACGAACTGGAAGCCGCCACCGCGTTATTGGCCAAGCGCGGCCAAGCTTCGCAGATACGGACTGACAAACATGGCGTTGCCCGCTTGTATCAACCGGTTGCAACGATTAGCGACATACTCGAAGACACTGTAGGCCACATCGCCATTTACGGCGCTGGTGATCGATTCGTTATGGCTGCGCTTCGGCGCGTGCTCGATACCGTAGAACCTGAACTCCATCGCGACCAGGACTTGGCGACGCTCGTTCGTCTACGAGAGCAGATGGCGAGCCAAGAGCAAGCGAAGGCTGTTTGATGTCATACCAGATGGCGTTGCATCGACCGGTTGAGACCACCGCGCTTATCATGAAGACAAATCTGAACTGGACCCTAGCGGAAAGAAACGCAATAGTGAATTACGCGAGCCACGATCGAATGTTAGTTTTTGATTCCAACGTTCGATGCACGGGACACTTCTCCGCAATTTTGAGCAACTGCGATCGTTGCTCAGAAGTCAGAGGACCTGTGAGTTCGATCTCCCGGTCTATGCGATCGAGAATTCCGTCCTTGGTCTCACACTCAACGCAGTCCTCGGCGTGAATCTTAGAATGCCGAAGGCGTACGACGACCCTCTCCAGCGGCCAATTCTTTCGCCGGGCATACATCTCCACAGTCATGGAAGTACACGCCCCCAGGGCCGCGAGGAGAAGGTCATAGGGAGTGGGACCAGTATCCGTGCCGCCCGAAGCGACCGGCTCATCCGCGTTAAAATGATGAGACCCCGCCACAATGTCCTGCGCATATCCCACCCCCGTGGCGCGCACAATCACGTTTGGCTGCGAGATCGACGAATGTTCCGAGGCTTTCTCCGGTTGCTTCATCTGGCCTCCATTTGCGGCGGCAGTCCGACTCGTCGCCGATCTATTCAGGGGTAAGCCCCATCGCTTTTGTCATCTCATCGTGTGCTTGAATGTAATCAAGCTGCGACTGGAGGAGTAGCGTCTTGGCATCCAGCTCTTGAGTGATGGCGGCGTCGGCTTGCGATTTCAGTGCACTACCTCTTACGAGTTGTTGCGCTGAGACTCGACTCGATTCAGTGCGGAGCGCAAGCAATTCTTCGGATACTTTTACCATTTCCTGAGTGCGTTGCAATTTGTTGTTGGCAACTTGCACTCCGAGCTCCACCTCTTCGGTCACCCGCGTAAGATTCTCTCTTGCTTCGGCAAGTTGAGAGCCGCTCTCGCGCGAGGCCGCGCGTCTGCGTCCGCCATCGAAGAGATCGTAGCTAAACTGGACGCCGAAGCTGCCGAAGTTGCGGGCCAGAAAAGGTACACCGCTCTGATAACTATAACGAGCGAAGGCGGAAATGTCCTGCACATAGTCAGCCTTGCTCAATTGCACACCTGCTGAAGCTTTCTCCACCTCTTCGCGCGCTGCGATGATTTCCGGGTGTGATTTCAGTGCGACCTTTATGCATTCTTCCTCCTCGCAGCTTCCCTGGACTCCCGGAACGCTCGGATCGAGTTCGATTTCCGTCGTGAGCGGCAGGCCAATGACGTCGTCGAGCTGCAAAGTCAGGTCCGAGAGTTGCAACTGGGTGGTCAGCAGCTCCTGTTTTGTCTGCAAAGCTTGCGCCCGGCTTTCGATCGGCGCTGTATTTCCGCCTGAAAAAGCTTGGAATCGGCCGCCCTTGGTCATGACGCGAACGTGAGATTGATTCCTATTCTCGAGCGTCGAACGGCCGGGAAAAGGCGAGAGATGGCGTTCCCAGATCGCCGCACTGCAAATATACTGTTCAGGTTTCTAGTTCCCGGCTGGCCGCCTTAGCGTCGGACGCCGAGCTGTTATGACAAAAGCCCAGTACGAAGATTTTGAAGCTCTCAATCCATTTTTCGAAGTCGTCATGGACGGCTTACGCGGACTCGTCGATGGAGATCATTACTTCGATACGATTGCCGAAGACGCACTCTTCGAGTTCCGCTATCACTTCCCCGGTTGGCCTCTGACAATTCGAGGCCGAGCCAATCTGATCGCGAGCTTCTCCGGATACGGCAAGACGATCAAGCTTCACTCCGGCGACGCGCTTGTTGTGCACCGCTCTGAGGACAGTCGCGTCGTAATCCTCGAGTATGAAGTGCACGGCAAGATTCTTTCGACTGGTTTGCCCTATGACAACAGGCTCATCTCGGTTGTGACAATTGATAAAAGAAAGATCGTGCATTGGAGAGACTACATGGACTCTCTGGCTGCCTGGACAGCGTTGAACAGCGCCTCCTAGTCTCAGAATTCGCCCCGGTAGTGCATGACTCGAAACGCAAGGGGCTGCCGATGTTCTCAGCGGAAGGCCACGAGCATTCATCGAGCCGGTCGGCATGATTGCGGCTTTAAGGAGGCTGAAACCATCTACAATAGAGGTGACGGTGCAGACTCAGTTTCTCTTTAGCTAGCCGAATTCTCGCTTAACTCAATGACACTCTCGGCACAGTTGTTCTGGCTGCTTATTATTGCGATTCCGATTGCGTCCGTTGCATGGACGATGACGCATGAAGAGTTATTCAGCGAGCCGCGCAAGTGGTGCGAAAAACACAGCCAGCAATGCCGGACGCTCTTGCAGCGAAAGTTTTTCTACCTTTTTACGTGCGAATACTGCTTTAGTCATTGGGTGACGGCATTTTTTCTCTACATCACGCGTTTCAAATTGCTATTTTCGGATTGGCGCGGTTATTTGATCGCAGGGTTCTCGCTGGTGTGGGTCGCGAACGTGTACATGAGCTTTTTCGCCAGAATTCGCCTGGATGTGAAACGCGAACGTGTTGAAATTTCCGCTGAAGAAACAGCCATCAAACAGGGCAACACTGATTTAAACAAGCCCAGTTGAGACGTTGGTCCGTCTTGAATACGTCGCCGGAAGGCCGTGCTTCAAACGGTGTTCCCACGCTTTAATTGCCCGGCAGGCTTGGTGATTTCTTTAGTTTAGACAGTCTTGTCTTTCGAGTAGCAAATCGTCTCGAGATTGCACTCTATGCATTTCGGGTTGCGCGCATGGCACACACGGCGGCCGTGCCAGATTATTTGGTGAGAGAACAGAATCCACTTTTCGCGGGGAAGGATATGTATCAAATCCTGCTCCACTTTTTTCGGGTCAGTGTTTTTTGTGAGGTCGAGGCGGCGCGATACGCGCAACACGTGGGTGTCGACCACCACTCCTGAGGCAATCCCAAAAGCTGTTCCTAGCACAACGTTGGCCGTTTTTCGCGCCACTCCCGGCAGCTTAAGCAATTCCTCCATCGTACGTGGGACTTCACCGTGCAGTTCTTCGACGATTTGCTTGCTTGCGCCCATGATGGATTTTGTCTTATTGCGGAAAAAACCGGTTGGGCGAATTTCCTGTTGCAGCTCTGCAGGATTAGCGTACGCGAATGCTTTCGCATTTGGATACTTCTGGTAAAGCGTCTGCGTCACCTGGTTCACGCGCACGTCGGTGCACTGCGCGGAAAGTATGGTCGAGATTAGGAGCTGAAAGGGATTTTCGTGAGTGAGAGCGCAGGTCGCTTTGGGATAGGCTTCGTCCAGTTTTCGCAAAATTAAGCGTACGCGTTCGGGATTGGTCCCACGCATCCCGCTGCCGCGGCCGGTGCCCTTGGCGGACGTTGCTTTGGCCGGGCGGCGATTGCGCGCAGATTGTTTCTTGGTGATTTTCTTTGGTTTTTTCTGCATCAGGCGAAAAACTATATCACGGTAGGGCTAGGCTTTGACCCGAACACCGATGTGCAGCCCGGCGACTTTTACACCGCAAAGAAGAGGTTCTGCGCAAACGGCCATTCGGTGTCAAACCACTGGCCGGCGCAGCGGTACCCTGTGCGTTCGCCCATCCGCGGGACTTCCTGCGGATCGTACTTGTGCGAGCTTTCGGTCCAAACGGTTTCGCCTTCGCGCAGGATGAAATTAAATCGCGCTTTGCGAAGCGTGACACGCTGCCAGGCGGTTGAGCGAAGGTGCATTTCCACGCGCCGCTCGGCCGCGTCGTACCGGACGACGTGTTGAATGCGCGAGAGATCGAAATCGCCATCGAGTTCGCGATTGATGCGCGCGAGAAGATTCTTGTTAAATGCGGCGGTAACGCCCGCCGCGTCGTCGTATGCCGCGAGCAGTTGCGGCACGGGCTTTTCGAGGTCGGTGGCGAGCAAGAGCGCGTCGCCTTCGCGCAGCACGTTGCGAACGTCGCGCAGAAACTGGTCTCCGGCCGGCCGGTCGAAATTCCCAATCGTACTTCCTAGGAAAAGAACCAACAGATGTTCGCCGTCGCGGCGTCGCGCGGCTACTTCCTGGAGCCCATCCAGATAGGCGCGCTCAAATCCGACGATGCTCACCCTGTCCATCTCGCCGAGTTCCTGCTGACAACGATGAAGAGCGCTGCTGGAAATATCGATAGGGTAATAGTTCACGCGCTGGCGGCGCGAAAGCGCTTCCAGCAAAAAACGAGTCTTCTGGCCGCTGCCGCTGCCGAGTTCGGCGACTACGAACGGACCCTCCAGGCGAGAAATGATATCGGGCGCATAGCGCTTCAGCAAACGCATTCCGGCGCGGCTCAATCCGTATTCGGGCAGCAGGCAGATTACGTCGAAGAGAGCCGAGCCCACTTCATCGTACAGGTATTTGGATGGCAGCTCCTTTTGGCCCGGCTGACCCAATCCGACAATGACGTCCGACGAAAACTCAGCCAGAGCCTGGATGGCAAGGAGTGAAGGCACCAATCGCGGAGCAGTTGCCATCGTCTATTCCCCCACGCAACGGAAAGTGGAATACGCGTACGGATAATGTGGCTGAAACCAATTCCGGAAGGAGCGCCGCAACATGCAAGCGTCCGTGCGCGCCGAACCGCCCTTCATAACGAAATGCTTGCCATCGAAGAAATCCGCGGAATAGCCGGGATAAAACGGAAACGGCTTGAACCCGTTCAAGGGGCCGAACGGGGTCGATGTCCATTCCCAACCGTTGCCCAGGAGGTCCACTACCCCAAATGCGCTCGCGCCTGCAGAATGCGCGTCCACTGGAGTGGGATCCCAGCGCTGGTGATGAAAATTCCCGTGATGACTTTCCGGCGGCGCATCGCCCCATGGATATATTCGTTCGCCGCCTTCCGGCGTTCCGTAGGCGGCGCGATGCCACTGAGGTTCGGTCGGCAATTTTTTCTGAGCCCAGCGCGCGAACGCGGATGCTTCCGCGTAGCTCACATAAACGGGCCATGATTCCGGCAGCGGGATGGTTCCAAACATCGCGCGATATTCCCACTGAGCATCCGGGCCGGATGCAGGCGAATTCGAACGGGGCAGCCAGAAATGCGGATATTCGAGGCGCTGCTGAATTTTCCAGGCCCAGTCTTCCGGCGTCCAATGACTAGAATCATCGTAGCCACCCGCTCGGACAAATTCCAAATATTGCCCGTTGGTGATCGGGAAGGCGTCAATCGAGAAACTTGGGACAAAAACTTTCTGCGTCTCGAACTCATTGTCCCAGCCGAATGATTCTCCCGAATTGTTTGGCTGCCCCAGGGTGGCAGTACCGGAAGGAATCACCACCTGTTTTTGCGGTGGCGCGGGCCTTGGATCGGCGGACGGCCAAGGCTGCGGCGTTTTTCGATCGAGAGGCAGATTGTGGAATAGGTAGGCCAACGTCTCGGCGTGCATCAAGCGGTGCTCAATCGCGACTTGCAGGAGTTTTCCGTCGGCAAGCGCCGGGCCGCTAGATGCGAGCGCACTGCGGTCGCGCAGTTTGGCGTCGAGCCTTTCGCGCACGTCCCTTTTATATTTTTCAACATTCGCGATATTCGGCCAATCCTCGGGTAGGTCGGTTGGGAGGCCGCCGCCCACCGGATCGATGCCGAATGCAAAAAGCTTGTCGAGCGCGGCGTCTTGAGGCCCGGTTCCGAGTGGGCCACCCAGTAGGTTTTGATCGAAAGCTTCGAGATGTCCGAGATAAAAAATCAGGCGGTGGCGTTCGGGCACGGGACGATCGTAAAAAGAATTGGGAGGCAACAGATTAAATAGACTGTCCGTGCGCGCGCGTGCCTCTGCCAACCTGGATAGCAGAGACGGCTGTAGAGCAATCGCGGCGCGCGAGGCTGCCATGGACTACCTCGGGAGAAAAACGAGCCTACTTTGTAACCCCGTCTGCTGTGAGAATGCAAGGGTGTTGAGGGGGCACAGGGTTTAGATGCGCCAGCCGAAGAAAAGTAACAACTTAGATAGTGCCCACCAGCGAAAATAGCTTCCTAAAGGCCTTTCCCCGGTGGCTATAGAGATTCTTTTGTTTGTGGGTTAGCTCGGCGTATGTGCGGTCGAGTTCCTCAAAAAGAAAAATCGGGTCGTAGCCGAATCCGTCTTTGCCGCGCGGCTTCTCGGTCAACACGCCCTGCGCGAAGTCGGAAACAATGGCGAGAAGACGCCCTTGTCTCGCGACTGCCGTGACGCAAACGAATCTCGCTTGGCGCTGATCACGCGTTTTCCCTTGCATCTCGCGCAAAAGCTTTTGGATGCGATCCTCGTCGGTTGCGTTCGGTCCGCCATAACGCGCGGAGAGAACGCCGGGCGCGCCATCAAGCGCTGGGACTACCAAACCTGAATCGTCAGCGAGAACGGTTTCGGTGGTGAAGCCGCTGTAGTGAATCGCTTTTCCTGCAGCATTTTCAGCGAAGGTCGGGGCGGATTCTTCAAACGCCGGAATTTCGAAGAAATTCGGAATGGAATCCAGCTCGACCGCAGAATCGCCGGCAAGCTCGCGGTATTCCCTCAACTTGCCGGGATTGGAGGAGGCCAGGAGAAACTTCATGAATAGGGTACCGCGGGCATTTCACAGTCAACGCGCAGGACTGGCGAAATTCATATGCAGCAATTCTTTCTGCGTCTTCGTAAGTGTGCGAATTCCGCCCGCAGCCAAATTAAGAAGCAGCTCCAGTTCGCGTTGCGTGTAGGGGCGTCCCTCCGCGCTCGCCTGCACTTCAACGAATTCGCCGCTGCCGGTCATCACCACGTTCATGTCCACTTGCGCGCGGGAATCCTCTTCGTAGGCGAGATCGAGAAGCAATTCATCTTCCACGATTCCCACGCTAATGGCTGCCAGGGAATCTTTCAGCGGGATTCGGCGCAGCATGCCGCCCGCGACCATTCGTTCCAGGGATAGGGCCAACGCGACGAATGCTCCGGTAACCGAAGCGGTGCGCGTGCCGCCGTCGGCCTGGATCACGTCGCAATCAATCCATACCGTGCGCTCGCCCAAGGCTTTCAGATCGGTGACGGCTCGAAGCGTCCGGCCAATCATTCGTTGAATTTCAAGCGTGCGTCCCGACTGGCGGCCGCGGCTGGATTCGCGCGGTGTTCGGTTCTCGGTTGAGCGCGGCAGCATTCCATATTCGCCTGTCACCCAGCCTTTTCCCGAGCCCTTCAAGAATCCTGGTACACCGTCTTCTACCGTTGCGGTCACGATCACTCGT
Organism: uncultured Acidobacteriota bacterium; assembly: GCA_963698005.1. Lineage (GTDB taxonomy): Bacteria > Acidobacteriota > Terriglobia > Acidiferrales > UBA7541 > Palsa-295. The sequence goes on from OY969113.1 coordinate 8,758, forward strand.
GTCTGACCGGCTTCAATCAGCGCGCTTCCTTCGGCGTGCGGAATAAAGTCCGGCGTGATTTTCACCGGCCGTAACTGATCGACGGCGCGTCCGTCTGTTCGCAATGATGAAATCTCCTCTTTGAGATTGGAAGACCGGATGGCTGAATCTTCGGTATCGAGTTTGACGACTGCGAAGGCGAGTGTCAATACATCGCGAAAGCAAAGTCGGCTTGCGCGGAGATGCACGGAGCTGAGCGCTTTCTAACCGTATCCGCGGCGGATCTGTGTTACGACAAACGCTATTTTTTGCTGCCACGTTGCGCTGCAGTGCTTGCTGGTGCCGCGGGGATTGGCGAAGCCGTAGGATTCAAATCAAAAAAGCCAGTCAGATCGATATGGCCTGCCAGAGTGTCCACTTCCTGTCCGTGGATCAAAATCTTCAGCCTGGTGAGGCTGGGGACGCTATTTTCTAGGGTAAGCCGGATGGAATCGACTGCCATTTCTTCGCTCAATATCCCCGACGGCGTTTCGGTAGCCAGCGCATCGGAGAAATCCGCGATGGCGGTGCCGTCCGGCAGAAGGTAGAAGCCGAGCAGTGCAGCGTCCGACGGGATTGTGCGTTGGTCCTCGGTGGGAGGGTTTTCGATCAGCTCACTCAACACTTGCTTGGCGCGCTTCACGGGGTCAGCCGAGAGAGCCATAGCTACCTGTACCGGCGCGATTTTGTCGGGACCCGCCGCCCAGTAGATTTTTGTTTGGACCTTCACATCAGTCGGTGTCGAAATGCCCGGTGCCAGAAGCTCGCGTCTCGATTGTTCTTCGGTCTTTGTACTTTCGGATAACCGCTGAATTCGCCGATCCAGGCCGCGCAAACTGATCAAACCGATCAGCACAGCAACGGCGAGAAATGCCAGCGTGATTTTCAGGTTGCGCGGCATTATTTTGACCCCAGGGCAGCGGCCGGCCGCGACGCAGCGATACTGCGGACGATCGCGATGGAAACCGGGGCCGCCATCTCGATCAGTTGGTTGGGATCAGAAACTGACACGTTTGAAATTTCGACTGCAATCGCGGGCGCTTCCACTGAACGCAAGCCTCGCACCGCTGCCCCCGAAGATGCACCGGGCGAGCCCGGAAATCGCAGCGCTAAGTCCGCCTGCAAGACGTCGGCCAGGTGGCGACTTGCATCCGCGTAGGGGCGTTGCGCTTCTTCCCACGGCACCAGGCTCGCGGGTTTAACCGGACGAGGAGCCGCCGAGAGCGCGCCTGTATTTGGATTGGCTGCGGTTGGAACAGCTTCTGGGAATTGATAAGAATAAACGCGGGCGGTGTGTAGCGTGCCGGTGGAAGCAATGTGGAAGCTGACAAAAACCGCGTCGTGGTAGGAATTAGCGAGCGCTGCGCGATCGTCGTAGGACGGGTTTGAATCATCGTTTCGCGTCATTACCACTTTAAAACCTTCGCGCTCCAGCGCGAGGCGCGTGATTCGTGCAAACAGCAGCACCATGTCCTTTTCTACAAGTCCATTTTGACCGCGCGCGCCGCTGTCCATGCCGCCATGCGCTGGGTCGAGTATGATCACAGGTCCAGTGTGTACGGGAACTGGCGGAGGAACCTGCTGTCCCCCTGCTTGTGGCGGCACAGCTTGCTGCTGCCCAGGCGTGGGCTGCTGAATTTGTTGCGGTGGCGACTGCGTGGAGGCTTGCAACGCCGGCCGGGCGGGCTTTAGCGGTGCGACCAAAATGGAAGCGCCCGCTGCAAAAAGAAAAGCCGCGAATGAAAATGAATTTCGCACGCGAAAGAGAATATCAGAAATGACGAAGCGCGCCGTGGTGAAGAAAGCGGCCGCTGTCGATTAGGCATCCTGCCGAATCATGTCGGCGGCTTTCTCCGCGATCATGATCGTAGGGGCATTTGTGTTCCCGGCGATAATCTGGGGCATCACGGACGCGTCCACCACCCGCAGGCTTTCGATTCCGCGAACTCGTAGGCGCGCATCCACCACGGCCATGGAATCATTTCCCATCTTGCAGGTGCCCACCGGATGGTAAAGCGTTTCTGCTTCGTTGCGAATGAACTGCGAAATTTCTGCGTCACTCTTCACATTCGCCCCGGGATGCAATTCGTCTCCGGTGTAAGGCGCAAACGCCTTGGAGTGCGCGATCTGCCGCGAAAGCCGCACGCCGTGGACGATGACGCGCATGTCCGCGTCAGTCGAAAGATAGTTCGCGCGAATTGCAGGGGGCTCCAGCGCGTTCGCTGAACGCAGACAGATTTCGCCGCGGCTTTCGGGCGTAATGAGCGTAGGTCCGAAACCAAAGCAATGTTCCGGTCTTGGGCTAAGGCCGTGGTTCACGTAATACGCCGGGCCGAACAGAAGCTGTAGATCCGGCTCAACGAGCCCGGCGGTCGTACGCAGAAATATTCCGGCTTCCGCGACGTTTGATACCAGCGGGCCGCGCTTGAAAAGAAAATAGCGCAAGAAGTTTGGCAGCGATTCGGCACTGGCGAGACTCACGGGCCTGGTGCAGAGATAGCCGGTCGAGACCATCACATGATCCTGGAGATTCTTGCCGACTCCCAGCAGATCGTGAAGAGTTTGCACACCTGCTCTTCCAAGTTCGTCCGCCGGGCCAATTCCTGAGAGCAACAACACTTGGGGCGAGTTAATCGTTCCGCCGGAAAGAATCACCTCGCGATCTGCGCGCGCTTCCTCCATAACGCCGTTACGAAGGTAGGCAACGCCCAGGGCGCGTCCTTTTTCGATGAGCAATCGCGAAACATGCGCGCCGGTCAAAACGGAAAGATTCTCGCGATGAAGCCCAGGCCGCAAGTAAGCGTCAGCAGCGCTGTGGCGCTTGCCACTCTTCTGCGTCACTTGATTCAGACCGGCTCCGTCCTGCGCTTGCGCGTTGAAATCCGGATTGCTGGGAATTCCAAGTTCGCCGGCGGCGGATAGAAATGCGCGCGTGAGAGGGTTCACATAGCGCAAATCGGCGATATTGAGAGGGCCGCCGGTGCCGTGATACGCGGAAGCTCCACGTTCCTGGTTCTCGGATTTCTTGAAATACGGGAGCACATCCGCGAATCCCCAGCCGGGATTACCCAGGCTTTCCCAGCGATCGTAATCGAGCCCGTTTCCGCGAATGTAAATCATTGCGTTGATCGAACTCGACCCGCCCAGCATTTTCCCGCGGGGCCAATAAAGTTGGCGCCCATTCAAATGTGGTTCAGGTTCGGTGGAATAATTCCAGTCCACGGCGGTTTTATAGAGCTTCGAAAATGCTGCGGGGATTCTTGATTCTTTCGGAGTGTTCGGACCGCCCGCTTCGAGCAGCAGGACGCGCACTTGCGGGTTTTCCGTCAATCGCGCAGCCAGAACGCATCCTGCCGATCCAGCTCCGACGATTACGTAGTCGTAGGATTTAGATTGCTTCGCCATAGCCGTGGCGAGATTAAAGGATTACGAGACACTTCGCAGCAACAACTTGCAGTGGAGCGTGGAGCATTCAGAAGAAGCGGCAGGCGAAAAATCTATGCGGCTTTGCGCTGCTTGATCGCGGTGGCTACCCATCCGTCCTTCCGAATGGCGGATTGGGCCCAGTAAGCAAAGAAGCCGCCCGCAATCAGAAGGACACCAAAGACGAGCGCGCTCATGCCCCAGATTTGCTCGGACTCACTGTGGACCATCGCGAAGCCCAGGAGCAATACTGGACATACTCCTAACAGCAGAGCTCCGGGCAATCCACCAGGCACGCGGAAGGGGCGGCGAAGGTTCGGCTCCTTGATGCGAAGCGCGACCAGGGCTACGAACTCGAGAGTCAGACTCATTCCGTAGAGAAGAATATCCAGAGTCACAAGGCGTTCGAATCCCAAGCCCAGGCACAGCGCCCAACCAGCGGCGCAAACCAAGATAGCGACCCACGGCGTGCCCGTTTTCGGGTGAAGCTTACCGAAAACTGCCGGCAACATCCCGTCCTGTGCCATCGCGAGCGGCAAACGGGAATAGCTCATCACCAGGGCATTGAACATTCCGAAGGCACTCATCATTCCGCCCAGCACGAGCGCCACACGAAAAGCGCGAGCTGCCAATGGACCGCCGACTAATCCGCCCATCATTCCGGCAAGGTCGGCCCACGATCCGGTTTCGAATGCTGAAGAGGGAACTCCGGTGAGCCACATCGCTGCGAAGGGAACGACATAGCTCAACGCGACAACCGCGACGGCGAGGAGCATCGCTCGCGGATAAGTTCTCTGAGGACGCTTCACTTCGGTCGCAATTGTTGACGCGTTATCCCACCCCATGTAATTCCACATGCAAATCAGCAGACCGCCGACCAGCCCCACGGTGGAGGTTGTCGGCGCGGTGCTCACACCCGCGAGCGCGCCTACCTTCAAAGGCGCGATCAAGACGATTAGCACAAACGGAGCAGAAAGAAGAAAGAACAGCCAGAGCGAAGTTGTCGCCACCACGCGAATCCCGGCGATGTTCATCAACGCACAAGCCGCCACTACGGCCAGGCCTACCATCACGCCACGGTGTCCCACGCCGAACCACGGGATTAGCCTGGAAAGGTAGGCGACGAACAATGTGGGATAGATCGCCATATCAAAGATGCTGGCGGCCAGGGAGAGCCAGGCCTCTTGAAAGCCCCAGAAATTTCCCAGAGCCCGGCGGACCCATGCGTAGAATCCGCCTTCGGCAGGAAGCGCGGCGGAAAGCTCGCCGATCATGTACGCCGTGGGCAAGCTCCAGATTAATGGCGTCAGCAAGAGCAGCAGAATTCCGAGTCCGTATCCCGCGCCGTGGATGATGTCTTCGGTGCCGTATGTACCGCCGGACACCATGAAGAATGTGGCAGCCACGAGCGGCCAGAGGGTTAGCTTTGCAGTGCGTCTTGTTGGGGAAATTGCCCGGGTAGGGAATTGGGCTGGGAGGGATATCGTGCTCAATTTGTTGTCGCGTCCTCCCTATCAACGACCCTCGCGCTCTAACGAGACACTCGGCACGAGTTCGCAGAACGCAGAATACGGATATTCGCCGCCGATGCAAGAGATATTTGCACTCAATCGAAAATATTTATGGTTCGGAGGTTTTTGCCGAAGGTTTTCTCGGCGGATTACTACTGCGGAGTTCCGCGGGTTTTCGCTTCGCGCCTTTGTCGAGCCTCTTCGGCCCATATCGTCCGCTGTTCAGCGGTCAAGACGCTCCAGACGTTCTTGCGCGTGTCCATTTTTATCTGCTTTGTTTTTTTCTGCCTTTGGTCGTCGTTTAGCGTCTTGTCTTTCTGCATAGCTTTGAGCTGTACCTGGGCGTCGTCGCGGATGGATTTGATCCGCGCTTTTTGGTCGTCAGTCAGTTTCAGCGAATCGTCGGCTTCCGGAGTGTCGGGATCCGCCTTGTCGCCCGGCGACGCTTGCGAGGATTGCGCGCCGGCGGCAGCAGCGGGATTGGAGCTGGGGGTGCCCTGTTGTGAGGCTGCACTCAGCGTCAAGTTGACGAAAAGGGTAACGCTCGAAATTGCTATCAGAACTTGCCACTTCTTCATATTTTCCTCGATTTTGTTCCCACATCGCCGCAGTGCCGCTTGCCCGAGAAGCCCAAGGTTGGGCAATACGGGAAGATTGTGGGAACTGGCCGGCACATCAATAAGTAAACGCTTTCCGTGTACAATTTTGAGAATCATTTTAAATCCCGCCTGCTGAGGTACTTGTGACTGCTCCACTTTGGAACATCGATTGCCATACCCTTATAACGCCTGCAGCCGGAGAAGTCACGCTGCACAGGGGGGCGGAGCAGAGAGGAGCTATATGAAGGTAGCACTAAAGTTTGCAGCAATGTTCGCGGTTTTCCTTTTTCTTTCGGCCCTCCCTGCGAATGCCGACTCTTCGGGAACGATGACTTACACGCTGTCTGGTCCCAACACGGCTTCCTTCACGATTACTATGGGTTCGACGCCGGGTTACTCTGATGGAGGCGTCGCCTTCACGATGGAGCCGGTCGATCTCACGGTCGACGGTACTTCCATGACCGATACGATCGTCTTCTTTAACCTGTCGGATCTCGGCGGGCTGAACAGCGTTTTCTCTTGCCTGCCGGACTTGATTGGGCCGCAGCTCTATACCGGCAGCGAGTCTGATCCCACACTTTTAGCCGGGGTTTTTGAACTTTTCGACATAAACACGGGAGTGGAATACACGCTCACTGCCAGCGAGACGTCCGCTATGCCTGAGCCGTCCACTGTGCTGATGCTGGTTTCGGGTCTCGCGCTCGTGGGACTGGGTTTCAAGCGGCGAGCTTCGAACCCGGCGTTATTGAACTAGCCGGGACTCGCCTAGGTTTTCTGGAGCTGCGTCAGCGCAGCTAATACTTCTTCGCTGTGTTTGCTGGGATTTACGTCCATAAATTCCTGCACGATCACGCCGTCCGGGCTGATGATGAAGGTGTGCCGGGCGGACAGTTTTTTCACGCCAAAGTTCATAATCGAACCGTACTCCTCTGAAACTTTGTGATCCGAGTCGGACAGAAGCTTGAAGTTGAGGCCTTCCTGGGCGCAGAACTTTTTGTGTGAATCCGCGCTGTCCGCGCTGACTCCGAGGATGGTTACGCCCTTTGCTTGATATTGCGCCAGGTCGCGCTGGAAATTGTGGGCTTCCGTGGTGCAGCCGCTCGTAAAATCCTTGGGGTAAAAATAGAGTACGACCCACTTTCCGCGATAGTCGTGCAAGTTCACCGGGGTACCTTCCTGCGAGTTCAGCGTGAAATCAGGGGCGACGGTTCCGGTCATGGGAGGCTTGTCTCCCGCATTCAAGACACCGTAGCCGACGCCAAGCAGCGCTACGAATGCCACTAAGATTACGATCATACGAGTGAAAGTTATTTTTGACGCGCTCATCTCAACGGTCTCCTTTTCCCGCGGGGTGTATTATGCGTCATTACATCTTCCCATCACAAGCTTCGGCGCGGGGAGAGGCGGAGCATTCCTCGTATTCCCATGCCTTGATCGGTTGGGAATTGCGCGCGGAGAGCGCGCAGTGGCGTGCAATCCCGCTGACCCGTCCGGGACGCAAATGCGCGATTCTAGAACCGGTTAGAAATGTCCCGGTCGTTTGTTTTGATTGAGTTACAGCCATTTCTGTTTGTAGGCCAGAACCGGTTAGAAATGCGGATTGCTCGCGCGAGCATCCGCCTGGAGGCTGGGGGACGCGGACATCGCATCCACCACGGCGGACGCAGAAGCCGCATTTCTCAAAAATTTGGCCATTTGAGCGAGCCGCCGTTGTTTGTTTTGTGGGAGTTACAGGACGTTCTACTTCGCGAATTTGGCGATTTAATTTGGCATAGGCAGAGATCAATTCATGCAGGCGGGAAGACTCCGGGAGGTGCAGCTTCCCCGAGCTTTTGTGAAGCGCTCGACAATTTTCTATTTTAATCACGAGCGACCGTAGCACGTGATTTGGCGAAATTCAAGGACCTGTGTGTGTGGGCATAACTCTGCGTAGCACATCAATTCCCATTTTTGCAGCGAGGTAGTGTCCATCGCGGTGGTCGAGGGCGAAATTTCTCGCTGAGGCGACGACATTGCGCGGGTGAACCTGCGCAAGCTGTGGATAAATGGAAGCGCAACGTCAAAACCCGAACCTTTTCTGCACAAACCGCAGAAAAGATTCGGCACCCCCGCGGGTTTCAATCGTGCATGGGCTCACTCCGGTGCCGCGCGGGAGGGTTGTCCACCCGCCCAAGCGTCTCGTCGGGGCCGGCAAACGAAGGCTCGGCGACAAATCCGCCGAAAGGAAAGTTCGTCAGAAGCGGTCTTTATGTCGCGGCTACCCTTCGCGGGCTCAGGGCAAGAAGCCGCGACTCACAAGGCTATCGAAATATGTTGCGGCTGCGCCTCGCGGGCTCAGGGCCAGAGCCGCGACACAAGGCGGCCGAGTATGTTGCGGCTGGCCTTCGCTGAGGCGCTCAGGGTAACAGGCCGCGAATTACAAGGCTGATGCCCACCCGCCCGAGACATTCTGCGCAAGGTTTATGGCGTCGGATCGAGAACTATTAGCGGTTCGAGCGGGGTGACGAACGGAAGGGTTCGGGAGCGCGGCGTCTAAACCCGCACCCTTTGCAAAAAGAAAAACGCAAAGAGTGCGGCACCCGCAAAATCGATCCGAGTCGTGGTTGAAGTCCGGTGTGAAGCGGAAGGGTTTGCCACCCGCCTCTGGAGCGCCGGAGATTTCCTAACTTGCGTGGCGCGAATACGTTAACCGAGAGCGCTTTCCGGCGCTCTACAGCGCCCAACTTGGGGTGACGTGTCATACCCATCCCGGCGCGTCAGCGCCGCTTCTTCGGGCGCTCTACGGCGCTTCCCGTTAACCGCCAGCAACCGCCGCTGATCCCCTACTTCATGGCTAACTTTGGTAGGCGAGGCACCTGGGCGGCTGGCTCGGGGGGCGGGGCCTGGCGGGACGGATCGGCGGCTAAAGGAAAGGCTCCCGGACCGGCTCACCCGCAGTCCGGGATCGCTCCTAAAACTGCGCCGGATCGCGCTGGCAGGCTCTAGGACGCACCCGTTTGGCTGCGATTAAGGATTATTAGCGTTGGCCCAACCCTTCTCGGGCACAGGTGGAAGCACGATCAGTTCGAACGCAGAAGCAGAGGGCATTTTCTTCACGGTCGCCCCGTCATCTCTGAAAAACTCCAACTCAACGGGTTTACCTTCGACGACGTGCAACAGCATGTGGATCATTACCCCGTCAGTGTCTTTCGCCTCGGCTTCGACGGGGACTCTCTTGACGACGGGGGCTTTCCCTTCGACTTGAGTCTGAAGTTCCAACCCACTATCGTCGTCGATGGTTCTAACGAGAACACGATGCAGTAGAGGAGTTAATTCGTTTCTACCCGGGAAATCAGCATCGAGGAGCCGTTTAAGCAACAGCCCTTCCGCCTCTGTCGGTTCGCGAAGCTCCCCTTTTGCCGTTGGTCGCGTGTCGTCCTTCATGGTGCCCCTACAGTGTACGTACCCACGTTGATTGTTCCGTCGGCGAGGGTAAAGGCTCTGTAAACGATAGTTTGGCCGTTAACTACGACTCTACCCCAGAAATTCCCCGTGGTCGATGCATTGGCGACGGCTTTCCCAATATCAGCCTTTATTGGCGGGTGGCGCACCCTTTCTTATTATTTTTCGCGTTGACATGACACCCGGGCCGATAGTACCACACCACCAGTTCACCACTTAGTTCCCTCGACCCGTGCGGGGTGCCGAACCCTTCGGGGTGTGAAGGGTTCGGGTTTTCAGATTGTGCTTTAAGCAAACTCCGGTGCCGCGCGGAAGGGTGCGCCACCCGCCGGTGGCTGGGGTTCGCCCACTCGTAATAGCTTTTCTTCGTTAGGCGAATTTGGAATGATACCACTGCGGTAGTTGACGCTGAAGTGATTTGCCGTTGTTTGTGCCTTTGAACCTTCCTTTGCGGGTGCCGCACTCTTTGCGGGGTAGGCAAAGGGTGCGGGTGTTGAATGACGGTGTTGAAGAATCGACTGGAGCGCCGTTATGGGCAACGGCATCTGCATTTCATCACGTGCAGTTGTTACCGGAGACGTCCCCTGCTGGGTAGTGCGAAGAGGCGGGATGTCTTCTTGAAGATCCTCGATGAAGTGCGGGAGCGTTACCAGTTCTCGCTGGTGGGATACGTGGTGATGCCGGAACACATTCACTTGTTGATCTCCGAGCCGGAGGTTGGAAATCCGAGCACGGTGATGCAAGCTCTGAAGCAACGCGTCGCGCTATCGCTGCGGCGGAAAGGCCGACGTAAGAATCCGAATCAATTGCCGCTATGGCGAGACGAGCGTGGAGAAATGCCGCGGAGTTTCTGGCAGAGACGGTTTTACGATTTCAATGTCTGGAGCGGGAAGAAGAGAATTGAGAAGCTGAATTATATGCACATGAATCCGGTGAAGCGAGGATTGGTGGCGGACGCGAAGATGTGGGCGTGGAGCAGCTACCGGTTCTATCAGTATGGAGAAAAGAGTGGGTGCACGCCGGATGTGGAACCGAGATGAAAGTTCGAGAAGGTCGACTCAACAAGGAACGTCAGAACCCGCACCCTTTGCCAACCCCGCAAAGAGTGCGGCACCCGCAAAAGATGAGCGTTCGCTTCGGGTGTGGAAGGGTTGGCCACCCGCCACCCGCAAAAGATGAGCGCTTACTTCAGTGGTAGGGTTGGCCACCCGCCCGAGCCCGGAGTGGAAGGGGAGAACGAAAAGCTGAAGACAATTCAGGAGCACGTCAAACCCCGAACCTTTTCTGCAGAAAGCGCAGAAAAGATTCGGCACCCCCGCGAGTTTCAATCGTGCATGGGTTCACTCCGGTGCCGCGCGGAAGGGTTAGCCACCCGCCGACGCCGTTATGGACTGGGCCAACTGCACTTCATTACCTGCAGTTGTTATCGTCGCATGCCTTTGCTGGGGACGGAACGGGCTCGGCGTCTGCTTCTGAAGGTTCTGGATGAAGTTCGCGAGCGCTATGATTTCGCGCTGGTCGGCTAATTGGGGCCTGTGAATCGTAGCGCGGTCGAGTTCGAGTGAGACGCGCCGCTCGAAGAGACGAGCTACAGCGGGCATCTGCCATAGCGCGTTTCACGCGCGACGGCAGATGGAGGCGGGGGGAGTCGAACCCCCGTCCGAGAAGCCTTGCTGCGCGAAGACTACATGCTTAGCCCGTTCCGATTTTTTCGTCGCGCGCGCTCAGAGCGGGCAAGACGCGCGAGCAACTAGTCCGATGATCTCGCCGCCGCATTACGGACCGAAACGCGGCAACCAGCCTACTGTGTGACGCCTCATCTCAAACGCGTAGGTGACGCCTGAGGAAGCGCGTAGCCTAATTTAAGTTAGGCTGCGAGTGCCAACTGTGAGTTGCCAGTTGTGTTGTTCCACCCTATTACGGGTAGGTGGGTCCCGGCATGCCTTCGGGCCGCGACAACTTCCGTCGAAACCGTGTCGCCCCCTTGGGAGACTCTATTCTACCATTCGCGAGGATGGGCGCCAATTCCTGCAACTTAGCGCCGGAAAACTGCGTCCCGAGACGCCAATACACGGTCAGGAACGTGTGTGCGTAATGTCAGTTGACACACCACGTTACCGTTTCCATAATCGAAAAGAGGCAGGGAATCCCTTGAAAGCGAGACAAAACTCGCTCGAGCACGGACTGGAAGAAGCGGTTTCGCGCGCTCTGCGCGACAATCTCGCTCCGCTCCAGCGCACCGCCGACGACTTGCAGCACGCATACGCCGATCTGGTTGCGGCTTGCTCGTCGAGCCGGCCGAGTAACGCTTTGCCTGCGCTGCTTCGCGCGCAAACATCGGCTGCTGCCCTGGCCGCGGGGCTTTCCGTGTTGTCGAATTTTGTCGCGGTGGCGCTGAATCCGCGCGAAGAGTCGAGCCCCGGCGCGCGAGCGCGCGCGCTTGCAAGCGCGGCTGTAGAAGTGGAAGAAGAGGAAGCCGCCGCATCCGCGCCGACTAGCACCGAGCCGGAGTATGAATCCGAGTGGGCGGAAGAACCTGGCGAAATGCCTGTGGGCACGATGGTTCCCGAGGATGTGCCGCTCGAAGAGCCGCCGCCGAAATCCAAAACGGCGGAGATTCCGCTCGAACCTGTTGCGGCTGAGCCGGAAGTTGCGGCGTTCGATGTCGCCAGCCTCTCGCCGGAACTGAAAGATCTGCATCGCCGCGCGAACCGTGCAGCCAAAGTTTCCATGCAAGACATCAAACTATTACGGCCGAAAGACGTTAAACTCGGCCGAGAGCATAAAGATATTTGTCATCGGATGCGCAGTGAACTCGACAAAGCCCGCAAAGAATACGATCGCCGGTTTCGCGCGATTCAGGATCATCCAGTGGATTACTTCCACCAGTGGATGGTGGAAATCCTCGGTGAGGGTGATAGCGAAACCCTCGGAGAATATCCTTATCCCTCGCCCGTTCTGCGGCAGTAGAACGCTCGGGATGAAATTCGCATTCCGTCTCGTTCGCTTGGGCGGAGCCTGCTTGATTTTGTCTTTGCCCGTACTTGCCGGCATCGCACCGCAGCACAAAGTTCCGGCTTCGAAAAAATCGCACGCGTCTGCACCGGGTGAAAAGCAGCTCGAACAACTAGCGCGCGCTTTGAAGCAAAAAAATCCGTCGGCAGCGTACGCGCGGCTGAGCGCGCTCGCTATGCAGAAATCTTCCGGCGTCCTCGGAATGCGTGCTGCTCTGGTGCTCGGTTATTACGACTACAACAGGGCGCATTACCCGGAAGCGGCGAAATGGCTCGCGCGCGCAAAAAACGATCCGTTGCTGGCCGACTACGCGCTGTACTGGAGCGCGGAAACGAATATCGCTTTGAACCGCAACGCGGACGCGCTGGCGCAGCTCCAAGAGTTTCGCGAAAAATATCCGGACTCGGTGATGACCGAACAGGCCCTGCAATCCCTGGGCGTCGCCGCTCTGGCACTGAACCGGCCGGAAGAGGCCTTGGCCGCGCTCGATGCATACGCGCTAACCGTTCAGCGGCCCGCGCTTCTTTTCCTGCGCGCTGAAGTTCGCGAGCAGTCCGGGCACCAACTTGATGCCGCCGCGGATTATCAGACGATTTATTCGCTCTATCCTGGCAGCGAACAAGCTCGCGAGGCGGGCGAGAAACTGAATTTTCTTCGCAGCAGCAACATCGGCCAACAAATTCCGGCTATCCCGGTGGAACAGCAGATTGCGCACGCGGCGTTGCTTTTCAATGCCAAGGAATGGGGCGATGCGCGCAACGAGTATTCGCGTCTTGCGTCGCAGCTTAGCGGCGCTGACCGTGAGCGCGCCACGTTGCGGGTGATGGAATGCGAAGTTCAACTGGGGACGGTGCCATCCGCGCTGGCGGACGTCAAAATCACAGATCCGGACGTGGACGCGGAGAGATTTTATGCGCTCGCGCAGTGGTATCGATCGCAGCAACGCGAGCCCGACATGGCGGCCGCGGTGGAATCGGCTGTATCGCGCGCGCCGGCAAGCCATTGGGCCGAAGTCTCACTTTTTTTGGCTGGAAATTATTATTGGGTGCAGCTCGATCGCGATCGCGCGGCCGGATTTTACAAGCGCCTCACGGACAATTTTCCCACCTCGCCCGATGCTACGGCCTCGAATTGGCGATTTACCTGGGTTGCGGTGCTAAAGCGCCAGCAAGACGCGGCTCAACTGCTGGCGCAGCATCTTCGGCAGTATCCGGGTTCGCAGTTCACGCCTGACGCGTTGTATTGGCTTGGCCGCCTCGCTGAAGAAGCGGGGAATTTGCCGCTGGCGCGCAGTTATTACGGGAAATTGCAAGAGCGCTACCAGCAGAATTATTTTGAGAGTTTGGCTGCCGCGCGCGTGCGCTCGATCGGATCGGAGCCCACCGAGGACACGGACCTGTTAGCGACGATTCCGCCCGTGGCTAAAGCGCAGCCGGTTGGCGATACGATTCCCGCTGCCGCGATGGCGCGGCAGGCGCGCGCTGATGCGTTGCGCTCAGTTGCGTTTGACGCTTCCGCCGAGCTTGAATTGCGCGCAGCTTACGCAGCCACAGGCGAACCGAGGCTCTTGCTGGAAGCCGCTCAGGCGGCGGTAGCCGCGGGACATGTGGGAGCGGCGATCGTCACCGTGCGGCAAATTTATCCGCAGCTGGATTCGCGGCCGTTCGATCAAGTGCCTCACGACGTTTGGCTGGCCGCTTACCCGCTTCCGTTCGGCACTTCGATCAGGCAATGGTCGGCGCACGCGGGAGTTGACCCTATGCTGACAGCCGGCCTGATTCGGCAAGAATCGGCGTTCGCGCCGGACGCGCACTCCGGCGCAAACGCGCTTGGATTGATGCAGCTATTGCCCAAGACAGCGCGCCTATTGGCCAAGAAAGCCAAGGTGAAATATTCCCACGCGCTTTTGTTCGATCCTGATTACAACGTGCGGCTCGGCACTATTTACGTGGCGGGATTGAAAAATGATTTCGGGAGTGTCGAATCAGCGCTAGCCGCGTACAATGCCGGAGAAGACCGCGTGACGCAGTGGACCGCGGGGCAATCGTACCGCGACCTCGCGGAGTTCGTGGATTCGATTCCGTTCACCGAAACGCGCGAGTATGTGGAGATCGTCACGCGCAACGCGCTAATTTATCGCAAGCTTTACGGTGGCCAACAAAATGAACCCGTCAGACTCGCCGCAAACCGCAAGCACCAGCCCTGAGCTTTCCGCAAAGACCGCGCAATTCACTGAATCGGTAATCCGCGAGATGACTCGCCTCGCCATTCAATACAAAGCTGTGAACCTCTCGCAGGGTTTTCCAGATTTTTCAGCTCCCATCGAAATCAAGCGCGCGGCGCAGGAAGCGATTGCGGCGGACGTGAATCAGTACGCCATTACATGGGGCGCGAAATCCCTGCGCAACGCCATTGCTGAAAAATTCTCGCGGACGAACGGTTTGTCGATCGATCCCGAGCGGGAGATTACGGTTTGCTGCGGCTCGACCGAAGCGATGATGTCGGCCATGATGGCTATCATTAATCCCGGCGACGAAGTTGTGGTGTTCGAGCCGTTCTATGAAAATTACGGGCCCGACGCGATTCTTTCGGGGGCTCAGCCGCGATTCGTCAAACTTCATCCGCCGGATTGGAAATTCGATGCGCAGGAATTGGCAGCGGTTTTCGGCCCTAAGACAAAGGCGATCATCTTGAATACGCCGAACAATCCCACGGGAAAGGTGTTCGAGCGCGCGGAGCTCGAACAGATTCGAGATCTTTGCGTGCGCTGGAATACGTTCGCTGTTACGGATGAAATTTACGAGCACATGTTGTACGACGGCGCGAAACATATTTCGATGGCTACGCTCGACGGCATGCGCGAGCGCACGATTACGATTAACGCGCTTTCGAAAACTTATAGCGTTACGGGCTGGAGAGTGGGCTGGGCGATTGCGCCTGCGGAAGCGACGTCCGCGATTCGGAAGGTTCACGACTTTCTGACGGTGGGAGCGCCTGCGCCGCTGCAAGAAGCGGGAGCGGCAGCTTTGCATTTTCCGCAAGATTATTACGATACGCTGGCGCGCGAATACGCGGTTCGGCTCGACCGGCTACTGGGAATTCTTACCGAAGCCGGATTCCGCTGTTTCAAGCCGCGCGGCGCGTATTACATCATGACGGATATCTCCGCTTTCGGCTTCCCGGATGACGTGGCGTTCGCAAAATACCTGGTGAAGGAAATCGGCGTAGCGGCGGTGCCGGGCTCAAGCTTTTATCGAAATGCCGCCGACGGCCGAACGCATTTGCGCTTCACGTTTTGCAAAACGGAAAAAACATTTCAGGCTGCGGCGGAGCGCTTGGCGAAACTGAAGGTGGGTTCCGGAACGCGGGCCTGAAATAAAAGTGCGCGGCTATGTTAGAATCCGCGAGATTTAATCAGGAGCACGCAAGGCCATGAAATTCGATCTGATTCCGCCGGACACTCGCCTGACTGCCAACGGGGAAGGGCAGCCGTACGAAATCGCAGCGAGCGAGACGCGTACCTTTCTGTGCTCGATGTTCATTGAGGATCAGATCGAACAGGAGTCGGTGGACATATCCGTGTTTGGCTCGGAAGACGGACAGACCTGGGGAAAAATGCCGCTGCTCAAGATGCCGCAGCGATTCTACCGCGGGGAAACGCGGCAGATTCTTGACCTCACGCTGAAACCGGAAGTGCGTTTTCTGCGCGCGAAATGGGATCTTGCGCGCTGGGGCCGCGTGGCACCGCATGCGATGTTTGTGCTCGGATTCCATCTCACCGAAATTCCCGCCTTCGCGCAAACCGCTGCGGCGCAGTAGCCTTCCGCTTCTCGACCTTCGCATCTCGCGCACCGCTCAGTGAAACCTTTTACATATTGAGGTCGAACGATTGCAGGTACGCGGGCACGGTGACGGGCCACTGAAAGCGACTGGTGATGGCTCCGTGAAAGGAATCGAGAGCGGCCGGCTCGCCGTGCACCAGAAACGTTTGGCGCGGCGGAGCGGTGAAACCCGAGAGCCATCGAAGAAGTTCGCTGCGCCCGGCATGCGCGGAGAGCTGATCGAGCGTCACGATTTCGGCGCGCACCGGCACTTCGTGTCCGTAGAGGCGCAGGAATTGCGCGCCGTCCTGCAAAGCTCGCCCGTTAGTACCCAGCCCTTGATAGCCGACCAGCAGCACGGCGTTGCGATCGTCCGGCAGCCTGCGATCCAGATGGTGCAGGATGCGTCCGCCGGTAGCCATGCCGCTGGCGGAGACGATGATGCAGGGAGAATTCACGTTATTGATTTTCTTTGAGTCCTCGACGCTGCGCGTCATGTGAACATCGCCCAAGTTCAGCGGGTCTTTATCTCCTTGCTGCTCGAGGGCCGTGAAATCCAGGTCGTGGTCTTCGTGGTGACGCGCGTAAATGCCGGTGACGCTGATGGCCATGGGGCTGTCTATATACACGGGGAGGTGAGGAATTTTCTTCTGGTCATCGAGCTGGCGCAGGTAGTACATCAAAGTCTGCGTGCGGCCGACGGCGAAAGCGGGTATCACCACCACGCCGCCGCGCTTGGCCACCCGATTGATCACATCCGCGAGCTGGTCCGGCACCGATCCGGTTGCGTGGTCGCGGTCGCCGTACGTGGATTCGCACAACAGAAAATCCGCGCGTGCGGGCGCCTCGGGATCTTTCAAGATGGGCTGATTGTAACGGCCCAGGTCGCCGGAGAAAACAACCAGCGTTTTCTTCCCGTTTTCCGTGATGGTGAGTTCGAGCCAAGTTGAGCCCAGAATGTGGCCGGCGTCATGCGGCTTCACGGAAAACTGGGGGCTGATCTCAAAAGTATCGGCGCGCGGAATCTCCTGGAAAAGATTGAGAGCATTTTGCGCTTCGGCAACGGTGTAAAGCGGAAGAGGCGGTTTGTGACTGCTATAGCCTTTCTTCGCGGCATACTGCGCATCTTCTTCCTGCAAGTGAGCCGAATCTGGAAGCAGAAGCTGGCAAAGCTCGCGGGTGGCCGCGTTGGCAAAGATGGGGCCCTCGAAGCCTGCGTGGACAAGACGCGGGAGGTATCCGGTATGATCGATGTGTGCATGCGTGAGCAGCACCCAGTCGATCGTCGCAGGGTCGATAGGCAGGTTGTTCCAGTTTCGCTGCTTCAGATCTTTGGAGCCTTCGAACAACCCGCAATCCACCAGCAATCGCTTGCCTTCTGCTTCCACCAGGTACTTTGAGCCTGTTACCGTTCCTGCTGCGCCGAGAAAAGTTATTTTGGGCATAGGGCGCTTATTCTAGACGAAGAGCGGGAGAAATCACGTTCGTTTCTACGCGAGCCTGTTTTTCCCGCTGCATTGTTCGACGAGCTTGACCGGAATGCGCCGTGGCTTTAGTCTCTGCGTTTCAGCTTTCGCGCTTCGATTACAGGCAACGCGAACCGCACAAGTGGGAGAGAGCATGAAAATTATTACCGGGCTCGTTTTGACGATGTTGCTGGGAGCGGCTGTGGGGGCGCAAGATCTCCCCGCGAATCCGATCCAGAAAGGCGCATGGGAATTGGGATTATTCAGCGGCGGCGGAATCGGGTTGGGCAAATCGGACAACACGCAGTTCTTTTATGCCGGGGGGCGCGCGGGACGCGTCCTGACGTCGGATCACCTCTCCGGGATTTTTCGCGGGAATTTCGAGTGGGCTGTGGACATGATGCCGATCTATGTCGTCTTTCCGCCGGAGAGTGCGGTTTATGGCGGCAGCTTCAAACCGGCGATTTGGAAATGGAATTTTACGAGCTGGAAGACGATTGTTCCGTACTTCGCCGCGGAGGGTGGCGTGGTTTTCAGCAGAGACAATATTCCGCCGGGAGATACTTCTTACGTGAATTTCACGTCACAGGCTGCGTTCGGCGCGCACTGGTTCGTCAAGCCGGGTCGGGCGTTGCTTCTTGAAGGCACCGTCGGCCATCTATCGAGCGCGAGCCTTGGCGCGCATAATCCCGGCTACAACGCGCTGTTCACGTTTAGCGTGGGGTATGCGTGGTTCAAGGGACCAAAGTAAATTTCACGGTTTCAGTTTTCAGCCCGAGTTTGTCGAGATCGCATGAAACCCGGACAGCCTTTGTTTGACGCTCGCAATCGCAAGGTGCTATAAAAGCTGTAACAGTATTTGCATTCCCGTGGGGCCGTAGCGCAGTTGGGAGCGCGCCTCGATGGCATCGAGGAGGTCGCGGGTTCGAACCCCGCCGGCTCCACCATTTCTTCGTTAGTTGATCAGTTTCCGATTACTCCGATGACCCGATCTCGACGAAAGCGCGCGGTTGCAGCCGTTCTTTTTTCGTTAATAATGGCGTGTCTGTTGGGATTTGGGGGGCTTCTTTTAGGCATGTATCTTTGGAGCCATCTTGGTCCGCCAGCACACGACCCCGACAATACCGACGCCTACCTTTGCGGACTCCTTGTAGGCGCGGTCATGGCATTAGGCGGCGGTTCGGTATTATTGTGGTGGACCTGGCCTCGAATCTCGTCAGAGGCGTCCCGAGCCCGGTTAAGGCGAGCGATTCCCGATGAACGGTGACGAGCGTTGCGCCAACTTCTGCGCAACGTAGAGTCGCCACTCACCGACCCTCCCTATCCTTTCAGTGACTTGCGCCCCCTCAGTCCGTTTACCGGCGTAGTACCTTCGGCACATACCCACGCGTTTAATTTCTGCTATGCTGGTAACAATCAGGGCTGAGCGGTGTCTAAAGATAGCAGGGACACGCCCTGAAGGGAGACCGGCTGAAGGCATGTCCGACCTAGCACAAACTTTGCCGTGGGGCCGCGACGAAGCCGTCTTGGTGACGGAGCTTCAGGCGGGGTCCGACGCGGCATTCGACTGGCTGGTCACTTATTATCACGCCGGGGTGTACAACCTGATTTACGGCATCCTTTCAGACGCTGCCGATGCCGCTGATGTGACGCAGGAGGTTTTTCTGCGAGCGTTTCGCGGGATTCACGGGTTTCGACAGGGCAGTTCGCTGAAGACCTGGCTTTACCGAATTTCGGTGCGGCAGGCGTTGAACCATCGGCGCTGGTGCTGGCGGCATCATCGCCAACAGGTTTCGATAGACGCCGAAGTGGAAGGGAGGAACCCGGCGCTCGATCTGAAGGACCTGGAAGCGACGCCGCTGGAGCAAGTGGAAGCGGCTGAGATGCAATCGGTGGTGCGCAGGGCGCTCGCGCAAGTGCCAGACGTGTTTCGCAGCGCAGTAATTTTGAGAGATTTAGAAGGGCTGTCTTACGAAGAGGTGGCGGAAGTGCTCGAAGTTTCGGTAGGCACGGTGAAATCGCGAATCTTGCGCGGTCGGCGCGACTTGCGGGAGATTCTTGAGCCCATGCTGCGCGTTCCTCGTGCGGCAGAATTCGCTGAAACGCCGCAGAGCAGCGCGCACCCGTCTTCGGCCCGTCCGTCAAATATCCGTGTGATTCCGACACCATCGACGCAACGGGCCGCTGGCGCCATATCGTTCGCAACAAGACGACGTGGAGGTGCGCGATGAATTGCAGCGAGGCGGCACGGCGCCTTCCCGGATATGTGGATGGGGCGATTCCGTCGAAGGACCATGCCATCGTTCGCGAGCATCTGGATTCCTGCGGAGAATGTCGCGACGTCTTGGAAAGTTATCGCCGGCTCTCCGTTTGTTTGGCAGAGGTTGAGCGCGTTGCTCCTCCGGCGGATTTGGCGATGCGCATCCGCGTACAAGCGGCACACTCAGTTTCTCTGTGGGGCGGCGTTCGCCGCTCCTGGTCTCGCGCATTTTTGGGATTCCAAGATATTTTTGGCCGGCTTGCTGTTCCGGCGACCGGCGGAATTCTTACGGCGCTGGTGGTTTTTGTCCTGATTGTGCAGAACGTATTGATCGGCGTTCCGATGGGTGTGGTAGCAAATGATTTGCCCTTGAACCTGGTTCAACCAGCGCGCCTGGAAAGTCTGGCGCCGTTTCCCGTCCCGGGAGTCGTGGCCGCCGAAGGCCACCCGAATTCGGGTGTATTGGTGCTGCAGGCCACGTTGAACGCGCAAGGTGAAGTTGTATCCTACGATATTCTTTCCGGCCCCCACGACGCCGCAGTGAAACATCAGATCGATCAGGTTCTATTATTTTCGCGGTTTCGACCTGAGATAAGCTTCGGCCGTCCGACTGGCGGCGGACAGGTGCTGCTGAGCTTCAGCGAAGTCCTCGTTCACGGATAAAAGCCCGATTCTGCTCCGTCACTTCCAGCGATACCACAGGCGAGTCAGTCGCTAATCACCCAAGCCCGGTAGGATTCTAGACCGTACTCTTCCCACCAACATTGCTGGCAACATTTTTGGAACTTTTAGACTCCCAATACGTCAAGAGGAACTATAGGAAGGCAGACCACTTCCGTTGAACAGGGGATCGTGCTATGTTCCGTCGTTCGCGATGGGGGATTCGGGGGCTATCCTGCGTAGCTCTGTTTGTTACTGGTTTTGCCGTCCCACGTCCCGTTAACGCTCAAGGTTTTGTAAGCGCCGTTCGGTCTCAGGCTCGCGTGCTTCCGGAAGTCACCTCCGGCGTCACGGCCATGAAGCGCGACTCTGCGGGGTGCTACTACGTTCTCGCGACGCCTCCCAGTGTGATTTGGATTTACAGTCCCCAGGGAAAACGGATCGGCCAGATACCGCGGGCGGGTGCCGAAACCGGCAAGATTCAGTACGCTGTCGATTTCGACCTGGATAGCGATGGATTCCTGCTCGTTGCCGACCGTGCCGCAAACGCGGTTGAGATTTTCTCGCCCGACGGGTCTCTGCTCAAAAGCATCCCGGTCCTCGCTCCCACCGGCGTGGTCGCGCTTCCAGACAACCAGTTCGCCGTGTCAACTTTGCGCTCGAAGCGTCTGGTGGAAATTCGGACCGATCAAGGGGATTTGGTTCGCAGCTTCGGCGATCCTTCCGAGGCCGGCGCGGATCCGTTGAAACAATTGCAGAACCTCGGAAAAGTTTTCGGCGATGGAAACGCCGACATTTACTTCGCGTTTACCAGCCTGCCCGAACCGACCGTTCGCAAATACGACCGTTTCGGCTATGCCGCGACGGACGTTACCTTGGCCGCGAATTTGTATGCGCCATCGATCGCTCCGGCCCCGAACGACCGCGTCCAATTTGGGGTAAATTTCAGCGAGACGAGCTTTTCTGATTCATACAACACCTGGGCCGCTATCGGCAATAAGGGCGATCTATTTTTCGGCGGCGGTTTGTCACCCGGTTTGGGCGCACGCATAGGTGAAGGTCCGGCAACAGCGCAATCCGCCACTGCGGGCATTCTGTCGACAGGTCTTGCGTCAGGCCCAGGAGGAGGCGGGCCCGGTGGCACGGCCGGCGGCGGGATGGTGTCTGCGCAGGGAACTTTTCAGGCAAATTCACTGCAGTTCCATTTGGGAGGCAAGCCGAAACGCTCGGGAACCAGCGAAGACTCGCAGGGGTCGCCTTTGCTGGACGGAACGGGCAACGCATTACTATTCACTGCGCCGGATTCGTCTTCCGGCGATCCCTTTGGGTCGAACAACTCTTTCGACAGTTCCGAGGGTCTCTTTTCTTTTTCACAGCCCGCGGGACAAGGGCCAAATATAGGAGCGACGGGTCGCGGAATGGGCGGCTTCGGAGGCGGAGGAATGTTTGGCGGGATGGGCTTAGGGCAGGGACTTTTTTCCGGTATCGGAGGCTTTGGGCAATTAGGAGGAACGTCCTTTGGAGGCGGGCCGGGCGGATCTTCTTTTGGTAGGCAGACTCAAGCTTTCTCGGCGCCGGCTACCGGCACGTCAGATCCTCGCGGCGGTTTTGAACGAGGGCCCGACGATATGCACTTCGGCGGTGGGCATGGCCGCTACGGTGAGGGCCTCTATAACCTGACCGGCACCGTGAAAGTGAATCTCGATCACATCGGGGGCGCGTCGGATGACAAACCAACGATCACTGCTGTGGGCGTCGATCGCGTTTCACAGGACATCTGGGCGGCGATTGGTAGAGTGCTCGCGCATTTCGACAAGAACGGCGACTATCTTGGCGACTATTACATGGCCACTCCTGAAGGCGGGCCCCTGCGCGCGAGCGCGATTATCGTCGAACCTGACCGGTTGATCGTCGCGTCCGATTCGCGCGGCGTATACGAATTTCCGCGGTCCGACAGGAGTGCTTCTCATTCTTCAGCATCAGGAACGGTTGATACGCAGCGGGTGCCCCAGCAGTCTAAACCTCAGCAGTAGCCGCTTTCCCCATAGGTTCAGGAGCATGGCTTGCGTTGGTGCGCAAGCGCGCGAGGAGTTTGGCTATTTGACGTACGCGATTGCCTGGATGGAGGCGCTGTCGTACAATCCACCGTCTGTGCCTGATACTTCTTCCTATATAGGTCGCGCAATCTCCCACTATAGCGTGCTCGAAAAACTGGGCGGCGGAGGGATGGGCGTGGTGTACAAGGCCAAGGACACGCGGCTTGGCCGGAATGTCGCGCTGAAATTCCTTCCGGACGATATTTCCCAGGACCCGCAAGCCATCGAGCGATTTCGGCGCGAAGCGCGCGCTGCGTCGGCGCTCAATCATGCCAACATCTGCACCATTTACGACATTGGAGAATTCGAAGGCCGTCCGTTTATCGCCATGGAGCTGCTGGAGGGGCGGACTCTGAAGCACCGCATTTCCGGGAAGCCCATTGAAATATCGGAGCTTTTGGAGATCGGCATTCAGGTCGCGAACGGGCTCGATGCGGCGCACTCGAAAGGAATCGTGCACCGCGACATCAAGCCTGCGAATATTTTTTTGGTGGAGCATGGTCAAGCGAAAGTCCTGGATTTTGGTTTGGCGAAACTGACCTCGGTGCACCAGCACGCCGCCGAATCTGTGGGCGCGAGTTCGATGCGAACGCAAGCGCATGTGCTTGATAGAGACCAACTGACAAGCCCGGGGAGTGCTATGGGCACGGTGGCGTACATGTCGCCGGAACAGGCACGCGGAGAAGAACTGGATGCACGGTCGGATTTGTTTTCGCTCGGCGTCGTGCTCTATGAGATGGCTACAGGCTCGGTTCCATTTTCCGGCGCGACCTCAGCATTAATTTTTGATGGAATCCTGCACTCTGCGCCCGCGCCTGCGAAAGAGCTAAACCCGCGCCTGCCCGCGGCGGTGGAAAACGTTTTCGGCAAGGCGCTCGAGAAAGATACAGACCTGCGTTACCAGACCGCCGGAGAACTTCGCGCCGACCTGAAACGCATCAAGCGCGACCTGGATTCGAGCCGCCGCCCGGCGGTCGAGAAGAGCGAATCGTCAACTGCTCCCGCGGCCGGCGCGGCATCCGCGAAGAAGTCAGTTGCGGTGCTTTATTTTGAAAATCAGAGCGGCGCAAAGGAAGACGAATACCTGCGCGACGGCATCACCGAGGACGTAATCACCGAGCTTTCCAAAATCCGGGGACTAAACACCTTCTCCCGGCCCACCGTTCTGGCGTTCCGGGATAAACCGGTGACCCCGGCGCAGATTGGCCAGCAGCTCGGCGCAGCCTACGTCCTGACCGGAACCTTGCGCCGCGCCGGCGCGCGGCTGCGCATCAGCGCTCAGCTCATTGATACGCACACGGATTTCCCGCTTTGGTCGGAACGCTTCGATCGCGAGATGAAGGACGTTTTCGAAGTGCAGGACGAAATGGCCCGCAAAATCGCCGAGGCCCTGCGCGTAACGCTTTCGCCGCAGGAATTGGAAGCCCTGGCCGACAAGCCCACGGAGAACCCGCAAGCCTACGATCTCTACCTGCGCGGCAAGCGCTACGCGCGACGGCTGACCCGCCAAGACGTGGAGTTTGCTCTGCAGATGTTCGAAAACGCGGTGGCCCTGGACCCCAGTTTCGCCCTGGCCTACGCCTCCTGCGCCAACGCCTGCGCGATGTACTACTCCTTTTTCAGCCGCGATCAGGTGTGGGTCGAACGCGCTCGCGAGGCTTCCGGCAGGGCCGTGGCGCTGCGCTGGGACCTGCCCGAAACGCACGTCAGCCAGGCTTGGGTGCTCTACGCCGCTGGACTGTACAGCGAGGCTGTGCGCATGATCAAAAAGGCCATCGAACGCAAACATGACTGCGACGGCGCATATTACTTGCTTTGCCGCGCCCTGTTTGCCGCCGGACGCTACCAGGAGGTTGTGGACGTTGCGGAAACTGCCATCGAAGCGAGCGGCGAGGACTACAATGTTTATGTGCCCATCAAGAACTCCCTCGGCGCCATGGGCAAAGAAGAAGCAAAGCACAACATGATCCACCGAAGGATGGTGGCGCTCGAAAACCACTTGAAACAAGTGCCCGAAGACGCGCGGGCGCGCATTCTGTTGGGCTCCGACTACGCCGAATTGGGACGAGAGAAAGACGCCTTGCGCGAACTCAACCTGGCGGTCACCTTGCGCGCAAACGAAGCATCAATTCTCTATAACGTGGCTTGCGTGTACTGCATCCTGAAAAAAAAGGCGGAGGCCCTGGATGCCTTGCGCAAAGCCTGGGAAGCTGGTTCCAAGGACTCCGTCTGGGCGCGCCGCGACCCCGACCTCCTCCTCCTTCACGGCGACCCGGAGTTTGAGCGCTTATATCCTGAGACGCCCGCCCCACCGCTCTCCCCCATCTAGCTCCATTCGATGTGTTGGCATTTCCTCCACCTGTCCCACATTTATTCTAACGCACATGGCAGTTTCCACCCGGGACGACATAGCGGAAATCAGGCGCCTGCGAATACGGATTTACAACGATTTCAGTAAAGCCTGAAAGCGAGGATTGCTGCGGAGGGAATCGAGGTCCGAATCTTGTTCTGCCCAAACTTTATGCAATGAACCGGAGGAGCTTTGTGCCATTACTTTTTCGAGGCACCCAATCGCTTCCTCCGTTAAGCCTAGCAAAGCGTAACTGCAAGCGACATTGTAGAGAACCATCGGATCGTCCGGATCAACGGACAGCGCGCGCCGAGCCCACTCCAGAGCGCGCTCTCGCTGGCCCACTTGAAACAGTCCGGCCGCTCCCAGATAGAGCGCTCGCGCATCATCCGGATGCAACTCGAGATGCCTCTCGATGATTCGCAGGGCCCGTTGCCTCACGGCTTCTCCCTCTAATTTGCGGCCCAGCCCAAAGTGGGTTTGGCCAAGAAGCATGGGAGCTTGAAAGTCTTCCGGATTTGCCCAGCAAGCCCGTTCGTATAATTGCGCAGCTTTTTCGAGTTCGCCTCGCTGATAGCGAAGCCGGGCGTAAAAATAGTAAGCGTCGAAAAGCTTTGAGTTAAGCTGGATAGCCGTCTCGAATTCCTTGTAGGCTTCCTCGTACTTTCGGGTCATTTGAAACGTCAATCCGCGCGAGACGTGGGCTTCTGCCAGCTCCGGATCCAACTCAACCGCTTTGCGGCTGGCCACTTCGGCTTCCTTCCTGTTGTCGTCGCTCGCGTCCCACCAAAGATAAATAAACGAGCAGCAATCCGCGACGCCGGCATAGGCTAGCGCATACTTCGGATCAATTACGATGGCGCGAGCGAAGAGCTGCCGCGCAAAATCAAAACTCTTTCGACGGAACTGATGAAAAAACTGGCGCCCTTTCAGGTAATAGTCGTAGGCCTGAACATCGGTTGTAGGAGCCTTCTCGATAGCGCGCTTTTCTTGCTCCGTGAGTATCAATTTCAACGCCTTGGCGATGCTCTGCGCGATCTCGTCCTGAATTGCGAATACATCTTCCATCTGGCGGTCGTAGCGTTCCGCCCACACGGAGCGCGCGGTGGCTGTTTCCACCAGCCGGGCGGTGATGCGCAAGCGATTTCCCGCGCGACGCAGGCTACCCTCGAGAACGTAGGCGGCGTTTAATTCTCGCCCGACGTCCGGGGCGCTGGTCGGCTTGTCCCGGTAGCCCATCACGGCAGAGCGCGTCAGGACCCAGAGCTCTTTGATTTTCGAAAGCTCGGTGATGATATCTTCCGAGATTCCGTCGCGGAAATATTCGTCTTCTTTGGCGCCTCCCGGATTTTCGAAATAGAGCACGGCCAAAGATTTCTCCGCACCACTTCCCGCCGGAGTGCGCCCGGACCCAGAATCATGCTTGAGCTGTTTCAAATCGTCGCGCAGCTTTGCTGCCGTCTGGTAGCGGGCCCGTCGGGTTTTCTCGATCGCGGTCTCAATGATTTCCTCCAACTCGGCGGAAATCTGGGAATTCAAACGCGACGGCGAAGTGGGAGCGCGGTTTAGAATGGCTTCGAATACCAGCGCGGAAGTGTTGCCGGGAAATGGCCTTCGGCCCGTGGCCATCTCATACAGTACGACGCCCAGAGAAAATAGGTCGGTGCGTGAATCCAATTCCTCGCCGCGTGCCTGCTCGGGCGACATGTAGGCAACCGTGCCAAGAGCTGTGCCAGGGCTGGTGAGGTTGTCGTGCGCAGCACCCGTCATCGTCGGTCCGGCTGAAGCTGCCTCCGCAGCCTCTCCCGCGTGTCGAAGCGAAAGCTTTGCCAGGCCGAAATCCAAGACCTTGGCCTGCCCGCGCTCGGTGATAAATATGTTCGCCGGCTTTATGTCCCGGTGGACGATACCCTTCGCGTGAGCGGCTTCGAGCGCGTCGGCAATCTGAATACCGAGATCGAGCACGCTATCGGTTTCCATGGACCCGCCGGAAATCCGATGTTTCAACGTGGTGCCATCGAGGAACTCCATAGCGATAAAGTGGTGTCCCTCGTAATCGCCGGTCTCATAAATCGTGCAGATATTCGGATGGTTTAATGCAGAAGCGGCTCGCGCCTCGCGCCGAAATCGCTCGATGGTTTGAACGTCCTGGGCCGTTTCCTCGGGCAGGAATTTCAGCGCCACGCTCCGGCCCAATCGCGTGTCCTCGGCCTTGAAAACCACACCCATGCCGCCACCGCCGAGCTTCTCAATAATGCGATAGTGGCCGAGACTCTGACCGATGACGAGGGGAGAAGACATCGGCGTGCATTCTAAGCCCCAGCCAAAACCCTGTCAAACCGCGCCTGGTTAACTCTCGGCGCGTTTTCTTGACTCTGTCGCGGCCGACCGCTAGAGTTTAGTGTTCGTAACGCGAGCGGATGCGGCAACGGGACGCATCACTTGCGGTGATCGCAAGCGCGCGAGGAGTTCGGCCATTCGAAGGTTTTTTCAGTCGCATCCCATATTCATGTGTTCCGCCGCCCTGTTTGTGCTGGGGATCGCGGCTGCCTCGAAAATCTACGGGCAGGCAGCGCCTGCGCAGCAGTGGACCAGCGGCATCAGCGTGGAAGCCAGCCAGCAATTATTTGCGACGATGTGCGCGCTGGACGCCGCGGGATTTGACGCGGAGGAAAGTACCCTCGCAGAAATGCCTTCGCGTCTCGCGTTGCGGGGAGAACTGCTGAAACTTCAGGGCCCTGCCACCGATGCTCTTCGCCAGTTCTATCGCGACCACAACCTCGCTGATTCGGGCGAAACACTCTCGCGCTACATTACCTTCGCCTTGGTCGCGGGGCCGCCGCCGACGTTTCAATATCAAGGCAATGCGGATTTTCTTCCTCCTGACGTAGCCGCTCTGGAGGGATTTCAGAAAGTACTGGCGGCTTTTTACCACGAGGCCCATCTCGATATTCGCTGGACCCAAATCGAGCCTGAATACAACCGCGCCATCAGCCGCTATCAATCGCCGGTCCGACGCATCGTTACGATATCAAACGCCTACTTGCGCGAAATTCTGAAGCCTATGCAAGGGCGCACCTTTACTGTGTTCGTTGAGCCGCTGGTGGGCAATCGCACAAACTTCCGCAATTTCGGCGACCATTACGCGATCGTTGTGGGAACGGGCGCACAGCTTCCCATTGACGATATCCAGCACGCCTATCTGCATTTCATGCTGGACCCTCTTCCACTTCGATATCGCAGGCAAGTTGAAACTAAGTACGGGCTGCTCAATATCGCTGCGCGCGCGCCTCAACTCCCTACGGAATACCGCACCGACTTTCTCTCATTTACCGACGAATGCCTAATCAAGGCCGTGGAGTTGCGGTTGCGCCGTCTCACGCCGGAAAAACTTGAGGCGGCGCTGGTGGAAGACGACAAGGCCGGATTCATTCTCGTGCGCCCGTTCGTAACCCAGTTGCAAAAGTTTGAGAAGTCCGAGCCGGCGATGACGTATTATTTCCCCGATCTCATCGCGGGTATTGATGTTTCGGCGGAGCTGAAGCGTTTGCAGAATTTCACTTTTGCTCCTTTTCAGGAGACGGCGGAGCCTGTGCAGAAGGCTGCGGCGCCGGAAACGCAGTCTGCCGAGCTCGATCGCCGGCTGGCAGAAGGGGATCATCAAATCGCGCTGAAGGACGCTCCAGCCGCTTCGGCTACATTCGAAAAAATTCTGGAGAAATATCCGAATGAGCCGCGAGCCCTGTACGGACTGGCCATTGCGTCTATACTTTCGGGTGACGGAGACCGCGCTAGGGAATTATTCGAGCAACTCGTCGCTGCTTCCGGATCGACGGCATCGGGTTCGCCACGTCTCGGCGCGACGTCAGACCCCTCGATCCTGGCTTGGTCGCACGTGTATCTCGGCCGCATGCATGATCTCGAGGACGAACGCGACCAGGCGCTCATTGAATATCGAGCCGCTCTGGCGATCGATGGCTCGCCAGAAAATGCTCGCGTTGCGGCGCAGCGCGGCATGGAGTCAGCTTATAAGTCTCGCGCACCCGAAAACGGCAAAGGTTCAGAGAAGCCTTAAGCCTGGGTGCCTTGAAGTGGGCGCCAGGAAAAACCAACCAGGGGGTGAAAAATGAGTTTCAGGGCAATGTACAGCGGGCTACAAACCATCGCGATACTAATAGTGGCGGGACTCGCGTTGGCGCAAGGCGCAAGCGCCCAGTACCAACAGCAGCCGCAACAACAGCAGCAGCAACCGGCGCCGACGCCTGCTCCGGCGGGGAAAGCTTCTCCGCTAAACGCGCCGCAAGCGCCGGCCGAAGCGCCCAAAATTGATCCTGAGGAAGAAAAAGCTTACAAGGCCTTTTACGATGCGAACGCGCCGCAACAAGCCGATCTCCGAATTAATCTTGGCCAGCAGTTTCTCGCTAAGTATCCGCAAAGCAAATACGTGGAGCCGATTTATGCACGCTTGATGCAGGATTACCTTGATAAACAGCAGTTCGACAAGATGTATGATGCGAGCGATAAAGCGCTGGCGCTAAACCCGGATGACGTTACCGTGCTCGTGATCACAGGCTGGGTGATCCCGCACAATTACAATCCCGACGATCCAAACGCGGAGAAACGCTTGAACCAAGCCGAAGCCAATGAGAAGCATGCGCTCGAAGTACTCGCCAAACTACCCAAGCCCGCGAATCTGACAGACGAGCAGTTTGCAAAGACGAAGGAGCAGGCCTTGTCCCAGGCCCATAGCGGTTTGGGATTGATTTATTTTCGCCGTCAGGATTATGCCAATTCCATCACCGAGCTGCAAGCCGGCGAGAAAATCGCTGCTACGCCTGATCCTACGGATTTTTACGTGATGGGGGTAGAGCTGCAGAGTTTGAAACGATTCAGCGAAGCCGCGGACGCATATCAGAAGTGCGCCCAGATTCCCGGTCCCTTGGCCGATCGTTGCAAACAGAGAACGGATGAAGCGAAGAAACAGGCGTCCGCACAACCGGCCGGGCCTAAACCGTAAACGAGGCTATCTCAACCATGACCGCACAGGAACGCGAAGAACTCGAGGCGATCCTCGGTCATCAATTTAAGAACCCTGAGGAACTTGAACGGGCTTTAATACACCGCTCGCACCGCCAGAATTCAAACGATACGGATAATGAGCGCCTGGAGTTTCTGGGCGATCGTGTTTTAGGCCTCGTTGCCAGCGAACAGCTTTGCCGGACTTTTCCCGACTGGGATTCGGGGAAACTTTCGAAAGGCCTCGCGCGGCTGGTGAGCGCTTCGTCGATCCATTCCGCTGCAAGGCAACTGAAGCTTGGCAGCTATTTGCGGCTGGGACCCGGCGAAGAAAAAACCGGAGGCCGCGACAAGAAAAGATTGCTCGCGGACGCGTACGAAGCGATCCTGGGCGCCATCTATCTGGACGCGGGCCTGGGAGCGGCGGCCGAGTTCCTGCAACGCACGCTGCTTGAACCTGCACTGGCCATTCACGCCGGCGGGCTGGAGCGCGCGGACCACAAATCCGCGTTGCAAGAATGGCTCCAGCAGCGCGGGCGGCCCCCCGTCGAATATCGCGTCCGCAGCGAATCAGGGCCGGAACACCAGAAAACATTCGAAGTGGAAGTTTGGCACGCGGGCAAAAAACTGTCGGCATCGGAAGGCCGCAGCAAGAAAGAAGCGGAGCAGGGCGCCGCGCGAACGGCGCTGGAAAGTTTCGAAGCGAACAACGGGACCGCCTGAAGGAGTTCATGGAAGCAGACACCTCTATAGCGCAGCCGGCAAATATCTCAGCCGGCGCTCCCGAGCGCCTAAAGTCAGTGCCGAAACGCAGTACCTTTGCCGAATATGCCGAGTCGCTTTTGGTAACAGTTCTTCTCGCTCTTTTTGGAACCACCTTCATCGTGCAGGCGTTCAAAATTCCTTCGCAGTCGATGGAGCCGACGCTCCTGGTTGGAGATCATTTGCTGGTAAACAAGTTTATTTTCGAAGGAAACGGAGCCTGGTACGACAGGTTCCTTCCTTACCGCGCGATTCGGCGCGGCGACATCGTCGTCTTCAAGTTTCCCTTCGACGATCATCCGCACTACGTGAAGCGCGTGGTCGGTTTGCCGGGAGATCACGTTCGCATCATCAACCAGCATGTGTATGTGAATGGCGATCCAGTTTCGGAGCCGTATGTGGTTCACGATCCTGCGTATGAGGATCCCTTTGGCGATAATTTTCCGCCCGCAAACCGCTACTTCGTCGAAATCGGGCTGCGGCCGGAATGGGCGGAACAAATTCTGAGCCACGTCCACGGCGGTGACCTCGTAGTTCCAGCGGATAATTATTTTGTCATGGGCGACAATCGCGATCGCAGTTGGGACAGCCGGTATTGGGGTTTTGTGGACCGCCGAGCTATTATGGGCCGTCCAATTATGGTTTACTGGTCGGTCGAGGCCACCTCCGAAGATTACGTCAATCGCGGGTTCCTTGGCACTCTGCGCGCGATTGGACAAAATCTTCTGCATCTTCCTAGCCGAACGCGCTGGCACAGGATGATGCACGAGGTCCATTAGCAAGGTCCTCGGCTGCTATCCGCTGTGTCAGACACTCTTTCCCAAAGCGTCGCAGCATCACAGCCGCTCCCGTCGGTTCACGCGCGGCCGCACGGCTGGAGCCGATGGCTCAAATGGATAGTCCTGCTCTTCGTTTTCCTCTGGCTCGCGCAGATTGGAACTTCTCTGCTGATTCGCCACACCCGCCTGCAAGGAAGGATTACCGCACGTCTCGAGACCGCTTTCGGAAGGCCGGTACAAGTTGGAAATTATAATTTCAGTTTGTGGGGCGGCCCTACACTGCAGGCGCAATCGGTGACGTTTGGCGAAGATCCGCGCTTCGGGCACGAGTATTTTCTGAGGGCTGAGTCGCTTACGGTACGTCTTCGCTGGCAAGGGTTATTGCGGGGGCACATTCAGCTTGGGACTGTCTCGATGGAGCGCCCGAGTTTGAATCTGGTCAGTAACCCGGATGGCGATTGGAATCTCGCGGAATGGTTGCCCAAGCCGGCTTCCACTTTATCCCCGGTTTCGGGCGGACCTGCTGCCGCCACGACCTCGCAGTCCGTACGCTTCAGCCGCATCGAAGTGGATTCAGGGCGGATCAATTTCAAACGGGGCGATGAAAAACTTCCTTTCGCGCTAGTCGGTGTGACGGGCTACGTGGAACCTGCAGGCGCGGGCCGATGGGTCATGGACCTGGAAGCGATTCCAACTCGTGCAGCCGTCAACGTGCAACAGGCCGGCATCCTCCATGTAAGCGGCCACATGGGTGGGACTTCGTCGCGCTTGCGGCCTGCTGAGCTTGATGCTTCTTGGAGTGACGCTTCGCTGCCGGATGTGCTGCGCCTCGCGCGAAGTTCCGATTATGGCGTTCGCGGAATGCTGACTCTTATAATGAATGCACGAACAGAAGACCGAGAAAATGTCTGGACTATTCAGTCGCGCGCCGAATTTAGGCAGCTTCACCGTTGGGATCTTGCGCTCCGCGCGGACAATCCGGCTCTCAACGTACTTGCGAAGATCCACTGGAATCCGATGACCTTCGGGTTCGATCTGACCGACGCCGCTATTGAAGCTCCGCATTCTCACGCTCGTGCTTCCGGGCACATCGGCTGGGAAATTACAACGCAGGCTTCTGCTCCAAGGTCGTCTGCGGTTTCCATTGATGTAACTTCTTCTCTGATTGATTTGAACGATGTCCTCGCCTGGGTCCGCGCGTTCCACTCGGATGTCGCTCCCGATATTTCACTTCATGGTTTTGCGAGCGTCGACGGAAATATTTCAGGCTGGCCTTGGCGCATGAATCACGCAGTCGTGGCGATCGATGGAGCTAACCTTGCCGGTTCTCGTCTGCGCGTTCCTGCTCGCCTTGGAAACCTCCAGTTTCACTACGACGACGGCGTTGCCTCGCTCGCACCCGTCTCGCTCTCATTCGGCGCTTCCGCCAGTTCGTTCCGTATGGAAGCGTCCACGAAACCTGGCTCGTCCGATTTCCCGACGTTTCATCTTATCGGCAATCTGACGCAAGCACGCGACCTGATCGCCACGGCCGGCGCCCTCGGGTGGAATATTTCGCGGGGATGGGACCTCGCCGGCCCTGTGCGTTGCGATTTGCGCTGGCAAGGCGCCGCGTTTCCCTGGCGCACGCAACCGACAGGCTCGATCGACTGGGGAGGGGAATCCGGCGAAATGTCGCTTCGAACACCGTTCCTGAATCAGCCCATCGAAAACATTCGGGCTCACGCGGATTGGCGACCGGGCTCTCACCACATCTCGCTCTCATCTGCCGCGGCGTTCGGCGCCCGTTGGGCCGGCTCGTTCGACCGGCGCGAATCCGGCGGATGGCAGTTCGCGCTTTCGGCAGATCATCTGGCGGTGGCGGATGTCGATCGCTGGCTCAATCCGCAGTGGCGGGAAAGTTTTTTCGATCGCGTGCTGCCGTTCTTGAATCCTCGCGCACCGACGAATGCAGTGACTGACAATCTTCACGCTACCGGCCGCATAACCATCGACCAATTCGCGCTGGCTCCGGTGGTCGTACGGCGGCTTCAGGGCGACCTGAAAGTGGAAGGCCATCACATCGATCTAACCAACGCCCATGGCCAATTTTATGGGGGCAACATTGGCGCATCATTTGACGCGGATTTTGCCGCAATTCCGTCGTATCGACTGAACGTGGATTTCTTGCGCGTCGATCTGGCCGCGCTTTCCGCGGACTCGCCGACTTTCGAGAATGTGTTTGCGGGTGCGGCTTCCGGCGAATTTGCTCTTCATGCGCGCGGCGCTACGAAGTCTGATCTGCTGGCCTCGCTCGCTTGTAAAGGTAAAGCGCGCGTGAACGATGCTGAATTTCGCAACCTCAGCCTGATGGACTCCCTGCGCGAAGGCGCCGGCCGCCCGGGCGTCAGTTCATTTAACCAAGTCTCTGCTGCGTTCACATGCGGTGACCGCGAGATCAAGTTTGCCGAACTTTTGCTCTTGGCTCCGTCAGGTGAAATCAACGCCGTCGGCACGCTGGATTTCGCCCACAATCTCGATTTTCGACTCCGCGTCCTCAAAGCCGAGGAAGAGGCTCGCGGCGCGCGTTCCTTGGATTATCGTCTCACCGGCCCGCTCTCTGTTCCGGAGCTAGCCCGCATCCCTGCACTTGCTTCGCATCCTTAAGGCAAAAGTAGAAGAATGGGTTGGCTGCGCCGTGCGAAGCAGGAATCTGCAGACTGCGTGAACTTACTGTTGCCCGTGCGGTTTGGATTTCGCGAGGATGTCGTAAACCGGCTTGTTGTCGGCGTAAACGCGCCACTCCTTCACCAAGCTATTTTCCACCACTGCCAGCCAAGCCGCTGATGTCCGCCATTTATTTTCTGGAGGAAGCTTGCCATTTTCGGCGATGGTGCCGCCTGCCGAGCCAAACACGGCGACGAGGTTCCCATTTGCAAAAATCTCTTCGTGGGAAACCCAGTAGTCCGGACAAAGTGCGAAATAGCCTCGCCACCCGGCTCGCATCTTCTCGCGACCGTGCACCGAGTTTCCCAGAGAGTCGATGAACACGTGATCCTCGGTCATTAACTCGGCGAGCTTGTCCGCATCGCGCTCGTTGATGCGGTCCATAAATTGAAGGACGGTCTCAGTTGGGCTCATAAGAAACGCTCCTGGGCATTTCGCTCAGTATTTTAGGGATTCCACGGCAGACGTATTGTACAGCTTCATCTTAAGCATCGGTTGGTTTGCTACGTCTAAATCACTGTGCTAGCGTTCACCAATGCATCGGAAGGCTAAGCTTACGGGGCGCAACGTCCGATATTTTGCGCCCGCCGTCGCGATGGTAGGCCTCGCGTTGCTCGCGCTGTCCCTGGGTGCGACGCCCTCAAGCCGCGTCCATCTATTCCCGAAGTTCACGCCGGGCCAAACCTTGCGCTACCAGATTGAAACGCGCACCGCTGCGAACAACAAAATGGAAACGCCCATCGAGAATCCGGAAGCCGCCTCCAAATCGAAGGAAACTGTTAGCCTGATTCTGCGGCTTGATATCCTGAATCCGCTGTCCGGCAATACCGACCCTGCGGGAAGCGTTCGCATTCGCGCCACCTACGAAAAATCCAGCGCCACGTTTGAAAGCGATGCATACGATCCCGGAGGCTCCAACATTCCGGACCAATACAAAAATCTGGAAGGCCGCTCGCTCGAATACACCATCGAGCCGGACGGCCAGCTCGTTCATTTAGCGGGGCTCGACGATCTGCTCGCAAATCGATCCGTCGCTGAAAATGTTCACTCCTGGATGAACGGGCTTTCTTCCAGCGCGCGCATCCCGAAAGAGGGAATTGAGGTTGGACAGAAATGGAGCAGCGAACGCCCGATTGAAGGCGTAGCTTTGGGCGGTCTTATCTGGCGAAACCAATCCACCTATCTCCGCGACGAACCGTGCAACTCAACCGATGGCACGCCGAAAGCTGCTACTACGGTCCAGCCTGAAAGCGCAAGCGCATCGTGCGCCGTGATCGTCACTCAATTCAAAATCAATCGAAATGGCGACGCCACGCCGGATGACTACGCGCGCCAAGCCTTGGACACCTCCGGCACATGGACTGGTTCAGGGGGAAGCCTCGAAACGATCTCGCTCTCTACTGGCGTCTTGATCCGTTCAACACAAACTGCCACGCAAAATATGGACGTCCAAATCCTCAGCACGCGTTCTGGTTCGAAAATGCATTACACCGGGCACGTCGAAAGCCAATCCGAAATCACGCTTCTTCCTGCGCTGCCGCCGTCTGCACAGACGCAGCCCTGAATCTCTCTGCCTGACGAGTCATTTTGCTCCTCAGCAGCGATTTGCGATTTTTGATATAATCAAAGTTTTCAGCACAGCTCATTTTCCGCATCTGAGGGCTTCCCGATGAACTTCAAATTAGCCAGTGACTACGAGCCGCGCGGCGACCAGCCCGAAGCCATCGCACAGCTTATCCACGCCATAAAAGACGGAGAACGCCAGCAGGTTCTTCTCGGCGTCACCGGCTCGGGAAAAACGTTCACGATGGCCAAAGTGATCGAGGAAATTAATCGGCCCACCATCGTCCTGGCGCATAACAAAACTCTCGCGGCCCAGCTTTTCCACGAATTTCGCTCGTTTTTTCCGAATAACGCGGTCGAATATTTCGTCAGCTATTACGATTATTACCAGCCCGAAGCCTACGTCCCTTCGAGCGACACCTACATCGAAAAAGAATCGACGATCAACGACGAGCTGGACAAGCTGCGCATGAGCGCCACGCGTTCGCTCTTTGAACGCCGCGACGTCATCGTAGTCGCTTCCGTCTCGTGTATTTACGGCCTCGGTTCTCCGGAAGCGTATTACGGAATGATGCAGCTTATCGAAAAGGGCCAATCCGTCGCTCGCGAAGCCATTCTGCGCAAGCTGGTCGAAATTCAGTACGAGCGCTCAGAAGATTTAAAGCGCGGCACTTTTCGCGTTCGCGGCGATATGATCGAAATTTATCCGCCTTACGACGATCTCGCCGTGCGCATCGAGCTCTGGGGCAGCGAAATCACAGCTATCCGAAAGATCGATCCTCTCACCGGCGAAATTCGTACTCGGCCTGGCGAAAGCGAAATCAATCGCATCCTGATTTATCCTAAAAGCCACTATGTACTTCCCGCCGATCAAAAAGAACGCGCGATTCAGAGCATTTATGAAGAGCTTGACTGGTGGAAGGGCGAGCTCGAACGCCAGGGAAAAATTGTCGAGGCTCAGCGCGTGGTCCAGCGCACGCATTTCGATATCGAGATGATGCGTACCATCGGCTATTGCCACGGTATCGAGAATTATTCGCGCCATCTTTCAGGGCGCTTGCCCGGAGAAGCTCCGCCCACGCTTTTCGATTACACGCCGTCCGATTTTTTACTTTTCATCGACGAGTCGCACCAGACCATCCCGCAAATTCGAGGGATGTATCACGGCGACCGTTCGCGCAAGCAGACGCTCGTTAATTACGGCTTCCGCATGCCTTCCGCGCTCGACAACCGGCCGCTGAACTTTGAGGAATTCGAACATCGCGTGAATCAGGCTGTTTACGTTTCCGCTACTCCGGGTCCCTACGAGCTGACGAAATCTGGCGGTGTCGTAGTCGAACAAGTGCTTCGCCCCACGGGACTCGTCGATCCGCAAGTGGAAGTTCGCCCTGTAAAAGGCCAAGTGGACGATCTGCTCGAACAAATTCGAATTCGCGCAGGCCGCAACGAGCGCGTTCTCGTCACCACTCTCACCAAGCGCATGGCCGAAGACCTGGCCGAATATTTCACCGAGGTAGGCGTGAAATGCCGCTACTTGCACTCGGAAATCGAAACGCTCGAGCGCGTTCGCATTCTGCGCGATTTGCGGCGTGGGGAATTTGACGCCCTCATCGGCATCAACCTCTTGCGCGAAGGCCTGGATTTGCCGGAAGTTTCGCTCTGCGCCATTCTCGACGCCGACAAGGAAGGGTTCCTTCGCAGCACCACCTCTTTGATCCAAACGATTGGCCGCTGCGCGCGCCACCTCGAGGCCCGCGCGATTTTGTACGCCGATACCATGACCGATTCCATGCGCCAGGCCATCGGCGAAACAGATCGCCGGCGCGCAAAACAAGAAGCATACAATCGCGAGCACAACATCACGCCGCAATCGATCATAAAATCGGTCGATATGCAGCTCGCCAGAATTGTCGAAGCGGACTACATTACGGTGCCTTTGGACGACGTGATAATCGGGGATGTTTCCACGGAAGCCGAGTTGGTCCATGCCATCGCTCAGCTTGAAACTCAAATGCGCGAAGCCGCGAAAAATTTCGAGTTCGAGCGCGCCGCTGCGCTACGCGACCGCATTCGCTCGCTCAAGCAGCGGGACCTCGGCGCCATTTTCTCGGCACCGGCGTTGGACGCCATTCCGCCTGTTTCGTCGGCGCGGGTTGACGAATCCGCCCCGCCGCAGCCGGTTGCGCCTGTCTCGGCTACGGAGGCCGCCCCAACTCCGGCACCTACCAAAGCCTCGCGGGCGACTGCCGGTCCTCGGTCTCGCGGCGGCAAGAAACAAACGTAATTACCGTGTGCAGCAGTCGTACCGGCACCGTGCCGTTCGCTACACAACTCCGCGCTTCAGTTCTTTCAGCGGATAAAACGTCCCGCGCCAGGTGATTCCGCCGCTCCACAGCGTGACGATCGTCGAGCGCACCAGCATCCAAACGAAAATCAGCGCGCCAATGGGAAACGTCAGCGCATATGCCGGCGAAGCTCGCAATTCAACGCACACGCCGATGTCGAGAATAATCGCCAATCCCACCGCGATTCCGGCGAACAAAAGCGCCCACCCATGAACGAAAGGCAGCGCCACCCAGGGAAAAATGCACATCGCGATCAGGCCGAAAATCTGCGTGCCAACCATCCAAAGAGAGAATCCCGCAAATGCGAAAAAGTTTTTCGTCGTGCCGCGAATGATATTTCTTACGCCGCTATGCCAGTGGACGCTCACGTCGTCGCCGGCTCTTGCCATTCCCGAATGGAATCCTTTCTGCTTCACCAGCTTGCCGAGCTTCATATCGTCCACAACTTCCATCGCCAACCGGCGGTGCGTGCCGATTGCTTCGTACGCGCTCCGGCGTATCAGTTGAAACATGCCAACGCCGGCGAACGCACGCGAGCGCGAATCGCTTACTCTCCACGGGCGGACGCTCATCAGAAAAGCGAGTCCGAAAAACGTCAGCGCGATTTTTTCGCCGAACGTGAACATTTCGGTGCGGCCCGATAGCGTCAAATGGTCCCAACCTTTCTTTTCGGCGAGCGAAATGGCGCTCCGTAGCAAGCTGGGCGCAAACTGCACATCCGCGTCCGTAAAGATCAGCCACTCTCCGCTGGATTGCTCGTATGCTTTTTGCAACGCGTGAGGCTTGCCAAGCCACCCTGCGGGGAGTTCTTTCATGCAGACAACTTTCATGTGGGGATTTTGCTGCGCCGCGCGCTCCAGAATTTCTTCCGTGCCATCCTCGGACCGGTCATTTACTGCCACAACTTCGTAACGCGGATAATCCATCGCTAGAAAAGTTTTCAGCGCGGCCGGCAATTTGTCAGCCTCATCACGTGCGGCGAAAAGAATGGAAATACTTGGGCAATCAGGATCGCTAAGCGGCGCAGCATCTCCCAGTGACGCAAGCGCAGGGACGCCTCGCGCCGCGTCGATCGTCCCGTAAATCCACAGCAGAGCCACCGCCCCTAACGCAATGATCCAAAATAAATGCAGGTACAATTTCCCTCACCAGAAAAAGTCACTAACAAGTTATGCTATCACGTGCTATGAAGCGCTCTCTTTCCATCGTCGGCGCAGGGCGCGTGGGCCGAACGTTAGGAAGGCGTCTTCATCGCCTCGGCTGGCGCGTTGGCGCGGTCGTCACGCGTTCGGCGGCCACATCGCGTGTTGCCGTGCGGGAAATTGGAGCCGGGAAATCGTATTCGCGGCTGACGCCGGAGATTTTTGATTCTAATGTGATTCTCCTTACCGCTCCCGACGGCGCGCTCAGCGGAGTTGCTGGCGCGCTGGCCAAATTTGACGAAACGAAACTACGCGGTAAAATTGTTTTGCACACCAGCGGCGCGCTTGACCGCACTGTTCTCGCTCCGCTCGCCCGCCGCGGCGCTTCCACCGGCTCGCTTCATCCCATGCAGACTTTCACGGGACGCGGAGCGCCAAAGTTAGAAAAAGTTATTTTTGCTGTCGAAGGCGACCGTAGCGCGGCCATAGTCGCGCGCAAAATTGCACGCTCTCTTGGCGGTGTGCCGGTCACGATCAATAGCAAAAATAAACCGGCGTACCACGCGGCGGGCGCGCTGGTTGCCGGGCACGGCTTGGGACTGATCGAAGCCGCGACGCAAGTGTTGCGGAAGCTGGGCTTCAGCCGCGGCGACGCCATGAGTGCGTTGCTGCCCCTGATGCGCCAAATGTTGGATAATTTCGAGCGGCTCGGCCCGCAAGAGTCCTGGACCGGACCGGTCTCACGCGGAGATTTTGAAACCGTAGCAAAGCACACGAAGGCGCTGCGGAGTTATCCGAGCGAGTTTAATGATGCGCATGCAGCTCTAGCGCTGCTCGCCAACCGGGTTCTGTCGAAGAATTCCGCCGCTGCGTCGAAGCAATTGAAACGGGCAGTAAGAAAATCCACGGGAGGCAAAAGTTGAAGAAGCTGCACATTCCGGTCGAGCACACAAAACTCGCCAACGGCTTGCGAGTCGTCGTTTCGCCCGATCATTCCGCGCCTTTCGTTACCGTCGGCGTTTACTATCAGATCGGCTTCCGCCTCGAGCCACGCGGCCGCAGCGGTTTCGCGCATCTTTTCGAACACATGATGTTCCAGGGCTCGGAAAACGCCGGCAAGATGGAACACATTCGCCTGATCAATGCTTCCGGCGGCCTGCTGAACGGCACCACGAATTACGACATCACCAATTATTTTGAATCCGTGCCTTCCAATGCGCTGGAACGCATGCTCTGGCTCGAAGCCGACAGAATGCGCTCTCTGAAAGTGGACGATGAAAATCTGCGCAATCAGCGCGACGTGGTGAAAGAAGAAGTTCGCGTTAACGTGATGAATCAGCCGTACGGCGGATTTCCCTGGCTGGACTTGCCGCCCGTGGCCTTCCGCAATTGGCCCAACGCGCACAATTTCTACGGCGATTTCAACGATCTCGATGCCGCAACGCTCGACGATGTGCAGGCGTTTTTCCGCACCTATTACTCGCCGAATAATGCCGTGCTGCTGATGCTGGGCGATCTCGAACCGTCCGAGGCGTTCACATTTGCGAAGCGCTACTTTGACGACATTCCAGCGCATGCGCTGCCGCCGCATGCCGACGTGAGCGAGCCGCCGCAAACCGAAGAACGGCGGGGAGAAGTGGAGGAAAAATTTGGAACACTGCCTGCTCTGGCCATCGGGTACACCGTTCCGCCGCGCACTGCAAAAGATTGGTACGCCATGGCGATTCTCGACCGTGTTTTGCATGGCGGGCGAGCCGGACGCATCCACCGCCAGCTCGTTTTCGAAAAGCAAATTGCGATAGGGACGGAGGGAGGAGTGGACGTTTTCGACGCCAACGGCCCGACGCAAATGGTCACGCAGATTTATCACCGCCCGGAGGTTACTTCCGACGCCACAATTGCGGCATACGACGAAGTGATCCGCGAAGTGCAGGAGAAAGAGATCAGCGAAGACGAACTCGGGCCGGTGAAAGTAAAATTTCGCGCCGACTATTATTCGATGCTCGAAGGAGGCATGGGTTCCCACATGCCGCGCTTCGGCCTGATGCACTATCTCGCTTGCTTCACGCTGTTCGACGGTGACCCGGATCGCATCAATACCGTGCTCGACGGATTCATGGCGGTAACGCCTGCGGAAGTCCAGGCCGCAGCGAAAAAATATCTAGTTCCGCGAAATCGTGCCATCGTGGCGCGGCGTCCCGTCAACGCGGGAGAAGCTCGATGACCACGCCGATTGTCGCAACGAAGCCGCAGCATTCCTCGCCGCCCGCTCTAGGGCCGGAACGCCCGGTCGCGTGGCCGAAGCGCACCGTTCGCACTCTCGCGAACGGCATGCAAGTGGTGCTCGTGGAGGCTCGCACGTTTCCCAAAATCTCCGCGCAGCTTTTCTTTCGCAGCGGAAACGCCAGTGTCGCCCATACCACGCCGGGATTGGCCGAGATGACCGCTTCCGTCGCACGCACCGGCACTGCTACCCGGCCCCTGCGCCGCATCGAAGAAGATCTCCGCCGCATGGGCGCGGATTTGGCCGCAGTCGCCGGCGCCGATTCGAGTGCTATCGGCATTTCGGGTGTGGCGGAATTTTCCGAGGGATTGCTCGAATTGCTCGCGGACCTTGCGCGCAACGCATCTTTTCCCGAAGAGGAATTCGAACGCGAGCGCCGCCAAAGGATTGAAGGCCTTCGCATCCAGCGCACCACTCCCGATTTTCTTGCCACTGAACGCTTGCGCCGCGTGCTCTTCGGCAAACATCCATACGCGATCGTCGCGCCTAAGGAAGATCAGGTTGCAGCCTATCGTCGGAATCAGCTCGAAGAGTTTTATCGTCAGAATTATTCGCCGGCGAACGCCCTGCTGATTTTAGTGGGTGACTTTTCAAGCGAGCCCATGCTTGAACGAGTTGAAAAAATATTCGGCGCCTGGAAAGCTCCCGCGCCTGCACAACAGAAATCGCCTGCACCGCCGCGCCACTCCGGACGCCAGGTTCACCTGGTTCATCTTCCTGGGTCGGTGCAGACGCAAGTGCTCGTGGGAAATCTCGCGATTACGCGCGGCGACCCCGATTGGTACCGCCTGGTTCTCGCCAATTCGATTTACGGCGGCGCATTTCATTCCCGATTAGTGATGAACATTCGCGAGCAAAAAGGCTATACCTACAGCCCTCGCAGCGGAATCAGCGCGTTGCGCGAATTCGGTTACTTCACAGTGCACGCGGCTGTGCGCAACGAAGTCACCGCCGCCACCTTGACGGAAATATTTTACGAGATGGACCGCATACGCTCGCTGCCGGTTACCGCGCAAGAGCTCGAAAGCGCGCGCAGTTATCTGAGCGGCGTCTTTTCGCTCGGCGTGGCCACGCAGGAAGGAGCTCTCTCGCAGCTTTCCACCGTTTACCTCGACCGCTTGCCCGAGGATTACCTGGAAACCTATCGCGCCCGTATTCACGCGCTCACAGCGGAAGATATTCTCGCCGCTGCGCGCCGCCATTTCGATTCTGCCAACGAACAAATCGTTCTGGTCGGAGACCGCGCCCAAATCGCCGAGCAAGCCGCTCTTTTCGGCCCGATCAGTCAGTACGACGCGCAGGGAAATCGCGTTTGATATGCGTGGTTCGTCGGCTTGCTTTCTCGTTTGCAATTGGCGGTGACCGATTCTCGCGTCATGAATAAAATTATTCGAGTTAGACCTGCGCTGTGCGTTCTCTCGATTTTGCTGATACTTTTTGCCGCATCTGAGGCTCGGGCGGACACGAAGAATCCTCCCGCACATTCGATTGATCTGAACACTTCGACGGCGGAACAGCTCCAGCAAGTTCCGGGAATTGGTCCTAGCACCGCGAAAGCGATTGTAAATTTCCGCCGGAAGAGCGGACGTTTCCGAAAAATCGAAGACTTGCTTGCGATCAAAGGCCTCTCGAAAGCTCGGCTCGAAAAAATGCGTCCGTATCTTACGATCAGTCCATCTGCGCAAAAGTCGCCGTAGCTTTCTCGGCGGACTTTGTACGCGAGTTCCGGCGAGCCCTGCGGCAGGCGAAAATTGACGCTGCGGCGAGCGCGGCATACGATGTACTCGAATTTAGCGAGCAGAAAGCATTGGGGGTTAATCAGGTGAAAACGTGGCGTGTCTCAATTTTCGGAACCATAGCGGTGGCGATCGGTGCGCTGGCAATACTGGCGGCGTCCGCGACTATCATCGTCGTAAAGGCGAACGCTGCGGAGCGGCGTGTGGCCGCTTCGTCTCCAGCGCCCGGTCCGTCGGGCTACCATTTGCTGAAGAAAATTCCGCTGGGCGGCGAAGGATTCTGGGACTACATCATCTTTGATTCGCCCACGCGGCGGCTGTTCATTTCGCGCGGGACGAAAGTCGTCGTCCTCGACGTGGATACGGGAAAAGTCGTGGGCGAGATTCCGAATACCGACGGAGTGCACGGAATCGCGCTGGCTCCGGATCTGAATCGCGGCTTTACTTCCAACGGCCGTGCGGGCACGGTGACAATCTTCGATTTGAAAACTTTGCAAGTTATCGGCAGCGTCCTGGCAGGAACAAATCCGGACGCCATCATTTACGACCCCGCCTCGAAGCGTGTCTTCGCCATGAACGGCCGCAGCAAAGATGCCACGGCGATTGACGCGGCTACCGGAAAAGTCGCCGGGACCATTCCGGTCGATGGCAAACCGGAATTCGCCGTCACGGACGGTGCCGGACACGTGTACGTAAATATCGAAGATAAGAGCGAAGAACAGCAAATCGATTCACAGAATCTGAAAGTGACTGCGACTTGGCCGCTGGCTCCATGCGAAGAACCTTCCGGCCTGGCCATGGACACTGCGAACCGGCGCTTGTTTGCAGGTTGCGGCAACAAAATGATGGCGGTGATCGGCGCTGACACAGGGAAGGTGATTGCGACGCCGCCGATCGGCGAAGGAGTGGATGCCGACGCGTTCGATCCCGGAACCGGATACGCGTTTGCTTCGAACGGAGGGAGCGGGACGCTCACCGTGGTGCATGAAGATTCGCCGGACAAATATTCCGTGGTGGAAGATGTGCCGACGCAAGCGCACGCACGGACCATGGCACTGGACCCGAAGACGCACCAAGTTTTTCTGGTGACGGCGG
Organism: uncultured Acidobacteriota bacterium; assembly: GCA_963698005.1. GTDB lineage: Bacteria > Acidobacteriota > Terriglobia > Acidiferrales > UBA7541 > Palsa-295. The sequence continues at coordinate 52,846 of OY969113.1, forward strand.
ACTTCGGTCCGGCACCGGCGGCCACTCCGGACAACGCGCACCCGCGTCCGACGATGGTGAAAGATTCGTTTGTGGTCTTAATCTTCGGCAAATAATCGCGACACATTTCTCAAACTCATAAAATCTGGTGGCTCGATTTTTGCGGGCCCAGCAATAGAGGTACCTGGTCTGCGATTTCGAGGCCGTAGCCTTCGAGGGCGACGACTTTGCGTGGATGGTTGGTGAGGACGCGGATGCGGCGCAGTCCGAGGTCGATCAAAATTTGCGCGCCGATGCCGCTTTCGCGCTGTACCAAACGCTGGCGGCCCAGATCGTGGTCTAGCTCTTCGCGCTGATGAAAGCGAATGCGCGGGAGTTCGGTGCTGTCCGGTTCGCGCGAATCGATCTGAAATCCCCGGCCGGTGTGATGCAAATAAACGAAGACGCCGCGGTCGGCTTCGGCGATGGCTGCGAGCGAGCGGTCGATTACGGCGCGGCAATCGCAGGCGGTTGAGCCGAAAACGTCGCCGGTAAGGCAATGCGAATGCACGCGAACGAGGGGCGGGCCGCCGGCCGCGTCGTCAGAAACGTCGCCGCGAACAAGCGCGACGTGCAGCTCGTGGTCCACATCGCTCGAATATGCAATCACCCGGAAATTTCCGTACGGCGTCGGAAGAATGGATTCGGCAATGCGGCGGACGTAACGCTCGTGCTGCATGCGGTAGCGAATCAAGTCGGCGACGGTGAGCAGCTTCATTCCGTGCACGCGGCAAAATTCGGTTAGCTCGGGAGTGCGCGACATGGTGCCGTCGTCATTCATGATTTCGCAGATCACGCCGGAATGATCGAGGCCGGCGATGCGCGCGAGGTCCACGGAAGCTTCGGTTTGACCGGCGCGAACGAGCACTCCGCCATTGCGCGCGCGGAGAGTGTGAACGTGGCCGGGGCGCGCGAGATCTTCGGGGCGCGTGTTGGGATCAGTGGCGGTCAAAATAGTGGTGGCGCGGTCGGAGGCGCTGGTGCCGGTGGTGGTGCCGCGGCGCGCGTCGATGGGCTCGCAGAAAGGCGTGCCGAACAGGGAAGTATTTCGCGGCGTGATGGCGGCGAGATTCAGGGCGTCGCAACGCTGCTCGGTGAGTGCGAGGCAAATCAGGCCGCGGCCGAATTTAGTCATGAAGTTAATGGCTTCGGGAGTGACTTTTTCGGCGGCCATGGTCAGGTCGCCTTCATTTTCGCGGTCTTCGTCGTCCACCAGGACGATCATGCGGCCGGCGCGGATTTCCTCCAGCGCTTCTTCCACAGTGGCGAAAGGCAGTTTGCGTTCGGTCATCGGGTTTCGCTCGTTTCTTCACTTATTCTAGCGCAAGTGCCCGTTTCCCCAATGTTTGTTCTGGCGCGAATGCAAATGATGTGAAGGTACGGTTATGTAGCGGCGACCTTTGGGTTGGCGGTTCGTCAAGATGACAAAATTTCCCGCTTGAAGGCGACCGCCACAAGGGCAATGGCGTTCGAGCGGAAGGCAGGGTATAGCGGGATTCTTCCAGTGAAATCGCGAAGGTGGTCTTAGCGATCACGTCGGCGAGCAGGCCGGAATTGAATTTGATTGTAGCTACGCGCTGAAGTGATAGATACTTTGGCAGGGTAGGCAGGATGAGCAGGGGGAGGAGCATGATGCGTAGTGGGATCGTAATTCGTGCGTTGTTGTTTGCGTTTGTGTTGCTGGCTTTTTCTCACGGGGCGTCAGCTCAAATTGGGATTTCGGTGGGGTTCGGGCCGCCGTTGCTTCCGATATATGAGCAGCCGATCCTTCCTGGCGACGGCTACCTGTGGGCGCCCGGTTACTGGGGCTATGACTACGCCGTTAACGACTACTACTGGGTGCCGGGGACATGGGTCTATCCGCCTCAGCCTGGCTTCCTGTGGACGCCGGGTTATTGGGGCTGGGGCGGCAACGCGTACTTTTTCAATCAAGGATATTGGGGCCCGACGGTGGGCTACTACGGCGGGATTAATTACGGCTACGGTTACGGCGGCGTCGGATATGAGGGCGGGCGTTGGGAAGGGAACCGCTTCCTGTACAACACTTCTGTGAATAACGTAAACGCTGCCGTAATTCACAGCACCTATAGCGCCCCGGTGAGCAACGCGTCCGAAAATCACGTCAGCTACAACGGAGGTAGCGGCGGGGTGGAAGCGCGTCCGACGGCGCAGCAAGAGGCTTACGCCAAAGAGCAACATGTCGGTCCGGTGGCGGCGCAAACGCAACACATGCAGGCGGCTCGCAATAATCCCGCGCTGTTCGCTTCTGCCAACCAAGGCAAACCTCCCATCGCGGCTACCGCCAAACCCGGTGAGTTCACAACTGGCGTTGTAGCTGCCAAACAAGCGGGAGGCGAATACAAAGCTCCTCCAGCCATTAATCACGCAAGCGAATTGCCGGCTCACGAGTTTAATGCGCCGAATACCGGCAACGCCGCAACCAACAAGACTTTTCAGCAGCAATTGAATGAACTATCCGCGCGGCAAACGCAGGACCACGAAAAGCTCGAGCAGAAACAAGAACAGGAGCACCAGCAAGCCACCCAGAAAAACTACACTGACTCGCAGATACAACAGATGGAACAGCGCCACGCCCAGCAAACGCAACAGCTCGAGCAACAGCACACAAGTCAGAACAAGCAGATGGAGCAACGGCAATCGTCACAGAGTTCCTCGAAGCAGCAGAGCAATTCGAATAGCGGAAAGCCTCATTGATTTTGTGAAGCTCCAGTCGTAGCGCGATTCTGGTTTTGAGTTAAAGATGTGACCTCGCCCCAACACGCCGCTCGTTTCGTTCGAATGGATTAGATTGCGTCGCGCCTACGGCGCTAAAAGACAACGCCAATCGGGAGATTGGTGTTCCTGGGTATCCCCAACGGCCCTTGCTAGATGCGCGCTAGGTGTTTAGCAGTAGGGCGCAGGGGCGGCAAGGATGGGGGTGGCTGGCGTTATACTTGAAGGTAACTGGGGAAAGTCTGCCGAACCACAACATCTTGGGAACGCGCCGGCTCAGCCGGATGACGAGGTGCCATGGCATGAGAAATCTATCCATACTGGTCTTGGTAATAATAGCGAGCACGCTGTGTCCCTGCAGCCGGGCGCAGAACCTGAGCCCTTCCGAGATGAGGGATCTTGCGAAAGAGAAAGAGATGAAGCAAGACGAGCTCGTAAATCTGGAAAAAGACATGGCTCGGGCGATTCAGTCGAACAGCGGGACGATCTTCCGGCGAATCTATGGCGAGGATTTCGTGGGGATATTGCCGACGGGAGAGATGTTTGACAAGGCGAGGTGGATCGCCACAGTCGAGAATTCGGGCACCAAGTACACTTCGTTTGTTGCGACCGATATCCAAGCGCGCATGTTTGAGGAGACGGCCGTGGTCACTTGTCTCTGGAGCGCGATCGGAACGAAGAACGGACATAATTTTTCGCGACAATACCGTGTTACTCACGTGTATATCTGGGGCCAACGGGGCTGGCAAGCCATCGCGGGCCAGGAAACACTCTTACCCGGTTAGGGCTGGTTCGAGCTGGCCCCTAATTGAAGATGCCGGCCTGAGGGCCGGACTGAAGTAGCTTACCGACCTGGCCGGCGATAACCGGGCGGCTGAAATAGTAGCCCTGTCCTTCGGCGCATCCGTGGCGTTGAAGGAAATTGAGTTGCGCGCGGGTTTCCACTCCTTCGGCGATTACGCGCTGTCTTAGGCTCTTGCCGATGTTGATCATGGCGTCCACGATAGTTGCATCCGCGGGGTCCGCGGTGATTTCCTGCACAAAAGATTGATCTAGCTTCAGTGCGTCCACCGGAAAGCGCCGCAGATAGGTGAAGCTGGAATAACCTGTGCCGAAGTCGTCGATTGCCAATCGCACGCCCATGGCCTTCAGCGCCCCCAGCGTGCGCACTGTGGATTCCGCGTCGTGCATCAGGACGCTCTCAGTCAGTTCCAGCTCTAGATTTGGAGGCTCGACACCCGTCGCAATCAGCACGGCACGAACTCCTGAGACAAAATCCTTATCCCCGAACTCGGACGCCGACACATTTACGGCTACTGGCACAATCCCAAGCCCGGCATCGCTCCAGGCTCGAGCCTGCCGACATGCTTCCAGAAGCACCCATCGACCTATAGCCAATATCAACCCGCACTCTTCGGCGATGGGAACGAACTCGCCGGGATATACCAGTCCCCGCTGCGGGTGCTCCCAACGTATCAGCGCTTCCACACCCGTGATGTGTTCGGTCTTAAGATTGAATTTAGGTTGGTAGTGCAGCAAAAACTCATTCCGGCCCAGCGCGTAGCGCAAATCCCTTTCGAGCAGCTGCCGGTCCGCAAGTCGGGCTTGCATGTCCCGCCGGAAGAACTGATAGGTATTTCGACCGTGCTGTTTGGCTTCGTACATCGCGGTGTCTGCTTTGTTCATCAAACTTTCCGCGTCCGGCCCGTCGGTCGGGTAGGTGCTCACTCCAATGCTCACGTTCACATCCAGGCTCTTGTTATCGATAATGTGTGGCAAGGCCAGCGCTCTGAGGATTTTTCGCGCGCTCACAGCCGCATCTTCCCCATTCTCGACCTGAGAGAGGAGTACAACGAATTCGTCGCCGCCCATACGGCTCACGGTATCGGTCCGCCGGACGCAAGTTACTAATCGCCCGGCTACGGACTGCAGCAGCTTGTCGCCCACGCTGTGACCCAGAGAGTCATTGATTTTCTTGAAGTGGTCTAAATCGACGAACATCACCGCAAGTTGCTTGCTCTGGCGCACTGCCAGCGAAATCGCTTGCTTCAGCCTGTCGTTGAACAGCATCCTGTTCGGCAAATCAGTGAGAAAATCGTGTTGCGCCAGGTGCGACATTTCGAGCGAGGTGGCACGCGCCACGCTTACATCGCGGAAGGCCACGACCGCTCCTGTTGCTGCGCCATCCTGGTCGTGGATAGGCGTCACTGTAATCTCAATCCCCAGCTTGAACCCGTCCGGTCGAACCAGAATGCAGTTTATGCAGTTCGCCGTCACGCCCGCGGTCTTGTCTTCCTCCATTACGATTTCCAAAGCATCGCGAATGGCTGCGCCGCTGACGGCATCGACGATTCGCAGCACTTCCGCAACAGGACGCCCCAGCGCCTTCTCCTGGCGCCATCCGGTCAAGTTTTCCGCGTTCCGATTTAAGTATGCGATGTTGCCACGCGTATCCATACGTAGGACCGCTTCTCCAATGGCATCAAGTGTTACGTTGGCGACTTGATTTTCGAGCAACATCGCTTCAGTGGAACGGCGTTCCATCATGGTACGCACGGCCTGTCTTAGTCGGTAGCCATCCGCTTGATTCTTCAATAGGTAATCCTGAGCCCCGCGGAGTACTGCATTCCGCGCCATTTCTTCCGCGTCGGCTGCAATAAGGATCAGAATCGGCACGCCGGCCGCGGCCTGAAAAAGCTTGTCGAAGGTCTCGATGCCACGGCTGCCAAGTGATGTCATGTCGAACACGACCGCACCGACTCCTCCGGTACGCAAACGTTCTATGCCGCTGGAGAGTTCGGGAACCCACTCCACGTCGAACCGTTCGTCCGTTACCGAACTCAGTTCCTCTAAAATTCTCGCCGCGTCGTCCGCCTCAGGATCAATGAGCAGGACACACTCGTGGCGATGCTTCGCGATCTTACGGTTTGCAGTTCTGATATCTAGGCTTGGCATCTTGCTCAACCCATCGGGAAGGTGTTACTCGCCGCTGGCTTTTTCGGCGGCATCAGCGGCCATGAAACGCAACATCTGCTCTTTCAATTGCGCATCCACCTCGTCCGCGATGGTCACAACGTCGGGAAGCAGCGAGCTGAATTGCAACTGATTCACGTTCTTGTGCAGCGTGGTAAAAATGCTGACCTGAAGGAGGCGAGACTCCTCTACTGCCATCGCTACGGTGTAGCCTTGCCTGCGGCGCAAGTCCCCATGGTCGGCAGCGGCCTTCGAAATCGGAGCTTTCGTCTCGGAATCCAGGCGCAAGCGCTTGATGACATCATGCAGGAGCCGGGGAAGATGGCCGGTGCGCTGTTCAAAGTTCAGCGGTACACGCGTCAGGTCCGGCTCCTTTTCCACTAGGGCAAGCCATTCTTGAATGAGATTTGGGGTCTCACGTTCGAGGATGTCTGCGACAGTTTCAACAGCGACAGCACCTCCCTCAACGCGTCCGCGGAATTCTACAGATTTGTTCATTTAGCTCTCCCTGTCTCGCAAGTCTGTCTTATCAATCGGCTGAGCGGTTCTATGTAATGATTTTTTTGCGACTGTAATTTGATTTTCGCACCAAGGGGGGTCTGCGAAACTGTCCTAAACGAGACAGCGCACAATCTATTAGAGTTTTCTAATGTAGTAACGATCGCCACTCCATTCTTCTGCTGTCCTGGGGCGCCGATTGCTTTTCCTAATAGTTCGCGCGTCCGTTTTGTGTATTGTGAGCGGGGAACCGGAAACTGGGGACTTAGAACCAGGTTTTGGCACGGTATTGGCGGTAGGTTTCGCCGAATCGTGCTTCGAGGACACGAGCTTCGTTACGCGCGCGCCAGATTTGAACGATGATTATCAGAGCCATGAGCAGCAGCCACCACCAAGGAATGGATAAGTAGAGCACCAGTCCTGCGAAGAAGACCAGGCCGAAAAAATAAATTGGGTTGCGGATTTTGGAGTAAATGCCGGTGGTGACGAGTCCGCGCGCTTCGGCTCTGGGCGTGAAAAATTCGCGGATTTGCAGGCGGGCGGTGAGCCAGCCGATGAATCCGGCCACGAGAAGGATGGTTCCGGCGATGTGTGCGGGAGTCCAAGGGCCGTGGATACCGATGAAGGCCATGTAGATCGCGAGACCGGCGGTGATGAGGATTTCGAGGTCGTGCTTGCGCAGTGCCATGGTGAACGGATTGTAGAACGGGGCGGGCGGAAAGGCTCGGCGAAAAATCCGCCGAGCGGGAATAAATACCTTTCGAGGCGTTATGTCGCCGGTGAACCCGCGACCCACAAGGATGAACAAAGAGTCGTCGAACCACGAGGAAAAAGGGACAGCAGGTCCCTCATCGGCCAAAAAGCGGCCTCGCTCGGAATGACAGCGTAAGAATAGGGAGCGGCTGTCCACCAGCGCAATAGTTGTTGGCGGGGCGCAGAGCGTCAGAGTAAACTCCAGCTTCACTTTTTTCCGGACGGGCCAATGACGACGAAACAGATTAGCGTGCAGCGGTTTAGTGTTACCTCTTCGAAGAAATTTGAGGAGGTGGTGGCGAAGCTGGCGGCGGGGGTGGGGCATCCGGATATGCGCGCGATGTTTGCAAAAATCGGCGCGGCGAAAAGTTACGGGGAAGTGGAACAAGCGATCCAGCCGGCGCTGGGGCCGACGGGATTGATGGAGTTCATGCGATTCGATCACGGGGAACTCGTGCGCAAAGATCGCGGAGAGAAAACGCCGCGGGTGACGCGGTTTTTGATTGGCAATCCGCTGGTGATGAAGAAAATGGTGGAACATGTGCCGGACGCGGGGTCGTATGCGCCAACGACGGTGCTGGTCGATGAGCGCGTGGACGGAGTGCGTCTGAGCTACGACACGATGGCGAGTTTTCTAGAGACGTACGGGAATGCGGAAGCGATGAAGGTGGCGCGGGAGTTGGACGCGAAGATGGAAGCGCTTTTGACGGCGGCGGCGAAGTGAGACTCGGTTGTCGGCGAATGTGAGGACGAAGCAACGGGACGGCGCCAATAGGGAGATTGGCGTTCCCGGGGCACATCAAAAAGGAGATGGGCGATGAGTTCTACTGAGGTGCTGATTCTGGCGTTTCTGATTGGAGTGATTGCGGGGTTGAGGGCGCTGACTGCGCCTGCCGTCGTGGCGTGGGCGGCGTTTTGGCACAGGTTCCTTCAGGGCACACCGTTTTCATTTATGGAGAGGCTTCCTGCTGCGATTATTTTCACGGTGCTGGCTCTGCTTGAATTGTATGCGGATCAGCTTCCTACCACTCCCAGCCGCTTGGCACCGACGGGGCTGATTGCGCGGATCGTTACGGGCGGGCTGTCAGGTGCCTGTCTTGCGGCAGCGGGGGCGCAGTCGATTGCGTTCGGCGCTGTGCTGGGTGTGGTTGGGGGCGTGGTTGGGGCGTTTGCAGGATATCACGCACGCGCTGGGCTGGTGAAGGCGCTGAAGAGTCGGGATCTGCCGATCGCGCTTTTGGAAGATGCGATCGCGATTGGCGGCGCGATTTTTATCGTGTCGCGATTCTAGACACGCGGCTCGCATCTAACTTGACGGCTGCATAGTTTTTGCAAGCTTGAGGAATTTCTTCAATGAACCCCTCCGATCAATTCCAAGCGATCGTTATCGGCTCTGGCCAGGGCGGGAATCCGCTGTGCATGTCCTTGGCGCGCGCGGGAATTCGGACGGCGCTGGTCGAGCGCAAACACGTGGGCGGGACTTGCGTCAACGAAGGGTGTACTCCGACGAAAACAATGGTAGCGAGCGCGCGCGTGGCGTATCTGGCGAAGCGAGGCGCGGACTACGGCGTTCACACTGGAGATATTCGCATCGACATGGAACGCATCCGGGAGCGCAAGCGCAATATTGTGGACGCGTTTCGCACGCGCAATGAAGAAGGCATTAAACACACCCCGAACCTTGAGTTGATTTTTGGCAAAGCTAGTTTTACGGGGGCGAAGTCGGTGCTCGTGCGGCTGCGCGATGGCGGAGAGCGCGTGCTTAGCGCGGAGAGGATTTTTATTAACGCGGGGGCGCGGCCGAAGGTGCCGGCAATCGAAGGACTGAAGGACGTGGCGTTTCTCGACAGCACATCGATCATGGAATTGGGCAGCGTGCCGGAACATTTGATCGTTCTCGGAGGCGGGTACGTTGGGCTGGAGTTTGGGCAGATGTTTCGACGGTTCGGCAGCCACGTGACGATCTTGCAGTCGGGCGGGCAACTGCTCGAGGGGGAGGACGCGGACGTGGCCGGCGCGGTTGCCGCTATCTTGAAGCAAGACGGCATCGAAGTTTTGCTGAACACGAAAGCTACCAGAGTAAGCAAAGAGAGAGCGAAGATTCGCGTTACTGTTAGCATGGAAATGAGCAACGAATCGTGGGGCTTGGATGGCTCGCACTTGCTGGTCGCTACCGGGCGAACTCCGAACACGGATGCGTTGAATGTTGCGGCGGCGGGTGTTGCGATCGACAAACGCGGGTTCGTAAAGGTGAATTCAAAATTGGAAACGAACGTGCCGGGGATTTTTGCTTTGGGCGATATTAAGGGCGGCCCGGCGTTCACGCACATTTCCTACGACGACTTTCGCATACTGCGCACGAATCTGATCGAGAAGGGGAACGCGTCGACCGACGGACGCATGGTTCCTTACACCCTGTACATCGATCCGCAACTCGGGCGAATCGGGCTGACGGAAAGCGAAGCGCGCGCACAGAACAAAAAAGTGCGCGTGGCGAGAATGCCGATGACTTCGGTGGCGCGCGCGCTGGAAACAGATGAAACTCGCGGGTTCATGAAAGCCTTGGTCGACCCCAGCACGGATCAAATTCTGGGCGCGGCGATACTTGGGCTGGAAGGCGGAGAAATTATGTCGATACTGGAGGTGGCGATGATGGGCAAACTGCCCTGCAGCGCCCTGCACGATGCCACGTTTGCGCATCCTACGCTCGCGGAATCCCTCAACAACCTCTTCCTGAATTTCGAATCGTAGGCGAAGGCGCGGGGCCATCGCCGAGCACGGAAGCACATTGCAACGGAATATTTTCAGGCGCTGAATAATTCTGATTGGCAGAGGTTCGCGCAAGCCCGATAACGGCGTTGGGGTGGTGAGGCAGCGCGGCTAGAGCGCCGACCAAAAGGATCGAGGGGGCAAAAACGCGCGGAGCGAGAGACAGCTTTCCTACCACGGTGGCGTGAAAAGATTCGCCAGGCCGCATGGCGCGGGAGATCAGGAGGCAAGGAGTATCCGGATCTGCGCCGATGGCGAGCAATTGTTTTTGGAGGCGAGCGTAATCGTGTCCGGGCATATAGATTGCTAGCGTGGAGTCGGAAGAGATGGCGGAGCCAAAGTCTTCGGGAACATCTTCTTTGCAGTGATGGGCGGTAAGAAAAACCACTTTTGAAGTCAGGCGACGATCGGTCAAAGGAATTTTGGCAGCGGCTGCGGCGGCGAACGCTGCCGTTATTCCTGGGACAACTTCAAAATCGATGCCAGCCTCGCGGAGCGCATCCATCTCTTCGCCAGCGCGTCCATAGAGCAGCGGATCTCCACCCTGCAAGCGAACGACAATTTTTCCTCGGCGAGCGAAGTCAATCATGCGGGCGTGAATCTGCTGCTGCGTGATTCGTTTCTGGCCGCAGCGCTTGCCTACGTTTTGTACCAGCGCGCCCGAGCGGATCAATTGCAGGATTTCCGGCGAGACCAAATCGTCGTGCAGCACGACATCCGCGCGCTGCAACAGGCGCAGCGCCTTGCGCGTGAGCAAGTCGGGGTCGCCGGGTCCGGCGCCAACCAGATAGACCGTTGCGCTCATCTGCCTCCGGACAATCGAACTTCTCGCGCCATGCGCAGCAGCAGTTTTCGGCGACGCACAGGATTCATTCGAGAACGGAACAGGCGCTCTCGTGCCGCGCCGAGTTCGCTGAGCTTTTCTGCGTATTCGGGTCCGAATTGCAGTTCGAGCCGCTGGCGCAAGCGTTGCGCCAAGGCAGGGCTCTTGCCATTTGTCGAAATGGCGATCTGCAAATCTCCGCGGCGGACGATTGCAGGATAGAAAAAGTCGCAGTGCGGGGGATCGTCGACGGAATTGCACAGGATTTTCCTCCGGCGAGCTTCCTCGAACACGAGCGCGTTTACGGCGGCCGCAGGCGTGGCGGCAACCACTAGAAACTTCTCGTCGAGATCAGCGGGCGTGAACTTTCGTTGTAGCCAGACGATGGCACCGGTCGCGGCCCATTCACGGACCTGTGGAGTGGCGCGCGGCGCTACGACAGAGATGGCGGCGCCCGCTTCGAGCAAGCTTCGTATCTTGCCTTCGGCGATCACGCCCGCGCCGACGACCAAGCAGGAGCGGTCTTCGAGCTTAAGGAACAATGGGAAAAGAGGCATGCGTTCTATTCCTTTGCTTGCAGCGCCCACGCGCTCTTCTTGAGCCGGCGCTAGCGAGCCGCGCGAAATTCCTCTTCGAGTTGAACGGGGTGCGCGCATAGATCAGCCGTCCGTTCCATGCGGTGCTGGCCCAGGAGCTGCTTCGCGCGACACTGCCTCGACTTCCTGTCCGGCGAGAAAAGTGCGGAGCTTCTCATCAGATTGGCGAGCGAAGAATTTGCGGAGATTTTCGTCGCTCTGCCGAAGCTCCAGATAAGAGCGCAGCAGCCGCTCGATGGCTGCGGGAACTTCAATCGCGGGGCAACGGTAGCCGATGGGCCGTGCAATGGATGCAAACTGGCCCACGGCGCCGCCGACACAGAAATAGTAGGCGTCCACGACCTCTCCGTTCACACGCTGCTTTTTGCCTTCGATGCCAATGTCGGCGATCCAGTGCTGGCCGCAACTGTTCGGGCATCCGGTGACGTGAAGCTTGAGGTGCTGCTCGAAGCCGGGAAGGCGCTCTTCGAGATCTTCCACCAGCCAGCGCGAGAAGGCTTTCGTCTCGGTGATGGCGAGCTTGCAAAATTCAGTGCCGGTGCAGGCGACCGCACCGCGGCGGAAGGAAGATGCGTCCACGCTGAGACCGACGGCATTGAGTTCATCTGCGAGCGGAGCGGCCGCGTTCTTCGGCACGTTTACGATCAAAAGATTTTGCATGTTGGTGGTGCGAAGCTGGCCGGAGGCGAAGCGGTCCGCCAGATCGGCGGCAGCGCGCATCTGGCGTGGCTCGATGCGGCCGCGAAGCACGGCGGCTCCCACGTAGGAATAGGCATCCTGTTTTTGCGGATGAATGCCGGTGTGATCGCGATAAATGTCGGCAGGAGGATCTTCCGGTTCAGCAGGATCCAAATGAAAGCCAAGTCGGCGCTCGAGTTCTTCCTGAAATTGTTCCGGGGTCCAGCCGTGCTCGAGGAACAGGAATTTCAGGCGGGCACGGTCGCGGCTCTCGCGCAGAACATCGGCGCCGCGGAAAATTTCCGCGACACCCCGAACCACTGGGAGCACTTGGTCCCAGCGGACGAATGCGTCTAGGCGTTCAGCCAAATGGGGCTTGGTCGAAAGGCCGCCGCCTACGCGGAGCGAGAAGCCAGTTTCGAAACCCGTGAGCCGTTTGCGCACGATGGCGGTAAGGCCGACATCGTTAATTTCGGGGTAGGTGCACCACACGCGGCAGCCGGTGACGGAGATTTTGAATTTGCGCGGAAGATTATAGAACTCCGAATTGCCGGCAAGCAGATGGGTGGCTTGGTGAACGAGCGAAGAAGCGTCGCAGATTTCGTCCGCGTCCATTCCCGCGAGCGGGCAGCCGGTGATATTGCGCGTGACATCGCCGCAGGAGGCGAGCGAGGAGAGGCCGCACCGTTCGAGGCCGTGGAGCACTTCGGCCAGACCCTCAATGGTCACCCAGTGAAGCTGGATATTCTGGCGCACGGTGAGGTCCGCAACGCCGCCACCATATTTTTCGGCAAGGTCCGCAATGGTGCGAAGCTGGTTCGAGTTGAGCAAGCCGTTCGGGATACGGATGCGCACCATGAAAAACGGCACAGCCTTTCCTTCACCGCCGGTGCCGCCGATGGCTCCGGCACCGTCACCCTGAGGATAGACACCCCACCATCGAAAGTATGTGCCGAGCCAGTCCGGGGGAATCGCGCCGTACCCTTCGCGGGCAAAGCGCCGTATTTCCGCGAGATACTCCCAGGGATTCAGCGATCTTTTCAGCCGCTCGACTTTCTGGGTTTTTGTCTCTTTGGCTTCCATAAGGCCCCCCAAAAACAAAAAGCCCACCTACCAGATTTGCCGTCTGGCGGTGGGCTTGAACTCAGCGTTTAGAATTTAGATGCTGTTCTAGCTGGCCCCCGGCGCGGACGACAGGCGTACGCAACAATTGCGACAACACGCCATGCACACTGTCATCCGGCTGAGATTCATCATTGCACGAATAGATTGCAGGAGGGGGCTGGCGAAGTCAACAGATTTTACCGGCCGCTGCAATCACGGGCTTGTAGCTGGAACAGCGACGCTGGAAGCGGTCCTGACCGCCAATTGAAATTGAACCAGGACGGTGTTGGCTATTTTGTCGAACAATACGTTATGAGTCATTCCAAATTCCCGCCGGTCGAAAGAAAAATCACCTTCGATGCGCTGAAGGCCGTTCTCCCGCGGGTGCAGGATGATGGCGATGGAAACCGGCTTGGTGACTCCGCGCAGCGTAAGCTCCGCATCCATGTGCAGTTTGGAGGGATCGGCGTCAGGAGTAATGGTCTTCGATACAAAACGAATCTCCGGATACTCTTTCACGTTGAAGAAATTCTTTCCTCTGGCCTCTTTGTCCTTGAGCCCGCTTCCGGTCTCCACGCTGGCTGCGTCGATCTCCAAAGTTAGAGAAGCGTCGGCAAAATTGTCGGACGGCATCTTCAGATCTGCGTCCCAGGAACGAAACACACCGATCGTCTTGCCGAACGTCGAACTGCTGTGGAACTCGATTCGGCTCTGCTCCTTGACCACGGTGCTTGTGGGAGCACCCTGCGGTTGAGCCGGCCAGGAGACTGTCGCTAAGAATAAGAGAACGAACGCTCCAAGCTGACGCATTAAGGAAGCACCTCGAAAGAAAGATTCTACTAGTGCTGCGGACCAAAATTCTTTGAGAGTGGCTCGCAGAGTTCCAGGTGATAGGGCATGGTGAAGGTGCGGTCAGAAACGACTGCGGCACGGGCGAATCGAACCGGCCGCGGTCCACAAGTGGCTTCGTTGGGCTAGCGTCTCTGGTTCATCGGTTTGGACTTCTTTGCGTCCGGAGGCACCGACGCCGGGTTCTGCTGCAGGGAGCCGCCGAATTCAGTGTGCGGATCGACTGCGAGCCAGAACAACTGTTGGCCGTTGGCCTGATAGGCGGTGACGGTGGTGAAATCGAATGGCGCAAAGTCACTCTCCGAGCTGGCGACTCCAACCGGATTGAGTGTGTAGCGCCCTGGGTTCGTGCGGTCGGGAGAAGCGGTTGCCGTGAAGGCGGCGGTTGGAGATTCCACGCCGGCGGTGAGTGATGCGAACGGATCGCTAAGAAAACCGTTTCCAGCGAATGCAGCGTTTGCCTCCGAGACTGAAGCGCCGCCAAGGAAATCGAATTCGTTAAAGCCGGCGAAGGTTTGGCCCTGGGCTCCGAAGGCGTAAAAGCCCGCGAAGTGAGCCACGGTGGTATCGGTTTGCGGAAGCAGAGCCCCAACGCCTACAAGGTTTCTATCCATTTCGGCGAGGACAGCACCTCCTCCACCGGCTGACGGGTTATTGGGATCGAGTATGTTGAGGGCCGGATCGACTGCATATATCCCCAGAGTGGTGATATCCCCAAAGCCGGCGTCAAAATTAAAAGTTCCATATCCGTTGGCGGCAAGATTGTATGTGCCAGTGAGGGGCGAAGCGGTCAACACTGCCCCGTCCAATTCGTTCAGATCCCCGACACCATTGAACTCATTGGCGGGCTGACCTTCGTGGACGGCAGAGTTAGAGTTAGACCGAATCGCCGCGGCCCCGGCTGAAGTAGAAAACTGACCCGCTGCCGCGTATCCCGATGGATTGTTTTCAAGGGAGAATACGGATTGGCGGATCGAGTTATTCGAGAAATTTGAGTTACTGCCTTGACCGAATGCCGAGCCGACGGCTGTGTCGGTCTGGTCAACGTTGATGATCCGAATCACTTCGGGGGCAACGACGTAGTAGATAAGCGAAACAGGGAAGGCGGAGTTATTGGTCACGGTGCCGCGACCGAAGGTGTCCGCGATCCCCAGCATCCCGGAGAAGGCAGTGTTTCTCGAAAAAGCTCCGCCATCATTGATGTCCACAAATCCCGCGATGGAAGAACCAGTGATGGTGAAAATACCGCCGTCTGCGACCGGCTCACCGTCGACTCCAGCACCGGAGGCAACAAACGAAAAACTGCCAGCGGAAGGAATGGTTGTCAACGTCTGAAGGTCGAGACTTCCACTCGAAGTTGCGGTTCCGTCGAACTGCGTAATGAGCGCATGGCTGGAGTTCGGGAAGTTGACGGCGAAAGACTCCACGCCGTTAACGCCCAATTTCGTATTGCCGGGGATCATCAGGGTCAGGATTCCGTTGCCGGAACCGTCGTCAGCCAGCGCCAACGATCCACCTGCGATCGAGTCACCATTGGGCTGCGGGGACGTAATTCCGTCACCATCGTTGTAGTCCTCTATGCCGCCGAGCACGTTGCCGGAACCATCCGCGGCAATGGTCACAACTCCGGCGATCGAGTAGGTGTCTCCCGCGTCGTTCGCTTCCTTGCCGGTTACGTAGAATGAGAAATTGTTGGAGGCCACGCCGATGGTTATATTTACGGAATTGCTGCTGATGGAGGTGTCGGTCACGGAAGTGGCCGTGATGGTTACTTGCGCGCTGCCGGGCGGGACAGTTGAGGGAGCCGTAAAGGTGCTGTTCGCTCCGCTAGCCGTTTGGCCGGGATTGAACGAAGTGGGTCCGCAAAAAGGGGCAGGCGTGCAATTCCAAGTAACTCCGCCGTTCTTAGGATCGTCGGTGACGGTAGCAGCTACGTTGGCGGTCGAACCGACAACCATGCTCGTGGGAGCAGTTGTGATTATGATGGCAAGAGTCGTCGAGGTACTGCTGCCGCCGCACGCCGCGTTCAACATGGCACAGAGTGCGACGAGAACGATCAGGAGATTTCCTCGGTTCACAGTTGCCCACCTTTCGCCTCGGGCTTGGTAACGCCCTTGCGCGGTTCCGGCGCGAGAACGAAGCCGTGTTCGTTGCGGATTTTGTATATGCGGTCATTTACCTGAACGAGGCGAGTGACGAAGACTTGCTGACTTCTTATCGTCTTCATCACGCCGGTAATTTGAACTTGCTGTCCCGGTGAGACGGAGAGAGCGCCCTCCGCTTTCATAGCGTACCCTCCTAAACTTGCATCTATTTTGCCGGAAGTTGTTTGCACGATGAGGTGAGAGCCACCCAGCATCTGCATTTCAGGAGTTGTATTCTTCACCACGCTGCTCACTGTGCCGGTGAGTGTCACTTCCCGGGTGATGTCGTACTTGGGAGGTACAACGGAACTAGCTGTTCCTTCGGCTGCCTGCGCATGCGCTGGCGTTGCGAATAGACAAAGGGCCAAAAATACGAAGGGCCCAAAAGCCGGGAACCGCGATTTCATAAAGCCTCCGTGAAGATTCCTCTTTGAACCGAAGGGCGAGACATAGGTTGCTCTCGCGCGCGCATGGAGAGTAGTGCACGACTCCGCTTTCGGATGGCCAAGGTATGACTGAAGCCTGGAACCTACGACGCCGGGGAAATATAACACAAGTAGCAGGGCGCGTTACCGGACACGACGATCTCGCCAGAAGGGCGGAGAAGTGGTGTGTTGGAGGCAGGGTCAAGAAATGATTGTGGCGCGGCCGGAATGGACCGGCCGTGCCACAAGATGATACGTTGGATCTAGTGCTTCCACTTCATGTTGTTTGGTTTTGCTTTCCTTGCGTCTGCTCCGGTTCCCGGGAACTGCTCCAAGGACCCGCCAAAGTAGCTATCCGAATCCGTTTCGACCCAGACTAACTGGCTGGCAGACGCCTGATAGATGCCGACGGCCATGTTAATGGTGTCGAAGTCCGGCGAGGCCAGGGTTAGGGGATTCAGATCAAAACGTCCCGGGTTAGAATCGTCAGGAATGGCGTTTCCGCTGATTGTAACGTTGGTGGTCGCCTGGCTGGCGCCCGTGAGCGCGCCAAACGGATCACTAACGGCGGCTATTCCGGAAAAACCACCGCCGGGTTCTGTCACCGTTGCCAAGGCGAGGAAATCGAACTCGTCGCCCTCGGTGGTGTTACCCGAGCCTCCACCGGCGTAAGTGCCTGAGAAGTCAGCAACGACGATATCGCTTTGCGGAACGATAGAGCCCGTGCCGACGAGAGTGTCATCCATCTCGGCAAGGAGAGCTCCACCAGTGCTGTCGGTTGTGTCATTGGGATCGAGTATGTTGAGAGTGGGATCGACCGCATAGAGCCCAAAGTTGGCAGTGTCCCCAAACCCCTCGCCAAACGTCATGGATCCGTACCCGTTGGCGGAAACTTGGTAGCTGCCATCAAAATTAGCGGCAACCAACTGAACCGGATCAGCGACAAACAGCTCGTTCAAGTCCCCGGTGGCTTCGAGGAGACACGTGCTGGTGCCGCTACAGGGGGCGCCACCTTCACGGACAACAGGGCTCTTCGCAGGTCTAGCCCCATCATTCGCGAGCGTAAAAAACTGACCCGCTGCCGCATAGCCACTAAAGCTGTTCGATAAAGAGAACACGGATTGCCCGATGGAACCACTGGAGAAGTTCGGAGTGGCGCCTTGACCGTAGGCTGAACCTACTACGGTATCGATGGTTGCGGAATCTACGTCAATGATCCGAATCACTTCAGGACCAACGACGTAGTAGTTGAGGTTAGTGGCGATACCGGTGTCGCCGATGACCGACCCACGGCCGAAGGTGGCGTCGGGTGTCGACAACGTTACGCCATCGGGGATGGGAGTGCCAGGATTGAAAGTAACATCTCCGATCACGTTGGAGTCCACCAGGCCCGTCACGGCGCCTGCAGTTACGGTGAAAACGCCTCCGAATGCGGTCGGTCCAATTCCATCGCCGGTGTCAGCCCCGCCCGCGGCAGTAAACGCAAATGAACCCGACGGGATGGCGGTTGAGGTCTGAAGGTCGATGCTTCCGCTGGAGGTGTTGACTCCATCGAACTGAATGATGAGCGCGTGAGGTTGGTCCGGGAAAACGATGGCGAAAGTTTCCGTGCCATTGACTCCCACGGCTGAATTGTCCGTAATCACAGTCAGCATTCCCGTTCCATTGGATCCCAGGACGAGCGATCCACCGGTGATCGTGTCACCGTTTGGCTGCGGAGACGTGATTTCGGCATCGTTGTAGTCCTGTACGCCGTTAATAACGGCGAAAGAACCATCGGCGGAGGCAGTAGTTGCAATCGCTACTACTCCGGCAACGCAGCTTACAGGAGAGGCGGCGTCCTCGCCGAATGCGTAGAACGTGAAATTAGCCGAGTTGACCGGGATTACATGATGATGGCCATTTCCGCCGCAAGCCGCGTTGCCCATGATACAGAGCGCTACCAGAACGACTAAGAGAGTTCCGCGTTTCATAGCTGTCCTCCCTTGACATAGAAGCTTCTGTTTCCCTTACCCGATGCTGGGGCGACAGTAATGCCATGTCGGTTGCGGATCGTGTACGTGTGGCCATTCGCCTGCACGAGGCGAGTGACAAAAACCTGCTGGTTTTTTACCGTGACAATCATGCCGGTGACCCGAACTTGCTGTCCCGGAGTAATGGAGAGAACGCCGGCGTTTCTCATGGCGTACTTTCCCAAAGCTGCGTCGAGTTTGCCGGAACCAGTTGCCACCATGAAGTGAGAACCAGGCAATAGGTTCATTTCGCGGGTAGGCGTCTTCACTACGCTGCTTACCGTGCCGGTGAGGGTTACTTCCTTGGTGATGTCGTACCTCTGCGGTGCGACGGGTTTAGCGGTGACTGCGGCTGTCTGCGCGTAAATCGGCAAAGCAAATAAACACAAGGCCAGAAAAGCAAATGGCCCCAAAACTGAGAACCGCCATTTCATAGTTGCCTCCATAGTGATTTCCTTTGAAACCGAAATGAGAACCTCGCTTGCTCACATTCTTTCGAATACAGACAAGTCAACGACTTCTCTCTCGATTAGCAAAGGGGTGTAACAGGTTTCCAGGGACCTGCGACAGTGGGGCGAAATATAACACGAATGATAAGTGGATGAGTAAGAGAAATGGGACTGTGACCTATGGGAAAACCCACTGGTGACTAGTGGGGGAAGACTCCATTGGTGCGGTTGGAGGGAGGGTCAAGAAATGATTGAGGCACGGCCGGAATGGACCGGCCGTGCCTCAATTTGTTGGTTAGGTTTGTTGGTTAGGTTATGGCTACTTCTTCTTCCACTTTGCCGGTACTTTCCCCGCTTCAACTGGAACGGTGAAGGTGCTGGCCTCAATCGGCCCGCCCCAAGTGGAGCCGTCATCCGTCTCTATCCAGAACAATTGACTGCCATTCGCATCGTAGGCGGTGACAGTAAATTGAAATGAGTCATCGGCGACGGGGGAGAACGCCACAAAGCCCCCTTCACCGGACGTATAGCGTCCTATGCCTTCGCCGTCGTCAGTGAAGGCTGCACTGAAGGTACTGTTGATGTCTCCGATCGGAGTGCCGGTGAATAAGCCGAACGGATCGTCAATGAAGCCCTCTCCGGCGAAACTACCCGCATCCGTTGCTAATGCGCCCATGAGCTCGAACTCTTCTGTGTCCGAATTATCACCATTGCCCTGAGCACCGAACACAACATCTGGCGCGATATCATCAATGTTGGGGCCGGCGGAGGTCACTTGCGGAATTAGGAGTCCACTGCCAATGAGGTTTGAGTCCAGTTCGACAAGTAAAGCTCCGCCGTTTAGCGGGGCTACCGAGTTATTGGGATCGAGTATGTTAAGGTTTGGGTCAACAGCATATACGCCAAATGTGGCTATATCGTCTGTGGGCCCGACAGTAAAGGTGAAGCTTCCCCGCCCGTCGGTTCCAATATCGTATGTGCCGTTAAAGGCCGCCTCGGTCGCTAGCGGCCCGCCTTCAACCGTTTCGTTCACATCCGCGATACCAGCGAAGATGCCAATTCCTGCTGTACCATCAGGGTGGACACCTCGGAGGTTAGCCTTAGGCTTTGCGGTGTCTTCGGTGGGAATGGTATTGAACTGACCCACCGCGTTATAGAGTACAAAGTCGCCCCCAACGGAGAACACGGATGTGCCGATCGAAGCATTGGTGAATGTCCCTTGAGCAGTCCCTTGGCCGTAGGCCGAACCGACGGCTGTGTCGGTAGCGTCCACGTTGATGATGCGAATCACCTCGGGGCTGACGATGTAAAAGTTGACCGTAGTGGTGATTCCGTCGAGTGAGCCCTGGATCGTGCCACGACCGAAGGAACCTTCAGTAGCCGTACCCAAAGTCACATCAGCAATGTCGAACTGCGTAACGGTTCCGCCGTCGTTAACGTCCGCCGTGCCGGTGATGTTACCGGAACCATCCAACGAAAACACGCCGCCTTCGGCAAGCGCGAAACCGTCTAGATCGACGCCGGCAGCGGCAAATGAAAATGAGGAACCTGCAAACCCGCTGGTCGGCAAGGTTTGAAGGTCATAGCTTCCCAGCGAGGTTGCGGTACCGTCGAACTCAGCAATGAGCGCATGGTTTGCGTTCGCGAAGGATAATGCAAAAGTCTCCACGCCCGGCGTGCCATCTGGGCCCAAAGCCTGATTGCTGGTGACCAGAGTCAGGATTGCGTCTCCGGAACCGTCGGGGTTAAAAGACAACGACGATCCTGTAGGGCTGATCGTGTCACCTGTGGGCTGGGGAGAGGTGCCGATGCCGTTGGGAGGCGCGGCTCCATCGTTAAAGTCCTGTACTCCCCCCACGATTGTGTTATTGCCATCGGCTGTAATCTGCACTACTCCGGCGATGGAGTAAGTTAAGCCGAAACTATCCGTGCCTTGAGCATAGAACACAAAATTGTTCGTGGGTATCGCAGGCGGTGTGTGGTGGTGGCCGCCGCCGCAGGCGGCATTGCCCAACACGCAGAGTACAACGAGTGCAATCCATAGACTTCCTTGCTTCATAGCTGCCCTCCCTTCGATGCGGACTTGGTGACGCCGGCGCCATCAATCGCTACATGCTCGCTGACGAAGCCGTGCTCGTTGCGGATTTTGTATGTGTGACCATCGGCCTGAACGAGGCGAGCGACGAATACTTGCTTGCCTTTCATGGTCTTCATCACGCCGGTCACTTCAACCTGCTGTCCCGGTGTAATCGAGAGGCCGCCCTTGCCGCGCATAGCGAATCGTCCCAATGATGCATCTACTTCGCCGCTCTTTGTTTGCACGATAAGGTGAGAACCACTCACCATCTTCATTTCGCGGGTAGGCGCTTTTACCACATTACTTACAGTGCCGGAAAGTTTTACTTCCTTGGTGATGTCGTACCTCTGCGGTGCGACGGGTTTAGCGGTAACTGCGGCTGTCTGCGCGTAAATCGGCAAAGCAAATAAACACAAGGCCAGAAATGCAAATGGCCCCAAAACTGAGAACCGCCATTTCATAGTTGCCTCCTTAGGGATTTCCGTTGAAACCGAAAAGAAAGAACCTCGACTGCCACATTCCCTCGAATGAAGACAAGTCAACGATTTCTCTCTCGATCGTCAATGGGGTGTAACAGGTTTCCAGGGACCTGCGACAGTGGGGCGGAATATAACACGAATAGGATAAGTGGGCGAGAAAAGAGTCAATTATTTTCGCGTGAGCTTACCGGATTCCCGAATTGGGACTGCTGCTAGCGGGAAAAGCGGTGGATGACTAGCGAGATGGGGAGACCGACGCAGACGATGTGCGTGATGATGGCGACGATTGATGATGTGACGGTTTTGGTGCCGTGAAAATTCGAGAGAGGCATTACGACCCAGTACATTACGAGGTAAACGGCGATGCCGTAGAGCACGCCTGAGACGACTGGGCGGCTAATCATGAAAGTGAGATGCCGGCTCGCCAGGTAAAAAACGGTGGCTGCGGTGAAGGCGATCAGGAAGTGGAAGGCCAAGCCGAGAGCGGCGGTGGCCGTTCCGCCGTCGAACGACTTGGGGCCAAGCCAGCCGGCCGCGACACCTTGCAGGAGGCGAGGAGGCTTGACGCCCTTAGGCCACCAGGTGATGAAGGCGGCGGTGATGTCCATAACGCCGCAGAGCAGGCCGGCCGAGAAGATGGCCGCGAATGCTCGCGAATTTTCCACACCGGCGGCGATGGGAGTCGAAGCTGTCAACTTAGCGCTCCTGGGAAGCGAGTGTAATCGGATGCCTGGGATCGGCTTTCATTTCTTCAGCAGATGCGATGCTAACACTGGACGTTGTATCCGCGACGGAAGGCGATTTCGCCGAAAGTTCGTGCGGGGCGACTATCATATTTTTCGCGAAATCGTGGTCCGGGGTTATATTAACGCCTTGGTAAAATGAAGAAGGAGCGAGCGAATGCCCACGAACTCAAACCTGGTCGGCCCAAACGGGCGGTTGTTTGCGGAGACGAAGCCGGGGAAAGACGCGGTGTCATTCCGCGTGGATAACACCAGCGAGGCATACTACAACTCGCCGTACTTCCTGGTACACAAGAACGACGTGCAGCCCATCCCGCCGCCTCGAAAAAATGTTCCGATGCAGCTACAGCTAGCGGATTTCACCGGGCCGGAGATTATCACCGCGATCCAAAGAGCGGGAAAGATTACGTTTCATTCCGTGGGAGACACCGGCGCAGCGAAAGTGAATCACCAGCAGACGGTTGAACGGGCGCTCGAGAATGAAGAGGAAGTGGCAGACGCGATGGCAAAGGACGTTGCCACGGGCGGCCCGGATGGGCCGGCATTTTTTTTCCACCTGGGCGACGTGATCTACAATTTCGGCGAAGCGCAATACTATTACGATCAGTTTTACGATCCGTATCGCGCGTACGACCGGCCGATCTTCGCCATACCCGGGAACCACGACGGAATGGTGTTTGGGCAAGGTTCGAGCGCGCCGCAAATTCCCACACTCGATGCTTTCTTGGACAACTTCTGTGCGCAGACTCCCGGGCCGTCGCCGGACGGTGGCGGACTGGTACGCAGCGTGATGCCGCAGCCGGGCGTTTACTTCACGTTGGACGCGCCGTACGTGTCGATCATTGGACTCTACAGCAATGTGCTGGATGGGCCCGGAGTGATCTCGTCACAGGGCGGACATTTTCCCATCGTTGACGATCAACTTGCGTTTCTGAAGAGCGAATTGCAGCGTTTGGCGCCGGACCGCAATGCGGGAAATCGCGCGGTGATAATAGCCGTTCACCACCCGCCGCTTTCCGTGGACTCGCTGCATGCAGGGTCCACGGGCGAACAGACCGATTTGGATACTGTGTGCCAAGAAGCTGGACTATGGCCGGACGCAGTGCTATCGGGGCACGCGCATCTGTACCAAAGATTTACGCGGATCGCGGGGCCGAAAAAGAAGGCCACTCCGTACATTACCGCGGGGAGCGGCGGGTTTGCGGCTACTCCTCCACAAACCGCGCCAGGGGCGGCGCCCATCACGATTGGAAACGATACAATGGTGATCGATCCCATTGTTAAATTCGGATTCCTGACCGTGACTTGCGACGCGAAGACGCTTTGCATTACGTTCAACTCACCGTCGCCGAATGGAGGGTTGGCGCAGTTGGATACTGTTTGCGTGAATCTGAAGACTGGGCAGCTAGTGGCAAGCGGCACGGCGAAGAAAGGCGGAGCGAAGGCGAAAGCGCAGAGTAAAACATCGAGCGGGGTTCAAACCAACACGCCGGGCAAAGGGCAGAGCAAGACACCCGGCAAAGTGTCGACAAATCCGGGCGGATCCAAGCCCACCCATTCCGGAATCAAGCCCAAACACAAATCGTAAACACCTCGGAATTATTTGCGGTAGATGACGCCGTTTTTCATTACGAAGGACACTTTTTGCAGAGCAGAGATGTCTTGGAGCGGGTCGCCGGGGACGGCGATGATGTCGGCGTCGTAGCCGGGCTTCAGCGCGCCGATTTGATTTTGCCAACCTAGCAATTTTGCGCCGTTCAGGGTGCCGGCCTGTAGCGCGGCGAGCGGCGACATTCCGAATTTCACCATTAGGACAAATTCGCGGGCTTGCGTGCCGTGGGGGAACGGGCCGACGTCGGAGCCGACGGCCATGGGCACGCCAGCGGCTAGCTGCTTCTTGAACTCCTGGGCGTGGAGATCGAGCATCTTGTGTTCGCGTACTGCCTGCGCGGGCGAGGCGGCGTGCTCGGCGAAATATTCGAAGATGGTGAAGGTTGGGACAGCGAAAATTTGTTTTTCGCGCATCAGGCGCATGGTTTCGTCGCTGAGCTGAATGGCATGGTCGATGGATTCGACGCCGGCGCGAGCGGCGTACAGCGTGCCAGGCTCGCCGGTCGCGTGTACGGCGACGCGATTTCCGGTGCGCGCGGCTTCGTGGACTGCGGTGGTGAGTTCTTCTTCGGTGTACTGATAAGGCGTATTGAGACGGCCGTCGACCACCTTGTCCGGACCGGTTTCGTAAATCTTGATGAAGTCTGCGCCTTCCTTCAGTTCGGCGCGAATTGCGGTGACGAGTTCGGCGTCGTTGTTCGCGTAGGTGGCATTTCCGAGGACGCGCTGCTCGGGGTTGTAACCGATAGCGTCTTCGTGGCCGCCGAGAATGCTGATGGCGTTGCCGCTAATGCGCAGGCGCGGGCCGGGGATGAGGCCCTGATCGATTGCGTTGCGGACGGCGGTGTCTGCGGAGCCGGCGCCTTCGGTGCCCATGTCGCGTTCGGCGGTGAATCCTGCGACAAGATCGTCGCGCGCGGCGAGCGTGGCGATAATAGTGCGTTGCGGCACGGATTCTTGAACGGTTTGCAAATCTTCCGCCCCGGGATGAAGGAAGAGGTGGACGTGCGCGTCGATCAAGCCGGGGAGAAGAGTGGTGTCGCCGAGATCGATAAACTCGGAGCCGTGCGGGTGATTCACTTTGGAACCGACTTCGACGATGAGGTCGCCTTGGACGAGGATTTCGCCGGGAGTAATGGTGCGGCCGGTTTCGACGTCGAGCAAGCGCGCGGCATGGAGGACGATCGCGCGCGGCGCTGGCGCAAGCGCGGACTGCGGCTCGTTTGTTTGCGCGCGAATCGCGGGAGCGAAAGCAAGCGCACAGCACAGAAATAGTATTGCAAGTGCGGCGAAGGTGCGGGTCCGGAACATGTTTTCGCGCGCGATAATAACACGCGGCGGGGAACCGGCGGAAGTAAGCCGCGAAGGGAATCAGGAAAATGCCTTGACAGGGAATGGGCGGGTGTTGTATTTAACCTATAGGTTAAATACAAATGACGGCTGATCAACTGAGTACGACTTTTGCGGCGCTGGCCGATCCTACGCGGCGGGCGGTTTTGGCGCGGCTGGCATCGGGCGAGGTGACCGTTACGGAGTTGGCCGAGCCGTTCAAGATGAGTTTGCCTGCGGTGTCGAAGCACCTGAAAGTGCTGGAGCGGGCGGGTTTGATCGCGCGCGGGCGCGACGCGCAGTGGCGGCCGTGCCGGCTGGAGGCGGCGCCGCTGAAGGATGTTGCGGATTGGGTGGCAGAGTACCGGAGGTTCTGGACGGAAAGCTTCGATCGGTTGGACGATTATCTTCAGGTGTTAAAAGAAAAGGAGAAAAAACATGGCCGCAACAAGCAGCATGGCGGAAAGTGAAGACCGTGAACTGGTCTTCACGCGGATGTTCGATGCGCCCCGCGAACTTGTGTGGAAAGCGTGGACCGAACCAGAGCATGTGTCGCAATGGT
The DNA here is from genome assembly GCA_963698005.1 of uncultured Acidobacteriota bacterium. Lineage (GTDB taxonomy): Bacteria > Acidobacteriota > Terriglobia > Acidiferrales > UBA7541 > Palsa-295. The sequence continues at coordinate 78,471 of OY969113.1, forward strand.
GGGGGCCGCGTGGGTTCACAACTACGATTCACGAGATGGATGTAAGGCCTGGCGGAGTTTGGCGACAAACGATGCACGGCCCCGACGGCACTGACTACCCCAATGAAAGCGTCTTTGTTGAGGTGGTGAAACCCGAGCGTATCTCGTACACGCTTGCGGGCGGCAAAAAGGGCGATCCCGTTCATCAACTTGAACAAACGTGGACTTTCGAAGCGCAAGGAGACAAGACCAAGGTGACTTTGCGCATGCTTTTCCCGTCAGCCGCGACGCTGGAACATGTCGTCAAGACGTATGGGGCCGTGGAAGGAGCGACGCAGACGCTGGATCGCCTCGGGGAGCACCTGCCGACGATGAGCGGGAAAGACAGCTACGTTGCGGGAGACAATGAGCGCGAGGTCGTTATCACGCGCGTGTTCGATGCGCCGCGCGAACTTGTATTCAAAGCGTGGACCGATCCGAAGATCATGAAGGAGTGGTATGGTCCGAAAATGTTTACGAATTCCGTCTGCGAGTTGGACGTGCGTGTCGGCGGCGCTTGGCGCATCGTCATGCGCGGGCCCGATGGCGCAGAGTATCCGGGCCGCGGTGTGTATCGCGAGATCGTCAAGCCCGAGCGGCTGGTTTTCACCAGTGAAGCGACGGACAAAGACGGCAAAGTCATTCTCGCGGGCCTGGCGACGGTCACGTTCGCCGAAGAGGACGGCAAAACGAAACTCACGCTACGAGTGCGCGCTATCGCTATGGTCGATTATGCCGTCGCATACCTGAGCGGAATGGAAGCGGGCTGGACGCAAAGCCTGGACGGCTTGGCCGAAGAACTGGCGCGAGGCTAGGGCATTCTGCCGGATGCGGGATGAAGTTCGCGGCGCGAAAGCTTGAGCAGCTGACTATTTTCAGGTTGACATCTTACCCAAGCACTTATATCTTCAGGTGACATGTCTACCCAAGATGCGAGAGAAAGGCTGGAATTGCTGCAGGGCACACTCGATCTGCTGATCCTCCGCACGCTCATTTTCGGATCGCAGCACGGGCAGGGGATCGCGCGCGCCATTCAGCAGACGTCGGATGAAGAACTCCTGGTGGAGCACGGCGCCCTTTATCCTGCGCTCCAACGGCTCGAGGAGCGCGGTTGGATTTCCGCGAAATGGGGAACCTCCGCAAATAACCGCAAGGCCCGGTTTTATTCGCTGACGCCGGTGGGCCGCAAGCAACTGGCGAAAGAAACCACCAAGTGGAATCGATTGTCGGCGGCGATCGGACGCATTCTGGAGTCTGAGGAGGGCTAAAGCCATGTTCAGGCGCAAGCGGAAAGCCAGCGACTTCGGCGCTGAAATCGAAGCCCATATTCAGCTTGAAACAGAACGCTTGCAGGAACAGGGCCTCAGCTATGAAGCGGCTCGTACCGCAGCGCGCCGGTCCTTCGGAAATGTAACCAACACGCAAGAACACTTCTACGAATCCAACCATCTCCTCTGGTGGGACAACTTTTGGCAAGACATTCGCTACGCCGCGCGCATGTTGCGCAAGTCTCCCGGCTTTGCCGCCATCGCCATCTTGACGATTGCATTGGGGATCGGCGCAACGACTGCGATTTTCAGCGTGGTGGATGCAACGCTGCTGCACCCGCTGCCGTATCCGCATCCGGAGCAACTCGTAACCATACAGGACGATCTTCCCGGCGTGGGCGCGCGCGACGTGGGAATCTCCGTGCCGGAATGGCACGATTTTCAGCGCTCCGGCATTTTTCAATATGTTTCGCCGCTCGGCGGCGGGGACGTGAATCTGACAGGCGCGTCCGAGCCTGCGCGAATTCGCCTTCTTACAATACCGCCGAATTACTTCGCGCTGCTGGACGTGAAACCGCAGTTGGGCCGCTCGTTCGACCCCGAGGATCAGACTCCCGGATTCAATCTGGAAGTTCTCATCAGCGACGGATTGTGGAAGCGGGCCTTCGGAAGCGATCCGCAGATCCTGAGCAAAAGTGTGCGGCTAGACAACGACTTGTATCGCGTGGTCGGCGTCATGCCGCCCGGTTTTCGCGACCCGGGAGCAACAGTGGCGGAAAGCAACACCGACGTTTGGGCCGCTGCAGGCTTCGCCGGTCCGCCTGCTCCGCCTCCCCAACGCAATTTGCGCATCCTTCCGGAAGCCATCGCGCGAATCGCACCTGGACTTACGATTACAGCGGCGCAGAGCCGGTTAGACGCGCTGGTCGCTTCCTTGCAGAAGGAATATCCCAACGATTATCCGTTGCAGAGCGCTTGGACGGTGCGCTTGGTGCCGCTCACGGACACGGTGGTCGGCAACATTCGCCAGTCCTTGTTGCTGCTGCTTGGCGCTGTGGGATTGGTCTTGCTGATTGGCTGCGTGAACATCGCGAATCTCCTGCTCGCTCGCGCCAGCGCCAGAGGACGCGAAATGGCTGTTCGCCAAGCACTCGGAGCCGCACGCGCGCGCCTGATTCGACAGTTGCTCACCGAAAGCGTGCTTCTTTCGTTGCTCGGCGGAATAGTTGGTTTAGCAATTCTTTTTTGCGCCAAGGGCTTTCTGCTGCACATCATGCCCGACGGTCTGCCGCGGCTCAATGAAATATCCATCAACTGGTCCGTCTTGCTTTTCGCTCTAGCCGCCTCGCTCGTCGCCGGAATGATTTTCGGCTTGGCTCCCGCGCTGCATGCAGGCCGCGTCGATTTGATTCCTATGCTCAAACAAGAAGCGCGCGGTTCGACTGGCTCGGGAGAACAAGCGCGCACACGCCGCGTGTTGATGGTCACGGAATTTGCTCTTTCCCTTGTGCTGATGATTGCCGCCGGCCTTCTGCTGCGCAGCTTTTGGGATTTGTTGAATGTGCGCCCGGGATTCAATCCGCAAAGCGTCATGGCGATGCATATGTGGTTGCCCGTGCCCAACGATCCCGGCACTGACATCTACGGATCGCCCGCTCAGGAAGCGCCGTTCGTACGCGAAATACTTCGTCGCGCCGGCACGCTCTCCGGAGTGGAAGAAGTAGCCGTTGGTGACATAGCCGCTATTCCGTTGGGCCATGGTCGAAACGACCTGAACCCATACGCATTGATCCTCGAAGGCCACGAGAATCAAAGCGACCATTCTCCTTTGGTGAACGCCACAATGGTCACGCCGTCCTATTTCCACCTGGTCGGCATGGCCCTGCAGAGCGGCCGTTTGTTGAGCGAGACTGACAACGAAAATGCTCCGGCTGTAGCAGTCATCAACGAAGCGTTCGCGCGGACCTACTGGCCGAACGACAACGCTGTTGGCAAACATCTCAAGCTAAATAACGCCCGCGGATCTACAGTGAACGCTTCTTGGACCGCCGTAGTCGGCGTGGTCGGGGATGCTCGAACAGAATCACTTGCTGAATCGAGTGTTCCACAAATCTACGTGAGCGTGTACCAGCACCGGCCCAAAGATCTGGCGATATTTTTGCGCGGACGTCTGGACCCCGCCGCAACTCCCGTAGAGCTGCGCGAGCAGGTCCAGTTGGTCAATCCCGAGCTTCCGGTTTTTGGCGCGCGGATGCTGAAGGACGTGGTGACCGCCTCTCTCTCCGAGCGGAGATTTTCGCTGGAAATGGTTGGCCTGTTCGCTCTCACCGCCTTGCTTCTCGCCGGGCTTGGAATTTACGGAGTGGTTTCGTACTTGGTCAGCGAACGCACGCATGAGATCGGCATTCGGCTCGCGCTCGGCGCGCAAAGCCGCAACATCTTGCGCATGGTTTTGCGTCAAGGATTGGAACTCGCCTTTGCCGGCGCTGCTGTTGGGCTGGTTTGTGCGCTGATCGTTTCGCACTTAATGGCCGGGCTGCTTTACGGCGTGAAGCCGACAGATCCGCTGACGTTTGCGGGTGTCGCGCTGCTTCTGATCGGTGTCGCTCTGCTGGCTTGCTATATTCCGGCGCGGCGCGCGATACGCGTGGATCCGCTGGTCGCGCTGCGGCACGAGTGACTGGGCGGACGAATCTGATTGAACTCAACAATCACGTTGTGCGGGTTAGTGCTCGTTCAAAAAACATAGAGGGGAGGATGAACCCATGAAAACGAACCACCTATCGCCGGCCATGACACTCAACCGCTGGAAACTCAAAAGATGGACCGTTTGCGCCGTCGCCCTGGTTTCCTTTGCCGCTGGAGCCATCATTGCTGCCCGCCTAATGCACGTTAGCCAAGTGAGGGCCGATAGCAATCGCGTTTTTGAGATGCACGTTTACCATACGCTGCCGGGCAAATTGCCGGCTCTGGAGTCACAGTTTCGCGACACGACGTCAAAGCTACTCGCCAAACACGACCTGAAGATTGTGGGTTACTGGGTGCCCGAGGGGACGCCCGCTTGGGACAACACGTTCATATTCATCGCAGTTCATTCCAGCCGGGAGGAAGCGAACAAGAACTGGGATGCTATGCGGGCCGATCCAGATTTTCAAGAGTTGATCAGAAAGAACTCCGATCCGGCCACCAAACTCGTGGAAAAAGTAGATGTGACGTACATGCGTCCGACGGATTTTTCGCCGATGAAGTAGCGTCGGTTGTTTGGTGGAGTATTTGCGGATGAACGGAATTGTGCCGCCGGCCAGCCGCGGACAGTCAGACTGATCGTCAGAATTGGCATAACCGCGACGGTTCAAAACTCTCGTGGGAAATAAAAAGGGCGCCGCGGTGGTTGCACCGGACGCCCTTTGTGAATGTTGATTCAGAATCAACGGCAAGAGCAGATTCCTCGCTGCGCTCGGAATGACAGTCGAGGCGAGCGAGCGAATCGGCCGGACCGATTTAGTACATGCCGCCCATACCGCCGCCGCCGGGCATACCGCCGCCGCCCGCTCCGCCTGCTGCGCCCTTCTTTTCGTCTTCCTTGATGTCGGCCACCAGAGCTTCGGTGGTGAGCATGAGGCCGGCGATAGAAGCGGCGTTTTGCAGAGCGAGACGAGTTACCTTGGCCGGGTCGATTACGCCAGCCTTGACCAGGTCACCGTACTCGCCGGTGTCGGCGTTGAAGCCGAAGTTGTCGTCTTTCGAATCGCGGATGCGGCCGACGACCACAGCGCCTTCGTGTCCGGCGTTGCGAACGATCTGACGCATGGGCTCTTCGAGAGCGCGCTTCACGATGTTGACGCCGATGGCTTCGTCATCGTGCAGCTTGAGCTTTTCGAGCGCCGAGATGCAGCGAACGAGAGCTACGCCGCCGCCGGGAACAATGCCTTCCTCGACAGCCGCGCGTGTGGCGTGCATGGCGTCCTCAACACGAGCCTTCTTTTCCTTCAGCTCGGTTTCGGTTGCAGCGCCCACTTTAATTACGGCGACGCCGCCGACCAGCTTGGCCAACCGCTCCTGCAACTTCTCGCGGTCGTAGTCCGATGTGGTGTCTTCGACTTGGGTACGAATCTGGCGAACGCGGCCTTCAATCTCGCTGGATTTCCCGCCGCCTTCAACGATCGTGGTGTTGTCCTTGTCGATGGTAACTTTCTTTGCGCGGCCCAAATCTTCCACCTTCACGTTCTCGAGCTTGATCCCGAGATCTTCCGTGATGGCTTTGCCGCCCGTCAGCGTGGCGATGTCTTCCAACATGGCCTTGCGACGGTCGCCGAAGCCGGGAGCCTTTACCGCACCGCACTGCAATGTTCCGCGGAGCTTGTTCACCACGAGTGTCGCGAGCGCTTCGCCCTCAACGTCCTCTGCGATGATCAGTAGCGGCTTGCCCATCTTGGCAATCTGCTCGAGCAAAGGAAGCAAATCCTTCATCGAGCTGATTTTCTTTTCGTGGATCAGAATGCGAACGTCTTCGAGCACGCATTCCATGCGTTCGGGGTCTGTGACGAAGTAAGGCGAGAGGTAGCCGCGGTCAAACTGCATTCCTTCGACCACTTCCAGGGACGTTTCCATCGTCTTGGATTCTTCAACGGTGATAACGCCGTCCTTGCCGACTTTCTTCATCGCTTCGGCAATGATTCCGCCGATGTGCCGGTCGTTGTTGGCGCTGATCGTGCCGACTTGCGCGATCATTTCGCCCTTCACGTCCTTGTGGAACTTCTTGATTTCCTCGACGCAAACTTCGACGGCCTTTTCGATGCCGCGTTTCAGTGCCATCGGGCTTGCGCCGGCCGCCACCGTCTTCACGCCTTCGCGGAAGATGGCTTGTGCCAGCACGGTTGCTGTGGTGGTGCCGTCACCAGCCACGTCGGAGGTTTTTGAAGCAACTTCTCGGACCATCTGTGCGCCCATGTTTTCGAGCGGATCCTGCAGCTCGATTTCTTTTGCAACGGTAACGCCGTCCTTGGTGATGATAGGCGCACCGAATTTCTTTTCGATCACCGCATTGCGGCCCTTGGGGCCCAGCGTGATCTTCACGGCATCCGCCAGTTGGTTGACGCCGCGCAAGATGGCCTGGCGTGAATTTTCACCAGTCACGATTTGCTTTGCCATAATTCTCCTTCCTCCTAATTTATTCGGAATTGTTATCCGGGCGGTTCAGGCCCCGATTGATTCGGGGCAGAGGCCGATTCCGGAAGTTACTTTTTGCCGCCCGCCGCTTTGGCTTGGCCGCCGATCTTCGCGAGGATTTCATCTTCCTTCATGATCATGTATTCCTCGTTGTCGATCTTGATGTCGTTGCCGCTGTACTTGCCGAATAGAATTTTGTCTCCGGGTTTCACGTCGAGCGGAATCCGGGTACCTTTTTCTATGCGGCCTGCTCCTACGGCAATCACTTCACCTTCTTGGGGTTTCTCTCTGGCCGTGTCCGGGATGATAATTCCGCCCTTTACGGTCTCTTTTTCTTCCAGCCGCCGCACTAGCACACGGTCGTGTAGTGGCGTAATGTTGACTGCCATTTGTGCATTTCCTCCGGTGGAGAACTTAGTATCGCTCTGGAGACAAGGGCCTTTGCCGAAGCATTAGCACTCCTCGTGAGTGAGTGCCAATAGTAGCCAGCTTGGGCTTTGGTGTCAAGCTAAAGCTGACAATTCTTCACTCATATATGTGAATCTTCTTTAATACTCATCTAAAGCTAACATTATGTGTACATTACAGATAGTATTGTAGACCAAAAATAGGGCATTGAGTTGGCAAAGCCGCCCAGCTAGAATCTCGCTGCACTGATGAAGGCAAATCCTCAAGTCGGCGGCTTTGTTCTCGCGGGTGGCAAGAGCTCTCGTATGGGCGGCGATAAAGCGTTGCTCGAAATCGACGGCGTCTCGTTAATCGGCCGCGCTGCTCGTCTTTTGAAGTCTGTCGCCGGCGATCCGACGATTATCGGTTCGACCTCTCTTTACAGATCGCTCGGCACAAAGATCGTCGCCGACGATTGGCCCGGTCACGGGCCCTTGGGAGGCATGGCGACGGCGCTTCGCGTTTCCAGGACTCCTTGGAACCTGATTATCGCTTGCGATCTTCCGTACCTAACGAAGGCGTGGCTGGATTTTCTGATCGAGCGAGCGCTGAAATCGAAAGCCGATGCCGTTGTACCCATGAACGAGCGCGGCCCGGAGCCGCTCTGTGCGGTGTATCACAAGAATGCGGAGAATCGAATTCGCTCGGCGGTGGAGGGCGGCGTTCACAAGGTGACGGACTCGTTTTCCCGTCTTCGCGTGGAATATCTGGAACCAGGCGAATGGAAAGCCTTTGCTTCCGAAGGGCTCTTATTCAAGAATGTGAATTCGCCGGCGGATTACGAAGAAGCAAAAGCGCGAATCGGCGCGCCTGCGAAGCCATGAGCGAACACTACTTCGAATTTCGGAATGTGAGCAAATCGTTCGGGGACAATGACGTGCTGAAGGACGTCAGCTTTTTCGTGAATCAGGGCGAGACGGCGGTGATTCTTGGACGCAGCGGTGTGGGGAAATCGGTTTCGCTGAAACTTCTGCTTGGGTTTCTGCAGCCCGATTCGGGGCAAATCATCGTCGCGGGAAAAGATGTGACGGAGTGGACCGAAAAACAATTTTCCGAAATCCGTCGCCGCGTGACCATGGTTTTTCAATCTGGAGCGCTCTTTGATTCGCTGACGGTGGAAGAGAATGTGGCTTTCCCGGTGGAGACGCGCGGCGATGCCGCGGAGCAGGAAAAGGCCGAGCAGACTGTGAGCGAGCTGCTAAAAATGCTGGAAGTTTCGGAGTTTGCGGACCGTTTGCCGTCTGACCTGAGCACGGGTACGAAGCGCGCCGTGGCCATTGCCCGCGCTCTGGCGGAAGACCCCGACGCGATTCTGTACGACGAGCCGACTACCATGGTGGATCCAATCATGGCGGCGCACATGGGCGACCTAATTGTGAAATTAAAAGCGCAATTCAAGAAAACGTCCATCGTGGTGACGCATGATACGCATTTGGCAAAAAAACTTGCCGATAGGGTGATTTTCCTGGTGGAAGGGCGGGCCGCATTCTTCGGAACGTGGCAAGAGCTGGAAAATTCCAAGGACCCTTTTCTGCGAAACTTTCTGGCGCAGGATGAAATAATTCCGGCTCTGGACGCTACTGCGTGAGCGAGTCTGCTTCAGAGAACGCCAAGCCAAAACTCCCGCGCGTGATGGGTTTCTGGGACGTCCTGCTGTTCAACATCGTCACGGTGCTGGGTCCGCGTTGGATTGCAGCGGCGGCGCATAACGGCACTTCTTCCATAACCCTGTGGTTTCTGGCGGCACTTTTATTTTTTGTACCCACAGCATTCGTGATCGCAGAGCTTTCCACGCGTTTTCCCCAGGAAGGCGGACTCTACGCCTGGTCGAAAGATGCGTTCGGAGAATTTCACGGGTTTGTGGCCGGCTGGACTTACTGGATTTATACGCTGTTCTATTTTCCCGCGCTTTTATTCGCCAGCGCTTCGATGGCGGCTTACATCGGAGGGATTGGGTACGCTCCGCTGGCGCAGAACCGTTCGTTTTTGCTGGCGGGATCGTTCGTGCTTTTTTTTGTGGCTGTGTTCATGAACATCATCGGGCTGCGCATCGGTAAATGGCTGCAGAACGCAGGGGCAGTGGGCACGTTCGTTCCCTTGATGATGCTGATCGTTGCTGCGGCGTGGGTTTGGTATCGCCATGGATCGATGACGCAATTTACCTGGGGCAATATCCAGCCGCACTGGAATTGGGACACGGTGAATTTTTGGCCGCAGATCGCGTTTGCATTCGGCGGCCTGGAACTCGTGTCGTCGATGAGCGAGGAAGTAAAAAATCCGCGACGGACTTTTCCGCGCGCGATTCTGGGCTCGGGCATCGTGATCGCAGTGATCTATATCGCGGGAACGATCGCGGTGCTTTCGTTGATGAGCAGCGTAACCGTGGATCCGAAGAGCGGAGTATTTCAAGCGCTCACGATTGCGTCGGCCACTCTGAAAATTACTGCTCTGGGAATCATCGCGGCGATACTCGTGACGGTGGGAAACGCGGGCGGCGTGGGTTCCACCGTGGCGGGAATCTCGCGCGTTCCGTTTGCCGTTGGCGTGGATCGTTATTTGCCTCGCGCATTCGCCAAGGTCCATCCTAAATGGAAGACGCCGTACGTTTCGATTCTGGTGCAGGCGGGGATTTCCGGTGCGATTTTGCTGCTCAGCCAGATTAGCGAAACGACCGTAAGCGCTTATCAAATTCTGGTGGACGCGACCAATATTCTTTACTTCATTCCGTTCCTTTATATGTACGCGGCGGTGATCAAACTGGCGTACCGGCCGGACCGGGCAACATCGACGGCGGCGTTGATTCCCGGCGGCAAGACGGGGGTGTGGATCGCGGGAGGCATGGGATTTATTATCGTGCTCGCAAGCATCGCGCTTTCGGTGATTCCGCCGGGCGAGACAACGAACAAATTGCTATTTGAAGTGAAGCTGATCGGCGGCACCGGATTCGGTCTTCTGTTGGGTGTGATGCTTTTTTTGCGCGGCGCGCGGGCGAAAGCCCACGAAGTGCGGCGATGATTTCTGCTTCTAATGCACGGCGCGGTTTTGCGTGGATTGTTTTGTGGCGAGAGAGAAACGCGGCTCGATTTGCGGCGCTCCCGACGGTCCATGCTGAAGCACTAGCGCCGCAACATATTCTCCCAGCGATGGGCCGTGCTTGAAGCCGTGGCCTGAGCCGCCGCCCATAAGCCAGACGTTGTCGAAATCCGGATGCCGATCGATTAGAAAATCTCCGTTGGAAGTGTTTTCGTACTGACAGACGCGCGATTCGACGATAGGCGCGTGCTTCAGTTCGGGAAAACGCTTGGTGATGAACGCTCGCGCTGCGGCGATTGCTTGCACACTCGCCATGCGAGGTTGCGTGTCGGGATCGACGATTGGCCCGTGGTGGTCGTCGGCAACTTTGAATCCGCGGCTTTCCAGGTCAGGCATTCCGTAGAATTCATCCCGCAAGTAGAGCCATGTGGGCAAAGCCTGCGGCAGAAATTGTGAGGTACCCGCGGGGACGCCGAAGAAGAAAATCTCCTGGCGGGAAATGAACATCCGGTTGGCAAGAATCTCCGGGAAAAGTTTTGGGAGCCAAGGACCGCAAGCGAAGACGAACGTGCCCGCGGAGATCGTTTCGCCGCTCGATGTTTTCACGGCATCCAGGTGACCGCCGCTCGCGGGAGCAAGGGCTTGCCCGGCGCGAAAGTCCGCGCCAATTTTCTGCGCTTGCTCCGCGACTGCTTGGACTGCTCGACGCGCCATTAACACTCCGCTTTCCGGTTCGAGAATCCCCCAGGCGTCGCCCTCGAAGGCAATCTGCGGGTAGCGATGGCGCAACTCCTCGAGCGAGAGTTTTTCGAAAGGGACGTGGAGTTTCGTCAGAGTGGTTACGGTGTCGAGCGCGTATTGATACTTTTCGTGCGCGATCCAAAGGACGCCGGTGAGTTGGAAAAGCTCGGGCCGGCCGGCTTGCGCGAAAAGTTGTTTCCACAGCGGGAGAGCGCGGAGGGACCAGCGGGTATAAATTTCGTCCGCACCATAGCCCATGCGGATGATGCGCGATTCGCCGCCGGAGCTTGCGCGGGCGTTCGCGGGGCCGTAGGCGTCGAGTAGCGCGACGGTGGCGCCGGATTGACGCAAGCAATAAGCTGTCCACGCGCCGAAGACGCCCGCGCCGATGACGGCGACGTCGTACGTTTTTTGTTCAGGCATTCGAAACCTGACGCGGGAGGGCAGAAAATCTTGCCTCAGGGGTTGATACCCCTGATGAAAAGACAAGCCTAATGTCGGAGCTGAAGCTCCGAGCCCCTAAAAAGATATGCGTCGAACTTGAGGGAAAGGGCATTAGAAGCCTTCTTCGATCAAGTGGCTGATCGTGAGATGCGAATCCGGCGACGCTTTGTGATTTGCGAGGAGGCTTTCCACATACTTTGCGAGGATGTCGGTCTCGACGTTAACCGCGTCGTGAGCGGTCATTGCGCGGACGTTAGTGTGCGCGTGGGTGAAGGGAATTACGGCAATGTCGAGGACGCCTTCATGCCAGCGAGCGACGGTGAGGCTGATGCCGTCGATTGAGATGGAGCCTTTTTCCGCGACGTAGCGGCGCTGGTCTTCGGGAACGCGGACCGAGAGCCACCAATTGTCGCCTTCGGGGACCAGGCGCGTGACGCGGCCGATGGCGTCCACGTGCCCTTGCACGAAGTGGCCGCCGAGACGCGCGTTTGCCGCGAGAGGGCGCTCAAGATTTACGAGTTGACCGGATTTTTTTTCGCCGAAGGAAGTGCGGCGCAGCGTTTCGCCGGAAAGGTCCGCGGAGAAATGGTTCTTGTCGAATTCGACGACGGTCAGGCAGCAGCCGTTCACGGAGATGCTGTCGCCGAGTTTCATCTCTGCGGCGAGCGCGCTCGCGCCTTCCAAGCTTATGCGAAGGCGCCCGCCATCTTCGCCGTGCTCAAGCGATTCAATTTTTCCGACGTGTTCGGTGATTCCTGTAAACATCGTGAAAATATCCTTGGACGACGAAATCGGGTCCGGAAGTGCTCAGCGATATGTTTTTGAGCACAGGCGACTTCGGAAACCATTTTGATGGAATGCGCGCCATGGGCACGCCGCCCGTCCCCATGATTTTGGGAGCATAGAAGAGAATCATTTTGTCCACAATACCGGCTTGGAGCGCGGCGCCATTCAGGTCCGCCCCGGCTTCGAGCAAAACATTCAGAATGTCGCGGCGGCCGAGTTCGCGGAGGACAGCGCGCAAGTCCACATGGCCGCCGCGTGATGGGACGCGAACGACTTCGACGCCGGCGCGAACGAGCGCTCGTGCCTTGGGAGAATCTGCGCGCTGGGTGGTGAACACAATGACGTCGCCCTTCGCTGATTTCACGAGCTTTGAGCGCAGGGGCATGCGCAGGCGCGAATCGACGATCGCGCGCAGAAGTCTTCGGCGGCGAGGCAAGCCAGTGCGATCGGACATGCGCGGATCGTCGGCGAGGACCGTGCCGATGCCGGTGAGCAGAGCGTCGGCTTGGTGGCGCAGGCGCTGAACGAACTCCCTGGACGCGTTCGCTCGTAATCCATGTGACGCTTCCGTCTTGCTGGGCGATCTGACCGTCGAGCGTAAGTGCGGTTTTCAGAGTGACGAAAGGAAGGCCGGTGCGAATCCACTTCGCGAAGTCTTCATTTGTTTCCTCCGCGTATTGTTTATAGTTTTCGACCATATTGACTTCGACACCGGCGCGCTTGAGGTCAGCGAATCCGCGTCCAGCATACCTTCGGATTCGGGTCTTTCATAGGCGCGTAGACTTTCTTGATTCCGGCGTCGACAATCGCTTTGGTACAAGGACCCGTGCGGCCCGTGGAGCAGCAAGGTTCCAGGCTCACGTAAAGTGTGGCGCCCCGCGCCTTCGATCCGGCCTTCCGCAGCGCAATAATTTCCGCGTGGTCGCGCCGATCGTATGCGTGAAACCCCTCGCCTATTTTGCGTCCGTCTTTGACGACGACGGCGCCTACGCGTGGATTCGGATGCGCGAGAGCCATGCCGTCGCGCGCAAGCTCCATCGCTTCGCACATCCAATATGGAGTGGTTCGCGATTGGTCTAGTCGAAGAGCGAGTTGACATAGGTTTGGGCATCGAAGGGGACGAGGTCGTCGATTTTTTCGCCCGTGCCGACGAAGCGGATGGGCAGGTTCAGTTCGCGTGCGATGGCCACGACGATGCCGCCTTTGGCGGTGCCGTCGAGTTTCGTCAGGACGATGCCGGTGACGCCGGCATGGCTCCAGAATTCGCGAGCCTGGTTGAGGCCGTTTTGACCGGTGGTTGCGTCAAGAACCAGGAGAACATCGTGCGGCGCGCCCGGAACAATTTTCGCGGCCGTGCGTTTCATTTTGTCCAGCTCGGCCATTAAATTTGATTTCGTGTGCAGGCGGCCGGCGGTGTCAACGATGACGACGTCGGCGGAATGAGCGCGCGCGGAAGAAATCGCGTCAAACACAACGGCGGAGGGATCGGCGCCGGGCTTTTGTTTGATGACTTCCACGCCGGAGCGGTGCGCCCAGACTTCCAGTTGCTCGATGGCCGCGGCTCGAAAAGTGTCAGCGGCGCAGAGGACAACGCTCGCGCCTTCTTTCTTCAAGCGATTGGTGAGCTTGCCGATGGTCGTCGTTTTGCCAGTGCCGTTCACGCCTACCACAAAAATTACGCGCGGAGCGGCTTTGGCCAAGTCTGCTGCTACGCCGGTGCCGTTCGAACTGGCCGCGGGCGCTTGAAGAATTTTCACAATTTGCCGCTTGAGTTCTTTTTTCAGCTCGGCGGTTTCGGTGAGCTTGTGTTCGTTCACTTGCTGGCGCAAGGAGGCGAGAACTTCTTTGGTCGTGCGCACGCCGATATCCGCGCCGAGCAAAGCTGTTTCGAGATGCTTCAGCAATTCAGGATCAACGGGACGGTTGCCGGTGAGAATCTGTTCAACTTGCGCGGCAAGTTCTGTCCGCGTTTTGGTGACGGATTCCTTCAGGCGCTCAAGAAGCGTCGGTTCCGGCGGTCCGAAAAGAGAAATCATGTGAGAAACAGGCTAGCACAATGATGGAATTTTGGCTCGGTGGTGGGTTCCTCATGACTTTAATTTTCAGATTGGGTTCATTCTGAGTTCCGGGCGTGTTTAGCGGATAGAACTGCGATTCGCCCGGAAAATTGAAGCGAGAGAAGCGCTGCGGTATCTTGGAACCAGAATGACTAACGATCAGATGAACGAACGAATCACGCTACATCGCGCGCTTGGTGCAAGCAAGCCTTCCGGGAAGATTGCTCAGGAAGCGTTTGAGGGCGACGCCCGGCATTTGCGGCGCCTTGTGCGACTGCAGCCCAACGAAAGAGCGGAGGCCACTGACCTGTGGGAGTACACGCAAGATCTGCGCTACACAGAGATACAGAGCCCTCTCCTTGCTTATCTACTCCCGTTTTGCCTGGCAGCATGGCGGGAAGACCTCCGCGGCGGCCCCGGATACGGCGGATTTGTTGAGCACCTGTACCCTGTTCTGGCGGATCGCCACATCTTCGATGTGCATTTGACTCCAAAGCAGACAGAAGCTGTCTCGGGTTTCATGCGAGAAGCAATTCTGGAGGAAGTTGACGACCAACGAGGGCTTGCGTACCGGGGGACGAATGCACGACCGTACCGCTGGATTCGGGCGTTAACGAGTTACGGAGTCCTGCTGCCGGATGTGCAGCGCGTATGGACTGCTTGGTGGTCACTGGAGACAGTGGGACGCGCAATAGCGGCGGTGCAGTACATCTCGTGTTTGATGTATTCGGAAGATGAAAATCCTGTGTTCTCTCCGTGGACCCAAAATGCTGGCGGTGGTCCACCTTGTCTGTGGAAATTCGAGGGACTTCTTTACGAGCACCGCTGGCTGGAGCCGAAGGTCACGTTCCTGAAAGAAACCCTCAACGTGACTGGCGTAAGTGAAGTTCTCAAGCGAGCAGTCGAGCACTTGATTGAACAGCCAGAACATGAGGTGGCCGCCCGAGTGCTTTCGGATTTGCCCTCGTGTATCGCGACGCTAGAATCTCGATGTGTCGAACTCCCGCTCCTCCTTCAGACCACGCAACAATCGGCTTCATCGCTCGAATGGTCAATCTAAAGAGAAGTGAGATTAGACTTCGACCAGGGCCGCGGTTAGGCGGAGGCGGCCATCGGCGATGGCGGATTCGAGAGCTTTGACGACAACGGGGTCGAACTTGGATATGGCCAGCGAGCGGATGCGGTCGAGCGCGAATTCCAGTTCCATGGCGGACTGGTACGGGCGGTTTGTGGTCATGGCGTCGAATGTGTCGGCGACCGCTATGATGCGCGCCATCATGGGAATCTGATGGCCGGGGAGGCCGTAGGGGTAGCCTGCGCCGTCCATGCGCTCGTGGTGAAGTTCGATGCCGGGGAGCATATTTTTTAGTTGCGCGACGGGGCGCATGATGTTTGCGCCTTTCACCGGATGTTGCTTCATTATTGCGAATTCTTCTTCGTCCAGCTTGCCGGGCTTTTTGAGGACGCGGTCGTCCACACCGATTTTGCCCACGTCGTGAAGCAGGGCGGAGATCCGCAAGTTGTCGAGGTCCTGGGCATTCAACTCCAAGTATTCTCCGATGATCATGGAGTACTTCGCGACGCGGCCGGAATGGCCTCGCGTGTAGGGATCCTTTTCGTCAATGGCGGCGGCGAGCATGCGGATGGAGCCCAGGAACAAGTCGCGATTTTCGGCGGCGGCTTGTTTCAGGCGCTCGACGTACTGCTCGATGTCGCCGGCCATGTGATTGAACGTTTCGGCGAGCTCAGCGATTTCGGCGGCGCCGCGAACCTCCACGCGTTCGTGAAATTCGGCGCGGCTGATGGCGCGAACAGAAAAGACAAGTCCTTGAATGGGGCGCGTGATTCCGACGGCGAAAAGGTATCCGAAAATAAGAGCAACGATGGTCACACCAACGACAAAGCGCAGAGCTCCGGCGGTGAGTTCGTGGACGCCCGCGTCGATGCGAGCTTCATCCAGGCTGCGTTGCGCGATTACAGCCCAGTGAAGCTCCGGAATGGTGCTGTAAGTGCCGATCATTTCCACAGGATGTTTGGAATCGCGCCCGGGTTCCATGAAGTGCATCGTTTCCGTGGCGCGCAATTCCTGCGGCAATTCCTGAAGATGTTTTACGACCGGAGAATTTGCGGAGACGTCACGCCCGGGAACCATTTGGCGAGTATCCGGGTGGGCAACGATCTTGCCGTGGCCATCCACGATAAAGACGACACGGTCGCGCACGCTGGCGTCGCGGATTCTGGCGAGCAGGCCGTCAATGGAAACGACGGAAGCAAGCATTCCGGTGAACTGGCCGCCGGAGGAAAGCGGTACCGACACGATCAGCGCCGGACGGCTGCCCTGTCCCAAAGCAAAAGGCTCGCTGACGAAAGGAAGGCCCTCGATGCTGGCGGTGAATGCGTGTTTCAGCGCGACTTGCACGAAGGGATCGCTGTCGGCGCGAAAGCTTCCGGCGGACTGGCCTTTGGCCTGCCGGTTCACGGCTGTGACGTAAAGGATGTTCTGATTGTTCTCGACGAAACTTTGCAGCAGGCGAGCAAGTTGCGGCGCGTGGGACGGGTCGTCCACATCCGCGATCCATCCGGTCAAAGCAAGGACTTGGCGCTGGCTGAGAAGCTGTTCGTTGAGGTCCTGCTCGAATTCAAGAGTCTCACTGGCGAGAGAATGGGTGATTTCACTTTGCTGCACGCGCTCGGTGTCCTGAAGTTTCTGTTCGCTGAGATTAAGCACCTGGCGGTGATAGAGCCACAGAGGCGTGACGCTGACGAGCAAGAGGGCGCCGAGCACAATCCAGAGGATGCGCAAACGCCGAGTCACAGACTGCTTGAGGGCTTCAGTGGGCACAAGGATTTCCCGCAAATAAAATGCTAGCGGAGAGGAACGTCGGGCACAACTGGACGAAAGTACTAGGGGTGGCAGATAAGGTACAGAGAGGTTGGCACTTAGGTACAGCAGCGGCACCCGGGGAATCGGGACTGGGGGAACTTCAGCGGCTAAAGCAGCCCAACGCCGTGACTTACATGTTCCGGCTGGAAGCCATGACCCACACGAGGAAGATGGGGCGAGTGAATCAAATACGAATCACTTCGGAATCATTCCGATCGTCCCCAGCCACGTCTCCACCAACTGAGGCCATCCGGTGATCGGAAACTTCGTGCGCCGCAGCCCAAACGCATGCCCGCCCTGCGCATACAAATGCATCTCCACCGGAACCCCAGCCTTCTTCAGCGCAATGTAGTAAGCCAGCGAGTCGTCTACGTTGTCCACGTGGTCATCCTCCGCCTGCAGCAAAAACGTCGGCGGCGTCTGGCTGGTGACAGGCAATTCGGGATTCAACCCAAGATCTTTATCGGCAGTCGCCGAATGATGGATCACGAACTTCTTGGTGCCTTGCTTAGCATCCCACTCCGCCGCGGAAAGCGACAGATGTCCCGGATAGATAGCCACCGCAAAATCCGGGCGGCAGCTTTCTTTGTCGGCCGCATCTACGGCCGGATACAAACGCTGCTCAAAATGCGTGCTCATCGCTGCCGACCAGATGCCCGCCTGCCGAAAACCCAAGCACTCCAATCTTGTGCGGATCGATGTGCCACTCCGCGGCGTGAAAGCGCACCAGCCCCACCGTCCTCTGCGCATCTTCCAACGCCATCGGTGACTCCGGATACGGCCCCGATTTCGGATACGGCCCCACACGCGGCACGCGGTATTTCAACAGCACGCACGTGATTCCCTTGGACGTCAGCCAGTCGCAGACCTCCGTGCCTTCCAGATCGATGGCCAGAATCATGTAGCCCCCGCCAGGAAACACGACCACCGCAGCGCCCGTATTCTTTCCCTTTGGCGAATAGACCGTCATCGTAGGCCGCGAGACGTTGCTCACCTTAACCCACGGCTTGCCGGCGACGAGCGACTCCGTTACCGGCGTCGTTTCGTCCTCCGGCCCCGCGACCGGCTGCGCATCAGGCACCGCCCCCGGCCATATCGGCACTTGCGTATGTCCCGGCGATGGCTGCCAGGCAGGCGTCTGCGCGCTCAGACCGCCGACACGCAAACACAACACAGAGAGCAAAGATCAAAGGCTTCATCACAATCCCCACAGCTTAATATAGCTCGTCGCCGCCGGAAGCCGCTGATGGGAAGCTGTCAACTTTTGCGTCCAGCGCGCCACTGGAGAGAAATCACGTAACATCATCATCCTCGGAATTTAATGCGGGACTCGGTGCCGGCGACGAGGCGCGCGATATTTGGGCGGTGTTTCAGCAATACGAGAACGGAGATGAGCACGGTTCCGAGCGTTACAAATTCGGGAGGCGCGTGACGGGGCGCGTACAAAATGTAAACGAAGACCGGCAGCGCTACTGCCGCTGCGAGCGAGCCCAGGGAAGAATAGCGCCAGAAAATCACCACCGCTAGCCAAAGAACGACTGCCGCAGCCACCGCTTCGGGGCAGATCGGAAGAAAAACTCCGAGGCCGGTGGCCACTCCTTTGCCCCCGCGAAATCCCAACCAGATGGGAAACATGTGCCCGATCACTGCCAGGACCGCGGCGGCCATCATCCAGCGGATGTTGCCGCCGGTCCATCTGGATGCCAGCCAAACAGCCGCGTACCCTTTCGCAGCGTCGAGCAGCAAAGTAAGAAGGCCCGGCAGTAAGCCCGCGCTGCGCGAGACATTCGCTGCGCCAATATTGCCGCTGCCCGTGGAGCGGATGTCCGGCCCGCCCATCGCTTTCACGATGAGAAGACCGAAGGGTATCGAGCCCAATAAGTAGGCGACCAGGGGAATAAGCCAGTTTGCGTTGACGATCACGCCGCTCCTTCTTTCACGAACGAAAATGTTGCGAGCCGTTTATATTCGGCGCCCGAAGGCTTTAAGACACTCTGATAAAGATGAAATTCAGAACCGCGCGCCGACCCAAAATCATAAGACTTGAGATTATTGGCCGCACGGACCAGTGTGTCGAGACCTTTGTGCGAATTGAAACGTGCCAGTGTGAGATGCGGCGTGAAGGGGCGCGATCCAGCGGGGAATCCGAACGGTTGGAGCGCGCGGTCAACATCGGTGGCTAGCTGAGGAAGATTCGGAGAGGCTTCAATTCCGCACCACACAACGCGCGGGTGGAATTCGTTCGGGAAAAATCCGATACCGCGGAAATGTGATTCGACGGCTTCGGAATGTACGGAAGATAGCGCAGCGCGGATGGAATCGAGTTTAGCTTCGTCCGCCTCGCCCAGAAATTTCAGCGTGATGTGCATTCCTTCAGGACGCACCCAGCGAGCGCCCTCGCATGCAGGCTTCAGACGCGCCATCAGTTCGCGAAGAGCGCGGCGAACAGCGTCGGGAATATCGAGCGCGACGAAAAGGCGCATGGTTCAAGCGCGTCCATGCGCGGGAAACAGAAAATACCGTCGGATGGTGTCGAGCGCTTGTTGCGTGGCTTGAAAGCGGATGCGCTCGCGGTCGCCGGGGAAGCGAGAGGCGCGTTCGCGGCTGCCGCGCTCGTCGGCGATGCCGATGTGCACCAGGCCCACGGGCTTTTCGGGCGTTCCCCCGCCAGGGCCGGCAATTCCCGTGATGCCGATGCCCAGTGTCGCGCCGGTGCGTTTGCGAATGCCGTCAGCGAGCGCGAGAGCGAGTCTCGGAGCTGACTGCGCCTTTCGAGTCGATTATGTCGGCAGGCACGCCGACGAGCGACGATTTTAGCTCGTTGCTGTAGCAAACCACCCCGCCGAGGAAATAGGAGGAGCTTCCGGGAACGTTGGTGAGGCGCTCGGCGAGCATTCCGCCGGTACAACTTTCGGCCACGGCGATGGTGGCGCGATTTTCCGTAAGCGCGCGCGCGACGATTTCTTCGAGCGATTCTCCTTGCGTGGAATACAGATGTTCGCCCAGCGCGAGAGCCATGCGGCTCACCATTTCGTCGAGCATTTTTTCTGCTTGAGCCGGATCGCGGGACCAAATGCGCGGATGGAGCTGAATTCCCGTCGGCGTGGCAAGAATTGTCGTCTCGGTGTCGGGATACAGCGCGTAAAGAGGCCGCACGCGCTGCTCCGCTTCAGACTCAGGCAAGCCGGTTACGCGCAGGTCGCGAGTGAACAAACGCTCCTCATTCCCTTGTCGAAGAAGGCGCGCGCGGACTTCGGATTCGTAGATGCCTTTTAGTTCCGAGGGCGGTCCCGGCAGAAGAATCACGATGTGCCCGTCGCCTTCCATCCAAAGGCCGGGCGCGGTGCCGCGCGGATTGGGAAGCACGATTGCGCCGGCGGGGACCATAGCTTGGCGCTCGTTGATTTCCGGCATGGTGCGCGCGAAACGGCGGAAGCGTTCCTGGATGCCGCGGAGAACGTCGTCGTCGCGGCGCAACTCGCGGCCCAGCAATTCGGCAACAGTCTCGCGCGTGCGGTCGTCATCGGTAGGCCCCAGGCCGCCGCAACCCACGATCAGTTCGGAGCGGTCAAGCGCATGGCGAAACGTCGCGCGAATTTCGTCGCGTGAATCACCGACCACAGACTTGTGAATTACGCGAATGCCGATCTTATTCAGCTCGCCGGTAAGATAAAGCGAATTCGTGTCGAGCGCGGTAAGGCGTGAGCAACTCCGAGCCGACCGCGATGATTTCCGCTAGCATCCTGGGCCTAGGCGTGAAGCGGAAGACCCTCGACATCCCAGTCGAGTGAGTAGAGTGCGTTGTTGGTGGTAATCATGGCGCGATGCGAGGGCAGAAGCGCCAGGCCGACGATGCCGCTTCCACTGACCACAAGTTCGGCTTCGGCTTGCGGAGTGATTCGAACGATACCGCGACTGCCGCCAATCGACGCAGCGACATAGAGATTGCCGAGGCGATCGAACGCAAGACCCTGCGGGCGTCCGAGACCGCGAAAAAATGTGCTGACTTCTCCGCCGGGATTAATGCGATAGACGGAGTCGAAACTGGAAGTAGTCGGCCCGCTGACGAAAAGTTCGCCGGCAGGGCTGAATGCCAGATGATAAGCCGAGAGCGAAGGCTCGAGGTGGCGAAGACGAAAATTTCGCGGTCGGGAGCGATTTTGAAAATCGTGCCGCTGCGATCGCCGACGTAGAGGCTGCCGCCTTTGTCGAACGCAAGGCCGGTAGCGATGCCCATGCCTTCGATCCACTGCATTGCGCGGCCGTCGGGCGAGACGCGGTGCACGGTGCCGTCGTTGCGGCAGGAAACAAAGAGATAGCCGTTACGATCGATGGCGAGGCCCGTGGGGTTCATCATTTCAGTGATGAAAGGTTTTACCGTGTTGCTTGAGGTGATTTTGTAGAGCGAGACGGGAACTTTTTGTCCGCGCTGCCCGCTGAAGGTGACGTACACGTTGCCTTCTGCGTCCACTGCGGGACTGGCGACTGGATGCAAGTTGTCGGCGACTTGCACTCCGAGCGCCATGGGGAATGGCGCGCTTTCGATGCTCCCCATGCGCACGCGGACCGCTCCGCCGGCCGCGCCTTCCGGCACGCGCGCGATCAAATGATTTTCGGCGGCCATCACAAGGCTGCCTTCGGCCAAGCCAAATTGAACTTGCGGGCGCGTGTGGTTGCGCGAGCCGAAACCGCTGCCCTTGATGGAAACTTCTCCACCGGGGAGAGCGGCGGACGGCTTCACGGCTTCAATTCTCGGCGTGCCGGTCGTTTTCAATTCTGCTTTCCTTGTGGGGCACCAGCTTGCACTAATTTAATTTGTTTGTCATTCCGACGGCGAACATTTAGAACTGCAGAGGTGTTCCCGAGACCCACTGCACTATATAGCGTAAGCCCCATATGATCACCGCCGCATAGATAGCCGCGACCCAATCATCCGCCATAATGCCCCAGCCGCCCGGCAGTGACTCCGCTTGTCGAACCGGAGACGGCTTCCAAATGTCGAACACTCGAAAAAGTATAAAACCCAGAAGCAAGGATTTCCAGTTGCCGGCTACGAAAGTAAGTAGGTAAGTGAGTTGTTGACCTGAGACCTCGTCAATCACGACATATTGAGGGTCCTTTTCGGCAGATCGTTCGGATACGCGGTTGGATGCCCAAACGCCAATGCCCGCGACGATTAGCCCCGCTGCGAACTCCCAAGGACGAGGAATCAGCCAGCCGATCGTCCAGAACGTGACGTGCCCAGATAGGCTGAGCCCACTCATGACGAACAGGGCATGTTTGCGCAAGATCGAGCCTAAGAACAAATATATGGCAGCGCCGGCCAGCGAGCCCACGGTCCCTGGAGCTTTGGGGAAGTAACCGAGGCCGGCGGCAGTGGCTACAAAAAGGGCGAAGCGCGGCTTCTTTTGCGATCTAGCAGTGGGGGCCGAGGAAGGCGCTGTCGCCAAAGGAGCTTGCGCGGCTGGTGAAGCCGGATCAGTTTTTTCGGTCATCCGCGTCTCGGTCGCGATCTTCGGGCAGCGACTCGTCAATTACCGGCTCGCTGATTACATATTTCTCGCTGGCCCACGCGCCAAGGTCGAGCAGTTTGCAGCGCTCGCTGCAGAACGGGAAGTCGGAATTCGAGTCCGAGTCGGTTGGTTTGCGGCAAATGGGACACTGGAATTTCATATCTTTCCGGTGATTAGACTAACACG
The DNA here is from genome assembly GCA_963698005.1 of uncultured Acidobacteriota bacterium. Taxonomy (GTDB): domain Bacteria; phylum Acidobacteriota; class Terriglobia; order Acidiferrales; family UBA7541; genus Palsa-295. The sequence goes on from OY969113.1 coordinate 101,017, forward strand.
GATGATTTGAACTGGCAGTCGGATTGACACGAGTGAACGAGGGGGATCAAGATTGCTTCCTCAGTGGCTGGGTAGTAACATCGCCGCATATGGACGGCCGTTTACCCGAGCGGACCTTTCGCCGATTGTTCCCCGCCCATTCCCAGGCGAGACCGCACACCGGAACGTAAAGGCTTCCATTTCCTAAGATGGCCGAAGCGCGAATACAAAACGATCCGGCCCCCACGTCCAATTCGGACCTTACCGGGAAGACGGTCGGAAGATTCCTGATTCGAGAGCGTCTAGGCGGCGGAGGCATGGGAGAGGTGTACCTCGCCGATGATACGGGACTGAAGCGCCAGGTTGCGCTCAAGCGTATCTCGCCTGCCTTGCGAGCCGACGCGGAATCGCGTCAACGGCTGTGGAAGGAAGCGGAATGGGCCTCGCGCCTGAACGATCCGCATATAGCCGCGGTATATGACGTTATCGATGACGGTGGCGAAGTTTTTGTGGTGATGGAATACGTCGAAGGCGAGACGCTTCGGCACCGAATTGGACGTCGGCTTTCGATAGCCGAGTTTCTTTCGATCGCTACGCAATGCGCTGCGGCTCTTACGGCCGCGCACAAGGCTGGTTTACTCCACCGCGATATCAAGCCTGAAAACATCATGCTTACGCGCGAGGGACAGGTGAAAGCGCTTGATTTTGGCGTGGCGCGCGAGCTTCCCGGATCGGATCACGCTACCACGCGCCACACGTTTGAAAGCGCGCGCTTCGCTGGGACCCTCCCTTACATGGCTCCGGAGATTCTGGAGGAGAAAGAAGGCGACGGCCGCGCGGACATCTTTTCGCTGGGAGTGGTTTTTTATGAAGCGCTCTCCGGGAAGAATCCATTTCGGCGGGCGGGCTTTCTCGACACATGCAACGCAATCCTCCACCAGGACCCGCCGCGGCTAAGCCGGCAGAATTCCGATGTTCCGGAAGGCATTGAGAAAATCGTCGGCAAAATGCTGGCGAAAAATCGCGAAGATCGCTACGCGACGGCTGCCGACCTCGATGTTGATCTGAGATTGCTCTCGCGGTCAGCGGAACTCCAGCATGCGCCTTCGCCGCAGATCCCGAAGAAGTTTCTGGTGCTGGTGACGGTTGTTGTGCTGGTCGCCGCCCTCGGATTGCTGGCCAGAAATCCAAGAGTCCAGCAACGCGCGAGAACTTTGCTCGGAATAACGCATGTGCCGCACCAAAAGCTGCTAGCCATCCTTCCATTTCGTGCAGTGGAGGGGGGAGCCGAAACCGCCTCCTTCACTGACGGCTTGACAGCGACGTTAACCACAAAACTTACCCAATTGACCGACAATCATTCCTTGGGAGTGATATCCGCGAGTGAAATCCAAGCCAAGCACGCCACTACCGCAGATCAGGCTTATGCCGAATTCGGAGTGAATCTGGTTTTGGAAGGCAGCCTCAGCAAATCCGGCGACCTGATGCGGGTCAATTACGAACTGGTTGACCCGCGAACGCACCGGCAGCTTCGCGCAGAGAGCATCGACTTACCCGCTTCCGATCCGTTCGCAGTTCAAGATCGGGTCGTCAATGGAGCAGTCCAGATGCTGGAGCTGGAAGTGCCGCCCGCCGAGCGGCAGGTGTTGGATTCTCATGGCACGCAGATTCCGGCTGCGGAGACTCTCTATTTGCAGGGGCGAGGCTATCTCCAGAATTACGACCGGCCGGAAAATAATGACAGCGCGATCCAAGTGTTTCAACAAGCTCTGAAGCTGGACCCGAACTACGCGCTGGCTTACGCCGGTTTAGGCGACGCTTACTGGAAGAAATACAGAGACAACAAAGATCCTCAGTGGGTTCAAAGCAGCCGGGAATCTTGTGAAAAGGCCGTGAGCCTGGATCCGAATCTTGCTGCAGCGCACGAATGCCTGGGGACGCTCTATTCCGGCACGGGCCGATACGAAAATGCGGTGACCGAGTTTGAAAATGCCTTGAAAGCTGAGCCGACCAATGATGACGCCTATCGCGGACTGGCCAGGACCTACGAGGAACTCGGGAAGCTCCCGGAAGCTGAGAAGACTTATCAGCGAGCCATCGACCTGCGGCCGCAATATTGGGCCGGATACAGTTGGCTAGGAGCCTTTTACCAAAATCATAACCGCTATGCCGAAGCCGCGAAGATGTTCAGCAAAGTTATTTCCCTGGCGCCGGACAGTTTTCGCGGATATTACAATTTGGCGGCAGCCAACGGAGCACAAGGCCAATACCTCGAAGCCATTGCCAACCTCAATCATTCCATTTCCATTCGGCCTTCATCCCGAGCCTATGCCAACCTGGGTATGGCCTACTTTTGCCTGCGGCGATTCGATGAAGCCGCGCAGAGCTTTGAACAAGCCGTCAAGCTTAACGATAAATTCTATGAAGGTTGGTGGGACCTCGGGGACGCTTATTCCTTCGTTCCGGCAAAGAAGGGGCTGGCGAAGGGTGCTTACGAAAAGTGCGTGTCGTTGGCAAATGACGCGGTGGGCGTCGATGCAAGAGACTCTTTGGCGCTGAGCACGCGAGGGATTTGCCAGGCGATGGTGGGCGACCGGGCGGCGGCGTTCGCCGACCTCTCGCGCGCGGAGTCGATTGCGCCAGGTGATGCGGAGGTGAGTTTTGACACAGCCGTGGTCTACAATCATTTCGGCGACACGGATCAAACCTTGCAATGGCTGGGAAAAGCCGTGAGCGCAGGCTATTCGCCGAGCAACGCGCGCGATTATCCTTTCTTCGATAAAATACGTTCGGACCCGCGCTTTCAGAAGATTTTCCAATCTCCATAACTCTTAGAGGAGGAACGATGAACACAGGTGCAGCAGCATCAGGATTCAGGCCAAATATCAGGAAAATCGTGATCACGCTGGACAGCAGCGGAAAACCCCAAATAGCTGAGAAGGATAAAACGATCATTCTCTCGCCCGCGGATAACGCCGAGGTTATTTGGGAATCGTCGGAGCCGTTCCTGATCAATTTCAAGGGGAACTCGCCGTTTTACGAAAAGCAATTCAGCAACAAATACGCTCAATCGGGGCTCGTTCGGCGAGACGTCCTAGGCAGCCCGAATGTTTTCTACGAGTACACCATTATTGTAAACGGAGAGAAGCTGGATCCTCGCTTTGGTGTTGACCCGTAAAACGGTTGAAGGAAACTGAACGGCCGTCCCTCAGCGCCCCCCGGCGCAAGTTCAGGCGAGGATGGGGAAAAGATTGTTCGCCTGTGGGGGGATCCGGCGCGACAAGGACGGCGCTGCGAAATCCGTGACGCGGCCGATCAAATCGTAGTCCTTTGCCTCGGTGATCTCAATTGTGGCTAGAGTACCGGGAGTGGGGAGATCGGCGGCGTCATTCACGCCTTCGAATTCCGTGATGTAAACCTTGCCGTCGATGTCGGGAGCCATGCCTTGCAGGCGCGCTTCCCAGACGAGGTCAGTGTCTTTCGAAGGCCCTTCCAGCATCACTTGTAAGCGCTGGCCTATGCGCTTTTTCAAATTGCGCGCGGAGATTTTTTTCTGGATGGACATCAGCGTGTCGCGACGGCGCGAGATCGTTTTCTCGTCCACCTTTTTATCCAGCGCGAAGCTTTGCGAAGTGTCTTCGTCGGAATAGGAGAAGACCCCCATCCAGTCGAATTCCGCCGCCCGCACGAAATCGCAAAGCTCGCGGAAATCTTTTTCTGTTTCGCCGGGAAAACCGACGATGAACGACGTGCGAATCGAAACGCCGGGAATCGCCTTGCGCGCTTTCTCCAGCATTTTCAGGAACGCGTCGCCATTCGAGCCGCGCTTCATGCGCGCGAGAACGCTGCGGCTGGCGTGCTGCAGCGGAACGTCCAGATATTTCGCCAGTCGCGGATGCGCGGCGATGGTGTCGAGCAAGCGCGGCGTGATGCGATTCGGGTAGCAATAGAGAAAGCGCACCCAATTCAAATCTGGAACTTGCGCGAGGCGTTCGAGGAGTGTGGAGAGGCCGTCGCGCAAGCCCAAGTCTTCGCCGTAGAAAGTGGTGTCCTGTCCAATCAGCGAAATTTCGCGCACGCCGGCGGCAGCGAGATTTTCCGCTTCGCGTACGACGGACTCAAAACGCCGGCTGCGAAATTTTCCGCGAAGCTGCGGGATCACGCAGAAAGTGCAGGGATGGTCGCAGCCTTCGTTAATCTTGATGTAAGCAGTATGGCGCGGCGTGGCCAGAATGCGCGGCGTAAGGTCGTGATAAAGATAAGTGGGCAACTCCGCCGGTGCGGCGTCTGAGCGCAAATCGCCTTCGCACGCTTCCAGAATTTTTTCGATTTCGCCGGTACCGATGACCGCGTCCACTTCCGGAATTTGCTCGCGGATTTCGTCGCGGTAGCGTTCCACCATGCATCCCGCAACAATTAATTTTTGCGCGCGCCCGAATTTCTTGTACTCCGCCATCTCCAGAATCGACTGCACCGATTCCTGCTGCGCCGGAGCGATAAAGCTGCACGTGTTCACCACCAGGACGTCTGCATCACCCGCGCGCGGCGTAATCTCGTAACCCGAGCGCGCGAGAATGCCCATCATCACCTCGCTGTCCACGAGGTTCTTCGGGCATCCCAGGCTGACGAATCCGACCTTCGGCATATCTGTGGAATCCTTCAGGCAGCTTGCAAACACACAATTCTAGCATGGACGACAGCTCGGCGACTGATGAGCCTTCCCGATAGCGGGCCAACTTCCGATTACCGCGTCTACCGGGAGTTGAGAGAAAAAGCCTCGGGTTACTGCTTGGCGCCCGCTTTCTCGAGTAGTTCGACGTCGTGAGTTCGCGGAAGGAGCGCGGAGCCGCGGGCCTCCTTTGCAAGTTTGAGCGCAGTCGTTCCATCATCCGTCTTGGCGTTCGGGTCGGCACCATGCTGCAAAAGAAAGGCAATGCTTGGACGATGATGGCCCCCCGCATCAGCGGACCGGATTAACAAGCTGTATCCGCGTTTATCCTTAGCGTTGATGTCGAGACCACGGTCAAGAAATATCTGCACTATTTCGTTTGTGCTGGCGCGCAGCATGACTATGGACCCGTCACTGGTTTCAGCGTGGAGGTCGGCACCATGCTCCAAGAGCATTCTTACAACCTCTGCATTTTCAGACGAGGCCGCTGCAAAGAGTGGAGTGATACCGTCGAGCACGTTCGCCCCGGCGGCACTGACGCTAGAAGCCTTAGCATTTACCTTCGCTCCAGCGTCCAGAAGAAGCTTCACAATGTCGGAGCAGCCATTCTGGGCGGCAACCATGAGCGCGGTCAGCGTATTGCCGTCCTCATTTCTTGCGTTTGGGCTAGCCCCTTGCTGAAGGAGCCCCTGCACGGCTTTCAAGTCACAATCGCCCCTTGGACCGAACGACAGGGTGTTCATTAGCTTCTCATCCAGGTTTTTTTGCTGGGTTTCGCTGAGTGTTGGATGGTCCAGCGTTTGGCTGCGCGCCGAGAACCCCGTCGAGAAAAAGAAAACGCACAAAAGAAGGTGGGCAAGATATTTTTTCGTCGTCATTCGATTATGTTATCACCGGCGGAGATTCGCGCCGCGCTGTAAGTCCTGATTTGTCGCGAAACCGGAAACTGACCCGCTACTTTCTGGTCGTAAATATTCCAGATTGGCGTTAACAGGACGCGCGTCATTTCCGCGGCGAGCGGATGGATTCGCGGATGGCGCGGAGGAGCGAGGAGATTTGCTCAACCGGAGCGGCGTGATCGCCGAAGCGGGCTGATTGATAAAGCTCGGTGAGTTGCGCAACCGGGCCGGAGAGGTCGGTGGCAGGAATGGCGGACGCAAATTCGAGCGGGGTCTGCGACGGCGCTTTCTTCCAGCCGCGTTTTTCGAGCAGGCGCAGCATTTCGCGGTATTCGAGCGCGGCGAGCGAAGCCGTCAAATTTCCGCCACGTCGCGCACGAACTCGCCAGCGTGCGATCAAGTAGCTGATCAACGGACGCCCGCGCAGATAAATCAGCAACGCAATCAGAAAGATGAGAACGCTGGGCAGAAAATACGGCGAAGCTTCGGTGCGACGGTCGAGCGCCATCAGCAGACGGATGGCGTCGCGTTGTTTGTCGTGGTAATAGTGTAGCGTTCGCTCGCCCCAGTCACGGGAAGTTTTCTGCACGTTTTGTGCGAGATTCGTCTGGTGGCCAAAATCGTAGTTGATCACCCACTCGTCCCACGCGAACTGAAACCAATCCCAATACAATCCCATCCGCGCGAGCAGCCCTTTGCGTTTTCCATTCCCCGCAGGAGTAGGATCGAAAGTGATCCAGCCGTAGCCGGGGAAATAAGCTTCCACCCAGGCGTGTGCGTCGCTGGCGCGAATAATGTAATCGCCGCCCAAGTCGTTGTACTCGCCGGGCAAAAATCCGCCCACGTAGCGCGCGGGAATTCCCAAATCGCGAAGCATCACGGTCATGGCCGAGGCAAAATATTCGCAATGGCCTTCGCGCCGCTCGAAAAGGAAATAAGCGAGCGGGTCATCCGTCTGGCGTCCGGTTAAATCCAGCGTGTAGCCATAATGCGTTTTCAGGTAGAGCTCGATATTTGCCGCGCGGTCGTAGTCGTTATGCGATTTCTCGACCATTTTTTCCGCGAGCTTCTTGATGCGCGGGTCGAGCTGGGGCACCTGCAGATAAAGGTCGCGGATTTCGTCGGGATAATCCGTCGAAGCTTTCCGCAATTGCGCGGGTGGAATTGTTGGCAGGAGCGAAACACCTTCGTAGCGCACCTTGATGTCGTTGTGAAACGGATTGGAAAGCGAACCCGTTTTGTCGAGCAGCAGGTAAGTGTGGTTGCGCGGAACACCCATACGCTCGGATTCGTTGGCGAATCTGCCGCGCAACATTTCAGGCCGAGGCGCCACAAAGACGGCGTCGGTGGCCACCGGCTCCATCATCACGGTGTAGCGCAACGGGAAGAAATCAGCGTTGGGCAGACCGGAAGGAGCAAAGCGATACTCCCCGTCAGAATCAGGCGAAAGCACAATCTCGCCGTGCCGGGGAGTGAACCAGCGCTTGCCGTCAAAATTTGTGAGTACGATGCCGCGCCAGTGAACGTCTTCGGCGCGGGCGGGATCGCCTTCCACGTGTACACGCATCACCACCGCGGAGCTTTGCTGTATCTTTCCGATTTCGCCGATGGTGATGTCATCGCCGAAGCCGGTCATTAAGTTTGGCTGCAGATTCAGCGCGCTCAGGTAGCCGGCCGTGAAACGCGGAATCAGAAAAAAGAAAACGCCTCCCACCAGCAGCGCACTAACGGCGACGAGGACCGACGTTATCCCGAGCGCTCGATTTAATTGCCGCGCCATGGGCGAGCCTGGCTCAAATGGAGGAGAGACGGCTCCGGTTGCGCTGCGGCGTATCTCCAGCGCGACAAAAGTGGAGACGGCCAGCGCCAGAAAAATCGCCAGCATCGCGAGGAAACTTGTCCCCACAGTGAGAATTGCCGAAGACAGCATGCAAGTGAAAGCCAATACCGCGAGGAAAGCGAAGTCGCGATTGGTGCGCGCGGAGTAAAGGCGTACCAGCGCCGCGAAAAGCATCAGGTGAATGGCCGCGAGCAGCGCAGCGTACAACGCCGGATTCGGCGCGCCAGCGGACAAGCTTCGCGAAAGAAACCAAAGGTCGATCGGGAAAAATAAAAAGTAAGCGAGGACCATCCAAGTCGCAACGCGCGCCGAAATTTCCGGCCCACGCCCGCGCCAGATCCGGAATCCTTTGTACGCAAGCGCAATAGGCGGCAGGACCAGCGAAACCGGATCGAGCTTGCCGGTGAACACCACGGCCATGATCGCGGTACACACCAGCAGAAACAGCGACACCTCGAAATAGCGTTGTACTGCCGGGAGCGGCGCCGCGCTGGCTGTAGCCGTGGAGCTCATGGTCGTTCTACGATGCTAGCACTGCGCAGGCCGAGCCTGCGCTGTTTGAAGCGAACCGATGCCGCGGAAATAACTGTACTGAGGCCCAGAGAGTTTTGAGACCCGAACTGTAGGGCTTCGCTTATGCAACGACGGAAAGTTTCAGTTGAGCGGTCTCTCGTTCGACAGGAATCGGCTCTTTCGCTTTTCTCAGGCCCTCTATGTAGCAGCGAATAGCGTCCTTGGCCATGTCACGTGCGTGCTCGAGATTTTTCCCTTCAGTGACGAGGCCGGGCAAGGCGGGAACCGTTACAGTGTAGCCGCCGTCTTCGTTGGCTTCGAAGAAAGCAGTGAATTCGTGGACTCTCTCCCGATCGTTCTTCATAAGAGAATTATAGCCTCGAGATGAGCTCGCGCCGACAGCTATTTCCCTAAGAGAGAGACGAAGTCTTCAACAGTTATTTCAGACTGGAAGAGAATGCTCTTCAGCGTTTTGGGCGCTAAGTCTCCTCCGTGGCGCGGTACCACCACGTGAAGGTGCGTCTTGGTGGCATGGCGCAGATTAGCGTGGCTGTCTGTTTGGTGGTGGATATAGAACCCCGCCCGCAAGAGTACGCGCAAAAGCTTCTTCGGCGTGATTCGAGGTAGTTTTGGCATCAAATCTCAATCTTTTCGAATGATGGCAATGGCGCACTTCCGCCGCTTTTGGCCATGCGAGAACCTACAACGGAGGGTATGCGCATGGAAGCGCTATTTTTGACACGGTTGTTCCTTGGAAGCCAAAGCAGCGGCGATTTTGCGGGTCGCGCTGGATACGGGAACGTTGCGCAGATTTTCGAGCGCGAGGACACGAGTGCGAGGCAGCCTCGGCAGCCGCTCGACGCGCGCGAGGAAGGGGAGCAACGTGATATTGCGAAATGTGACGCCGTGCCGCGCGGTGGGAAGCTCTTCAAGAACGAAGCGGTTGATGCCGAGGGTGGCGCGAAGATGCTTTTCAAGCTCTGCTCGCGGATGGCGCGCGACTTCGACGGCGGGGAACTGCCACATGCGGGAGAAGAGCACGTGGTCGTGCGCGCCCGGATCTTTCACCAGAAGTCGTGCGGCCACGCGGATCGCGAAGAATCGCGGCGGCTATTTTTATGCGCACAGCGGCGCGTTTGATTCGGGGAGAAGGGATTTTATCGGTGAGGCCAAGTTTATATGCGCGGCACCATTTCGATACGGGGCATATTTCGCAGCGCGGATTTTGCGGCGTGCAAATCGTCTCGCCCAATTCCATTAGCGCCTGATTCCAATCGCCAGGTGAGCCGCAAGCGAGCCAGTCTTGCGCGGTCTTAGCGAGCGAACGCCAACGATGCGGCTGCCGCAGGTCGCCGCCAACAGCGAGAAGCCGCGCCAGGACGCGCGCGACATTGCCATCGAGAACGCCGAGCGGCACGTCATAAGCGATGCTCAACACGGCGGCTGCGGTGTAGCGGCCAATTCCGGGGAGTTCCAGAGCAGCATCCAGCTCGCGGGGAAATTTTCCCTTGTGATGCAAAAGAATTTCTTTTGCAGCGCGGTGCAGGTTGCGTGCGCGGCTGTAATACCCGAGTCCGGACCAGAGTTTCAAAACTTCTGCGAGCGGTGCACGAGCGAGCGATTCCACATCCGGCAGGCGATGCAGAAAACGCTCGTAGTAGGGCATTACGGCCGCGATGCGCGTCTGCTGCAACATCACTTCCGCGATCCATATGCGGTAAGGGTCGCGGCCTGCCCGCCAAGGGAGGTCGCGTTTGTGCGCGCGAAACCAGCGGAGCAATCGCGTTTGAAAATTCTTAAGCTGTGCCGGCGAGAGATTTGCCATAATGCGCGACGTATTCTCGCACGTAACTTTCGGCTCCGAATATCTTTGTGGGTCATGGCTTTAGCCATGACATAGAGACCTCGAGATTGAGCGGCTTTAGCCGCTGAAGTTCCTCCTGCGTTCGTCCCGGAAGCTACATCGCCAAAGTTACGTCCCGAAGCGACTCCCGAGAGCTACCTCCTGGCAGCCGCGTTCTGAAACTACATACCGGGATCTATACCTAGAGCTGGTCGATAAAGAGAAAATACGAGGAGGACCACAGAGCTGTCGGGATGGAGCGCTGCGGACGGTTGGTGATGATGATCTTGAAAATTTCGTGTTCGGTGGCAAGATCGTCCAGGAATGCGCCGGCGACGGAAGAATTATCAGGTGCGAGCATAGCCAGCTCGCGCAACGTGTCATAGATAATCTCGCCGGCCGGCGCCATCGCACTTGCGAATCGGTTGGTGCGGAACTGCATCACCGAATTAATTTCGTTGAAGTGCCAGGCAATGCAGGCTGCCATCGTAACCGCGCGCTCGAATCGTTCGGCATGTTCGGCTTCAGCGAGTTTCCCCAGTTCGGCGCGCGGAGGGCCGATGGCCGGATCGAGCACGAGCATCACGCGGCGCTCGTCTTCTCGCGCGAATTCGCGGACCACCAGCCTGCCGGCTTTCGCCGTCACTTTCCAATCGACGAACCGCGCGCTATCGGTGTGCAAATAATCGCGCAGCGAATGCAATTCGTGGCCGCGGCCGCGAAAATGGCTGGCCATTTCTCCGCTTAAAAGCGGGAGAACTTCGTAGAACTGCTCGGTGGGCGCCACGCGCGGATATACGACGATTTCGAGCTGCGAATCGACCTTCCGGCTTTTTTCGAAGAAGCCAAACGGAAACCGCGTGCGTATTCCGAAAGCATCCTGGTGATAGACGCCGCGCCGTTGAAATATCAGCTCCACTTTTTGCCGGGCCGCGCCTTTGCGCGGAATGTAGGGAAAGAATACGGGCCGGCCGAGAATTTCGGCCCCGCCTTTCTTGTTTTCGCCGGCGACGCGCAGCGAAAACGACGGCCAGGTCTGTTTTTCGTTGCGCAACTCGAGTTCGGCGAGCACAGGCTGTTCAGCAAAAATATGTTCGGGCATGTCGAACTTGAGCTCGATACCCGTGAGCACAATTCGGGAGAGCACGCCCGAAATCAGGATTCCGGCGAGCGAGCAGGCCAGAAACATGAAAAGCAAATTGTTCCCGGTGTTCATGGCAGCGACAACGAGAATGGAAACAGCAACGAGATAGATGATGCCCTCGCGCGTGAGGCGGTAGTCCACCTGATAAACCAGCCAGCGAAGACTGGTGCGCCGGGCCAGCGTGGGGACGATGACGATGGCGACCCACGCGGAGAGTCCAAGCGCAATTACGGTGGTGATTGCGGCCAGGCCTATACGCCCTTGTTGAGACGCTGCGGCCGAGAAAAGCGCGACGATCAGCGCCGCCGATAGCACGAGCATGGCGATGAGGAAACTGCGCCAGCCCTGGCGGTCGCGGTTACTCCAGAGTCGAACTATTGGAGTTTGTTCCATTTGCGGTAAAGCCGGCGCGAATCGAAGGCGCGCATCGGCCCACTCGACTCACGCTGTTCGCGCGGGATGACATGCTCATCGCATCGTCACAACGGCACGCGCGTCGTGTCCATGATTTCGCGGAGTATCGCTTCGGCCTGCTCGGATTTTTTCTGCGTGGAAACGTAACGCGAGCTGACCACCACGCGATGCGCGAAGACCGGAACGATCAGGCGTTTAAAATCGTCCGGCAAACAATAGTCGCGTCCTTCCAGGAACGCCCGCGCTTGCGCCGCACGATGGAGCATCACCGCGCCTCGCGGGCTGACGCCCAGGCTCAGCTGTTCGGTCTGGCGCGTGCGCTCGACTATTTCGAGCGCGTAGTCCAACAGGCTTTCTTCCACTTTCACCTGCGAAGCGGCATCCTGCATGGCAACCACATCGGCCGCGTCCATCAATGCAGAGATTTTGTCCACCGGAGCGGCGCCGGAATTATTGCGAATGATTTCTTTTTCGCTCGCTCGCGAGGGATAGCCCATGCGGATGCGCATCAGAAAACGGTCGAGCTGCGATTCGGGCAGCGGATAGGTGCCGTGATGTTCGATCGGATTCTGCGTAGCCAGCACCAGAAAAGGTTTGGGCAGCGGGTGCGTATGATTGTCCACGGTGATCTGCGCTTCGTTCATCGCTTCCAGCAAGGCCGACTGCGTTTTCGGCGTGGTGCGGTTGATTTCATCCGCAACGATGATGTTCGCGAAGATCGGGCCGGGCTTGAAGTCGAATCCCGCCGTGGCAGGATTGAACACGCTGACGCCGATCACGTCGCTGGGCAGCATGTCCGAAGTGAACTGGATGCGTTGGAAAGAACAATCGAACGACCGTGCCAGCGCCTGAGCCAAAGTTGTTTTGCCGACTCCGGGAACATCTTCAATCAGCAGGTGTCCGCGCGCGAGAAGCGTGGTGAGCGCCAACTGAATGACGTCTTCTTTGCCTTTCACCACTCCCGAGATCGAGCGCAAGAGCCCGGCAAGGCGCGTGCTGGCGTTAGTCGTCGTTGTTTGCAATTGGCACGGCCTTCTGCTACAAAAAGTTAGTACTGTGGGCGACTAGCTCAGTGGTTAGAGCGCTCCCCTCACACGGGAGAGGTCCAAGGTTCAAGTCCTTGGTCGCCCACCACTCCTTTAGTTCTAGCACTATTTCCCGTCCGCGTGAAAAGGTGAACGGCTCACGTGTGTTCAAACGGTGGTTACACGCCGCGCGTCATCAGCGGCTGAAGAAGAGAAGTAAGGAGGCGGACGTCGCGGCGGAAGCCGCTAACTGCACGAGTCAAACGCTTGCAGCTAGGCTCTCGCGAAGCTTAATTCACCTGGACCGAGCTGATCTTGTTGTTCCAGCTCCGGGACCTGTCGCTCGGCAAGCGCCAAGTTGCCAGGTCAGAGACGCTGCCGTTCAGAGCGGCATTGTCGCTTTGGAAGTTCTCGCTCTTGTAGATGACAACCGAAACTCTTCCGTAAACTTTGATCGAGCTGATCGCGTTATTAAATCCCGAAGGCATCAAATTGAAACTGGAACCACGACTCATGCAGAAATACTCGCCGCGATAATATTTTTCCTTAAAGAAACAAGCGCCTCGGCTCGGGATGCCCTTGCTGGGTGGCCGATGACCTTGGCCTGGATCCCACCACCACGGTCCGGTTGTGTACGGATTTACAACGAAGCTGGCGCGACAGCCATTCTGCACCCAGATCCCTGCGCCATCGGCTCCCCATGTGCTTCCAAAAACGCACGGTGCGCTGGAGAGTTGTTGCTGGATCGTGGCGCCGCCGCGTGTGTCAGCAGCACAATACGTGCGCCCATAAGATTTAGATTCGCAGGTGAGGGTATACACCGCTCCAGGCCGTTGACCCACGCCGAATGTTATGGAGAGTCCGCCTCCTTGTTGCGTCTTGCCGGAAACGGATCGGGCCGGGATCAGGAGAACGATTGCCGCAAAGATAATGGCAACTGAGAGAATCGCGATCCCTCGGAGAGTGGGTTTCATCTTTTTCTCCTCTTGGCTGTGAGCCGATCCGCTATGAATTCCGCCAGACTGGCCTGGAGTGTACCCAAAGTAGTGCATCTGTTTCAATGGCGGCGAGCGCGCTGACGAGATTTTGATCCGGCCTACAAGGTTTCAAGAATGCCGTGATAGTCTGAGCGTGATTGACGTGATGCGTGGCGGCGGTTCTATACCGTCGAAAGAGACTCGAGCGATGACCAATGTCTTGCGATTCGTGCAGGTGTTCGCGTTAGGCACGTGGGTAGGATCGATCTTTTATTTCAGCGCGGCGGTTGCGCCGGGCGCTTTTCGCGTCCTCTCGAACCAGGACCAGGCTGGGGCGCTAGTGCAATTCACGCTCGGGCGGCTGCACACGCTCGGCGTGGTCGCCGGGTTGCTCTATCTCTTAGCGTCGATCGGGCTCGCGCAGTCGTTCAAAGGATTGCTTCGGCCAGCCGCGATTGGCGTGGTGCTGATGATCGTGCTCACGGTGACTTCGCAGAATTTTGTGATGCGGAGAATGCTGGCGCTGCGAACCGAAATGGGTTCGGTGATGGCGACTACGCCTAGCGACCCGCTGCGCGTTGAATTCGACCGGCTGCACGGGATTTCGGTGAGACTCGAAGGGGCGGTGCTGCTGATCGGCTTTGCCGCGCTGTTTCTTACCGTGCGGGAGATGACAGTGACTAGCGGCTAGATTTCGCGCGATGCAGGAGCAAGTTACGAACGGCGCCTGCCTTTCTTCCGGGCGGATTGCTTTTTCGGTCGATCCTTCTTGGCTTTCTTTTTCTTGAGTTCCTTCTTCGCTGGGTTCTTTGTGATTTTTCTTGCGTCTTTTCCGGCGCGCCCGACGGCGCGCCACATGTACCAGCTTGCGACCGTGCGATAGGGCCGCCAGCGTTCGCCGAAAGCAGCTAGCTCGCGTGGTTTCGGAATGGCCTTCTTGCGGTAGAGAATCGCGAAACCCTTCTGCACACCGTAGTCGTGGATTGGAAGAACATCAGGACGCCCGAGGCGAAAAATCAGAAACATTTCAACCGTCCACGCGCCGATCCCGCGCACGGAGATCAGGCGTTCGACAAGCTCCTCGTCCGACATTTTGTGCGCTGCTTCGAGTGACGGAACGACGCCATCGATTGTCTTCTGCGCCAGGTCCTTCATCGCCAGCGCTTTCGCGGCAGACAGCCCTGCTTTGCGCAGAGACTGCGGAGACGCGTTAATAATTTCCGCGGGCGTGGGGCACTGGCCGTTCGCGCCCAGCGCTTTAATGCGCGCGTAAATCGTAGCGGCAGCTTTGCCTGAAATGCTTTGGTGGGTGATGGCTTCGAGCAGCGATTCGTACACGCTGTCGCATTCGTCCAACTTGAAAGGAAATTCCCCAATGTCGGCAATCAAGCGGCCCAGGCGCTTGTCGGCCTGCGAAAGATGCTCGTGCGCCTTGACATGATCGAACGGAAGCGAAATTTTTTCGTTCATAGCTGGACGATAGGATACCGCTCGCCGCGCCCTTTACACAATTTCAAGTACACAATTTCACGCGCAGAAGAACCGGCAAGTGTAAGATGCGGTCACGCATCTGGAACCAGCCATAGGATCCGCCTCGGAGGCCACCATGAAAACGCCGGTCCGGCTCGCAGCGATCGTCGCGCTCAGTGTCGCGTGCTTGTTTGTGATTCGCGCGGCCTCCACTCCGCGCGGGGGCCAAAAGGACGATCAAAAGGGCGACTGGCCCGTTTACGGGCACGACCCCGGCGGAATGCGTTACTCGCCGCTCACTCAAATCACTCGCGAGAATGTTGCGCAGCTCAAAGTAGCCTGGACGTTTCACACCGGCGATATTTCCGATGGCAGTGGCGGCAGAAAGAGAAGCGGCTTCGAGACCACGCCGATCCTCGTGGACGGAACCCTCTACCTCACCACCGGTTTCAACCGCGTGATCGCGCTCGACCCCGAAACGGGAAAGCAGCGCTGGGCTTACGATCCGTTGTTGGAACAAGCCGCCGACTACGGCGACGGTTTGATCAACCGAGGAGTCGCCACCTGGCTGGATCCTGATCGCGCGGAAGGGAAGCTGTGCCATCGCAGAATTTTTGAAGCGACGCTCGACGCGCGCCTGATCGCGCTCGACGCTGCAACGGGCGCTCCGTGTGCGGATTTCGGCGCGAGCGGCCAAGTGACCTTGCGGAACGTCGCACGCTACTTGCCAGGACAATATCACATGACCTCGGCTCCCACCGTGATTAGCGACATCGTCGTCGTTGGCTCGGCCATCAACGACAATTCTCGCGTGGATATGCCGAGCGGCGTGGTCCGCGCATTCGACGCCCGCACGGGCGCGTTGCGCTGGAGTTGGGAACCGCTCCCGCCAAACGAGCCAGCCTCTGCTGCAAACGGTGGAAAACCTTGGCGCACTGGAGCCGGCAACGCGTGGTCCACGATCGTCGCAGACCCCGAGCGCGGGCTCGTATTTGTTCCCAACCGGAAGCGCAAGCCCCGATTATTACGGCGGACTTAGACTAGGCGATGACAAATGGGCGAACTCGGTGGTTGCTCTGCGCGCGAAAACCGGCGAACTCGTCTGGGGCTTCCAGCTTGTTCACCACGATCTCTGGGACTACGACTCGGCATCGCCGCCCCTGCTTGCCACCATCGTGCACGATGGGAAAAAAATTCCGGTCGTGATTCAAGGCAACAAGACTGGCTTCCTCTACGTTCTCAATCGCGATACCGGCGTTCCCGTGTTTCCGGTGGAAGAGCGGCCGGTGCCGCAGAGCGACATTCCGGGCGAAGTCGCATCGCCGACGCAGCCATTTCCGTCGGCGCCACCCGCGCTCGTTCCGCAGCATTATTCCGCGGATGACGCGTGGGGCATCACGCCGGCAGATCGCGAGGCCTGCCGCGTGAAGATGCAAGGGTTGCGCAGCGAGGGCGTTTTCACTCCGCCGAGTGTGCAGGGAACGCTGACGGTGCCCGGAAACGTCGGCGGCATGAACTGGAGCGGCTACGCATTCGATCCGCAGCACGGCCTGCTGTTGGTAAACATGAACAATCTGCCGGCGAAAGTGAGGATGATCTCGCAGTCTAAGATTGACGACGACTCGGACAACAACACTGACACCTCGCACGGTGAATACGGCTGGCAGCGCGGCGCGCCCTACGGCATGTTTCGCCAATTTATTTTTTCGCCGTCGGATCTCCCGTGCGTCCCTCCGCCGTGGGGGACTCTGGCGGCAGTGGACATGGCCACCGGCAAGATTCGCTGGCAGGTGCCGCTAGGCGAAATGGCTCCCGGCAAGCCTGTTCCGCCGGGCTCGATCAATCTTGGCGGCCCGATACTTACCGCCGGCGGCCTGGTTTTCATTAGCGGAACCTGGGACCCGTTTATCCGCGCTTTCGATGTGGAAACCGGAAAAGAAATCTGGAAAGGCCAGCTCCCCGCCAGCGGCCACGCCATGCCGATGACGTATCAAATGCGTGACAACGGCAAGCAATACGTGGTGATCGCCGCAGGTGGCCACGCCAAAGTAGACGAAGAACCTCAAGGCGATTCTCTCGTTGCCTTCACCTTGCCCTGATTCCAATTCGCCCCGCGTACAATCGCCGTGCGAAACCGCACGACGTTGCCTCTCGCAGCGCCGGCGTCCCGCCGGCTCCTTACGGTTTACAATCCGCTCACACTTACGATTCGCTGCCGCTGTGTCGCCGGGGGGTCGGAGCTCCAGCTCCGAAAAAAAGGAACGGCGCGAGCAGCGCCTTCCTTTCGCGGTGCAGTTCCCGCGAGTTGCCGCCTTCGCGGCTCTCCAATTTGATTCTGGAAGCCTCAATACAGACGCAGAGACACGCCTACTTCGTCTCCGTCTGGCGTTGCGACCGCTTAAAGCGGCTTGCGTATTCGCCAGCAGTAATGCCGAGAACACGTAGGAACGTTCGGCGCATGGCAAGCGGGGTCTGAAATCCACAAGCATCCGCGATCTCCTTTAGGCCCATCGCGGAGCTATCGATCATTTGCTGCGCCGCCTCCACGCGCATGCGATCGACGAACTGCCCTGGATTCATTCGCGTTTCGCGGAGACAAACACGGGTGAAATTGCGTCCGCTCATTCCCATCCGTTTAGCAAGTCTTTCAACGCTTAAATTCTCACGCAGATTCTCGATCATCCAAACCTGCAGTTCGCGGAGCGGCTGCGATGTTGCCGCTTGCCGCGAGAGCATATGGCTGTATTGGGACTGTCCGCCCGGACGAACGAGAAACATCACCAATATCCGTGCGATTTCGAGAGCAACCTGGTGACCGTGATCCTCTTCTACGAGTGCCAGCGCCAAGTCCATCCCAGCCGTAATACCTGCCGACGTATAAATCGACCCATCTCGCAAATAAATCCGATCAGGCTCAACTACGACGGAAGGATATTGCCGGGAAAGCTTGTCGCAATAGGCCCAATGGGTGACCGCCCTTTTGCCGTCAAGCAGTCCAGCGGCTGCGAGCACGAACGTTCCGGTACAGATAGCCGCCACCCGACGAGATCGAGATGCCAACCCAATGATGCGGTGGAGATATTCGTCGTCATACAGTTCGTCATTCGCCCCCGGGCCGCCCGCAACCACTAGTGTATCGATCTGAGCCGCCAGCTTTGTGAAGGGAACGGTATCCGAGATTTTGAATCCATGATTCAGTTGCAACTCCGTTGTGCCTTCCGGGCTGGCCACCACGACTTCGTACTCTGGAGCGAATTTAAACACCTCGAGCGGACCGACAAGGTCCAGCATGTCCACAGGTTGCGGACCAGTAATTACGATTCTCCTCATCTATGACCCCCTCGATACATTAACCCGTGTGCGAAGGCCGTGTCCGATTTTGATTCATCTATGTCGTGGCGTTGAAGTCCGCTTGGGAATTAGTGTTGCCGTCGTCCAACGATATCTCTGACTTCCGATTGCGACTAAGGTCAGTCGCGGTCACAAAGGAGCATCGGATGGGAAATACGTATCGCGCGATGGAAATAACTTCGCCACGCGTTTTCTCCTTAGTCGAAAGAAGGATAGCCGTGCCCGGCGCCGGACAGGTGCGAATCCGCGTCGAGGCTTGCGGTGTATGCCATTCGGATGCGGCAACTGTGGAAGCGCAATTCCCGAACCTTTCCTATCCGCGCGTTCCTGGCCACGAGGTTATCGGACGAATAGAGGAAGTGGGTCCTGGCGTGACGGCGTGGAAGGTCGGCCAGCGTGTCGGAGTTGGTTTTTTCGGAGGTGAAGACGGAACCTGCGAGGCCTGCCGCCGTGGTGAAACCGCCTATTGCCAAAATGCAATTATGACCGGCATCACGACTGACGGTGGCTACGCGGAAACGATGATTGCGGAGGCACGCGCGCTTGCCCTGATACCGGACGAACTCAAGTCAGAAGATGCGGCCCCCTTAGTATGTGCCGGCGTAACAACCTTCAACGCGCTTCGTAACGCCGCACGTGCCGGCGACACCGTTGCCATTCAGGGTGTCGGTGGACTTGGCCACCTTGGCGTGCAGTTTGCGCGAAAAATGGGCCTGCGAACCGTGGCGATTGGTGGAGGCCCCGACAAAGAGCATCTGGCGCAGAAACTCGGAGCGCACATCTACATCGATGCCAAGGCGCAAGACGCGGCGGCAGCACTGCAAGAGCTCGGAGGCGCCGATGTTATCCTTGCGACCGCGCCAAGCGGGGCCGCAATCGGTAGCTTGCTTCCAGGCCTCAAAATTCGCGGCAAATTGGTGGCTGTCGGAGTTTCAGGTGATGCCATCCCAGTCAACGGCGTACCGCTCATCTTCGGCGGACGCTCACTGGTCGGCAGCCTCACCGGAAGAACGATCGAGACTCAAGACACTCTTAATTTCAGCGTACTCACCGATGTCCGTCCAATGATCGAAACGCTCCCGCTGGTAAAAGCCGAGGAAGCCTACAAGCGAATGATGGATGGCAAGGCACGCTTTCGAATGGTTCTCACGATGAGCTGACCAAGTTCAAGAGTGTGCAGCAAAACGCGTCACAAATCGAATGTGCCACAGGGAGACTTGGATGAATCCGTTCCAGGAAATCTTTAACAAACAGAAAGCGTACTTCGATTCGGACGCAACCAAATCGTACGAGTGGCGTATCGACCAGCTGACACGTCTTCAGAATTTGTGCAACGAGAACTCCGAGGCTCTAGAGGCTGCGATGAGCAGTGACTTCAAGACCGCCAGTCAGGAAAAAGTCTTCGAGATCATGGCTCCCGTAGGCACCGCAGCTTTCGCGAAAGCTGAGTTGAAAGAGTGGATGAAGCCCGTAGATGTAGTCGTCCCCAAGGCTCTTCGGGAAAGCGGACACACTGCCAAGGTCTATCGAGAGCCCTATGGCGTCACGCTTGTAATCGGACCTTTCAACGGACCATTGACGCTGCTCTTCGATCCTGCGGTCCAGGTCATTGCGGCAGGCAATCCATGCATCCTCAAACTCTCTGAGGGGTTGCTCGCCACGAGCAAGCTCCTGCTGGATCTCATACCGAAATATTTCGATCCTCGGGCCGTCACTGGCGTCTCGGGAAGCAAAGAAGAAGTTACGGAGCTTCTCAAGCTGCCCTTCGACTTCATTTTCTTCACCGGCAGCGTCAAGGTTGGCAAGATCGTGATGGCAGCGGCCGCAAAAAATCTGACTCCGGTTCTTCTCGAACTCGGGGGCCAGAACCCAGCCTTCGTTGATGCGACCGCCAATATCCCCGACGCAGCCAAAAAGATTGTCTGGGGGGCTACGGCTTGGGGCGGCCAATGGTGCACTTCGCCCGGATACGCCTACGTGCACGAATCCATAGCGGAGGAGTTTGTTGCTGAGTGCAAGAAGGCGATAGTCGAATTGTACGGGACCGACCCCAAGAGCAGACCGGACGACTACTCCCGCGTCATTAGCCCCAAGGCCACTGAACGTTTGGCAGGCCTGATCGATCAGAAGAAAGTCGTCATAGGCGGGGCCTCTGACCCGGATGCACGCTATTTCGATCCCACAGTTATCTACCCAGTGACATGGGACGACCCGATCATGGAGGACGAGATTTTCGGACCGCTTCTCCCAATCCTCACCTACAAGGACATGGACGCTGCCATTCGCGAGGTGAAAAAGCATCCGAAGCCTCTTTCCGGCTTCTTGTTTAGCCGCGACCAAAAGGCAATCGATCACTTCCTCGCGACCTTGTCCTTTGGCGGCGGTGCGATCAATCAGGTGAACATTCACCTGTTTATCGAAACCATGCCCTTCGGAGGGGTCGGATATTCCGGCATTGGTCACTACTACGGCAAGGCCGGGTTTGACGCCCTCACCCATGCGAAATCGGTTCTCATTTCGCCGCCCGACGTGGCAATCGAACATTTGTTCCCGCCCTACACGGAGGAAAAGGTCAAGGCGCTCAGCCAGTGGTTTGAGTATTGAAAGGAAGGGTCGCCCGCAACTGAGCCACTCCCCTCGCCTCTAACCCCTTGACTTTTAGGTATTTACGTGATACTATGTCTTTGAGTACTATGAGGCTCGTATTAAAGGACTTATGAGCCGGGAGAAAGTCCCGGCCCAATTCCGAGCCCACGCTCTGAGCGTGGGCAGAACAGCGGAAAATGACGGGTTTTCTAATCGAGAACTCGATTTATTAGAACCCCGCGTATCTCTCTCAAAACAAACAACAGCGACCCTTTCTAATCGAGAACTTTCAACCATTCAGTGCACGCATTTCCCGATCGAAACCTCCTCTCCGAAGCTTTCCGCCCCGACGGCCCAGCACCATCGTATGTGCTACTATCACTGGCTTATGAAAACTGGAATTATCGGACTGCCGCAAGTAGGGAAGACAAGTCTGTTTCGAATTCTTACGCGCGCGCGCGTGGAAGCGCGGAGCGCGCCAAACCAGGCGCACGTTGGGATTGCGCGAGTTCCGGACGCGCGCGTAGTGAAACTCTCTGAGGTTTTTAAGCCGAAGAAAATCACGTTTGCGACGATTGAATACATCGACGTGGGCGGTTTGCAAAAAGACCGCGAGAAAAATTCGGCGTCGCTCGTTCCGTTGCGCGAAGCGGATGCGCTGGCCCACGTGGTTCGGTTATTCGAAGACCCCGCGGTGCCGCACGAAGGAGGCTCGCTCGACGCTTTGCGCGATATCGAGAGCGTTGAGATCGAGCTGATGCTGAACGATCTGGAGCAAGCCTCCAAAAGAATCGAGCGCGTGGAAAAAGATTTGAAGAAAAAGAAAGAAACGATTCTCGAAGCTGAGCTGCAAGTTCTGACGCGATGCCGAAAAGCGCTCGAAAGCGAAACGCCGCTTCGCGAACTCGACTTCAAACCCGAAGAACTGAAGATGCTCAGCAGCTTTGAATTTCTCACCCGAAAGCCGATGCTCTACGTGCTGAACCTCGGTGACGACGAAGCCACGGACATCGATCGTGTGATCGAAAAACATCATCTCGAAAAGCTCACATCGAAGGTTCGCACCGCCGTGGTCCCGTTCTGCGGCAAGATTGAAGCCGAACTTTCCGAGCTGCCCGACGCGGAAGCTGCGGAAATGATGCGCGCATACGGCTTGGCGGAATCGGGCCGCGACCGGTTAATTCAGGCCAGCTACCGGCTGCTCGGCTTGATTTCGTTTCTAACTTGCGGCGAGCCCGAATGCCGCGCCTGGACTATCGAGCGCGGAATGAACGCGCAGAAAGCCGCCGGCGCGATTCACAGCGACATCGAGCGCGGATTCATCAAGGCCGAAGTGGTGAACTGGGAAGATTTGCTGAAGGCGGGCGGATTTCCCGTAGCGCGTGAACGCGCCCAAGTGCGTCTGGAAGGCAAGGAATACATCGTGCAGGACGGCGATGTGATTTTGTTCCGCCACTCGAGTTAGCCGCATGTTTTCCTCGGAAGCAAATCGGATACCTCTGGCGCTGCTGCTCGGAGTGAGCGCTGCCGGCGCAAACGTCGTTGGCGGATTACTGATCACTCGTGCGCGTTCGCTAAAACATTATTTGAAATATTTCATCGCGCTCGGCGCCGGATTCATGCTGGCAACAGCGCTGCTCGAAATGATCCCGGAGTCCCTGAAACTCCAGGCGGAAACAGGGTCGATTTTTTTCCACGGCGAGAATTCCGTTTTTCTGTTTGTCCTGGCCGGCTATTTGCTCGTCCATTTTTTTGAGCATACCGTGGCGCCGCATTTTCATTTCGGCGAAGAAACGCATCATGAAGAGATATCGGGCGCGCACGCAAGTTATGCGGCACTCCTTGGCCTGGTAATCCACACTTTTTTCGACGGCGTCGCGATCGCTTCGGGCCTCCTCGTTTCCACTTCGCTAGGAATTGTAATTTTCCTGGCGATCTTTCTGCACAAATTGCCCGAAGGATCTACGGTCGCGTCGCTAATGCTGGCAAGCGGCCAGAGCCGGCGCATGGCATTTATGTCCTCTGTAATTTTGGGCGGATCGACGTTACTGGGCATGGCCTTGATGTTCGCCTTTGGCAATGTTGTGAGCGACGCGCTGCCGTTTTCGGCTGGAGTTACCCTGTATGTGGCTGCCTCGGATCTTATTCCCGAAGTGAACCGCGAGCCTGGTCCGGCCATGGCGCTGCTGGTGTTTCTGGGAGTGGCTATCCTGCTGGGGCTGAAGGCGCTTTTCCATGTCTAAGCTCCACTTACCGGTCCTAAGCCATTTAGATTCAGCAACCTTTAGCCGCCGCAGGTGTTATAGAGATGCAGGGATACGGGTTAAGCAACGCTCCCCGACCTGCAACTTTAAGTGGCCACAGGTGTTAGATACAATGTGGAGGCCATGACCAGGTCTGACGTCCAACTGATGCTGGACGTGAAGGCTGGGGACGACGAGTCCTTCAACCTTCTATTGCAGAAGTATCGAACGCCTCTGGTCAACTTCCTCTATCGTATGGTGAGAGATACAGCAACGGCTGAGGATCTGGCGCAAGAAGTTTTTCTTCGAGTGTATCGCGCCCGCAAGCAGTACTCTCCCAGTGCGAAGTTCACCACGTGGCTTTTTCGGATTGCGACGAATTTGGCGCTGAATTCGGTCCGCGACAATCGCCACCGCCAGATGGAAGTGTCGCTGGATGCTGCGCCCGCCGACGAAGACGTAGCGCCGCTGCAATTGCCGACACGCGAGATGCGCATTGACGAGCATATGGTGGAACGCGACCGCGCGGATTTCATTCGCGGCGTGATTTCCACGTTGCCCGAAAAGCAACGCGTAGCGGTTTTGCTGCATAAATATGAAGAGATGGATTACGGAGAAATTGCAAGGATCTTAGATTGCTCGGAAAGCGCGTTGAAGTCGTTGTTGTTTCGCGCTTACGAGACCCTACGAGTGCAACTGGCGCCTCTTGTTTCGCCGCCGGCAAGACACGCGGGGAAGGAAGCCCGTCATGAAATGTGAAGATGTTTCAAAAGAACTGATTCCGTACCTGGATCGCCGTGCGAATTCGGCGGACCGCCATGAGGTGGAAGAGCATTTGGCGGCTTGCCTGGCTTGTCACGCACGCGCGGAAGAACTCCGCAAGTTGTGGACCGTCCTGGACGAAGTGCCGGTCATCGAGCCGTCGTTTGGCTTCGACGCGCGGATGCGCGCGCGTATCGCGGAAGAGCCGCGGCCGCGCTGGTTCCGCTGGTTTGTGCCGCAGCCACGGCTGGCATTGTCGATGGCTCTGCTGCTCGCGGTAAGCGTTTGGATGTCGCGTCTGCCGCAAGATAATTCGGGATTGGCGGGAACTGCTCAGAGCGAGCACGAGCAGTTTCAGGTGATTAAGAATCTGGATGTGCTGGAGAATTACGACGTGCTGAGCAAGTTCGATGCGCTGGACGAAGTGCCCGCGGACGAGCAGCCGGCGCCACAACCGGATCAACAGAATAACGAACCGAAGCAACAACAGGAATAACGGCGGATAAATGAAGCGGGTGAAAATCATTTGCGGGCTTGCGCTGGCTCTGCTGATGGGGCTTGCGGCGCAGCCTGCCTTGGCGCAAAGGCCACACGCTTCCGCGCCTTCCCGCCCTCCCGGAATGCATGCCGGGCCGCGACCTGGCGCAGCGCGACGGGCAAATCGGAATGCGAACCAGGCTGCACGACTTCATCCGGGAATTGCCCATGCTCCAAACGCAGTCCATCCCCCTGATAACGCGAATGCCGCACATGCGCAGGAAAGCGCGCGAGAAAATGAACATTCACCTGCCAATGCGAACAATCCCGGAGCAAATGCCGGTGCAGAGGGGGCCGACCGAGGACGCGCTTTAACCGGATTGCCGGCCGGCGTCAGGCAGAACCTGCGGGACATGTCGCCGCAAGAGCAAGAGCGCTTTTTGCAGAACAACGAGCGCTTCAAGAGTCTTCCGCCTCAGCGTCAGGCTCAGATTCAACGCAACCTGCAGAAGTGGAATAATCTCTCGCCCACGGAACGCAACGCGATGAACGACCGCGCGCGTGCCTGGGAGCGTATGTCGCCCGAAAAGCGCCAGTACGTACAAAGCACTCTTCTTCCGAAGTGGCAACAGATGTCGCCGGAAAGAAAACAGCTCGTTACCGGCCGTTTGCATACGCTTCAGGGAATGACCCCGGCGGACAGACAAGCCGCGCTTGACGATCCGCAGTTCATGCGCGGTTTGAATCCCGACGAGCAGTCCGTTCTGCGCGGCCTCGATTCGCTCAACGCGCCATCCCATCCGTAATCAACCCTAAACGAAGCCGCAAATCTCCCTTCGTTGACTTGGCGTCTCGCAAAACCTTAAGATGTTCTGCGCGTGTCCAGTTCCGATCCGCTCATCGGCAAAACCATATCGCATTACCGTATCGTCGAAAAGATCGGCGGCGGTGGTATGGGTGTGGTGTACAAGGCCGAGGACACTTCGCTCGGGCGTTTTGTCGCGCTGAAATTTCTGCCTGACGATGTTGCTCGAGATCCGCAAGCGCTCGAGCGCTTCCGCCGCGAAGCGCGGGCCGCCTCCGCATTAAATCATTCAAACATTTGCACCATCTACGAAATTGGCGAGGACGGCGGGCGCTCGTTCATCGCCATGGAATTTCTGGATGGCGTGACGCTGAAGCATCGCATTGCCGAGCGGCCGATGGACATTGAAGCAGCGGTGTCGCTGGCCATCGAGATCGCCGACGCGCTCGATGCCGCGCATGCCGAAGGCATCATTCATCGCGATATCAAGCCTGCCAACATTTTCGTCACCAAGCGCGGCCATGCCAAGGTTTTGGATTTCGGTTTGGCAAAGCTGCAAACGAAGGCGGGGACGGATGCCGACGCGGCTCTGACGCAGGAGGCGCAGCAGTTGAGCATGCCGGGCGCAGCCATGGGCACGCTGGCGTACATGTCGCCGGAGCAGGCGCGCGGAAAAGAACTGGACGGCCGCACAGATATTTTTTCTTTTGGTCTGGTGCTCTATGAAATGGCGACGGGAAAACAAACGTTTTCCGGTAACACCTCGGCGGAGATTTTCGACGCCATTCTGAATCGTACGCCCGTTGCTCCGGTACGGCTGAATCCGGAAATTCCAGCGGAACTCGAACACGTCATCAATCGTGCGCTGGAGAAGGATCGGGAGCTGCGTTATCAGCATGCCTCGGACATGCGCGCTGAGTTGCAACGGCTGAAGCGCGATACGGACACGGGCCGAGTGCCAGCAACCAGTTCTGGAGCGGTCGCGGTGGCGCAGGAAGCTGGTTCGCAAGTCGTATCGCAACAGCCATCGCCAGCATCCGGTTCTGCAACTGCTGTGCCTTCGTCGTCGAGTAGTGTCAAGATCGGCGAGGTTCCCGCAGCGCGCAGGAAACTCTGGAAGATTCTCGTTCCCGCGATTGCGGTGGTGGTCATCGGTCTAGCGGTGGGCGGGTGGCTTTATTTTGCGCGACGGGCGCAGGCCCTCTCCGAGAAAGACACCATCGTGCTCGGCGACTTCACCAACACCACGGGCGACGCAATCTTCGACGACACGCTGAAAACGGCTCTTAACATTTCCCTTCGGCAATCGCCCTTCCTGAATGTGCTCTCCGACAGCGAAGTGGCGAAGACCTTGCAGCAGATGACCCGTCCGACGGACGCGAAACTCACCCCTGAGGTAGCCCGCGAGCTTTGCCAGCGCGCGGACAGCAAAGCTTACATTGCCGGATCGATTGGCATTTTAGGCAACGAATACGTGCTGGGGCTGAAGGCGGTGAATTGTCGGAGCGGAGACACGCTGGCCGAGCAGCAGGTGACTGCTGCTTCCAAAGAGAAGGTGCTGGACACGCTGGGTCAAGCGGCAACCAAGCTGCGCGGCGAGCTGGGCGAATCGCTGGCTACGGTGCAGAAGTTGGATGTTCCACTCCAACAGGCCACTACTTCGTCGCTCGAAGCTCTGCAAGCGTATAGCCTTGGCACAAAGGCGTTTAACGAGAAAGGCGCCTCCGGATCCCTGCCTTACGATCAACGAGCTATCCAGCTCGACCCGAATTTTGCCACGGGCTATAACGCGGTGGGCACCGACTACGCCGGTCTCAGCGAGCTGGGGCGGGCCAGCGAGTATTTCACTAAAGCGTTCCGATTAGGTGAACATGCCAGCGAGCGGGAAAAGCTGACGATTGCCGCCAACTACTACCGGAGTGTAACCGGGGAACTGGATAAGGCAGTTCAGACATATCAAGAGATGATTGAGAGCTACCCGCGGGATTTCGGCGCGTATGGGAATTTGGGCATTGTGTACGCATTACAGGGGCAGTATGAGAAGGCTTTGGATATCACGAAGCAAGCCCTGCGCCTTGCGCCGGATGCATTTAATTACGACAATCTCGCAAACTACACCCTTGCGTTACAGCGTTTCGACGAAGCACGGCAGAGCATCCACGACGGGCAGGCGCGAAAACTGGATGATCTCCTATTGCACAATGCTCTCTACGCTCTTGCCTTTCTCGGGGCAGATTCTGCCGCGATGGCTGAGGAACAACAGTGGTTTGCGGGCAAGCCCGAACAGAACTTTGGGCTGGCGCTCGCCTCCGACACAGAGGCGTACTCTGGTCATGTGGGCAAGGCGCGGGAGCTGACCAAGCGGGCGGTGGACGCCGCCATCCGAGCGGACAGCAAGGAAAATGGAGCGATATGGCTGGCGATCGCCGCCCAGCGGGAAGCCGCTTACGGCTATACCGCAGAAGCGCGGCAGTCAGCTGCGGAGGCCTTGAAGTTGGATGCCGCGAGTCAGGGCGTAGGTGTTGAAGCCGCGCTTGCGTTTGCCATGGCAGGCGATACGGCGCGAGCAGAGTCTTTGGCTCAAGATTCAGTGAATCGTTACCCGCTGGACACGCAGATGCAGTCGCTTTGGCTGCCAGCGATTCAAGCGCAAGTGGCGCTGAACAAAAAGAATCCGGCTGCCGCCGTGAATGCACTGCAACCTGCGATGTCACCGCTGGAGTTGGGGCAAATTGTGTTCGTCACCAATATGTCCTGCCTCTATCCGACATATGTACGCGGAGAAGCATTCCTCGCCGCCGGACAAGGCAGTGCTGCCGCCGCGGAGTTTCAAAAGATTCTCGACCACAGCGGCATCGTCTGGAACTGTTGGACGGGAGCGCTGGCGCGTCTGGGAGTGGCCCGTGCGAACGCGCTGCAAGCGAAAACTTCGCAAGGCGCGGATGCCGATGCCGCTCGCGTCCGAGCGCTCGCCGCCTACAAAGATTTCCTCGCGCTGTGGAAAGACGCCGACCCAGATATCCCCATCCTCATCGCCGCCAAATCCGAATACGCCAAGCTGCAATAGCCCCGTATGCCAATCCGCTCGGTTTCCGGCGGCGTCCGATCGCGCGTTTTGGAACGGAATTCGCTCGTGCAAAAGACCGCATGGTGTCGCCCGTTGCTTGCCGGCACTGGAAGTGCCGCGCTGAAGGCCGGGCGCTACATTAAAACCTTCTGAAGCGCGCTGGCGTGCCAAGAAACCGATGAGCGAGCCAATTTTTTCTGCTGTTTACTCTTACAAAACATTTTTTCTTCTTTTTTTCGCTTCAGCAACTAGGCGTGCGCAAAGCATTCAGGAGCACCCACCACTAATTGTGGTTTGGTTGCGCTGAGCCACAACGACGCATCTTATTTTTAATAAAAATCTTTAATTCCAGAACGGATTCCGCTTGACATGTAGTCGAACCTAACTACAATCGGGGCACAAAGTGGGAAGAAGTGGGACGCAGTGGTAAAAAGAATTAGAAAGTATTAGAAAGCAGGGGCGCACCAAAGAGTGATTCTCACGCCGTACAAGCCGGGCGCAGTTCGGAAAGGCTTTCATGCTTCGGGGCAACTATCTAGCGACAGTCGACGAGAAGGGCCGGATGAAAATTCCGGCGGACTTCCTGGCGTTGCTGCGCAAGACGGGCAAAAAGTTTTACGTAACCAGCGAGACCGGCGGTATGGCGCGGATCTATCCCATGAAAGCTTGGGAAGAGATCGAGAAAAAACTCGCCAAAGTTTCCTCTCACAACCGGGCCAAGCAAAAGTTCCTGGCGCGGGCAAACTACTACGGCCAAGTGGTGGAGGTGGATGGGCAGGGGCGCATTCTAATTCCACCAACACTTCGGGAATCGGCGCAAATGAAGGGTGAAGTAGACGTTCAGGGCCAACTGACTTACCTGGAAGTCTGGAATCACGCGCAGTTCTTGGAACAACTGAACCGTAACCCCATCACGGCGGAAGACGAAAAGGAATTGGATTTACTGGGCATCTAGCTTTTGAGCGTTCTGCACACGCCGGTTCTGGTTGAAGAAGTCCTGAACTGGTTGCGGATACGGCCCGAGGGCACGTACGTGGATGCCACGGTGGGCACGGGCGGGCATGCCGTTGAAATCGCCCGGCGGCTGACTACGGGGCGTTTGGTGGGGATGGACCGCGATCCGCGTGCGCTGGAAATAGCGCGGGAGCGATTGGGGCCGCACGAGCGGCAGGTGACTTTAGTGCACACAGAATTCTCGAAGATCGGCGAAGTGGTGGAGAACCTGAAGCTGCCTCCGCTGGATGGCGTGATTGCCGATCTGGGGATTTCAAGCCTCGAGCTGGACACTCCCGAGCGCGGATTTTCTTTTCGCTGGGCCGCGCCGCTCGATATGCGCATGAATCCCGATTCGCCGCTCACCGCGGAAGAAATTGTGAACTTCTGGCCGGAGAAAGAACTGGCCTACCTTCTCTACAAGAACGCCGAAGAGAGGGACTCACGCAGAATCGCTAGAGCAATTGTTCGCGCGCGGCCGATCCGCGACACCGAACATCTGGCAACGGTTGTGGCAGGGGGACGAAAAGCAAGGGGAAGGCAGAGACTGCATCCCGCGACAAAAACGTTTCTGGCGCTGCGGACAGCGGTGAATCGAGAAGAGGAGGAACTCGGGCAGTTTCTTTCGCGGACCCCTGCCACTTTAGCTCAAGGAGGACGGATGATCGTCCTCAGTTACCACTCGCTGGAAGATCGCATGGTGAAGCATGAATTCCAGCGGCTGGCGCGAGAAAGAAGTTTTCGCGTACTGACCAAGAAAGTGATTTTGCCCGGCGACGAGGAAATCAGAAACAATCCCCGCTCCCGGAGCGCAAAGATGCGGGTGGCGGAGAAAGTGGCGACGGCGGAAAGCTCGGCGCCTGAGGCATGGTCATGATCGAATATCACACAGTAAAACGTATCGATAATTCGCGGTTGGTGCGTCCGGCATCGCCCGCGCGCCTAGGTGATTTTTGGCGGCGCGTTGCGGCGGGCGGCGCCATGGCTTCTTGCCTGTTGGTTTACACCTGGCAGCATTTTGAATGCATCCAGCTCCGCTACGAAGTGGAGCAGCTTGAATCGCTGCGCGCGCAAAGCTCCCTATTGAATCAGCAGCTAAGCCTGGAAGCGATCACGCTGAGCGCGCCGGATCGCATCTATTCGATTGCCGGAAAAGATCTCGGACTGACGATTCCAGTGGCCGGCCAAGTGGCTCCGGTGGAAGCAACGGGTGATCGAGTGCTGGCGCAAGCAGGCACGGTTTCTCAACCCCCGCGTCCTTGACACAAAATTGATAGCGGCCCGCTGTGCTGGGCCCCTCCCCGCGAAGCATTTCCAACGTTCGCGGGGCTAAGTTTTTTCTGGGATAGGCCGGAGTACCATGGAGCAGCGCAGCCTGCGTCGCCGCTGGTTGGTTGTAGGGGTCGTGGCATTGATTTGGATGGCGGCGGTGCTCGCGCGCCTCAGTTATCTTCAGCTCTTCTGCTATGGCGAATACTTCGCAAGGGCCCAGCACCAACAACGGCACGTATTTGAAATCAGCCCGAAACGCGGCACGATCTACGACCGCAAGGGTAGAGAACTGGCTGTCAGCATCCCGATGGATTCCGTATTCGGCGATCCCACGGACATCAAGGATGCTTCCCTGGTCGCCCGTCTGCTCTCGCGCGTTCTGAATATTCCCCCCGAAGAAATCGAAACCAAAATACGAGAGGCGCGCACGCCCGTTCGCCTGGCAAAAAAACTTTCTCCTGAAATCGTGCAGCGCATTGATGACATGAACTTGAAGGGCGTTTTCTTTCAAAAGGAAAATCGCCGGGTCTATCCGCAGCGGCAGAGCCTGGCTCACGTGCTGGGCTATGTGGACACGGACGAAAAAGGCATCGGCGGCATCGAGTACGCCTTCGACAAACAGATCCGCGGAAAGCCGGGCCGCATGATGGTGATGTCCGATGGAAAACGCCGGTGGTACGACCGCAGCGAAGCCGCTGCCGATCCCGGCGCGAGCGTGACGCTCACGGTGGATGAAACAATTCAGTTCATCGCCGAAAAGGAATTAGAGCGCGGAATGGAGGAGACGCGCTCCCTACACGGGAGCGTCGTGATTCAGGACCCAAACACTGGGGAGTTGCTGGCCTTGGCGAATTTTCCGGCGTTTGATCCGAATGACGCCGGCAGTTACTCCGATGATGTACGCATGAATCGTGCAGTTACTGCCGCCTACGAACCCGGTTCGACCTTCAAAGTGGTCACCATGACCGCAGCAATTGAAAACGGAGTCACAGACCCGGACAAAATGGTGGATTGCCAGATGGGATCAATTCTCCTAGCCGGCAGGCTGATTCATGACTGGCACAAATTCGGAATCCTCAGCGTACGCGACGTTCTTGCGCATTCCAGCGACGTAGGCTCGATCAAGGTTGCCCTTGAGCTCGGCGCTCCCAGGTTTTACGACGCGATTCGTTCCTTCGGAATCGGCCAGCTTACCGGAATCGAACTGCCCGGAGAAAATCGCGGAAAGCTTCGCCCGGTCGAGAATTGGAACCCAAGCGCTATCGGGTCGGTTGCGATCGGACAGGAAGTAAGCGTCACGCCGGTTCAAATCATTTCGGCGATTTCCGCGATAGCCAATGGCGGAATGCTTTACAAGCCGCGCGTGGTCAAAGAAATTCAGGGCGGAGATGTTTCCGGGCCGCTTGCGCGTCCCGCTCCGCAACAGGTGACGGATGCAAAGACCGCGGCTACCGTCCGAGGAATGATGGAGACGGTCGTTTTATCCGGAACCGGCACGCTCGCGCAGCTGAACGGTTATACCGCCGCCGGGAAATCCGGCACCGCACAGGAAATTGACCCGACCACGGGACGCTACTCACCCAACAAATACATTGCTTCGTTCGTCGGCTTTGCGCCGGTAAACGAACCCGCGGTCACCATACTCGTCGTGTTCGATTCGCCGGAGGGCGCGCATCACGGTGGAGAAATCGGCGGCCCTGTATTCAAGCGCATAGCGGAACAAGTGCTCGCGTACCTGGATGTTCCGCACGACATACCCGCACCTTCAGACCTGGAGACTGCCAAGAACATCCAGCACGCTCGCGTTCCGGAGCAAGACTTGAGCGAGAAAATTAATGAGACGCGTTTCAAAGCGGCAACGGAACAGCCGGCGGTCTCGGCGGCCACCACAGTCGCGTTAAGCGACGGGGACGCGGTGATTGTCCCTGATCTGGCGGGAGAGACCGTTCGAGGCGTCACCGAAGACTGCTCGCGCCTGGGATTGGTTCCTTCTCTGATTGGCAGCGGAGTTGCCTTGGAGCAATCGCCTGAGGCTGGAGCGCGCGTGGTGCACGGCAGCCGCGTAACGGTTAGGTTTGGACGCGTGGCGGCGGAAACGCCTTCCGCGTCGGCGCAAAGGAACGTAAATTGAAATTTGTAATGGAAGGTGGGCCCGAAGTGAATTCAGGCAGCGGTGTGGAGCGCCAACATAAACAGACCATGGCTCTGCGCGAGCTAATAGAGGGAGTTGAGCGAGTTAGCATGAGCGGTACTGCGAACCCCAGCATCCTCTCTGTGGCTTGCGATAGCCGTCAAATTACGCCGGGCGCGCTGTTCTTCGCCTTGCCGGGACAAAAAGCGGACGGCAATAAATTTGTGACTGAAGCGATCGCGCGCGGCGCCGTTGCAATTGCAAGTCCGCAGCCGCGAAGCGCAGAGATAAAGCCCAGTCTTGCATGGATTGAACTGGTACCCGGAACCGAGCGCCGGGCCCTGGCCATAGCCGCTGCAAATTTCTACGGCCACCCAGCCCACGCGCTGAAGCTCATTGGTGTGACCGGAACAAACGGCAAGACGACCACAACTTTTCTTGTCGATTCTATTTTGCACGCCGCGGGATTCATAACCGGGCGCATCGGCACCACCGGCTATCAAACGCCGCGAGGCAGCCGCAACGCCGTAAACACAACACCTGAATCGCTGGACTTGCAGCAGATGTTTGCGGAAGTTCGCGACGCGGGCGGAACGCACGCCGTACTGGAAGTAAGCTCACACGCGCTGGCGATGGAACGAGTCTGGGGCTGCCACTTCGCTGTGGCGATTTTTACGAACCTCACGCGCGACCATCTGAATTTCCACAAGACTTTCGAAGAATATTTCGCCGCCAAGCGCCGCTTGTTTGAGGGCATGGGTAACGGAGCGCCGGACGTCGCCGTGGTCAACGCGGATGATCCTTACTCGCCTCGCCTTGAGGGACTCGCAAAACGCACGCTGAAATATGGCCTGAACGAGACGGCCGAGCTGACCACGAAATCCTTTTCCCTGCGATTTGATGGCACTCAATTTACGGCGCAAACGCCCGCCGGGAAAATCGAGGTGCGCTCGTCGCTGGTCGGGCGCATCAATGTGTACAACATTCTGAGTGCGATCGGCGCGGCCATCGCTCTTGAAATCCCTCGCGCGAAAATTGAACAAGGAATCGCGAATCTCGAATTGGTCCCGGGGCGTTTCCAGCAAATCGACGAAGGCCAGCCGTTCCTGGTGGTGGTTGATTACGCGCACGCGGACGATGCCATCCGCAACCTGATTACCACCGCGCGCGAACTGAATCCCTCCGGCCGAATTATCACGCTTTTCGGAGCCGGCGGAGAACGCGATCGCTCCACTCGCCCGCTGATGGGCGAAGCCGCCGGAGCGTTAAGCGATCTGGTGATTCTTACCGACGACAATCCTCGGAAAGAAGACCCGTTGCTCATCATGAACGATGTGGTGGTGGGATTGCAGAAGGTAAATGCGAAGTACCGGATCGAGCCGGATCGCGAAGTGGCGCTTGAGATGGCCATTGATGAGGCGCAGCCGGGAGACATCGTGCTACTGGCTGGAAAAGGTCACGAAAACTCTCAGATCTTGCGCGACCGGACGTTCGAGTTTGACGATCGCGAAAAAGCCCGAGCGATATTGCGGCGCAAAGGCTATTCCAAGCAGTCGGCCAAAACATAAGGGATTTCGGCAGGAAAATCGGCGGTTTCCGAGATCTAGGTTTTGAGAGCGACTATCAACCCATTGGAGACGCAATGCGGTGGACAGCAGTTCAAGTGGCCGAAACTCTGGGTGTCCCAGTGCCCGCGGGGCTCGATCCCATGGCCCGGATGGCCGGCGTCTCGATTGATTCTCGTGCCGTTCAACCCGGAGAACTGTTCCTCGCAATACGCGGTCCGCGTCACGACGGACACACTTTTGTTGCCGGAGCGATTTCTCGGGGAGCTACGGCCGGGGTGGTGGCGCGCGAAAAGTTTCCAGAATATCCAGAAGAAGTCCGCCGCAAGCTTTTTGCCGTGGACGACACGCTCGTCGGGCTGCATCGCTTGGCCTCACGCGCCAGTGAGATTTGGCGCAAGGCGAAGCCGGGTAGGCGAATCGGCGCTGTGGCCGGGTCGATTGGCAAAACTACCACGAAAGAAATCCTTGCGGCGCTTGTGGCCGCGCGGTTCCGCGTACTGAAGACGCAAGGGAATTTGAACAACGAGTATGGTCTGCCGCTTACGTTGCTGCAGCTCGATGATGAGCATGACGCGGCCGTGGTGGAGATGGGCATGTCGCATCGGGGAGAGCTCGCGCGGCTGGCGCAGATTGCTCCTCCCGATGCGGGCGTGATTACGCGCATTGCCGTCGAGCATCTGGAGTTTTTTTCTTCGATTGAAGAGATAGCGCTGGCCGAGCGCGAGTTGATCGAAAACCTGGCGTGGCCTAGCGCAACGGCGGTGCTGAACGCAGACGACGAGCGTGTAGCTCGGTTTGCCGATGTGGCGCGCGGAAATGTGATCTGGTTCGGAACCAGCGCGCGTGCGCAATTTCGCGCCGAAGCTATCGAAGAACGCGGCGTAGAAGGGTGCGCATTTGATTTCGTGTCCCCAAGCGGCCGCGCGCGTTTGGAATTGCCGCTGATTGGCCGGCACAACGTGATGAATGCGTTGGCGGCGCTGGCGGCAGCGAGCGTTTGGGGCATTGGCGCGGCAGAGGCGCAGACCGTGTTTCCGGCACTGTTGCCGGCCGACAAGCGCGGAGAAGTGGTTCGATTTGCAAACGGACTCACAGTGATTAACGACAGTTACAACTCGAGCCCCACAGCACTGAACGCGCTAGCCGAGATTCTCGCGGCGACACCAGGATATCGCCGGAGAATTCTCGCGGCGGGCGAGATGCTGGAGCTTGGGACTTCCTCCGCGGAGCTGCATCGCGAATGCGGAAAGCTCGCCGGATCGCTCGCGGGAATTGACTGGATCGTGGGCGTGCGCGGCGATGCAGCGGAACTGGTCCGCGCAGCCGTTGACGCCGGACATTCGCCAAGCAGTGTAAAATTCTTCGAAAATTCGGATGACGCGGCGAAGTTCCTAGCTGAATTCGTCGCCGCTGGAGATCTTCTTCTGCTGAAAGGCTCCCGCGGCGTCAAGATGGAAAAAGTTCTGGACGCAATCGACGCGCGCCACAAGCGAGCCGGTTCGGCGCGTGCCACCGTGGAAACAATCGAAGCCGGGCGAAAAGGCTCGCGCTGATGCTTTACTACCTTTTCTTTTACGCGCTGAGGCCTTACTTCAGCCCGCTCAACGTATTTCGCTATATCACCGTTCGAACAGCCGTCGCCAGTGTGACGGCGTTTCTGCTTTCGCTGCTGATGGGCCCGTGGGTGATTGAAAAACTTCGCGAGCTGCAAGTGAAGCAGTACATTCGCGAGGAAGGCCCCAAAGCGCATCAAAAGAAAGCGGGGACTCCCACCATGGGCGGCGTGTTGATCGTGGCGGCCATTGTGATTCCTACGCTGCTCTGGGCAGATTTGCGCAGCCCCTACGTGCTGCTTGCAATTGGAGCCACGGTGGCGTTCGGTGCCATAGGATTTGTCGACGATTACAATAAAGTGGTGCGCCGGCGGAATATGGGGCTATCGCCGAGCAAAAAATTCTTTTTTCAAGTGTTGACCTGCGTAGCGGTCGGTGTGGCGTTGCTCGTGTTGCAATCGCATGGAGCGTATTCCACGCAGTTGAGCGTGCCCTTTCTGAAACGGCTGCATCCGAATCTGGTGATCGATTCGCTGTTGGTCCGGAATTACGTATGGCCGCTGGCATTCGTCCCCTTCGTTCTGTTTCTCGTGTTTGTAATTGTGGGCAGCTCGAACGCCGTGAATTTGACGGACGGCCTGGACGGCCTCGCGATCGGATGCGTGCTCGTTTCTTCCACCGCGCTGACGGTGCTCACTTACGTTTCCAGCAACGCGCGCATGGCTGAATACCTGGAGATCCAAAAAATACCGGCCGCCGGCGAACTTGTAATTTTTTGCGGCTCGCTGGTCGGCGCGTCACTGGGATTTCTTTGGTACAACGCGCATCCTGCCGAGATGTTCATGGGCGACGTGGGTTCGCTCGCGCTCGGAGGCGCAATCGGCGTGGTGGCCGTAATCATCAAGCAGGAGATTCTGCTTCTTTTTATCGGCGGCGTTTTCGTGCTCGAAGCGCTTTCGGTAATCATTCAGGTTGGCTCGTTCAAGCTCACGGGCAAGCGGGTTTTTCGCATGGCGCCGCTGCATCATCATTTCGAATTAATGGGCTGGAGCGAGTCGAAGATCATCGTTCGTTTCTGGATTGTGGCGCTTGTGTTTGCGCTGTTTTCGTTGACGACATTGAAATTGAGGTGATGCAGCTTTGAGGCCTGGAATCGATCTCGCAGGGAAGCGCGTGCTGGTGGTGGGACTGGCGCGCACCGGCGTGGTTACGTCGCTTTTCTGCGCGGGCTATGGAGCCACAGTGACGGCCACGGACGAACGTCCGGAATCAGAACTGGCGGAAACGGCCGCGAAGCTGCGCGCAGCGGGAGTGAAATTCGAGCTTGGAGCGCACGCTTCTAAGAGTTTTCTCGGCCAGGATCTAATTGTGGTTAGTCCCGGCGTGCCGGCAAAACTTCCCGCGTTGGAACTGGCGCGAGCGCGCGGAATTCCAGTGTGGAGCGAGATTGAACTTGCGTGGCGCTTTCTGCGCGGAAAGCTTATCGCCATCACCGGTTCGAATGGCAAAACCACGACGACTTCGCTGGTCGCACACATACTCAAAACCGCGGCGATTCCGGTAATGGTTGGCGGCAATATCGGCACTCCGCTGCTGGCTCTGGTGGAAAATTCCATGGATACCACCGTGACCGTGGCGGAAATCAGCAGCTTCCAGCTCGAGACCATTGAAAAGTTTCGGCCCGAAATAGGAGTGCTGCTGAATCTGACGCCTGATCATCTCGATCGCCACGTTTCGTTCGAAGAGTACGCTAGCGCGAAGATGCGCATGTTCGAAAATCAAACTGAACGCGACATAGCCATCCTCAACGCCGACGACCCTGAAATCACGCGCCGCATGCCCGCCAAACCGCACATTTTCTGGTTCAGCCGGCAGAAGCGCGTTGCCGCCGGAGCGTTTCTGCGCGATGGCCAGATTTTCTTTCGCGATGAAGGCTCGGAGGTTGCTCTTGCGCGGCGCGACGAAATTCCGCTGCGTGGCGAGCACAACGTCGAAAACGTTTTGGCCGCTTGTTCCGCAGCTTTCCTCGCGGGCGCCGATCCAGCGGCCATTGCTAGCGGCGTGAAATCGTTCAAAGGTGTGGAGCATCGCTTGGAATTTGTGGCTGAAATATCAGGAGTGCAGTTTTACAACGATTCAAAGGCCACAAATGTGGACGCGGCGGTGAAAGCAATCGAAGCATTTCCGGGGCCGCTGATCGTGATTCTCGGCGGAAAGGACAAAGGGAGTCCCTACAATCCGTTGCGCGAGTTGCTCCGCGAGCGCGCGCGATTGGCCATCTTGATCGGCGCCGCCGCGGAGAAAATTGCGGGAGAGCTTGGCGATTCGGTTCCCGCAACGAACGCCGTCACACTAGAACGCGCCGTGCAAATTGCCGTGGAACGAGCGCAGCCGGGCGACACAGTCCTACTTGCTCCGGCCTGCGCCAGCTTCGACCAATTCGAGAATTACGAACATCGCGGCCGCAGTTTCAAAGAGCTGGTCGCGCGACTGGAAGATCGCAACAAATCAGCCGCGGGAGTTTCCGCGCAAAAAGGATGACGAATGCCGCGTAGCCTGCAACCCGACCGGAAATTATTCGGCGTCACACTGGCGCTTTGCCTGATTGGCGCGGTGATGGTCTTCAGCGCCTCCGCGATCACCGCCAGAGAGCAGGGCGGCAACGGCTATACATTTCTGCTGCGCCAGCTTGTCTGGATCGCGCTGGGTCTGGCGGGAATGTTCTTCCTGATGCACACCGACTACCGGAAATTCCGCCAGCCGCGCGTGATTTTCACCGCGGTTTCCATCACGATGGTCATGTTGATTTCGGTTTTCTTTTTGGATCGGTCGCACGCCACGCATCGCTGGTTCCGCCTGGGCCCGCTGAGCCTGCAACCCTCGGAGATCGCGAAGCTGGTCCTGATTTTCTACCTCGCATGGTTTCTTGAAATTCGGCGCACGCCAAAAAGTTTCGGCGTGAACGATCCCGTTCATACGCTATTGCCTGCGGTCGGAACGATTCTGCTGATGGTTGGCCTGGTTCTTGCGGAGCCGGATATGGGCACCGCGTGCATGATTCTCCTCATCGCAGCAACCATGCTGTTTGTGTCGGGACTTTCGATGCGATACATCGTTGGCGCCGGACTCGCCGCGATTCCCGCTGTTTACCTGCTAATTGACCGGACGCCGTATCGGCTGGAGCGCTTCAAAGCATTCTTGTCGCCGAGCACAGACCCGCAGGGCCACGGTTTTCAATTGTTGCAGTCTCTGATCGCCATTGGTTCGGGGGGATTCACCGGCGTGGGCTTGATGGAAGGTCGCCAGAAGCTTTTCTTCCTTCCCGAAGCGCATACCGATTTTATTTTCTCCGTGATTTGCGAAGAGCTCGGATTTATCGGCGCTGCAATCGTGCTGGCGCTCTTTTTCGTCTACGGCTGGCGCGGATTTGTGGCCGCCATGAAAGCTCCCGATGAATTTGGTCGGCTGCTCGCGTTGGGCATCACCGCGATGGTGGTGGGCCAGGCACTCGTCAACCTGAGCGTTGTGCTGGGTCTGCTGCCCACAAAAGGAATTCCGCTGCCGTTCATCAGCTACGGTGGATCGAGTTTGATCTTAATGTTGTTGGCCACCGGCGTGCTCTTGAACATCAGTCAGCATGCGGATGAGATGTGAAGCAGGATGCAAACAGTTTATTGATTGCAGGCGGCGGCACCGGCGGGCACGTTTTCCCGGCGATTGCCGTCGCGCGTGAGTGGCTCCGCCGCAAGTCCGAAGGAGAACGAAGCGTGGTGATCGTAGGAACCGAGCGCGGAATGGAGGCGAGGCTGGTGCCGCAAGCCGCGCTGCCGCTCGAAACAATCCGTGTAGCGGGCCTGAAGGGAATCGGCGGAGCGCAATTTCTTCGCAACGCATTCATTCTTCCGCAGGGGTTGTGGGACTCAGAGAGGATTCTGCGCCGCCACAATTTTGGAGTGGCATTTGGCGTGGGCGGCTACGCGTCCGGCCCCATGATGCTCTTAGCTAGAATGCATTCGATCCCCACAGTGATTTTCGAGCCTAACGTCGAGCCGGGATTCACCAACCGAGTTCTTGCGACCATCGTTACACGCGTGGCCGTGGCCAACTCAGCCACTGCACAGCGCCTGGGAGGAAAAGCCGAGGTGACGGGCTGCCCGGTGCGCCAGGAATTTTTTGCCGTTCCGAGTAAAAAACACCGCGATCCGTTCACGATTCTGATTACTGGCGGAAGCCGAGGCGCGTTGCCGATAAACCGCGCCGTCGTCGACTCACTCGATCTGTTGGCGCCACGAAAAAATCAGCTTTTCATCGTGCATCAGACTGGTGAACGCGACTATAATGCGGTGCGAGTAGCTTATGCGCGTCGCGAATTCCGAGCGGAGGTTGTGCCCTTCATCGAGAATATGGCGGAGCGGTTTGCCCAGGCGGACTTAATCGTCTGCCGGTCGGGCGCGATCACAGTCGCGGAGGTATCTGCCGCTGGACGCGCCGCTATCTTCATCCCCTTCGGCGCTGCCACCGATGCGCATCAAACCCGCAACGCAGAAGCCATGCAGGACGCAGGCGCTGCGCGGATGTTGCCGCAGACTCAGCTAACACCGGAACGCCTGACGTCGGAAATTTTCTCCCTGCTCGACCAGCCCGGGAAAATTGCGGAAATGGAAGAACGCGCGCACGGATTGGCACGCCCGCGCGCCGTTGAGGACATTGTGGACTTGCTCGAAGCACAACTCGAAAAGCCGCTGAAAGGAATGGTGCGCGCATGAGCGTAACCTTCCGCAATTTTCAGCGCATTCATTTGGTCGGCATCGGCGGCAGCGGCATGAGCGGCATCGCCGAAGTTCTGCTCTCCAGCAATTACGCCGTGTCTGGTTCCGATTTGAAAGCTACGCCCGTCACCGAGCGGTTGCGAAAATTGGGAGCCACTATTTTTGAAGGCCACTTGGCGGAAAATGTTCGGGGCGCGCATGTTGTGGTTATTTCTTCGGCTGTTCGCGCGAACAACGTCGAAGTGGTCGAGGCTCACAAGCTGAAAATTCCCGTCATTCCGCGCGCCGAGATGCTCGCCGAGCTGATGCGCTTGAAATACGGAATCGCGGTAGCCGGTGCGCACGGCAAGACGACTACAACTTCCATGGTCGCGTCGGTGCTGGCCGAGGCCGGTCTCGATCCTACGTTCGTTGTGGGCGGACGCGTGAATCATGCCGGCTCGAATGCCCGCGTGGGCCAGAGTGAATACATGGTGGTCGAAGCGGACGAAAGCGACCGTTCGTTTTTGCTGCTCGCCCCGGTGCTGGCCGTAATCACCACCATCGACCGCGAGCATCTGGACCATTACCACTCGCTCGAGGAAATTCAGGAAGTTTTTCTACAATTTGCGAATCGCGTCCCGTTTTACGGCACGGTAATCCTCTGCATCGACGAGCCGAACGTGCAAGCGATTCTGCCGCAAGTAAAACGCCCGGTGATCACCTACGGCACATCCAGCCAAGCGGACCTGGTCATCAGCGACGTGCGGCTAATCGGACTCGCCAGCGAGTTCCGGCTGAAATACCACGACGACGATCTAGGAATTTTCCGGCTGCCGTCGCCGCCGGGAATTCACAACGTGCGCAACGCCGCTGCGGCTGCTGCTGTCGGCCTTTCGCTCAACGTCCCGGCGGACTTGATTCGCGCGGGCCTCGCAAAATTTTCCGGAGTCGGCCGGCGCTTTGAGATTAAAGGCGAATTTGGCGGCGTAACCTTGATCGACGACTACGGCCATCATCCCGCCGAGATTCGCGCCACGCTCGAAGCCGCGCGCGGTTGCGGTTACAAACGCCTGCTCGTGTTGTTCCAACCGCACCGTTATTCACGTACCCAGTTTCTCTGGGAAGATTTTCGCAGCTCGTTCAATCAAGCCGATATTTTGGTGATGACCGAAATTTACGCAGCAGGCGAGGCTCCGATCGAAGGCGTCAACGGCGAAATCTTGTCCGAAGCAATCAGCACCGCGGGCCACAAAAACGTGGTCTTCACCAGCACCATGCAAGCCGGCATGGAATTTCTTTACAGGGAAGCGCGTCCGGGTGACGCAATTCTTACCATCGGCGCCGGCAGCGTTGGCCGCGTTCTCGACCAACTCGCCATGCTGCTTGCTTCCAAGGTGCCGAGTTCTTATGCGGATTAGCGAGAAGCCGCTGGCGGCGCGGCTGAAAGAGCTTGGAGTGGAATTGCACGCAGGCGTTTCGTTGAGTGAAAAGACTTC
Source organism: uncultured Acidobacteriota bacterium (assembly GCA_963698005.1). Lineage (GTDB taxonomy): Bacteria > Acidobacteriota > Terriglobia > Acidiferrales > UBA7541 > Palsa-295. The sequence goes on from OY969113.1 coordinate 142,845, forward strand.
GCTGGGAATTGGAGGCTCGACCGATGAACTCGTGCTTCGGCGTTTCGACACGATTCCCGAGGTGATGCATTTGCTGGCTGACGAAAAAATCCCTCACCGTTTTCTCGGTGGTGGAACGAACGTGCTGATCGACGATGGCGAGCTGCCCTGGGTCGTTTTGCATCTGCCGACTTCGCAACCGGGCATGCGAGTGGAAGGTAACGCAGCCTATGTCGATGCGGCGGCCGATCTCGGCGGCATGGTCACGTTTTGCGCGAAGCGCGATCTCGGCGGTATGGAAGGCTTGATCGGCGTTCCGGGCAGCGTGGGTGGCGCGTTGCGAATGAACGCAGGCGCTTACGGCACGCAGATTGGATCGTACGTCCGTGAAGTGGAGCTGTACCGCGCCGCGACCGGGCAAATTGAAACGGTCCGTGGCAACGACATTCGCTTCGATTATCGCCACACTTCGTTCGCGCCGGATGACGTAATGCTGCGCGTAAAACTAGAGCTGCCGTCCAAGCCGTTCAAGGAAATTCTGGCCGGCATTAAGGTGTGCAACGAAAAGCGCCGCGCAAGCCAGCCGCTCAATCAGAAAAGCGCCGGATGCATTTTCAAGAATCCTCCAGGCGGCTCAGCCGGGCGCATGATTGACGAGCTGGGATTGAAAGGCCATCGCGCGGGCGATGCCATGGTCAGCGACCGCCATGCGAATTTTTTTATCAACGCGGGCAAGGCAAGCTGCGCAGACATGCTCAGGTTGATTGACGATGTCCGCGAGCGCGTACGCACTAGATTCGGCTTGGAACTCGAGAACGAGGTCATTCTCTGGAAAAACTGAAAACCATGGACGCGGACGCTTATCCCCAGGAACTCCTGGCCGACGAAGAGCCGAAGTATCTTCGCAGGCAAAAGCCTCTGGAGATCAAGCGGCGGAAATTTGGCCGGAAAGCCTGGAAAACGTATCTGCGCGTCACGTTTGGAGTGGGCGTCGGAATCACGGGTGCATGCGTGGCGTATGCCTGCGGGCATTTCCTGTTCGCGTCGCCGCAAATGGCGCTGATTCATTCCAGTCAGGTCGAGCTCACCGGAAATAATTATGTCCCCCGCGCCGGCGTGCTCGCCATTTTCAAGCCCGATCACGGCCTCAGCGTTTTGCGAATTCCGCTTGCTGAACGCCGGCGCGAGCTCGAAGCGATTCCGTGGGTCGCGCAAGCGACCGTTCGGCGAGCGTTGCCCAATAATATCGAAGTGGAAATCACCGAGCGGGTTCCCATCGCATTTCTCCGCCAGGGAAGCGATCTGGCGCTCGTAGATATCCACGGCGTGATACTTGAGCGGCCTATGAAAGCGAATTTTCATTTTCCCGTGGTCACCGGCATTCATGAAGAAATGACGCCGGATGAGCGCGGGAGACGCATGCAGTTGTTTGCCGGATTTACCCAGCAAGTGGAATCCGCGCGCGCGGGCGCGATGGAAAAGGTCAGCGAAGTGGACCTATCGGACGTCAGGGACTTGCGCGCCAGCATTTACGGCCTGAATGGCGAGACTCGTTCCGGCGGGAGTGTTTCAAATCCGGCGGCCGACGATGTTGCTAGCCATCCATCCGGGGCCCCAATGGATTCTCCTGTTCTGGTGCATTTTGGCGACAACGATTTCGAAACAAAGTATCGGACGCTTCTGGACGACTTCGCACAGTGGCACGCAAAAACGGGACGCATCGAATCAGTGGATTTGCGCTTCAACGGTGAAGCGGTCGTAAACCCGGACACGACGGTGGCGCAGGAAATCGCGCCTCAGTCAGTTGCGCTGCCGCGGCCGGTCGTGCAATCGCGACCCGCGCCGAAACCAGTTCAAAAAGCGCATAGGAATTCGAGCAGAAAGTCACGATAGCAGATGTAAACGGCTGAAATTATAAGGAGCGGATTTGACGAAGAAGGAACGGCATATCGTAGCGCTCGACATCGGCAGCACGAAAACCTGCGCGCTGATTGGTGAACTTGGTGACGACGGCGGTGTGAAATTCGCCGCTCTTGGTGCGGCGGAATCGAAAGGTTGGCGCAAGGGCCAGATCGTGAACCTCGATCTCGCGGTGAGTTCCATTCGCCGGGCCGTCGAAGAAGCGGAAACAATCGTCGGAGTGCCGGTGGAATCGGCGTTGATAGGCGTCGCCGGGACGCACGTGCGCGGCGTGAACAGCCGCGGCGGAATCACCGTGGGAACCCGCCCGCGCGATATCCAGCGCGAAGACGTTCGCCGCGCGGTGGAAGCTGCTCGCGGCATCCAGCTTCCGGAAGATCGCGAAGTGTTGCACGTCCTCCCGCAGGAATTTTCCCTCGACGCCCAGGATAATATTCGCGACGCCATTGGAATGGTGGGCCAGCGTCTCGAAGCCAACGTGCACATCGTGACGGCGTGCGGCTCCGCAACCCAGAATATCGTCACCGCGGTAAATCGCGCGGGAGTGCGAGTGGACGACACGGTCCTTGAGCCGCTTGCTGCTGCGGAAGCCTGCCTGACGCAAGACGAACGCGAACTGGGCTGTTGCCTGCTCGATATCGGCGGAGGAACCACCGAACTACTCGCCTATTCAGGCGGGGTCGTGAGGCACACCGCAGCCATTCCCGTCGGTGGCGACCACTTTACGAATGATCTCGCGGTCGGGCTGCGCACTCCGATCGATGAAGCGGAAAAAATCAAACGCCGGCAAGCCTGCGCCCACCGTGAGCTTCTAAAGGAAGATTTCCCGATCGAAATTGCCAGTGTGGGCGATCGCCCGCCGCGGACTGTTTTTGCCCGCATGTTGTCGGACATCGTGGAACCGCGCGCGCAGGAATTGTTGATGCTCGTTCGCGACGAGTTGCGCCGTGGCGGCGTTGAATCGTCAATTCCCGCGGGAATCATTCTCACCGGCGGCGGAGCGCGCCTCCGCGGATTCTGCGAACTCGCCGAGCAGATATTTAATCTGCCCGCGCGCGTCGCCACTCCGCGAGGACTTTCAGGAATGAGCGAAGAAGATTCCCAGCCCGAGTATGCAACAGCCGTGGGACTTGTGCTTTACGGTGCGCGCACGCGGCGCAACGCGGGAGCGCGTCCGACCGGCTGGGTGGGCAAGTTCAAAAGTATGTTCGCAGGAGCGTCATAAGAAATTGATCAAAAATTTCACGAAGGCGAAAGACTGGGGAGGAAGCATGTCACCAAAAGAATCGAGTTTGAAAGTTTCATTCAGCGAAGAACCGCAAAACGGCGCCAAGATTAAAGTGATCGGTGTGGGAGGCGGCGGTTCGAACGCCGTCAACCGCATGATCCGGGCCAAGGTAGAGGGTGTCGAATTCATTGCCGCGAACACGGATTTGCAGGCGCTGAAGCTTTCGCAAGCGCCGGTGAAGCTGCAACTCGGCGCCAAGTTGACGAAAGGATTGGGAGCGGGCGCCAATCCCGAAGTGGGCCGCAAAGCCGCGCTCGAAGACACCGAAAAAATCCTGGAAGCGCTCGACGGCGCCGACATGGTTTTCGTCACCGCCGGATTGGGCGGCGGCACAGGCAGCGGAGCCGCGCCTGTCGTTGCGAATCTCGCCAGCGAATTGGGCGCGCTTACCGTTGCTGTCGTCACCAAGCCGTTTGCCTTTGAGGGCAAACGCCGGATGGAGCAAGCCGAGCAAGCCCTCGCCGAACTAATCGGCAGTGTGGACACGGTGATCGTAATCCCGAACGAGCGGCTGATGGAATGCGTCGAACACGGAACCAGTTTTTTTGAAGCTTTCCGCATCGCCGACGACATCCTGCGCCAAGCGGTCCAGGGCATTTCCGACATCATCACCATTCCCGGCATCATCAATCGTGATTTTGCCGACGTCAAAACGATCATGTCGGGCCAGGGTTATGCCGTGATGGGCACCGCTGTCGCTTCCGGATCTAACCGAGCGATTGACGCCGCGAACCGCGCCATCAATAGCCCTCTCCTCGAAGACAATTGCATCCAGGGCGCGCAGGGAATTTTGATCAACGTCACAGGATCGTCCAGCCTTAGCTTGCAGGAGGTTCACGAGGCCTCGTCGATCATCCAGAAAGCGGCGCACGAAAACGCGAACATCATTTTCGGCGCGGTGATGGATGACGCGATGAAAGAGTCGGTAAAGATCACGGTGATCGCAGCCGGCTTCCGCGAAGTGGCAGGCAGGAAGACTCAGTCGCGTCCTTCGTACTTGCCGAAGACCTGGAAAGCCACACGTGAGCCTGCTCCGGCGCAACCCACCATGACGCAGCAAACCAACGTGGTGCAGCAGGTATCGAGAAACGTCAGCGAGGTAGTTCACCAGGTCGCGCGAAATGTCAGCGACGTCCGCGAAGTGCCGGCTGACGATCTCGACGTTCCAACGTTCCTTCGCCGCCAGGCTCAAAAGGCTTAGCGCGGGATTCGATAGCTCACTGGGTTGCAGGAGTTTCTCCCTGCAACCTTCCATGTTTATCAGCACAAACACCTAACAAGCCGTGGAGTTATGCGCCACCGGTGCCACAGGGCCAAAATACCCGAACACCTCACGGCAAAATTCAAAAATGGCAGAAGTGATTCGCGTAAAAAATGAAGCTCTGAAGCAGATGACGGGCAACGTTTTGCAAGAACCTCGGTTGGAGTGTTGCGGACTGCTCGCCGGAAGCGGCGGTGTCATAGCGCGCATTTTTCCAGCGACGAACGAGGCAGCCAGTGCCACCGAGTACTCGATCGCCCCAGCCGAATTATTTCAGTCCATGCGCGAAATTCGCGCGGCGGGCCTCGAGTTCATGGGAATTTACCACTCGCATCCCAACGGCGATAACAAACCGTCCGCGCGTGATATCGATGAAGCGTATTACCCGGAAGTCGCCTACTTCATCATCTCGCCGCAGAAAGATACAGCCACACCCGTTCGCGCCTTCTCGATTCGTGATGGAAAAGCGGCCGAGCTGATTGTGCAAATCGTATAGGTCGGATTGAGGCTGCTACCGGCGCGGAATTTTTAGCGCTACCGCTGTGATGTCGTCATGCTGCAACCCGCCAACGGCATAGTCCTTGGCTTCGCGAAGAAGGCGCTGTAGCGATTCGTCGGCCGACATTCCTTGGCACTCCTTCCAAATCTCGCCCATCCTGTGCCAGCCAAAATCATCGCCGTTAGCGCCTTGCAATTCATGGAGCCCGTCGGTAGCAAACAAGACTGAATCGCCCGGCGATAGGCACACCCGGTGAGTGTCGTACGAAGAGCCGGGAAACATTCCCGACGGCAATCCCCCCTCCTGCAATTGCCGGCAGTCTGAACCGGACGCCAACAGAGGGTACGGCATCCCCGCGTTTGAAAACGTCAACTCCCGGCAGGTGGAATCGTAAACGGCGTAGAGCGTGGTTGCGAACCGTCCCTGCACCGGCCGCACGAGCAGCCGCTTGTTCAGAGTTGCGAGCACGGTTGATGTTTGTTCGTCCGTCTTATTGATCCCGCGCAGCATGCCCATCACTAGCGCCGCGTACATCGCCGCCGCTAATCCCTTTCCCACCACGTCTCCAATGTAGAGGCCGGCTATACCGTTCGGCAAAATGTAAAAATCCGCGAAGTCTCCGCCCACTTCCGCGAACGGAGCGAACCTGTACGCGATCTCTATGGACGCGTTCCGAAGCGTTCCGGAAGGCATCAATGAGTTCTGGATTTCTCGCGCTTCGTCCTTTTCGGTCCCGTAGTTATCGCTAGAGGCGGGCGCTTCCAGTCCAAAAAGCAAACTCATCTTGGCCTTTTCAGTGGCGAATCCCACTGCCAAGTGGAAAGCTGGCAACTCGAATACCAAAGCGAAGATTTTGTCGTTTGTAGCGTAGCGTGCGAAAGGATTTACGCGACGCATAAGGTGTGAATTTGGAAAAATCCATTTGAAGTGACCCGGAGAGGCATACATGTACCCGATTGAAACAACGCGAAGGGGCAGTCGCCGTGCGCGATCCTAACTATTTGCGCGTTGGCTGTGCAGCGTTTCGGCTTTGTCAGCGGCTTCAAGTCGCCGCGCGTACAGCGGAAATTTTTGAGCGAGCGTCGCGACCTCTTTTCGAACTCGCTGCTCGATCGATGTGTCGCCCAGATGCGTGAGCACCTCGGCAATCCATCCGGCGATTTTTTCCATTTCCGGTTCGCGCATTCCGCGCGTGGTCACCGCCGGACTCCCCACGCGAATTCCGCCGGCCTTCATGGGCGGCAGCGGATCGAACGGGATGGCGTTCTTATTCACCGTCATTCCAGAGCGTTCGAGCGCTAGCTCCGCATCGCGGCCGGTAATCCCGCGCGAGTGCATATCAACGAGAAACAAATGATTGTCCGTGCCGCCTGTGACGATTCGGAAGCCCTGCTTTGCCAGACCTGCAGCCAGCGCGCGCGCGTTGGCTACCACCTGCTTCTGGTATTCGCGGAACTCCGGCGCCGCCGCTTCTTTCAGGCAGACAGCCTTGCCGGCAATTACGTGTTCCAGGGGCCCGCCCTGCAGGCCGGGAAACGTGATGCGGTCCAAATCCTTCGCGTATTTTTCGCGGCAGAGAACCAGCCCTCCGCGCGGCCCGCGAAGCGTCTTGTGCGTAGTCGTTGAAACAAAATCTGCGTGAGGCACTGGGCTGGGATGCAGACCCGCCGCCACCAGACCCGCGATGTGCGCCATATCCACGAAGAACAGCGCGCCGACAGATTGCGCGATCTTCCCGATGCGCGCAAAATCGATGATGCGTGCATAAGCGCTCGCGCCCGCCACAATCATCTTGGGCTGATGTTCGCGCGCTAATCGGTCAATTTCGTCGTAATCGATTGTCTCGGTTTCTTTCGTCACTCCGTAGGCGATGAACTTGTACGTCTTGCCCGAAAAATTTAGCGGATGCCCGTGAGTCAAATGCCCACCGTGCGCCAGATTCATTCCCAACACGGTGGCGCCGGGCTCCAGCGCGGTCATATAAACGGAGATGTTCGCTTGCGTCCCGGAATGCGCCTGCACGTTTGCGTGTTCCGCACCAAAAAGCTGCTTCGCGCGTTCGATGGCGAGCCGCTCGACACGGTCAACGTTTTCGCAACCGCCGTAATATCGTTTGCCCGGATAACCCTCGGCATATTTGTTGGTGAAAACCGAGCCCGCAGCTTCCAGCACAGCTTCCGAAACGAAATTCTCGGACGCGATGAGTTCGAGCCCGGTAGCTTGTCGGCGTACTTCATCGCGCAACGCTTCCGCCACTTCGGGATCCACTTCATCCAGCGAGCGGCTCATTCTCACCAATTCAGGGCTGTTGTATGTCATTTCATCGCACCAAAAAGATTCGCAGTGTCAATTTTGTGGGCGCTAAGTAAACTCGAACGTGATTCTATCGGAGCCGCCTGGGTGTTTGCAATGAATCACGGGATGCCGCCTGCCCGTCACTCTTTCGTTTCCTCGAAGCGCAAAGATAAATGAACTGAGCAGCTTGTTGTATCATCTTTGTACACTTTTGTTGGCAACGGAAAAGAGCTGTCTATACATCTAAAACCACCAAGCTGTGCTACGGAGTTGCGAGTTTCGCGCAGCGATATTGCTATTCAAAAGGAAGTACGCGCTGACTCTCGCCGCGAAACATAAGGAACTTTAAGCTGCAAATGGCGCAATACCCCAGGGGAGGGTTCATCTTGAAGTATTCGTTTGCAAGGATCGCAAGAGGTGTGACTTTTCTTTTCATTTTCACCTGCGCTGCATCGGTCTATGCGCAGAATAACGGCCAGCCTGCCAATCCACCCGTGAGCCAGCCGGACGAGTCGTCGCCATCTACCGCTCCTGCTCAACAGCAGCAATCACCGCCTCCAGCGCCCCCGGCGGTCACTCCCCGCCAGTCCCAGCAAACGCAACCCGGACAAACGAGCAAGGACACCAAAGACCAGAAGAATACTTCAGGTACTTCGAATGACCGGCTGTTCTTTGCTTTGCCCAATTTTCTGACCCTGGAAAATTCCGCCCACGTTCCTCCGCTTACCGCGGGTCAAAAATTCAAAGTTGCGACGCGCTCTGCATTCGACTACGTCCAATATCCCTGGTATGGAGCTCTAGCGGCGATAAGCCAGGCGGAGAACAGCGAACCCGCATACGGCCAAGGTGCGCAAGGATATGCCAAGCGCTACGGAACCGCTTTCGCCGATGGCACGATTGAGAATTATATGGTCAACGCCGTTGTTCCCGCCGTCATGCGCACCGATCCTCGGTATTATCAGTTGGGCAAAGGAACTTTTGTGCACCGCACCGGTTACGCGTTGAGCCGCCTCCTCATTACGCGGACGGATTCCGGACACAACACCTTCAATTATGGCGAAGTCTTGGGGAGTGGGATGGGAGCAGCCATCTCTACCTATAGCTATCATCCTGCAGCGGATCAGACTTTTTCGAATACGGCCTCGGTTTGGGGTACTCAAGTGGCTTACGACGCCATCAGGATCGTGCTAAACGAGTTCTGGCCGGACATTCGCCGCCATTATCACAAAGACAAGACCCAGCCGCAGCCGTAAACAGGAAAAACTCACCGTTTCAAACGCTGATACCAAATCAAGGGAAGAATTACGTCGGAAGTAAGCCAGTCCTGCATTCCTTCACTGAGAATAGCGGTCGGGGATGTTGTGCGAGCAAAAAAAGAGGAGCGCTAAACGAAGTACCAACCTCCGTCGCAGCGCTCCCCGATATAGCAGTTCCTGGTCTGTCAGTTGCCCGGATTTGATCCTGTGGCGTTGGAGAGCACCGGCACGTGATGGTGGCTCAGCAGCGTGTGCGGTCCGCCGTAGATAAATTCGAGCGCGAGGTTCAGCCCGCCCTGTATCAGCAGGTTGTAATTGCCCATGCGAAAGCCATCCATGGCGTCGAAACGGTTCGGATACCACAATAAAGCAGCGGCTTCCGTGCCGGCGTAAGGAGCTGCGATCGCCGAAAAGGAAAGCACGCGGTGCCCGTCTTCGCCTCTGCGCGCCGTGACCGTTGAAATCAACGCATGTTTGATTCTCGGCACGAAACCACTGCAATCGCAGCGATAGTAAATCGTATCCTCGTGCAAAATCTCGGCCATCGTATAACGGGCGGTTTGGGTAACCAGGTTGATTCCAAAATCACTTCCAAATCGTGCGCCGTATGAATCCCAACCTTGTCCCCAGTCTGGCGGGATGCCTGCGTGATTATTCGAGCTACCGGCCGTGTCGGCTTGCTGAATTCCAGCAGTCGCGGCGGAGCCGATGAATGCGTACGGGCCAAACGCATCGAACGCGAAGTTCCGCAGTTTCTTGCCCTCAGACGGGCGCTGGTACGTCAACCCTGGCTGCACGTTCACTGAACTCGACGAAGCGGAAGAAGGTGGGGCAGTCTGCGGCTGCGTTTGCGTCTGACTTTGAGACGGCGTGCCTGAGCCGCTTGACGACTGGGCCTTTGCCAACGGCTGTGAAACTATGAACAACGTAATCGCAACAATTAAAAACCCGGCTCGGCACATCCTCATCTCTGTAAACTCCTTTTGATTTAGGGCAACTCTGGCGGGTAACCAGGCCGATAGCCTACACTGAAACGCTTTTTCATTCACGTAAAAAATGTCAAAAAAGCCCCGGGTTGACTTCAGGTGCCGTCTCCCCTAACCTAACTCGATTGCGTGGCGGCGTGAAGCGCTGCCGTGTAGGAAATTGTTTCAATTCGGGACAGAAAAGAGCCTGGGAACATATGTCCGACCAGAAACTTCCCACTCGCGCGGAAGATTATTCCGAGTGGTACAACCAAGTTGTTCTCCGCGCTGAACTCGCGGACTATGCGCCAGTGCGCGGCTGCATGATCGTCCGGCCGTACGGCTGGGCGTTATGGGAAAACATCACCGCGGCGCTGGACAGCCGATTCAAGGCTACCGGGCACGTAAATGCCGCCTTCCCTCTGCTGATCCCACGCAGCTTCATCGAGAAGGAAAAATCGCACGTCGCGGGATTTTCACCCGAGCTCGCCATCGTAACGCACGGTGGCGGCGAAGAGCTTGAAGAGCCTCTGGTCATACGTCCCACTTCGGAAACCATCATTGGTTACGCCTACGCGAAATGGATTCAGTCCTACCGCGACCTGCCGGTTCTAATCAACCAGTGGAATAGTGTCGTGCGCTGGGAGCTGCGAACGAAGCTGTTTCTCCGAACGCTCGAATTCTTTTGGCAGGAAGGCCATACCGCGCATGCGACAGCTGAAGAGGCGGAGGCTGAGACGCGGCAGATGGTGGACGTCTACACCGATTTTGCATTGAAGGAAGCGGCCGTGCCGGTGATTCCAGGACGGAAGTCGGATTCGGAAAAATTCGCCGGCGCGGAAATCACCTATTCGCTTGAAGCCATGATGGGGGATGGAAAAGCGCTGCAGTTCTGCACATCGCACAATCTGGGCCAGAATTTCGCCAAGGCATTTGAGATTCGTTATCTCGATAAAAACGGTGTGCACCAGCATTGTTGGACCACTTCGTGGGGTCTTTCGACCAGGGTCGTGGGCGCTCTGATCATGGTGCATGGCGACGATCAAGGATTGATTTTCCCTCCGCGTCTCGCGCCGTTTCAATTGGTCATCGTGCCCATTTATAAGACGGACGACGAAAAGTCCAGCGTCATGGAATGCGCTCAAAAATTACGCAAAGAACTGGTGGCTGCCGGCATTCGCGTCAAAATGGATGAACGCGAAGGTGTGAGCCCGGGTTTCAAGTTCAACGATTGGGAGATGCGAGGTGTGCCGCTGCGTCTTGAGATTGGCCCCAAGGACGTGGCCAAAGGCTCTGTGGTGCTCGCTCGTCGCGATCGCCCGGGCAAAGAAGGGAAGTCCTTCGTCTCGCAGCAGGACCTGCCCGCAAGCGTCGCCCAGTTGCTCGAGGAAATTCAGAAGTCGCTCTACGACCGCGCGCTTGCCTTTCGCAAAGCTAACACTGCCGAGCCCGCCAGCTACGAAGAGTTCAAGAAAGCGGTCGAGAAGGGTTTCGCACTTTCCTGGTGGTGCGGCAACAGCGAATGCGAGGCGAACATCAAAGAAGAAACCAGAGCCACCATGCGCTGTATTCCGCTGGAACAGCCCGGCGGCACCGGCAAGTGCATTCACTGCGGCGAGACTGCGAAGGAAAAGGCCATCTTCGCCCGCGCGTATTAGCCTCGCCCCGAAGCTGTCATCCGGCGTTTACTCATTCCGTACACCCTTCATTCGCCGCCCTTTCCGCGGGAAACTACAGTGTTAGCATCAGTCTACCGATCGGGCTTTCGGCCCGCGGAGGTATCAACTTTGAAAGCGCAAAAAGTTCAATTTAGAGAACGAGGCGGAACAAAGATCAATCTGCTGCTGACCTTGCTCATTCTGGGCTCGATGATCTTCGCGGCCGTCATGCTCATCCCGCCATATTTCACTAAGTACCAGCTTCAGGACGCTATGAACACCGAAGCTCGTTTCGCCTCGTACAACAGGAAAACCGAAGAGGAAATCCGCGAAGATGTTTGGAAAAAAATTGTGGAGCTGGGAGTTCCGGCCAAGCGCGCGGACATCCACATCACGAACGACAACAACAACACTCAAATTGACGTGAGTTACACCGTTCCAATAAACATGTTATTCAAGACATACGATTGGGATTTCCACGCCCACGGGGACAACCACTCGCTTTAAATCGGCAATCTAAATATAGTGGAAGCAGGGAGTATAGCGCTCGGAACCACGGCGTTGAGTCGCGGACTCTGGATGGCTTCAGCCGACCCTTTCAAGCTATAGCGGAGAAACCGATTGCGGATTCGAATCGCCCCTGGATTTTGGACCTCCCGGACTGGCATCGCGCTGCTGGTTGGCGCCTTGGCCGTATTCATTGCCGCCACTTCGATTTTCGCGTATTTCTATATTCAGTTCGGCCATCTGATCGACCAGCGCCTCACCGGCCAGATTTTTCAGAACACTTCTCGCGTTTATTCCGCCCCAGGACACATTTACACCGGCGAAGACCTTCGGCCCGGCGATCTCACCGAATATCTCCTGCGCGCCGGTTACCAGGATGGCGAGGTGCCCGGAGCGCCTGGGCAGGTTCACGTGAAAGGCAACACGATTGAAATCAAGCCCTCTGAACAATCCTTCTTTCACGGCGGAAATGCGCTGCGCGTCGTATTTACCGGCCCGGCCATTTCGCGCATAACGCAAATTTCAGATGGCGCTGTCCGCGATTCCGCCGAACTCGAACCGGAAGTGATTACCAATCTTTTTGACAGCTCGCGCGAGAAACGCCGCATCGTCCGCTTTGACGATTTGCCCAAGGATATGGTGAACGCCGTTCTCTCCGCGGAAGACAAACGATTCTTTGAACACGGCGGTTTCGATATCGTACGCGTCATGGGCGCCGCGCTCGCCGATTTGAAGATCGGCCATCGCGCGCAAGGCGCCAGCACGATTGACATGCAAGTGGCGCGAAGCTTTTTCTTTTCCACCAAGCGCGAGTGGCGCCGCAAGGTGAAAGAAACGCTGATGGCCTTTGAGATCGACCAGCGCTTTTCCAAGCAGCAGATTTTCGAGCTTTACGCCAACGAGATTTACCTGGGTAATCGCGGCAGCTTCGCCATTCGTGGATTCGGCGAGGGCGCTCAAGCCTATTTTGGCAAGGACGTTCGTGAACTGAATCTCGCGGAAACGGCCTTCTTAGCCGGAATCATTCGAGCGCCGAATCGCTATTCGTCCGCGGAGCGCCACGTGGATCGCGCCATCGAATCCCGCGACCGTGTTCTCGCGCAGATGGTCGAGAACGGCTACGTCACCCAAGAGCAGTCCGACGCTGCCAAGAAATACAAATTCCACTTCGTGAACGGAGGCGTCCAGAGCAGCTCCGCCCCCTACTTCGTGGACATGGTGAAAGACCATCTCCTCGAGCAATTTTCCGAGGCTGATCTCCAAACCCAAAGCTATCGCATTTACACCACCCTCGATCCCGATCTTCAGCGCGCCGCAAGCGCGGCAGTCGACGCCGGGGTGCTGGGCGTGGACAAGCTCCTCGAAAAGCGCTACGCCGCTTGGAAGAAAAAGGGACAAGCTGTTCCGCAAGTGCAGGTCGCGCTCGTGGCGCTCGATCCCCGTACTGGAGAGATTCGGGCGCTGATAGGCGGCCGCAACTATGGAGAAAGCCAGCTCAATCATGCCCTGGCTCATCGTCAACCAGGTTCCGTGTTCAAGCCCTTCGTATACGCCGCGGCGTTCTCCAACGCTGCTCAGGGAATGACGCCGGTTGTAACGCCGGTTACCACCGTGGAAGATATCCCCACGACCTTCACTTTCGACGGCAAGGAATACACGCCCGACAACTACGGCGAAACTTTTTACGGCACTGTCACCGTGCGAGACGCGCTAATTCATTCGCTCAACGTCGCCACCGTACAGGTCGCTCAAATGATCGGTTACCAGCGCGTCGTGGAAGTCGCGCGGCAAATGGGACTTGGCTCCAACATTCTGGCTACTCCCGCCGTCGCTCTCGGCGCGTATGAGATGACGCCCGTTGACGTCGCCGCGGGCTATACGCCTTTCGCCACCAATGGCCTTCGTTCTGAACCAATCTTCCTGCGCAGTGTGCTGGCCGCCGACGGCAGCGTGGAGGAATCCGCCACCCCGCGCACGCGGGCAGTCCTTGACCCGCGCGTCTCCTATCTCGTGACCAGCCTCATGGAGGATGTCATCAATCGCGGAACGGGCGAAACTGTCCGTTCATTGGGTTTTACGGCGCCGGCGGCAGGGAAGACGGGAACCTCCCGCGATGGATGGTTTGCAGGCTTCACCTCAAACCTTCTGTGTGTCGTCTGGGTTGGGTTTGACGACAACCGAGACCTGGGATTGTCCGGCAGCCAGGCGGCCGCGCCTCTCTGGGCGGACTTCATGAAGCGGGCGGTTGCATTGCCTCGCTACCAGAACACGCAGCCTTTCGAAGCTCCTCCCGGTGTTATGGCCGAATCGATTGACCCGCAGAGCGGTCAACTTGCCACTCCGGCTTGCCCGCAAACAGTAACGGAATATTTTGTATCCGGCAGCGAACCCACTCAATTCTGCGGACTGCACGGCGGACATGTCGCGCAAGCTCCGGGTACCTGGCTATCGCATTTATTCGGTAAGAACGGAGACGCACCTCCGCCTGCTGCCAATCCCGCGGCTCAGCCCTCAAACGCGGCCAGCCCGGCCCAGCAAGCTCCGCCAGCCGACGCAGAAAAGAAAAAGGGGTTTCTTGGCAAGGTTTTTGGTATATTTGGACAAAGCAAGAAACCTGCGGATAACACGAAACCACAACCGTAGGCCAAGCGCGGAAAAGGAGTTGGGCAATGAGTCGATTGACTCTGTTTGCCATCCCGCTAGCTCTCCTGAGCGTAGGACCGAGCCGCGCGCAAGTCCCTGTCAGTTACACCAAGACGGCACAAGCATCCGAAGGTCCGGCGGTAAATTCCTCTGCGATGACGCCGCGCCAGATTGCTGAAATGCAGGGCGACATCTTGATGGCCCGCAAAGAATACGCCTCGGCCGTGAATACATATTCCAAGATCCTCGAAACGGATCCCAAAAACCCTCAGTTGCTCAACAAAGTGGGAGTCGCCTTCCAGCAGCTAGGTGATTTAAATAGAGCGGAGCGCTTTTACAAGAAAGCCATTCACGCCGACAAGAACTTTTCCAGCGCCATCAACAACTACGGAACCGTTGAGTACGAAAAAAAACATTTCGGTAAAGCGATCACTCTGTACAAGAAAGCCCTTGAATATCACACGGAACCGGCCACGCTATACAGCAACCTGGGCTACGCCTACTTCGGCAATAAGGAATATCCCCAGGCTATGGCTACTTTCGCCCAGGCGCTTGCGCTAGACCCGGAGATTTTCGAACGGCATGGAACCAATGGCTCCGTGATCCAGCAGAGAACGGCCAGCGATCCGGGGCTGTTTTACTTCTTCGTGGCCAAGACCTACGCTCAGAAAGGAAACGCCGAGCGTGCCGCGCACTACCTGAAAATGGCGCGCGACGACGGTTACAATAATTTTCTCTCCGCGCAAACCGACGTTGCCTTCGCGCGCGTGATCAAAGATCCTCGCGTCCAGGAAGTCCTGCAGGTGCCGCCGTCCTACGCGACCCCGTCGAAGAAGCAAGAGCCGAATTAGTCCCGCCGAATGTGCCTGCGCAGAGCGGCCGGTTGATCGATCGTGGCCGTTTGGAAAAACCTCAGCTCAGTTTCTCGGGACGCGATTTTAGCCAAGCGAAGACTACTTGTCCTTGTCCGATCCCTTCGCTTCCACAAACACCAAATCGTAAACGCTCCCTCTTCCGTTTGCCTTGACGCTGGCAATGTGTTGCATTTCCTTCGTGCCGGACTTCAGAACAATTTCTCCTTTCTCTGCATGGTCCGAATCGCAGTCCAAGCCGTTCGAGGGTTTGTCTTTCTGTGCTGCCGCCACGGCAGGATCCGAACAGTTCAAGACCTTGCCGTATTTTGACGACGCCTTTCGGTAAAACGCCGCAATTTTCTCGGGCGCGTCGTCCGATTCCATTTTCACCGCCGCAATCTTGAATCCAAACGATCCGCCCCACGCGCCGAGCTGTAGGGATGAACTATCGTCAGAATCGTCCTCGTGTCTCCGCGATCGTGGATACAGCGGCAAGCCGACCTCTTTCGGGCTGGCATTCTTGCTGGCGATAAACCCAATACTGTCGCTGTCTGATTTATTCGCGTCCGAATCTTTCTTGTCCTGCGCAGCCACTGGCATAGCCGCTGCCGAAAGCATCAGCCCCATCACAATCGTCGGAGCCGCCCGTCCGAGCCACGTCGAACCAATCAGCCTGTTGCCGAAAATAAACCGCTGCGCTTTCATAGTCGTCTCCTCACTTAGTCAATACGAAGATACGCCATGCCGCACCTGAATGTTCCACGATTCCCGTGGGAACCGGACCGCCTTCGTGAATGTTTGCGGAACTTTCGAAGCCGGAGTAATTCTGCTGCTATAATAGCCGCCGGAATGGCTCTCCGCTCATTTCGCTGTTTGATTTTGTTTGTGTGCGTGGCTGCAGGCTCATTCGTCGTCTTCAACCGCAGCGCCGTCGCGCAATCATCTTCTGCTACCGGGTCGCCTTCGGCCGCCGCTTCCAATGTCGTCGAGCTTCACATCGACGGTGATATCGAGCCGATCCTCGCGGAATACATCGTCCGCGGAATCGGCCAAGCCAACGCCCAGCACGCCAGCCTGGTCCTCATTACGATAAACACTCCGGGCGGCCTCGATACTTCCATGCGCTCGATCATTCAGGCCATCCTGCGCTCGTCCGTTCCCGTTGTCACTTATGTCTATCCCACTGGCTCGCGCGCAGCTTCCGCCGGATTTTTCATTTTGCTTTCAGCCGACGTAGCCGCTATGTCTCCCGGCACGGAAACAGGCGCCGCTTCGCCGCTCATCGAATTGGGAGGTCAGCCGGTTCAGATTGACGACACTTTGCGCAAGAAAATCGTGAATGACGCGACAGCCTACCTCCGCGCCTACACCAGCAAGCGCGGCCGCAACTCCGATCTGGCAGCCACCGCGGTTACCGACGCGAAAGCGTTCAGCGACAAAGAAGCGCTCGACGGCAAGCTGATCGAGATCGTCACGCCGTCACGCGAAGATCTGCTCGCCAAGCTCGACGGCCGCACCGTTACGCGCTTTGATGGAGCTACTCTGCAACTCGCGCTGCCGCATCCGGTCATCACCGCCGTTGACATGACCTCGCGCGAGAAGTTCCTTTCGCGCATCGTTCAGCCCGACGCATTTTTTATTCTTTTGATCATGGGTGTTCTCGGCCTTTACGCCGAGTTTACGCATCCGGGAGCGTTCGCGCCGGGCGTGATGGGTGTGATCGCGCTGGTGCTGGCCTTGTTCGCCATGCACATGCTGCCGATCAATTTTGCCGGTTTGTTGCTCATTGTCGTGGCCCTCGTGATGTTTGTCCTCGAAGCCAAATATCCAACGCACGGCGTTCTGGGCGTGGGAGGAGTGGTGGCCATGGTGTTGGGCGCGCTATTTCTAATTGACTCTCCGCTCACGGGAATGGGCGTCAGCCTGGGCGCGGCTCTAGGCGTGGCCATCCCTTGTGCGGTAATTATTATTTTTTTGATGCGCCTCGTTCTGCGCTCGCGCACCTGGAAACAATCCACCGGCAAAGAAGAGTTGATTGGCGAAGTAGGCGAAGTTACCGAAGCAGTGGAACCCCCTGGCGTGGGAATGGTATTTGTTCATGGCGAACTCTGGCGCGCCGCTGCGCGCAGCGGGGAAGAAATTCCCAAAGGCGCGCATGTTCGAGTTAAAAAAGTTGCCGGGCTGACGCTGGAAGTCGAGCCCGTGAAGACGCCTCAATCGGCTTCTTCGTAACAGATTCAACGAGGAGACAGCGAATGGAATTTCCGACGATCCTCTTGGGATTCGCCGTACTTATTTTTATTTTCTGGCTGGTGAACTCCGTTTACGTCATCAAGGAATGGGAGCGCGGCGTCGTGCTGCGCCTGGGACGCATGCTTCCCCAAGCGAAAGGCGCGGGCTTGCAACTGGTTTTCTTTCCCATCGACAAGCTCACTCGCATCTCGCTGCGCATCGAAACGCTCGATGTCCCGCCGCAAGACGTCATCACCCGCGACAACGTTTCCGTGAAAGTGAACGCCGTCTGTTATTTCCGTGTGGTGGACGCCAACCTCGCCCTTTCCCAGGTCCAAAATTATCTCTACGCCACTTCGCAGCTCGCCCAGACCACTCTGCGTAGCCTCGTCGGCCAGTTCGAACTGGACTCCATCCTTTCCGAGCGCGAAAAAGTAAACGCCAAGCTGCAACAAATCCTTGACCAGGATACCGAGCCTTGGGGTATCAAGGTAACCAAGGTTGAGGTCAAGCAAGTCGATATTCCGGAGAATATGCAGCGCGCCATCGCGAAACAGGCCGAAGCCGAACGCGAACGCCGCGCCAAGATCATTCACGCGGAAGGCGAATTCGAAGCCTCCGCGAAATTGGCCGACGCAGCCGAAGTGCTCGAGAAACAGCCCGCTGCGATTCAGCTTCGCTATTTGCAGACTTTGACCGAGATTGGCGTGGAAAAAAATACGACCATAGTTTTCCCGCTGCCGGTGGACATTATTTCGCAGTGGATGAAGCTGGCCGGCGGCAAATAGGGACGGACGACTAGAGACGATGGCACGAAATGGAAGCCGCGGCGGTGGTGACCGGGTGCTGGAGAGCCGGCATCTCGTAGGACTGTTTCTGGGCGTTGTCCTTTTGTGCGGGGTGTTTTTCACGCTCGGTTACGTGATGGGACGCAATCAGTACGGTGGCTCGGTTCACGCGGCGGAATCGGTTTCGAGAAACGCGCCATCCGCGAAATACAGAGATACGGCCCAACCGGCCACGATTCCTGAAAACCCTTTCCCGGACAAGAAGGACACCGATCATCTCTGGTCGGACTCTCCGACGAAATCTCCGGCGGCTTCAAACGCGCCCCCCAAGACCAACGCGACGCCAGCGCCCACATCCAAACCTGCCGTGACCGACGCAAAACCCGCTCAGCGTTACCAGGCGCCTGTTCCTTCCAAGCCCGGCATCCTTCTTCAGGTCGCTGCGCTGCGGCGCCAAAGTGACGCCTTGGAAATGGCTGAAGCTATCCAGCAGAAAAAGCTTCCTGCTTTTGTAGTTACGCCCGGACCGGACAATTTTTATCGCGTACAAGTCGGCCCGTATCAGGACATGGCCGCAGCCGAAGCCGCCAAACGCGCCCTCGAGCAATTCGGTTTCAAGCCTATAATCAAACACTGAATGAACTTGCCCCGTTACGCGCGAGTCCTGCTCGCCATCGGCAGTGGAGTCGCCCTCGGTCTTTCCTTTCCCAACTACAACTTGTACCTGCTCGCTTGGATCGCAATGGGAATGCTCGTCCTCGCATCGGCCGGAGCCCCGCTGAAGGAAGCGCCGCTCTACGGATTTCTCCACGGCCAGGTCTTCTACCCGGTATGCCTGCCCTGGGTGGATACGGTCATGAAGCAGTACGGCAATATCGACCCGTGGATCGCAGCGGGGTTCGTAGGCCTGATCGGTTTCATCGGCGGCCTGATTTGCACGATTTTTTCCACCGGTGTTGCCCTGGCATCGAAGAAAAGCAAGCTGCTGACGTGCCTCCTCGCGCCGTTCCTATGGACCGCCCTGGAGTATTTCCGCACGAACATTCCCATCATCGGTTCTTCGTGGGACTTGTCCGGATATCCCGCCGCTCGCAGCATGGCGCTGCTGCAAATCACCTCGGTCACCGGCATTTACGGCTTGTGCTTTCTGATCGCTGCATATGGTTCACTGCTCGCATACGCAATCCTCGCAAATAATCGGCGCGTGTGGATCCGCGCTGCGGTCGTTACCCTCGTCCTGGTCGCCGTTTCGATCGGTGGCGCATACCTAGTCCCGCAGGCCACGCCGCATTACGTCGCGCATCTGGTCCAGACCAATTTTCCGCAGTCGGAAAGCTATCCGTCTGATTGGTTGCAAGTCCATGCCGGAGAGCTCGACCAGCTCGAGCGCATCAGCGTGGATGCCGCGCACCGCGTTCCTGGAATAATCATCTGGCCGGAAGTCCCGGCGCCTTTCAGTTTTGAGGAAGCGCTCTTCGCGCAGCGCGCGGAACGAATCGCGATCAACTCCGGTAATTATTTTCTGGTCGGCGTCGTGGATTGGAAGAAAGACCCGGGCGGAAAGTGGCTCGCATCCAATAGCGCCGTTCTGTTGAACCCCCAAGGCCAGCGCGTATATGCGTACGACAAGATTCACCTGCTGCCTTTCGGCGAATACGTTCCATTGCGCGGATGGCTCACCTTCGCAAAACGCCTGACTGCGGACATCTCCGATTTCACTCCCGGAACGCAATACACCGTCGGGCAGCTTCCTCAGGGAAAATTCGGAACCTTCATTTGTTACGAGGCAATTTTCCCCAGCGAAGTCCGCCGCTTCACCGCAGCCGGCGCTGAATTGCTGATTACGATTTCAAATGACGGCTGGTTCGGCCGCTCCTCGGCCGCAGAACAGCACATGGCCATGGCGCGCGTCCGCGCGGTGGAGAATCGCCGCTGGCTTTTGCGCGACACCAACAACGGCTACACGGAGTCCATCGATCCCTACGGCCGAACCGCAGCTCAATACCCGCTGGACGTCCGCGGCGAGCTCGACGCGCCTTACGATTTCCGCAGTGATATGACGCCCTACGCCCGCTTCGGCGACTGGTTCTCCTGGCTCTGCGTGATCGTAACCATCGCGATTCTGTTTCTAGCGCTGAAGCCCCGCGCGCCCGAGCCGGCGTTACAAGCCGCAAAGCCCGTCCGGTGATAAAATCAGAAGTCGGGTTTGGCTGTTGATTTTCAGGGTGCCGCATCCTTCGTTTTTTGAAGCGTGCGGGTTTTGATTTATTCTTGTCTCCGAAGTACAAAGGCGAAAAAGAATGGCTGAACACATAGAAGACCTGCAGCAACGCTACGCCGAGCTCAAGAAACGCATTGAGCTTGTGCGGAGCTTTCTTTGACGCCGGCTCCGCTAGAAAGCAACTCGCCACTCTGGAAGAAAAAGTAAGCGACCCTGACTTTTGGCAAAACCAGGAAACGGCGCAAGCCCTCTTGCAGCAGCGCAAGCAAGTGGAAGACCGTGTCAACGCGGAAAAGACTCTCGACACCAAATCCAGCGACATCGAAACCTATTTCAATCTCGCGCGCGAAGAATCCGACGACGCGCAACGCAACTCTCTGCTCGACGACGTCAGCAAAGAGCTAGCCTCCGCCGATTCGTATCTGTCCGAGCTGGAAACCAAAACACTTCTCGCCGGTGAAAACGATCGCCTCAACGCCATCGTCACCATCAAACCCGGCGCTGGCGGCACGGAATCGCAGGACTGGGCCGAAATGCTCCTGCGGATGTACCTCCGCTGGGCGGAGCAAAAAGGTCTCGGCGCCACTGTGATCGACTCGACTCCCGGTGAAGAAGCCGGAATCAAAACCGCCACAGTGCAAATTGCCGGCGAAAATGCTTACGGTATGCTCGTCGGTGAAAGCGGCGTGCATCGTCTGGTGCGCATCTCGCCCTTCGATCAAGCCGCCCGGCGCCACACATCTTTCGCATCGGTTTTTGTCATCCCGGAAATCGACGACAAAATCGACATCGTAGTCAAACCCGACGATCTCCGCATCGACACATTCCGCGCCGGCGGCCACGGCGGCCAAAACGTCAACAAAGTGGAATCCGCCGTTCGCATCACGCATCTTCCGTCCGGCATCGTCGTTCAGTGCCAGAACGAGCGCAGCCAGCACAAAAACCGCGAATGGGCCATGAAAGTTCTCCGCTCCCAGCTTTACGAGCTAGAACTCGAAAAGCGCAGTGAAGCCCTGCATAAGCTCGACGCCTCCAAGCCCGAAATCAGCTTCGGCAGCCAGATTCGCTCCTACACCATGCAGCCCTATCAGCTCATCAAGGACCACCGCACCAAAGTTGAACGCGGCGACGTGGACAAGGTCCTCAACGGCGACTTGGATCCCTTCATCCGCGCCTACCTCCTCTTTCGTCGCGATAACGGAGCCGGCGCCGCAGGTGCCCACTAGCCGGGAATCGAGTGGAAATTCCTTGTCCGTCGCTTCCGGATCATAAGACGTTCTCGTTGACTTCAAAACGATCGCGCGAGACAATCCTGTTGTTACGGGTGTTGGAGTTCACCCTGAACCGCCCCTAAGACGGGCAGATGACTCCTACGAGGGTTTCGCCTTGCTAGGAAGTTATCTGCTTCTGTTCTTCCTTCCTAAGCAGCGAGTGCCCTCACAATAGGAATCAAATTCAGGCGCGCGGCGGAAGCATTCCTGCCCATAGTCGTTTGCGTTCGGTGACACTCAAATGAGCTCGGAAGCACAAAAACCTGATGAATCTCTGAACCCGTTCCAAGCCAACCGCCTTCGCATAACCTGCCAATATATCGATAAGCTTCTGGTGGAGATCGAAGGCGTTCTAAATTCTACAGCCTCCAAAGCGGCCTTTCCCCGTTATGCCGTCGATATCGTTCCCGCCCAGCGCAGAACGATGGAAGACTACATCGCGAGAGTCCGGGCGCAACTGGTTCGAATTCTGGAAGGACAGGGAATCGTGGCCGAAAGCCCGTCGATTCCGGTATCGCGCGCGGTGCACGTCTTGCTCGGCGCCATCGACATCGCGGCCGAAGAATTGAAGCCGAAGTACATGCGTGGATATGGGGCTGTGCCGGAAAGTGTGGCCACGGAATTAAACGGAATCGTTGGTGAATTGAGCGCCTTGGTCGCCCGTTTTGGCCGCTACCTGTCTGAAGGGGTCGGTGAGGACCTGAAGGCCCGGCTGGAGCGCCTGGAACAACCTGGCAACGACTTGAAGCTTCTCGCAAAAATTGAACAGACCGTCCGAGACCGCGGGCTGGTGGAATTCCGCTCTTCGATCGCCGCGATTCTGGATCGAGCGGAGGACCGAAGTTTCGAAATCGCGGTGTTCGGACGCGTAAGTTCCGGGAAATCCTCCTTACTGAATGCAATCCTCGAAATGGACCTCTTACCGGTGGGTGTCACTCCCATCACTGCTGTTCCCACTCGCATCACGTATGCCGAAGAGCCATCCCTTACCGTATCGTTCTCGGAAGCGCCCAAGACGAAACTTGAGATTTCTCGCCTTCCGGAGTTCGCAACAGAACAACAGAACCCCGGAAACATCAAGCATGTAACGCGCATCGTCGTCGCACTCCCCTCCGCAAGGTTGCAGGGTGGTGTCGCATTCGTCGATACGCCGGGGTTGGGGTCTCTCGCCGCAAGCGGCGCTACGGAAACACTGGCCTATCTTCCCAAATGCGATCTGGGCGTGGTTCTGATCGATGCGGGTTCGACTCTCACAGCCGACGACCTTCACACCATCATGACTCTTCAGCAAGCGGCGATTCCCGTCAATGTCCTTCTCAGCAAAGCAGACCTGCTCAGCCCTGAGGACCGTAACAGAGTCATCCAGTATGTCAGTGACTACATCACAACGGAGTGCAAGTTGGAATTGCCTGTGCACCCCGTAAGCGTTTTGCCTTCGTGCAAGGAAATGCTCAATGAGTGGTTTAAGAACCAGATCCTCCCTTTGTATGCGCGCTCCCATGACTTGCGTGCGGCATCTCTGCGAAGAAAAATCGGAGCTTTGCGCGACTCTGTGACAGCGGCTCTCGAAGTACGGTTGAAAAGAGACGCGCAGTCATCGGCCGAATCCAAAAATCAGGCGCGCGCGGCCGAAGCGCTTCTCCGAAGAACGACCGGACAAATCGAAGAAACCCGCTCGCTTTGTGAAAAATTTATGCAAGGGGCTATCGCCTGCATGCCGGAAGCAATCGAGGAAGCGTCGAAGCGATTCCTTCATTCCTGGTCCAAAGGCAGCTACGGTGTAGTGGTGCCAGGACAGTTGGTCCGCGACAGCATCACACAATTTGTCCAGATCCAGGTTGGACAACTCCAGGCAGAGATAACAACCCTTGCCGACCAACTCGGACACGATCTTCGGCGATGTGCCGCCGCCTTGGGGCTCCCCGATACGTCAAGCGACGGCGAATTCCAATCGCTCATTCGAGGCGCCCCCGTTTTTGAATCTCCGCCTTCCAACATCTCTGTCTCTCGCCCAGTCATTGCCGGGTTTCTTGGCCGCCGGATCGCGGAGCGCCAAGTGGCCAAGCAGATTTCGCGCCAGTTGCGGCAACCGTTCCACGCAGCGCTGGAGACCTATTGGCAGTTAGTCCGCGAGTGGACGGACTCCGTCATCGGACAACTGAAACAGAAGTTTGAGACCTACGCCGAAGGTTATCGTGCTCAGGCCGAGCAAGCGTTGGGAGGCAGAGAGCTTACGAAAGACGAACTCGACGGTTTGGAAGAGAACCTTGCCCGGTTAAATCCGCCTATGGCAGCGGAAAGTGGGCTTCGCGAAGTCGATTCGAGGCGCCAGGTTGATGTCAAGCAAGCGACCTCGAAGACCGTGTAGCGCCTCGAAAGGAGGAGCAACAGCGCGATATGGCAGTTCTCAAGGCTCCGCTTGAAATCCTGATTGGCCGCGAGGACGAAATGCAGCGTCTCCAAACAGCGTTGCGCCGGCGCAAAAGCCAACTCATCTGGGGAGCTACTGACGCAGGCAAGAGCTTGCTGATCAGGAATGCGCTCGCCGATCTTCCCGAAGCCGAACGCCTTAAGTGCATCTGTTGGACTGGCGCGGCCAGCCGGCGACAGTTGCTCGCGCATTTGATCCGGGAACTCTATCTGGCCGGCGATCCCTTGGTGCGGAGGAAAATCCACGCCGACGCAGCAATAGATGCAGCCCTGGCCCGTTGGATTAGCCGAGAGTCCGCAGTCCGGTTAAGGGGAATCCTGTTCACGGCGGCGGAGCAGGGAGAGTATCGATTCTTTATGGATCACGTGCCGCCTGCTTCGCACACGATTGCCCAGCTTATGAAAGAAATCATGTACCGCACCAAGACGCCTGT
Organism: uncultured Acidobacteriota bacterium; assembly: GCA_963698005.1. Taxonomy (GTDB): domain Bacteria; phylum Acidobacteriota; class Terriglobia; order Acidiferrales; family UBA7541; genus Palsa-295. The sequence continues at coordinate 167,346 of OY969113.1, forward strand.
CTATCTGACCGGCCATGGCTATACTCCGGCCGAGATTGGGTATGCGTGGAGCCTTTATTGGACTGACGAATGCCGAATCCGATTGGGCCCGCTGTCCGGAGCGTCGGCCCGTGAACTCCTCGAGATTTGCATTCACAGGTTCGGCTTGAACTCCCTCGACCTGGAAGGTTTTCGCGAACAGGTTTTGCGTTTAAGCGGACATCTGCCGGGCTCCATTGTGAAAATGTGTGAGCTCGCTTCTCACCCGTGCTATCACTATGGAAACCAGGTGAAAGTGAGACTGATCCACGTGGATTATTTGCTCCAAGGCCGCCGAATCCACTCCCTGCCTACCCCGGGCTGTATGGCATGAGAACCTCACGCGATGATCGTCAAATCCTCGTCCAGGACGCTTCAGCGGAGCCGTCACTCCTGCGCATCGCGGAACTGGCGCTGAAACTGGGTTCGGAGCGAGTTCGGGAAGAAGCTGCGGCGCTTGCGCAACGCACCGGCGAAGGCCGATTCTATGTCGCATGCATCGGGCAATTTAAGCGAGGGAAATCGACCCTCCTGGATGCTTTGCTTGGCGACCGAATCCTGCCCACTGGAGTCTTGCCGATAACAGCCGTGCCAACCGTCGTCCGCTATGGACCTTCGCGAACCGCGATAGTTCGTTTTCGAGGCGGAGCGCGGGTGGATATTTCACCCGAGGCTCTCTCGCAATATGTTTCTGAGGAGTTCAATCCAGAGAACAAAAAGGGCGTCACCGGCGTGGAAGTGTTTTCTCCAAGCCCGCTTCTTGCCCAGGGAATGTGCTTCGTGGACACGCCCGGGTTGGGTTCTGTTTTTGCTGGGAATGCAGCGGCCACGCTGGCCTTTGTTCCTCACATTGATGCAGCGATCGTTGTCGTAGGCGCGGACCCGCCGATTTCCGGTGAAGAACTGGCGCTGGTCGAGGACGTCGGCAAACACGTCCACGACCTCATCATCGTGTTGAGCAAGGCGGACAGAACTTCGGACGATGACCGCAGGATGGCCAAGTCTTTCACCAGCGAAGTCCTTGCAAAGCGCCTGCAGCGTCCCGTCAGTCGTATTTACGAAGTCAGCTCCCAGGAGCGTCTGGAGAATCGGGGGCCGCAGCGCGATTGGGAATTGTTGATTGACGCACTGGAAAGGTTGGGACGAGAATCCGGACGCAGTTTGGCGCGAACTGCCGCAGAACGCGGTCTTCGCCGGTTGAGTGACGAATTACTGGCGATCATTTCAGAAGAAAGAGGAGCCTTGCGACGGCCGATCGATGAGTCCGAACGCCGCATTCGAGTCTTGCGCCAGACAATCTCGGAAGCGGAGCGGTCGCTCCGAGAAGTGACTTATCTCTTCATGGCCGAGGAACATCGCCTCTCCGACATGTTCCTTGAACAGAGAAGGCAGTTCCTGGCACAAGCATCGCCAAAAGTGAACGCCGAGTTTGAAGAGGAGTTGAAAACGTTGCCCCGCCGCTACGGCCCAACATTTCGAAGAAAGGCCATGCGGTTGGCGCAAGTTATTTCCGCGCGACACGTTCTCCCGTGGTTGCAGACCGAAGAAGCGGCGGCCGAGCGGGAGTATCGAAGGGTGGCGTCTCGATTTGTAGGAATTGGAAATGACTTCCTCGGAAAACTTTCTGCATCCGGCGTACCAGAACTCGCTCGAATGCCTAACGCCCTCGATTCTGGGACAGGTTTCCGGGTTCCTTCGAAGTTCACGTTTGAACATTTGCTTCGCGTTTCTTTGCCCGCATCTCCTTTGCGATATCTCGCCGACGCCTTCCTCGGAGCCGTGCGGGCTTTCGCCGTGATCGAGCGCCAAGCCAGGGAATTTCTCGATCACCTGGTGGACATGAATAGTATGCGCGTCCAGTCGGACGTCGTGAATCGGGTGCAGGAAAGTCGGGGGCAACTCGAAGTCGAAATCCGCAAGCTGCTCCACGAAGTCAGCCGGATCGCGCTACGAGCCCTCGACCGCGCCCGGGTTGTCAGGTCCGAAGGCGCTCCGGCGGTCGAAGCCGCCATGACTCGGCTCGATACCGTTGAACTCGCAATTCAAGCCCTCCGGACGACGAGAGAAACAAGTGTCCTCGAAGGTTGAAAGGAGATAATTAAGGGGAAATTCGTTGCCCATCGCCGTCATCGTCTCAAAACCGACAGACCCCGGCGAAGCACATTCCAGCCCCGAAAATCACCGTTCAAACCGCATTTAACGCCTTTCGGTGCATAAGATTGACACGCCTATACCCCTATGCTAGCGTTTCCGTTCGGCCCAATACTGCACGAAACGCAATTTGGCCCCGCACTTGCCTTTCAATCTGCTGGAGGATACTTTTTTGGCGCACTCTGACGAAAAATTCCTGTTTACCTCGGAATCTGTAACCGAAGGCCATCCCGATAAAATCGCCGACCAGATTTCCGATGCTGTTCTCGACGCCGTCCTGACCGACGATCCCATGGGCCGCGTCGCCTGCGAGACCCTCGTCACCACCGGACTTGTCGTCGTAGCTGGTGAAATCACCACCACTACTTATGTTGATTTCTCCGATCTCGCTCGCGAAGTGATTCGCGACGTCGGCTACACCCGCGCCAAATTTGGCTTTGACGCGGAGACCTGCGGCGTAATTTGCGCCATCAAGAAGCAGTCTCCCGATATCGCTATGGGCGTGGACACCGGCGGCGCCGGCGACCAGGGCTTGATGTTCGGCTTCGCTTGCGACGAAACGCCCGAGTTGATGCCCATGCCTATCCAACTCGCGCACAGCCTCACGCACAAGCTCGCTGAAGTCCGCAAGAAGGGAACTGTCGATTTCCTGCGCCCTGATGGAAAATCCCAAGTCACAATCGAATACATTGACGGTCGCCCCGCTCGTGTTGACGCCGTGGTCATCTCCACCCAACACAGCGACAAAGTTTCACACAGCAAACTTGAAGAAGCAGTGATGGCCGAAGTCATCAATCCCGTCCTTCCCGGCGCCATGGTCGATAAGAAGACCAAGTACTACATCAATCCCACCGGCCGCTTCGTAACCGGCGGCCCCATGGGTGACGCAGGACTGACTGGCCGCAAGATTATCGTCGACACCTACGGCGGATACAGCCGTCACGGTGGCGGCGCTCTCTCCGGAAAAGACGCTACCAAGGTTGACCGCTCCGCTTGCTACATGGCGCGCTACGTCGCGAAAAATATCGTCGCTGCCGGCCTCGCCACGAAAGTGGAAGTCCAGCTCGCGTACGCCATCGGCGTTGCCGAGCCCGTTTCCGTAATGGCAGATACCTTCGGCACCGGAACGATTCCCAATTCGCAAATCACCGAGATCATTCGCGCGTTCTTCAAGCTCACGCCCAAGGGAATCATCGAAACGCTCGATCTCCGCCGCCCGATCTACCGTCAGACAGCTTCCTACGGTCATTTCGGCCGCACCGGCCCGGGCTTCACCTGGGAGAAAACCGATAAGGCCCAAGCCATCAAGAAAGAAGCTGGCTCGCGCGGGGCCGTAGCAGTGTCGCGCAGCTAAATTTTCCGTACCGGATTTCGTAGCGGCGGGCTTTAGCCCGGCATCTTGGTTTTCGTTTTTCGGTGGCAATACTTAAATTTCTCCGCACAATTAAAAATTAAAGGGAGTTCTCGTGGAAACGACTGCACCAAAGCTGACCGGAGACGTGAAGGACCTTGCCCTAGCCGAAAAAGGAAAACGCAAAATCGAATGGGCCAATCAGCACATGCCCGTCCTGCAACTGATCCGCAAACAATTCATAAAAGACCAGCCTCTCAAGGGCATTCGCATGTCCGCCTGTCTCCACGTCACCAGCGAGACCGCCAACCTGGCCATCACTCTGCGGGACGGCGGCGCTGACGTTGTCCTGTGCGCCTCCAATCCGCTGTCCACTCAGGACGAAGTCGCCGCCTCTCTCGTCAAGGATTACAACATCCCGACTTTCGCCATAAAGGGCGAAGACAACGCCACCTATTACGCGCACATCAACGCCGCGCTGGATCACAAACCGCAAATCACCATGGACGATGGCGCCGACCTCGTCACCATCCTGCTCACCAAGCGCCCCGACCTCGTGAAAGGCATCATCGGCGGCACGGAAGAAACCACCACCGGGGTAATCCGCCTCCGCGCCATGGCCAAAGACGGCACGCTGAAGTATCCCATCGTTGCCGTGAACGACGCGCTCACCAAGCATCTCTTCGACAATCGCTACGGCACCGGCCAATCTTCGATTGACGGCGTTTTGCGTGCAACGAATCTCTTGATCGCGGGACTCCGCGTGGTTGTTTCCGGCTACGGCTGGTGTGGTAAAGGCGTCGCCATGCGCGCAAAAGGCCACGGCGCAGACGTCATCATCACCGAAATCAATCCCGTCCGCGCCCTCGAAGCCGTGATGGACGGTTTCCGCGTGATGCCCATGGCCGAAGCCGCAAAAATCGGCGACATCTTCATCACCGTCACCGGCAACAAATCAATCCTCACTCACGACCATTTCGAACGAATGAAAGATGGCGCAGTCATCGCCAATTCCGGCCACTTCAACGTCGAGATCGACATCCCGGCGCTCGAAAAGCTTTCCAGCTCGAAAAAGCCGGCTCGCCCCTTCGTCGACGAATACGTGATGAAAGATGGCCGCAAACTTTACCTCCTCGGCGAAGGCCGCCTAATCAACCTCGCCGCCGCCGAAGGCCACCCCGCTTCCGTGATGGACATGAGCTTCGCCAACCAGGCGCTCGCCTCCGAATACCTGGTCAAGAACGCCAGCACTCTCAAGCACCAGGTTTACGCCGTCCCCGAGAACATCGACCGCCACATCGCCAAACTTAAGCTCGATTCCATGGGCATCCAAGTCGATAAGCTCACCCCCGATCAAGAGCAGTATTTAGCCTCCTGGTCCGAAGGCACCTAAACTTCCCACTCCGACTGGATAGCGAGCCAATTTTCTAGGCGTCTTGTTCTTGTCTGAAGATGTCATCCAACCAGTCGAATATGATCTGGTGCGAAAGGCTCTCGTTGTTGACTCCGCAATGAGCCTCGCCGCCCTCCTTCGTCGCGATGATGTGCTGCGCCTTGGGACAGGTCAGCTTGTCGTAGAACTTCTGACCGTAAACCTCCAGTTGTCCCTCGCCTTCTCCGCCAATATTGAAATACGGACAAGTGATCTTTTCCTCCAAGCCCCACAGGTTGTACTTGCTTAGCCCGTCGACGTACTCCGCGATCGTTCCGCCGCCCCCGCCCATTCGATAACGTATGTCTCCCTTGGCGATAAACCTGCTCCCCACGGTTGACAGATCGATTTTGCTCTCAAGATTTCGCGGGTAAGGCTGATCGGGCGGTAACCCAAGCGCTCCCAGAACCACCTTCTGCCAGTCCGGCAATGTCGTGCTCGCAATGCAAGCCTTTATCCGCTTCTCGAAAGCCGCTGCCCTCGGCGCAAAGTACCCGCCCAGGCTCCAGCCGGCTAAAGCAAGACGTTTCGGATCGACATCCGCGCGAGCGAGCACCCAGTCGCAAACGTATTTCAGCGGGACTTCCGTGTCCGGTCGGAAGAACAGCTCGGCACCGGGATTCGAATACATCGCACCGCGCTGCCCCGGAATCTCGAACAGCAAGGCGTTGTATCCCCGGAGAAGCGCCGCTGCGCCGCCGCCCCAGAAATAGAGTTCCTCGCCCAAGGAGTCGGCGCCACCCACGCTCATCAACGTCGGTCGCGGCTCATCGCTCGCATTAGCTTTCAGGAAGTAGCCGGGAAGCGACTTCCCGTTCTCATATGGAATATTGACCACCTCGAACGGCAGGTCCATCAGTTTTCCGGCTTGCATAAAGCAATCTCGTTGGCGCTCCCAACCCGCTCGACACTTGGGATCCGTTGTGCTTTGGTAGAAACCCACCTCGCGCCAGTATGACGACGCCCGCAGGAAGGCCTCTCGCGCACTGACCAGATGCCCGCCCGCGAGCGATATGCGGGCGATTGCCTCCACCCGCTCAGCCGTGACGCGCCATGCTTCCGTATAGCTGTCTTCCTTTTCGTCCTCGATGCGCGAAGCGGTCTCATAGCATTCTCCGAGTGCAGCACCGTCATACGTTGCACACCCCATCGTTCGCACGAACTGGTAATCGAAGTTGCCCTTGAATCGCCTCGGCATCCCGGCGGTGGCGCCAAACGTCAGTGTGGTGCCCTTTTGAGTGGCGGGTGTGGTTGACTTGTTGGAATTCGTATCCTGTATTTTTCCGTCATTAGTAGTTCCCGATTCAGGAGTTGCATTTGGATTGGTCTTCACTGCGGTCACAGGAGTCATTTCAGCATTCTCCTCTGCCTTCTAAAAAGTGCGCTTCGCGCGGGTTTTCCACCTGATGGGGCTACCCTGGCGCCACGTCCCGAATTATGGCGCGGCGCTCACGAGTAAACTGTCCTCTATAGCACAGTGAAGTCGAAGGACACTTGGCCGAGCAGCTCGATAAGCTCACTTGGACCAAGAACAATACCTAGCCTCCTGGTCCGAAGGCACTTAACAATGAACCTGGGCCTGATACCTGCTATCTCCAAAGGCACAGCCCGGACTCTGAGCCTTTGAGAATCCTCTCCAGACTTGTTACGTTTATTTGTGACCATCGTGCCCCCTCCCGACTTGCGCCCGCAGAATCGCAGGCGCAGCAAACGCGTCCAGATCAGGATTCCAGTCGTGGTTCGACTCCGGGACGCCGGCAAGTCGTCCGTGTCAGAGAAGACGGAAGCTATCATTGTGAACGACCACGGTGCGCTGATACTTCTCGCCACTGCCACGGAGATCAATCAGATAATTCGCGTTGAGAATCCCACCAATGGTGAAGAACTGCTTTGCCGGGTCACCAGCCTCGGCGACAGCTTCATGGGAAAGACACAAGTTGGAGTCGAATTCATCGTGCCCACACCCGGATTTTGGCACATCCCCAAGTCCAAAGATTCGAAATCAAGCCACAGTCCCCAAAAGTGACACATCCGCAGCCGCGAAACGTGCCCTATCCCACGACTAGCTATGTCTTTCCCGATTTCGCAGCTTGTAGAAAACAACCGCAGCAACATTGCTTACCACCACCGTCCCCGCAATCTTCGCCGCGTAAGTGAGCGGATTCACCACATCCACAAACGGATACACCGAGACCAGCAAACTAAACAGGGAAGCGCAGAAGCCGACAAACGAGACCCACTTCAGCCAGGATGGCAGCGACTTGCGCAACGCCACCGCACCAACCATGGGGATCGCAAACATGGCCATGTACATCAGCTCGTAATGCGTCAAGCTGGCATTCGATAGCACCTGAAAAGCTTCTTGCGCGTGAACGCCGACGCTCCCCAACACCACCAGCAGAATCATCAGCGCGGACGTGCACAGAATCGAATTCACCGGCGTCTTCCATCGCGGATGCAAGCGCGTAAACCACTTCGGCAGCAGATCGTGCCAGCCCACCGCCATGGGCAAGCGCGTCACTCCCGTGAACAAATAACTCGCCGCGCCCAATAGTCTTAGTTGCACCAGCAGAATCGTAGCTATCGCCACCACGTTGCCGACTCCGGAATTGCCCAGCGCAATTCGCATCGTCTGCGGAATTGGAGCGATGAAGTCGATGTGTCCCGCCTTCGCAAACGCCACCACCGAGCCAGTCCCCAGAATAAACATGGCGCAGATAATCGGGGAAGCGATCCACACCGAACGAGTGATATTCCGCTCCGGCTGTCTGCTTTCCCCGGCGAAGATGGCGATATATTCCAGCCCGCTCAACGCACCCACCATCATCTGCCCAAACAAAGCCATCGAGCGCAAATTCAGCGGCGGCAGCGCCAACGCGAATTGCATCTCATGCATCTCTGATTGGCCCGTTCGATGTCGCCAAATCACCCACGCAGGCAGCAGAATCAGCGCCACAAACGCCGTAATCATCGCCATCCCGCCGATGTTGTGGATCCACTTGCCCCACTCCAGCCCACGCACCGCTGCTAGAGTCACCGCCGCAATAATCCCGCCGACAATCGCCAGCGAAGCCACATGACTTTCCGGCAGCCACGCGGCCCTGGGACCAATCAAGTAAGCCAGCTCCGTGGGAATCGCATACAGAATCGCTGCCGTCACCGCGATGCCGTAAACCCACAAGTTCCACGCCGTAAGAAATCCGCCCAGCCCGCCAAACGCACGATGCGCCCAAATGTAGAGACCGCCCTCCAGCGGCATAATCCGGTTGAGCCCGATCACCACTGCCGCCATCGGAAAATAAAACAGCAGCATGGCTGCCATCCACGTCAGCGCTTGCGCCTTGCCTAAGTCCGCCGCCACTCCAACCCAGCCGCTCCCCACCACGCACAGTACTTGCGCCAACACCAAGTCGCGCAGCCCAAGCTGCCGTCGCAACCCATGTTCTGCATGCGGAGTAGTCGAAGTCCCCGCCATCGTGCGTGAATCCTCGCACAATCACCGCGTTCGAGCCACTGCGCATTGAATCGCTCAGAGGAAAACGTCTCCAACGGGCGGCTTGCCACCCCTTTCGCGCGGCACCAGCGTCCCGTACGGCGACGACACGGATCTGTAACATGGTTTCGAAAGCTTTGGCCGCAAGAGGCAGCAACGTCGCACCAATCTCGCGCTAGTCGTCGCTCATCGATTCCAGAAATGTAGCGGACGGCGCGAAGAACAAATTTCCAGTGACCGCGCGGCTGTAGTCGAGCAAGCGATCGTAGTTACCCGGTGGACGTCCGACGAACATATTCTCAAGCATCTGCTCCAGTGTGCGTGGCGTCCGGCAGTAGCCGATAAAATACGTCCCAAATTCCCTTTGCGCGGCGCTGCCGAAAGGCATGTTGTCGCGCAGTATTTTCATCTCTTTGCCGTTGTCCTCGATGGTCGTCAGCGAGCTGTGCGAGCAGGTCGGCTTCACCGCTGCGTCCAATTCAATATCAGACAGCTTCTTGCGTCCTATGATTTTTTCTTGTGCCTCGGTGGACAGCGCATTCCATCCGTTCATATCGTGGAGATATTTCTGAACCATCACATAGCTGCCGCCGGCGAACGCGGCATCTTCCTCGCCCACGAGCGCGGCATCGCCCACCGCTTTACCTCGCGGATTCTCCGTCCCATCCACAAAGCCAACCAGATCGCGGTCGTCAAAATTTTTGAAGCCGTGCACTTCGTCCACCGGAGTAACAGCATTTCCGATGCGCGCCATGATTTGCGTCGCAAGTTCGAAGCACAGATCCATATGCCTCGCCCTTATGTGGAACAGCAAATCGCCCGGCGTGGAAATCGCATGTCGCGTGCCGGCACGAATCTCGCGGAACGGATGAAGCTCCGCCGGCCGCGGCTGCCCAAATAGCTGGTCCCACGCGTTGGATCCGATTCCCATGATGCATGACAGCCCCGCTTCAATGTTGCGAAACTCCACCGCGCGAAAAATCCCGCTCAGATCTCCGCAGAACGACCGCAGAGTCGCGCGACTGTCGGTCCCCGGCTTTACCGTCACCACCAGAAAGATCGCGGCGCGCGAGAGCCGTGCAACGATCGGCTGCGCGACAATTTGTTCCGGTTTGGGCGCGCTCTTCGAATTGGACTCCATCCTATTTCCTCCTGGTTCTACTTCTCCCATTGCCCCGGCTGGTTCGTCGTGACGCGACCGCCGCCTCTCGGAAACTTCGCGAGAAGGTACACTCCGCCTCCCGGCCATTGCAAATAAATATTTAAAGACTGGAGAGCCCGGGGCAGCACAAGGCAGCCCGAGTACCCCGACCGAGGCCTCCGTGACAATCAGGAACTCCTGTCTCGGAAAAATTCAAGCGGAAGGCCTCAGCGTGTAAATTAAGTGTGAATGAAATGTCGAAACGATAGTTATCGGCGGTCTTGGATCCCTGGCCTCTTGCTGGCGCTATCTCTAGCCGCAATATTCGGTTCTGCAGCCAGCGCGCAACAATGCACCGTAAAACCCGCATCAATCCCGCTGGGCCAAACGGTCCGCCTTAGCTGCGAAATCCCCGCAGCCACCGCGCGCCTGAATGGCCGCACCGTTCGTCTTTTCAAACAGGAGAGTGGCAATTGGCAAGGCCTCATGCCCGTAGCCGTCGCCGACGTTCCAGGCACCTACCCCGTTGAATTTCTCGCAGAGGACGGAACCACACTCGCCTCCGTTGGCCTGACCATTCGCAAGACTGTCTTCCCCTCGCAAAATGTTGTCCTCGCGCCGCAAATTGAAGCGCTCCACTCCACCCCGGAAGAAATGCAAACACTGACCACTTTTCGCGACTCCGTCTCCGACGTAAAGTATTGGGAAGATCCTCTCGTAGCTCCCGTTCCTGGTTGTATCATCTCGCCCTTTGGTGTGAAGCGCCTTCATAACGGAAAGCCCACGGGAGAATTTCACGCCGGAATCGACCAGCGCGCATCCGATGGGACTCCCATTCGCGCAGTCGCTGCCGGCATCGTAAAAATTGTCCAGCCTTTCAACGTCCTCGGCGGCACCGTAGCCATCGACCACGGCCAGGGCCTCGAAACCATGTACCTGCACATGTCGAAATTGAACGTAGAGGCAGGCGCTCGCGTGAACCAAGGCGACGTGATCGGCTACGCCGGCGCAACCGGCCGCGCCAACGGCCCTCACCTTCACTGGGTCATCTACGTGAACGGCGTACCCGTAAACCCCCAGCAATGGGTCACGCTAAAGCCCTGCGGTGCGGCTAAAACGAAGTCGAAAGGAAAGTAGTTTCCTGCCTCAGTTCCAATGCTTCAGCCTCGGCCACGCGGCCGCGAGTGGTGCTTTCAGTCCGTGGCAAACCAAGATAGTGTAATGCTCCTCATCCATCCCGTACTGAGGATCCAGCGTCGGCCCTTTGTCCACGCTCCGGCAATACTTCTGCGCGTCGTTCAGATCCCATTGCAGCAAAATCAGACTCTCACCCGTGTAATTCCTCGGCCCCCAATAATAATAATTCTGGTGACCACTGATCGCCTTGGGCAATCCGTAGCGCGCGCCGAAAAAGTCGATCGCGCCGGCCTCGCCGTAATTTCCCGCTAGAATTCCCGTCTTGGCGCGTTCTTCCGGAGGCATCGCGTTGTACACATCTGCAACCGACGCCACCATCTCCGGCCATCCGAACTCGTCGGCGAAATGCTGCGGCAGAGCTTCGGTGTCGTGCGATTCGGTGTGCGGCAGCTTGATCCCCAGCGATTCCATGTACGGCACCACCTTCGCAATCGGCAAAATCGGAATCACCAGCGGCGACAGTATCGCGCCCATCAACACTACCAGCGTAGCCACCGCGACGCGCACCCACCGCAGCACCGCGCGTCTGCGAGTCAGCTCTTCCCAGTACACGCCTCCCGCGGCAAACAGCATGGGATAAATCGGCGCCAGGTAATAATCCTTGGCGTGCAACGCCATCATCACCGCGAGAAACGCTAGGTATGTCACGCCCAGGCTCCTGTAACGCTTCCCGTCACGGTGGAATAGAAGAAATCCCAATCCCGTAATCCACACCAGCGCTCCGGCAGGGTTCAGCATCAGGACTTGCTGCAGCAGAAACCGCAGGGGAGGCAACACGGTGTTCTTGCCCGTTTTCCTTACGTTGTTCAGGTCCACCCAAGTCGGAAACCCGTGCTGGTATTGCCAAATCAAGTTCGGCAGGCAGATTAGGAACGCGATCCCCACTGCAATCCACAGCCACTTGCTTTTGAGCAATCGCCGGTCGGACGTCGCCACGATTCCGACCACCAGCGCAAAAAGAAAGAACACCGTGGAATGTTTATTTTCCAGCCCCAGCCCAAGCAACACTCCGCTCCACACCAGCAATTTCGGTTGATTCCGATTGATCGCCAGTAGCAGAAAATAAACGCAGCCCATCCAGAACAGCGGCTCGAATGCGTTCATCGAGAAGCGGTTGTTGTTGACCAATACAACGGGTGCCACCAGCACTGATACACAAGCTAAGAACGCCGCGAATTTTTTTCCGCCAAGCTCGCGCGTAAGCAGGCCCGTCAGTACGATCAGCGCTCCTCCCGCTAACGCCGGCAGCAGCCGAAGCGCATGGAGCGATTCGCCGAACAACATGCGATTTACACGCAGCACCCACGCCGCTAGTGGCGCGAAGTCCACATACCCGAACGCCAAATGATTGCTGGTGGCAATAAAGTAGAGTTCATCGCGAAAGTACCCGTAGCGGCCATTGGTAAGCATTTGCAGCAGCACTGCAACCCCGGCCAGCGCCCAAGCAATCGCCATCCCGCCAGAAAAAAGCGATTCCCGGTTGCCGCTAATATCGCGCTGCCGCACCGAAGCACTGTCGTTCGCGAAGCTTGTTACCCGTCCTGAAATAGCGTCGTCCATAGGGCCAGCAGCTTACCGGACAAAAATCCAGCATTCAACCGTACAAGTGTTTCCCTCGAAGACCCGGCCTGCGCAGCAGTTCAACGGTGAGAGAAGAAGTACTACGATGCGGAGCTTTTGCTGAGGCCGACCAGCTTCTGGAATTCAGGGTCGTCGCGCAGGCACTCGAAATCAGAATCTTTCGCCGCCCAATTGCGGTTGCCATATCCGGCGGCGAACGCCTTTTTTAGCGTTTCGAGCGCTTCTGCCTTTTTTCTTAACACGCCATACGTACACGCGGCGTTGTAAAGAGTGTTGGCGTCGTTGGGTCGCAGGGCCACGGCCGTCCGCAGGTGCCGGATGCTCTCGTCCGAATCCGCTTCGGAGTAGGCCAGGTTGGCAGCCAGCAAGATCCGGGCTCGGACGTCTTCCGGCACTAGCTCTAGCTGTTGGCGGAGGACCTTGATCAGCCGGTCTTCGACGTGCTCAGATTCTCTTTGTCTTCCCAGCCGCCTCTGCGCCTGGTGAAAGGGGATATAGGTATTGTAATCGTCGCCGTTGAATTCGATTGCCTTCTCCGTGAGCGCCGCGGCCTCTTCGAAGCGGCCGGAGGTAAAGTATGCGCGGCCGAGGATGCTCCAGGCTCCTTCGCAGTCAGGCTTACGCTCGATAGCCCGCTGGGCCAGTAGCGCGGCTTCGTCGTATTTCTTCTGCGCAAAAACGATGCGGGCGCGCGCCACCAGCACTTCCGGCAGGTCGGGCGCAAGCGATGTGGCCCGGTCGCAGGCAGCCAGTCCTCGTTCCATCCAACTCGGGTTCTGGTCGCGAACCTCGAAGATGATCCCGCACAGGTGCGCGATTCCCGCGTGCGCTAGAGCGAAATTCGGGTCAATTTCGATGGCCTGTTCGAACATTTGCAGTGCGTATTCGAAATCCTGGCGGCGCGAGTAGCTTCGTCCGCGAAGGAAGAAATCATAGGCCAGCGGATTTTCCGTCGCCTTGCGCGCGATGGTTTTTTCTTCCTGCGGCGTCAGCGTGATGCGCAGCGCCTGGGCGATGCTCCGCGCGATTTCCTCTTGGATGGCAAACACGTCTTCCAGCTGCCGGTCGTAACGCTCCGCCCAAACAGAATGTCTCGTCGAAGCTTCCACCAGCTGCGCCGTGATCCGCACGCGGTTTCCCGCGCGCCGGATCGAACCTTCCAGCACATAGGCGGCGCCGAGCTGCTGCCCCACCTGTTGCGCAGTTACTGCTTTATCGCGGAAGCCGATCATCTCCGAACGGGGAAAGATTTGCAGTTGCGCGATCTTTGAGATCTCCGTGACGATGTCTTCCGTAATTCCGTCGCGGAAGTATTCGTCTTCTTTCGCGCCACTCTGGTTTTCGAAGTAAAGCACGGCGACTGATTTTTGCTTGGACGGCACCGCCTGAGCCGAGGAGCTCGAAACACTTTTTCCTGCCGCGGGTCGGTGGCTCGATTCGATGTCCCGCTGGAGCCGCTTCAGGTCCGCGCGAAGTTCCGCGGCAGTCTGGCATCGCAGATCAGGGTCCTTCTCCAGCGTTTTGCCGAGAATGCTTTCCATCGCCAAGGGCAGGCGTGGGTTTAGCTCCTTCGCAGAAGCGGGCGCGGCATGCAGAATTCCATCGAAAACCACCGCCGAAGTCGCGCCGGGGAAGGGAACCGATCCGGTCGCCATTTCGTAAAGCACCACGCCCAGCGAAAACAAATCCGACCGTGCATCCAACTCTTCGCCCCGCGCCTGTTCCGGCGACATATACGCAATCGTGCCCATCGAGCTGCCCGGGCTCGTCAGTTGCTCTCTATCGAGCATATGCGTCTGCGTGCGCATGGACGTAGCACCCACCGACTCGGCGGCGTGCTGATGCACCGAGGTGAGCTTCGCCAAACCAAAATCCAGAATCTTTGCCTGCCCGCGTTCCACCAGAAAAATATTCGCAGGCTTGATATCACGGTGCACGATTCCTTTCGAGTGCGCCGCATCGAGCCCGTTCGCGATCTGGATCCCGATCTCCAACAGCTCTGACACCTCGATCGGCTTCCCAGCAATGCGGTGCTTCAGAGTCCGCCCCTCGAGCAGCTCCATGGCGATAAACGGCCGCCCCTCGGACTCCCCAATGTCGTAAATGGTGCAGATGTTCGCGTGATTCAGCGCCGATGCCGCGCGCGCTTCGCGCCGGAATCGCTCGATGGCTTGCGGATCCTGAGAAATGTCGTCGGGAAGGAATTTCAGAGCCACGTTCCGGCCAAGCCGCGAGTCCTTGGCCTTGTAAACTACGCCCATGCCTCCGCCGCCAAGTTTTTCCAGGACGTCGTAGTGGGAAATCGTGCGACCTATATAGGAAGAGGTATCCGGCACAGGCTGTGCATATTACGCCAGCGTCTCAATCCTTGCAATCGCACAACCCGGCTCAGTAACGGCCAGCAGCGCGGCAATATTCCGAGGCAGGGAGCGCATCGGCGCTCCCCGCTTCCCGGAAGTTCCAGCCTACGGCCAGTTGTTCACCAGATTTGCAGCGTTGACCGTACCAATCCCGGTGGCGAAGTCCCACCCGGTGGTCGTGCCATACGCTATTAGGTAAGAGCTGTCTGAAGTGGATAGCACCCCGTTGGTGCCCGACGGCCGGTAGCAATTGTGAGTGCCCGTGCAGTTGACGTCCATATCTCCCTTCGTGACGTCGTAAAAAATGCAAGTGCTCCCCACCGTATTCCCATTCGTCGAATTGCACGACGTGCTGCCGCCCGCACCGTATTCCGTCGCCGCCAGCTTGTAGTAAACCGGATTCGGGTTGCCCTGGCGCGCGCCCTGCTTCTGATTTACGAGTGCCTGAATGCCCGCCAGAATCGGCGATGCAAACGACGTCCCGCCCGCGCCCGACCACCCGCTCGGTGCCCCTGTGCAAGCCGTGCCGCCCTCTCGCGTGTCGGACCAGCAGAACACGTAGTAGTGTCCCCACAGTCCGTTCGACGCGAACAGTGAAACGTCCGGCAGATCGCGCACGCCGTCCGCCGGTATGCCCACCACACCCGTTTGCCACGAAGGTTTTGGATAGCCCTTGCAAGTCCCGCTCACCACTCCGCTGGTGGATGCCGATCCCGTAGCGCATCCGCTAGGGCCGCCGCTGCCTGCAGCCGTAGTCAGAAAGTCGTCCTTCCCGACCGTGCTGTTGCAGAAGCCGCTCGACCCGTACGTGGTGGCAAATCCCTCGAACGTAGCCAGCAGTACGCCGGCGCAAGAATCGTTCCAGGGAATTTCCGGAATGTACGACTTTGCCGATTCGAACGTGGACGTGTTCGTCGTATTCCAATACGTGCTGTTGGACCCCGCATCCGTGTCGCCGAAGTCCGTGCCGCCCACTGCCACATTGTATTGGGTTGACGCGAATCCGCTCACGCCGATGCCATGCGTTGACTTCGACTCATCTGCGTCGCAGCTTGCCGCGCCTTCATCTCCTGCCGACACGAAGACCGAAACGCCTTCCGTGACGGCCTGTTCGTAAGCGGAGTTATAGGCCGCGTTAGCCGTGGCGCCGTTTAGCGCTTCGCACTCGCCGTAGCTGATGCTCATGATCGCAGGCGGCGTCGTGCTCTCGTTGATTAGGTTTTGGACCGCAATCAGTCCGCCGAACGTTGTCCGCGTGTCCTCGCACGACGCAACCTCGATCGTCGCGCTCGGCGCCGCGGCGCTGGCGTACTCGGCGTCCAGAATCGCTTCGCCGTCGTCGCCGTTGGTGCCGGGATTCGTGCAGTTGTTTGAGCCCGTCGGCGGAGCCGGATGAACCGTCGTCAGCGAGCCGGACGTAAAGGTCGAAAGCCCAAACGTCGATCGGAACGTCGTCCAATCCGATGTGCTGAACAGGTTTGTGTCTTCGATCACCACCACAGTCTGCCCCTGTCCGGATGTGCCCGCGGTGAATAGCGGATTCAAGTTGTAAATCGTTGCCAGGTCTCCCGGCACCACCGCCTGAAACGTGTCGCCGCCGGAAGTGAACGTGTAGTTCTTGTGCATCCTGTGCATCGGATGCGGACGGAAATCATTCAGCGAAACGATTCCCACCACCGCCGGTGCCAGCGCCGCGGGAATCTGCGGATCGCTCATATTCGCGATGTGTTGCACCCCGTTCACATCGAGGTTGTGAATCGACGTGAGAAATGCGCCGTGAACCTGCCCGGCTGTCCCGGAAAAATCGATCAGCGTCGGGTAAGCCACGTTCACGTGAAAGCCTTGCGATGCGAGCCAACTGGTGATCTTTGCGACGTCTTCTTTCGCCACGCCGAAGCTCTCTGCGAATTGCGGCGCGGTCATCCACCGGTGATAGTTCGACGAACCCTTGGTCTGCATTTCGTCGATTAGCTTTTCCAGCGCCGCCTCTTGCTCCGGCGAGCGCTGCAATTGCAGCATCATGTGGTCCATCGTCAGGTCGTCGGCCACAGCCCCTCGATCGTTCATGGCATTCGCTTCCGGCCGTGTGTTGCCCTGAAGCGTGACCATATTGTTTTCGTTGATTTCCTGTGTAATCAAACTGCGCGAGTGACTCCCCGTCCCCACCTGTGCGCTCGCAGTAAACGCAAAGGTGAACAGGAGTGCCAACATTGTGCATGGAAAATACGTACGTCCCGTTATCCGAAACATGGAACCTCCCTTTTTTTAACTTTCGCTTTTGGAATTCAACACGTAGGACCTTCGATCTTTCTGCGGAAAACACCCCCGCACTGGGTTAACTCTGGCGGCAGCGTATCCCTCTAGTAACGTCGTGTCAATTGTAAAAGTACATTTTTATAAACTTACTAGTGAACTAACTGTGTAGTACTGAGACGGTAGTTCCAAAACGGGAATTGCTAAAGACGTTGAGACGAAGGCACCGGCCCGTAGCTGAACTGTCGGCGAGATTTTGAACAGCTCGGCAAATAGTAACACGCCGCCATTCCACCCCTAGCTCAACTCGCTCCGCCGAATCATGTAGCTCACGCTCGCCCTTAGGAACGAAGGGTCTTTAGAGGTGAGGCATTTTGCCGTTGGGTTTACACACGGGTGGCTTCCCTAATTTCGGAAGTCGTCAGGGCACGGCTTTTTACCCTGAGCCTGCGAAGGGCAGCCGCGCCGCTAACGCCCGTGGAAGCCGCAGGCGTTATAACCCTGGTCGCCGAGGCGACCCCTGAGACGATACTCTTTGTGACCGGTCTTTATAATTCGTCTTTGTGGGTCGCCCCTTTAGGGGCGACATAACCCAACCCGGCGAGAAGGGGCTTCAGCCCCTGAAGTTCCCTGGCAGAAACGTGAAGACGGTGCGAACGTCCAGAACGTCGTTATGCTCACACACACGTCTCCTTGAAATTCGCCCAGGGACGTGCTAGGTTTTTTGGTGACTAAATTAGAGTATCCTCTGACCCTCCACCAAAACTTGGCAAAGACTCCCCATCAGCCCCTACAACGACGAAGCGCCCTGTCCAATTCCAGCACGATCTACTGTCTCGCCCCCGCCTCTCTTCGTAGGGGCGCGGTAGCATGCCCGCATTTTGGGTCCCGCGTCTCATCGCGGGGCTGCGCCCGCTGCGGCCCGCCCCACTCGACAACCAAACAGCCTGCGACTTACAAAGAGCCGGTCTGCTCTTATCTTGGCTCTCAATTCTCCCCGTATTTCGACAGATTAAATCGCCAAATTCAGGAATTAGAACACCTCGTAACTCTCAGAAAACAAACAACTGCGCCCCACTCAAATAGCCAAAATTTTCACTTTTGCCCAACCGCTTTTCCGGTCCCAAGTCAACCTCACGCCTCTAACCCCATCACTCCCAGGAATCCTCGCGCATGATGCTCGACTGGGCCGCCCTGGGCATCGAAACCGCAAAACTTCGCGGCGCCTCCTACGCCGACGTGCGCGTGATGGACACCCGCCAGCGTGAAATCACCACCAAAAACAACGAAGTCGGTATGCTGCTTGAATCCGAATCGCTCGGCATCGGTATTCGCGTGATCGCGAGCGGTGCCTGGGGTTTCGCCTCCACGGACCGCCTCACGCGCGAAGGCGTCCAAGCCTGCGCCGCGCAAGCCGTCAACATCGCCAAAGCTTCCGCCCTCGCGAAACGCGAAAATGTCGCGCTAGCCCCCGAAGAAGCTCACGTGGACACCTGGCAAAACCCCTTCGTAAAAGATCCGTTCCGCATTCCTGTCGAGCGCCAGATCGATTTGCTGCTCCGCGCGGACCAGGCAATCCTTGCGGTGAAAGGTGTGACGCTTGCCGAAGGCTCCATGTCGTTCCGCAAAATCGACCAGCTCTTCGTTTCCAGCACCGGCTCCGTGATTCATCAAATAAAAATGCAGTCTGGCGCGGGAATCGTCGCCACTTCATTCGGTGATAGTGAGATCCAAAAACGTTCGTACCCAAATAGTTTTGGCGGCCAGCACGCCCTGCAGGGCTATGAGCTTATCGAATCGCTCGACCTAGTCGGCAACGCGCCGCGCATCGCCGAAGAAGCCGTCGCGCTCCATTCGGCTGCTCAATGTCCCGAGGGAACCAGCACCATCATCCTCGGCGGCTCGCAACTTGGCTTGCAGATCCACGAATCCATCGGCCATCCCATCGAGCTTGACCGCGTCCTCGGCCAGGAAGCGAATTTTGCGGGCATGAGTTTTCTCACCGTGGAAAAATTGCGCAAGCTCAAATACGGCTCCGACATCGTAAATGTAGTCGCCGACGCCCGCCTCGAACACGGCCCCGGCCTCGGCACCTTTGCGTACGACGACGAAGGTGTCCCCGCGCAATGCACTCCCATCATCACCGACGGCCTGTTCACCGGCTACCTAAGCAATCGCGAAACCGCCGCTGCCATTGGCGAAACGCGTTCCAACGGGACCATGCGCACCGAAAACTGGAATCGCCTGCCCATCATCCGCATGACCAACATCAGCATCAATCCCGGCACATGGAAATACGACGACCTGATTGCCGACACCGACGACGCAATCCTAATGGACACCAATCGTTCCTGGTCCATCGACGACCGCCGCTATCAATTTCAGTTTTCCACCGAAATCGGCTGGGAAATTAAAGGTGGCAAGAAAGGCCGCATGATTAAAAATCCCAGCTACAGCGGCATCACCACGGAATTCTGGAATAGTTGTGACGCTATCTGTTCTCGCGACTATTGGAGGCTCTGGGGCACGCCCAACTGCGGCAAAGGCCAGCCCATGCAAACCATGGGCACCGGACACGGCGCGTCGCCAACGCGCTTCCGAAACATAAAAGTGGGAGTCGCCTTCGCCAAGTAAAACCTAGACCCAAACATGAAACGCACCAAGAAAAAATCGCCGCCATCACGCGCCCGCCGCCCAGCAGGAGCGAAGAAACACGCGCCATCGCTAAGCAGCGCAGCCGTTGCCGAGAATGGTGCACGATTTACTCTCGCAGAACTCCAGCGCATCGCCGGCCGCGTGATCTCCTACAGCGAAGCGGACGAAACTGAAATTGAGATTGATTCCACCACCGACGCGCTCACGCGCTTCGCCAATAACACCATCCATCAAAACGTTGCCGACCATACTCTTTCGATCTCGGTTCGCGCCGTAGTCGATGGCCGCACCGCTCGCGCCACCACCAATAAAACAGACGACGAATCGCTTCGCCGCGTAGTGGCCGCCGCTGCCACCCTCGCGCGCCACCAACCGGAAAACCCTGATCTGCTGCCCATGCTGGGCCCGCAAAAATATCAGAAAGTCGCCCGCTATTTTGACGCCACGGCCACGGAAAACCCGATGGACCGAGCCCGCGCGGTGACTCGCGTCTGCAAAATGGCCGAAAAGAAAAAACAGACTGCTGCGGGCATTTTCGCCAGCGGCTCGCATCAATCCGTCTTGGCCAATTCGAGAGGCCTATTCGCGAGCCACCAGTACACCGACGCGGAATTTTCCGTCACCATCCTAGAAGAGAAATCCTCCGGCTGGGCGAAGTCAAGTTCCCCCAACATTCACGACATTCATCCGGACGAACTCGCCGAATCCGCAAGCAACAAAGCCATCGCCTCGCGCAACCCCCGCGTCCTGGAGCCCGGACACTACACCGCGATCCTGGAGCCTTCCGCCGTCCTCGATATCATCGGCTCGCTTTTCCTGGATTTTTCCGCGACCTCGATTCTCGATAAGCGCTCCTGCCTGAATGACCGCATGGGCAAAAAGATTTTTGGCGAGAACATCACGTTGTGGGATGACGTGTACCACCCGCTCCAACTAGGCACGCCGTACGACGGCGAAGGCTTGCCGAGACAAAAAATCCTCTTGGTGGACCGTGGCGTTCCCAAGAATTTGGTCTATTCGCGCGCTACCGCCAAAAAAATGAACACAAAACCCACCGGCCACGGCCTCCCGCTCCCGAATGAATACGGCGAAGCGCCCATGAATCTGGTTTTCTCAGGCGGCGACAAATCCGTGGAAGACATGATTCGTTCCACCGAACGCGGCATTCTGGTCACCCGCGTCTGGTATATCCGCGAAGTGGATCCCTACGAAAAGATTCTCACCGGCATGACGCGCGACGGCACTTTCCTGATTGAAAACGGCCACATCGCCGCCGGCATCCGCAATTTCCGCTTCAATCAAAGCGTCATCGAGATGCTCTCGAACGTCGAGATGCTTGGCCCTGCCGTGCGCGCCGCCGGAGAAGAATCTTTCGAGATGGTCGTCCCGGCCATGAAAGTGGGCAAATTCCACTTCAGCGAAGTCACAAAATTCTAGAGCGCAAAATTCTAATGCGTCTCGCCCTGTGGTTTTTCAGGCGCCGCGCCCGGCCGAATAAAATAATGCCATTTATCCAGGTCGGCGCGCACCGCGACGTCGAAAAATCCCACCATCATTTCGTCATAAGTCTGGTCGCCCCATCGCACCGACGCATCCGGATCGGGGTTGTGTGAATTCCCGCGCGAATTGTCATACAACGCCACCGCCTGCAGCATGGTGCCCGCTTTCAGCAATCGCGGCTCCGTCAGCCGGTAGCTCAGTTGCCAGTAAAAATCATAATTCACCCGCAGCAGCGTCTCCACGCTTCCGTCCGCGCCGACGATGTTGTAGTCGAATTGCTTTCCACGCAGGTGCATATGCGGGAAAAAGCTGAGCAGCGTCGCGTCGTTAGGCAAAGTCCCCCGCGCCTCCACTCGATAGTCATCCGCACCCGGCGGAATCACGAAATGATCGTTCGTCAACTGCAACGTGATCACTCGCTGCGCCGGGCGCTGCTTGGCAAACACGATCCCGATGCTCGTCTGATCGCTCACCGTATGCCCGTGCGCGACGTAATGCATCTGGAACACCAAGTCCGACCCAGCCGGCACAAACTTAGCCATGCCGGCAGGCCACCGATCTGGCGAGCTCCCCGGCGCGTACACCAGCAAGATGTCGCTGTCGGTCCAGTGCGCCCCGCGACGGCTGTCTTCGTCAGTCATATCCGAAGCGGTAAACGGCACGCCGATGGGAGCGTGCCTCAGCCATTTCGAATCCGGCGGCCGGATGTAAACGACAGCGTGATGCACATTTTCCCGGCTCGACGGGCGAATCTCCGACATTTGCACCCATTTGTCCTCCGCAAAACCAGTTGGCACGATTTCATAGGTGTATTCCACGTCGCCCTGAGCCGGCAGCGCGACAGCCTTCGGCATTTTCACAATTACGTCCGGCTGCGGAATATTCCATCCCTCAACCCACTGACGCGGAGGCGGCGCGTCTTTCGGATCTCCGGCTGGCGCATTCGCGTCCGCCCAGGCCACCAGCTTTTGAATTTCCGCCGCCGTCAGCGAAGGATCGTTCGAGAAGTGGCCGTAATGCGGGTCGGCGAACCACGGTGGCATTTTTCTCTTACTGGCGAAATTTGCAATTTCCTGAGCGCACGCTCGCGCGTTCTCATAGGTAACGAGCGGCATGGGGCCAATCTCGCCGCTGCGGTGGCAACTCTGGCAATGCTGCTGAAGGATGGGGAGAACGTCGCGGTAGAAAGAAGGCGGAGCAACGTCGCGAGTCCCAGCCTGCACTTTTGTTTCGTGCGCTCGAGCGGCTGCAAGACTAAGTAAAGCGACTACGGCCGCAGCAAAAGCGGAGGTCTTCAGTGGCACAGTGAATTAGTTACGCATTCTCAAGAGTTGGTTGCAAGCCGGAAGATACTGCGTTTCATTTTATTTGGTGAATTGAAGGCTGGCGATTGCCCGCGCGATCACGTTTTCCTGAATTTGCACCAGATCGGTATCCGCCACGGTCATTCCGAAAATTGTGTAGAGCCGTGCGTTGCGAGGGATGCATACAACTACCCCGGACCAGTCGCGCTGGTCAACTCTGCCACGGAAATGCCGTTCGACGGCGGGAATGCCGGAAATCGTGATGTGTTTTTCATCGAGCGGGCGAAAATCTTCCATGATTTCTTGGAGCCGCCGCTCGGTGGCGTCCATATCATTCGCGACGGATTTCGAAACAGGCTGCTGCCCGATCAGAAGATACGTGGTCTGATCGGCGGTGCCCATGGCAGTAATCGATCCGGGAAGCAGTGCGCGCGCTCCCTCGATCACTTCCCACGTGGGTGGTTTGTACATGCGAAAGCCGTATGTGTCGTTCACGTAGCTGTTGCCGTTCACTTCTTCGCGCATGGGCTCGGGCGCGGGAGGCGGTACAGGCGCGGGCGCAATTACAGCCGGAGAATTTACAGCCGCAGGACTTGGAGCCGCGGAGTTTGCAGCAGACTTGCTTGCGGAGTTTGACGAAGGGGTCGGTGAATTTGAGCTGGACGGTGCGGCGACGCTCGCCGAGTTGGCCGAATTGCTTGCCGGTACGCTCACAGGTTTAGCAGTTGGCGGTTTCGGAGCTTTCGTAGGAGCGGGATCCGACGCGGCTGCTGCTGCATCCGTGCCGGGATCAGTTTTTTTCTCCGACTCCTTCTTTTTCGGGACTGCGGAAATCACGATCGATACCACTTGGTCCTTCTGCACTTCCGCGAAACCGTAGCTTGTCTTCACCTTGAACGAATGTTCTTCGAATCCGACGATTGTTCCAACTACCGTGCTGCCGTCTTTCAGCTTTAGCTCGTCCGCGCGCGCCGCAGAAACGACCGCGAAAAACGCAACCAGCGCGACAAACGATCCACGAGCCATACATGTTCGGAGTGGTGCGGCGAGCCTCATCTCTTGCAGTATGGCGCTCAGCGGCGCCGCGGGCAAGATCACGCGCGGAGAACATGCCGCGTTAGTCAGCAGGCGCGTTTTTGCGGGTGGCCGCGCTAGCGTTTGCGGCGGGACTTAGGTTTGGCCTGGGGCTTCGTCCCGCGACTTGCGTTCGGCGCGGATTGGATAGCCAGCAACTCCAGCTTTAAGCGCGCGAATTCCGCTTCGAGCGCGCGAAATTGCGAATCGGCGTCGACTAAATCGCCGGAGCGGCCCATGGCTTCCAGGCTGCGCGCGATGGCAACGGTTTTTGCCGCGCCGAAGATGGCGACGGACCCTTTCAGAGCGTGCGCGGAAAGAGCAAGTTTCTGTGCATCTTTTTTAGCGATGGCGCGTTGGACCAGCGAAATGGTTTTCGGGGCGTCTTGCAGAAAAGTCTTAATCAGGGAACGCTGGAGTTTTTCATTTCCGCCTGTCGCTCGATGGAGATGCGCGACAACGGTTTCCTCATCCGGTTCCGTCTGAGTCACACGCGCAGAAGCTGACGTGCCAAGCGCAGGTTGCGGATCGGCAATTTCCTTTGCCGCTTCGCCCACAGACTCAACCGCTTCATACAGTTTGTCCATGCGAACCGGCTTCGTGATGAACGCATCCATCCCGGCATCCAGGCAGCGACGCTCGTCTTCATAGCTCGCATTTCCGGTGAGTCCGATGATGCGAACGTGCCGGCCGCTAGCGGCTTCCGACTTGCGAATCGCGCGCGTGCCTTCCAAACCATTCATGCGCGGCATTTCTTCATCCATCAGCACCACGTCGAACTGAGCGCGCTCCATCGCCGCAAGCGCTTCCAAGCCATCAGCCGCGCTGGAAACAGAGTGGCCCCGCTTCTTCAGGAGTTCGAGAACAAGTTCGCGATTTATTTCCGTATCTTCGGTGACGAGAACCCGCAGTCGTTTCGGCGGCTTGTTTGGGAACGCAGCTTGTTCAGAGGCTTTGACGCCAAGACTTTTGGCCGATGTCGCCACAGCGGGCGAGCGATTGGCATCGGCATTTGGCGTTGACTGATCGTGAGGGCTCACTTTCGCGCGCGGGAGCCGAAACCAGAAACGCGAGCCGCCCTGGGCGCGGCTTTCGGCCCCGATTGTTCCGCCCCAGCGCTCGACAGTAATCTTGCAAAAATAAAGTCCCAGGCCTGCTTTGCCGGAATGGCTCTTTCCCTTGGAAAAAAGCGCGAATAGTTGATTTGCGGGCAAGTCCGACGGAAGACCGGGGCCTTGGTCGTCCACAAAGGCAACCACATACGCGCCCTGATCTTCGACGCCAACGGTCACAGTGGATTTCGGCGGGCTGTAGCGAAGCGTATTTTCGAGCAGATTGCCGAAAACTCGATCGAGGCGCGGCGCATCGCCTACGACGCGCCAGTCTGATGACGCAGCCTGCGGCGGATCGAATCGAAGGTGTATGTTTTTATCCGCGAACGCCGAGCTAAATTCTTCGATAGCCTTTTGCGCGCAGGTTGCCAGGTTTGGAGCCGCCGCGCCCTTGTCAGACGTTGATTGCTGCGCCAGTAAGTCTCCAGAGAATGCCGAAAGAATGGCGCGAATCATCAATTCCTGGCGTTGCGACTCGCTCTGGCCCGTTTCAACGAGTTTGCGAAGCCCGGCCGGCAGATGTTCGAGGCTCAGAAGATTAAAGCAGCCGGTCATGGCGCTAAGAGGCTGGGAAAGATCGTGGACGATGCAATGCAGCAGAATTTCTTTCTTCTGAATTTCGCTGAGAAGCTGTTCGTGGACTAGGAGGGAATCGCGAGCGGTCTGGAACCATTGCTGCTGCTCCGCGAAGTTGGCGGAAAGATTTCGCAGGATCAGGATTTTCTTGCCATCCAGAGAGAGGGCGAAGGCTTCGAGCGGAATGTCGCGGCCATCTTTACCGCGCTCCGTCCAATTGCCGGAACTCGCAGAGCCTTCGGACTTGGTATTCCAGAATTCTTCGGCATCCACCAGGAAGTTTTCGAGAAACAGCGATTTTTCGGCAAGACGGTTTCGTTTTCCGGTTTCAGATTGAATTGCGAAAATTTCGCGGCACCAGGCCGGGCAATTTCCTACCGCTGAAAAATCGCCATCGCCGAGCGATTCGAACAAGGCATAGCCCTGATCGGCAAGGAATGACTCGAAAAGTGAATTGGAAGACATTATTCCGCCAACATGGCCGCCGTCAGTTTTGAAAAAACCTCTTCAACGGAATCGCCGGTCTTGGCACTGGCGCGCACTATATTCCATCCTGCGGCGGTTAATTCAGACTCGCGCGTGCCGTCGATCTCCCATTTTCCAGCCAAGTCGCTCTTGTTGAACACCAGAACGGCGGGAACTTTCCCGGCTTCCTGGATTACGCGTTCGTTCAACGCGAGAGCGTCGTCGAGCGTTTGTCGGCGCGTGCCGTCCACAACGAGCAAATAGCCGGACATGCCCCGTAGATAGGACATCCGAATTTTCTGATACACATCCTCGCCATGAATATCCCACAAAACGAGAGTCACGTCTTCGTTGCCCGCGCGGACGACCTTCTTATCGATTTTTACGCCGATGGAGGTTTGATAAGCATCCGAAAAAATACTTTCGACGAAGCGGCGGACCAGGCTGGTCTTGCCAACAGAGAACGAGCCGAGCATGCAAATTTTCTTTTGGAGCATTCGAGGCTCGTTCAGTTTACGGGAGACGTGGGAGTAAAAGTGATTTTAAAGCTGACGCTGCGGTTCTCGCGACGGCCTTCTTCGGTCTCTTCGGTGCGCAAAGGCTGCGTGGTTCCGACTCCGCGCGAGGTCAAATTTGCAGGCTGGATGCCGCCGCGCAGCAGGATTTCGCGGACTCGTTCGGCGCGCTGCTGGCTGAGCAGCAAATTCGTGTTATCGACGCCAGTGCTGTCGGTGTGCCCG
Source organism: uncultured Acidobacteriota bacterium (assembly GCA_963698005.1). Lineage (GTDB taxonomy): Bacteria > Acidobacteriota > Terriglobia > Acidiferrales > UBA7541 > Palsa-295. Next base: position 193,749 of record OY969113.1, read on the forward strand.
ATAATTTGAATGGAAGTCTGTTCGCCGAGACGATTTGCTTCAGCGATCAGGTCGCGGGTTTCTTTTCCCATTTGAGCGGCTATATTTTCCTGGCCCGGTTCAAGCTCGGCCCGGCCGATGGGAAAGACCAGGATTATGGACTCGATTACCTTTTTCGGTGGATCGAGCTGCGCCGAGTGCGCATTTTGCAGATGAGAAACATTAATGGCAGTGACGCCGGGAATCAGGGCAAAGCGGTCCGCCAGACGAGAGATCCATTGCGGCGAGGCGGTGCCTTCCACGTCCAATTCTCCCTGATGTTCGGAAAGCGTAACCGTTTCCGGAGCGCGCAGGAATTGGCGGGCACGCCGGGCCACGATAGCGTCGTCCAAAGAATAGTAGGGCGCCAAATCAAACTCTGCGTCTTTCGGATCGAGGCCTGCCTGGCTCAGCAGGGCATTGGGATCGGGCGCGAGCGGGTCTTTGAATCCTCGTATGTGATAGCGGCCACCTTGCTTGTCGTACGAGATCACCACGATGCCGGGTTGTCCGCGAACGGCGTGAAGGAATCGCGACCATTCCCACAAAAGGTATGTGGAGTAGCCGATCCAGCCGAGCACGAGAATGCCGAGCACGGCCAGAGTCGCGAGTGCTGCGCGCGGTTTCTTTGCCGCGACGGGTTCGCGATGCTGCGTTGCGAGAAGACGCGATAAGAGTTCGTCGGCCGCTTGAAAGGGAGCGGCATCGCCCTTGAAATTCGCGAGCCCGGAACTATACAGCCGCTGGATTTCTTCGAGCGCCTCTTTCATCGCTAGCCTATAATCCGCCGGGGCGTGGCCGCGAATCACGGCTGCAATCACGGCGTCAGGACCTTCTTCAATCCATACTTCCAGCTCGCCCACGTTCAGGCTGTCGAGCGTTTCTTCGTTCTTTGAATCAAACGAATCGCGCACGAACTGCTGAATGGCGGAAAGCATCCCGGCAATCATGGAAGGATCCTGCGTGGGAACCGACGTCGCGACGACGTGATTGAGCACCAGTCCGGTCTGGCGGTGAATCAGGAAAACCTGTTCCACGCGATAGAGCAGGCTGTGCATCAAGACGATTTCGCCGAAAGATTTTCCCGTACGGAAAGCTTCAATGCGCCACTTGATTCCGCGAGCTGACAAGCTGTGTTCGAGGGCCTGGTTGAACGATTCCAGCATGGTGCGAAGCGTTTCGGCAATTGATTTGCGAATCGCCGGGCCCATCACCGGGAACAGCGCGTCGGCTAGAACATGCGGATCTCGGCGGACCGACTCGCGAAGAGTTTCCTGGATGGTGGGAGCCAAAGCGCCGGCCAAGGCGCGGTCGCCGCCTTGATCGCGACGCATGGTGATGGCCTCGGCGACCACGGTGCTGACATCCTTAGTGCGACGAGCGAGATCTTCGAGGCGCTCCTGAATATCCGCAATTTCTTCCTGTTCGGGCGCGACGATTAAATGGCGCAGCTCTTCGTAGGCGTGGTTGTTGTCCGGCGGATTTTCCTCTGGTTGCCCCTGCGGGGCGCGGCGTTGGGCTTGCTCAGGCATTTTGAAAGGTTAAGGTTTTTCTCGACGGGCGCTCAGAAGCGCCCGTTGAGTGCGTGTCTGGCAGCTCGCTCTACCTACTCCTCCGGCAGCTCGAATTTATTTTTCAGCCGCAGAGAGAATTCAGTGAAGAGGTCGGCAAGAGCGGCGCGGTCGGTTTTTTCATCGCGCAACACGTCCACTTCGCGGTTCAGCGCGGCGGCGGTATCGCGGCGCAGCTTGTCGATTTCCGAGGAAACAGCCTTGGAGTGCTCCAGAAGTTTTGCGCGCAGCTCGCCCTGGCCGTCGGACATCTGCTCTTCAAGTTGCGAGAGCTTTTTCTCGATCACTTTGCCGCCGTCTTTGATTTCGCGCGAAATTTCCTTGAAGGCTTCGGTGCGCTCGGACTTTTCGCTCTTCAAGCGCGTGCTGAGCGAATCGACTTCCTGCCGGATGAAGCTGCCCAGAGTGTCGAGGCGCTTGGTCATATCTTCGCGGAGAGTGTCGAGAGCTTTTGTGACGGTGTCTTCGAGGCGCACGAATCGCTTTTCGTAATCGCGCATCTGCGAGCCGAACAGGATGTCGCGTATCTTGTCTACGTTCGCGCCTTCGGGATTCTCTTTGTTGGTAGCGTTGGGAACTTTCGCCGGGGATGCCATTTTCCTGCCTCTCCTTTTGGGACTCTTGATGCCCTGCCGGGGGGAGCCTCTCTTGGCCTTCGGGGGCATCCGCGGAGGCTACTACGAAAGCCTGTCTGCCGCAAGAAAGAGGAGGGGTAGGACTAGGGTACGGATGGGCTAGGACGCCTGGGAATGGGGTATCGGAGGGCTGCGGACCCCGCGCTAGGTGCCCACTTCCAGGCCGCAGTGGACGCACCGTTTTCGCGGCCAAATAGTCCACGGCCCGATAAGCGCGGCCACCTGGAAAGAATGACGGCAGCGGGGGCAGCGCCACCATTCGTATCTTAGAATGGCATAACTCCAAAAGGCCGCGCAGGCCACGAAGCTAATCGCCAATTGTCGCGTGATCACGAAAGTTGGGTCTACCGACCGTTCCACCAGAAGCCAAAGTATCCAGACAAGCACAGCGGACGCAGCCGTTACCCGGATATGTTTGAGCTGACGCCAAGCCCTTTCGTACACAGGTGCCATCATAAATTATGATTGCGCACCTCATCAGCTATTTTTTGAGATTCAAGAGGCACAACCTCGGTTTAGCGGTCGAGGAAGGCGCGGAGGCGGGCGTAGCCGGAGCGGCTGACGGGGAGTTGGGTGCCGTTGGTGAGGACGGCGACGTGAGTGTCCTTTGCGTAGGGCTCGACTTTGACGACGCGTTCGAGGTTCACGATGTACGAGCGATGAATGCGCAGGAAACGCGAAGGATCAAGCGCGGATTCGAGGCTTGAGATGGTCTGCTGTTTCAGGTGCTTTTTGCCTTCGGTTGTAAGAGCAACGTAATCGTCCTGCGCTTCCACGTAGTCGAGCTTCGCGACCGGAATGATGAAGACGCGCGTGCCATCGCGCACGGCGATGCGGTCGAGATATTGCGAAGGCGGGCGCGCGGCGGCAGCCAGATCTGCGGGAGGCATCTCGGCGCGCGGAGACTTGCCGGATAGCCGTTCCTTGGCGCGATTGAGAGCGGCTTCGAAGCGGTCAGTGCCGAAGGGCTTCAAAAGATAATCCACGGCGTGGACTTCGAACGCCTTGATGGCGTAGCTGTCGAATGCGGTGACGAAGATTACGCGCAGATCGTTGCCGATTAGTTCGAGGACTTCGAAGCCGTCGAGCTTGGGCATTTGGATATCGAGAAAGAGCAGGTCGGGCTTCAGTTCGGTGACGGACTTGACGGCTTCGAACCCGTTGGCGCATTCGGCGACGAGCTCGATTTCCGGATGCGCGCCAAGAAATTCGCGGAGCACCTGGCGGGCGAGCTCTTCGTCGTCAACAATCACGGCGCGGATTTTCTTTCCGGCTTCGCGATTCATGTGGTTTGTAACGTCCTTTCTGCCGGGAAGGTTAGCGCCACGCGGTAGGAGTCAGCCTCTGCTTTCACCGCGAAGCTGGCGCGATTTCCGTAACGCGCTTGCAGGCGCTGGCGCACGTTGGCGAGGCCCACGCCATTTCTGCGACGAGCTGGCGCTTCGGGATCGAAGCGGTTTTCGACAATGATAGATATGTCGCCGCCGCCGTTGTCGCACTGGACGCTGAGGCGAATCCATCCGCCCTCGACAAGATTCGCGATTCCGTGCACGACTGCGTTTTCCACCAAGGGCTGGAGGAGCAGCGGCGGAACTGGAACGTCCAGCGCGCGCTTATCTATATTTTCTTCCATTTGGATGCGGGCGCCAAAGCGGACTTTTTCCACGGCTAGGAACGCGTGGATCAAGGAAAGTTCTTCCTCCAGCGGAATTGCAGTTTTTTCGCCGAGGCCGAGCGTGCGGCGCAGGAAATCCCCGAGAAGGATGCACATTTCTCGCGCTTTTGCGGAGTCGGACGTTGTAAGCGCGCTAATCGAATTCAGGCTGTTAAAGAGAAAGTGGGGATTCACCTGCGCCTTCAGCGCCCTTAGCTCTGCATCGCGAGCCAGCACGCTGGCTTGCATCACGCGGGCTTCCGCGTCGCGCGAGAGGTCCACAGCAATGATGATGTAGAAGAACGTGACGGAAAGGAGATAAAGCAACAGACCGGAGCCTACGATCACTGGGATTTCCGGACGGAACCGCGCGCTGAGTCCAGTAAATGCAGGTAGTTTCGAGAAACTGCTAGCCAACGTGACCGCGACGAACGCCCAGATAATGCTCGCGATAAGGGCGGCGGTGACGTGCGTGGTCACCAAGCGTCCTAGTCCGTACTTTTCGAGCGAGTTTCCGCGGCACGAGTACCAAGAGGAAAGGCATACGAATGCGTAGATGAGCGATAGCGGAATCGCAAGGGTCACCGCTTCGCGCGGGGTGATCTGGCCGGGGATGGTGAGGAGGTAAGCCAGCATCCCCGCGATGGGAATCCAGACGAGAAGGTAAAGGCCGAGCCGCCGAAGTTGAGAAAATATGGGGTGCATGCGATTGCTTCAATTCTTGACCACGACGCCGCCCATGAAATTGATTCCTTTCACAATCAAATGCTTCTGTGCCGTGCCGTCGGTTGGCGGAATTTGATGAGTCTCGTCAACGTACGCGCCCATGAGCCCCAGGCCGTCCAGCGAAATGCGCCAAGTCTCCGGAACCTTGATTTCACCGCCGCCCATAATGGAGGTCGCATCAATCACGGCTGAATCGCCTTCCATGTCGGCTTTCCGCAGATCAATCTCGAAGCCACCCATGATGGCCATGACGCTTCCGCCGCGGAAATTCTTGGCGGTGACCCGGCGCTTGAAACCGCCAAGAATCGCAACGTGATTAAAGTCAGAATCCGATGAATCGCCCTTGCGCCACTCGTTTAGCCGCACGCGCCAGGTAGCGGCTCTTTCGCCTAGGAGGCTGGAGTGAGGAGCGATTGCCTGCCATACCATCAAACCGCCGACCGCGATAATGATCACGGGCCAGATGGATTGAAACCCGACGTGTGCGAAGCCCAGGCTATCGAACAAAAGAAGTACACCGATTACGAGCAGAATAATTCCCCAGGTGCGCCGTCCGCCGGTTTGAAACAAGTTCACCAAGCCGAACGAAATACAAAGAGCGGGCCAGAAATATTGAAAGACCTTGTTCGCGTCGATGATGCCCTGCTGATCGAGCAACAGAATGACGCCAGCGGCAGCGATGAGTAGCCCGAAAGTAAGGCTCCAGCTAAAGCTCCTAGAGTTACAGCCCATGGTTCCCTTCTTTGCGGCTGCCAGAAAGGCCTCGGGAACGGTTTTCCCGAGCGGCCAGCATAATGGCCAAGCCGAAGCCCACCAGGAGCAGCGGCCAGAAGCGACAGAATTCCTGGATGCTAGAGATATTCATATGCAGCGAGAGGATATTCCAAATGTTCGTTGCCAGGACGGAAAATTGCCAGAAATTCGCGGGAGCGATATGGCCATAGCCGAGTTCGGCGCCTTGAAATACGATGCCTACCAGGACCAACACCGAGGCCGCTGCCGATATGGCTGCTGACCCGGAAGTTGAAGCTGCCGATTGCGCCTGCCGATTCGCGTTTGTCATGTTCTCGTCTCCCGCTGAAGCTTTGTCGCCGTTCATGGTGCGAGATTAGAGGCAAACGGGAAGCAGGTCTCTACGTTTTCGGCGAATGGCGGCCGGTTACCGGCGAATGGCGGCAAATGACGGAGAAAAGCAGGAGGTATGGGCTCCCAAGCAATTTGAGAGCAAAGAGACCAGCGGGTGGAACGCCTTACGCGTTTATGACGAGAGCGCCACGCCCAGCCAAAAGGCGGCGATCAGCAGCGCGGACAGCGCAAAGAGCAAGCGCAATCGTTTCTTCCGCACCGCGAAGATGATAATAGCCATGCCACAGAGCAAGAAGGCTAGTTCTCCCCAGAACAGCCCGGAACCGAATCCGCCGCCGTTCCATTCTCCCGCCGCATCCTGCATTAAGAACGAAGCGGATGAAGTTGTAGCGGTGAGAAGAGCTCCTAGCGCCCCTGCCAGCGCCACGCCTTTGGCCCACTCCGGAAGAACCCAGTTTTTTCGAGCGTCGCGCCAGTCGAGCCACGTTTGCACGACAACAACAGCTACGATAAATAAAACGAACAGCGCCACTTTCCCCCTCCCTTGCGCGAACCGCTTCGGCAATCGAGCTTAGCGCGCTGCTGCGCCCTGCGGGGCGAGCGCGAAAAGTCCTGAAACTGCCGGTACGGTCGAGGGCCGCTGCCGTCGAATTCCTCAGTACAAAGCCGCCCGTTCCCCGTGCGGCTTCAATTGTTTCGACGGACCCTGTTGCCTTTAAATCTAAACTGCTCCTGTTTCCGCATCTTCGAACGCGCACAAGTTATCACACCTGTGCAACTTCTCGAATGACGTTATTGAGGATTGAACTCCTCCGTAACGATCATCCTCTCGCTCAAAATCCGCGCTTGAGTGTATCGTTCGATCACGTCTTCGGACGTGCCCGCCGGAAGCTCACCCACAATGCGTTTGAGCTCCTCATCGAAAAGGCGGGTGACGAGTTCCGGTGTATGGGGAATATCGCGGCCGTTGTCATCCAGAATGGGGACAACATCGCGGTGGCGCACGCGCTGAGCGATCATCAGGCGGTAAATGCGATCTGTGGCGAGATCTTCCATGTAACCGTCGAGCAAGCTGGCCCCGCGCCCATTGAGCACTCCGTTGCGATAGCGAATTACTGTGCGGACGGCCGCGCGTGTGCCGGCAAGAGTCCGCTGGCCGACATCCTTTGGAACTGGGCGAAGGTCCGGATGCGGCTCTTGGCTCGCAGGCCGCGCGTTCAATTGGTTGGGCGAAGGGAACTGCTTCACCGCGATTTCGTTCTGATCGGGGTGGCCGGTCCATGCGCCGTCCATCAGGGACATGGCTTCGTTTTTCTTGTCCTTTTCGAGAACCGCCAAGGCGCGCGCGTTTAGCTCAGCATCTTCGCGGCTGGGAAATAGCGCAGTCATGCCGCCGATGGCAAGCAGACCGTGTTTGTGGCACGTATCCGGCAAGAGATTGCGCAAGTTCTGAAAGAACGCGACATCGTGCGGGATGGTATTTCGGTCGGGAAGCACCCAATTCGGATCGTGCAGATTGAAATGGATCAGGCTAGCCATGTAGTCCCACCGGCCTAGGTCTAGCGCGAGGATGTGCTCACGCAAGTGCCCGGCAAATTCTTCCATCTGGTAAGCAAGAGGGTGGGATTCGACCAGCGCCATACACTTGATGTAGTTCGCAGGCCATCCCTTCCAGCGTGCTATTGCCTGAAAAAGACCGCGCCACCAGGTGGCCTCTTCGGCAGATTCAGACTTAGGAATATAAAACGTGAGCGGATGCTTCAGTTTGGCAGGATCCACCTGAAACGCGATCAGCGCTACGTCAAACAGGGAGGCGCAAACCCTTTCGCCTTCCAGAATCTTGGCTTGGCGAAGATGCAAACCGCGCGGCCGGAGCGAAATCACCGTGTCGCTTGGTTGGATGCCGACTGTTCGGTCGCGCTTGCGGTCAACGTAGGTAAGCTCTCCGCGCAGAGCGTCGAGGATGTTGGTCACGCCTTGCATTAAATGCGTCCAATCGTTGGCCATGGAGTCTTCGAGGTCGAGCATCACACCGGGAGCGCCGGAATTCAGCATTTTCACCACGAGCTCGGCGTCGTCTGCCGGCCCCGTCATCTGGTTGCGCTGATCGATGCACCAGCCGGGAAGCTCGATTTTCCATTCGTCCTTCGTTGCAGGCGAAGAAGGCCGGTAGTTAGGTAGTTGTCCCTGATGGGATGCTTCAAGCGCAGCGGTACGCTTCTCAATCAGATCGCGCTGGCTAGGGGTGAACGATCGGTGCAGCGGTAACAAAAATTCCAGGAAACCCGCAGGGAGGTCGCGCGCCGGGTCGAAGCCGGCAGGGGCGGAGTTCATCGCCTGCACCGGCGCTGGCATAAGCTCCATTTGCATTCTCACGCTGCACATTGCTTAAGCCTCTGGGGGCGGCGATATAGTGCTGGCAATCGGCTTACCAAAGAGTGGATTCCTTCCGGGGTCGGGTAGTTATCTTATCTAGTTGCAGATAAATAAGTTACCTGTTTGGAACGGGCTGAAAGCGAACAGAATTCGAAAATACGCACGCCTGCATCGATTGAATTTCCCCGCGGACCCACGCATTGTCCTATTTAGGAAATGATTTGCATCTGGTGATCCGCGCATTCCTACGGAGCTAAATCCGCGAAGCTTTGATTTCAGTACTTCATAGCCCAGGTTGTAAGTTCTACAACCGGCGACGCGGGAGCGACCAGTCGCGGTTGAGTTTTCTGCTAGGATAGCCAGGTTCATGCGAAAACCTTGGATCATCGCGCATCGGGGCGCTTCCGGACACGCCCCGGAAAATACACTGGCTGCATTTGAACGCGCCGTGCAATTAGGCGCGGGTTTCATCGAGACCGATCTTCATTTGACGCGCGACGCGCAATTCGTCGCGATTCATGACGCTGCGCTGGAGCGGACCACCAACGGACGCGGCTCGGTTCGCGACTTCACGCTTGCGGAACTTCGGCGCCTGGACGCAGGCAAGTGGTTTGACCGCGATTACATGGGTCAGCGCATACCCACCCTGGACGAAGTTCTGGATTTCGCGCGCAAGAACGACGTGATCTTTTACCTCGAAGTGAAATATGACGCAGCTTGGGGGATGCACCATTCGCTGGTGGCAGCGTTGCAAAAGGCGGAGAATGCGGCGCGGACTATCGTGATCTCGTTCGATCAGACGACGTTGGCGGCGCTGCGGCGAGTGGATGCTTCCATCATGATGGGATTTTTGGCGGATGAACCTGGCACGGATTACGTAAAAGACGCGCTTGAGTTGGGTGCGCGCCAACTGTGTCCTCAAGCTTCCCTGGTGACCCAAGAACTCGTTGAGCGAGCGCATGGCGCCGATTTGCAAGTTGCCACCTGGACCGTGGACGATGCCGAAGAAATGCGAAGAATGATTGCCACGGGGGTGGACGGCGTTATGACCAACTTTCCCGACCGGCTTCGGGCTGTCATCGAGGATATGTAGGACGCGCAGAGCCCCAGCTAGGAAAGACTGGCGAATAGAGATGCGAACTGGGCGAGAGTCAATTGCTCGGCACGCGCATCAGGGCGCAGGCCGCAATCTTCGATGGCCTGATGGATCTGCTGGTCCGTAGCAAGAGACCGCAAATTATTTCGCAGAGTCTTGCGTTTCTGGCCAAAGCATCCCAGCACAAATTCCAGGAAACGCTCCTCGTCGGTAATATTCAAAGAAGCCCGCTGGCCGGGCAGTGTCATTCGTACCAGCGCGGATTTCACACGGGGCGGCGGACGAAATGCGCCGGGCGGAATGCGCAGCGCAATTTCGGGCTCGGCGTAGAACTGGCAGAGTGCCGAGAGATACCCATATTCACGGCAACCGGGTCGCGCCACAATGCGTTCAGCGACCTCAAGCTGGATGACGATGTGAATCGAGAGAATCTGGCCGGCGTAATCGAACAAATGTCGCAGGATTGGAGACGTGATGTAGTAGGGCAAGTTGCCGTACACCCGAAAATTGCCGGCGAGCAATTTCTGAAAATCAACAGTGAGGACGTCTGCGGAAATAATCTCGACGTTTGGCCATTCGCGTTCTTCCGACCCAACTTTTTGCCGTAAATCTTCAGCCAGGCGCGAGTCCGCTTCAATGGCTAGAACGCGCCGGCCGTCGCCGGCGAGCAATTGCGTCATCTCGCCATGGCCAGCGCCGATCTCAATCCAGGATTCATTCGCGCCAGGCGACAGAATCTTAACGATGCGTTGGCGCCACGCGGCGTCACCTAGAAAATGTTGTCCCATGCGCTGTCGAGCCATGCCGGAGGAGAGTGTAGCAACGCGGCGCAGAACGATGCGAGCAAATCGTCCCGCGGAATTACTTGCAGTAGTTGCGGACGATAGCCCGAGGACTGGCTTGACGAAGCCGAAATGTTCCGCTACCGTTTTTCTTTCAGTCGAGGCCTGATGAAAATTCTATTTGTAGCGTCGGAAGGACTGCCGTACTCGAAAACAGGCGGATTGGCCGATGTGATCGAAGGCTTGCCGAAGGCGCTGGTGGAAATGGGTCATCAGGTGGCTGTCCTTCTGCCGCGTTACCATGGCAATCGGGTTACTTCCACGCTGGTTTCGAGTGTGACGGTTTCGCTTGGCGACCAGGTGCGGTTTCCGTCGATCGCGGAAGGGGTTTCCGTCGCTGGAGTGCGTTATTTTTTCGTTGATGACCCCGGTTACTTTGACCGCGAGCAGCCTTACGGCGACAAATCCGGCGAGTACCCGGATAACGCGGAGAGGTTCACGGAATTTTCGCGCGTGGCGATTGAATTTGCGAAGCGCGTCCTGCTGCCTGACGTGATTCATTGCCACGACTGGCAGACAGCGCTGGTGCCGGTTCTGTTGCACACACAGCACGCGGACGATCCGGCGGTGCGTTCTCTGCCCGTGGTTTTGACCGTTCACAACCTCGCCTATCAAGGAATGTTTCCGCAGAGCGCCCTGCGCAAGTCCGGTCTGCCCGCACAGCTATTCGCCATGGACGCGCTCGAGTTTTACGGCAGGATTAATTTTCTAAAGGGTGGGTTGCTTTTCGCCGATTACCTTTCTACAGTGAGCCGCCGCTATGCGAAAGAAATCCAGACGCCGGAATACGGCGCGGGGCTGGAAGGCGTGATCGTTCAGCGCGCCGACAGGTTGGTAGGAATCCTGAATGGAGTGGACTATTCGATTTGGAGCCCTGAAACGGATACTTTGATCGCGCAGAATTATTCGCCGCAGAATCTCGACGGCAAGAAGGCTTGCAAGAAGGATCTGTTGAATACTTTTAAGCTGCCCGCGGATAAGCCGGAGGATTTGGAGCGCCCGGTAGTCGGAATTGTCTCGCGCTTTGCCGATCAGAAAGGCTTCGACCTGATCGCGCAAGCGGCGGGTGAGATGATGAAAGAGGACCTCTCGCTTGTTGTGCTGGGTACGGGGAATCCGGAATATGAGAGGTTCTTCAAGTTGTTGGCGGAGAAATATCCGCGGTCGGTGGGTGTTAAGATCGGCTACGACAATCCCCTCGCGCATAAGATTGAAGCGGGGGCGGACATGTTCCTGATGCCTTCGCGCTACGAGCCCTGTGGTCTGAATCAAATATACAGCCTGCGATATGGAACGGTACCGGTGGTGCGCGCAACCGGCGGGCTGGACGACACCGTGCAGCATTTTGATGCTAAGACGCAGCAGGGTACTGGTTTCAAGTTTGATGCGTACGACGGAAATGCCTTGCTGGAGTGTTTGCGAAGGGCTTTGAAAGTGTACAAGGAGCCCAAGATGTGGCGAGTGCTCCAGAAGAATGGCATGGCCAAGGATTTTTCTTGGAAGACTTCGGCGGCGGCTTATGTCACGCTATACGAAGCAGCAAAAAGGTCTAGAATCCCACGGGTGGTTGGAACATCTAAACACTAGAGTTGAACTGGCGTCGGCCTGGCGCTGACCGGTGATGCTCGACAAGGAAAACAAAGAACATGGCAGACATTCAAGCAGTGAGCGACGCAAGCTTTGACGCAGATGTGATTGAAGCCAGCAAGACGCAGCCCGTGCTCGTGGATTTCTGGGCCGACTGGTGCCGTCCGTGCCACATGCTTTCGCCGACGGTGGAAGAGATTGCACGCGAGAATGCAGGGAAATTGAAGGTGGTCAAGCTGAACGTGGATGAAAACGTGAACGCTGCCGGAAAATTCAACATACGCGGCATCCCCACCTTGCTTATTTTCAAGGGCGGACAAGTGGCGGACCAGCTCGTGGGAGCCGTGCCGAAAGACCAGATCGTGAAAGTTCTCCAGCGCCATATTACCTAGCGCAGATTCCGCAACAAGAAGAGGCGATAGCATGAGCGCCGGCACAGCGGGCCCGCAAGCCGTTGGGAATGCGCCGGCGCAGAAGGCTTGCGCGGCGTGCGGTGAGAAGTTTCCGTGCAGCGCGTCTGCCGCAACCTGCTGGTGCGAGAGCGTGAAGCTGGACCAGAATACTTTGAGCGAGCTTCGCGACCGGTATTCCGATTGTTTGTGTCCACGATGCCTTTCTGCCGCACAAAACAATGGTGGGAGTGAGAAATCGGCGTGAACCCGGTGTATCCCTTCCTTAAGACTTCACGATGATTGCAAAATCAAACAAGCCGCAGCGGCGATGCCATTGGGCGCAGAAGCCCCTCATGATCGAATACCACGATAAAGAGTGGGGCAAGCCGGTGCACGACGATCGCCTGCTCTTTGAGTTTCTGATTCTGGAAGGTGCGCAGGCAGGTTTGAGCTGGGAGACGATTCTCAATAAGCGCGAGAATTACCGCCGTGCCTTCGACCGCTTTGATGCCAAGAAGATTGCCCGCTACGACAAGCAAAAAGTCCGCGCGCTGCTCGCGGATGCGGGTATCGTGCGCAACCGCCTGAAAATCGCCGCGGCAATTTCGAACGCCCAAGCGTTCCTCGAAGTACAAAAGGAATTCGGCACGTTTGACCGTTACATCTGGCAATTTGTCGGTGGCCGGACGAAGAAGAACAAGTGGACGACATCTAAGCGCTTACCCTCACGCACACGCGATTCGGACGCTATGAGCGAAGACCTAAAACGCCGCGGCTTCCGATTCGTCGGAACCACCATTTGCTACGCTTTCATGCAGGCTACCGGCATGGTTAACGACCACGCCCGCGATTGCTTTTGCTACTCACCTCATTAAAGCGAGAGCGCCCGAACATTCGAAATCCCGATACCTAACTTACGGACGGCACGCATTGACGTGCTGGACTTGCGTTTGGACGTAACCGGGGGGTAGGATTGTATTTCGCTGTTGGCCGTGCGAGCCCTCCTGTATCGCTTAAGTTTTCAGACTGAGCGGGCAAGGTGCGGCCTGGCGAGGAGTGGGAGCAAGAGTGACGGAGAGAGCTCGGACGAAAGCGATCGTCGTGGTGGGCGCCCAGTGGGGCGACGAAGGTAAAGGCAAAGTCGTAGATTATCTGGCTTCCTCGTTCGACTATACGGCCCGCTACGCAGGCGGACACAACGCCGGACATACCGTTATCTTTGACGGGCGCAAGTTCGTTCTTCAGTTAATTCCCAGCGGTATTTTGCGCGCGAACAAAAAAGCTGTGATCGGCGCCGGAACGGTAGTAGATCCGGCCGCGCTCGTCGCAGAGCTTGAAAACCTGAAAAAATCCGGAATTGAAGTTCGCGGCCGCCTTTTTCTGAGCAACCGCGCACATGTGATTTTCCCTTATCACCGCGAGATGGATAAAGCTGCGGAATCGGCGCTTGGCGAAGCGAAAATCGGCACCACCTCGCGCGGCATCGGCCCGGCTTACGAAGACAAAATGGCGCGGCGCGGCATTCGCGTTTGCGATCTTCTCGAGCCGGAGCGTTTTGCGGAGAAACTCGCGCGAGTGATCGCCGAGAAGAATGCAATCAGTCAGGCGACGTACGGACATCCGCTGGAAACCGAGGGGCTGCTGGACCAATATCTGGAATTGGCCGCGCACATTCGCGGACTGGTGACGGATACGGGAATGTTGTTGAATCGCGCGCTCGATAACGGCGAGTCTGTTTTGTTCGAAGGCGCGCAGGGCACCATGCTGGACATCGATCACGGCACTTATCCGTTCGTCACTTCGTCGAATGCAACTTCCGGCGGCGTGGCTACGGGGCTTGGAGTGGCGCCGACGCGGCTGACGGGCGTCGTCGGCGTGACGAAAGCCTACACCACGCGTGTCGGGAGCGGGCCGTTTCCCACGGAGATGCCCGATCTGGACGCCCAGGCGCTCCGCGAACGCGGCAACGAATTTGGAGCTGTTACCGGGCGTCCCCGGCGCTGCGGCTGGCTGGATCTGGAAGTCTTGCGCTTCGCGAAAATGCTCAGCGGGATCGATTCTCTGGTAGTCACGAAGCTGGATGTTTTCGATGCCCAAAAAGAAATAAAAATCTGCACCGGTTATCGTTACAAGGGAAAGCGCTTGACCGAGATGCCGCCCGACGCCGAAACACTGGCGGAAGTTGAGCCGGAATATCACACCTTGCCCGGCTGGCAGACGCCGACGCCGGGAATTCGCGATGTGAAAGAATTGCCGCTGGCGGCCCGCGATTACCTCAATTTTATCTCCGACCAGTTGCAAGTTGAGATTGGGATGGTATCCACCGGCCCGGAGCGAGATGCTACAATCGTTCCACGAGGAACGAAGCTGGCGTCCTGGCTGTAACAAACCCTCATGCTTTCCTACGAATTGGCACGCGCGAAGGTAATTGAGATTGTTCACGCGCGTACGAGTGCGTTCCGCCTTAGAACAGAAACCGTTGAATTTGCGGAGCGTCCATCGCAGGCGCTCGGCCGCATACTGGCCGAAGAGCTGATTGCAGACCGCAACTACCCTCCATTTGACCGTTCGACGCGCGATGGCTTCGCAATGCGCGCTGCTGATGCCGCGCATCCCGGCACACGGCTGCGATTAATCGGCGAAAGTCGCGCGGGCCATGCGTTCGCGGGACAAATGGAGGCGGGCGCGTGCGTACAAATCATGACAGGCGCGCCTCTCCCGCGCGGTGCGAATGCCGTAGTGATGCAAGAAGACGCCGAGGTCCATGGCGATTCAGTTGTTTTTGAGCGCGGTGTTCGCGCCGGGCAACACTACGTCTTGGAAGGGCAGGAAACGCGCGTAGGAGAAACCGTGGTGGGTCGCGGAAAGCGCCTCGGTTATGCAGAGCTCGCTATGGCCGCGCAAGTTGGGCGATCCAGCGTTGTAGTAGCGAAGAAACCTCGCGTCGCAATTCTTTCCACCGGTGACGAAGTGATTTCTGTAGGTCAAGCGCCCCAGCGATTTCAAATTCGCAACAGCAACAGCATATCGCTCGCTGCGCAAGTTGCACTCGCCGGCGGCGAACCGTTAGTGCTCGGAATTGCGCCCGATAACGTTACCGAACTCCGCGTACGAATTGAGCAGGCACTGGAAGCCGACATTGTGATTCTTACCGGCGGCGTATCGGTCGGCAAATATGACCATGTGGAGCAAGTGTTGAAAGAGATTGGCATTGAGTTTTTCTTTGATGCGCTGGCGATTCGGCCGGGGCGCCCCGCTGTATTCGGCATGTGCAACGACAAGCCTGTATTTGGGCTGCCGGGAAATCCGGTTTCGACCATGGTTACATTCGAACTGCTGGTGGTGCCGGCAATAGAATCCCTTAGCGGCCATTCGCCGGGCGCGCTGCATTTATTCAAGGCCAAGCTTGCGCACCCCGTGGACGAAAAACCTCCCCTCGCGCATTTTGTTCCAGCGCGAGTGAAGTGGCCCGGCGGAGAACCGACTGTAGAAGTTTTGCACTGGGAAGGATCGGGAGATATTGGGTCGGTAGTTCGCGGCAATTGTTTTTTGGTTGTGCATGAATCGAAACTGAAGCTCGAAGCCGGCGAAATGGCCGACATCTTGCCGCGCCGCGGCCTCTTCTAACATTCGCGATGAAAAAACCTTCGCACTATGACAAAGCTGGCCGCGTCCGCATGGTGGACGTCACCGCCAAGGCCGCAACATCGCGTACCGCTGTGGCGCATGCCTTCGTTCGCATGCAACGCGCCACGATTGCGAGCGTGCGGCGGCTGAAGTCGCCGAAGGGCAATCCTCTTGAAATCGCGCGAATTGCGGGGATTACGGCTGCCAAGCGTACGGCTGAGCTGATTCCACTTTGTCATCCCCTGGCGTTGACGCACGTGGATGTGAGTGCGAAGGTGTGCCAGAATGGAATTGAGGTGACCGCGGAGGCCACGGCCACCGGGCCGACCGGTGTCGAGATGGAAGCGCTGGTCGCTGCAGCAGTTGCCTCTTTGACGATTTACGATATGTGCAAAGCTCTGGAACGGGGCATGGAAATCACGGAACTCTATCTTGTCAAAAAATCGGGCGGTCGCAGCGGCGAGTACAATCGCGAAGCAAAGCGAGTAAAGCGATGACTCCCGGGAAGGACGTTAAAGTCCTGGTGGTCGATGACAACGCGCTGATCCTCGACCTGTTGATGAAGGGCTTGATGCCGCACTGTGACGCGCAAGCAGCGGCTGACGGCGCTGACGCGCTATTGAAAATCGTGGATGATCCGCCGGATCTGGTTGTGTGCGATTACCGTATGCCTGGACTCGATGGCCGCCAACTTTATGAAAAGCTTCGCGCGCGCCAACAGACGAAACTAATCCCGTTTATTTTTCTAGCCAGCCGGGGCGACATCGAAGAGAAACTACGCCCAATCGTGGAAGGCGTCGAGGAATTCATTTCCAAGCCGTTTTTCGTGAAGGACCTGGTGCGCCAGACGAAAAAAGTGGTGGATCGTCTGCAACTTGAAAAATTGCAGAAGCGGCAAGTTCGCCCGGGCGTGATTCAAGGTCGCTTGGAAGAAATGAGCATCATGGACTTGATGCAATCGCTCGAAATGGGACAGAAATCCTGCCGGCTTTCAATTCGCCGGGGCGAAGAAAACTGCGAGCTGTTCTTTTCCGCGGGGCAATGCAAAGACGCTCGCTTCGGTTCTCTGGAAGGCGAAGCGGCCGTGTTTCAGGCGGTCCGTTGGACGGACGGCCAATTTGAGATTGATTTCAACGTAGCGCCGTCGCGCTCGACAATTTCCCGCACTACAACAGGTCTGCTAATGGAAGCGCTGCGGCTAATTGACGAAGAGCAGCATCAGTCGTCTGACGAAGATGCGGAAGTAACCGAAGGATAGTTCGCCTTAAACCACGCCATGCGTGTTTCCGTCCTAACAATCAGTGACTCCGTGAGCAGCGGGAAGCAGGAAGACCGCTCGGGACCTGCCGTGGCAACTCGTTGTGAGGAACTCGGCTGGCAAATTGTGGCGTCAATGGTCTTGCGAGACGATCGCTCTGCGATTGAGACGGTCTTAAAAGAACTGGCGGGCGCGGCTAGCGCCGACGTGATCCTCACCACCGGTGGAACAGGCCTAGGCCCGCGTGATGTGACGCCTGAGGCGACAATGGCTGTCGTTGAGAGATTGATTCCAGGTTTTTCCGAGCACATGCGTTCGGAAGGCTCCAAGAAACTTCCTCGCGCGATTCTATCCCGCGCTGTCGCCGGCATTCGCCGCGAGACAATTATCATTAATCTTCCCGGTAGCCCGCGCGGAGCCGTCGATTCGCTCAACGCTATCGCCGAGTTGTTGCCTCACGCAGTCGCGGTCCTGCATGGCGCGCGCCATGACTCCGAACCTTCGTAAAACCGCGAAGTTTTGTTCCTTGCTGCGCAACTCGGCTCGCGTATAATCCCCGCGAATGGCACTCACTGCCGGAACTCGCCTCGGGCCCTATGAAGTGATCGCGCCTATCGGTGCCGGCGGAATGGGAGAAGTGTACAGCGCGCGTGACACACGGCTCGACCGCACCGTCGCGCTGAAAATTTTGCCGCCGCATTTGGCTGACGCGCCCGAAGTTCGTCAGCGTTTCGAACGTGAAGCCCGCGCCGTTTCCAGCCTCAACCACCCGAATATCTGCGCGCTCTACGATATAGGACGGCAAGACAGCACGGATTATCTGGTGATGGAGTATCTGGAGGGCCAGACGCTCGCCAAGCGCATTGAGCAGGGTCCCATGCCCACTCCGGAGCTGTTGCGCGTCGCCATTCAGATTTGCGAGGCGCTGGAGAGAGCACATCGCCAGGGCGTGATCCACCGCGACTTGAAGCCTGGAAACGTGATGCTCACGAAAGGCGGCGCGAAGTTGCTGGACTTCGGTCTCGCGAAGGGCGCCGCGCCGGCGGTCACCGATATGTCGAGCTCGCCGACCATGACCCAGCCTATGGTGGGAAGCTCGCGCGGCAATCAATTGACCGTGCAGGGAACGATTGTTGGCACCTTGCAATACATGTCTCCCGAACAGCTCGAGGGCGGCGAGGCCGACGCGCGCAGCGATATTTTTTCATTTGGCGCCACGCTTTATGAGATGGCTACCGGCCAGAAGGCATTTCCGGCGAAGAGCCAAGCCACCTTGATCGCGGCAATCATAAAGGAAGAGCCGCGGCCGATCAGTGAACTTCAGCCAATGTCGCTGCCGGCGCTGGAACGCATTGTCACCACCTGCCTGTCCAAGGATCCGGACGACCGCTGGCAAAGCGCGGGCGATCTGAAGAGGGAACTAATCTGGATTTCCAGCGCCGGCTCGCTGGCAGGTGTTCCCGCACCGGTGGTTGCGCAAAGAAAGTCACGCGAGCTGACCTGGAAAATACTTCTAGCTGTGCTCGGGATTATCGCCGCCGCCGGAATTGCTGGTTCGCTCTTTTACGCGCGCAAGGCCTCCGAGCCCATGCCGGTAATCCATGCCGAGATGAATCCGCCTGAGGGATTCGAATTCGGAACCATAGGCAAGGACAACCAGTTTGCGCTCTCGCCGGACGGATCGGCCGTCGCCTTTGTGGCGGAGGGCCAGCGCAAACAGTTAATTTTTGTGCGGATGCTGAGTTCGGGAACCACGCAGCCTTTGCAAGGCACGGACGGCGCCTCGTACCCATTTTGGTCCGGCGATGGTCGAAATCTCGCTTTCTTTGCCGACTCAAAACTGAAGCGTGTGCCTGCGTCGGGCGGAGTCGTCCAGGTTCTTTGTGATGCACCGGCGGGCCGCGGCGGCACCTGGAATCAGTCTGGCGTAATCGTATTCACGCCCGGCCTCAAAGAGCCGCTATTCAAAATTCCCGATAGCGGTGGAACCCCCGCGGCCGCAACCATCGTCAAGCAATCCGCCGGATTGCAAAGCCATCGGTGGCCTACTTTCCTTCCCGATGGTAAGCACTTTCTGTTTACCACCGACGATGGCCTCGGCGTCGGATCGTTGGATTCAACCGACAGCCGCATCTTTTTGCAAGCCAAGTCCAATGCGGTCTATTCCGGCGGATATATTCTTTATGTTTCGGACGGAAATTTGGTGGCCCAACCATTTGATCCGGATCATCTGGTTGTCCGTGGCGTGCCGGTTCCCGTCGCGGGCCAGGTGGAATTCTCGATTGGAAAATCGTTGGGAAATTTTTCGGTCTCCCAGAACGGCGCGCTCGTGTACCGGCCCGATTATTCGCCAAAATACCAGATGACTTGGCTCGACAAAAATGGAGGGGAGGCCAGCAAGCTTGGCGAACCCGACTACTATTCCGGCGCCTCGGTTTCGCCGGACGGACAGCGGATCCTGGTGACTCGCGTGCAACCAGGGATAAAAAGAGATCTGTGGCTAGTTGACTCGCAGCGTGGGAGTTCTTCACGAGCGACATTTAATCCGGAAGGCGCCGTTTTCGGCATCTGGTCACCGGACGGAAAAAGTGTGACGGTTTCACTCACGAACGGCTTTGAGATACGTACCATCGGCCTCCAAGGTAGCGTCTCAGAGCAATTAGTTCCCCCGGATCAAATTTCAAAGTTCCCCACCGATTGGACTGCAGACGGCCAAACGCTCATCCTTACGGTCCAGAACCCCAAAACAGGCCAGGACGTGGAAACTTTGTCTGCCGCCGGAGAACACAAACTCGTCCCAATGATTGAGACGCCGGCAGTTGAGAATTCCGGGAATCTCTCTCCAAATGGTAAGTTCCTTACATATAGCTCCAACGAATCGGGGAAACCAGAGCTCTACGCCACGGAATTTCCTGGGCCCGGAGCGAAGTGGCAGATTTCCAATGATGGACTGACCGGCGGAGTTGGATCTCGCTTCTCGGCTTGGAGTCATGACGGAAAAATGCTGTACTACATCGATGCAGGCGGCAGCGTGATCGCCCTGCCGGTTGAGAGTCAGACTTCGTTCAAGGCGGGCGTGCCCAGGAAGATCTATTCGGTGCCCAACGGTGGAGTGAGTGAAGTGGCTGCGGCTCCGGACGGTAGGCTGCTCGTTCTGATCCCGGCCGGAAACCAAACAATTACACCCGCGAATCTTGTAATCAATTGGCCCGCGGAGTTGAAGGGCAAGCAATGAAGCGTATTAAATTCTCCGTGATGACACTGGCTGGCGCTCGACTGGTGTGCTAGGATGACGCTCTCGATTCGGAGATGCCGAGCCAATACATCCCGATTCTGATCTACGCACTCCTCGCCGCGGCCTTTCCCGCCGTCACGCTGATTGTTTTCAAATTCATCCGGCCCGAAATGCGCGCAACGGGGGCCAAACTGGAACCGTATGAGTGCGGTGTGCCTCCGGAAGGAAGTTCCCGAGGGCGTTATTCAGTGAGATTTTATATTGTGGCGATATTATTCGTAATCTTTGATGTGGAGACGATATTTTTATTTCCTTGGGCGATAAAGTACAGCCAGTTAGGGGCATACGGCCTCGTATCCATGCTTGTCTTCTTGGGCATTCTGCTGGTCGGCTACGTTTGGCTTTATCGCAAGGGCGCGCTGGATTGGGAGTAGTGGCTAGGCTCTGCATGTCCCGGCGCATGGGCGGCTGCAACGCATTTAATTCTCAACCTGATTGACGCTGTTTTTTGGGGTGTGTTAAAAAGGCGGGCTGCTCGCGACTTTTGGACTAAGGACAAATTGTAGAAATCGAACCAATGGCCAACGACCCTTCGGAAAAAGATTCCGCTTCGAAACCGCCCGCGTCCGGAGCGGAAGGGAAACCCGTAGCTCAGAAGCCGGCGGAACCTCCGCAAGCTTCGGCCGCGGCTGCCAATCCGCCTGCGACGCCTGAAGATCCCCCGGCGAAGCCGGCGGTCCCGTCCGCGACGTCTCCGGCAACGCCCGCTTTTCCTGGTGGGCCTGCTGCAAAACCGGCCGCACCCGCGGCTCCTGCTGCACCCAAGGCTGCTGCCCCTCCCGCGAAAGAAGCGCCGCCCAAGCCCTTGCCTCTTGATAACGAACTTGTGCAGAGGTTAAAGGCGCGTTTCGGCGATGCCATTCGCGAGGCCACGCTCGACCGTAAGCAGGCCATCGTGACAATCGCTGCGGACCGACTTCGCGAAATCTCGCGCTATTGCCGCGACGACGAAAAATTCGACATGCTTGTGGACTTAACCTCGGTGGACTGGCCCAAGCGCGAAAAAAGATTCGACATAATCTTGATTCTATATTCCTTCGCAAAGAACGAGCGTGTGCGCCTGAAAGCCCATGCCGGCGAAAATGAACCGGTGCCCAGCGTTTGCGAAATCTGGCCCGCCGCAAACTGGCTCGAGCGCGAATGCTACGACATGTTCGGAATTGTCTTCGAGGGCCATCCGAAGTTGACGCGCATCTTGATGCCCGTTGAATGGCAGGGATATCCGCTGCGAAAGGATTACGACATATTGAAGCAAGACACCGATTGGGTTCGCGAGAACCTGGGCATCGAGAGCGGCCAATAATCAGATGAGCGACCCGCGCACGACCGAACTTACAAGCGTCAGCACTACCGTGCTGGGAGCTGACGAAATTATTTTGAATATGGGGCCGCAGCATCCTTCCACGCACGGAGTGCTGCGCGTGAAGCTGAAGCTCGACGGCGAACGCGTCGTCGATTCCGAATGCATCATCGGCTACCTGCACCGCGGAGTGGAAAAAATCGCAGAGCATCGCAGTTACCAGCAGTTCGCGCCCTACGTGGACCGCATGGACTATGTTGCCGCGGTTTCGAATGGCCTGGGATATTGCGAAACAGTAGAAAAGTTATTGGGAACGGAAGCCCCGCTGCGTGCGCGCGTGGTTCGCACGGTTTTGACCGAGCTGCAAAGAATTGCCAGCCACTTGCTTTGGCTCGGAACGCACGCTTTGGATATCGGCGCGCTCACTCCCGTCTTTTATTGCTTCCGCGAACGCGAAGAAATTCTGAAGATTTTCGAGAAATATTGCGGCGCGCGCCTGACCACTCACGCGTTCCGCATCGGCGGACTGCAGTACGAAACGTATGACGGCTTCGAGCAGGATGTGAAGCGCTTCTGCGATGATTTCACGCACAGAATTGACGAATACGAAACGCTCCTTACCGAGAACCGCATCTGGGTGGGACGGACCAAGGGCGTCGGAATTCTTTCCGCTGCGGACGCCATCGCACTGGGCGTGACGGGCCCGGTATTACGTGCGAGCGGCGTGAAATGGGACCTGCGCAAGGCCATGCCCTATGCCGCCTACGACCTGTACAAATTCGAAATCCCCACGCGCGAGACCGGTGACACCTACGACAGGTATGTCGTACGCATGGAAGAAATGCGGCAATCGCGGCTCATCTGCCTGCAAGCTATCGAAAATATTCCAACCGGTCCGATCATGGCACGCATCGGAAAAGTCCTGAAGCCGCCGCCGGGCGAAGTCTATCACTCGATCGAAGCGCCAAAAGGCGAACTCGGTTACTACATCGTGAGCGACGGAACCACGCAGCCCTATCGCGTACGAGTGCGGCCTCCGTCATTTATTAATCTGCAAGCGTTCGACAAAATGGCGCGCGGCTCGCTGGTAGCAGATGTGGTTGCGATCATAGGCACGATTGATATCGTGCTCGGGGAAGTGGACCGGTAATGGGTCATCTATTTACGCCATCGATCTTGCGGCTTGTTTTGCCCGTGCTCTACGCCGTGGTCATCGTCGCGGTGTTGCCGCTAATGGCCGGCTACATCGTATTGATGGAGCGAAAAGTAATGGCGGACATGCAGGCGCGTCTGGGGCCGATGCGCGTTGGCCCGCACGGATTGCTGCAGCCCATCGCCGACGCCGTGAAACTGCTTCTCAAGGAAGACATCATCCCCGAGAAAGCCGATCGGCTGCTCTTCTGGCTCGCCCCGCTGGTGAGCGTCACCATGGCTCTGCTCGCTTATGCCGCACTGCCCATCGGCCCGGCATTTCAGATCGCAGACTTGAACATCGGCCTGCTTTTCATCTTGGCCGTCAGCTCGCTGGGGATTTACGGCATCGTTCTCGGCGGCTGGGCTTCCAACAGCCATTACTCTTTGCTCGGCGCTCTGCGCAGTGCCGCGCAGCTTGTCAGTTACGAAACGGCTGCCGGACTCGGATTGATTTCCGCGCTGCTGCTGGCCGGATCGCTTTCGATGAAAGACATCGTGATGGCGCAGTACGACCAGGGCATGTGGTTCATCTTCTACGTACCCATAGGCTTTTTTATCTACATGGTCGGCTCGATTGCGGAAACAAATCGCGCGCCCTTCGATTTGCCCGAGGCTGAATCAGAGCTGGTCGCCGGCTACATGACCGAATATAGCGGCTTTCGCTGGTCGCTTTATTTTCTCGCCGAATATGCCAACATGATCATCGTTGCGGGAATCGCCACCACACTCTTTCTCGGCGGCTGGCTGCGGCCGTTCGCGAGTTACCACGACCATATGCCGGGCACGTCTATCGAATTGCTGGATGCATTGCCCGCATTGCTGGTTCTTGGCGTTGCGTTGTACTGCTTCTTCCTCGCGCCGAAACAGCCGGTGAAAATCCAGAAACTCGTGATGGCTCTGGTCGGCGGATTGTGCCTGGCTATCGCCGGAATTTTGGCCGCCTCGCTCTTTGCGTCGCCCGCCGTGCTGCAAGGTGTTCACGGCGCGTTCTGGTTCATGGCCAAAGTATTCGGATATCTTTATTGCTTTTTGTGGTTCCGGTTTACCTTCCCACGATATCGCTTCGATCAGTTGATGCGTCTTGGCTGGAGGTTTCTGATCCCGCTGGCTCTAGTTAACTTGATCACCATGGCGGTAGCGCTGCTGATGAGCCGGGAATGGGGCTGGAGCTTGCGGCTAACGTCGATTCTCGCAGTTGTCGTGACCCTGGCAGTGGCGATGTGGCTCGCGAAGAACGACGAGGTCGACAGTGTGCTCCCGGTGGCGGAAAGTGAATAAATGGTCCTGAACTCAATTTTGTTCTATTTTTTTGCCGCTCTCGCGGTGGTTTCCGCGATCCTGATGGTCACGCGGCGAAACGTCGTCCATGGCGCGGTTTATTTAATTACCACGCTGCTTGCTACAGCCGGAGTTTTTCTCCTGCTCCAGGCTGAATTTCTTTTCATCGTCCAAGTGATCCTTTATGTCGGCGGCATTATGGTTCTTTTTATTTTCGTGATCATGCTCGTAAATCTGGATGTGTCGCTGTTGCAGTACCAATTCAACCGGCAAAGATTTATAGCGGGAGTGCTCGCGCTGGCCTTGGGAGCGCAGATATTTCTCGCCATAAAAATGGGGCAGAAATCGTTTTTTCCGCCGCCACATGTTCCGGACATTTCGCCGAAAAACACGGAAGCTGTGGCGGATGCGCTTTTCGGCCACTACATGCTGCCTTTTGAGATTGCTTCAATTTTGCTGCTGGTCGCCATGATTGGCGCAGTGGTGATGGCGAAGCGGAGGGTGTAATGGTTCCCGTGGATCAATATCTTTGGCTCAGCCTGGCGCTGTTCACTATCGGAGTGATCGGCGTGCTCACCCGGCGCAACGTCATTATCATTTTAATGTCCATCGAGCTGATCCTGAACGCGGTGAACATCAACCTGGTCGCTTTTTCGCATATGTTTGGCAGCGTGGACGGGCAAGTGTTCGCGATATTTGTGATCACCGACGCAGCCGCGGAAGCCGCCGTGGGCCTGGGCATTATTCTGGCATTTTTCCGCAACCGCGAGACGCTGCTCGCCGACGAAATGGACATGCTGAAATGGTGAAGGACGCCGCATGAACGCACAGCCATTTTTTCTCGACCATATATGGCTGATCCCCATGTTCCCGCTGATTACAGCGGCGCTAATGCTTTTCTACGGCCGGCGGCTCAGCAATAACATTGTGAGCTGGCTGTGTTCCGGCAGCGTCTTCGTTTCGTTCATTTTTTCCGTCGGCGCTTTCTTCCAGATTGTGGCGAAACCTTCGGCCGAACGCGTCGCGACGAAAGTTCTATTCGAGTGGCTTCCCGCCGTGCCGTACCACATGCTCGACGGCAGGATTGCCAAATTTGTCGCCGACTGGGGATTCCAGATCGATCCGCTCTCCTGCGTGATGATCCTCATAGTTACCGGCGTCGGATTCCTGATTCACGTTTACTCCACCGGCTACATGGCGCACGAAGGCGGCTACTACCGTTTCTTCGGCTATTTGAATCTGTTCATGTTCTCCATGCTGATCCTGGTGCTGGCGAACAACCTCCTCCTGCTTTTTGTCGGTTGGGAAGGCGTGGGCACCTGCAGCTACCTCTTGATCGGATTCTATTTCCACAAGAAGTCGGCTTCGGATGCGGGAAAGAAGGCTTTCATCGTTAACCGCGTCGGCGACGCAGGCTTCCTGCTGGGCATTTTTCTCACATCCGCGCTTCTCGGCACCATCCGATTCACGGATATCGGCCCAGCGCTCGCTGCCGGCGGGTTCGCGATCGGCGATCCTCGAATTACGGCGATTGCCTTGCTGTTCTTCGTTGGCGCCACGGGAAAATCGGCGCAGATTCCGCTCTACGTCTGGCTGCCCGACGCAATGGAAGGCCCCACTCCAGTCAGCGCGCTGATTCACGCCGCCACCATGGTCACCGCGGGCGTTTACATGGTCACGCGCACCAAC
This sequence comes from uncultured Acidobacteriota bacterium, assembly GCA_963698005.1. Lineage (GTDB taxonomy): Bacteria > Acidobacteriota > Terriglobia > Acidiferrales > UBA7541 > Palsa-295. The sequence continues at coordinate 219,373 of OY969113.1, forward strand.
GCGATATATCAACTTTCGCCCAAGGCCATGGGACTGGTGGCGCTGGTGGGCGCGGTAACGGCGCTTTTCGCCGCGTCGATGGCCGTGGTGCAGAACGACATCAAAAAAGTTTTGGCTTATTCCACCATTTCGCAACTCGGCTACATGTTTTTGGCCTGCGGCGTCGGCGCGTTCACCGCTGGAATTTTCCACTTAATGACGCACGCGTTCTTCAAAGGCTTGCTCTTCCTCGCGGCCGGTAGCGTGATTCACGCGGTATCGGGCGAGCAGGACATGCGCAAAATGGGCGCCCTTTCGAAAAAAATTCCCACCACGTATTGGACCATGCTCATCGCCGCGCTGGCCCTTGCCGGAATTTTCCCCTTCGCCGGATTCATCAGCAAAGATTTAATCCTCGGGAAAGCGTATGAGAAGGATGCCGTGCTCTGGGCCATTGGATATTTCACCGCCGGCATGACGGCGTTTTACATGTTTCGGCTGATTTTCATGACTTTCCACGGAACGTCGCGCGTGGATCACGAAGCGGAACATCACATCCACGAATCGCCGAAATCCATGCTAGTCCCGTTGGTGATTTTGGCCGCGCTTTCCATCGTCGGCGGATGGGTCAGCTGGCCTGAAATATTCGGCGGCAACAGCCATTTCATCCATTTTCTTTCGACGGTAATCGCCGTGCCCCATGAAGCGCGCATGGAACCACTGAAAGGCCCCAGCTCCCGCCTTGGCGAGCTTTATTTGATGCTGCTGTCCGAGGGCTTGGTCGTATTAGGGATTCTGTTTGCGTGGTATTTGTACGTGAAGCGCACGGACCTGCCTGCGAAGATCGCAAGCGCTTTTGGCGGCTTCTATCGCCTCGTCTACAACAAATATTACGTGGATCAACTGTACGACGCGATGTTCGTAAATCGCGCAAAAGACTTGGGCCTGGCTTTGGGCGCATTCGACCGCAACGTGATCGACGGCGCAGGCGTAAATGGCGCAGGCCGGCTGACGCTTTTCATCTCCAAAGTTTCAATTTGGTGGGATACATGGATTGTGGACGGTTCCGTGCGCCTCGGCGCGCGCATCGTTTGGCTCTTCAGCTATCCGGTGCGGCTGATTCAGGACGGATTAGTGCAGAGCTACATGCTGCTGATCGTCCTCGGCTTGATTGGATTTTTTGGGTACTACTTTTACGTCGCGCATCACGCGATACGTTAAGGCAAGAACGCGAGGGAATGGATGCTTTTTTCCGATAGCCACATTTTAACTACGATCTTATTTACTCCGCTGGTGGGAGCGATATTGATGCTCTTCATCCCGCGCGAGCGGCCCGATCTCCATCGCTGGATGGGAAATATCTTCGGTGTTCTGGGGCTGCTGGTATCGCTGCCGCTCTTGTGGCGCTTCGATTCTCACAGCGACGCGCCGTTCCAATTTGTGACGAACCTCAGTTGGATTCCGTCACTGGGCGGCGGGCACGGCCCGGGTGCGCAGTTCACGCTCGGGATCGACGGCCTAAGTTTCCTGATGGTAATCCTCACCACCGTCCTCGGCGCGATTGCGATTCTTTCGTCCTGGTCGGCGATCAAGAAACGCGAGAAGGAATATTACATCCTGCTTCTTCTGCTTCAGACCGGCATGCTCGGCGTTTTCATGTCGCTCGATTTCGTCCTCTTTTACGTTTTCTGGGAAGTGATGCTCGTACCGATGTATTTCCTGATCGGCGTGTGGGGTAGCGAACGGCGGCTCTACGCAGCGATTAAGTTTTTCCTGTACACGCTCGCCGGATCGGTGCTGATGCTGCTTGCGATTCTGGCGATTTACTACTATCGCGGCACTTTTGACATCCGGGAAATCCTGCTTCATCCGTTCACGGCGCAATACGGCTGGCTGCAAAAATGGCTCTTCTGGGGATTCTTTTTCGCTTTCGCGATCAAGGTGCCCATGTTCCCGTTTCACACCTGGCTGCCGGACGCGCATACGGAAGCTCCCACCGCAGGTTCCGTTATCCTGGCCGGCGTCCTGTTGAAAATGGGAACGTACGGATTCTTGCGATTCTCGGTGCCCATGTTTCCGGATGCGACGGTGAAATACCGCTGGATCATCATCGTGTTGTCATTGATCGGTATCATCTATGGCGCTCTGGTCTGCATGATGCAGAAAGACATGAAAAGGCTCATCGCCTACTCTTCGGTCAGCCACATGGGATTCTGCACGCTGGGCATTTTCGCGCTCACGCCTCTCGGGCTTTCCGGCAGCATCATCCAACAGGTTAACCACGGAATTTCCACCGGCGCGCTGTTCTTGATCGTCGGCGTGCTTTACGAGCGCCGGCACACGCGTTTGATTTCGGAATTTGGCGGCCTCTCGACCCCTATGCCCAATTTTGCGGCCGTTTATCTGATCATCACGCTGAGCTCGCTGGGCATGCCTCTATTGAACGGCTTTATCGGTGAATTCACGATTCTGCGCGGCGTGTTTGAAGTGAGCTGGCAGTGGGCGGCTTGGGGCGTCCTCGGCGTAATACTTGGCGCCGCGTATCTGCTCTGGCTGTATCAACGCGTGATGTTTGGAAACGTGACGAATCCTGCGAACGAACACTTGCCCGATTTGAACGCGCGCGAATACGCAACGCTGCTTCCGCTGGTGGCGCTGGCATTCTGGATCGGAATTTACCCCAAGCCGCTCTTCGACGTTCTCGATAAGCCCGTGCATGCGCTGGTAGAGCGCGTGCACCCCGGCTACTATTCGGCGCCCCAGTTGATACAGCCTGGTATTGAAGGAGCGGCGCCAATCTCGATGGCTGTCCCCGCGAAGATGCCTCCGGCAAAGGGACCGATCGTGCCTTCGTCACCGTCTTCACAGGCTGAGGTGAGGTAGATGCTTCAAGTCCCTTGGCAAGCCGTTTTCGAGCAGTCGCGCCGGGATTCTTTTTTCATTTTGCCCGAGGCCATCCTCGCATTCTTCGGCCTCGGTACTCTGCTTCTCGATTTCCTGCTGACGAAACGCGAGAAATTCTGGAATTCCTTGACGGCTATGATCGGCGTGGTTATGAGCGGCGCGTCGCTATTGCTGATGTTCAGGGGCATGCAAGGTCAATCCTACCCTGCATTCGGTAATTCCATCATCATCGATCCCTTCTTCATTTTCTTCGGATTTATTTTCCTGGCTTCCACGGCGCTCGTCATTCTGATTTCCGTGAAATACATGGAAATCGAGCACGAGCAGCACGGCGAGTATTACGCCCTGATGCTTTTTGCCGCGGTGGGAATGATGTTTCTGGCCTGCGGCAACGACTTGATCGTCCTGTTCGTCGCGCTGGAAACCATGGCGCTCAGTTTTTATGTGCTCACCGGTTTTTTGCGTCGCGATCGCAAATCCAACGAAGCCGCGATGAAGTACGTTCTGATGGGAGCTTTCAGCTCCGGCATCCTGGCCTACGGCTTTTCGATTTTGTACGGAATCTCCGGATCGACGAACCTGCAAGTGATTGCTAGCGCCGTCGCCGAACGCACTACGCGCTACGGGCACGGCGATGTGCTCACGGTTTTAGCCCTCGGCACGGTGGCCGCCGGAGTGTTCTTCAAAATCGCCGCGGTTCCGTTTCATCAGTGGGCTCCGGACGTTTACGAAGGCGCGCCGACTCCCATCAGCGCCTACGTCAGCGTGGCGTCCAAAGCGGCAAGCTTCGCGCTTCTGTTGCGTCTGTTCCTCACCGTCTTCTGGCCTGTGAACCTGGACTGGGTTGTAGTGATGGAAGCGGTCGCCGTGCTTTCGCTCACCGTGGGGACGCTCGCGGCAATCACGCAATCAAACATAAAACGCCTGCTGGCTTATTCCTCGATCACCCAGGTCGGTTACATTTTGCTCGGACTCGTTGCCGCTGTGAATCGCGACGGCACGCTCCACCAGCGCGGCTTGCAGGCCATGGCTTTTTATTTATTCGTGTACGCGTTTTTCAATACCGGCGCTTTTGCCATCGTGATTCTGCTGCGGCATAAGGGCGTGATCGGCGACGACATCGACGATTTGAACGGCCTGATGCAGCGCAGTCCCGGCGCTGCAGTGCTGATGCTGATTTTCCTGCTCTCGCTCGCCGGAATTCCGCCCACAGCGGGTTTCTTCGCGAAGCTGCTGGTTTTCTGGGCCTTGATCGAGACGGGGCACACCTATCTGGCCGTTCTCTCGGTCCTGTATATTTTGCCTGCCGTGTATTACTACTTTCGGATGGTTGCAGCCATGTGGGTGCGTGAGTCAACTGATCCCGTGCGCCCGGTGATTTCGATCGCGCAGAAATTCGCGCTGGCCGCAATGGTGATCATCACTCTGGCCGCCGGAATTTTCCCCGAGCAGTTCCTGCGTTTGGCCACCTATTCCATCCTCACGCCGTTCGGCTACTAGAGCGGAATCGCCGATGGCTTCTCAAGCTCCTCTGCCGCGCAAAAATCCGAGCGGCGGAGCTAACCGCCAGATCGCCATGGCGATGGAACTCCCGTTTCTGCTGGTCGGCGGCGCGCTCGTGGGAGGGCTGCTTGGCTACCTTTTCGATCGCTGGCTGCATACCAAGCCTTGGCTGATGCTGATTGTCGGAGCCGTCGGTTTCGCTGTGGGAGTTCGCGACATGCTCAGGAGATTGCAAAAGGATGATCCGGATGGCGGTGGAAACTCAGGACAATGATGTCTCGGATGGCGCACGCCACCGAATCGCCTGGCTCACGCTGGTCTTGGGTTTTGCCGCTGCCCTGATTTGGTTCTTCGCTAAATCCCACAAAGAGGGAGTAGGAATCGCTATCGGAACCGCCCTGGCTTGGCTGAATTACCGTTGGCTGGACCAAGGCTTGGGTGCGCTTGTCTCCGTAGCCCAGGCCCAGGAAGGAAGCGAGCAAGCCCACGTTCCCGCTGGCATCTACCTGAAGTTCGTGGGCCGCTACTTGTTGATAGCATTGGCTATCTATGTTAGTCTTCACTACTTTGCAGTACCTCTCGTAGCGATGATCTTGGGGTTGCTCGCCTTGGGGGCGGGCGCCTTTGCGGAGAGTCTCTACGAGATTTTTGCGTCGTTTCAATCGAGCCGGGGATAAGGAATGCACGAGCACCTAAACTGGTTTACCGTGCTGTTGAACAAATGGCTCGGCAGCGTGGCGCTGGCCGTCTTGTCCGCGTTTCACGTCACTCCCAAAGACTCCGCCTATCCCATACCGAATTTTGTCGCCGCATCGCTTTTGGTCGTCTTGATCAGCATGCTCTTTTTTCTCTGGCTGCGCCCTAGGATTTCGGTGGATCGTCCCGGCGGGACGCAACAGGTGATGGAGATGCTTCTGACGAATCCGATGGGCGTGGGAATCCGCGACTTGCTGGATGAGAACATCGATCACGGAGCCCGCGATTACTTGCCTCTGGTCGGATCCATTTCGATTTTTATTTTGTTCGCCAACGCCATCAGCCTGATTCCGGCTTTTGAGTCTCCCACGAGTCATACCAGCGTTCCGCTTGCCTGCGCGATTTTAACCTTCGCCTATTACAATTGGAGCGGCTTGCGGCACCATGGACCGATCGGTTACGCCAAGCATTTTGCCGGCCCTGTCTGGTGGCTGGCCTGGCTGATTTTCCCGGTAGAAATCATCAGCCACACGGCTCGTTTGCTTTCGCTTACCGTCCGCTTGTGGGCCAACATTTTTGCCAGCGAGCTGATTTATGTGATCTTTTTGGGCCTGTGCATGGCCCCGGGTTTGAGTCTGAGCCACGCACATCCGGCTCTCGGGGACGCTCTGTCAATATTCCCGATCATAATCCCCGTGGCTTTCATGGGATTGCATTTATTTGTTGCCATCGTTCAAGCGTTCGTTTTCACCATCCTTCCAGCGCTTTATATTGGCATGGCAACAGCGGACGAGCATTAATTCGGCTTGATTGCCGACCAGCGTGAGCCCGGCTGCTTTAGGATGACGGGAACCACCTCCTGGCGGCGCTTCATACAAAGGAGAAGTAGAGTGAAAAAACTAGCGGGGATCTTTCTGTTGTTGTTATTCGTCGGGCTGATGGCAGCGCCTGTGTTTGCGCAGGGCGCTGGTGAGAAGCCTCCCGAGCACGTCGCCACCGGCATCGTGCTTGCCGCGGGTTTCTCGATGGCTATCGCGGCGGCATTTTGCGGGCTGGGGCAGGCAAAGGTTGCTGCCGCGGCTTGCGAAGGAATTGCTCGGAATCCCGGCGCAGCAGGTGCGATTCGAACGGCCATGATTCTCGGCTTGGTGTTTATTGAAACCCTGGCGCTGTTTACTCTCGCCATCGTCTTCGCCAAAGTCGGCTACTAGTAGATTCTGAAACTCAGGCCCGGACGCTCGCTGCAAGCGAGTCTCCGGGCCTTTTATTTTTTGCAACCTTTAGCGGCAGCGAGAAGCTGATGGAAACGCCCAGAGCTGAAGAGTCTTTGTCGCAACTCCGATTTTCGTCAGGGCACGACTTTAGTGTAAGCGTACGTTGAAGACCGCGACGCTCGCCTCATACCTGATGGGCTTGTGAGACGATAACGCGATTTAACGTCAACTCACTCCCACATTACTTGTTCCCACCAATGCGGGGGGCGTGCAAAAAGCACGAGCTGCCCGGGGATAGGCTGCGCTGTCGCTTTGCCGCAGGTGTCAGCTCCCACTGCGCCGTGAGCCAAAACGTCTGCGAACACGTATACCTCCTCTTTGTACGTTTTGGCTTCATCCACTCTTCCGTGTCTTATATGCATTCGGCAATCCACGAGCGACTCCCCCGCAATCACAAAGGAAGTCTGTTGCACAGGGACTGGAAAAACCGCGATTCCCTCATTGTTAGTAAGCACGGTTTGGTTGGGCACACCGATAGCCTTCTCAGCCAGCCAAATCGCCACGATCTGGTTTTTCAAGGTCCGTCCGGTGCGGCCATCAACGAGCTTGACCATGATCTTTTGCCCGGTTTGTGCGATTCCAATGTGTGGAGATACGGCAAGAAATAAAAGTGCAACGGAGAGGAAACGCATATGCTTAATTGGACACCCGACGCTCCCGATGGAGCACGATTACATCCGTAACGGTGGCTAACAGCCCATAGCACTCAGAACCGGACCGGTCGTCACAAACTCTGAAACACTGGATTAGCGCAGATAAAGCGAATCTGCGGCGACCTTAGCCATCTCCAGGACGCGCGCGGGAAACATCCCGAGGTAGAGCGTGCCGGCAGCCGCTATCGCCAGAGCAAATGTCAGGCTAGGCGCGACTTTCGTCGGCACGTACTCCTTCGATGGCTCCCAGAAGTACATCGCGACAATCACGCGCAGGTAATAGTAAGAGCCCACCACGCTGTTGATCGCCGCGATCACCACCAGCCAGACAATCTTTGAATCCAGCGCAGCCTGAAACGCAAAAAGCTTCCCCAGAAATCCGCCCGTCGCCGGTAATCCGAGCAGCGAAAGCAAGAACAGCGAGAAGCAGACCGCAAGGACCGGCTGCTTCGTCCCCAGTCCCGCATAGTCCGTGATTTCCAGCCGCTTTTCACCTTGCTGGCCCAGGTGCGCAATCACCAGGAACGCGCCGATTTTCATCAGCGCATACGCCGCGAGGTAGAAAAGCACGGCTGCAATGCCAATGTCCGTACCCGCGGCAAACGCCACAAGAATATATCCGGCATGCGCGATCGACGAATATGCCAGCATGCGCTTTACGTTTGTCTGCACCAGCGCCGCGAAATTGCCCACCAGCATAGTCAGCACCGCGGAAATCCAAACCGCCCAGAACCAGAAATTGCCCGCCGAGCCGAATGACACGTAAAAGATCCGCAGCATCAGCGCGAACGTCGCCGCCTTCGGCCCCGACGCCAGCAGCGCAGTCACTGGTGTAGGCGCGCCCTCATACACATCCGGCGCGTAAACTTGGAACGGCGCAACCACAACTTTGAAGCCCAGGCCGACGAACATCAACGCGAGACCCAGGATCGCAAGCGACGCAACTTGTCCGTGCTCGACGACCATTTTTCCGAGCGCCGCAGAAATTAAATCAATCCGCGTGGTCCCCGTGGCGCCATACACCATGGCGATGCCGTACAGAAAAAACGCAGTGGCGAACGAGCCCAGCACGAAATATTTCAATGAAGCTTCGTTCGATTTAAGCGCGCGGCGCCGGAAACCCGCCAGAACGTAAGTCGAAATGGAGCTCATCTCCAGCCCGACGAATGCCGTGACGAGCTCGTTCGCCCCCGCCAGGATTCCCATCCCCGCGGTTGCGAACAATACCAGCGCGTAATATTCGCCGCGCTGGATATTTTCATCCTCGAGATACTGGAACGACCCGAGAATCACGAGCGCCCCAGCCCCGATCACGATCGCGTGCACAAAAACGCTGAAAGCATCCGTGCGAATCAGGTTGCTGTATGCCGTACCCGGATCGTTGGCCACGATGCGAACACTGGCCAAAGCGGCGAGCGCGCCGATCAACGCGAGCCAGCCTAACGCGCGCTTGTGAGCCGCCTGAACAAACGGGTCCGCGACCATGATGACGATCCCGAACACACCAAGAATTATCTCCGGCGCGAGCCGGTGGAAATTAGCGAGTTGTTCGGACGGGAAGGGAGTCACGGCTGAACGCGCCTCAGTGAAATTGTTGCAAGCGACGCGTCTTTGCTCGGCCCGGGTGAAACGGCGGTTTGTTTTCCGCCCAGTTCAGGCGTCACCGGCCGCGATACGTTCTGCACCCGCTCCATCTGATGCAACAAATTGTTTGTGGAAACTTCCATGCGCCGCGTAAACAGCGGGGAAGCTACACCCATGAAAACGATCGCAATCGCCATGATTACGAGAATCAGCCGCTCGCGTCCCGAAGCGTCCGGCAAGGTGCGATTTTTCTCTACAGTTACTTCTCCGAATCCGACGCGCTGGTAGGCCCACAATAAATAAATCGCCGAAAGCACGGCCCCGCTCGCAGCCCACGCAGCCCATGCGTGATGGCTCTGAAACGTCCCGATCAGAATCAGGAACTCGCCGATAAATCCGTTGAGCGGCGGCAACGCGAGCGACGACAGCGCGATAAAAAGAAAAAATGACATCAGCACCGGCATCGGATTCACCAGCCCGCCGAATTCTTTGATCTCGTGGGTGTGCCGCCGGTCGTACAGCATGCCTACGCCGAGAAAGAGCGCGCCGGTGGAAACCCCGTGGCTCAACATCTGAAAAATCGCACCTTGAATCGAAATCGTGCTAAACGCAAAAATTCCGAGCACCACAAAGCCAAGGTGGCTCACCGATGTGTACGCCACCAGCCGTTTCAAATCGTGTTGCACTGTGGCAACCATCGCGCCATACACAATTCCGATGATGGCGAGCACGGCGATGTACGGCGCCATTCGATGAGCCGCGTCCGGAAACAGCGGCAAGCAGAATCGCAGCATCCCGTAGGTGCCCAGTTTCAGCATCACCCCCGCAAGAATCACGGAACCCGCCGTAGGCGCTTCCGTATGCGCGTCAGGAAGCCAGGTATGCAGCGGGAAGAGCGGCACCTTGATCGCGAACGCGAGAAAGAACGCCCCGAAAAGGAGAAGTTCGGTGTGTGACGGCAGCATCACAAGTCCCATTTGCAGCTTCGCCTGAATATCCGGCACATCGAATGTCCCCGCCAGGTTGTAGAGCCAAAGTATTGCGACCAGCATCAGAATCGAGCCGAACATCGTGTACAGGATAAATTTCAATGCGGCATAAATTCGCCGGTCGTGTCCCCAAATTCCGATCAGGAAATACATCGGGATAAGCGTCAGTTCCCAGAAAAAGAAAAAGAGCAGCAGGTCGAGCGAAACGAACACACCGATCAGCGCCGTCTCGATCACCAGCAGCGCGATGAAAAAGCCTTTCACGTTTTCGCGAATGGCTTGCCACGAACACAGAATCGCGAACGGCGTCAGAAATGTCGTCAGCAAAACGAGAAACAAGCTGATGCCGTCCACGCCCAGGTGATAGTGGATATTCGCGCGAGCGATCCAGTCGTAATATTCCTCGAATTGGTATTGCGCGTTGACGGCGTCGAATCCTCGCAGCAGAAAGAGCGAAATCACGAATTCAGCCACCGAGATGGCGAGCGCGATTCGCCGAATCCATGTGTGATCGTCCGCGCGAAGCAGCAGAAGCGCGGGGACCCCGAGCAACGGCAGGAACGTGATCACCGTCAGCAAGTGAGAAGGCATATCCACGCTAGCGTACCATTCCCCAGAATCCGAGCATCAACACCGTAAAGCCCACAGCGCCGATTACCACCCAAGTGGCGTAGCTTCGCGCATTTCCGGATTGCAATTCGCGAACCTGCCCCCCGACTTCGCGAGCCACGTGCGCAACTCCGTTTACTGTGCCGTCGATTACGCCCTCGTCTACCGCGTGCCACAGCACGTTTGTAGAAATCCAAAGGAACGGCCGGATAAACAGCGTCGCGTAAACTTCGTCCACATAATATTTATTGAGCAAGAGCGTGTAGAGCCCGTGCATGCGTTCGGCAAGTTTTTTCGGAGCATCCGGCCTGCGAATGTAGAACCACCACGCGACCAGCAAGCCGATGATTGCGAGAATCACCGGCGGCCCGGTTAACGCGTGGAATAATTCCATCGCGGGGCTTGGCGATATCCCGCCCGCCTCGCCGGCTGCGCCTGCAAGCGATGCTCCCTGCTCAATTCCTGCCTGGACACCATACGATGCGAATACCGGATGCAGAAACGCCTCGAAATAATCCGTCCCGCCCATAAGATGCGGCGCCGCGAACCAGCCTCCGACGATCGAAAAGAACGCCAGAATTATCATTGGCACAGTCATATTCCTGGGCGATTCGTGAACGTGCACTTCGTGCTCGTTGAAGCGCGGTTTGCCGAAGAACGTCAGAAATATCAGCCGGAACATGTAAAACGAAGTGAGCCCCGCAGCAACCAATCCGAGCAGCCAGAGCGTGATGTGCGCGTTAGGTCCGGAACCCGCCGCGTCCAGAATTTCGTCCTTGCTGAAAAACCCTGCGAACCCCGGGATCCCCGCAATCGCGAGCGTGGCGATGAACATGGTCCAGTAGGTGACCGGAATTTTCTTTCGCAGGCCGCCCATAAGTCGCATGTCCTGCTCCCCGCCCATCGCATGAATCACGCTGCCCGCAGCCAAGAAGAGCAAGCCTTTGAAAAACGCGTGCGTCATCAAATGGAAAATTCCAGCGGCGTAAGCTCCCACACCGCAACCGAGGAACATGTAGCCGAGCTGCGAGATGGTTGAATAGGCCAGAACTTTCTTGATGTCCGTCTGCACCAGCGCAATCGTGGCGGCATAGAACGCCGTGACCGCGCCCACGATTGCCACAACGAACATCGCAATCGGAGCGCGCGAAAACAGCGGATGCATGCGCGCAACCATGTACACGCCAGCAGTCACCATGGTAGCGGCGTGGATCAACGCGCTGACAGGTGTGGGACCTTCCATCGCGTCCGGCAGCCAGACGTACAACGGCAACTGCGCCGATTTGCCGATCGCGCCGGCAAAAAGCAGCAAGCAAATCCAGGTGAGCACGCCCGCTTGTGTCGCGCTCTCGGCCGGCATGTTGGCCGCCTTCGCAAAAACCGTCCCAAAATCCACGGAACTGAATGTCCAGAAGAGAAGCAAAATGCCGATCGTAAATCCGAAGTCGCCAATCCGCGTCGTTAGGAATGCTTTCTTTCCCGCACTAATCGCGGACTGTTTCAAAAACCAAAATCCGATCAGCAAGTAGCTGCACAGGCCCACGCCTTCCCATCCTACGAACATCAGAACGATATTTGCGGCCAGAACCAGCGTCAGCATGAAGAAGACGAACAAATTCATGAACGCAAAGAAGCGGTAGTAGCCTTCATCGTGCGCCATGTAGCCGACGGAATAAATGTGCACCAGCAAGCTGACAAAAGTGACCACCAGCAACATCACGATGGTCAGGTGGTCCATCTGCAGCGCGAAATCCACCTTGAACGATCCCGCCGACATCCAATTGAAATAATTCTTGAAAAACGAAACTTGCCCGGCGGGTAACAGCGAAAATTCCCGAATGGCTTCCAGCACGGAAAGAAACGCGAGCGAAACAGACCCGATCCCAACGGAGTTCACAACGAGCTTCGACCAGTTCTTGCCCAACAAGCCGTTGATCGCCGCGCCGGCCAGCGGCAGCGCAAGAATGATCCAAAGATGATCGAGTATCGGCATCAGAGTTTCAGAAGGTCCACGCGCTCGATGTTCAGCGACCGGCGATTCTGATAAATCGTAATCACAATCGCCAGGCCAACAGCCGCTTCCGCCGCGGCCACCACAATCACAAAGAAGACGAACACCAATCCGTCCAGTTGATTCCACGCGCGCGCAAAGGCCACAAAAGCCAGATTCACGGCGTTTAACATCAACTCAATAGCCATGAAGATCGTGATGATGTTCCGCTTGAACACGAACGCCACCACGCCAAGCCCGAAAAGAATGGCGCTGAGCGCCAGATAATAGGAAACCGGAACGACGCTCATTCGTCCCTCTTCGCCAGAACCAACGCGCCTAAAATGGCGATCAAAATCAAAATCGACGTCGCTTCAAACGGGAACAGATATTTCTGGAAGAGCTGCATTGATAGACCGCGCGTCGAAACCATTACGTTCGCGGAGCCTGCACCGTTAGCTGGCGTTTTGCCAATCAGCGAATGTGCCATCCAATGTGCCAGCTCGAGAAGCAGGAAAATGCCAAGCGGAAGCCCGGCGTATTTCGCAATCTTGCTAAAGTCGGTTCGCTCTTCTGTCCCAGCATTCAGCAGCATGATCACGAAGACAAAAAGAACCATGATCGCGCCTGCGTACACGATGATCTGCACAGCAGCGATAAATTCCGCGCCGAGCATCAGGTACAGCACGGCCAGCGACATCATCACCAGAATCAACGCTAGCGCGCTGTGGATCGGCTCGCGCGCCAGAATCAGCAGCAGCGCCCCGCCCACTGAGACCAGCGCGAAAACGAAAAACAAAATGAAAGGCAGGCTCATCCGTGCTTCACCAGCAGGGGAAAGATAATCCACAGCGCGGTCCCCACCAGATTTGCAAGCGAAACCGGCAGCAGCAGCTTCCAACCAAACGACATCAACTGGTCGTAGCGAAAACGCGGCAGCGTTCCGCGAGTCCAAACGTAGAAGAAAATCAAGCAGCCCACTTTCAGCAGGAACCAGAACGGCCCCTGAATCACCGGCATCACCGCGGGGAGAAGGCAAAGCGCTCCAAGAACCAGGGCGCCAAAAGTAATCACGATCAGTTGAATTCGCGCAATGCCCCTTGCGACGACAGCCGCGTCGTAGCCCAGATAAATCACGAGCCCTAGCAGCGCGACTGCCGGCAGATAGTGAAGAAAAGTCCAGCTCTCGGGAAAGGGAGATAGCCATCCACCCAGAAACAGAATCGTCGCGAGAAAAGAAACGGTGAGCATGTTTGCGTATTCAGCCATGAAAAACATGGCGAATTTAAAGCTCGAATATTCAGTATGAAAACCCGCGACCAGTTCCGTTTCAGCCTCCGGCAAATCAAAAGGAACCCGATTCGTCTCCGCGATCGCCGACGTGAAATAGCACAGAAACCCGATACACTGCGGAAACACGTGCCAGCGGGGAAGGAACGGCAGGTAACGATAATATCCGCTCTGATCTCCCACCATTTCACTGAAATTCAGCGTGCCCGCCAGCAGCACCACGCCAACGACCGAAAGCGTCAGCGCCACTTCGTAGCTGATCATTTGCGCCGAACTTCGCAGCCCGCCCAGCAGCGGATACTTGCTGTTGGAAGACCATCCCGCCAAGGCCACGCCGTACACGCCGATAGACGTGATGGCGAAAACAAACATCAGTCCGATGTTTACATTCGCGACAATCAGCTGCGTGGGCTGCCCCAGAATCGTAATGGTCGCTGGGCCAAACGGAATTAGCGCAATGGTTGTAAGCGCCAGCGACAGCGCCAAAAACGGCGCGAGGATGTACAAAAATTTATCCGCGCCCGGAGGCGTCAGATCTTCCTTGAAGAGGAATTTCACGCCGTCGGCTAGCGGCTGCAGCAATCCGTGCGCCCCGACGTAGTAAGGACCCCAGCGCGATTGAATGTGCGCCACGACCTTGCGTTCAAACCAGGTAAGGTAAGCCAGCGTCGTCAAGCTCAAAAGCAGCAAGATGACGATCTTGACTAGCGATACCACCAGGACTGCATGCTGGGTGACGAACTCCACGGCGTATCTTTGGCCTCTTTTGTGGATGCGAGCCTGGAACAATATCGCCCCAGGGTTCCGCTCGAAAATAGATTATCGTGTGAAGAGAAAACCGCGCCTGCAGGCACTTGATAGTTGGGCTCCGGCGATTTGCAAGCCGCGCTTGTGAGTTCCGCACCACCCGCGAGCAGGCTAGCGACCGAGACATCGTAGCCCGCCACGTTTTGCCGGATTTCATCGAACGCCGCTTCCGGCGTGCGCAAACGAATCGGCGTTCCGAGGCCGAGCATTCCGAGCTGATGCGAAAGAATGCGCAGCAAATCGAAGTCGCTGCGCGGCCCTTGCGGATCTATCGAGCGATGCGTCATCTGCACTTCGCCCGACGTGTTCGTCAGCGTGCCGTCTTTTTCGTACGAAGAAGCCGCAGGCAGCACCACGTCAGCGCGCTGGGCGGTCTCGGTCAAAAACATGTCATGAACCACAAGAAGTTCGAGGCCGGCCAATCGATCGGGCTGCGCAACCTGAAAAGTCTTCACCGGATTCCCGCCGACTACATACATCGCTTTCAATTTGCCCGCGACTGCAGCCTCCATCATCGCGCGAGCAGTAAGCCCTGGCGCCGCGGCGATTTCACCTCCCCAGAGCTTGGAAAATCGCGTGCGTTCTGACTTGTCTGAAAGGGGTGCATAGCCAGGCAACCGGTCGGGAAGGATGCCCATGTCGGCAGCGCCGCGCGAATTCGAATAATCGCCGAGGGCCATATAGCGCGTCTGCCCACCCAGACGCGAGCCGAACGTAACTAGGTCGCGAATCGCCCCGCCTTGAACATCGGCGCCAAACAGAATCACCACGTCCGATTCCTTTTCCAGCGCCGCTTTCATCTGCCCCAGCGATTCGGATACGTTCTGCTCCAACTGCCCTTCGCCCGTCGCCAGCCAACGTACCGCCGCAGCTTCTCCGCCTTTCGCGGTCTCGACACCATGCACAGCTTGGCGATGAATCTTGCTGGGCTGGCCGTTGATCACGTACAGGCGGGCTTGATGATGTCGTACGCCAGTGCGGATTTGCCACGCGATCAGCGGATTCTGATTCGTCACGTCGTTGCCAATCAGCAAAACCGCATTCGCCTTATAAACATCCGCCATTGTGGCTTGCGTGTCTTTAGCCTTGGTTCCCAAGAAAGCCGCGAGCCCGGCGTAATCAGCAGTTCGGTGATGGTCGATGTTATTGGTTCCCAACGTCGCCCGCGCAAACCGGTTCAGCAGATAGTTTTCTTCGTTGGTCGTGTGATTCGAGCCGATAACGCCAATCGAATTCGGTCCATGCTTTTCGTGAACTTGCTTCAACCGCCGCGCGATTTCTTCCAGCGCGTCTTCCCAGCTCGCAGCTTCCAGTTTCCCGTTGCGCCGGACTAGCGGCTCGCGCACGCGCTCTGGATTGTGCGTGAAATCAAAGCCGAAGCGTCCTTTCGCGCAAAGGAATTCGTCGTTCACTCCCGAGTGGTCCCGGTTGTTAGCGCGAAGAATTTCATTGTTGCGCACGCCAAGAGTCGTTTTGCAGCCGTTCGAGCAGTGCGTGCAAGGATCCGGCACATATTTCATTTCCCACGGCCGCGTCTGATAACGATAAGTGCCGCTCGTCAGCGCGCCGACAGGGCAAATGTCGATACACATGCCGCACTCTTCGCAAGCCAGCTCGCCCGGCTTATTCGGCAGGATTACGGAATTCACGCCGCGCGAACCAACGCCGAGCGCCTTCACGTCCATCCCTTCATCGCAAACGCGCACGCAGCGGAAGCACAAAATGCAGCGCGGCGCATCGTAATAAACCAGCGGCGACCACTTTTCTTCCGGGTAATGCAGCTTCTCTTCGGCGAAACGGCTGTGGTCCAGCCCGTAGCGAAAAGTCATGTCCTGCAATTCGCACTCGCCGCCTTTATCGCAAACGGGACAATCCAGCGGATGATTCGAAAGCAGAGAACTCGATCATGTCCTTGCGCGCTTTGTGAACCTGCGGCGTATCCGTCTTAACGACCATGCCCTCGACCGCCACCAGCGTGCACGCCGTTTGCAGCTTTGGCGTTTTCTCCACTTCCACCAGGCACATGCGGCAAGCCGCTTGCAGCGAAAGCCCCGGGTAGTAGCAGAACGACGGAACCTCGATGCCTTTGCGTTTGGCCGCTTCGATTACAAGCGTGCCCGCCGCCGTAGTAAGTTTCTCGTCGTTAATCGTAAAAGTAATTTGTTTTACTTCAGCCATGGAGTCCTAGGAAGCTCCCACAATCATCTCCGCCGGCTTAAACGAACATTTCCCGCGAAGGTGGTCCTCAAATTCGTGCCGCCACTTTTTAACGATGCTAATGGTCGGCAACGCCGCTGCGTCTCCCAGCGGACAGAACGTTCGCCCGAGCATGTTCTTCGAGAGCTCATCAATCAGCGGAATATCTTCGGCGCGTCCTCCGCCGTCATGAAATCGGTCGAGCAATTTCCGCAGCCACGCCGTGCCCTCGCGGCACGGAATGCACCAGCCGCAGGATTCGTGCGCATAAAAATGCATGATTCGCCGCGCCAGATCCACCATGCAGGTTTCCTCGTTAATAATTATCAGGCCGCCCGAACCCAGCATCGAGCCGATTTTCGCCACCGAGTCGTAATCCATCGCCACATCAATTTCATCCGCCGAAAGCAGCGGACACGAGCTTCCGCCGGGTATCACCGCCTTCAGCTTCTTGCCGTCCTTCATACCGCCTGCGACGTCTTCAATCATGCGCTTCAAATTAAAACCCATCGGCAGCTCGTAAATTCCGGGCTTATTGATGTGCCCGGAAATGGAGTACAGCCGCGTCCCGCCGTTTTTCGGCGATCCAAGCGCGGCGTACCAGTCGCCGCCCTGCCGAATGATCGCCGGCACGGTGCTGAGCGTTTCCACATTATTGATTACTGTAGGGCAACCGTAGAGCCCGACGGTAGCAGGGAACGGAGGTTTGATTCGCGGATAGCCGCGCTTGCCTTCGAGCGATTCCATCAATGCGGATTCTTCGCCGCATTCGTAGGAACCCGCGCCCGTGTGCGCCGAAAGCTCAAAATTGAATCCGGTGCCGAGGATGTTCTTGCCCAGGTAGCCCCGTGAATACGCCTCGCCGATCGCGCGCTCGACGATGTCGATTATGTAGTGATACTCGCCGCGAATGTAGACGTACCCTTGCTCCGCGCCGATAGCGCGTCCCGCGATCAAAATCCCCTCGATCAATTGGTGCGGGTCCAGCTCCATCAAAGGGCGGTCCTTCGATGTGCCGGGCTCGCTCTCATCGCCGTTCGCAAGGATGTATTTCGGCTTGCTACTGTCCTTGGGAACGAAGCTCCATTTCATCCCGGTAGGGAAGCCCGCCCCGCCGCGTCCTCGCAGATTCGATTTCTTCATTTCATCGATAATCTGCTCCGTAGTCATCTGCTTCAGAGCTTTTTCAAGCGCCTGATACCCTTCGTTCTTCAGATAGACATCGATATTCGTGGAGTTAGGAATTCCGAAGCGTTTGCTGACCACCAGAACTTCCGCCGGATTGCGTGGGTGTAACGCGCCGGAAATCACCGCGACGGGTTTCGGTTTCTTCCCGTCTTGAAGCTGCTCGAAAATCGAATCCACTTTGTCTGGGTCGAGCTCTTCGAAGAAGTCGTAGTTCACCTGCATCGCCGGCGCCCCCGTGCACGCTCCGATGCATTCCACTTCTTCCAGCGAAAACGTGCCGGACGGCGACACTTCCTTGTTGCCGATGCCGAGCCGCTTCTGTACGTGTTTGTAAAGTTCATTTCCGCCGCGCAGCATGCAGGAAACGTTGGTACAGACTTGAATGTTATAGCGGCCGGCAGGCTTGCGCCGCAGCATCGAGTAGTACGCTTCCGTCTCGGTCACCTGCAGCATGTTCAGGCCAACTCGCTTGGCAATTTCTTCCAGGATTTCATCGCTGAGAAACCCAAACTGGTCCTGCGCGTACATCATCATCGGGATCAGCGCCGACCGTTTGACCGGGTAGCGCCCAATCAGTTGCGTGAATTTTTCTTCCAGTGCCGGAGGAAGCTGCATTAGCGGTCCACTTCTCCCAAAACAATGTCCGTGGTGCCGATGCATGCCACCACGTCGGCGATCAATCGTCCCACAGCCAACTTCGGCAGCGATTGCAGGTTCGCAAAAGAGGGCGCGCGGACTTTCACGCGATACGGTTTTGCCGAACCGTCGCTGGCCACGAAAAATCCCAGCTCGCCGCGCGGCGATTCAATCACCTGGTACACTTCGCCGGGCGGCGGCG
The DNA here is from genome assembly GCA_963698005.1 of uncultured Acidobacteriota bacterium. Lineage (GTDB taxonomy): Bacteria > Acidobacteriota > Terriglobia > Acidiferrales > UBA7541 > Palsa-295. The sequence continues at coordinate 237,873 of OY969113.1, forward strand.
CGAATCCTTCCGTGTAAATCTTGAAGTGATAGATCAAGCCCTCGATAGATGTCTTCATTTCCTCGCGCGAAGGCGGAATAATTCCCGGTGCCTCGGTTCGGATCGGCCCGTCCATCTTCGCAACTTTCTCCATCGCTTGCCGCACGATCTTAAGGCTCTCTCGAATTTCCGCTACGCGCACTTGATAACGCGCGAAGCAATCACCAGCAGTTTGCGTTTGCACGTCAAATCGAAAGTCCTCGTAACTTGAATACGGAAAAGCTTTCCTCACGTCGTAAGCCACACCGCTGCCGCGAAGCATCGGTCCGGAACAGCCCATGGCTATTGCATCATCCCCGCTGATGATTCCAACGCCCTTGGTGCGCCCCAGCCAGATAGGGTTGTTCGTCAGCAGATCTTCGTATTCATCGATGTGCCCCGGCAGCGCGTCAATCACGCGGCGCACCTTATCGAGAAAACCCGGAGGCGGTTCCAGCGCCAGCCCGCCCACGCGAAAATAACTCGTCATCATTCGCTGGCCGGAAACGTACTCGAAAATCTTCATTATTTCTTCGCGCTCTCGGAATGTGTAGAGGAACACCGACATCGCGCCGAGGTCTATCGCATGCGTTCCGACCCACACGAGATGCGAAGCGACGCGCGTGAGTTCGGTCAGCAACACGCGAAAGTATTGCGCGCGCTTGGGAGCTTCCAGTCCCAGCAGTTTTTCCACCGCGAGGCAGTAGCCCAAGTTGTTTGAAAGCGGCGCGAGGTAGTCGATCCGGTCGGTAAGCGTGATCACTTGCGAGTATGTTTTAGCTTCGCACGATTTCTCGATGCCCGTGTGGAGATAGCCGATTATCGGCTCTGCTTTCACCACGATTTCGCCGTTCAGCTCCAGGATCACGCGCAGCACTCCGTGCGTGGACGGGTGCTGCGGCCCCATGTTCAGGACCATCGTTTGAGCGGTGCCAGTCGGCGTTTCAACAGTCGTGGTCATGACTCTTGGTCTCTAAGCAAGCTCAACGAGGTCCCTCTACCGGGTAGTCCTTCCGCAACGGATAGCCTTCCCAATCATCCGGCATCAGGATACGGCGCAGATCGGGATGCCCTTCAAAGCGAATTCCAAATAGATCGTAATTTTCGCGCTCGTGCCAGTTCGCAGTCGGCCATACCGAAGTGACGGATGGCAGCGTCGGATCGTTTCCCGCCAAACGCACCTTCAACCGCAAACGGTCGCTGCGCGCAATGGAAAGGAGATGGTAATTCACTTCAAAGCGTGGCTCGATGGGGAAGCGGTCCACCGTAGTGATATCAGACAAGAAAGCAAAATAAAGGAACGGCTCAGTTGCTAGATGAGCCGCAACGCGCTGCAGTTGCGCACGCGGCACCACGACGGTAGTTTCGCCGCGAAACTCAATTACTTCCGACACAACTTCGGCGTCCCACTGTCGCAGTCTTTGCACTACCGGATTTTTGTCAGTTTCCTGTGATTCCATTAAGAGTTCGTTCCCGGGGGCTGCGCTGCGTTCAACGATTCCAGTTGAGCGCGCCCTTCTTCCAGAGGAATATGTAACCGGCCAGCAAAATTATAATGTAGAGCAACATCTCTACAAAGCCGAACACTCCCAAGCCATTGCGGTAAACCAGCGCCCACGGATACAAAAAGATAGCCTCGATGTCGAATAGAATAAATAGCAGCCCCACCATATAGTATTGAACGGTAACCGGCTCGCGTGCGTCGCCCGTCGGGTGAATTCCGCATTCATACGGCTCATCTTTCTCCCGCGTCCTCTTATGGCGCCCGACCAGGTTGGAAACCACCACCAGCGCCCCGGACAAGCCCATGGCCAGGATAAACATCAGTAACAATGAGCCATACGAATCTAGGTAATTGCTGTTCATTTTCTGTGCGCTGTTATAATAACGACCCGAGTGCACCCGGTCAAATGAACTCTCCATTAATTGGATTCGCGCAGCCTTTGCTGGAATGTCCCGATACGGAGCATTCCGCTCTATGAGTTCCGGTTTCAACACCGATGTGAAGGTCGGCGAGCAGGTCTTTCACGTTCAGACTGAGGACCGCGGGCCGAGCCATCCCATCATTGACACTGCCGTTTACCAAAATGGACGCATCCTCCATCGCCGCGCCCTGAATTACTCAGAGTTGGCCGAATCGGCGTCTTTCACTCCTGAGGATCTTCGTCGTCGAGTGGAGGAGCAGCATCGCGCTGTGATTGATGACCTTCGCTCGGGCGCCCTGGATTCCGAAATTGCTTCGGCTTCTGCCGCTACGCAAGCGAGCCGCCCCGCCGGAATTCGATTGCAGCTTCTAAATCCCGGCTCGTGGCTGTCTGCGGGAAAAGTCTCTCTGGAAGTTGAGGTTTCGCGACGCGCTGATCGCCAGCCGCAAGTGGGAGCCAATGTGGAAGCCTTCATTGAGGGGGCGTTGGACCACGCTCGCCACTCGCTGACGAGTGACGAGCAAGGCCGCGCGCGCATTCAATTTCCACTTCCGCCCCTCGGAAAAGGTGACCTAGCGCTCGTGATTCACGCCAATACCGGTTCCTGGAAGGACGAAATCCGCTTTACGATGAGATCTCGCCAGAAAGAATCACCGGCGAGTCCCGCGCCATGATGGTCAAAATCAACGGCGATCCCCGCGAGGTCCCCGACGGTTTTACTGTGACCGCGCTCCTCGATCACCTGAAAATGCGCAGTGACCGACTCGCCATAGAACGCAATCTCGATATTCTTCCCCGCGCCCTCTGGAACGAAACCCAAGTCCAGCCCAACGACAGCTTCGAGATCGTCCACTTCGTCGGTGGCGGCTAACCCCCAATTCATAATTTCCACGACCGCCGGCACAAATGGTATTTGTTCTTGTCTTTGTCTTTGCCTTTGCGTTTGTCTTAACGTTGTCATCCCGAACCGCGTCTTTTGCGGACGCTTTGAGGCCTGCCTGTCGGCAGACAGGGATCTGCTTTTCGCCCCCTGAAATTTGTGCCATCTTTCTAATTACTCAATCAGTTGAAGTTTTGAGTTAGAGCTTCACTCCATCTTGAACACGGTGAGAGGGTCCGGGAACAAAACTCAGGTTTTGCGGTGTAAAACTCAGATCTACGACGTTATGAAACTCGGATTTTCAGGGGGTCGGAGCCCGCCTGCCGGTAGGCAGGCTTTAGCTCCGACAAAAAACGGCGGCGCGTAGCGCCCGCCTTTCGCGACGCAGTTTCCGCGAGTTATAGATTTTGCGGCTGTCCGACCTAGGACACTGCCAAATATTCCGCGAGCTTGTCGAAGCAGCCTTCCCAGCCCTTCTTGTGCGAGTCTTGCGACGCCGGGCTTTGCGGCAATTCCTGTGTTAGAACCACTTCCGTCGAATTTCCGCGCGCGAAAAAATCCACCGTGATCACCGAATCCTTGGTCTGCAGGCTTTCGTCAGGCGTGCTGGAAGACCTGTTCCAAGCCCACGTGAAACTAGCTTCTCCGGCGGTTTCACCTCGCGATAAACCCCTTGCCCCAGATACGTCTCGCCCGCAGGATCTTTCACCTCGATGCGGTAGCGCCCTCCCGTTCGCACACTAAGCTCGAGATACTTCACCTCGTGAGTCGGGACGTCGCGGCACATCCATTGGTCCAGCGCTTCCAGTTCCGTCCACGCGCGAAAAACTTTTTCGCGCGGCGCCGTAAATGTTCGCCGGATTTGAAGTGTTGCAAAGTCTGGAGTCTGGCTCCCCATCCCGGCCTCCATCCTGCGAACCTCTCCGCGCTATGCTTCCAGCGCTTTCGCCAGCATGTCGAAGCATCCATTCCAACCCTTGTTGTGGGCCTCTCGCCTTTCGGCATTGCTGAAGCCTTCATGCGTCAGAAACACTTCCGTAAAAGTACCGCGCGGCTGAAATTCCACCGTCACTAGCGTCTCATCCTGCTCGTCGACCTTCTGTCCCGACGCGGAAATTTTCTCCCAGGTCCATGTAAACACCAGCTTTTCCGGAGGCCGAATCTCCCTGTACGTCACTCGCTGCTTGTAAGTAGTGCCGTCCGCGCTCGTGACCTCCATCAAGTTTGTTCCGCCTGGACGCGCGTCAGCCCCCGTATAGCGCGTTTCGTTCCCCGGAAAGCGGCACATCCATTTCTCTAGCTTTTCCCGTTGCGTCCACGCTTCGAAGACTTTCTCCCGCGGTGCCGAGAACATTCTGCGGATTTCGAGCTTGGTTTCGGGGCCGGTGATGGAGCTTGCCATTGTGAATCCTCCTCTTTTTGCGATTCTTCAAGGTATTTCGCGAGTGAATCAAACTGACTTTCCCAGAACTGACGGTAATGCTCGATCCATGCGGCCGCATCTTTCATGCGGTCAGCCACCAGCCGGCATCGATGCACCCGCCCATCCTTATGCCGCTTCACCAACCCGGCCCCTTCCAGCACGCGCAAATGTTTGGACACAGCAGGCAGGGACATCTCATAGGGCGCTGCAAGCTCGCTCACCGAAGTTTCGCCCAACGCCAAACGCGCCAGTATCCCCCGCCGAGTCGCATCCGAAAGCGCCGCGAAAGTCGAGTCCAGCACCGCCCCTGAATAGTTAACCATATGGTTTAGTATCGGCGCCGATCGCATCCTTGTCAAGCGGAATTTTCTTAGCGAGGAGATCTACAGACCGGCTAGAAGATGCCCGAGCTTGTCTTTCTTCGTGCGCAGGTAAAATTTGGAATGCCGGCTGGTGCGCGGCCGGCAGGGAATTCGCTCAACTACCCGAATGCCCGCGCTCTCCAGTTGCTCTATCTTGTCCGGATTATTCGAAAGCAATCGCAGTTTGCGAATGCCCAGAGCCTTTAGCGCCTCGGCCGCGAATTCGTAATCGCGAGAATCCGCCGCGAACCCAAGTTTCCGATTCGCCTGCACCGTATCCAGCCCCGCGTCCTGCAGCTCGTACGCCTTCAGTTTATTGATCAACCCAATGCCGCGCCCTTCTTGCGGCAAATACAGCAGCACTCCCGCAGGTTCTTTCGCGATTTGCCGCAGCGAAAATTCCAGCTGCGCCCGGCAATCGCAGCGCTCCGACGTGAACACATCCCCCGTCAGGCATTGCGAATGCACGCGCACCAGCGGCGCCTTCCCGCGTCTCAAATTGCCCCGCTGAATCGCGACGGCCTCTTCCCCCGCATTGCCCCCGGAGATCCCGAACACGGTGAATCGCCCAAAACTCGTCGGCAGCTGCGCCCGCGCCACCACTCGCGCGCGATTAGCGCGGGCTGTCGCGGGAGCCTTTGGTCCTTTGCCAGATTTTTTAGCGCGCTTCATCAGAATTGGACATTATAGCAGCCTCCGCAAGATCACCGCGGGCCGGCATCGCCGCGAACCTCTTGCGTCCGTGGTCTTCTCTGACTTTCCTGACTCGCCTCCTCTTTACATCCCTGCCCGCTTTGGCTAACGTAACGCGAAGGATCCACCGCAGTCTGCGAGCAAAATGGGCACACTTTTTGGCGGACAAGACCTGCTGTTCACGCTGGTGCTGAAGGTTGGATTCGCAGCCTCGCTCGCCGCTCTTTTGGTCCGCTTCCGTTCGTTCCGCAGCATGCTTTTCACCGAAGTTCGCGACTCCGACCAAAAAGTGATGTTGCTGCTTTTCCTCACCCCGCCTCTGGCTATTGGCATTTGGCTCCGTATCGTCGGCTACCGCTTCTTCGACCTCACCTTCGAAGGCTCTTTCCTGATGGGCCTGATTGGCGGCCGAATCGTGGGCTTGCTCGGCGGCTCGCTGATCAGCCTTCCTGCTTTCGGCAATCACGAATGGCTTTCCAGCCCGACGGCCGCGTTGGTGGGCCTTTTCGCCGGCATGGTCCGCGAATTGATGCCGGAAAAAGAGGACGTCTGGCATTTCGGCCCGTTCCTCTTCTTGAGTATCCCCGAATGGATTTGGCGCCTGGTGCGCTACGCCAAAGGCAATTGGGCCATGTTGCCTCTTCTCGTTTGCGCCGCGCTCTCGGTGGCGGAACTGGAGCTCGCGAGCGTCGTTCCGCACAATTGGCTCTTTGATTTCCACCCGCAAAACTTGGGCTACGCGCTCCTGGTCGTGCTTTCTTCGGTGATGTGTGTGGCCATGGCCATAAAAATTTGGAATAACACGCGCATCGAGATGAACCTGGAGCAGAATCAGCAGCTCCTGCTGAAAGCGCGCATGGACGCGCTCACCAGCCAAATCAATCCGCATTTTCTTTTCAACACGCTCAACACAGTGTCGTCGCTGATCCGCTTCGATCCGGACATGGCCCGCGGCGTGGTCTTGAAGCTTTCCAACATTCTGCGCCGCCTGCTGCGCAAGCACGAAACCTTCGTCCCCCTGCGCGAAGAGCTCGAATTCATCGACGATTACCTCGACATCGAAGTCATCCGCTTCGGCCGCGACAAACTGCAAATTTTCAAGGAAATTGACGAAGACGCTCTCGAGGCTTTCGTTCCCAGCATGCTGCTTCAGCCCATGATCGAAAACTCCATCAAGCACGGCCTCGCCCCTCGTCTGGAGGGAGGAGAAATTCATATTCGCACCCGCCGGGTGGATGGCCGCCTGCTTATCGAAATCGAGGACAACGGATTGGGCATCTCCGCCGAGCGCCTGGCCGAAGTTTACGGCGGCGGCATCGGCATCAGCAACGTTCACGAACGCCTCCGCCTGCTCTACGGCGATCAATTCAAAATGGACATCCGCAGCCGGGAAGGTCAGGGCACCCAAATCCACATCGAAATCCCCGAACTCGTCACCTCCGAGCCCTTCGCCGGCCTCCTGGAATAGCCGCAAGTCAGAAGGATTAGCGCCACCCAAACCGCTTTCGTAGGGGGCGCAGCATGCTGCGCCCGGCACAAGTGCTTGGCAATGACCGCCGCTATCTCGCTCCCCACCGCGTTGTCATCCCGAGCGAAGCATCGCGCGCTTTTTCTTCCCCTCCGCGCAGCGGAGGGCGCGATGCGCAGAGAGGGATCTGCTGTTCGCTTTGCTTTGTTCTGCGTCCCTGTTTGCCTTTAGCTTCGTCTCAGCCTACTTCACCTCCGCCGGCGTAGCCGTAGCCGGCCCTTCCCCTACAATCTCCAACACCGCCTCCGAATCCTTCGCCCCATCGTAATGAATTTGTTTCCCAAAATGCGTCACAAAGCTCCCCGCCGGCATCGCAACCGTCTTGTCCGGATCGAATTTCGCTCCCGTGCCCACCCACCAAATCCCCGAAATCACCGTGATGAACCGGTCGTGCGGATGCCAGTGCGGATGGCTCATGTGTTGCGGAGTCCATTTCACCAGCATTATGTAGAGACCCGGCTTCGTAGGATCGCCCATCAGCACCGCCGTCTTCGCCCCGATCGGATCGTCCTTCCACGCAATCTGGTCCGGCAATTTGTACGCCAACACTTTCGGATCGAGATCGTTCCCTCCAGCCGCCGGCGTCTGCGCCGACCCGCTAGACACCACCATCCCCACAAACATCGCAGCGATTACCGCTACCGCCCCGCACTGCCACATGCGAAAAATCACCATAACTCCTCCATGATTCGTGCGGGAACGCGCTCTAAACCCGCGGAGCCGACATGCAGAGCGCTTCTAAAATGGGGTGCTCAAAGATTGTAGTGCTAATGAGAGCCGACACTGTGGCGCCTGCATCCAAGAGTTCTTCATACCTGCTCTCGGGCCCTCCACTCCACAACAACTTTATCTCGTCGATAGCCTTCTTCTCGACTTCCTTTGAGCGCATGTTGTACCGTTCATTCTTCAAATACGAGATGACCGAATCGAACTCATTCTTGTCGAGCCACATTCCGTGACATTGCGGACACCAATCAATAACGATGGAGGACTTTCCAAAAAGAACGGAGACCATTTTGACATTCTTGCATTTAACACACGCGCGGTTCGTTGTGATTACGTTTGTCTTCTCCACATTCTCAATCTCATCGTTCAGCCAGCGTAGCAACCCATGCTCAACTTTGTTTTTGAGTCTTCGCAATTCGTCCTTAATCAACCAAATTCCCTTACATGCCGCGCAGCCTTCAAATCTCATTGAGAAAATTGTGTACTCATTAAGGTTTTTTCCGCACGCTGGACAAACATCAGAAGTTGCTTTTTCCAACTCAGAACCCTTGATTGGGAGCACTTCCACGTGAAAGTCGGTCTCGCTGCTCTTTTTCTTAATACGTTTGTACCAATAGGGGACATGTACGCCGTTCACGAAATCGGAAAACCCCTTACCGCTCACCGGCATGATTTTCGCCAAGTCTTTATCTATGAGATCCAGCTCGCCGCCATCAAGCCAGAATCCACCACAGTTCTTACAATGGTGGAGGACAATATCTGAGTAGTTCAGAAAATTCACGGCATACAAATCGGAGTCTTCGCACCGCGGGCACTTTCTTGTTTTTGGTTTTGCCTCCTCTACCGGCTCCTGGGAGCAGTATTCGATGTCTCCTTTCACTTGAAAAGCCATTTTGTCTAATTCGCCCGCGTCCAACCACAGGCTTCCGCACTTCTCGCACGCGTCGTACGAGATAACGTCCTTCTTCGTAGTCACTTGATTGTTCATCATCTCAGTGCCGCAATTTAGGCAGTTCATTTACTCTGTCTCCAACCACGGATTTAGAAGTAAGGAAGGAGAATAACATACTCATCGTACAGCGAGCTTTTGGCCAAGTCCCTGATTGGAGGAATCAGTTCACATTTAGCCCGCGCCAGAGCCTTACCAACCCATTTGGCGCATCCGCTCTAGGATGAGTCCGCTATAGTGATTCATGTGCTCGGGTCGTCGCTTCAGGGGCAGCGGCAGAATCGCGGCAAGTTGGGCGGCTTGTTGCCGATCGATACTTCGGGCTGAGATTCGGTAGTAGTAATGGCACGCCGACTCCGCACCATAAACGCCAGGTCCCCATTCGACCACGTTAAGGTAAAGCTCCAGAATTCTTTGCTTGCCGAGGAACAATTCTGCCACCGGAACAAGTGTGAACTCGGCGCCCTTGCGGAGAATGGAGCGGCCGGTTCCGAAGAACAGGTTTTTTACCAGTTGCTGCGTAAGCGTGGACCCACCGCGAATGCGGCCGCCTTCCATATTGTCTTCAGCGGCGATTTCCATCGCGTGCCAATCGAATCCATGATGCTGGTAGAACCGTGCGTCTTCCGCAGCGATCACGGCGTGCTGGAAATCTGGGGCGATTTGGCTCAGCGGAACGAATTCGTATCGTTCCTGATATGGCGCGTGGTGAATCCATGCCTGCAAGCGGCGCTCCATGTGTACCGCGGTGGTCGGTGGGTCGATCCACCGGTCAGCCACCAGGATCAGCACAGCAAGCGACCAAAGGAGCACCACTCCGATGAGAAACCATCGAACGAAGGATCGCAGAGAGCCTTTCCGATGCGGGGTCTGCGGGGGTTTGTCTGGATTTTCAGTCACACTTCAGAATAATCGTTTGCTCTGGATTGACATAGCGTCAGATTAGTCGGATAACACCCGAACTCCATCGCATTCCGAAATTGGGACGAGCAACCATGCATTGTCAACAAGTCACTTAAATTATTCCATTCTTTTCCTCTTGACTTATGTTTACTACTATGATAACATGCGTCAGGGCATGTATTTAGGCCCCGGAGAGGAAGCGACATGCACGACGGCGCTGGCGTTGGACGTAAGAAGTCCGACGCCCGAGTACCGTCCGTGCAACGCGGTCTTTCCGCCTCAGCGACCCTACCCATCCCCAACGATTCTGACCAAGACCCGGCAAACATTCACCGCTGCTTTCTCTCATTTCTACCCGGTTCTGCCCTACGAGTAGAATTCGACGTAACTTACTCAAAACAAACGACCGCGGCATTTCTACCCGGTTCTAGAATCGCGCATTTTGCGTCCCGGACGCTTTCGCGGGATGCACATTGCCACGCGCGAAGTTCTATCGCGAACGCACTTTCTAATCGAGAACTCCAATTATTAGAACCTTGTCTAACTCATAGAAAACAAACGATCGCACCCCGTTCTAATCGAGAACTTCCAACCAATCCGTGTTGTCACAAATCTGATTTGCGCAGCATTTGCACTAGCCACTTGCTTGCCCTGACGCAGGAAGGGCCACTAGTCACTAGCCACTGCTTCACATTTCTAACCGGTTCTGACTCACAAACAGAATTCACTGTAACTCGCTCAAAACAAACGACCGCGCCATTTCTAACCGGTTCTAGAATTGTCACCAAGCGTTTAGTATCCCGCACCGCTATTCACCGCTTTTCGACTGAACATTTCTCCACCCAACGACGTATTAGCTTGCAGGACGGCATCGCGCAACCCTGGTTGGTTGCCGGCACGCCGCGAATGCACGTCCTAGTGGGGAGGCGCTGACTCATGGGAAAGTTCACCGATCAACTCAGGCAGGTTCTGCGCAGGCTCGGCCGCGCGCCGATGTTTACCGCCATCACGCTGATTACGCTCGCCGCAGGGATAGGCGCGAACATCGTGATCTTCAGCGTCCTGGAAGGCGTCCTGCTGAAGCCGCTGCCGTATCCCGACCCGGAACGGCTGATCGGTGTATGGCACACCGCGCCGGGAATCAACATCAAAAACTTGAACATGGCGCCGTCGGTTTATTTTATCGACCGCGAACAGAGCACCACTTTCCAGGATATCGGAGCGTATAACTCAGATTCGTTCAGCGTCACTGGCACCGGCGAGCCTCAGCAGGTTCACGGTCTCAACGTCACCGATGGCACTTTGCCGCTGCTGGGCGTGGTCCCTGCGCTGGGGCGCTTGTTCACCCGCGAGGACGATTCGCCCGAAGCGCCGGACACGGTGCTGATCTCGTACGGCTACTGGCGCGAAAAGTTTGGCGGCGACGCGTCCGTGATTGGCCGTTCGATCACCGTGGACGGAAAACCGCGAGAAATCATCGGCGTATTGCCCAAGGGATTTCAGTTTCTTGACGACCAAGACATCGCGATCGTCGCTCCGCTCAAGTGGGACCGCAGCAAAATGAAGTTGGGCAACTTCAGTTTCAGCGCCCTGGCGCGGCTCAAGCCGGGCGTCACCATGGCCCAAGCCAGTGCTGACGTTGCGCGCATGCTTCCCATCGTCTCTCGAAGTTTTCCCCCGCCGGAAGGTTTCAGTACACAACTTTTTGAAAACGCGCATATTGGGCCGAATCTGCGTTCGTTGAAGCAAGAAGTTGTCGGCGATGTGGGGAACGTTTTGTGGGTGCTGATGGGCTCGATCGCAATGGTGCTGTTAATCGCTTGCGCGAACGTAGCAAACCTGTTGCTCGTGCGCGTCGAAGGACGCCGCCAGGAATTGGCCATTCGCACCGCTATGGGCGCCGGACGCGTGCGAATCGCCGGTGACCTGCTGTTCGAGAGCGTACTCCTCGGTCTGATGGGAAGCCTGCTCGGGTTGGCACTCGCCTATGGAGCGTTGCGTATCTTGGTTGCGATCGCGCCAACGGGCATCCCGCGTATCCATGAAATCGGCATTGACGGTCGAGTGTTACTGTTCACGCTCGCCATCACGCTGCTTTCCAGCTTGCTGTTCGGCTCGATTCCGATCTTCAAATACGCAGGAGCGCGTTTGAATGCGAGCCTCCGCGAGGGAGGGCGCTCGCTGAGCCAGAGCCGCGAGCAGCATCGCGCGCGAAACATTCTGGTAGTCGTGCAAGTGGCCTTGGCTCTTGTCCTGCTGATTTGCTCCGGCTTGATGATTCGGACGTTCCGCGCTTTGATGCACGTTCCTCCGGGCTTTGTCGGCGCCGACGCGGTGCAAACTTTCCGTTTCTACGTGCCTGAAGCGGAGATACCAGACACCGAAGACGAGCGGGTTGTCCGCATGGAACAGGAAATTCTAAATAAACTTGCGGCCATTCCGGGCGTGTCCTCGGTCGGATTTTCGAGCTCTCTCCCGATGGACATGGAAGATTCCAACGATCTGCTTTTTGCGCAAGACCGCTCGTATGCGGAAGGCGACATTCCGCCGATACGCCGTTTCAAATTCATCTCGCCCGGGTTTTTCGCCACGCTCGGCACTCCTCTCATCGCAGGCCGGGATATCACTTGGTCGGACATCTACCAGAAAATTCCCGTAGCGCTCGTCTCCGAAAATTTAGCGCGCGAATACTGGCACGACGCGAATAACGCGCTCGGCAAGCGAATCCGCCCGGCCAGCACCGACGACTGGCGCGAAATTATCGGCGTTGTCGCGGACGTGCACGACGACGGCGTGAACAAGGACGCGCCCAGCTCCGTGTACTGGCCGGTGATGATGGACCGATTCGAGGGTCAGAAGGAATCGCTGCGCCGCGACATCGCTTTCACCGTTCGTAGCCCGCGGGCCAGCTCGGAAGCTTTTCTGAAGGAAGTGCGTGAGGCGGTGTGGTCCGTCAATCCGAATGTGCCGCTCTCGAGTGTTCACACTCTCGGTCATTTTTACACGGAGTCCATGGCGCGGACTTCGTTCACTCTCGTGATGCTCGCCGTCGCGGGAGGCATGGCGTTGTTGCTCGGGATCGTGGGAATTTACGGCGTGATCGCCTATTCCGTGTCGCAGCGCACGCGCGAGATTGGCATTCGCATGGCGCTCGGCGCGCAACGGCAGACGCTCATATCGATGTTCGTTCGCCACGGATTATTGCTTACCGGCGTCGGCATCGCTTGCGGGCTCGTGGCTTCCTTTGCCGTGATGCGACTGATGTCCTCGCTCTTGTTCAACGTGAGCCCGCTCGACCCAGTCACCTACGCTGCGGTGACCGTCGGCGTCGTCATCACCGCCTACTTGGCGTGCTACCTGCCCTCGCGCCGCGCCGCAACGATCGACCCCGTAGATGCTCTCCGCGCAGAGTGAGCCTATCGATGAAGGCGCCCTAATACCGCAAAATGATGTAGGCCGGCGGCCTTCCGGCATCCGTCAGACCTCTTGCGCGCTGGGCTTCGCGCTGCTCGTCCGCTGTGGTTACGTGCAACGAGGAGCGCTTCAGGTCAATGGTCGCGCCGATCTTTCTCAGCAGATCCACGCCGAGAATACCGTCGAGCTTTTTCCCGCACGCTTTCCCGATGGCAGAGAGATCGATAGCCGGCAGAGTCAGCCGCACCAGTTTCGTTCTGCCCACTACCAATTCCGTAAGTGTGACTTCCTTGGCGCTGGTGGTGAATGTACCTTTCCACGATGTCACACGAATATCGCGCGTCGGCCCTCCCGCAAAAGATTCCAGGTTCAGCATGGAAGTTGCCGCCGTGTCGACCAGGAACCAAGACTGTCGGCCCCCTGCCTGGACTTGAATCACGAGAAGCGCGTCGCAGTGTTCAAGTGGAATCTCTTGGCCGCGGGCTGTGTCAGGCACACTCAGCACCGCGAGTAGAGCGGCGAATGCAAGCAGCATCCGGAAGAGCCGACATATGAGCACGCCAGAATGTTTTTGGGGAAGTACGAGGAGCGTTGGTCGAAACAGTCGCCCAGACGCCGGGACAGTGTCGGAGAAAAAATGCCATCCCAATGAGTGCGCGCGGAAGAACGCTGGCCTGAGCCTTGTGATCCACGCGTTTGACGATCGGCGTTTTCGCACGGCCGAACCTCTGGCAGGAGAGTCTAGCATTAATACGAACGTTCGTGCTATTTAATTTTGTATGTTACAATCCTCCCATGCCTAAGGCCGCCCACGCCGCACGCAAGAAGGCGGCCACTCCTAAAGCCTTCCCTCGCCGCCAAGCCCGGGGTCTCCGTACCCGAGAGGCGATTCTCGCTCGTGCTGTGGACATTGCCTCCGCTCAGGGTCTCGAAGGGCTCACGGTAGGCTCTCTCGCGACACAGTTAAACATGAGCAAGAGCGGGCTATTCGCCCATTTCGGTTCCAAGGAAGACCTTCAGTTAGCGACCATCGAGCAAGCTCGCCTGATTTTTATCGAGAAGGTAACGCAGCCTGCCATCTCCGCACCCAAAGGGATGCCCCGCCTTTGGGGTCTTCTTGAGCACTGGCTGGCCCTGGTCGAGAGACAAGTTTTTGAAGGCGGTTGCTTTTTCAGCGCCGCCAGCTTCGAGTTTGATAGCCGTCGCGGCGTGGTGCGCGACCGTATCGCGGCCATCATGCACGAGTGGATTGGGGCCATCACCCGCGCAATCTATGGAGCGCAAAAAGCCGGCCACCTCGACGCCAAAGTCGATCCCACGCGCTTGGCGTTTGAGATTCACGCTATCGCCATGGGCGCGCACTGGGCGCATCAGTTGCTGGATGACAAACACGCCTATTCGCGTGCGCGTACCACGCTGCTGGAGAAACTGCGGAGCGTCAGCGCTCCCAAATGCCCACCCCTGCCATAATGGCGGCCGCGTTTTACTTTGCCAACTGAGTGTGCGCGACCGCCCTGTGCCACTGCGGCATGCTTAACGGGACAACCGTAAGCAATCTTAGGCATCCTATGTCCGCCACTTCAGCGTCAATCCGCGCAGCCCCGATTGACTGGCCACTCGAAAACTAGCGTGCATCGCGGTTCCAAATCCTGCGGCGTCGTGGGGCAGGACGGCGTACAATAGTCGCTCTCGACCATGGACGAACTAGCAAGAATGAACGAAGAGGAAGACAAGAGTAGCGCCCGGCCCGCTATTATTTTGGTGCTGCTGGTGATTCTCCTCGCCGTCTTCTGCGTAGAGTTCGGAGCGCAGACGCTCACCTGGTTTGAAGCGCGGCACTGGGCAGCGTCAAGTCCCTGGCTCGCGTACGTTCCACAGCCGTTACCCGTATCTTCCGACGACACGTCAAAGGGTTCGCAAGCTAGAGCCTTCGAGTATGAATTCAATGTTCCGTGGAAGAACCCCAAAAGCGCCGAGTCTCTGACGAACGTCCAGTTCAAGTACGACTCGGGACAGGTCGTAGTCTTCTTCGATCCTGATTCACAATTGGATGTGCTGCACTCGCTGAAATCTTCGAACCCCACCGAATACCAGAAGTTCGCGAATGTTTTCGCGAACCAGCCTATCGACTCGAACTATGCCTTGTATCAGGCGGTGTACTCGGCGTCACCGGCGCAATTCTCTCCCGTCATGAAGGTGGAGGAAGCGCGGCGCGACAACGTGCTCTTGCTTTGGAAACTGTCTTTTGGCCCAGACCTGCAATCGATTGACGCGCCGTCGTTTTATTCGTTCGACTGGGGAAAAAATCGAGGGTTTCAATTCGGGGATCCGTCGAAAGGGCAGCCCGTGGCGCTGCGCGTTTTCGACGATAGCAATCGGCAATTCCGTTTCATTTTCACCGTGGCTTACGGTTCCGGCGCCAAAATCACTCAGAGCGACATCAACATGGCCGCGCGCTCTCTTCAGCCTGTCCCCATCATCGATCGCTGAGCTTCAAGCCTTTGCCTTGCTATGGAGTCCCAACACCTTCTGGTAGTAATTTTCATACTGCGGGATCACGTCGTTCGAACAATATTTGCTGCGGGCGTTGACGCGCGCTTGCTCTCCCATCGAGCGGCCGCGGTCAGGACGCGTCAGAATTTCGAGCGCGTACTTGGCTCCGGCTTTAACATCGCGCGGCGGGATAAGGTAGCCATCCACTCCGTGCGTAACAACTTCCGGCAGACCCCCTACATCTGTCGCGACCACCGGCACCTCGCAAGCCATCGCCTCCAACGCTGCGAGGCCGAACGATTCTTCGTCGCTGGGAAGCAGAAAAAGATCTGCCAGCCCCAACTTCTCCTGAACGTCGTCCTGTTTCCCGAGAAAAAACACATCCTTTGAGAGGCCCTTTTTGCGAACCGCGAATTCAGCCGAGCCGCGGTCCGGGCCGTCGCCCATGAGGACTAGCTTGGCCGGAATCTTTTCGCGCACCAGCGCAAAGATTTCGATTACGTCGCAAACCCGCTTCACTGGGCGGAAATTCGACAGGTGCATCAGGATGGGTTCGCCATCTTTCGCCCATCGCTGCCGTGCAGACTGATCCTTGCATCGCGCGTACAGATCGCAGTTGACGAAATTCGGGATTACTTCGATGGGATGCTTGATTTCAAAATCGTGAATGGTGCGCTCGCGAAGATATTTCGAGATCGCTGTGACGCCGTCGCTCTGCTCGATCGAAAACCGCGTGATGGGAAGATAGCTGCGGTCGTTGCCAACGAGGGTAATGTCCGTGCCGTGCAAAGTTGTGATGAACGGCAACCTCTTCGGAGTCGCCATCATGCGAGCCAGCAGCGCGCTTACGGAATGCGGAATGGCGTAGTGCACGTGCAGCAGGTCCAGTGAGGCTTCTTCGGCAACCTCAAACATTTTGGTTGCGAGCGCCAGAGTGTAAGGAGGGTGATCGAAAAGCGGGTACGAGGTGACTTCCACTTCGTGAAAATAGATCCGCTCATGCGCCGAGCTGAGCCGGATCGGCATCGCGTAACTGATGAAATGGATTTCGTGGCCCCGCGCGGCTAGCTCAATTCCCAGCTCCGTCGCCACCACACCAGAGCCGCCATACGTTGGATAGCATGTGATTCCGATTTTCATAGAGTTAGAGTGTGCACCTATACAGCTCGCACGACACTTGCAGCATGGGGCCATCGAGCTTGAGCGGAAATTTAGGTTTCCACGCAGGATCGGAGAGATGAGAGCAGTCTTCGGGAGGATCGGCGTAATCCCAATTCTCGAAGAACCAGTTCTCATGCTCCCAAACAGCACGCACTGCTGCGATGCGTTCGAGTTTCACGTTAGGAATCTTCCCACAGCCGTAGATGTCGTATGCTCCGGAGAGGTCGCCGGGCTCCGTCCGAACCGGCGTGAATTTAATGAGCCGCTGCAAATCGTACGTGCCTTGCATGTCCCGAACGAATATGCGCTTGGTTACTTTGAGCTTCTTGTCCAGTTTCATCTTGTTCTGGTCCGACACCAGGTCGTAGAGCGCGGCCCAATCCTTGTTGCGATATGCTTCGGTGTAAGAGACCAACCTTGTTTTCAGCAAGGCGCGTTGAGTTGCGGGTATGGGAGCCAACGGGCCGTTCGCACCTTGCGGATGGACCGCACTCGCAAAGAGCAGTACGGATAGCGCAAGCACGCCGGAACTGCCATATTTCGAATGGTATGTGATGCCGATTTTCATTGGCCACACTCTACTGTAGCAGCCGCCTGCTGCGGGCAGCAACCGATGCGCTCGCTTGCGCGGTTGATGCTTGGATGCTAGATTCGCTCCCCGGCCGCTTGTACATTAGACGCGCCGCGGAGGCACCAGGGTGGAGCGACTTTCGGGAAAAGTAGCGTTCATCACCGGCGGCGGAACGGGTATTGGCCGGGCTTGCGCGTTGGCATTTGCTGCCGAAGCCGCACAAGTGGCCGTAGCGGGGCGTAGGAAAGAGCCTCTGGCCGGCGTCGTGAGAGAGATTGAATCATCGGGTGGCAAAGCATTCGCGGTGGCGTGCGACATCATTGATCGCGAGGCTGTGGAAGCTGCGATTGCAAGTGTCGCGCAGCACTTTGGTCGTCTCAATGTTATCGTGAACAACGCGGGGGCCGTGGTGGTTGCAACCGCCGAGGAAACTTCCGACGAAGATTGGAGCCGGGTGCTGGCTACGAATTTGACCGGCACATTTTTAGTCTCACGCGCAGCGATTCCCGTCCTCCGCAAATCCGGAGGAGGCTCGATCGTCAACATCGGCTCGTACCTCGGAATCGTAGGCCGCCGGAGTCGTGCCGCTTATTGCGCGGCGAAGGCTGGAGTGGCCGGATTGACGCGAGCGATGGCGCTCGATCACGCGCAAGATAACATTCGTGTGAACTGCGTGTGCCCGGCGATCGTCGAGACCGAGATGTCACTTCTTTTCCTGTCCAGGGCGGCTGATCCGGAAGCGGCTCGAAAGCAGCGGCTCGCAGAACTTCCGCTCGGACGCTTCGGAAGGCCGGAAGATATCGCGCTGATGGCTTTGTATCTCGCGTCCGACGAATCTTCGTGGGTTACCGGTACTGTGTTTCCAATTGACGGAGGTCAGACAGCTTCCTAACATGGTGCGAACTCCCAAACCGAACGACTATCTTTCTGCGAGTGACGTGCAAGAACGTATCCGCACGAGCAACACGGCAAAACAACTTGGTTTCATCATCGATAAAGCGGAGCGTGGCAAAGTAACGATTCGGATGCCGGTGGAGGAGCTGCACAAGCAAGTTTACGGCGTGGTTCACGGTGGGGTACTCGCGGCACTGGCCGACACGGCGGGAGGCCTCGCGACCTACATGGATTGCCCGCGCGGAACGCGAGTGGCTACCGTGGAGATGAAGATTAATTTTCTGGAAGCGGTGGAAACGGGCACCGTGTTCGCAGAAGCTGAAGTGGTGCGCCGAGGGAGGCATATCGCGGTTGTGGATTGCGACGTGCGCGATGACCGGGGCAGGCTGGTTGCCAAGGCGCTGATGACGTTCTTCGTGGGGCCGTTTAGAAAGAACCGAAAGAGCCGCTCCTAATTATCCCCGCTCTGCATCCTCTCCGTTGTTGGTCACTCCGCGCCTAGATCTACTGGCCGTTGGTGCCACCCTGCGCGGCCTCGTCGCCATCCTTATAGAGGTACTTAATGGAGTGCTTGTAGAGCAGGATGTTGGGGCTACCGTAGCGGGTCAGCTTGATACATTCCCGGTCGTACCATTCCACGGTGCCGCGCAGGACTTCGCCGTCATTCAGCACCACGGCCACCGGGGTTCGCGACTGCATCTGCTTCACGAAGTAAAAATTCTCGGCGTGAGTCTGCTCGGGGGGCGCCGGTTTCTTGCGCGGGGGTACCTGCTGCGGAACTGCTTGCACCGCGCGGGGCGCGGCAAATTGGTCCTTTACCTCGGTAAGGCTGGGGCGGAAAAGCTTGCGATTTACCATATGAGTGCTCCTTGCACCTTCTATATCTGTTATGACTGCGGGACGAGAGATTCGGTTGCAGGTTTTACTAAAATAGTCGAAATTTTCTTTTTTCCTAGCGGGTTGCAAGCGAGGCGATGTGAGCGTCGAGGCCTAGCTGCCGGCCCACATTACGCCGCAAGCGGCCATCCAGCACGTCAAGACCCTGGGTAGCCCGCAAAATCCATTCAAAATTTACTTTGTGGCCGAGGGCCTCGAGTTCCCGGCGTAAATCCGGGTTTCGAAGCAAGCTATGTGTCTGGCCTTGGGAAAATTCCAGAACATCACTGAGGAGACTATAAAACAGGTCCAGAATATTTTCAAACGATTCCTTTTCGCGCTTGGCGAGCTGGGCGGTGGCGGCAAAAATCTGTCCGGATTTTTCTCCGGTGACAGCTTGCTCCAGCAGCGTCAAAATAATTCTGCGCAGCCGCGATGATTCCTGCAGATCGAGCGTGAGCGCCATTCCCGGGCTCCCGCACGACAATTGCGCGAGCAGTTCGCGTTCCGGCGCTTTCGCGTCGGTGCGCTCCTTCAGGAAGGCTTCCATCTGCTCTTCACGAACCGGGGCGAAATGAAATTGCAAGCAGCGCGAGCGGATGGTGGGCAGCAAAGAGTCCGGAGTGGGCGCGAGAAGGATCAAGGTGGCGGAGTCCGGCGGCTCTTCGAGAATTTTCAGGAACAGGTCGGCGTCGTTCCAGCGCATGGTGTCCGCGCCATCGAGGATGAACACGCGGCGACGGCCATGCGGCTGGAAGTAGGCGGCGCGTTGCACGGCGCGCAATTGGCCGACGCGAATCATGGGCCGCGCCACGGGAGTGCGCAGGCGGACGGGGTCGGGAACGATGAGCCAGACATCGGGATTGGTTTCGATGAGCAGGGGCACGCGCTCGACCATGGCTGCGTCGGCGCTCTCGCCGCGTTCGGCGAGGCCCGACTCGATGAGAAGCGCGGGGTCCGCAAGGCGCGCGATTTTTTTGCAGGGTTCGCATTCGCCGCAGAAGTCGTCTTTCAGGCGCTCGCAGTTGGCGGCTTGGGCGAACATACGAGCCAGAGTGTATTTCCCGATGCCGCGCGGGCCGGTGAAGAGCAGCGCGCTGGGGACGCGTTCGCGGCGCAGCATTCCACGGAGGGCGCTGACGATGCGTTCGTTGCCGAGAAATTCGCCGAAGCCCATGTTATTTCTTCGCTCGCAGAGTGGGAGCGGCGTGCGCTTGCACGACTGCTAGGATTTCCTGGTGAATTGATTCGGCTGAGCGCAGCGCGCTCGCGGCGGCATCGTAACATTCGATTTTCAGCCAATTCGGCTGATGCGCGAGCTGGTCGTACACTTCCGAAGTTGCTGCAAGGTGCGCGAGGTTGGATTCCTGAATGTCGCGCTGCAATTTTGTGTAGTTGCGGGCGGCTTTTTCGCCGATCAGGCGATGGGCTTCGGCGGGAGGCACGCGCAAGTAGATGACGAGGTTCTCGGCGGGCAGCGCGTACACCTGATATTCAAGCTGCCTAAGCCACTGCAGAAATTCGGTGCGCTTTTCGCGCGGGACGCGAGCGCCTTGATGCGCGAGATTCGATCCGACGTAGCGGTCGGCGAGCAGCATTTTTCCGGAGGCGAGATCGGATTCGATCTTCGGCTTCGCTTCCAGGCGATCGCCGGCGTAGAGCAGGGCAGAGAAGTGCGCGTCCACGGCTTCGAGCGAGCCGAATTCGCCATTCAGATAGCGCGCTGCGAGCTTGCCGAAAAATCCGTCGTAACGCGGGAAGCTGATTTGCGCGAACGGGACGTTGCGCGAGGCGAAAGCGCGGGCGAGCATGTCGAGCTGAGTGCGCTTGCCGGAGCCGTCGATTCCTTCGAGAACGATAAATTTTCCGCGGGGGGGCATGGAATTGCTGGTCAGTCTAGCATAGGGAACAGTGGCTAGTGGCGAGTGACTAGTGGCTAGAGGAGCGGTGCCGGGGAGTGAGGAGCGGCCAGGGGTTATCTCATAAATGGTCGGACCATTGGTTACGCGGACCTCAGGGGTTGAAACCCTTGAATTTTGGACGCTCGACGGCACGGCTGAAGCCGTGCCCTGACGTAACCAATTTCGCTTACGTGCAAATCTAGAACCGGGTAGAAATGAGGCGATGCTTTGTTTTGAGTGCGTTACAGCCAATTCTACTTGTAGGCCAGAACCGGGTAGAAGTCGCGAGAAGCGATCGCCACAACCGTTTTTCCGATCGCTGCAAGTTAGCCAAGCATCTGTGGCGCGCGCAGCCCCGGGAAAGCATCCCGGACGCAAAGAGCGCGCATGCTCCCGCGCCCCTAGGGAAGAAAGTGGAGTCGAAATTTCGTTGAGGCAAAAGTGGAAATTTTGGCGATTTGAGCGGATCGCGGGTGATTGTTTTCTGCGGGTTGTGAGGTGTTCTATTCCCGGAATTTGGCGATTTAATTTGGCGCAATTCGCGGGGCGCAAGAAGGCGTGGGCGCGTTCGGGATGAGAAACTAATCGCGAGAAAACGGGCGCGCTTCGCAGCTCAAGGTAAGCCCTTCGCAACTCAGGGTGAACCCTTCGCAGCTCAGGGCAAGCAGGAATGGCGGCTGCCATCCGTGAACTGCTTCCTGCGCCGACTTTTTCTGTGCTCCACATAGCTCCATTTCCAGACTAACACACGATGCAAGGGCCTAAGGCGGTGAGCATAGTGCAAGTCCTTTGAATGCGGTTGGAGGGGTCAGTCACAAAAGCGGAACCGGGATTTTTTTGGGTTTACCTGGGAGTAAAAGGCCTCAGGTCTAAGACCTGAGCTACATTGAAGACGGAAACGTCAAAATCCGAACCTTTTCTGCACGAACAGCAGAAAAGATTCGGCACCCCGCGAGTTTCAATGGTGGTTTGGTTGAAGTCTGGTGCCGCGCGGGAGGGTTGAGCACCCGGCTAAAGCCTGCCTGCCGGCAGGCAGGCTTCGGCCCCCTAAAGTACGATTTAAGCTGCGGTCACGGTTGGAACGACGAAAACGACAGCGCGCGCCGAAGAAAGCTTCGAGACAAGAGATTTAATGCGCGACGGGACGAGGCGCCGTACAATCTGCAGAGACTAAGTGAAAGGGCGCAGCACCGTTTTACCAGGAGGACGTGTCTGACTATGAGCCGCACGACGGGTGTTCCCGATAACGAGCTGGGATTTCGTGCCCGCGTGATTTACTGGCTGACAAAGCGGCGCCGGGGCCGAATTCATCTTGCAACCCGCGTTCGTGCCTACGATCCCAAGCTGCTCGAATTAGCCTTTCGCATGGATCTTCATACCGCTGCGCAACGTACAGTGCCAGCTATTCTGAAACAATTGGCACAAATCAAAGTGGCGGTGATGGTGGGTTGTCCGCTTTGAATTGATATCCATTCTGCCGTGAGCAGAAAAATTGGCATTAGTGAGGCTCAGCTGCGCGACTTGGCGCATTTTGAACTGAGTAGTCAATTTAGTACGCAAGAGAAGTTAGTTCTCGAGCTTGCTACGGCATTGACGCGCACTCCCACCGACGTATCAGATGAGTTGTTCGCGAGGTTACGAGATGTATTCTCGGAACGACAACTTGTCGAACTGAGCTCGGCAGTGGCATGGGAGAATTACCGCGCCAGGTTCAATCGCACGTTCGCTATCGATGCTGAAGGATTTTCTCAGGGCCAGTTCTGTCCGTTGCCAGAACGGTAGGTTGGAATTTAGCACAGACGGCGCCTCCGAATTAAGTCTGTGACGGCCCGCCCCGCGTATCAGGATTCAATGCCCTCTCGGCTCCGACGGGGCCCGAACGAATCTCCTGTAAGAGGCTGTTCAAAAGCGAAAAGCAGATTAAGAGCGTGAGGTCAAAACCCGGACCCTTCAAACAGCGAAGGGATCCGGCACCCCGCGAGTTTCAATCGTACTTGAAGCGAACTCCGGTGCCGCGCGGAAGGGTTGAGCACCCGGCACTCAGGTCTAAAGACCTGAGCTACATCAAAGACAGAAACGTCAAAATCCGAACCTTTTCTGCACGAACAGCAGAAAAGATTCGGCACCCCGCGAGTTTCAGTGGTGGTTTGGGGGAAGTCTGGTGCCGCGCGGAAGGGTTGGGCACCCGGCAAGACAACGGCACAGCGACGTCGAGTTTTGGCTTCTTTTCCGTGTTTGATTCGTAGATGATTCGATATTCTGCCTCGTGTTCGTAACCGATCCGTTTTAGAAATGGAAGGTCTTCAATAGCGGGCTTTTGATCCCGTATCCGCTCGAGAGTTAAGTACCTTATGGGGCCAGTCCGAATACCTGATTTCCATTCCGCCGCTTTGAGAAGTTTTGACCGGTTAAAGCGAATGCACACGCCGCTAGATCCGCCTGCAAAAACTCGCCAGTGGTGATATGCCTCGCTAGTCTGTGTAAAGCAGAGTGCCAAAACCGACTTGAGCTTTTTCTTCTCGCGGTATAAGGCGAGATAGTACGAGTCGTTGCTGTCGTCCCAAGACTGCGGGTCAAGCAACGTCATTCTCTGTTCGCTCAATAGATAAATCAGGGCTGGCAAGTCAACATATCGCCGAAGGTATTTTTTGCTCACGGCTGCAATTCTCCCTCAGGTGTAAACATGCTCGAATCATCCGTTCCTAGGGCGTCAAGAGAAGAGTAAGCGCCGAGAGAATTATGCGGCGGTCGAACTGTAGATCGACCGCCGCGCTGGTTATACTCTGGTCTCCTGCGCCCACCAATGAAACTAAGCTAGTCAACAGGCAAACCACTCCATCGGGCCGCTGACCAGTCAGCCACTATTATGGAATGTCGTTTACCTGTTTCGTTCGCTGCCGCCGTAGCCGCACCCAACGCGACCGACAACGTGCTGGTCGCATTGCTCGCGACGTAAGTGCCGGTTGGCAGTTGATAAGTGACACCGTTGTCACCCTTAACTCTCCGCGAAAAGTTCCGTTGCTGCATGCTGATATGGAGCTTCTCGTAGTCCTCGTAACCCGCAGAATGCAGTTCAACTCTTGCGACGTAATTTGACATACCCATTTCTCCTTTAATTTGAATTTGCTTGAGAAGAAACGGGCGAAAGCCAGAGAGTTGACAATCTCGCTTGCAGTTATTACTATGGCCAGCGAGTTGGGATTCTGACCGGGCTCATCGCCCGTTTCCCCTGCTCAAGCATTCAGGGGTCACAGCCGTGTCACCGGTTGTGACCCCTTCTTTATTACACGTACCAGCGCCTCTGTCAAGCGCCCTGCGCAATCTCCTGCTCTACGCTAATGATAAGATATCCGCTTTCAGCATCTCTATCAATGTCGAACTGCTTTGTTTTCTTGTGTGAAATCTGGTAGTAGTACAGGAATGAACGGGCCGAGATGCTTCCGTTGCCGTTTCGTGTGAATAGCCTTACGGCTCCTTCTTCGTTCTCATCCTTGGTCAGTTTTATGCCTATCTTCTTTGTTTCCTTATCAAAGAACAAGACGGCGTAATTGTACTTAACGAGATCGAAGCGCTTCACTGCCGCATAACTAAATCCTATCTGACCGGTGGAACGGATGGACGCTCTTGGTCGGAACGACCTTCCGACTTCAGTGAACCTCTCGAAAGGCATATATGCGGCTCCTGTAGAACATCTGGAAAGGATACGCTTGGTGCGCGCCTTGGCGCAAGTTTATTCCTGCGCAACGTCTGGTGATGTTCATTCTACCATCCGGCGCTATATCTCCCGTTGTCCAGAAGCTTCCGGATAGTGCGGTTCGCAGTGTCCTGTCGCGTGGTAATTCGGCGAGATAAAAGTGACACCACCTTTGGAGTGCCGGTGTCACACGAGAGTGGGCACCTACTGTTAGCTGCAAAGTAAAGAAATCGGTACAGACGCTTTTCGAGAGGCGGCCTCGCTCGGGATGACAACGTAAAGAAAACCGCAAAGCAACCGAGGCAAAGCAACCGAGGCAAAGCAAACAGCAGGACGCGGGAATTGAAAGAGCGGGAGAGATGTGTCGCACCTACGGCGCTGGGGCGTTTTTATTCCGGCGTACCCAGCGTTTACACGCTGGGCTATTAACTTGTGTCGCGCCTACGGCGCTACGAACTGCGAAAACAACGGCAAGATGATGGGCTGAAGGCCCTTCGACGCTCAGGGATAACCGGTCTGACTGCCGCCGGCGCTACCAACTTCAGAGCGGGCGCGAGGGGCGCTATTTTGTTGCCAAGATTGCCTGGCCTAGGTGGTAGGAGAGGTGGTTGGTGCGGCTCAGGAGGATTGCGAAACGGTTGCGCAGAGGGTCCTTGGCGAAATCTTCTTCGGAGACGGAGGCGTGCTTCTGAAGCCAGTCGGCGGGCGAAAGGGTTGCAAAGCCGGCGCGCAGTTTTCCGTTTACCTCGTTCCAACTTTTCTTTATTACTTCGGCGGAGGGCGTGTGCGGCGTGGCTTTGTCCGGATTTGAAAGGAACGGATCATCGAACTCGGGATGGAGCCTGGGGCCCAAGCCGAGTAGCGGGAGCATCCGGTCATGAACTGCGGTGAGATGTCCCCAGAGATAGATCAAGCGATTCTTGCCTGGAGCGATTTCTTTCGATAGCTGATCGGGAGTGAGGCTGGAAAATAGCTTGTCGGCCCGGTCGATGTTCGTGTCCCAAAGATTTAAAGCTCCGGATGAAAATAATTGCTCATTCGCCATGGTGAAGTTCTCCTTCGTGCGGCATTCGGTATGCGATCAGTCTGATTTTCTCTTCCCGCGGAGGATTGGATTCTGATTTGGGGGCGTTGGGTTCAGGTTTTTGGCTCGGCCTGGCGCCGCGAAATACAAAGGATGTGTCGCACCTACGGCGCTGGGGCGGCCTTCTTGCGACGTACCCAGCGTTTACACGCTGGGCTAGCTTGTGTCGCGCCTCCGGCGCTAAAGAAAGGCGAAAGAAAGCAACAGCAGATACCTGACCCCCATCCGCAAGAAACGCGGATGGGTTCGGGATGACAACGTATATAGGACAAGGCGAAAAGAGCCGGGCCCTCCGCGAAGGACTCAGGATGAATCGCAAAGCGATTCACGGGACGCCCTTCGACTTCGCTCAGGGTAAACCGGCGCTACGAAAGGCAAAGGCAAGAGCAGATTCCTCGCTACGCTCGGAATGACAGATCTTGAATACTTGAGCGAGAGCTTGGTGGCAAAGTAAACAAACAGGGACGCGAATTGCAACCTACTTGGCCGGGGATGAATCGAATTGTGATTTAATGAGGGAGAGGAAAGCTGATGCCCGAATCGAAGGACGAACGGTGCGGAAAATGCGGGGCGGATATCGATCCTACGCGGCGAGTGGACTTTACGCTGAAGGATGGGACGAGAGTTTGCGATTCTTGTTTTGTGAAAGGAACGGCGAGACCGAGCCATCCTGACGAGAAATCGTGATGAAGACGATCGGTCCGAACGACCTTTCTCAATTACGGGTGCTCAGGATATGCCGACATCGCACAGGGTACCGGCTGGGAACTTAGTAGCTGGAGTTCGCGAAAAGGGATAACATTCCGGCTCGTGGACACGCAGCGTGGTCATATCGCGAAATTCGAGGTGGTGCGAGATCACTGGGCAGTTTTCAAAATTATTCGTATAAATATACTCACCTCTCTGCGAGGAACTGCGCGCACGGCGTCGATGCGAGGAGAGCGGCGATGAGTTACAGCCCCAGGCATATGAAATGGTGGGGATGGGGCGACGTGGGGGCGGGTTTCGATTCCGGCCGCCATCCTTGTTTCTGGCCTTTCGCGAAAAAACAGCTTGGTATCGAACGAGAAACCGCTCCTACGCCTCTAGTACCGCTTGAAGAAGTGCAACTGCCGGAGTCAATCGTTAAACCTCGCTTTCTCGCGGAACTGAAATCAACTTTACATGCTGAGCAGGTTTGCGACAGCCGTTACGAGCGCGTGATTCACGCATACGGCAAAGGATTCCGCGATTTGTTTCGCATGAGGCGCGGATCGGCGGAAGGCGCTCCGGATCTCGTGGTCTATCCTGAGAGCGAAATCGATGTTTTGGTGATACTGCGAGTGGCGGCGCATCACGACGTGATGGTGATTCCGTTCGGCGGCGGGTCGAATATTTCCGGTTGCCTGGAGCGGATGGAAAACGAGCGGATGGTGGTGTCATTAGATATGCGGCGGATGCGGCGCGTGCTGGAAGTGGATGTGGAATCGTTTACGGCGCGGATGGAGGCCGGAGTTTTTGGCCCCGACCTGGAAGAGCAATTGAGCGCGCATGGCATGACGCTGGGACATTTTCCGGATTCATTTATGCACTCGACGCTGGGAGGCTGGATCGCGACGCGGTCTGCCGGGATGCAAAGCGACAAGTACGGCAAGATCGAGGACATGGTGATTGCGTTGCGCATGGTGACGCCCGAAGGCGTGCTGGCGACGCGGACGGTGCCTAATTCGTCGAATGGGATCGACGTGAACCATTTGTGCATCGGGAGCGAAGGAACGTTGGGGGTAATCACGGAAGCGACGATGCGGATTCATCCGCGGCCGGAAGCGCGGATCGTGCCGGCGTACTTGTTTCCCGAGTTCGAGGGCGGCCTGCAGGCCATGCGCGAATGCGTGAGCAAAGAGTGCATGCCGTCGATGGTGCGGCTGAACGATCCGGACAAAACTGCGCTGTCGCTGGCGTTTAAGCCGGCGTCGTCGCAGCTTTCGCAAACGGCCAGCAAAATATTCAAACGGTATCTGCGGGTGAGGGGTTTTGATTTGCCGCGAGCTTGCCTGATGATGACGGCGTTCGAGGGGCGCAGAGAAAATGTGGCGCACCAAATGCGGCGGGTGCACGCGATTTACCGGAAGTTTGGCGGAGTTAGCTTGGGAGCGAGCTCGGGGAAATCTTTTGAGGCGACGAAATACGATTTTCCGCACATTCGCGATTTTCTGTTGGAGCGCGACGTCACTACCGACGTGAGCGAGACTTCTACGGTGTGGAGCAACATTGTTCCGCTATACAAGGCGACGATGGCGGCGATACGAGACAGCGTTTTGGAAAGCGGTGTGCCGCCGTTTAGCGGATGCCATATCAGCCATACGTATCGCAGCGGGGCCAGCGTTTATTTTACGTTTGGCTTTATGCAGCAAGTGGGACGCGAAATGGAACAGTATCTGAGGGTGAAGAGAGCGGCGCAGCAGTCGTTCATGGATCATGGCGCGACGCTTTCGCATCATCATGGCGTTGGCACGGAACATTTGCCTTGGCTGGCTGCAGACATTTCGCCGCTGGGTGTGAAGGCTGTGGCGGCGATCAAGCAAGGACTAGATCCGGGGAACATTATGAATTCGGGGAGGCTGCTGCCGTCGGCGGATCCGTTCGAGGAGTGGTCTCGGATTGGCGGAACTCCCATGGCGAAGTTGAAAGCCAAAGCAAAAGTTCAATCGCAGGTGTAGGTCTGCTTAGGTAGCCAATTCTTCCGTTCAAGCTTTGCGATTGCCGTTCTTCAGGCGAGTGAACTCCATGGTGCCGTCGTCGAGTTTGGCGAAGCGGAGCGAGGCCAGGTCCAGGGCGTAATTCTGGTACAACCTCCACGGCTTTTTCGATCCTTGCTTGGGGAGGATCTCGCTCGATCTCTGAAGATAACCGGACGTCAGTGTGAGAGCGGGCTGTTCGAGGATGCTTGGATCGCGGCGGCGCGGCGTGCAGTAGGCGTAGCCATGCGCGTCCATATAATTCAGCAGGCGGCAGACGTATTTTGATGTGAGATCGCACTTCAGTGTCCAGGAAGCGTTGGTGTAACCGAAACACCAGGCAAAATTGGGGATGTCGCTATTCATCATTCCTTTGTAACTGAGCGATTGCGACGGATTAATCGGGGCGCCGTCGATCGATAGTTGAAGGCCGCCGAGAAGCTTTAGCTTCAGTCCAGT
The DNA here is from genome assembly GCA_963698005.1 of uncultured Acidobacteriota bacterium. Lineage (GTDB taxonomy): Bacteria > Acidobacteriota > Terriglobia > Acidiferrales > UBA7541 > Palsa-295. The sequence continues at coordinate 266,544 of OY969113.1, forward strand.
CGCGGTGACGATAATGTCCGCTGCGATTTCCTCGCCTGACTTCAAGCGCAGGCCTGTTTCCGTAAACGTCTCTATCTCGTCGGTGGCAATCGATACTTTTCCCGAACGGATGGCGAGAAACAGATCTCCATCGGGAACCAGGCAGAGGCGCTGGTCCCACGGGTTGTAACGGGGAGAAAAATGCTTTTCGACATCGTATTCCGGACCCAGAAATTGACGGACGTAACCCTGTATCACTTTTTTTGTGCCGTCGGGCTTTCGGCGCGCCAGGTTGTAGAAGTACATGCCGAGAAGAACGTTCTTCCAGCGGACGAAGTGATGCGCGACCGACGCAGGGAGATAGCGGAGCATCCATTTTGCAATGGGGTCTTCCGAGGGGCGCGCGACGATGTAGCTCGGCGAGCGCTGCAGCATGGTGACGTGTTCCGCGGACTTCGCAAGTTCAGGAACCAGCGTTACGGCGGTTGCGCCGCTGCCAATTACGACGATGCGTTTGCCTTTGTAGTCGATATCTTCGGGCCAATGCTGCGGGTGGACGATCAGGCCGCGGTATCGATCCATGGCCGGCCAGCCGGGCATGTAACCCTCGGAGTAATCGTAGTAGCCGGTGCACATGTGCAGAAAATTGCAGGTGAAGCGGGCGGGTTTTCCTTCTGGGCCGGTGGCGTCAACGGTCCAAAGGGCGTGGGGCGAAGACCACGAAGCGCGGCTAACTTTGTAACCAAATTGAATTTTGCGGTCGATGCCAAATTCGCGAGCAGTTTCCTGGAGGTATTTCAGAATAACTGGGCCGCCGGCGATGGACTTTTTGTCTCGCCAGGGGCGGAAACCGAAGCCGAGCGTGTACATGTCGGAATCGGAACGGATTCCCGGATAGCGGAAGAGATCCCAGGTCCCGCCAAGCGCGTTTCGGCCTTCCAGAATTGTGAAAGTCTTTGTCGGACATTTCGTCTGGAGGTGATAAGCCGCGTCAATTCCGGAAAGACCCGCGCCGACGATGAGCACGTCGAAATGCTCAAGGCGTCCTGCGGATGTCGCGGACAGAAGCTCGCTCTGAGGAGATATTGCCATATCGGCCATCTACACTACCTCGCGTTCGACGTTGAGCTGGTGAAAAGAATCATTAGATATTGCATGTTACGGAGCACCATATCAATAGGCGGGTTGGGTAGTGTCCTAGCTTCCGCGCCCTTACGGGAGCTTGGTACGGCAAGGCTTGTCCGGGAGTAGAAAGCGGGAGCAAGCTCCCGCACTCCACAGAATCGCGGCGAGGCTCCGTTTGGAGTGCGGCGGCTTGCCGCCGCTTTCGCGGGGCGTCAGAAAGTCAAAAGAGCCGGCGAGACGCCGGCGCTACGAAAGACAACGGCGCGACCTTCGGGCGGCACGTGCGGTCCGGATCTGCCGGTGGCTGTGTTGACATTGAGTGGAAGATGGCCCATGTTTCGATTGAGGTTCCTATGAGAATTTGTCGCAGATTGTTGTTCACGCTGGTGCTGGTAGCGGTGCTCGCGGGGACGGCTCCGCTGGGAGCGGACAGCGACAGGTATCCGGTGCATGCTGCGCACGCGATGGTGGTGAGCAGCAACGAGCTGGGGTCAAGAGCGGGCGTGGAGATGATGCGAGCGGGTGGGGATGCCGTGGATGCGGCGGTGGCTACCGGGTTTGCGTTGGCAGTGGTGCATCCGGCGGCGGGGAATTTGGGCGGAGGCGGGTTCATGTTGGTGCGCATGGCCGACGGGAAAGCGCATTTCATCGACTTTCGCGAGGAGGCTCCGGGGGCGGCGACTGCCGACATGTATTTAGATGCGCACGGGAATGTGATCGAGGACGCAAGCACGATTGGTTACAAATCGGTTGGAGTGCCGGGGTCGGTGGCGGGTTTGGTTTATGCAGAAAAGAAATACGGCAAGCTGACGGTGGCGCAAGTGATGGCGCCGGCGATCAAATTGGCGCGCGACGGCTTTCCACTGCCGTGGGAACTGGCTCGGGATATGCGAGAAGACGCGTATTTGGGCAAGTTTCCCGAATCACGACGAATCTTTCAGCGGGCCGGAAATTATTATAAGGAAGGCGAGATTTTTCGCCAGCCGGAACTGGCGCGGACGCTGGAGCGCATCGCGAAAAATCCTGATGAGTTTTATCACGGAGCGATGGCGCGAGAATTGGCGGCTTCCGTGCAGAAAGGCGGCGGGCTGATTACCGCGGAGGATCTGGCGCATTACGAAGTGAAAGAACGCGAGCCGGTGCGCGGGACTTATCGGGGATATGAGGTGATTAGCGCGCCGCCGCCTTCGTCCGGGGGAGTGGCGTTGATTGAGACATTGAATATTCTGGAAGGATTCGATCTGGCAAAAGCGGGAAACCGCTCCGCGGAATCGGTTCATCTGATTGCCGAAGCATTTCGAAGGGCGTTTTTCGACCGGGCGGAGTTCATGGGCGATCCGGATTTCGCGAAACTTCCGGTGTCTGAACTTATTGACAAAAGATATGGCGCGGCTTGGCGGGAAACGATTGCTCCAGAACACGCGAGCGCGAGCAAGGATTTGAAACGGCCGGCTATTTTCAGCCAGTTGGAAGAGTACGAAAAGGAGCATCCGCAGGGCGCGCCTGCGCATGAGTCGCAGCATACGACGCATTACTCGGTGGTGGATGCGGATGGAAATGCGGTTGCGGTGACCACTACGATTAACGATTGGTTTGGCTCGCGGGTGACGGCCGAGGGGTTGGGTTTTTTGTTGAACGACGAGATGGATGATTTTGTGGCGAAGGCGGGCGTACCTAACAGCGATGGATTAATTCAGGGAAGCGCCAACGCGATTGGGCCGAAGAAGCGGCCGCTGTCGTCGATGTCACCAACCATGGTGTTGAAGGATGGCAAACTTTTTTTGGTGCTTGGTTCGCCGGGGAGCTCGCGGATTATCACGACGGTGGCGTTGGCGCTGATAGGCGTTGTGGATTATGGGATGAACATTGCGGAAGCGGTGAACGCGCCGCGTTTTCACAATCAGTGGATGCCGGACGTGCTGAGCGTGGAACGAGGGATTTCGCCGGATACGGTGAAGTTGCTGGAGCACATGGGATACAAAATCGAGACGGGAATTCCTTACTGGAGCGATGCGGAATGCATCGCGATTGACTTGAAGACAGGCGAACGTTTGGGCGTAAGCGACGGTAGGGCAAACGGAAAAGCGGTCGGATTTTGATTCTGCAAGGTTGATCGAATCGCAGTGACCTGAAAAAGATCGCCGTACAAGCTGCTCCGAATTGCCCTGACAGCCGGCAAATTCCAACTTCTAATTCATGCGATTTCTGGTGCACGCTGGCGTGCGTGGTAGAATCGCGCGCGATGGCGACGGAAAGATCTGAAATTGCTGAGAATCTCGCGCGGATTCGTGAACGTGTGGCCCGAGCGGCTGGACGCGCGGGGCGGCGCGTTGACGATGTGACGATTGTTGCGGTGTCGAAGACATTTCCGTTCGAGGCGATTCGCGCGGGTTACGAGGCGGGGTTGCGGCACTTTGGGGAGAATCGCGTGCAGGAGTGGGAGTCGAAACAGGAGCGCGTGGCGGACCTGGAGGCGACGTGGCATCTGATTGGGCATCTGCAGAGCAATAAGGCGCGGAGAGCGGCGGGGCTTTTTGATCGAGTGGATTCGGTGGATAGTTTGGGGCTGGCGCAGAAGCTGGATGCGGCGGTGGCGGAGCTAGCTGGAGCGGAAGCCACGTCGGTGATTTCTTCAGAGAAGAGCCGGCGAGACGCCGGCGCTACGAAAAGCGGCGCCGAGAGGGGCAAGCGTTTGCGAGTGCTGATTGAGGTGAGGCTCGGTGACGAGGTTACCAAGAGCGGGGTGGCGGAGGCGGATTTGGCGATGCTAGCGGAGGGTATTGGCGGGCTCGAACATTTGGAATTGCTGGGCCTGATGACCGTTCCGCCGTTTCTGGACGATCCTGAAAGTGTGCGGCCCTATTTTCGCAAATTGCGCGAGCTTCGTGACGGTTTAGTCCGCTCCGTTGGCAGGCCGTTGCCCGTGCTTTCCATGGGGATGAGCCACGATTTCGAAATTGCGGTTGAGGAAGGCGCGACGGAGATTCGAGTGGGGACGGGGATTTTCGGCGAGAGGAAATCGATTCAGCAGGTCTAACTGTTCGGCAAGGGAAGAAAAAGAGCCGGCGAGACGCCGGCGCTACGAAGAACGTTCGCAGGCGCGGGCGTCAGGGTGTACTGAAGCTCCGACCCCTAAAAAGCGGCTACGAGGAAAAGGCCCGGCGGCGTGTTCCTACGAATAGCGGAGCCAGCGGAACATTTCTACTAGGGAGGGGCGCTTGCCGTACATCAGGATGCCGACGCGATAGATTTTTGCGGAGGCGTAGATCGAGCCGATGGTGGTGAGAAAGAGCAGGGCCAGAGCAAGGACGATCTGCCATACGGGCGGCGTCAGCAGCGAGATGCGCAGAGCCATCAGCACGGGCGAGAAGAAGGGAATTTCGGAAAGGACGACGGACGTGGTGGAACTTGGGTCGTTGAGGACTACGCTGTAGATCACCATGCAGAAAACCAGCGGGGCCATGGCGATCCATTGCAATTGCTGAGCGTCCTGCTCGTTGGAGCAAGCCGCTCCGATGGCGGCGAACATCGCGGAATACAGAAAATATCCGCCAAAGAAAAAGATTCCGGCGTAGAGCACGAGCGAAATCGGGATGTGAACTCCGGACAAAGCTGAGCCTGCGCCCATGCCCGCCGCGGCTAGAGCGCCGTAAGTGAAAAGCAGCGCGGTGGAAATCATCCAGATGGCGAATTGGGTGAACGCGGCCGCGGCTACTCCCAGAATTTTCCCGCAGAGAAGTTCGAACGGAGTTACGGCGGAGATCAGGACTTCCATGGTTCGCGTGGTTTTTTCTTCGAGGACAGAACGCATCGTGATGATGCCGTACATGAGCAGCGCGGTGTAAAGCAGGATCACTAGAGCTATGGCGATGCCGATGCTTTGTCCTTTTTCCACGGACTCACCGGCTTCGCTGACTTTCAGCAGTTTGAGATCGGTGCCACGGAGAATCTCTTTGACGTCGTCCAAATGGACGCCGCGGGCGCTGAGCCTGGCCGAAATTACCGCCTGATCGACTGCGCCCGAAAGCGGGCCGATGAGAGCGAAGTTATCGGGGTTGCGCATGTGCAGCTCGAACGATTGGGTTGCGTCCGCGGGAATCCAAAGGTAGGCGTCGATCTTCTCGGAGTTAATCCGCGAACGCAGATCCTGCTGAACGGCATCGGGAGAGGCAGGGCGAACGATGGTTTCCACGATGTTGAATTCCGGCAGTCCATTTTCGAGCTTGCCATCCAGGTTGTGAGTGATGGGCTGCGCGAGCGTGCCGGAATTGTCAACAATCACAAGGCGCATGGTCTGGCTGGGCTTGTGGCGCACCAAAAATATAATTAGCAGGCAAAACGCCACGCCCAGCAGCGGCACGAGGATCGTTCCAATGATGAAGCCCTTAGTCTTCACGCGGGTTAGATATTCGCGCTTGATGATTAGGCCAAGTTTACGCACGGGTGGTCCTATCGATAAAGATTTCATTCAGCGAGGGCTCGAGAAGCTCGAAGCGCGTGATGGAAACGTTCGCTTGCACGGCAGCCTTCAAGATTTCTTGCGGGTCGGCGCCGGGCTTCAGTTTGGCTTCCACACCGTTTCCGAGGCGCGTGATGTTGGTGATTGCCGGATTGCTTAAAAAACTTTCGCTGCCGGTGAACTCGATGTGCAGCGTGTTCTTGCCGTAGGATTGCTTGATGGCGCGGAGTTCGCCGTCGAGGACGTTGCGGCCTTTGTCGATCAGGCAAATCGAATCGCACATTCTCTCCACCTGTTCCATGCGGTGGGTGGAGAGGACGATAGTGGAACCTTTCGAGCGCATCTCGAGCATGATTTCTTCCACCGTGGCGGCGTTCACGGGATCGAGGCCGGAGAAAGGCTCGTCGAGAATCACGAGCGGCGGATTATGGATCACTGCGGTGATGAACTGCACCTTTTGTTGCATACCCTTCGAGAGATCGAGCAGTTTTTTTCCGGACCAATCAGCTAAACCGAGCCGCTCGAGCCATTCCTTGGCGCGGCGAGCCGCCTCCTCTTCCGTGAGGCCGTGAAGCGCGGCGAGGAAAACGATTATGTCCAGGACTTTCATCCGGGGATAAAGGCCGCGCTCTTCGGGGAGGTAACCGATTAGGTCGCGAGTGCTATCGCTGACCGGCTTATCGAGGACCTTAATCGAGCCTTCATCGGGGACGAGGATGTTCATGATCATGCGAATCGTGGTGGTCTTGCCGGCTCCGTTGGGGCCAAGCAGGCCGAGAATGGCTCCCTGACGAACGCGCAAGTTGACGCCGCTGACGGCGGTTACGGAGTCGTAGGATTTGGTGACGTTCTCTAGTGTGATTGCATCCATGTGTGTTGTTGGCGGTCGATTCTGATACGCAGTGAGAGCGCGAAATATTACCTGAAGTTCGGGGCGGATGCGTATTTATTTTATGGCTTGTAGAATCAATTGCTTACGAAGAGGGGGCTGTGATGGAGATAGGCGAGCGCGATGGGAGTGTGACGTTCGCGCTGGGGCGATTGCTCGCCGAACGTTTGAACGTGCCGATGGCGGCTGTTAGAATCGTGGCGGGCGAAACTCGCCGCACGAACTGAGTTTCAGTTGCGGGAGTGACGTGCGCGCAAGCGATGACGGCGCTCGGTCTTTGACGGATTGTTCTAGAGGCAGGTGAAACGCTATGCCGGACATTAAAGCAATTCAAGCGGAGATGCGCTCCAGCAAGATCGATGGCTGGCTTTTTTACGATCACCATCATCGGGATCCGATTGCGGCGAACATTCTGGGCCTGGGCGGGAATGGAATGGCGACGCGCCGCTGGTTTTATTTTATTCCGGCAAAGGGTGAGCCGCGCAAGCTCGTGCACAGAATCGAACAAGGCGCGCTGAACGGGCTGGACGGGAAGGCACTTGTGTACTCGGGCTGGGAAGAACTGCACAAGAATTTGCCAAAGCTGCTGGCCGGGAGCAAAACCATCGCGATGCAGTATTCGCCGGAAAACAATATTCCCTACATTGGGCTGGTGGACGCGGGGACCATCGAGCTGTTGCGCAAATTCAAGAAGAAGATCGTGAGTTCCGCGAACTTGGTGCAGAAATTTGAAGCGAGCTGGTCGCACGAGCAAGCGCAGGGGCACTTTGAAGCCGGAAGAATTGTCGATCGCATTACGCGTGAAGCATTTGAACGCGCCGCTGCGTTTGTGAAGGAAGGGAAGCCGCTGACGGAGGACCAACTGCAGCAATGGATCGTCGATGAATTTCGCGCGCGAGGGCTGACCAGCGCCGAGCCGCCTATCGTCGCGGTGCAGCCGAACAACGGGAATCCGCACTATGAGCCGAAGGCCGGATCTTCGCGGCCGATCCGAGCAGGAGACCTGCTGCTGCTCGACATATGGGCCAAGCGCGAAATCGCGGGGAGCGTTTATTACGACATTACGTGGGTGGGGTATCTCGGCAATCGAGTGCCAGATTCTTATGCGAATATTTTTCGCATCGTCCGCGAGGCGCGGGACAACGCGGTGAAATTCATTCAGGAAGCGGTTGCGAAGCGGCGGGAAATTCACGGATGGGAAGTGGACCGAGTGGCGCGCAAGACGATCGAGAAAGCCGGCTACGGACGGTATTTCGTGCATCGCACGGGGCACAGCATTGGGCAGGAAGTTCACGGCAACGGCGCGAATATGGACGGACTGGAAACGCGCGACGACCGCAAGATCGTTCCGCGCACCTGCTTTTCGATCGAGCCGGGAATCTATCTGCCGGAGTTCGGCATTCGCAGCGAAGTGAACGTGTATGTGGACGAAAAAGAAGCACGCGTGACCGGTGCGGTACAGGAAGAAATCCTTCCTCTGCTCGTTTGAGTTGTGTGACCCCACTTCGTGAATAACGACAATCCTATTGATGGAACATCATCGCCCGACGCTCCGGTGCACGATAGCGCCGGATATGGCGCGGGCGCAAACCAACGCGTAGTCAGGCGCGATGTCTTAGCGCCATTCATCGCCGTGGCTGCCTGGATTATTCCGGGCCTGGGCCACCTGGTGCTGCGGCGTTGGGGCCGCGCATTGATTTTTTTTCTCTCGGTCGGCGGACTCGCCGTCACCGGTTATGTGCTTCGCGGAAACGTGTTTCCGCCGCGGATGGGAGAACCGTTCGGCACGCTCGGTTTCCTGGCAGACGCGGGTGCGGGGATATTTTATTTTCTGTCACGTTTTTTTGAATCGGCAGGGCCGGACGTTTCGCGCGCTGCGGGCGACTACGGGACACGATTTATCGCCGCCGCCGGAATCGTGAATCTGCTGAGCGTATTTGACGCCTACGAAATCGCGCTTGGCCGGAGAACGATGTGATCGCAAACTGGGCAGAACTCATGAACGCGGGAAGCGGCTCACCGCGGATTTCACATTTTTCAGTTATGTGCCTGTTCGCGTTGCTGGTTTCCGCAGCGCTGGCGGGACTGACGAAGAGGACGGCGTTGGAACGGGTGAAGTATGCGGCGTCTTGTTTCTTGAAGTTCTTGGCGGTGGGAATCGCCATCGGCTGGCTGATGTATCCCTTCTCGCATTGAAACTACTCTGCGATATCGCGATGTTGCTTCGATCAAATTCCCCGTGACCAGAATACGTGAATCGTACTCAGCACACGAGCAAGGAGTTCCAAACCGGAAATTCCGGTTAATTTAAATTTCTAAAACATTTTGGCGAGAGTATTCTTTTTAAGGGGACCTTCGCTAGGCGATCAACAATCTGATGAGGGTGTAGCTTCCCCGTGGGCCGCTGCAATTATGCTTTCATGTGTTTCTGCCTAATATCTTCGTTTTTCGAAGAAAAGGCTCGATGACTTCGAGAAGAATAAGAACTGCACTCTTGGTGACGGCCATTTTATGGCCAAGTCTGCTGTGCTGCTCCGGAGCGTTCGCGCAACAAAGCAAGATCGGAAACCTTACGGGGCAAGCCAAACGCGGGAAAGAATTGTACGGACGCTACTGCATAGGCTGCCACGGTCCACGGGGGGACGGAGAAGGGGAGAACGCTGCGTACGTAAATCCGAAGCCGCGCGACTTCACGACGGGCCTGTTCAAGTGCCGGTCCACGCCATCCGGAAGCATTCCTCTGGACAGTGATTTGTTTGACACGGTAGGAAGGGGTGTTGACACGACGGCGATGCCGCGTTGGTTCCCACTGACGCCACAAGAACGCGCGGATCTGGTTGCATATGTGAAGAGTTTTTCGGCGCGTTTCGTGGAGGAAAAACCGGACCCGCCAGTCAAAATTCCGCCCGAAACGCCGGCCACGCCCGAGAGCATCCAACGCGGGAACGAGGTGTATCAAACGCTGAAATGCTTCGAGTGCCACGGAGCAAAGGGGCGCGGCGATGGCCCTTCCGTCTCAACGCTTCGCGACAGCAAGGAGAACCCGATCGTTCCTTACGATTTCACTATTGGAACGCGCTTCAAGTGCGGGGAATCCGACTCGGACCTCTATCGTATTTTTATGACGGGATTGGACGGAACACCGATGCCGGGATATGTCAACTGGGTGACACCGCAACAGGCTTGGGACCTAGTGCATTATTTGCGGACACTGCAGGCCGATTATGGAGCAAAATCCAAGATGGCCGATCATAAAGGTCTAATCGCAAGGAGATAACCGTGGGCAAATTCATCAAAAACAGGCGCGCGATATTCGGGCTAGCTCTTTGGCTTGCTGCTGTCTCATGCGCGGGCCGCGCTGCCGCTCAGTCAGACTACACCACCATAGCGGTGGAAGACGCGGGAACCATTAGCGGGACGGTTCGTTGGGCCGGTCCGCTTCCGAAAATTCCGAGACTACCGATAACGAAGAATATCGATGTGTGCAATCCTGATGGGGAGAAAACGCGCGATCTCGAGCGATTGCTGATCGGCCCGGACGGAGGAGTGGCCAACACCGTGGTATATCTGAAGAACATCAGCCAAGGCAAAGCGATGGATCTTCCGGAAGCGCGGCAGCATCTGGACCAGAAGACGTGCCGCTACGTTCCTCATATTCTGCTTGTGGCACAGGGCACAGATTTGCAAGTGAAGAGCAGCGATCCCATTCTGCACACGGTGCACATGACGGGCGCAGCATCCGACAACATTCCTTTTCCGTTCCAAAACCAGTTCATCCCCATCGCCATGCGGCGGAGTGGGGTCGTGAATTTGAAGTGCAACGCCGGGCATGTGTGGATGAGCGCAGAAGTTTTCGTGGTGAAGCACCCGTATTACGCGGTCACCGACGAGCACGGTTTTTTCAAGCTCACGGACGTTCCACCCGGGGAGTATGAGATCGAGGCGTGGCATGAGGGTTGGCGAATCGCTTCGGAACAAAAAGTTCTAGATGTCGGGTCGCAGGTTGAGGTGAGCCGACCGGTGTATAGCGCGCCAAGAACCTGGGCGAAGAAAGTGGCTGTGCTCAAGGGCCAGACCAGCGATGTAGAGTTTTCGATCTCCGAAAACTAGATTGAGGCGGCCGACTTTTCTAATCGGCGTTCCAAGCCACGGCTAGCGCGGATCGATGTTCCGCTAAGAGTGCGCGGAGTCTTGAAACGCAACGAAGAGGACGGCGCTGGAGCGGGTGAAGTATGCCGCATCTTGCTACTTGAAGTTTTTGGCGGTAGGGATTGCCATCGGCCGGCTGATGTACCCCTTCTCGCATTGAAACCACCCTGCAATATCGCGATGTTTGATACTTTTTTTGCGGCTGCGGCGATGTTACAGTCGATTAGGATGCCGAGGTAGCTCAGTTGGTAGAGCAGCCGATTCGTAATCGGCAGGTCGGAGGTTCAAGTCCTCTCCTCGGCTCCAACAACTTGTTTTCCCTTCAGTGAGTTTTCCCTCTAAGGGTCGCACGGCAAAAGGCTAAGGAGTTGTACCAACTACGGCGGCTGCTAGTACCCCGGCTCCGGACATCCGTCACGAGGAAGATTTCGCGCACTACGCGCCTACTCGCAATTTGGCCCCTTAGCTGGTTCCCGGTGCCGCGGACGAAACGCCGAACGACTTGATAGCACTGGCTTCGTCTTTGTGAACGTCAAGAACCTTTTGCAACATGGTCATCTGAAGTAATTCCTGGACCTTTGCGCTGGGATTGACAACCTTCAACTGGCCGCTCGCCCTGCGAATCATGGCGTGAGCCCTCACGATTTCTCCAATTCCGGAGCTGTCAATGTGCTCCACCTCCTGCATGACCAAAAGAACCTTGATGTTCCCATCATCCACTAATTTCTGAATGGTCTCGCGGAGCACGATATTACCTTCACCGACTACAATTCTGCCTTTAACGTCCACGGCAGCGACACCCGCCGAGACTTGGCGAACACCTGCCTGCATCTTTGTCGATGTCTTTGGTTGCGCTGATACAGTGGCGCGGTCGAGGATGCCGGAGGCCACTTTTGAGACTTCAGGCGACTGGGTCCTGACGACAATGAGGGAGCGCCCGGTTTTCAAAACTTCCAGGAAGAGTTCCGCATCCTCAGGGGCCTTTTCGTCTGCGGTAGGAGCCGGAATCTCGGTCTCCTTCGCGAGCGACTTGCCTACCTTGGCGCCGGTCTTGGTTCCAAGAAACCCGAGCAATGCAGCGGCCCCGACACCCACGGCGAAGACCTGGCCGATGCCCGGAATCAGAGCCAGGGATGCGGCTACCATTCCCGCACCCAAGCCGATGGCGCCCCCAGTGAAGCCCCCAGCCACCGTACCGATCTCTTTCCCCAAGGCTATTGCTTCACTTTCGGAGCGAGTTAGGTAAACGATGGAGTCTTCCGGGACATGATTGTGCAGCAGTTCTTTCAACGCCTCTTCCGCTCGATCACGCGAACTGAACACTCCTATTGAAGTTTCCATATGGGCAGCGTCGGGGCATTAGAACAACCGCCGACGGGTTTGCCTCCTGCGAGGATACTCTCGATATTAAGTCCTCGTGAGGGTGTACACCGGTATGTAAAGAATTGTCAAGACAATGTTAAGCGCGCCAGCATACTGCGAACGACGCCGAAGGGAGTGGAATGTTATACACTGAGCGTGAACAAGTTAGAGGAAAAACATCCGTTTTGCGGTCGGCAAGTCGGAGGTTCAAGTCCTATCCTCGGCTCCAGCTTTTTGCAGATGCGTTAGACGTGATGCCGGCGAGGCGACGCAAACGTTTTTGACGCAAAGACGAAATTCACCTTTCAATTGTCACGCCGCAAATCCCACTCCAGAGGCTCAATAATGGATTGCAAAAAAGCGGTTTTGTTCTGCGTGTGCGCGCTTGAGATAACTTTTGCGCTGCTCTTGTCGGCGCAGACGACGCCCGCTCAGAAAGACAACGCGTTGGCCGACCAGATCCGTGCGATCGCAAGCCGGCCGGAGTACAAGCACTCGACGTTTGGCGTGGAAGTGTATTCGTTGGACGATGAGAAAGTTATCTTCGCGCTTCGTGGCCAGGAATTGTTCACCCCGGGTTCAACGACGAAGCTTCTGACCGAAGGCACGGGGCTTGAGCTGCTGGGTTCGGATTTCCGCTTCCACACGCGCGTGTACCGCACGGGGCCGATCAACGCGAACGGCGTCTTGGAAGGAGATTTAATTCTGGTCGCGAGCGGCGATCCGAATCTTTCGGGTCGGATTCAGCCGGACGGCACGCTTGCCTTTGAGAACGAAGACCACTCTTACGATGGCAGCCCGGACACAAAAGCTGTTCCGGGCGATCCGCTCTTGGAAATTCGCGAACTCGCTGCGCAGGCGGCGGCGCATGGGGTGAAACGGATCGAAGGGCGCGTGCTGGTGGACGCGAGTTTATTTCCAGAGGGTGATCGAGAGCTCGGAACGAACGTAGTGATTTCGCCGATTTCAGTGAACGACAATGTTGTGGACCTCACCGTTTCGCCGGGAAGCAAGGAAGACGCTTTGGCAGGGCTCAGTATTTCACCCGCAAGTTCGTACGTTTCGTTCCTCAACGAAATCACTACCGGGCCAGCGGGTTCGAAACCGGACATAAAGCCGCCTGCCGATGTGACGAATGCGGACGGCTCGCACACGGTGACCCTGTCGGGGAAATTTCCGCTCGGCGGCCCTGCGATCCTGTACACCTACGCCGTGCCGGAGCCAAGCCGGTTCGCGCAAATGGCATTCATCGAGGCGCTGCGCCGCGAAGGGATCAAGGCGGACGTCCCTCCCGCCAGCGGAAAGGTTGACTTCCAAGCCCTGTCTGCTCACTACACGCGGGAAAATGTTGTCGCCGAACACGTTTCTCCGCCACTTTCCGAGGAAATAAAAGTTACGCTGAAAGTCAGCCAGAACTTGCACGCTTCGATGATGCCTTTCATTCTTGGCGCTGTGTCGGGGCACAAGACGCAGGACATCGATCAGGGCGGTTTCGACCTCGAGCATGATTTTCTGGCCAAGGCTGGGTTGGATTTGACTGGCGCCTCGCAAGCGGACGGAGCGGGCGGGGCGCAATCCGCGTTCTACACGCCAGATTTCATGGTTCATTATCTGGCTTTTATGTCGAAGCAAAAAGATTTTGCGGTTTTCGAGAAGGCGTTGCCCATTCTCGGCCGCGACGGAACGCTTTGGAATATCCAGGTGGATTCGCCGGCTGCCGGCCACGTGTTTGCCAAGACCGGCACTAGTGGTTCGTACGACGCTTTGAACAAGAACCTGATGCTGAACGGAAAAGGGCTTGCAGGGTATATGACCACGGTTGACGGCCGGCATGTGGCATTCGCAGCTTTTATAAATCGCGTTCCGATTTCGATGGACGATGCGGAGGCTGCGCAGAAAATCGCAGGGCAAGCGTTGGGCGAAATCGCAGGGGCGATCTATTCCACGCCGGCGAACAAAATAGCTTCTGCTGACGCGGTCACTGATTCCAAATAGTTTTGATGTTTGTGAACTCGCGAATTCCGTAAACTCCAAGCTCGCGGCCGATGCCTGAGCGTTTTGCGCCGCCGAAGGGAAGGCGCGGATCAGATACGACCATGCGGTTGATGAACACCATGCCCGCCTCGATGCCGTTGATGAACTGATCCTGCTCGTTTTTTTCGTTCGTCCATGCGCTGGCGCCCAATCCGAAGGGCGTAGCATTGGCGATGCGAATCGCGTCGTTGATATCTTTGGCGCGAAACAGGGAAGCGACGGGGCCGAAAAGTTCGTCGCAAGCTGCGGGAGATTCGTCGGGGATATTACTGAGGACCGTGGGAGCGTAGAAATTTCCGGGGCGGTTCAGGGGCTTTCCGCCGGTCAGCAATTTCGCTCCTGCTTTGATCGTTTTTTGCACATCTGCGTCGAGTGTGGTGACGCCGTCAGCCGTCGCTAGCGGGCCCAGCTCCGTGGTCTCATCAAAGGGGTCGCCGATTTTCAGCGATTCCATTTTTTCGACGAAGAGCTTTTCGAACTCATCGGCGATGCGTTGATCTACGATGAACCGTTTTGCGGCGATGCAAGACTGCCCGTTATTCTGCACCCGGGCTTTCACCGCGGCGGCGGCCGTTTCTTTAAGGTTTGCGCTGGGCATCACGATGAAGGGGTCGCTGCCTCCCAGTTCGAGCACTACTTTTTTTATTTTTTTCGCGGCAGCCACGGCTACTTGAATTCCTGCGCCTTCACTTCCGGTCAGTGTGGCGGCGGCGATTCGCTTGTCGGCGATAATGCCGCCGACTTTGTCGGACCCGATGAGAAGAGTTTGAAACGCTCCTTGCGGGAAACCGGCACGCTTGAAAATGTCTTCGATCAGAAGAGCGCACTGCGGCACGTTTGAAGCGTGCTTGAGAAGTCCCATATTGCCAGCCATCAACGCCGGCGCGGCGAAGCGGAACACTTGCCAGAAGGGGAAATTCCAAGGCATCACCGCGAGCACCGGGCCGAGGGGCTGATAACGAATAAAACTTTGCGCGGCGGAGGTTTTGACTATTTCATCCGCCAGGAAACGCTCGGCATTTTCGGCATAGTAGCGGCAACCGACGGTGCACTTTGCGGCTTCCTCCACCGCGGCGCGAATGGGCTTGCCCATCTCGAGCGTCATCACGCGGCCGAATTGTTCCTTTTCCTTCTCGATAATTTCAGCCGCTCGCAACATCATCTCAGCACGCTCGGAATACGGTATGCTTTTGTAAGAATGAAATGTGTCGGCCGCGAGCTGGAGCTTTTTCTCGATTTGCGCGTCGGACAAAGCCTCGAAGGACTTTACAAGCTCGCCAGTGGCAGGATTGATCGTTGCGATGGCCATTCTTTCCTCTTTTGAAGACCCGGGAAACAAGCGGTACGCCGGGCAAATTTCACGATCTCAGATCGTTCAATCAGACTACCACATGATCATTTGAATCGGATTTCGTTGGCGGGCCGTATCAGGGGCGCGGGGATACTGAGGTTATTGCGCTGAGCTTCCGATGGGTGGTTGACCTTTGAAGGCCGCCCCGACTGCTGAAGTTGTTGATGGGCTTCTTGCCAAGAAGGCGGCTGCGGCGATTCCTGGGTCCAGTGGGCGACGGCGGCCTCGTCACACCATTCGGGCAAGCGCCGCATGACTTGGCGATGAATTCCAGAGAGCATATAAGAACGCATAGCCTGTTCTGAATTCCAGACTGTGCGGGTCCAAAAAGTATTGTGGGCGTCGCGCAGGACCGAAACAGAAATTACACCTGCAGCGGACTTGGCCTGCCGTGCGGAGCGAAATGCTTGCAGGAAGAACGCGGGAAGATAGCGCCAGGATCGTACTCGAAGCCGCGTGAGAGAAACGAAGAACATGGCGTTCGATATTAAACCTAAACGCGATTGTAAGCAGCCTTTCTAAGGAAGCCCCAACTATGAAATTCCGCCGAAGTTCGCGTATGATAGTAACGAACTCCCCGTGTTTCGGACCGGAGAAGACCTCTCATGAATCACCGGTTCACCATAGGTGTCGAAGAAGAGTTTCAAATCGTTGACCCGGTCACGGGAGAGCTGCGTTCGCATGTAAGCGAGCTTGTTGCTGCCACTTCACCGGGGTTGGGCGAGCAAGTGAAGCCCGAGATGCACCAGTCTATCGTTGAGATCGGTACGAAGATCTGCAACAACGTTGACGAATTGGCGGCGGATATGCGGCGCACTCGTGGAGAATTAGTGCGAGCTGCTGAACGAGTCGGTTTGCAAGTTGCCGCGGCGGGCACGCACCCGTTTTCAAGCTGGATCGACCAGGTCATCTCGCCGGGAGAGCGCTACCAAAACATCGTCGAAGAGTTGCAGCAACTGGCGCGCTCGCTGCTGATTTTCGGGATGCACGTGCACGTGGCAGTGCCCGACCGTACAACGATGATCGACCTGATGAACATGGCGCGTTATTTCCTGCCGCATCTTCTGGCGCTTTCCACCAGTTCGCCCTTTTGGATGGGCCGCGATACGGGCCTGAAATCATTTCGCACCACGGTGTTCCGGCGTTTCCCGCGCACGGGCATTCCGGACCACTTCAGTTCGTGGAGCGAGTATGAGGATTACGTCAACCTGCTGGTGCAATTGCACTGCATCGATAACGCAAAGAAAATTTGGTGGGACGTTCGCCCGCATCCGACCTTCGGGACGCTCGAATTTCGCGTGTTCGACGTAGCCACGAGATTGGACGAAGCCATCGCGATCGCGGCGCTGACGCAGGCGCTGGTGGTGAAGCTGCATCGGCTGTACACGCGGAATATCAGCTATCGCATGTATCCTCGCGCACTGATCGAAGAAAATAAGTGGCGTGCGGCGCGCTGGGGCGTGGAAGGCAAGCTCATTGATTTCGGCAAGCAAGCCGAAGTGCCCATGCGGGCGCTGGGTGAAGAGCTTCTGGAATTCACTTACGATGTGGCAGGCGATCTTGGAAGCCGCGCTGCGCTTGAACCGATTCACCGGATTCTGCGCGATGGCACCAGCGCCGAACGGCAATTGCGCGTGTTCAAGGAAACCGGCGATTTGAAGGAAGTGGTGAAGCTTATTGTCGCGGAGACACGGGCGGGAGTGACGGAGCAAGCCTCTTCCGCGTAGGGTCACGTTGGGCGCCGCGAAATGGGCTGGAAGAGAATTATTATGCCGAACGAACGAAACTTGGCGAAACGGAATCCCTTGGCCGAGTTGAAACAATCCGTACCGAAGAAAGGGAGCGATAGGATGAAGATTGGACTTCTTTGCGGACGCGAATACAGTTTCCCGCCGGCTTTTATCGACAAAGTAAATGAGCTTGGGAAGCGCGACGGTATCACGGCGGAATTTGTGCATCTGGGCGGAGTCCGCATGGGGGATCCCGCGCAGTATCGCGTGATCGTGGACCGCATTTCTCACGAAGTGGATTTTTATCGTGGATATCTGAAGCATGCCGTGTTGCAAGGCACTTATGTGATCAACAATCCCTTTTGGTGGACGGCGGACGATAAATTTTTCAACTACGCAGTGGCATCGAAGCTCGGCTTGGCCATTCCCAAGACGATCCTGCTGCCGCAGAAATCTTATCCGTCTGACGTGGACATCACTTCGGAATCCCTGCGCAACCTGGAGTACCCGATTGACTGGGACGCTCTGCTCGACGCCGTCGGTCGGCCGGCAATCTTGAAGCCTTTTTCCGGAGGGGGGTGGAAGCACGTTTACAAGGTGAATAATCGCGAAGAGCTGCTGGCCGCCTACGACGGCACCGGGCCAACCTGCATGACGCTTCAGGAATTTATTGATTTTGACAAATACGTCCGCTGCTTCACTTTCGGCAAAACCGATATTATGCCGGTCGCTTACGATCCCAAGGAGCGCCGCTATCTGGTGGACCACAAGTATCTATCCGCAGAGCTGGGTTCGCGGATTGTGAGCGATGCGCAAACGATCAATCAAGCGCTCGGATACGAAATGAACACCATTGAATTTGCGGTCAAGCAAGGCGTGCCGTACGCCATTGATTTCCTAAATCCAGCGCCGGATTTCGAGCGCGATCGCATCACCGAGTTTTACTTCGAAACGGTCGTGGAGCGCATGGCTCGGCTGGTGATCGATCGCGCGCTTAACGGCTCGCCGGCGAATTCGTGGCCCCGTTGGGAAGAAATGCTGGGAATTGGCGCCGCTAGCGGTTTCACGGGCGCGCCGGAAAATCGCCGCGCAGGAGCGAAAACTGCGTGAGCGGTTCCGTCCGGGCTTCGCAAACACCGTCTTCCCCCGCAGAGCTTTGGCACGGACTCTTGCGTCCGGACGTCGAGCTTGCTCCGGCATTTTGGGCTGACCTGAATGCTCGGATGCGCGCGGAAAAGCTCACGTTCGGCGACCGCGTGCATTGCCCTTTTCTCCGGCCATTCTTCCTCAGCACGCAGGATGAGAATCGCGTGCGCGAAATCGCGGAACTAATCGCGGAGCTTGGCGAACGCGTTGTGGCGCAGGCGCTAGCCGATCCGGCGCTGCTGGCGCAAGTAGCCCTGTCGCCCGAAGAAGAGCGTCTGGCGCGCATTCCTCCGCGGTATAACACCGCAAGCACTGCTTCGCGGCTCGATGCGTTTTTGCTTCCCAACTCCCTACAGTTCGCCGAATACAATGCCGAATCGCCCGCGGGTCCCGGTTACGCCGAAACTTTAGCCGGAGTCTTCCGCACTTTGCCAATCATGGAGCGCTTTGCGGAGCATTACACGGTTCGGCAATTTTCGCTGATCGAGCAATTGCTCGCTGCGCTGCTCGCGAGCTATCGCGAATGGGGCGGAGCGGCTTCACCTCCGGTGATCGCAATTGTGGACTGGCGCGAAGTTCCCACCTGGAGCGAGTTTGAAATTTTGCAGGCTCGTTTTGAAAAGGCGGGCGTGCCAACGATTGTCTGCACTCCGTCGGATTTGGTCTTTGACAGCACGAAACTCATGGCACACGGCCGGCGCATCGATCTGGTCTATCGCCGCGTGCTGATCAACGACATTCTCGCCCGTCCTGCGGAATGCGAAGCGCTGGTGAAAGCTTATGAAGCGGGCGCGGTCTGCGTGGCGAACGCGCTTACGTGCAAAATCGCGCACAAAAAAGCATTTTTCGCGGTTCTCACGGACGACCGGAACTCTGCACTGTTCAGCGCAAGCGAACGAGAAGTGATCCGCCGCCACATCCCATGGACGCGTTTGCTGGAAGACGCGAAGACCACGCGCGACGGCGAATCTTTCGGCTTGCTTGATTACGTTCGCAAACGCAGGAATGATTTCGTGTTGAAACCGAACGACGAGTACGGCGGAACGGGCGTAACACTCGGGTGGGAGATGGACGATCGCGCGTGGGACGAAGCTCTGCAGCGGGCGCTTTCCGACAGCGACAGCAAATGGGTGGTGCAGCAGCGCATCGCGGTGCGGCGCGAAGTGTTTCCCATGTGGACTCCGAATGGAATGGAAATGCGCGATATGCTCGTGGATTTCGCGCCGTATCTGTTCCGCGGCCGCATGGCTGGCTGCTTGACGCGCCTCAGTTCGACCGGCCTGGCGAACGTTACGTCCGGAGGCGGGCAGGTTCCTTCGTTCGTCGTCGATCCGCGATGATAATCAGTGTTGCTCTCGCAAAGGTTTATCCGTGGCAAAAATCGAGCGGCAAAATTACAATAACTGAATGACTTTTGGGTCTGTTAGGCCGGAGCTGATGCCCGGAGCTCGAAACGCGGTGGAAACATGCCTCGGCATACAACCGAATGAGCGCGTGACGCTGATCGCCGACCGTCCGAGCGCGGCTGTGGCGGCAAGTCTCGCGAAGGCGATCGCGGACCGCGGGGCAATCTGCGATCCGTTCTTGCTCGAGGATCTCGCTGCGCGGCCTTTGCTGCGCGCACCGCAACAAGTGCTCGATTCTCTCGGCCGTGCCGACGCCGGAATTCTCTGCATGCAACCGATGATGGGAGAGCTCGCCGCACGCAAGGATATTGTGGGCGTTGTCGAGAGGCGGCACATCCGCTACGCGCACATGGTCGGCGTCACGCCTGAAATCATGCAGCAGGGAATGCGCGCGGACTACACCATGGTGGACAAGCTGAGCGAAAGATTGCTGCAGCGCATGCATTCCGCGCGCTCGCTAACCGTGCGTACCGACGCGGGTACATCTCTGGTTGCTAGTTTTGACGCTGCGCTCGATTGGGTGAAGACCAGCGGGCTGATCAACCGGCGCTACTGGTCGAATCTGCCGGCGGGAGAAGTTTTCACCACGCCGGCGAAAGTGGATGGCACGTTTGTGTGCGACGGAACGGCCGGCGATCACTTCTGCGGAAAATACGGCGATCTGGAAAAGACGCCGCTCTCGCTTGAAATTAGCGGCGGGCGATTAGTGGCTGCGAAATGCGCGCGCAAAGATTTGGAAGAAGAATTCTGGAAATATTGCCACACGGATGAAAACAGCGATCGCGTGGGAGAACTTGCTTTCGGCACGAACCTCAGCTTGTCAAACATGATCGGCGTTCTGCTGCAGGACGAAAAACTTCCCGGCGTGCATCTTGCCTTTGGCGATCCTTACGGCAGCCAAACGCATGCGGCGTGGACTTCGCGAACGCATGTGGACGTGCTGGCGCGCGCTTGCGACGTGTGGATTGACGAAGAACAAGTGATTGCCAAGGGCCGCTACCTGCTTGATCGCCTGGGGCTAGCGTAGCCGCATCAAAATAACTTCGTGATGTATTCCCACATTTGGTGCTTCCAGAAGGGCCAGTCGTGCCCGCCCTGCGGTCCCCAATCGTCGAGGTGATGAGGAATTCCTTTGCTCGACAAGATATTCGAGAGGCGGTAAGAAGGGCCGCTGTTTTCCCACGGCCCGTTGCCGGTGGCGATATGGATGTCGCAATGACTGAGCTGCGCCATTACGGTTCCGTCGGAAAGATTTGAGAGGTAGTCCACCGGATTGTTGAAGTAGGTGTTGTCGTCGTACATTCCGTTCATGAAATTCTTTATGTCATAAACGCCCGAGAGCGCGAAGCAGCGGCGCACGACGTCGGGATGTTTGAACAGCGTGTTTGCAGCGTGATAAGCGCCGAACGACGCGCCCATGGTGGAAATCGCGATGTCGTGCGACTGGCAGTTGTCGCGAATAAAGGGAACTACTTCGTTACGCACATAAGCGTCGAATTGCGATTGAACCCAACTGCGATGAAACGGGTGCGCGCGTTTATTGTAAAAACCGGAAGAATTCACGGAGTTGATGCTGAAAAACTTCACGCGCCCGGCTTCAATCAACGGCGACAAGCTGCCGACTAATCCCTGGTTCTCCAGCTCCCACTCGTCGCCGGCGCTGGTAGGGAATCCGAGAAGCGGAGGACCCCAGTGCCCGTACACAACGACTCCCATATCTAGGCCGAGACGATGCGAATACCACCGATGATATTCCCGTTTCATGTCGCTCCTGGTCGTGAGCTGCTGCTCGAAGTTCAAGCCAAAGGTTGAGCGCGATATTATACGGTGTTTAACGGCACGGGAAACCGGAAACTCCATGCGGCTGAATTTTTGCTCTGCTATTGTAATAGAATGCGCGATTCGAGCAGGAGGGTTCTTGTTTAGCGATTCAACGGGAGCGCATCTGGCGGCAAGCAATTCAAAGCGGAGGAATCTCGATTGGCGCTCCACCAAGAAATGGCGGCGGGATTGATCGCGTCGGGACCGGGGCAGTTGCGCAAATATGAACAGTATCGTTCGCGGTTTCTTCCGCGCGCGCGCGATCTGATCGTTTATTTGCCGGCTGCCTACGAGCAAGACTCGCGGGCACGCCTTCCGGTGCTTTATCTTCAGGACGGCCAGAATCTGTTTGATGGCGCTACTTCGTTTATCCCGGGCATGGACTGGCACGTGAGGGAGACTGCTGATTATCTGATCGGCCAGGGCGCGATTCGACCGCTCATCATCGTGGGCGTATACAACACCGGGAAAGCGCGGCTTGGCGAATACACACCTTCGCGCGATAAAAAAATGGGCGGAGGAAGGGCGAGTCGCTACGGCAAGATGTTGATCGAGGAAATCATACCGTTCATCGATTCTGAATACCGCACGCTCTCCGGCCCGGCTAACACGGGCATCGGTGGCTCGTCGCTCGGAGGGCTACTCGCGATCTATCTCGGTTTGCGCTTCGCGCAAGTGTTCGGCAGGCTGGCAATTCTTTCGCCTTCGGTCTGGTGGAACCAGGGCTCGATTTTGAAATTTGCGGCTCGGACACGGGTGCGCGAACGTCCCCGGATTTGGTTAGATGTCGGCACGAAGGAAGGCGGCCGGAGCGCGGAGAATGTGGAAAAGTTACGCGACGTTCTCGCGCGGAAAGGGTGGCAAGAAGGCCGCGACCTGCATTTCGAAGTGATTCCCGGCGCGGAGCACAACGAAGCAGCTTGGGGACAACGCGTCGGGCCATTCTTGCAATTCCTTTTTCCCTCCGGCTAGACCGCAGTATAATCCGCACTACCGTCGTGACCGCCGAGCCAGATTAATTCAGTAGTATCCGAGGCTATTGTCTTTGTCCCCAGATAGACCGCTAACAATTCTGTGCATCAGCTCTTACGAGAAAGGGCAGGAATTTCTGCGCGAGGTAAAGAACGAAGGCTGCCGCGTGCTGCTGCTGACGCTCGAAAAACTGCGCAACGCCGACTGGCCGAGCGAAGCGATCGACGAAATGTTTTACATGCCCGAGGAACTTCCCACGGCGGACATCATCCGCGCCGTCAGTTTTATGGCTCGTACGCAGCCGATCGACCGCATCGTGGCGCTGGACGAATTCGATATGGAAAATGTGGCAGCGCTACGCGAACATCTGCGCATTCCGGGTATGGGACTCACCACCATGCGCTATTTTCGCGACAAGCTGGCGATGCGAGGCCGCGCGCGAGAATCCGGGATTCTGGTCCCGGAATTCGTTCATGTCCTGAATTACGAAAACCTGAAAGACTTTATGGCGCGAGTGAAACCGCCATGGCTGCTGAAGCCGCGTTCGCAGGCATCCGGGATCGGGATGAAAAAAATCCAGGAGCCCGCCGAGCTGTGGCCCTGGCTGGACCAGGCAGGCGACCTGCAATCTTTTTTTCTGCTCGAGCAGTTCGTTCCTGGGGATGTTTTTCACGTGGACAGTATCGTCTCCGAGCGCAAAGTGGTGTTTGCCGAAGCGCATGCTTACGGGAAGCCGCCCTTGGAGGTTTCTCATCAAGGCGGCATCTTTACCACCCAGACTGTGCGCCGGACGTCAGCGGAATTCAGGGCGCTGCAGAAGATCAATCGCGAATTGATTGAAGCGCTGGGATTCGTGCGCGGCGTGACGCATGCTGAATTCCTGCGCGCGCACGAAGACGGGAAAATTTATTTTATCGAGATTGCGTCTCGCGTGGGCGGCGCTTATATTTCGGACGTGATTGAAGCCGCCACGGGAATCAACCTTTGGCGTGAATGGGCGCGTATCGAAGTGGCGGGAGGGAAAACGCCCTACGTTCTGCCGAAGGTGCGGCGCGACTACGCCGGAGTAGCCATCTCATTGGCGCGCCAGGAGCGGCCGGATACTTCCGCTTACAACGATCCCGAAATCGTGCTGCGCATTCCGAAGCATCATCACGCGGGATTCGTGCTGCGCGCTCAGAGGCCGGAGCGAATAACGGATTTGCTGGAATCCTATTCGGCGCGCTTCCTTAACGATTTTTACGCCACCGAGCCGGTTCCCGATAAACCCAGCGCATGAATCCAGGTGCGGCAACCTTAATTGTATTTGAGGAAGAACTTTACTTGCGCGGCGGACGTTCCAGGCCATAGAAGTCTTCCGAATTGATGGGCTTGCTGCCGAGACCGAGCTGAAGGACCTGCAGATGGCTGCTGCGGTCAAATACTTTGTCGGGGAAATAACGCTTCACCACCAGCCGGACTCCTCCGAAGGCGATGCCGGAGATTATCGCAAACATGCAGATGACTCCGGCTCCCACGATTGTTTCGGCGATCATCGCCGTGATTGGCGGCTCTTTGAATTGGAAGGTGGGCTCGCTCCAAGTGATTTCGGC
The DNA here is from genome assembly GCA_963698005.1 of uncultured Acidobacteriota bacterium. Classification (GTDB taxonomy): domain Bacteria; phylum Acidobacteriota; class Terriglobia; order Acidiferrales; family UBA7541; genus Palsa-295. Next base: position 290,559 of record OY969113.1, read on the forward strand.
GTCGGATTCGACTTGCTTCAGCAACGCATCGGCCTCTGCTCGCGTGCGCGCTCCGTAAACGATCGCTAGCAGAGTCATAGAGCGCTTGGCAAACAGCGGCGGAGCGCTTGGATCAGGATTGACTGCATTGACGTGATAAACCTTTTGCAGCTCAGCCAGCTTTTTTGCAGCGGTTTGCGGCGTGGGAAAATCAACAAGAAGAAGCGTTAGCTCATGGCCTTCAGCACTGTACCGCGCAGATTCAGCTTCGGCTCCTTGAGAAAATCCCAGCCAGTCGTTTGATGCGACAGGCACGAACTGATACAGAGTCGCGGGCCCCAAGAGATAATGATCCGATCGTTCAACCATCCCCTGCGAGGGCATTTCATCCGGAAGCGATGGGAGCGGGCCTTCTTCGGCGTGGAGCTTCACATCAGCGACTAGAGCCTTCAGATCTTTTTCCTTCTTCGGAAGCTCGGTCCCGCGAATATCCAGCAGAAGGTTTCCGTCGAGCGCCAACGCACGCGAGGAGCCAAGCGCCGAATGCTCGGTCAGGCTGCCTTGCAACAGGTCGGCAGTGCGCATGTAGGAATAGAGGCCGTAAGCGCCGCTTGGATCCTTCATTCGATAGACCTGAACACCCAGTTTTTCAGAAGCGCGTGTGTACTCGCACTGTTCTCCGGCGACGAATCCGTATTCCGCCAAAACATTATTTCCCACTGAACTGGGAGTCTGCGAGGCGATCTCCGAAGGCTGAGCGGGATTAAATGCGGACCTTCCGTTGCAGCTCCAGCCTGCAAACGAATCCGGGACCACTGCTTGAGCGGGCGTGGAAATTGCCGCGAATAATAAAAGTACGGCGATGAGAGAAAGGGAAATGTAGTGACGCGTAAGCATTTTAATTAGATGCCGGAATTCTACTTGGGGTTCCCGTTGGATGCCACTGTAGCTATGGCCCCGCCGGAATTTGGGGATTGATCTACGGAACGCTCTACGATTGGCCTGGTCGCCTTGGCCGGGAACGCCGCGGGGCGATTGTCCGAAACGAGCTTTGTTTTGCCGTAGGAAAGGCTATTCAGATTATCGAGATACGCGGCGATGCCCCGGTACAGGCCATCGGCGACGCGCTGGCGCTGGTCGCCTTTGCGCAGAAGTTTTTCGTCGCTGGGATTGCTGATGAACGAAATTTCCGAAAGAATCGAGGGCATGTTCGCCCCGATCAGCACCACAAACGGAGCCTTTTTGACACCGCGATTCTTTTCATTCTGGCTCACCAGCTGCATGCGATGCGAGAGCGAATCCTGGACGTCGTTTGCGAATTCTTTCGATTCCTCGATTTTTTCGTTACGCGCGATTTTTTTGACGATGTCCTGCAAATCATGCAAACTCTCTTGCGAAAGGGAATTTTCGCGCGTTGCGACTTCCAGCGATTCCTCCGAGGTTGCGAAGTTCAAGTAATAGGTTTCGATTCCGCGTGCTTCATGGTCGTGGCTCGAGTTTGCGTGAATGGAAATGAACAGGTCCGCTTTCGCATCGTTGGCAATAGCGGTGCGCTGTTCGAGCGGAATAAATGTGTCGTCTTTACGCGTGTAAATCACTTCCGCGCCGGGGAGCTTTTGTTCGATCAGACGTCCCAGCCGCAGCGCGACGTCCAGGCAGAGGTCTTTTTCCATCAAGCCGTGCGGCCCGATCGTCCCCGTGTCGTGTCCGCCGTGGCCCGGATCGATCACGATGCGGCCGATTTTCAGTCCCAGAGCGCGCGTTAGAGAATGCTGTCCGTCGCGTGTGGGCTTGGGCTCGGTCGGGGGCTGCAAAGCGGCGCTGTTTACAGACGAAGACTTCGATTTCAAGGGCGTACTGTTTGCCGCTGGAGCTGCTGCGAGCTTTTCCGCGAGCTTGGTAGCGGCGGGTTGTTTTTCGCCGGGGGCTGAGACTGTTTCGTTCGTTCTCTGAGACGCATTCGTATCGGCTTTCTCGGCATCATCCTTCGTAGGCGCGGCGGCGAGCGAAGGCGCCGGTTGCGCGGACGCGCCCGGTGCATTTTTCGCGGTCGTAACGGCGGCATTGTTGCGGACTTCGATCACCAAGCGGTAAGGATTTGAGACAAGGTAGGCCGAACAATCACGCGCGCCGTCCACATCCAGAACCAGACGAACTACGCCCTCGCGGTTCTGTCCTACGCGCACAGATTTCAGCAGGCCATTTTGTATGTCGATCGTTTTCTTGGCCAGCCCCGGAGCGATGTTCGCCTTGTGCAAATCGAAATAGACGCGATCGGGAGAAGCGATGTGCGCGGAGTCAAATTTAACGGTGTCTTCGAGGCTCACTACAATTCGACTGTAGTTCTCAGCGTTCCAGGTGTGAATATCGGTGACGTGGGGCGTTCCATGCGCGCTCTCGCGTTGCTCGACGACCTGGCCTTTGATTTCAGGGGGAGCTTTTACTTTCGTCACTTCGCGCGCATCCGAAATTTCCTTCAGCGCCTGGCGCGCTCTCGGCGCTTTGTCTGACTTTGGAAAGCGTTTCAGAAAATCCTTGAAAGTAACTTCGGCGACTTCGGGGCGGCCCAAATCGTCCTTCTGGATTTGCGCGATGGAAAAAATTGCGTCAGAGCGGTAGCGGCTCTCGGGGTATTGCTTCAGCAGGAAATTGTAAGTGTCGATGGCGGACTGAAAATACTTCTCGTCGAATTGCTGAGCCATCTGCTGGTACAGCTCGGCCTCCGCAATCAGCGCAGGCGTCACTTCTTCGGCTTGGGGCGTGATCAAATAAACTTTCTGGTAGGCGGCCACCGCTTGTTTGTAATCGGCGAGAGTGCGGGACTTTTCAGGGCGCTCTTCCAGTACGGTTCGAATTCTTACGGCACGCTCGAACTGCTGGCGCGCTTCGTATTTTCGGTCGGCGTAAGCGGGGGAGGCCAGCGACACAAATATTGCGATGGCGAGCAGAAAAAAATTCTTCGGCCTATGAACTTTGAAGGAGAACACTTGCGTTCATTCGTTCGTGTAAATTACGCGGCCTTTCGAGTCAACTTCTTTTCGCAATGGACGTCTTGGCGGAGTCCAGAGCGTCTGGTTGCGACCCGAGTCAGACCGGAAGTAAGCTTCAGTCACTTTTTGCACGTACTGTTGCGTCTCTCTGTACGCCGGAACGCCCCCATTGAGGTCCACGGCGCGCTCGCCTGCGTTGTATGCGGCAAGCGACAGCGACAGATTGTTGTCGTAGCGATCCAGCAGCGATTTCAGATACGTCGTTCCAGCTTCCACGTTTTGGGCCGGGTCAAACGGATTTCCGGCGCCATAACGTTGTGCCGTACCTGGAATCAATTGCATCAAGCCGATCGCTCCCTTGCGCGAAACAGCTCCTGGATTCCATCCCGACTCTTGATTGATTACCGCTTTCACCAACGCCTGATCCACATGATGCCGGTCGGCCGCATCGCGTACGATGCGATCGAGGCGCGGGTCCGTGACATCTGTTGCCGACTTCGGCTGTGCGTTCACCGAGTGAAACCCGGCCGGCACCGATGGAGAACTTATAGTACTCCCACGACGGCCTGATGGGGAATCATCATTCACAAAGACTTGCTTGCCGTGATTGTCCACGCTGGTGGAAATCTGGGCGCGGGCCGGCGATGGCAGGGAAAGGAACGTCCCAGCGGCTAGGATTGCAACGGTAATGAGTTTACGATGCATTGGTATGGTCCCTCGTTCGCTAAACGCTTCGCGAGTACCGAACGCCGCCAGACTTCTACATCTCGCCTAAGGGAAGGCAGAACTCTTTGAAACTCTTGGAGACACAAATTCTAGGAATCACAGAACTGTTCCGCCGATGGAAAAGGTGACCGCTCGGCGTAAAGTCCTGGCGCTGTTGACATTATAACAAGCGGTCGAGGAGGGGGTATACCTGGCCGAGGGCATTTTCTATGCCGGATGTGTCTTTTCCGCCAGCCTCTGCCAAGTCGGGCCTGCCGCCTCCGGAACCACCCACAAACTTGGCTAGCTCCTGGACAAGCTTTCCGGCATGGACGCGGGAGGTTAGATCCTTCGTAACTGCTGTGATTAGAGCAACTTTGCCGTCTTCCGCGGTGGCCAGGACGATAACTCCGGAGCCCAGTTTTTGGCGCAGGGAATCGACAAGCTGGCGAAGAGATTCGCGGCCAAAACCGTCAACTTTGGCGGCAATAAAGCGAACTTCCTTAACGAGCTGTACATCTTCTAGAAGTTCATCCGCGATGGAACCAGCGGCTTTGCGTTTCAGGGCTTCGAGCTGCTTTTCGAGCTGCCGGACGGACTCGAATTGGCGTTCGAGGGCGGCGACTACTTCGCCTTCGCCGGAATTCAGCATGCCGGCGACGGAGCGCACCGTTGCGAGCGACTTTTGATATTCGGCGAGGGCGCGATCACCGGAGATTGCCTCGATGCGGCGAACGCCCGCGGCGGTGGATTCTTCGCGGAGGATTTTGAATACGCCGATTGCGCCTGTTCGCGAGACGTGCGTGCCGCCGCAGAGTTCCTTGCTGTAGAAGCCGCGCGACGAATCAGCGTCCGGGATGGTGACGACGCGAACGTTTGATTCGGGGTATTTGTCGCCGAAGAAGGCAAGCGCACCGGACGAGAGGGCTTCGTCAATATTCATGATGTCGGTGCGCATCTCGAGGTTTTTCCAGATTTCCTCATTCACCTGCTGCTCGATCTCGGCGAGCTCGCTCGGATCGACCGCGGCGAAATGCGAGAAGTCGAAGCGGAGATGGTCGGGAGCGACGAGCGAGCCGGCCTGCTTCACGTGCGTTCCGAGAATGTTGCGCAAGCGCGGCGTTAAGCAAGTGCGTCGCAGTGTGGTTGCGCATGTTGCGGAGGCGGCGCTCGGCGTCGGCGACTGTGGCTACGCGATCACCTACATGCAAGTCTTCTTTGGCTACGATGCGGTGCGCGATCAGTCCGGTGACGGGGTAATACGCGCCGCGCACTTCGGCCACTTCGAGCGATTCGGAATTGTCGAAGAGGCCGCCGATGTCGGCGACTTGGCCGCCGGATTCGGAGTAGATCGAGGTGCGGTCGAGGACGATTTCCGCTTCCGTACCTTTTTTGATTTCGTTTACCTGGCCTTGCTTGGTGACGATGGCTTCGATGCGGCAATCGCGCGTGTCGGTGCCAAAGTAAAAATCAGGCTCGGTCTTGTATGTCTGCGCAAGCTTTGAATAAACGGGATTCGCGGCGTCCTTGTGCACGCCTTTCCACGCTGCTCGTCCGCGAGCCTGCTGCTCCTGCTTCGCCCGATCGAAGCCTTCCCAATCGACTTGGACTCCCATGTCGCGTGCACGTCTTCAATAAAATCCCGAGGTAAACCGTAGGTGTCGTACAACTTAAAAACATCTTCTCGCCAGGATACACAAGGGCGTTCCTCTGTCTTTGGCGGCGGCAATGCGTTGATAGGTCGACAGTGCGACTGCGGCTGTCTCCCTTGATGTGAGCGCTCCTCGCGCTCTGCGCTTGAGCGGCAAGAGCTATATCGGCCGACTTTGATCCCGAGTGACAGTGCGACTGAAACGGTGTTCTTCTTCGTCGAGAATGTGAGTGATAGTGCAGGGCATGCTCCTCGAGTTCGGGGTATGCGCCTTCATTTCATAACGAACAGCGGCCGACATGGCCGAAAAAACGGTATCGGTGCGCCCAGATCATTGCATGACGAACGCGCTGCGAATAATTTTCCGCAAGACGTAGCCTCGCCCTTCGTTCGAAGGGATCACGCCATCGGAGATAAGGAAAGTCGCAGCGCGAGAGTGGTCAGCGATAATCTGTATGAAGGTCTGAAGTCGTCGTAATCGTAATGCTGCCGTCCTGTTTCGTTATGCAGCATTTGGGCCCCGTCGAATTGACAGCTGTCGTATCAGAGGAACAGATCGGTATCAAGTTGCTGATATTGCCTTCAAGGACGGCGGTCATGCGTTCGAGGCCCATGCCAGTGTCAACGGAAGGCTTGGGCAGGGGATTGAGCTTCCCGCTCGCGTCGCGGTTGAATTGCATGAAGACGAGGTTCCAGACTTCGACATAGCGTCCGCAATCACACGGAAACTTGCAGTCCGCATGCCCTTGGTCGGTGGCCGTCGGGCCCATGTCATAGAAAATTTCGCTGCAGGGGCCGCAGGGGCCGGTGTCGCCCATGGCCCAGAAGTTTTCTTTGAGGCCGGGGACTTCGATCACGCGATCTTTTGGGGCGCCGATCTTGATCCAGAAGCCGGCGGCTTCGTGGTCCGGAGGAAGTTTTTGTCCGGAGACTTCCGCGCCGCCGAAGACGGTGAAGTACAGTTTTTCGAGCTGGACGCCGTACCACTGCGGAGACGTGATCAGCTCCCAGGCGTAGGCGACGGCTTTCTCTTTGAAATAATCGCCGAAGGAAAAATTGCCAAGCATTTCGAAAAAAGTGTGATGGCGATTGGTGAAGCCAACATTTTCGAGGTCGTTATGTTTTCCTCCGGCGCGAACGCATTTTTGGCAGGAGGTCGCGGTTTTGTAGTCGCGCTGTTCGAGGCCGAGGAAAACGTCCTTGAACTGATTCATCCCGGCATTGGTGAAAAGCAACGTGGGGTCGTTGGTCGGGACGAGCGAAGAACTTCGCACGACGCGGTGGCCGCGCTCTTCGAAAAATTTCAGAAATGTTTTGCGGACTTCGTTGCCAGTCCAGTCAATGCGAGTCAAAGACGCCCTCAGTGGAAGCAAATCATTATCGCAGACGAGTTGCGAGGCCGCAACGCGAAGAGGCGGCCGGTGATATTCTATTTTGGATGTATCATTTTGTATCTTTGAGTAGGCTTCAGTGCTGAGCGGCTCTAACGATAGCAGCGACCGACTGCGGGAGTCTCGATGAAGGCTGCGTTCCTCAGTGCCCTTAAGACGGAATCGCCTCTTACTATCGGAGAAGTGCCGAAGCCCGCGCCTGGGGCGGGACAAGTGCTGCTGCGCGTGCGGGCGTGCGGAGTTTGCAGGACGGACTTGCACATAGTCGAAGGAGAGCTGCCGCAGATTCTACCGAAGGTGATTCCGGGACATCAGATTGTAGGAGATGTGGTCGAGGGCGGATCAGCGGAACTGCCGGTAGGGGTGCGCGTGGGAGTATCGTGGGTCGGCGGCACAGACGGGAGTTGCTGGTACTGCAAGCACGGAATGGAAAATCTTTGTGACGCGCCGACGTTTACCGGTTATTCGGTGAACGGAGGATATGCGGAATTTGCGGTGGCGCGTCGGGATTTTGTGTTTCCGCTTCCGCCGAATTTGGATGATTTACATGCGGCGCCGCTTCTGTGCGCGGGTATCATCGGGTTTCGGAGTCTGCGTGTGGCGGGGGTTGAACGCGGAGAGCGAGTGGGATTGTTCGGCTTCGGATCGTCTGCGACTTTGACGATTGCTGTCTTGCAAGCTTGGGGCTGCGCCGTTTATGTTTCCAGCAGGGGAGCGTCACATCGCGCGCTGGCGACGGAACTGGGCGCGACTTGGGTTGGGGGCGAGGCGGATAAACCGCCGGTGGAACTAGACCGCGCGGTGACATTTGCTCCCAGCGGAGATGTGGTCATTAGCGCGCTCAAGAGTTTGCGTAAAGGCGGAGTTGTGGCAATCAACGCCATCCATCTGGACCGCATTCCTCAATTTGATTACGACAGCTTGCTTTGGGGCGAACGCCAAATTCGCAGCGTGGCCAACATGACGCGGCAAGACGCGAGGGATTTTCTGCAATTGGCGGGCGAGATCAAATTGACGCCCAAAGTGACGGTTTTTAAGTTGGATCGAGCGAATGACGCGCTCGCGTCGGTGAAAGCCGATGGCATCGATGGCGCTGCTGTGATTGTCCCGTGAGAGCCGCCTAACCCCGATGTAAATCTATGGCTCACTTCCCAACTGGTACGCGCAACTTATCCGTGGCGAAGGCGACTGGGCCTGCGAAGTTCGCGCGAATCGATTTTCGCACGGCGTCCTCCTGGCTTTCGACGTCCGGCGCAGTATGGCTGAGCAACAAACTCTTTACTCCGCTCTCACGCGCGGCTTCGCCGATCTTTTTCGGCGGAGTGTGCAGGTCGTACAATTGCGACGGGGAGGCCGGTGGATCCAGAACTGCACAATTAAAGATTAGCAAGTCTGCATCCCTTGCCAAGCGCACCAGATTCGGCAGAGCTGATGCATCCATATCACCGGAGAAGACCACTGACGCGCCCTTGTAGGAAATACGGTAAGCGACCGAGGGGCAGTCGCCGTGATGCGTGGCAATTTCGTCCACCACTAATCCGTCGCGATCGACGATTTTGTTGAGGGATGGATCCAAATTAATCGGCAGATCGCGAACGGCAAAGGATTCGTCCGCGCCGAATGTCTTTTGATACGCAAACGCGCCACCAGGCCCCACCAGCAAATCGACAAAACGCGAAGTCTTGGGGAAGAGACCTGCGCCATCGGGGCCGAAAATGTGGTACGTGACTGGTCCGTCAGCTGACAGCGCACGGGCGTTGAAGAAAGCGGCCAGGTCTCCGGCGTGATCGATATGCAGATGCGTCAATAAAACCGTATCTACTTTATCCAAGTCCAGGCCCAGTTCGCCGATTCGCAAGAACGCGCCCGGTCCGGCGTCCACCAAGATGCGCGGTTGACCGTCGAGCGCGACGATGAAACTGGATCCGCCTCTACCGAACGGCCGTGGCCCCCCAGAACCGAGCACAATCACTTCCAACGGTGGCTTAGCAGGATTTGCGCGCACGCAGGCCGGGAACAAAATAAAAACTGCCGCAGCGAGAACTATCAGCGTCTTCATGGATTTTCTCCTAGCGTTCGTTCGCAACTCTTATCTCCCTAAGGTGCCGCGTTCATGCGCTCGCGGCTGAAAAGGTAAACACTGCTTTTCCGTGGAGAGCGCCGTCATTGACCTGCGTGTAAGCTTGCGCGGCTTCGTTTAGGCTGAAGCGTTTCGCTATGGGAATTGGTTTCAGCGCGCCTGATTCGAAACCCGGCGTGAGTCGTTCGAGAATTGCGGCGCAAGCCTCGGTGTCGTAGGCGCGGCTGTCAACTCCAAACAGGCTGAGGCGGCGGTGATAGAAATCGAGCAGGTCGAAGCAGACTCGGCGGTCGCCGACGGATGTGATGTTGACCTGTCGTCCGAGTTGGCCGAGAGTTTTGAGGCACGGCTCGAACAGTGGGCCGCCGACGCAATCGAATACGACGTTCACGCCTTTGCCTTCGGTGAATCGAGCCGCGCCGTCGACCATACTTTTGTAGGCGTCATTCGGATCTGAGACTAGGAAGCCATCGATGCCAAATTGTTTTTGAGTTTCCGGAGAGATAGGCGCGCGGTCCACGCCGATGGTTCGCCCGCCTTTCCACTTTGCGATCTGAGTGACTGCGCTGCCGACACCACCCGCTGCACCGCTGGCGAGGGCAATCTCTCCTGATTGGAAGCGAGCGGTTTCGATCAGTCCGATCCAGGCGGTCACGAAATTTACACCGACGACGGCGGCTTCTTCAAACGAAAGATTTTTAGGCTTCGGGCGCACTCCGCCAACGGGCACCACCAGCAATTCGGCCTGCGCGCCGTCACGAGTGAAGCCGATATCGCCGCCGGTGCCCCATACTTCCGCTCCGATCAGATTCGTGGGACCCTTGACGACGACTCCGGCGAAGTCGCGTCCGGGCGTGCGCGGCAGAGTTGTGCCTTCCATGCGACCGAGAACGTTCTTCGCGTCACTCGGGCTCAACGAGGCGGCGCGAATGCGGACGACGACTTCGCCCGGTCTCGGCTGAGGATCAGGAATCGCTTCAACCTTCAGCTTGTCGGAGCCGCCGAATTCATGGAACCGGAGTGCTTGCATCTGAATTCATCCTTCTTGCATCACGGAAGAGAAAGGCCTCGGGTCTAAAGACCCGAGCTACATTTTGAACCCAGCTTGCATTTTATCGTTGGGCGCAAGTTAGCCTCAAGCGCCGCGAGATTGGGGTAGAGCTCTAACTGAAACGCGCGTGCTTTATTTCAGTCCTAAGGCCGTGGGATGCTTTGGCTGATACAGGCCGATCTCGCCGCCACCGGGAAGCCGCATCTTCGTGATGGAACCCCATCGCTCTTGCTCAACTTTAGAGCACTCGACGCCCTTCTTCTTAAGAGACGCCATTTCGGCTTTCAGGTCGTCGCACATGAAATAAAGTTGGTGAGCGCCGCTCGCGTCGGACGGGTGGACTGCTACTTCCGACGGCGGCAGAGCGAAGATCAGCCAGCCATGACCCGCATCCACGGATTTGAAGCCGAGGACGTCGCGAAAAAATGCGCGGTCTGCTTCGGCGTTTTTGCTGTTGACGATTACGTGGGCGCCAGAAAACATTTGCCCTCCTAAAAAACAGACGGAACGTTTGACAGCCTGTAGAGTAGGAGACTACCGGGATTTTGCGACTTTGGCGATGACGAACCCGGCAAAGAGCCACATCAGCGTGAAGTCGACGAGATTCACCACCGTGTAAGCGCCGGAAAAACCCCACCAGTTCCAATTGGGCAGATCGACGATCACGCTGGAGGCGAGTCCAACGACGGCGAGGAATATGACGCGCCTTGCGTAACTTAAGCCGCTGGTCTGCAAAACCAGCCAAGTGAGCAGGGCGGCGGCAGCCATCAGGGAAAGAAGCTGAATAATCAGGCCGCGTGTGTACGATCCGAAGCCGCCGGTCCGAACCGCCGCGAACACGATTGGCCCCTTCTGCATTTTTGCAATTTGAGTTGCTTGCGCGGCTTTCTTTTGTTCGGCGGTCAAGCCTGCCGCGGGAGCGCCGGGAAGAAGATAAATTCCGGATTGAGGAGTGTGAGAGGCGATGACGGCTGCGACTTCGTCCTCGTTTTGAAAGGCGAGCATCGACTTTTCGTGCCAGCCGAGAACTTCCCAGGAAATGCTGCTCCAGATGAAGGCGGCCAAGCCTCCGAGAATGGCGCCTAGCAAGAGCGATTTGGTCATGAGCCTCCCAAGCAAAGCGCGAATCATGCTCCAGCGAGGCGGATTCTCCTCTGGAACACAAGGTCTTGGCAAATTATTTTGGTGCAGGTTCAACGTGCTGCGAGATGCTTAGAATGTTGCCGTCCGGATCCCTAAGCCAAGCCACTTGATCGCCGCCGGGCGCGGTCCAAATTCCAAGTTCCTGATCTTGAGCGAACGGATATTTCTCAAGAACAACGCCGCGATCACGAAGCCAGGTCACCACCGAGCGGAGATCTTGGACCTCCCAGCCTAAAATCGTGCCTTGAAGCGGGGTAAAGCTTGGGATTTTTGCGATGCGGCACCGGCGGTGAAGGGGAGCGTTTCGTGAACCGTTTACACGTGCGACGCTTCGAGTCGCGGCGGCGGGGAGCCACGGGCTAGATTGCTCCCCGCTTCAGCGAGTTCACCTACTTCTGGGGCTGCTGTGCTTTCTTCGCGGCAGCCGCAGCAGCGGCTGCAGCGGTCCACGGCGGCACGATGGCGTTGACGCGCGCGTACGCGATAAGCTGGCCTAGGTGTTCGTGGGCGTCGGCGACAAGAATGTAGATGACGTCGCCTTCATTTGCATCGGGACCAAGCTTTGGCAACAGCTTCGCGAAGTCAGAGTTGGCCATAGCTTGAATCGTTTTCTGCGTGTAATCCCACGACTTATTCAATTCCTCAATGATCTTGGCCTTATCCGTGGTCGATTTCTCAAAGGTCTTCCGATCGTATCCCGCCGGCGGTGCGGCACCCATCAATCCCAAAATGCCATAGCGTTCACCGGCGACGTGAAGAAAGACTTCGGCGAAGGAGCGAGAATCTTCCGAGGGGCGCCAAGTGAATTTGTCCTGTGGTAGGGCCTCAGCGAGACTGACGAACTTCTTGTTTACAATGTCGAGGTCTACGAGGGCCTGACCCTTCATGTCGTAGCTCGGCGCGGTCTTGTCGGTGGACTGCGCCGCTTGTGCGGATTGCGGTGTCGGAGAGACAGCTCGCGTGACCCCTGCACCTGCAAGAATTGCTAAAGCCAAAATTGAAAACGCTAACTTTTTCATTTTTCCTGCTCCTTGTTCGCCGCCGCACACATTTCGGTTGGTAGTCTCGATACCGAACAGATGTAGGGCGTAAATGTTCTAGGCAATTCTGATTTTGTTAGACGGGCCCTCGGAGAAAAGACTTCAAGGGAGTTTATATTTTTTTTGTTTTTTGGGAACAAGAGGGTTGCAGCGGCCGGGACGCTCGGCCGAAAGGATTCTTGGGGCTAACTCTCGTCGGTGACCGACGTGTCGGGCAGGTCGGGAAGCTCGCCGTGGGTGATGCCGCGGAGTTCGGCGCGGATAACGTCCGATGAAAAACCGGCGCTGAGGAGGCTGCGATAGAGCGAAGCAATTTTGCGTTGGTCGAGCGCGCCGCGAAGATGCGCGAGGCGGCGTTTTACGCGCGTGCGGACCAGAGTGGCTTCGTCCGTTTCCGCAAAGACAGTCTGCAGAGCGGCCTCGATGTAACGGTCCGGAACGCCACGAGCTCGCAATTCGCGCGCGATGCGAAAGCGTCCTTGTCGGTGCAATTTGGCGTGCTGATTGGAGTAGTCGAGCGCGTAACGAGCGTCGTCCAGATATTTCAGCTCGCGCAGGCGTGCAACGACGGGTGGAATGAATTCCTTGTCTTCGGCGCGGCGTTCGAGGTAGTCCTTCATTTCGTGGATTGAGTAGGCGCGGCGCATCAGGGCGCGAAGCGCAGAAGTGTAAAGTTCCTGTTCGGTGGAAACTTTGCGAGGTGAAGAGCGCTGTCGCATCGGAGTAACGAGGATAGAAGCAAGGGAGCGAGGAAGCAAGGACGCGGCAGTAAGGAGCTTCAGCGGCTAAAGCCGACTAGATCGCATGTCGTTATGTCGTGGCTGAAGCCACGACCCACAAACCGGGGATTTATTTTTGCGGCGCGGCAGCTCCGCGCAGTTTTACGCGATCTGTCGGCTGGTAGTGGCCCGGTTCGGCGCGAAAGGTTATGGCCAGGCGGTTCCAAGTATTGATCGTCGCAATGGCCATGGCCAAATCTACGAGCTCGGTGTCACTGAATTGGGCGTGGGCTTGGGCGTACACATCGTCCGGAACGTGGTCCACGCTGACTAGCGTGATAGCTTCGGTGAAAGCGAGCGCGGCACGTTCGCGTTCGGTGAAGAATGGAGTTTCACGCCAGGCGGAAACGGTATAGAGCCGCTGCTCGGTTTCGCCTATGGCTCGCGCGTCTTTCGTGTGCATGTCGAGGCAATAAGCGCAGCCGTTGATCTGCGAAGCGCGGAGCTTTATCAATTCGAGTAGCAGAGGCTCGAGGCCGCACTGGTCAACGTACTGCTGCATCGCTGAGACGGCAGCATAGACTTTCGGATTGAACTTCTTCATGCTGATTCGCTGATTCAAGGGTGCTCCCAGTTTCCGGCAAATGGCTTCTATCAGGATAGCGCCACGATGGCCGCGCGAGAAGGCTATTCGTATATTTCGGGTGAGACAATATATGGAGCAATTTAGAAAATGAAAGGGATGAGGCGGTGCGTGCGACGAATGTATTTCGCGTATGGTTCGCCGAGAGCAGCGAGTAGAGCAGCTTCCTCGATTGGAATTCGATATGCATAGGCGATCACCATACAACCCAGAAGCGCGATCAGCCCGGCCCAATTTCCGAGAGCTAATCCCAGTCCGGTTATGGTGATCAGCGCGCCGGCATAAGAAGGATGCCGGATATAACGATACGGACCAGTTTCGATGACCGGCTGATCGGTATGAACTGCAACTTCAAACGTGAAATAGCGGCCAAGAAGAGAAACGGAATATAAGCGCAGAGCCATTCCGGCGAACATCAAGGCGATGCCAACGAAAAAGATAGGCGCGCGCTGCGAGCGAAATGCGGCTTGCGGCAATTGGAAGGAAAGCGCGAAGTCCGCCGCGATTCCAATCCATAAGAGCAGCATCACCACCAGGAGGGAGCCGCGGTCGCCGGATTTGGAGGAAAGTCTGGGCGCTCTTCTTGTCGAAATTATGATTTCTGGAACCATCCAGAGAATATAGGTGATCCAGAATATTGTCGCGTAAGTGGCGTTGACGAACGGCAGCGGTCGCAAGATAGATCTCCCGGGCCGGCTGCCAGTTTATATGAGAGCGAGGGCAATTGTTAATTCAGACTGAGCGCTTGCTGCTGCGGCGTTGGACCGAAGAGGACCGCGAACCATTTTACCGGTTGAACTCCGATCCGCTTGTGATGGAATTTATGCCCGCGTGTCTGACGCGTCCGGAGAGCGATCAGCTCGTTGACCGAATTATCGAACATTTCCACAAGCACGATTTTGGATTGTATGCGGCGGAGTTGCGCGAAAATCAGTCGTTTATTGGTTATGTAGGACTTTCTGTGCCGTCATTTGAGGCGAGCTTCACACCGTGCGTTGAAATCGGGTGGAGGCTATCGGCCGATCACTGGGGGCGAGGTCTGGCGACGGAAGGAGCGCGGGCGGTCGTTAAGCATGCATTTGGCGAACTAGGGCTCGACGAAATCGTGTCATTGACAGTTCCCGAAAATGTACGATCCCGGCGAGTGATGGAGAAGATCGGAATGACGCATGCTGCTTCAGAGGACTTCGATCATCCGAATTTGCCAGAAGGGCACCCACTCAGGCGGCACGTGCTTTACCGGCTGCGGCGTCAGAAACGTTAGCGGCACTTTAAGAACTCAAGTTGCGCTTTTAACGAGTGCCGAGGCGGTCGAACTCCGTCATGGCGCGTTCCATTTCTTCGCGAGCGGCGTCGGCGGAAGAGCGGACACCTTGAACGCGGAGGCGGAACTCGTCCGGATTCGAAGCGCGCATGAGAGCTTCTTCCAGTGTGATTAAATTGCGCGAGTAGAGATCGAAGAGCGATTGGTCGAAAGTCTGCATGCCGTACTGGCTGGTGCCGGCGGCGATGGCGTCGCGAATCATACGAGTTTTGTCGGGATTGATGATGCAATCGCGAATGTAGCCGGTGCAAATCATTACTTCCACGGCGGGGACGCGGCCAGTACCATCCGCTTTACGCACGAGGCGCTGGCTGATGACGGCCTTCAGCGTTCCGGCAAGCTGCAAACGAATCTGTTTTTGCTCCGGTGGCGGAAACACGGCGATGATGCGCTGAATCGTTTCCGTGGCGTCGAGTGTGTGCAAGGTGGAGAGCACCAGGTGGCCCGTTTCAGCGGCCAGCAAAGCGGTGGAAATTGTTTCCAGGTCGCGCATTTCGCCGACGAGTACGACGTCGGGATCCTGGCGCAATGCGGCGCGCAGCGCGGTAGAGAACGAAGACGTGTCCACTTCGACTTCGCGCTGGTTGATAAAGCCTTTTTTGTCGCGATGCAGATACTCAATCGGGTCTTCAATCGTGATGATGTGTTCGGCGCGCAGAGAATTGATACGGTCAATCATGGCCGCGAGAGTGGTGGATTTACCGGAACCGGTGGTTCCAGTGGTCAAGATCAAGCCGCGCTGCTCTTCGCAAATCTGCGAAAGGACGCGGGGAAGTTCGAGCTCTTCGATGGTGCGAATTTTAGTGGGAATGACGCGCAGAACCATTCCCACGTTGCCGCGCTGTTGAAATACGTTCACGCGGAAACGGCCGAGGCCGGCGACGCCGTAAGCCATGTCCAACTCGGCTGTTTCCTTGAATTTTTGCTTTTGCCGATTGGTCATCATGCTAAACGCCATCGAGAGCATTTCTTCCGGCGTGATACGCGGCACGTCGCCGAGAGCGTTCAGGATGCCGTCCACACGCAGGTAGGGGTGGTTGCCGACTTTCAGGTGCAAGTCGGACGCTCTGTTTTCTACTGCGCGGCGCAATAAATCATCAATATTGATGGCCATAGCGAAAGTCCTCGGCTACAAAGCTTCTAGTCACGCTAGCATGCGCATCGGGGCGTAGCAACAAGGCCGCGGAGAGCAATTTCTAAACTGCCACCTGTACTTTGGGTCAGGTATTGCCGTTTGGGCTGCTTAACGCCCTGCAACGCCCGCTTTAAACGGGAGGCTGGTCGGCGAGGAAGAGGCGGTCGTAAATCACGGCAGCGAGGACACCGCCCAGGAGTGGTCCGACCCAATAGACTCCGTGATTAGCCCAGTAGCGGGCGGCGAGAGCGGGACCAAATGCCCGCGCCGGATTGATGGCGGCGCCTGTGAATGGGCCGCCGAAGAGAACGCCTACCGTGATCGTGAGGCCGATGGCAAAGGCGGACACTTTGTTGAGCGCGCCTCTGACGTCAACGGAGGTGGCAAAAAAGACGAAGACGAGAAAGAACGTCATCACACTTTCGAGCAGCATGGCGTGCAAGCGTGTAAAGTCCGGGGCCAAAAGCATGACGCCTCTTCCCATCGAATTCCAAACAGTGTCCGGAACGATCGCAACGAGAACGTAGGTGGCTGCAACTGCGCCGAGAAGCTGCGCGATCCAGTAGAAAAGAGTTTGCAAAGTGCTGAGACGTCTGGTGACCCAATAGCCCACGGTGACGGCGGGGTTCAAATGACCGCCGGAAATGTGGCCGACGGCGCTGATCATGATTGCGTATGCGAGGCCGTAGGCGATGGCGATTCCAAGAATGCCGATGGCAGGCTGTCCGGCGGTGCGCAGATATTGATCGGCGCAAATCGCTCCGATGCTGAAGAAGATCAGCGCGAATGTCCCGATGAACTCCGCGAGAAGCTTCTGAGGCAGGCTATACAAACAACTCCTCCCAGTGGGCCGACCAAAACAGAATTTTCAGAGCCGCGCGCGATTTTACTGAATTCCCGGAGAGAAAGCGAGTTGGCAGATAGGGAGTTGAGAATAGAGCTTCTACAATTGGCAGGAACAAATCTGCGCGCGATGGAAGCCTCGCATTCGCCAGTCTTTGTCGCGCGAACTAGGTGGGCACAGCCACGCCAGCGCCTGCAGCGACGTTAACCTGCGATAGCCAGTGATGACGATCGGGCTTGATTCCTCCCGTTAGCGCGAAGAATTCGTCCTGGACACGCTTGGTCACTGGGCCGCGCGAGCCAATCCCGATTTTGATGCGGTCAATCGAGCGAATCGGAGTGATCTCCACCGCCGTGCCGCAAAAGAAGACTTCTTCGGCGATGTAGAGCATTTCGCGCGGAATAATTTGCTCGGCAACGGGAATGTTCAGGTCGCGGCAAATCGTCAATATAGAGTGACGCGTGATCCCGGGCAATGCGGAATTGGAAAGCGGCGGAGTGATCAGCGTGCCGTCCATCACTGCGAAAATATTTTCGCCGGAACCCTCGCTGACGTGGCCATGCACGTCGAGCGCGATGCCTTCCACGTAGCCGTTCGCGCGCGCTTCCATGCGGATGAGCTGGGAGTTCATGTAATTTGCGGCGGCCTTGGCCATTTGCGGCAAGGTGTTTGGCGCGGGACGATTCCAGGAGCTGATGCACACATCCACTCCACTGCGCTGCGCTTCTTCACCGAGATATTTTCCCCAGTCCCAGCAAGCCAGGTAAACCTCAATAGGACAGCCCTTGGGATCCACTCCCGCTTCGCCGTAACCGCGCATCACAATCGGCCGCAGGTAGCATGCGTTGATGTTGTTCGCACGGACGAGATCGAGATTTGCATTGCAGAGTTCGTCGAGGGTGAAGGGAACTTCCATGCGGTAGATGTAGGCTGAATTCAACAGCCGCTGGATGTGATCGCGGAGGCGAAAAATCGCGGGGCCTTTCTTGGTGTCGTAGCAGCGAATGCCTTCGAAAACCGCGGAGCCGTAGCTGACGACGTGCGAAAGGACGTGAATATTCGCGTCGTCCCACTTGATAAATTTTCCGTTATGCCAAATCTTTTCAGTTTTCGGGATGGGCATGTGGCTGCTCCGGCGCGTTGGTGAGCTGCTTAATTTGGTGCGCTGAGCGAATTATAACATACGGGTTTTCAAGTCCGCGCGCGCCGAACTGACACGGGCGAGCATGTCACATCCAAATTGGCCGCATCTTCGCCATGCAGATATCGCCGGCTCAATTTTGATTAGCGCGCAAACGGCGCTTCGGAATCGGTGACGTTGGGTCGAATTTCGCGAGCCGTTTCAGGTTAACGATGTGTCCCTAGCTTGAGAAGTTCAATTTTGTCAAGAATGGTCGTCCTGTGCGCGTTCGACTTGGGTCTGTGCCGTAAAACCGGAGATGCGGCCCCAGGCACTGGTTTTCCAATTGTCTGCGCTTTCTTTGGCCAAGATCCAAGGCGGGAGATCAAAATACAGAAACTGGGACAGAGCCTCAACGTAAGGCTCGTACATATCACGTAGCTTGCTTAGCTTCTCGTTTGATTCCGGCGTGTCGTGAAGTTTCAGGCCCGATTCCGCGACAGCCGCACGGAGGCGAAGGAGTTCGGACGCAGGCAAGCGATTCTCGTTGTGAGCCAGGGGAGCCGCATGAAACACCTGAGCCAAATCCACGACGGCATGGCGGCACATGGCAAAGGTCAGCCGAGCCTGACGCACGCATGCGCCTTCGGCGCCTGAAATGACCAGTGCAGAGGTATCGAGTATCGCGGTCAGCGCCGATAGCCAGGACTCGTTATTGTGCTGCGAACGAAAATAAGTGAGCACGGGGTAAGACACGTGGCTCTCGAGCAGTTCCGCGCCCCAACGCTCCCAGTCGCGCAGAAGCCTTTCCAAAGCTTCGAGGCCATGAACACCCGCGTGACGCCGCAGAAGTTCGGTGGAGGTAGGCGGCGAACCTGCGCGCGCGTCGAGCAGCACGATGGCAACTTCTCTGCGCGAAAACGCTTGATAGATGACGGGCAAGTAACTGAGTACCAGCGCCAGAAAACCGAAGCCGAGCCCGCTTTCGAATACTGCCAGCACCCGCTCCGCCGCAGTGTGCGGAGTCACGTCGCCCAGGCCCAACGTGAAAAAAGTTGTGCCGCTTAGATAGAAGCACGTCTCCAGAGTCGGATGTGTTTGATCTATGCGAGCGTCGCTGAAATACAAAAACCCGAAGCCCAAAATTAACATCGCCGCCCATAACGCGAATAAGCCCAGCAGGGAAAGGGGACCGAAATAGCTCAGAAATCCTTCGCGTCGTCTGGGTGCTTTCACAAAGTGGGCAAGCTTGCGCCAGGGAATCCACAGGACGCGATAGTAGAGCCTGGTCAGGCGGAAACGGCGCGTCACCCTTCGCGGAAGAACGATCGTTTCAAACGCTTCCAGCAAGATGCCTGAGATGATGAGGAAGCCGGCGATGACCGGAAGGATCTTCATGCCGCTTGCTCCAGCACGGCGCTCAGTGTGATTTCGGCCTTAAGAAGGCGCGACACGGGGCAATTGGCTTTCGCGCTGGCGGCCGCGGATTGGAACGCGGCGTCGGAAATGTCCGGAATGCGCGCGGCTACGTCGAGATGGATTTTCGATATGGTCCAGCCTGCGTCGAGCTTTTCGAGTGTGAGGGTGGAAGTGGCGCGGATCGTTTGCGGTGTGAAATTCATGGTTCCAAGCTGAGCCGAGAGAGCCATCGCAAAACAGCCCGCATGCGCCGCTCCGATCAGTTCTTCAGGATTCGTTCCTTTTCCGTTTTCGAAGCGTGTGAGGAAGGAATACGGCGCATCGGAGAGCACGCCGCTTTGCGTCGAAATGGAGCCCTTCCCGTCCTTCACCGCTCCCGTCCAGATTGCCGTCGCTGTGCGCTGCATAAAAGCCTCCGTTCGCGTGAGTTTATTTGGCACTCGCCGCTTTGTACGTTCCTTGCCGCAGTTCATCCGTCAAGCGGGCCGCTTTCGGCTCCCATCCTAGAAGCGCCTTGGTTTTTTCGCTTGAGATTTGCTGGTCGAGCGCCAAAGCATCGGCCAAAGGACCGAGAATTTTTCTGGCCTCTGCAACGGGCCACGGCGAAATTTTCCCCGGAATGCGGGCGCCTTCGCTCGCCGCAATCGCGATGTCCCGAACCTTGACGGCTTGTTCACTGATTCCGTGAAACACTAATCCGCCGCTATCGTGGTTAAGAACTCGGAGGTAAAGATCCGCTAGATCATCAACGTGGACCACGGGCCAGTGATTTTCTCCATCTCCCACGAAAGCCACCACGCCGCGCTCTTTCGCCGATTGGAAGAAAGATGCCGGTATTCCGCCACCGCGGCCATAGACAATTCCGGGACGCAAGACCGAAGCGCGAATATGGGAATCACCCTTCGCGGCAGCCAGCACGCGCTGTTCGCAAACAGCGCGCCACTTAACAAGATCAATCGGGTGAAGAGAGGAATCTTCGTCGGCAACTTTATCTCCCGTCTCGCCGATCACCCAAACGCCGCTTGTATAGATGAAGGGTTTGCCCGTGCCTTGAAATACTTCGCACACCAAGTCGATCACGGCATTGTCTGCTTCGGCGGAAGTGGCGTCGTTGGGAGACGCTGCGTGGATCATGGCGTCCGTTGTGACGGCCGCAGCTCTCAGTGAATTCTTATCTCGAATATCGCCTGGAAACGGCTCAATGCGGCAGTTCTCAAGTTTTTCGGCTGATTCGGGGGACCGTGCCAGTCCAATTACTTGGTGACCTTGTTTTAGAAGCACCGCGGAAACAGACGATCCAATAT
This sequence comes from uncultured Acidobacteriota bacterium, assembly GCA_963698005.1. GTDB lineage: Bacteria > Acidobacteriota > Terriglobia > Acidiferrales > UBA7541 > Palsa-295. Next base: position 311,097 of record OY969113.1, read on the forward strand.
AACCTGTGGCGCCGGTTACAAATATTTTCACGATGGCTCTCCTTTTTCTATCCGCTGTAAGGCAGGCCTAAGTCGCGCGTACGTATTTAACCTGTGAAACAGCGCAGGCCGTGAACCGTTGGAAGATCAGCGTCTTTGTGCCGACTCTTACATCAGCGCGATTTCGATGGCGGAACGGCCGTTGCTGTCCGGTTCATCATTTGAAAATCCTGGCGAATGCGCATCAGGCGGTCACCTTTGACGTTTTCGTATGTTCCAAACGCAATGAACGGAATCATGGCTGCTACCACCCATAGTTTCGCCCTTCCGGGAAGTTTTGCTTCCGGCTCCCAGCGGAAAAGCTGCCGAGAGATTTCGAAAGCGACGAGAACTCCGATGGTCAACGCGATCAGGTCGGTGACAATTTCGCCGTTGGTCGCAAGATTCGTGGCTGCGTTTTCAAGCCCGGTCGCGAGATAGGTCGCCGGCATAAACAGGGAAGCGCCTTGAATCCAATGCGGAAATCTCGCCAGCGGGACGGTCGCGCCCGAGAGGAACAGAAAAGCGGTCCAGATCACTTGGTTGATGACCTGCGTTTCCTGCATCGTGTTTGTAACACTCGCAACGATCAGGCCAAAGGAAGAGAAGGTAGCCGAGCCGATGGTGACCAGAAGAAAAATAGCCCACAAATTCCCCCAGCCCTGCATGTGCAGCACGAATTTGGTGACGAGAATCTCGATGACGACGGACGGGATTACGAGAATGTAATTCGCCAGAATGCTCGATGCCAGCATCGGCCCCGCACCCAGAGGCGCCAGGCGAAAGCGGCGAAGGATGCCGGCTTCGCGGAACATCACCAGTTGAACGCTGAGTCCCCAGAAGCTTCCCATCACCGTCATGGTGAGAATCGCGCCGAGAATGTAAGCAGTCCATGTCGGCTCGCCTTTACTGAACACCATAACAAAGAAAAATAAAAAGCCGAGCGGCATGAGCAGGCTGAAAAAGAGAAACGTCCGGTTGCGCATCGCAAGCCGCACGCGAATTTTTGTGAGCGTCCAAGTGTTTCCAATGGGATTCGATGCCATGTTCGTCCTTTTATTTAATCGCTCGGCTCAATCACGAAGCCTGCGGCCGGTGAGCTCGATAAAGACGTCTTCGAGCGACGGCGAAAACATTTCCAGACTTTGCAGCTCGTTGTTGTCCGACTCCAGCTGTTTCACCAGCGCGACGATGGTTTGCGGCGCGCGGGTGGAGTGCACCACATACGTGCCGTCGAACTCGCGACAATCAGCGACGCCGTCGAGATGAGCCAGAACGCCGTCTGACACCGGCCTGGCGAGCCGGACCTCGATGCGCGTTGTGCCGGCCGAAGTGTGCTTCAGTTCGCGAGGCGTTCCAGTTTTAATCACGCGGCCGTAGTCAATGATGGCGACGCGATCGCACAGCCGCTCGGCTTCTTCGATATAGTGCGTCGTCAGCAGAACGGTCTTCTTATCGTGCTTTAACTCTTCAATGATGTCATAAATCTCGCGGCGAACCTGCGGGTCAAGGCCGGCAGTCGGCTCGTCCAGAAAAATGACCTGCGGATTATTCACCAGCGCCATGGCCAGCGCGAGCCGCTGTTTTTGGCCGCCGGAAAGCTGGCTGTAGAAGGCACCTCGTTTTTCTTCGAGCTGGAACCGCTTCAGCAAGTCGTCCGTATTGGCGCGAGCGCTATAGAATTTTGCGAACAGCTCGATCGCTTCCTTCACCCGGATTTTATCAGGCAGGGAAGTGGATTGCAGAACTGCGCCGATCATTTCCTTGAACCGGCTACCGCTCTTTTCAGGATCGATCCCGCAGACGCGCGCGAGTCCGCGGTCCGGCGTGCGCATGCCTTCCAATATCTCGACTGTGGTCGTCTTGCCGGCGCCGTTGGGTCCGAGGAGGCCGAAGACTTCTCCTTGCTCGACGGCAAAACTCACGCCGCGCAAGGCGGCCACTTCGCCGTAGTTCTTGTAAAGGTCTTCCGCCTGGATGATGGGTTCCGCCACGCAGTCTCTCTCCTTGCTCTTGGAGCATTCCTCTATATCACAACGGCTCGCGGTTTGAATGCTATCGACGTGACTTTAGGCGTTTTTTCTTCCGCGCGGGCGCGGCCTTCGATTTGCGAAACGGCCAGCCGTAGATCTTCATGTCAACAGTCACGCCAATTTTTACGCCCTCGGTCTCAAGCAGCTTTCGCTGCAATGCAGCGTGTGGTTCTGGTACGCGAATCCGGCCGCCAGCCCCGAGCACGCGATGCCACGGAATCCCTTGGCCGCGTGGGCAGGCCGCCAGGGCGTAACCGACAGCACGCGCTCCAGCCCTCAGTCGCATCGCTTTAGCTACTTCGCCATAGGTCGACACGCGCCCGCGAGGGATTTTTTTCACCTGACGATAGACTGGGTTCCAGGACACTTCGCTCCTTTCGTCCGTACTAACGGCCGGCAAATTCACAGCATCTAAATAGTTAGGCAGCGCTCGTTTCGATTCACGAGAGCAGCTACCCTGGAAAAGCAGGCCGCAAGCCGCTTCTTTGAACGTTCCGCCATGCCAAATGCTGCGCTTCCAGACTAATAACTGATTAGCAGCATTTGGAACGTCCACCGCATCGTACCATTGACGGCGTAGTGGACGCTTTCTACACTACGTACGCTGAATCAAAAAAGGAGGTGTTGTGGCTTTCGTAAGACGCAAAGGCAACACTTATTTCCTGGTGCATAACGTACGACGCCAGGGAAAGGTTCAGCAGCTACACCTGGCGCGGCTGGGCGAGAGGCCGCGAATCACGGATGATGTGGTGCGAAAGGTTTCGCGCAACCACCCGTTCCTTGATCTCGATTGGTCCAGCCTGCGCGAGCAGGTGAACAGCCGCATCGAGCTATTCGATATTCGCTCGCCGTACGTACAGAACCTGATGCATTCGTTACGAAACCTTCACATGGACCTGGCCGATCTGTCACCGCCGATGCTGCTGTTGACCGACCGAGCCAATTCGAGCCGTGAACTGGTCACGCAATTGCGATTGTTGCGTTCGACGCTCGACATCAAGCTGGATCAATTCGAGCGAACCGAAATCCGCAATCCCGAAAGCGGCAGAGAGTTCCGGTAGAGGGAGCACGACAGTGGGAGCGCATGCGTTACAACTTGACCCGACACAACGCAGTCTGGAGTCACGGGATTTTGAATCGGGGCTGCGGCGGAAGATCGTCGGCCAAGACGAAGCGGTCCAGGCAGTCGTGGACCTCTACCAAGTATTTCGCGCCGGCCTGAATTCGCCGGGACGTCCGGTAGGCAATTTACTTTTTCTGGGGCCCACGGGCGCCGGAAAGACGCGCGTGGTGGAAGCCACGGCTGAAGTTTTGTTCGGCGATCCGCGCGCGGTGATCAAAGTGGATTGCGCCGAGTTCCAGCACTCCCATGAAATCGCGAAACTGATCGGCTCGCCTCCGGGATACTTGGGCCACCGCGAAACGCATCCGCTGATTACGCAGGAAGCGCTCGCCCAATATCACACCGAAAAACTGAAGATCAGCTTTTTGCTGTTCGACGAAATCGAAAAAGCTTCCGACGCGCTCTGGCAGCTGCTGCTCGGCATTCTGGATAAAGCCACGCTGACGCTGGGAGACAATCGCCGCGTGGATTTGTCGCAGACCATGATTTTCATGACCTCGAACCTGGGCGGCGGAGAAATCACCGAGCTGATGACCGGAGGGATGGGCTTCGCACCGAAAGTGAAAGCGGATACCCAGGTGCGTCTGGACGAAAAAGTTGAAAAGACAGCGTCGGAAGCGGCCAAGCGAAAGTTTGCGCCGGAATTCATGAACCGCATCGACAAAGTGATCGTGTTCCATCCCCTGCGATCTCAGCAGCTCGAGCAGATTCTGGAAATCGAGCTGGGCATGGTTCAACAGCGCGTGCTCGAGACGGCGAAAGGGCGCTTTTTATTTCGCGTAACTTCGTCGGCTCGCGATTTTCTGTTGCGCGAAGGCACGGACCTGAAATATGGCGCGCGTCATTTGAAGCGCGCTATCGAGCGTTACGTCGTGTATCCGCTGGCGAGCTTGCTGGCCACCGAGCAGGTGTCGCTTGGCGACGTGATCTCGATTGATTGGGATGGGCACGAACTAGGGCTGACCTTTCTGAAGGAAGCGGAAGGCGCGCTGGTCCCCGTGGCCGCTCCGGTAAAGGAAAAAAACACGGTCGCCGCCGCGGCAAGTTCTGATGGCCGTCCCGTCGTTTTTCCCGCCGCAACGGCTGTGATGGACGTGATGATCGAAAATCGCGCAGCGCCGGCGCCTAGCCGTAGCATCCCTGTCGAAAAAGCGAAGAACGAGAAAAAATAAAATCTCTGCTGAGAATTGGCCGTCTTTCGGCCATCGCTACCAGCCGTGGGCGTGCTTCAGTGAAATTCGAGCACGCGCCACGGCTTTTCTTTTCACCGCAACAATGCGCTATATAACCCCGCGTTAGGTCACGATCAAGAAGGTTCAATGGCAGGTTGCGTCGGCAGCCGGATATCTAATCAAAATTGGCAACTATGATTCGGAGTGCTCCGCCATCGGCTCGTCGAAGCTGCCGCCGTAAATACTCGGCACCTTCGCGCCCATCGGACGCAGGTAGGCGCTTAGCTGGCCGCGATGGTGAATCGAATGATTGAGCATGAATTGAAGGTACATCACCGCGGGGAGATTGAACATTCCGAACATTGGCAGAGGCGTGGCCCAAAAAGCGGCGGGCAGTTTCGCCACCTCGTCGAGCTTCGTTGACAAATTGTCCTCATAATAAGAAGCGATGTCGGCGGCATCGCTGAAATCCGCGGGCATGGTGTCGTCGTCCATTTCGAATTTTCCTTTCAGGAATCCGTCCAGAAACCAAAGTTCCGAGGAAGCGAGATGCCATGCGAGTTCCAGAGCGCTGTAGGAATTCGCATGCGGGCGGTAATCTCCCTTGTCGGCGGGAACGGCCAACAGAACGCGCAAAGTGGTTAGAGATTCCCTTTTGGCTTCGCCGATAAAGACGGTCAATAGGAATGCAGCTTGGTCGGGTGTCATGCTAAGTCTCCTTCCTCAGGGTTTCCATCTGAGGATTGGTTTGCGAGCAGCGGCGACTTCGTCGAGCCGCCCGACGCGCGTGGAATGCGGCGCGGTTTTCACCAGCTCCGGATTCGTTTCAGCCTCGGCCGCAATCGAACGCATCGCCTCGATAAAAAAGTCGCACTCTTCTTTCGATTCCGATTCGGTGGGCTCGATCATCATCGCGCCCGGAACGATCAGCGGAAACGCAGTGGTATAGGGATGAAAACCGTAGTCGATCAGGCGTTTCGCGATGTCCATCGTGTTCACCCCGTGCTTTTTCTGGCGCGCGTCGCTGAAAACGACTTCGTGCATCGAAGGAAGACTGTACGGCAGATCGAAAACGTCTTCCAGCTTCTTGCGAATGTAATTGGAATTCAGCACCGCGTCTTCCGTAGCCTGGCGCATTCCCGGGACCGTAAGCCAGAGTATATGCGAGAGCGCGCAGATAGCACTCCGAAATTTCCGCAGTAGGCGCGCACGCGTCCGACGGATTGTGGACGGTTGAAGTCGAGCGCGAACTTGCCATCCTCTTTTTGCAGCACAACCGGCACGGGCAGAAAAGGCTCGAGAATTTTCTTTACCAGGACAGGCCCGGCGCCCGGACCGCCGCCGCCGTGGGGCGTAGAAAATGTTTTGTGCAGATTCAAGTGCATCACGTCCACGCCGAAATCGCCGGGGCGCGTGACTCCGGCCAGCGCGTTCATGTTTGCGCCGTCCATGTAAAGCAGGGCGCCGCGTTCGTGCAGGATGGCGGCAATCTCCGCGATGCGCTCTTCGAAAACTCCCAGAGTGCTCGGATTCGTCAGCATCAGCGCGGCGACATCTTCGGTGCAAAACTCGCGGAGATGATCGGTATCGATTTGCCCGCGCGCATTGGATTTAATGTTCTTTACTTCGTAGCCGGCAATCACGACGGATGCCGGATTCGTTCCGTGCGCTGAATCGGGAATCAAAACTGTTTTGCGCGGGTTTCCCTGGCTTTGCAGGTACGCGCGGATCATCAACAAGCCTGTAAGTTCGCCCTGCGCGCCTGCCACGGGCTGAAGTGTCGCCGCGTCCATGCCGGTGATCGACAACAAACATTTTTGCAAATCGAAAAGGATGCGCAGGCAGCCCTGCGAAACTTCGGCAGGCTGCTCCGGGTGTTCGGTTGCAAGGCCGTCGAGCCGCGCCACGAATTCATTCACGCGCGGGTTGTACTTCATGGTGCAAGATCCGAGCGGGTACATGCCGAGATCAATCGCGTAATTCCATGTTGAAAGCCGGGTGAAATGCCGAATCACTTCGATTTCGCTGACTTCGGGAAATCCTTCGATTGCATCGCGCGTGAATTCGCTGCCGAGCGCTTTGGCGGGATCCACAGCCGGCACATCGAGCGGAGGAAGTTCCATCCCGCGCTTGCCGGGCGCGGACTTCTCAAAGATCAGCCCTTCGTTCTGGCTCGGGTGCTCGCGAACCTTGAGGATCTTTCCCACGGACGCTTCGATTTCGGTGGACTTGGAATTCAATTCAAACAGCTCCTTAAACTGGGCGCTCGAGTATTCGCTTGATGGCAGCGCCCAGGCGTTCAATTTCGGCGCGCGGCGTTGTTTCGGTGACGCAAACAAGCGCTCGCTTCGTCAATTCTGGGTAATGAATGCCCAGAGCGAATGGCCCGATGATTTTTTCGCGCAAGAGATCGGCATTCACCATTTTTACCGAGCGCGGAAACTCCAGCACGAATTCGTTGAATGAAGGCCCAGAGAAAACCCGTCGCACGCCGGGAATTTTTTCCAGCTCAGCCTGAGCAAAACGCGCCTTTGCCAGATTCTGCAATGCTTGTTCGCGCAGGCCTTCCTTGCCAAGCAAGCAAAGGTGAATCGTGGCGGCCAGGGCGTACAGCGCTTCATTCGTGCAAATGTTCGAAGTGGCCTTTTCGCGGCGGATGTGTTGCTCGCGGGTAGCCAGCGTCAAGACAAACCCACGGCGTCCTTCTGCGTCCGTCGTTTGGCCCGCCAAGCGGCCGGGCATTTGGCGCACGTATTTATCCCGCGTGGCGATCACGCCGACGTAGGGTCCTCCGTAGCTGGGAGGAATGCCGAACGACTGGCCTTCCATGGCCACAATATCGGCTTCAGCGGGCGGACGAACGATGCCCAGCGATACAGCTTCCGCAATACTGGTGACAAGCAACAATCCTGCAGCGTGCGCCATTTCCGCCAGCGCAGGAAGCTCTTCGATCACGCCGAAAAAGTTAGGCGACTGGACCACGATGGCGGCAGCTTGTGCGAGGCTCTCTTGCTTCAGCGCGGCGCGATCGAGCTGCCCGGATTCGGTATAGCCGACTTCTTCAATCTCGATGCCGAGATTCTTCGCGTACGTCTGCAATACGTGGCGATATTCGGGATGCACGCTGCGCGCAACAAGAACGCGATGGCGCCCGGTAAGCCGCTCCGCCATCAGCACAGCCTCGGTGAGCGCGGTCGAGCCGTCGTACATCGAAGCGTTCGCCACTTCCTGGCCGGTGAGTTGGCACATCAAAGTCTGGAACTCGAAAATCGCGGTCAGCGTGCCTTGCGCGAATTCAGCCTGGTAAGGCGTGTAAGAAGTGAGGAACTCGCCGCGCTGGATCAGCGAATCGGTCACCACCGAGCGCAAGTGCGAATAAACTCCCGCGCCCAGAAAGGAAGTGTAGCCGCGCGAATTTTCCGCAGCGCGCGCCTGAAAATATTGGATGATCTCCGTTTCGGAAAGCGGCCCAGGCAGCGCAAGCGGTGCGCGCAGCCGGAATTTTTCAGGAATGGACTGAAAAAGCTCCTCGATCGAGCGGACGCCGATCGCTTCGAGCATTTCCTGGCGTTCGGAAGGACTTTTGGGAAGATAACGCATCAGGCGGAATGTTCCTTCGCTTTGTCCGCGATGTAAGCTTCGTAAGCTGCGGCATCCATCAATCCAGCAGCTTCTTTGGGGTCCGCCAGCCGCACTTTTATGAGCCACGCAGCGCCGTGCGGGTCTTTGTTGATCATCTCGGGAGAATCCGCCAGCGCGGGGTTCGTCGCCGTAACTTCGCCCGAGACGGGGCTGAAAATCTCGCTGACCGCTTTCACGGATTCGATGGTGCCGAAAGACTGCCGCGGTTTGAGCTGCGTGCCGACTTTGGGCATCTCGACGAAGACCACGTCGCCAAGCTCATGCTGCGCGTAGTCCGTGATTCCGATAGTTCCGTTCGAGCCGTCAACTTTCACCCACTCGTGCTCTTTCGTGTAGCGATAATCCTTAGGGTACATAAGCGCTCCGTGAACCAGTCCTAATTGGATGCTCTTGACCTATTGCGGTCGCTTGTAAAATGGCAAAGCGACGATTCTTGCCGGTTCTGACCGCCCGCGAACGTTGATCGCGATATTCGTTCCGACCCCGGTCGATTTCGGCGGCACATAAGCCATGCCGATATTTTTCTTCAGGAACGGCGCAGGTCCGCCGCTGGTTACTCGCCCCGCTTCCTGGCCGTCGATCAGAACCGGATAGCCGTCGCGACCGATACGCTTGTCGAGCATTTCGAATCCGACTAACTTGCGCGTTAGGCCGTCTTTCTTCTGTTGCGCCAGCACATCACTTCCGAGAAAGGGGGCCTTTTCCATTTTACAAATCCACCCGAGACCTGCCTCCCATGGCGTGGTCGTGTCGTCAATCTCATGCCCGTAAAGGCACATTCCCGCTTCGAGACGAAGAGTATTCCGCGCACCCAGTCCGCAAGGGATCATGCCGGCTGGTTCCCCCGCGTGGATCAGATCGCTCCACAGTTCTTTGGAATGTTCCGGCGCAAAATAGATTTCGAAACCATCTTCGCCAGTGTAGCCGGTGCGGGCGATCAGGCAGTCGATGCCGCTTACTTTGCCGAAAGCGAAATGATAATAGTGGATCGAATCGAGCGCGACGGGAGTAAGCCGCTGAAGGATGTCCTTTGCGCGCGGCCCTTGAATCGCCAGTTGAGAGTAACGCGGACCGGCGTTTTCCACCTTCGCGTCGAATTTATTGTGCTCGACGATGTGCTCGAAATCGTGATCCTGATTGCCCGCGTTGACGCAGAGCAGATAGTGCGTGTCGGAAATTTTGTGCACCAGCAAATCATCGACGAAAGTTCCGCGCGAAGTCATAAGCCCGGAATAGTGTGCCTGCCCCACGTTCAGCTTCGCGGCGTTGTTGCACGAGACTAGTTGGACCAGGCCCAGTGCGCCCGGTCCCAGAATTTCGATCTCGCCCATGTGGCTTACGTCGAAAAGCCCGGCGCGAGTACGCACGGCTTCATGCTCAGCCAGAATGCCCGAGTATTCGAGCGGCATGTCCCAGCCGCCGAAGTTCACCATCTTGGCGCCTAGTCGGCGATGGATGGAATTCAGGGCTGTTTTGCGCAGTTCAGCGGTAGCCGGTGTTGTCACTGAGGATTTCTCATCCTTGCGGCGAAACATCGAAGCTAGCATGCGTGTTTTCGAGTGTCAAGGAACGCGGCCGGCAGTCACTTTGGGTTTCTCCCCCTTCGGCCTACTCCATTTCGAGTTTGTAAGCAGCACGGGGAGCCTAGCCTGCAGCAATGCAATGGGGCCTGGTAGGATTCTAGTGCTCTGAGGGAATCCCTACGCGCAAGGCGCTTGTCCGGCGCGCACGCATGTCCTAAGATTGGACAAAGACAGGTCCCGAAGCACTGGAGAGTCGCAGGTGGTAACTGTTTGCTCGCAATGCGAAAAATCGGAACAGGAATGCTCCTGCGTAAAGTATTGCTGTTTCTGCCAGTCCCAGTACAACATCCATATGGGCGTGGACGGGCTGTATTATTGTCCGGATTGCCGCGAAGCTTGCGACGTGCGGCTTGCAGACACCGATGGGCATTGATCCAACACGGACCGAGTTAACGCTAAACGACGACCCACGGCTGATGGCGGGGGTGGTAGCAATTGTGTCCTTCGCCGCTCACCGTTGCGGCCTTTCCAGCGGAGCGCAGGAAGGACTAGCCGCAGCCGCTGCGGAAGCGTGCCGGGAGACTTTTCCGCTGGTGAATGGCAATGGGAGCAAGGATTCTTCGCTGAAGGTGATCGTCTCGGATTTTGCTGACCGCGTCGAAGTTTCTATCGAGCATTCTGGAGAATCGCTGCCTTCTGCGGGACTCGACACTTTCTGCGACGCCGCGAGCAGTGCGGGTTCGCAAACGGGACTGAGCGGAGCATTACAGAAGACGAATGTAGACCGCGTGCAATACGAAACGCGCGACGGCATATCGCGCATGACGCTGATTAAATATTGCGACGAACGCCGCGCGAAAGCTTGACCGCTGAGATCTGCGGCTTCTCCCCTCGAAATTCCTCTTACATGGAAGACGGCACAAGGGCCTTGGTGCGGATTAACGACAGCAGCTCGTCCTGGCTCACCGGCGCGTCGATTTTCAGGCGATCTCCCGTCGGTTTCACGCTGACGTGATCCAATGCCTTCGCGAAATCCGGGTTCGATTGCGCTTCCTGGTAGCGGCGGTACATGATGCCTGCCTGCATCGCTGCGCCCAAAACATTCGCGTCATCCACAGAATCGCAGACGGCTTGGAATTGGACATCTATTCCGCTGTCGGCGCTTACGCTGATGATCATGGCGTGAATGCGGGCCACTATGGCTGCAGCCTGCGGAAACTGACTGGCTTGAGGAAGCAGCTCATGCATCGCCAATCCTGTGGAGCCCTTGTCCAACACGGCCCAGATGAGTCCGCTGCCGTTCGCTTCGGTGATCAGCGGGTAAAGCTTGTCATTCGTGAACAGGCTTTCCGCCGTGCCCATGCGGACATCGATAAGCTTTTCCAGAGCGGGACGATTGCCGAAGGCTGCCGTATTTGAATCGATAAAAAAGAACAGGATGTCGCTCGCGCCGCCGCCGCTTCCGAAGGCATATAGATGATAACCATTGCTTTCGATCATAGGCAGCTTCTGAGCCTTGAATCTCGCTTCCGTACTGGAAGGATCGAACGCACCGAGAGCAACGCCCAGGATTTGTCCGCTGCTGCCGTCGGCTGACATGATCGCTCCCCAGGCAAGGTCAGTCACTTGCGAGTTTGGATCGATGCCCGCGGACGAGAGAAATTGTTCGAAGTCGCGCATCTGCTTGGGAAGCATTTGGTCCTGCACTTGTGCGAACCAAGGGAGTTTTCGCGCGGACTTTAAATCGGCATAGGCGAACTCGTCAGTCGTTTTTGGAAACATTCCTATAACGGCAGTGCTGATCGAGCCCGCACTGGTGCGGGAAGGAGTCGCAGTCCAAACACCGAGCAGCGCGACCGCTGCCAAAGCTGTAACCAGTACGAATCGAAAAATTGGCTGTCTCACGTTGTTTTCCCCTCAGATGATTTGAGTAACTGATTACGCGGCGGCTAAGCCGCAGGAATGTTTCTAACGACGATTGCCGCGACACAGCGCTTCTACAGTATAGATGCTAAGAACGCCGTTAGCGGGGTGAAGTTTTCCCGATGCGTGCCGCAAGTAACCCGGATTCCGAGCGTAAACGCGTCGAAAATGCAGAATCCGTAATGGACTGCAGATTGATGGCGACGTTTTCGAGCGCCCCTTGAACTGCCGCTCCAGCCATTAGACGTCCCACGCGTATATCGGAAAGCATGGACGCGCTGGCTATCTTTTCCAGTTTCCCCAGCAGGTCAAATACATCCGCCGCTTTGCGCGCCACTTCCATCGGAACGTTCGCCGCGCCTTGCAGCGCATTTTGAATCGTGGATTCGCGGCGGCCTTGTTCCTCGGGCGTCAATTGCGGCAGCTTGTAGGCCGCCATCACGGATTCGAACGAAGCCGCGTCGCGATCGATCGCTTCGGCCAGAGCACGCGAAGCGGAATGAAATTCCGCCAGAGCATCGCTGAGCGGTTCTACGTGCGCTGCCTGCGATTTCTTCTTGCGCGAAAGCCCTGCGACCATCTGGCCCAGGCTCGCTCCCAGCGCGCCGGCAAGCGCCGCCACCGAGCCGCCGCCCGGAGTTGCCGTCGGCTCCGCGACCGCGTCTAGAAATGGTTGCGCAAGCGCCGCGAATTTTCCCGGGCCTTCCGAAGCAGAAGCGCTCGCAAAGGAAGCCTCGATACGGTTCTCAAACACTTGCGCGGGTGAAAAGTTTTCAAGTTGCAGATAAAAGTCGGCGGTCAGTTCGATCGCTCGCTTGGGAATCAATCCGACAATCTCGCTGCCTACAATCGAGACTCCGTAGCGTTCCGCCTCGCGCTTGACCATTTCGAACACGCGATGAATCGGCGTTTGCTCGAAATCCGTCAAGTTAATGGAAACCTGCGCCAGGTTGCGGCCGCGCAAGTCCACTCCCATGGCCTTTACGTATCGCAAACCGCCGTTCGAAAACCGAATATTCTTGCCTATGCGATTGGCGATGCTGACGTCGGAAGTGTTCAGATTAATGTTGTACGCGATCAAGAATTTGCGCGCGCCAACTACTGTGGCACCGGCGGTAGCATGCAGACGCTGCTCGCCAATGTCCGGAGCGCGGCTGGGATTGCGCGGGACCTCTTCGAGCAAGCCTTCGAATTGGCCTTTGCGAATGCTTTCAAGGTTCGTGCGTTCCGGCCGTTGGGCTGCAGCTTCGTAAAAATATACGGGAATCTGAAAACGCTCCCAGATTTCGCGGCCGACTTTTTTGGCCAGCGCAACACAATCCTCGATGGTCACGCCTTCGATGGGAATGAACGGAACCACGTCGGTTGCGCCCATGCGCGGATGCGCGCCTAAATGCTTTCTCAAATCGATCAGCTCGGCAGCCTTGCCCACTCCGCGCAGGGCAGCTTCGGCGACAGCTTCAGGTTCTCCGGCGAGCGTCACCACGCTGCGGTTGTGATCGCTATCGCTCTCGCGATCCAGCAGATATACGCCTGGAAGTTCGCGCATCGCGGACACGATGGCATCCACCTTGGATGCGTCGCGCCCTTCGGAAAAATTCGGAACACATTCGACGAGTCGTTTCATCGGCTCAAAGGTTCTTCATGTGCATGATGGCGCCGCGTTTCATGGTGAAGCTGCAAAGGTTCACGCCAAAATAATACGGGATTTCGCGGTAGTCGGCCACGTCAAACGCAGCCAAGTCTGCATACTTGCCAACTTCCAGCGAGCCAACGCGGTCATGCAGGCGCAGCGAGTAAGCCGGATTAATCGTCGCGGCCGTGATTGCCTCCGCGGGCGTCATGCGCATTTGCGTGCAAGCGAGAGACAAAATCATCGGCATGCTCAGCGTCGGGCTGGTGCCGGGGTTGAAGTCGGTGGCAATGCCAACGATCGCTCCCGCTTCAATCAACTTGCGCGCTGGCGCGTATTCTTTCAGTCCGAGATGAAAACAGCAGCCCGGCAGCATCGTGCACACTACGTTGGAAAGGCCGAGCGCGCGAATGTCGTTCCGGTCGATTTTTTCCAGGTGATCGGCGCTCGCTGCTTGCAACTCGATGGCGAGGCGCGCCGCTCCGGTGTGCGCCAGTTGTTCCGCATGAATGCGCGGAACCAGCCCGCAGGCGCGTCCGGCCATAAGAATCCGCCGCGCTTGCGCCACCGTGAAAGCTCCACGGTCGCAGTAAACGTCGCAAAACTCGGCGAGCCCGGCAGTCGCCACGGTCGGAATCCATCTGCGCACAAGGAGATCTATGTAAGCCTCCGGGCGCCGTCGAAATTCGGGAGGTACGACGTGGGCCCCCAGAAATGTTGCGCGAATGTCGAGCGGATGTTCTTGATTAAGATTGTAGAGAATCTCGAGAATTTTTAGCTCGCTCTTCCACTCCAGGCCGTAGCCGCTTTTTGCTTCGATGGTTGTTGTGCCGTGTGCCGCAAACTCGCGGAGGTTCTTCAGCGCTCGGGCTTTCAACGTGCTTGCAGAAGCGGCGCGCAAGCCTTTTACGCTTGAACGAATTCCGCCGCCGGAGCGGGCGATTTCTTCGTAAGTCGCGCCGGAGTTGCGCTGCTCGTATTCGGCGGCACGGCTGGCGGGAAAAATTAAGTGGGTATGCGAATCGACGAATCCGGATAAAACGACGCGGCCGCCTAAATCCAGTTTCTCCGCGCGCCGTGCCTTGGGCAAGCGTTCAATTCGGCGCCGCGAACCAATCGCGACAATGCGATCGTCGTGGGTCAGCAGCGCGCCATCGCGAATAATTCCAAGCTCGGCGAGCGCTCGGCCGCGCCGCGGCACAGGCCCGCGCAGCGTTAGAAGCTGCGAGCACCCGGTAATAAGCCAGTCAGGCACGGAAGCACCGATACTAACGCCGGGATGGGGAAAAAACTACCGTCGCTGCCCGCAATGCAGGTGCCGCATCAGCGCTCTCACGCGCCAGCGGTCTTACCGAGATAAGCAGGCGCGAATACTTCAGTCACAAACGATTCGAGCGTAGTCGGCGTCGTATTCTTCGCCGAGCGTTGCTCCAGCGGCACGATGAGTCCGGCATTCGCGCTTTTCCACATTTCAATCAACAGCGCCGCGGTCTTTTTCGGCAATCCCATCTGAACGAGCGCCGGTTCGAGAAGCATGAAGGGAACCTGCATATATCCGAGATTGGGTTTCCCGATTGACTTCCCAACAACTGACGCAGCCTCTTTCATCGAAACATCGCGCTGTCCGTGCAATTCCTGCGTAGAACTGCCGGAGAAGTCGCGCGCCGCGAGACGAGTGGCGGCATACGCGCCGATATCTTTCGTAGCAATCCACGGCATCGCCATATCGCTCGTCAAACCGCCTGGCAGCGTCCCCATCGAGCGCAACGGTGGAATACTCATCAGAAGATTTTCCATAAAATAGGCCGCGCGCAGATGCAGGACGTTGAGGCCCGCGATTCGGTTGAGCTTTTGTTCCTGATTGTGCAAGCCGACGATGGGGCCCGTCTTTTCCGCGTGTTGGGCGCCGATACTGCTTAGATTAACAACGTACGGCACGTGCGCGTTCGCGATCGCCGCGGCGTAGGAATCGGAAACCCGTTCTTGATACGCGCGCAAATCCTCTTGTGAGACATCTTCCGGCAGCACGAGATAGACGGCCGCAGCCCCTTCGAAAGCTTTCGTCATTGATGCGGCATCTTCCACGTTGCCGACGAACGCTTCCGCGCCTTTCTGCGTGAACAGCTCGAGCTTTTTCGCGTCACGCCCGATCACGCGAACTTTTTCGCCGCTCGCCAGCAGCGCTTCCGCTGCCGGCCTTCCCGTATGTCCCGTTGCTCCTACGATGACGATCATAAAATCTCCTATAGCATCGGAATTCTAACGCCGGACTTCTTCGCGAAATCAATCGCCTCGGTATAGCCCGCATCAACGTGCCGCGCGACGCCGATTCCGGGATCATTGGTCAGCACGCGCTCGATGCGTTCCGCCATTTCTTTCGAGCCGTCCGCCACAGTCACTTGCCCCGCGTGCAGTGAGTAGCCGATGCCCACGCCTCCGCCATTGTGAATGGAGACCCAGCTCGCACCGCTCGCCGTGTTCAGCATGGCATTCAGCAGCGGCCAATCAGCTACCGCGTCCGAGCCGTCGCGCATTTTTTCCGTTTCGCGATAGGGCGAAGCCACGGAGCCGCAATCCAGATGGTCGCGGCCAATCACGATGGGAGCCTTCAATTCGCCGCGCGCCACCAAATCGTTAAGTGCAAGCCCGAATTTGTCGCGCTCGCCGCAGCCCAGCCAGCAGATTCGCGCCGGCAATCCTTGGAATCGCACGCGTTTCTGCGCCAGATGAATCCAGCGCGTAAGAACTTCATCGTGCGGAAACATATCGAGGACGAGTTTGTCCGTGCGATAAATATCCGAAGCCTCGCCGGAAAGCGCAGCCCAGCGGAATGGCCCGCGTCCTTCGCAAAAAAGCGGCCGGATGTAAGCGGGAACGAACCCGGGAAAATCGTAAGCGTTCTTCACGCCTTGCTCGAATGCGAAAGTCCGGATGTTATTTCCGTAATCGAAAGTGATCGATCCCAGCTTTTGCAGTGCGAGCATGCCTTCCACGTGTTTGGCCATTGATTCGAGCGAGCGTTTTCGATATGCATCCGGATCGCTCTTGCGCAGCTCGGCGGCCTGCGCCACGTCGAGCCCTTGCGGAATATACCCGCCGATTGGATCGTGCGCGCTGGTCTGGTCCGTCAACAGATCGGGCACCACGCCGCGTCGCGCGAGTTCTGGAATCACGTCCGCGCAATTTCCGACCAGGCCCACCGATGTTGCCTCGCGCTTGCGCACCGCGTTTTTCAAAATCCGCAGCGCTTCGTCGAGATCGTTCACCATCACGTCGCAGTAGCCGCTTTTCACCCGCCGCTTGATGTGCTCCGGGTCCACATCAATTCCCAAAAACGCCGCACCATTCAACGTCGCAGCGAGTGGCTGCGCCCCACCCATGCCGCCCAGCCCGCCGCTGGCTACGAGCTTTCCCGCTAGATCGCTCTGAAAATGTTTTCGCGCGGCGGCCGCAAAAGTTTCGTAAGTGCCTTGCAAAATTCCTTGCGTGCCGATGTAGATCCAGCTTCCCGCCGTCATCTGGCCGTACATCATCAGCCCCGCGCGGTCGAGTTCGTCGAAATTCTTCCAGTCGCTCCAATGTCCAACCAGATTCGAATTCGCGATCAAAACGCGCGGCGCGTAAGAGTGCGTGCGAAAAATCCCAACAGGCTTGCCGGATTGAACCAGCAGGGTTTCATCGTTTTCCAGAGATTTCAGAGACGCAACAATCGCGTGATAACACTTCCAGTTGCGCGCCGCTTTTCCGCGCCCGCCATAGACGATCAAATCCTCCGGCTTCTCCGCAACCTCCGGATCGAGGTTGTTCATCAGCATGCGCATGGCCGCTTCCTGCTGCCAGCCCTTGCAGGACAGAGTGGTGCCGCGCGGCGCGCGAACCGGCTGATATCCGGTTGTGTCTTCGGTCGCAACCTTCGACATCGGAAACCTCCAGGAACATCTTATCGCATGAGAGCCAAGATTTTGTAAGTTGGCATTTCATTAAGAAGCGCGCCACTGCGTTGCGCGATGCTGCCCCATACGCTAAAGTAAAAGTGACAACGATGGATTATCCTCCGCTCACAAAATCCTTTCTCGATGCCGTTGACCGCTTCGCGAATCCTCGCGCCCAGATGTACCGTACGGCGGACGGTTGGCTGTCGATTACGGCCCAGGAAATGCTTCGCCGCGTAGCGGGCTTATCGAAAGCGCTCGGTGAATTGGGAATTAAATCCGGCGACCGAGTAGCTATCCTTGCGCCGAACTGTCCTGAATGGCACATCGCTGATTTTGCAATACAAGGCGTGGGCGCGGTCACCGTGCCGATTTATTTTAACGAATCGCTCGACCGGCTTGCCTACATTATGAACGATTCGGGCGCGCGCATCGTGTTTACGTCCGGGGAAGCGCAGGCGCGCAAAATCGCTGAATGCCGCGATCGGATTACCGCTCTCGAGCACGCGATTGCAGTAGCGCCCCTTTCGGATTTGCACGGCGATGTTCTCCGTTATGAAACTCTGATCGCTACTGCGGGTGACGCCGATATTGCCGAGTACCGCAAGCGCGCCGCAGCGGTTGACGCGAGCCAATTGCTCACCATCATTTACACCTCGGGCACCACCGGCGAGCCCAAGGGCGTGATGCTGACCCACTCGAACGTAAGCTCGAACGTCGTCGACTCGCTCGAGGCTTACGATCTCACTCCGAAAGATCTAGCGCTGTCCTTCCTTCCGCTTGCGCACATCTACGAACGCACGGTGGACTACGGCTATTTATTTCGTGGTGTCCCGGTTGCATACGTGGAACAAATGGAGGCCGTTCCGCAGGCATTTCTCGAAGTGAAGCCGACATACGCCGCCGCCGTGCCGCGCTTTTTCGAAAAAATATATGCCAACATTCTGGACAAAGGCCGTCACGAGACCGGTTTGAAGAGGAAGCTTTTTGACTGGTCTTTGCGTGTGGCGCACGAATCGATTCCGTGGCGAGCGTACGGAAAGAATCCTTCGCCCTGGACAAAACAACGCTGGCAAATTGCCGACCGCATCGTATATTCGAAAATCCGCGCCGGCCTTGGCGGAAGGATCCGATATTTCTTCTCGGGAGGCGCGCCGCTGGCACCTGAGCTTTCCGAATTTTTCTGGTCGATCAACGTGCCGGTTTTGGAGGGCTACGGGCTGACGGAAACCGCGCCCGTGATCGCGTCGAACGTGCCTAAGAAAAATAAAGTAGGCACCGTCGGGCTCCCCATCTCTTACGTGCAGGTGCGCATCGCTGACGATGGCGAAATCCAGGTCAAAGGCCCATGCGTCATGCAGGGTTATTTCCACAAGCCCGATCAAACTCAAGAAGTCTTAACCTCCGACGGATGGTTTTCTACCGGAGATATCGGCCGGCTGGACCAAGACGGATATTTGATCATCACCGACCGTAAAAAAGAATTGTTGAAGACCGCGGCCGGGAAATTCGTGGCGCCCGCGCCGATTGAAAACCTGCTGAAGCAGTCCCCCTTCATCACCAATGCGATTGTGGTAGGCGACAAGCGCAAATTTGTTTCGGTGCTGATCGTCCCGAATTTTGCGGGTATCGAGAATGAAGCCCGAAAAAATAATAAGGACTTTCAGGGTCCGTCTCAGATGATCTTGGATCCGTGGGTGCGAGATCTGCTCTCGCGCGAAATCGAGCGGCTCACGGCGCCCCTGGCACAGTACGAAAAACCCAAGCGGTTCGCGCTGCTCGAGCAGGACTTCACATTCGCGAGCGGCGAACTGACTTATACGCTGAAGATCAAGCGGCGAGTGATCGAAGACCGTTATAAGGATTTGATCGCTAAGCTCTACGCGGATCTGGAAGAGCCGCACCCTCAGCATTCGACGTAAGCTGTTTGCGGCGGACGCTAGCGGTACAATGGATTGGGGAGAATTTTCATGGCGGACCAATTGGTGATTGCCGGACGCGCTTTTAATTCGCGCCTGATTGTGGGAACGGGGAAGTACCGCAGCTTTGACGAGATGCGCCGCGCGCACGAAGCCTCCGGCGCGGATATGGTGACGGTTGCCGTTCGCCGCGTGAATCTCACTGATCGCACGAAAGAATCGCTGCTCGACTACATTGACCGCAAAAACTTTTTCATTTTGCCCAACACCGCCGGTTGCTATTCCGCGGACGAAGCTGTTCGCACCGCCCGCCTCGGACGCGAAGTGGGATTGTCCGAATGGGTGAAGCTGGAAGTGATTGGCGACCAGCAAACGCTTTTCCCGGATACCGAAGAGCTGATCCGCGCCACAAAGACGCTCGTGGCCGAAGGCTTCGTCGTACTGCCCTACACCAACGACGATTTGATTGTCGCGCGAAGATTAATCGACGCCGGCGCCGCGGCCGTGATGCCGCTCGGTGCGCCCATTGGCTCCGGAATGGGCATTCAAAATGTGGCGAACATGCAGATTTTGCGCGAGCGCGTCACGGAAGTACCGCTGATCGTGGATGCCGGCGTGGGAACCGCATCCGACGCTGCCATTGCCATGGAGCTTGGTGCGGACGGCGTCCTCATGAACACCGCCATTGCTGAAGCGCAGGACACAGTGTTGATGGCCGAAGCGATGGGCGGTGCCGTGGAAGCAGGCCGCAAAGCATTTCTCGCCGGCCGCATTCCGAAGAAACTTTACGCCACGGCATCCAGTCCTCTTCACGGCGTTGTTCGCTAGCTACGATACCCGCGCCGCGTCAGCGAAATAAAAGATGCCATGAAACGTCCACCAGCGCGTGGACCAGCGCGCCCGGAAACAACGAGCCGGTTTTCATCCACACATGCCCGTAAAATAATCCCGCGATAGTCGCAAGAAAGACGTATTTCCAATTCGGATACGGCGCGTGCAGAATGTGCGACAAGCCAAAAATGATCGAAGCAACCGCCAAGCCCGCCCATTGATTGTTGAAACTCCGTGAAAGAAGATTCTGCAGGACACCTCGAAACAGAAATTCTTCCGGCCACGCGGTAAAGAACGTAATTCCCACCACCGCCAGTGGCAGCGAACGCAAACGAGCAAGCGTGGGATCAAACTTCAGAAACCCGATCTCGATTCCCACCGCTACTGCAATCGCCGTGAAAATCAGGAAATGAATGGCCACGTTCGCGCCGAATCCTCGCCGCCAAACTATCGCGTAGCCGATGCCGTCCATGCGGCGCAGCAGGACGAATGCAGCAACGCCGGCGCCGAGTGCCATCAAAATTGTCAGTGAGTGCGTCAGTTCCGTTGGATAGGGAAATACCCGATACATCCATCGAAATTCAACCGGCAGCCAAACGAGCATCATCGCTGCATAGTCTTCCCAAGTCCCCGGCGGTTTCCCCGCGCTGCTTGCGACCAGCAGGGCAGGCAACACGCTATAGGCCGCGCCAACGAACGCCATTTTCCAGTGGGCCGTCACGGTTACCGTGTAGATGAGGACCGCAAACAGAGGCACAAGCGGCGCGAGCACGCGCCCGTGTTCACCAAGCACTCCGCGCGCGGATTCCAGCACGCTCGGACAAGCGAGGAAAAATTCAAAGGCGAAGAGAGCAGCGGCCACTCCCAGAGCGATGCCGAAGCGCGGCCCCCGGTAGCCGATACGCAATCCCAGCAGCGCCACGAACACGACAATCGGGACCCACACTCCCACCGCAGTCGTAAATTCCAGCTGCCAGCATTTTGAATTGGAGGTCACCGCAAGATTTTACTGAAGTGCGCCAGGATTCCGAGAAAAACTTGCTTTGCGTTTGTCTCTCGGCGATTCTGGTGCGGCTTGAGCGCAACAGTCCAGCCCGGCAAACAACAGCGGCTCGCCTACATCGATTGGATGCGTGGCTTCGCTTGCTTGCTGATGTTTGAGGTGCATTCCTACGATTCGTGGCTTGGCGGCAGCGCGCGCGATTCGCAGTTCATGAAATGGTCGCAGCTCAGCGGTACGATTCCCGCGCCGCTCTTCCTTTTTCTCGCGGGGGTTTCGATTGCTCTCGTGTCGGGCAAGATGCGCGAGAAGGGAATTGGCCCAAACCAGATCGCGCGAAGGACGATTCTTCGCGGCGCGGAAATCCTGGGATTCGGCCTGCTGTTTCGCGTGCAGGAATATGTGCTCGGCATACCGTGGGCGCCTTGGACCGATTTGCTGCGCGTGGACATTCTGAACACCATCGGCATTTCGATCATGCTGATGGGTATCGCCGGACGGCTCACTCGAACGCGCGCCGCGAACATAGCGGTTGCTCTCGCGGCCACGGCCGGTATCGCGTTTGCCACGCCGTTTCTCTACACCACCTGGCGCCCGCGCTGGCTGCCTTGGTACCTGGAGTCTTACATCAACGGCGTGCATATCTACGATTCCCCTCGCCCATGGTTGTTCCCGATATTTCCCTGGGCAGGATTTGCTTTCGCGGGTTTGGCTCTCGGCTATCTTCTCTTCAGCGAGTGGGGAAAGAAAAATCTGTTGCAAATAGTGACCGCCTGCGGACTCGGTGGCGTGGGCCTATATTATCTTTCAAACTGGCTCGACGCGCGGGCGTTGCAACTATATCCCGATTACGACTATTGGCACACCAGCCCGAATTTCTTTCTAGCGCGGGTCGCCATCATCCTCGTGATTGTTTTCGCCAGCTATGTGTGGTGCCGCTGGGGGCTAGGCCAAGTTGGATTCAGTCCCATGATCCAGATGGGCCAAACTTCGTTGCTGGTGTACTGGGTCCACATCGAATTCGTTTACGGAAGATTTTCCATATTGAAAAAGCAAGGCGAGTCAATTCCGATGGCCACGCTGGGATTTCTGATTGTTACGGCTGCGATGGTGCTGCTCTCATTGGCGAGAACCGGCTGGACAAATCACCGAGCGGAAATACTCGCGTCGTTCAAACGAAAACCGAGGCTGGGAACGCAGGACTAAGGCTTCTTCGGCGGATTATCCGGGCGCGGCGGCGTGCTGTGTAAGTCGTCGCTGGGTCTCGGATGCGTTTCGAAAATCACTTCGCCCGGGCGCTTCAGTTTCATTTCTTCGCGCGCGGGCTTCTCGATGGCCGCCGGATCAGTCTTCAGCGCCTTCACCCGCTCCTGTAAGCGGAGGTTTTCCTCATCGAGCCGCGAGATGTCTTTGCGAATTTCCTGCGCTTCCTTTTGCGAACGCCTCATCGCCAGCACGCCATGCGTGCCGAACGTGTCCTGAAGCAGCAGCAGCGCGAATCCTAAGATTAGGAACGAATACATGTTGCGGTGAAAAAACTGTCCGAGCTGCTCGAAGAAATTCACGGGAGCGTCATTTGTCTTGCCATTTTCTTCGCGCGGGGCGTTTGTATTGGGTTCGTTCATTTCGTGATCCATGCCTGCGCCTCGTCGGCAAGTTTCTTCGAAGCGGCCATACTCGGCGTTTCCGTGTAGATGCGCACTACCGGTTCGGTTCCGGAGGGACGCATCAGCACCCACGAACCATCCGCGAATCCCAGCTTCAATCCGTCTAATCGATTCACGTTCGCCACGAGCTGCCCTGCAAAATCCTTGGGATCAGCTTTCAAACGCTCAAGCAGCTTCTTATGCGCATCCTCGGAAAGCGGCAAGTTCACACGGATCGGCCAATATTCGCGCCCAACTCTGCGAAACAAATCCTGAAGCTGGTCGCGCAGGGACTTCTGACGCGCGGCAATCATTTCCGCGATCAGCAAGCACGCCAGGATGCCGTCTTTCTCCGGCAAATGCCCGCGTATGGTCATTCCCGCGCTTTCTTCGCCGCCTATCGCAATTTTATCGTCGCGCAGGAACGGACCCACGTACTTGAATCCCACGGGACTCTCGTAAATCTGCACGCCGTACAATTTCGCCACTCCGTCCAGCAGGTGCGAAGTAGCCACGCTGCGCGCAGCTCCCAGTTTTTTTCCGCGCGTCTCAAGCAAATAATCAAACGCGAGGCCGAGAACATGGTTTGGGTCGATGAACGACCCATCGCGGTCCAGAATTCCGAAGCGGTCGGCGTCGCCGTCGGTAGCAAGTCCTGCCAAAGCTTTTTTCTCGAGTACCGTTTTCTTAAGCAGCCCGAGATTTTCTTCCGACGGGTCTGGACCCTTGCCTTCGAACAAGACATCGCGATTCGCGCGGATTTCAGTAATCGCGAGCCCATTTTCTTTCAGGATGCCGTCGAGCCACCCGGCGCCGCAGCCATGCACCCCGTCGCAAACGAAATTGCCCTTGGCTTTCGCCAGCACGTCGAACCGAATCATCTTCTTCAGTTGCGCGAAATACGCCTCGCGCGGAAGAATCGGCTCGAATTTATCTTCGATCTCGTGATACGGAGTGTCGTCCTCCGGCAGCGCTGCCGCGCGCTTCTCAATGTCTTTGGTCGTTTCCACCGAGGCCGGCCCGCCTTCGGGGCCCGAATATTTCAGCCCGTTGTACTGAAACGGATTATGGCTCGCCGTGATGTTCACGCCGCCCGCGAGCTTGTTGAAAATGATCGCGTGGGCAATCACCGGAGTCGGCGTCGCCTCCTGGCAGAGCAGGATCCGGCAGCCGTGCGCCTTCAGAACTTCCGCCGAAGTGCCCGCAAATTCAGGGGAGAAGAACCGCGTATCGTGCCCAACGATCAGCGTCGGCGATTTCGTTTGCGCCAGGACGTGTTCCGCCACCGCAGCGGACGCGCGACGCACTCCCGCAAACGTGAAGTCGTCGGCAATCACGCCGCGCCAACCTGAAGTCCCGAAATGTATCGCTTGGTTCGTCACGGACGGCTATTGTATCTTGGCCCTCAAGCCGCAAACCCACAACATTCAAAACGATGCGCGGCGTATTAGTAAAGACACATAGAGTTTCGAGATGACCGGAAAAATCGTGGTCCTAGTCACATGCGGCTCGGCAAAGGAAGCCCGCAAGATCGCCCGCGCGGTGGTCGAACAGCGCCTCGCCGCCTGCGCCAACATCGTCACGTCGCCCGTGCACTCAATTTACCGCTGGAGAGGAAAAGTAGAATCCGCAAAGGAATTTCTGCTCATCATCAAGTCAACCCAATCTCGTTTCGCCAAACTAGAAGCCGCGATCAAGCGCCTGCACAGCTACGACGTCCCGGAAA
The DNA here is from genome assembly GCA_963698005.1 of uncultured Acidobacteriota bacterium. GTDB lineage: Bacteria > Acidobacteriota > Terriglobia > Acidiferrales > UBA7541 > Palsa-295. Next base: position 335,218 of record OY969113.1, read on the forward strand.
TCATCGCCTTGCCAATCGTCCGCGGCGCCGCGACTTACCTCAACTGGATTTCCGACTCCGTCAAGCCCTCGCGAAACACAAATAAATAAAATCTCGCAAGCCGCTCAGTTTCCGATTGCCACAAAAACTCAGCATGCGCAGACGCACAGGCGAGCTATTTCTTTTTGCCCAGCCCAACGATGGATTTGGTCGTCTTCCCGACGACAGCCCCGGCGCCGCCCAAATCAGCGGTGATGACGGGCTCCTCCGTCGTGCCGCCGACGTGCATGGGCACGCCGTTGCCGGAATTACCTCCTGAGCCATTAAGTTTCGAAAAAAGGCCCACGCCCACTTTGGCGACAACTCCTTTAGTCGGCGGGTTTTTTACGATGAGACTGAAATTCAGTTGATCCGAGGGTGAGACGGTTCCTCTCCCGGAGAGGTCGCCCATCCCTTCGATCGTAGCCTCCAGGTTTTCGGCCACCACGCCGGCGTCGGTGATATGAACGTTCACGCGCAGCTTTTGAAAATTCGTGGTGTCACCCGTTTTCACCCCGCCCAGCGCCGCGATGCCGTGAAGTTTCGAGCCGACGTCGAAGCCGACCAGCCGCACATTGTCGAGCGCCACCGGCCCGGAAATGTCGAGCGCCTTTGCATGGCCGGTGACCGCAAAGTTCATCGAGAGCGTGCCGCCCTTCAGCACCGAGCCGTTGGGAAAACGAATCGCCGCCGCAGTCATCAGAGGCTGGAGTTCATCGATCGAGAGACTTTGTCCGCTGAGTTTCAGGTTCAACAGCGGATCTTCCGCATCCGCCGAGTTGCTCTTGTACGTACCATTCACGTGGATCACGGCGCTCGAGATCTTTGCGGTGGCGTCCGCGATTTCGCCGGCGTTTTCTTTCAGGCGATAGCTGCCGCGGTAAGTGATGTCAAGCGGCTTCGACGCAGAGGTCGCGCCCGGCTTGAGTTTGAGATTCTGGACGTGAACTGTGCCGCTGGAGGTGAGTGTTTGCCCGTTGGACGCGGCGTGCACGTCAGCGTCCGCGAGCAGCGACATGCCGGAACTCGGATCGATTAATCCGGCCGCGACTGGTTCGAGGCGCTTTGCGATGATTTGCACTTCAAACGGACTGGTTCCCGGGTCATCGCGATTGACGGGGCCTACGCGGCCGCTTACCTGAACGGTGCCGCCGTCGAGGAATTTCGCGTGCAGCTCGATTGGAAATTGCGAGCGGAATGAGAAATCACTGGCTGTGAAACTCACGTGATCGTACACGATTGGACTGCTGTGCCCGGGCAGCCCGACGACCGTGGCGCGACCGTCTTCAATAACGATGCTGCCGACTGACATGTCAGCGATGTCCGGCGCGGGACTGCTCGAAGCTCCCGGAGCTGCGTTGGCGGGCGCGCCCGCCGCGCGTGCAACCCCCAGGCTGGAAAAATTCCAGGTGCCATTCGCCGCGCGAATCAGTTTCACTTGCGGCGCCTCAATCTGAAAGCTGCGCAGGTTCAACTGTCGCGAAAAAATCAAAGTCTGCAGCGAGACGCCGATGCGGAATTTCTTTGCCGTCAGAAACGGCTCGGCGCTGAACTTGGGGTCGTCGGCGACACTGAAGCCTTCTGCCACCAAGCTGCCGCGGGAAAGCGAGAGGCTCAGGTTGCCCACCTTAACGTCACGGCCGAGTGTAGTCGCGAGCTGTTTTTCGATCGTGGGGCGGAACGTGTTTGCGTTTACGAAGACTTTAATCGCCACGACCAACACGATGACGAGAACGACGAGACCCAGCAGAACTTTCGTCCAGCGTTTCACGGGGACTCCTCAGCGCGGGAGCTTCGAAACCGAGAGGGGCTTCGAGGCGGGAATTATATGACGAGGACGTAAGCGATGGAACCGCATATCGTACGACATCCGCGAAATCATCGCCCTGCCCATCGCAGTGGGCGCATCAAGCTACCTCGCTTGGATCTCAGAATCTACTCATTCACCACGAAGCCGAAATCAATAAGAGCGGCAATCCTGCTGTTTTCCGCTAATGAGTCGGTCGGGGAATCGCCGCAAATTTCGTTGCTACGTATCCAAGGGGCCGCGATAAACTCCATCAATGATGGCGTCTCCCTATAAGGTGTACGTGATCGTTGATCGACAGTTCGGAGAACGACTTAACGAACTTGAGAGAGGCGCACCGGTTTGGATTGTGGACAGCCCCTATAACATGCCAGTTGTAAAGCTTCTATGGCAGAGCCGACCTAATGAAAGCCATTTGAATGGAATCACGAGCTTTGTAGACTCAGAGTCTTCGTCTCCCGAGAAACTATTCCTAGGGGAACTCGATATGATCGACCTTCATCACGGCACCTATTCGGCGGATCCGCCTTACACTGTCCTTCAAGTAATTGGGGTGCCGCTAACCACGAGAATCAAAGAAGAATTCGCAAAGTACGGCTTCCACGAATTTCAAAACGATGTTGTCGGATTCGTGGCCAAACCGCAAGAAAGTTCTGTAGATAGTGATTAAACTTTCGCAAGCGCCTGATCCAGATCCGCAATCAAGTCTTCCACATCCTCGATTCCGACCGAAAGTCGGATCAGCCCCTGCGTAATCCCGATTTCCTTCTGCTTGTCGACTGGAATCGAAGCATGCGTCATGAGCGCCGGCAGCGAAATCAGCGTCTCCACCCCGCCCAGGCTTTCAGCCAACGAGCAAAGTTTCACATGATTCAAAACTGCCTTAGCCGCATCGAGCGAGCCCAAGTCAAACGAAAGCATCCCGCCAAATCCCGTCTGTTGCCGTTTAGCGACTTCATGTTGCGGATGAGACGCAAGCCCCGGATAAATCACCCGTTTCACTTTCTTGTGGGACTCCAGGAATTTCGCCACCGCCATCCCGTTCACATTGTGGCGGTCCATGCGCACGGCAAGCGTCTTAAGTCCGCGCGAAACCAAAAAGCAATCCATCGGCGCGAGTCCAGCTCCCGCCGACCGCTGCACGAAATATATTTTCTCAGCGTCTTCCGGCCGCGTCAGGACCACCGCGCCGCCGATGCAATCACTGTGCCCATTCAAGTATTTCGTCATCGAATGCACGACGATGTGCGCCCCCAGCGCGATCGGCTGTTGAAAATACGGGCTGAGGAAAGTGTTGTCCACTACAAGCGTCAGATTTCTTTCGCGCGACAGCTTCGCCACAGCCGCGAGGTCTGTGACTATCATCGTAGGATTCGTAGGCGTCTCGACGTAAATCATTTTTGTGCTCGGTTTGATCGCCGCTTTCACTTTATCCAGGCAGGAAGTGTCCACGTAGCTGAATTCCATGCCAAACTGCACCAGCAATTGCGTCGTCAGCCGAAAAACTCCGCCGTAAACCGCCTGGGACAATATTGCGTGGTCGCCGGGACGCAAAAGCCGGAAGACGGAATCAATCGCCGCCATTCCCGAAGTGAACACATAAGCCGCGTGGCCGCCTTCCAATTTCGTAATCGTGCGCTCCAGCGCCTTGCGATTGGGATGGTTCGTCCGCGCGTAGTCGTAACCCTTGCTTTTCCCCATTTCCTCAATCACATACGTCGACGTCTGGTAGATTGGCGCCACGATCGCGCCGGTAAGCGCGTCAGGCTCCTGCCCCACGTGAATCGCGTCGGTAGAAAAACCCATTACTTGCCTCCTGTCCGAAACATCATCATACGTCAGAGCAGTCTAAACTCCACAGCCTCAGCAAGAACGGCCGCTGCGCGATCGAAGCCATTATGGTTTCCAGTGTTTTTGAACTTGAGGGCAACTTACTATTCCTGTAAAAGAAAGGTGCCATGAATTCTCCCTCAAGCCGCCGGCAATCTTCGCCCGGCAGCCTCGCGCTGGCCCTGTTCGCGGCATTCTTGAGTATTGCCACCGCGTCGCGCGCTCAATCTGCTAATCAAGAGCAACCCTCGGCCAAGGACCAGTCGGCTACCCAGAACGAGCAAGCTCCGCCCGGAAAATCCGACAAAAAGGACAAAAAGTCGTCCGAGCCGGCCACGGTAAAGCTGAAGATCGAAGTGGTAAGCGGTTCCGATGGCAAACCTGTTGGAAACGCTAGCGTCTATGTCCGATACAATGAATCAGGCGGCTTTCTCCATAAAGACAAACTGGCTGAACTGAATTTTAAGACCAACCAGGACGGTTCCGTGAAGGTTCCTGAGATTCCGCAAGGAAAAATTTTGATCCAGGTCATAGCTAAAGGCTGGCATACGTACGGAAAGTGGTACGACATCGATACAGACGAGCAAACAGTTCAAATCAAGCTCGACCCGCCGCCCCATTGGTACTAGGATTACTCCGATTGAACGAAATTTTTTCCTGATTCGGCAAATCCGGACACCAAAATTTCATTTTGGTTGGCATTTAAGCTCGAAAGAAAAGATCCGGACGCAGAAATTATTTTCTTCAGGAACAAACTGCACAGAAATAGTGCAAAGTGAAGTAAGCCTTTGCCCGCCGCGCTATTCCCATTCTTGCAGCGTTCTTTTCCACATGGTTTTCAACAGAACTGTTGAAAACTTTTACACGCCATTCACATTTTTAGATTCTTGTTCAAGCAAATGGCTTTCGAATTGCCTCGCCGCGCAAACTCTCCCCGCCACACGGCTCGCCTACAAAATTTTATCTTGCAACGGCCTACTCTTCCTGCCTCCAACAAACTTTCCCAGTCCTTCCGCCATGATATGATTGCCTTTCCGCTTCCTAGATGCTTCCAGCGAAATGAAACAACTTATCCTGAACGCAGACGATTTCGGAATGACGCGCGGTGTAAACGAAGGAATCATTCGCGCTCACCGCGACGGCGTCCTCACCAGCACTACCTTGATGGCCAACGGCCCGGAATTCGACGACGCCGTGTCGCGCGCCAAATCAAATCCAAAATTGGGCGTAGGATGTCATTTAGTCCTCGTTGGAGGTCCGGCGATCGCTCCGCGAGACAGAATTTCTTCCTTGGCGGACGCGAACGGAAACCTACCGGAGTCTTTGGCCGGCCTAGTGGGCAGATTAAGTTCCGGCCTCATCCGAATGAAGGCCATCGAAAGGGAATTGCGCGCTCAAATCGAAAAAATCCGCGCCGCGGGAATCGAACCGACGCATCTCGACACGCACAAGCACACTCACGCGCATCCCATAGTGATGGAAGCCCTCGGCCGCGTGGCCAAAGAACTTGGAATCACGCGGATACGCAAGCCCATGGAAAATCTGCGAGATTCATGGGCCACCACTCGCCACGAAACCTCGGGCCGCACCAAGGAGTTGTTCGCCGCCGCGGCTGCCCGCGCCGTGACGCCATGGTTTCAAACGATTGCGCGCAAGTATGGTTTGCTTTCACCTGACTATTTTCTAGGCTTGGCCATGACCGGTGGCTTGGGTCCCGCTGCCCTGCGTCGCATGATTGACACACTTTCCGACGGCAGCACCGAAATAATGCTGCATCCCGGCGTTTGTGATGCCGACTTGGCACAGTCCGGCTCCCGGCTCCAGGACCAACGAGAAACCGAGATGCAGGCTCTGCTCGACCCCGGTGTCAGAAGTGCACTAGCAGAAAGGGACATTCGCCTAATTAGCTATCGCGAGTTACACTAGCAAAATGCCGGCGAGCCATAGCGTGCCACCTCGATACTCGATCGTCGTCCCTTTTCACGACGAGCAGGATAGCGTTCGCGAGCTGCATCAGCGCCTAAGCGAAGTAATGACCGGGCGTTACGACCCCGTCGAATTCGTCTATGTGGACGACCAGAGTTCCGACGCCACTCCGCAAATACTCACAGCCATCGCCGAAGAGGATCCGCGCGTAGCCGTCCTCCGCCTAAAACGAAACTACGGCCAAACGACCGCCCTCGCCGCTGGCTTCGACTTCGCTTCCGGTGACATCATCGTTTCGATGGACGGCGACCTGCAGCACGACCCCGCCGACATCCCCACTCTGCTCGACGCTCTCGAAGCCACTCAAAGCGACATCGTCAGCGGCTGGCGTCAGAAGCGCGTGGACAATTTCATAATGCGCCGACTGCCTTCGCGAATCGCCAACTGGATGATGAGCAAGCTTTCCGGCGTGGACATCCACGATTTTGGAACCACCTTCAAGGTCTATCGCCGCGAAATAATCAAAGACATTCCGCTTTATGGCGAGATGCACCGGTTTATTCCCGCGCTTGCTGCCTGGAACGGCGCCAAAATCGTCGAAGTCCCCATAAAAAATATCGTTCGCCCCGGCGGCAAGTCACATTACGGCATCTCGCGCACGTTGCGTGTTTTCTTTGACATCATCACCATCCGCTTCCTAATGCGTTACATGACGCGGCCCCTGCACTTTTTCGGTCCAACCGGTCTGCTCGGAATGCTCGTAGGTGCGGCAATTCTGTTCGTACTGCTTCTTCAGAAGATCTTCTGGGGCGTCTCAATTTTCATTCAGCACGGTCCTCTTCTCGTTTTGGGAATGATGTTGTGTTTATTCGGCGTTCAACTGCTTGCAGTTGGCCTGGTCGGTGAGTTGCTCATGCGCACGCACTTCGAATCCCGCGAAAACCCGGTGTATCGTCTGGAGCGCGTCTTCGGCGCGTCGCAATCTCCCGAAGCGCCCCTTCGTGCCGATAAAAATGCGCTTGCGGCCAAGCCTCTCAGTCGTTAGAGTACGGCCTATACGCCGGGCGATGGCGTACAAATTCCAGTCAGGAAAAATCTTATGCGCAAAGCTATTTTAGTAAGTTCCGCAGTACTGATTGCAGCCGCTCTGCTTTTCGCCGGTGGCGATCCCTGGAAATCAAAGCCCTATCAACAGTGGGATGAAAAAGACATTAAGAGAATCCTTGAAGATTCTCCCTGGTCCAAGATTGTCCAGGTCGATGCCAGTTGGAGAAACACTAAACTCAACTCGAATGACGATTCGGTCCAGCCGGCTACACCGGTGGCGGCTCCCGCGGCTGGAGGGAAAATGGGTGGTATGGGCGGCGGCACGGGCGCCCAGTCGCCCGCGTCTAGCGCACCTGGCGCCGGCAACATTGAATCCGGCGCCCCCTCTTCCCATGCGAGCTTTATCGTGCGCTGGGTATCCTCGCGGACGGTCCAACGGGCTGCAGCCCGCAAGTCGGAATTGGCCGGCCAGTTAAAGCCTGAAGACGCGGAAAAGCAGCTGGCGCAGTCTCCCGACGTTTACGAAATTGTGGTTGGCGGCCCGGATATGAGACCGTTCCAATCGGCGGATGAAGATACGCTCAAGACCAGCGCCTATTTAATTGAGAAAAAGACCAAGCAGAAAATTTCGCCCACGAAGGTTGAAGTCTCTCGGTCCACGGACGGAAAGAATGTTCAGGTCGTCGCTTTCATCTTTGCCAAGAAGTCAGCCGATGGCGAACCAACCATAGCTGAGGACGAAAAAGGCGTTGATTTTAATTGTTTCGTCGGCGGCGCGAAGATTCACACGAGTTTCGACATCCCCAAAATGCAGGACGCACAGGGACGTGACCTCTAAGCTGTAAGCACGGGAAGATAATCTCAACCATTCGAGGAGTTTTCATGAAAAATTCTTGGCGTTACGCAGCGACCGCATTCCTTCTTACTCTGGCGGCAATCGCTGCAGGTGCTCAGATGGGCCGTTTCTCGCAGCCTCACGTGATGGGATTTTGGAATCCTGTCGTAGGCGCAGGGGCAGAGTACGAAATGCAATCCGCGAAGGGCGGTAAAATGGATATGCAAATTGCTGTCGTTGGCAAAGAGTCGGTCGACGGGAAAGATGCATATTGGTACGAGACGTCTTTTAATCGCGGAAACGGTCAGATGGTCATGAAGCAGTTGATGGTGCTGAATGGTCCCGATACTCAGATCTCGCGCATGATCATGCAAATGCCCGGTCGTCCGCCAATGGAGATGCCCACCCAAATGATGCATCAGGATCACGCGCCGCAAGCCGCAGACGTCCGGACCGGCGGCGAGGATTTGGGAAGCGAAACGATCACAGTACCTGCCGGCACTTTCACCTGCCAGCATTACAAAACGAAAAGCGGCGGCGAGGTTTGGGTCTCGCCGAAAGTTTCTCCTTATGGCCTGGTGAAGTCCAAGTCTAACGACTCATCCATGGAGCTGACCAAGGTCATCACCGGCGCGAAGGACCAGATTACCGGCACGCCTCAGCCCTTCAACCCGCAAATGATGATGCAGCAACAGCAACAGCCCCAATAGCGACGCCGTCGGAGCGCTAATCGCTTTCAGAAATTAGAAAGAGGCGTCCCGCGATGCCGTCGGGACGCCTCTTAGTTTTTTGCAGTGATTTTTGGTTTCGTAGCATGCATTTCTCGGAGCTCGGCGTCCATGCGCACTGCCGAAGAAAAATTCTATCGCGCCCGAATTACCACCCGGGACGAGTTCTCGCCCGGTCTGTGGAAGTTTCATCTCGATCCCGGCGGGGAATTCCAGTTTGTAGCCGGCCAATTCGCCACTCTCGGCGTGCAGACTTCGCAAAAACTCATCGAGCGGGCTTACTCCATAGTTTCATCGCCCTACGAACGCGAGCTTGAGCTGTTCGTCGAACTTGTTCCCGGTGGCGAGCTGACTCCGCTCTTGCACGCGCTTCCGGTAGGCGCTTATATGTCCTTGCGAAAACTCGCCAAGGGCCGTTTCACCCTGGATCTGAAGAGCGGTCACAAAAATCATCTCTTGCTCAGCACGGTCACCGGCGTGGCTCCGTACATCTCCTATATCCGTACTCTTTACAAAGATTGGAGCGATAACCGCTTTCCCGCTGATATTCATTTGTACCTGATCAACGCCGCAAGCCGCTCCTGGGAATTCGGCTATCACGATGAGCTTGAGCAGTTGGCAACGAAAGTACCCTGGCTCACTTACGTTCCCACCGTAAGCCGTTCGTACGAAGACACCCAATGGCCCGGCGAGACAGGCCGCGTGGAAGACCTCATCCGCAAATACACCGACGAGTGGAAGCTGCAAGGCTCAGACACCACCGGTTATCTCTGCGGCCATCCGCAAATGATCGAACTCGGGAAGGGAATTTTGCTCCGCCGCGGATTTGCGAAAGAGTCTCTGAAAGAAGAAGTGTATTGGATTCCGCCGAAAACTCTCCGCCGCTGACGGACACACAAGGGGCCTTGCCGCGCCCGCCAGTGACGGATTCCCGCTGGGACCGGCCTTAAATCGTCGGGCCCGAAGCAGCAAGCTGTTCGATCGTGCTTGAGATCGCGCGGATCGGAGTGGAAACGTGCACGGTTTCATTTTCATCTTGCACATCCACCACGATCGAGCCGCCTTCTTTCGCCACGCGCACGTGTTCGCCGGGCTCTTTCACCTCAACCAGCGTCACGTCGTCGCTTTCGCGCAACTGGTCCAGCGCCGCGCGAATCGTCGGCATCCAGGGCCGAATCTGCTCTGCGGCGCGCGACAAATCCCTTTGTGGCGCGAAATGCATGCCGATCGGCACCAGCATCGCCGGAGCGATCACGTAAACGTGATGCACTTCCGGCTGCCGCTCCACAACTTTCACTTCGATCATTCCTTCGCTGCAGAGCACTCCGACTCCCGCCACCGTCGTTCCCACAATTCCTAGCGCAATTTTACCGAGCAGGATCACAAATCACCTCCGCCGGAATCTTGGCCGGCTACTCTGAAGCGTTTTTCGAGTCAACCCAAATGCGTACGTGTTGCGACGCATCCTCGACGGTTATCAGCAGCGCATCCCCGGCATCGCTCAACGCCCGAATCGCCGCGGAAATGTCGAGCTCGTTATTTTTTGTATTGGAAAGCAGCGCATCCACAACCTTCATCGGAATCGTGATATCTACCTTCTCGCCGCCTTTCGCTCCGTCGCGAACGTGCACCACCAGATTTCCATTCAACTTTGCGACGCGCACATCTTGATCTTTTTCCTTCACCGTCACGAATTCATTGTCCGGTGAAGTACGCAGCGCGTCCAGCAACGCTCGAATATCCACATCGTTCATTTCCGCGGACCCGATGGTCACATGCCCGTTGTGCAGGTTGCCTTTATTCAAAGTCGGCAAAATCTTTTCGGCCATCGAGAGCGGCACGTTCACATTCACGCTTTCGCCCTTCGTGGCATCGTTTACCGTGATGTGAAGGTATCGCTCGGCTGGTGCCGCCATCGCTGCCGGCGCAGCCCCCACCATCGCTGCCAGAACGCAAACCATCGCGATCCCGCAAAGTCTTTTTCTCATTTTTGGGAAGCCTCCCCTGCTCTTCCTGCCCATATGTACGGAGCAGGCCCCGCAAATGTTCCCCGATTCCCCAAAAAACACTGAGAACTGTCATCCCGAGCGATGTCCCGCGCGCTTTTGTTTTGCCCCGGATTTTTCGGGGCGCGGGACAACGGGGCCGCCCAGGTCGACGGTTAGTCGAGCCTGGGGAAGAGTCTACGAAGTAGACGGAACATGTTCGAGGGATCTGCTGTTCGGTTTAGACTGAACTTCTCGGCGGGGCTACTGACGCTTCTGCATTTGCACGGCCTACTGCCGTTGAATTTTGAAATAAACGCCGCCAGCGGCGGCACGCGAATCTTCAAAGAGTAAGGACGGCCATTCCACGGCACAGGCTCTGCGGCGAACTCCGCCGGAATTGCCGTTGTCGCTTCCTTCGTAGTAAGCCGAATCAGTATTCAATATCTCGCCGTAGAATCCTTCTTCCGGCACGCCCACGCGATAATTCTCACGCACTACCGGCGTGAAATTGCACACCACCACGACGAAATCGTGCGAATCCCGGGCGCGCCGCAAAAACGAAAGAATGCTCGCCGCGCCGTCGTCCGCTTCCAGCCATTCAAATCCGGGCCATTCAAAATCAACTTCATGCAGCGCGGCCTCGGCAGTGTGAAGGTGGTTCAAATCCGTAACCAGCCTCTGAACTCCTCGATGCGGCGGCGATTCTTCCAGCCGCCAATCGAGCGCTCCGGTCTCCGACCATTCATTTCGCTGCGCCAGCTCGCATCCCATGAACAAAAGTTTTTTTCCCGAATGCGCGTACATGTAGCCGTACAGCAGCCGCAAATTCGCAAATTTCTGCCAATCGTCGCCCGGCATTTTTTCCAGCAACGTGCGTTTGCCGTGCACCACTTCGTCGTGCGAAAGCGGCAGCACGAAGTTTTCGTTAAACGCATAGATCATCGAAAATGTCAGCTCGTTGTGATGGTGCTGCCGGTGAATCGGGTCGTACGCAAAATAACGCAGCGTGTCGTTCATCCATCCCATGTTCCATTTCAGATCGAAGCCCAGCCCGCCGTTATACGTGGGACGCGATACCGCCGGCCACGACGTGGATTCTTCCGCGATCATCAGCGCTCCCGCATGCCGCTTGTGCACCACCTCGTTGAGCCGCTTGATGAAATCAATGGCCTCCAGATTCTCGCGCCCGCCGTAAGGATTCGGTATCCACTCGCCAGGCTTGCGCGAATAATCCAAATACAACATCGAAGCCACCGCATCCACTCGCAACCCGTCAATGTGATATTTGTCCAGCCAGAAAAGTCCGTTCGAGATCAAATAATTCTGCACTTCGTTGCGCCCGTAATTGAAAACCAGCGTTCCCCAGTCGGGATGCGCCCCGCGCCGGGGGTCCGCATGTTCGTAAAGGTGCGTGCCGTCGAAAAAAGCCAGCCCGTGCGCATCTCGCGGAAAATGCGCCGGCGTCCAATCCAGAAAAACGCCGATTCCTTCGCGGTGGCAGCAATCCACGAAATACATAAAATCCGCCGGCGAACCGTATCGCCGCGTCACCGCGTAATACCCCACCGTCTGATATCCCCACGAACCATCGAACGGATGCTCCATGATCGGCATCAGCTCGATATGCGTGTAGCCCAGCCGCTTCACGTAGGGAATCAGTTCTTCCGCCAGCTCGCGATAAGTGAGCCAGCGGTTTCCTTCCGAAGTTTTTCGCCGCCACGATCCCGCGTGCAGCTCGTACACCGTCATCGGTGAATGCAGCCAGTCTCTTCCCGCGCGCGCTTTCATCCATGCAGCATCTTTCCATTCATAATTCTCGATGTTGCAAACCACCGACGCGCTTTTCGGCCGCAACTCCGCCGCGAATCCATACGGGTCGGCTTTCAGCCGCACAAAATTCCCATTGCGCGAACGTATCTCGAATTTATACAGCGCGCCTTCGCCAAGCCCTGGAATGAAAAGCTCCCAGATCCCACTCGCGCCGCGGTTTCGCATGGTGTGAGCGCGCCCGTCCCAATAATTGAAATCCCCGACGACGCTCACTCGTTGCGCGTTCGGCGCCCACACGCCAAAATGCACGCCTCGCACTCCGTCGATTTCCCGCACATGCGCGCCCTGCTTTTCGTACTTCAGGTAATGCGTGCCTTCGCCCGAAAGATACAGGTCGTAGTCGGTCAGCAGCGGCGGGAACGCGTAAGGATCGTAATCCTCCCACGTATTTCCGTCGGTAAAACGAAATCGCAATCGATACGCATTCGGCGCCGGCGCTTCGCCCTCGCGCAACACTACGCCACTTGAAGCCGCCGCCTTGCCGTCCCGCAAGCTAGCGACGCCGGAAGCCGAAACCGCTTGGTCCTTGCGAGCAATAGCGCCACTCGAATCAGCCACAGCGTCGCCTTTAAGCGCGCTTACGGGGAGAGTGATTGCCAGTGCCTCAAACACGCCGTCCCGATGAATCTGCGTCATCACCTGCGGCTCCGTATTTCCGCTCCACAGCAGGCTCGCTTCCGTCGCTCCTGGCCGAAACGCGCGAATCACCAGCACGCGTTTCCCGTCGCGCTCCATCCAGTGCGGCCCCAGAATCAGCGACGCATCCGAATCCTCGCCCCGCACGACCCTCTCAATCTCGTCGCGCAAGTTCGCGCCCGCAGCCTTCACTCCGTCCGCTTGTTTGTTTTTTTCTTCCATGCAGTCGCGAATCCGCTTTACAACGTCGAGTCACCATCTTACCGGAGCACACTCGCCTCGCCAAACCTCGTCCCGCGCGCGGTTATCGGAAGCTGGTTCACCACTGCTGAGCCGTCAGCGCGCCGAGAGCAATCAATATCGCGATCGTCACAGCGTCAAACATCATATGCAGCGTATTCGGCCTGATGCCGTTGCGCTCAGGCAGGAGAGTGTGTGTCGTTCCGTACATCACTTTATAGCGCGCGGCGAGTTCCGGATCCGGGTGAAAAAGGTATGGAATCCACCACGCCTTTAACGAGCCGAAGCATGCAAGCCCGTAGGTGACCCAAAGCCACCAGAGGAGCCAGTCCGGGTAGCGTCTGCCAAAGTGGAAGGCGCTGCCGGCCAGTCCAATCGCAACCGGAGTGAAGTTAATGAGCGTGGTGATTAGAAGTTTGCTGCCCGGGAACGCAGCGTGCGCGCCTTTCACGTCATTGAGCTTTCCGAGTGGAATCCAATTGTGCAACGCCACGAACAAAACGACGAAGCATTGAAGCGCAACCAACGCGCCCTGGGTGATGGTATTCATCACGGCAGATTATACGGCACCTCCCGTTCCTCAGCCTCTGTGAGGCTACATCCTCGCGCCTGCATCCTGGGAAGGGCGGCGATCTCTCGCGCCGTAGAAGTACGCCACCTGAATCGCCGCCAGCCGTTCAACCGCTGGACTTGCCTCAAATTCCTAGGTACGCTACCGGGCACCCGGGGCGCACAGCGGGGACAATTCACCGAAGGAGTTCCATCATGAGAAACATTTCTCGCTCCCTACTCTTCCTCGTCGCGCTGATTCTGTTCTCCGGCGCAAGCGCAACTGCCGCCCGCGCGCAAGACGCCGCCGCGAAAAAAACGAAAACTCCGAGCGAAGCCGTCCTCGAAGCCTGGAACGACGTCGGCAACCGCCTCGTCACCATGGCCGAAGATTGGCCCGAAGACAAATACACCTACAAACTCACTCCCGACGTCCGCACTTTCCAGCAAGTCCTTCTGCACGTCGCCGGTTCGAATTACGATTTCCTAAACCACGTCGCCGGTTCAAAGCTCGGTGAAGCGGCGAACGATCCCGCCGTCGCCAGTTACAAAACCAAAGCCGAGACCGTTGTGTACTTGAAGAAATCCGTCACCGACGGCGCCGCGCTGATTCAAAAGGAAGGCGACGCGGGCGTCCTCAAGCATCTCGATTACTGGATCGGCTACGTCGAGCACATGGGCGAACACTACGGCTTGCTCGTCGCCTACTACCGCGCTAACAACCAGGTGCCGCCCGAATCCCGCCCAAAGAAATGACGATCCGATAACGATCATCATCCTGCTTGCCCTGACGCAGGAAGGGAGCGGTTTACGCGAGGGATCTGCTCTTGTAATTTGGTTTCGGCGGCGCGATAAGGGTCTAGATCAAAATGCCTGTCCAGTCTACGGCCTGGACAGGTCCCCGTGGAGCGGGCGATGAACACGGAAGCGATGCACAAAGCGTTGGCTGGTTCGCAGGCCGGAAAGCTCACTTTTCCTGAAGTGGTTGGCATCCTCATCAGCGCCGGCGTCGAATCGTACTTCGCCGACTTACTTCGCGGCGAGGAAACTTTTTACACCACGGATGGCGAGACGCACCGTGAGCAGATGACACTTCCGCCCACGAAGATCGCCGCCGATTTCTCGCAGCCTGCGCTCGTCGCCGCCATCCGCGGCGCCCAAGCCGACCAGATCCGCTACCCGGAGTTTGTAAAGCAGGCCGCTGCCGCCGGCACCATCGGCTATTGGGCTTTCTTAACCGGCAAAAAGGTAATTTACTTCGGCCGCAAGGGCGAATTTCACATAGAAGAATTTCCGCGCCCGAAATCGTGAACCTCCCGGTTTAGAAGCCAGCGAAGAATAATACCAAGCCGCTTCCGGTGCCGATCAAGCCCCCTGAGCGCGATTGCCTGTATTCAGCCGCTGTCGTACAATGCACGACCTGTGCCAGATGCTTCCTCCAATGTAGGCCGCACCATCTCCCACTACAGCGTCCTGGAAAAATTGGGCGGTGGAGGAATGGGTGTGGTTTACAAAGCCAAAGACACGCGCCTAGGCCGCAATGTAGCGCTGAAATTCCTTCCCGACGATATTTCGCAGGACCCTCAAGCCATCGAGCGATTTCGCCGCGAAGCTCGCGCAGCCTCTGCTCTCAATCATCCCAACATCTGCACCATCCACGATGTCGGAGAATTCGAAGGCCGTCCGTTCATCGCCATGGAGTTGCTCGAGGGCAAGACTCTCAAGCATCGCATCGAAGGAAAGCCCATCGAAATATCGGAGCTGCTGGAGATCGGCATTCAGATCGCCAACGGTCTTGATGCCGCGCACTCGAAGGGCATCGTGCACCGCGACATCAAGCCCGCGAATATCTTTCTCGTCGACCGCGGCCAGGCGAAAATCCTGGATTTTGGTTTGGCCAAGCTCACCTCCGTACACCAGCACGCCGCCGAATCAGTAGGCGCCACAGCGATGCGCACCGCGGCAAATGTTCTACGCCATGAGCACCTGACCAGCCCGGGCAGCTCCATGGGCACCATCGCCTACATGTCTCCGGAACAAGCGCGCGGCGAAGATTTGGACGCGCGCTCCGATTTGTTTTCGCTCGGTGTAGTCCTTTATGAAATGGCCACCGGGACGGTTCCGTTTTCCGGCGCCACCACGGCGGTCATCTATGACGGAATCCTGCATTCCACCCCTGCGCCCGCCAAGAAACTCAACCCGCGCTTGCCCGCGGGCATGGACATTGTTCTCGGCAAAGCACTCGAGAAAGACCCCGACCTGCGCTGCCAGACCGCTGCCGAACTCCGCGCCGATCTGAAGCGGCTTCAGCGCGACGTCGACTCCAGCCGCCGTCCAGCCGCCGAAAAGAGCGCTTCGGCTGCGGAGACGCACCCCGCCGTAGCCAAGCAAAAATCTGTCGCTGTGCTCTACTTCGAAAATCAGAGCGGTGCGAAAGAGGACGAATACTTCCGCGACGGCATTACCGAAGACATCGTCACGGAACTCTCGAAGATTGCGCAACTGGAAACTTTTCCTCGTTCGGAGATGCTCGCTTTCCGCGACAAGCCGGTCACCGCGCAACAAGTGAGCCAGCAGCTCGGCGCCGGTTACGTCCTGGAAGGTTCGATCCGCCGCGCGGGCAATCGCGTACGCATCACCGCGCAGTTGGTGGAAGCTTCCACCAGGCATCCGGTCTGGGCCGAGCGTTACGACCGCCAACTCGAAGACGTCTTTGCCATTCAAGAGGAGATCGCGCGCAGCATCGCCCAAGCCTTGCGCATCACGTTGACTCCTCAAGAAGAAAAAACCATCTCGCGCAAGCCCACGGAAAACCCGCTGGCCTACGATTATTTTCTACGCGGCCGCAGTTACGCGCGACGCCTTGACCTGGATTTCTCTTTGCAAATGTTCGAACACGCCATCAAGCTCGATCCGAATTTCGCTCTGGCTCATGCCGGCCTGGCCACTGCCTGCGGGATGATCTATCAGTTTCGCGAAGAAAATTCCCGTTGGATCGAAAAGGGGCTGGCCGCCTGCGAGCGTGCAACAGCGCTGGAACCCGGTCTGGCTGAAGTTCTGGCCGCTCGCGCTTGGATTCTCTCCGGCCAGAAAAGGTATGAAGAGGCTATCGAATTCGCCCGCCGAGCCATCGAGTGCAAGTCGGACTGCGAGGGCGCCTACACCGTCCTGGCTCGAACGTATTTTTCCTCCGGCCGGTTCCAGGAAGTTGCAGACATGGTTGAGCGAGCCCTCCAAGCCAACGGCGACGATTACAACGTTTACATTCCGATCACGAATGCTCTCAGATCGCTGGGTAAAGATGACCAGGCCAGGACGTTGCTCGATCGCGGGATCCTTGCGCTCGAGAAGCAACTGGATACCGTTCCTGAAGACGTCCGTGCGCGAATGCTCCTCGCCGGCTACTATGCCGCCGTCGGCAGGCGCGAAGAGTCGGTACGCCAATTGCAAACCGCGGTGGCACTCCGCCCGCGCGATTCAAACGTTCTCTATAATGCCGCCTGCACCTACGCTCTGCTCCAGCAGCCCCGCGAAGCGCTCGATATGTTGAGAGCTGCAAAAGAAGCGGGCTGGGCCAACCTGGATTGGGCCAAACGCGACACGGATTTGATTTCCCTCCGCGACGACCCGGAGTTCCAACAACTCTGCCAGGCTACCCCCAAGCCCTGACCCCGTTCGCCGTTGCCTAAGGTTTAAATGTAGCGCCGGCCTGCCCGCCGTGGCGGGGGCCTTCAGCCCGGCAGCCTTTGTCGTTGGTTTTGACGTTGTCTCTGTAGCGGCCGCCTTTTTATCCTGAGAGCATTCGCGAAGGGCAGGCGGGCAGTTTTTTTTGTGTTTGTTCTCCGCCTAGTCGTCCGGCTCGCGTTGAGCGCAGCCGCAGAGCATCTTGCCTTTGCGCCCTCGCTTTACGCTGTCATCCCGACAGAGGCCGCTTCTTCGCCGACGAGGGACCAGAAGCAGCCTCTGCGACGCCGTGATTTTCACCCCTCGATTCTCGAATCTCGCGTTTAGATTTTCCCCGTTCGATTGCATTTCGTTGCTTCTCACCCACAATTCCGATTACATTTACAGTTTGCTTTATGAGGATAGAAGGTAGCTGATGAGCGATGTTCGATGCGAAAGGCCGGCCGATAGGCCGCTTGAGGCTGCTGAGCAGGGCCGCGATCAATCGCGCCCAACAGGATCGCTCCGTCCACCCGCCGCCATCCTCGCCCCCACCCGCCGCCCGTCAGCCGCCCAACTAACCCTCTCTGACCAGCC
This sequence comes from uncultured Acidobacteriota bacterium, assembly GCA_963698005.1. GTDB lineage: Bacteria > Acidobacteriota > Terriglobia > Acidiferrales > UBA7541 > Palsa-295. The sequence continues at coordinate 352,912 of OY969113.1, forward strand.
CTACCCGGTTTTAAATTTTGCACATTCCCGCCCGCGAACTTCACTCGCGAAGCCACTTTCTAATCGAGAACTCCAATTATTAGAACCCACTCTAACCCATAGAAAACAAACGATCGCACCCCGTCCTAATCGAGAATTTTCAGCCAATCCGTGTTTACGTAATTCTGTTTTGCGCAGCGTCTGCACTATTTACTCGGCCCTAGCCACTCACCACTGTTCCGCATTTCTAACCGGTTCTGACCCTCGAACAAAATCGTCCGTAACTGACTCAAAACAAACGACGGCGACATTTCTAACCGGTTCTAGAATTGCACGATTACTTGCCCTGAGCCGGTGTTGCGAACGGGTCGATTCCGTTTCCAATCCGCACTTTTCTGCGCCCGAAAATCTCATGTCGCATCCCCGCCCAATTCAAATATTCTTGCGGCCAACCATATGAAAAAAACGATACTCTTTCTCCTGGCCATCATGTCTCTTACCATCGCAGCTCACACGCAAAGCCGGACGCAAGGCCGCTCCATGGTTGTATCGCGCGGCGGAATCGTCGCCACAGAAAGTCCGCTGGCCTCGCAAGCTGGCGCGATGATTCTGGCGCAGGGCGGCAATGCCATCGACGCCGCAGTTGCCGCGAATGCCGTGGTCGGCGTCGTCGAGCCCATGATGAACGGCATGGGCGGCGACCTGTTCGTCATCTTTTACGAAGCGAAGACCGGAAAACTCTACGGCCTCAACGCCAGCGGTTGGGCGCCCGCCAAACTTTCCATCGAATTTCTCCATGGCAAAGGTGACGAAAAAATGCCGCAGCACGGGATCAATTCCGTCACGGTTCCCGGCGTGGTGGATGGCTGGTCCAAACTTCTCTCGCGTTTCGGAAACAAGAAATTCCCGGAGGTTCTCGCGCCAGCCATTCACTACGCAAAGGACGGATTCCCCGTACCTGAACTAGACGCTCAATATTGGTCGGAGGCCGCCGAAAAGCTGCACGCCGATCCCAATGCCGCCGCAACTTTTCTGCCCGCCGGCAACGCGCCGAAACTTGGCGACATATTCCGCAATCCGGATTTGGCGCACTCGCTGCAAGAAGTCGCCGACGGAGGCCGCGATGCCTTCTACAAAGGCGACATCGCAAATCGCATCGTAGCCACATCCACCAGGCTCGGCGGAACGATGTCTTCCGAAGACCTCGCCGATTTCTCCAGCGAGTGGGTCGAGCCCATTTCCACCACCTACCGCGATTGGACCGTGTACGAAATTCCGCCGAACGGGCAGGGAATCGCCGCGCTCGAAATGCTCAACATCATGGAGACATTTCCGCTCAAGCAGTTTCAAAATACAGCCGACGCGCCGCACGTGATGATCGAAGCAAAAAAGCTCGCCTACGCCGACATGTATCGCTACGTCGCCGACCAGAAATTCAGCAGCGTGCCGGTCGCGGGAATGCTCTCAAAAGAATATGCCGCGCAGCGCGCAAAATTAATCGACATGGCTAAAGCGAATTGCGACGTCGGCCCCGGCAACCCCGAATTTGCGACCAAGGGCGACACCATGTATCTCAGCGTCGTCGATCGTGACGGCAACATGGTCTCGCTGATTCAGAGCAATTACTCCTGGCTTCGGTTCCGGAGTGGTCGCGGACGGCACCGGCTTCGCTCTCCAAAACCGCGGCGGCCTCTTCAGCCTGGATCCAAAATCGCCGAACGCGCTCGCCGGCCACAAGCGGCCTCTTCACACCATCATCCCCGGCTTCATGACGCGCGGCCAGGAACGCATCGCCTTCGGCATCATGGGCGGCTTCAACCAGTCGCAAGCGCACGCACAATTCGTATCCAATGTCGCGGACTTTGGGATGAACATTCAAGCCGCGCTGGAAGCGCCCAGATTCACAAAATATACTTTCACTGGCTGCGACGTGATGATGGAAGACCGCTTTCCCGCTGACATCCGCGCCGCACTCGCCCAGCGCGGCCACCAGATCGACCTTCAAGGTAGCTTCGCCCAGGCAGTCGGGGGAGGCCAAGCCGTCCGCCGCGATTTTGCAACCGGCGTGAACTACGGCGCCTCCGACCCACGAAAAGACGGCGAAGCAATCCCCGAGCCTTTGCCGATCAAATGACCGTTCGTTATTCGCATCCTTTTAACACCTCCGTAAATGTCGTCTCGCGTGTCCTAAGTGTCATGGAATCTGCAATTTTGGTACGAACGTACTTTTCTTAGGCCCACTTCACCGCATAAACAGGCCCCCGAAGCATCTGGTGTCACCACGGTGTCAGTGCTTTTCACTCAAAAGGAGGTTTTTCAGATGATCCGCAAAGGACGACTCTGGTACGCAGACTGGTTCACACCGCAGGGCCAGCGCAAGCGAAAAGGCTTCGCCACGGCCCGCGCCGCGAAACGATTCCAGGCGAAGATGCGCGGCGACACCGCACAAATAAAAAAAGCCCGAGCCTTGCGCGCCTCGCGCCTTTTGCGGAAGCATGGGCTAACGCGCAGGGCAGCCGTCACCACGCGAAGGCCGCGGCGAAAGAATACGCGAGCACCGCGGGCAGCTGCACAATCGGCAACCTCAGCCCGAACGTCGGCAACATCCTAGTAGCTCGATGGCGCGCGGAGTTCGCGCCATCGACCGCCCACGTCCGCCGCAAGGAGCTGATGCGATTCCTCCGCGACCTGGTGGAGGCAGGAGCGCCGAGAGGAATCACACTGACCTTGGCAGCGGCGCGTGAGCCGCTGCCAAGGACAGTCATAGCGACGTCAGACGAGCTCGCACGGCTGCAGGTCGCCGCCGCCGCCTGGGAAAAATGCTTCCTCGCCATGACGGCAGGGCTCGGCCTCCGCCTCGGCGAGGCGCTCGCACTCTCGCCAGCAAACTACGATCCACGCACCAACACCATCGCCTATCGAACGAAAGGCGAGCAAACCAACCGCCTCACAGCCACCGACGAGCTCAGGGCGTGGTTCCAGCAATACGGTCATGGTGTCACCGACCCCAACACGCCACTCCTCGAACTCGTCTACGGCCGCAAAATCGGAAGAGCCGGAGTCCAGCAAGCATGGGAGCGCCTCCGCAAAAAAGCAAAGGTGAACCCCGGCCTCCGAATCCACGACCTCAGGCGAACCGTCGCGGTCCGCCTCTACGAGCACACGAACGACATCCGAGAAGCCCAAAACCTTCTCGGCCACCGCCACGCCGCCACAACGTTCCGCTACCTCGCGAACTTCGAGAGGCGCAAAGACAGCACGCCATTCCTCAACGAGCTCCGCGACCTACCCGACCCGGAAGGGCCAATCCAGTAAAAGGAGGAAGACAGTGAGCCAGGAAGACGCAGCGGCAGTCCCACGAAAAAAAATCCCCATCGAAATGTGGGAAGAAATCTACACAGCCGAAACCCACCACCACACCGAGAGCAAAAGGAGAGCCATCGAACTAGACCTAACCCTCCGCGCCGAAATCGTCCGCATCGGGCAGCGTCACGGCTTCACCGAAAGCGAACTCGAACACAGAGGCGTAATCGAAAAGCTCTCACGCGCCGAGCAATATTTCCAGGCGACCGCGTGAGCGACGAACGCCCTCCACTCGAAGAAGCAATCACGGCGGCGCGCCTCGAAGCGCGCCGCCGTGAACAAGTCCGCCAGGGCGCAATCCGCCACCTGGCCGAAATCATCATCGACCTACTCGAAGAACAGATCTGCGCGGCCGCCGACGAACACAACATCCGCGACCGAGCGGCCTTCCTCGAATACGTCGAAATGATGATGAGCAATCGCGTGCTCGAAAGGAGACTCGCACCATGAAGAAAAAGCGCAAAGTGGGGACCCCCAGAGCAAAGCGCCAATCTGCACGCTGCAGCACATCCCTGCCGAGCATCACCATAAATCTGCCACCCGGCCTCGACTTCCTGAGCCAGGCGCAAGCCGAAGAAGTGCTCGAACTCATCGCCACGCCGCAGGAGGAAGAGCGCATCATCATCCTACGCCACCACGTCCCGAGGCCGAGCGACCCAACTGACACCGCCGCGCGCGCCATCATCATCAATACAAAAACAAAAGAGACGCGCTGCTGCATCCAGCGCAAAGGAAAAAAAATATGGCTCGACACACCAACCCACCCCGAAGCGAAGAAGTCAAACTCAACCAAATTGCCCGCGCCGGCCAAGCGCAACTGACACCAACCAGCGGAATCGTGAGCAGCGTCGAGCAGCTCGCGAACGCCATCAGCGCCGTCGATAACCACATCGGACGCATCGCAGGACAATTCGCCGTGAAGAAGCTCGACATCCTGAACGAGCTCTACCGTCGAAACGAGCCGCGCCGATGACCGCCACCCGAATCCTCGGCGTAATTTTCATTTCACTCGGCGGGCTGATGCTCGCCGCCGTCGCAATCGAGCAGCTCATTCGCGCAAACGTCAGGCGCAAAAGAGGCCATCGATGACGAACGCCACGCGCTGTATCTGGATGATGGAAGACGGCAGCCGGTGCCACCGACGCGCCATGAAGGGAGACAACATCTGCGAACGCTGCGACGACCGTCTCACGCAAATCCTGCATGACGCGAAACTCCGCAAACTCGTGAAGGAAGCCGCCGACAAAATAAAAAACGGCGAGTCGCTCATCCCGCGCAACACACCAACCTGACGCGCTGCACAACGTTCGCTACGGTGCTCCCCGATGCAGTCGCATGCGTTCGTCGCGGTGCCACCAACAGCGTGACACCACTCCTCACGCTCCGGCATCGGGTCCGCTCTCCGCTCTCTAGGTGTCGCCGACGCAAAAAGCAAAACCCTCGCCCGACGCGTCCCGTTGGCTCGGCCATCCTTGCCAAACCCGCGGACTCGCTCGCTCCGCTCGCATCGCCGCGCCGCGCACCGGGAGCGAATCGCGGCCTTCCATCGTTTTGTATCCGGTCGCGGCCATCACCACGCAGCAGCCTCGGCGTCCGGACCGTGAAAGCAAACCCGCCGCCTTCGCGGCGCAAATCAAAAGCACTGGCTCACACGCCAGCAAAGCACGCGGCTCGCTGGTCCGGAAATGCGGCAAATTCGGCCGCATGTTCCACCAGCTCGGCGCGCCCGGACGCGCCGAGCGCCGGTCGGTGTCGCGGCCAAGGCCTCGCCGGCGTTGCCCTCAAAGAAAGAAGCGGTTCCGCGTCGCTAATCATTTCGGCCGCCAGAAACCCGCTGGCAGCCGAAATGCCGCTCCCGCGGGTCAAATCCATCCCACCCGCGCTGCCGCTGCCTCCGCGCCCCTGCGCTGCGGCAAACCGCTATAGCGCCGCCCTCCCGTTCACCCGCCAACCCCTGCGGGTTCCCGGAAGGGCAAATGCGCCTGCATCCAGAACCTGTCAGCTTCGCTGACACGAGCAACGGCCGCCGCGCTCGCCCGCGCGGCAGCCGCCGCTCGGCGGCTGAGGCCGCGAGAACAGATCCAGCCAGCCGATTAGATCCCGTGGAAGTGAAATCGGAAGTGAAAGCGCGGCAGCACGGGGAGCCGCCGCGCCGTGGGCAAAGCAGGAGCGTTGCGGACCACTATAAGTGGTGTCACCACCGCGACACCACTACAAATGGTATGCTCAGTATCGCCAGCGGCATCAGCAGCCGCGGCGAAAAAAGAGAGGCTAGGGCGTCGCTGAAGCGCCGACTAGCCTCCGCGTTCACGAGCCCTAGCCGCCTCCCAAACGAGGTGACACCGTGAAACGCGAATTATCCCGCGAACAAATCCGCAGCGCAATCCGCCAGCTCGAACTAGAAACCGCCCGGGCCGAAGCCGCCGCCATCCAGCACCGCGCCATCGCACGACGTCAGATTAGCGCCATCGTTCAAGACCTCGTGCCCGTTGCCGCGAAGCTCGCCCGCAAAGGTCGCGGGCGTTTGCTCGCTGTGCTCGCGAGAATCCTCCAGGACGAGAAGCTCGAAGCCCGCAGCGCCGCGCTGATTCGCAAAGCCACCGAACGGCACTAGGTGTCAACGCGCCGATGGCGCATCGAGCACCGCCGCGAGCTCGCGGCGTGGCAGCGACGGAAGTACGCCCGCGACCACGCGCACCGCGAAAAGAAAATTGCAGCCGCGAGAATCCAAACCGCGAAGCTCACGACGTCGAAGAAGGGCGAGCTCGCAGAGCGAGCCTGCCAGCGACGAGCGCGCATCCCCACGACCAGATGGAAAAAACTATTCGACGAGCAGCCCACCATTCTTGACGCGTGGCAACTGGAACATCCCAGCTTCATCGTCATCGAAGCCAACGGCCGCATCCGGAGAGAAAGCTGGCCACCAAACGACCTGGCGCAGTTCTGGCTCGCATCATCGGCGGCGGCGGCCACTGCTCCGCGCGGGCGGGCACGGCTCGGGCGAAAAAGCGCCGCCCTCGGCCGCGCGAAAAAGCGCCGCCCTCGGCCGCGCGAAAAAGCGCCGCGCGGCAACCTGAGCCCGCACGCGCTCCCCCAGCGGCCCCCGCCGCCTCGTTGGTACCAGCACACATCGGTGTCAGTTTCCCGTTGACACCAGTGTCACAACCACCTACCCTGCCACCATATGTTGTGCCCCACCAGTCACCAACCCCGCAACCCACAGCACAGAAAGTACGAACGTACCATTGTCGCCCTATTCACACCCAGCTAGACTCAAGCATCGGGAGTACTGGGCATCCGCCATTTCCAAACACGGAAATATGTCGAGCAAAACAATCAAGTTGCGGCCAAACCAGAAGGCCTCCCTGCGCCCTGCGAAGGGTGGACGCGAGCACGCCCCCGCGCGCCTTCACGCCGACTCCGCATCGCGCGACACGTTCGGAGGCGCGAATTCTGAGCTTCTGTTTTCCGCCAATCCCCAGCCGATGTACATTTACGACCCGAAGACATTGGCGTTTCTCGACGCTAACGCAGCAGCCCTCACACAATACGGATACACGCGCGAGGAATTCCTGCGCATGCGTATCACCGACATACGCCCGGTCGAAGACGTTCCGCGCGTTCTCGAATCCGTCCGCAAGAACCCAACGGCTTTGGCTTTTCGGGGGTACTGGCGCCATCGTCGAAAGAACGGCCAGATCTTCGACGTCGAAGTCACCACCCAAGGAATTCTCTTCGCAGGACGGAAAGCGACCCTCGCCGCGGCTCAGGACATCAGCGCACGCCGCGCCGCCGAAGAAAAAGTCGCGGAGCACAACGCCTACCTGCACGCGCTGACGGAAAACAATCCGCTCGCCATCGTCGTCCTGGATGCCGACCGCCGCGTTAAAATGTGCAATCCCGCTTTTGAAACTCTCTTCAGCTACCGCCAATCTGAAATTCTGGGCGCGGAGCTGGACTTGTTGCTGGTCCCGGCACGCGATGCGAGCGAAGCCCTCGATCTGAGTAGACGCGCCACGAATGGCGAGGTTGTCCGCGCGGAAGGCAAGCGCCGCCGCAGCGACGGTTCGCTGGTGGACGTCCAGATCGTCGGGGTGCCCCTGACCGCAAACGGAAAAAGCATGGGTAGCTTCGGAATGTACGAAGACATCACAGAACGGTGCCACGCGGAAGAGGCTCAGCAACGGGCCGAAGAACGGCTGAGGCTCCTGTTTGAAAATGCAGTGGAAGGAATCTTCCAGACCACCCCGGAAGGCCGTATCTTGAGCATGAATCCCGCGCTTGCGCGAATGTGCGGCTACTCCAGTTGCGAGGAAATGATGGAGTGCATCACGGACGTATCCCGGGACGCATATGCGGATCCGGAATTTCGCGAGGAATTCAAACGGCGGATTGAGAAGAAGGGGGTAGTGGAACAATTCGAATATCAGCTCCGCCGCAAAGATGGCGCGCAGATCTGGGTTTCTGAAAACGCGCGCGCGGTACGGGATGCGCACGGCAAGATTGTTTGTTACGAGGGCACAGTTGAAGATATAAGCGAACATAAGCGTGCGGAACTTGAGCGCCAGGTGAACTTTGAAATCATTCGCGGCGTGAATCTAACCGACAACCTGGACGACCTGCTGCGGCTGATTCACATCGCACTGAAGAAAGTGCTATACGCTGAAAATTGCTTTGTGGCGTTGTATGAACCGGCGTCGGAAATGTTCCATTTTCCTTTTTTCGTAGACCAATTTGACGTGGCGCCGCCTCCCCAGGAAGTTGGAAGAAGCTGCACTGCATACGTGTATCGCACCGGGCGTGCCATGCTGATCCCCCAAAAGGCATTCGACAAGCTCGCCGAGCGCGGAGAAGTGGAACTCGTCGGCACGCCGTCGCCTTCTTGGTTGGGAGTGCCGCTTCGAACGCCAGCCGCCACGATAGGCGTTTTGGTGGTGCAACACTACGAAAGCGAAAGTGCATACACGGAGCGCGATCTTGAATTTCTGGGCTCGGTCGGCGGCCAGATCGCTCTGGCCATAGAAAGGAAACGCGCGGAGGAAAAGGTACGCGAGAGCGAAGCTCGTCTTCGCGTGCTGGTCGAACAACTGCCAGCCGTTCTTTGGACTGTTGGAAAAGATCTTCGCTTCACTTCCGCGATGGGAGCTGGATTGACACGGCTCGGACTGAAGCAAAATCAAGTTGTCGGCATGTCGCTGCTGGAATATTTTGAGACCTCCGACCAGAGTTTCAAGCCGATCGCAGCACACCGTCGGGCCATGGCGGGCGATCCGACCACGTTCCATGTCGAGTGGAAAGGCGGGTCTTACGCGTGCCACGTCGAGCCGTTGCGAGATGCCCATGGCGAGTTGCAAGGCGCGATTTGCATGGCGCTCGATATCACCGACCGCCGGCAGCTCGAGGAGCAGCTTCGTCAATCGCAAAAAATGGAAGCGGTCGGCCGGTTGGCCGGGGGAATCGCTCACGATTTCAACAATCTTCTGATGGTGATTCAGGGCTATGCGGACTTGCTTGCGGATCGCCTGGCCGCCGGGGATCCGTTGCGACGAAATGCAGAACAAATCCAAACTGCCTCGCAGCGCGCGACTTCCCTCACGCGCCAGTTGCTTGCTTTTAGCCGCAAGCAGATGCTGGCACCCAAGATAATCAGCATCCAGAGCATTTTTGCGGACATGGAAAAGATTCTGCGAAGGCTGATCGGAGAGGATATTCAGCTCGAAACCTCTTCCGCGCCCGACGTGGGCCTGATCAAAGCAGACCGCAGCCAGATCGAGCAGGTGATCCTGAATCTCGCAGTGAACGCGCGCGACGCGATGCCGCAAGGCGGCCGGCTGACGATCGAAACTGCGAACGTGGATTTGGATGCCTCCTATTCGCGATCGCCCGCCGTGCTGGCTCCGGGCAAATACGTGATGCTCGCGGTTACCGACAATGGCTCGGGCATGGACGCCGAAACGCAAACTCACATCTTCGAGCCGTTCTTCACGACCAAGGAGAAGGGAAAAGGAACAGGGCTCGGTCTCGCGACGGTGTACGGAATCGTGAAACAGAGCGGTGGCTACGTCTGGGTGTACAGCGAACCTGGCCGCGGAACCAGTTTCAAGATTTATCTGCCCAGAATTGAGGAAGAAGAGGGGGATCGCGGCCGCGAGCGCCGCACCGACGTTCAACCCACGGAACGCGGCTCAGAAACGATTCTTCTGGTGGAAGACGAGAAAGGCGTCCGCGAGCTGGCGCGCGAATATCTGGAAATGAGCGGATATACGGTGATTGAAGCCGAAGATGGCCACACCGCACTCGAATTAGCTGCGATGCACGCGGGAACTATTCATCTTTTGATGACGGACGTCGTGATGCCGGGGATAAGTGGCCGGGAGCTGGCCGAACGCGCGAAACTCATTCGGCCAAAAATCAAAGTCCTGTATATGTCGGGATACACGGACCAGGCCGTGGTGCATCACGGGATACTCGAAATGGATGCGGTACTTCTTCAAAAGCCCTTCACCATGACTACGCTTTCGACCAAGCTGCGCGAAATTCTCACTGCTGAAACCGTGCAATAATCCTCTCGTCTTGCAGCTTCCGTTTGTCACTTGACTGTGAGCTTCACGTGAGGTCGCTGGATTACCCTGCGTGCACCGTTACGACACATATGACCGCCAGCGCACAGCCGTGCTGAGTTCAGAATTCCGTTCGTTTTCCTCTTCCGCCTGTAGTGCCGTGAAAATGAAGCCGTTCCGAGGTGCGGCTGCCAGCGCGGGAATCGTCTGGCACATGGCGCTGAAGCTGCTGTTGTAAGAAGTATACGTTTCAGCGCTTCGCCAGGATGAAGTCGACGGGACGCAGCGTAGGGGGATGCGATGGGGAAAAGCGGAGCGCAGTATCAAATCGACTCTCAAAACACTGTGACCGAGGATCTAATCGGCGAGCGAAGACTTTGGACCGCAGTAGTAATATCAGCCGTAGAAGACTGGCGTAACGGAAGCTTGAGAACCCAGAGAAAAGCTCAAGAATTTCTTTTCGGCAGCGACGCGGATTTTCAGACGGTTTGCGGGCGCGCGGGCCTTGAACCAGGCAGTTTCCGAGCAAGGCTGCTCAAAATCGGAAAGCTTGTTGAAATGCACGGTACGGTCCCACCAGGTATCGCTGCATGAACCGAACCGGATCGCTGTTAAGCGAGCCAGTGCAGCAACCGGGCTTTACCCCTTCGAAATACCATTTCGGAGGACGGGTCATAAGACTTTCAGTACCGCAGTAGTTGTTCTAACAGAAAGAGTACCCGTCCTAGAGAATCCTCCAGCCTCGGATATTGAAATAGCGTAGAATTTCCTATTCACTCGCAATCCGAAAATATTGATGACTTCCGCCGTCAGCAATTCCGCCTGTCCCGAGAAACAGCTCTTTGCTTACTGCGCGCATAGTCAGCCGGATCCGTCGTTGAAGCAGAAGATCGCTGAACTTCTAGAACGAAATCTTGATTGGGAGTACATCCTTGACCAAGCGGAGGAAAACTCAATCACGCCGCTAGTTAGCCGGCAATTGCACGGGATTGCGACAGGTGGCATGCCGGCGTCCGCTGCGGACCGTTTGAAAAATGCTAGCCGCGCAAACACGATCCGATGTTTGTTCCTGAGCGCCGAACTGATCAAGATTCTCGACCTTTTTCGTTCCCACGGAATACAGGTTATTCCATACAAAGGCCCCGTGCTGGCGGTGCAGGCCTACGATGATGTAACGCTTCGCGAATTCGAAGATTTGGACATCATTCTGCGGCAAAGCGATTTGCCGAAGGCGCATGAAGTGATGCTTGGACTCGGGTATCGTCCAAAATACGATTGGATTCTTTCACCTGGCGCGGCTGCTTCGACGGTTCCGGGCGAATACAACTATCTAGACGAAGAACGCCGCGTAATGGTGGAGCTTCACACGGAATTGACTCTGCGCCATTTTCCGAGGGCTCCCGATCTCGATGAGCTTTCGCGACGGCTAGTTTCTGTAAAGCTGAACGAGAGGGAAGTTCAGACTTTTTCTGTGGAAGATGGGCTGGCCATACTGTGCATTCACGGCGCGAAGGATTTCTGGGAGCGATTTTCATGGATCGCGGACATTTCCGAACTGATAAGGCGCTACCCGAACCTAAACTGGGATCTCACGATACAGCGAGCAAAATCTCTAAACGCGGAACGGATGCTTCATGTCGGGCTTGCGCTCGCGGCCGGATTGCTAGATGCACCGGTGTCGAGCGAAATCCGGCGACGAGTTCAAGCGGACCAAGTGGCGACCGATGTCGCCTCGGAAATAGCGAACCGTCTCATGAGCCTTAACTATCGATCACTGGATGCTCCTGGCCGTTTCAATTTTCGCCGCCGGATGGTGCCCGGGACCTTTGAGGGGTGGCGTTATGCCATGCGGCTATCCGTGGTACCTGCCGAAGAAGACTGGCAAATGATGCGTTTGCCGGGTCCGTTGGCGCCTCTTTACATTGCACTGCGCCCTCTTCGCCTACTGAGGAAGTACGGTTGGGCCAGCCGTCGGGCCTGAGATCCCCCCCTTCCTCTCCCCTTATCTTCCTCACGTAGCTACCGTTAGTGGCAGATACGAATCGACGCCCCCATATGCAGTTGACGCGTTATATAGGAGCAAACGAGACTAGCCTGTGGCATTTCTCGTTTATTAGGCGAATTTAGAATTTTGGGGGGACTGCGAGGACGCCCTCAAGTCCTGCAGTTATTAGTGTTACCGCCGTGAACTTGGGAACGATTGCCGAATTGGACTATCCGGTCAAGCAACTGGATAGTTGCGCGCCGCTACAAATCTCCATCGGAAATGTACCGCTCGACCTTTTTATCCGCGAAGAAGCGCTGCTGGCGCCGGCGTTGCGACGTTATCGTGAATTTGCGCAGAACTCTGCAAACGGCTTTCCTATTCTTCTAAATCAACGAAAAATGCGGGTGGGAAGTGGCGAATTCTCATATCTGCTGGACGATGCGAAGCTTATCTTGGGAGCACGAGGCGCCGAATTTCACGGCGTGCGCCACGAATATGCACTGGACTCGCTGCTCCGTATTTTGTTGACGATGGTGCTCCTACCGCAGCGCGGCTTCCTTCTACACGGCGCAACGGTTGTGCGGGACGGCCGCGCGTACATTTTTTTCGGACGTTCGGGGGCCGGGAAGAGCACGGTTGCTTCGCTGTCACCGGAAGGAAGTGTCCTTACAGACGAAATTTCGCTTGTGCGTTATTCAAATGGCTATTGGCACGCGCATGGAACGCCTTTCTGGGGAGAATTTCGAGCCGCTGGAATCAATCGGATGTTTCCTATCGCGGGTTTGTACCTGCTGAAGCAGGCGAAAGATGATCGCGCCGAGCCGCTTTCCTTGAAGGAAGCGCTCCGAGCACTATTGCCCTGCGTCCTGTTTTTTACTGCCGAAAAGCGCGCGCATGAAAAGTTACTGCACACGTTGATGAGGCTGATCGAGGAAATACCGTGCCACCGGCTGCATTTTCGCCGGAACGCGGAATTCTGGAAGGTGATTGCGGCATGAAAGGAAACATCGTTCGAAATCCAAAACTCGCCTGGAGGGAAGTTGACGGCGAAATGGTGATTATTTCGCCCGAGGACAGCCAGGTGCATGAGTTGAACGAAACCGCGAGCCTGATCTGGAAACACGCCGAGAGTGAAAGCGTGGAAGAACTCGCGAAAAGGATTTCCGCGGAATACGACGTTAGCTTGGAAGCGGCGCGTGCAGACATCGGCGAACTGGTGGCCGCGCTGGAACAGAAGCAATTGGTATTCGTGACTACGGAAGTGAAGGGCTAAGGAATGGCAAATACCCCAGTGATGGATGGCTTGATTCGGAGGACGGTGGAACGGCATCTTCCATGGAGCGTCCATGTAGATCTCACCTACCGCTGCAACGAACGGTGCATCCATTGCTATCTCGATCACGAAGATCATGGCGAGATGAAGACGGATGAGATCAAGAATGTGCTGGAGCAACTGGCGCAATCCGGGACGCTGTTTCTCACATTGAGCGGCGGCGAGATTTTTTTGCGGGACGATCTTTTCGAGTTGCTTGAGTTCGCACGCGCTCTTCACTTCGATATCAGCCTGAAGACTAACGCGCTCTTAATTGACGCCAAGCGCGCCAGCAAGCTACGCGCGCTGAGCGTACGTCGCATACAAATCAGCATTTATAGCGCCGAGCCGGCAGTTCACGACGCGATTACAAAAGTCCGCGGGTCGCTAGAGCGCTCTTTGATTGCTATTCGCTTCCTGCAGGCGGAGGGCTTGCAGGTAAAGATTGCGTGCCCGCTGATGAAGCAGAACTTGATGGCTTATCGAAATGTGCAAGCGCTCGCGGCGGAACTCGGCGTTCCCTACGTTCTGGATATGACGATTACCCCCAAGATGGATGGGGACATGAGCCTTCTGCAACTGCGCAATTCGGTGCAGGACCTTTTGCCGATCCTTCAGGATCCAACTCTCAATCCTGCATCATCAAGTTCGCAGGATGGCGTGCAAGCAACGGCGCTTGCGACAGGGAGCGCCACTTCGAGCGGGATTGAAAGCGAGGCGTACGAGGACATCCCGTGCAGCGCGGGCCACAACAGTTGTTACATTTCTCCGTATGGAGATGTTTTTCCTTGCGTGCAAATGCCCGTCGCCACTGGCAACTTGCGGCGGCAGCGATTCGAGGAGATTTGGTTCAGATCGCCGGAGATGAATCGCGTACGAGCGGTGCGAGAGTCACATCTGCCGGTCTGCTCGAAATGTTCGATTCGACAATACTGCGAACGCTGCCCCGGACTTGCGCAAATGGAAGGCGGAGACATGTTGGGAGCGTACGAGCGCGCGTGCGATTTAGCGGAACTAAAAGCGCGGTTGGCCGGCGTGCAGAATCCCGTCAGCGCTATGCACGCGGAGAAACCGAGCAGAAAAGGATTGTGTTCGATTCCGTCGCCGGCCGCTGCGCCGGAAGCGCAAATCGGCAGTAACTGACCCAGGGGAAATAATGGAAAGAACGCAAAAAATCGCGCTCGCCAACGGAAAGCAACCGAAAAAGAAACGCGCTTACGTTAAGCCGCAGTGTCTTTCGGAACCGATTTACGAGACCTTGGCGCTCGCGTGCGGGAAGATGCCTGGTCAAGGCGGAGTCTGCAACGCGGCGCCGCGCCGCTCGTAGGCAGACGACAGTTTTGACGCAAATTTGGGTGGAGGCAGTGGAGTCATGGCTAGACAACATCTAGTGATCGGAATTCGGGGCATTTGCCGGCGCCGATGGTTCAGTTTGGCGCTGGCGCTGCTGCTGGCGGCGCCGGTGATCGCGCGCGAAACAATCGTATTGCAGAAATCGACCACGGATAGTCAGGCGCGCGGCGCAGACGCCACACTCAATCAGGCGTCCCCGACGAGCAACAACGTAGGACCTACTCTTACAGTTGCATCGGCGACTAACGCAGCCGAGCACGCACTTCTTGAGTTTGATTTATCGCGCATTCCCAATGTGGGCATTAAGGCGGCGACGTTGACACTGCATGTGATTACGCCGCCGGCTGCAACCGTAACCTACGAGGCTTTTGACGTATCCAACTTCTGGCAGCCCAACGTGGTGACCTGGGATACACGCGTGGCGACAACGGCATGGACCGCGCCGGGTGGTGACATCGCGGGAACGGCCACCGACACGGAAACAGTGCGGCACAACAGCACAACTGTGGGTTTTAACATTAGCACTGACGTACAGAACTGGTACAACGGCAGCACAAATTACGGAACGATAATCACGGATAAAGCGGCAAATGACGGTAATTCGACCGTTTTCGGATCGAAGGAAGCTACCACGAGTACGAATGCGCCCGAGCTGGACGTAACCTTCGTCCAGAATGTGACGGGACTGACGGCAACGCCGGGCAATGGGAGCGTCACGCTGAATTGGAATATTCCCGCGCTGATCGGTACCGCCTTTAACGGCGAAACATATACGGGAGTGCTCATCCTTCGGCGCAGCAGCTCTCCGGTAGATAAGACGTCCATTCCAACTGACACGACGGATCCGGGACTGTGCTCCACCGTGGGCACGGGAGTTGTAGTTTTTGATGACGCAACTGGAAAAACAAGCTTCACCGACAACGCTTCGGACACGTGCGCCAACGCCGGCCAGCCGGCGAACGGAACGACGTACTTCTACAAAGTGTTTTTGCGTGATAGCTCGAACTATTATTCCGCGCAAGATATAACCAACGGCTCAACGTTTGTGGAGGAAATTTCAGCCACTCCGGGGGCCACGACTGCCGCGCAACAGAACACACAATGGATTGCGGCCACCTTCGCTACGGATCTCGCTAGCCCGTCCCTCATCCCCGGAACAGTAGCCGCGATGGGATCGGAAACCAACCTGGTATTTTTTATTAATGCAGCCACCGGGCTGCGGGAGTTTGTCCCAGTATCGCTAGGAGGCTCTATAGCTTCTCGTTCACCGATAATCGATGCTGCCTCTTCATCCACGGGACAAGATATCGATTATTTGACGGACCAGAATGGATTGGTCTATGCCTTAAACACAGATACTGGAGTGATCGACTGGGTGGTAAATCCGATAACAACCGGCGCGCTGGCCCTGCAGGGTGGTCCTGCTGTCCAATTGAAATCTATCGCCGGCGGCTTGAACGACCAGGTTTTCTTCGGCACTCGCAACGCGGGGACGACTACCGGAAACCAAATCTTTGGATTGAATGGCAATACTGGAGCGAACGCATCGTGGTCACCCATAACTGGAGGAACCGGGAGCGTTCCAAAGTTGGACATTATCAATTCGACGCCGCTCGTGGATTACGTTCATAGCGCGATATGGGCAACCAGCCGAAGCGCATGCGCAACTGCGCAGCCAAGTCTATGGAAAATCAATCCAAGCACTGGGGCCGTGCTGGCGACCGAGGATCTTGGGGATATTGACGCGTCGCCAACACTCACGGCTGCGAGCGATGTTTTGTTCGTGGCCAATAATGGTGACGCGATCGTCGGCGGAAAGTGCACCGCCGGGAACAGCACTATCTTTGCGATTGATCCCGCGACCGGCGCCACTTTGGCTTCTTTTGTGTCCACTGACGGAGCGGTAGTGAGCTATCCGGTCGTTCTGGGCAGCGCGTCTCCATACGTGGTGGTGTACTCGGGCGCCACTGGCGTCCATTTGTTGAGTTTTGAATTGAGGCCGACCCCGCTGTTTGCCTCGGTCTGGACCACGCCAATAACAGCTCCTTCCGCGCCGATTTCGATCACCGGTATGTCGTACATTTTCGTGGGATCGAGTGATGGCAAGATTCACGAACTCGCTTTAGCCCTGGGTACCGACGTTAAAGACGAGGTTGCGAACGATGGACCAACAATCGGGACGGTAGGCGACCCGTCAATCGACGAAGTGCTTTCGCGTATTTACGTTACGACGACCGACCAACGCGCATACGCGTTTACTATTCCATTTTAACGAGGGATTCATGCTGCCTTTGATACGAGCAAACCACAGACGTCTCGGAAGCACGATGCTGCCGGCAGTCTTAGTTCTTTTGGCCGCGATTGGATTTTCCGGGTGCCAGATGACTTCCGCGGATGGCGGAACTCCTCCCGCTACACAACCCAGCGCGACATTTTCGTTTTGTGACAAGGAAGCTTCCGGTTGCAGCGGTGAAACAAGCTTCAGCGCCGCAGCGACGCGCGACTTGGAAGTGAAAGTTTCCTGGGAGAATGTGCCGGCGGGGAATCACGTTCAAACACTCGAGATATTGATTCCAGGCGGCAACTTATACCAACAAACACAAATGGCCTTTGGCGTTCCGCAAGGCTCGACCGAACCTTTGGTGGCCATCCAAACTCTGCCGGTCGCCGGAACGTGGATTCAGCAGCGGCACATGATGGGCGAGTGGACTGCTCGCGTTTCGCTGGACGGCCAAGTGGTCGCGACTCAAACCGTGCAATTGACTCCTTGATGAGCGCTACATCCGCAGTTTCCCAAGTTCGAATCGAAGGCAACGAGCCATTTGTTTCGGCGGCTCCGGACGCCGCACTTCCAGTTGCGGAGAAAATGCGCTTGCAGGGATCAGCGTGTTTACGCGTATCAGGCGGCAGCATGAGCCCGTGGATGCGCTCGGGAGATTTTGTCTTCATTCGCCGCGCTGATTTCGCAAAACTTTCCGCGGGTGACGTAATACTTTTCCAGAGAGGCGCGCGATTTTTCGTTCACCGCGTCATTCGTCGTGTTGCGGGAGCACCTTCAGAAGAGATTGTGAGTCTGCTAGTCACGAAGGGTGATGCTTTGGACGGACCAGACGCTCCCGTTTCTGCAGCGGAGTTCTTGGGACGAGCAACGCGCATTCACCGCGGCCGGCGCCACATTGACCTGGAGACTCTCACCCAGAAATTATTAGGACGCTTGCTCGCACGCGTCTCACGTCTGAGCCGGGTGGTATATGTCCCCCTGCGCTTCGCGAAGCACCTGTTGTTCCGCTAGAGAACGAATCGCCAAAATTTCCCCGGACAAAGCGCAAGGCGCGGCCCACAGAACTCAATGGGACAAATTTCAGGTGTGCTTGAATCGAAATTGCTTCAGGGGCTCCGAGGCAATGTACTTTGTTTAAACGGTGTTCACAGTCCTTGCTGTAGAATTTCGGCTGAAGAAGGGCGACAACTTGCACCGGCAAGGCTATTATTGGGCGTTGCCCAGAATTGCCAAATCGTCGTAAATTAGCAAACGTTAAGACTCGGTTCCGGAAATGTTTGCCACAATATCCGCCTGTACAATTACACGGAGAAGGCCGCCACATAATACGTTTAAGCGGAGGAAAAATTGACCCAGGATTCCAGCCCAGTGAAGGTGTCACAGGAAACGCTCGGACGCCCGACTCCTCCGTGCGCGATGGTTATCTTCGGCGCGGGCGGCGATCTGACCAAGCGGAAGTTGATTCCGGCGCTGTATAACCTTGCGAGAGGAGGGTTACTCGCGCAGCAATTTGCGATTATCGGCGTCTCGCGCGAACAATTCTCGTCCGAAGATTTCCGGCAGCGCACAGCGCAGGAGATTCGGGAATATGCCACGGGCGAAATAGACCAAGCTTCTTGGGATCAGTTTGTAAAGCGCCTTTACTATACTCCGGGAGATTTTCAGGACCCCGAGATGTACAAGAAACTGGGCGCGCTGCTTGCCCAGGTGGAAAAAGAACAAAACACGCAGGGGAACTGGCTTTTCTATCTGGCCACCAGCCCGACCTTTTTCCCCATCGCAGTGAAACAGCTTGGCGCCGCGAAGCTGACTAATGAAGAAAACGGCAAATGGAAACGCGTGGTGATTGAAAAGCCGTTCGGACACGACCTCGGTTCGGCGGTCGCGTTGAACCACGAGATCGGCCAAGTGCTGCGTGAAGACCAGGTTTACCGCATCGACCATTATCTCGGGAAAGAGACGGTTCAGAACATTTTGGCCTTCCGCTTCGCGAACGGGATTTTCGAGCCGGTTTGGAATCGCCGCTACGTGGATCACGTGCAGGTGACGGTGGCGGAGGAACTCGGCGTGGAGATGCGGGGGGATTATTACGAACACGCCGGCGCGTTGCGCGATATGGTGCCGAATCACATCTTTCAACTCATCACGCTTACCGCAATGGAACCGCCTATTTCTTTTGACGCACAAGCAGTCCACGACGAACAGACGAAGATTTTGCGCGCGATCCAGCCTCTGAATCCCGAGAGGGTTCTGGATCACGCGGTGCGCGGTCAATACGGCGAAGGCGTCATCGATGGTAAACCCGTGCCGGGTTATCGAACGGAGCCGAACGTAGATCCGGCATCGACGACGGAAACTTTCGTCGCGCTCGCTTTAAATATCGATAATTGGCGGTGGGCAGGTGTACCGTTTTATCTGCGTACCGGCAAGAGGCTGCCTACCCGTTCCACCGAAATCGTCATTCGTTTTCGACGGCCCCCCTTCGTGCTATTCCGCAAAACGTCCGTGGAAAAAATTGCGCCAAACGAGCTAGTGATCAACATTCAGCCAAACGAGGGTATTTCGCTCAGCTTCGAGGCCAAGGTTCCCGGCCCGATTGTGCGGCTCGGCGCGGTGAATATGGATTTTCAATACGCGGACTATTTCGGCAGCACGCCTTCCACCGGATACGAAACGCTCCTTTACGACTGCATGATGGGCGATCCAACGCTGTTCCAGCGCGCCGATATGGTGGAGGCTTCCTGGACCATCGTGCAACCCATACTCGATTTATGGAAAGCCCTCCCGCCGCGGGATTTTCCCAACTACGCCGCGGGAAGCTGGGGTCCGGAACAAGCGCAGGAACTGCTTCGGCGCGAAGGACGCGAGTGGCACGATCCCAATCAAAAGGCGCGTCATTAAAAAATACCGGAGCGGGAAAGTCAGCGCTTGGAACGAAGGCCTGAGCGAGGATACGCGGGTGGAGTTCGCACCGGCCTGGACTTCTGTCCGCTCGGTTTCTTGCGCAGCGTCTAATCGTTCCTCGATGAACGCAATTGTAATCTCGCCTGTTAGGCAATCTTTCAAAACAACGGTCTGCGAGGATGGCCCTTCGCCAGGGCCTCTAAGTCCTATTACATATCAGCGAAGAAAAGCGGTCGCATGAAAACTCGCGAGGAAGCTCTGCGTGCTATCGAAGGAAAGACCTTTGATGTTTGCGTGATTGGAGGCGGCGCGACCGGCTCCGGCTGCGCGCTGGATTCGCAGCTTCGCGGTTTAAAGACAGTGCAGCTTGAGGCCGAAGATTTCGCCAGCGGCGCTTCCAGCGCATCCACGAAGATGGTGCATGGGGGTGTGCGATATCTGCAGGAAGCAATTCGCAATCTCGACTTCAAGGAATACCGCGTCCTAAAAGAAGCACTCCACGAACGGGTTCATATGCTGAAAAACGCTCCGTTCCTGACGAATACGAGATTCTTCCTAACGCCTTGTTATCGTTGGTTCGACGTCGCTTACTTTGCGACCGGTCTGAAACTGTACGACTGGATCGCCGGGCGCGATAGGTTGGCTCCAAGTACGTTCCTATCGCGCGAGCAGGCGCTTCATCGAATGCCTTCACTTGTCGCCAGCCACCTGGTGGGAGCAGTGATGTATGCCGACGGCCAATTTAACGATGCACGCTATAACATTACTTTAGTCAAGACGTTCGTAGAGGCGGGCGGTGAAACGCTGAACTATGCGCGTGTCGTTGCATTTGAAAGAGACGCTGCCGGGAGACTTGCCACCGCGATCGTCGCGGACAAGTTTACGGGGCGGGACTTCGTCGTCCATACGCGGAGTTTCGTCAATGCCACAGGCCCTCACGCGGACAACATCCGCAGGATGGCGACGCCGGATGTTCCGCTGCGAATAAAATTCAGCAAAGGGGTACATATAGTTCTCCCGTTAAAAATACTTGGCAGCACGGAATCGATGCTCATCCCGAAGACCGAAGACGGAAGGGTGCTGTTCGCCATCCCATGGCTCGGCAGCTTGTTAGTGGGCACTACGGACGATGAAATTGATTCTCCCGACCGTCTCCATCTTGAGGCTGAAGAAGTTCAGTACCTGCTCCGGCATCTCAATCGCTACCTCGCGCAACCTGTTAGTGCTGTCCAGATAGCCAGCGCCATGGTTGGCGTGCGTCCACTGGTTAGTTCCGGCAACTCAAGCAGCACGAAAAAAATCGCGCGAACTCACGAAGTGGAACTCGATTCGAAGTCAGGGCTGATCAGTATTATGGGCGGCAAATGGACCACCTATCGCGCCATGGCGCAGGACACCATCGATGCCGTGCAAAAATATCTAGGCATTTCCATTTCTCAGTGCCAAACGCTCAGACACGCGCTCTCGGGCTCGGACGGTTACTCGACGGACTACTGGAAGGCGTTAGCAAAACTCGTTGGTGTGACGGAATTGTCCGCACGGCATTTGGCAGGACAATTCGGCACGCGCGCTTCGAAGGTGATGGACCTGGCGAAAGAGCAGCGGGAACTCGCAGCACCTTTGGCGGAAGGGTTGGCACCAACGCGCGCAGAAGCGGTCTTCGCGATTCGGGACGAAATGGCGATGTCAATTGAGGATGTGCTGTCGCGAAGAATTGGATTGCAAACGCACAGCTGGAGGCACTCAATCAGAGCGGCACCAGCAGTGGCAGAGCTTCTCGCGCGCGAGTTAGGTTGGTCAGAAAAGGTGAAACAGGAAGCACTGGATCAATATGTCGCAAAAATACGCGAGCTCATGGCGGAAGCAGGGCTAGCCGAGGAGCTGTAAATCAAGCTCAATCATTTTGATTGTCGGGGATCAGTGTAGCTAACGTCGCTGCGCCGACCGAAGAGGGGTCTGCAACCATCGGACGATGGGTTCTGCTCTGCCCCGAAGATTGTTGCTCACGGCCGAGAAACGGCCGGAGGGTTCGCGTCGCGTTCTTGGATTTGGTCGAACGAGCAGCGTCGGAGGCCGCGGTTCCTTCAGCCAAGAGATGAATGGAGCCGTAATGCGCTTGAAAACCGGCGAGGCCAACGCAACACAGTGGCTGGCCCATCGCCGAGAGCCGGACCGCAGCGAAAACAAGACGTCGCGAGTCCGGCGTCCAAGCACCGCTGTGTTTTCTGCAATAAATGCCAGTACTAGCGCCGTGGCTTTGACTAGCCAGGAAATCGATTCTCGAATCGACGTTTTGGCAAGACTTGAACTTTTTTTCGTCCATGCACGGTTAACCAGAACAGGAGCGCTGGCAGCCGCGCCCGCCGAAAGTTCCGCCATTATTTGGCCAACGTTGGCAGGGCGATGCGCTGCCGAATTTGGGCGATTCGTAGTTTCTTGCCCTTTCGTGCTGAATGTTTCCGGCTGACGAGAAGGAACCGCTTTGATGTGGGTATCAGCGTCTCGGTAGTTGGGAGTCAGAATCAGTGGCACTTTGGCCGATGGAGGTGGGACACGAATCGTGTTCGCGTCTTGTCGTCGATCCAAGTCCGAGCCTGCCGCTGCCGCAAAGGTCAGCGCCGGATTACTCAGGTTCGACTGCATGGGGATCACGCTCGTTCGCGTGGATTCGTCAGCCTTCGATGGCGGGGCTACCGGGCGATCTCCGTCAAATTGAAACTCGCGTGAAGCGTCCTCGATCATGCTCGCTGAAACCGGACGGATCCCGCTGTGGTACGCTTTCAAGAGCGCCTGCTCGCAGAGCAAGTTTATTATCCGCGGGATTCCACGCGAATAAAAATGCGCGCTATCCATGGCTTCGGGCGTAAAAAGCTCATCGTCTTGAGCGCCTGCGAGGCGCAGGCGATGTTGGATGCAGCCGCGCGTTTCCTCCAGCGTCATCGGTATGGTCCTGCAACGAATTGAAATGCGCTGATGGAGTGACCGCAGATCGAGCCGTTTGAGCCTTTCATTCAGATCCGACTGGCCCGAAAGAACGATCTGAAGCAATTTGCCGTTCGGCGTCTCGAGATTCAGCAACAATCGGATTTCCTCGATTGTATGTGACGGAAGCCCTTGCGCTTCGTCGACAATAAGCACAGCGGTCTCGCCGGCACGATGGCGCTCGAGAAGCCAGGCATTTAGGTGAGCCACCGCACTGCTTGTAGTGCGCGCTTCGGACGCGATGTGAAAATCGGCCAGCATCAACTCAAATAACTCCCGGGCCTCAAGGTGGGAATTGAAAATAAACGCGGTCGGTACTCCATTCTGTTGCAGCCATTCCAGCAAGGAATTGATTAGTGTGGTCTTCCCAGTTCCTACGTCACCGGTGAGAAGGATAAGGCCCTGCCGGGATTGAACGCCCTGGATTAGGGCATCCAAATTTGTCTGAGTTTGCCTGGTTAGGAATAAGTTCCGAGGATCCGGATTTACGCCGAAGGGGTTCTCGCGCAGTCCGAAGGAATTCAATATAGCCTTGTCCATGCCGTCCTCGGTGCGGGGGGAGTTGATTGTACTTGAAGAACGCGATTCACCGCAAGTACTAGATTTGCCAGGGGTATAGGCCTGAAGTGGTGGGCCTGGTTTCGCGGCGGAGCCGAATTTCAGTAAATTCAGAGCGTTTTACGAAGATTATTCCGTCTGAAATGTAGCTGTCCGAACCTTCGAGAGTGCCCCGCCTGCGTCACCCGATTGCATTTCGATGCGGTATTCCCCGGGTGGGAAAGTGTCCACTGGAACTTTCAGTGCTACCGGGACAACCGGGTTTCCCTTCTGCACATAAGACGCCAAACTGATCACACCGGTTGAAAACACCTGCTTCCCCGTTTTTTGGTCAATAACGGAGTATTGGCATCCCACCAGTGGAGGGATGGGATCGGACAAACGCGGGTCGTAAATTTGCGCGTACAAAGCGACTTTATCGGTTTTCTTGAAACGATTATTTCCCGACGGTGTGAGTTCCACGCCTTGCACGATCATCGGCATACGATCGGCGAGCAAATCGGCATCCAAGTTACTGGAGTCCGCGGACACGCGCTGCATTTGGTTGCTGAAAGCCAGAGCACTTAAGCTGAACGTTTTTCCGTCGTACGGCTCGATTACGAGGTCTGTCTCGTATTTTCCAAATTTCTGCCCGCCACCTGACAGGACGACAGTCAGCCGATATTGTCCCGGAGCGATGGAGAACTGTGTTTGATAGCGCATCGGCGTCTTCGTAAATTTCTGCCATTCCTCTTTTTCGAAGTCCATAGTGACTTCATCGCTAAACCTGGCAGCCACCGATCCATCCGACCGGTAGGCGATGCCAAGAACATTTACATCTGCATGGTATTTTCCCTTTACTTTGGGGAAATCAATCGTCGAAGAAGGAATTTCCA
The DNA here is from genome assembly GCA_963698005.1 of uncultured Acidobacteriota bacterium. Lineage (GTDB taxonomy): Bacteria > Acidobacteriota > Terriglobia > Acidiferrales > UBA7541 > Palsa-295. The sequence goes on from OY969113.1 coordinate 377,066, forward strand.
TGGCCAAATCCACTCGAGCTTCATTCTTTGAAGTGTAGAAAAATGGCGCTTCCAGCGAGCCTTCCGCAGCAGGCGCCGAAGTTGTCGCTCGCGTCTCAAGCTCTTTTTCGATCGGTTTTCCAGCAAGCATGTCAGCCGACTTCACGTTGCAGTAGCCGCTGCGTGATCGGACGTTTGTTCCGCTTCGCTCCGCTTTGACCTTTAGAGTGTGGCAACTCCCCACAGGCGAATCAGCCGGCACATATCCCAGGAGGTAGTACTCATTTTGTTCGTTCGCGATTTTTTGGAGGCCAGCGAACAAGTCGTTCGTATTGAAAATGGGAAAGCCGCCGGTTCCTTCGGCCAACATATAGAGTGCCTGCTGATTTGTCGACGCCGACGCCGGGAAGGGAGGAACAATTGTCCTTGGCTGAGTATAGTTTGGGTTGCCATAAGACCCGGCTGGGCCGACTGTTCCGCCGCCTTTGCCACCTCCTCCGCCCGTACCTCCGGTGCCTCCTCGCCCACCTCCGCCACCCGTGCCACCCGTGCCGCCTCCGCCACTCGTGCCACCTCCGCCACTCGTCCCTCCGCCTCCGCCACCGTGTCCGCCTCCGCCGCCTGAATGTTGCATGTAAGCCGATTCAGGCGGCGAAGAGACGTGGTAGGAAGCGAGGGAGAGCCCCGCACCCGTCGATTGAAGTTTTTCTCCTTCGATCTGGAAGCGCAGGGATGCCAGAGTGGAAACGCGGGGCACATTGTTGTCGGAAATAACCGACGACGGCCCGCGCCCGGGTCCCGACGGGAATTGCAGGGCCATTAACCCCCGCACGTCCAGAGGATAAATGGCCATATTCGCTTTGTTGCAGGCGTCGATAGTTGCAGTCAGCTCCGAATCCCTTTCCGGGGTAAGCGGGAACCCGCCGGTAAAAAGGATCATGCTTTTTCGGCCGGGCACGCCGGCGAGATTTTTGGCCAGGCTTCGGACTGCCAGCAGCAAAGTTTGAACGCCAAAATCGCCGACGGCTTGGTCGATCGAGAGGGAACCCGAAGTAGGCAACCCATTTGAGATCGGTCCCGCGGACGAAGCATCTGCGTTAGGGTCGACAGCAGAAGTTCCTATATTTTGCACCGCTCGCTTGAGCCGTGCTGCATCTGCTGTGAAATTCAGCGCGATTCTGAGACTGCCGCCGAAATCCACGACTGCCATCACGCGATCGGGGCCGGCATTCGCGTCAATGAATTTTGCGGCGGCGGCGCGTGCCTTCATCTGGTCGCCCGCATCCATGGTGGAGTTATCGAAAAACAAGATCAGATAATGCCGTTGGGATCCCGCAGGAGCATTCGGGTCTGCGCCGAACGAGAAATTTGTGACCGGCTGCTGCTTATTGTCTTCGTAAACCTTAAAATCTTCCGCCTTCAGGTCGTGCACGTAATTGCCCTTCTTGTCGGTAACAACAACGTCCACGCGGACAGTCCGGGACTCGGTTTTAATCGCCGGAGCGGCTGCCTGAGACGCCGGTTGAGGAGACGACTCTTGGGGAGCTTGTCGCGCCTGCGCAACTTCAAGAGACCCCGTCAAGTGTCCTCCGAAGCCGCCTACAACCAGAGACAGCAGGAAAAGAAAAACCATCAAGGCCGCTCGGCGTTGCGTCATTTCTCACCTTCCCTGTTACGGTATCTCTATCACACCATTTCTTGCGGACAGAAGCTCCGCTTTGGAATCTCGCATGACCAAGCGGACGATGTAGCCGCCCGGCTTAACGTCGAAGCCCATCTTCAGGGTCATGCCCGTATGAGTCAATTTTTCGAGGGTTGCATCTTTCAGGTGCAGGGCAACGGTTTCCTCGTTTCCGCTGATAAAGTTTCCGTTGCGGTCGAACAATGCCGCTACAAGAGTCAGATCGCCCCAGTTTCTCCCCTCTCTTTTTTCGAAACGGACATGGGTTACATCGACCCGCGTGAGCACGGAGAGCTTCGCATCCACGGCATCGCTCTTGTAATATTGCAGATGAAGCTCGATTGGAACCCCCTGCTGTTCCTCCTGCGAAAATACCGCCTCCTCGATATCTTGCTTGGCAGTCTCTTCCGGAGTTTGCCCGTGTTTAGGCGCGAAAAATCCACGCCGCGCTTGGACGGTATACTTTCCCTTTGTGACAAGCGCAACCTTTATCGAATGGAACTGGCCGTTGAATTTTAGAGCTTCGGGGGTGAAGGCCAGCAGATAAGTGGTCTCCGGCACAGTCGCCGTCATGCGGAATCCTGCGTCCAGGTCATTATTGTTTCTAAAATAAAAGCCCCCGGTGCCATCAGATAGTTCTGACAGTACATCCGATTGGCGCGCCTGCCCTTCGATCCGATAACTCAGATTGAGCCCCATCGCGCCGGCGGTTGAAATAGCCGGAAGAGGACGGGAAATATCGCCGAGCGGATCGACAGCGTAAAGCCCGCGCGCATCGAGCGTATTAATGAACACGTTTGCGCGCGTCGCTCTATCAATGACTTCGGAAACATCGTACTCGTGAGTCGGGGTGAGAAAGCCAGGGGAGACCAGAACGATACTGCGCTGCCCTGGGAGAGCTGAGATTCGGCGGACGACCTCGATTAACCGACGGATCGCGTATTGCGTATTGATGTCCCCGGAATTGACTAGCTGGAGCGCCGTTGACGTGACAAGCGCAGCCGCCGCGGCCGCGGCATTGGGACCATTGTTCTGGCCGCAAGCCAACGCGTCCTGGGTCGCGGCGGCGATAGCCTGTTGGTCATTCTTATTTTCGATAAGGTCAGCTTCGTAATAGTTCATCGGAGGGCACTCGCTGGTGCCGGAGGGATCGATCCCGCCAATAAAATGCGGCATCAGTTGCGTCACCATTGCGCGGATTTTTGCGCGATCATCCGTGAAGTCCACTTGCGTCTGCCCCGATGTCGTAAAAACAGCAACGCGCTCGCTCAACTCCACGGAGCCGTCCAGATATTTCAGCGCGGCGAGGCGTACTTGCATGAGGTCTTGCAGATTCAGATGCACATCATCAAACAAAAGTGCGACGAATCGCGACGGCAGTTCCAACTTCCCGGGAACGCCGGCGCCTGTCTGACCAGCGCTCTCATCGGTGGCTTCGCCTCGTACCACTTGTTTTGCGGCCGAGGCCGGAGTTTCCACGGAGAAATGCGTAATCGTCTGAGGCCTGCGGTCCTGAAACAGCCGGAAATCTTCCTTGGTCAGATTCGTGACTACTTTGCCATTCGAATCATGCACCACCACACGGACCGGTACCAGATTCACATGGGATTCGAACGGTACGCTCGCGTGCGTATTCACTTCAGATGTTGCATCGGAGGCTGGAGGGGGCGGTGAAGGGCTTGGCGGTGCCTCCTGGGGGGTCTTGATTTCAGGAGTTGACTGGGCCGCAGGCGGTAGCTGCGAGGGGCTGGATCGCGGCAATGGCGCCGCGGAAAGAAACGCGCACGGCATCAGCAAAATGCAGAGCGCGGCGGCTACGCGAGCCACCATCGGCACTGAAAAGCCACGGTCGGCAGCAACTTTCATCCGACTCTCCGGTCCGCCGTTGATTCGCGGGATCAGTCTGACTCCACCAGGACGCGGCTTTGCGATGGAAGGTGCGAGTGTACTCGTCCTTAGTATGCGGGTCAATGTCTACACGGTAAGCATTTTGCCCGACAATTAAATTGGGATGCAGGGTACGGCCAGGACCGAGCTCGTGCAGTGTTGTTGTGCAAGTTCTGTTGAAATCACCAATTTTTCATGTCCTGTCTGGTGACTACCATTATCTATAGTGCTGATAAAACAGCATTTGTGTCTATTTCGTGGGCCAATTGAGTTCGTCCAAAAACCTCGTAAATTAGGCTTACAAATCACAGCTAAGAACAGGTACAATCTGCGTCCTATTCCTTTTCGAATTATCCGCTGACGAGGTTCACGATGACTCTTGGAACTAAGATGGAAAAGTACCACGGTGTGCAATGCCGTTCCTGCGGAGAGACCATTGCGGTGCCGTCTAGAATCGCCGGCAAGGAAGCCCCGCCTGAACCCAGCGCCGCCAATGCCGGAAACGAAGGGAGCTACCCCTCACTGAATCTTCGTTGCCGCGTATGCGAGAAGGAAAACTTTTACAAAATGAGCGACATCCGGGAGATAGAAGAAACTCCTAGTTCTTCTACCGTCCGCCAACGGCCCTCTCCCAGTCGTCTTCGACCACAAGCCAAGTTGTCCAAAACAGCGAAGGCGTAAGCGGTGCCAGTTTTGTAGCTCAAGCCTGATTTGCCAGCTTATTGAATTGATTTCAAGCGAGCATCACTCGCCAGCCGAATGCGAACTCGATGCATTGGCTTCACGCGGGCGGGACCGCTTCAACTCGAAAAGAGTGAGGTTCCCTTGAGCAGGCTTTTCTTTGCTCCAATCATGGTACGTGTGGCACTCGAAACATCGCGCTTCGGCTGCTTCGCTTCCTGAGTGATGGCATTCCTCGCAGGTTCGAATTCCAGGAATCAGAACATCCGCAGTCTCTTGGCTTTTCCTCGCGGCCGAATGGCACTCCTCGCATTTCACCAGCCGGTGTTTGTCATGATTGAACACGGCATGTTGAAACCAGCGGGCAGTGATATTCGAGTTTGCAATCACCGGAAGTGGCTGGTTCGTAGGGAAGCTTAGCGCGTGGCACTGCATGCACGTTTTTCTCCACAAGAGTTGTTCCGACTCCGCCGCACGCTCCGTTACCCACTGCTCGGGTGTAAGCACTCGAGGAGAAATAGGAAAGGGTTTCTGAGGCAAGTTTGGGTCCGAATTTGTGATGCGCAATTCCGCCGGATGCGTGGCGATGTACTGCCGGAACCTGAGTACTACAAAAGCGTGAACGGCCGTCGGAGTATCGTGCGGCACGCTTTCCGCGAAACGCTTATCGAATTGCAGCCCGTGACAGGCAATGCAGCTTTGCGCGTAGGTGACGGGTGACATGTAGGCCCGGGCGGGATTCATTGACGGAGGTTCCTGCTTCTGCACGACCGAGGAAGCCTTCGGTTGCGGGACGCCGAATCTCCATGGCTCATTGGACGCAGGCGGACGATGGCAATCGCCGCAATCGAGTTGGACGGCTGCCCCGTTCGGCCCCATCAGATTTTTTTTCAGATGCACTCGGTGATTTAACTTAATGGTTCCGGGATCGACGTTTCCCGCACGCACCGCGGCAAATTCGGGATGGCTGGAATTGAATCCATCGATATCTCGTGCGTAACGTGTTGCGGAGCCGGCGGCGCGAAGATTGGCGTGGCATTGCGTGCAACTGGCGTCGCTGGTCGCAGCCAGCCGCAGGCTGCCCCGATGCTCTCGATGACAGGTGGAGCAGCTCGGGGTAAACAATTGGTTCGTGTGATGAATCGGGCCGTCGTGGCAAGTTTCGCAGGCTTGGTCGCTTGCTTTGGCGCTGAAAACGCCGGCTTCCTTTACATGACACGAGCCGCATTGCTCGGTCAGTACGGCATGGCTTACGGACATCTTCCCGCTGCTGTAAACATGATTGTTGCGGGTCAGCCCGTACCAGCCCAGCCAGACAATCGCGAGCGCCGGCACGGCCACCGATAAGAGGAAGCGCCAGCGCCGGAAAGGATGCGAGCGCTTGAAGTAATTCAGATCGATGCGCTGCGCAAGCTTTTTTGTTTTTAGCTTTGCTCGCGGCAAGATTCCTCGCTTCTTTCCTCGAAAAGTCAGAAACGCAGGGCCATCACCGCATGCACGCAGCCCAGAAGTAGCAGCGCGAACGACAGTGGGATGTGCAGCATCAGCCATCCGTGGAGCCAGTGATGGAGCCGCGCCTGCCTACGCAACTGCCGCTCCTCATCGCATATTTCCTCGAAGCGTTTCACCGTGTCATGCGCTTCGGGCGGTAAAAGACTACGCAGTTCCGCAAAAACGGTACGCGCCGAATTTGCGTTTGCGAGCGGTTGGTTTTGCGGCCCTTCTCTTTGCAGAAACGGACGCATCTCGTTAGCGTAGAAAGTAGAAAGCGGCAGAGCTGCTTCCGGGGCAAGAGCCGTCGTTTGTCCAACAGCGGCAGCGGATCTTGCCGATTGTTTTGCTTCCGGAGAGCTGCCTGACACCACCGTTGCCGCAATCATTTCGTCGGTCTCAGCGATCAGTCCGGCACGGACATGATCGATTTGCTCGAATATAGTTTCCTTGGATACTTCCGCCGTCATCACGTTCGGCATGTAGTGCTGCAAAGCGGCGCCGAAAAGTCCGCTGGCAACAACTATTATGAGCAATACCATTAATACGCTGGTGAGCGGGCCGCCGAATCGGAAGCCTCCATGGAACAGGATGAGCGGCAAACTCAGCAGCCCAAGCCACAGATGGCCGCGCATCCAAGTCTGAGCGCGACCTAATCGCCAGACTGGCAGTTTCTTACGTCCCGCGAGCAAGCCTGCAAATAACATGAATGCGGAACCTACAATTCCAAACGCGAGTCCCACAGGGCTTCCGCCGCGCGGACCAGCCGGCGAATGCGCCGCATATACGACATAGACGGCCGTCGCTACGCTAAAAATGATGAGCGAAACAGCGAGCCATTTGTGGTGAGTTCGATCAATGCGCACTTTGGATTTGTCGGCCCAGTCGCAATTTGTTAACGCTTGTTCGTAACCGGAGCCTGGTTCAGCAGCCCGGCAAAGAATTTCCGCGGATCCACACGGTGAGCCGCATCGTGCGGGCAGGCATAGACGCAACTCGGCTCGGCATACTCGGTGCACAGATCGCACGAAGTGGCTTTCTGCTTCACCATCGCTTTCTTGTGCCCGGGCGCTGCCGGGTCTTCGGCCATCACGTTAAAGGGATGAATGTTGATGTTTCCGTAGGGGCAATTCTCCGCGCACAACCCACACCCAATGCACCAATCCTCGATAATCACTTCCAGCGAATTGCGGCGGCGAATCGATCCCACGGGACATCCGACCATGCACAACGGGTCGAGGCACTGGCGGCATGACGTCGCCACCAGGTAATGGTCAAAGCGCAGCCCTTCGCGCACCAGCCGCGTAACACCGTCGTGGGCGTCCGCGCAAGCGCGCACGCATGCATCGCAACGAGTGCAGCAAGTGAGGTCCAATAACAGCAGGCTCTGCGCTTCCATTAAGCCTTGCGTCAGAAAATCGTCGAGCGGCACATTTTGCAGCACGGAGAGCCGTTCGCGGTTCATTTGCGCGCGTTCCTGTTCCACAACCTCCAATTTCCGGCGAACTTCAGGGAACTCCGCGAGCATGCGTTTGAAATCGTGCGCGCCGATTCGAACAAGCTCCACGTGGTCGAGCGCCGTGCAAGTCGCCGTGCGCACATCCTCGCGCAACAAGCCGGTCTCTCCGAAATATTCGCTGCGCGAAAGATAGGCCATCACCATCTCTCCGCCCAGATGGGATTGCGTCACTTTCACGAAGCCGATGCGCACGAGGTAAAAACAGTCGGCAGGCTCGCCCTGGCGGCAAATCACCTGACCCGGCGAATAGCGAACAAGCTCCACACTTTCGCGCAAGCTGCCGATGAACTCGTCGGTTAATTCCGCGAATACGGGAACGGCGCGCAAGTGGCTGTCCAGGGCGCGTTGGCGATAGGATTTTTCAAGCTGCGCGCGAAAATTCTTGTTGCGCTGCATGATGTCGAGAACGTTTCGCAGCATTTCGAGCATGGTGCAATCGGTTTCGGCGCGCACCGTTGCCGACCGGGGATATAAACTCATGCAAGTCATTTCGCCAAAAAGATCGCCCGGATTCAGTTCCGCCACCGGGCTGTCGTAATCGAGATCAACCGGCGCGTCGATGGGTATCCACCGCTTATAGGTTTCTTCGTCCCGCTGATCCTGCTGGCGTTGCGCGAGTTTGCTGGAAAGTTTCCCCAGAAATTTCTTCACCGCGCCCTTGGTCTTCACATGCGCCATTGGATTCGAAATCGAAACCCTCGCTTTTCCCTCAAGTATGTAGAAAGCCGTCGAGCCATATTCGCCCTCGCGGCAAATTATGTCTCCGCGCTTGAATTCCCGGCGCACAACTGCGCCGCGGTTCAAGCTAAGGAAAGTCCCCGACACTCCTTGAAAGAAGGGAAGTTGTTGCAATTCCTCAACGGGGACGGCTTGGAAAGTGGGACCAGTGCCGAGAGCCGTATGCGTGAAGCTCTTGTTAGTGAGCGCACCCGTGGGACAGGAAACCATGCATTCGCCACACGAAACGCAGGACGATTCACCCATGGCGCGCTGATCGTCGAAAGCAATTCCGGCTGCCGTACCTTTTCCCATCCGCGCTAACACAAAATGGTCGCGTATCTCGCTGCAGCCACGAACGCAGCGGTCACAGAGAATGCAAGAATCGAAATCCACCGCAATACTCGGCGACGAACTGTCTTTCGCGCGCCCCGTGCGGTGCGGCGCAAAACGCGGACGCGTCAAGTTCTCGCGCCTTGCGAGAGCCTCGAGCTCGCAATCCGCGGAATGTTGCTCGCGCGTGCAAGGGCTCGGATGGTCCGCCATCAATAGTTCAACTAGCGTGCGCCGCGCGCGCTGAACTTTCTCGGAGTTCGTGTTGACTACCATGCCCGCTTCCACCGGGCGCACGCAAGACGCGGTGAAAACTCGCGCCCCTACATCTACAACGCACATGCGGCAAACGCCCACAGGCGTCTCATTCTGCTGATGGCACAAAGTTGGAATCGCAATGCCATGCACGCGAGCTGCGTCAAACACCGTGGTTCCTGCGGCGACCGAAACCTTGTTTCCGTCGATCGTGAGTTCCACAAGCCCGTTTGCACTCATGCCGGCCTCGAAGCCATCGCCGCTAGATTTGGCCGTTTTTCGCTGGCGAAACATATCCCCGAAGGACACTCGCGCCGCGATACGTGCGCTTCCACTTCTTCGCGAAAATGTTTCAGCACCGACGAAATCGGCGCCGGAACAACCTGTCCCAGACCGCAGATCGAAGTCAGCCGCAGAGCGTCCGAAAGCTCTTCGATAAGTCCCATATCGCTCGAAGATCCTTCGCCCATGGTCCACCCAGTAAGCAGATCAACCATCTTCTGCGAACCCACTCTGCATGGAACGCACTTGCCGCAGGATTCGTTGCGAAAGAACCGCGTAGCGTTCAGCGCCATGTCCAGCATGCACGTTCCCTCGGCGCAAACCACCAGCGCGCCAGAACCAAGCATAGACCCGGCATCCGCGAGTGACTTGAAATCCAACCGCACGTCAGCCATGGATGCCGGCAGGTATCCCGACGAAGGGCCTGACGGCGCAAAACCTTTCAGTTTTTTCCCGTTGGGAAGACCACCGGCATAGCGAGAAATCAATTCAGATACAGGCGTGCCCATGGGTACTTCATAAACGCCGGGCCGCACAACATCACCGCTCACGCCAATAAATTTAAGCCCCGCGCATCCGCCCGTGCCCTGCGCTTTATACCAATCCACTCCCCGCAGTAGGATCAAGGGCACGTTGGAAAACGTTTCGACGTTATTGATGACGGTAGGCTTGTTCCACAGTCCCTGCTGGACAGGAAAAGGTGGTTTATTACGCGGCTCAGCGCGTTTACCTTCGATCGCTTCCAGCAGTGCGCTTTCTTCGCCGCAAATGTATCCGCCGGGACTTACAAACGTATTCAACTCGAATGTGAACTCACTGCCCAGAATGTTCGGCCCCAGAAGACCTTGCTCTCTGCATTTTCGAATTTCTTCCTGCAGGATTTTTTCCTGCTCCTCGTACTCGTGGCGGATGTACAGAATCCCAGTCCGCGCACCTGTCAGCACGCCGGCAAGGATCATGCCTTCGATAACCATGTGAGGCAGGTGCGTGAGTATGAAGCGGTCTTTAAACGTCCCGGGTTCGCTTTCGTCCGCGTTGCATACGATATATTTTTCGGTGCCGGGCGCTTGCCGCACTAGCTGCCATTTCGATTCGGTGGGGAAGCCCGCCCCGCCGAGGCCTCGCAGGCCGGAAGCTTTCAGCGTCGCAAACGCAGAATTCCAATCGCGGGAAGCGACAACGCTCCTCACGACCGCGTAACGCGCTCCGAGTTCATTTTGGTAAGGATCTGAGGCGCACTTTGCGTCACGCTTTGTATGCGGAGGGTGCGGCAAGGATTTACCCGATATCGCGTCGCCGATCATTACCATCACTTTCTCTTCGGTCATTGCGCCATAAATGCGGTCGTTGATGGAAACAGCGGGGCCTTCATCACATCGCCCCAGACAGGAAACACCGCTCACGCGAACGTCGGGGCTGTTCGCCTGTGGAAAGGCATCGTCCAAACTGGCGCGCAAACTGCAAGCCTGGCGCAGGTGGCAGGACATGTCCTGGCAAACGCGAACATCCACTTTGGGAGGCGGGGTCAGACGGAAGTGCGGGTAAAAGCTGGCGACACTATGCAGCCGAGAAAGAGGTACATCGATTTTCTTGGCCAAAGTCCGGAGCTGCTCGGCGGGGATGTATCCGAACTGGCGCTGAATCTCCCTGAGGTCTTCGAAAACCACGTCGCTCTCCTCGCACCGGGAGGAATTCCATCATATCGCACTGAAAACTTTCGCAGCCGAGACGGGCGCTAAGCATGATTCATATAACAAATCCCCGGTAGCAAGTCCAGAAACGGAATCGACATAATTTCTCAACTGCTATGTCAAAGACGCCGAATGGCGTCGTAATGCAGAAACCTCAAATTAGGACACTAGCGACGGTTGATATCGTTGACTTCAGCCGAGGTGGGTAGTATAAAAATTCCGTTTGTTGAGTTTTTCGCTGATTCCGCGGCGCATGCGCCATCCTGCCAAACTGAATATGACGACGAAACTTGTGGCGGCGCATTCACGCATCCTGAATATTTCAATCCTTGTTGCCGTAATCGCTATTCTGGCGGGCCTTTCCCCGCCCCGAGCCTATTCGCAAAGTCGCGCTAATTCATCGCTCGCAACTGCCAAGACGGATGACGCGGTCGGAAAGTACACCGGGCCCGGGTCCTGCGCATCGACCACCTGCCACGGAAGCATCGTTGCCCGTACCGATAATCGCGTGCTCCAAAACGAGTACAGCATCTGGATTGTAAAGGACAAGCATTCGAAGGCGTACACCGCGCTGACCGGTCCCATTGGCGAGCGGATGGCCAAGATCCTTGCTCTTGGTAGCGCCGAAACTGCGCCCAGGTGTCTGGCATGCCATGCACTGGATGTGCCGCAGAGTGAACGAGGGCGGACGTTTGACTTGAGCGAGGGCGTTAGCTGCGAAAGTTGCCATGGACCAGCTGCCGGATGGCTGGGTCCACACACGGAGCGCGATTGGACGCATCAAAAATCGCTCGCGCTGGGAATGTATGACACGCGCGATCTGACGAAGCGCAGCGAGAAATGCCTCTCATGCCACCTTGGCAACGACAAAGAATCCGTGGATCACGAAATGATCGCCGCTGGCCACCCGGATCTCTTCTTCGAATTGGATACTTTTTCCGATGTGATGCCGCGCCACTGGAAAGTGCCGGGTGAGCCGGGCGAAGCCCCCGGAGCAGACCCTTGGTACAACGTTCGCGAACTGACTACCGGGCAAGCGGTTCAACTCAGGCAGTCCCTGCTGCGGCTTGCGTCGCGGTCGCACGGAAAAATTTGGCCTGAATATTCGGAGCTGCAGTGCTACGCGTGCCATCACAGCCTCACTCCTCCGGAGCAGAGCTGGCGCCAGGCGCGCGGCTATCCCGGACGCCGCCCGGGCAATCCACCCTGGAATCCCTCGCGCTACGCGGTGTTCCGAGATGTGGTTCATCAGCTAGACGGAGAGAATGCCGAAAAGCTCGACTCCGAACTTTCGCGGCTTGGACAATTGATGAGCCAGCTTAATCCGGACCGCGATGCGGTCGCGGCATCGGCAACGAATTCAGCACATTTAGCGGACGAGTTGCTGGCAAAGATGAATTCCGCGTCTTATGATCCGGTGATCACTTTGCATCTCCTGCAGGCTATTTCGGCTGACGCCGATAGTATTTCCAGCCAGGGCGAGCATTCCGCGGCACAAGCCGCCATGGCGGTTCAGTCTCTTTTTCTTGCTTACGACCAAAATGAAAAATTGCAAAACTCTGCTCAGTTGCGTGTTGCCATCAAAGGCCTTTTTCAAGAACTGCAGAATCCGTCTGCATACGATCCAGCCCGATTCGCCGATCAGATGAAACAGGTGAACGCGCTTCTGCGCTAATCCTGCGATGCCCAAGAAACTCGGCCAACAATCCCGCGAACACAAGAGGCTCGAGGAATCCGACCCAGGTTCTGTCCCTCGCTGGTCGAGATGGGGACCGTACGTGAGCGAACGCGCCTGGGCCACCGTGCGCGAAGATTACAGCGCCAATGGCGATCCCTGGAGCTTCCTCCCACACGATTTGGCGCGCAGCAAGGCGTACCGCTGGGGTGAAGACGGCATTGCCGGCATCTGCGATCGTTACCAACTTCTTGTTTTCGCGCTCGCATTTTGGAACGGGCGCGACCCAATCCTGAAAGAAAGAATGTTTGGGCTGAGTTCTCCGGAAGGCAATCACGGCGAGGACGTGAAAGAATATTATTTCTACCTCGACAACACGCCCACACACAGTTACATGCGTATGCTTTACAAATATCCGCAAGCTGAGTTTCCTTACTCCCATCTCGTGGAAGAAAACCGCAGGCGCGCTGGACAAGGGCCGGAGTTTGAGTTGCTCGATACCGGCGTTTTCGACGACAACCGGTATTTCGATATCTTCGTCGAGTATGCCAAAGCCGACCCGGAGGACATCTGCATACGCATCGAGGCTTTCAATCGCGGCCCCGAGGATGCGGTCCTGCATATTCTTCCGCATTTGTGGTTTCGAAACACTTGGGCGTGGACCGCGGGGGCGGGAGCGGAACCGGTAATCCGCGAAGGCGCGGCGCTTGATAGCTCGGTCGTGCTGGAAGCAGACTGCACGGCCACAAAGCCGCTGGAGAATCTGCAGTTGGATTACCGCTTGGGCTTGATGCGTCTGTATGGTCCCGCTCCGCACGAACTGCTTTTCACCGATAACGAAACGAATGCCGGCCGCGTGTTTGGCCCGGGCCACTCCGATCGCAAGGGACATGTAAAAGACGCGTTTCATCGCCATATAGTCAACGGCGAAAATTGCTGCAATCCCGAACGCGTTGGAACTAAGGCCTGCCTGCACTATGCCCTAAGAATCCCCGCGGGCAGATCTGTGGTTTTGCCTCTTCGTTTGACTGACAAGAAACTGAAGCGTGGGGATTTTTCCCTAGCAAATGTTGACACCATTATTGAGGGGAGAAGGGAAGAAGCCGACGAATTCTATTCCACCATTCATCCCAGCGCCGCTTCGCCCGAAGAACGCATGATTCAACGGCAAGCTCTCTCCGGCATGCTTTGGAATAAGCAGGTTTATTTTTTCGATGTCGCCCTCTGGCTCGACGGAGAAAATCCAAATTCTCCTCCGCCTGCGTCCCGCAAAGAGATTCGTAATGTCCATTGGCGTCATTTGAATTCCATGCGCGTGATGCTCATGCCGGACAAATGGGAATACCCCTGGTTTGCTTCGTGGGACCTGGCTTTTCACTGCGTCACGCTGGCGCTGGTGGATATCCGGGAAGCCAAAGAAAACTTGTGGGTTCTTTTGTTCGAACAGTTCCAGCACCCCAACGGCCAGATTCCCGCTTACGAATGGGAATTCTCAGATCTAAACCCGCCGGTGCAAGCCTGGGCCTGCTGGCGCATTTATCAGATGGAGAAAGAACGCACCGGCGTTGCCGATCAGGAATTCTTGGAAAAGTGTTTTCATAAGCTGCTGATCAATTTTGCCTGGTGGGTGAACAAGGTCGATAGCCAGGGACTGAATGTTTTCGAAGGCGGCTTTCTCGGACTCGACAACATCACGGTTGTTGACCGCAGCGAAAAACTTCCCGCCGGCGCCGTTCTGGAGCAATCGGATGCCACCGGATGGATGGGATTTTTCTGCCTACACATGATGCGTATCGCTCTCGAGCTGGCCAAGGATCGCCCGGTGTACGAAGGTCTGGCTACCAAGTTCTTCGAACATTTCATCGGCATCGGCGCAGCCATGAAAAAGATGGGCGGGCGCGACTACCAGTTGTGGGATGAAAAAGAAGGGTTCTTCTACGATGTTCTCCGTTTTTCGAGCGGCGAATTTCACAAATTTCGCGTGCGTTCGCTGGTAGGGCTGATTCCCATGCTGGGTGTGGAACTGATCCGCGAAGATGAGTCGAAGCACTTGACGCACTTCATGGCTAATTTGAACTGGTTTATCAAGAACCGTCCGGATCTGGTTGGCCATGCGTGCCATACGGACGTCAGGGACGGAGTTCGGTGTCACGTGCTCTCGATTGTGGACCGCTCGCAACTAACCCGAATTCTGCAGCGGCTGTTCGACTCCGAAGAATTCCTGTCGCCTGCCGGCATACGCAGCCTTTCTAAATTCCACGAGCACTCCCCGTTCGCCTTCGCGAACAACGAAGTGCGCTATACGCCGGCAGAAGCGGACGTGAAAATCAAAGGAGGCAACTCGAATTGGCGCGGACCCGTGTGGTTCCCCACGTCCTATTTGATCCTGGAGTCCTTGGTCAAATTTGCGGATGCGTTTGGCGACGAGTTGGCAGGTTCGCGAGGACCAAAACTGCGCGCCATGGCCGGAGAAATAGCCAACCGCATGATCGGAATTTTTCGGGCTGGCCGAGACGGCAAGCGGCCGGTATTCGGCGATGCCAGGAAATTTCAAGAAGATCCTCACTGGCGGGAATGTCTGCCGTTCCATGAATTCTTTCATGGCGATACTGGTGCTGGTTTGGGCGCCAGCCATCAGACCGGATGGACCGGGCTGGTCGCAAATATGATCGACGAGTGGCGGCGCAAAAATCCGGACGAAACCGCGGACCGCAAGAAATAGCTAACCTCAATTTGTGCGCCGGAACTGCAATGCACTTCAGCAGGTTGAAGAGTTCCAGCTCCAGCGCTGACGCTATTGCGTAGGATTTCGAGGGAATGACAGATAGGGAAGTCGTACGCCGTCGATAATAACCTGGTCCGCGCGAATCGACGCCGGAGCTTCAAACCCCACGCCGCCTCCGGCGGTCACGAAATCGTCCTGATCCACGCCGTCTCCACTCACTCCCAGTCCGCCCACCAAAACGCCGTTGATATAGAGCGGTTCGGAGCCGGGGAAAAATACGATTCCACTTTGATTGGGAGTTGGAGCCTGGAATCCTTGCGTGCAAGGATTGCTGACGTCCTGTGTGTATAAATTGAAAAACGGTCCCGCCGCGGAACCGTCAATTCCAGGCGGGAAAAATGGCTGCGCGCCAAAACCGATCGTGCGGTTGGTCACCGCGGTCCCGATGGGCACTTGATTCAAATCCGCCATTGTTCTGGTCGTGCCGCTGAAATAAATCACGTTGCGCGCTTTGGTGGCAGCGACGTCAATGCTGAACACCGTGGCGTCCGGCATCCTGTACAGTCCTATCAGAGTGCCATCGAGATCGCTGACGGCGATGGCCATTCTGGCCTTAGAGCCGAGAGGAAGTCGAATTTGCGCTCGTGTCTGGTTCGCCGTTGCTATAGCCGCGCTGATAATCGAGGTGACTTGTGCCGCAGTCAAACCTCCAAGAGGTCCGTTCGTTGCCGCGATCAAATATCCGTCAGGTGGGGCACCAGGGCTCGCCGTGGGTCCAACCGAAAAAAAAGCAGCGTTGAACGTTCCCGGCGCTGTTGATCCGGATGGAAGTGTAGTTTGATTTACGAATGGCAATGTGATCCCGTTAATCGTAACCACGCCCGGCGATGGGAACGCCGGAAATCCGACCTGATCCGTTGTGACGCTAGGTCCGCCCGCGGCGATCATGCCGGCCGCCGCGAACGCAACATATTCCGCCACGTCCGCGCTCACTCCGGTAACGCCGATCCCTCCCACTTCCTGGCCATCTTTGAATATGGGGACTCCGCCAGGATTTACGGCGGCTTGCTGCGAGTCGTTCACGTCGGCTTTGCCAGTGGCGATCCCAAGTCCGGGGCTGATACCTAGAATTGCGGTGGACGGAGGCACCGTAGCGGAAAGAGTGCTGGATAGAGTGCAGCCGCGATTCGAGTTCTCGATGCCGTAGAGCGCGCCATTGGAAGTGTTCATCACTTCCGGCGGGAAATGCGTTCCGCTTATGAAGCGCACGGTGCGGGAAGAAAGGGGAGCCTGATCGTTGCTGAAAAATGCGCCCGTGCGGGCAAGGGAAACTGCTAATTCGTCTGACGGCACCATCTGGCTGAAGTTGCCCACCACCATCGCGGGTGCCGAGGGCTCTTTGTAAACCGCCAGTATGCGGCCGAGCCGATCGACAACCGCAATCACCATCGTGTCCGAATTAACCGCCTGCGCGGCGGCTTGCACTACGGCTGACACGTCACTCTGGCTGAGCGCTTGAGGTGGCGGGGGCGGGGGAGGAGGCGAACTGCTGGAACTGCCATTATTTCCGCCACAAGCGCACAGCACAGCGCACAAGGTAAAAGCGATCCATTCGAACGGCAGAAGGAAGCACTTTCTCTCGGAATGGAAGGCTTTAAACATGGGTCGCGCCTATTGGTACCACAGCTTTGACCTCCACTCAATGTCCTGTTGTTTACTTGGTGATTCGGGTAGTTGGAAATCCCCGGAAAGTTCCTGGCCGAAATCTCTTGCCCAGTCTGAAACACCTGTGATAGCAACAACCGTCAAGTGTTGCTCGAAGTGAAAATCGTAATACATCCAAGGACAAATTGGGTGCGCTCCGCATCCCACATGCTTTTGCGAAAACTGTCGCTTCGGCACCCGACCGCATGTTTGTCTGCGATTATATTGTTCTTGTCAGCGCTGATCGGTGCTGGCGGCGGTTCAGCGCGCGCGCTGGATGTATCTCGGCGCACAGAATTTTCGAGCCCTATTCAACAATCCTCTCAGCAGCGCATTCCTGGCCAAGCGCCGCAGAAAACGGGCGCACTCCAAGGGGCCGTCAGCGACGGCAGCAAGAATCCCGTTATCGGCGCGAGCGTGGCCTTGCGAAATCTCGCGACTGGCCGGGAGCAGAAGAAAAGCAGCGACGCCCAAGGCGTATTTCGATTCATCGACGTATTACCCGGGCAGTATGATCTGAGCGTCGATGCGCCAGGTTACGCGAAATTCACGGAAGACGGCATCGAAGTGAGTGCCGGAAGCGTC
Source organism: uncultured Acidobacteriota bacterium (assembly GCA_963698005.1). GTDB lineage: Bacteria > Acidobacteriota > Terriglobia > Acidiferrales > UBA7541 > Palsa-295. The sequence continues at coordinate 394,271 of OY969113.1, forward strand.
GTGATCCGGGAAATAAAGTTAGCGGCTATTCCGGCCGCGCTTGTGCCCTCGATGAATCTGCCGCAGTTACCTCCGCGGGCTGCTCCAAACAACGCGGCGGCAGCGGAAACTCCCCCTTCTGTTGGCTACCCGGAGATGGAAGAGAATTTAAGCTTGGACGTTGGCGCAAATATGCCCGCTCCTGAGCCGCCTCCGCCTTCCGTTCCAGTTTTCAGCTCGGAGCCTGACCGCTGGCTTCTTACCATGCCAGACTGGAACCGTTACGGAACGGGTGGCGAGCATCCTTACGTGAAGGGAAAGTTCTGGGATCCTTTCGACACGAACAAACTGAAGGGCGATCTGCCGATCTTCGGCCAGCAAACTTTCTTTAATTTCACTGCTATAAGCGACACATTTGTCGATGGCCGCCGGTTGCCAACGCCGACCGGCGTAAGCACGGCGGCTCCCGGAACCACGGGTTTCTTCGGAAATGGCAATCAGGCTTTTGTGGATCAAGTTTTTTTGTTTTCCTTCGATCTGTTTCACGGGGACACTTCGTTCCGTCCAGTGGATTGGCGCATTCGCATCACTCCAGCGATTAGCGTGAATTATCTGGATGTGCAGGAGCTGGGCATCGTCAATGTGAATGTGAACAAAGGAACCACGCGTTTGGATTCCCACATCGGCTTGCAGGAAGCGTTCGCGGAAATGAAACTTCACGATCTCAGTCCCAATTTCGATTTTATTTCCGTGCGCGCCGGCATTCAGGGATTTAACAGTGACTTCCGAGGCTTTCTATTTGTCGAGGAGCAACCGGGAATCCGGTTTTTCGGCAATCTGGAATCAAACCGCTGGCAGTACAATCTCGCCTATTTCAACTTCCTCGAAAAAAACACCAATAGCGGTTTGAATTCCATGAAGCTCAGGGACCAGCAGGTAATCATCGCCAATGTTTATCGCCAGGACTTCCTCTTTCAAGGTTATACGGCGCAGTTCAGCGTTCACTACAATAAAGACGATGCCACCATTCATTACGACGACAACGGTTTTTTGGTCCGCCCCGCCCCGATCGGCGCGGTTTTCTCGCAAGGGGTTCTGCATCCGCACAGCATTCACGCCGCCTATATTGGATGGACCGGAGACGGCCACATCGGCCCTATAAATCTGACGCATGCCTTCTACCAGGCCCTTGGCAATGATAGCTTCAACGGAATAGCCGGACGCGCTGTCACCATCAATGCCCAAATGGCAGCGCTCGAACTTTCCCTCGACAAAGACTGGATTCGCTTCAAAACGTCCGCCTTTTATTCTTCCGGGTCTGCTCATCCCGAAAGCAATCGCGCCCGCGGCTTCGACTCCATTGATGACTTTCCGGAATTCGCCGGCGGAATCTTTAGCCTGTGGAATCGCGAGAGCATTCGGCTAACAGGTACAGGTGTAGCTCTCAATTCCGGCAATAGCCTGATTCCGGACCTGCGTTCGAATAAGGATGAAGGCCAATCCAATTTTGTGAATCCTGGGATTTTTCTGGCGAACGTTGGCGCGGATTTTGACATAACGCCTAAATTACGGGGGTTTGTGAACGTGAATTATCTGCGCTTCATGGATACCGAGCCTCTGGAACTGGTTCTTTTCGACTCGCCAATTCACCATGCGATTGGGACCGATTCAAGCGTAGGCTTTCGATACCGGCCGCCGCTTTCGGAAAATATTTCCATCACCGCAGGCGCCGCAACTCTGATCCCAGGACAAGGTTTGCGCGACATTTACACTGGAAGAACGTTGTTTTCAGTTTTCACTGATTTGCGGTTTCAGTTTTGAGAGATTAAGGGCGAGAGTTTTGGGAGCCTTTCTCATGGCGTGGCTGTCCACCTGGAAAGATTTGCGGAGGCGGCACTTCGGCAGATGGCGTATTTCCGGTTGTGCGCTGGTTTTCGCGTCGGGACTTGCGCTGTGGCTCGTGTCCGGCCCGAACGTGCGTTCCCAAGCTCAGCAGTCTAACCTCATCAGACAGACGCAGGCCGACGTCGAGCAGAAGAACGCCGGTTGCGTTAGTTGCCACGTCAGCACCGACGAGCCCACCATGCATCCGACGAGGACGGTTCGCCTAGCTTGTACCGATTGCCACGGTGGGGACTCAACCGCAAGCGTTCCTGCAGGCACTGCGGAAAACTCCGCGACCTACGAGCAGATTAAGAGAAAAGCGCACCCTCGGCCACGCGAGGCTCAGTTGGTTGACAGCTCGGCCAATCAAGTACGCCCTTATACCAAATGGCTGCGCGAAAGTTTTGAGTACATCCGTTTTGTGAACCCCGGCGATCTGCGCGTTGCGGCACAAACTTGCGGAACGGCTGGATGCCACGCGCCCGAAGTTCTCAAAGTGAAAAGCAGCATGATGACGCATGGCGGCATGTTGTGGGGCGCGGCACTTTACAACAACGGCTCCGTTCCTTTCAAGAACACGCGTTTCGGCGAGAGCTACTCGGCGGACGGATTGCCCCAAACAATCAAGACTGTCCCGACTCCGACGCCGGAAGAGACTCGCTTAAAAGGCGTTTTGCCCGAGCTTACGCCTCTTGACCGCTGGGAAACCTCGCAACCGGGCAACGTGTTGCGTGTTTTCGAACGCGGTGGCGGGAAGAAAGGTGAAATCGGAAATCCCGATCGCGAAGAAGAATCCGGCCGCCCGGACGATAAACTGGGCGAGCGCGGATTTGGCACATTGCTCCGCACTGATCCTGTTTTTCTCGGTCTGCAAAAAACGCGTCTTCTCGATCCGCTTCTGTCGCTCCCCGGCACCAACGACCAGCCCGGTGATTTTCGCGGCAGCGGCTGCACGGCGTGTCACGTGGTTTACGCAAACGATCGCTCCCCGGAGCACTCCGCTGGCTATGCACAGTTTGGAAATCTGGGAGAGAGCGCCTCTTCCGACACCACTATTCCCAGGCACGAGCAGGGACATCCGATTCGCCACACGTTCACGAGATCGATTCCATCCAGCCAATGCATGGTTTGCCACATTCACCCCGGAACGAATATGGAAACCACTTACTTCGGCTACACCTGGTGGGACAACGAAGCGGACGGCGAATTCATGTATCCGAAGACACAGCGGAATCCGACGGAAGAGCAGAAATATGAAGTAGCGATTAGAAATCCTGAAGGTGCGGCCGCAAAAGGTCTGTGGTCCGATCCTAAGTTCCTGGAAAATATCGGCGGCGAACAATTTAACAAGCAACTCAAACAGAGCCAGTTTGCCGACTTTCACAGCCATGGCTGGGTTTTCCGCGCCGTTTACAAACGCGATCGAAAAGGGAATCTCCTCGACGCAGAAAATAAAATCGTCTCTCCTGACGACCCGGACAAATTCGGAAAAGCCGTTCACTTGGCGGACATCCACCTGGAAAAGGGAATGCATTGCGTGGATTGCCACTTCGAGCAGGACGATCATGGAAATGGAAAACTCTACGGCGAGCCGCGCGCGGCCACGGAACTCGACTGTACCGATTGCCACGGCACCGTCGATAAGCGCGCCACATTAGTCTCGTCAGGCGCGGCAGCGCCGCCGGGCGGCTCGCACCTCGACGCGCTTCGAACTCCCTGGAATAGCCGGCGCTTCGAGTGGACTGGCGGAAAACTGTATCAGCGATCGATGGTAGAGCCCGGGAAAGAATGGGAAGTCGTCCAGGTTCTCGACACAATTACGCCGGGAAACCCTCACTACAGCGAAAAATCGCGCTGGGCGAAGACCATTCGAGCAGACGGCAAGACTTGGGGCGACGTACCGGCGGATGCATCGCAGTTAGCCCACGCGAATAGCCGGATGACTTGTTACGCCTGCCACACTTCCTGGACGCCGAACTGTTTCGGTTGCCACTTGTCTATGACCGCGAATCAGAAAAAGCCCATGTTGCACAATGAAGGCCTCACCACCCGCAACTATACCTTCTATGATTTCCAAGTCTTGCGCGATGACGGTTTCATGCTGGGGATTGACGGCACTGTCACCGGCCATCGTGTCGCGCCAGCGCGTTCCTCTTGCGCCATTTTGGTCAGCTCGCAGAATCAGAATCGCGAGTGGCTTTATTACACGCAGCAGACAGTTTCCGCCGAGGGATTCAGCGGAACCGCCTTCAGCACGTTCGTCCCGCACACCGTCCGAGCGAAAGAAACGAAGACTTGCGACGATTGCCACATTTCCGACCGCAATGACAACAACGCGTGGATGGCGCAAGTCCTGCTGCAGGGAACGAACCTCTTGAATTTTATGGGCCGCTACATTTACGTGGCTGACGGCGCGAAAGGCTTCGATGCGGTCGCTGTGGCCGAACACGATGAGCCGCCCGCGATTATCGGCAGTGACTTGCAGCGCTTTGCGTACCCGGACAATTACCGCCAACACGTCGCACGCGGCAGCCAGTTAAAGGAAAGCTATCACCACTTGGGAAACGTACTCGACGTGCAGCTTCGCGGCGAATATCTGTACGCCGCGCTAGGCAAAGGTGGATTCCGTGCTTACGATGTGGCCAATATCGACAACAAGGGTTTCTCCGAACGAACGATCACCGCGCCGGTTTCTCCCGTGGGCCAGCAGCTTTATGTAAAAACAAAATACGCCATGGCAGTAGCGAGCCCGTCCACGCTGGCGATTGATCCGGCCCGCACGCGCAGCCCCGAAAACGAAGAGCAGCCCATCCACGCGCTTTATGCTTACCTTTACGTCGCGGACAAGTTCGAGGGTCTGGTGGTCATCGGCGATTCAAATCCAAAAAGCAAAACGCCCGGTGTCAGCACGCTGCTCGATGGCGATCCAAGAAATAATTTTCTGAAACGCGCTCTCGCATTCAATCCGGATGGAATCTTGAACGGCGCACGACGTATCACCATTGCCGGGACGTACGCTTATATATTGTGCGATCGCGGTTTCGTCGTCGTTGACCTCGACAAGCCTCTGCAACCGCGGGTCGCTGCTGTAATTGGCGCGCCGGAATTGAACGACCCGCAGGGAATCGCTATCCAGTTCCGCTACGCTTTCGTCGTCGATCGCAGCGGCCTGAAAGTTCTCGACGTTACCAAACTGGATCATCCGCGCTTCGTACCAAACTCCGCCGTAGCGCTCCAAGATGCTCGTAATATTTATATCGCGCGCACGTACGCATACGTTGCCGCCGGCAAACAAGGCCTCGCGATTGTCGACGTCGAACGGCCGGAGCAACCAAAACTCGATCAGATGTTTTCCGCCGATGGAAAAATGAATGACGTGCGTGACGTCAAAATCGGAATGGTCGACGCCAGCGCTTTCGCCTTCGTAGCCGACGGAGCGAACGGTCTTCGCGTTCTGCAAATTTTGTCGCCCGAAGATTCGCCAAACGCCTACGGATTTAGCCCGCGTCCCACTCCGAAACTCATCGCCACCTATCGCACGGCCGCCCCTGCACTTGCAATCTCGAAGGGAACCGATCGTGACCGCGCCGTTGACGAGAGCGGCAATCAGTTGGCGGTATTCGGCCGCCGGGGCGCCAGGCCTTTCAACCGCGCGGAGGCGTCACGCCTTTACTTGCACGATGGAAAACCCTACACCGTTCCTGCTGATCCTCCGAGCCTTCAAGCCCCTCGGTGAACCATGAAATCAGTGCCATTGGATAAACTCTGGTGTCTAACCGCCGCTGGCAGGCCTAAATTAGGACTTGACAGTATTTTAGTTTAAACTAAACTATTCTCGTGCTTTCAGAAACTACCGTCCTAGCCGCCCTCGCATCTCCCCGTCGGCGCGAAATTCTCCGTCTCGTCTGGAACGAGGAGCTCAGCGCCGGAACCATTCATCAGGCCATGCCCGATGTGACATTCGGAGCCGTGTCCTTACAGCTTCGCTCTCTGCTCGAAAACGGTTTGGTAGAAGCGCGCATCGAAAGCCGTCACAGGTTTTATCGAGCCCGCCGCGAGGCGCTCGGTTCACTGGCTAAGATGCTCGAACGCATGTGGGACGACAAGCTATGGAGCCTAAAGCTCGAAGCTGAGCTGGAGGAAACCCGGCGCGGCCCGCGTCCGCGGCGCCGACGGAGAAAAACTTAGGAGGTTACCAAATCATGGGACCGCTTACGCACAAACTAGATCGCTCGGTCGTAATTCAAGCATCGCCCGGGACCGTCTTCCGTTTCTTTACCGACAGCGCACGATGGGCTAAATGGTGGGGCGTCGGTTCCACTATTGACGCTCGCGCCGGAGGAAAGGTCCTCATTCGCAACCCCGGTGGAGTGGAAGCGCTTGGCGAAGTCCTGGAAGTCGTTCCTCCGGAACGCATCGTGTTCACCTACGGATTTGCCACCGGCAAGCCAATTCCCGCGGGCAGCTCACGCGTGACGATCTCTCTGGAGCCGTGCGAAGCCGGAACCCGCCTTCACCTTCTCCATGAATTTCCCGAAGCGACGGTGCGTGACGAGCACGTGCAGGGCTGGCGCTTCCAGCTTTCGCTTTTCGCAAACCTTGTTTCCGACGAAGTGTTTGCCGGAGCGGCCGGTATCGTGGACGAATGGTTTGAAGCCTGGGCGGTAACTGATGACCGCGCTCGGGAAGCGGCGTTCGCCAAGATCGCTACGCCGGATGTCCGGTTCCGCGACCGCTTCAGTTTGCTCGACGGCTTGGCCGACCTCTCGGCCCACGCCGGAGCCGCCCAGCGATTCATGCCCGGCATCCGAATGCGTCGCAAGGGCGACGTGCGTCACTGCCAAGGCGTCGTGCTCGCAGAGTGGATCGCAAGCGCTGCCGACGGCCGGGAACTGATGAGTGGCACCAATGCGTTTGTGCTAGGGCTGGACGGTCGAATCAGCTCTGCGACTGGCTTTGCGAATCCACCCGCTGCAAAGTAGCAAGTAGGACGCGTTGAGGTGAGCCGTCCGCCTTAAGGATGCGATAGAACTTATAGTCGAACGAAATCGTTCTCGGGCCATGGCTGTCCAAAAAACGCAACGGAACAAGGTAAACTAATCGGCATTCCGGAGATTCATGTTGCGAGTTGGATTCATCGGCTGGCGAGGAATGGTCGGCAGCGTTCTCCTGCAAAGAATGCGGGAGGAAGACGACTTCGCTGGTCTCGAGCCTGTTTTCTTTTCCACTTCTAATATCGGCGGAGCCTCGCCTAAAGAAGGTGACGGAGCGACCCTCAAGGACGCAACGAACTTCCGTGAGCTTGCGAGTTGCGATGTCCTGGTTAGCACGCAGGGAGGTGAATACACAACCGACGTGTATGCGCCGCTGCGCCAGGGCGGCTGGAAGGGGTATTGGATCGATGCCGCGTCCACCCTGCGTATGAGCGACGACGCCGTAATCGTTCTCGATCCTGTGAACTCCGACGTGATCGAACGCGGACTCGCGCATGGCGTGCGCACATTTGCCGGCGGAAACTGTACCGTCAGTTTGATGTTGATGGCCATCGGCGCGCTGCTGAAAGCCGGCCTCGTCGAGTGGATCACGACCATGACCTATCAAGCAGCGTCCGGCGCCGGCGCCGCAAAAATGCTGGAGCTGGTGAAGCAGATGGAGTGCCTCACCGAGCCCGCGCGAAAAGCTCCATCGGAAGATGCGCTCGAAGTCGATCGCATGGTCATCGAAGCGCAGCGCTCCGGCTCCTTGCCCGTCCGGGAATTCGACGTACCCCTCGCCGGGAGTCTAATTCCGTGGATCGATAAGGATATGCCCGGCGGCCAGACTAAAGAAGAATGGAAAGGAATGGCCGAGACTAACAAGATCCTGGGGATCGATCCGCCCGTGCCCGTTGACGGCATCTGTGTCCGCATCGGGACCATGCGTTGCCATAGTGCGGCCCTCTGCATCAAGCTGAAGAAAGACGTTCCGCTACAGGAAATCGAACAGATGCTCGCTGCGGCAAACCCGTGGATACGTGTGATCCCCAACGACAAAGAATCGACCGTTCGTTGCCTCACACCCACGGCCGTTTCCGGAACGCTCAACATTCCGGTTGGCCGCCTTCACAAGTTGAATCTCGGACCCGAATTTCTCGGCGCGTTTACCGTCGGCGACCAGTTGCTCTGGGGCGCTGCCGAGCCGCTGCGGTGCATGCTTCGGATTCTCCGCGCACGCACCAGGTCCTAGTCTCTGTAAGCCCGCCTGAATTGGCGGGGCAAACTAATGGCGGTCTGGCGCTTGTCCGGGAAAAATGTACGATTCCGGTCAATATGTCGGTATTCGCTCGCGAGAATTTCATCAGGAACGTTATTGCCACCGGCCCCTTAAGCGGATGTTGGCGCAGTATCGAACCGATTCATCAAACTGCCACATAAAGCAGCGTGAGGGGTCAGTGCGTAAGAAGGCGTCAATCTCGCCTGTGTGCCCGGCATTCCATTTGTCCCAAATGAGACTTTTTGCCGCAAATCTACATGTCCGGTTTGCGCGTTAATCAGGGCTTAGCCCCGGGGCAGTCTCTGTTCGTTGACTTGCTTTCTGCCACAACCTAAGATGAGCGCCAAATGCCGGATTCGGCTGATGCGTTTCGACTCGCTAACGATAATGTCCGAAACATCCGGCACATCGATGCGAGGTTGCATCCAAGCTGCAAAAATTTCGACGCGATGAGGAAACCGGTGCGACTGCTGCACTTTTAACGGCTTTCTTCGCGAGGTTAATCTATTGCCAGAACGCCCGTCCGGTTTGCTGTGGGTGATATTCCTTGCCTATTTCACGTTCGGCATGATCACGAACGTCCTGGGCGTAGTCATTCCTGAAGTGATCAAACAATATGATTTGAGTCTTTTCGCTGCCGGCCTGCTGGCTTTCAGTTTCTTCCTGGCTTACGGTCTGTGCTCGATTCCCACCGGCCTGCTGATGGATCGCTTCGGAGCCAAGCCTTTGCTTCTGGTCGGCGTGGCGCTCATGGCCTTCGGATGTTTGGCGATCGTTTGGGCGCAAAGTTACGCGGGAATGCTGGCCATGATCTTTGCCGTCGGGGTCGGAGTTACGATGGTACAGACTGCCGGAAATCCTCTGATCCAGAACTTGGACCGCGCGGAAAATTATCATCGCAACCTTACTCTGACGATCGGCTTCTGCGGCATTGGCGCTTTTCTTGGACCGTTTATCCTGGCTTTCATCCGCGGAACTGGTCGAAGTTGGCAGAGCCTTTATGTCGTTTTCGCGCTGCTATCGTTCGTGTTATTGGTGTGTCTTGCAGCAGCGCGATTTCCATCGACGGGGACAAGAACGACTGACGGATTTCGGATGGATCAACTGGGCAGACTCATCAGAAACCCTCTGGTGTTGGCATATGCCCTGGGCATTTTTTGCTATGTGGGAGCGGAAGTGGGAACAGCGTCTTGGATTGTAGAGTTCTTCAAGCGCGTGCACTGCTTGAGTGGAGACGTTGCAAATCTCCGTGCTACGAACTTCCTCTCGAAAGTCTTACCTACATTACCTGCACTAATCGTCGCACTTTTTTGGGGCTTGCAGGGTACTGGGCGATTGTTAAGCGGCGCGGTTTTGAATCGATTTGGGAGCCGGAGGATTTTGCGTCTCTATTCATTTCTAGCTCTAAGTTTTCTGCTCTTTGCCGACTTTGGGTCCAAAGATATGTCGGCGGTCGGATTTGCTGCATGCGGTTTTTTCACTTCGGTTCTGATCACACTGCTCTTCAGCGGGACGATCAATAGTTTTTCGGAAAATCAGGGCACGATATCAGGGATCCTCTGCACGGCCATCCTTGGCGGGGCGCTGGTGCCTCCGGCGGTGGGATGGGTGGGAGATAACTTTGGAATGCACGCGGCGATGTTGGTGCCGGCGGTTTGTTTTGCGTATGTTCTTGGATTGTCGATCTTGGGGAGTGCGAAGTATGAGTAGGAAGTCGGAATGAAGGAAAAGGCTGCAGCGGAATGGCCAACGCTCGGGGTCGATATCGGCGGCACGAAGGTCGCGGCTGGGCTTGTCGATGCCGGCGGCGCGATTCTTTTTCAGACGCGCGTTCCTATGATTGCGAACGGTTCCGCGGAAGCCGGTTTCGGCTGCCTCGTCAACGCCGTCAACGCAGTCTTCGCGGCGCGGCCTGATGCGCGGTCTTCGTTGGCGGGCATCGGGATTTGCTCGCCGGGCCCGCTCGATCCGCGCGCGGGCATTGTGATCAATCCGCCCAACATTTCTTGCTGGCGGAATTTTCCTCTGGCTGCCGAAGTGCAGCGCGTGTTTGGAGTTCGAGCGCGAATCGACAATGATGCCAATGCAGCCGGGCTGGCGGAAGCTATTTGGGGAGCGGGCGTCGGGTACCGCGATGTGTTTTATGCCACGCTGGGCACGGGTATCGGGACAGGGATTGCGTTCGATCAACGTATCTATCATGGCCGCACGGGGAGCGCGGCTGAAGGTGGCCACGTCACGATCGATTATCGCGGACCCCGCTGCGCGTGCGGAAAACTTGGCTGCATCGAGGTTCTGTGCTCGGGTCCCGCCATTGCGAGACGCGCGCGGGCGCGCATCGCAGAATCCGCCGAAGCTGGAGCCAAGTTACTTGAACTAGCTGGAGGAAATTTGGAAGCGGTACAAGCAGAGACGGTGGCGGAAGCGTTTCGACAAGGCGATCCACTCGCTACGCAAGTGCTGGAAACCAGCGCGGCTCTGCTCACAGTCTGGATCGGAAACATCATTGATCTGCTTGAGCCGGAAATAATAATTTTGGGAGGCGGCGTGTCTGAGTTGATGAGCGCATTCTTTGGGCAAATCCGGGAGCAACTTCCGAACTGGTCGATTAACCGGCGCGCCACCGAGATCCCAATCGTCCGGGCAAAATACGGCGCCGATGCGGGCATCGCCGGGGCTGCCGCTTTGTGCCGCGGGTAGTTGTCGCTGAGAGCCCCAAATCCGCAAGGATTACAGAGGTGAACAGATGAAAAGGCGAACTGCATTGGCGCTGCTAATTTTTGTCGCGAGCCTCGTGCTGGCCGTGCAGGCGCGCGCGCAAGGAATCGATGGCGATTGGCAAGGCCAAGTGCGGGACTCGGGGACCGAACGGCGCATCGTTCTGCATATTTCATCTTCGGGAGGGACGCTGAGAGGCATTGTCGATCTGGTAGACGACTTTGACTTCGACAACGCGCTCAGTTCCATTTCGTACGAGAACTCCGTGCTGAAATTCGCAATCGGGCCGTTTTCATATGAAGGGAAGCTTTCCTCGGACGGGAGCTCCATCGAGGGCGTATTCATGCGCATCAACGAAAAAACGCCCACGATATTGAGGCGCAAAATAGACGGCGCGTCCGGAGCGGAAGACGTTGTGCGCGCGCTGCGACATTTAACGAGTCTTCCTGCCGACGAGTGGAGATTCCATGCCGGGGACGTGCCTCACGGGGAGGCGCTCAGCTTAGATGATTCGAGTTGGCCGGTGGTGCAGGCGAACACACGGGCTCCGAGCGATGCTGTGTGGTACCGCCGCGTGGTCGAAGTACCGAAGAATCTGAACGGCTACGATTTGTCGGGCGCGAAGATTTGGTTTCAGTTTCAGGCTTATGCGAATGGGCCGATGCCGCAGATTATTTATTACAACGGACGGCGGGTGGCAATGGGCGAAGACCTTGAGCCGATTGTTCTCTTCGACGATGCCAAGCCAGGAGACAGGATTCTCGTGGCGGTAAAGCTGCTGCATACGGTGGACCAGAAAACCTTCGCGGGCGCTAATCTCAAGATCGATTTTTCAGAGGCGCGACCGAATCCGTCGGACTTGGTGCAAGAACTGGAGTCGGTCGCTTTGCTGACGCGCGGCCTGTGGGTGAATTCGCCAGCCGTGAAGCAGCAATTCGACTCCGCTGCGGGAGCCGTGAATCTGAATGCGCTGAAACAGGCGAATCAGCAGGTTTTTGATGCGTCTTTGAGGGGGGCTCAGAGCGCACTGGAAAAAATGAGGCCGGAATTGCAGGGAACGGAAGTCCGCCTGACGGGGAATTCCCATATTGATGCGGCATGGCTGTGGCCGTGGACGGAGACGGTGGATGTCGTGCGACGAACTTTTACGACGGCCCTGCAACTGATGGATGAATATCCGCAGTACACGTACACGCAATCGGCGGCCGCCTACAGCGAATGGATTGCCGACAAGTATCCGGATGAACTGAAACAAATTCAAGATCGCGTGAAGCAAGGGCGCTGGGAGATGGTCGGTGGCATGTGGGTTGAGCCGGATTTGAATATGCCGGACGGCGAATCGCTCGTGCGGCAACTACTCGTTGGCAAGCGGTATTTTAAAGATAAGTTCGGCGTGGACGTGCGGATCGGCTGGAATCCCGATTCGTTTGGATATAACTGGCAGTTGCCGCAAATTTACAAGAAATCCGGAATGGATTATTTCGTGACGCAGAAGATGGCTTGGAATGACACGACTAAACTACCGATGAAACTTTTCTGGTGGCAGTCGCCGGATGGCAGCCGCGTGCTGGCGTATTTCCCGCATGACTACGCGAACGATATCGACCCGGTTCGAATCGCGGGAGACGTGGCGCAATCGCGTGAGCTGAATCCAGGGGTCACGGAAATGATGCATCTCTTTGGCGTGGGCGACCACGGCGGCGGCCCGACGCGCAGCATGCTGGACACGGGAATACATTGGTCGGATCGGAAAATGGTATTTCCGCCGATCACGTGGGGAGTGGCGCAAGGATTTTTCTCGGACGTCGAAAACAAATTGGATACGGAGCGCTCGCCGGTGTGGAATTACAAAACATTGGCAGCGGGGAATACCAGGCTGCAGGACCCGCCTGCGGGCAAAATCAGCTTGCCGGTGTGGAATGACGAGTTGTACTTCGAATATCACCGCGGCGTGTTCACCACGCAGTCGAACCACAAGCGCAATATGCGCGAGGCCGAGGAGCAGATGTTGAACGCCGAGAAAATTTCATCTCTGGCGTGGGCTGACGGCGCGCCTTATCCGGCTATGCGCCTCACGGAAGCTTGGAAGAAAGTGCTCTTCAATCAATTTCACGATCTCGCCGCCGGATCGGGAATCGGCGTCATCTATCAGGACGCGCAGCGTGACTATGACGATGTTCGTTGGATATCGACCAATGCGAGCATCCGCGGATTTCACAGAATCGCGAGCGAAATGAAGACGAACGCAATCCCTGGAGTGCCGGTGATGGTTTGGAATCCGCTGGTGTGGGAGCGGACCGATCTAGTGGAAGTAAATGTGCAGATGCCCGAACCGGCGAAGAGCGGAATTGCCGTGCTTGACGCGAAAGGGAATGCGTTGCCGATGCAGATACTTTCGAGCGACCCAACGACGAATAGTTACGAGCTGCTGCTGGAAGCGAGGAATGTGCCCTCGATGGGATATGAGATTCTTCACGTTGTGCCGGAGGCGCGCGAAGTGCCGACGGACTTAAAGACAGATGGACTGACGCTCGAGAACGAATTTCTGCGCGTAACGGTGGATGCGCAAACCGGATGCATCAAGAGCTTGTACGACAAAAAGTCGAGTTTCGAGTCGATTGCGTCAGGCGGCTGCGGCAACCAACTGATCGGATTCAAAGACACTCCAAAGGATTACGATGCTTGGAATATCGATTCGGACTTCGAGAAAGTGTTTACCAACATCGACCAGGCGGATTCGGTGCAACTTATGGACAAAGGCCCGTTGCGTGCGTCGATCCGTGTGACGCGGACGTGGCAAAGCTCGAAATTTGTGCAGGACATCACGCTGTACGCAGGCATTAACCGCGTGGACGTGGTCAACGACATCGATTGGTATGAGACGCACATTCTTCTAAAAGCGGCGTTTCCGTTGGCGGCTTCCAGCGGTGAGGCAACGTACGAAATTCCGTATGGCTCGATCGAAAGGCCGACCACACGCAACAATAAGGTCGAGCAAGCGAAATTCGAAGTGCCTGCCCTGCGTTGGGCTGATTTGGGAGACGGAAAGCACGGCTTTAGCCTGATCAATGAATCGAAATACGGCTACGACGCGAAAGGAAATGTGCTGCGGATTTCGTTGCTGCGCTCGCCAACGTGGCCCGATCCGAATGCCGATCGCGGGCATCATCACTTCAGGTATTCACTCTATCCGCACGCGGGTGATTGGAAGCAGGCGATGACAGTGCGGCGCGGGTACGACTTCAATTACGAACTGCAGTCGATGCAGCTCGAAGGGCATGAAGGCGTACTTCCGCCTGAGCAATCGTTTGTCAGCGTGAGCAATCCAAACGTGGTTCTGACGGCGATGAAGAAGGCCGAGGACAGCGACGGCTTGATTTTCCGATTCTACGAGTGGGCCGGAACGACTGGCGATGTGCGAATGACAGTGCCGACTGGCGCTACATCGGCCATCCTGACAAATCTGATGGAGCAGCCGGAGGGTGTTCCGCTCAGCATCACAAATCACCAAATCATCGTGACGGCTCACCCTTTTGAGATTGTGTCCGTTCGAGTGGATTACCGGCCGCACACAGTGAGCTCGAAATGAGATTACAAAGGGTCTTTCAAACGGGTGTGTGTCGTCATCGTTGGATTAGTTCTGCAGGTCCTCGGCATCGGCTACAAGCGGACATTTTTCCGATAATCACGTCGCCCCAAGAGAATGACCGTCAACGGCTCAGTCCTGTTTCCTATTATTGCCCCGACAATTGGGCTGGCTTCAATGCCGCGGCTCCGAAATTCACGCTGAATCGTTTGCACCAGATGGACACTGCGCGATATTTTGCCAAGTCGAAGTCGCTACCAAGCGTGTAGTTTTGGTCGCCGACGTTACCTTTGATCACGCCCAAGTCGACGAATCCTGCACGTTCCACCGTCGCCGCATCCTTCGCATCGTCCGCGGCTACCATGTAGACGTGTACATCCGGCCCGTTCGACGTATCGAAATTGGTGAATCGCAGCATGTGCGTCCCGTCAGCCATCTTGTAGACCGTCGCCGTGCCCGATGTCGGATGCAGGATCGTGTAGAAGGTTCCCGACTCGAGCGGCAGGGCAGCCGCTGCGCCTTGCGCAACTGGCATGGCTTCGTCCACTCTTACATTGCTGAAGAGCCGGTCCGGCCGGAACCAGTACCACAACCCGACGATCAACACCACGACCACCACGATCGCAACTTTCTTCCACGTCTTCATCTCTATGCCTCCTTAATTTCGCGGCGCACCCCGCCGCACGATCTATTCGCAAGGGTCATTTTATGCAGTGAGGAACTGTTTGATTAGCGCCGCCGTGTCGTTCGGGTTTTCTTCCGGGAAGAAATGCCCGCCTTTCATCGCTTGGCCGTGAGCTCGCGGAGCCCACTGGCGCCAGATTCCCAGCGGCCCACCCTCTTTCGCGTAAAACGTATCGAGCGGACCGCCTTCAGCCCACAGGTGCAGCATGGGGCATTCGATTTTTCGCGACGCGTCTTTGTCCGCGCGGTCGTGCTCCACGTCGATCGTCGCAGCGGCTCGATATTCTTCGCAGATTCCGTGTACGCGCGCCGGATCTCGGTAATTCGACACGTACTCTTCGAGAAGTTCCGCCCCGAACGAGCCTTGCCCGAAAGGGTTGTGGAAAACGGCATCGGGCGCGCCGAGCAAATAGCTTTCCGGCAGCGACTGCTTCTGGCTCAAGAGAATCCACGGCCAGTAGGTTTGAGCGAATCGCGCATCGGTCCGGCTCCACGCTTCGTAGATCGGAATCACGTCGAAGACGGCGAGGCGTTCAACGCTCTTTGGATGATCGAGCGCCATGCGATAAGAAACGCGTCCTCCGCGATCGTGGCCGATGAGCGTAAAAGTCGGGAAGCCGAGCTTCGTCATCACTTCCAGCAGTTCTTTCGCCATCGCGCGCTTCGAGTACGGAAAGTGGTCGTCTGTAGACGCCGGTGTTCCGCTGCGGCCGTACGCACGAAGGTCCGCGCAAATCACCGTGTGATTTTCCGCAAGCTGCGGAGCAAGATGCCGCCACATCAAGCTCGTTCGTGGGAAGCCGTGAACCATTAGAATCGCCGGCCCTTTTCCGTATCGCCGGACGTAAATCGTGTTGCCCGCCACTGCAACTTGCGAACCTTCGAACGATCCTGTGTCGCTCGCTTTGCCGCCCGCCGGTGCGGAATCCTGCGCCGTCGAGAAATCCGGGAGCGAGCAGCCCAGTGTCGCCGCAAACGATGCCGATGAAATCACATTCAAAAACTCACGACGATCCACAGCGTCCTCCTCTTTCTTCGCAACCTTCACTGGGAAAAAGGCGCTCAGGTCAAAGTCCGGCCGGTCGGCGCTCATTCGTTTCAAATTGCTCGAATCCATTGGCCCGTCCTCCGCCGCAACGCGCCCGCTCATACGCCCTTTATCTCTCCACCGTCCATTCGAAGTGCTGCGCCCGTCATCCATTTCGCGGCCGGTGAAACCAGATACGCCATGAGGTCCGCGATTTCTTGCGGTTTTCCGAATCGCGTGATGCCGGCTTGTTGCGGGAACCGCGACATGGCCTCTTCCACAGTCACGCTGTGTGCAGGCGCCCATTTTTCGAAGAACGCGCGCCGTCTTCCGGTCATCACCGCACCCGGCGACACGCTATTTACCTGCACTCCGTCCTTGATTCCCTGCTCCGCGAACGACTTCGCGAGCGCATTGATGGCCGCGTTAATCACTGCCACTGCCGCGAACGCCGGTTTGGGATCAAATGCCGCGCTTCCGGACATGAACACGACCGATCCGTTCGTCTTTTTCAACGCATCCCAGGCCCGCATCGTCAACCGCCGCGAACCATGCAGCTTCAGCGCGGCGCCGTCGTCCCACTGCACATCGGTCATCTCGAAGAGATCGATCTGCGGCACGGCGCCTGCGATGTTGAGCAGCGCGTCGATTCTTCCGAAGCGATCGAGCGCTGTCTTCACCACTGTCTCCGCTGCTTGCGGCTCGCGAAGGTCGGTGGCGAGGAACTCCGTTTCCGCGCCGGCTGAGCGCACATCTTTCGCCGCCGTCTCGAGGTTCTCTTTGTCTCGTGCCACTAGCACGATGGCGGCGAAGTCGCGCGCCAGTCTCAGCGCTGTGGCTTTCCCGATTCCCTGGCTCGCACCGGTCACGACGGCGACAGATTCCACGTCCATGAAGTCCGTCCCTATTGCGAAAGTGTCTTGCGCGCAGCTTCCAGGATCACGTCAACCACCACGGCCGGTGATGCATACATGGGCGTGTGATCCACGGGATGCGGCCGAACCGTAGCGTGCATCCGGTCCGCCATGAAGCGCTGCGTCTTGGGGTTGATCATCAGGTCGTCTTCCGCCACCAGATACCACGAGGGCTTTGCCTTCCACAGCGGCACCGGCGCGGGCTCTTGAATGCACTGAACGGAAATCGGACGTTGCACGGCAGCCGCTATCTTGGCTTGATCCGCCGACGCCTTTTGCGCGAGCGCCTTGCGAAACGCGTCGTCCGGCATCCACACGTAGCCGTGGGCATCGGGAACCATCTTTGGCTGCTGAGGGCTCGGCGTATCCCGATAGAAAACCTTCGCAACGGTCTCGCCTTCATCCGGCGCAAGTGCCGTCACATAGACCAACGATTTCACTCGCCCTTCCTTCACGGCGGCGATCACGGCTCCGGAGTACGCGTGTCCTACCAGTACAACAGGGCCCGCAGTCCGTTCAAGTGCCCGGCTCAACGCCGTCGCGTCGTCGCTGAGTGAGGTGAGCGGGATTGGTGCACACGTCACTTTCAGCCCGTGCCGCTCGAGAGGCAGAATCACGTTGCTCCAGCACGAGCCGTCTGCCCACGCTGCGTGTACCAGCACGATTGTCGAGTTCTCAGGAAACCCACTCCCTTTCACTGCCGGTGCCGCTGGACTCGCGCTGGCTTGCGCGGCGTTTTCCGCCCGCGCAAGCCTGCCTCCCAGCGCGACGCCTAGCGATGCCGCCGTGAGCGTTTCCAGAAACTTCCGACGTTCCATCGTTTTCCCCTCGTTTGAATTCGCTCGACAATCAGCTGCCAGTGGCTACCGCTTCCGCTATCGACCAGCGCCCGCGTGGCCCGTCCTCAGCGCGTTGTCGAGGAACTCCTTCATCGCGGCGGCGATCTCAATCACGTGCGTTTCCAGCGCGAAATGTCCCGTATCGAGAAATTGAACCTCCGCGTTTGGGATATCCTTTCGAAACGCTTCCGCCCCGGCCGGAATGAAAAACGGATCGTTCTTTCCCCAAATCGCAAGCAGCGGCGGCTTCGACTTGCGGAAATACTCCTGAAATTTCGGATAGAGCTTCACGTTCGATGCATAATTCAGGAACAGGTCGAGCTGAATGTCTTTGTTGCCCGGCCGTTCGAGCAGCGCCGTATCCAGCGTGTACGACTCGGGCGGCACGCTGTCCGGATTCGCCACGCCGTGCGTGTACTGCCAGCGCGTTCCGTCCAGATTCAGAATGGCCTTTCGGATCGTTTCGCGGTTCTCCGCGGTCGGCTCGGACCAATATTTGCGGATCGGTCCCCACGCGTCGCCAAGTCCTTCCTCATACGCGTTGCCGTTCTGCGAGACGATCGCCGTGATCCGCTCCGGATGCGCGGTCGCCAAACGAAATCCGGTCGGCGCGCCATAATCAAACACGTAGATCGCGTAGCGCTTGAGCTTCAGCGCGTCGGTGAACGCGTCGATTGTCTTCGCCAGCCCGTCGAATGTGTAGACGTAGTTTCGCTCCGCGGGAACTTTTGTAAATCCGAAGCCTGGCAAATCCGGCGCGATTACGCGATAGTCGTCCGCGAGGCGCGGAATCAGTTCGCGGAACATGAACGACGACGCTGGAAATCCGTGCAGCAACAGCACGACCGGCGCGGACGTATCTCCCGCAGCCCGGTAGAACACATTCACGCCGTCCGCGTCGACGTTGTGTATCGTCGTCGGTGTGCAGCAGCCTTGCCCGTTCGTTGGGTTGGTTTTCGTCATAAATGCTCCTCGGCATCTGAACTCCGAGAGCAGTGCAACTGCCAGACCAAAAGGCGCAGCTCCCTCGACGGTCGCGAGGTTTGGTTTAAGTCTTTTGAAAAGGGGAGGATGGCAGCTGACCAGGACGAACACTTCTCGTCGGAAGACTGACGAATCCGCGACGGAAATTCGTCACCGACGGATTTCCGTCACGCTGATTGCCAGATGTAGCCGAACGGAACGGATCTAGTCGAAACCGGCAAAAAGTCGATTCACTTTGACGGAGTGCGTTTGATGCGCAGCTTCTTCATCCTGTAAACGAGCGAGGTCCGCTTCATCCCCAGCCGCTCCGCTGCGCCCTTTCGGCCGCCGATCACCCAATTGGTCGCTTCCAATGCGCGGACGATTTGGTCGCGCTCCACCTGTGCGAGATGCGTCATCGGCGGCTCGGCCATCCGCTGCGGCGCGTAAGACTCCAGCTCCGAAATTGGCGCGCGCAGCACCGAGTGCGGCGAGAGAATCACCGCGCGCTCGATAAAATTCTGCAGCTCGCGGACGTTCCCGGGCCACCGGTAGCGCACTAGCGCCTCCAGCGTCTCTGCCGAAATTTCCTCGATCGTTTTGTTCATCCGCCGCGCGTAGAGCGCCGCAAAATGCCGCACTAGCGTTGGAATGTCGTCCGCGCGCTGCCGCAGCGCAGGCAGGTTTACCGGAAACACTTTCAACCGGTAGTAAAGGTCCTCGCGGAATGTCCCCTGTTTCACCATCGACGCCAAATTCCGGTGCGTCGCCGCGATCATCCGCACATCCACCTTGTGTGTTCGGTTGCTGCCCAGCCGCTCGAATTCGTGCTCCTGCAGAACTCGAAGTAACTTTGCCTGCAGCTCCAGCGGAATGTCTCCCACTTCGTCGAGAAACAGTGTGCCTTTGTCCGCCAGTTCGAAGCGTCCCGCTTTTTGAGCAATCGCTCCAGTGAACGCTCCCTTTTCGTGGCCAAATAGCTCGCTCTCCAGCAGCCCCAGCGGTATCGCGGCGCAATTCAGCTTCACAAACGCGCGGTCCTTTCGGCTGCTCGATTCGTGAATGGCCCTCGCGATTAGCTCCTTGCCGGTTCCTGTTTCGCCCTGAATCAACACTGTGGAATCGGTTGGCGCCACCACCGACGCCAGATTCAACGTCTCCTTCAGCGCCACGCTCTCGCCGATGATTGATCCAAACTCCGAACGAATCTCCTGCTCCAGATATAGCCTCTGCTTCGCCTCGTTGTCGCGCTCGTGTCGCAGCTTTTCTTCGCTCAGGTGCCGCTCGATCGCGATTCCGGTGATGTGGCTTGCGTTCTCGATCAGCTGAAGGTCGATCGGCTGCGGGCTCTTCACTTCCCGATAGTGCATCGCAAACGTGCCGAGCGCCTTTCCGTCGCGCGCAAAAAGTGGCCGCGACCAGACCGCGCGAATCCCGAACGGAATCACCATGTGCCGGTAATCGTCCCAAAGAGGGTCCGTTAGAATGTCATGCACGAAGACCGGCTGCTTCCGGTAGATCGCCGTGCCGCACGACGCGCCCTTCGGCCCGATCGCCATCACTCCAACGTGGTCGCGAAAATTCGGAATGCCCGGCGCCGCCACACACCGAACGTGCTTGCCGTCCTCGTCAGGCAACCAGATCGTGCACAGCATCCCTTCAACTTGCGATTCGACGAGGCGCGCAATCGACGCCAACACGTCCTGGAGTGGCGCGCCGGCGAAAATCAGTTCCAGAATGTTCAGCAGCGGCTCAGTCGAAAACGCTGCGCCGCCGCTCTTCGATAGCTCGGCTTTCGTCGCGGCTTCCGAAACAGATGCCGAGGATTTATTCATTGGAAACTCGTTCCAACCAACTCGGTGTCAACAACTTCCCTCCACCACGATCATTTTACTCACGAACGCCCGGCGTTTGGAGAAACGTACATCCGGCCTCGTATGACCCAGCTGCGATTCGCTAAGCTTACTTCAACCAACCTATTCTAAGCTACCGGGCAACCATGAAGCTGAAAGCTGCGTTCCCTCCGGCCGCGCCCGTCGCGACACTTTCGATCGCCGGCACTTACTCTCTAGCAGGAAGGACTTGACGGTCACATCAATCTGATATCGCGTAAACGATCCAAACAGGTTTAGCTCCTATCAGTCGGATTACCGGCAAGTACTTCCAATTCCGGCGAAACTGTCCGCATCGGCGTAAAAGATGACGGCGGAGGTTGACCGCAAATCGCCAGACACGCCGACGAAGAGCAACCGGCGTGACGCGCGGCGCGAAAAAGACCAGCGGCACCATAATACGAAAGCGATGTAGATATTTATCGACGAGTCCGGCGATTTTGGTTGGTGCCCACCGCGTTACTCGCTGTTTTGCGCGCTGACGGTAGCGGATCATAGTTTCGAAGGATTGGTACACGCTTCAACAAATGAAAGAGCAATCAGCCTAGAAGGAAGGGCGATTTATGGCGATCTGTTCCCAGTTGTTCCCAATTCGGGGAACAGGAACACCTCGGCGGCGATAAATTAGAAAAGGAACTGCGACAGGCTGGCTTGTAACTAGGAGTAAGAAGGGCGCTTCAAGCTTTTACCTCAAAGCGCCCATGGTTGCGGGGGTTGGATTTGAACCAACGACCTCCGGCCCCGGCCCGGTGAAGCCGGGCCGAACGGAAGAATGTCAGCCCGGATTTTAGGGCTCAGAGATACAGCAGGGAATGCGGAATAAAAGGAATGGTTGCGGGGGTTGGATTTGAACCAACGACCTCCGGCCCCGGTCCGGTGAAGCCGGGCCGAACGGAAGAATGTCAGCCCGGATTTTAGGGCTCAGAGATACAGCAGGGAATGTGGAATAAAAGGAATGGTTGCGGGGGTTGGATTTGAACCAACGACCTCCGGCCCCGGTCCGGTGAAGCCGGGCCGAACGGAAGAATGTCAGCCCGGATTTTAGGGCTCAGAGATACAGCAGGGAATGTGGAATAAAAGGAATGGTTGCGGGGGTTGGATTTGAACCAACGACCTCCGGGTTATGAGCCCGACGAGCTACCAGGCTGCTCCACCCCGCGAAAACATAATAGCGGATGTGCGCGATGCGGTCAAATCTGCCGGACTGCCAATTTTTTCAGCGCCATACGTTCGTTGCCGTCAGCGCAAGATCAGGGCCACATTCCAGAGCCAGCGTCAGCTCGTCACCAAGAGCTGTAAGGATCATTCTCAAAGGGCGATATCTTGTCTGAAGAAGAATGCACGTCGGTGATTCCCGAACTGCTTTGTTCGGGGCTTACGTCCAAATCTTCCGAAGATGTGACCCAGTCTTTCGTACCCGTCATCGGATCGTTCGGAATCTGCGCGATATAATGCGCGCTCACCAGATCATCGAGTGAACTCGGCGCCGCTTCTTTATCTTCCGTGTAATGCTGAATTGCATCGCGCATGACTCTCAGGTCGGTGTGCAAGGTCGTTTCTCGAGCACGCACAACGGATTTTTGATAGTTTCCGGCGGCAATCGTAGCTAGGATCATGATGATTGCAATCACAACCATCAACTCAATCATGGTAAATCCGCGTTGCGTTCTCCAGTTGCCACTGGCGCGATTCGTTTTGCTTTTATCCCGGCGTATCATTCCCAACCCCCATCCGTGACTACCAGTCGGAGTACTTGGTTCCATTCAGCGCGGTTCCCGATGACTTAGTGAATACATCGAAGACGTCCTGGCCGCCCCAGGAACCTGAATCGGTATCATCCTGGACAGCACGCATTCCCCAATCTTGAGTTCCCGTCATTGGATCAATTGGAATTCTGCGGAGAAACCGGATATTTTTGCCGGTCACCCCAGTCAGCGCGACGCCGTGAACCAGTGTCTGCAAGTCCGGCGGATATCCCTCGGTGCCGGCCTGAACTTGGATTTGACCCTTGTCAGCCGCATCTTTGTAGCGATCGATAGCGTCACGCATTTGCCGCAGGTCGTAACGAAGGGCATCCTCTTTGTGCCTTTTCACTGTGACCCGCGCTAATGGTATCGCCGCGGTCGCCAAGATCAGAAGAATCGCACAAGCAAGGATCAGCTCGATGAGCGTCATGCCTGCGGCGATTGGTCGCGTGCGCCCCGAAATTCCGGATGCTGATAAGCGCGGCCGCGGGGATCCGCGAAGAACTTGAAGGCTGAAAATCCCGATCATTTCGATCACTGCACCTGAATCGTGGCTTCTCCGGACACCATCGGAATCGTCCGCTGCTGCGAGTCATGCGCATTCACTTGCAATATTTGCAGAGACGAGTTGCCGGGTGCAATGGCGCGGATAACGAAGCCCAGTAGCGTTCCAGTGCCGTTTATTCCCGGCGTGTTGGGCTGGCGCGTGGCGGAGACAACCACTTCGCCGCGCTGCGAGTCGATTCGTTGCACGATGGCAATCTCCTGCGTCCCGCCTGAGAGAAATCCTCCGTTGCGGACCTCTTCCACCTGAATTACAGCCGGGTTGTAGTGCACCAGAAGAGGAATAGAGTAAAGATCATTCACATTCGAAACTGCAAGGCCCAGTGTTGTAGTGTCACCCACCTTCATGGTTGTTGCCGCAGGCTCGAAGTGAAGCCGTGCAGCGGCAGTTCCTGCTTGTGGCGCGGAGGTTGGCACCATGGCCGGAGCCACCGCGGGAGTGGGGGCAACGGCCGCAGCCGCCGGTTGCGCCGGTCCACCCTCGGGCATCACTTCAGAATCTTCGTGATAAACGCGCACGTTCGAGTCTGTACCCGCTGCCATCGAACGGAGATTGCTAGCAGAAAACGCAGGCAGCCGAATAACATGAGGTGTCAAAACGATTAAGGTTTCGTCTTCCTCAACCTCATGGCTGTTGTCCGAAAACAAATAGCGGATTGCGGGAATTTCTCCCAGCCCTGGTATGCCGTTGATGAGCTTTGTATCTGTTCGCTCGATCAGCCCGCCAAGAACGCTTACCTCGCCCTCTTTCAAGCGAATGTCAGCTTCCTCTTTTTTCTGGCCGATGACCGGTTGATTGATTCCGCCGATGTTGCTGGTACCGGTGATTTGAGAAACATCCACGATCAGCTTCATGCTAATTTCGCCGTCGGGATGTACTCGGGGTGTCACCTCGATGTTCACGCCCACGTCGATATACTGAAATTGCGTGTTAACCAATGGATTCACGACGCCCGCTGAGCCAGTGACGCCCACTCCAACACCCGCCTGAAAGCTTCCCGTGGCTACCGGAACGCGCGAACCGATTTTCAGAGTCGCCTTTTGTCCATCGGTTATGCGTATTTCCGGATCCTGTATAATTTTCGTTTGGCTGTCGGTCAAAATGGCATTTGCCTGCGCCCCTGGCAGCGTGATGCTCCAATCTTGAAAGCCAACTTGCTTCAAAAAGTTCAGCGTCACTTGGGGGGTAGTGGTCGTCGTGCCCGTCGTAGTCGAGCCGGTACCTGTAGTGGAGGTGCTGTTTGGCTGAAGACTTGAGCGGGGAGTGAACGCAACCGCGATGCTTTGGCCCGGAAGGACACCCAGGTCGCGCAGTCGGTCCCTGCTTGCCGTCATCACCTGAATGTGAATCAATACTTCAGGTTTCGACCTGTCGATGTCCCGGATAATCTTCGCCGCCAGCGCCAGCTTGTCGGGCGTGTCGCGGATGACGATTGCATTCTGCGCGTTCACTTGCTGCAGGCGGTGCAAATCAAGCAGTTGGCGCAACCCGTTCACGATCTCGGTCAAGTCTTGTGGCGTAATTGTGTTCGACAGATAAAATGTTCTAACAACTTCATCCTCGAGGTCCTTGCGCTTTTGCGGCTGGTCCTGCGCCACAAAAATTACGTTCGGTGTGACTGGCTTCCAGAACGTTTTACTTGCGAGCGCCACTGTGTCCAGACTCTGTTCCAGGGTCACGTTCGGCAACTCAATCGTAATCCGCTTGGCTGTAAGATCAGGATCGAAAACTACGCTCAAACCTGCAAGCTTCGCGATTGTTTCGTACACCACGCGCGCATCGTTCGTCATCTTCAAATTGATTGGTTCGCGGGAAAGAGGCTTCAACTCGGGAGGCCCCGAAAGTAGCTGGTCATCCTCTTGAGGGGCTGGATTGACGGGCTTCGGGCTCTGCGCCTCGCTTTGCGCTATCAAGTCCAGGGTTCGCTTTACTTCTTGGTCCGCCGCGGAATTAGAAGGGTCGATCATCTGAGCTTTTTGGAATTCGCCCAGTGCGAGTTGGAGATCACCCCTCTTAAGAGCTACCTGGCCTTGTTGGACGTGGGCCATGCCCGCTTCATAGCGCATTTGCGCGGTGCGGAGCTTATACTCGGCGTTTGCAGGGTCTTCGCGCAGGGCTCGCTCGAAGTGAACCAGCGCAGTGTCGTAGTCCTGAATATTCTCGGCCTTGCGGCCGGCGCTATATTCCGAACCCGCACCCGATTTCGGGCAGCCGGCCACCAACGAAGCCACGACCAGCAAGAGTGAAAGATATCCTAATCGGCGCAAAAAGGTTCCTCCGCGCGGGTTCCCTGTGTCTCCAAGAAGTTTAGCACCCGCTATTAGATGCAGCAAGAAATGGTCCGTGTTGTGCTGCGTAAGTACATTAGACGAATCAAGTGTGGGTTTCGCTCAAAGCAATGTGAAAAATCATAGACTCTCTTGTGAAACCGGCCGAAATCTGCGACTTGCGGCGTATTGCTTGCGGCGGCTATCATGGTTGGCGTGAAATCGAACGCCACCAAATCTCAACACGAAGGGGTCAAAATTGTTGCGCAGAATCGCGCCGCCTCCTACAACTACCATCTTCTCGATAGTCTGGAAGCCGGCCTTGTTCTTGTTGGAACCGAAGTAAAAACGCTTCGCGAGGGCAAAGGAACTTTGCGGGACGCCTACGCGGAAATTCGCGGCGGCGAGGCTTGGCTGGTAAACTGTCACATTCCCGAGTATCTGCCCGGCGGCTTTCGCAACCACGACCCGCTTCGAAAGCGGAAGCTGCTGATTAAGCGGCGCGAGATAGAGCGGCTTTTGGTGCAAACCCAGCAAAAGGGCATGACCGTGGTGCCGACAAAGATTTATTTCCGCGACGGGATAGCAAAGTGCGAACTGGCGGTGGCAAAAGGAAAGAAGTTCCACGATCGACGCGAATCCGAACGGCAAAAAGAAGCTAAACGAGAAGCCAGCGAAGCAATCTTCCGCTCGCGACGGCGATAAATTAAAAAGGGGAACATGCAGATACAATTGGAAACTCAGCCGTTTTCTTCTATTTCTACCGATGCGCTCGTTACTTATATTTTCGACCAGGAAAATAAGCTCGAAGGCGTGGGGGGCGAAATCGACCGCGCCATGAAGGGCAAGCTTGCCTCGCTCGTGGACAGCGGGGAGCTGACCGGCAAAGCGCTCGAACTTGTCTTCGTTCATTTTCCCGAGGGGCTGGGGGCCCAGCGCCTGCTGCTGGTGGGAGCGGGAAAGCCGGGCAAATTTGCGACCTCCGATTTGCGAAAAATTGCCGGCACGGCGTTGCGCTACGTGAAATCGCACGGGGTAAAGAAATTCGTATTCGTCACACAGGAAGGCGAGCGCGGGCCGAACGCAGCCCAAGCTGTGGTGGAAGGGTTGATCGCTGCTGATTTCGAATCGAACAAATACCATACGGACAAGAAGCCGGACCGCGAAATCGAATCTGTGTCTCTCGCAAATTTTGACGCCGGCCTGGGCGCCAACCTTGCCGCCGCAATCTTGCACGGCCGCGTGCTTGCGGAGTCGCAGAATTTCGCGCGCGATCTGATAAACGAGCCTTCCAACCGCCTTACTCCCCGGATGCTCGCCACGCGCGCCGAAGCCATGGCGAAAGACACGGGGCTCGCTGTTGAAATTCTCGACGAGCGCAAAATTTCTGACCTGAAAATGGGAGCGCTCCTTGGCGTGGCGCAAGGCAGCGTGGAGCCTCCGCGAGTGATCGTCCTTAGATACACGCCGGAGAACGTGCGGCCGGGCGGACCGGTTTTGGGGCTGGTGGGCAAAGCGGTGACGTTCGACACGGGCGGTATCTCGATCAAGCCCGCAGACAACATGGAGAAGATGAAGTACGACATGGGTGGCGGCGCTACGATGCTCGGGGCTATGCGCGCGATTGCGGCGCTGAAGCCTGCTGTGCCAGTGATCGCCGTGATTCCCGCGACGGAGAATATGCCCGGAGGCCGGGCGCAGAAACCGGGCGACGTGCAGGTGGCCATGTCGGGAAAAACGATTGAGGTTATCAATACCGACGCGGAGGGCCGTTTGATTCTCGCCGACGGCGTCTGCTACGCGCGGAAGCTTGGCTGCACTCACTTGATCGACGCTGCCACGCTGACGGGTGCTATCCAGGTGGCGCTGGCAAACGTACACGTCGGCGCATTCGGCACGCCGAGGGAATACCTCGACCAGTTTTTGGAGAGCGCAAAGGCTGCCGGCGAAAAAATGTGGCCCATGCCGATGGACGACGAGTACCAGGAAATGATCAAGAGCAACATCGCGGACATTCGCAATACCGGCACCGGCAAAGGCGGCGGCGCGATCACAGCGGCGTGGTTCATTAAGGAGTTCGCCGAGGACACTCCCTGGATACATCTCGACATTGCGGCAACTTGCTGGATCGATGAAGGTCGTCCATGGCTCGCGAAGGGACCGACCGGAGTCGCGATTCGCTCGATCGTGGATTTCGCGTTGAAAATGTAGCCGCGAAAGTTCGCCATCACATTTTCTCCGGGGCGGTGATGCCCATGACGCCTAGCGTGGTGACCAATTGTTCGCGCACCAGGGATGTGATCAGCAGAAGGAAGGCGCGCTTTTCGGCGTCTTTCTCCGAGAGAATGTGGTGCTTGTGGTAGAAGACGTTGAAGGCTTGCGCGAGTTCGAAGGCAAACCGCGCGAGAATCGCCGGCTCTTGCGCCGAGATAGCGAATTCCACTCGCGAGTCGAGTGAGCCTGCCAGCAATATGATATCCCAGAGGTCGTCACCCGCTGGCGCAGCGAGAAAAGGCGCGACGTCGAGTGCGCCGCTCTTCAACCGCTCGATATTCTTGGAATTCTCCGCGCCGATGTCGGGATCTAGCTCGGCGCCCTTGCGCAAAATTCCATTCACTCGCACGACGGCATACTGAACGTAAGGGCCGGTCTCTCCTTCGAAGCTCAGAGCATCTTCAAAATCGAATGCGATGACGGTAGAGCGCGTGAAACGCAGCAGAAAATATCGCAGAGCGCCGATGGCGATGGCGTGGCCGATTGCAGCGCGCTCGGCTTCGGGCGATTCCGGGTGGCGCGAATCCACTTCCGCGCGCGCGCTGGTTTCGAGGCGGTCGAGCAGGTCGTCCGCCTTCACGCCTTGGCCTTTCCGGCCGCTTACATCGACGTACTGCTTTTTGGCGTCCTCCGCGGGAATTTCGTAACCCATTTCCTGCGCGCAGCGAGGCGTGAGCGCGACGACGTTGTAAGCGAAATGTTTCAAATGATCCGCTTCTTCGTCGTAGCCAAGCGCGCGCAATCCGGCGACAACAACTTGCTGTGGATAGGCTTGGCGCGAGTCGATCACGTTGAAGACGTCGTGCGCGTGGCCGAAAGAAGGAGCGCCGGGATCGTCGCGATCGCTGGAAGTGACCCATGCTTCGTGGCCGTCGGGATGCTTGTGAAAACGCCGGTAATGAAAATCGCGGTCGAGTAGGCCGAACTTCCATAGATGATGCGCGATGTCTTTGCCGACGTAGGTGACCGTTCCAGTGGAGCGCACGATGATTTTTGCTTCGGCTTCCTCCGGAGGCTCCTCGGTCGCGGCGTCCGGATTTTCCGCCGCTTTTGATTCTTCGGCAGCGTCGCGCTGGGACGGAAGCTGCATCACCCAGCAGCCCGCATTTTTTCCTGAGGTCGCAAGCTGAATCGCGTTGCGCTCCTTCAGCATTTTGAAGGCGGCGTCCCAGAATTTCAGGTGCAGGATTTCGCTTTCCTGGGAGAGCAGGTCGAAATCGATGCCCAGGCGATCGAGCGTGCGGAGGTGGCAATGGACGATCGCGGTGGCGATTACTTCGCCGGCTTTAGCCGTGTCGCCATGTCCCTCCTCGATTTCTTTAAGGGTTTGATTGCGGAGTTCGAGGCGCGATTTGTCTTCCGCGAGCCATTGCGTCACGCGGGTGTAAAGGCCCCAGCAGAGGTAGTCGAATTTGGGCGCGGCGGCCAGCGCTTTCACTTCGGCCAGCGATCTTTTTTCGAGGTGGAGGAAGCCGAGGACCACGTCTGCGACCTGCACGCCGGTATTGTCGATGTAATTCTGGACTTCGACGCGGCGGCCAGCGTGGCGCAGCAATCGCGCGAAAGTGTCGCCGAGGACTGCGTTGCGAACGTGGCCAATGTGCGCGGCTTTGTTCGGATTGATGCTGGTGTGCTCGACGACCGTCTTCGGGGCGTTCGCGACGGGCGAGGCGGATTCGTGTCCGGCTTCTTCGGACGCGGCGCGAAAAAAGTTGGCGCGGTCAAAAAAGAAATTCAGGTAGCCTCCGCCGGCCACTTCGATGCGCGCGACTCCTGGGATTGGCTTCAGCGAATTGGCAATCTCCTGCGCCAGCGCGCGCGGCGGCTTCCTCATTTGCTTGGCGAGTTCGAAGCACAGCGGGGAGGCGGCTTCGCCCATGGCCAGCTTCGGCGGGCGTTCGAGAACGACCGGCACATCCACTTTGTAGCGCTCGTGAATGTGGTGCTTCAGCGCTTTGCGGATGCGATTTTCGACGGTCTTATACACGAGCATCCTCTCGCGCGGAGAGTCCGCCGACGATCGGGAAAGAGTGCGAAAAACCCGCAGAGCAAATTGTGATTTTTTGGCGATTTGAGCAAGTCGCCGTCGTTTGTTTTCTGTGAGTTACGAGGTGTTCTACTCCTGGAATTTGGCGATTTAATGTTCGCGTTTCCGAGGCCAAAAAACGGGATGAGCCTTTGAATTTGGAGCGGGAGGGAGTGAGCAATTCCTCGGCTTCGCCGTACTTGATCGTCGATATTTTAATTTTAAACACGAGCGACGGTAGCACGGCGTTAAACGAAATTCAAGGAGACGTGTGTGTGAGCATTTGATTTCTGCGCTGCAACCGGGACGCAGATTTGACAGCGTGTGGATGCCAGACTAGTATCGTTTTTTCAATCATTTGCGGATTTAGCGGCTGAATTGACATGAAGAGCGCACGGATCGCGTATTTCGATTGTTTTTCGGGGATTAGCGGCGACATGGTGCTCGGCGCGCTGGTGGACGCTGGCGCGGACCTGCGCGCGATTGAGGCGGAGCTGCGCAGGCTGGGGCTGGAAGGCTGGTCGATTTCCGCGGAGAAAGTGAAGCGGGGAGCGATTTTCGCGACGCAGGTGAAGGTTGAGTCGAGCGAGGGGCATCATCATCGCGGGCTGTCGGTGATTCTGGGGAGGATTGAGAAGGCTGGGCTTGCGCCACGAGCGGCGGATCGGGCGCGCAGAATTTTCACACGGCTAGCGGAAGCGGAAGCGAAAGTTCACAACATGCCGGTGGAAGAAGTGCATTTCCACGAAGTGGGAGCGGTGGATTCGATTGTGGACATCGTGGGCGCGGCGATTGGATTCGAGTTGCTCGGGATCGATGAGTTTGCTTGTTCGGCGCTGGATGTGGGCGCGGGGCAGGTGAACACGGCGCACGGTTTGTTGCCGGTGCCGGCGCCTGCGACGGCGGAATTGTTGCGAGGGGCGCCCATGTACACGAGTGGGATCGCGCGAGAGCTGGTGACGCCGACGGGCGCGGCAATTGCGACCACGCTTTCGACGCATTACGCGCAGATTCCGGAGATGACTTTGCGGGCGGTCGGGTATGGAGCGGGAAGCGCCGATTTGACGGAGAAGGCGAACGTCCTGCGCATACTGATCGGTGAAAATGCCACGAGCGAAGCGGGGGAACATTGGGACGCGCCGGTGAGCGTGATCGAGACGAATCTTGACGACATGAGCCCGCAGATTTACGGGTATTTTGTGGAACGGGCGCTGGCGGCGGGAGCGCTGGACGTGTTTTCGACCGCGGTGCAGATGAAGAAAAACCGGCCGGGAGTGCTGTTGACGATTCTTTGCGATGCGGCGCATACGCCGCGGCTGATCGACCTGGTTTTTCGCGAGACCACTACAATTGGAGTGCGGACTTATGATGTGCGGCGAAAAGTGTTGGACCGCGAACTCGTGCCGGTCGAGACACAGTTTGGCGAGGTGCGCATGAAGATTTCGCGGATGAATGGTTCGGTGCTGAATGCCACGCCGGAGTACGAGGATTGCCAGCGGCTCGCGGCGGAGAAGGGAATTCCGCTGAAACAGGTGATCGCGGCGGCGGCGTTTGAGTTTCAAAAGCAGAAGGAAGCTCACAAGTAGAATGTCGAAGCCTAAGTTTTACATCACCACTCCGATTTATTACGCCAATTCGCGGCCGCACGTCGGCTCGGCGTACACGACGATTGTGTGCGACGTGATCGCGCGATACAAGCGGATGTGCGGCTATGACGTGGCGTACCTCACGGGGACGGACGAGCATGGGGTGAACATCGAGCGGGCGGCGGAGAAGGCGGGAGTGACGCCGCAGCAGCTTGTGGATAAAAACGAGAAGATTTTTCGGGATTTGTGGAAGCTGCTGGGGATTACGACTACCGGTTTCATTCGGACGACGGAGCCGCGCCATGCCCTTGCGGTGCAGAATTTGGTGCGGCGAACGATGCGGCTTTCGCCCGACGCGATTTACAAAAGAAAATATGAAGGCCGCTACTGCATCTACGACAATCTTTATGTGAGCGATACGCCGGAGCCGGCGGACTGCCAGATTTGCGGGCGCCCGGGAGAGCTTGTTTCCGAGGAGAATTATTTTTTCCGGCTTTCGGCCTACCAGCAGAAGCTGCTCGATCTCTATAAGAATAATCCGCAGTTTTTGTATCCAGATTTTCGATTCAACGAAGTGAAGAGTTTCGTTGAGAGCGGGCTGAAAGATATTTCCATTAGCCGAAAATCCGTCAAGTGGGGGATTCCGTGGCCGGATGATCCGGAACACGTCTTTTATGTGTGGTATGACGCGCTGACGAGTTATATGAGCGGGATTGGATTTGTGGACGGCGAGCATGACAGTCCGGAGTTCAAGAAATATTGGCCGGCTGATATTCACGCGATGGGCAAGGAGATTATCCGCTTCCATGCGGTGTACTGGCCGGCGTTTCTGATGGCGGCAGAGATTGAACTGCCGAAGCAGATCGTTGCGCATGGATGGCTGCTTTTTGAGCAGGAGAAGATGAGCAAGTCGAAGGGGAACGTGGCGTATCCCGAGCCGATTGTGAAGGTGCTGGGGAATGATGCGCTGCGGTATTACTTGCTGCGAGAAACAGTGTTTGGCCAGGACGGGAATTTTTCGCGGGAGGCGCTGGTTACGCGGTACAACGCGGATTTGGCGAACGGGCTCGGGAATCTGGCAAATCGCACGCTGACAATGATCGATAAGTATTTCGACGGTAAAGTCCCCGATCCTACAGGCCATTTCGATCAACAGATTAAGGAACTTGCTGAACTTATAGCTGGAGAGAATGCCGCAACTCTTGGAGTTCGGGGGTATTTCAAAGCTTTCGAGTTTTCGCGAGGCATCGAGGCCATTCGCGGTTGCGTCTCCATGATCGATGCCCGGTTGACAACCAAGCAGCCATGGGCTCTAGCGGAAGATGATACCAAGCGGGAGGCTCTGGCGACGATTCTTTACAGTGCGGTCGAGGCGTTAAGGTTTGTTGTGGTTCTGGCACATCCTATAATCCCCGACGGGACGCAGAAAATATGGGAGCAGCTTGGGCAGACCGGGAGACTTGCCGAAGTGCGCATAGATCAGCTGAAATGGGGCGATTTGAAGGCGGGGGCAAAGATCGGGAAGCCTCAAGGGGTTTTTCCGCGTGTAGACAAAAAAGAAGCATTGGAGAGGATTGAAACCATGGAAAACGAAATACGGAATCCGGGCAGCACGCAGCCAGACGCATCGACGACTACAACGAAAAAGCCGGCGGAGGGAGCGAGCACCGGAACTTCTGCGGCGGGAACGGCGGCAATACCTGCGGGAGCGCCGGGAGCCGGAGGCCCTGCGGGTACGCTGGGGGCAAGCGCAGCGGCGACCGCGGCAACACCAGCGCCTGCGGCACCAACGAAAATCGGGATTGAGGATTTCGCGAAGGTGGAGCTTCGCGTGGGCGTGGTGAAGTCGGCGGAGAAAATCGCTGGGGCGGACAAGCTGCTCAAAGTGATGGTGGACATCGGCGACGAAGTGCGGCAAGTGCTGGCCGGAATCGCGCCCTCGTACGCGCCGGAGGAGTTGGTGGGGCGCAAGGTCGTCGTGGTGACAAACCTTGCGCCGCGGAAGATGCGCGGTGTGGAGTCGAATGGGATGTTGCTGGCGGCGTCGGCGGGACCGGACGGGAAAGCGGTGCTGTGTACGTTTGCGGAGGACATCCCGGCGGGCGCGAAAGTAAAGTAACGCTAGGAGTGGAATGAACCAATCTGACTCGTACGTCACGTTAGCAAGGCACTATGACGCGGCGTACGCAAACAAGCCGTTTCTGGCAGATGTGCCGTTCTACGTCGAATTGGCCAAGCAGTCCGGGGGGCCGGTGCTGGAGATTGCCTGCGGAACAGGCCGGGTTTTGTTGAACATCGCGCGCGAGGGGATCGAGATTGATGGAGTGGACAATTCTTCGGCTATGCTGGAAGTATTGAAGACGTGTCTCGAGCGCGAGTCGCGCGATGTTCGCGACAGGGTCACGCTACATGAAGGCGACATGCGGCGATTCCGCTCGAAAAAGAAATATCGGCTGGCGATCATCCCTTTTCGGCCGATGCAGCACATGTACACGGTGCAAGATCAAATTGACGCGCTAACGACGGCCGCAGCCAACCTACAGGAAAACGGAAAGCTCGCTTTCGACGTGTTCTATCCCAAGTTCGATGCGATTTCCGGAGGAATCGGACAGGAGGTGGCGGACCTCGAATGGGCGGTGGATTCGGCGCAGCGCAAGATCGTCCGACGCTATTTCAGGAAAGACTCCTTCGACAAGATCCAGCAGACTTTCAGCGGGACTTTTGTCTTCAGGACCTACGACGGCGACAAGCTATTGCTGGAGGAGTCCGACCCTTTGAAAATGTGTTACTACACCTATCCTCATCTCCGGGCGCTATTTCTGCTGGCAGGATTGGAGCCGATCGAAGAATATGGCTCATTTGCGAAAACGCCGCTCGATAATGATTCGGACCAGATGATTTTTGTTCTGGGTAAGACCGGGCGAAACCGGACGTAGGTTGCGCCCTCAAGGTTCTCGCAATTGCAAATTGTCGATTCACATGCGCATTTGGAGTTTCCGCAGTTCGATGAGGATCGGGCGGCGATGCTGGAACGGGCGCGCGCGGCGGGTATTAAGACATTGCTCGCGATTGGAAGCGGGACGGGGCCGGACCGGCTGAACGCGGCGATTCCGTTTGCCGAAGAGTACGACTGGATTTACGCGACGATTGGAATTCATCCGCATGAAGCGCAGCTTGCCACGGAAGAACATTTCGCGCGGCTGGATGAATTGGCGAAACATCCGCGCGTGATTGCCTGGGGCGAGATGGGCCTGGATTATTATTACGATCATTCACCGCGCGACGTGCAGCAGCAGGTTTTTCGGCGTCAGCTTGGGCAGGCGCGCGAGGCGAAACTGCCCATCGTGATTCATTGCCGCGATGCGTGGGACGATTGCCTCGCGATGATGGAGCAGGACTGGAAGCCGACGGGGCTTGGCGGAATTCTCCACTGCTTTACGGGGGCGCTGGCGGAAGCGCGGCGCGGGCTCGATATGGGATTCATGATTTCGTTCGCGGGGAACGTGACTTATCCGAAGATGCAGCATCTGCGGGACGTGGCGAAAGAATTGCCGATGGAGCGTTTGCTGACGGAAACGGATTCGCCGTTTCTTCCGCCGCAGGGAAAGCGCGGAAAACGAAACGAGCCGGCGAATGTCGTGGAGGTAGCGCAAGCGTTGGCTAATGTGAGAAACTCAACCAGCGAAGAAATCGCGGCGACGACGGCTGCGAATTTTAGGCGATTTTTCAGGCTCGACGCCCCGGCCTCTCCGGCGCAGCCAAGGTAAAAACGAGCAATGGCATTTGCGGTCCAAATGGCCAAAGGGATCTTCGATTTGGTGCGCGAAGACCTGGCGCTCGTTGAGCAGGAGATCGCGGCGCAGAATAGCGCTGCGATCGAGCCGGTGTGCGAAATTTCGAGCTATTTGCGCGAAGGCGGCGGGAAGCGGCTGCGTCCGGCGCTGCTTTTGCTGGCGGCGGGAGCTTCCGGGTATCGCGGCGAAAGCGCGATCCGGTTGGGCGCGGTGGTGGAGATGATTCACAGCGCCACGTTGATTCACGATGACGTGATCGACGGAGCGAATACGCGGCGCGGGCGTCCTAGCGCGAATGCGCGCTGGGGAAATCACATGAGCGTCCTCGCGGGCGACTGGCTGTACATGCAGTCGTTCGAGATGGCGCTGCGCGAAAGAAATTTCGCGGTCCTCGATATCCTGATCGATCTCACACAAAATATGGTGGAAGGCGAATTGCTCCAGCTTACGCGGCTGGGGCGAATCGATCTGAACGAAACTGAGGCGACGGAGCTGGCGTATCGCAAGACGGCTTGCCTGTTCAGCGGATGTTCGCGGCTGGGAGCTGTTTTGGGGAGGCAGCCGAAAGCGGTGGAAGAAGCGCTGGCGGAATATGGACGCAACGCGGGGCTGGCTTTTCAGTTGGTGGATGATTTGCTGGACTTCACAGCGTCGCCGGAAAAACTTGGCAAGCCGGTGCTGAGCGATTTGAAAGAAGGGAAAGTCACCCTGCCGCTGATTTTTGCGCTGGAAGCTGCGGCGCCGGCTGCAGTCGAAGGCAATGACGATGGAGCGGGCCATGCGCACTCGCATGCGAATGGAGACGGGCGGCGGCTGGTGGCAAAAGTTTTGGAGGAGCGGGATTTTCAGAGCGTGCGGCCGGAGCAGATTACACGGCTGGTGAAAGAAACGGGCGCGCTCGAGCGTTCTGCAAAGCTGGCGCGCGAATATGTGAACCGGGCGAAAGCAAGCCTGAGCGAATTACCTGATACGGAATACCGGCGCGCGCTGCTGGCCGTCCCCGAGTTTATCCTCGATCGAGAGAACTAGTTCCAAGCGCTTCGGCCCGTTTCACCTCTAGAGCATCCGGCAGGTTGTCTCGTCCTCAGTAATGAAACCGATAGCGAAACTCGACGTAGAGTTGCCGGGGATCATTGTAGTGGAAACCGCCAAACGTGAGGCTGTTGTCCAGTTCCACCCGACGGTTTGCCACGTTGAGCGCGGTAAACGACACCGTATACTTCTCGCCGAAACTTTTTCCCACTGAAACGTCAAACGTGGTGTGCGGCGGCAGATAGTTCCCGGGGAATTGTGCGTCCGGAAGTCCGTTCGTGAACCCCGAGCCGTAATACACATTCGTCGAGGCGAACGAGTGCCAGGGAAGAGTTGCATTGAAACCCACATTCAATGTGTTTCTCTGATCGTGGTCCACGGGTGACAATCCAGGCGGTATGAGTAACGGGCATTGCATGTCATTGGGAGGGCAAACTAAGCCTCCGGTGATGGGTGAGCTTGCCTGCGCGATTTGATTCGAGTAGGCCAAGTGAAATTGCCCGCGATGCCAGAGACGGGGAGACCGTAGTGTGAGTTCCCAACCTTGGATCAGGGCGTGATCCCAGGTGATCGGCCAGAAGATATTTGATTCTCCGATATTGTTATGATCGAGCCAATTCCTCGCGCGAGTTTGAAAAGTGTCGGCGTCGAGGGCCCAGCCGTGATAGGGAATCGTTACGCCGAACTGGTATTCGATATCGCGTTCGCCGCGCAGGCTGCTGAAAGTCAAATCCTGACTGGTAGCTAAGTCCAGCAGCGGGCCGGTGGCAGTCAACAACGGAGGGGCTTGATAAAATTCGCCGTAAAACCCGCGAAAGACCCAGCCCAGACGCGGGACTCTGATGGCTACACCAACGCGAGGGTCCGTAGCGTTCTCTACGATTTCCGGCTGAGTTTCGACTGAGGGCGAGTCAAAGTGCGATTGGCGAAGGCCTGCGATCACGGTCAACCACGAGGTTACCTTAAACGTGTCGCTGAAGAACGCTTCGGCGAGCCCGCCGGTTACGGCAGCCTGAGAGGCCGGAACGTTCTGGCACGACGGATTGTTCGGAGGAGTGCAAACCGTAAAAATGTTATTAAAGAAGTTGCTCTCGTGTTGAGCAAATCCGTAGACTCCCACTTGAATGTTGTTTTTCCAGACGGTTGCTCCCAAGGTTGCTTGCAAACCCCCGTAATTGGCGGTCTGCTGCACATCCGTAATCACCGGTACATCGCTCGGTGAGGCGTTATAGCTGGCCTTGTTGTAATGATAAAAGGGCGAAACCGACAGAATCAGGTTTGGATTAAACGTGTGTATCCAGGAGAAGGTGACATAACCGTCGGGCTCACGTTCACTATCGCGGAGGCCGTAGCTGGGGAAGATCTGGTTTCCTGTTGAGTTGGGATCCGGGTCGATGGGGATTTGGTAGAAATCTTGTCGCAAGGAAGCGACTAAGCGAAACTGATTTTTGGGGTCAGGGTTAAGAATAAAGGACGCGAATCCTCCGTAACCATTCTCTGCGTCATGAACAACCTGTCCGATCGGCGCCTGCAGACCGTAATTACTGCGATTCCCGTTTAGGCTTGCATAGTAAGCGAAACGCTGGGTGTGGCCGCCGAAGTTGAGCTGGTCATTTGTTTGATACCAATTGCCGAAGCTGGTGACGAGTTCCGCCTCATTGTCGCGCTCGAAACCGCTTCGAGGCACGATGTTGAAGATTCCATAGGTGCGGTCTCCATACTCGGCGTCGTAGCTGCCTCGTTGAATTTCGAGATAATCAATATCCTTTGGGTCAATCACCGGGCCCAGATTGGAGGCGATATTTGTGTTGGGAACGGGTACGCCGTCAATTAGCCAGTCAACTTGGTGGCCACCGCGCATATGCAACATGTCGTGCGTGACGTAGGCGGCGGGCACGTAGTCGGTAATCATTGCGAGGCTGTTGGTACGGTCAGCGCCGGGGGTCTGAGCTATGTCCGCGCGGTTGACCAGGGTGGTCGGGGTTACCGAATCCACGTTGGCCACGTCCGCTTGGCCGACCACAACGGCGGTCTGATTCAAGGAC
Organism: uncultured Acidobacteriota bacterium; assembly: GCA_963698005.1. Lineage (GTDB taxonomy): Bacteria > Acidobacteriota > Terriglobia > Acidiferrales > UBA7541 > Palsa-295. The sequence continues at coordinate 432,343 of OY969113.1, forward strand.
GCGATCGCCAGTTGAAAGTGGAGAATGGGAGAAGAGTTCGAGGCCACCGTAACGGTCTGCTCTGCTGTCTCGAACTTGGGTTGAGTCACAGTGATCTTGTAATCACCCACGGGCACCGAGGTGAATAAAAACTCACCGTTATCGTCGGTTTGCGTGCTTTGAGACCAGTCGGATGTGACGGCCTGCAACTTTACTGTTGCTCCCGCAACCGGCCGGTGTTGCGGATCATGAACGATGCCTTGAATTTTTCCGAAAATGGTAGCGTGCAGCGATAAGGCTGAAAACAGGCATCCAGCGACGAACAAAGAGAGTACGAGCTTTCGCATGATAATTCTCCGTCGAATCTAGATTTTTTGAACTATGGAATCAGCGGAACAACCGGCTAGATTCGCGGAGGCTGGAACAGAACGGAGACGAGACCGGCAGCAGAAATCTGGCGGAACTGAGCAAGGATTTCGCGGCTATTATCGGGAATTGCGAGGAATGCGATCGCCGAAGGCATCGTAGGAACTATTGGAGCAATCAAACCGTAAGCCGTGTGGCGGCTTGACGTCATGCCGCATTTGAAGACGTGCCCGGTCGCGCCGTGTTCACATTCCATGTCCTTGTGCTGCGAGGCGTGATGGCCATGGGGCAAACAGCACATACTGGAACATTCGGAGGCTTCACTGCCTACGCCACGGGCCAGCAAAGCCAGCGGCGTGGCAAGGATCGCGACGATCACGAGAATGGCTTGAGCGCGGCGCATCGTGGATGGCAATCATAGCTCAGCGAAGTTGCGACGCGCAAGGCTCCCTGTCTCTCAATGGTTAAAGCGGCCAGACCGAAGCATTTGAGTTCGTAAAAACTTCGCGGTAGGCTTGGGGAACTATGCTGCCGTTCAAACTGGTTTACCACGATCGCTACGATTTGAAATTGGGCGCACACGTTTTTCCGTCGCAGAAGTATCGTTTGGTCCACGACAAGCTGATCGCGGACCAGGTTGCGTCCGGCGATGATTTTCTTGCGCCCCAGCCGGCGAGCGACGCTGATATTCTGCGCGTTCATTCGCAAGATTATGTATACAAACTCAAGAACGGCTCGCTCTCGGCCGCCGAGATTCTTCGGATGGAGATCCCCTATTCAAAAGAACTTGTGGAGGCGTGCTGGCTCGCCGCGGGAGGCTCAATTCTCGCGGGGCAGCGGGCGCTGGCAGATGGTTGGTCTGCGAGCATCGGCGGCGGCTTCCATCATGCGTATGCGGACCACGGCGAAGGTTTTTGCGTGATTCACGACGTAGCGGTTGCAATCCGCCGTTTACAATTCGACCGCGCGATCGCAACCGCGATGGTGGTGGACACGGACGTTCATCAGGGCAATGGCACAGCATCGATTTTCGGCGGCGACAGCGATGTGTTCACGCTCTCGATACATCAGGAGAACAACTATCCATACCCCAAGCCGCCTTCGACCGTCGATATCGATCTGCCCGACGGGATCGGCGATGAAGATTACCTTTCGATCCTCGAAAAGCATTTGCGGGCGGCGTTTCACGATTTCAAACCGCAAATACTTTTCTATGTAGCTGGCGCCGATCCATACCGCGAAGATCAATTAGGTGGACTGGCTTTGACCATGGAGGGTCTCGTCCGTCGCGACGCCCTTGTCTTCGACTATGCCCGAGGATACGGAGTTCCTGTCGCAATTACGCTGGCCGGAGGATACGCGCGCAATGTCGGTGACACGGTAAAAATTCACGCAAACACGATCCTGGCAGCTCGCAGTGCTGCGCGGCAGGATTCGAAAAGCTCGGCTAACCGAGCCTGAAGTTCGCGCCTAATTCGCCGGCCCGACGGCGTCCTGGATAGCGGTAGTCAAATATTCGGTGAACCCTTTGGTTGGAAATCCGTCCATGCGGAATGCGATTTTCCCTGCGCGATCGAGAATAATCACCGTGGGCAGGCCAGTCACGTTCATGAAATCATCCAGACCGTCGGCGAAAACCACCGGCACATCCCATTTTTCTTTGGCGACAAATCCGGGAACCAGCGTTTCGTCCTCGTCTGTGTTGACGGCATAAAAGGCCAGATTCGTGTTGCCCGCGTAGTTTTTGGCGATTTGGGCAAACTCCGGTTCAAGCTCGTGGCACGGGCCGCACCAGGTGGCCCAGAAGCTCAGCACGATGACTTTGCCTTTGAGCGGCGCGAGAGGAAACGGAGAGCCGTCCAGATTGCGCAGTACGAAGCTGAAGGAGTCTTTCGCGCCTTTATTTCGCGCCGGCGGAAGCAAGTTAGCGGAAGCCGCGCTGAGCCGGTCATAGGTCGCAAGGATTTGCTCGCCCAGCCCTTGCTCGGTGCCATGCACTTGCCGCCAAACGTTTCCCAGTTTCATACGCACTTCGCGACGGTCGACTTTTCCTGCCGGCCCGTCTTCCGGAAGCACGAAGGCCAGCAAATATTCTTCTATGGCTTTCGGATAGTCGCTTTTCATCTCCGCGATTTCGCCCAGGTGTTCGGCTGCAACAGCGTTGGGACGGATCGAATAGCTTTGTTGAAAGTCCTTCGCGGCGGCTTCGTAACCTTGTTGCGATTTCTCAATCTCGCCTCGCAAGCTGTAAAGCGCGGCGCGAAACCTGTCTTGTTGGCTTTGCCAATCTTTCACGGAAAGGCGCTCGGATTTTTCGTCCGGTGTAACTTTCTCGATGCGATCGAGTACCCGTGTAGCGTAACCAGCGGCGCGAGTCAAGCTCGCGTCGCTTCCTTCCCGCTGTAGCAAGCCGATAGCAAGCAGCATCATCTCGGAATCGTCAGGATGGACGGCCACGAGCCTTTCCGCATAGTCGAGCGCGCACGCGGTGTCCTGGAGTTGCTGGCACGCTTCCACCAGGGCGCGGTAAACACCGGCTTTTCGCGGTGCGTCCGGAAAGCGAAGCAGATAATTTTTCAAATTGCGCACGAGGGCGGCGCGGTTGTTGCCCGCATCAGCAATGGCCTTCTGCAATTGCGCTTCGGCGTCAGCGTCCTGCTTCGAGACCCCTGCGGCAGGATCGTTGGACTGCTGCGCAGAGGGCTTTTGCGCGAGCGCGCCGACGCTAATGGCGGGAAGAAAACAGAGGATCAATGTGGCGGCAATGAAACGCATTATGCTGCATTCTAGCGCGAAAGGCCGCGCGAGTATTTCGATTTCGCGCGGAAATCGGCTAGTGAAGCGAGATGTCGCCGGAAGAGGTTTGAATCTCGACGCGCGCTTTGCCATCTCCGAGTCGCGCGCGCAATTCGTGCTTGTCCGTGGTTCCTTCCATCACGATAGGAATCGCGGCGTCGATGTCGCCGGAGCTGGAGCGCGCGTAAAGCCGAAAGCTGGCGGTCGGCGGAACATGAAGAGTCACCTCTCCCGAGCTGGTATGAAAATCCCAGTAGTTTGAGGAGCCCGGATTGCCCTCCACGTCAAGATCACCCGAAGATGTACGCAAGCGAATGTCGGCGGATGCGCCCTTGATGGTGATATCGCCGCTTCCCGTGCCGGCTTCCAAAGCATCGCCGGGATTCGATATTTCGAGCGTTCCGGATCCGGCTTGGAGCCGGCTCTCTCCTTGAACTGTATCGAGAGTGATGTCTCCCGATCCGGTGGTGACTTGCGCCTGACCTTTGATCTTAGAGAGCTTGACGTCGCCGCTGCCGCAAAGAACGTGCACATCGCCGCTAATTTCCGCGGCAGTTACATCACCTGATCCACAAGTGAAATTCGCAGGACCTTGAATGCCGCGAACTTCCACGTCGCCCGAGCCGGACGTGCTGCGGAGTTGCGTGTCCTGCGGAACCACGATGGTATAGTCCACCTCGACGTCACCTCTGCTCCCTTTTCCGACTCCTCCAATCCGAATCAGATTTCCTTCCTGCGAAATCGGCGGGTTCGATTGAACCTGCTGCAAACGAGTCCGTCCGCTTTCCGAAGACCAGGAGTCCACGTGAATATCGCCATGAATGCGAACCTCGCCGCTTGGCCCAGTGGTGATATGCGCATCGCCTTTGCCGCTCGTCAATTCCAGAGTGAGGGGACCGCTGACGGTGAACTGCCGGTCGAAGTCGCCTTCGACGCCGGAATGCGAGGTGCAGCCGGCTATCGCGAAAGCTGTGAGAACCGCGAATGCCAGGCATGAGATTTCATGTGTCCGCGTCATCGAGATTGATCTTGCGGCTATGATTGGCAAGCCCGCGCAATCCTTCCTATCAAGTTATACGAAAACACGCAACTGGAAGTTCCGTTCATGCGAGCGGAGTGGGCGCCAGTCGTGAGGCGACGAGCAGGGGAAGTCATTTAATCTTGAGAAGGGAATTGAGCGAGCCTTGGCGATATCCTTCCGGATCGATTGTTGCGATTGCGAAACCCGCTTGCTGCACTCCGGCCAAGATCTGTTCGCAAATGGCCGGATCCAAGCCGCGGGAAAGTTCGTCGGGAGCGAGTTCAATTCGCCCCAGCTCACCGTGCGCGCGGACACGAAACTGGCGGAAGCCAAGCTGCCGCAAAACTGACTCTGCGCGATCTATTTTTTCCAGCAGCTCGGGAGTCACGGCGGTCCCGTAAGGAACGCGCGAGGAAAGGCATGCGGATGCGGGGCGGTCCCAAGTGCGCAGTCCGGCGCGCTGCGAGAGCCAGCGAATTTCGGCTTTAGCAAGCGCAGCGTCGAGCAACGGCGCGAGAACGCGATGCTCGCGGGCCGCGCGATGCCCGGGGCGGAAGTCGTGAGTGTCATCGGCGTTGATTCCATACGCGATGGCGCAGAAGTTGCGCGCGCTTGCGAGAGCGTCCATGCGGTCGAAAAGCTCATCTTTGCAGTGATAGCAGCGGTCGGCGTTGTTCTCGACGTAGAGGGGATTCTCGAATTCGTGCGTCTCGATAAATTCATGGCGGACGCAGGACGCATGTACGAATTTTTCAGCTTGCTCGCGGTCGTGGCGCGAAAAACTTGCGGAAAGCGCTGTGATTGCGAGGGCGCGCGCGCCGAGCACGCTGTTCGCGGCCCACGCAAGGTACGCGGAATCGGCTCCGCCGGAGAGCGCGACGAGCAACGAATCGAGCGACCGCAGAGAATCAAAAAGATGTTGTTGTTTTCGAGTCGCGACGGCTTGATCCAACTCAAGCGGTTGCGTCGGCGCTACGGCGGCCGGTATTCGCGCGGTGTGCATGCGAATGCGAGTATAGCGTAGTTTTCTCTATTGGAAATCCAACAACACATCAACTTTTCCGGTGCCCGGATTTTCCTGAAGAAAGCGGCCCACTTTATCGTAATGGACAGGAGTGCCCGCGAAAGCGCGCTTGACTCCGGCGTCGAGAAAATCCTCGTAAGTTTTTTCGTTGAAGATCGCGTCCGCTGGAATACTCCACGCCTCGCGGATGCGTTTTTCGCCATCGATCGAGAGGCCGGTAAGCACTAAGGTTCCCATGCGATATTGCGAACCTTCCGCGATCGTGACGGTATAGATTACGCGAGCGTCTTGATCGTAGAGCTGCGGCTTGGCATCCAGCTTCGCATCCAGGTAGCCGCGCTCGCCATAAAGAGACTGAATTCGTTCCCATATCGCTGCAATCTTGTTCCCGTCGGCTGGGTCTCCCAGTTTCAAATCGACCATCGCATTCAACTCGTTTGTGGATATCACGGAGTTTCCACCCCACAGGGCACCGCCCCACCTGTATGCCGGGCCGGGAACGATCGGCACGACGACGATAACCGCCGTTGACCCAGGTTGCGCGGGCTCGCTAACTCGCGCAGACGGCGGGCCAAACTGCACGCGTAAAAATGCATGCCTCAAGTATATGGGACGGACTTGCTCGAACTCGAAAAGCTCGATGGCGCTCCGCGAATATGCCGTGCCGATTAGCTGGCTTGCGCTCTGTTGGACGGCGCGGTCGTTCGTGGCGAGCTCGTCGGAAAATTCAATACTCTTGACTGTGATATCAGCGCCCACCACGCGGAATTGCATGCGCTGGCCGCCCACAGGAAAATTAACCAGCGTATGCGTCACGCCAGCAAGCACGCCGTGAGCCTGAACGAGCTTTTCAAGCGTGCCGGACATCGCGTCGAGAATCGTTCCGCTTTGTGGCGCACTGCCGTCGAAGAGAAGCACCGTGCGTTTCAGAGCGGCGGTCAACTCGTCGTCGGTGAACCAGGGAAAGTTTTCAAATGAAACGGGAACCGCAGGGGCGTCGGCCACCTCATAGGTGACCTTCACGCCCGATTCGATTGTTGTAAAATGAAATTGCACGTTGGAGAAAAGACCGAACTCGGCCAGCTTGTCCGCGGCGGCCTGCATATCCTCGCGAGTAATGATGTTGCCCACGCGCAGGCCGATTGCTGCCGCGATCGCACCCGAGCTAAACCTCTTCGACCCGGAAACCTCGACGGAATCCAGGTGAGCCGCGCCCTCTTTCGCCGGCGCCTGCGCGGCTGCGGATAAGGGCGACAAGAGCGCAGTCAGCAGCAAGAAGCCCGCGATAAAGCGCAATCCGGATTTAGCGAAAAGCGAAATAGAGTTCGACACTTGCCGCCTGTTTGTCCCGTTGAGCATTGATCGAAATGCCCTTGATCTTAATTCCCATCTTTAGAACTGTGGGCACCGCCACGGACTTGACGAAATCTGAAACGTACGTCGCGTTGTAAATCTCACCAGGTTTGAGTTGCCACTTTTTAGTTAACTCATCCGTGACGCGGTCGGGCAAGCCGCTGAAGTGAACGTGCCCGAGGTGATACTGAATACCTTCGTCGAGAACCACGTCGTAGCTTACCAATTTCGCATCATCGTCAAAGGTCATCTTGGGTTGGACGGAAGCGTCGATGTAGCCCTTTGTATCGTAAGCGCGCCTGACAGCCTCAACCCCAGCGTCGATTTTATCTTGATTCGCAATGTCACGCGCTTTCATTCCCAGCAGTCCGTTGAGATCCTCTTTTGGAATCTGGTGGTTGCCATTCCAGTCTGCTTTCTCCCAGTGATATTCGGATCCTTCCTTTACCGGAAGCACCACAGCAATTTCCTGGGTCGATTTATCGGAGTCCCCACCGATCACCTTGGGCTGAGGTTTTTCAAACTGGGCGCGCAAATACCCGCGTCGTTTGTAAATGGGCAACAAACCATTCGATCCGAACAATGTAACGTTAGTCCTAGAAAAGTCCTGCCCCATTAATTGCGACGACGCAGCTATGAGATCTCTTTCCGGAACCACTGATGCGCCGGGCAAGCTCACACTCCGAATGGGCATTTCAACGCCCTTCACTTCGAAAAGAATTGCTGAAATCGGACCTCCGAGACGCTCTGCATTCGCGATTTCCTGAACGGTGCCGCTTATACCGTTCGCTCGCAACATTTGCTCCAGGGCACCCGCGATTTCTCTTACAGTCGAGCCGTCCTCCGGCGAAACTCCCGTGTACAAGGGAACGCGAGCGCGCAGCGTTTGGTCCAGTTGCTGGTCGGAAAACCAGACGAAATTATCGAAAATACAAGGAAGAACTTTCTGTGATTCGCGGACTTGAAATTCCGCTGAAAGCTCTTTGTCCTTTGTGACGTAATGGAACGAAACATTGTCAAAGGCGCCCGATTGGGAAAGCCGGTCGCTGGCATCTTTCAGCCGATCTGCATTTATCATATCGCCCAAGCGCAAACCCATCTCGGCGTTGACTTGGGCTGCGGTGTACCGGTTCAATCCTACGTATTTCACAGACGCAAGCCGAAAGCTGGCTGCCGGTGGGGTCTGGGCTGACGCCCATAAGACCGAACCCACCGACAGCACGAACAACCAAGTGAGGTTGATGACCATTCGACGAGATGACATAGCGGTATCTTATGAGATTAGGAAGCCGTTGAGTACTTTATTCAACTGTGACGGATTTGGCGAGGTTGCGGGGTTGATCTACGTCGCATCCGCGGCGCACGGCGATGTGATAGGCGAGGAGTTGCAGAGGCACTATTTCGAGGATTGGGGCGAGGAGTTCCGGCGCGGCGGGCACTTCAATCACATGGTCTGCGATTTCGCGAGCGATGCGATCTCCCTCGGTGACTACGGCGATCACGATGCCGTCGCGCGCTTTCACTTCCTGCAAATTCGAGATGGTCTTTTCATATCGCGTCATCGAAGCAGGATCGGATTCATCGCGAGTAGCAATAATGACGACCGGCAGATTCTCGTCGATCAGCGCGTTCGGTCCATGCTTCATTTCGCCGGCTGGGTAGCCTTCCGCATGGATGTAGGAAATTTCCTTCAGCTTCAACGCGCCTTCGAGCGCGATGGGATAGTGGATCCCGCGTCCGAGATACAGGAAATCGGTGTGGCGGAAGAACAAGCGGGCGAGTTCTTCGAGAGCTGAATCGCGTTGCAGGATGGTCTCGATTTTATGCGGTATGCGGGTCAACTCCTGCATCAAACTTTTGGCCGAAGCGGGCGTCAATTTTCCGCGGACCTGCGCGAGATAAAGAGCCGTTAGCATCAGCGCCGTAAGCTGGCCGGTGAACGCCTTAGTGGATGCGACGCCGATTTCCGGGCCCGCATGCGTGTAAATTGTGCCATTCGCCTCGCGCGTAAGCATGGAGCCCACTACGTTGCATATCGCAAGAATTTTGGCGCCTTTCTGGCGCGCTTCGCGCTCGGCTGCCAGCGTGTCGGCCGTCTCTCCAGATTGGCTGATGGCGATAGCCAAAGTTTTTTTGCCGATGATCGGATCGCGGTATCGAAACTCGCTGCCGTAATCCACTTCCGTCGGCAAGTGCGCCAGCCGCTCGATCATGAACTTGCCGGCCAGCGCGGCATGCCAGCTCGTCCCGCAGGCGATGATCTTCACTTCTTCGAAATTGCGAAATTCCTCTTCGGTGATATCCATCTGATCGAGGAAGACTTTCCCGGTTTCCTGCGAAATCCGTCCAAGCAGAGTATCGCGCACGGCGCGCGGCTGCTCGAAGATTTCCTTTTGCATGAAATGTTTGAAGCCGCCCTTTTCGGCCATGATCGGGTCCCAGGTGACATGCTGGACCGGACGAGTGATGGTGTGGCTTTCGAAATCCATCAAGCGGACGCCTTGCGGTGTGAGCACAGCTACTTCACCATCGCCGAGGAAGAAAACATTTCGAGTATGCTGCAGAATCGCGGGGATATCGCTGGCGACAAAAAATTCGTTCTCACCGAGGCCAATGACGATCGGCGGGCCGAGACGCGCAGCGACGATCTTAAGCGGGTCGCGGGTGGACAACGCCACCAGCGCGTACGCGCCGCTCATTACTTTCACGGTTTTCAAGACCGCTTCTTCAAGCGTTGCGTCTTTGGAATATTTCTCGATCAGATGAGCGATGATCTCGGTATCTGTTTCGGTAAGAAATTTGTGGCCTTCTTTGATGAGCTGGTGCTTCAGTTCAACATAGTTCTCGATGATGCCGTTGTGGACCACGACGATCTCACCGGTGCAGTCGCGATGGGGATGGGCATTTTCCTCGGTTGGGCGGCCATGTGTGGCCCAGCGTGTATGTCCAATCCCGTAAACTCCGTCCAGCGGAGTGATGCGTATCGACTCTTCCAGGTTTTTCAGTTTGCCGGGCGCGCGGCGGATATTCAGGTGCCCGTCCTCTCCGACCACAGCAATTCCGGCCGAATCATAGCCGCGGTATTCAAGGCGCTTAAGGCCGTCAAGTATCAGCGGCACAACGCGCTTAGAGCCGATATATCCGACAATTCCGCACACGGCGAATCGCTCCTGGGAAGTTACCCTGGCGTCAGAATCGCGGCCAGTCGCGGTTCATTTAGGGTAGCACATCTGTTTGATGAGGCGGCCGGCGCCGGCGATTCGTGTATAAGAAACGCCACGGTGGTGCTGGTTATTCGATAATTTCGAAGCGGAACTCTTCAATGATGGGGTTGGTGAGGACGTCTTTGGCGATGCGCTCCACCTGGGTTTTGGCTTCGTCGCGAGTCATTCCGTCGAGGCCGAGCACGAAGAATTTCCCCTGGCGGACGTCCTGAACTTTCGCGTAACCCAGCGATCCAAGCGCCCGCTGAATTGTTTGTCCCTGAGGGTCGAGGACGGTGGACTTCAGCATGACCCAAACGTGTGCTTTCATCTTCGGGATTATACCAGCCCGGCGGATTTGACCGCGGCATGAAAATCCATAATCATCTTGCGCTTGTCTTCAGGCGTCACGAAAGCTGCAAGGAAGCTGTATTCCGCTAACTGAAGGAGTTGCTCCTTGGAAAGCCCCAACGCGGCTGCGTGAGAGTACTCACTCAGCAGATCGGTGTGAAACAGGCCGGGATCGTCCGTTGACAGCGTGACCGGAACGCCAAGCTTGAGAAAATGCGGAAGCGGATGATCTTTCATCGTTGCGTTTGGATTCCCGGTTTGCTTTGCCAGCGCACCGGTGCGGAGGTTGCTCGTAATGCAGTTTTCCAGCACCACGCGCCGCGTGGACAATGAATTTGCCAGCGCCTCGTCGCGCATAACCGCAATGCCATGTCCGATGCGCTCCGCGCCCAGTAGTTCTATGGCTTCGCGGACGGACTCGGGCCCGCCTATTTCTCCGGCGTGACATACCGTGTGCAATCCCTGCTGGTGCGCATAATCAAACGCCGGCCGAAAGTTCACCGTGGGAAATGCAAGCTCGTCTCCACCCATTCCAAACGCAACTACGCCGGATGACTGGAGCTTCGCCGCCAACCGCGCCACTTCCATAGCTTGGTCGTGGCCGAATTGGCGCGTGGCATCGAAGATCCATCCGGTTCTCAGGCGGCTGAACGGGACACTTCGCGCTACTTCCTGGATGGCCTGGAAGTTTGCTTCCACGTTTTGCGTGCGCCGCAGCATCACGCCGGCCGAAACAGTTATCTCGGCATAAACGACGTTCTGTTTCACAAGCTCTTCCGCGAGATTTCGCGTGATCAGGGCGTAGTCTTCGGGGCCGCGCAGGAAAGAAGTGACCCATTTGAATGTTTCGAGAAACCCGCGAAAGTCTGAGTAGCTATAGCGAGCGGCGACGTCTTCCGGCGTCAGGGCCACGCCGTGTCGCGCAGCTAATTCAATGGCCGTTTGAGGAAGAATGGCTCCTTCAAGATGTAAGTGAAGTTCAGCCTTGGGAAGGTTGTCTATCGGAGTGGGCAGTCGGGTCGCTTGCGTCGCCATAGTTGTTTATTGGGGTGGAAGCTGCGGACGGCCGGCATTAATCCACGAGGTCATCCAATAAGAGCCCACGTCGGTCGCGGCATCCGAAAGCTGGCTGGCAAGAAGTGTGCCGGCCTGCGCGTAAAAGCGGTCGTAGTATTCATCGGTATAGCCGGTAAGGCCGGCGTGGGCACGGCGGTCGGCAAGAAGCACGCCCTCCAGCAATGCGTGCGCGGTCAAGCACATCTCAAACGCGCGGTCTGTGGGGTCGTGAACGAACACAGCTTCGCTAGGTTTGAGAAAGAAAAAGAGCTGGTAGCGATCCACCAGACCTGTTCCAAACCGCTCGTTAACACCAGCCTGTCCCGAAAGCTTTCCGTCAAAATTCACGGTGGTCTTGAAGGGATCGTGCGCTGCAGTGACGTAGTGGGCCAAGAGAGCGGCGGAGAGCTTGGCTTCGTTCCAATTGTGATCGTGAAAGGCGTCCGTCAATCGCTTGCTGTAAACGCCCACTTGCCAGGGAAGCACGCCATACTCATCGAGCGTGCGGCGATTGAATTTCGAAATTGCATTCTTGTAATCGCGAGGCAAGGCCGAAAAAGGAAACGGCCCGTAGTGATCCAGCTCGACGAAATCCGCCGAGCGCGGATGTTCGAAGGGAATCACGCTCTTGGGCACAGCTTCCTGAAGATCGGTGATGTGTTGAACCAAGAATTGGCGGTTGGCCTCAAAGAATGGCTGCATCTCTTCGGGGAGAGTATCCACGGCCCTACTCGCAACCAGGCGGTCTGCGTTCTCTCCCCAGCTAAAGGAAGACGGCTGGCTGAGAACGAGAATCGCCAGAACAAGCGCCATTCCGAAGAGAAGCCGGCTACGCATTATTTCTTTTTCTCCTCGGCGGCAGCCGCAGCAGCCCGTATGCCTGCGTTCGAGAGCTGGCTATGTTTATGGCCGTAGAAATAATAATAAATCAATCCGATGATCAACCAAACCACGAACCGGATCCAGTTGGTGATAGGCAGCCCGGCCATCAGCAGCAGGCAGGTGAGAATGGTGAGAACAGGGGCAATCGGACCGCCTGGGGCGCGGAACGGCCGCGGACGGTCAGGCTGAGTGTAGCGGAGGATCAAAACTCCTCCGGCCACGAGCGCGAACGCAAAAAGCGTGCCGATATTGGAAAGGTCGGCGAGCGTGCCGATATCCAGCAATCCGGCGGGAATCCCCACAAGAAATCCTGCGACCCAGGTGGAAAAATCAGGAGTGCGATAAACTTTATTCACGTGGCTGAAAATGCCGGGCAGCAGTCCGTCGCGCGACATGGCAAACCACACGCGCGCTTGCCCCAGTTGAAAAACGAGAAGCGAGGAAATCATGCCGAGCAGGGCGCCAAGCAGGACGATCACTTCCACATTGCCAAAGTGGAGGCGCTTCATTGTATTGACCACCGGAGCGGCGTCATCCATGAGCGTCTGCCAGGGAACCAGGCCGGTCAACACAACAACCACGGCGATGTACAACACGGTGCAAATTACCAGCGTGGCGATGATCCCGATGGGCAGATCTTTTTGCGGATTCTTGCATTCCTCCGCGGCGGTGGAAACGGAGTCAAAGCCGATGTAGGTGAAAAACACGATGGAGCCGCCGGTCAAGATGCCCGGCCAACCGTTGGGCGCGAAGGGATGCCAATTGCTCGGGTGAATGAAATGCAATCCGAAGCCAATGAAAATTAGAATGGCAATAATTTTCAGGAAAACCATGACATTGTTTGCTTCGGCGGACTCGCGGATTCCTCGCACCAGAATAACGGTGAGCAGCATGACGATAATCAAAGCAGGAAAGTTGAAGCCGAAATGCCACCCGGGTCCGTATAGCGTTTTTCCCTGCAAGTCGGTCAAGCCGCTCGGAAGATAAGCCGGAACAATCCAACGAACGGGCGGGCGGATGCCGAACCAATCCAGCAAATCGACCATGTGCGCGGAGAAGCCGACGCTGACGGCCATGTTCGAGACGGCGTACTCGAGAATCAAATCCCAGCCGATGATCCATGCGATCAGCTCGCCCATGGTTGCATAGGTGTAGGTGTAGGCGCTGCCGGCGATGGGAATCATGGCCGCAAGTTCGGCGTAACACAGCGCCGCAAACCCGCAGACTATCCCGACAAGAACGAACGAAATTGCAATCGCAGGGCCGGCACCGGGCCTGCCAAAAGATGCGGAATGGTAAATCAAATATTCCAGAAGCGGCGCGTTCAGGATCGACTTGAATTGAAGCTTTTGGCCTGCGATGGCCGTGCCGATCACAGTGAAAATTCCCGAGCCGATGACTGCGCCGATTCCGAGCGAAGTAAGACTCAGCCAGCCGAGAGATTTTTTTAAGCGTTTTTCGGGTTCTTGCGATTCGGTGATGAGCTGGTCAATGTTTTTCTTGCGGAAAAGCTGTGAGCCCAATCGCCACCTTCCCAGTGCCGGGAAAAACTTTACCTTGTGCCGTGGATTCGCGCAACCTTTCCGGCCTGAGCCATAGTTTAGGCGCCACCCACGGCCTTCGGATGACGATGCGCGCACACATCCTACAGCAGACCGCGCTGAGCGGCTGATAATTGTGCTGGCGGGTTTGCTTATGAGGCGGGCGGATGGAGCGCCAGCTTAGGCCAGTTGCAGATTTGCGTAGCGCTCGACCAGTTTTTTCGCGCCGTAATCCTGAAAGCTTACGGTTAACTTGCGATCTTCGCCTTCACCTTCGATCTCGATGATTGTGCCGAGGCCGTATTTGGAATGGCGGACGCGCGTGCCGATAAGCGGATCTTTCGAGCTGCGCGCGGGCTTTGACGTTTGACCATACGACGGTCGGCGGCGCTGGGAGCGGTAAGCATAGTTTTCGGCGTAGTCGGGGTCAGGCTCGTAGCGTCGCGTCTCGCCAGGTTCGGAGAGTGAGCCGGAAACCGCTTCGATGAGGTCGCCGGGAATTTCGGCGAGGAAGCGGGAAGGAAGCGACGCCCGCAAACGGTCTTCACCGTAACTGCGGCGATAGATAGCGCGAGAAAAAAGCAAAGACTGCTTGGCGCGCGTCATTCCGACGTAAAAAAGGCGGCGCTCTTCTTCAATGTCAGCATTCTTCGCGAGCGAACGGCTGTGAGGCAGGACGCCTTCTTCGAGGCCGGCGAGAAAAACGCAATCGAATTCGAGACCCTTGGCGCTGTGAAGGGTCATCAACGAGACGGGCACCGTTTCGTCATACTCATCGGAGTCAGCTATGAGCGCCGCGCGATCGAGCAAGTCTTCAAGCGTTTGTCCCTGCGCGGTGGCCTCGGCCATTGCGTTGGCAAGCTCGCGCAAATTTTCTGCGCGGGAAGTGTGTTCGAGGTTGTCCTGCTGCTCGACCCAATCGAGGTAGCCGGTCTGTTCGAGGACTCGTTCGATTAGCTGCGCGGGAGCCATCTCGGCGCACTCTACTTGCAAGTCTTCCATCATCTGGCGGAAGTAATTCAGCGCGCCGCTGAATTTTTTCCCGGTGAGAAATTCACCGGAGCGAATTACTCCCCACAGCGATTGGCCGGTTTCTTTTGCGCGAGCCTCCAGCATGGAAATGGTGACTGCGCCGATGCCGCGTGGAGGAACGTTCAATACGCGGAGAAGCGCAACATCGTCTTCGGGATGAAACAGCAAGCGGACGTAGGCCAGGGCATTGCGGACTTCGGCGCGTTCGTAAAAGCTGAAGCCTCCCACGACGCGATAACGAATTCCCAGGCGGCGAAGAACTTCCTCGAATGAACGAGATTGCGCGACTGTGCGATAGAGAACCGCGACGCGCGCGTCAGGATCGTTACGCACGACGGTTGCGATCTCGCCGCAGATGAATTCCGCTTCGGCGGGAGCGTCGGGGGCCTCGAAGAATCGCAATTTGCCGCCCGCGCCCAGAGTGGCCTGAAGAGTTTTTCCCAGGCGGTCGGTATTGTTTTTCACTACTGCAGCGGCCGCATCCAAAATCGTTTGCGTGGAACGGTAATTTTCTTCCAAGCGGATGAGCTTGGCGTCCGGGAAGTCTTCGGTGAAGCGTTTCAGGTTTCCAGCACGCGCGCCTCGCCACCCGTAAATGGATTGATCTTCGTCGCCCACCACGCAGATATTTTTTCGCGATCCGGCGAGCAGGCGGACGATTTCTTCTTGCGCGCGGTTGGTGTCCTGAAACTCGTCCACCATTAAGTAGTGGAATCTCGCGTTCCATGCCTCACGTACCTTGGGATGCTCGCGCAGGAGTTCGCCGGCGCGCAGCAGCAGGTCATCGAAATCGAGGGCATTGGCTTTTCGCAGCATGGCGTCGTAGGTGCGGAAGATTGTGGCAACGTCTTCGCGATCCTTATCACGCGCTTGTTGAGCATCCGCTTCCATAATGTCGGGAGTGATGCCGTTATTCTTGGCGTGGCTGATCTGGGCGCGAACACTTCGGGGAGGATAGTCCTCGGCCGAGAAATCCAGCTGTTCGATGGCGCGTTTGATCGCGGTCTTCTGATTGTCGTCATCGTAGATGGCGAAATCCCGAGGAAGGCCGAGGTTTTTCGCTTCGCGGCGCAGGAGTCGCGCACAGAAAGAATGAAATGTGGAGACCCAAACATCCGAAGAGTCGCGCCCGCTCAAGCGCAGCAGATCGGTGATGCGCTGCTTCATCACGTCCGCAGCTTTGTTGGTGAAAGTGACAGCGAGAATCGTGTTACCTGGAACGCCCTTTTCGAGCAAATGCGCGACGCGATAGGTGATGACTCGCGTCTTGCCCGTGCCGGCGCCCGCGAGCACCAGCAGCGGACCTTCGGTGGCGAGCACTGCTTCACGCTGGCGTTCGTTCAGGTCTTTCAGAAGTGTCATGGAAGGATGAGGAGCGCTCAAGCAACGAATTCTATCCGACCTGTCACGAATCAGCAATTTTCGATTCGGACGCGCGGCGCGAGGGAGCCGATTGCGTGGGGTTACTGAGAACTCCAAAAGGGTATTTGGAGACGCGACGAATTCTTCGCGCGGTTCAGCCTGCCGCTCTCAGGGATTCGCGAATTTGCTTACCAGCACTTCCCGCTGATGCATCGGAGAGAAGGTTTCGCAACAACCGAGTACGCGCGCGAGAATGTCGTAATAAAATTCATTGTTATCGCTGTTTTTCAGGTCCACGGCCGAATCCCAAACGGAAATCGCCATGGCGTCTCGGCTGCCCGATTCTTCGCCGCGCAGCACTAAGAGGACACGAAACCCGGCCAGTTTATCCATCGCGGCAGTGAGAGATTGCACCGTGGAGGCAAATTCTTCGAGCTTTCCTTCACGAATGCGATAGTGCGTTACACGAGCGACCATGGCGCCCCCCAGGTCCTTAACGGAGCTTGCGAGTGGGCGCGATTCTACCGCGAGGCAGCCGCGAGGTAAACTGCTGCGGGTTTGGCCAGCGATGGCGGAGGAAAGCTGGCGACATCGTTGCGGCGTCGAGCGGAAATGGCCCAACGAACCGGCGCCGGGCTGCCCCAGCGGCACCGGCGAATTCTGTTACAATCTTGCGATTTGCCGGGAGGATTCGCGAAGGATGCATCCGCACAAGCTGCCGGTTTGGCTGCAAAAGATTGTTGCGACGATGGGTGGCAGCGGATTATTTCTCGTCGCGTTTCTGGATTCTTCTGTGCTTTCGTTTCCGTTTGTTACGGATGCGCTGGTGATCCAGCTTTCGTTCGTCAATCCGAAGCGCATGCCGTATTACGCGGGAATGGCCGCCATTGGTTCGATTGCCGGATGCATCTGGCTGTATTTGCTGGCGAAAAAAGGCGGTGAAGCGTTTTTTCATCGCCACGCGGGCGGAAAAGCCGGAAAGATTAAAAACTGGGTGGAGCAGAATGGCTTTTTGAGTATTTTTATTCCCTCGATACTTCCGCCGCCGCTGCCGTTCAAAGCGTTCGTGCTGGCGGAGGGCGTTTTTCAAGTTCCGCTGCGAACTTTTGTGACGGCGGTTTTGCTTGGACGCGGACTGCGTTACGGCGCGGAAGGGATTCTCGCGGTCGTGTACGGGGACGCGGCGCTCGATTTTCTAATCGCGCACAGCCGCGCGTTTGCGCTCTCCGTGGTTGTAGTTCTTATCGTGCTCTACATCGCCACGCATTTGACGTTCCGCCATTCACCGCCGAAAAAATAAAGATCTTTCCGCACTCGCTGGATTCCAAAATGCAAATCAGGGAGCCTTTGAGGAAGCGTATCGCAACTCTTCGCGCTGAATCTGAAGACTGCTGTTGAAGTCCACGCGCGCGATGATGTTCTCCGGGCTTGCGTCGTTCGGCGCAAATCGCAAGTCGCGCAATTCAAAACGGTAACCGTCTTCGATGCGATTAACACTGGCGAAAGGGATTGCCGCATACGCAAGAAAAGTTTTCGCCGCTTGCGTACGCTGTCCGGCGTCGAGTGCGGCAGAAGGCTCCGGCTTGTAGCGCGTGAAACTGCGATCGGGATCGAATTCAGCGCCCGGAAATAGCGACACCTGCAACTCTTCGACCGTAGCGTCTGTGGAAACCACTCCTCGCCAACCGAAAGGCGTGGTCGG
Source organism: uncultured Acidobacteriota bacterium (assembly GCA_963698005.1). Classification (GTDB taxonomy): domain Bacteria; phylum Acidobacteriota; class Terriglobia; order Acidiferrales; family UBA7541; genus Palsa-295. The sequence continues at coordinate 450,011 of OY969113.1, forward strand.
CAGAGGAAAGGCGGCCGCCGCAAGTGGCGGCCTGCCGTGATATTCGCGGGAAGTCAGCAAGTTGACCGCCTGACCGTGCAAGTCCGCTCGCGCGCCCACGTAGAGTACGAGAATCGTAATCGCGGCGATTGCTGCTCCGCGCCCGCAAGAACTCCCTTTCTTTTCGCCGATTTCGTCGCTTACCAGGCGGAACAATTCCGGCAGCAAGAGAGCAGCCGCTAGCAAAACCAAAATCCACGGATCGAGATTGGTCAGCAGATCCCAGCCCTGCCACCCGGCACGAAATGGCCAGAAAAGTTGGACGCCGATTCCACTTAGTAAGTCCAGGAGAATGTGGCTCGCCGCACCGATGGCGCAAACCAACAGTGCCAAGCCGAACGTAAGCTCCCTTCGCATCGAGCTTGGATTCTCAGATTCTCGTTTCCGGCTGTGCGCTTTACTTAGCGCAAAGAATGCGACTGCGGTTACACAAGCGACTAGCGCGGAGCCTAGGATGGAATGCAGCAGCGTTCGATGAAATCGCAGGAACGCGGCGGCACCGCCGAAGTAACTTAAATAATCGAGGTCGGCCGCAACGCCTGAGACGACAAGCATGGCGGCGCCGTATCGCGGCAACCGTTTCTGCCCGGCGCGCGCCAGGGCGAACGACGCAAGGCCATGTGTGACGGGATCCAAGATCGGGTCCTTCCGAGGTAATTATGCTCGCAGCGCCGCTGGAGTGACGATGGACAACGCGTCGGGCACGATGCGAAAAATAAGAGGTAGCCGTCCGATGGGTTCGCCGTCCACTTGCGCGTAAACGGCTCCCGTTCCGACCGGTTCGCAGATAATTTCTTTCGCCTTCCACGAATCGATTCCGCGCATGTTGCGGAGTTTGCCGAGCCACAGCGCCGGCAAGCAAGCGAGATAACGAAACCGGCTACCGGTGGAGTTTGTAACCATCTCGAAATAATCCTCGAATAAGTTTGCGCCGGTAGTGATCTTGAACGGGCCACCGTAATTCACCGTTCTGCCGACGACGATAATGGACGCGCGTCGCGTTTGCCCATCGCAATGAATGTTCATTTCAGGAAAACCGTAGCTGACCAGTTGGCGAAATCCTTCGACCCAGTAAGCCACTACTCCAGCGCGCTTCTTCAGTCCTTCATCAACGCCGTTCACGATCGCGCCGTCAGGTCCCGCGCCGCCCACCGAGAGAAAATAGCGCCCTTCGTGAGGAATATTCGTAGAACGGTTTCCGTTGCTGGGTATTGCTACACCGATAGCGATTCGCCGCACTACACCATCGGCGATCAGGCGAGCCGCGTGTGGAATGTCCCACGGAATGCCGAGCTCTTTGGCGAGGATGTTCGCGGTTCCGGCCGGAAGAAGCGCCAAAGGGACTTGGCTTCCCGCGAGGCCGTTGATAATTTCGTTGATGGTGCCGTCGCCGCCGCAAGCAATGAGCATTCCACGCCGCTGCTCCACAGCGTTGCGTGCGAGCTCTTTGGCGTGCCCGGGGCCGGTGGTAGGCGCCAACTCGGTCTCTATTCCGGCTTCTTTCAGTATGCGGACGCTCTGCTCGATTTCAACAAACCGGCGACGGCGTCGTCGCCCGCTCGTGGGGTTATAGATCAGCAGCGCGTCTGTGATGCCGTGGGCCATCGAGTTCGTCCAATTCAGTAAGGCGAGAGCGCATTGTATAATATTAACCGGCTTAAGCCGATTGCATCCGTTCGGGGTTTCTATGTCCAAGGGTAGTGACATCGTTAAAGAGGTCCAGCGTCTCCGCGAAAAACTTCGCCACCACGAATATCTCTACCATGTGGCGGACGACCCGGAAATTTCCGACGCTGCCTACGACCGGTTGATGAACCAGCTAAAGAGTCTCGAAGCTGAGAATCCAAAGCTGGTGACGCCGGATTCGCCCACGCAGCGAATCGGCGGCGCTCCGCGCGAGGGCTTTCAAACGGTCCAGCACCGAACGCCGATGGTCAGTTTGGACAACGCATTCTCATTCGAGGAATTGGCGAACTTCGACCGCCGCGTGCGCCAGGCAACCGGCCGCGAAAAAATCGAATATACGACCGAACATAAATTTGACGGGCTGAGCATGTCGTTGTTGTACGAAAACGGGTTGCTGGTGGCCGGAGTGACGCGCGGCGACGGCAGGACCGGTGAAGACGTGACGCCAAACGTGCGAACCATTCGGTCGATTCCTTTGAACTTGGATCCTGCACGGCTGAAGAAGGCTGGTCTGACGGGCACTTTCGAAGTGCGTGGCGAAGGCATCATGACTCGCAAAGCTTTCGAGAGGCTGAACGAACAGCAGGATGCCATCGGCGGCAAGCGATATGCGAATGCTCGAAACGCGGCGGCGGGCGCGGTCCGCGTTCTGGACCCGAGTATTACCGCGTCGCGCCGGCTGGACTTCTTCGCATATTATTTGCTGGTGGACGGGCGCGCGCCCAAGAAGCGGCACTCGGAAATCCTGGAGGCGCTTTCCGACTTGCGCTTCAAAGTCAGCGAGGATTGGGAAGTGTGCGAGTCCATCGAAGCAGTCGAGAAATACGTTAATAAATGGGAATCAAAGCGCGAAAAGCTTCCGTTCGAGATCGACGGAATTGTGGTCAAGGTGAACGAGATTGCTTTGCAAAATGAAGTGGGCTTCACGAGCAAGGCTCCGCGCTGGGCGATCGCCTACAAATATCCCGCGCACCAGGAAACCACGGTAGTGAAGGAAATTGCCGTTAGCGTAGGACGGACCGGCGTGCTGACGCCCTACGCAATTTTTGAGCCGGTGCAGATCGGCGGCGTCACGGTGGTGAAGTCAACGCTCCACAATATGGATGAAGTCCAACGCCTGGGAGTTCACGCCGGAGACACGGTGCTGGTGGAGCGGGCCGGCGAGGTGATACCCCACGTTCTAAAAGTGGTGAAGCATGGAAAAGAGGAGAAGCCGTTCAAAATGCCGGAGAAGTGTCCGGAGTGTGGCATGAAAATCCACCATGTCGAGGGCGAAATCCCGTATCGCTGCGTGAATGTTTCCTGCCCGGTGCGCAGAAGGGAATCGTTCCTTCATTTTGCCGGCCGGCACGCAATGAATATTGACGGGCTGGGAGAAAAGATCGTCGATCAATTGATTGAAAAAAATGTGGTGAAAGACTTTGCGGATCTCTACAAGCTGGACCTCGAAAGCCTCGCGAATCTGGACCGTATGGCGGAGAAATCGGCCCAGAACCTGGTGGACGAAATTGCTGCGAGCAAATCGAACAGCCTGGCGCGGCTGATTTACGCGATTGGGATGCCGTTCGTGGGAGAGCGCACGGCGCAATTGCTGGCGGAGCATTTCGGTTCGATGGATAAGCTGGCAACCGCTTCAGCGGAGAAATTGATGGAAGTGGGTGAAGTGGGGCCAAAAGTCGCGGAAGGCGTGTTGGAATTTTTCTCCGAATCGGCGAATCGGAAGCTCATCGAGCGTCTGCGGGCCGCCGGCGTAAACATGAAGGAAGAAAAGGCTGCTCCGATTAGCGCGAAATTTGCGGGCAAGACTTTTGTGTTCACCGGGACGCTGGCGAATCGTACGAGAGAGGAAGCTGAGGCTCTAGTCGCGGCGCACGGCGGAAAAGCGGGCGGGTCCGTGAGCAAGAAGACGAGCTATGTGGTTGTGGGCGCCGACGCCGGGTCGAAGCTCGAGAAAGCGAAGTCTTTGGGTGTTCCCACCTTGGATGAAAGCCAATTCGAAAAGCTAGTTTCGGCGAAATAAATTCCCACCGCGAACCAAGGTTCGTATCTGCCCTGGAGAGCGCCGGACGTCACTGTCACTCCTCATCGGCACAATCACTCCATTGTTGCGTTCAACTTGACGGCGTATAATTTGGATGGCGGGTGAGCCGGGTGATCGCCGGTCCGTTTCGCGCAAGCGGGATGGGCGGGAGGAAAGTCCGGACTCCGACAAGCCTTCGAGGCTGCCACTGGCAGCTTCTGAGGTGAAGGGCAACGCGCCTGGTAACGCCAGGGGGCTGCATTTCAGCTATGCGAAAGCATTTCTGGACCGCGGCTACGGAAAGTGCCACAGAAAATAAAACCGCCGGTGACGCTTGAACTTCGGCGGCAGGCCCGAGGCAAAACCTAGGGCTCGCCACTATCGCTCGGCTCATTTGGCAAGGGTGAAAAGGTGGGGTAAGAGCCCACCGCCCGGGTGGCAACATCCGGGGCACGGAAAACCCCGCGTGGAGCAAGGCCAAATAGGAGGGGAGGGCTGGCCCAGCCCGTATGCAATTCGCTCGAAAGAGCGGGTTGCTGCGACCCTCGGGTAGGCTGCTTGAGTCCCGGAGCGATCCGGGACCTAGAGGAATGATCATCGCGCTGCGTGACCCAGCTAATTCTGGCGCAAGCTAGAATTAAGGGCGCGCAGCGGACAGAATCCGGCTTACAGGCTCACCCGCCACTACCTCTTTAGGATCTCCTCGTATCGGAGAATCGCTCAGGCCTGCTCTCGCAAACCGTTGTTGTTGGCGTGCAATTGCAAAAAGCGAACTGCTGCGTGCACGCAGGCGTGAGCAATAAAAAGCCCCCGGCCTGCCTGCGCTGCGGATCGGCCATCTGCTCTAATTGCCTATCACGACGCTAGAAGGTTATTCGCAGAGCCAGCTGAAGGATCCGCGGATCGAACGTAGATGTGATCTGCCCGAACGTTCCGCTGTTGGGATTGACGGTCGGATTCCCGAACTCCGTGTGATTGAAAATGTTGAAAGCTTCCACGCGAAATTCGGCTGCGATGGTTTCCGTGATGGGCGTGGTCTTGGCCAAAGCCAAGTCCAGGTTCGTCCGCCCCGGCCCACGGAAGAAGTTCCTGGGCACTCCGTACAAAGCGAACTGCGGAGGCGCGGCGGCGTAGTCGGCTTCGTTAATGTCAAAGCCGGCTGGATTGAAGTAGAAATTGCCGGGATTACTTGGATTCTCGCGTTGAATTTTCGTAAATCCTGGGGCGAATAGAGCACTCACGAGATAAGGATCTCCGGCGCCGGAAGGCCCAGGGTTCGTGGGATCAAATCGATCCGGAAAATCTGCGGGTATACCAAGCGGAAAGCCCGTCCGCCAACTCAAAATCGGGTACAGGCTCCATCCTTTGGTCAAGCGCTTGGGTCCGGACGCCCACTCGCGATCGAAGGGCAAATCCCATCCGCCGCTGAAAGTAATGCGGTGCTTAACATCCGAATCGGAGACAGCACGAAATTGCTGGATGTTGTAAAACGGAACCTGCGAATTTCGATTCTGGAAACCTGAGGAAGTATCGATGCTCTTGCCATAGGTGTAGGCAAGCGTGAAATATGTGGTTCCGAAGAAGCGGCTCTCGCCCACTTGCTTCGTCAACGATGCTTCGAGGCTATTGTAGTTTGCGAACCCCACGTTTTGGAACTCGGGCAACGTGGCGTACGGGCATTCGCCAAGGTCTCCGGCACAGAAACTGCTAATCTCCGGGTTCGGCTGCGGAGTCAGATTCAGAACCCGGTTCGAAGTACCTAGAACGAAGGGATTCACGTCCTTAAGCGCCGTCAGTCCTTTGGAACTGTTTCCTACATAGTTGACTTCGGCGACCAAGTTCTTGGCCACTTCATGCTCGACACTCAAGTTGTATTGATAAATATAAGGGGTGTGGAGATGTGGATTAACCAGGTAGACGAATCCGCTGCTATTGATCGGGAGAAAGCCCGAATTTACGAAATCAATATTGGAAGCCGGAGGGCTGGATGGGAACGGATTCGTCGCGCCGGCAGAACCGTACGGATCGGCGAAATAGGGCACGTCGCCAACCTGACCGGGCGCAACGGGATTGAGGAACAGGCCCGTATCACTGAAGAAGGGCGACTGCCCGTTGAACTGAAGATTGTCTTCGCCTTTCAAAATGTCGTAAAAAATTCCGCCGCCTCCGCGGATGCTCGTCTTGCCGTTCCCCCATGGGTCCCAGGCAAATCCGAATCGCGGGGCAAAGTTATCTTTGTCCGGGAAATTGACGCCGCGGGGAGCGCCATGATCCCCCGGAAAAACCATGCCGAGCGGCGCGTTTGGAAACCTCGTGGACTGAAGTCCGGGAATTATAGAGAAGCTTCTTCCGTTCGTGTCGAGCTTGGGAGAGCTGTATTCGTACCGGAGGCCAAGTGTTAGCGTCAAATTTTTTCGCACGCGCCATTCATCCTGCAAGAATGCATAGGGAGCCTTACTGCGAATATTCGACGGGGCGTTCGGACCCTGAAAATAACTGTTTACAATGCCCAGCAGGAAATCGGCAAAGCTGTTGTCCGTCCCGATTCCGCCCGCTCCGCTGACGAAATCGAATTCGCCGTTGCCGAAGAAGTCGAAGACGGTATTATTCTGATAGCTGGAAATGCCGGCGCCGAATTTCCAGGTGTTGTGTCCTTTGATCCATGTCACGGTGTCAGAAATTCCGTAGGTATTGCTCGCGAGACTGGTAGGTCCTTGCTCGCTGAACCCCAGCTCCAGTCCACTATCGAAGAAGATATTCGGAGGGCCTGTGGGCAAATCCGGCGTGGTGGCAATTCCCAGTTCGCTCGCCGTAGGCAATTTCCTGCCGACTTCCTCTTGCACGAATAGGTTGCGTTGAACTGTAAAACGTAGTTCATTCAGCAGATTTGAAGAAAATGTTCGTGTGTAGGATACGTTTCCGAAGTAGTTGTGGTTTTGGGTCGTATTCGGGAAACCCGAAACCGTCGCGTAGTCAAATGGATTGTTCAAACCTTCCCGGAATCCTCCCAGAGTCACTGAGATCTTGTCTTTCTGAGTAACGATAAAATCCAGCTTCCCGGTCAGCTCGTTATCGTTGTCCTTGTGAGCCCCAGTAGTGGTGACCAGCCCGCTCGCTGATGTGGGGATCAATCCTAGCGCAATGTATTGCGCTGCGATGCCGTTAATCTTCGTCGGATCGATGATGGCCTGGGCAGCGTTGCCATTGGGAGTCGCAAAGAAAGGGTTCTGCTGAAGGAACGCGGCGACACCAGGATCGGGGCAGTTGGGGTTTGCGCAGGTGACCGTGATTATACTGCCATCGTTCTGGGTGACCGCCGTGCCATTGGGTATCGCCTGCGAAAAGTCTCCGGCGAGTTCTGCTGGTGTAAAAGTTGTCGTGCCGAACTGCGTCAGTGTTTGCGAAAGAAGCTGGCCCTGGTATCCCACAAAGAAGAAAGCCCGATCTTTCTTGATGGGGCCCCCGAAAGTGCCGCCAAACTGGTTCCTCCTCAGGTTGTCCCTGGGAAGGCCCGCTTCTTTATTAAAGAAAGAATTCGCGTTTAAGTCGCCGTTTCTAAGGAAGTCAAATCCGCTGCCATGAAATTCGTTTGTTCCTGATTTAGTAACTACGCTGATGACGCCCGCGGCGTTCCGTCCATACTCCGCCGTGTAATTGCTGGTCAAGATACGGAACTCACCGATTGTGTCTGGATTGGGATTCAGAACGACGCTGTTATCCAGAAGGTTGTTGTTGATGCCCCCGTCCAAGAGAAAGGTGACAGAATCGGGCCTGCCTCCGGCAATACTGAAGGTTCCAGCCCCGACATAATCAGGGTCCGCTTCAGTCACGCCCGGTTGCAAGAGAGCGAGGTCAAGAACGTTACGGCCATTCAACGGAAGGTTTATCAGTTGCCGGCTGGTAACGGACTGTCCCAACGTAGGGTTCTCGGTCTCGACTCCGGTGACCTGAGCTTCTACCGTGACAGTTTGGTTCGTGGTCCCAAGTGTTAAGGTGATGTCAAACCGCAACGACTGATTGATCTGGAGCTTTTGGTCTTGCGTGACAGTCCTGTTAAAACCGTCGTGCTCGACTGCCACTCGATAATTCCCAATCGGGAGATCGAGAGCTTCGAAATGTCCGTCCTTGTCTGTGACCGTGGATCGCGAGACTTGCGTTCCTGCATTCGTGACTGTCACTTTCGCGTCTGGCACCACCCCACCCTGTTGATCGTATACCGTGCCGATTACCCGGCCCGTCGCGTCCTGCGCAAGCACAGCTTTACTCAGAACGAAAAGCAAACTCACAGACATCGCGGCTAGGACAAACCCTCGAAGTAAGCTCACAAGACCCCCCGTAATTGACCCGGAATTTTCTTCTGGCGCTACAGTGGCGAAACTATACACCATTTGCTTTCAGGCGAGCAGTACGAGTGCAATTTTTCCTTGGATCTACGAGCGGCAGGGCGCTGGCCCAGCCCGTATGCAATTCGCTCGAAGGGGTGAACTGCTGCGACCCTCAGGTAGGCTGCTTGAGTCTCGGAGCGGTCCGGGAGCTAGAGGAATGATCATCGCCCTGCGCGAACCGACTAATTCTGCCGCAAGCAGGGATTGAGGACGCGCGGCGGACAGAATCCGGCTTACAGGCTCACCCGCCAAGAATCTTGGCTTTTGGAATCTAGTTTAATCTGCGTCTTGACCGGAACCACGCTTTGCTGAACTCGCTAGCTTGCGCTTCCAGCCGCATCGTTATTCCGTCGGGGCGAACTCAATCCGGTTGCGTCCACGGTGTTTCGCGGTGTAGAGCGCCGCGTCGGCCTGGTTCACGAGTTCACGGAACTCCGGAGCCTTTTTACCTTGAAAGCCTGAGATGCCAAAGCTTGCGGTGACTTTGATTACGCGTCCGCCAAACAAGAATTCCTGCTCTTCGCATTCTTTGCGAATGCGCTCGGCCATGAACTCCACACCGTCTTTGTCCGCGTGAGTGAGAACGAAAAGAAATTCTTCGCCTCCAATCCGTCCGCAGATATTAGAACGCCGCGAATTCGTTTTCAGAATCTCGGCAAATCTTTTGAGAACTTTATCGCCGGCGTCGTGCCCGCTCGAATCGTTCACGCTCTTGAAATTATCCAGGTCCACCATCACCACCCAAAAAGGAAAGCCGTGACGGGCCGCGCCGCTAAGCTGGCGGGCTGCCCATTCATCAATGGCGCGGCGATTGGGAAGGCCGGTGAGTGAATCTGTCAGCGCCAGATCTTCGAGCAGGCGGTTTTTCGCTTCCACTTGCCGGTGTAATTCCACGATCCTGCGGCCAACCTCGGCGCGCGCCAGCAATTCTTCGGGATGGAATGGTTTGGTGAGGTAGTCGTCGGCGCCGGCAGCCAGACCCTTCACGACGTTCTCTTTGTCGGAGACACTGGTTAGTATAATGATGTAAGTATAGGAAATTGGAGAGCCTGCGCGGATTCGCCCGCACAGCTCAATGCCGCTAATATCCGGCATCACCCAATCCGTGATTACGACGGCGGGCGTGTGCTCGGCGAAAAGCTCGATGGCTTCGCGGCCGCTTCGCGCAAATAAGATGGAGAAGTCCGCTTCGCAAAAAGCTTGCTCCACCAGTTTGCGATAAACGGCTGAATCGTCGGCCACCAACACTTTCAGTCGATCTTTCGCGGCGCTCACCTGACCTCGAAACGCAGTGAATTCCCAGTCAGCACATTGCAGAAGCGATGAACTTTTGAATCAGAGATCCTAGCACAACGTGGCCGGGGAATCGCAGAGAGTTGCGACATTAGCGTAAACGCGAGCGCTCGTCCATCTTTACGAGATGAAGGAGGAGATAAGTTTTCGTAAGGCTCCAAGCAAGGGCCGCGGCCGCCGGGTGGTAGCTGGGCCGAGCATCGCAGAAGAAGCCGTGGTCGGCATTTGAGAATTCCACGTTCACGTATGTTTTATTCAGGCGTTTAAATTCGTCCACAATGGCGCGAGTTTGTTCCGGGCCGATGTGTTTATCGAGGCCGCCCCAGAAAAACAGAATAGGCGCATGCAGATCGGCCACTCGCGGAAGCAGTGCCGGAGCGATTTGGCCGCCGTAAAATGAGATCGACGCTTGCAAGGGGAGGGTTGCGCTGGCCAGAAAAGAAGCGCGCCCTCCCATGCAAAACCCGATACTGGCGATTTTGTCCGACGTAACATGCCCGCTGCTTTTTAACCATTCGTAGGCTGCTCGGATATCTTCGATCGTGCCTTTCTCGGTCATTGCCTTCAGATGCGGCATGACGGACGGGAAGTCGTCGTATTTCCCTTCAAAACCCGGAGCGGTGCGATGGTAGAGTTCAGGAGCGATCGAAACATAGCCTTCGCGGGCGAGCCGTTCGGTGACGTCTCGTATGTGAGCGTTTACGCCGAAAGCTTCCTGGAAAACGAGCAGCCCTGGATACCGGGTATCCCCCGATGGACGTGCTACGTATGCGTTCATCACGGTTCCATCGTCCACTTTCAGCGAAACTGTCTCGGTCGAAATATTTTCCATCAAATGGCCCCTTGGCTCGCGCTCTATGGAAGCATACTTAGCCTGATCGCGCTAAGTGGAAATGTAAACGATTCGTTCATAGGAGATTTTATAGGTTTGTCTTGGTCAAAGGTATACGAATCAATCTTTCCTGAGTTTGCATCCAACCTACATATGGAGGCTCTCCGATGAGCTTGAAACAATATGTGACGCTGGGACGCTCCGGACTTCGAGTAAGTCCGCTGGCCCTTGGAACCATGACCTTCGGCACCGAGTGGGGTTGGGGAAGCGAGCCGGCAGTCGCGCACCAGGTTTTCGATCGCTACATCGAACAGGGCGGGAATTTCATCGATACGGCCGACGCCTACACCATGGGGAAGAGTGAAGAGTTACTCGGCCAATTTATTGCGGAACGCAATTTGCGCGAGCGCGTGGTGCTCGCCACAAAATTTACGTTCAATGCCGATCCGAGCAATCCGAATGCGGGTGGGAACGGCCGCAAAAATATTTATCGCGCGCTGGAGGGTTCTCTGCGCCGTTTGAAGACTGATTACGTTGACCTGTACTGGATGCACGTGTGGGACAAGATTACGCCGGTGGAAGAAGTGCTATCCACGTTGAATGATCTGGTGCGTACAGGAAAGATTCGCCACTTCGGTTTTTCGGACGTTCCGGCGTGGTACGTGGCGCGCGCGCAGACGCTGGCGGAAAAGGAAGGCAAGGAGCGCCCAATCGCCCTTCAACTGGAGTACTCACTCGTCGAGCGGAATATCGAACGCGAACATGTCCCGGTTGCGCAGGAATTCGGCATCGGAATCTGTCCGTGGAGTCCGTTAGCAGGGGGTTTTCTCAGCGGGAAATACAAGCGGGAAGCGAATACCGGAAAAGGCGACGGACGGCTTGACCGAGCAAAGTTCGCTCAGCTCTTTGACCGCTTCACCGAGCCGAATTGGAAAGTGCTGGACGTTCTTCTCGATGTGGCGAAACAGCTCGACAAGAAACCGGCGCAGGTGGCGTTGAATTGGGTTTCGACGCAGCCAGGAATCACGGCCACGATTATCGGCGCTTCGAACGTTCCGCAACTCGAAGATAATCTACGCGCGATTGAATTTACGATCCCGGCAGAGCTTAGAAAGCGTCTGGACGACGTCAGCGCGATTGAAAGCTTTCACCCTTACAATTTTTTCGGGCCCGCTATACAAAACCGGATCGTCGGCGAGAGCCCCGTGCACGCTTGGAACGTTGGTCGCCAATACCAGCTCGCGCCGGCAAAAGAATCCGCCGAGAAGCCGAAGGCGAACGCGGCGGAAAAGTAGGCGGAACTCGACTTAGATGAAATTCTATCGGGGACCCGCGACAGATCACTTTGACGGGCAGCATTTTTACAATTCAGGAACCGGCTTGCGCGGCACCGGCAGCGTTCTCCGCTGGCTGGCGAACCGCAAGCCGGGACCGTGGCGTAAATGGATCGACGAGCCTGCTGGCGCGCCTCCGCCCGAGCGCGTGACCGGCGACGGAGTCAGAGCGACGTTCGTCGGCCATTCCACTGTCCTCATTCAAACAAACGGAATAAATATTCTCTGCGACCCGATATGGTCGATGCGGGCTAGTCCGTTTTCATGGATCGGCCCGCCCAGGCATCGCGCGCCCGGCATTCGCTTCGAAGATTTGCCTCCCATCGATGTTGTCTTGCAGAGCCACGACCACTACGATCACCTCGACATCCCCACAGTGAGAAGAATCGCGTCGCAATGGAACCCGCAGTTTGTTGTGCCTCTCGGCGTGAGCGCTCGATTCGTGCGGAACAACGTTACTTCCCTCGAACACATCAGCGAACTCGATTGGTGGCAATCAGTGGATATGCGAAGCAATCTTAAAATTACTTCCGTGCCCGCGAGGCATTTCTCGGGGCGCAGTTTGAGCGATCGCAATGAGACTCTTTGGTGCGGCTACGTGATCGAAGGCCCCGCGGGCGCTATTTATTTCGCAGGGGATAGTGGGTACGGCTCCCACTTCCAGGAAATCAAACGCCGATTCCCGAAAATACGTCTCGCGTTTCTTCCCATCGGCGCTTACATTCCGCAATGGTTTATGGGACCAGTCCACGTTTCGCCCGCTGACGCAGTTCGTGCTCACGAAGAATTGGGCGCAGCCACGAGCATTGCAATTCACTTTGGAACGTTTCGCCTGGCCGACGACGGCGAAGATCAACCGGTGAGCGATCTGCAGCGCGCGCTCGATGCGCGCAAACCCTTGAACCCTTTCTTCACGCTCGCCTGCGGCGAAGGCCGCGATATCCCGCCGTTATAATCGAAGCCATCATCACGGGTTACTTCAGACGCTGTTTGGATCTACGCGCTGGCGGCTTGCGCCGGACTGGTTTGTCCGAGGGATATGTAACTCTCTTGCCGCGCACCCGCGCAAACGAAGTTAGTTTGTGCTTGTTTGTACTCCTAGGGCTCATTATGTGTTTCACCGGAAATTTCCGCGCTGCCAGCGCGTCTGCTACAAGCGACCGGTGACAGCGCCAAGGCACCGCCTCGGCGCACATCAAGGCGCTCGGCTTGACTGCAGAAAGCCGGATCGCACGCTTTAGCCCAGCCTCGAATTCGGGTGTCTGCATGTAATCCGCATAGCCGCGAAAACTTGCATTGTGCCAGCCGGTATTTTTCGAATCTGCTTTGGTGCGGCGCAATCCCCCAAGATCTTTCAGATGCACGTATCCAATTTTGCGGGACCGGAGAGTGGGGCCCAGAGTTTCGCGATTGTATTGAGGATTGCGGCGAGAACGAGGTATCGTGCGGATGTCAATAACGCGCCGAACTCTATGCGCGCGCAGTAGCGCGATCAACTCTTCGAGCGCGCGCGTCGAATGACCGATTGTAAAAATCGTTTGTCTCTTTGACTTTTTGCGAGTGCTCATACATCACGGATTTATCATACGCCACCGCGCTCTGGCCCGTCGAACGCTGGGCCCAGAATTTTGCTTCGGCAGCGGTGCCTGAACGGTGATAATGGAACCCTTTCCAAAGACCCGACAGAGGGTTCTGGAATATAGACTGAGGACGTGATGCCGGAAATCAAAGCGTTGTTTTGGGACAATGGCGGCGTGATCCTGACGAACGGCTGGGATCGCCGCTCGCGGAAAGCGGCGGTTGAAAAGTTCCATCTCGACTGGAACGATTTCGAGGATCGCCACGAGCTGATGCTTGACGCTTTTGAGACCGGACGCGCGACTTTGGATCAATACCTTCATCGCACAGTTTTTTATCGCGACCAGCCCTTTACCTCGGCGGATTTCAAGGCTTTCATGTTCGACCAGTCGCAGGCATGTCCCGAGCCGCTGGCATTCTTGGGTCAAATTGCACGCAGCCGGCGCTTCCTGATGGCGTCACTGAACAATGAATCGCGCGAGATCAATGAGTATCGTATTGAAAAATTCAAGCTGCGCGATTACTTCGAAGCTTTTTTCAGCTCGTGCTACCTGGGTGTTCGGAAACCGGACCCCGAAATTTATAGTCTGGCGTTGAAAATTACTCAGCAAAAACCGTCGCAGTGTATTCTGATCGACGACCGCGGCTTGAATCTGGAATGCGCGCGCGAAGTGGGAATGCAAGGCATACTTTTTAAGGATCTGCCGCAACTGCGCAACGACTTGGCGCATTTTGACATTTTGATTAAGGAAAAGTAGGCGCGATTACTCTATGAAGCTCGAAACCCGCATACTTCCGGATTTGGTCTCGCTCAGCCGCGCTGCCCTGGAAGAAACGCTTCCGATTATTCAATCCGCAGTTACGAAACGCGGCCGGTTCGCGATCGCGCTATCGGGTGGACATACGCCGGAGAAAATGTTTTCGCTATGGGCGCAGACCGCACAATATCGCGACAAGACTCCGTGGGATCGCGTTCATTTGTTTTGGAGCGATGAAAGATATGTCCCCGCGGACGATCCGCGAAGCAATTATCATATGGCGCGCGAAACGCTGATCTCTCGCGTCCCGATTCCGGCGGAAAACGTGCACCCGATTCCGACGAGCCTGCCACCTCCTGAGGAATGTGCTAACGCATACGAGGCCGAACTCCGTAAATTTTTCGGCTCCGAGCCGCCCGCATTTGACGTGCAGCTCCTGGGGATTGGCGAAGAAGGCCACACCGCTTCCTTGTTTCCCGGGTCACCAGTCTTGGATGAAAAGCTGCGCTGGGTCGCCGCGGTTCGCGTAGCAGCCCAGCCTCCGCAACGCATTACGCTTACTCCGGTGGTTCTCAATCAGGGTCGTAACACCTTTTTTCTTGTGGCCGGTGAAGGCAAACGAGCCATCTTGTCAGCCATTCGCGATGAGTCCAATTCCAAACCCAGTCAATATCCCGCCGCGAGGATTCATCCTGCGACCGAGCCAATTTGGTTCTTGGACCAAGCGGCAGCCGGTTGAAATCCTCGTACTGGCTTTTCTTGAAGCTTTTCGCAGGCAATAACGTCTAAATTATACAGGCGACACTACTCCCAAAAATGTGAGCTCGGAAGCTTCAGGCGCGGTGCGGAAGTGACGATAAGAGAAGTAGCCGAAGCGCTTGTTCGACGAAAGAAACTATGAAGCGATCGTTGCAGGAAAATAAGACGAAATCGATTGCAGCTCTTGCGGCGCTGCTCGCGGCATCTCTAGCCGGATTCTCGTGCACTTCAAAGACCGCGGCAAACGCTCCGGACCTTGCCGTGCCTGTGAGCGTGGCAACGGCCGTAAAGAAGACTGTGCCCATCGAGCTGAGCGCCATCAGCACGGGAGCGGCGTACTCCACGGTTCAGATCAAGGGACAAGTGAACGCGGTGCTCAAAGAAGTGCATTTCAAGCAAGGTGACTTCGTCAAGAAAGGCGACTTGCTCTTCACCCTTGACGCGCGCCCTTTCCAGGCTTCTCTGGCGCAAGCGCAAGCGAATCTCGATCGCGACAAAGCGCAAGCCGACCTGACTGCGGTCCAGGCCGAGCGTTACAAGAAGCTTTACGAACAAGGCATCGCGCCCAAAGAGCAATACGACCAAATGCTGGCGAACGCAGCGGCGCAGCAAGGATCAGTACACGCCGACGAAGCCGCCGTTGAATCCGCAAAGCTTCAGCTCCAATATTGTTCGATCTATTCGCCGGTTGACGGGCGCACGGGAGCTTTGCAGGTCTCTGCCGGAAACCTGGTGAAGGAGAACGATGTTCCGGTGCTCGTGGTGATCAACCAGATCGCTCCGCTCTTCGAAGATTTTTCTGTGCCGGAGCAATATCTCGGGCTGATCAAGAAATACATGGCCGGAGGCCAACTCCGAATTGAAGCCACGCCTTACGGAGACACCGCGCCCGAACCGGGCTACCTCAGCTTTGTTGACAACACGGTAGACAACACCACTGGCACCATAAAACTGAAAGGTACTTTTGCGAACACCGACCATCGTCTTTGGCCGGGACAATTTTCGACCGTCTCTCTGCGTTTGTCCGAGGAAGAGAATGCAATTGTAGTTCCGACGCAAGCGGTGCAGACCGGACAATCCGGCGATTTCGTGTTCGTAATCAACTCAGATCAAAGAGCTGAATCGCGCCCGGTGAAAGTGGCGCGAACGCTTGGCGCGGAATCCGTAATCGCGAAGGGAATTGAACCGGGAGAAACCGTGGTGACGGACGGCCAGCTTCGGCTGATTCCCGGCGTGAAAGTTCAAATCAAACCCGCGGCGCAGGGAAACTAGGAAATCTGCGATGAATATTGCCGAGCCATTTATTCGCCGGCCTGTCATGACCACATTGGTCATGGCCGCGATTCTTCTGTTCGGAATTCTGGGCTACCGGGCGCTCGCAGTTAGCGAACTTCCGAATGTGGACTATCCGACCATCCAGATTGGCGCCAGCTTGCCCGGCGCGAGTCCGGACACCATGGCTTCGGCGGTAGCGACTCCTCTCGAAAAACAATTCTCCACGATTGCGGGCATCGATTCGATGACCTCATCGAGTTCGCTTGGCACTACCAGCATTACTCTGCAATTTGATTTGAGCCGCAACATCGACGGCGCCGCGCAAGACGTCCAAGCCGCCATTGCGCGCGCTTCCTCTCAGCTTCCGCCGAGCATGCCGACGCCGCCCACATATCAAAAGGTGAATCCCGCGGACCAGCCCATCTTGTATCTCGCCATGGGCTCGAAGACTCTGCCGCTTTACACCGTGGACCAGTACGCCGAGACGCTGATGGGCCAGCGCATCTCGATGGTGAAAGGCGTAGCGCAAGTGCAGGTGTATGGCTCACAGAAATATGCCGTGCGCATCCAACTCGACCCGCAGGCACTAGCTACGCGGCAAATCGGAATAGACGACGTTCACACCGCGGTGCAAAACGCGAATGTGAATCTTCCCGTCGGAACGCTTTACGGCGAGAATCGCGCGTTTACTTTGCAAGCGAACGGGCAACTCACTCATGCGTCACTATATCGCCCGCTGATTGTGGCCTACCGCAACGGCTCGCCGGTTCGCCTCGAAGACCTGGGAAAAGTTTACGACAGCGTGCAGAACGATCGGGTCGCGAATTGGTGGAACAATACGGATTCTGTTGTTCTGGCCATCGAACGCCAGCCCGGCACCAACACCGTCGAAGTAGTTGACGCCGTGAAGCAGTTGCTCCCGCAATTTCGCGCCATCATTCCGCCGTCGGTGCAGATACAGATCCTTTACGATGCATCCGAATCGATCCGAAATTCAGTGGCTGACGTGAAATTCACGCTGTACCTCGCGATCGCTCTCGTGATCCTGGTAATTTTTCTGTTTCTGCGAAACCTCTCGGCGACCCTGATTCCCAGCTTTGCGCTGCCGATGTCCATCATCGGAACCTTCGCCGTGATGTATCTGCTCGGCTACACCGTCGATAATTTGTCGCTGTTGGCTCTGACGCTTTCGGTCGGATTCGTGGTGGACGACGCGATCGTGATGCTCGAAAACATTGTCCGGCACATGGAAATGGGCGAAGGAGTGATGGAAGCAGCGCTCAGCGGCTCGCGCGAAATCGGCTTCACGATTTTATCCATGACCATTTCGCTGGCGGCCGTGTTCCTGCCCGTGTTTTTCATGGGCGGAATCATGGGACGTCTGCTCCACGAATTCGCCGTTGTAATCATCACTTCGATTCTCGTTTCCGGAGTTGTTTCTCTCACGCTGACGCCGATGTTGTGCAGCCGCTTTCTTCGTCCAGCCGGCGAAATGAAACATGGCCGTGTGTACATGGCGCTGGAGAGATTCTTCGACCGGCTTCTGAACATTTATGATGTTTCGCTGCAATGGTCGCTGCGGCACAAAGTTTTCGTAATGACCGTATCTGGAATCATTTTGATCATCACAATTTGGCAGTTCGTGGTGATCCCCAAGGGGTTTCTGCCCGCGGAAGACAGATCACAGATATTCATCTCTACGGAAGCGGCTCAGGGGATTTCTTTCGATGCCATGAAGCAGCATCAGCTCGAATTGAACAAAATTGCGCTCGACGATCCCAACCGCAGAGATTTCTTTTCGAGTATAGGAAGCTTTTCCGCCAGCAACGGAGGGATCATATTCGTTCACTTAAAAGGGCGCAAAGATCGGCCAGCGATTGAGAGCCCCGCGATATTGCATCTCGAGCAGAAATATGGCGATGTGCCTGTGGTTGGGGGCGCAATTCGAGCTGTAGCTCCGCTCTTCGCGCATCATCCGGACATCGATGAAGTAATCGGGGAATTGCGCGAGAAGTTTGCAGCCGTGACCGGAATTAATGCTTACATGCAAAACCTGCCTCCCATCCAGGTGGGCGGGCAGCTTACCAAGAGCCAGTATCAGCTTGCCTTGCAAAGCCCGGACACGGCGGAACTGTATCGCGATTCAGCGTCGTTCATGAAGGAAATGGCCAAGCTCCCCGGTCTTATGGACGTGACTACGGATTTGCTCATCGCCAATCCGCAGGTGAACGTCAACATCGATCGCGACAAAGCTTCCGCGCTCGGTGTCTCGGCCCAGCAAGTGGAAGACGCTCTCTACACCGCTTATGGCCAGCGCCAAATCTCCACTATTTATGCGCCCAATGATGAATATTGGGTGGTGATGGAACTTGAGAACAAATATCAGGCTGACCCTGCTGCGCTCTCCATGCTCTACGTTCATTCCAGTAGCGGAAACCTGGTTCCCTTGAACGCGGTCGCGACGCTGACTACGAATCTCGGCCCTCTCACTGTGAACCATCTCGGACAGCTTCCCGCCGTGACCATTTCGTTTAACTTGAAAAACGGAGTCGCGATCGGCGACGCCGTGAACAGCATCAATAAACTCGCTCGCGAATCTCTGCCTCCCACCGTCACGACTCAATTTCAAGGAGCCGCGCAGGCATTTCAAGCTTCGTTGACCGGACTGGGAGTATTGCTGTTCATGGCGATTCTGGTGATCTACATCGTTCTGGGCATTTTGTACGAGAGTTTCATCCATCCGATTACGATTCTTTCTGGTTTGCCGTCCGCGGCTTTTGGCGCTCTGCTTACATTGCAGATTTTCCACCTGAGTCTCGATCTCTACGGATTCGTCGGCGTCATCATGTTGATCGGCATCGTGAAGAAGAACGCAATTATGATGGTCGACTTTGCGATCGAGCGTGAACGCCACAGCCACAAGACGGCTGAAGAAGCGATTTACGAAGGCTGCTTGATTCGCTTTCGCCCCATCACGATGACCACCATGGCGGCCCTGATGGGCACACTCCCCATCGCTTTGGGTTCCGGTGCCGGAGCGGATTCCCGGCGCCCCCTGGGTCTCGCGGTGGTCGGTGGCTTGGTTTTCTCGCAGGCGGTCACGTTGTATCTGACGCCGGTTTTCTACACCTACATGGATTCGTTCCAGACCTGGGCAGGGAACCGCTTTGGGAAACTGAGCCGAAATAGGAATCCGATTCTCGCGGACGAGCACTCGTCTGCCGATTGACGCTAAGCCGGCTAAGTCCCTTACAACAATATTCTCCGCAGTCTACTGACCTTCCGGACAGTCTCTTTCCCTGGCATTGCGTACCAAACTAGCTGTCATCCCGTACCATTGACCCTGTTCTGGCGGTTCTTTAGCATGAAGTAGGGAACAGACACGTCCCGGAATGTGGGATTGGATTCCCGTGTTTCGTTTTGACCCGCAGGAACCCAGCCACGATGCGTTATGGAGAAGATTTTCCTAGAGATATAAGAACGCGCCCGCGACGGCGCGGGCCGCGCATGAATTCGCGGGTCCCGGTAGCAATTGAATGGAGTGGACACGCCGGGCCGCTCTACTCTGAACCAGGTTTCACCAGAGTAGTGAGCGCGAACGGCTGTTTACTTGTGAGCCCGAAGGAACTCGAATTGCAGCAGCGCTTGCGGCTCACGAATTTGTCCACACGGCGATCGGTCGAGGCCGTGGTCGTTTGGAAAGGGTTGCAACGGCCCGACGGATGGGACATGGGAATCGAAATCATAGCCCACAACCAGGACTTCTGGGGTGTTGAACTTTGAAATTTCAAAGCTTGACGGGTCCGGCTAAAGTCTCAGGTTCGCCGGTAAAGGGTAAAACAATGGCGACGCCTGTGAAACATGCCCCGCAGTCTCTGCATACGCCGTCGGTGAAGGCGGTTCCCTTGCCTCCCAAGCAGGTCATCGCCGGCGAAGAACGCCGCCGCAGTTATCGAGTTCTCCTGCGTGTGCGTGCGAGCATTCACGTCGCTCTACACGGGAAGCCGGTAACTTTCGAGACGGTCACCCTCAGCGTCAGCAATCACGGTGCGCTGGTTGTGCTCAGCCAAAACCTTCCTTGCGATACGCGGCTGGTTCTCGAGCACAACGGCACGAAAGAGCGCGTGGCTTGCAAAGTTGCTCGAATCGCGCGTGAAATGCCGGAAGGATTCCACATCCCGCTCGAATTTGATTCTCCCGCGCCGAATTTCTGGCGAATCGCATTTCCACCATCGGATTGGCGTCCTTCCGACGATATGTAATTAGCTTTGGGAAATTGCTGCGCGATATTGTGAAACCCCAGTCGGCTTTAATTTGCTAAACATCGCGTGCGTGTAAATAATCGCAGTTACTAGAAGGGAAGGTTGTGCAGATCGAGATTGCCACCGGAAAGAATGATTCCGATTCTCTGCCCCTCGCCCCGGATTCGGCGGTTCAGCGCGGGAGCTGCTGACACCGCGCCAGACGGTTCGACGATAAGTTTCGTGCGTTCCCACAGCAATAACATCGCCGCAGTGAGTTCTTCTTCGGTGATCGTCGAAATTTCATCCACAAAAGATTGCAGAATCGAAAACGTTAAAGGACAAAGCGTTGCGCGCAGCCCATCTGCCATGGTTTCGAAAGGAGCCGCCGGTTCGATCTTCTCTGCCGCCAGCGAACGGTAGGCATCGTCCGCGTTGCGCGGCTCGCCGCCGATCACTCGAATTCCGGGATGCATACTTTTCGCTGCGATCGCTGTGCCGCTCAGCAGGCCGCCTCCGCTCACCGGCGCAATCACCAAGTCGAGCTCGCCCACGTCTTCGATTAATTCCAGCGCTGCCGTGCCCTGGCCCGCAATCACGCGAGCGTCGTTATACGGATGCACCAAATGCGCGCCGGTTTTTCTCATCACTTCGGCGCAGGTTCCCTCGCGCGAAGCCATATTCGGCTCGCACAGCGTTATTTTTCCGCCGTAAGACTCCACCGCGCGCATTTTTGCCGCCGATGAATTCGACGGCATCACGATGAATGCCGCAATACCTCTCCAACGGGCTGCCTGGGCCAGCGCGGCCGCGTGATTTCCCGACGAAGGAGCCACTACGCCATGTCGCGCTTCCTCATCCGTGAGCGAGAAAACAGCATTCGTGGCGCCGCGAATTTTAAACGAGCCTGTCTTTTGCAGGTTTTCGCACTTAAAATAAAGCCGGGCGCCGGCAATCTCATCGAGCGACGCAGAAGTGACCACCGGCGTCCGGTGTATGCGCGGGGCAATTCGAGCGTGCGCAGCAAGAATGGTTTCGAAGTTCGGCGCGTCCGTTTGCAAGGATGTCGCGTTCATATGGCTCACGTCAAAAGTATGTCAAAAGTCTATATCGACGGAACTGCTGCTCTCCTGTCGTCGCAGATCACTTCGTAACGCGCCCCGGCATCGTGAAGGTCACTTTCGCGGCGGCGCTATTGTCGAAGCGATCGGCGACTTGCACTGCAACGGTGTGCTCGCCGGGAGCAAGCCCGTTCACGGAAATCTGGTAGCTTTCCTTCGGCGCATCAGAAAGCAATCCCTCCGGAAAAACGATCATCCAATCGCCGGCGTCAACACTATAGCGCGCGCGCGCGATTGCGCTCGATCCGCTAGCCGCTTCGAAAGTCACCTTCGCCGTGCTCGCGCCCGCAGCCGTGGCGCGCAGATTCTCGATAGTGGGCGGCGCGTTTTCGATTTCAAAGCGATCGCTCTCGCGTTCACCCGTGAGAGCTTGGTCGGCGGGATTCGACGGCGAGTCTGAAGCTACGATCTTCAAGTAGTACGCCCCGTCCGGCATCGTCGTGGTGTCCCAGGAATAATATTTCTGCGTCAGCTTATCCTTCAACAGGCGCCAGTTCTGTTCGCCTTCGCCGTGGTAATAAATAGAAAAAGTCAGGTCGTCGTCGTTATCATCATGCGCGCTCCAGAGCACGCTCGCATAACCCTTGTCCTCGAAACCCTGCGGGGGCACTTCCATTTTTGGAAATCGCACCGGAACGTCCGGGTTCACGCCCAGCGGAGACGGAAAAGCTACGGCGCCGCGCTGCGGCTGACGAAGCTGCACGGACGCAGGAATTGCCAGCCCACCTTGCGGGTTTGAGAAACCCTGCACGCGAATTCCGGGATCTTGAATCGCGATGTCGTCTATTACCGGCGCAACATTTTTCGGCTGATACGCCAAACTCACCCACGAAATATTTGGCACGCTTCCGCCGTCCGTCTCCAGAAAGACCGCTTTCCACTGCACGAATCGCGCCGCCGGACAGTCCACGGTTTCTCCCCCGGCATTTTTGTACGGCCCGGCCCATGCGCTCCAATTCTTCTGCGGCGTTGACGTATTTCCCGAGCGGACGTAGAAAGCGACCTTGCCTTGCGTCGCTCCATCGCCCCACCATGACAATCGTCCCCAGTGCGAAAATATTTTGGCGTCGAATGCCTCCGATTCGAAGCTGCCGTTCGGATCGTATCCCGGCCCCAGAGTGAAGATTTTTCCGGGGTTCGCCGTGGCAACATACATCTCCCCTTTGGGGCCCGCGATGATGCTGGTCACTTGCGCCGAAGCTGTCTTCGCGATGCTCGAATAAATATCGTTGCCTTCGAGCGACAAGATCGCTCCCTTATTTCCAGTCCCCAGCAGAATATTTTTCTTGGACGAAAGGCCCATGGCAAAAACCAGATCTTCGCGCGAACTCCACAGCGTTTCGGGCGAGCCGTCCGGCAATATTTTTATCACTTCCGCGCCCCCCGTCGACGATGAAATGAACGGGAACGAAATAGCAGGCTGCGGCGCTTGTGCTTGCAGTTGCAGTGTGACGTTTCCCTGGGATGTAGTGTTCGTTTGCGGTTGAACCAAAGGTGACGGCAAATTAATCACTGGCGAGGCGCCCGCTGCGCGCTGCTTCTCCCCAATCGACGCGGCGTAAATATTCCCTTTGTCGTCCGTCAGCAGGGAAGTCACTTCTTTCTTGCTCGTCTCGTAAATCACGAACGCAGCGCCCGCTTCCGGCATCGCCTGCGAATTTTTCCGGACGATCGCAACGCGCAAAACCAAGCCGTTCGGATCAGTTCCAATCAAAAGATTGCCCTTCTGATCGAACGCAAGAGAACGCGCGTGGCGTTCGTCGCTTTGATAAAAGAGCTGCCCCTTGCCGTCCGGAGTCACCGCGAATATTTCGCCTGTATCTCCCGTCGCCACAAACAACGTGCCCTGGGAATCCATTTCCAGCGCCCAGATGTACTTGGTCTTGGGATCGAAGAAAACGCTTTTCTGGCCGTCAGGCGTAATTTTGTACACTTTTCCATCCGGCGAAGTCCCCACATACAAATTATCGTGTGAATCGAACGTGATGGCCTGCGCGGCGAGCTCGCCGGATTCGAAAACTGTCGTCGGTTTTGCGGGATCGTCAAAGCGCAAGACCTTCGCATTCGATCCGCCCGCGGCATAAAGGCGTCCGCGCGAATCCGCGCGCAACGCCCAAAGATAAGCAAGATTCGGATCCGAAAAGGCAGTGAACTTCGGCGCGGGCATCAGCTTTCCATCGCTGCGTATCGCGACGCCATTCGCTGTGCCGCGCTCAAATTCGGAGAAATCCGATTGGCGCCAGTTGCGCGTGTGTTCCGCGAGCGCGGCAATGGGCGCGATCAGCCCGATTGCCAGAATCCACACAGCAAACCCTCGCGGTCTCATCAGTCGGAATCTCCTTTTCGAAAGGGACTTCACTTCACTGTTATGGTCAGCGTGCGTTCGCCGGTAATCACCTGATGCATTTCCGCGGACCACGAACCCGCCAGCGACTGGTGCAGCAATCTCGCACCGCCCACGCTCTGCCGCTGGTCCAGCACACTAATCTCTGAAGACGGCGCGTTGGGCATCACTTTGTCTTCTATCAGCAGAGTCGTAGTCGGCTGCAGCAGCGTGGCATAGAGGAAGTCGTTCTGCCGTCCGCGATTGATTAATTTAATCAGCTCTTCCAGTCCCGGAAGCGGACCTTGTATTCCGGTCACAGGATCCAGCGTGCGATCCAGCGTTTCGCCATCGCTGATTAAGAGTTGCAGCGTGCCGCGAGCGGTCTGCGCCGGAATCGTGATTGGAATTTGCTGAATGAACGGCTCGCCGCGGTACGGCCGCAGCAAAACCTTCACCGACACTGTTTCTCCCGGCGCAACTTCGCTTTTCTCGATCCATGCGTTATCAATCATGGACCAGCGCCGCTCGGCCAGCGCCGTCACTTTTAGACGAATGCCCTGAACATGCGGCGGCTCGTACGGATTCGAATAAATGCGCGCAAAAATACTTTGAACGTCGGTGGCAACGTAAAAGCCGCTAGGGATCGGCATATCGTTCGGAGCAAAAAGGTTTTCCAAATGGACAGGCGTGTGACCTTGCAGGTCAATGTCTCCCTCCATTCGCAGCGTCCAGCCTTCGCCATACGCGGGGCTTCCAACAATGCCGTTGTAAGTCGCCAGCGCGACCAACAGGGGAGTGAGCTGTGGGCTTTCGATCACTTCAAAATGAAATTTCTTCTCGGCGTTCGGAGTCACCAGCGTCACGTCCACTGGGATCATTGCCGGTCCTGCGCCGAGCTTGCCCATAATCGCCGTCGTGCGGTCCTGAGTCAGCGTGCCGATTGTTCCCCCGGTGCTGATGATTTTCGTCGAGGCCATCGAGGACGCCAGCGTGGTAACTACGTGGGCGCGCGTCATGGGCATCGAGACCGAACCGAACGAAAATATCGGATGGCCGCACGCAAGAATCGTCCCGTCGCTCTCCACAGCCGTTATCGTGCACCCTGGAGCGATAGAAAGATCTCCTCGAATTAGTTCGACTCCTACCATGTCCCCGGGTTTTACCTGAGCGTCTTCCGGAGTCGCCTCGACGCTTCCTCCCGCCATCATGCTCATTCCCCAGCCGGAAAGCTGTTTGCTGAATTGCGCGATTGTGTCCGGATAGAGCCCGGCGGAAATTAGCGGCGTCTCAATGGGAACCAGAAATTGTCCAGCGCCCGCGCTGGTGCGCGTGGAAAGCTCTTGCGGCAAAGTCACGTGGGAAGCTGCGGGGAACGTTCCCGTATTTACAGCGGATGCAGCGCCGGCGCCACCAGGCGCGGCGACCGAGTCCTTTTCGACCTCGAGCATGCTTTGAATCGGCGTCACTCCGCCGATCGCTTCTTTCGAAAATACACCCAACTTCAGGGACAGCGCGCCGGCAAGCTTCCCGTCAAAATAAACGGGGCTTCCGCTCATCCCGGCGACCACGCCGGTATGCTCGGCTTTTTCGCCGAGAAGTTGTACTAGGATGATGTCCTGTTTGGGACCCAACGCGTTGTGCAGAATGCCCAAAACAACCAGATCCACTTTCTCGATTTCATCACCGGCGAAGATGGTGTAAACCACACCCTTCATGCCCGGTTTCACTTGGTCTAGCGGGAATGTGGTCGCGGTGTCGCCCGCAAAGGCCGGCAGCGCAAGAATTACGACTAGGGCGAAGAGGTATGCGAAAGAACGCTTCCGTAGGGCTAAAGCCATGAACCTAAATGATACCTGCCGCCTACATGGGAAGCAAATCGGCCCATGCTAGAATCCCGCGATGGCGAAAATCTTCGGCAACAAAACGATATCGCCCGGCGGAACCATAGAAGGCGTGGTGGAGCTTCCCGGTGATAAGTCCATATCGCACCGCTACGCAATTATTGCGGCGCTTGCGGAGGGCCGCAGCGAAATACTGAACTACGCAACCGCAGCCGACTGTCGAAGCACGCTTGATTGTCTGCGCCGCCTGGGTATTGAAATCGAGTTCACGCGCGAGCGCTTGCGCATTTCCGGCCGGGGGCTCAGCGGCTTGCAGGCTCCGCGGCGTATTCTTGATGCCGAGAACTCTGGAACGACGATGCGCATGCTCGCAGGAGTGCTCGCGGGCCAGTCCTTTACCTCAACTTTATCCGGCGACGCTTCCTTGCGCAGCCGCCCCATGCGCCGCGTGGTGGAACCGTTGCGAAAGATGGGAGCCGAAATTCGCGCTCGTGGCGATGATTGCGCTCCGCTGGAAATCCGCGGCGGCGCTTTGCATCCCATAGACTATTCGCTGCCGATTCCGAGCGCGCAAGTGAAGTCCGCAATCCTGCTGGCCGGGCTTTACGCCGACGGTGTTACCACCGTGCGCGAAACCGTTCGCACCCGCGACCATACCGAACTCGCTTTGCGCGAATTCGGAGCCACGATTGAAAGTCTGAATAAATCGGTGCGTATTCATCCGCGTCCGAAGCTCGAAGCTCGCCAGTTGATCGTTCCGGGCGATCTTTCGAGCGGAGTATTTTTCATCGCTGCTGCGCTTATCGTCCCGGACTCTTCGTTGATGTTGCACAACGTCGGATTGAATCCCACGCGCACCCGCGTTCTCGATTTTCTGATTTCCATGGGAGCTGCCATTCATCTCGCATCGGTCCAATTGCGCGACGGGGAATTGATTGGCGACGTTTCAGTGCGGCATTCAGTTCTTGCCGGCGGTGAAATCAGTGGCTCGTACGTGGCCGAAATGATTGATGAGCTGCCTATGCTTGCGGCGCTGGGCCCGTTCACTGAGAAGGGAATCGAAATTCACGGCGCGCAGGAATTGCGCGTGAAGGAAAGCGACCGCATCGCCACGATTGCCGCAGGTTTGCGCCGGATGGGAGCGCGCGCGGAAGAATTTCCGGATGGCCTGCGAGTGGAAGGACGCTCCGCCGGAAAACTGCGAGGCGCCAAAGTTGAGCCGGCGGGCGATCATCGCATCGCCATGGCGCTGGCCATCGCAGCGCTGGGGGCCAAAGGCGACACGGTGATTCGCAAAGCTGATTGCGTTGCAGTTTCGTTCCCGGAGTTTTTCGCAACGCTCGAACGTTTGCGAGGAAAAGGAGCGGAAACCTAAGAGGACTTGCGCAGATAAAGCGTTCCGTAGCTCGTGGTGATGTGAATTGTGGGTCCGCCTGCTCCTACCTTCCCGTTGAGTGTTCCCGAACCGTTCTCATTCTCGAGTTTCAAGGAAGGATCCTCGAATTCGCTCTGCACCTCGCCGGATTGCGAGACTGCGGAAATTTCGAAGTGGGAGTTCGAAGGCAGCGTGACATCCACTCCTCCCGAGTCGTCCGCGATGTTAATGTCTTCGCGCGGAGGCTGGGAAAAACGAACTTTGATGTCACCTTTTGTGTCGGCGATATCAAGGCGCCCGCTGACGTTTTCCACGTCGATGTCCTTGTCATGCGTGACCAGTTTCGCCGAACCGCTCACGTCCGAAATTTCGATCTGCTCTGAATCCAGCTCCAATCGGCCGCGAACTCCCACCAGCGTCATATCCGCTTTTTGCGACCGGTAATGCACGGTCCCCGCCACGCTTCTCACGCGGATGGGCCCAAAGAAATCGCCGTCGATCGCGGCGTTTCCCTTCACGTCAGATATTTCAATTTCGTTTCCGCGCCCGGCCAGGCTCACGTTTCCGGCCACGCCGGTGATGCGAGTATCACCCTTCGTCATTTTCGCGCTGACGTCCGAAGACACATCATGCACTTCAATATCGCCGTGCTGCGCCGTGGCCGTCACTGCGCCTGCCACGCCTGAAATGTGTATGTCGCCCCGATCTGAATTTGCTGTGACCGACACTTTCTTCGGCAGGGTCACGTCAAGATCCACCGTCACGTGCCCGCCCGTGTCTTCCAAATTCACGGGGTGAACGCTGTATCCTTCGGACGTTTGGTCGATCACCACATGCAGCGTTTTCATTCGGTCCTGCGCCGAACTCTCAGACGCGCTCTCCGCAGTCTCATTCACGCTCACGAGCAAGTCGTTTCCTTCTCCTGCGTGGGCTGTGATGCTTCCGCGCATCGTCGTCAGCGTCACATGCGAACCCGCTGCTATCGTTTTTGCCGGCAATTCCTGGCTCTGAGTAGCCTGGTGGTTAAAGAAGCCGGCATCGAAGTCCAAGTCCGGATTTTTTTCTTTTATCTTGGAATAGATACCCATACCTGCGACGGCCAACAAGACTAGGACCAACAACGCCGCTTCACTTCCGTTCAGTAGCGGAGGACGTACTTGCCCTTCATGCTGTGCTCCGAGGTGATCGATCAGCTTTGCGAGGCCCCACAGAATGATCACCACAGGCCAATAGCGCGAGAAAATGTGCCAGACTCCCAGATTTGGATCGAAGCGCGCCAGAAGAAAAAAAACGCCCAGCAAAATCAGAAGTAGTCCGCTGAAGATGGAGCTGCGCTGGCCTTGACCGTTGCTCACGCCATCCTCACGAACTGATGTGCCCTTGTTTGGAGGCGAGCGATTGCAATACCAGAATCACGCCGATCACGATCAGCAGCACCGGCCAGAGATCACCGAAGCTGTACCGGCTGTACTGGCCAATCAGGAAAAGAACGCCGACGGTGATGAGTATCAGCGGTCCCATGAGTCCGCGAATGCGGCAATGTGCGCACGCGCAGTGAACCCGGTTCGAATCGGCCATCGAATCTCTCCTACGATTTTTTCTGCGTGCGTTCCCAGACGAGCCATGCGCCCAGGATGATCAAACCCACCGGCCACGTTTTCGAAAACCACTCTCGGTCCAGCAATCCAAAATTCTTCATCAGCAGTAGAGCGCCAATCGCGATTAAAACAATTGCGCCCATGGGCTTGCTGCCGTCGGCGGACGCAAAATCGCCAGGCTCCGCTACGCCCAGCGCTCGAGCTTTGGCCGTGCGATAGGCTTCCACGGGCATATAGAAGTAGAAGCATCCCAGAGCGATCCCAAAAAACGCATCATAACCGCCCGGCAAATCGCTGTTGAGCAACGCAATCAGGCCTCCAAAAATCAGTACGTGGATTAGTGCCTTGATGTACTCGCCGTTGTAAACCGCGCCAAGCCCGGGAATAAATCCCAGCGTCGCGGCAAGTCCTGGATTGGAGCCCGACCGGGGCGGCACATCCGGCCGCGCTACCACCACCGCAGCCGCCAGACAATTTTCACAGTAGAGTGCGCCGTTGACTTCGCGCGTGCAAGCGGGGCAGAGAGGTTTGCCGCAATTACGGCAGAATCCGGTGGCGTCCACTTCCGGGTGCGTGGCGCATTTCATCGCGTGCTCCTGGTGGAACCGTTGATCGAATTTTCGGCCAAGCTATCGGCCAGGCTTTCGGTTATCAGAAACGCAAACATCGTTCCGCTGCGGACCTGCGTGCGGCTCGGAGGCGGCGCGGTTTGCGACTTCTGCTGCGGAGTCGTATTGGGCGGCTGCGAATCGTGTTCCTGATTCGGAGCGGGCGCCGGATTACTCACGGGCTGGGGTTCCTGCTCCGGCTGAAGTTTCGACTGAATCTCGTAAACCACGCGCAGGTCGTTCACGAATTTGGCGCCTCGCGCGTAGGTGAGATGTACTTGCCGGTTGGCTGAACGAAAGACGTTCGTAGGGCTCAGATCCGCCTTCCTCAGCTTTGCCGGCGTCAGACCAACTGTGTACGAAAGCACCACCAGCAACGCCGCCACCGTCGCCAATCCCATCGCGAATCGCGGCTGCCACAGCATCGGGACCCAATCGAACCATCCCTTCCAGCCTGCCTTCTGCGCGCGCGGTCCCAGTGTAGCGTCCAGAATTCTTGCCACAAGATGCGGCGGCTCCTCCACCATCTCCATCTTGTGCATCCGGTTCACGAGCCCACTCACCAGCGCAACCGTTTGCGCGCAGTTCGCGCACCCCGCCGAGTGCGCGGAGAACGCCGCAGCCTCGGCCGGTGAAAGTTTCCCGTCGAGATAATCGCTCAGCCGGTCTTCCGTAAATGCGCAGTTCCAGTCCATGAATCCTTGCTCCCAATCCTTGCCCACAAACTAACTCGGGCGAACACCCATTTCCGTCAGGATACGCGCCAGCTCAATGCGTCCTCGATTGATCCGCGACTTTACCGTGCCCTCAGGCACCTGTAGCACCGCCTGGATCTCGTTGTACTCGAGCCCTTGCAAATCGCGCAAGATCACCGACTCGCGCAGTTCCGGCGAAAGACGCGCCAAACCGCGTTGCAGTTGAACGCTCAATTCCATCGCCTCCGCTAGTTTGTCCGGCGCCCTCGCCGACGAATGCTTTTCTTCCAGTTGCGGCATCGAGTCGTCTATCGAGTCCGTCTGCCGGTCGCGCCGCGTCCGCCTGTAATGATCCACCAGCAAATTCCGAGTCACGCTGGTGAGCCAAGTAGGAAACGCTCCAAACGCAGGTTTGTAGCTCGCCAGCGTTTTGTAGATGCGGAGAAAAACCTCCTGGCTTAAGTCCTCGGCTTCCGTCGCATTGCCCGTGAACCTGTAGCACAGATTGAAAACCCGCCGCGTATGTCGCCGCACGAGTTCCTCCCAGGCCGGCCCTTCGCCCCGGAGACATTCCTGTACCAGTTGGGCGTCGGCCTCCAATCTTCCTTAGCCTCGCGTCATCCTGCATCCCCATCGGCCTCACACCATGAAACGCAATCTGGCCCCAAAAAGTTCCCCGCTGTGTGCGGTTCCGAACGGTCCTGCAAACATCTTTCGTATCTATTCGATCCGGTGTTGTACGGCATCTTATCCGCGATGCGCTGGTAAACACAAGCCGCTAGGTCCTGACGAAGGGGCCCCTAAGGTGAAGTTTCAGGTCTTCCGGTGACCGCACTATGACTGGTCCGTGAAGCGTATCTCTGAGATTACTGTTTGGGGTTGCTGGGATGCTTAATCTTGTTGTAGTCCGGCATGTGAACGCAGAGCCCGCCCTTCGGTGTCATCTTTGAATAGCCGGCGACGAGCTGTTCCTTGTAATGATCGATGGAAAAATCAAAGGGATCGGCCGGGTCGGAATCGATCAACTCCAAATCCGTATCGCTCATCGTGAGTTTGCCGAAGCGCACCGTGCCGCCCTTGAACGCCAGATAATTGCGTCCGCCGCAACTGCTGGTCACGGCCGCCTGCTTTGCCGATTGGTCGGAAGACTTAAACACCAAAACGATGTCCTGATTTCCCACACCGACGCTTACCAAATGGCCTTCCAATTCAGGAGGCGGAAGAATTTTTCCCGGATCCAGAATCAAATCGTCTTTATCAACCGTGACGCCTTGGACCTTCTTTGTGTTGAGCACGTCCGCTGTATCAACCCCGAGAAGGTCCATCAAGCCTTTTACCGGCAGCTTCAGCGCTTTCACTTTTGTCGTGTGAACGCGGATTATCCCTTCCGGCGTAACCGATAGCGTTCCAGCCGTTTCAAACGGAACCCCGCCTTTGCTCACCAACAGCCCCTTCACCACTAGCTCTTTGCCCCGAGTGCTCACACTCAATTTCTTCAGCGGTGCGCTCGGTTTCGCAAAAACATAGTCGTTCAGGTCGTTCGTCAGAGCCGTCATGCTCACCGTAATATTTGCCGACTCAGCGTCGATCCCGAAAGACGTCCTGTCATCAAAGTCGGGTATTTGGCCCGGCTTGGTCGTCAGCTTTCCGTTCAACGTGGCAATGTGCACGATGATTCTGTCTGTCAGATGGAACTCCACGTTTTTCATGCCGATCCGCACGGCCGCGTTTGCCGCGGTAGGCGCGGCGGGCGCGGAAGCCTGCCCAGCGCCTGCGCTTCGTATTGCGTAAAATCCGGCAAATATCGCCACGCACAAAAAACTCAGAACGGAAAGAAATGCGGTTCGTCTCACTAGATTCCCCTTTCAGACATTCTTATCGACCGAAGATAAAAAAACTGTAACGAACGCAGCATTTGCGGATCAGCAAGTTATAGCCTTGCCCGCTGACAACACAAAACTTAACCCTCGCATTGGCCGGAGACCGGCCTCAATCGGGGGAAATTAGGATATTCAAGGAAAACAAACCTTACATTATTGCTCTATATCCGGGGCATTGGATCACCGGCAGCGCTGGATATTTCGGGAATCGCGGATCGCTCGCTGAGAGTTCACAAAGATAGAACACCGAGCCGCGATCGGACTCGATCCGCCGAGCGTGCTGGCAACTGTCGCACAACCCTACCGAATTGGACCGTTGCGACGAACGCGGAAGGGCGTTGTGTCTATTCGACTCGCTCATTTCCCCTACCGCTCACCTCGACAAACGGTCTTTCTAATGAACGTAATCCACGCCCTACCCTCATCAGTGTATTGTGGCCTATATTCGTTCTTTGCTAGCGTTTAGTTGAAGGCTTGAACGGGAGCCAAAATGTTCTTCGTCGGCCTCGATCATCGTGGAGGAAATGTTGTGACACTTCGAAAGCCAAGCATCCTAGCTTCGTGCGTCCTGCTTCTCGTGGCTGGTTCTGTCAGTTGCAATTCAACTCCAACCCAGGACCAACGGCAGCGCGACGAAAAGACCCGCGAAGAAGCCGCTAAAGCAACTGAGCGCATTAAGCCGGATCTAAAGGAAGCAGGCAAAGAGTTGGGTCAAGCCGCTCGCCAGACTGTCGAAGACGCAAAAGCTGCCGCCCAAGGAGTGAAAGAAGGTTGGAACCGCGACCACGCTCACCCGCTCGGGTTGAATTCAGCCTCGGAAAACGACCTAGCCACCCTCCCCGGAATTTCACCGGCCGACGCTCGCAAGATTATTCGCGGACGTCCCTATCGCAGCAAGGATGAATTGGTGACCAAGGGAATCCTCACCAGCGAGGAATACAGCAAGATCCGCGATTACATTTCCACCGACTAGAAAACAATCCCTCGCCTTGACACCCGCGAAAGCTAACTGCTACGGTGCCAAATCAATGTTTCAAAAGTCACGAAAGTTCCTTTTGCTCCTGCTCGGCGTCCTGGCCGTCGGCTATTTATTTTACAAGTTCCGCAATTCCATCACGCTGGAGGGGTTTCACTGGGGGATGGTGGCGCAATCCCTTCGCGACGCCCGTCTTTCGCTGCTCGTCCTCAGCGTTTTCACGATTTATGCCTGCTTCGCAATCCGCGCCCTCCGGTGGATGCGGTTTTCGCGCACCCTCGGCCGCACAAAGTTTTGGCACGTGTATAGCGCCACTCTCATGGGCTTCACCTGCAGCTTTCTGCTTGGCCGAGCCGGAGAACCGATCCGTCCCGTTTTGATCGCCAAGAAAGACTCCCTTTCAATTCCTCGCATGTTCGGCGTGTACGTCCTCGAGCGCGTTTTCGATATGGCCTCCGCCGCCGTGATTGCCGTGTTGGCGTTGCTCGTTTTCAAACGCAATGGTGCGAAAAGCAGTGACCAGAGCGACAGAATCGTGGACCTGGCGCGCACCGGGGGAGTATTGCTGCTTGTTTTCCTCGCAGCCGCCATTGCGTTTCTGCTCTACTTTCGGTTTCATGGCGCGGAATGGTTGGGACGCAGACTCAAGAAGTCAAACTGGCAGCACGGATGGCGCGGCAAAATCATCACGCTGCTGGAAGGTTTCAGCGAGGGCTTACAGGGCATCCGCACCTGGTCCGATCTCTTGGTGCTCATCGCATATTCCGGCTTGCACTGGTTTCTCGTATTGCTCGTGTATGTTTGGACCGCGCATGCTTTTAGCGGAGAACCTGCGCTCGCGGCGATGACTCTCTCAGGCGCGCTCGTGGTTCTCGCGTTCACGCTGATTGGTTCGGCCGCTCAGCTTCCGGGGGTTGGCGGCGGAGCGCAGCTCGCTACATTTCTTGTTTTGACCCTCATCTTTGGGGTAGAAAAGGAGCCGGCGGCGACCGCGTCGATCATTCTCTGGCTGGTGTCGTTTGCAAGTTGCTGTCTCGTAGGCTTGCCATTGCTCTTTAGCGAAGGGTGGTCGATGGGCGAACTCCGCCAGATGGCAAAAGCTGAAGAGCAAGCGGCCGAAGCGGTGGAATCCGCCGAGTGGTCCCAAAGAGTGGAGAGTTCGGAAGAGAGGCCGCGGTGAAGTGTCCCTTTTGTTCGCATCTGGACGACAAGGTTGTGGACTCACGAGAGGCGCGCACCGGCGATCTGATTCGCCGCCGCCGCGAATGCTTGCAGTGTAATCGCCGCTTCACCACCTACGAGCGCATCGACGAAATCCCCTACATGGTCATCAAGAAAGACGGCCGCCGCGAGAAATTTGACCGCCAAAAACTTCTGCAGGGCCTGCTGAAGGCGTGCGAGAAACGGCCCGTCCCGGTGGGGAAACTTGAAACGATCGTGGATGAAGCCGAACAATTCGTCAGCGAAGCGCCCGAACGCGAACGCACCACTACGGAAATCGGCAAGCTGATCATGGACAAGTTGAAAAAGCTGGATAAGGTCGCTTACGTGCGGTTCGCGTCCGTTTATCTGGATTTTAAAGACGTGAAAGAATTCATGGACGAACTGAAGGGCCTGCTGAAAGACCGCGCGAAAAAGTAAGCCTACCTGGCGTGTGCATGCCACACTCCCGCCGCAAACTTTTTGATTGTGCGAAATCCCAGATGTTCGTAAAGCTCGACAGCGGAAGAATTCGCGCCGGTGACCGTGAGCGAAAGCGATTCGTATTTTCGCCGCTTCAGCGCTTTGATGGAGCTCTCCATCATAAACCGTCCGATTCCGTGGCCCTGGTAACCGGGCATCACGCAAATTTGAGTCGTATGTCCCACGCCTTCCGCTACCGTGGAAGTCAGAACCATTCCCACTGGCCTGTCGCCTGTCGCCGGCCGCACCAGGAAGGAAGCCTCCGGCAGAAACTGGCCGCAACCCGGCAACAGCACGATGTTTCGAAGAAACTTCATCCCGCCGGCTTCGCTGCGATACTGATCGTTGATCTCTCCGTCCACATGATCCGCGTACGCCAGCTGAATCAGTCTGGCCGCGGATTCGAAAGCCTTATCAGTCCACTGCTCCAACCGCAGGCCGCTGGAGAGCGGTTTGTTGCTGAGTTGCGCTTCCGCCAGAGGCAGCAACATAAACAAGCGCGTATGCAGCTTGAAATATTGAGAAAGGAACGCCGGGTCCAGTTCAGTGCCGAAGGGCATCAACTGCGCTTCTACCCTTTGCAAGCGCGGCGTGGCGCGAAGGGCGCCGACCATCTCGGTTAAAAGTAATTTCGTAATCGGCTCTTGGGATTCCCCGGGGGAAACGTACAACCCGCCAATCAATCCCTTATGATCCTCAAGAACGTAGAATCCATAACCCGCCGGCTTGTCGTTTTCGATTGCGACGTAGCCCCCCAAAGAATGCGAATCGATGAACTTACGAATCAGGTCCACGGACGGGCGATAATCCCAGCGCAGTTCGTCCCGCCAGTGGCGAGTTTCCTCCTGGAACAGCGGCTCCAGCTTGCGTGACGGTATTTGGCGAAGATCCAGGATCTGCATGAAGTTCGTTACAAAGTCCGCGAACATTATAGCTTCGCGCGGCGCGAGAACCCAAATAGTCCGTGATTAGCTCCTGAATTCCTTCCCGATCGCAGCGCGCCGGACGGAAGGGTGCGGTGCCGACTTGTTCGATGTGTAACACTCAGAAATGAGGTTGTTGCGAACTGTGCTAACATCCGTGTTGCCGAGGCCCCAGAACTTCTGGCGCCCGCGCCCAACGGATGGCCGTCTTCTCAGAGCTCCGCTATCCCACAACGCGCCTCGCCAAGGTTCTCTCCAGCCTTCTGGCCATAATCCTTTTCGCATTCGTTTCTATTGCCACTATTTCCGGTTTCCTTCTTTATCAAATCTTGCGGACTCCGCATCCGACCGCGACCGTCGATTTGAACGTAATGATGGGCCATCCGACAACGATGTCTTTTCCTCTCGCTGACGGAACCACGCGCGATGGCTGGTTTTTCCCAGGCCGGCGTGGCGCGCCTACCGTAGTCCTATGCCACGGCTATCTTTCTCAGCGTGCCGATGTCATGACGATTGTGACCGCGCTGCAGGATAGTCAGTTCAATGTCTTCCTGTTCGATTTTTCCGGCCACGGCACCAGCCCGGGCATTACCTCGCTGGGGTATCACGAGCAGCAGGAACTTAAATCCGCGGTGCAGACTTTGTCGGCACGCGACGACGTGGATCCGGAACATTTCGGCCTCTGGGGCGTGGATATGGGAGGATACGTCGCGTTGGAAGAGGCGAGCAGCGATCCTCGAATCTCGGCTCTGGTTGTGGACGACGCCTATTCCGACCCGCGCGAAATGCTTCAAATCCAGGTGAAGCAGTCGGGTCTCGCGGTTTTGCCCTACGTGAGCTGGTTCTGTGATTGGGGCTTTCGCTTGATGAATTATCAATTCCGGAACGAACCGCCGGTCACCTCTCGATTGCGGTACACGAAGGGAATTCCGAAACTTTTCATCCAATCCGACAGCCGTCCGGCGCTCGCAGACCAGACTTTGACGCTATTCGTTCTTGCTCCCGAACCAAAACAGGTCGTCCGCACCCGAACCAGATATTCTGAAATGACGGACGAAGACAGGAAGAACTACGAAAACATCGTTGTGAGCTTTTTTCTGACCAATATGTCGCCGACCGCGACCCACTAGCGGGGAAGCGGCCCGATCGGCACGTAGAGAATTCCTTCTTCCGTTTCGTTTAAGTCGCCCTGGAATCTCCCGGCCTTTACGATCTCCGCCAGGCCTTTCCGTGTGGTCAACACAAGTGCTGCCTCGGGGTCCCCAGGCGACCATTCCGGTAGTTCGCGCCGAAAATAGAAAGCAAGACCGTAGTTCCACGAGCGATTCAATTGAAAAGTAAATATACGATCCGGACGCAGGTCGTGGCGCAGAAAAACAGCATGAGGTCTCGCCGACAAATAAGGATCCAACGCCGGCAGGATTCGTAGATTTGCCATCAGCGTGGCTGCAACAACCAGCAACGAGCAAATTCCCGCGACGAGTCTAAGATTTTGCCCGCTGCCCGCCTTGAGAATTATTAGAACTAGCAGAACCGT
The DNA here is from genome assembly GCA_963698005.1 of uncultured Acidobacteriota bacterium. GTDB lineage: Bacteria > Acidobacteriota > Terriglobia > Acidiferrales > UBA7541 > Palsa-295. Next base: position 486,774 of record OY969113.1, read on the forward strand.
TATCAGCAACGCCGCCTCAGCGAAGTGTAGCCACCCAGCGCGCTCTGTTTCCGAAATAGAAATATGGTTCGCCTTCACTAAAACAACAACCGCCAGGGCCAGCCAAAAGATACTAAGGCCCACTGCAATCAGAACCGAAGCCGCGCGGCTCCGCTGAAATGCTCGCGAGGCTCCCACGGAGCATAGGAGCGCAAGCGCAGGAATCGCCGGGAGAATGTACCCAGGCAATTTCGATTGTGAAGCACTGAAAAATAGGATCGGGAAAATTGCCCAGCAGGCGAAGAAGAAACCTGGAGAATCACTCCACGTTTTTTCGCGCCAGAGACGCAAACCTTCTTGCGCAGCCGGAATCAATAGCACGGTCCACGGCAGCATCGCCAGCAGCGTGATCCATCCGAAAAACCAGAAAGGCTGTTTGTGCTGGAACACGGGTGTCAGATAGCGCTGAAAATTGTGCTGAAAAATAAAAATGCGAATGAAATCAGGATTCCGCGAGGCGCAAAGAACGTACCAGGGAAGCGCCACCACGCAGAATGCGCCAATAGCAACGGGATGCATCAGTCGAAAAGCAACTCGCCAGTGGGAAGTAGCGAGCGCCCAAAGTCCAACTGCTCCTGCGGCAAGTAACACCCCCGCGGGGCCCTTCGCCAGAACCGCAAGCCCCAGAAACGCGCCAAACAACGCCAGCGTAAGGCTCTCTCGCGCTCGCGTGATCGAATCTGTGTTTGCTGTGTCACGCAACGCTCGATGATTCGTCAGTACGCGGGCGGCGCAAACCATCGCGAGCGTAATGAATGCGCTGAAAAGCATATCCGGCGTCGCCGCACGCGAAAAACCGATTGCCGCAACACTCGTGGAAAAGATCAGCGGTGCTAACAGCGCGGGCCGCTGTAAAAGGTTTTCTTCGCCGCCGTAATGCTTCCAGCCAAGCCACCCAATCGCGACAGCAGCAACAAGCGCAGCGAACGCTGAAGGCAAGCGCGCCGCCCACTCCGCTGGCAAATTCAACCGAAATCCGATTGCGGCCGCCCAATAATAGAGGCTCGGTTTTTCAAACCATGGCTGGCCAAAGAGACGCGGCGTAACCCAATCGCCCGTCTCCGCCATTGCTCGCGCGATCCACACATATCGCGGTTCATCCGGCCCGACCAACCCGAAAGCGCCGAGTCCGGTGAACAGGCAGATGAAGATAGCCACGCCTGACAGGATCGCGTCCCAAAGATTGTTTCGCCGCAATTGTGAAAGTGCATTCAAAGCGCGTTGAGTCTAACATTGCCCGCGAATCTTGATGTCGCGAGCTTTGCGTTCATCCTCTATGAAACGAAAACTTCGCCATACCCGCCGCGTCGCGATGCCACCGCGACAGCCTGCGCCTCTGCCAAAACATTCCAGCCGCAACCGCGCGACTACCGCTGGCATCTGCTTCGCTGCCTCTAGCATAATGGCCTCGCATGCGTGAATGGATTGAATATGCCGCGGCATGGATTGGAGTGAAGTCTCTGGGACTTCTGCCCCGGCCGGCGGCGCGATTTGCAGGCGCGAGTTTTGCGGCCGCCGCTTATGCGTTTCGCGCGCCGCTTCGTCGAGCGGCAATGTTCAATCTTAGTCTCGCATTTCCAGATTGGAGCGACGCGAAGCGCAAGCGCGTGATTCGCAGCATGATCCAGCAAATCGGCTGGATGGCCGCGGAATTCTCGCAATTTCCAAAGTATACGAGCGAGAACATTCAGAAAATTGTGGTGCTCGACGGCTTTGAAAATTTCGACGCCGCGCGTCGCCGCGGCAAAGGTGTCCTCTTTCTCACCGGACACATGAGCGCGTGGGAACTAGCCCCGTTTGCGCACGCCCTCTACGGCCACCCGCTTCATTTTTTGGTGCGCCCCATCGCGAATCGCCGAGTGGATGCACTTATCAACCGCTATCGCTGCTTGTCCGGCAACCAGCCCATCGAAAAAAATAAATCCGCTCGGTCGATTCTCAGAATTCTTGCTGACGGCGGAACGGTCGGCATCCTTTCCGATCACAACACAGTCTTGGAGGAAAGCGTGTTCGTCGATTTTTTCGGCATTCCCGCTTCCACCACCTCCGGCCTGGCGCGCATCGCTTTGCGCACCGATGCCGCGGTCGTCCCGGGATTCCTTTCCTGGGATAGCGCGCGCCGAAAATATCGTCTGCGTTTTGAACCTGCCATAGAACTTGCGCGCTCAGGTGACGAAGAGATCGATGTTCGCGAGAACACGGCGCGCTTCACAAAAACCATCGAAGATTACGTGCGCGCCTATCCCGATCAGTGGCTCTGGGTCCACAAAAGATGGAAGACTCGGCCCCCGGGCGAAAAAGAGATTTATCCGGCGTGAACCGTTTCCCTTTCACGCTCGTCATCCTTGCCAAAAGAGGTGCTCATGAGCTCCACGGCTGGTGAACTAGCAAAATTCCTGGGAGCAATTATTGTAGGAGACAGTCAGACGCCGCTTTCCGGCATGGCCATGCCTGAAAACGCCCGCGCTACGGATCTTATTTATATAGATTCTCCGCGGCACCTCCAGCGCGCCGAAGATTCAGCCGCCAAATGTGTGCTGGCGCCGCCGGGATTGCACTTGAAAGGGAAGACGACCTTGACCGCAGAGAATCCGAAGTTCGCCTTCGCAAAGGCCTCCGCGCTTCTGCTGCCGAAGTTTGCGCCGCCCCCGAGAGTTCACGCCACCGCAATCGTGGCTTCGAGCGCCCGGCTGGGCCCGAATGTTTTTATCGGCCCCTATGTCGTGATCGAAGACGAAGTAGAAGTCGGCGAAGGCAGCATCGTGGAAGCTTTTTGTTTTCTCGGGCGCGGCAGCGCAATCGGCGAAAAATGCCGCCTTCATCCGCGCGTCACGCTCTACGCAAATGCGCGGCTGGCTAAAGGAGTCGAGCTTCATTCCGGCGTCGTGATCGGAGGCGACGGATTCGGCTACGTTTTCGGCGAAGGCCGCCATTGGAAATTTCCTCAGATCGGCACGGTCGAAATTGGCGACAACGTTGAAATCGGCTGTAACACGACAGTCGATCGCGGCTCGCTCGGCGTCACCAGCATCTCCGCGGACGTAAAGATTGATAACCTGGTTCAAGTAGCCCACAACGTTTCCATCGGCGCACACTCGATCGTGGCTTCTCAGACTGGGATTTCGGGAAGTAGCTCGCTGGGAGAAGGTGTAGTCCTTGCAGGGCAGGTTGGCATTGCGGATCACTGCAAACTGGAGGAAGGTGCGATAGTCGGCGCGCAAGCCGGGGTCCCCACGGGGAAAACGATTCGCCGAGGTCAAACCGTGTGGGGAACTCCCGCGCGCCCCCTCGATCGATACAAGAAACAATATGCCGCATTGGCCCGTGTGCCGCAATTAATCGAGCGTGTCGAAAAGCTGGAACAAGGAAAGCCGTAGCATGACCGGGCGGCCCCAGAAACACCCGCTATCCGGTCGCCTGATTGTTGTAGGCGGACAGTGCCGCAAAGTCGGCAAGACCACGCTCATCGTGGACATAATCCGAGCTACGCCTGATTTGCGCTGGACTGCGGTGAAGATCACTCCGCATGCTGAATCGCATTGCCCCGTAAACGGTTCCGGTTGCAAATGTGCCCCTGACGAGCACACCTTCTCGATTTATGAAGAAGTCGATCGCTCGGGACGCACCGGCACATCTCGCTATCTGCTTGCCGGAGCGCAAAGATCTCTATGGGTGCAGACGAAAGACGATCGCGTCCAGGATGTTCTAGCTCCACTCGCCGTAACGCTCAATGACTCGCAAAATGTAATCGTCGAGAGCGACGCTTTGGTGAAGTTTTGGCGCCCCTCGATATTCTTTATGGTCCTCGATTCGCGAATGCCTGACTTTAAAGCCTCCGCCAGAGAAGTTTTGCCTGTGGCCGACGCTTTCGTCTTCCGTTCGCCATCCCCGCAGCCTACAGACCCCAGTGTCCTGGGGGGCGAAGGTAGGCCGAGCTTTTTGCAGCCAATCGGCGCACCCCTCCCCCCGGACCTGCAGGCATTTCTAATGCACCCATTAGGCCTGTCGGCTCATCCCATTTAACCTGGGGGTACGTTTTCAGTTGACCAAAGACGCAAACCCAAAGATAATCTTACTGTTACGGCATGTGGTACAGAGTAGGACCGAGGTTTGGAGCCGGGCTCCCGACTCAAAGTAGCGGCCTATTCTCACAAGCAGCGCTCGGATCAGGGCTTGCTCGGCCAACCGGCGTTTTGCTGGGCCGTTTCTTGATGTTGGGCGAAACAGCAGTAGCTCTACCTGAATACCGGTGCTCGCCGTTGCCAGGGCCCGCGCCGTACATCGTTCACCAGTCCGTATTAAACACGGCGAGGGTTGCTCGATAGGTAGCCTGAGAACTGCCCGGCATGTTTCGAGCGGCTTGTTGATGATATATGACTAAGGTATTGATGACACCAGAACCCAGACTACGGGCGGACCTCTCCTTTGGAAGCGGCCAAGCTACGGCTGCAGTCCGTAGCCACGATTTCGAATTTCAGGTCGAGGAAGCAGTTTCCCGCAGCGCGAACTGGCTTCTCTCCGCGCAGTCGCAGGACGGTTACTGGTGGGGTGAGCTGGAAGCCGACACCACTCTTGAATCCGATTACATTCTCTACCTCCACGTACTCGGTCAGTTGAAATCCGAAAAGGTCCCGAAGCTCGCGAATTACATCCGCAAAAAACAGCTTGCCGATGGCGGATGGAATATTTTCGAAGGCGGTCCTTCCGAGTTGAATGCTTCGGTAAAGGCGTATGTAGCTTTGCGTTTAGCCGGTGACTCAGCGACGGCGCCGCACATCGTGCGCGCGAAAGAGAAAGTGATCGCTCTTGGCGGAATCGAAGCCACCAATTCCTACGTTCGATTCTATCTCGCCATGGTTGGCGCCATCGATTGGGGCATCGTACCTTCCATTCCGCCCGAGCTGATGCTTCTGCCGGAATGGGTTCCCATCAATATTTACGAGATGTCTTCGTGGACTCGCGGAATCGTCATTCCTCTTTCAATAATTTACGGGAACAAGCCCGACTGGCATTTGCCCGAAGGCGTCACCGTCAACGAGCTCTTCAAGACCAAGGGCGAAAAGCCGCATTCCTTCGATTGGGACAAACGCGTCATTTCCTGGCGCAACGTCTTTCTTGCGCTCGACCGCGCCCTGAAGGTTTACGAGCGTTCTCGCTGGAAACCGTTCCGCAAGTTCGCGCTTTCGCTCGCGCGCAAATGGATGCTCGAGCGCCTGGAGCGCACCGAAGGTCTGGCCACGATTTATCCCGCGATGATGAATTCGATTTATGCCCTGCTCGCGGAAGGCAAAGACCAGAATGACCCTCTGATCGCGCGCGAAATTAAATTCCTTTCGCGGTACGAAATTGAAGAAGACGACACCATTCGCGTGCAGCCCTGTATCTCGCCCGTTTGGGATACGGCCATCGCTATGGTTTCTCTGGAGGAAGCCGGCGTCGATCCCGCGCATCCCGCTCTGATCGCTGCCGAGCGTTGGGTGGTTGCCAATCAGATCTTGGGTCCCGGCGACTGGCAGGTTAAGAATCAAAATGCGGAGCCGGGCGGTTGGGCTTTTGAATTCCGTAATGATTTCTATCCCGACGTGGACGACACCGCCTTCGTTCTGATGGCCTTGGGCCGCGTGGACGATCCGGACTCGGATCGCTTGCGCAATTCCATGCGCCGCGGGCTGGCATGGCTCGTCAGCATGCAGAACGCCGACGGTGGCTGGGGTGCGTTCGACCACGAAAACGACTTGCAATTTCTGAATCACATTCCGTTCGCCGACCACAACGCAATGTTGGATCCTTCCACCGCGGACGTAACCGCGCGCAGCGTGGAGTGTCTCGGCCAGATGGGCTGGTCTGCGAATCATCCCGTCATTCGGCGCGCTCGCGCTTTCATTCGCCATGAACAAACAGCCGACGGTTCCTGGTTCGGGCGCTGGGGCGTGAACTACGTTTACGGAACCAGTGGTGTGTTGCGCGCTCTGGAAACGCTTGGACTCTCAACACAGCCTGACTGCCAGCGCGCCGCGGATTGGTTGCGCTCGGTGCAAAACGCGGATGGCGGCTTTGGCGAGTCCGTGCTCTCCTACTACGATCCTGCGATGAAAGGCAAAGGGAAGTGCACCGCATCGCAAACGGCCTGGGGCCTAATCGGACTGCTTGCTACCACCGGTCCGGACGATCCTTCCGTCGAACGTGCTGTAGCGTGGCTTCTCGAGCAGCAGAATCCTGATGGAACGTGGGACGAGCCGGAATTCACCGGCACGGGATTCCCCTGCGTGTTCTATCTTAAATATCACCTGTATCGAAACTCCTTCCCGCTCTACGCCCTGGCGCGTTATGACAACATGCGCAAGGGCCGGCGGAATTTTGCCGGTATGCAGATTCCCGCGGAGGAGTTGCAGCATCTGATTGGAAGAAAAAACGGGGGTAATGGATGAGAGTACCTTTAAGTTTGACCACCAGCATGGCCGGGTATTTGACCGGCAAGAAGATAAGCGGTGCGCAGAAATTTCCGCTGGTGATGATGCTCGAACCGCTCCATGCCTGCAATCTTACTTGCACGGGCTGCGGCCGAATTCGCGAATATAAATCCACCATCAACGAAATGTTGACGGTAGAGGAATGCTTGAAAGCCGTGGATGATTGCGGCGCGCCAATCGTGTCGCTCTGCGGCGGTGAGCCCATGATTTATCCCGAGCTCGATCGCTTGTGCAAAGAAATTCTCGACCGCAAGAAACACATCTACCTGTGCACCAACGGAATGTTCATCCGCAAGCGCCTGAAGGAATTCAAGCCGACTTCGCGCCTCTTTTTCAACGTGCACTTGGACGGCCTTGAGAAGACGCACGACATCTGCGTCGAACGTGATGGCGTGTTCCGCGAAGCAATCGAAGGCATCAAGGCAGCCAAAGCGGCGGGCTTCCTGGTAACTTCCAACACCACGGTTTACAAAGAAACCGACATCGAAGAAATTGCGGACCTTTTTGCCTATCTGCAGACCCTCGGCGTCGACGGCCACATGATTTCTCCGGCTTATTCCTACGCCGCGGTGATGACCAAGGAAATCTTCATGTCGCGCGATGAAATTCGCGACAAGTTCCGCCAGGCCAGCAAACTGCTCGAACGCTACAACATCGTCACTTCGCCGATTTACATGGAATACCTCCGCGGCGAGCGTGAGTTGATGTGTACCGCCTGGGGCAATCCCACTTACAACCCGCGTGGATGGAAAGGCCCCTGCTATCTGATGACCGACGCGCATCACGCCACCTTCAAGGAATTTATCGATAACACTCCGTGGGAAAAGTACGGCCACGGCCGCGATCCTCGTTGCGAGGATTGCATGGTTCACGCCGGTTACGAAGCCTCTGCTGTTCTCGGCGGAAATAAGAAACTGGGCGACACCTGGAAGATGCTCACTTGGACGCTTTCGGGAAAAATGGGCGGACTGATCGGCGAGCCCAGCGAGAAAGAACTTCAAGCCAAGCAAAACGGTCACGCCAACGGCAATGGGCATTCCAACGGTCACGGAAACGGAAATGGTTCTGCCAAGCGCGCGATTCCGGTCGCGCCATCGAATCAGTCCCAGGATGAGGTTTTCCGCATTCTATGACCACGCTTGTTACGGGCGCCTCCGGCTTCGTAGGAAGCCACGTCGCCCGTCAACTTGTCACCGCAGGCCAGCCGGTTCGCGTTCTGGTCCGCCGGGGTAGCAACTTAGCGGCGCTCGGCGGATTACACGTAGAGTGCTTCGAGGGCGACCTGCGGGATACAAGCTCTCTGGAAAGCGCCATGCGCGGCGTGCGGCGCGTTTTTCACGTGGCAGCGGATTACCGGTTGTGGACGCCGCGCCCCGAAGAGATTTACGAAACGAATGTCGAAGGTACCCGCCGGTTGCTTGCCGCAGCGAAAAACGCGGGAGTCGAGCGTATCGTCTATACCAGCACGGTGGCCACGATTGCAGTGCCGCGGCATGGCGCGCTTCCGAATGAAGACACGCGCGCAACAGTGGATGAAATGATCGGTCATTACAAACGCTCGAAATTCTTGGCGGAACAGGTTGCTGTCGAAGCCGCCGCTGCCGGCGTGCCGGTCGTCATCGTAAATCCAACGGCTCCTGTAGGACCGTGGGACTGGAAGCCGACACCGACGGGCCGCATCATCCTCGATTTCTTGAAAGGCAAGATGCCCGCCTATGTTGACACCGGCCTGAATGTCGCGGCGGTAGAAGACATTGCAGCCGGGCATTTGCTGGCAGCCGAAAGAGGCCGCATTGGCGAGCGCTATATTTTGGGCGCGCGGAATATGACGTTAAAGCAGATTCTTGATGCGCTTTCGGCCATCACCGGGCGTCCGGCGCCACGCGTTCGGTTGCCGCACGCGATCGCGCTCGCCGCGGGATATGCCGATCAGTTGTTCTCGCGTCTTGCAGGCCGCGAGCCGCAAATTCCGGTCGAGGGTGTGAAGATGTCGCGCCATCGCATGTTTGTCGAAAGCGACAAGGCCGCGCGCGAACTCGGCTACAACCCCACCTCGGTGGAAGCCGCGCTCGAACGCGCTGTCCGCTGGTACGAAGAGCATGGATATCTAGCCGCGGGCGCGGGAACTAAATCCGTCGCGCATGCAGCCGCGGCGTAAGGAATTGAAGTGAGAATTCTAGTCACCTTCGCGATAGAAAACGAATTCGCTCCCTGGCCTTCCATCCGCGAATTCAAATCCGCAAACTTGGGCGACGCCGATGTTCGCCTTGCGGCGTTTAGTTCTGTGGAACTAACGGTAGTGCTCACGGGGGTAGGTGCGCGGCGCGCTTCAATGGCAACTTCGGAAATAATCCGTAGCGAATATGGCCCCTTTGATTGTTGCATCTCCTCTGGTCTCGCAGGGGGTTTGCGCGACGGCTATCGCATCGGAGAAGTTTTGGCGGCACGCAATGTTTTCTCGGAATCACCGCGCGCTGATGGAAGCAGCCAGTCGCTGCAAAGCAGCGAAGCATTGCTTTCCTTCGCTGCGGAACTCGGCGCTACGGTCGCGGAACAGTTTTATAGCGCGGATCATATCGTTTCAACCGCCTCTGAAAAACAGCGCCTTGGCGAAACTTACGACGCGGTAGAAATGGAAAGTTTTGAAGTACTCCATGAATCGCAAGCAGTCGGTGTCCCGGCGATTGCCGTTCGCGCAATCAGTGACTTGTCCGCCGAGGATTTGCCCATCGATATGAGCCAGGTTTTCACGGACGAGGGTCAAGTGAGCATTCCGCGCGTGCTGGGCCAGGTTGCCCTCAGGCCCCAATCTCTGCCGGGTCTGATCCGGCTCGGGAAAAATAGCAGTATCGCAGCGGAATCCCTGGTGCGTTTTCTGGATTCTTACGTTGTGGCGCTAGCCGGCCGCACTGCTCGGGTGGAAACCAAATCGGCTGCTGGAGCGTACTGAAGGTTGTATGAGTCAAACGATCACGCCAATTGAAACGCGTCACCCTTCTCCTCAGAAGGTTGCGCACCAAGCCAATGGCCACATGCGCGCCGGCGTTTACCGCGGCAAAGGCCGCGTAACCGTGGAATCGGTGCCCATTCCTGAAATTGGCGAAGGCGAACTCCTCTTCCGAGTAGCCGCCTGCGGCATCTGTGGCACCGACATCAAAAAAATTCACCACGGCTTTATCGCGCCTCCGCAAATTCTCGGTCACGAGCTTGCCGGCACGGTGGTGAAAGTCGGCCACGGCGTCACCAAGTTCAAGCCGGGCGACCGCGTGGTCAGCTTTCACCATATTCCCTGCGGCGCCTGCTTTTACTGCGAACGAAAACTTTTTTCGCAGTGCGCCGGGTACAAGAAAGTCGGTCTCACCGCCGGGTTCGATCCCAACGGCGGCGGCTTCGCCGAATACGTTCGCGCCATGCCCTGGATCGTGGAACGCGGAATGATCGCGCTGCCCGCGGACGTCAGTTTCGAAGAAGCCACTTTTGTGGAGCCCGTAAATACCTGTCTGAAAGCTGTGCGCAAAGCTCGCGTCGCAAAAAACGAAACTGTGCTTGTGATCGGCCAAGGCCCCATCGGTATGCTTCTCATGCTGCTCGCAAAATATGAAGGCGGCGAAGTCTTCACCAGCGACCCAATGCCGGGTCGCCGCGCCGCAAGCTTGCGATTTGGCGCCAAAGAGTCTTTCGATCCCGCGAGCCAAAATTTACTGAACGAAATTCGTAGCCGCACCGGCGGACGCGGTGCCGACGTGGTTATGGTCGCTGTGCCTAGTCCGGCATTAGTCCCCGAAGCTTTGGCCCTCGCGCGGCCCGGAGGGCGCATACTGTTGTTTGCGCACAACGACCCGGTGATGCAGCTCACATTTCCAGCCGCGGCAGTGGGTGTGGAAGAAAAAGAAATCCTCGGCAGTTATAGCGCTTGCGTGGACGATCAGGATGAATCCGCAGCGCTTGTTTTCGAACGCAAGCTCCCGGTACGCGAACTGATTTCGCATCGTTTTCCGCTCGCGCAAATTGGGGAAGCGCTGGAATTGGCCGCTCGGCCGGCAGACGATACTTTGAAAGTGGTGATACGTCACGAATGAGAGTCGAACGCGAACGCAACGGTCACATGAATGCCGCCGTCCTGTACGGCGCTGAAGATCTCAAAGTCGAGAGCGTCGACATTCCCACGCTCGCCGACGACGAAGTCCTCGTGCGCGTCGAAGTCGCGCTCACCTGCGGCACGGACCTAAAAGTCTGGAAGCAGGGATTTCATCAGCGCATGATCAAGCCGCCTTCGCTTTTCGGTCACGAGCTGGCCGGCGTGATTGAGCTGAAGGGAAGCGCCGTCAATGCTGCCTTCCGCGAAGGCATGCGTGTAGTGCCGGCGAATTCCGCGCCGTGCAACACTTGCCTCTACTGCCGCAAGGGTCAGCCGAATCTTTGCGAAGATTTATTGTTCAACAATGGCGCCTACGCCGAATATATTCGCATCCCCGGAAGAATCGTGCGGCAGAACATGCTGCTGATTCCGGATAATGTTTCCTTTGTTGACGCTGCCATGGCCGAACCTCTTGCCTGTGTGCTGCGCGGCATCCATGAAATGGGCGTAAATCCCGGCGACACTGTGGTAGTAATTGGCTGTGGACCAATCGGCCTGAAATTCATCCGCATTCTTTCCGGTCGCGGCATGCGCGTGATCGCTATCGGCAAGCGCAAGAGCCAAATGCGCGCAGCCGAACGCCTCGGAGCGATTGCAACGTTCGACGCTGCGGAAATTGAGAACCCGGTAGCCCTGGTGCGGCAGATCAGCGAGGAAGGCCGCGGAGCCGATGCCGTGATCGAAGCGGTAGGCACCGCCGTCACCTGGCAATGGGCGCTCCAAATGGTCCGCAAAGGCGGCACCGTAAATCTTTTCGGCGGCTGTCCGCGCGGCACTGAAGTGAAAATCGATCCCACCGCGCTGCATTATTCCGAAATCACCATCAAGTCTACTTTTCATCATACCCCTCGGTTTATGCGCGAAGCGCTCGACACCATTGCGCGCGGCGAGATTCGCGCCGCCGATTTCATCACCGGCGAAGCGCCGCTGTCCGAATTGCCCGAGGTTTTCGAGAACATGAAGAATCGGAATGGCGAGATGAAAACTGCGGTCATTCCCTAGTTTTTCGAAGTAGCAGCAAAAGTAAAAGTTGTAGAATCTTGAACTGGAAGTAACCGCCGCCCGAATCAGGGCACCATGTTAGTCACACCCGAATTGAAAATCGCGCGTAACCTTCCCGCGGAGGGCTGCGGCCCCGCTGCCGCACAGCGCTACACGCGCTGGCTGGCGACCCATCACTACGAGAATTTCAACGTAGTCTCTCGCCTGCTGCCCCGCCGCCTGCATCAGCATTTCTACGACGTCTATGCCTACTGCCGCTGGTCAGATGATTTGGGCGACGAAGTCGCCACTCCCATGCGGGCTCTGGCCTTGCTCGATGCCTGGGAAACGGACATGCGGCTCATCTACGAGCCTGACCGCAGCCCTTCTCATCCCGTTTTGATCGCTCTGCGCGAAACCATCCGCGCGAAAAATATTCCGATGCAGCCCTTCAGCGATTTGCTGCGCGCCTTCCGCCAGGACCAAAAAGTCCATCGCTATCCGGATTGGGATTCCGTTCTGGACTATTGCGTGTACTCGGCGAATCCCGTCGGCCGCCTCGTTCTTTATCTCTGCGACTATCGCGACGAAGTGCGTCAAAAACTCTCCGATTACACTTGTACCGCGTTGCAACTGGCAAATTTCTGGCAGGACGTTTCGCGCGACCTTGAAAAAAGCCGCCTCTATATACCTCTCGATGCGCTGGCCGAATACGGTCTGACCGAAGCCGACATCGCGGCGCGAAAGTTTGACGCGCGATACGTTGCATTGATGAAATCTCTGATCGCGCGCACACGCGCTCTGTTTAGCGCGGGGCTTCCGTTGGCCCAAACCGTCGAACCTTTCCTGCGCGTCGATCTCGAGATGTTCAGCCGCGGAGGCCTGGCCATCCTCGACGCCATCGAAGCCTCGGGGTACAACACGCTCGAGCATCGGCCTGCACTGACGAAATGGACGCAGCTGCGCCTGTTAACAGGCGCTCTCACCTCGCGCGTCTTTTCGCGCGACCTTAAAGTTCCGGCAGAACCGCCCGCGCCGGCATCAGTAGAACCTGATCGCATCGATCGAACCTCGTCCAGCGCTGTCGCTGTCGTGCGCTCCGATACAGAATCCGTCGCCGCGTCCTACTCCGAATGCGCGCGCATCGCCAGAGAATCTCGCAGCAGCTTCTATCTCGCTTTCTTCGGACTGCGCAAGGAAAAGCGCAATGCGCTTTGCGCCCTTTACGCTTTCATGCGCCTGGTGGACAACGTCTCCGACGAACCGGGAGACTTGGATTCCAAGCGCAATGGCTTGGCCCGTTGGCGCGCCATGCTTGATGAAGCCATCGCCGGCCGCGCCACCGTCAGCCCGATTCTTCCCGCTCTTGCCGACACAATCGCGCGTTTCGAAATTCCCTCGCGCTACTTCCATGATTTAATTCTCGGCGCGGAAATGGATCTTACGGTCTCGTCCTATGCCACATTCGACCGGCTGTCGGAATACTGTTATCGTGTCGCAGGCACCGTAGGCCTCACTTGTCTGCACGTTTTCGGTTTTCGCGATCCGAAAGCTCCAGATTTGGCCGAGCGATTGGGACTTGCGTTTCAATTGACCAACATTATTCGCGATATTCGCGCCGATTTCGATATGGGCCGCGCGTATCTTCCGACGGAAGACCTCGAACGCTTTGGAGTTTCCGAGCCCCAGCTTTCCGGGCCGCTCACTCCGCAGATTCGTGAGCTGCTCGAATTCGAAGCCGATCGCGCGTGGCATTTTTATCGCGAAGGCGCATCCCTGGTTGACCGTGTGGATGCGGACAGCCGCGCCACTCTCTGGACCCTGATTCGCACCTACAGCGGCCTTTTGGCACGGATCGAAGAACGTGACTTCGATGTTTTTTCGTCCCGCATTTCGTTGTCGAGTGCGGAAAAAATTCAATATCTCCTCACGGCGGGGATGAGCGGTTGGTGGAAGAAGGATGCCCTCGCAAAGCGTTCTAGTGATCGGCGGCGGTCTGGCAGGACTGTCCTCCGCCGTCGCGCTGGCTGAAGCGGGCCTTCAAGTCCGCCTGCTCGAAAAGCGTCCCCACCTGGGCGGACGCGCCACTTCCTACACGCTGCCCGACGGCAGCGAAGTGGACAACTGCCAGCATGTCACGCTCGGCTGCTGCACCAATTTAGCCGATTTTTATTCTCGCGTAGGCGCCGCCGGCAAGATTCGGTTTTATGACCGGCTCTATTTTGTGGACGCGCAGGGCCGACGTTCGACCATGGAAGCGTCGCCGCTGCCTCCGCCGCTGCACCTGGCGCCGTCGTTCCTGCTTTTCAGTTCGCTGAATTTGGCGGACAAGCGAGTGATTGCAAACGCGATGATGGAAATCGCCATGGCTGGCGGAAACCCGCCGGGAATTGACGGCGTTTCGATGCTCGACTGGCTGCACCGGATGAAGCAGACGCCGGCGGCGATCGAGCGTTTCTGGCGCGTCGTTCTGGTCAGTGCCCTCGATGAGGAATTGTCGAGAACCGCCGCTCGTTACGGAATCGAAGTTTTCTGGAAAGCTTTTCTCGCGAATAAGGGCGGATATCGTGTCGGGATTCCTTCAGTGCCTTTGGGTGATTTATACGGAGGCTGCCGCGAAGCAGTCGTGCAGCGCGGCGGGGAAGTCCGCCTTCGTTGTGGTATTCGTGAAATCCGGATTCGGGAGAATCGGTTTGTGAGCGTCGCGATGGATGATGGTTACGAAGTATCAGCGGACGCCTGCATTGCAGCTGTCCCGCATGACGCTCTTTTGAATTTGCTGCCGAGGGAAATGGGTGAAGGGAATGGGTCTCTGGCTGGCTTGCGCAATATCAAAACCTCGCCGATCACTGGCGTTCATTTGTGGTACGACCGCACAGTAATGACCGAACCTTTCCTCACGCTGCTCGATCACACCACTCAATGGGTGTTCAACAAAACTTTGCTGTATAAATCGGCTGAAACCCACGGCGCGAACGTGCGTCCAACTGGGCAGAACGCGCAGTCTTCGGAACCGGATACCGACGGCCAGTATCTCCAACTCGTGATCAGCGCGTCCTACGGCCTCGTGCAGCAGTCGCGCCAGGAAATCGTCGATCTGTGCCGTCGCGAACTTGCCGAAGTTTTGCCCGCCACTCGCGAAGCGCAGTTGCGCAAAGCTACTGTGATCAAGGAAATCAATGCAACGTTTTCGCCCGCGCCCGGAGTTGACCGCTGGCGCCCTCCGCAGAAGAGCTCGGTCGACAATCTTTTTCTTGCCGGCGACTGGACTCGCACCTCCTGGCCCGCCACTATGGAAGGCGCCGTGCGAAGCGGTTATCTCGCCGCGGAAGCGTTGCTGGCGGAAATTGGCGAGCCGGCAAAATTCCTTCAGCCGGACCTACCCTTTGAAGGGCTCTCTAAATTCTGGGCGAACCGTCAGAATGGGATTGGCTCATGATTGTTCTGCGGAAGGGAACTACCCTGTTGCTCATGGAATCAAGATTCGTTTCATTTTCCGAAGTAACCCGTTACTTCGAGTATGATTTGGCAACCCCCAGGAGGTCCGATGGACCGGAAGTATAAGCAGAGGGGCTATAGCGACCGCGATGCCCAGGATAAGAAGAGAGAAAGAGGCGACCGCCCGGCCGGTGAGTCGCGTCAGAAATCCGAGCCGCGCCCAAAACAGGAATTGATGGGCCCGCGCACGCCCCGTATGGTGGGCACTGTGATGAGGGCGCGCTGTTCCAGTTGCGGCGCGGTGCTGATGCCCGGTTTCGATCCCACCGCCCAATGCCCTCGCTGCCACGCCGAAATGCATTCCTGCAAACAGTGCGTCCACTTCGATACCGGCAAGCAGTTTGAATGCACGCAGCCGATTCCTGAGCGCATTGCGAAAAAAGACGCCAAGAACGACTGCACCTTTTTTGAATTGCGCATGACCGTCGAAAAAGATACATCGCCGGTAAACTACGCTGCCGCCGCGCCGGCTGCAGCTCCCGCCGCTGGACGCCCCAACGACGCGCGCAAAGCCTTCGAGGATCTTTTCAAGAAATAACTGCCCCGAACGAACTGTAGTTCTACTCAGCGCAAAACAAGACCGTAGTAGTACGCCCGCGGACCCTCCAAGTCGTTCCTTATTTAGCCGGAAGAGGGAACAGCGTCGGTTCTCTTGAAGGCTCCGTAGCGATGGAATCAAGCTGCGGATAATGGTGGCGCAGTGTTTCAGGAACTTTCACTTTGCCCCCATCGAGCAAGTGAATGAGCTGAAGCGCGTTTACGATACCTTTCCCCTCGAAATGATTGTTCGTGATGACGAATGTCGTTCGCGTGTTCTTTGATACGTTTCGCACCCTCGCAACCCACGGCTCCAGTTCCTTCTCCGAATAGAGGTAGTTGTATCGCTCTGCGGCCGGAGCGGACGGATCGTCGCTGAACCACGTATCGTACCGGCGTCCGTGCAAGCGCACGTACCCGATCGGCGAGGTCACTTGTTCGCTCGGCTCGATGGACCGCCCAATCACCGGCTGGTCGATGTTGCAGAATCCCACCCCACGCTCCTGCAGTAGTTCATAAAACTTCGCGGTAGCCCACGAGGAATGCCGCACCTCCACCACCAGTGGATAATCGCGAAAGGAATCGAGTATGTGCTTCAAGCGCGCCAGATTGTCGCGTTCGAAATGAAACGAAAAGGGGAATTGCAGTAACACCGCACCCAGCTTGTCTGCCCCGCGCAGCAGATCGAACCCCGCTCGAACGGCCTTCTCGTCTTCCGCGTTCGTCCCGCCTTCGTGAGTGAATTTCTGCCAGAGCTTCGCCGTGAACAGAAACCGCGGGTTTGCCGCCACGCGTCCCAACCATTGCGCCGCATGCGCCGCTTGCAGCGGATGATAAAACGAAGTATTGATTTCGATCGTGTCGAAGAACTCCGCCAGGTACGTTGCTTCATGAAAGCCGCGCACCCGCGGCGTCGGATACACCACGCCGTTCCAATCCTTATAAGCCCACCCGGCTGGGCCCACGAAGAGGCCCGCATGTTGAACAGTAATCCTAGGTTTTTCGATTGCCATTCGCGGTGCGCTCATAAAATAGCTTCCAGCGTATGACGCTTTTCTTACGCCTGTCAATCGGGTGAAAGCACCAGATCCCGCTGGACGCGACTCACCGCTTTCCCCATCGTCAGCTCCAAATATCGTCCCCAACCAGGTTGCAACCTGCCGCGCCGAGGGCTATCCTGGACGTGTCTTCCATGCGAACCCTCCTTGGTCTGTTCAATCGATTTACGATAGGGTGCCCGAATGAAAATCACATACAGCCATATAGAACCGGAATTGCGCGAGGCAATCGAACATGAAACGGCTCACCGCACCGAAAAGTTAAATCGGCTGTTGAAGCACTACCCTGAGGATTCCGTCCTGCTCCACGGATCGCTCGAAGAAAATCCGCACGAGCATCAATTCAGTTACTCGCTGAACCTCACGACTCCCACCGGAAGTTTGCATGCGACCGGCATGGGTGCCGATGCCCGTGCCGGCGCGAAAGCGGCGTTTGCGGAAATCGAGCGTCAGCTGAAGAAGCATCAGGAAAAGCTTCGGAAAGGTTATCTTTGAAAACGCAAGCGCCCGCGCTCGGGTATCCTGTTGCCAGGCGAAGTCCCCTCGGCGGACTAAGTCGGCTCTTTATTTGCGAACGGATTCGAGCTTCTTCTCGATTACATGCCGTGCCGCGGGTTCATTCATCAACTCCGTGGTAAACTTCGAGGTTCCAAAGGCAGGCTCGCGTCAACGAGACAAGCGCCCAGGTCACGATGAAATAATGCTCCTTCGGCCTCGGTTTGTGAGAGCCGCGGATCTCCGGCGACTCAGCTTTGATTTTCAGTTGGAGGCGACACAATGAAAGCAACGCAATTGCTTCACAATTTGGGCCAGAGCCTTTGGCTCGACAACATCACGCGCGATCTGCTAAACAGCGGAACTCTCGCTCGCTACATCGCCGAACTCTCCGTCACTGGGCTCACTTCCAATCCCACAATCTTCGAAAAGGCCATCAGCAGCGGTACTGCCTATGACCCCGCGATTCGCGAAAAGCTGACAAAAGGCAAATCCGGCGAAGGGCTCTTTTTTGAGCTGGCGCTGGACGATCTCACGCGAGCCGCCGATCTGTTTCGACCCATCCACGACCGCACCAGCGGCGTGGACGGTTGGGTGTCCCTCGAAGTGTCACCGCTCTTGGCTTATGAAACAGCCAGCACTCTCGCCGCCGCCAAAGATCTCTCCGCCAGGGCTGCGCGTCCCAATCTGTTTATCAAGATTCCCGGCACCAAAGAAGGTCTTCCCGCCATCGAGGAAGCGATCTTCGCCGGCATTCCTATCAACGTCACCCTCTTATTTTCCCGCGAGCAATATGTCGCGGCAGCCGAAGCCTTCCTCCGCGGCATCGAGCGCCGCATCGAAGCAGGACTCGACCCCACCGTGGGCTCCGTCGCGTCGATATTCGTAAGCCGTTGGGATGCTGCTGTTGCCGGTAAGGTGCCGGCCGAACTGACCAACAAGCTCGGCATCGCCATTGCCCAACGCACCTACAGGGCCTACCGTACTCTCCTTGGTTCGCCCCGCTGGCAGCGTGCTTACAATGACGGCGCACGTCCCCAACGCCTGCTCTGGGCTAGCACCGGAACGAAAGATCCCAAAGCGTCCGACATCCTGTACGTAAAAGCTCTTGCTGCCCCTTTTACAGTGAACACCATGCCCGAAGCCACCTTGAAAGCTCTTGCCGAGCATACCGACCTCGGCAACATCCTCCCGGCCGACGGCGGCGATTGCGAACAAGTATTAGCGCAGTTCGCCAAAGCCGGCATCAATATCGATGCGCTGGCCGCGCAACTTCAGGACGAGGGCGCCAAATCGTTCGTAAAATCCTGGAATGAATTGATGGACGTCATCAAGTCCAAGAGCGCCGTGCTCAACAAGGCCGCGACGAGTTAAGCTCGCACTGACGAAAGGAACAACAACACATGGCCGCACGCGTAAAGCCGGTTGCAAAGACCAAAGCCGCCACTCCGCTCACCAAACTCAAGGCCTGGAAGGCGCTCGGCGCGCATTATAAAAAAGTCCAAAAAGTATCCCTCAAAAAACTATTCGCGGACGATCCCAATCGCGGCCTGCGCCTGACCGTTGACGCCGTCGGCATTTTCCTCGATTACTCAAAGAATCGCGTCACCGACGAGACCCTCAAGCTCCTTCTTCAACTTGCCGAGGAATCCGGTTTGCGCGGGCGAATCGACGCGATGTTCCGCGGAGAAAAAATCAACATCACCGAAAATCGCGCCGTCCTTCACGTCGCACTGCGCGCCCCGCGCGGAGGTCCATCATGGTTGATGGCGAAAATGTCGTTCCGGAAGTTCATGCGGTGCTCGACGCAATGGCCCGCTTCTCCGACCGTATCCGCAGCGGTGAATGGAAAGGCCACACCGGCAAGCGGATCGCAACATCATCAATATCGGCATCGGCGGCTCCGATCTCGGCCCGGTCATGGCCTACGAGGCGCTGCGACATTACAGCGACCGCGCCCTGACTTTCCGTTCATCTCCAATGTCGACGGCACTGATTTCGCCGAAGCCGTCCATGATCTCGATCCCGCCGAGACTCTCTTCATCATTTCGTCGAAAACTTTCACCACACTCGAGACCATGACCAACGCCGAGAGCGCGCGCGATTGGGCGCTCGCCGGACTCGGTGGCGACGAGAAAGCCGTGGCCAGCCATTTCGTCGCTGTCTCCACCAATGCCGGGAGTCTCGCCTTCGGCATCGACACCGCCAACATGTTCGGTTTCTGGGATTGGGTCGGCGGCCGCTACTCGATGGACTCCGCCATCGGACTCTCGACCATGATCGCCGTCGGGCCTGAGAACTTTCCGCGCCATGTTGCACGGCTTTCACGCGATGGACGAGCATTTCCGCACCGCGCCGTTCGAGAAAAATCTTCCTGTCCTGATGGGGCTTCTCGCCGTCTGGTACATCGATTTTTTCGGCGCGCAGACGCCGCCGTCCTTCCCTACGATCAATACCTCAAGCGTTTTCCGGCCTATCTCCAGCAGCTCACCATGGAGAGCAACGGCAAGCACGTCACGCTCGATGGCGCCAGGTCAACTATGAGACCGGCCCGATCTACTGGGGCGAACCTGGCACCAACGGCCAGCATTCCTTCTACCAGCTCATCCATCAGGGAACGCGACTCATCCCGTGCGACTTCATTGCTTTCGCCAAGTCGCTCAATCCGCTCGGCCGTCATCACGACATCCTGCTGGCCAATGTCTTTGCCCAGGCCGAAGCGCTGGCCTTCGGCAAGACCGCCGAGCAGGTCAGGGCCGAAGGCACTCCGGATTGGCTCGTGCCGCACCGCGTCTTTGAAGGCAACCGTCCGTCCAATACGATCCTGGCTCGAGAAGCTCACGCCCGCGACGCTCGGCAAACTCGTCGCGCTCTACGAGCACAGCGTCTTCACCCAGGGCACCATCTGGCGGATCGACTCCTTTGACCAATGGGGCGTCGAACTGGGCAAAGTTCTCGCCCAACGCATCATCCCCGAGCTGGAGAGCCCGACAGAGCCCAAGCTCAAGCATGACAGCTCGACAAACAATTTGATCCGCCGCTACCGCAAAGCGCGCAAGTAACCCAAGTAGTGCAAGTAGTGGCTGTCGCCGGCAATCAATTTTGAAAAGGAGTCAACAATGCAACTCGGAATGATCGGTCTGGGAAGGATGGGAGCAAACATGGTTCGCCGCCTGATCAAAGGCGGCCACCAGTGCGTGGTCTACGACCGCACGCCGAAAGCGGTGGAACGAGTTAGTCCAGGACAAAGTGGTCGGCTCCTCGTCGCTCGAGGATTTTGTGAAAAAGCTGCAAAAGCCCCGAGCCATCTGGCTGATGGTTCCCGCCGCGATCGTGGACCAGTGCCGTCGACGGCCTCCTGCCCCATCTCGAAGCCGGCGACATTCTGATCGACGGCGGCAATTCCTATTACATAGACGACATCCGCCGCGCCAAGGAACTCGCCCCGAAAAAGATTCACTACGTGGACGTGGGCACCAGCGGCGGCGTCTGGGGCCTCGAACGCGGTTACTGCATGATGATTGGCGGCGAACAGGACGTGGTCAAGCACCTCGATCCCATCTTCGCTACCCTCGCGCCCGGCATCGGCACCATAGATCGCACTCCCGGACGCGAGAAAATCGGCGGCACCGCCGAGCAGGGTTACCTGTACTGCGGCCCCAACGGCGCCGGCCATTTCGTGAAAATGGTTCACAACGGAATCGAATACGGCATGATGGCCGCCTATGCCGAAGGCCTGGGAATTCTGCGCGCCGCCAACGTCGGCAAACAGGAACACGCCGCAGATGCCGAAACCACTCCCTTGCGCGACCCCGAGCACTATCAATACGATCTCAACCTGCCCGACATCGCCGAAGTCTGGCGCCGCGGCAGCGTCATCGCCTCCTGGCTGCTTGGACCTGACCGCCTCCGCGCTGATCAAGGATCCTAATCTCGCCAAGTTTGAGGGCAGAGTCTCCGATTCCGGCGAAGGCCGCTGGACCATCAAAGCCGCCATCGACGAAGCCGTCCCGCGCCAACGTCCTCACCGCCGCTCTCTACGAACGCTTCAGCTCGCGCGGCGAAGCCGATTTCGCCGATAAACTCCTCTCCGCCATGCGCTTCGAATTCGGCGGCCACCTGGAGAAAACCGAAAACAAGTCCCAGTCGGCCAAGTAACAGAGGGGCAGGTCACCGGTAGAGCAGCTGCCTTTAATCGATTTTAAGTCTCTGCACGTCTCTGCGCAAAAATGCGGCACACTGCGGATTGCTCATTCTATTGTCCGATTGCCCACTACATCACTGCGCATACCTGCGTGTAAGAGTGGTATTCTGCAAATCGAATAGCATCCCCCTAGCATCAGCGCAATCACGTTGCCGCGATGGAAAGTCACATGCCGGAATGGATCAAGACACTAATCATCGCGCTCGTTACGTCGTTCTTCACTGTTTGCCTTATCGAGCCGATAAGGGCTTTCATCGGGCGGTGGATACGAAAGCGCGAATTGCGTCGTAGCCTGTACCATGAGATGGTTCTCAACTTCAGAGCACTCGATGGGCAAGTTGAGATGGCAAAGCGTGATCCCGAGATGAGAGCCGGTATTGGGGAGCGCTTTAGTTGGGGTTTCAAGAAGGCGGCCTTCGAGCTCGCGCAGCGCGATCCTGTAATCTGTTACGCGCTGGGATCTGATGAGCGATACTGGATTGAGCTTCTTTACTCAGGCATGGAACACGTCGCGCACGGACGCTTTGATGACGATGCTCAGCGTCTACGAAACGCCGATTTCAACGCGGGATACTTACTCTCATGCATGAAAAACCGAAATATCAGTAGGAGATTAATCCTGAACGTTAGCCCCGCTCATTTGCGTCGGTACATCCGCGAGCGATTGCCTGAGGTACCTTACGTCGACATCGCGCCGCCGAAGCTCTTCGAGAGGCTCCGCCGAAAGTTTGACGATTAGCCGCCAATGTCTAAACCGCCCCGAACCGCACATGTTCTTCGCATAATCACAAGGTTGGAAAAGCACCTGGACGGTCTGGAGATGATTCCAGCCACTTCCAGTTACCGCACGTCTGTGATCCTCGCTCTGCTTTCCAAATCGCTGACGGTCAGTAGGGCTACGTGTGCGCTTATTACCGCCGGGTTTCCCGCCGAAGCGTTCGGTCTGTCACGTACCATCATTGAGATTTTTTTCTCCGTCCGGCATATCGTTCTGAGAGATACAGAAAAGCGCGCAAAGAAATACGTGGATTACGCGGCGCGGGTTCGCAAAGAGTGGCAAATCTCGGCCATAAAATATCTTCCGAACGTTCCCGTAGAAGACATCGCTCTGGATGAGGACGTGTTGAAAACGGCCGAGCTGTTCCGGAGTAGAGGCAACTGGACCGGATTGCGCGGCCAAACACAAGCGATGGCGCTTGAGGAAGATCCTCTTGAAAGGAACCAACTGGGGTTACCATACAAAAGCGAATTTGATTATGACGTAAATTATTTTTGGACAAGCCAGTATGTGCACTCTACCGTTGTTGGAATCCAAGGTCACGCTGGCAAGCCGGGCCTTCCGTTCAAGGTGCGCGCAGGGAACTGGGCAGAAAAACGCCGTGGCAACAGGGCATTGGTAAACATTTCGATCTACGTCTGTCTGACTTTTAATTATGCGTTTCGGGCCATGCACGAGGACCAACCCAAGGCAATTCTCGAACTGCATGAAGTAACTAAAAGATATGCCCGTGGTAAGAAGCTTCTCTAATTCCACTTCTCGCGCTGCCGACCCGATGCCCCTATTCCGTTCTCTCCAGGGAGCATCTTTAATATGCGGACCCCGTGTCGAGCCTTCTCTCTTGTTCGCCTTTGAATTGTGCGTTGCGAACTTCCGCCTCTCAATCTATCGTTAACAACCCTTTGACCATAAGCCGAATCGCATACGCACCCGTGCTCAAGCGTCTCGCAAAACTCACATTTCAGTGCGCGGTCATGTTGTGTTTTAGCACGGCATTCGCCGGCTCTCCGCGCAGCCACGCGCAATCCGCCTCGCCTTCAACGAACGCCCAGATCCGCGTCTCCACTAACGAAGTAATCGCTCCCGTCACGGTGACGGACCCCAGCGGCGAGTTCGTCCTCGACCTTTCGCAAAAAGATTTCCACGTCTTCGACGACGGGCGGGTGGCAGACCCTTTCTTCTCGATTATCTTTTCGATCGACGTTTACGCGAGGGCGTACAGTTCCACACCACCAGCTCACAACTTAGTTCCTTGATCCGTGTGGGGTGCCGAACCTTTCGGTGTTTGAAAGGTTCGGGTTTTGACGTTTCTCTACCTTCTCCGACGAACCTCTAATCCGAAGCCCACCGCACCGTCTCACTCGTCCATAAACTCCGCGCCGTGCCTCTCTGGAACACCTGAACCTCAGGTCAGGTTGGCCGCGAATCGAAAACAGATAACATGGAGTGGTCGTAACAGAGGAGTATCCGTGCCCGTACTTCTGGGCCGAACTTCCCATGAACAACCAACATACGCTCCGTCTATGCATCATTTTCTTGCTGGCGCTAACGGTGTCGCCCAACCGCACTGCGTTTGCCCAAGACGTCGTCGCTGCTGCACGCGCTAACCGCGCCAGGGCGGCATTGGCAGCGAGCAGCACTCAGGGCATGGTCGCTAAGACCAGATGCAGCGATCAGCCCTACGTTTCTGTCACCGAGGACGCCGAGCGAGCCATTCCGTTGAATTCGGTGGCGACGTTGAAATGCGGCGAAGAAATCACGGTTCTCTCTGATCCGCAGGGCTATACGCTCAAGGTACGAACGGCCGACGGGACAATCGGCTACGTGGTTCGGTACGAAGTTGTGTTGGTTCCTCAAACCCCACCGCCTCCTGCCGCGAGCGTGAACGCCGCTCCGAACGCTTCAGCGCAAAGCGAGACCAGTCCCGCAACAGCACCGTCTTCGGAAGGGCCCGCGAACGATTCTTCCAAACCTCGCGTATACATAAGCGACACTCAATCATTCGCCGCCTCGGGAGGATTCGCCCGATCGAGCAGCATCCCCGAAGGAAAACTCTATGGCAACTACGACCCTGAAATGACCGATATCTACCAGAGTTTCACGTCGGATTGTCCCGCAGTGATCGTCACACAAGAAAAATCCAACGCGAATTACGCCGTGCTGTTTGACAAAGGGACCAGTAAGAAGGGATTCACCGGTTTAGGCGGCCTCGTAAAGGTCAACAAAGTCACCGTAGTCTCCCCAAGCGGAGAAACCGTTTTCTCGCAGGCCGCGCATTCCGCGGACACCGTGGTGAAGCTCACATGCGAAGCCATCTCGCAACGAACAACCTCTGCAGGCACAACCTCTGCAAGCGCAACCCCGCCACATCCCTGAGACTCGTCCCCAGCGACGCAATTAGATCAATCCTCAACCCTGTGCTACGGCACACCGCGACCAACACGTAGCTCACGCTCGCCCTGAGGAACGAAGGGTCTTTAGAGGTGAGGCCTTTCGACAGCCTGGTAGCGCAGCGGCGCTGTTAGCCGACCTCTGCCTCGCTCGCCTCGACCGGAATTTCACAACACACAGGTCCTTGCATTCCTCGTCCTGACTTCCTATCATCGTCGCGATGAAAATGTGGGTTGGAATCGGCGCCGAGCAGGACGGTGAGCAATCGCCGCGGCAGCATTGCTCCGTGAACCCGCCGTTGTCGTGGTCGCCCCGAGGTCCCGTTACAAGCGGTATGCTGCCAGCCAAAAATCCCGCCGAAGACTTTCGTTGTAGGGGCGCTGCTTGCTGCGCCCGCCTCAGCGCAGCCAACCAACCTCTTCGTAGGGGCACAGCATGCTGTGCCCGGTGCTGCGCAGCCGACCGACGCGAATCTTTAACTCGGACTCGCTCCCCTTGGTCGCCCCGATTTCCCGTCTCGACCGCGACACCACCGGCCGAAAATCGCGCCGACGATTTTCTCCGTAGGGGCGCTGCTTGCTGCGCCCGCTTCAGCGCAACCGACCGACTCCACTCTTTAGCCCCTACCCGCTCCATACCCGCCGTCGCGGATTGGCTTCGGTTCCAACCGCAACTCATGAGCCCACCCACGTCTCCTGCGCCCGAAAAACGAGTCGAAACTGAGCAATGTTCTGCCATTTCTAACCGGTTCTGGCCTAAAAACAGAAGTTACAGAAAACAAACCATTAAACCCTCTCTAACCGGTTCTAGAATTGCACAATGTGATGCGCGCGAATTGCCGAGTTCCATCGGCCAGCCACTAAGGAGAAACCGATGACTCCCACCCAAGTTGCCCCGCCAAAGACCGATGCCGAGATGGCCCAACTAGCCATCAACACCATCCGCACTCTTTCTATTGACGCGGTACAAGCGGCTCAATCCGGACACCCCGGCACTCCCATGGCCCTTGCGCCGGTTGCTTACACCCTCTGGAATCGCGTCATGCGCTTCGATCCCAAGGACCCCATCTGGCCCGACCGCGATCGCTTCGTGCTTTCGAACGGTCACGCTTCGATGTTGTTGTGGTCCATCCTCCACCTTACAAAGGTCCAGGCAGTTGACGCCGAATACGAGCGACTGGGTCAGCCATCGGTGACTCTTGACGATATCCGCCGGTTCCGCCAACTCGACAGTCGTGCTCCCGGACACCCCGAATATCACTGGGTCTCCGGCGTTGAAACCACCACCGGCCCGCTAGGCCAGGGTGTCGCTACGAGCGTCGGTATGGCTATCGGAGAAAAGTGGCTCGCCGCGCATTACAATCGCCCGGACTTCGAAATTTTTGACTACAACATTTACGCCATCTGCGGAGACGGCTGCATGATGGAAGGCATTTCGTCGGAAGCAGCGTCTCTCGCCGGCCACTTGGGCCTCGACAACCTCTGTTGGATCTACGACAACAACCACATCACCATCGAGGGCCACACCGACATCGCCTTCACCGAAGATGTTGCGACGCGCTTCTTGGCCTACGGTTGGAATGTCTTGCGCGTCGGCGATGCCAACGACATCGATCGCATCGAAAACGCTTTCGCAGTTTTCCGTAAGACGAAGGGAAGACCGACCTTCATCGTTCTCGACAGTCATATCGGTTGGGGTTCTCCCAATAAACAAGACACTCCCGAAGCGCACGGCGAGCCGCTCGGCGACGAAGAAGTCCGCCTCACCAAGCGCGGATATGGCTGGCCCGAGGACGCAAAGTTCTTGGTTCCGGACGGAGTTTACGACCACTTCGGAGCCGGAGTAGGGGCCCGTGGCGCAAAGGCCCGCATCGAGTGGACGAAACTCTTCGCCGCCTACCGCGCAAAATATCCCGAGCTCGCTGCGGAAATTGACCTCATGCAGCGCCGCGATCTTCCAAACGGTTGGGACCGCAACCTTCCCGTTTTCCCCGCCGACCCGAAAGGAGTCGCTGGCCGCGAAGCATCCGGAAAAGTGTTGAACGTCCTCGCGCAAAATGTCCCCTGGTTCATCGGAGGTTCCGCCGACCTCGGCCCCTCCAACAAGACCACTCTGAAGTACGAAGGAGCGGGAAACATCCAAGCGAATACTCCCGGCGGTAAGAACCTGCATTTCGGAATCCGCGAACATGCCATGGCTGCGATTGTGAACGGCCTTTCGCTCTCAAAACTTCGCGCTTTCGGCGCCACCTTTTTCATCTTCAGCGATTATGCGCGCCCCGCTATCCGCCTCTCGGCCTTGATGGAGCTGCCGACTATCTTCGTCTTCACCCATGACGCCATGGGCGACGGAGAAGACGGCCCTACCCACCAGCCCGTCGAGCATCTTGCCTCCTTACGCGCTATTCCTGGATTAATTACGCTGCGTCCGGGCGACGCCAATGAAGTCGTCGAAGCCTACCGTTACATCATAAAGCTGCGCCACCAACCCGCCGTATTAGCGCTGTCACGCCAGCCCTTGCCCACTTTGGATCGAAGCAAATATGCAGCTGCATCTGGAGTTGCGCGCGGCGCCTACGTTCTTGCTGACGCCCCCGGAGCAAACCCTGAAGTAATCATCATCGCCACCGGCAGCGAAGTGAGCCTCGCTGTGGAATCTCACGAAAAGCTAGTCGCCGACGGCGTCCGCTCTCGCGTGGTCTCCATGCCCTCCTGGGAAATATTCGACCATCAGCCGGAGGAATACCGCCTCAGCGTATTGCCGCCCAACGTGAGAGCACGAATCGCCGTTGAACAAGCCTCCAGCTTCGGATGGGAGCGCTACGTCGGCACCAACGGCCACCTAACCTGCATGAAAACTTTCGGCGCCTCCGCCCCCCTCAAAGAGTTGCAAAGAAAATTCGGCTTCGAACCCGACCACATCGTCGCCGCCGCAAAGGAGCTCCTCCGCAAAAAGTGAAATGCGCCCAGAGCGTTAGTCTTGACATCGTTCCTGATCGCTAGTCGCCGCGAGGAGCTTCCGACGCGTCTGTTTCCGTTTGGACTCGCAGCGGCGCGCTGTTAAGATTAAGAGCCTTCGGAGGGCATGCCGCAGCGCTAACGTGAACGCCAGCCCCGGCAACCGCTCTCTCCGAATGCAATGAACTGTTTCACCATCCAGGGGCGTAGCTCAGTGGTAGAGCAGCGGCCTTTTAAGCCGAAGGTCGTGGGTTCGATCCCCACCGCCCCTACCAAACTCATCCTTACATATGCAGAAGTCACTTGACGATTCTGAATCCTGCGTCCTGACCGGTTCGAACTTCTTTCCAGTAGCAGGAAAATTTCATTTGATATAGTGTCCGACGGTCATGAACGCCTCCGCGTCGAACGAACCGAATCACCCCGCCTCGAATGCATTTCAATCGCTCACACGAAATCAGATTCGCGGATTCTGGGCATCCTGGGGTGGCTGGACGCTGGACGGAATGGATTCGTTTGTTTACGCCCTCGTCCTGGTACCTTCGCTCCGCGAGCTGCTTCCGCGCTCCGGCATTGCAGCTACCAAGGGAAACATCGGATTGTACGGCGGTTTGTTGTTCGCCCTGTTCCTAATCGGGTGGGGACTTGCGTTCCTCTGGGGTCCCATTGGAGACAAGTTTGGCCGTGTGCGCACGCTCATGCTGACAATCGTGTGGTACTCGGTGTTCACTTTTCTGAGCGCGTTCGTCACTGGCGTGTGGCAACTTGCGATTCTTCGCATGCTCGCCGGGGTGGGCATTGGCGGGGAATGGGCCATGGGCGGAACGTTCGTTGCGGAATCGTGGCCTGAAAGCCGGCGTCGCATGGGCGCGGGCCTGATGCACACGGGATATTACGTCGGCATATTTCTCGCCGCGCTGGCAAACTACGGCATCGGCAGCCACTATGGCTGGCGCTCCATGTTTATCGTAGGCGGTGTTCCGGCGCTGCTGCTGGCCTGGATTCGCCACGGAGTTACGGAGCCCGCCGCCTGGAAAAACAAAGAAAGTGTGATCCGGTCGTGGGGTGTGTGGCGTCCACTGGCAACGCTGTTTTCGGCTGCCTGGCGACGTCGCACCATCGTGAATTCCTTGCTTATGCTGGTTTCCATCTGTGGTCTGTGGGCCGGAACCGTGTATATTCCCGCCGCCATTACGTCGCTCGCCGAAGCGGGCGGACGCAGCACTCCGCAAGCAGCGCAACTTGCTTCCTGGGGAATCATGCTCGTTTCGTTCGCTACGATACTTGGCTGCCTGGCGATGCCGTGGCTTGCCGATCTGGTCGGACGGCGCGGGGCGCTCGCTGTTTTCTTTACTCTGATGATGGTATTTATTGCGCTCACGTTCGGCAAAGTTTTCTATCTTGGAGCTGCCGCGCTTCCATGGTTTTTCGCTTGTCTCTTCTTTCTGGGCATGGGTGGCGCGAACTTCGCCGTCTACACTCTCTGGCTGCCCGAGCAGTACCCCACCGAGTGCCGCGCCAGCGCTTTCGCTTTTTCCACGTCGTTCGCCCGATTTGGCGGGGCTGGCATCACCTTCCTGGTCGGAGCGGGCGTCCGGCATTTCGGCTCGCTCGGGACTCCGGTCGCGATGACTTCTATCGCCTTCGCTCTGGGGCTGTTGCTGATTCCATTCGCCGCGGAAACACGGGGAAAGCCGCTGCCAGCCTAGGTTACGCTACGCACTCGCTTTTATTGGGGGAGTTGCATCGATAACCGAAGCGGTGTCCTTCGATTTTCTGACGACTTTCGCTGCCAGAGGCTTAAGCCATAGCAAAGCCATAAACGCCGCCAGCAGATCGCAGATGATCATCGCCCAGAAGACCTTTGTCCAGGAACCGGTCTTGGCAAAGAGCCACGCGGCGCCCGGACCGGCAAACGCTGCGGCGACTCCCTTGGCGGTGTACACCATGCCATAGTTGGTAGTGGCCCATTTGTTTCCGTACAGGTCGCCGGTGATGGCGGGGAACAATGAGAAAATATTGCCCCACGCGAAGAAACATAGGCCTGACAGTGCAACAAACCAGACAGGACGGTTGATCAGTTGGAGCAAAGCATATACCGCAATTGCCTCCAGGACGAAGGCGATGAAGATGGCATTCTCCCGTCCGATATTGTCCGAAACCCATCCCCAGAACGGACGAGTCAACCCGTTGAGAAGCCGGTCGACGGTAATCGCCAGCACCAAAGCGGTCATGCCGAATGCCACCACGACATTAGCTACGTGATACGAGGACGCCATGGGGTTGAGTTGTGCGGTAACCACCAAGCCACCGAAAGCTAACATGGTCATCATCAAGTAGATGATATAAAAGGACGGCTGGCGCAGCACTTGCCATGGCGTCATGTCGATACCCGAGGTGTTCACCTTGGCCTTGATCTTCGCTTCTTTCGCTTTCCAGTTTGGCGGCGTCCATCCGACCGGCGGCCTAGCTAGGAAGAGGGAAGCAGCCAGCACAACGACGCCCTGAACAATTCCCCAGAAAATGAACGTGTGCTGGTATCCCGAGCTTTTCAACATGGCGTCAATGGGAGCGATCGTCGCCGCCGTCCCTATGCCGAAAGCTCCGGCAGTCAGGCCGACGCATAGACCGCGGTGGTCAGGGAACCACTTCAGCGCGTTGCCGATGGCGCCGCCGTACACGATGCCAGCGCCGATACCGCCCACCCCATACCAAAAGTAAAGGCTGCCTATCGATTCAGCCCGTCCGGCTCCGACCCAGCCGAGTCCGACAAAGATCGCTCCGGCGCCCAGCATGAGTCGGGGTCCGATTCGATCCACCAGGTAACCTTCAAAAGGTACGAGCCACGTCTCAAGTGCAACGAATAAAGTGAAGGTCCACTGGACGGCAACGAGGGTCACGTGCAGATGCGCTTGTATCGGCTTGGTGAAGAGAGTCCATGCGTACTGAAGGTTCGCGATGGCCATCATCGCGACGATGCCGGCCGTCAATTGAATCCATCGATTTGGAATACGCGAGGGGTGGATCAGAGAAGCTGGAGACACAGCCATAGGCATACCTCCGCAATCGCACGCTAAACACTAACGAAGCACTGCAAGATCCACTTTTCCCCGTAGAAGAATTCCAAGCTATAAAAGTGGATCTGAACTCGGAAATCTCTTGGTCGCCAGCTAACTTTGATACACTGGTCCACTAACCGAACCACTTGCGGAGCGGAATTTAGCAGCCTCGCCATGGGCTGTCAAGCACTGGCTGTAGTTTCACAACGGCGAGACTCGCCCTGCCGCGAGCTGGCCGGGATTCCGGTTAGCAGCGGGAGACGGGAGGACGCCGATGGATGAGAACTTGCGAACGCAGATCGAAACTTACCTCACCCACCTGGATGGTTTGATTCGGCGCGGGCGCCAGGTTCGTGACACGTTGACGACTGACGCTTCCGACCCATCGGCAATGGCGGCCACGCGCGCCTGGCAGGAAGACTGTGGGGTCACGATCAATCAATTGTCCGGAGGCAGCAAGGCGCATTGGCTGGCGCGGTCGTTCAGCGCATCGTTTTTGATGCGCTCAGCAGACGGCCGTGCCGTCGCAGGGGCGGCGCCAACCGAGATCGTCACTCGATTGATCGAGGTACTTGAGCAAGCCGTTGCCACGCTCTCTGGAATGGACGACAGCACGGGAGTTTCTGGAAACTCGATTGCATCCGCGGCATCGGAAGCGCCGCCACCTCGCAGGTTCGAGTTCGTTCACAGCGCTGAGCTTCGACCTGTTGTCGAGCAGGCCTACCTCGATAGCAAGCGCGCTCTTGAGATAGGTGATTACGATCTGGCGCTGCGCACTTCTTGCGGAATCCTGGAATCCATCGTGACGGACGCTCTGGAACACAAGGGGCAGATTGCTCTGGCTGGCCTGGACGCGCCTGCGGGGAAGATTGGAGATTGGCCGTTCGAGACGCGGCTTGCAGTGGCGGAGAGCGCGGGACTTATTCGCAGCGGGTGCGCGCGGTTGCCTGCAATCGCGCGGTCGTATCGAGATCACAGCGATGCTGGCGGAGAAAGCGGCCGGCAGACGACGGTTTCCGAACGCGATGCGCGACAGGCAGGGCAGGTGCTTCACGTCATTATGAGAGATCTGGATCCCGGCCGGTAGAGATCCAGCAGGAAATGCGGTGGCTGTTTCGAGTCCGAGCTTATGGTCGCAATCGTACGTCAATCTTCCAGGTCTTGCCGGAACACCGGTTGCGATGGATTGAGGCTGCCATCGATGACTCCCACGAGCATGTCTCCGTATGCGTTCGTCGCTTCCGCCAAAGTGGCGTAGCCGCGTTCCCGCTGGAGCGCTCCGGTGGCCGAGTAGATGAGCGTGAAATAGCGGCCCGCCGAATACTGAAGTTCGAGCAACTTGCTCGGCATGTCGGGATCCCCTACTTGCCCCAGCACGTCCATCAGCGCGACCGTCCACTGCACTCCCTTCGGGTCCGTGACGACCTCGCGCTCGAGGAACTGCCATTCGTCCATGCTCCACAGCGGCATATTTATTCCAGTAGCTGCTCGAGCGCTCGCCCGACCTGCGACCCCGTGAACGGTTTCGGGATCAGCAGGACTTTTCGGGCGTTTCGAGAATGGAGGCTCGCGTTAGCCTCCTCCGGTGTATCACTAATAATGACGATGGGAAGTTCGGCGTGGTCCGGGTGGTGACGCACGGCGTCGAAGAGCGACTCGCTCATGTCGAAGGCGGAACAATCGAGCACGAGCGCATCGCAGTGGTGTTCCAGAACCAGTTCGTTGACGCTGACGGTATATCCCGCGGCGAAAACTTCGTAACCCAGGTCACGCAGAGAAAACGTCAGAAGTTCGGCAATCTCCGGCGTGTCGTCGATGAGCAGGATGCGGCGCAAGCGTATCCTACTTCTTGGCGGCTCCGAAGCCGGGCAACCGCTTCTTTTTGCCTTCGCACTGCTCCAAGTCCATCACCCACACTCGGCCGCCAGCGGTGTAATAGGCGCGGCGGTCGTTCTCAAACATCGCGCCCCAGGCTTCCAGCGTGCGCATGGCGAAGGTGTAGCCCTCGAAGTTGTTGCGCGCGTGGTCCAGCACTTCATTCGTGTGCCAGTTATCCGTGAGGATCGCGTCACCACCATGCACGCGCAGGACGGTGTAGTAACGGTCGAACGCCGATTCCTGTCGTACCTCGCGGGTCGAACCGCGCTTTTTGCCTTCACTAACGATATAACTTTCCTGCGCCTCGGGAGCGGCAGGCGCAGGGGGTACTGTTGTTTTGGTGTTCATAGAGTTTGCGCCACCGTTTCGGCTTCGGCCGCAGCCGCCATATTGACCAGGTTTTTCGCATCCGCGGCTTGGATCAAAGCCTCCGGCAATGCGACACCCATCATCTTCCACTGCTCGTTGGCAAAATTCTGCAATTTGGCGATGTGCTCGGCGTGGAGATGGCCGAAGCGCCCTTGTAGTTTCAAGTACTCGGAAACCGGCCGCATGTTCTGCGGACGAAAGCTGTAATCAAACGCACGCTTCTCAGGGTTCCACTCCCAGATGGGATAGAGGCCGCATTCGACGACCAACCGGCCAAGGTCGATTGAGCGCGGCGTCTCGTACACGAAGCCCTTCTGGCAAGGAGTGTAGATCATCAGGTACGCAGCGCCTTTGTGGTTGAGGCCCTTGCGGACTTTGTTCATCAAGTCGATGGGGTAGCCGACGCTCGCTGTGGCCACGTAGCAATGGGGATGACCGGCTGCCATCATGCGAGCGAGGTCCTTGGGAAACAGCGTTTTCGCTTCCGGAACCTTCGGGCCCGGAGGGGAGAAAGTCGTCATGCCGCCGTAGGGCGTGCGCGACGATGCCTGAATTCCTGTGTTCGCGTACTGCTCGTTGTCATAGCAGATAATCAGACAGTCGTGATTGCGATAGAGCGCGCCTGAAATCGAACCGAGGCCGATGTCGGACGCGCTGCCGTCGCCCGCTTCGCAGATGATGTTCGGGAAGGCGCCCTTCCACTTGCCTTTTCGTATCATGGCTTCATACGCTGCGGCGACGCCCGCGGTGAAGCTGCCCGCGCTGCCAATCTGGGTGTGCGCCCAAGGGACGTTATAGGGCGTGCACAGATACGAACTGTTCGCGACGTACATGCAACCTGTCGGTCCCACCAGAATCGTGTTGTCGCCCGCCGCCTTGGTCGTCATGCGGTACTGGATCGACGGCCCGCAGCCGGCACAGGTACGGTGGCCGGGAACGAAGGGCTCGGACGAAGGCAATTCAGGGTTGAAGAAACGCGCCCCCTGATTCGGGCTGCCGAGGATCGGCAATACCTGGCGCTGGACTTCAATCGTTGGCATATCAATATCCTCCCAATAGCAACAGCATCTACCGCTAATTTCGTTGTGCAGACCTTTAGATCCGCATAAAAATACTCTCTACTCTTCGAATCCGACCCAATGCGTGCGCTTTTCGATTTTGCCCTGTTTCTGCGCATCCGTCATTTTCTGCGCCATCCAGTAAAATTCCTTCAGCACGATGGCCTCGCCGCCCATTCCAGCCATGAACGAAACGACGAGCGGTTTCTGTTGGCTTTCGTAGAGGGCCGCGCAGACCTCGGCATACAGCACGCCGCCGCTGCTCACGCTTCCGAGTCCCATGTTGGTCTCGACCACGCCGACTACTTTGAACTTGCTGAGAACTTCCTTCACTCGATCGGTCGGGTATGGCCTGATGGTGCGCAGCCTTACCAGACCGACTTTCAGACCCTTGTCGCGCATATGCTGAATCGCAAAACGCGCGGTCACCGCGTGGGCGCCTTGCAGGAAAAAAACCACCTCGGCCCCATCGGTCATGAACTCTTCGATCCAGGGATCGTATCGCCGGCCGAAGATGTTCGCGAATTCGTCGTGCACTTGCTCGATCACTGCCATCGAATCTTCCATGGCGCGCGCGCGTTCCAACTGAAGTGGTGGTCCCTGCTCGGGCATGATCTGCGGACCGTGCGAAACCGGATGCCGTGGGTCGAGCGGGTAAGGATGCTTGTAAGGCGGCAGGAATTCTTTCACCTGGCCCGAGTCAGGCAACTCAACGTCACTCGTAATGTGGGAGACGAAGAAGCCGTCCTGGCAGACCATCTGAGGCAAAAGCACGCGCGGGTCTTCGCCAATGCGATAGGCCATCAAGTGATTGTCGAACGCTTCCTGAGCGTCGCACGACCAGCCCATGAGCCATCCCATGTCGCGCGTCGAAAGCGCATCGGTGTGCTCGGAACCGAAATCGCCGGGGGGATCGAGCGTGCGGTCGGCGATCATCATCTGCACCGGCATACGGCTGCCGGAGATGGGCGAATAAAGCTCGTAGGCAAACTGCACGCCCACACCCGAACTTCCGGTGAACACGCGCGCGCCGCTGGAAGCTGCTCCGTGCGCGATGCTCAATTGCGAGTGCTCGCTATCGGCTACGATGTACTCGGCGTCGAGTTCTCCGTTGGCCACCATTTGCGCGAGCGCCATCATCGTTGCGGTGTAAGGCCGGATAGGGTAAGCCGTAATCACATCCACATCGGCGTACTTCGCGGCCTGCGCCGCAGAGACGCAGCCGTTTATCCGGACGGTTTTCTTTTTTACTTCTGTAGCCGTTGCCATGGTTCGCTCCGATACTAAATATTCTTCGCTGCGCGGTCGCCCAGGTTCTTCAGCTCTTCCGCCTGCCGTCCGTGGAGTCCCGGCGAGACGGCGAACGCCGTATCCATTCGCACCACGCCGGTATCGAAGTCCAGTTCGGGCACGCCTTCGAGGCAGCCTGTGGGACATTCTTCGATGCACACGCGGCAACCCTTGCAGTAATCGACCAGAATCTTATAGAGGCCGTTCGAACGAACGTCACGTACGATGCACGGCTCGGGACAGACCAGATAACAATTGTCACAGGCGTTGCAGGTGCCGCAACTGAAACAGCGGTTGGCTTCCTCGACCGCCTGCTCTTCCGAGAACGGCTGAATCACTTCTTCCTGCGTTTTGCGACGGCTCACCGGCGGCAGCAGCGTTTGTTGGACGCGAGGGAAGTGCGGAAAATACGTCATGTTCATACGGTTCAAATCGAAGATGACGTCGACGGGAACGGTTCGCGGCTCTAGTGGCAGGCCGCGCAGCACTTTGTCCAGATTGAAAGCGACGCGCTTGCCGTCGCCGACCGCATTTACGACCATTAGCGGTTGACCAGAACCTAGCTGCACCACGTCGCCTGCGGCAAAAAAGTTTGTGTCGCCGAGACGTCCGAAGCGGTCGATCTTGATTGTGCCGCGCTCGGTCTTGAACTCGTCCGGCAGCCACTTGAGCGAAGCCCGCTGTCCCACCGCGATGATCACGTGGTCCACTGCGAAACGCTCCGGCTTGGCTTCTTTATCGATATTGATCGGCGAGGCATTGATGGCGCCGGAGAAGCGCGCCGGATGCAATTGCAAGGCTTCGATTCTGCCGTTACCAAGAACGGCGGTCATCGCGCGCCCGTGCATGAGTTCCACGCCCTCTTCGGTCATGTCATGCAGATCTTCCGGCACGGCTGGCATCTCCTGAGGGTTGGCTTCCACCGTGATCATAGTGACTTCAACGGCGCCTTGCCGCAGCGCTTCGCGGGCGCAGTCGATGGCGGTATTCCCACCGCCGATGACGGCGACTCGAGCACCCACCTTAACCTTTGACGTGCCCATGCCGATGTCGCGAAGGAAGGGAAGTCCGTAAAGAACGCCGTCCTTGTTCTCGCCCTCGGCTCGCGCGCTGTTTGGATCGATGAGGCCCACCGCAAGCACGCAGGCGTCGTAATTCTTTTTCAATTCGTCCCAGCTAACGTCCTTCCCGACTTCAACGTTCGTCTTGATCTCCACCCCGATTTCGACGAGGCGCTCGATCTCGCGATCGAGCACGTCCTGCGGGAGCACCCAGTCCGGAATGCCGCCGCGATTGAGTCCGCCTGCTTTCGGCGACTTCTCAAGGATCGTAACTTTGTAGCCGAGCCGCGCAAGCTGGTACGCGGCGCTGTGGCCGGCGGGGCCCGAACCGACGACGGCGACTTTCTTGCCGTTTGGAGTCCCGGCCTTGACTACGTCGCGCGCGAGCGCCTGTCCTAGATCGCCGAGGAACCGCTCGACTGCGCGAATCGAAATGGCCTCATCATATTTCCCCCGGTTGCAGGCTTGCTCGCACGGGTGGTAGCACACGCGGCCAGTGACCGATGGAAAGGGCATGTCTTCCTTGATGAGCGCGTAGGCGTCAAGATATTTGCCGCGCTTCACCAAGTCGAGATATCCCTGGATCTTTTCGTTAGTTCCGCAAGCGTTGTTGCATGGCGGCAACTTGTCCCGGTACACCGGCCTGATCGCGCGCCAGTTGCCGGTAGGGAAGAGATCCTGCCCTTTTTCCTGCGTTGGAGCAGGTGTGATGCCCGCGAATGGGATCTTCAGGCGCTCGGGGATTTTTGTGCCTTTGGTTGACATGTGTCCTTTTCCTACGCCGCTACTGGGTTCAGCGGCATGATGTGCAATTCGTCGAGTGCCAATCGGAACGCGTGCTTGTTCGCGATCATCGGCTCAATCGTTTCGATTTTGACGATGCCTGTAGTCTTCACCACTGCTGCAATCAGCGGAGCAGCGATATCGGGTGCGATCGCCTTGTTGCGTTCCGCGGCGCCCTCGGTTGAAAGGCGGTCGAGGCCGAGCTCGCCCAGCCGGTAGTAGAGCCATTTATGGTCGGCCAGCTTGGCCGCATCCACGCAGACGAGCTGCGCGAGCCGCGTCGGGATCCGGCACGAAGCGAATCATGTACTCCGGTGTGTAATGCGTGTTGATTACCAGCGTTCCGCCCGGAGGCATCCCGCGCATGTAATCCCAACCCTTCACCATCGTTTCTTCCACCAGCACGACGATGTTGGGTTGCTCGTTTTCGTAGGTAAGTTCGTTCTCGATCACCGCGTCGCTCACGCGACAATATTTGCGCGTGGGGGCGTTGGTGCGATCGGGATTATCGACGTAGTTCTCCATCGCCTGCGCGAACTTGCCCTCGAGCCGGGCGGAAGCGGAGATGGAATTGACAACGTCGCGCCCTTCTTTGTCCATAATGATGCCGCGCGTCCAAACAGTGAGTTCCGTGTAGCTCATGTTTAGCCTCGTCCTCTAATAGATGCGTCAGGAGACATGTCCCCGGCGCTACAGCTCAGCGTATTCGCTGTTTTTCAATTGCTTGGACTTCCGCGATCGGACTCAAGAACCGCTAGGAAATCGCTTCGCAAAACAAGAAAAGGCCCAACGCGGCCGCCGTTCTGGAATTTCACGATCGCTAACAGCGTCGCTTTCTTGCACAAGCTTTCGATATCGGCGCCGGTGAGACCTTCCATGCTGCCGGCGAACTCCTCGAAATCTACATCGGGCGCCACCGGCACGCGGCGGCAGCAAAGCCGCATGATAGCTGCGCGATCCGCAGCGTCCGGTTTTGCGAACGGGATTTTGTAGTCGAAGCGCCCGCTTCGCAACAGCGCGGGCTCAATCCGTTCCGGGCGATTGGTGGCGGCCAGCAGGATCACGCCTTTCACATCGCGCAAGTTGTCGATCTCGCGCAGAAGCTGGCTGAGAATCCTTTGATAGACATCGGTGCCGAATTGATCGGCGCCGAACTTCGGCGCGAGAGCGTCAATCGTGTCGAAAAACAGGATGCACGGAGCTGCCCGTCGCGCTTTCTTGAAAACTTCGCGCAGCGCCCTCTCCGATTCGCCCAACCACTTCGAGTACAGTTGCGGACCGTCAATGGCGATTAGCGGAACCTGCTTTTCACCCGAGAGCGCTCGCGCCATTGCTGTCTTCCCGGTACCCGATGGGCCGGCGAGCAGGATACCCCGCGGCGGCGCCAGTCCAACCTGCTCGTAAATTCCGTCGTGCATGTGAGAATGCTCGATCACGGCATCGAGCAACCGCTTCGCCTCGTTCAGACCTCCCAGGGATGCGAAGGTCGAAGCGCTCTTCTCGATAAAGAATTCGCGAGTCGCGCTGGGCTCTACTTCCTTCAGGCCGGCGAGAAAGTCGTCGCGCGTAACCTGCAACGCCCCCAGTTCCGCGGATGCAGCGCGGTCGTTTTCAAGCGGAAAGGACGCGAGAAATCCACGTAAGGCAATCATGCCGACTTCCTGTCCCAACGCTTCAAGATCGGCGCCGACGAAGCCGTGGGAATGTTCGGCGATTTCTCTCAGGTCAACGTCGGGCGCAAGGGGCATCGCGCGCGTATGGATCTTCAGGATTTGCAGGCGTGCTTGGGTGTTCGGAACGCCGATTTCGATTTCGCGATCAAAGCGGCCGGGACGCCGCAGGGCCGGGTCAAGCACCTCGGGGATGTTGGTGGCACCGATCACGATAACTTGGCCGCGGGCGACGAAGCCATCCATCAAGCTGAGCAACTGCGCCACGACGCGTTTTTCGACTTCTCCGGAAACCTCGGCGCGTTTGGGAGCCACTGCATCGATCTCGTCGATAAAGAGGATCGCCGGAGCGTGGCGCGCCGCTTCTTCGAAAACCTCGCGGAGCTTGGCCTCGCTCTCGCCGTAGAATTTCCGCATGATCTCGGGGCCATTGATGTGAACGAAGTGAACGCGGCTTTCGGCTGCCACGGCGCGCGCGAGCAGGGTCTTGCCGGTGCCAGGCGGCCCGTACAACAGCACGCCTTTCGGCGCGAGAACTCCCAACCGTTCGAAAATGCGGGAGTACTTCAGCGGCAACTCTACGATTTCACGCACCCGGGCTACTTCACGCTCCAGTCCGCCTATATCTTCGTAGGACACCGCCGGAGCGCGAGCCGCCGTCTGCTCGCCTTCCACGACCCGTAGGTCGGTGCGTTTCCCGATCACTACAGTTCCCGAGGGAATCGTGCGCACGACCTGAAAGTTCACCGCTTTGGCGAAAGTCGGCACGCGTACCACGCATCCCGCCATCACAGGGACACCCACAAGATCCTCAAGCATGCGGTCGGGCGCGATGGTGGCTGGAGCAGCACCCACCCACAACGGGGACAAGCGGACGGCTACTGCCTGTTCGTGCTCGATCGGCGTCACCGTCACTTGCTCCTGCAACCCCGCGCTACAGTTGCTGCGGCACGTGCCGTCGATCTGGACCATTCCTTCGAATCCATCGTCCGACAGCTCGGCGCGTCCGACCGCGATAGTGCCACCCGTGATCTTCAACACGTCGCCTGCTCGGACGCCGATGCGCAGCATGTCGGCCGGCGCCAGCCGCGCAATGGCGTGGCCGATGTCCTCAACACGCGCCTCCGCGACGCGCAGCGTCAGGGTTGCTGTGTGTGATGACTGGGCGATTTCCTTCAAGCTGAAACTCTCCCGATCAAAACTTTGTGTTCAGCACGATCTCTTCGACGTCTTCAATGTGTCGCCGCATCGCAGACTTTGCCGCTTCGGCATCGTGACGCTTGATGGCGGCCAGGATACGCCGGTGTCCGGCGAGCGACTTTTGCGCTCGTCCTTCCACCTGCAAAGAGTGTTCGCGCGTGTCGCGCAGCAGGTCCATCAGAGTGTCGATCACTTTCAGCACCACGCTGTTACCGGAAGCAAGAGCGATACTGTAGTGAAATTCCGCGTCCTCGGCGATGGCGGCATCGCCGCGATTCTGCGTTTCCTCTTGCCGACTCAGAATATCTTCCATCTCGGAAAGTTCTTCAGCGGAAGCGTTGGCGGCGGCGCGCGCGGCCAGCGGCGGTTCGAGCATTTTGCGAAAATCCAGAAGCTCGGTTACCAGACCCTGCCGGCGCTTCAGCGCATTCGCAAAAGGATTAACGGGTGATTCGGAGGATCGTTCGCGAACGATGGTCCCGGCGCCCTGGCGCGGTTCAACCAAGCCCAGCAGTTCCAGGCCTCGAATCGCGTCGCGAATGGAACTGCGGCTTACTTGAAGCATTTCCGCCAGTTCGCGTTCCGATGGGAGTTTATCCCCGGGTTTCAATTTTTTGAGAATCAGACGTTCAATCTGCTTGGCGACTTCTTCGTAGACTTTGTTTCTACGGACAACCTCGAAGTCGGATTTGACGGATGCAGGCATTAGAAAGTGGTCCGATAAGTGGACCAGCTGACGAACGGCAGTATACCCCGGCTGTCAAGGCACTGGCAAATGCTTTTGTTTAGCCTATGCGGAAGGGAAAGGGGGTTCGCGCCACGAAAGCTGGGTTTGTCAGCACCACTCACTATGGTTTCTGCGAAGCGGCACTTTGCGCCAACAGCTTGGTGCAGCTGTACACTGTTCGCGTGTAGGGCATCGCGAGACCGACGCGCTCGCCCAACTCCACGACCGCGCCCACCAGCGCTTCCAGCTCCAACGGCCGGCCGGCTTCAAGATCCTGCAGCATGGAAGTCTTGTGCTCTCCGACTTTCTCCGCGCCCGCCATTCGCTGATCGATGGAAACTGGCAACTCCATGCCCAATTTATTGGAGAGCGCTTCCACTTCCTGCATGATGTTGCGAATCACTGAAGAAACTCCCGGATCGCGGAGCATCTGAACCAGCGTGGCGCGCGTGAGCGCACTGACGGGGTTCAAGGAAGCGTTACCCAGGACCTTTACCCAAATCTCGGGCCGAATACGAGTGGTAACCGGGCAGCGCAAGCCGGAGGCGATAAGCGCTTCTGCAATTTGGCGGCAGCGATCGGAACGCGAACCGTTTGGCTCGCCCAAAGAAATGCGGTTGCCCTCAATGTGTTGAATCACTCCGGGCGAGGAAATCTCGGTCGAAAAGTAAACGATAGAGCCGACTACGGAACGCGCTTCGATGGCCGAAGAAATCACACCGCCGGGATCGATCCGCTCCAGGCGCAATCCTTCCAGCTCGCCGCCGAAACCCTGGAAGTACCACCAGGGGATTCCGTTTTGCGTGCTCACAACTGTGGTCTCTGGCCCCAGCACCGGCTTTAGTTGAGGCGCAAGTTGCGGCAGGCCGTGCGCCTTCACCCCAAGAAAGACAACGTCCACCGGCCCCACTTCGTCAAGGGAGCCCGCCATCGTGGGCCGCGCCACAAAATCCCCGTCACTGCTTCTCACCTGCACCCCATGCTCCTGCATCGCACGAAGATGCGGGCCGCGCGCGAAGAGCGTGACATCGAACCCTGCATGCGCCAAACGCGCGCCGATGTAGGCTCCGATTGCGCCGGCCCCCGCGATCAGGAATCGCATAGTTAGACATCCGCCAGCGCGGCGGCGACGGCGCGACGGCGAATTTTTCCGGTCGCAGTCGTGGGGATGCTCTTTACGAGATAAATCTTTTTAGGGCATTTGTATTCCGCCAACAACTCACGACAGTACGCTATGAGCGCCGATTCGGTGGCGTTGTGCTCCTCATTCAAGACCACGGCCGCAGCCACTTCTTCACCGAGTGTGGGGTGCACGCAGCCGAAAGTGACCGCCGCCGCAACCGCTGGATGCCGCAGCAAAATCTCATCGACTTCGTGAGGCGCGATGTTCTCGCCGCCGCGGATGATGATGTCTTTGATCCTGCCCGTCAGATGCAAGTAGCAGTCTGCGTCGAGCATTCCTTCGTCGCCGGTACGAAACCATCCATGCACAAAGGCGCGGGCATTGGCTTCGGGATTGTTTTCATATCCGCGAAATACGTTGGCTCCCTGAATGGCGACTTCGCCTCGCTGGTTACTGCCGAGATCGTTGCCTTCTTTGTCCATGATGCGAACGCGAAGCCCGGTGCCCACACCGACAGAGCCCGGCTTCCGATGCCGCGGCGGCAAAGGATTCGAGGTCATCTGGTGAGCCGCTTCCGTCATTCCGTAGGCTTCGACGAAAGGCACGTCGAAAAGCCCTTCAATCTTGTGAATGAGCGCCGCAGACAAGGGAGCGCTGCACGAGCGGATGAAGCGCAGAGTGGCGGCTTCCGGCGGTTTCTGATGAGCACGGGCCAGCAGAAGCTGATGCATGGTCGGCACTCCCGAATACCAAGTGACGCGATGTTCCCGAACCGTCCGCCAGAAAGAGAGCGCGTTGAATTTCGTGGGAACAACCACCGTGCCTCCGGAAAGCAAAGTGGACATCAGCGAGCCAATCAAACCATGCACGTGGAACAGCGGCATGATACACAGAGAAACATCTTCTTCTGAAAGAGCGTATGTGTTCGCGATATTCGCCGACGAGACCGCGAGGTTGAAATGCCGCAAGGGAACACGCTTGGGACGCCCCGTGCTCCCGCTGGTGTGCAGGACCAGGG
This sequence comes from uncultured Acidobacteriota bacterium, assembly GCA_963698005.1. GTDB lineage: Bacteria > Acidobacteriota > Terriglobia > Acidiferrales > UBA7541 > Palsa-295. Next base: position 529,556 of record OY969113.1, read on the forward strand.
CGATATCGTCAGCCGTAGGCGCGGTTGCGGAAACAGCGGTGGTGGAAGCGCCCACGAGATGAACGTTGCCCTGTTCGCTCATTTCCACCGAGAACACCGGGATCTTGCGGTCGGTGGCCGCGCTGCGCGCGAATTCCGCGCCTACCGGCGGACAAAGCAAAATGCGCGCATTGGTGTCTCCGAGGAAAAAAAGAAATTCCTCATACGGATACGCCAAGTTCAAAGGAGCTGCCGTTCCAGCGATGGAAGCGGCGAGAAAGCTGACAATCGCGGGCAATCCGTTCGGCAATGCTATCGCTACAGCATCGCCGCGGCGAATGCCCACGGAGGCCAACGCGTTCGCCATGGCCAACACTTGCTGCCGGAGCGAATCGTAGGTCACTTGGATTCCGAGCTCTGGAACGATGACGGCCGTGTTACTGTCAGCGAAATGTAAGACGTCGAGAAGAGTGTCCACCGACTTCATTGTCATTCGTTGCCGCCCCTGGCGCGGTCGCTGGATAATCGGCCGATATTATGACGTAACGCAGTTTTAACAGTGAGCGCCCATGCGGCAGGCGTCGTCAAACTCATTCTATTAATCGCGTGATAAGTTTTTCTTTTCACTCACAGTTCTGCGGTTTGCGGCTTGAATCGGTCCGCCAGAATATTTCAGACTAGATCGGCGAGTGCTGCCCCTGCACGATTAGCTCCTCCGCGACGCGGCGTGCTTCGGGGAGTGTTACCGCAGCTTTTTGGTCAATCTCGGCCGGCAAATTGAGTTGAAGTTTCGCCAGCTCCTCGTCAAACACACGGGTCACTAAAGCGGGAGTGTGTTCCACCGGCCTGCCATCGTCGCCGGGCACTTTCACTTTGTGCCGCACGCGCTGCGCGATCATCAGGCGATAGATGCGGTCGGTAGCGAGATCTTCCATGTAGCCATCGAGCAGGCTGGCTCCTTTTCCGTTGAGCACTCCGTTGCGATAACGAATTACGGTGCGTACGGCCGCTCGCGTTCCGGCCAGAGTTGTTTCGCCAACGCCCTTCGGGCTTGGCCGCAGGTCGGGATGGGAGTTCGCGAGCTTGGGCCGTTTTGCAACCTGATTGGGAAACGGGAACTGGGCGACGGCGATCTCATTTTGATCAGGGTGGCCGGTCCACGCCCCATCCATCAGGCAATCGGCTTCGTTCTTCTTGTCTTGCTTCAGGACTTTCAGTGCGCGCTCATTTAAATCCGCATCCGTGCGGCTGGGATAAAGCGCCGTCATTCCGCCGATGGCGAGCGCTCCGTGCTTGTGGCAAATTTCCGGCATCAGCGTGCGGAAGTTCTGGAAGAATGCCACGTCGTGGGGAATGGTATTGCGATCCGGCAAAACCCAGTTGGGGTCGTCGATCATGAAATCGATCAGCGACGCCATGTAATCCCAGCGGCCGAGGTTCAATCCGAGGCAGTGGCCGCGCAGATTGAAAAGAAATTCCTCCATCTGATATGCCAGCGGGTGCGCTTCCACAAGCGCCATGCACTTTATGTAGTCCTCAGGCAGGCCTTTGGATTTCGCAAGAGTCCGGAAGAGGTCGCGCCACCAGAAAGCCTCCTCGGCAGACTCGCTCTTGGGGATATACACAGAGAAGTTGTGCGGCAACGACGCGGGATCAATCTGATACCAAATCAGGGCCAAATCGAACAGGGAAGCGGACATGATTTCGTCCTTAAAAACTCCCCCCTGGCTGATGTGCAGACCGCGCGGGCGCACCCAGGTAACAGTTTTCGAACGCTGTACTGTGACTTTCTTGCCTCGCTTTTTGTCGTCGTAGCTGAGTTCATACTTGTAAGCGGCGATGGTGTTTTTAACCGCCAACATGATGTTGTCCCAGGTGTTGGCCGTGGAATCTTCCAGGTCGATCATCACGGCGGGAGATCCGGAGTTCAGCAATTTTACGGTCAACGCCGCGTCGTCGGCCGGACCGGTCATCTGGTTGCGTTGATCCGCGCACCAGTCGGGCAGCTCGATTCGCCAGTCGGAGGTAGTTGCCTCTGAAGCCAGCAAATAGTTAGGAGGATGTCCGCGATGGGAGGTCTGCAACACCTCCGCGCGCTTGGCGATTATCTTTTGTTGCCAAGGAGTGAATTGTTTGTGGAGCGGCAACAGGAAATCGAAGAAACCCTCTGGGAGGTCCTTGCGGGGGTTCAAATTCTTTGGCGCGAAATTCATGCATTGCGACATGGTTTTTAGTATGCAATACCGATCATCTTGCGGTTTCACTCCAGCATCGTGCCATCATGGCAGGGCGCGAATACGGAGTCAAATACGTTGAACGCTAGCCTCGCTACCGCGCTCCATCCCTAACGTACCGTGGCAAAGAAGTACGCGCTCATCGCGAAACCAATGCCGATCACAAAGAGTCGCACCTTCCGTGGATCAGCTTTCTGCGCGTAACGCGCGCCGAACCATCCGCCTAGGAGAGCACCCGCGACCATCACTGCGCACTGCCGCCACAAAACCGCGCCTGCCAGGATGAAAGTAACAACCGCAGCGGCATTAATCGCGGCGGCAAGCAGCGTCCTGATCGCGCCCATGGCATGAATATCCCGCATTCCCAGCGCCGCCAGCATCCCCAGCATGATAAATCCGATTCCAGCGCCGAAGTATCCGCCATAGACTGCGACCAGCAACTCCACGAAGGAACTTACTATGATGGCCCGCAGCGATATCCTCCGAAGATCGTCAATGACGGCGCTGGTACCGGCGATCGCGCGGATTTTATTGCCAAACGCAAAAAGCAGTGTACCGCTCAGCAGCAGCCAAGGTACGAATTGCAGAAAAGTATGTTGGGGAGTCTTCAGCAACAGCAGCGCGCCGACCCAACCGCCGGCTACGCTGGTGACGATTAGAGGAATCAACAAGCGCAGCGGCGCGTCCAGCCGTTTTAAGTATGCAAGAGTGCTCGCAGCTAACCCAGGCCAAAGCGCAACTGTATTCGTGGCATTGGCCTGCACCGGCGGCACACCCGTGAACAACAGCGCGGGAAACGAGATGAAGCTGCCGCCCCCCGCCAACGCGTTCAAAGTTCCCGCGATCCCTGCGGCAAAAAACAGAAACAGAGCGTGGGCGAATTGCAATTCCATAAAATATCAAACCACGCGACTATTCCGCGCTCTTGACCTTCTTCCTCACCTCTGCGAGCAGCTCCGGGGGCAAAGGGGAGTAGCCTTCCTGCACGGCTGACTGCTGGCCAGCCGTGTATATCCAATCCAGGAGATCGGCCAATGCAGCTGCTCGCGCCGAATCAGTCGGTGGAGTTCGCAGGTAAATCCAGCTGAAACTGGTTATTGGAAAAGAATCGGCCCCCGCTGAGTTTGTCAAAGAGGCGGAGAAGTTATTCCACCGCGGTGCTTCCGCAGCTTGGCACGCGGCAGTAAGGCTCTCCGTCGAAGCATTGATAAACTTGCCAGAGGGGTTTTCTACCGCAGCTCGGGGAATGCCGCCTTTTACGGCATATTGAAACTCGACGTAGCCGATGGCCCCAGGATTGTTTTTCACCTTGGCCGCCATATCAGAACTGCGTTCCGCCGGCTCGCCAACGGGCCACTTGGGCGAAGGAGTCACTCCCACCTGGGCGCGAAATTTGGAGCTCACCTTAGAGAGAAAGTCAGTGAAGACGTAGTTGGAGCCTTTTCCCGCAGGGCGGTTGATCACCTGGATGGGAAGATTCGGCAGAGTGATATCCGGGTTGAGCTTCGCGATCTGCGGTGCATTCCACATCTTCACCTCGCCGAGAAAGATTCCTGCCAGCACTTCCCCTGAAAGCCGAAGTTCCTGGTGGACATCGGGAAGATTGTAAACGGGAACGATTCCGATCAGCATGACCGGCAGTTCGATCAAGCTCCCGTCTTTCCGCTCCTTCTCGGTAAGCTGAGACTCCCCGGCGCCAAAATCACTCGCGCCACGTGAGATCTCTTTAATTCCCTCGCTGGTGCCGATCGGAACATAACGCATCTGAATTTTGGCGTTACGCTTGCCATATTCCTGCGTCCATCGATTGTAGAGAGGCGCCGGTACGCTCGAGCCGGAACCCACTAGGACCACTGCAGTCTGGGCCCAGGCGGAAAAATTGCATAGCCCGAGGATAATTAGAACCGACAACAGCCAGACACACGAGAACGAGCGGAGGCTGGAACATCGCTTTGCAATGCTCGATGCCGAAAATATTGTAGGTACTCTCAACATGTTCCTCCTGGTGGTGGCCGCACTATCTGTCAAACGACCCGACGCTTGGCCACCGGAGATTTGAAGTCAATTGACGACGGTAAGGTACCATCGTTCCTCGACGCGCGGTAAACGAGAGGGGAAAATATTTCTCTGCCATTACTCCAGTTGGGGGCCGGTACTTAGGGAAGTCCCATGAGACGACGATGGCTGGTGCTAAGATGCTGGGCGCCCAACTCCTCGTCTCTACGAATCGCGCGATGAATTCGCGCACCAAAGGCATAGACAGGAGAGAACAGCGAAGGCTGAACTAACCTATGTCGCAAGAACCTATGTCGCTACAGGATTCCATGTCCCAGGATGACGCCGAAGCCTTGGCGCGCGAACTCTTCTCCGCATATGAGACTGGCGGGATGATTGAAGTTCCTCCGTCCGCGCGCCCGGGTTTCGACCTCGACACGGCTTATGATGTTGAAGCAACACTCAGACAGTTTCGTGAAGCTGCTGGACAAAAAGCCGTCGGCCGCAAAGTTGGTTATGCGAACAAAGCCATGTGGCGGGTCCTCAAACTTGAAACCCTGGTTTGGGCCCACATGTACGACGACACGGTGCACTTCGCTGACGGCAACTCCGCCACGCTGACAGTCGCGCATCCCCGTTCGTTGAAGATTGAACCCGAAATTGTTTTTGGTTTGGAAAAAACAGTTGCGGGTGAAAGCTCTGATGCCGCCTCTGCGCTCGCATCCGTGGATTGGTTGGCGTTGGGCTTCGAAATCATTGATTGTCCTTTTCCGGATTGGAAGTTTCAGCCCAGTGATTTCGTGGCGTCTTTCGGACTTCACGCAGCACTCGTGGTCGGCGAAAGAATAAAGGTGCGGCCTGACCTCATCCCCACGCTGATCGACGGACTGGCGCGTTTCAAATTGAGAATGGCGAAGGGTGGAGAAATTGTCGAAGAAGGATCCGGCAGAAATTCTTTGAAGAGCCCCGCGCTGTGCCTCGCGGAACTCGGCGGCGCTATCGCCCGGCGCTTTCCGTCCCATCCTTTGAGCGCGGGCGAAGTTGTCAGCTCCGGCACACTCACCGCTGGACATGTGATCGGCAAGGGCGATCTCTGGACCGCCGAGGTGGACGGAATATCTCTACCGTCACTGACGCTTCGCCTAACTTAAATAATTGCAGAAACATTCCGGCCGGTGATCTCCTCGGAATCGAACACTTCACGTGCTGGTTTAAGGTTGGCTCCTCGTGTTCCAACCAGAGTTCGCACAATATGCTTGACACGTTCCGCGACGCCATGCTAAGAGCGTGCCTGCTTTTTGAGAAAAACTGGTTCGATTAGTGGACCAGTCAACCAAGTTCGTCGCGAACCAAGACAATTTCTAGCTAGCGATGCGGGTGAGCGGGGGCGATCCTGCGTAAAAAGTGGATATTGTGGTGCCCAGCTTGAGTGTGTAGCTTGCTTGGATCTGTTGTGCTTTGAAAAATCTCCGCGGAGGGGATAATTATGCGCTCGCCAAAGTGGTGGTGTGTGCTTGTGATCTTGATTTGTGTCGCAACTGCTCCGGTAGCCTTTGGCCAGAGCGCGAAGCCATCCGACGACGCGACACAATCGAAATCAACAGGCAAGGCTGCAACTGAGGAGGAGGTCCAGCAACTGCGCCGCGAGGTCGCGGAGTTGAAGGCGCAAATTCAACTCCTCGTCAAAGTGAGCGCAGTGGCGCAGGGCGGCGCCGCACACCTCGTGGAGACCAACGCCGTCGCTGCCTCGGTTCCCGCACCTCCGTCACCCGCAGGTACTTCCGCAGCAGACGCCCCCGATGCCAACGCGTCATCGCCTGCCGCTACTCCGGCGGACATCGACGCTCTCCAAAAAGAGATCGACGTCCTTCAAAAGAAGGCCAGCGACGTCCCTGTGGCAACCGCCGGATGGAATGGCGAGCACTTTTTCCTGAAGAGTTCTGACGGTAACTTCACCGTCATGCCCGTCGGGTACTTGGATGCGCAATACGTTTTTTACAAGGGTGATGGCGCACCTTCGGACACGTTTAACATCACGCGCGCCCGCTTTGGCGTTCAGGGCAATTACGGCTCGCAACTCGACTATGCGTTCCTGTTCGAGACAGCCTCCGCCCTCACAATCCGTGACGCCTATTTGGATTTCAAGCCTTGGAGCGCTTTCAAGATCATGGGCGGCCAGTACAAGGTGCCTTTCTCCCAGGAAGTAGGAACCAATGACACTTCGGTTGAATTCTATAATCGGTCTATCATCTCCGTGCTCTACCCGGATGCAGGTGGAGCTTTCCGCGCTCCCGGCGTTGACGTTCACGGCGATTTGTTTGAAGGCCGCATGCAATATTGGGCCGGCATTTTCAATGGGCAGGGACTCCTGACGAGCGGAACTACCAATGAGCCCGAAGTTGTGGGCAGACTCCGTTTTTCTCCGTGGTTGAAGTCCGACAGCGCCATGCTGAAGGGGCTATCTTTCGGCGGTTCCGTCGAGCATAGTCGCTCCAAGGGTCTTGCGAACGAACAGAGCTTCAGCGGTGTCTTGAATGACGGCACCTACAATTTCTTTCCGCAGTTCCGAATCAATGGCGGAATCGAGCGATATAACGCCTTCTTCGCATGGCTGAAGGGGCCGTTGGGTATTCGCGGAGAATACGCTCAACTCTTGGAGAAGCGCACTAACATTGGCTCGTTGGCACCCGGCGGCGTTGCATTCAACACCATCCCCGGCGTTATAGGCAAGGGCGCCTACGTCTCTGCCACGTATTTGCTGACCGGGGAACGCGAGCCGGAGAACGCGATTCCGCGCGTAAAGCATCCAGTAATCGGCCCCAGTTCTCCCGGAGAATCAGGGGCCCCGGGTTGGGGCGCATGGGCAGTCAAGATCCGGTATTCCTGGCTGGAAGGGAGAGCCCCCGGCGCAACTTGTGACGCCTCTACGATCCCGTCCTGTCCGATTACGCCTGGAATCGTCCCAAGCTTTAGTGACCACACCGATCAGTTAACTGCGGGATTCAACTGGTATCTCAATTACTGGGTTCTCGTGAAGTCGGACTTTAACTTCAACCAACTCAAGAACCCAAGCGTCCAGGGCATTCTGCCTCGCAATTACTTTGTGTTTGTTGAGGGAATTCAGTTTCGGTTTTAGTCGGGTCTTGAGCGTTTCGGATGAGCTGGTTGCTGGTTAGTACGGGGGCCCGCATACGCGAATTCAAGGGCGCTGCGGACCCAGTGGACAATTTTTCTTGGAAAATGTAGTTCGGCCCCCGGCCAATATCGCAGGAGGAAACTCGATGAATCCGAAAATGTTTCGCCTTTCAGCCCTCGTAGCGTTGCTCGGAGTGATGTTCATCTTGAACAGTTGCTCAAGCAGCCAAAAGAACTGTCCCGTGTGCGGAACGGATAAGCACGGGACCATTGGGTTGATTGGTGTGATGAACGTGCCGGAGCACAATCCCAATGGCGAGCCCGGCGGGCCTTTCAATATTTTTGACATTAGCTGGGTGGATCCGGTCAACCGTCTTTATTACGTGTCGGACCGCGTCGGTCTCGACGTTCCCGTGTTCAGCACGACTTCCGACATCGCGTTGTGGGCCATCGGTGGGCAAAACTCAATAGCCGAGGCCGGGAACAATACCAGCCTATGCTGGGTGGATCCGATGACTGGGGAAACCATTCCTCCCGTCACATCCGCACAGGGCAACTTCACACGGTTCGGATGCAAGACCGATGGCTTCCGCCTCCCCGGCGGCTTTGGTCCCAATGGCAACTTCGGCGGATTCGTGGGGGGGCAATGCTGCGCCTCCCGCTCCAACAACCTGAACCCGCTTTCCGGTCCGAATGGCATGGAAATTACGGGTGATGGAAATTTCCTGTTTGTCGGGAATGGCAGTTCGCAAGTTGAGGTATTTGATCTGGTTCCAATGCTTATGAGCGGCTTTACGTTGCCGCCCACGTTAACCGCCACCATAGTAACAGGCACGACTCCCGACTATGACGGTCCGACCGGCATCACTGGGTGCCAGTCGTCTGCAAACGGGAGAGCCTTTTCTGACCCAAGCTGCGGCGACCTGCGCGGTGATGAGCTTGCTACAACCGGCGGAGTCGTGACTTTCCCACAGGACGGTTCCTCGCGCTTCCTTTTTGCGGTAATCAACGGCGACCCAGGACTTCCCTTCGTCACCATCGTTGACGCCACTGGCATCGTGACCAGAACCGGGACCGATGCCCAACAACATTGTCTTCCGTATTCTCAAGTAGCGGATCCTACTGCGACGGATCCATTCAGCCCCGGAATTAGTACCTTTGTCTCCGGACCTGGCGGTAACTCGATCACGACAACGTTTACGGCAAACTACGCCTCCTGCATCCTGGGCCAAATCTACTACGATGGCGCAGCCCAAAATGACGACACCGTGTTGATTGATGACGGCGGCGCGAACGGGGCGAATGGGTTTGTCTGTCCCGACCCCTCTCTCCAATTTTTCAGCTCTACGCCCGGCGTCGCTGGCGCGAACGTTCCGTCCGGAGCCTCCGGCCATGCAGCTGGTTTCAATCCGGATGTTGCTTGCCATCACGGTCCGCAACTCACCAACACGACTACGACCCAGGCTGGCGGAGTCTTCTGTGCAGCTGGTCCCGGCACGCCGCCGGGCTGCGGTGGTGCAATTGCCCCGGCCGGGTTGGGTGGGATGATCTTCCAGCCCTCCACGGGGTTCTTCCTGCTGACGAATGGAAATTCGACTCCTGACATTACGGTTGGCAGCATCGACGTGATTGATCCCCTCCATGCGATCACAGTCGGTGGCGTCACTAAATTTGTGCCCGTGGTGGTTAACAGTTTTCCGATTCCCAATTGCATGCCCACAAGCTTGAATCAGGGACCTGGCACGGATGTCTTCGTGGGTTGCGCCGACCACGACGGACGCGCGTTCGCGCCGTCCAGCGTCATTATCAACGGCACCACCGGCGCCATCCTGACTGTCATCAACAATGTTGGCTTCGTGGACGAGACTTGGTATAACCCCGGCGACAACAATTACTACACGGCATCGAGGGACATGCCCACCGGCCCGGTTCTCGGAGTCATCAGCGCCGGTACCAGACAGTGGCTGCAAAACGTCCCGACTAACGGCAACGCCCACAGCGTCGCGGTGGATCCGATCAACAATCACATTTTCGTGCCGCTGCCTTCGGGCGGTCCCAATTGTGAAACGATCGCCGCCGATGGTTGCGTCGGCGTGTATGCTTCGCAGTAGATGACAGCCGGGAAGTGATTTCGAATCGAGGGCCCGAATTCACACTCGTGGGTTCGGGCTTCCGCATTTTCCGGGTGGCGAACCTAACGGACAGACGTCTCTTGATAGCGCATCATTTTCCACTCCCCGTCGCGGTTAGTCCAAAGTTCGCCGATGAAGACTCTCTTAAATCTTTGCCCTGTGGCTTTGGGAAATTGCATGGTGCTTTCGTAGGTAACGAAAGCGTAGTGGTCTCCGAGCTGCTGCACCTGGAATAGCTGAAGCAGGTAGTCGGTGTACATGCTGTGCTCCACTTCGCGGAGGACATGAAGCTTGGGGCGCTCGCCGTCGCCGTCGGATTCCACTGCCTGAAAATCGTCGGTGAGAAACGCGGCGTAGCCGTCTTTGTCTCGTTTTTTGAACGCTGCCCACGCGGCTCTTACCTTTGCTTCGAGCAAGCCGGCGAGCTTGGGATCGGCCGGTTCATTCTTTGACGGAGTGCTCTGGGCAGCTTTGTCTACCGCCGCGGGCTGCTGTGCGAATGCAATGCCGGGCAACGCGAGCGCTATACATGAAAGTAAAATCCTACTTCGCATCTCGTTCCTCCTCCACCGGCGCGTCGCGAATCTTACAAGCCTCTCGCCTCGCAGTCAAAGCGGAGTTCAGTGCAACCGCTGCGGCCCTTTTTTCAAAATCCCACCTAACTCGCGTTGCGGTTCCGAACAGTCTTGGCTACCATGGGCTTCGCTACGGACGCGGTTGTATTCTCAGCAGTCTTACGGCCGAGGATTCGGATTTCCGAAAGCTGACAGGGAGATGAAACGATGAAACAAGTCCCACTTCTTCTGCTCGTGCCGCTCGCGTTGGCTTCATTTGGATTCTCAGCGATGGCTCCGCAACAGGCCCCACCGGCCAAAGTGTGGCGGCAATCTCAAAAGACAAACCCCGGCCGCGACACTACATACACGCGATTTACCTTGGTGGGAAGATTTCTTAAAGCGCCACAGGGTGACGTCTCCAATCGTCCCGCCTTCGTGCTGGACTGCATCCCCGGCAAGGGATCTCACAAGGGCAAGTTCATAGCCGGGAATCTTCTCGTCGGTACCTCTCTGAAGATCGACTACGTTGAGCCTCAAGAAATTCATGGAACCTCCTACTATCCGAAGGTCGCAGTCCAATATCGCATCGATGATGCTAAAGAACCGGAGAAAGAGAATTGGACACCGGGAACGGAGAAAACTTCTGCCTCCATTCCTAAAGATTCGCTGAAGAAAATCCTCCGGGCACAAGCCGTTGACTTGACTGTAGGTGATGACCGCGGATCAGAAGTTGCCATGAAGTTTGACATGCCCGACCCAACGCCTGTTGAAGACGCCTGCAATGTAGCTGATCGCAAGAAGTGAGTCGTTTCGAGAAAGCGGCCTACTCGTCGGCAGATCGCGGTAAAACGCCGTTGGTTTTCCTCACGGGACAGGCGCGATCATTTACTTGCTCTTACACTAGCTCGAATTTCAATTCGCCCAGCTTTTCCAGGCTGCACGCGATCTTGTCGCCCGGCTTGAGCCATACCTGCCGCTCCTTGGGCTTGCCCTGGATCACGCCCTGAGGTGTGCCGCTGAAAATGATGTCGCCGGGTTTCAACGTGATCACGCGGGAAATGTAGCTGATCAGCTTCCGCGTGTTGAAAATGAAATCGCTAGTATTGGAGGACTGGCGCGTCTCACCGTTCACGCGGCACTCCACCTTCAGGTTGTCAGGATCGATCTGGTCCGCGGTCACCAGGTACGGGCCGAGCGGCGCGAACTGGTCCGGCGTCTTGCCCACCATCCACTGCCCACCCGTTTCGAGCTGCAGGTCTCGAGCGGTGAAGTCGTTGCCGGTCGCATAGCCGGCCACGTAGGAAAGCGCGTCCGCTTCGCTTACCATTTTGGCTTCGCGACCGATCGCTATCACCATCTCGGCTTCGTAGTCGAATTTCTTCGCGAACTCCACGGGGAGTTTTATCGTGCCGTTGTGATAGTTCAGCGCGTTGTTAAACTTGTTGAAAAGCACCGGCTGCTTCGGAATTGGCGCGCCAATCTCGATGGCATGCTGCCGGTAGTTCAGCCCGATGCAGACAATTTTTTCCGGGCGCATCACGACTGGGCCGTATTCGATCGAGTCTTCCTTAAGGAAGGCTTTTTGCGCCGCCTTCGACTTGGCAGCTGCGTCCACGAGGGCATTCAGGCTCGGGCCATCTTCATTCTGAAGCAAATCGTCAATTGTAGTCGGCGCATGCATATGCAGAATCTTCGCGGCTTCGGCCACATCGAGTATCCCTTTTTCATTCTTCACGCCCAGGCGGCATTCGGCGCCCTGGCGAATGTTCAGCAACGTAAGTCCGCGCGCCATGCCGCGCGTCTCTGTTGCGCCAGGCTTCGCCTCCGTAAGAGCTGCCGCCGGTAGACGGCCAGACATGGCCAAAGCGCAGACCGCGCTCGTGTCCCTCATAAAATTCCTACGATCCTGCCTCATGCGAAGATCTCCTTCAACTCGCTGCTTTTCTCCACACCGAAACGGTCCAGCGGCCGGAATTATATAGCAATCCGTCGCCGGCGTGGATGCGAAGGTTCTGAGCGCGACTTCCGAAAAGACGGCCCTTTATTGAGGTTCTAAGAAGATCTGACGGTCGATAGTCTGCAGCTTTTCAAGAGACAACGAAATAGATTTCTTTGCGAAGAAGAGTTCGTCTTGGAAGCTTCGACCGTCAGGCCGATGTTTGCAAGAACGTATATCACCTTTTCTTGTAATGTTCATCCATTTGATGTAGGCTCCCGCCCATTCGTAATCGGCTGGAGCGTGGCCGACCATGAGCAACATCAACGGCAAAGCGTACGCGATGAACGCGATCACTCCCATGAAGCCATGGAAGACATGGATTCTGCGCGTCGTGTTTGCCGGTCTCGGGATACTCTTTCGCCTCTTCCCCAGCGGTGGCCTGAAGGAGCTTTCCTTCATTCATTTCGCGCGCTGGGTCATCGTCCCGCATCGAAAGTTTCCGCGAGTCGCCGGCGAACAACCGAAAGAAAAGCTGCAGTACGACTATTTGTTCTTCTTCAGCAATTTCAACGGTACGTGGAATCAGTACATCGACGCATTTTCAGCAGCTCTTGGCGATGGGCTGGATGCCATTTGGCGGTGGAGTGAGAAATTTCCGGGCGCAGTTCCGGTCACGCCCTTCAAGGATTATATCTCACTCGTCCAGTTTGAGACCGACTACTACTACGACGCATATCCCCACGCCACCACAAATGACGTAAAAGCGGCTCATCGCGTGGAGGCGGCGTTGGACGAACTCGCAACCTCGTCTTCCAATAAGTCCGCCGATGAGTTCGCGAAATCGTATTTGCAATTTCTTACAAAAGTGCAGGGCGACTTGGGCGCAACGGGCGAACCGCCCGTGGGGACGTAGGCAAATCATGGCCAATCGGAGTGGAAGCGTTTACGGGTTGACGATACTTTCGCCCATCAAGGATGATGCGAATAGCGAAGTGTCGCCGAATCTTGCCCTGCGCATCTACCTCGCGAAGTTGCCACGCCACCGCAACAGTCCCTTTGCAAAAGTATCCAGCACACACTTCGCCAGGCTCGTCGTCATGGACGACGTCGTGTACGTCGGAATGCCCGCGTGCGAAGAGCATCTCCAGTCAAAATATTTGATCTTCGAATCGAATTTCGACGGCGACCTCGACACTTATCTCGAGCGCATGGCCGCGGAAATTCCGGAAACCGTGGATGCAGTTTGGAAGCACTGTGTGGGTTTTCCCGGCGCTGGGAACGTAGCGGCGTTCAAGGCCTACATGAAAAAGTGTCAGATCGAGACCACTTTTTTTTTCGCAGACGTCAACGACAAAACCGTGGAGCAGACGCTCCGGGCGCTTCAAACGCAAAGCGCCGTCACCGCTTTCATCGTCAAGCATCAGGGCGCGCCGCCGAACGTATTGCAAGCCGCGTTCGCACATTTCATAGAAAAGTTGAATAAGGCGCCTGCGCCGGCCCCGGCCGCTACGCTGGGCAAGGAATTTGTGGACGAATTACCATGAGCAAACTCGATCCTACGGACATTCAAGGATTCGTTCTGCGCGGCTACACCTTCCCGGTCGCGCGGTACCTGCTTCTTCAGATCGTCCCCGCCGGGGGCAGGGAATTCATCGGCAAGCTTATCCGTCAGATCACCACCGGCGAGCGCTGGGATCAGGGAAAGCCGCGCACCACCGTAAATGTCGCCTTCACCTACAGAGGCTTGAAGAAACTCGAACTGCCCGAGCCCAGCTTACAAAGTTTTCCCTGCGAGTTCGTTCAGGGCATGAAAGAGCGCGGCGCCATCCTGGGCGACACGGGTCTGAATTCGCCCGATCATTGGGAACCAGTCTGGCGCGACGAGAGCGTGGACGCCTGGCTGGGTGTCTACGGGGAATCGCTACCGGAACTCGATCGGCAGTGCGCCGACCTGACAAACTTAATGAACGCCGCAGGCGGCGCCGTCGTGATCGGTTCGCAAGATGCCGGCGTCTTGGTAATTGACGGCAAAATTACCACGAAGGAACATTTTGGTTACACGGACGGTTTCGGAAATCCTGACTACGTGGGAGTCGTGCGCGACACGCAGCCGGGCCAGGGCAAGCTGATGCCGAACGGCTCGTGGGCTCCCCTCGCCACGGGTGAACTCATGCTCGGGTACGCGGATGAGGCCGGCGAGCTGCCCGTCGCGCCCATCCCTCATCTCCTCGCGAACAACAGCACTTTCATGGTGTACCGCAAGATGCACCAGAATGTCGCGACCTTCCGAAAGTATTTGAATGAGAAAGGGAAGCTCTACTCCGGTGGAAAGGAAAAACTCGCATCGAAATTCATCGGCAGATTTCGTGACGGCACGCCGATCGAAGTGTCGCCCGACAAATGTGACCCGGCGGTTGTGGCCAATAAGCAACTGAATGTGAACTTCAAGTTCGGCGGCGATCTCGACGGCGTGCGTTGCCCGATCGGCGCCCACGTGCGTCGCACGAATCCACGCGATGCCTTCGGCTTTGACGGAAAATTGGTAAACCGCCGACGCATCAGCCGGCGCGGCATGCCGTACGGCCCATACACGCCCGAAGATCATCCGGTAAGCGACACGGACGAACACGGATTGATCTTCATGGTCATGAACGCGAGTATTTTTCGTCAATTCGAATTCGTGCAGCAGCAATGGATCGAATACGGCAACGACGCGCGGCAGGGAAATGACAAGGACATGCTGATGGGCAACCACGGCGGGGTTGGGAAGTTCACGATTCAGGGTACAGCGGCGGAACTCGCAAACCCGCCGTTCGTCTGCGGAGGCTTGCAGAATTTTGTCGAGCTTCGCGGCGGCGATTACTTTTGGGTTCCAAGCGTCACGGCCCTGCGCATGATCGCCGACAATTCAGTCGATCCTCGCTGAGGATGAGTCGCAAGTATGAAACTGCTCGACAACTGGAAAAACGCGTTCGGTCGCCTCGAAGCCGAGGGCATGGCTGTGCTCCACGAAGTCGAGGCCGACGTAACGTCTTTCCTCGACAGCCTAAAGCAGCATTTGATCGAAAACCCAGAGCCGGTATTCGCGGTGCTTCGTCGCGTGCAGCCCGTCCTGCTGGTGAAAAACTTCGCAGTCGTTACACGCTTCGAGGACGTCCAGGAAGTTCTTTCGCGCGATGACGTATTTCAAGTCACCTACAAAGACAAGATGGAGGTGGTCGCCGGAGGAAGCAATTTCTTCCTGGGTATGCAGAATTCGCCGGACTACGAACGCGATCACTCGCACATGCTCACCGTCTTCCGCAGAGAAGATATTCCTCAGCAGGTCGCGCCCTTTGTAGCCGCTGCCGCGGAAAGTCTCGTCGCGGCGTCCGGCGGCCGAATCGACGTCGTGGGACAACTGAGCCGCATCGTGCCCACACGATGGATCGCCGCGTACTTCGGCTGTCCCTGGCCCTGCGACGAAGACTTGGCAACCTGGAGCACCGCGGCGTTTCAATACCTATTCACAGATATCGACGACGACCCTGCAGTTGCCGCGGCCGCGCGCGACGCCTCGGCTAAGACGCGCGCTTGGCTCGACACGTCGATTAGAAATCGCAAGGCGCAGCCCTCGCAGCCAGGAACGCCCGCGCCCGACGACGTTCTGGGCCGATGCCTCGCGCTGCAGAACGCCGGTGTCCCCGGAATGGACGACTCGACGATTCGCACGAATCTTCTCGGCCTTTTCGTCGGCGCAATTCCGACGACCTCGAAGTGCTGCACGCAAGCTTTAGACGAACTGCTCAAGCGCCCCGCGGACCTCGCAAAAGCTCAAAACGCCGCAGCATCAAATAATGAGCTGCTGTTGGCGGATTACGTCTTCGAGGCCCTGCGATTTAACCCCAACAATCCTGTGGTGGTGCGTCTTAGTGTGCAAGATTACACGCTGGCGAAGGGCACCATGCGCGAGACATTAATTCCAAAGGGCGCTTCCGTTGTTGCCGCCACACAATCGGCTATGTTTGACGAGAGGTTCGTCGATTCTCCAAACGAGATTCGCGCCGGCCGCCCAGCCTACGTCTATATGCACTTCGGCTACGGCCTGCACACGTGTTTTGGCCAGTACGTCAATCACGTTCAGATACCGGGGATTCTAAAACCTTTGCTTAGGCGCAAAAACCTTAGGCGCGCGCCCGGAGACGCAGGCCAGCTAACGTACAGCGGCCCGTTTCCTTCGACGATGACGGTTGAGTTCGACTGAGATGCGACGAAGTGGCAAGCGCATTGAAGGCCTTACACTTTTAATATGTGTTAACACAGTGTCACATCGGAACGCGCCATCCTTCCTGAAACATCTCGTCGGGTTAACGTTCGTGCGACCAGACTCTAAGACCACCGCAGCCCATTGATCCTGTGCGGCTTGTGCCTCAGCGAAGGTGGTCGGTTTGGCCTCCCGTCTGCTCCCTTCTCACCTGTCCCATTCGCGGGGGCGAGCCCCGCAGGACAACGCTCTAGTGACTGACTCCTCTTGGGAACAAGGAGTAAGGATGCGCAGATTCGATGGCTGGGCCGAGAGGAGTCGTTTTCTCGCCTGGATCACTTCGCGCGGCCTGCAAAAAATAGTGCCCGACACTTCCGCCGCTGGAAAAAACTGATATGCATCCTCTGCGCAATTTCTCCGTCCGTGGAAAGTTGACTGCCATCATCATGATCACTTCTTCCGTCGCCGTCTTGGTGGCCTGTACGGTCTTCGCCCTCTACGACCTGACAACGTTCCGGCGTTCGCTGGAGAATGAGTTAGGAACCGATGCTGAGATAACCGGCTCGAACATGACCGCGGCGCTGACGTTTGGCGATGTCAAGGCCGCGAATGAGATTCTCAGTTCCCTGGGTATTCAGACGCACATCGTCGAAGCCTGCGTTTACAAGGCGGACGGGACGATCCTTGCGGAATTTAGACGCGACGGTTCGAAAGAATCGTTCATTCCTCCGGCACCGCTTCCTGACCAGACTCTATTCGCTTCGGGCCATATGCTCGTGTTCCGTCAAGTTCGGTTAGAAGGGGAAGTGATCGGATCAATCTATCTGAAGTCCGATCTCGGCGAACTTCATTCTCGCATTGCGCTCTTCTCTGCAATTGTATTGGCTGTGTTCATCTTGTCTCTCGTGATTTCATTCCTGCTCGCCGCGCGCTTGCAACTATTGATCTCGGAGCCAATCGGACAACTGGCGCTAACGGCCCACGAGGTCTCCGTCAAGAAGGATTATTCCCTTCGAGTTGCGAAAGGAAACAACGATGAGATCGGATTGCTGGTCGATACATTTAACGAGATGCTCGGACAGATCGAACATCGCGAATCAGCGCTGCAGTCTGCGCACGACGGTTTAGAGCGTCGGGTTGACGAACGCACTCGCGAGCTTCAGAAAGAGATTGCCGAGCGCACACGTGCCGAACACGAACTTGAAGAACGAAAAAGCTTCCTCAATTCTCTTATCGAGAATCTCCCGATCTCAATTGTCGCGATCGGCGACGATGAGGCTGTGCAAATGTGCAACCCTGCTTTTGAGACTTTATTCCGTTATTCGCGGCAAGCCATCGTCGGCCAGCCGCTGGCCGTTTTGGTGTCAAATTCGGAGTCTCGCCCGGAGCTGGAATCGAACATAAAGAGTCTTCGGCAAGGAAAAACCGTGCACCTGGTCACGCGACGGACACGGAGCGACGGAAGCCTGGTAGACGTGGAGCTTTACTCTGTCCCGCTCAGTGCAGAAGGGAAATTCACGGGCGCCTTGCTGCTCTATCAAGACATAACCGAACGCAAATTGGCAGAGGAGGCCATGCTCCATGCCAAAGAAGCTGCGGAGGCCGCCAGCAACGCAAAGAGTGAATTTCTCGCCAACATGAGCCACGAAATCCGCACACCCATGAATGGAATTCTGGGAATGACCGAACTGACCCTTGAGACTGACTTGAATCCCGAGCAGCGCGACTATTTGGGCATGGTAAAAACTTCCGCTGACTCGCTCCTCATACTGCTGAACGACATCCTGGATTTTTCAAAGATCGAAGCGGGCAAACTCGATCTCGACCTTGCTCCATTTCCTCTCCGCGAGAGCCTGGGAGAAACGTTGAAGATACTGGGCATTCGTGCGCACCAGAAATCGCTGGAACTTGCCTGGCAAGTGGCGGAAGACGTGCCCGAATACGTGGTGGGTGACTTAGGCCGATTGCGTCAGATCGTGGTTAACCTGATAGGAAATGCCTTAAAATTCACCGAGCATGGAGAGGTTTTTTTGCTGGTCGAAAAAGTTCGAGATTCGCCGAAAGAAGTGGAGCTGCATTTCTCCGTGCGAGACACCGGAATTGGAATCGCGAAGGAGAAGCAATTCGAAATTTTTGCTCCCTTCACTCAGGCGGACGGTTCCACCACACGGCTCTACGGGGGGACCGGACTCGGGCTTGGGATCGCGACGCGCCTCGTGGAAATGAGCCGAGGAAAAATCTGGGTTGAGAGCGAGCTGGGACGCGGCAGCACTTTTCATTTCACAATGCATTTCGGCATTGCGGGCGGCAAAGATCGAGAACGCAAACTTCCCGACCCGGAAATCCTTCAAAACTCTCGCGCACTCATAGTTGATGACAATCACACGAATCGTACGATTCTGCTGCAAATGCTCACGGGATGGGGACTTCGAGCAGAGGCCGTTGGCGGAGCGCGGTTAGCTCTGGCGGCTTTGGAGCGGGCTCGCGCCGCTGAGCAACCATTTGACCTCGTAATCACCGATCTTCACATGCCTGAGGCGGATGGCTTCGCTCTTGTCGGAGAGATCCGCAAGAATCCCCGATCGGCTCACCTTCCCCTAATAATGCTTAGTTCTGGTTCACTGCGCGGCGACCGCGAGCGCTGCCGCGATCTGGCGATTGCTGCCTGTCTAACGAAACCTGTGCAACCTTCCGAACTTCTCAATGTGCTCTTGGACGAGTTAACAAGAACAAAATCTGAACGTCCGAAAGCAATCGTTAGCCAGGAGTCCATGGTCGAACAAAGACCCGGTTTGAAGGTCTTGCTAGCCGAAGACAATGCCGTCAACCGGCTTCTTGCTCGAAGACTGCTTGAAAAATATGGCAACACGGTAATCGCTGTCGAAAACGGCAAGGAAGCGTTAGAGGCCATAGAACGCGAAAATCCGGACCTGGTAATCATGGACGTGCAGATGCCGGTGATGGACGGGCTAGAAGCGACTCGCACTGTAAGGGCCAAGGAGCAAATTTCTGGCCTGCACCTGCCGATTATTGCGCTAACCGCGCACGCCATGAAGGGTGATCGCGAAAGATGTTTGGGAGCCGGTGCGGACGAATACCTCACCAAACCGATCCGCGCAGCCGAATTATTTGCCGCACTCAGCCGGATGAACACCGGAAATATTGCGCCGGACTCTCCCCCTGCCATGGCCGCAGATCCCGTTACCTCTTCTGTCGCTGTCATCGATTTGAAAGAGGCGCTTCATCGGATGGGAGACCAGGAAACTCTTGAAGAGCTGGCAAGACTGTTCATTGAAGAATGTCCGAAGTTAATGTCCCAAATTCGTCTATCTCTGGCAGCGTCTGACGGCATTGCCCTCGAACGTTCTGCCCATTCTCTGCAAGGGTCCTCAGCGAGCCTCGGAGCCCCCGGCATTTCTCGCGTTTCGCAGGAATTGCAGAAGCTTGCGCGGTCCGGAGATTGGATTGCCGCTCGATCGGTGTTCGCAAACTTAGAAAGGGAAATCGCCTCTCTGTATTCGCAACTTTCTACACTGCTGCGCGCGGTGCCGTCTTGAGGTTTTTGTCGTATGGTCACGCAGTCGGACCGAAAATGTAACGGGTTGGTAATAAAGTGCAGGTGCCTCTTTGAAGGAAGAAAAAGATTTTAAAAAACAAATTGTGATTGCCGAAGATGATCCGGTTTCCCGGCGTTTGCTGGAAGTACTTCTCACCCGCTCCGGATACCAGGTCTCCGTTGCCGCCAACGGAACCGAAGCCCTGGAGCTTCTCGAGCAAGTGGATGCTCCCCGTCTAGCGGTACTGGACTGGATGATGCCTGGTCTTGAAGGCCTTCAAGTGTGCCGGAAGATTCGCGAACGTAAGGACCGCCCCTACACCTACATCTTATTGCTTTCCGCGCGCACGCAAAAAGAAGACTTGTTGCTCGGTTTGGAATCGGGCGCCGATGACTATTTAACCAAGCCTTTTGACGCCCAGGAGCTTCGCGCGCGCCTTCACGTGGGCCAGCGAATTTTGCAATTGCAGGATCGTCTCATGGAGAAGGGCGCTGAACTCCTGTTTCGTGCCACCCATGACTCCCTGACCGAAATCTCAAACCGAGGTATGGTTCTGGATACGCTGCGCCGGGAGCATTCCCGTCAAGTACGCAGCGGCGGCTCATTTGGAATCATCTTACTGGACATCGATCATTTCAAAAATGTGAACGACACCTATGGCCACCAATGCGGTGACGCCGTATTGCAGGAAGTTGCGCGGACAATGACCGCAAGTGTGCGAGCCTATGACACGGTGGGACGCTACGGCGGCGAAGAGTTCTTGATCGTTGTGCCTTCTACCGACGCGGCAAGTGTTTTCGGACTATCGGAGAGAATCCGCCATACAATCGCTGCGAAACCGATCGCGACGGGCTCTGGAGAAATTTCGATTACCGTCAGTCTGGGCCTAGCTGTAAGCAGCGGTATCGCTCCGCTTGATCCTGAGGCCATGCTCGGTACCGCAGACGAGGCGCTGTACCGCGCCAAAGAAGGCGGACGAAACCGTTCCGAAATGGGAATCTGTGAAGTTGCGCCCTCGCCTGCCCACGCCGAAACTGCCCCGGTCAGAACCGTCTCCGAATAGCGCGCAGTTTCTTGCGTTTCACTAGGCGGAACATGGCAACTTGGTGAGCTTCAATTTGACGATGAGCTCGCCTTTTGCGCCGCTACCCACTCATGAATCCGAGTGGATAAAACATCCAGCGGTAGAGCGCCCGCGCCCAGCACCTCGTCGTGAAATTTGCTCAGGCTAAACTTGTCGCCTAATTGATCTTTGGCGTACTGACGCAACTTGAGGATCTCAAGCTGGCCTATCTTATAACCCAGCGCCTGAGCCGGCACCGCCATGTAGCGGTCGGTTTCGCTCTGCACCTCATACTCATCGATAGCAGAATGATCGTGGAAGAAATCGACAACCTGCTGCCGCGTCCAGTGTTTGTAGTGGAAGCCGGTATCGACGACGAGACGGATGGCGCGAAGCATGTCGTCTTGCAAGTGCCCGTAATAACTGTACGGATCCTGGAAGAATCCCACTTCTTTCCCCAAGCGTTCGGCGTAGAGAGCCCAACCCTCGGTGTAGGCGGTATAAGACTCGTTTTGGCGGAAGGGCGGAAGCTGCGGCAGTTCCTGAGCGATCGCGATCTGCATGTGGTGGCCAGGAACGCCTTCGTGATAGGCAGTCGTTTCTATGTCCACCGTGACGCCCTTTTCAAAGTTGCCGGTGTTCACCATGATGTGCGCGGGCCGCGATCCGTCCTGAGATCCTTGAACGTACGACGTGGAAGCCTGCTTCTCGCGGAACTCCTCAATCGGCATCACTTCCACCTTCGCTTTGGGAAGACGTCCGAACATTGTTGGCAGCTTCAGATACATCTGGTCGATATACTTCTGATAGAGGTCCACAATCTCCTGGCGCGAATGCACGTGTACCTTGGGATTGGTCTGAAGGGAAGCGCCAAAACTCTTGAGGTCCTTGTACCCGAGCTGGTTGACCACTTGCAGCATGCGAGCTTCAATTTCCTTCACTTGGACCAGACCGATCTGGTGAATTTCTTCTGGTGAGAGATCTGTGGTGGTGCTCTGCTTTACCGCGAAAGCGTAACGTTCGGGGCCGTCGGGGAGAGCCCACAAACCAGGTTCCGCGCGCCCTTTTGGCGCATAATCTTCGCGCACGAATTTTGTGAATTTGACATAGGCAGGGAGCACCGATTCGCGAATGGCAGTCAGACCCTGCTCTCGCAGCCGTTTCTGGTCCGCGGCCGAGATGGAGTCCGGAAACTTGGCAAACGGCAGCGCAAAAGGTGAGGCATCCGGCGCGTTGCTCGCGATGCCGTTCGCCTGCTCGACCACTTTATCCAGCAGGACACGCGGTGGCATCAGGCCTTCGGCCATGCCCTTGCGCATCTGTACCTCGGTCTCGTCGAACAGCCGTGGAATCTGCTTCAGTCGCGAAATATAGTCGTCGTAGTCCTTTACCGATTGGAAAGAGAGGATCGAAACGAGCTGCGGAAGGTCGATGTGCACGCCGCCGAACTGCGACACCGGCATTTCCCAAGGTTTGAAACGCGCTCCCTCGACGCTCATTCGGAGGTCGCGAACCATCAGGGTTTTGTTGAGGACTTCCTGTTCCGGGAACCCCGTTGTGTCAATCGCTTCGAAGCGGACTAAGTATTTCTTGCTCTCATCCAGGTCGTCGTCGATGGCTTTTTGTGAGAAGTCGTCCAGTTGGTCGTTCCAACGCTTGTCTCCCAAATAGGAAGCAAAGATCGGGCTGGTGCGAAGCGTGTACTCCCAGCGCTCAGCGAGCAAATCGTTCAGCGCTTTTCTGCGGCTTTCGACGTCGGACTGCGACGATGCCGCGAACACACTTGAGCACAGAACGGACATTAACAACGCAAACAGGACCCAGGGTCGCATTAGCAGGAATCTCCTTTTCGATTTGAAAACGGTTGCCTATTGTACCCCCATCCGCCGGTTCGCTTCGCCATGTCGCGCAGATCTTTTCGATTCATCTTCCGCGGTCACCGCGGAATAAAATTGTCGGCGCTCGTCGCAACTCCTTCCGGCTCAAGCAAAACGTCACGTCGCGAATTTTGCGGTGTGGCATTATTAGAATAGTTCTTGACATGCATTTCCGCTTTTGGTACATGGCACGTAGCGACTTTACGGCATTGTCGGCTTCCCAAACCGGCTGATGCCTCTACAAAAACCGTTTTATCCGCGCAAACGCGGTTTGGTGCGTTCCTGCACGCGTTGTTCAGGACGGCCGTTTTACCTCGAAGCACGTTGACGGCTGAGACTCGCGCCTCATCGCAAGAGAGACACAAGCTGCCGCTCATGCGAGGTGTGAACGAGCGCCGGACGCCCTCGGCGCTCCCTCACAGCCGGGTACATAATACTTATTGTTGACGTGGCAAGCCAGTATCTGAGAAGCTCTGGCTTTCTGTGATTGCCACCGTAGGGAAGTTGGTGCGTTAAGTCCTAGCTTCGCAAATCGGACCGGCGCTCGCGCTCAGCCGCGATCGCACTCCAGGGAGCCGTTTTGACCATGACCCGCTCAAAGCAGCCGACTTCGATTCAGCAATCTCCCAATCGCGCTTCCTCCGTGAATGAAGGGCGCTTGTTGACCCCTGCAGCACAGGACGAGCGGCTCCGCAAAATCCTGGAAATAATCGAGTCCGGTTCGCTCTGCTCCATCGGAGACTTGGCGCTGGAATTCCATTTGAGCGCCTCGCATCTCCAGCATTTGTTCAAAGCGCAGACGGGTGCTCGCCTGGGTCAACGGTTAGTCGAACAGCGGCTACACCGTGCGGCCCTCCTTCTGCTGCAGAGCAACATGAGCGTCAAGGAAGTTGCATATGCAGTCGGCTACAAGCACCCTCCCAGCTTCGTCCGCGCGTTCGAGCGTTTCTTCGAACAGGCTCCCGGCCACTATAGGCAGGAAATGCTAATGGAAAGACGTATCGGCTAATCCGTTTCGCTTGTTCCGCGCCCGCAGCGAAATAGAACGGCCGATCCTGACACCTCAGTAGCTTCACTCGCATTGACTTAGCCACGCTCGCGTCCTACTATTCCGTGTTTCCGCAACCATTCTATTGCGGCGCGTGTAAGCACTCGCCAGGAGGCTCAACGTGGAGGATTGGCAGTACGCTCAGGCTGACCGCGCAGAAGAGCTGGCTCAGCTGCATTACTTCACGATGAACAAGAGTCAGAACGGAAAAAATGTTCTGTTCGTTATCACCGTCAAGGAATTCGCCGTCTCGCCTCAAGGACAGCATTTGCGTTTCTTCGCCGAAGCAGACAAGCCCGTGAATCAAAGCACCGCCGCCTTCGTTCCGTCCGGGTGGGGAGATTCAATCCTGAAGGCGTTGGCGGATTGCATGCGCTTGATCCGTCAATTTCCGTTCGAGGCTTAATACCGTTGAACGCATCGCCAAAATCCTGGAAGTGAGGTAACAATTCGCGTGATGCTATCGCAGAAGGAAATCAAGCCGGGAATCTGGGTCTTTGAATTGAGCGGCCGCGTCCAGATGGGTCCGGATTGCAAGCGCGTTGACCAGGAAGTGGAAAGCCACATCGCCAAGAACGAAACGCGCATCATTCTTGATATGGCCGCAGTGGATCATATCGACAGCGCATTCGTCGGCCAAATCGTGAAGTCGTTCTCCAGACTTACGAAGTCCGGCGGATCGCTGCGCATCGCAGCCGTAAAGGGCATGGTCGAAGGTGTCCTCAATATGACGCAACTAAATCGCATCATCCAGATTTATCCCACCGCCCTCGCCGCCTCCGAGAATTTCCCCGGACCAAAACAATCGTAAAAAAGTTAGGCCTGTACCTTCAGCTCGCGCGGATTCAGCTCTATCTCGTCAACGTAGCACCAGCCCCAATCCTCTCCAGGCTCGAACGACTTCATGATCGGATGTTTCGTCGAATGAAAATGTTTGGTCGCATGTTTGTTCTTCGACGAATCGCAGCACCCCACGTGCCCGCACTCCAAACACAGCCGCAAGTGAACCCAGGTGTCGCCCATCTTCAAACACTCCTCGCACCCCTGAGGAGTCCGGGGCGTTACCGCACGAATTTGCTTCAGATGAGTACATGTGCTCATACGTCCCTCCTTTAAGTTTCCGCCAAATAGCGGTGCACGAACGTGACGGCCATTGCTCCCTCGCCTACGGCCGACGCACACCTCTTCACCGAACCGTGCCGCACATCCCCCGCCGCAAACAGTCCCGGCACGTTCGTCTCTAAATAATAAGGCGAGCGCTCCAGCGGCCAACTCTTCGGATACTTGCTGTCCCGCAACAAGTCCGGCCCCGTAACCAGATAACCATCGGAATCGCGCACGATGCCCGGTTCCACGGCCCACTCCGTCTGCGGCTCGCCGCCAAGGCACAAGAACAGCCAGCTGGTGTCATAAGTTTTCTCTTCGCCCGTATCATTATTCCTCAGGGTAACAGCCCGTAACATATGATCCCCGTGCAGGGCGCTCACTTCCGTGCGCGCCAGCACTTCGATATTCGGCGAGGAATGGATTCGATCCACCAGGTATTGCGAAAGCGTACGTCGCAAGCAGTCCGCTCGAATCACGACCGTGACTTTCTTCGCGAATCGCGCAAAATGCATCGATGCCTGCCCCGCGGAATTGCCGCCTCCCACCACGATAACGTGCTTGTCTTCGCACAGCGTAGCTTCGCTCACTCCCGCACCGTAATAAACTCCGATACCCTGAAATTTGTCTTCGTTATCGAGGTTCAGCTTGCGATACCGTACGCCAGTCGAGCAGATCGTCGCGTGCGCCACTATTTTTGTGCCGTCGGCCAGGTACCCGGTACCTTTGCCCGGCGCAAACTCTCCGCGCACTCCTTCGCGCAGCATCAGAATCTCAGACCCGAACCGGTAGGCCTGCTCCCGCGCTCGCTTGGCCAAATCCGCCCCGCTGATTCCTTCCGGAAATCCAAGGTAGTTCTCGATCTTCGAACTCGTCCCCGCTTGCCCGCCCACCACTGAGCGCTCAATCAGCACAGTCTTCAATCCCTCCGACGCGCCATACACCGCCGCGCTCAACCCCGCCGGCCCCGCTCCATAAATTGCCAGGTCATATTCCGAATTCGACGGATCGCTATACCACCCCAGCTTGTCCGCGAGTTGCCGGATCGTGGGATTTTCCATTCGCGTCCCCGTCGGACACAAGCAGATCGGCAGCCGCGGATCATTCAGATTATCCACACCATATTGCCGCGCTTGCTCGTCGGTTTTCAGTTCGATCCATTCAAAGGGCACATCGCCGCGCCCCAGGAAGTCGCGAATCGCATACGCGCGCGCAGATTCGCTCCTCCCTACAATTCTCACGATCCCCGGTTCATTCGCCTGCAACTCGTCTCCCATGCTCCTCCTTACACGATTTCACACTCTCAAACCACGGTCACGCCATAAAGGTTAGAGTGCTTTTCGTCGTCTAGCGACTCATCACACCACCTCAGTCTTCTATTTGGGGAGTTTAGCCGCAAGCACGTCGATTTTCTCGATGCTTGGCGGTTGCGCGAGAAGTTCCGGAGCTTTAGCCATCAGCGCTGCGGCAACGCGTCCCGCAAGATGCGCCTGCCGCCCCGCTTCATCCGGAAAGGCATCAAAGATTCCGAATGTTGACCCGCCTATACGAATTGCGAACCAAGCCGTCGTTCCCGGCTCCTGTTCCACTAGCGCAAGACCGCTGCGCAGAAATGCTTCCACATCCGCTTCTTTCCCAGACTTCGCTTCCAATCGAACGTATAACCCTACCTTCACCATGTTCAATCTCCTCTTATGGCGGACTCAGACGCAAAATCCATTGCGCTGCTCGCAGACTGGGCTATTGCCATTGTAGATTAATTCGAGGTTGCTGCAATCGTCGTCCGTCTAGACGATCTTGCTTCCGGCCGCGGTCTTATGGTCAAGCTCCGGGGTGGGGGTATTCGTGTCCAGGCCGCTGCGTATTCTAACTTTCATCGCGTACAACGCAGCGTCTGCCGCGCTCAAGAGGGAATCCACTTTTTCGCCATCTTCGGGATACATGGCAACGCCGATGCTCACCGACAGCTTTGGCACTTTGCCATCACTCGCAAGGCTCTCGCAAATGCGCTC
Source organism: uncultured Acidobacteriota bacterium (assembly GCA_963698005.1). Classification (GTDB taxonomy): domain Bacteria; phylum Acidobacteriota; class Terriglobia; order Acidiferrales; family UBA7541; genus Palsa-295. Next base: position 556,431 of record OY969113.1, read on the forward strand.
GGCCACTAGATTAGCCGGGACTCGCCCAGTCTCGGGCAGCACGAGCGCAAACTCATCGCCGCCAAAACGCGCAGGAGTGTCCATGTCCCGGCTACAGATGCACAAAACATCGGCCAGTCGGCAAAGCGCCTGGCTGCCGACCAAATGGCCGAAAGCATCGTTGATCCGCTTCAACCCGTCCAAATCGAGGAACAAGATCGCAAACTCACGCGCGGTGCGCTCGGAACGCTTAATCTCGGTGTCCACCGTTTCCACCAGATGGCGGTAGTTGGCCAGTCCGGTCAGGGAATCCTTGGCCGCCTCCTGGCGCAGATGATCTTCCAACTTGCGCTGTTCGGTGATGTCCTCGACGATCATCTCGTAACTATCCATCCCGCCTTCATTGCTCACTTCGCGTCCGCTCAGCCGAACTTTCAGCGTGACGCCATCTTTGCGTTTCCATTCAATTTCCAGCGGCTCGCCGCTCTCTTGTTCGGCGGAAGGCCCCAGTAATCGCGCTCGCTTGGCGGGATCACAAAGAACCTCGGCAGCAAGATTCGCCGCCAGCAGTTCCTCGCGCGATGCATAACCAAGCATTGTTGCCAGCGCCTGATTTACCACCAGAAACTTGCCTTTGGCGCTGCAGCGGCACATTCCGTAATTCAAATTTCCTACCAGAGCGCGGTAGCGCGCCTCCGAATGCCGCAGCTTTTTCTCGGTTTGGTCGCGCTCTTCGCGCAGATTGTTCTCGCTCAATGATCGGCGAATCGCCACAGGAAGGTGCCCAATTTGATCCATTCCCACGCAATCGGCAGCGCCTTCCCTAATAAGCTTCGCCAGCGTTTCCAATTGAGTTGTCTCGGTCAGGAAGATGCAGGGAACCTGCTTGTCCCTTAAGTGCAGCATTTCCAGCGCCTGCGATTCTTTCCAGTGTGTGGACGGGTACTCTGCCAGCACCACGTCATAGCATTTTGATTTCAGACGTGCGGCAAACTGCTCCGGGGTCAGAGCTACGTCCGCATTCACCTTGAAATGCGCATTCCTCAGCTCCTCCACGCAAAGCTCCACCACTGCGGCGTTGCCATGAACGAACAAGACGCGCAGGGTGCGCCTCCGGCTAGCCGGTCCGTGCAAGGTTTGGGGCAGGTCGATTTGCTTGACGTGGTCTTGTGAGACTGAAGCCATTCAAACTCCACCAGGGTTCCCGAGAGCCGGCTCGCCTCGCAAGCCGCACCCGTACCCGGCCAGGAACTACCAATCCGTTCCATATTGGAACAACCTAGCCACGCGTATCTGTTCAAAAAGGCACACTTTGCTTCATTTCTCGGGTTAATCGGGTGATTTCTCCTGCCTTGCGTACCCTCGGAGCCCACCCGTCTTTGCAGCGCCAGCCCTTAGCCCGACATCCCGTCTCGCCGTTGAACCGCGCCGTTGCATTTCGTAGCGCCGGCGTCTCGCCGGCTCTTTTGACTTACCCGCTCGCGCCCAGGCCTTATTTTGGAGGCCAACCTAGCGTTCCTAGTGCCAGCTTGCCCTAAGCAGAGACAAGGGGCATCCTCCCAGCTCTCTCTTTGTCTCGACTTGCTGCCACGCAAATTGCCCCGCCGCTTCGCGGACTTATGCTCACACACACGTCTCCTTGAATTTCTCCGAATCACGTGCTAGCGTCGCTCGTGATTAAAATAGAATATCGTCGAACGCTTCACCGAGGCTCACGAGAGCCCAACCGCTCCGGCTCTATGTGTCACCTCCCAGCTTCAGAGCAGGCCCCAACTTTCGGCTTTCCAGCTACGAAAAGCCCCTCAATTTCGTGCTGCGCACCTGCATTTCTAGCCGGTTCTGCCAAATATGTAGAAAGCGACGTAACTCACTCAAAACACACACCCGCGACATTTCTACCCAAGGCCAGAATTGCACGTCAACCTATCCAATCATCCTCAAAAATCACGCATCTCATACCCCTTGCTTGCCCCGATCGAGGAAGGGTCAGTCATTTTCTAACCGGTTCTAGCTCACAAACAGAAATCGCCGTAACTCACTCAAAACAAATGACCGGAGCATTTCTAACCGGGGCTAGGATTGCACGTCAGCCGCGTAGGACATCTTCAAAGATGATGGCTTCAAAGATGACGGCTCCGAGGCCCCCAAGGGTAAGCTCTGCGGTTGTCCTCCATGAAAAAACCTGCACAATGCTCGCGCGTGACCACCGGAGCGCAATCCCAGCAATTTCACCAGACAAATTGAGGAGCGAGTAATGATTCGAATTGGCTCTCGTTTCGTGCTTGTTTTCGCAGTTTTCGCCGCGCTGATAGCGCCGGCGGTTCTGGCTCAAACGGGCCAAACAATCTTGCTCACAGTGGACGCCTCCCAAGCTCCTCTAAAAATTATTCGCAGCCACATAGTCATGCCCGCGAAGCCGGGACCCCTGACGCTTTACTATCCAAAATGGATCCCCGGCAACCATAGCCCCGATGGTCCCATCGCCAGTCTTACCGGCCTAAAATTCTCCGCGAACGGCAAAACGATTCCGTGGCAGCGCGATCTGCTCGACGTTTTCACCTTTCATGTTGACGTCCCCAGCGGCGCTGACCACCTCGATATTTCGTTCGACTACCTTGAGGGCGGTGCTTCAGGGACAGACAAGCTCTTCATCCTGGAATGGAACAGCAACGTCTTGTACCCGGCGGGAACTCCGGTGGATCAGCTTACCTACGAAGCGAAACTCATCCTGCCCGACGGATGGAAATTCGGCACTTCGCTTCCGGTAGCGAATCAATCCGGCAATCAGGTTTCGTTCAAGCCCATTTCGCTGGAGCTGCTCGTGGATTCGCCCGTCATCACCGGTGAATACTACCGCGTCATTGACATCACTCCTCCCGGCGAGCCGATTCACCACGAGATCGATATGGTTGCCGACAGCGAAGCCGCGCTCAACATGAGCCCGGAAGTTCAGCAGGGAATGGTTAATCTCGTAGCTGAATCCGGCAAGCTTTTCGGAGCCCGGCATTACCGCGATTATCATTTCCTGTTTACCCTCAGCGATCACGTTTCCCATTTCGGCCTTGAGCATCACGAATCAAACGATAGCCGCCTGGGCGAGCGCACTCTGCTGACGCCGGCTGCCGGCTATTCCGTAGGCGGCTTGCTCGCTCACGAGTTCGTGCACTCCTGGAATGGAAAATTCCGGCGCCCTGCTGACTTGACCACTCCGGATTACGAAGTGCCGATGAAGACGGATTTGCTCTGGGTTTACGAGGGTTTGACGGACTATCTTGGGCCTATGCTTGCAGCTCGCAGCGGCCTGTGGACTCCCGAGCAATACCACGAATATCTCGCCAGCATCTCGGCATCGCTGGGCCCCGGCCGCCCCGGAAGGACTTGGCGCCCGCTGCTCGATACTGCGGTGGGGGAGCCCGTCCTCGGATTCGGGGGAAGAGGCTGGCTTAATTGGCGACGCGGCACCGATTATTACGACGAAGGCGATCTAATCTGGCTGGAGGTGGCCACCATCATCAATCGCGAGAGCCACGGCCAAAAATCCATCGACGACTTCACCCATTTGTTTCACGGCGGACCCAACAACGGCCCGCAAGTGAAGACCTACACTTTCGAAGACGTGGTATCCGCGGTGAACAGCATCGCTCCCTACGACTGGGCCGGGTATTTCCACGAGAAACTGAATTCAACTTCTCCGGACGCGCCTGTAGGCGGAATCGAAAATGGCGGATGGAAAGTTGCTTATTCCGACCAGCCCTTAAAGCTGCCAGGACGCCGCGGAGCCGCGGGTTACACCTACTCGCTCGGACTCCAAATCGGCGACGACGGCGTTGTGGGCGATTCCATCGTCGGAGGGCCCGCGTACAAAGCGGGCATCACTTCAGGAATGAAAGTCGTTGCCGTGAACGGCCGCGTTTACGCCCCGGATCTTCTGGACGACGCAATCAGCGCCGCCGTAAGCACCACAACTCCGATCGTCCTTCTGGTGATCGTGGACGATTATTACAAAACCGCTACCATCGATTATCACGGCGGCAAGCGCTTTCCGCATCTTGTCCGCGACGAAAGCAAACCGGATTATTTGGACGATTTAATCAAACCTCACGTGGCGAAATAAAAGTTTTGCCGCGCCGGATTTTCGCGGCGCTAGAATCCAAACGAGGCTTGCAGAAAAATCTGCCGATTCGCTGCGCCGGACGAAAATGGTCCGCCCGCCAGCGCATTAGGAACGGCAAAGAACGCGGAAGCCGATGCCGGAGAAGTCGTTGTCGGCGGATTCAGAACCGCACTCGGCACCTGCGTATTCACGTTGTTGAAGAGATTGCGCGCGTTGATGCTGAGAGTGACGGTGTAGCGCTTGCTGGTCGCTTCCAGCCCGCCAAACCCTCCCCTTCCTCCTCCAAATGGACCTCCCGGCCCGCGACCACCCCCACCCCCGGGCCCGCCCCGGCCGCCGCCACCACCCGCTCCTGCGGAACGGTCCGCAACTTTGCCAAATCCAAAAACCTTGCTGAGCCTGACGTTCATAGTAAAACGCCCGGCGCTGGTCAGGAAGTTCACCGGGATCTCTTCGCCGGCAGTTGGCACGGTATTGAACGCAGGCAACCCGGGAACAGTAACAACGTTCCCTGCAGGCGTTGAACTGGTTGCGAATGTCGGGCGCTGGTTAAACTGCGAGCTGCCCAGAAGGTCCTGGCTCAGCGTCACGTTGTACGGAATCCCCGAACTAGCGATCAGGAAAGGGCTAAACCGGAAACCGTGGGGCAGAGCAACCGAAGCCAGCAAGAAAAAACGGTTGCGGATATCGAAGGAAGCCCGGCCGTAATCCTCGAGCACGTTGAACGGGTTCGATGGAAAAGAGTTCACGCCGGAGGTATCGCTCTTGGCGTAGTTCAAAGTGTAATAGGCCGTGATCAGGAGTTTCGCGCCCGCCCTCACGGTACCTTGCACGAACAGTTGGTTCTGCCGGAAGATCCCTTCCGATTCGTATTCGTAAACATTTCCTATCGGTCCAAGCGGCCGGTTGAGCAGCGGCGCAGCGGGGTCGTACTGGCCCAGAAAAGGAGTGTTGATATTGTTGGAGAACAACTGATCGGCCCCGCGGGAATTCAGATAAGTGACGGACATATTCGCGATCTTGGTGAGCTGGCGCTCGAGTGTGACAGCCGTTTGCGTAGTGGATGGCGCGCGCAGATTGTGCTGCAACTGGTAAATCGTCGGCAGCGTCAAGTTCGCAGGCAGACCTGCGATGGGAATTGGAGTGGCGCTGTTAAAGAATCCCGGATTGGTGACCACGAATTGTGTCAGCGCATCCGCTCCGCCCCCCAACCTCTCGGTTTGCAAGGCGTTGGTTTCGCTGAAGCGATCGTAAAAGATACCGAAGCCTGCGCGCAGCACGGTTTTCGGAGGTGTTTTGCCCCGACCAATGCCCCACGCAAAACCGAGCCGGGGAGCCCAGTCGTCGTGATCGTGAATTTCATTTTGCGCTTCGAATCTTAATCCAAGACTGAGAGTGATATTGGGCTTCACGCGCCAGTCATCTTGAACAAAGAGTCCAACGTCAACTTGGTCTTCGCTGAAGCGGGTTAAATTCAAATTAGGATTTGCATTGCCGGTAATCGAATACTGGACCGCGGCTTGCTCCGTTCCTTCCAGCGTGGCCTGGTAAGCCTGGATGGAAGGGAAGAAGAATGAGCCATTGAAACCGGAAGTCGCGTTGTTTACGTCCGTGAGGCCGCGCAAACGCCCGCCAAATTTCAAAAGGTTTTTCTTTAATTGAATGGACGTGTAATTCTGAAGCTCGTAGTGATTGGTGCTGTCGATGATGTTTCCCTGACTGTTGCCTCCGCCGGTGAATGCGCCGCCGACGCTTACGCTGGGCGCAGTGCTTTGCGCGATCTGGCTGCTTTCATCGCGCAGATACTGAAAGCGGGTTTCGTTGATGATATTCGTGCCGATTGCCTGGGTATCGCTCACCTGCAAAGTCTGCTCGGTGGACAAGGAATTGTAGGCTTGAGACGGCAGAGAAAAAGCTCCGATTCCGTCGTTCATCTCATTGTTGCGGAAATATTGGTAACGCACGGACAATGTGTTTGTTTTCGTTAGCTGATAATCCACTCTCGGAGAAACGTTGTAGCGTTTCCGGGGGTTGGCCACTGCCGCACTGAAGGGAACAATCGCGAAAGTTGCGGGATCGACGGTCTGCGCGTTTACGACCTCAACGTCGTTGATATCTCGAATGTCCGCGGTAACGAACAGCGACAATTTCTTGCTCAAAGATCCGCCAAGGTTGGCGCTGTACTGCGTGGTGTAATAGCCCGGGAATTCCGTGCCTCCGGCTGTACTGGAATTGAAAAAGGGATTCTTGGAATTCAGCGCGGAATCGCTCGCATTGATTGATACTTGCCCGTGCCATTTGTCGGTGCCGGGCTTGGTGAAAATTTCAATGCGCCCGTATCCGACCTTGTCGTACTCCGCCGAAAACGGATTCTGATTGATGCGAATTTCACGAATCGAAGCTTTGGGCGGAAGCTGGCCCCCGGTGAAACCGTCGATGTAAAATTGGCCTCCGTTAGGGCCGGCGGAAGGTCCTGCCAGGGCTTCCAAATCAGTCTGCAATTCGTCCGGGTCATCCGGCAGGGCGTCGAGCTCTTTTCCTGAGATGGTGATGGCACCCGCGTTGTTCTGCGGGTTCACGTCCACCATCGGAGTTTCTCCCGACACCACGACTTGCTGTTCTTGTTCCTCGATGGAAAGGGAGATATTTAAATTTTTAATTTGCCCCGCAACGATCTCAACGTCCTCGTTTTTGTACAGAGCAAATCCCTTCGCCACAATCTCGAGCGTGTACTTGCCGGGTGCCAGGTCCTTCAGGTCGAAGATGCCCTGTTGATTTGTGGTAGCCGCGTTGGAATGCCCATCAGCGGCATTGAGCAGCACGGTCGCTCCCGTCACGGCGGCTCGCGAAGGGTCCAGCGCCTGACCATGTAGAGAGCCGGTTGTCGCAGGCGTCTGGCCTAGCGCGTGTGTGCCCGTGAAACCGAAAAAGGCGATCGTTGCAATTCGCAAGCAACTTATAAAATGCCGAGATTTCATTCTGTCCCCTGAACCCGAAGTGATTGCCGGCTTGTGTGCGCTTCTCTATGGATTCCCGCTAGCGGCGTCCATTGCGGACGAACCGAGGCTCCACGGTGAGAGAGTCATCGCCTGACTGGCACCTGGGGCGGCTGCCAAAATCGGCTCGACGCCTCCCAGCAAAGTAATTGCGATGACCCCGCCGGAATTCCCGCTGTTCGTGGCCACGACCATAACCGCGTCGCCTTTCTGAAAATCGGTGAGCGGTGCAGCAGGCATGCGACTTAGAATTTGTTGCAGGTCAACCGGGCCGCCACCGCCGGGCCGGCCAGTCCCGCCGTTTGCGGAGCCGAGATTCGGCGCGCCGTTGCCGCCCTGGCGCGCATCTGGCGTCGCGTTTGAGGCAGCACGATTTCCACCCGCCGCTCCGCCCGGCGCAGTTGGACCGTCGCCGGCTGGCGAACCCCCAGCCGCAGCTGCTTTCAGGCGAAACGCAATACGCTGCGCAGCTTCAGGCGCCAATTTGCGCAATTGCGATTGGGACGAAATGCTCACGACCACGGGTTCTTTGGTCATCAAGTCCATCACCGTGATCGAGTTCGAGGCAGCGTCCATCGAACTGATGGTGCCGGCGATATTACGGAACGATCCGGTGACTATTTCCTCCGCTTCCACGGCGCTTCCGTCTGCGTTGCGAGTTCCTAGGGCGCGAAGCTGATCTCCTGGTTTGATTTGGTCCAGCGAGCTGGAAACGGCATCATCGAATTTCACGGAGCCAGCGGCATATCGGCGAAAAACCGTTTTAGGCGTGGTGTGGATCGCGACGGTCTTTGCACCGCCCATTCCTGCAACTGAAATCGAAACCGTCCCAGATGCCGGGTCCGCGGCGCTTACCAGACCCCCTACGCTGCGCTTTTGCCAGTCTTCGCGATCATGCTGTTGCTTGGCATCGACGTCCGCGCGTTTCATTACGATGATTCCAATTGCCGCGACGGGTTGCGCCGTATCAGAAGTTTTCCAGCGAACGAAAACACGATCGCCCACTTGCAAATCCTTCAGTTCCACCCGCACTGCAGTCTTCAAGTCCGTTTGTCCAGGAGTGACGCGAACTATTTTGGTGGTGGGCAGGACGTTCACGGTTGCGCTAGCGCCGGCGTCCGTCGTAATTGTGACGGTATTCCCGACAATCGACTTAATGGCGCCTACTTGCTTTTCAACGGCGCTCGCCGCAGTGGCTTGCTGAGCCTGCGACGACGCGGCCGCGGCTGGAATAGCCGCGCCGATCGCCAGAGTTGCCATAGCGGACATTGCAAATACCAAGGCTCCATTCTTCATCCAGTGCATTAAAGCTCCTCAACGATCTTGCCAAGAATCGACAAATGGCAACGCGCCTGACCGCGGGCGGCAACGGCCATTTCTGAATTAATCTTCACCATTACTTAGACGCAAGGGCATCCAGGAAAAGTTGCGGCGAGTTTCACAAATTCCGATTTGCCCCTGTTCAATCCCTTTATCGGCCTTTTCAGCTCAAAACTTATTGGTCCGAAGTGGGCTTGGCATCCGGCTTCGGGATCGAAAGGGGACTACTCATCAGCCCCGCCGATGGTAGTTGCGATGCGTCCCAGCCGCCCCCGACCGCTTCTACTAACTGCACGCTCGCGGTCATTTGCAGTATGCGCAGGTTCACCGCGGTTTGTTGATTGCTGAACAGCGTGGTTTGGGCTGTGATCACGTTTAGATACGGATCGATTCCCAACTTATAGCGATCGGTAGCAATCTTAAGGTTGCGTCGCGCCGATCCCACGGCCGTGTCCTGTTGCCCTATTTCGATGGACAAGATCCTGAGCGAAGCGAGATTGTCTTCGACGTTCTGAAACGCAGCTAAAACGGTCTGGCGGTAGTTCGCAATGGTTTCCAGGAAGTTGGCCTGGAACTGTTGCACCGTGGCCCTGCGCAAGCCCCCGTCGAACAGCGTTTCCGAAGCACTGGGACCCACGGACCAAAACCGGCTCGGCCAAGTGAACCACTTTGTGAATGAAGTGCTCTCGAGTCCCGCCGAGGCGCTCAATGTGACCGTGGGATAATACGCGGCAACCGCGACTCCGATCTGCGCGTTGGCTTGCGCCATCAAGCGCTCCGTCGCGGCAATATCGGGGCGTCGCTCGAGCAGTTGAGACGGAACTGCGTATGGAATCGCCGGCGGCTCCGTCTTCAGCGGCTCGGTTGGAATTGAGAAGGACGAAGCAGGCTGGCCCACCAATGTTGCCACCGCATGTTCGAACTGACTGCGCAGGATGCCAAGGTTGGTGTCCTGAGCCTGCGCAGATTCGAGCTGAGTTTCGGCTTGGGCCACGGCTTCGTCAGAATCGATACCTGTTTCATAGAGCGCCTGGGTGAGTCTCAAAGACTCCTGGAAAGAGACCACCGTGTCGTCTAGTAATTGTTTCAGCGCGTCCTGCCCACGAATGCTGAAATAATCCACAGCGACTTCCGCCTGCACTGTGAGCCGCGTGTTTGCCAGGTCCGCCGCGCTTGCTTGTGCCGCGTTTGCGCTGGCTCTGACGGTGTTTCGGACCCGGCCAAACAGATCCGGAGTCCAGGTGGCGTCAAATGGGAGCGAATATTCAGTAAAACTTTGCGCCGTACTGGTAGTGCCTGTCCCTGTTCCTGTTCCTGTCCCTGTTCCAGTACCGCTCTGACTGCCCAGTGACGGCTGGCGTTGATTCGTGATTCCCGCTCCCACCGTTACGGTTGGAAAATATTGCGAGCGCGCCTCTCTCACCATGGCGCGCGCGACCAGAAATGCCGCAAACGCCGATGCGATGTTCTGATTAGATACATTTACCTGTTCTTCCAAGGCATTCAATTGCGGGTCGTTGAATATTTCCCACCATTTGCCTTTCAACGCGGCGTCTCTAGGCTGCGCTACTTTCCAGCCATCGGTGCTCTGATAATCGGCGGGAGTAAGTTCTTTGAAGGCTTCGGGAGTGGTAACCGAAGGCCTGTGATATTTCGGTCCCACGGTACATCCGGAAAGCAACAATGCGCCGCTGAGCGCAGATGCTAGAAGCTGGCGCGCACTCTTGATAGAGGTTGTGGTTATGTCGTGTCTCAAGAAACCGACTCCATAGTTTCGATTGATCGCCAATTCAAAATCATCCCAACGTCTCCTGAGGAACCTGGTCGGGGGCTTTGTGGCGTGAACGTGCCCAACGAAGTCTCAAGCGGTCGAGAGAAAGGTAAACAACAGGCGTGGTATAGAGCGTCAGCATCTGGCTAACGATCAGGCCTCCGATGATCGTGATGCCGAGCGGACGTCGCAATTCCGAACCGGTTCCGGTGCCCAGAGCGAGGGGAAGCGCGCCGAATATCGCTGCCATAGTCGTCATTAAAATGGGACGAAAGCGCAGCAAGCAAGCCTGGTAGATGGCGTCTTCCGGGCTCTTTTTGTCGATGCGTTCAGCGGCGAGGGCAAAATCGATCATCAATATACCGTTCTTCTTCACGATTCCAATGAGCAGGATGACACCAATTATTGCGATAACGCTTAAGTCGATATGAAAAATAAGCAGCGCAAGCACCGCGCCTACCCCCGCGGAAGGTAGCGTGGAAAGAATCGTGATGGGGTGAACAAAGCTCTCATAAAGAATTCCCAGCACGATGTAAACGGCCGCCAGCGCCGTTATGATCAGGAGCGGTTGCGTCGAAAGGGAGGCTTGGAACGCTTGCAGGGTCCCGGAAAACATTCCGTGGATCGTACTGGGCATCCCAATTCTCTGCTCCATCGCGACGATGGCTTTAGCGGCATCACTGAGGGCCACGCCCGGAGCCAGATTAAAAGACACCGTCACGGAAGGGAACTGGCCCTGGTGGTTCACAGAAAGAGGCGCCGTCGTGGTCTCAAAATGGGTAATTGCGCTCAGCGGGACTTCCTTTCCCGCGGATGCTTTGACGTAAACATTCTTCAGGGCCTCGGGACTTTGCCAAAACTGCGGAGCTACCTCCATAACCACGTGATACTGGTTCAGCGCCGTATACATTGTAGAGACCTCGGACTGGCCGAAGGCTTCATACAGGGTGTTATCAATTGTTTGTGGCGTAATGCCCAGCCTTGACGCTGTTTGCCGGTCGTATACGAGTTCGGCTTGCAGCCCGCTGTTCTGTTGGTCTGTATTGACGTCCGTCAGCATGCTCTGCTTTCGCATTTCGGTGAGCAGGGTGGGACCCCACTTCACCAGGTCGTCCAGGTTGTCGCTTTGAATTGTGTACTGATATTGCGCGCTGCTGCTCCGGCCGCCTATGCGCAAGTCCTGGCCTGCTTGCAGAAAAACCGTGGCTCCTGGAATGGAGACGAGTTTCGGGCGCAAGCGGTTGATGACCTGGCTGGCGGAAGTCTTGCGCTCATTGAGAGGTTTCAGCGCCAGGTAAATGAAGCCGCTATTAGCCGCACCCTGGCCTCCGGTGAAGGCCATTACATTTTGAACGGCCGGATCAGTTTTGATCATATTTACGAAGCGTAGGGTGTCCGCTTGCATGGCCTGAAAAGAAATGTCCTGCTCGCCCTGAATGCCGCCGAAGACCGTGCCGTTATCCTGTTGGGGGAAAAATCCTTTGGGCACGATATAAAACAGATAGCCGTTCAGCATAATAGTGAGCAGCAAGACAGTGAGCGTCAGACCGGAATGTTGCAGCACCCAGCCCAGAGTTCGCTCGTAGGTCGCCAGCACGGAGTTAAAGGCCCGCTCACTAGCCCGAAATACTTTGTTGTGATCTTCGTCCCGCTGACGCTTGAGGAGCCTGGCGCACATCATGGGAGTTGTAGTGAGCGAAATTCCGAGCGAGATGATAATCGCAATGGACAAAGTGACTGCAAACTCGCGAAATAGCCTGCCGACGATGCCGCTCATCAGCAGGATGGGAATGAACACGGCTACCAGAGAGATACTGATGGAAAGCACGGTGAAGCCAATCTCGCTTGCTCCTTTTAGCGCCGCGTCCATCGGAGAAAGCCCCTCCTCCAGGTAGCGCGAGATGTTTTCAATTACAACAATGGCGTCGTCCACGACGAAGCCGGTTGCGATGGTCAAGGCCATCATGGATAGGTTATCGATGCTGTAGTTGCATAAATACATGATGGAGAACGTGCCGATCAAGGAGACCGGGACGGCCACGCTGGGGATGAGGGTGGCGCGCACATTGCGTAGGAAAAGAAAAACCACTAGGATCACCAGTCCAATCGATATGGCCAGCGTGCGTTCCACATCGCTCACGGATGCGCGTATGGTGGTCGTACGGTCGAGCATGATGGTGAAGTCCATCGCCGGCGGGAATGGAAGCTTTCAAAGAAGGAATGGACGCTCGAATGCGATCGACCGTATCGATGATATTGGCGCCCGGCTGCCGGAAAATGATTAACAAAATGCCCGGCTTACCGTTCACGAAACCGGCCGCCCGAATATTTTCCACCGAATCCACTACGTCAGCAAAATCGGAGAGCTTGACGGCAGCACCGTTGTGATAACCGACGACCAGCGGCTTGTAATACTCGGCTTTAAGGAGCTGATCGTTGGTGGTTATATCAGCGGTCCCCGTGTCGTCTGATATTTGGCCTTTGGGCGAATTGGCGTTCTGCTTGCTCAACATGGATGCAACGTCCTGCAGCCCAAGGCCGTAGTTGTTCAACTGAGTCGGATTGATTTCTACGCGCACGGCCGGTAAGGAGCTCCCGCCCACGCTGACTTGGCCGACGCCTTCAATTTGCGAAAGTCTCTGCTGAATGATGGTGGAAGCTGCGTCGTACATGGGGCCGCGATCGTAAACGTCCGAGGTGAGCGCGAGAATCATGATCGGGGCATCCGCGGGATTTACCTTCCGGTAGCTTGGATTGCTCGGCAGGTTTGCCGGCAGGTAGCTGCGCGCGGCGTTGATCGCGGCCTGAACGTCCCGGGCCGCGCCGTTTATGTCGCGATTCAAATCGAATTGAAGCGTGATGCTTGTGGTTCCAATGCTGCTGGTTGACGTCATTTCGGTGACGCCTGCAATTCGGCCAAACTGGCGCTCGAGCGGAGTAGCCACGGAGGAAGCCATGATTTCAGGGCTCGCTCCCGGCAAGCCGGCACCGACGGAAATTGTGGGGAAATCAACCTGAGGCAGGGCTGCCACCGGCAATTCTTTGAACGCCACAACACCTGCAAGCGCAAGGGCTACAGTCAGGAGTGTGGTGGCTACAGGTCGCTCTATAAATGGAGATGATAGGCTCATGGCTAATCCGCCGGCACGGTCTCCGCGGCTCCTTGTCCGGAACCTCCCGTCCGCCAGGCCGAAACTTTCTTTGCCAGGCGGTCGAAGTAGATGTAAATAACGGGCGTGGTATACAGCGTGAGCACTTGGCTGAGCAGCAGACCGCCTACCATCGAGATGCCGAGAGGACGCCGCAGCTCGGATCCGATTCCCGAGCCCAGCGCGAGCGGGAGACCTCCGAGCAGAGCAGCCATGGTGGTCATCATGATGGGACGGAAACGCAGCAGGCAAGCCTCGTAGATCGCTTCCTCGGAGCTTTTGCCTTCCTTGCGTTCCGCTTCCAACGCGAAATCGATCATCATGATGCCGTTCTTTTTCACGATTCCAATGAGCAGGATAATTCCTATCAGCGCGACGACGCTCAGTTCGGATCCGCAAATCAAGAGAGCCAGAATCGCGCCGACGCCTGCGGAAGGCAGCGTGGAAAGAATCGTGAGCGGATGAATATAGCTCTCGTAAAGAATACCCAGCACGATGTAAACGGTTACGAGCGCCGCCAGAATCAATATCGGCTCGTTGCTCAGCGACGCCTGGAACGATGCCGCGGTGCCCTGAAACGCGGCTTGAATGCTGAGCGGCATTCCGATTTCCTGCTGGGCTTTTTCGATCGCTTTGGTCGCTTCACCTAGTGAGGCGTTCGGCGCCAGATTGAAAGACAGCGTCACGACAGGGAATTGTCCCTGATGGTTCACCGACAGCGGTGCGGTTTTGGATTGAAAATGGGTGAAGGCGCTGAGCGGGACGGCGGCTCCGTTCGTGCCGGCCACGGCCGTGGGATTCGACGAGCCGGAACTCGGCAGGGCCGACGAAGAAGCGGATGGACTTGGTGTGCCCGCAGAACCACCTGTCGCTGTTGTGGCGGTCACGACACTGGTGGCAGCGCTGTTCGTAGCGGAGGGGCCCGTTGATGTGGCTGAGGGTGCAATGGCCGACCGCACATAAATGTCTTGCAGCTTTGCGGGATTTTTCTGAAACTCCGGCATCGTCTCGATGATCACGTGGTACTGGTTCAGTTGCGTGTATATCGTGTCCACTTGCCGTTGTCCAAATCCGTCATATAGAGTCTGATCGATCATGTTCGGCGTGATTCCCATGCGCGAAGCCGTCACTCGATCGATTATCAGGGAGGCCGCCAATCCTTGCGTTTGCTGATCGGTAGCAAGATCCTCCAGTTCCGGAATCTGTTTTAATTTGTCCAGCAGTTTTGCGGTCCACAGATTCAACTCATTAGAGTCCGGATCTTCCAGAGTGTATTGATATTGGGTACGGCTTACGCGATCGTCTACCGTGATGTCCTGGACCGGCTGCATGTAGAGCGTGATTCCTTCGATCTTTTCCAGATTGTGCTGCAAACGGCGAATCACATCCGACGCATTCATCTTCCGTTGATTGAGCGGTTTCAGATTGATCAGCATGCGACCGCTGTTCAGCGTTTGGTTGGTCCCGTCGATTCCGATGAATGAGGAAAGACTCTCGACCGCGGGATCCTTCAAAATTACTTCGGTCAGTTGCTGCTGTTTCTGGGCCATGGCCGGAAATGAAATTGACTGCGATGCTTCCGAAATGCCTTGGATGAGGCCGGTATCCTGTACCGGGAAAAATCCTTTGGGCACGATGATGTAGAGCACAATAGTGAGAACCAGGGTGGCGAGCGCGACAAACAGCGTCGCAGTCTGATGCTTCAGCACCCACCTAAGCGTTCGCCCATAAAAAGCGATAACGCTCTCAAATGCATGCTCCGATACCTGGTAGAAACGCCCGCGTTGCGATTCCGGCTGATGTTTGAGCAACTTGGCGCACATCATGGGCGTGAGCGTCAAAGAAACGACCGCAGACACGAGGATGGTTACGCTGAGCGTAATGGCGAACTCACGAAAAAGCCTTCCGACGATGTCTCCCATGAACAGCAGCGGAATCAACACAGCAATCAGGGAAATGGTCAACGAAACGATGGTGAATCCGATTTGTTCGGACCCTTTCAAGGCGGCCTGCAGCGGCGGATCGCCTTCTTCGATGAAGCGAACGATGTTCTCGATCATTACGATGGCGTCGTCCACCACAAAGCCTGTTGAAATTGTCAACGCCATCAATGTTAAATTGTTCAGGCTATAGCCCGCCAAATACATCACGCCGAACGTGCCCATGATCGATAGAGGCACGGCCACGCTGGGGATAATCGTGGCGGAAAGACTTCGCAAGAAAAGAAAGATGACCATCACGACCAGCGCAATGGTAAGCATTAGTTCAAATTCCACATCCTGCACCGAGGCGCGAATAGTAGTTGTGCGATCGGTAAGCACGATTACGTTGACGGACGCGGGCAGGTTACTTTGCAACAGCGGCAAGAGTTTTTTCACCCGGTCCACAACTTGAATGATGTTGGCGCCCGGTTGCCGCTGGATGTTCATAATCACCGCGGGCGTCGTGTTCATCCAGGCTGCTTGCTTTGTATTCTCAACGTCATCAATCACGCGCGCCACATCCGACAGAATGACCGGACTTTGGTTGTGGTACGCCACAACCACGTTCTGGAAATCCTTACTGGTGAGGAGTTGGTCGTTCGCGTCAATCTGATAATCCTGATGCGGGCCGTCAAAGTTGCCTTTGGCGAGATCGAGGCTAGTATTTTGAACGGCCGTCCTGACGTCTTCCAGGTTGATGCCATAAGAAGATAGCGCTGTTGGATTCACCTGGATTCGCACGGCCGGCTTCTGCCCTCCGCTGATGCTCACCAGGCCGACTCCGGTCACCTGCGCGATTTTCTCCGCCAGGCGCGTGTCTGCGAGATCTTCCACTTGCGAAAGTGGGATAGCGGAAGAAGTCAAGGCCAGCGTCAGAATCGGCGCATCCGCCGGGTTCGTCTTGCTGTAGACAGGTGGGACCGGAAGATCGGCCGGTAAATAGCTTTGGGCCGCGTTGATTGACGCTTGCACTTCTTGTTCCGCGACGTCAATGTTCAAATCGAGAGAGAATTGCAGAACGATGACCGAACTTCCGTCCGAGCTTGTCGAGGTCATCTGATTCAGACCGGGCACTTCGCCAAACTGCCTCTCCAGAGGTGCGGTGACGGCTGACGCCATCACGTCGGGGCTCGCTCCGGGGTAAAACGTCACAACTTGAATGATGGGATAGTCAACTTCCGGAAGAGCGGAAACAGGAAGCTGCAAGTACGCCACGAATCCTGCGAGCATAATCGCGGCCATTAGCAGAAAAGTGGCCACAGGCCGAAGGATAAATGGGCGAGATGGGCTCACTGATGAGTCCCCCTGCTCGCGCCAGTGGGATTCGTGCTCGCGGGCACCGGACCGTTCTTACTTGCCCCATTTGCGGGGCTTCCGGAGGCTCCGTTATTTCCGCCGTTGCCGCTGGGGTTATTGATGGTGACTTTCGCGCCGTTTTGCAACTTATCGAACCCGTTCACCGCAATTACGTCACCGGCGTTCACATTTTGCACGGCTGCTGTGTTGCCATCGGTTGTGCCTACCGTGATCGTCCGCAAAGTTGCCGTATTATCTGAACCGATGATGTAAACAAAGGCGCCCTGGGCGTTACGCTGAATAGCTGCCGCAGGAACCAGCGTGACCCCGCGCTGCGTATCCACCAGCAATCTTGCGTTCACAAACTGGTTGGGAAACAGTTCGTTATCCTGATTTTGAAAAATTGCCTTCAGCTTCAAAGTGCCGGTGGTCTGGTCGATCACATTGTCCAATGTCAAAAGAAAGCCTGTCGCCAACTTTGTCGTTTGATCGCGCGCGAACACATCCACCGGCATCCTCTGCCCGTTGCGCAACTGTTTCTGAATCTGCGGTAGGTAGTCTTCCGCAACGCTGAAAATCACGGTAATGGGCTGAAGTTGCGTGATCACGACCAGCGCGGTAGTCGCGCCCGAAGTAACGATGTTGCCGGGATCCACCAACCGAAGCCCTACGCGCCCTTCTATGGGCGCGACAATACGGGTGTAATCGACGTTCGTTGCGGCGCTTGCCACCGTTCCTTGGTCCTGCTTCACCGTTCCTTCATCCTGCTTCACCAATTGTCCTTGATCGTCGAGCTGCTGCTTGGCAATAGCGTTGCGGTCGTACGCTTGCTGAAAGCGGTTTAGGTCGATCCTTGCCTCGTTCAACACCGCCTCATCTTTTGCGAGAGTGCCTTGCGCCTGTATAAGCGCAGCCTCAAAAGGTCGCGGGTCAATTTCGATCAGAAGATCTCCCTTGCGGACCATTTGCCCTTCGCGATAGGCCACGTTTGTGATTTGCCCGTCCACGCGGCTGGTGATGGTCGCGGTATACACCGGCGTAACTGTTCCCAGAGCGTTGATGTACACGCCAATGTCGCCCGTCCGCGCCGTGACTGTTTGAATTGGAACGCCTGGGCGAGGCTGTTTGGCCTGAGCTTGGGCGGCTTCCACCGCCTTCACGTGCTGGCGATAAAAGTAGAAAACGCCAAGAAGCACCACGAGGATGATCACGATCCAAATCCATGCATAGCTCTTGCGCGGGCGCTCGTCCGCGCGAGCAGGGGATTTTGGCGGCGGAGGGGCCACCGCCGGCGGAGCCGTCGCAGTGGTGCTTGGAGAGTCTTTGGTACTGATCGTGACTGGTGCGTTCGGCCCGCCCGGAGCGTTGGGTGTGCCGGGGGTGTTTGACCCTCCGGCGGAACTTGGGATGTTTGGAGAGTTCGGTGTACTGGGCGGATTATCGGGCAATTTGCAGTTCCTCTTTTCGGGACAGGATCTTGAACCGTTCGGGCCCTGCTATCGACAGTGTTTCCAATCTTTCACGTGCTCCGATTTAGCGCCGTAGTGATGAGCACATGCTTGAAAAGGGGCTAGGCTTCCCGTACTCCAGAAGAGCCGGCTGCAATGATAACTTATGCTAGCTTTTGTTCGATTTCCCTTTTTTAACAAAACCCGCAGCAGGACCTACCCTGATCAGCCGCGCACAGAAATGGCACTATAAGCCCGTCTCTATTCCGACGATTCAGACAGCCATTTGGTTACAAACAACGTTTCGCACCTGGTGCCGAAAAGCGGTGGCATGTCGTTAGTATTGTTCACTAAAGCCACGAACCAGCCCAACGGTAACGGAGGCCCTACTTGTGATTTGCGACCGGAGGGGAAGGCCAGGAAATATGTAAACAAAAAGGCGTCGAAAAGGTGATCGAACCACCCACCAATGTGGGCAAAGCAGATTCCATTCAGACCGGCAGCCTCACCAAGCGTCGGCCAGAAGACAAGCAAAGGTCGCGCGGAGCCATCAAGGTGCGCTACCCGACACTTCGCAATCGAACTTAGTTTGGTTTCTTCATTGCGCCAGGATTCGTGTTATCAAAAATATCCTCACCAAAAACGACCGGGCTTTGGCCTGCGCCGCCGTTGAACAAAAAGCCGTCGAAGTTGGCCTCATCACCGATGGTTAGACCTTTAAAACCGCTCGTCGCTACGGTTCCTTCGAAGCTCGTTTGCGTGCCTGTTTGCACCTGGACGGTTGCAATGCCGCGGTCATTGAAGAAATTATTCAGGCCGTTGACCGTCAAATTCGGCGACGTGATACTGGAAACGGTGCCGTCAAACTGAGTCGGTTCCAACTCAATCGCGTCCGAAGTGACGACGCCGTCATCCACTCCGGTTGAATCGATCAGCACGTTTTGACCAACCACCAGATCGCCCGCCCCGGCGAACGAAACGCTCGCGGGCAGAGTCTGGCCGGCCGGCACCGCAACCGAGAAGCCTGCACTCGTAGAAGGCGCCACAAGCGTGAGCACTTGGCCTGCGTTCACCCCTTGCGTATTGCCCGCGAGTACCGCCGTTACAAGGACCATCGGGGTCGGTGTCGTGGCGACTACCGTGCCTTCGAACGCTTGCCCATTTTGAAAGCCATTATTGTCTGTAACAGACGACGCCGACAGCACCAGCGGATTCGAATCGCTGACGGCGTAATTCACGGTAACGATCTGGCCGGCTTGAACGCAAGCCAGGTTGTTCGTAGTGCAGTTAGAAAAGCCGTTAAACATCGTGGTCCCGGAGAACGTGTCCACCGTCACAGGCTGCCCCGTCGCAGCATCCGCTACGGTGAAGCTGGTAGTTACGATGCCCGTTACGGGCCCCGTAACGTTACTGATATCAGCGAGGCTGCCGGCAGAATCTGCGATCGTGCTGATATCCGCCGCGAGAATCGGAGTAATCGTGAAAGTAGTGGTGCTGCCCGCCGTCGTGCCTACCAAAGAGTCCGCCACGCTGAATTCTATCGAGACACTCGTGGGTTGACCCGCCGAAAGGGTGGCCGCCTTGGGAAAGGGCAGGCTTACGAAACTCGACGTAAATGTCGGAGAGAGTTCACAGATCTTAGGCGTGGCTGCCGCTGTGCACGAATTTCGAGGCGTTGCAGTATCCGCGTCCGTCGAGTTCGGATCGACGTTGACCGCCGCGGCAGCAGTCCCGAAGGTGACCAGGATACCGCTGTAGCTGCCGCCTTGCACATTGGTCGTGGCTAGCACGTCAGATTGCTGCGGCGTCTGCATGCTCTCAAGCTGCACGGTCAGGGGCGCCTCAGGCAGCAGGTTTTGGGATCCGTTACAGTTCGTCGGCGCTACATGCGAGCTGCTAACCAAACACGCGCCCGTGATCTGAATATCAAACGACAAGACGCCGACATTGGATGGCTGGTCGGAGATCGAGACGACGACAGGTACTTCGTCGTGCGATGAGCTGTGGCTGCTTCCGCCGCAGGCGCCAGAGAAAACTAACAGCAAAAGTAATGCTGATAAGACTGGGATCTTTTTACCCACGGTAAAGACCCTCCCGGGAAGATTAACTTCTCCGTGTATGATGCAACTTCTCGCCATTCGACCGTCTGGTGAATCGTATATCTCGGCTATTAGAATCACCAGGACCGTGAATTACTATATACAGAACCTCATTCTTGAGAGTCTAACGCGATTCCTAGCCGCCCTATGAGGTATTCAAACAAATATTCCGTGACTGCAACTCACATGACGTCCGAGCGTAGTTGAATAGCAATAATACTGCGCGACAGCCGCGCCTCTTTGGGATTCTTTTCTCGGGCTAGACAAATTAATCTGTCGTGTTAATTTGAGCTCTACGAAGTGTGTGGCCTCGAGGAACGATGAACTTTTTGGATATTTGTCTTGGAAAGCCGCTTGCCGCATCCGACGAAAGGGCCGAGCAGCTCGGCGTCGCATCCGGCATTCCCATATTCGGATTGGATGCGCTGAGTTCGGCCGCGTACGGGCCGGAAGCTGCGCTCACGCTCTTGCTCCCGTTGGGCGCCGCGGGGATCGCTTACATCGTTCCCATCAGCACCAGCATTATCGTTCTGCTCGCCATCGTCTACTTTTCCTACCGTCAAACGATCGCGGCGTATCCGGGGGGCGGAGGCTCTTACACGGTTGCTTCGGAAAATCTTGGCGCGTTCGCGGGATTGCTTGCAGCCTCCGCGCTGATGATTGACTACATCCTGACCGTCGCCGTAGGTATTTCAGCCGGAGTCGGCGCGCTCGTTTCCGCGCTCCCAAAGCTTCTGCCGCATACAACGCTGCTGTGTCTGGGCATTTTGGTTCTCATCACATTTATCAATCTGCGGGGAATGCGGCAAGCCGGCATTATTTTCATGGTTCCCACCTACTTGTTCATCGGGACTTTGCTCGCGGCGCTGGCTTTCGGAGTTTTTAAATCGATTATGGCTGGCGGACATCCGGTTCCAGTCGCGATACCTCCCCCAGCTCCCTCCTCTGCGATCGCTGCAGTGAGCGTGTGGTTGTTGCTGCAATCTTTCGCTAACGGCTGCACGGCCATGACCGGTGTGGAGGCCGTTAGCAACGGCGTTCGCGCATTTCGCGAGCCGGTTGTGAACACAGCTCGCCGCGTTCTCACGATCATTATTGCTCTCTTGATGGTGATGCTTGCGGGGATCGCTTATCTTGTCCGCGCTTACCACATTGCGGCCACCGACCCGGGGCTGCCGGGATATCAAAGCGTTTTGTCCATGATCGTTGCCGCAGTCGCGGGCCGCGGAGTTTTCTATTACGTCACCATCGGTTCGGTTCTGACGGTTCTTGCGTTGTCGGCGAATACTGCGTTTGCTGACTTCCCGCGTTTGTGCCGGGCGATTTCATTGAACGGCTATCTACCGGATTCTTTCAGCCTTCGCGGACGCCGTCTGGTTTATTCGCAAGGCATTTATGTCCTCGCAATTCTCGCTGGGTCTCTCTTAATTGTTTTTCGCGGTGTCACAAACAGGCTCATTCCTCTTTACGCTGTCGGCGCCTTCCTGGCTTTCACGCTTTCGCAAGCCGGAATGGTGGCGCACTGGAAAAAGAACAAAGGCCGCGGTTCGGGTCGAAGCATGTTCGTCAACGGGCTGGGAGCCATCGCAACGGGCGCGACAGTGATCGTCGTCCTGCTTGCAAAGTTCATCGAGGGAGCTTGGGTTACAGCGGTGCTTATTCCCGCGCTGCTTTTGCTGATGATGGCCGTGAAACGTTATTTTGTTCGCGTGGACGATGAAATACTCACTCGGGAGCCTTTGGAAATCGCGCCGGTCAAGCCGCCGCTGGTTGTCTTGCCGGTTTACAGGTGGAGCAAGCCGATCCAAAAAGGGCTTCGATTCGCCTTCACCATTTCCGCGGATATCCATGTCGTACACGTTTGCAAAGAAGATCAGAAAGAACAGCTCAAGGACGAGTGGCCTAGTCTGGTCGAAGAGCCAGCCCGCCGCGCCGGGTTGCCGGTACCGAAATACGTCGAACTGCAATCGCCGTATCGACTTGTGATTACGCCTGTCGTGGATTACGTGCTGATGCTGCAGGTGGAAAACCCGGACCGCCAAATAGTGCTGATCGTTCCGGAATTAATCGAGCTTCATTGGTATCACTATTTTTTGCAGAGCAACCGCGGCGAGCTCATGAAAGGACTCATGCTTCTCCGGGGAAATCAGAACGTAGCCATCATTAATGTCCCCTGGTATCTGACTGGGACTTAGGCTACCCGACACCTATCGCGCGCGCGGCTTCTTGTTCGTCTTCGGTCGTGCGCTCTTGGGTTTCGAAACTTTCTTGGTCAGCGGCACAGGCGTTGCGGCGGCGCTCTGCAATAGAATCAGGAACGCTTGCGCGTCCCGCGAGAGAGCGCGGTGCCGGGGATGAATCACGTCCAAGTTCCGGCGCAGTGGCTCGGCGTTGATGATTTCAATTGCGACGAGCTTGCCGCGCCTAAGCTCCGTGGTCACTGCAATCTGCGGAAGGAAGCTGAGCCCCAGCTTCCGTTCCACCATTTTCTTCGCCGCTTCGATCGTCTCCACTTCCAGCACCACGTTTGGCAGCAGCCCCGCGCGCCGAAAAAGACCCTGGCTTAGCGTCCAGTCGCTCGATCCGCGGTCGAAAAATATCAGCGGCCACGACTCCGTCTCCTCCAGGCGCACTCGGCTTTGTTGCGCCGCCGCGTGTGTCGGGTGCCCAACGAGAATCAGCGGATCATCGCGCAACGTCGTCGTTTCCACTTCCGGATGATGCAGCGACCGCGCCACGCCGATATCGGCTTCGCCGTCCAGAACCATTTTTAACACTTGCAGGGAAGTCCCCGAGCGAAGGTTCACCAGTACCTTCGGATTCTTCGATTGGTACTCCTTCATTACGTCGGGCAAAAAATAGGTGCAGATGGATAGAGCCGCGGCAATGTTCAGCACTCCACCCTCGGAAGGCTGCGATACATGCACGGCTTGCCTCGCCAGCGCGACGGTCCGCAGCAATTGCTCGGCAACCGGCCGCAGCGCCTTTCCGGCGGCGGATAGCAGGACGTTGGAGTGCACGCGGGTAAAGAGCTTTACGCCGAGCGAATCTTCCAAAGCGCGAATGCGCGCGCTGACGGCGGGCTGGCTCACGCGCAAGGCTCCCGCCGCGCGGTGAAATCCGCCGTAGGTTACCACTGCTAGAAATGTTTCTATCTGGTCGATTTCCATCGGTACCCCTTCACGGAATTTCCTGTAGAACTATTGTACTGGACCCGATAACAGAATTCTATCAATATGATAATGACAATCAGTTTGACTGATAGCCTCATTTGCCTCACACTCGCGTCTGTCGCCGCATGGCTCCGCGCGGCACAATGTTTTGCCTCGCAAAGTCGCAGGTCTGAGGCCCCAGCAGACAGTTTTCTTCCGCAAGCTTTAGTTAAAGAGAGGCGACACAAATGGCCAGCAACGGAACTTCTTCGAACGGCAATTCCTCAAACCACGGTATGGACTGGGAAACGAATCCCCGTTGGAAGGGCGTCACTCGCCCGTATCCCGTCGCCGACGTCGAAAAATTGCGCGGTTCGGTTCACGTCGAGCACACCCTGGCGAAACTGGGCGCTGAGCGCCTGTGGAAATTGCTGCACGAAGAAGAATACGTTCCGGCATTGGGCGCCATGACGGGCAATCAAGCCGTTCAGCAGGTCAAGGCCGGCCTGAAGGCGATTTACGTCAGCGGCTGGCAAGTTGCCGCCGATGCCAATGATTCCGGGCAGATGTACCCGGACCAAAGTCTCTACCCCGCCAACAGCGTTCCAAGTCTCGTGCGCCGAATCAATCAAGCTCTGATGCGCGCGGACCAAGTTCATCACGCCGAAGCGAAGGACGACACGTACTGGTTCGCTCCTATGATTGCAGACGCCGAAGCCGGCTTTGGCGGCAACCTAAATGCCTTTGAGTTGATGAAGGCCATGATCGAAGCGGGCGCAGCATGCGTCCATTTTGAAGACCAGTTGTCTTCTGCCAAGAAATGCGGCCATCTGGCGGGAAAAGTTCTGGTGCCGACGATTGAGGCCATTCACAAGTTGGTGGCTGCTCGGCTCGCAGCGGACGTGATGGGCGTTCCCACCTTGCTCATGGCGCGCACGGACGCCGACAGCGCCACGCTTCTCACCAGCGATATCGACCCGCGCGACCGTGAATTCATCACCGGCGAGCGTACCGCCGAAGGATTCTTCCGTATTCGCGGCGGCACTAACTCCGCCATTGCGCGCGGCCTCGCCTACGCGCCTTACGTGGATTTGCTCTGGTGCGAAACTTCCAAGCCGGATCTAGCGGAAGCCCGAAAGTTTGCGGACGGGATTCACGCAAAGTTCCCGGACAAAATGCTGGCCTACAATTGCTCGCCTTCGTTCAATTGGAAGAAGAATCTCGATGATGCCACCATCGCCAAATTCCAGCGCGAACTCGCATCCATGGGCTACAAATTCCAGTTCATCACCCTGGCCGGTTTCCACGCGCTCAACTTGACCATGTTCGATCTTGCCCGCACGTACAAACAGAGCGGCATGACCGCCTACTGCGAGCTGCAAGAGAAGGAATTCGATTCAGAGCGGAATCACGATTACGAAGCCGTTAAGCATCAGCGCTTCGTCGGCACTGGATATTTCGACGCGGTGCAACAGGTGATTACTAGCGGTACCGCTTCCACCACCGCGCTCGAAGGGTCCACTGAGTCAGCTCAATTCGATCATTCCAAGCCGGCCGCGCCCGCAAACGAATCGAAGCATGCGCCCGCGCCGAAGCCCACGGAGCACCGCGCGCCCGCGATTGCGGCAAAATCGGCCGCTACCGCTGCTGACTAGCTGTGTTGCGCTAACACGATCTTCGAGGTGGTCACGGCTTGCCCCACGTGCCTCTGCGTATGATCCGCCACGTGAAGCAGCAAGCCGCCCAGTGTACTTGGCAATTCCTTTTTCCCTACCACGCGCGCCTCATTAAGCCGTGCCGCATCGAACGCGCGAACTCGCACCGCGCTTTTCCGCAGCGCCAGATCCAATTCCGCAAACAGCGCCTCGCGTTTCGCGCCAGCATCCAACTCGCTCTTCATCGCCGCGATTTGTGCATCGCTCAGTTGGTTTCCTTCCGCGTAGGTCAACAGCCGGTCAATGCTGCGCGCAATATGCCGCAAATGAAACGCCACTGGCGCAATCCCCGCAGGCCGCGCGTTGAATTCCTCATCGCTCAACGTCCCGCACCATCGCTTCAGATCTTCCTCGGCAAGCTCCAGCGCGTGCAACACAGCCCGCGGCACCGCCGGCACCTCAGCTAACGTGCCGCGCAACCACGGCTCCGCCAATTTGTTCGCTTCCATCGACTTTCGCCCTCCCGTCCAACTTTGACCTTCAGCAGACGTCCAGTGGCTAGCGCGATTCTTGAGTTTAGCTCTGCCTTGTCATCCGCAACCCTGTGCGATAGAGTAGCCGCCTTCTCAGCGGGGCGAAACCAAAATGCCAGTCGCGGCGGGACGGGATAAACTGAAAGTCTTAATCCGCCGCTCTGCGATTCAGAAGCGCGTTCGCCAGGTCGCGCATCAAATCACCAAAGATTTCAAGGGAGAGCGCGTCCATATCGTCGGAGTGCTGAAAGGCGCGTGCATTTTTCTCTCCGACCTTGTCCGCGAACTGAGCCTCGATACTTCAATCGATTTCATCGCTGTCTCCAGCTATGGCAAAGGCAAACAATCTTCCGGCCAAGTGCGCGTTCTGAAAGACCTCGACAGCAGCATCCAGGGCCTCAACGTCGTGGTGGTCGAAGATATTCTGGATACCGGCTTGACGCTGAGCTACCTCCTCCGCATTTTGAAACAAAGAAAGCCGAAGACTTTGCGCGTAGCCGCGCTTCTGGATAAACCTTCGCGCCGGATTAAAGACGTGAAGGCGGACTATATCGGCTTTAAAATCCCGAACGAGTTTGTGGTTGGCTACGGCCTGGATTACGCGGAACGCTATCGCAACCTAAAAGACGTATGTATTCTCAGCCTTCCGACGGAATAAGCGTGGCACAAAAAGAATCCGAAATCGCGCGGTTGATCGACCACACTCTGCTGAAGCCCGAAGCCTCGCGCGAAGATATTCAGCGACTCTGCGAGGAAGCCATCGACTACGGTTTTGCCTCCGTTTGCGTGAATCCCTGGAACGTTTCCCAGGCTGCCGAATTGGTACGCGGAACGGAAGTTCGCGTCTGCGCCGTGGTTGGTTTTCCTCTCGGCGCAACGCTTCCCATCGTAAAGGAATTTGAAGCGGGCGAAGCGCTCAAAGCCGGCGCGCAGGAAATCGACATGGTCATAAATGTCGGCGCGCTGAAATCCGGCCAGGAAGCTCTGGCAGAAGCTGACATTCGCGGAGTTGCCGACGCGAGCCATCGCGCGGGAGCGCTGTGCAAGGTAATTCTCGAGACGGCGCTCTTGACCCGCGAAGAAAAAGTTCGCGGCTCGCTCCTGGCCAAGAAAGCCGGCGCCGATTTCGTCAAGACTTCCACTGGTTTTGGTCCCGGAGGCGCCACAGTGGAAGATGTGCGCCTGATTCGCGAGACCGTCGGCAGCGGCACCGGAATCAAGGCCGCCGGAGGCGTGCGCACGCTGGAAGAAGTGCGAAAAATGGTGGAAGCGGGCGCCACACGCATCGGAACGAGCTCAGGCGTGAAGATCATCGAACAACTCCGCGGCTCGAATCCCGCCGGCAGCGCTGATTCATCCGGCGCGAGCGGCAAATATTAAGCACGCTAGATTGTCCGGATTTCTGCCCCGAGCAACCGTCGTACGCCTGATATAATTAATTGATTGCGACACTCGCGGCGCGCGCATAAGCGCGGGTCATCGTGAAAACCTTGGCGGGGGCCGAGGCGCTCCATCCACAGAAAAATGGAATCTACAGGCCTCAATCCGAAGCTGGATCTCCCGGCGGAGACTCTCGCGATTCTCGCCGAGATTAGCGAGGAAATTAACGCCTCGCTGAACTTGGACGAAGTGCTCGCAGGCGCTGCGGCGCAAATCAAGCGGCTGATCGATTATGAAATCTTCGCGGTCGTGTTACCCGAAGAGGGAACCGACCAGATGTATTTTCGCTTTGCCATCGGCCATCGCCCGGAAGTGGTGAAGCACTGGCGAATTCCCATGGCCGAGGGAATCATCGGTTCGGCCGCGGCCACGGGCCAGCCGATCCGCGTCGCCGACGTTCGCAAGGATCCGCGCTATTTGAACGCGCTGGACGCGGTCCGATCGGAATTGGCCGTTCCGCTGATTGTGCGCGGCCGCGTAATTGGCGTCCTCGACATCGAAAGCAGCCAGGTCGATTATTTCACCCGCGATCAACAGAACATCCTCGCGCTGGTAGCCAGCCGCATTGCCGGAGCCATCGAAAATGCCCGGCTGTTCGAACACGAAAAAAATCAATCCGAAACGCTGTTGCTCCTGAATGAAGTGGCTCGCGAAGCGAACTCTTCGCTTTCCGTCGAAGAAGTCCTGCGGCGCGCGGCAGAACTCACCAAGCGCCTGATCGATTACCAGATTTTTTCCATTTTGCTTTACGACGAGAACGACAAGCTATTTCACCATCGCGTCACCGTGAAATTCGGCCAGCGCACCCAGGAAAAATATGCGGTGCCCGGACACGAAGGAATCGTCGGCGCGGCGGCGTCCACACGGCGTCCCGTCGTGGTTCCTGACGTAAAACTCGATCCGCGCTATCTAATGGTGAATCCTGAGACGCGCTCCGAAATGGCCGTGCCCATGGTCTATAAAGACCGCGTGATCGGAGTGATGGATCTCGAAAGTCCGCAGCTCAACTATTTCACCCCCGATCACGTGCAGGCGCTTTCGATTCTCGCCGCGCACCTGGCCGTCTCGATTGAAAACGCCCGGCTCTACGAACAGGTGGCGCGTGACGAAGCGCGCATGGAGCGCGACTTGAGCGCCGCGCGGCGCATTCAGGGCGCGCTGTTGCCTCGTTTGCCTGGGCCTGAATTCGGCCTCGATATTGCCGCGCGCGTGGTTTCTTCGCGTGAACTTAGCGGCGACCTCTACGATTTTTTACGTTACGGTCCGCAGGAATTGGCCATTGCGATGGGAGACGTCAGCGGGAAGGGAAGCGCCGCCGCGCTCTACGGCGCTGTCGCGATTGGCACTTTGCGCAGCATTGCTCCGCAAAAATATCGTCCCGCCGAAATGCTTACCGCCATCAACGGATTTCTCGGAGATCGCCGTATCGAAGGCCGCTTTATGACCTTGTGTTTTGCAACGTGGCACCGCGGGCGTCACAAGCTGCGCATCGCAAACGCAGGCCAGGAGCAGCCTTTCCTGTATCACGATGGCCGCTGCGAACGCATCCCGCTGGAAGGCTTTCCGCTCGGCATGTTTGAAACGGCTGAGTACGATCAGAAAAGCTACATTCTCAACGCGGGAGACATCGTGGTTTTTTACTCCGACGGCATCGGCGACACGCAGAATCCGACGACCTCGGAATTTTACGGTCATGACCGGCTCGGAGCGCTAATTTCCGAAAATCACGAATTGTCGGCCGATGGCATCGCCGATCGCATTTTGGAAGCGGTTGACACTTTCTCGGATGGGCGCCACGCGTTTGACGACCGTACACTTGTCGTGTTGAAAGTGAAATGACGCCAGGAACAAACCAACCTAGGCGTCTCTGAATTCTTCAAGTGATTTCCACGCGGCCAATGTGTCATTCCGAGCGAAGCGAGGAATCTGCTCTTGTCGCTCTTTCCGTCCTTCAATCTCAGCGTTCTCCCCACCGAAGTTTGCTGCGCAATACTTCGTAGTACGTCTTTCGCGGCGGCCGCACGAACTTCACCTTGGACGAAGACTTGGTGATCACCACGTGATCTTTGGGCTCGAGCTGGAATCCGAGTTGCCCGTCGAGCGTCAAGTACACTGGCTCGTCCGCTGCCGTAAAGTCCAACTCCACTCGGGACGTATCCGGAATCACCAGCGGCCGATTCGTCAGCATATGCGGGCAGATCGGCGTGATCACGAACGCGTCGAGATCCGGCTGAATAATCGGTCCTCCCGCAGCGAGTGAATAAGCTGTCGAGCCAGTCGGCGTCGCCACGATAATTCCGTCAGCTCGATAGCGTCCCACGTGGCGCGTGTCCACGAAAACGTCGAAATCGAGCATGCGCGCAAGCGCCGCCTTGTTCGCTACCGCTTCGTTCAACGCCCGTTCTCGCTGGGCGGCTTTTCCACTGCGCAAAATTTCTGCTTCGAGCATCATGCGTTCTCCGATGCGATGCTCGCCCTTCAAAACCTGCTCCAGAAGCGGATAGAGTTCGTCGAGAGTAACGCTGGTGAGGAATCCGAGGCCGCCCAAATTGACAGCTAAAATCGGAACGTTTTGTCCGTGAAGAGCGCGCGCCGCGGAAAGAAGTGTGCCGTCGCCGCCGAGGACAATAATGAGGTCCGCTTTCTGGCCTAGCGCTTCGCGAGCGAACGCCTGAGATGTTGTGTGGATGCAACTTTTCGTTTCTTCGTCCACGAACACTTCGATCTTCCGAGCTTGCAGCCATTCGGTCAGCGGCGGAACAACCGACGTCACCATTTCTTTTACCGGTTTGCAGATGATGCCCGCGGTGCAAATCATATGTTTGGACGCAAATTCTACTCTACCCGCGTGCGCGGGCGTGGAGAAAAAACTCCTGGTTGCCTTCGGCGCCGGTCAAATGGCTCGGACGCACGCCGAGAATTTCAAGAGAACATTCAACGGCAGCAGCCGTGACGCGCTCGATGGCTTTTTGATGCAGCGCAGTATCACGCACGATTCCGCCTTTGCCCACTTCGCGTTTCTCCAGTTCGAATTGCGGCTTGATCAGAATTAGGAAATTGGCATCGGCCGCTGCCGCTGGAACAACCGCTGGCAATACTTTCGTCGCCGAAATGAATGACACGTCCATGGTAATCAGCGCAGCCCGCTCGGCGATATCTTCGGGTCGCAGATAGCGTGCATTGCGCTCGATCGCAATTACCCGTGGATCCTTGCGCAGCTTCCAGTCAAGCTGATCTGCGGACACATCCACGGCATAAACGCGCAGCGCTCCGCGTTGTAGCAGGCAGTCCGTGAAGCCGCCGGTCGAGCTTCCGATGTCCATGCAAATTTTATCCCGCGGGCTTACGCCAAAATCTTCCAGCGCACCTTCAAGTTTTAAGCCTCCGCGGCTCGCGTAGCGCAAAGTTTCGCCGATAATTTCAATTCGCGCATCCGTCGCCACTTGCGAGCCGGGCTTTTCCATTTTTTGTCCGTTCACGAGCACGTTTCCGGCGAGAAGGAGCGCCTGGGCCCGTTCGCGCGAAGGCGCCAGCCCGCGTTCAGCAATCAATACATCGAGGCGCGATTTTCCCGGCCGGGATTGTTTCTGCGTAGTGTCGGTCGCCGCTTTGTTGCGGGTTGGGTGGGATTTCATAAGCGGGTTTTCAACCGGTGCAACTAGTTGCGGCGTGCGACCAGGAATTGCGCGACCTGCCGAAGCCGCGTTCCGCGTTCGCCATAAAAATCCAGTTCGCGCAAGGCTTTGGTTTCAAGTTCCGTGGCAATCGCGCGTGATTTTTCCAGTCCGTATAACGCCGGATAGGTCGTTTTCTGCTGCGCTAGATCCTTACCCGCCGTTTTCCCCAGCGACGCGGAAGATTCCGAAACATCCAGGATGTCGTCTACCACTTGAAACGCCCACCCGATTTGTTCGCCGAAACGCCGCAGCCGCGCGACGTCTTCATCTCCCGCGCCGCCTGCGATTGCGCCTGTCACAATCGAGCCGCAAATCAAGGCCGCCGTCTTCGACCGGTGGATATATTCCAACATGGCGGCGTCCGCGGCCTTTTTTTCGGCTTCGATGTCCGCTACTTGCCCGCCGACCATTCCATTAACCGTTCCCGCAGCCGATGCGATCTCAGAAATCACGCGAACGCGCCGCGCGGGCTCGATTGGCGAGTTTGCGAGAGTCTGAAACGCGAGCGTCAACAGCGCATCGCCGGCGAGGATGGCGATGGCCTCGCCGAACACTTTATGATTCGTCGGCTTTCCGCGGCGAAGATCATCGTTGTCGAGCGCGGGCAAATCGTCATGGATCAGCGAGTAAGTGTGAATGAATTCGAGAGCGCAGCCGATGGGAATGGCACCAAACGCATCCGCAGTAAAAAGCTTCGCGGATTCGTAGCACAGGATCGGGCGAATACGTTTTCCCCCGGCGAAAACGCTGTAGCGCATGGCGGTATGAATCGACGCGGGCGGCGTGGAATCGGCCGGCAGAAGCTTTTCGAGTCCGGCCTCAATCGCGGCGTGGTCCTGCTGGAAAAAATCCGGCGCGCTCATTCGATTCCCGTGGTGATGCTGGAAAATGGATTGAAGAACGCAGGCAAATTATGCCTTATTAGATGGACTGTTGTCCGTGTTGAATGGCTCAGCCACAATTTTTCCGTCCGCTTTCTTCAGCAGAATTTCCACGCGGCCTTCGGCCTCTTCGAGTTGTTTCTGGCATTCGCGCGAAAGCGTCACGCCTTCCTCGAAAAGCTTCATAGCCTCGTCGAGAGATAAGTCGGGGCCTTCCATGCGCTTCACAACTTCTTCCAGCCGCGCGAGCGACTTTTCGAAATCGCCTTTAGGCGAAGGCCCTGCGGCTGTGGCTGCTGGCTTGTTCGGCACGGGACTCATTCTTCCTCGTTCGGGCTGCGCCATCGGCACATTTATCGTTTCTCGCCCAGCAGCATTCTAGCGCACGTCCCAGAACGCCAACAAGGCCTCGCAAGGGATGTCGGGGATGGCGCACAGAAGCTCGGATTTCCCCCGTTCAGGCGCGGGTCTTGGTAAAATTCCGAATGATGGCTGGCTTATCCATCCCTCCATTATCTTGCCCGTGCGCGAGTGTCGCTCTGCGCAAAGCCTGCATACGACCTGCGCACCCGATCCTTGAGGACGCGCCCGCATGGTAGCGCTACACCTATTCGCCGTCCTCGCTCTCGTAGGCGTGAACGCATTTTTCGCCGCCGCGGAGTTTTCTCTCGTAGCAGTGCGTCAGTCTCGCGTCCGCCAGCTCGTTGAAAAAGGCGACGCGCGCGCCAAGATCGTCGAAGGCCTTCTGAGCGACCTCAGCCGGGTGGTTTCAGGCGTGCAAGTTGGAATCACGCTTGCCAGTCTCTCGCTGGGGTATCTCGGCGAAATCACGCTGGCGGGAATTCTAAGTCCGCTGGTCGAAGCGATTCCGCGGCCGTGGGCCGCCTTGGTCGCGCACGGCGTGGCGCTCGTCATCGCGTTCGGACTGCTCACGGTACTGCAGGTAGTGTTGGGCGAGCTGGTACCCAAGAGCCTGAGTCTTGCGCGTGCCGAACGCGTTGCGTTGATTATCGCGCGTCCGTTTTACTGGTTCTTGAATACGTTTCGCTGGGCCATCGATCTGCTGGACGGCTTCGCCGAAAAAATAGTTGGCGCGCTGGGCATCGTATCTCCGCACAGCCACACGCTGGTACGTTCTACCGAAGAGCTGCAAGTGATGATCCAACAGGCGCAGGATCGCGGCTTGCTGCCCGCGGCTGAAGTGAAATTCATTCAAGCTGCCATGGAGTTGCACCAGGTGGAGGTGCGCGAAGTGATGGTGCCGCGTCCTGACGTGCATGCTCTTCCCGTCGAAGCCAATGTGGAAGACACGATGAGGATGTTTGCCACCACTCAGCGTTCGCGCATCCCTGTCTATGAAGGCTCGCTCGATCATCTCCTCGGCTTCGTGCACATCAAGGACATGATTTGGGTGCTGCTCGATCGCGCGCGCCGTGCCGAAGAGCATCTTCCCGCCATGGAATTCCAGCTCCGAAACATGCTGCGCGATGTGCTGATCGTCCCGGAGACAAAGCCTGTCAGCGAACTCTTAGTCGAGTTCCGCTCGCGGCGCACCGGCCTCGCGATGGTGGTTGACGAATTTGGCAGCATTCTAGGGCTCGCCACGCTGGAAGATATACTCGAACAAATGGTCGGCGAGATTCACGATGAGTTCGATGTCGTCGAGCATCCCCTGCTTTTGCCCGACGGCGGAATGATTTTTGACGCCGCGATAAACGTGCGCGACTTGGAGGCGCAATACAACATCATTCTGCCCGACGATCCTTCGTACGAAACGATTGGCGGCTTTGTCCTGAACCGCCTCGGCTTCATCCCGCGCGGCGGAGAAAGTTTCGAAGCGGACGGGTTTCGTTTCACCGTGATGG
Organism: uncultured Acidobacteriota bacterium; assembly: GCA_963698005.1. Lineage (GTDB taxonomy): Bacteria > Acidobacteriota > Terriglobia > Acidiferrales > UBA7541 > Palsa-295. Next base: position 589,788 of record OY969113.1, read on the forward strand.
AAATGGAACATCGCCGCGTGTCGCGCGTTAAAATCAAATCGTTGAGCGTACCGGCCGCGAATGCCGCGGCTGCGAGTGCAACAGCTCCCGCCATCGGAACGCCCGCAGTGCAAGCCGCCGAGCAGAAGAATATGTTTACCGCATCCCCGGAAGCGGCTCCGGAGCCGCCCGCCCAAACGAAAGTCGCTGCGAAAGCGCGTCGCGGAAAATGATCCGCTACCTCTCATTCCGCCTCTTGCTCGCCCTTCCAGCGCTCTGGCTCATCCTCACCATGGTTTTTATGCTGGCGCACATCATTCCGGGTGACCCCGTGGCGCAAATGTTAGGCGAAGGCGCGCGCGCGGACGACTTGCAGCAGCTCCGCCATACGCTCGGCCTCGATCTGCCTCTTCCGGTGCAATACGGACGCTACCTCGTGGGCATCGCGCACGGCGACCTTGGTGAATCATTTCGGTTTCAACAACCCGTGCTTCAAGTTGTGATTTCGCATTATCCCGCCACGCTCGAACTCGCTTTTGTGGCTTTGCTCGTTTGCGTCGGAATCGGAATTCCCGCAGGATTGTTCGCTGCGCAACGCCGTGGAACGTCGGCTGATCACGCCGTCGGCGTTTTCACTTTGTTTGGGCTTTCGGTGCCGAATTTCGCGCTCGGCCCTGTGCTGATTCTCGTCTTCTCCGTAATCCTCGGCTGGCTTCCGGTTTCCGGCCGCGGCGGTTTGCCACATCTGATCCTGCCGGCGCTTACTCTCGGGGCGGCGCTTGCGGCCATTCTCACGCGCATGGTGCGCACTTCGGTGATCGAAGAGCTCTCTAGCGATTACGTTCGCACCGCCCGCGCGAAAGGGCTCTCTGAATCCGCCGTTCTATTTCGCCACGCTTTCCGCAACGCCCTGATTCCGATTATCACGATTCTCGGATTGCAATTCGGCACGCTACTCGCGGGCACCATTGTCACTGAGTCCATTTTTTCCTGGCCCGGAATCGGACGCCTCGCCGTCCAAGCCATCGGCGCGCGCGATTATCCTTTGTTGCAGGGTTGCATTCTGATGATTGCCGTGTCTTACGTTTTCGTGAACCTTCTAACTGATTTGGTTTACGCGTTGGCGGACCCGCGGGTGCGATTCGAATGAGCGGCCTGCGCGATTTCCTTCGCCAGAGCGGCCCCGGGCGCTGGGGCGTGGCGTTGACTTTATTCCTCGTCATTATCGCGCTGGGAGCTCCGTGGATCGCGCCTGCCAGCCCCACGGCGCAAAATCTTGCCGCACGTCTCGAGGCGCCCAACCTCGCGCACTGGATGGGAACCGACGAGCTTGGCCGCGACATTCTTTCGCGAATCATTTACGGCGCGCGCGTCTCGATGATCGTCAGTGTAAGCGTGGTGCTAGGCGCGGGGATCATAGGGCTCGCCATCGGCGCTCTAGCGGGATATTTTGGCGGCTGGTTCGACCGCCTCGTAAATATAGTTCTGATTAACGCTTTTCTTTCGTTTCCTGGGATTCTCCTGGCCATCGCGTTCGCCGCTTTTCTCGGTCCAGGATTGGGCAAAGTTATTCTCGCGCTAGTCGTCACCGGTTGGGCGGGCTACGCGCGTCTCGCTCGCGCCCAAATTCTGCAGGCCAAGGAAATGGATTACGTCCTCGCCGCCCGCTCGGTGGGTGCGTCCGACGCTCGCATCTTAATCCGCCACTTGCTGCCGAATATTTTGCAGCCCGTGCTCGTGCTAGCGACTATCGCCATGGCGGGTGCGATTCTCGCCGAATCCACTCTGAGTTTCTTGGGTGTGGGAGTCTTAGCGCCGATGCCAAGCTGGGGAGCCATGCTAAATGACGCGCGCGGCCATTTGTTCGACGCGCCGCATCTCGTAATTTTTCCAGCGCTCGCGGTGATCACCGCTGTCCTCGCGTTCAATCTTCTCGGCGACGCGTTGCGCGACTGGATGGACCCGCACATGCGCGCCTATTTGATCGTCACCACTCTGGTCCGCTGAGGATTCATTCCGTGCCAAAACGTATGTCACTTTTCAGGGGATCGGAGCTTCAGCTCCGACATTAACGCTCCAAACAAAAGGGGCTTTAGCCGCTGAGGTCAATGCAGCATACAATCAGTATCTCTTGCACCATACTAACTAGCGCCCGCAAGTTTCTTCGCCGCTGTTAGCCCAATTCGACGGTGACTTCCGCGCCGCGTCCCGCCCCTACAGTGCGAGCCGCGTTGCCTTTATTCACGCAAATCTCGACGTATCCGCTCGACCCGATAATCGCGAACGCTTCCGCCGCCGCACCCTGCGCAAAAGTCGGCACGATTTTTGTCACCGCCGCATTTCCGACTCGAATGGTAAATTTGGCATCCGGCGCAATCAGCGCGGGCACAATTTCCGCCGTCACATTTGTAATCAGGTTGCCAAAATTATCCACGCGCAGAACGATGCCCTTGATCGTGTTTCCGGAGACTTTTGGCTTGGGAATGGCAAAACGAACGAAGTCCGTGATCTCCTCGCCAAAACTCGCTGTCTGCCACGATTTGGATAGCCACGCCGCCACCGGCGCAAAAATATCGCGGCCGTGGAACGTGTTGCTCACCGGTTGCCTGAAATAGTGTTCGGACGTGATATTCCAAACGTAGAGCGATTCCGACTGGTCGTAAATTGCAGACAGCACCCCGTTGTCCGGCGCGACAAAATATTGCGTGTCGCCGGCCACCAATATCGGCCGCCGCGCCGTTCCCACGCCGGGGTCCACCACCACCAAATGAATCGTTTTCGAAGGAAAATATTTGTACGCCTGGCTAAGCGTCAGCGCTCCGTCGAGAATGTCGTGAGCCAGAATGCTGTGCGTAATATCCACGATGTTCACTTCGGGATTGATGTTCAGAATCACACCCTTCAGCACTCCAACCAGATGGTCGTTCGTTCCGTAATCCGTCGTCAATGTGATGATAGGCCGCGTCAAGGTCTGCTCCCGTGGTTTTCAACGCCGTGGATACTGCAAGCGCGCTCCTTTCGACGCTAACGCCCGCCCGCACCCCTGTCAAGGCACCCTGCGCCATTCAGTAACGCCTGTCATTAGCTTTATCTAACGCTTCGCGGCGCGCCGCGCACTTTGGTTTCCCGAACGAGTTGATATAGACTGTCGCCGCTTTCAGTTAGAAAGCGGAATCTCGATTGGAGGCTTACATGCGTTCTTTGATTGCGGCGGTGGTACTTTCATTTTTGCTGTCAGGCGCAGCGTTAGCTCAATCGAACGCGAATCCGCCTCCCGCCAATACAAAGAAGCCAGCGTCGCAAGCTGCAACCAAGCCAGCCGAGAACAAGACCCCGCCGAACACAACAAACGCGCCCGAGGCGACCCCTCCACCAGATCAGAAACCTAGAGAAGGCGGCGATAAAGCTAACGATAAGGAAGAACACTACGATATGGCCGAAGTGGCGCCCGTAGTGACGCACCATCAGATCACCGTTGACGGCAAGCTGCTGAAATACTCGGCAACCACGGGCCGGCTTCCTATCAAGCGTGGCGATGGCAAGATCGAAGCCGAAATGTTCTACGTCGCTTACACGCTGGACGGACAGGACGCGGCCAAGCGTCCGCTAACGTTTGCGTTCAATGGCGGCCCTGGATCGTCCAGCATTTGGCTGCACATGGGCGCGCTAGGCCCGCGCAAAGTGGTGCTTGAACCCGAAGGCTTCATGCCGCCCGCTCCCTATCACATCGAAGACAATCCTTACACCTTGCTCGACAAAACCGACCTCGTGCTCATTGACGCCATCGGCACAGGATTCAGCCGCGCCGCTGACGCCGAAATGTTCAAGAAATTTTGGGGAGTTAAGGGCGACATCGAGGCCTTCAGCGAATTCATCCGCCTGTACATCACGCGCAACGAGCGCTGGGCCTCACCCTTGTATATATTGGGCGAGAGTTACGGCACCACACGCGCGGCCGGAATCGCAGGATACCTCGCGGACCAGGGAATTTCTTTTAACGGAATCACCTTGCTCTCCATGGTTCTGAACTTCCAGACCCTGGAAGACAATAAAACGAATGACGAGCCTTACATCTTCCTGCTCCCGTCTTTCACTATGATCGCCGGATACCATCACAAGCTGCCCGCCGATCTCGCCCAGGACATGACCAAGGCGCGCGAAGAATCCGAAAAATTTGCTTCTGGCGATTACGCGCAAGCGCTGGCGAAAGGCGATTCGCTGACGGGCGAAGAGCGGCAGAAAGTGATCGATCAGGTGTCTCGTTTCACTGGGTTGAGCAAAGAAGTCATCGATGAAGCCAATCTGCGCATCGACGTCGGAAAATTTACGCACTATTTGCTCATCGACCAAAAAGTCCGCGTCGGCCGCTTGGATGGCCGCTTTACCGGCCCGGATCCCGAGGGCCTCCTCGACACGCGGTTTTACGATCCCACCGGTCCCGCCACCGAGCCGCCGTTCACTTCTGTGTTCAACAATTATTTGCGGACCGAGCTAGGCTACAAGACCGACATGCCCTATTACACCTTTGCACAAGAAGCCGGATTCGCCAAATGGGACTGGGGATCGGCGATCCAAGGCTATCCGGATACCGCATCTGCAATTAGGCAAGCCATCGTGAAAAATCCGTACCTAAAAATTCTAGTGATGGAAGGCTATTACGATTTGGCCACTCCGTACTTCGCCGCAAATTACACGATCGACCATCTTGACCTGCCGCAGAAATACCGCAGCAACGTTTCCTACGCCACCTACGATTCCGGTCACATGGTCTATTTGCCGATGGAAGGCTTGAAGAAAATGAAAAGCGATCAAGCCAGTTTTATGGACAAATCCGCGGGGCAGTGAGACCGATTGAAAATCGAGACCTGCGCCCTACTCTTCGACCAGGCTGATTTCTCCCACGCCGCCCTGAACGTTCACCTGAATCGTTGCGTGGGTTTTGCCATAAACATCATTCACGTAAGAACTACCCTCGTGCTGTAGTCCGCGCGCATTCACGCTGCCGATACCGCCGGACGCATTCACATGCACCCCCACATTTTTCGGCAGCCTGATTTCCGCCGATCCAACTCCGCCTTGGATATCCACTTGCAAATCTTCTTTTCGCTCGCCCGTCAGGTCCAAGTCCATCCGTCCGACACCCATGTTGACTTCCAGATGCGACACGTTCATACCCGCCAGATTCAGATCGCTCTTACCGGCTCCCAATTCGACCTTTAGGTCTAGCGGAATGGCGTTGTCAAAGCGCAGAGTCCAATCGTTGCGCCTGCTTCCAAAGTGAATGTGTTTTTCATCTTGCGTCACGTCAAGCTGTCCCCTGCCACCGTTAACGGAATAATCGATGCGCGGTTTTCCCTCCGCCGTGCGGTAGTCGAAGTCAGCATCGAGCAAGCGGCTCGACCCTCCGCTCAAAATCAAATGGCCGGTAGGCATTGTGATCACCGTATTCACTGATTTTGCCCCTTGCAGTTCAATCGCTTGGGTGTAGTGGACTGTCCCTTCTGTTCCGTGTCGGCCCACCGTGAGCGCCAGACCCAGTATCGCGAGAAAAACAAGGAGCGCCACCACCGTGCCGGAAGATCCCTCGTCTCCCGCATCCGGGTTCTGACGCATCCGGTGCGCGTCCCAAATCTTCCCCAGCCCAAGCAGTATCAATACGATCGGCCAATAGCGAAACAGCGTTGTCCACGGGTCGAAGCTCGGCACTAAATTCATCAACAGAAAGAAAACCCCAAGGCCGATTAGGAACAGCGCGCCGGTAATTGAGCCTCGCCGCCTGGGTCTCTCGCTCTGGTCCATCGTGCACCTCTCTTGGCTATTATTACGCGTCCGGGCCCGGAATGTTTCACGAGTATGATGCAGCCCTCGCTGGCCTTCTTTCCCACCGTCGAAAATGCCGCTCTGCAAAGCCCTTGCTTGCCTCGGCCTCGCCACAAGTTAAACTAGGCGCGGTTCAGGAGGCCGTATGGCTGGTGCAAACAATCCCATCTCGCTGAGAGTTACCCGACAAGCCGTGATACACGTTGTGCGAACGACCATCGCCGCAGTTGCCTCCCTATTGATTGCGGGGCTATTCAAGCTGCCCGAAGCTTACTGGGCCGCGATCACGACATTGGTCGTCATGCAGTCCTCGCTTGGCGGAGCCCTCACCGTGTCATGGCAGCGCTTCGCCGGCAGCGCGATTGGCGCTGTGGCGGGAGCGTTGTTCGCCACATACTTCGGCTCGAACACAGCTATGTTCGCCGTCGGAATATTCGTTATGGGAATCCTGTGCGCCGCGCTGCGGCTTGATAAGGCCGCCTATCGGTTTGCCGGGATTACACTGGCAATCATTATGCTCGTCGCACACTCCGCTTCCGCGTGGATAGTCGCCGTCCATCGTTTCATCGAAGTTGCTGTGGGTATCGCGGTGGGATTGGCGCTGACCGCTGTCTGGCCGGAAGATCCGGGAGCTTTCGACGCGCCCGCCCGTTAGCCCTGGCACCGGATACTCTTCCATCCGGATCGCGCCGCGCCGCGCTTCTTTTTGTTATGATTGTTGGACGCAATGCTTCGAACCCATAAGTTATTTTCAGTCTTTGCCTTGCTCCTCTGGACCATCTTTGCCTCCGGCCCGGAAATGGCTCCTGCACCTCCTGTCACAGCGGATGTGGATTCCCCGCGATCGCCTGTCATCGTAATCGGCTTCGTCGGAGGATTTGTCCGCCACAACAATTCTGTTCACACGGAAGTGCAACTCGCCGCGCGCCTGCGCAAAGAATACCCTTCGGGTGTGTATGTCGAGGTTTTTCAAAATCATGATGGAAGCAGCGCTTATAAGAAAATCCTACAGCTCTTGGATACCGATCATACGGGAAAACCAACGCTCGAAGAAAAACAGAAGGCGCGCATCATTCTTTATGGGCATAGCTGGGGAGCTTCGGAAGCCATCTCCCTCGCGCGCAGATTGGAAGCAGACGGCATCCCGGTACTTCTGACCGTCCAAGTCGACAGTGTCACGAAGCTCGGTGAGGATGACGGCATTATCCCGTCAAACGTGGCGCAAGCCGCCAATTTCTATCAGCCCCACGGACATCCTCACGGACGCGCCGAAATCCGCGCAGCAGATCCCTCTCGTACGCGCATCATCGGAAACTTTGGCTTTGACTACAAAGCTCATCCGGTCGCCTGCGACGCTGATTACTCGTGGTGGGACCGCGACCTATCAAAGACTCACACGGAAATTGAATGCGACCCCCAAGTTTGGAACCACGTCGAGTCGCTAATCCGTGCGGACTTGCCCACGCCAACTCACACCGAGTAAAAAATGACGCTGTCGTAGCGGAGCTGTGCCCAATGCATCCCTGGCTATCCTTCGTAGGGGCGCAGCATGCTGCGCCCGCTGCAGCACTGGCGAAGACGAAGCGACATTAGTCAGACCCGACTGGTGTGATGGCTGATACCAAGCTTTCAGTTCGCAGGACAATGGAATCCAAATCGCAGGGTTACTTCCACCGGCGATTTCAGCGCACTCCGAGTCTGAAACTCCCAAGTCTGCGCAGCTTTCACCGCAGCGTCTTGCAGCTTCTCGTCGCCGGCCTGAGGCTCCACATTCGTCACCAGCCCTGTGGCTGGATCGAAAAATATCTTCAGACGCACGTCGCCTTGCGCGCGCGCGCTTTGTGCTTCTCGAGGATACGCGGGGAGATCGCCTTTCGCCAAATGCAGCGCGGCAGCATTCAGCACTTCCACAAACGCAGGATCTTTTTCATCGATCACTCCGCTATATCCCTGCAGCGCCGATTTTGCATTGTGGACGCGGCACTCGGCAAACGCGCAAGTACTGTCCGGGAATCCCGAGTCAAACCTGCCGGCCATAATCTCCGGAACGACCTTAGCTCCCAGTTCTTGGCGCTCCCTGTTCTGCGCGGCGGTGGCCCTGCCAAACGAAAAATCTTTGCCAAACGCTCGCTCTTCGACGTCGTCCGCCAAATCCCAAAGCGCGGTGATCCGCGAATCCGCCATTTTCAACGCCTCGAATTTCAGCGTCTCCGGATAAGGCAGCTCGTACAATCTTTCCTGCGTTCCGCATTTTGCGACGATTGTATGGCTCGCCGACGTCCCGATGCTGTCCGATTCGATGTAGTCCCGCCGGGCCACCTGAATCACCCCGGCAAAGTCGTCGTCGGGGTACGAGCACAGCCTGAATTTCCCGGCCACCTTGGCCACCGTCGTATTCGGCAGCAAGCGCTCCACTGCTTTTACCGTGATGTTATGCGCGCAATTTCGATTCATCGGCGCAATTCGAATTTCGCGCACGCGCACGCCTTCCACCTCCGCCCGCACGTCCAGGATCTTATCTGCCCACGGCGTTCCTTTATCCGAAACCGCCTGCGTCACAACATAAAAGCTGCCCAGTTCAATTTCTTCCTTGCTCTGCCTCGCGCCGGCACGGGCGATCACCGTCGTGGCGCCCTTCGCGCGAACAAGCCCGCCCACGCAAGCAAAAACGCCCATCGCGATTAGCACGCACTTTCTTTCTTGGCTCAGGATGTTCATTTACAAAGTATAGGCTAGCTGAACCGTCTCTGAGAATGTCCGGAGGGCTTCAAGGGTTGCAATCGCTTTTGGGTCTTACTTCTTGAGATTATGGATCTCCGTGGCAACAAGAGGCAGAACTTGCTGATCAGTTATGTTGAGCAAATCGACCTGTGCGGTCGTCGTCGACATGTCTATCTCCCCCGCCCATTGCACTTGCATCCGAATTATAAGAGACTTGATACAGCACATTATCATAAATAAATACGTGGTTTAGTCTGTTAGAATGGGAGGTTTTAAGTCCATGTGCGTTTTGCCCTGGTGGTTTCTGAAGAGCCCACTATGCTTAGTTATACTCCTATGTCTTACTCTACCGGCTGACCCTGCTGTCGCTCAACGAACTATCTCGGAAGTTCAGCTGCCACCACCGACAAATTGGGTGCAAACCGACGTGGCGGCCGTCGGCCTCACATGGCCGGTCGCTTGCGGTTCGCCTACAGGCATCTACTTTCGACAACTTGTTGGCAAAGAATCTTGGACGTTTACTCCAATCACAATGCTCTTGCCTGACGGCACGTCCAAGACGATTGACCTGAGGGCCGCCTCCGATTTTCAGGAGCCCGTTATCGGAACAACATTCGATGTGGACCGTCAGGGCAATATCTACGTCGCCATTCAGATTGGTAGAGGTATCCAGTGGTACGTGGCAAAATATGATAAAAGCGGAAAATTTATCTATAAAATTGTTCTTCCGAAGAGATTCATGCCTTTCTTCTTGCTTCCGATTAGTGGAGACCGTGTACTGACCGGAGGAACATTCTCTCGTTCTTCGGGAGAAGAAACTCATACTAAGTCGCTCGTAGCGATTTTTGATCGAGAAGGAAATCAGCTAAATTCATTGTCTCTGCCTGGCGACGACTCAAACGAAATTATCGCCAAAGAGCCAAACGTAAAGCAAATTTACTATTCCGTGAGCAATCCTACAATCGAAGCCGGCAAGGCAGTCCTTGCGGAGGATGGGAATATTTATGTCCTTCGCGCATCGGACAAACCCATGGTGCAAGTCATTAGCCAGCAGGATGGAATTCCGCTGCGAACTTTCGATTTGGAGCCGGCTGGGCACGATATGCTACCGTCGGAGTTTTTAGTATATAAGGACTCAATAGCGGTCGGATATTTCATCAGCAAGTCTGACAAGATTTGCCCCACGAAAGGCTTTCTTATTTTGTACGGTCGGCAAGCGGGCGATGTAATGATGCGTTACTTAGTTCAGTTAGCCCCGCCACTTTTTGTGTGCGTGCAGGACCACCAACTAGTTTATTTTCAAGGATCGAAGGAACGGCCAAACTATCACACCGCGCGCGTCGCCATCCCTACAGCAGTTGAACACGAAGCACAGGTAAAATAGCCGATCTCATTCCGTTACTCTACGGTCAAGATATTAAGAATATTTTTATAACAAAGTACTTGATTAGTTGTGTACGATATGATATTCGGTCTTCTGATAGGCGCTACCTAGAGGTCTGACGCCTTACACTTCAGCATAAAAGGGGTCCCCATGGCTAGGTACATCCTGAGAATGCTTTAATTGTCTTGGTAGCCTCAACAATACCAATGGTCTCGCACGCCCAGTTTCCCTGCTCCGTTTTGTTCTCTACAACGAGTCCCTGTCCCTTTAACAGCAATTGCAGGATACATACAGAGGGAGTTATTAATTCCGACAGTGGAATTTGCGCCGCAAATATTGGTGATACCATTCCTTGCCCTAATGGATCGTGCGGCGGCGGTTCTGTTTTCACGGCTACAGCTACTGGGTGGGCTTGCGATCCGAATGCTGGTTGCGTAGACGGCCTCAGTCGCATGGCAAAACGCGTCATGCAAGAAAACCATATCGGCAAAGCTTGTGTGCTTGGTTGTGATGGCGAAATTCGGGTATTGCTTGGAGTGAATCGGTTCAAGCCCGCTAAATCGGCTTCAATAGTGGGTCGCGAATCGACGAGCACTCAATCGGGCATATCTCCATCGGGTAGGTGAGGGCCATGAAAATACTAATGCTCGTCGCCGTATTTATCCTGCCAACGTTCGTTGTCGCCCAGGAGCAGTCGAAGGAAACCCCACCGAAAATGGCGGTTCCTACCCAGTGGAAAACAACAGATTTATCCGTCGCTCCTGTTTTCGGGAATATCATTTGCGGTTCCGACTCATCGATGTATCTTCGAACAGCGACCGGCAAGGAGAACCCTCTCGAAGGTAATATCACTGTCATCTCTGCAGAGGGGGTCTCACGAACAATTAATCCGAAAGAAGGAATCGGTTTCGGAGGACGAGTCATATTCTCAGCATTTAATGTTGATCGAGACGGGGCACTTTACACGGTCGCTAACCCGTCGCAGGAATATAAAAACTCCTACATCATCGCCTATGACAAGGAAGGTCACTTCGTCTGGAAAGCCGGATTGCACCAACCGATCCACGCAACATTTATTTTGCCGATGGCGAACGAACATTTCCTCATTTCGGGATTCTTACCTGCTAAGTGGGGAGTGGCGCCGAAGACGGTGACTTCGGTCTTTGATAAGGGAGGGAATGAAATAAAATCTATCAAGTTGTCAGAAGATGACACCTCGATTTCAAAGGACCCGATTGATGGAGGTGTGTTCAACAGCGCGGTGCAACTAGCTAACGCTCGTCTTGACGACGACGGCAATGCCTACGTCTTTAAAGGTACTGCCGTTCCAACGGTTCAAGTGATCGATGCGGACGGGAATGTTTTGAAGACCTTTAAACTCGCCTCGCCAGATGCGAATCAGCAGGCCTATGACTTCTTACTTTTGAAGGATTCATTCGCGATCTCTTACATGCCAGCAGACCAGCCTAGCGGTCAGATCAAGCCCATAATACCGCTGGTCGTCGTATACGATTCCAAGTCTGGGCAACAAGTCACAACCTACTTGGGGCCCGAAACCATGACTCCAAGTTGCAGTAGAAACAATACCTTGACTTATATCGCGAGCACACCAGACCGCAAATCCTATCGAATAGGAACTGCGACGTTGCGCTAAGCAGTCACTTGTAGGGTGAAGGGCGAAAATGCGTTTGTTCTTGCCCTTCACCGCCCGTAATCCGTATTTCTCGTACGCGCATCGCTCTCACCTCCGCTCGCACGTCCAGGATCTCATCTGCACACGGCGTTCCTTTGTCCGAAACCGCCTTGAGTGTAGATCGTACTGCGGGGATTCTTGGAATGGGTCTATAACTCTTTTGCAGCCAACCTTAGTTTTCGCGCTCCAGTCCCTTAAACCAGGTGCCACCTTGTAGAACTGTATCCAGCGCCGGCAATAAGTCGCTCGCCATGCGATCCTTCGGCACGAATCCAAGCACGCCGACTTTCTTCAATTCGTCCAGCAGTGGCCGTTGTTCATGCAGGCTGACCGCCAGCACTTTCGTTTCCGGGCAGCATTCCAAAATTTGCTTCGCCGCTTGGATGCCATTCAACCGCGGCATCTGAATATCTAACACCGCAACGTCTGGCGACAGTTCCACGGCCTTTTCCACCGCTTCAGCGCCATCACTAGCTTGCGCTGCAATTTCCCAATCCGCCCTGCCGGCAATCATCAATCGAAGAGACGCGAGACCGGCTGCGTGATCGTCAGCCAGTAAAATGCGCGTAGCCATTTAAACGATCTCCTCGCCAAGTGCCCAGACACGAGGCAGTTACAATATAAGGCTACGCGCCGCGCGGATTCAGCGACATCGGGTAGAAGCTGTATTCGCGATACGGAGTTTCTTTGTGCATTCGAACGAGCACCCTCATTGCATTTACTGATGCCGGCGAGGGCGAATCACGTCTCTCTTGCTACCGGGCCGCGCAGCCGCTATTCTGGGTGTCTCGGCGCTGCAGCCATGCATATCTACCTCGATTACAACTCGACCACACCCGTGGACCGCGCGGTCCTCGACGCCATGCTCCCGTTCTTTGCCGAAAAGTTCGGTAACGCCAGCTCGATTCACTCATCCGGACAACGTGGACGCTCCGGCGTGGACGCAGCTCGCGATTCCGTCGCCGATCTGATCGGCGCCAAGCCTGCCGAAATTGTTTTCACCAGCGGCGGGACGGAAAGTGACAATCTTGCTTTATTTGGCTCCGTCGCAGCTTCAAGTCACTCGCGCAAGCACATCGTCACCACCGCCATCGAGCATCACGCCGTTTTGAATGCTGCGCAGGCGCTCGAAAAGCAGGGCATTGACGTCACCTACGTTTCGGTGGGAACCGCGGGTATCGTCGATCCTCAAGATATTCGCCGTGCGCTGCGCCCGGACACGGTTCTTATCAGCGTCATGCACGCGAACAACGAACTCGGCACCATCCAACCCATCGAAGAAATCGGCCGCATCGCCGCCGAAGCGGAAGTCTATTTTCATTGCGACGCAGTCCAGTCGGCAGGGAAGTTGCCGCTCGACGTGAACCGTCTCGGCGTGCATTTGCTTTCAATCTCCGCGCACAAAATTTACGGACCCAAGGGTGTTGGTGCGCTGTACGTCCGCGCCGGAACGCCGCTCGAGCCTCAATTTCACGGCGGCCACCACGAACGCGACCGCCGCCCCGGTACCGAAAATGTCCCTGGAATCGTTGGCTTCGGCAAAGCGGCTGAGCTGGCAAAACTAAATCTTGAAGTCGACGCGACGCGAATCGAAATTCTGCGCGACCGTCTGGAAGAAATGCTCCTCAACTCGCTGCCGTCAGTCCGTGTGAACGGCGATCGCCGCCGCCGCATTGCAAATACAACTAACTTGGCCTTCACTGCTGTCGGCGGGGAAGCCCTCGTCATCGCTCTCGATCTACAAGGCATCGCCTGTTCCACCGGAGCGGCTTGCTCTTCCGGAGCGGTTGAGCCGTCGCATGTTCTGCTCGCAATCGGCCTTTCGCCCGACGAAGCGCGTTCGAGTTTGCGTTTCAGTCTCGGCCGCGCCAACACTCCCACCGAGATCGATCGCGCAATCGCCATCATCCCCGCAACGGTCGATCGCTTGCGCGCCCTGTCGCCGCGCCGCGCAGCTGCGGTGCATGCGCGGTAAATCTGCTATGGCAAATTCACTCACGCAACTCGAACCTCTTCACGCCCTCGCTGGCGCAGTGTGCGACGAAAGGGCCGCCGCCCCGGACACCATTTCCCCGCCAACGATTGCTCCCGGCGCCGTCGCGCCCGTTGCAGTCGCCATGAGCGGCGGAGTGGACAGCTCCACCGTCGCCGCAATCATGAACGAGCGCGGCCAATCCATCATCGGCCTCACCATGCAGCTCTGGAACCAGCGCCGCCTCCCGCAGCTCCAATCCGCTGAACCCGCGCAACATCGCTGCTGTTCGATTGACGATGTCTACGACGCGCGCCGCGTCGCCGAGCATCTAGGCATCCCGTTCTACGTGGTAAATTTCGAGCGCGAATTCGAGAGAAATGTCATCCGCCCCTTCGTGGACGACTACCTCGAAGGCCGCACTCCGATTCCATGCACGCTCTGCAACAATCACGTGAAGTTCGATCAGCTGCTCGTCACTGCTCGCCAGATTGGCGCCGAACGCATCGCCACAGGCCACTACGCGCGCGTCCGTCACAATCCCGCCACCGGACGTTACGAACTTCTGCGCGCCGTGGACGAATCCAAGGACCAAACTTATTTTCTTTTCGGTCTCACCCAGGAACAACTTGCGCGCACCGATTTTCCGCTCGGCGAGCTTTCCAAAAATGAAGTGCGCGACATCGCGCGCCGGCTGCAAGTTCCCGTCGCCGGAAAGCCCGAGAGCCAGGAAATCTGTTTTGTGCCCACCGGAAATTACGTCCGCTTTATCGAAGGATATTTGCACGAGCAGGGGAGGAAACTCCCGGAAGAGGCGGGTGACATCGTCACCACATCCGGTGAAGTTCTCGGCCGGCACAACGGCCTGCATCGCTATACCGTCGGCCAGCGCAAAGGCCTGGGAATTTCGGAAGGTCGTCCGATGTACGTCGTCGCGCTCGATCGCGCGAAGAACCGCCTGGTTGTCGGCGACGATTGCGAACTTCGCAGCGCTTCGTGCGAAGTCCGCGACGTGAACTGGATTCCGTACGCTATCCCGGATGGCGCGGTGAAAGCGAAAGTCCGCATCCGCAACCGCCACGAGCCTGCTGACGCCGAAATCACTCCGCTCGACGCCACCACCGCGCGAATTTCGTTCAGCGAGCCGCAACGCGCAGTCACTCCCGGCCAAGCCGCTGTATTTTATTCCGGCGAACAGGTTTTGGGGGGAGGCTGGATTCGCTGAGACTTGGTTGGGTCCAAATGCGCGAAGAACTAGAGAGAGTCTACCGATCCAAGTCGAAATTTTTTCGGGAAAATTACTTCAGATGAAGAGTTCTTCGTCCTGAGGAGCGCCGTCAGGTTCCGCCCGCCGCTGTACCCCGCGCAACACATCAATTCCAACCTTCACACCCTTCAGCACCGCAGAAACTTGGTGCACGGGTCCCCACAGCGTGTTGCGAACTTTCGTCCCGGTGTCTTCGATCACTTCGAGTGCGCCGGCGAGGATTTGATCCGCGCGGATCACTTGGACGCGCACCCGCTCGAGCGAATCCGTAAAAACGCGATCAATCTTCTGCGCTTGTCCACGCGCCAGGCGAGTCACCTCGGCACCATCGGCCATGATGCTCGCGATCTTGTCCTCGGAATCTTCCAGTATGCGATTCGTGCGCAGGAGTATCGGGTCGATGCGCCCCGTTAAGTCGTTGGCGATCTTCGTGAATTTTTCGATCGCGCCTTTCATCTGGAGGTACATCCCCAAAAGAATAGCCATTTGAACCACAATGGCGACCGCCGCGATCACGATGAATGCTTCTATCCAAACGTTCATGACGTTCCTTAAAGCGCCCTTATAGTGGCTTGCTAGGCTTTCGCTTCGCGCCTGTAGGCGTCCTTGCCGGCTTCCACTGCCGCCGCTACGCCTTCCTTCTGCCGATCCATGATTTCTTTGCTGCGCTCGATCAAGTCCTCCGCGCGTTCGCGAAGTTCCCGTGCTTTACGCTGGGCGTAATCGCGGCCTTCGTCAGCCTTCGACGTCAAATATTCCCGCGTTTCCTCGCCTGATTTCGGCGCAAACAGAATGCCTACAAGCGCCCCGATTCCGAGCCCTGCGAGAAAATAACTTACCTTCGAGCCAGCGCCGCTATCGCTCATGAAGCACCTCCAAAATTGAATGTATCAAATTCGACCTTAGCATAGCCCCCGCGCACAATCAATGCCGCGAAAACATTAGATTTGCGCGGGAATCTCAGTATCCAACCTGCCGAGCCGATGCGGCCATGTCTTCTGATAAGCCTAAAGTTGCGGCTCGGCTGCGGGAGGTTCTAAAACAGGCGAATCACCTGCTCGCAGCGCGACGTAAATGCGTTCGGCGCGTGCGCGGGGCAGCTCGGAGGCGAGTTCGACCACCGTAAGCTGTTTCAGGCGAGCGACGCTCCCAAATCGGCGCAACAATCTCCGCGCCGTCTTCTCGCCCACGCCGGGAATTTCCGTCAGCGATGTACGCAGCCGCCGGCTCGACCGGCGCTGCCGATGGAACGTCACCGCAAATCGATGCGTTTCGTCCCGAATCTGCTGGATCAAGTGCAGCACCGGTGAGTGGTGATCGAGCACGATTGGCTCGTCTTCCTTTCCAAGCACGTAAAGAATTTCTTCTTTTTTAGCGATGCTCGCGAGCGGCTGATTGATGATCGCAAGCTTTTCCAGCGCCTTCGCCGCGGCGTGGAGCTGGCCGATTCCGCCGTCAATCAAAATCAAGCTCGGCAGCGGTTTACCTTCATTTTGCAAACGATGATAGCGGCGCTCGACGGCTTCCTGCATGCTGGCGAAATCATCGCGCAACCTGCCTTCGGATTTATCCGCGCAATCCGGCATGGCTTCGCCGCGAATGATAAATTTTCTATATTCGGATTTTTTCATGCGGCCGGATTCCCACACCACCATCGACGCCACCGTATCGGAACCTTGAATATGCGAAATATCAAAGCACTCGATTCTTTCCGGCGGCCCGGGCAGACCGAGCGCCGCCTCCAGAGCTTCCACAATCGCTTTCGAGCTCGGCTTCAACACGCGGAAGCGTTGGATGAAAGACTGCTTAGCGTTCCTTTCCACCAGTTCAAGGAAAGCGTGTTTTTGCCCACGCTGCGGATTCATAATCTCCACGCGATGCCCGGCGCGCTCGGTAAGAACTTCTTCCAGTAAATCGCATTCCTCAAATCCCATCGGCGTGTTGATATAACGCGGCAGATAGGCCGCGTCCAGGTAAAGCTGCTTTAGCAGCGATGGCAGAAACTCCGCGGGATCGAATTCCTCAAGCTCTTCCCAATAGAAATCCCGGCGGTCCACCACGCGGCCGCCTCGCAGGTGAAAGAGGTTCACCGCAACTTGCGGCGGCTCCGCGTACCAGGCGAGAACGTCGGTGTCGTCTCCGGAAGCTGCGGCGATCTTCTGGCGCTCTTCCATTTCGGTTAGCGTGCGAAGTAGATCGCGATAGGCGGCCGCCTCTTCGTAGCGCTCGTCTTCCGATGCGCTCTGCATTCGCGTCTCAACGCTGCTGGCTAAATCGCTGCGCCGCCCTTCGAGAAATAGCCTGACGTCTCGCGCCGCCTCGGCATACCGTTCGTCGGTCACCAGCTCCTTCACGCAAGGGCCCAGGCACCGATGAATGTAATACTGCAAACATGGCCGCGGATGATTGCGCGTGAGGTCCACATTGCAGGAAGGAACCAGAAAGTTTTTGTGAATCAGGTGAACCATGCGGTACGCGAGACCGGCGGGGAAGTAAGGGCCAAAATAAATCGAGCCGTCTTTCTTCAAACGCCGCGTCACATACACCCGCGGATATTGCTCAAACGCGGTATAGCGTATGTAAGGATACGTTTTATCGTCGCGCAGCAATATGTTGAACTTCGGCTTGTACTGCTTGATCAGATTATTTTCGAGCGCCAGCGCTTCTTTTTCATTGTCCACCACGATGTAATCGACGTCTGCGACCTCGCGCATCAACGAGCCGGTCTTCGCGTCCTCGATCGCCTTGTCCAGGAAATACGAGCGGACACGGTTCCGCAGCGACTGCGCTTTTCCCACGTAAAGCACGTTTGCGGCGGCATCCTTAAACAGATAGACCCCGGGCTGCGTGGGCAGATTGGCAACTTTTTCGCGGATTTCCATCGGTGCGCTACAATATTGTCGGTATAGGCGAACGGCGGGTACGGCTTGCCGGCCGCTGGACAACTTTAATGATAGCAAACGCAACAAATTCAAGCAGGCCAATGCTGCGTTTAACGCTAAAACTCGCGCTGCTGATTGCCGTATGCGGCCTTCCGGCTTGGTCTTTCCAACAATCTCAAGATCCCCAGCAGCAAAAACCGCAAACGCCGGCTGAACAGCCGAAGTCCCAAGCGCCGCCGCAGCCTCCGCCGCTAGGACCGGGAGAATCCTCATCTTCGAAACCCGCACAGACCGGCGACCCGTCTGAACCCGACCCGACCACCTCCCCTGAGCCGAAAAAGGATGCTGCCACCCCAGGGTCCAAAGCTTCGACGGCAGCAAAACCGGGAGTACTGCCGCCGGAAGATAACCCCGCGTGGGACCCCTTCCACGCCGCGCAGGATATCGATGTGGGCACCTTCTACATGCACAAGGGCGACATGGATGCCGCCATCGGACGATTTCAAGACGCTATCCGCTTGCGCCCGAATTTTGCCAAGCCGCGACTTTTGATCGCTGAAATCTACGAAAAAAAGGGCGACAAGTCCGAAGCCTTACATTATTACAAGGAATATTTGCAGGTTTTTCCTGACGCGCCCGACGCCAAGAAAGTTCAGAAGAAAATCGCTCAGCTTTCTAAAAATTAGTTCCGCTCCGTATCGCAAAGCGCCCGCCGGCGCATCTCTCAGTTTCCTCCGCCTAAAACACTCACGTGCGAGCAATCTCTGGTGAACCTACGCTAGCGAGCAGGGAAGCGATCGAGAAACTTCATTGCGCGCTGATAATCTCGAAATATCTTTTCTTCCTTCCGAAAACTCGGTGAATGGGATTCCCGGCGGCATCGCGCGAACTTCATCGGATGCTTCAGGTGCAACATTTCGTGGTACAGCACGTAGGCCACAACATATTCGGGAACGGCTTCTCGATCCAGCTCGCGGTTTAGAACGATCTGGAGCAACGCAGGATCGAAACAGCCCAGCAGCGAACGCCATCCTCGCTTGCTCCAACTCAATCGCGGCAACGGAAGCAAATTCTGAAAGTAGCTTTGATTCAAGCTGGCGAACAACGAAGCCAGATCGTGATGCGTTCCAGCAGGCCGGTGCTCCACACGGCGGGCTCGGTGCTGCCGCAAACGATGCAAACGCTCTCTCGTGCTTCGCGCATAGGAAAATCGCCGGTAAATCTCGAGCATGTCCTTCGGTGGTTGACGCCGGTACAGGCGCCCGAGCAGAATCGCCGCCGCCGCTTCCACCACCGGAGTGGGAGCGTCATGCAGGGCGTCTGAAAGGCGCACGTAAGCTGTATCCTCGCGGACGCGAACAGTTAGCGTCAGGCCGGTGTAGGGATGAAATTCGACGACGAAATATGGCGGGCGCCCTTCGCATCCCAGCCGCGTGTAGATGCGCTGAAAAATGCGTTCGCCACCCGGCACAAGCTTTGATTTGAGTTTGCTCCGAATTTCCTTGGTCGTTGATTCAGCTTCGCGACGTTGCCGCGCCCTCACGAAGGCTTTCTCCGCACCGGTACCGGTGAGAGTTCTTTTTGAGCCTCATCCACATCGGCGAGCGCGTCCTTCGTACCTTCGATGGCGTCTTCCAGCGTGTCTTTATAAGTATCAAGCTCGGGTCCGCCCTGCTCGAGTTTTTGGAGCGCGTCCAAAAAATCCTTTCCTTTTGCCTTAAAAGTCTTCAGCGAGGCTCGAATATCCGCCTGCTTTTCCCGCGCCAGACCGATCTGGTCCGCCGCATCATCCACGCATCCGGCATAGTCATTCATCAGGCTGTTGAGCATTTCACCGCGCCGCCGATCCGGAGTCTGCCGGGCAAGCTCGTATTGGAATTTCTTCAGGCGGTCTTCCGCGAACGAGATGTACAGCTTGATGCGTTCGCCGGGTTCCACCGCATCCCGGATTTTGTCCGATTCCGAGTCCGTCAGGTACTCCTTCTTTTGAGGAGCGGCATTTGCCGCACATGCTGGGGCCAGAGTGGAAAGCAGCGCAGCGGACAAAGCGAACAGACTCAGATTGCGCCACCACATATTTCACCTCTGAGGCTTCGGCGTCTCCGGCTGCGGTTCTGGTGCAGCCTCCGGACGGCGCGGAAAAAGTTCATGGATCAATTGACGGTCCATTTGTTCCAAGTCCCGCCGCACGTCGAGAAACGGTTTTTGATCGTCCGCCGGCAAGTCCACGATAATGTCGCTCAGACGCCGTAGCGACTGCCGCAAGGAAATTTGAAGCTGTTTGAATCCGTTTGGATGCTTTTCCGGGTCCGGCTCTTTACCTTCCAGAGCTTTTTTGCACGCCTGCGCTTCGTCGCGGTACTGCTGAAAAATCGCCAGCGCTCCTCCGAAATTTTCCGAGTCCGTATCCTTTAGAATATCCCGAAATTCGGCTTCGCTCAGAGGACCCAAGAGCTTGGCCTTTCGAACCGGATCCGTCTCGTTGGTAAATTTGGAACGCAACTCCGCAGTATTGTTCTGCCGCAGCATTGTTTTCGGTATAGCTAACGCAAACGATGAAGCACAGGCGATAGTCAAGACAAGTGCCGCCAGCGCGATTCCAGTCGTGCGAAATACGCCGGATCGGACACTACTTCTTTTTGATCTCGCGACTGAGCGTCCGAACGCGAGCCGAAGCTTCGAAGTACATGTCATTGTTCAAGTCCGTGTTCAACTCGAGAAATTTCTTGTACGCGTCGAGCGCCTGGGCCGGTTGTCCTAGTTTATCGTAACAGGTGGCGCGAATGAACCAGCTCCCCATCGGCAGCGTTTTTCGCTGCGAAAGAGCATTCAGGGCTTTCAACGCCCCTGAATAGTTCTTATTCAGATACTGCGCCGTAACCAGATCTCCAAGCACATCGTTGGATGCCGGGTTCATTTTGAACGCGACGATCAATTCGCTCACTGCGTTCGGGTAATCTCTCTTCTCCAGATAGATATGCCCAAGCTGCGCAGCCAGATCCCCGTCTTGCGGTGCAAGAGCGATCGCTTTCTGCAACGCGGGAATCGCGTCGTCATAATGTTTCCTCTGGAATGCAATCTGCACGCGCAGCTTCAGCGCGCGTAGATTCTCAGGCGTCCCATTCGATGCGCGATCGAGTTCCATGAGAGCTTCATCGTTCTTGCCCAGCTCAGCAAGCTCCGCAGCGAGTTCCATCCGGGCATTCGCGTCATCCGGTCTGCTCACCAAATAAGCCGCCAGCTCCGTCGACGCCTCCTCAATCTTTTTCTGCGCAATCAGGGCTTGAGCCAGCCCGATATGCGCTTGCCCTAATGCGCCGCCCTCCGGGTGCAGCGATAGCGCCTCCCGAAACACCGACTCGGCTTCTGCGGGGCGCCCAGCCCTCAGTAGCGCCCCTCCAAGTGATGTCTGCATGTCCGCGTCTTTGCCATCCAGCTTTTTCGCCGCTTCGTATTGATCGATAGCCAAATCCAATTTCCCATTCGTTTCGAGCGCCGTGCCCAGCAGCCATTTCGCGCGCGCATCTTCAGGCAATAATTCGGCCGCCTTTTGCAGAGGCGCAATTGCCGCGGCGGGATCGCTCGTCAGCAGCGTCAGTCCCAGGTTCTGATACGCCGCAGCCATCTTGGGATCGAGCGAAATCGCTTTTTCGTATTCCGTCTTAGCTTCCGCAGACTTCTGCATCGCGGTGTATGCGTAGCCCAGATCGTAGTGCACCGTCGCGTCGTCCGGCTTCTTGGCGAGATATTCCTGGTACGCCGTCACCGCAGCTTCGTAATCTTTTCGGTCCATCGCCGCCTGCGCCTGCGCCTGCAAATTATTCAGCGCAACGGCAGCGCCATCCTGCGGAATCCGCGTTCTGGATGTGCCAACGGTTTGTGCGGAACTTGCCGCCGCAGCGCCGAGACAAACACACAGCGCGCAGCAGCAAGCCAAATACTTCGAAAGCGCTTTCATGGGTTCGGCGGCGAACTCTGGCCCGCGCCATTAGATGTTGCCGGCGAGTGTTCGTTCACGTGATTCGCGCCATTGCGCGGCTTCAAAACGCTCGCCAGGTATTTTCCGGTATGTGACTGCGAATTTCGCGCCACTTGCTCGGGCGTCCCCGAAGCCACTACGCGACCGCCTTCTTCGCCGCCTTCCGGCCCCAGGTCGATCACCCAATCCGAAGACTTGATCACATCAAGATTGTGCTCGATGATCAGCACCGAAGCGCCGCCCTCGATCAATTTGCGAAACGCAGTCAAGAGTTTCTGAATATCGTCAAAGTGCAGCCCGGTGGTGGGCTCGTCAAAAATATACAGGATGCCCGTGTTTTCCTGCCGCGTAAGATGCGCCGCAAGCTTCAATCGTTGCGCTTCACCGCCCGAAAGCGTAGTGCCGGACTGGCCGAGTCGCAGGTAGCCCAGCCCGACTTCTTCGAGCACGCGCAGCCGCGCAGTTACTTTCGGATTCGCAGCGAAAAACGTGAGAGCCTCGCGCACCGTCATCTGCAGAACGTCGTGAATATTCTTTTCCTTGTAGCGCACGTCCAGCACCGCGCTCTTATAACGCGTCCCGCGGCATTCTTCGCAAATCAATTCAACGTCGGCCAGAAAACGCATCTCCACTGTGACCGTGCCGTCGCCCTGGCAGGCTTCGCAACGCCCGCCGGGAATGTTGAACGAAAAATGCCCAGGCGTGAATCCGCGCTTCTTCGCCGCCGGCGTGGACGCGAAAACTTCTCGTATCGGGTCGAACGCCTTCAAATACGTCGCCGGATTCGAACGCGGCGTGCGCCCAATAGGAGACTGATCGACCATCTCCACCGCCGTCACCGCAGCGTCACCTTCCAAACGATCGCAGCATTCGCGCCAGTTTCCTCCCGTGCGCTTCAGTTGCAATGCCTTGAACAGAACGTCGTAGACCAGCGTAGATTTCCCCGAGCCGGAAACTCCCGTCACAGCCACGAGAATTCCCAGTGGGATCATCACGTCGATATTTTTCAGATTGTGGCTATGTGCACCGACTATCTTCAGAAACTTTCCCTGCGTCTTGCGACGTTGCGCCGGCAATGCCACTTTCAATTCGCCGCGAAGGTAACGCGCAGTCAGAGAATGAGCATCCGCGAGCATCGCATCGCGCGTTCCTGCAAACATTAATTTCCCGCCATGTTCTCCGGCGCCTGGCCCCAGCTCCAGAATATGGTCCGCGCCCAGAATCGTGTCGGGGTCGTGCTCCACCACGAGCAGCGTATTACCCAAATCTCGCAGTCCCTTGAGAATTTCGATCAGCCGGCTTGTGTCGCGTGGATGCAGCCCGATCGAAGGTTCATCCAGCACGTACAGCGCTCCAACAAGATGAGAGCCAAGCGATGTTGCGAGCTGAATGCGCTGCGCCTCGCCGCCCGAAAGCGTTGAGGTTAGCCGATCGAGCGTCAAGTAGTCCAAGCCAACCTCGTCCAGAAACCGCAGCCGCAACTGAATTTCTTCCAGAACCTTTTCGACGATGGTCGCTTCCGCCGGACTCAGCACCAGTCCTGCAAAAAACGGCCGCGCTTCCTTCACCGTCATCTGGCAAACTTCCGTGATCGAACGCCCCGCAATTTTCACCGCGCGAGCTTCCGCGCGAAGCCTTGTTCCACGGCAGTCCGGGCACTGGGCGTACCCGCGATAGCGGCTCAGGAACACGCGCACGTGCAGCTTGTATTTTTTTCGTTCCAGGAACCCAAAAAAACCTTCCACGCCTTCGTACTTTTCCTTTCGGTCGCCCTCGATGATGGCGTCGCGCTGCGCCGCAGTCAGCTCGCGGAAAGAAACGTCAACCGGAATCCCTTTTGCCTTCGCGTAACGTCGCATGTCCATCGCGAGCTGCCGATAGCGCGGCTTGGTCCACGGCTGTATCGCTCCATCCGCGAGCGATTTGCTTTTATCCGGAATAACGCGGTCGATATCGAAATCAATCGTGTTGCCGAATCCCTGGCATCGCGGGCAAGCGCCGTATGGGCTGTTGAACGAAAAAAGTCGCGGCTCTGGTTCCTGATACGTCGCGCCGCATTTCTTACATTCGAAGCGCTCGTTGAACACGAGACGCTCGGGAGCCACGTCTGCTTCAGGCACGAATTCCAGAATCGCTTCGCCACGCCCCTCGCGGTAGCAAATTTCGATGGAGTCCATGAGCCGCGAACGTATCTCCGGCCCCAGCGCCAACCGGTCGACCACCACGTACACCGCCCGCGCGAAATCCACATCCAGCAATTCTTCCGGCGTGGAAAATTCGAACACCCGCCCCGCTTGATATAGCCTGTTGAAGCCCCGCTTGCGCAAACTGATCAGAGACTCTCGAACCGCTTCCTGCGTCACGCGAACAGCTTTGCGCGGCCGAATTGCTTGCGGCGCGTTCGTCGCTGCCTCGGGAGTGAGCTTCAACTCGTACAGAACGTAAAATCGTCTGCCCGCGGGAAGCGCGAGGACGCGCGCAGCAATCTCGTCCAGCGTATCTCTCCGCACTTCTTCGCCACAGCGCAGGCAAAATGTGCGCCCGATGCGCGCGAAGAGCAGCCTTAGATAGTCGTAGATTTCGGTCGCTGTGCCCACCGTGGATCGCGGGTTGCGCGTTGAATTCTTTTGTCGAATCGAAATGGCGGGAGCGATTCCCGTGATTTCGTCCACGTCCGGCTTTTCGATTCGTTCCAGAAACTGCCGCGCGTAAGCGGAAAGCGACTCGATATAGCGGCGCTGCCCCTCGGCGTAAAGCGTGTCGAACGCCAGGCTCGATTTGCCGGACCCCGAAACTCCCGTCACCACGGTTATGGCGTTGTGCGGGATCACGAAATCAATATTCTTCAGGTTGTGGACTCGCGCCCCGCGCACCCGTATTTCTTCCACGTCGCCGGGCACCGCCGGACGCGAAGTCGCCTCGCCAGCAAGCTTGTCGGGAGCCGAGTCAGTAGCAGGTTTGTCTGTGGGTTTTGTCGCCATATGTGTAAACCAAAAATTATACGCCGCCGCGTCACGCTCGGCAAATCGACTTCCGCCGCCTTAGTGGTACAGTTTGACCGTTGGCCGCCCATACTGGGAACGCGGGCTTGCCTCGGAGGCCTCCCAAGCTTTCATTGGCGTCGCCTTCACTCGCCTGCGCTTAGTTCGCCTTCTGGCTGACGTCGAAAAGGGAAATGATGCGTCGGAACATATTTTGCAGAAGTTCGGATTCAAATTTGTTAGTTTCGAAGAAATCCGCGCCAGCGGCGGCACCATAAACCTCTACGAACTCACGAATTCAGAGTGGGAGAAGAAATCACCTTAACACCGCGTCTGCGTTGAACACTCAGCGCCGTAGGCGCGACATAAGCTAGCCCAGCGCGTAAACGCTGGGTACCTAATGCACTAGGTATTGAGCGCCGTAGGTGCGATACATTTTTCCCCCACGTCCTCGCAGGCGCCAGCTATAGCGTGACGTTTGAGGGTGCCTGTCGGGAACGCCAATCTCCTGATTGCCGCCGTCCCGACTCGTCAAACCTTCAACGCAAGGTAGGACGCCTCAGCCGCGACACGTATAAATTCCGACCACTCTGCTAAACTGCCGCCGTGCCTGCGGCCAACCCACATTTTGAACGTGTGATCTGGATCGTCCTCGATAGCGTCGGCATCGGCGAATTGCCCGACGCTGCCGCATACGGCGATGTCGGACGCGACACCCTAGGCCACATCGCGCGTTCCCGCCCGCTGAAACTCCCAAACCTCGTTCGCCTGGGCCTCGCGAATATCAAGCCGCTCGCGAATTTGCAGCCTCCCGCGAAACCCGCTGGCAGTTTCGGAAAGGGAGCAACAGTTTCTCCGGGAAAGGACACAACGACCGGTCACTGGGAAATGGCGGGCATTTGGCTGGAGCAAGCTTTCCCCGTATATCCGCACGGCTTTCCAAAATCACTGATCGAAGAATTTGAGCGTCAAATCGGACGCCGCACGCTTGGGAACAAGCCCGCCTCGGGAACGGAGATCATCAAGGAACTGGGGGAAGAGCACGTGCGCACGGGATCCCCGATCGTGTACACCTCCGGCGACAGTGTCTTTCAAATCGCCGCGCACGAAGACGTAATCCCGATCGCGGAGCTCTACCGCATGTGCGAGATCGCGCGCAAACTGCTCGATGGCCCGAATCGCGTAGGCCGCGTTATCGCGAGGCCGTTCGCCGGGACGACGGGAAGCTTTCGCCGCACCGAGCGCCGCCATGACTACGCCGTCGAGCCGCCGCGCCCCATGCTCCTCGACGCGCTTGCGGAAGCCCAAATCCCGGTTTTCGGCGTGGGCAAAATTCACGACATCTACAACGGCCGCGGCGTCGAAAAGTTTGTAACCACAAAAAACAACGCTGATGGTACGGCCAAGCTCGCCGAAGCGCTCGCCCAATGCCCGAGCGGATTAATCTTCGCAAACCTCGTCGATTTCGACATGCTCTTCGGCCATCGCAAAGACGTGGAAGGCTTCGCCCGCTCTCTGGAAGAATTTGACGCGCTGCTGGGCCCTTTTCTCCTTGCCTTGCGCCCTTCGGATTTGCTCATCATCACCGCAGACCACGGCTGCGACCCTGATCCCGTGAATCCCACAACGGATCATTCCCGCGAGTACGTTCCAATTCTCGCCTACAGCCCGAGCGTGTCCAGCGGCGCAAATCTTGGCACCCGCGCAACTCTGGCCGACATGGGCCAGACCATCGCCGAAAATTTCGCCACCAAGATCCCCCGCGGCACAAGCTTCCTCAATTCACTCTACGGTTAATTCAATCAGATTCGACGGATCGCTCGTGAGCTGGCAATATCTGTTCTGTAGGGGCACAGCATGCTGTGCCCGGCACAAGTACTTGCCAATCACGAAGCGATTGCGAGCACGGGGCCGGGTTATCTGGGTTGGCGTTGTTTGGACTGGGCCTGCCTACTGGCGCAAGACGACAGCCTAATTGCCCGGCGCCGCTTTGCTCGCGTAATACCCGGTTCGCGTGCGAACGGAAAGTTTCCCACGCCCCTTCGGCGGAATCACTTCAAGTCTTACGGAGCGGAATGTACCGTCTTTCGCAGTGTTCGTCGGGTAGTATCCTAGAGTGTACTGATTGCGAATGTCTCTCGCGATGTCCGTGCAGACGGCATCCACATCCGCTAGATTGTCCGGGAAAAATGCCAGCCCGCCGGTGGCTTCCGTAAGCGTGGTCAAATCTTTTTTGGACTTTCGCACCATCTTTTTGTTGCTCTTGCGATCCTCATCGCTGAACACGCCCACCGCATAAATCACGGCGTTCGATTGCACCGCTGCTTTCACCGTATAAGCGAAGTCCTTGCGGCTGGCGTCATCATCCCCGTCCGTGATCACCAGCAGGACGCGCTTATCCTTGTGTCCTTTTTTAAGGTGGTCCAGCGATCCGATGATCGCGTCGTACAGCGCGGTGCTGCCGCGGGTGTCGATCTTTTCAAGAGCTTCGTGCAGCTCCTCCGGATTGCTGGTGAAATCTTCGTCCAGGTCCAGATAATATTCGTCGTTGAAATTCACCACGAAGACTTCGTCCGCTTTGTTGCTGGTGCGCACGAACGACAGCGCCGCTTCGTTCACCTGCGCGCGCTTGTCCTTCATGCTGCCGCTATTGTCGATCACCAGTCCCATGGTCACCGGGACATCTTCCTTCGTGAACACCGATATTTTTTGCTCGATTTTGTCTTCGAAAACGCGAAAATTGTCCTTAGGTATATCGGGAACGAACTGCCCCTTCTCGTCCACAACGGTCGCGTGCAATACCACTAAGTCGACCACATTCTTGATTGTGGTGCTCTGTCCCTGTGTTCCAGGCGTCGCCGGAGGAGGAGGGCTGGGCGGCAGCGGATTTTGCGCGCGCAGGCAGGGGCCGGCCAACAGCAGTGCTAGCAAAAACAGGAAAGTTTTCGCCAAACGCTTAATGCCCGGGAGCGTAATAGCCCGATCTCGAGTACACCGTGAGCGGTGGAAGTCCCTTGGGAGGACGCAACTTGATTTTGACTTTGCGCCACTTTCCATCGTGCGTCCGGTTGCTTGGTCTGTATCCCACCACATATTGATTGCGCAACTCCATGCTGATCTTAGATGCGATGTCGGGCATATCGGTAAGGCTCGTGACAGCGAAAGTGCGCCCGCCTGTCATCTCCGTCAGTTCGGATAGAAGAGACGGTCCCAGACGTTCTTCCACCGTCGGCCCGCCGCCTTCATCATACAATCCGATGGCATAAATCTGCACATCCGCTTCTCTTGCGTACCTCCGGATGTCCGTTTCCGTGTAACGGCTATGATTATCGCCTCCGTCAGATATCACGAGCAACGCTTTCTTTGTGTTGTGTGCCCCTTTCATTTCGCTGAGGCCCAGATAAATTCCATCGAGCAGCGCCGTTTGCCCGTGCGCCGACGTAAACATCAAGCGGCTCTGCAGATCCTCAACACTGGCTGTAAATGGACCGGTAAGCTGCGCTCGGTCGTTGAAATTAATCAGCAGGAACTCATCCTTAGGATTTGCGGTGCGGAAAAATTGGATGGCGGCGGTCCGGGACTTTTCAATCTTGTCACCCATGCTCCCGCTCATATCGAAAATCACGCCAATCGATATCGGGACGTCCTCGCCTGAAAAGCGCACAATTTCTTGTTCCACTCCGTCTTCGAAAGCGCGGAAATTCTCTTGCTCCAGCCCGGTCACCAGCCGCCCGTAAGGGTCGGTGACGGTAACGTTAATCAGCGCTAACTCCGTTTCTGCCTTGAGCGCTTTACCTTTTTCTATTCGCTGAGAATTTTCAGCATGAACCGGTCCGGCGGGAGTTTCTTCTTGGGACCATACAGGAGAAGCTAGCGTAGCGGCCAGCACAAAACCCGTGCAAAGCGCTGCCAGAGAATAGTTCCGCAACCGACTCCGTGCGCGGACTAGCACCTGAACCCCCGGGAATCCCGCGGAACTCGCGCAGCGCCGCGAGTTCTTGTGTCACTGTCCAAGATTGTAGCACTCGCTTTTGCCAAAGCAAGGGGCACCTTCCAGTATTTTCGAAGTGGTCCAACCGGCGCCCCCGTCAGTCGCCATCCACTCCGTGCTAAGATGCGAGCGGCAGGCGAAGGTTAGCGAGTTCTTATGACTCCAACAGAGGCCAAAAACGTCTTAGTCGTCGTTCCTGCGCGCTACGCTTCCGTTCGCTTCCCCGGCAAGCCCTTGGCCCAAATAGCTGGCCGCCCCATGATCCAGCACGTTGTCGAACGCCTGCGCGAAGCCGGCAGCGCACCCCGCATAGTCGTCGCGACTGAAGACCAGCGCATCAAGGACGCCGTGACATCGTTTGGTGCCGAAGCAATTATGACCCGCGCCGACCATCGTACTGGTACCGATCGCGTCGCCGAAGTCGCCGTGCACATCCCTGCCGACATTTACGTAAACGTGCAGGGCGATGAACCGCTGATAGATTCCGCCACTGTCGAAGCCGTCATCGAAGCTCTCAGCGGTGACGAGTCCATGCATATCGCTAGCCCTTGCGCCCCGATTACCAAGCCGAACGACATCATGGATCCCAACGTCGTAAAAGTTGTCCGAGATTTCGACGGCAACGCGCTCTATTTTTCCCGCGCCCCCATTCCCTGGGTCCGCGATACCGGCGCAAAAGTCGCGGCGGAACATTGGAAGCACATCGGCATCTACGGCTATCGCCGCGACGCCTTGCTCGAATTTCCCACCCTGCCTCCCGGCGAACTCGAGCGCGTCGAGCAGCTCGAACAACTCCGCTGGCTGGAAAATGGTTTTCACATCGCCGTAGTCGAAACCGATTACGACGGCGTAAGCGTCGATGTCCCCGCCGACATCGAGAAAGTCGAAAAATTATTGCGCGAAGGCCCCGCAAAATAACCGCCGCAGTGAAGGGCTCCAAAAAAGCCGCAGTGGTTCTTCAGGGGGTCAGAGCTTCAGCTCCGACAAAAAAAGGTCGGCGCGCAGCGCCCGCCTTTCGCGGTGCTGTTTCCGCGAGTGGTCGATTTGCAGTTCTAACCGACGGAAGGGCCGCGTTGCACCCCGCACTGAGCCGCGTGCTACGAGAGGGAAGGGCGGGGTTTCAACCCCGCCGTAAGGCTCTCGATTTCTTCAGGGGTTTTAACCCCTGAAGCCGCACGCACCAAATCGCCTCAAAATAAAATCCAAAATCGTGGTTTGACACGCGCCGCCATTGTGACCATAATGTTGAGTACGCAGATTCTTTCCGGAGGAAGTCGAGCCCTTTGCGTTCCGCCCCGAAGTACATTTTCGTCACAGGGGGCGTAGTTTCTTCACTCGGAAAAGGCGTCGCGGCCGCTTCCATCGGATGTCTCCTCGAAAGCCGCGGTCTGAAAGTTACCCTCCAGAAGTGCGATCCCTACTTAAACGTTGATCCTGGCACCATGTCTCCCTATCAGCACGGCGAAGTGTTTGTCACCGACGATGGCGCTGAAACCGACCTCGATCTCGGCCACTACGAGCGCTTCACCAACGCGCATTTAACGCGCGATCACAACTGGACCACCGGCCGCATCTACGAATCCATCATCACCAAAGAGCGCCGCGGCGATTATCTCGGAAAAACCGTTCAGGTAATTCCGCATGTCACCGACGAAATCAAAGCCGCCTTCCGCAAAGTTTCATCCGGCCCCGACGCGCCGGACATCGTCCTCATCGAAATCGGCGGCACCGTAGGTGACATCGAGTCCTTGCCGTTTCTCGAAGCCATCCGCCAGATGCGCCTCGAGCTCGGCCCCGAAAACGTAATCTTCGTTCACCTGACGCTCGTCCCGTTCATTCCCACCGCGGGCGAGCTGAAAACCAAGCCCACGCAGCACAGCGTCAAAGAACTTCTCAGCATCGGAATTCAGCCCGACATTTTGATTTGCCGCAGCGACCGCCAGCTCCCCACCGATCTGAAGTCGAAAATCGCGCTCTTCTGCAACATGGCCGAATCCTGCGTCATCTCCGCTCCCGACGTCAAAAATATTTACGAAGTTCCCATGTCGCTCGCCGCCGAAGGTCTCGACGAACAAATTCTCCGCCTGCTGCATCTGCAAGCTCCGCCTCGCGATCTCAGCCGCTGGCTCGCCATGCTCGAAACTCTCGAACATCCTCAAGGCGAAGTGCGCATCGGGGTGGTAGGGAAGTACGTTCAGCTCGAAGACGCCTACAAAAGTTTGCGTGAAGCCTTGGGACACGGCGGCCTGGCCAATCGCCATCGCGTTGTCGTCGAATGGATTGAAGCGGAAGAAATTGACTCGCCAGCCACCGCCGAGCGCCTATTGCGCCACGTGGACGGCATTCTCGTTCCCGGCGGCTTCGGTAAACGTGGCATCGCCGGAATGGTTCACGCCATCACGTACGCGCGCGAGAAAAAGATTCCGTTCTTCGGAATTTGCCTCGGGATGCAATGCGCCACCATCGAATACGCGCGCACCGTTTCCCGCATCGAGCATGCAGATAGCACCGAGTTCGATCCCGGCACTCCCAATCGCGTGATCTACAAATTGCGCGAACTTCTCGGTGTGGACGAAATGGGCGGCACCATGCGCCTCGGCGCCTGGAAATGCAAATTGCAGCCTGGCTCGTTCGCGGCCAAAGCCTACGGCCAGCTCGAAATTTCAGAGCGCCATCGCCACCGATACGAATTCAATTGCGAATACGAAGACACCCTCACCCGCGCCGGCTTCCGCATCACCGGACGCACCCCCGACGGCGTCTACGTCGAAATCGTCGAAGCCCCCGACCACCCTTGGTTCGTCGGCTGCCAGTTCCATCCCGAATTCAAATCTAAGCCCCTGGCCCCGCACCCGCTCTTCGCCGCTTTCATCCGCGCCAGCGTAGAAAACCGCCACCAGCGCCAAGGCATACCCGCCGCCAACGCCAACGCCGAATCCCGCGCCATCAACCCCGCCGACTAAGCTCCATCGCGCTCTGCACTTCTTGTTTGCCCGTAGGGGCGCTGCTTGCTGCGCCCTCTTTGCCTCACGCCCCTTCAGAAATTGTCGGGATCCTCGTCCCAACGCGGAGGATTCTCATGAATGTATTTCTGGGTTTTCTTGAAATCATCTTCTCCTCGTACGATATGCTCAAAATAGTTCCGCTGCCAAATAGGGCCGCCCGAACGTCCAAGAATCCGGTTCACCTCAACACCCGACAGCGATTTGAAAGCCCGAACGATTTTCCCGAGACTAACTCCCGTGACGTCTTTAATGTGTGCATGGCCGCTCCGGGCCGTGCCCACTTGCTCGCGGCCGTCACCCGTCTTTTCTGTAGGGACGCTGCTTGCTGCGCCCGCTTTTTTCGGTCGAAATGGTTGTGTAATTGTCAGGATTCCATGCAGATGATTTGGCATCACTACGAATTCGTGCAGAACAACCGAAGGGAACCGATCCGGCAAACGGAACCAGGTGACTTTCACCGCTTCGCCTGCCGCAGTCAAAATTACCTTTCCGGCCAGCACACTTCCAAGGGTCGGTTTCCTTTCGTGCGTGCAGATCGTGACGAAGTACGATGCCGCCTGTGAATAATCAAAATGTCTCAGGCGCAGGTTACGCCGCCGCTTTTCCGAAGCGTCGCTCATTGTGATACTCTGGCTGGAACAAGCGGTGTAGGGGCGCTGCTTGCTGCGCCCGTTTGTCCTCAATCTCGGGACCTGGTCCGGTAAGGAATCATTTTTCGCTGCCTTACCTCTCCATTTTCTTCCCCGCCACCACTTCCGCTGTAAACTGCTTGGACTGCCCTCGCGGAACGCTCAATGTTTCCCATTTCTTCCCGGCCTTCGTCGTGAAATGTTTCGCCAAAAGCACAATTTGCCCCACATGATGCGCGTAATGCGCCACCTGACGATTTATCGCCTGCATCACCGAGTGCGGCGACGACCGAATGGTAACTGTCTTCGTCATATCCGCGTCCGTGAGCGGCTCCAGCGCATCGAAAAGATATTTCCAACCGCCTTCCCACATTTCCACCAGCTCGGCGCGTGTCTTCGGCGGCGCTTCAAATTCGGTGTCGCGGTTGCGGTCCGGTTTTTCCCCGTCCGTGCTGAGAAAGTCCCTCCAGCGCGACCGCATATTCCCCGCCATATGTTTCACGATGATCGCGATGGAATTGGACTCTGCGTCCAGCATCACGAACAGCGCTTCGTCCGGGCATTGCGCCATAGCACGGTCGCCCAGCCTTTTGTAGTGACGAAAAATGCTCGTGGAGTCCTTCAAGTACGACGTAGTTAGTTGGTGTGCCATACCGCCATTTTCTCTCTCCTACGCCCACTGTCAACCAGCAAGGGGAGTAGCTCCACGTTGAAACCTATCCCTCGGTTCTACTGCGACCCAACCCTTTCGTCGTTATTCTGTAACTTCAATGGCGAAGAAAAAGACCACACTTAATAAGGCGGTCGACCGCGCTACTGAAATAATTCAGGCTCACCTTGACGCTTTGTCCGCTGCCAAGGCGAGATCAATGCGCAAAGGGCTCTGCCAATTGGCGGTCAAGTCTTCCCGCCTTTTCATTTCCAGCTAGGAGCACGGAACGTCGAAGCCCGTCTCCCGAAGGCTGTGTCCGGCATTTGACTTTGTAGCGGCCGCCTTCAGGCGGGCGTATTTGCAGTTCGTTGGCTAACCCTTCGCGTCGGTCCCAGCTCATTCCCAAAAATGGGAATATAACCGCTCGTGGAGTTATGCTCACAACATCCAAGTCCTTGAATTTCTCGAAGTCACATGCTAGCGTCGGTCGTGATTAAAATTGAATATCGTCGAGCGCTTCAGCAAGGGCTGGCTCAGCCCCCTCGACGGCCCCTAATCCCAAGCCTCCCAACTACAAATGGGACCTCAAATTTGAGCTTCCCGGCTGCGTTTCTAACCGGTTCTGACCTACGAACAGAAATGCCCGTAACTCATTCAAAACAAACGACCGCAAGTTTTCTAACCGGGTCTAGAATTGCACGTAGCCGGTTAGATTGTTGCCCAGATTTCGCCCAGTTTTGGCGTTCAGTCCGCAGGCTTTTTACCTCATCCGCCCCGCCGATGAGTATGCCGCGCAGGGCGTTGCAAATACTCCACAACCCGCATAGGCTGGGCGTCATTCAAGGGAGTTCTTCGGCACCGTGGCGCTGAACAAAACATTTTCGGTGAACTCGATTCACTTTGGCGCAAACGCGCCGCTGTTCCTGATAGCCGGCCCCTGCGTAATCGAAAGCGAATCGCACGCGTTGCGCATGGCGGAAAGTCTAGGCGCAGTCGCGTCCGAATTGGGTATCCCTTACATTTTCAAGGCTTCGTACGACAAAGCCAACCGCACCTCGCTCTCTTCGTTCCGCGGCCCAGGCTTGAAAAAGGGTTTAGCAATCCTAAAAAACATCAAGAAAAAGACCGGCCTCCCGATTCTCACCGACGTTCACGACGTCTCGCAGGTCGGCCCAGCCGCCGAAGTTTGCGACATCCTTCAAATCCCCGCATTCCTCTGCCGCCAAACCGATCTGCTCGTCGCCGCAGGCCGTTCCGGCCGCGTTGTAAACGTGAAAAAAGGCCAATTCCTCTCCCCCTGGGAAATCGGCAACGCCGCGGAAAAAATCGCCAGCACCGGAAACGAAAAAATCATTCTCACCGAACGCGGCAGCTCCTTCGGCTACCAAAATCTCGTAGTCGACATGCGCTCGTTCCCCATCATGCGCAAATTCGGTTACCCCGTTGTCTTCGACGTAACTCACGCCGTCCAATTGCCCGGCGGCGAAGGAAAATCCAGCGGCGGCCAGCCCGAGTTCATCGAGCCGCTCGCGCGCGCCGGAACCGCCGCAGGCGTCGATGGAATCTTTCTCGAAGTTCACGACAATCCCTCGAAAGCGCTTTCCGACGGCTCGAACGCGCTCCCTCTCGGTCAATTTCGTCCGCTGCTCGAAAAAATCCTGAAGCTCGCAACGCTCGTGCGTGAATGGAATCCTAAATGAGCCTCGCCACCGCCAAACGCGTCCTGCGAATCGAGTCCGAAGCCATCGCCGGCCTCATCGACCGTCTCGATGACCGTTTCGAGAAAGCCGTCGAACTCCTATATGCCTGCAAGGGCAGGGTCGTCGTTACCGGCCTCGGCAAGTCCGGCCTAATCGGACGAAAAACCGCCGCAACTTTCGCCAGCATCGGCACTCCTTCACTCTTTCTCCACGCCGCGGAAGCTCTTCACGGCGACCTCGGCATGCTCACCGCCGATGATGTCTTGCTCGCGATCTCCTCCAGCGGAGAAACCGAAGAACTTGTCGAGCTGATGGAATCCGTGAAGCGCCTGGGCGTCCACATCATCACCCTCACCGCCAACCCGCGCTCCACCCTCGCGACCACGAGCGACATCGTCCTCGACATCGCCGTAAAAGAAGAAGCCTGCTCGCTGAATCTCGCTCCCACCGCATCCACTGCCGCCGCCTTGGCCATGGGTGACGCTCTCGCCATCTCCCTCCTCGAACGCCGCGGCTTCAAGGAAGAAGACTTTGCCGCGCTGCATCCCGGCGGTCGCCTCGGCAAAAAGCTACGCCGCGTCGAAGCCCTGATGCACTCCGGCGAAGACGCGCCCCGCGTGCTTCCAACCGCGAAGATGCCCGACGTAATCTATGAAATGAGCCGCAAAGGCCTGGGCCTCGCCGCCGTCATCGAACCAAACGGCCGCGTCCTCGGCATCATCACAGACGGCGATTTGCGCCGCGTCATGCTAAAGCAAAAAGAAAACGTCCTGGGCCTGACCGCCGCCGATTGCATGACTAAAAATCCAGTCACCATCCCGCGGACCGAACTAGCCGCTAGCGCCCTGCGCCGAATGGAAGAAAAGAAAATCACCTCAGTCCTCGTCGTGGATTCCGCGGGCCGCCTCGAAGGCGTCCTCCACGTCCACGACCTTTGGACTCTGCAGCTCTTCTAAAAGGAAA
This sequence comes from uncultured Acidobacteriota bacterium, assembly GCA_963698005.1. Lineage (GTDB taxonomy): Bacteria > Acidobacteriota > Terriglobia > Acidiferrales > UBA7541 > Palsa-295. Next base: position 625,406 of record OY969113.1, read on the forward strand.
TTACAAATGGCGATTCGCGAAATCAAATATCCGCACAAGGTGACGATGCGACGAGCATCGTCATCCCGAGGGAGCATCGCGACGAGGGATGCGTTGGTAGGTGTCGTTGTTCCGAGGATTGAATGACAATTCGAGAGATTAAGTACCCACCGAAGGTTTTGCGACGCGCGAAACCAATCCGCGTCCTCTTAATGGATGTGGACGGCACCCTAACCCCCGGCGTCGTCTGCCTGCAGACGTTCCCCGACAACAGCGTCGCCGAGATGAAAGTCTTCGACCCGCACGATGGCGCCGGAATCAAGCTCGCCAGCATCATGGGCATACGGACGGGGCTGATAACGGGCCGCGATTCTCCCGCCACCACGCGCCGAGCCCGCGAAATGGGAATGGAATTTGTGATTCAGGGCCAGCCGAAAAAACTCGAGTCGTACAAAGCCATCCTCATCCGCGCAGGCGTCACCGACGAGGAAGTCGCCTACATCGGGGACGATTTGCCCGACCTCCCGATCCTCGGCCGTGTCGGGCTAGCTGTCGCCGTCGCCGACGCCGTCCTCGAAGTAAAGCGCGCCGCGCATTACATCACCACCGTAGCCGGAGGCAAAGGCGCCGCCCGCGAAGTCGTCGAGCTAATCCTGAAAGCTCAGGGCAAGTGGAAAAAAGCCATCCCGCAAGCCATCGCCTGATATGCCTTAGCTAATTTGACTTTCGCTCTTCGTTAAAATACTGGAAGCCCTTCCACGCGGCAAAAATACCGAGTGCCACATTCGCAAGTGCGAGGGAGCTGAACTTTCTTGCGTAGACCATCACGAAAGCCCACCAACAGGCAAACAATACCGCACCGAATGAACCGATTGCCCAAAGCACAACAACAACGATTTTTCTAAAGCGAACGTTTCATTGCAGGCAATTCCAGTTCATTCCCAAATCGGAGCATGGAGCGGGAGAAGGGAATCGAACCCTCACCTATAGCTTGGGAAGCTATCGTTCTACCACTGAACTACTCCCGCCCAAGTCGATCAAGGTGGAGAATAGCACCGCGCTCGTCGCGCGCGCAAGCAAAGCGCGCCGCAGGCCGGTCGTTCAGGCCGCCGGAGCCACGCGAGGGCTCCAGCGGTTGCCACTAGGTACGAATGCTCGGGAACTGGGTTATCAACCAGAAGATACTGGTTGATTTACTTTTTGCCGCCGCCGGTTGCGTGACCGCGACCGTCGCGCTCTTCGTTTCCTTTGAAGTGCGCACTGTCGACACGCTTGGATTCGACCGCTTTCTCGCCGCGGTTCGGCATAGGACCCCTGTAGCCGTGTTCCGGATGATAGCGATTGTTCACGTGGCCGCGGAAGTCGGCTGAGCCATGGAACCATGGGCCGGAGCCGATGAACACGCCACCCGTAAACCATTCTGGTCCGTAGTATCCTGCGGGCGCGCAGGCGTAAGGAGCCGCGTCATAGTAACCGTAGGGACATTCCGGCTCTACTCCGACGCTGACGGCAATTTGTGCCGACGCCTTGGGAGCGGTTACCGTGAAGCAGAAGGCAGCAAAAGCGACCACTACCGCTAATCTAAGTCCACGCATAAAATTCACCTCGTTGTTGTCCGTTGGGATTTTCTCGAACAACCAATCGTAGAGGTTTCGTACCCGCGCGTCTGTGCAATAGGACACACTTCCCAGACTGGAACCAGGACGAAAGCCAGCTCTCTTGTGGACGGCTCAATGTATTTGTCCCCTTGAGAGATTCTAGTAGTTCGTGGGACGCGAGTGACCATGCTAGAGTTAGCGGCTCGCGCAGAACGGAGCGAACAGCAGTTCCCTCACCGCATCGCCAAACTACGCGGCTGGGATTCGGGATGAAAACGTAAAGAATAAGGCGGAAAAATGGAGGGGAATTGGCTTACAGGGATTTAAGGGACTTTGTTAGGGCGCTGGAGAAGAAGGGCGAGCTGGAGAAGGTTTCGGCGGAGGTGGATCCCGTCCTGGAGATTACGGAGATTACCGACCGGGTGGTGAAGGCGGGCGGGCCGGCGCTGCTGTTCGAGCGGGCGAAAGGGTCGAAGGTTCCGGCGGTGACGAATCTTTTGGGGAGCGAGCGGCGGATGTGTCTGGCGCTGGAAGCGGATTCGCTGGACGAAGTGGCTGAGCGGGTGCATTCGTTTTTGGATGTGAAGTCGCCGCAGGGAATTTTGGAAAAAGTGAAGATGCTGCCGAAGCTGGCGGAGATTGGGTCGTTTTTCCCGAAGACGGTGAGGAGCGGGGCTTGCCAGGAAATCGTTCGGACGGAAAACTTTTCGCTCGATTATTTTCCGATACTGAAATGCTGGCCGCAGGATGGCGGGCGATATATTACGTGGCCGATGGTGATCACGAAGAACCCCGAGACGGGCAAGCGCAACGTGGGCTGCTATCGCATGCAGGTGTATGACGAGCGCACCACTGGAATGCACTGGCAGACGCAGAAGCATGGCGCGGAACATTTTCGGAGCGCGCGGGCGAAGAATCCGAAGGGGAAGATTGAAGTAGCTGTGGCGATTGGCTCTGATCCCGCGACGGCGCTGTCTGGGATTTTGCCGGTGCCCCCGGATATGGACGAATTTCTCTTCTCCGGCTTTCTGCGAAGAGATCCGGTGGAACTGGTGGCTTGCAAAACGGTGGAGCTGGAAGTTCCGGCGAACGCGGAGATTGTGTTGGAAGGGTACGTGAACCTGGGAGAGATGCGGACGGAAGGGCCTTTCGGCGATCACACGGGGTTTTATTCGTTGGAAGGAGAATTTCCGGTGTTTCACATCACGTGCATTACGCATCGGAAGGATCCGCTGTACTTGACGACGATTGTGGGGCCGCCGCCGCAGGAAGACTATTTCATGGGGCACGCGATCGAACGCATATTCCTGCCGGTGATGAAAATGCAGTACCCGGAAATTGTGGACGTCGCGATGCCTGCGGAAGGAATCTTTCAGAACTTGATGATTGTGGCGATTCGGAAGAGCTATCCGGGGCAGGCGCGCAAGATCATGAACGCGATTTGGTCGCTGGGGCAGGCGATGTTTACGAAGGTGGTTGTGGTGGTGGACCACGATGTGGACGTCCAGAACTCCAGCGAATTGGTTTGGAAGGCGTTGTGCGCGATCGATCCGGAGCGGGACGTGCAATTCGTGATGGGTCCGGTGGACACGCTGGACCACGCGGCTCGCCGGCAGGATTACGGCTCGAAGATGGGCGTGGACGCCACGCGGAAATGGCCGGAGGAGGGTTTTGCAGGCCGTTGGCCGGACGAAATTAAGATGGACGAAGGCACAAAACGGCAAGTGGACAAAATTTGGCAACATTTAAAACTGCGGATGTCTCCAAAAGAGAAATAACGCCCCGCGACGAATATTGACCGTTAGCCTCGCAGCTTCGCTTTAGCTTTCGCCTTTACTCTATGGGGTTTTCCTCGACTTACCTGTCCTTTTCACCTGTACTTTTTCGCAAGCTGGTCTGTAGGGCAGGTTTTTACTGATAGCACACTCTCCCAATACGTTGCTTGACACTCACCCGTGTGGATGTAATAAACGGAGAAAGCAGAACGTACCAGACGTAGCAGTACTACTGGGCTACCGTACGGAACGAAGATGTAAGGCCTCAAGGGGTGCGTGGCGAAAGCGGCAAGCGCAGCAGAAAAAGAATCCGAAAGAAATTCGAAAGTGAAGCCGGGTCCGACCTGCGAAGCGGGACGGAGTGAGGAGCGAGGGGCCGCGCGATGTTCAATCTGGGGAAAACAAGATCTTTAATCGGCCTGGACATCGGCTCGAGTTCGGTGAAGGCCGTCGAGCTGAAGAAGTCGAAGGCAGGCTACGAGCTGGTGAGTTACGGGATCGAGACTTTGGCGCAGGACACAGTAGTGGACGGCGCCATCATGGATGCCCCGTCAGTTGCTGAGAAGATCATCTCGATATTCGACAACCAGAAGATCAAAGCGAAAGATGTGGCCACGTCGGTTTCCGGGCACTCGGTGATCGTCAAGCGGGTAAGCATGCCGCTGATGAGCGAGGAAGAGCTGTTCGACCGGGTACAAGCCGAGGCGAGCCAGCATATTCCCTTTGACATCGCCGACGTAAACCTGAGCCATCAACTTCTGGAAGCGACCGAAAACCAGATGGACGTTCTGCTGGTGGCGGTGAAGAAAGACAAGATTCTGAATCACACCAACGTGCTGGCGCAGGCAGGCAAGGTGCCGGTGGTGGTGGATATTGACGCGTTTGCGCTGCAGAACTGCTTTGAAGTGAACTACGAGCCCGATGCTTCTCAGGTGGTGGCGCTGCTGAATATCGGGGCCAGCGTGATGAACATCAACATCGTGCGCGGCTGGACGCCATTGTTTACGCGCGACGTTTCGGTAGGAGGCAACCAGTACACCGACGCGCTGCAGAAGGAACTGGACCTGAGCTTTGAGGATGCCGAAAAATTGAAGATGGGCGGAACTTTGGCTGGCGTGAGCGAAGAGCAGCGCACGGCGATTTTGCGGTCGGTTTCCGACATTTTGATTCTGGAAATTCAGAAGACTTTTGACTTTTTCCGCGCCACGGCGAGCGGAGAAAATATTCGACGGATTTACGTAGCCGGGGGGACTTCCCGCGTTCCGGGCTTGCTCGACCTGTTGAAGGAAGAATTCGCGATGCCGGTCGAGGAACTCGATCCATTCCGCAAAATAGCAATCAATACAGGGCGTCATGATGAGAGCCAGATTCGCGAGTTGGCGCCGCGCCTCGCGATCGCTGTGGGGCTGGCGCTGAGGAGCTTTGACACGCCATGATTCGGATCAATTTACTGGGCCAGAGTCGTCCGAAGGCCACCAAACAGACCGTACCGCTGGAAGCGACCGTGCAGATTATCTTCCTTGCGGTGGCGCTGGGATTGGCGGCAATCGTTCTTTCGGTCACATATTTCCAACAAAAGCGGGAGTTGGACGCGACGAACGCGCGCATCTCCGCTTTGCGCGCAGAGAAGCAGAGTTTGCAACAGGTGAAGCAGGACGTGGAGCGTTTCGAGAGCCAGAAAGCGGTGCTGGAGCAGCGCATCAGTGTGATTGAAACGCTGCAGAAGAATCGCACCGGCGGGCAGGAATTGCTGGAGACGGTGGCGAACACAGTGGTGAGGGTGGATGCACTGTGGCTAACGTCACTCGAACGCAAGGGAGACAGCCTGGACATAACGGGCGAAGCAGGCTCGATTAATGCGGTGGCCAATTTTATTACCCAACTGAGACGATCCGGCTACTTTGACAAGATTGAGATTAAAGAGGCGAAAGAAGATGACGTTGTGAAGTCGGTGCAAACATACAACTTCACGATGACGGCTGCTATATCCCAGTCTTCAAACCCCGAGGCCCAGCCGCAAGCCAAGCCCACAGCAGCCACGCCGCCCCCGCAGCCCGCGGCTAAGGGGAGGAGCTAGAAATGGCAACCGCTTTCAGAGATTGGCCCTGGCCGCTGCAAGCCTTGTTTTATCTGGCGCTGACGGTGGTAATCATCGCGGCTGGATTCTACATACCGGGTCTGCCATTGGCCTCCGTGCGCGCGCAGCTGCAAGACGCCCAGAAACAAGAGAAGCCTCTGGAGCAGGAAGTAGCGAGCCTGCGAGTTTACAAGCAACGGAAAGCCGAGCTGCAATCGCAAATGGACGCGCTTGAGAAACAGTTGGCTACGTTGCAAACGATCGTGCCCGAAGAGAAGCAGATCGACCAGTTCATGCTGATGATTCAAAGCGCGGCGAGCAGCTCGGGCGTTTCTCTTCGCAGAATGACGGCCAAGCCTGTCGTGGCGAAGACTTATTACTTCGAATTGCCGTTTGAAGTGGAAGCGGATGGCCCTTACTTTTCGGTGCTGGACTTCTTCTCAAGGCTTGGAAGGCTTTCACGGATCATCAACGTGGGCGACTTGAAGCTGACTGGCCTTGGGAGCAAAACCGTAAACGCGAATTTCCGGTTGAACCCAGGGGCATCAGTGACAGGGGTGTTCACAATCACCACTTTCTTTACGAAGGCCGCGGACGCGCCGGCAGCTGCGGGTGCAACACCGACAGCCGCACCGGTAAGGCGGTAGGGCAAAGACGATGACACTAGTGAAAACAACCGCGAACTTGATAGCAGTTCTGGCGATTGCATGTTGCTTGGTCCCAGCTACCTGGGCGCAGGAACCAGCGCAAGGAAAACCGCCGGCAACGGCACCTAAGACCGCACACAAGAAGAAGGCGACGGCGCAGAAAACTGCGCCTGCGCGGACTGCCAAGCCTGACGCGAAGGCGGACGCCAAATCCGACGTCGTCGTGGCTAAGCGCGACCCTTTTATACCGCTGGTGAACGACAAGAAAGCCAGCGGGCCACCGTTGCCTCCAGGAAAAGCCGGATTGGTAATTGCGACGGTGCGTGTGGATGGAACAGTGAAGGCCGCGAGCGGCATGCTGGCGGTGGTGACGAATCCAGATCAACGAACATATTTTATCCGTGAGGGTGACCGTCTGTATGACGGGGATGTAGAAAAGATTGGCTTAGATGGAGTGACGTTTAAGGAAAATTCCAAAGATGCATTCGGGAAGCCGGTCGAGCGACTAGTTACCAAGCGAATCTACCCGAGCGCAGGAGAGCAGCAATGAGGATTATGCGGAGGGCGTTGGGCCTGACTGCGCTGGTTGCAGCAGCCTTGATACTGACGAGCGGAGCGCTGCGGGCCAGTGATGGGCCGGTAGTGCATGTGAAGGCGGTGGTAACGAACGGAAGCGTGACGCTCGAAGCTCGGGCGAACGGCCCGTTCGAGTACACCACCTATCGCCCAAGCGAGAGCCTCTATGTGCTCGACCTAAGCGGGGTGTCGGCGGCGGAGCCGGCCGGAGCGCGGATGGTAGCCTCTGACCTGGTGAAGAGTTACCGCATGCTGACGTACGCCGCGGGGAAGAAGCCCGTGGTCCGTCTGGAGATTTTGCTGAGCCAGGGCGTGGAGCCGCGGCTCGAGCGCCAGGATTCCCAAGAACTAACGCTGCTGGTCTCGCGCGCGGGTGATAGCGCTGCCAAGGCTACGATAACCGGGCCCGCTCCCACAGTGACGCCGATTTCCGTCAAGACCACGGGAAGCAAGACTGCTGGTGTTACGTTCGAATCCATCAAACAGGTAAAGCTCTCTCAGAACGGTGATTCGACCGATGTGAATGTGGTCGGAACCGGAAAGCTGGCATATCACGCAATTCGATTGCAGAATCCGGACAGGCTGGTTTTGGATTTTGCGGGGGCGCACCTGAAGACGTCTGAAAAACAAATCGCAAGCAACCTCGATCCGGTTCGCGAAATTCGACTGGCGCAATTCTCGCCGGAGGTTTCACGCATCGTCATCGATTTGAGGCAAGCTTCGCCGTACAACATCACGAGTTCGGATTCAGGCATTATGGTGGAATTCGCGGGGACAAATTCTAAGGGTGCGTTCGGCGGTGGGGTGAAGTCTACACCCGAGGCCCAGCCTGCCGGTGTGACCACGACGAAGTTGGTCGCTCCGCAGACGGACGCGGGGATTTCTGCTGATTCCCGGACGAACGCGGTTCCGGCACCGGTCACGATTTTGCCACCGGCGTTAACTCAGCCGACTGCCGCGCTGGCATCTCCTGCATCTTCGGATGTGCCGAGTGCGTCGGCTCCGACGACTACGACAGCTTCGGCGCAGCCGATAACGACCACGGAACAAGCCCAGACGGCTCCGGCAGGCAAATATTCGGGCGAGCCGATTTCGGTAAATTTGAAAGACGTTGATCTTCGCGACTTTTTCCGGCTGATTCACGAAATCAGCGGGCTGAATATCGTGGTCGATCCGGCCGTCAAGGGCAACCTCACGATCGTGCTCGACGATGTACCGTGGGATCAGGCACTGGAAATTGTTCTGAAAAACAACGGGTTGGATAAGCAGCTGGAAGGAAACGTACTGCGCATCGCGACGAAAGATACGTTGAAGAAGGAAGCAGACCAGAATCGTGAACTGGCCAAGGCGCAGGCGGAGGCGGCGGACGTGGTTACCACGACGCGCCGGTTGAACTATTCAAAGGCTCAAGACCTGGTTGCCACGCTGAAGAAATTCCTATCATCGCGTGGTGACATATTAGCGGACACGCGGTCGAATACGCTGATTATCCGGGACATTCCGAGCGTTTTGCCGGTGCTGGATAACCTGTTGCGGCAACTGGATCAGAAATCACAACAAGTGGAAATCGAAGCAAGAGTGGTTGCTGCAAACCGGTCCTTCACCCGCGATATCGGCACGCAGTTTGCGGCGGCAGTTTCCGCCGGTGGCGGACAGAGCCTACTGGGCGGCTCAAGCACCGTCGGCACGAGCCCAATCGTCCGTAATTCACCACCGCTCCCGCTTCCTCCAATCATAGCCGGGGCAGGTGGCTCTACGGCGACGAGCGGATCGATGCCGCTGATCACAAACTTGGGCGCCGCATCGCCTACCAGCGCGCTGAGCTATGCTTTCTCCTCCTCAAACTTCGCTCTGGATTTCATTATCAGCGCGGCAGAGGAACGGGGTATCGGCAAACTGATCTCGAAGCCGAAAGTGATTACGCAAAACAACCAGAAGGCCACGGTCAAGCAAGGTACCAAAATCCCAGTCCAGACGATCGTGAACAATACGGTCTCGGTGCAATTCGTTGACGCTGTACTTGAACTCGACGTAACACCGCAAATCACCGCTGACGGCACGATCTACATGGACGTAACCGTGACCAACGACCAGATTGACAACGCCATTCCGCGAGTTCAGGGCATTCCCGCGATTGACACTCAGGAAGCGAATACGAAGGTGCTGATCGCAGACGGCGGTACGGTGGTTATCGGAGGCATCATCGTGTCCTCGCAGCAGACCACTGTTGACCAGGTGCCGTTGTTCGGCAGCATCCCAGTAGTCGGGAATTTGTTCAAACATACCAGCGTCAGCTCGACGGCTCAGGAACTGTTGTTCTTCCTGACGCCGCGCATTCTGCCCAGCTAAGTCGGGGGGATACACGAGACACCTGCGGACAAAGTGACGCCCAAACCGGTGCAACTGAATTCAAGCCGGAGCCGAGTTGATCGGCTCCGGCTTTCCTTTTCCGCCCTACGGGCTGATGCATTTCTTGTTACACACCTTCCCAATGTTCGATACCTGTGTGGATTCAGCGGTAGCGCTGGAGTGCTTCTAGTCGAGCCGTCGCGCTCGACCCTCATCACGGATAGCCGGTATGTGTTCCAAGCGCAGGAAGAGGTTTCTGGGGCGAAGGTTCATATCGCCAAGCACGGACTGCTGCGGGCGGCTACCGAGGCGTTGCGGCGCTGGCGTGGACGTTCCCGAGTGGCTTACGCTCCCGCGCACGTAACCGTGTCACAGAATGCCACGCTGCAAGCGTTAGGAGGCACCCAGGTGCGCTGGGTGAGCGGCGGCGACGCTATCGAACGGCTCCGGGCCGTGAAGGACGCAGGTGAACTGGCATTGATGCGGGAGGTTGCGACACTGATAAGCGAGGTCTTTGCGGCGGTGCTTCCGGAAATCAGGCCCGGGATCAGCGAAATCAGTCTGGCGGCGGAAATCGAGTACGCCATCAAGAAGATGGGCGGCAGCGGCCCGTCTTTCGAGACCATCGTCGCTTCGGGGGCACGTTCTGCCTGGGCGCACGCGCGGCCGACTTCCAAGCAGTTGAGGAAAAACGAATTGGTCGTCCTGGACCACGGTGCTATACTCCGCGGTTATTGCAGCGACCTGACCCGGACGGTATTCTTAGGGCGCGCCCCGACAAAGATACGGCGGTTATATGAGGCCGTACTGGAAGCTCAGGGGGCGGCCAGAGAAGCAATCCGGCCAGGGGTGAAGGCGGGCGCGGTGGACGCTGCGGCGCGTGGGACCCTGAAACGGCTTAAGCTGGCTCAGTATTTCACGCACAGTACCGGCCACGGGTTGGGAATTGAAGTCCACGAGATGCCCCGCCTAGGCCGAGGGGAAGAAACGGTCCTCGAAGAGGGAATGGTGGTAACGATCGAACCCGGCGTTTATATCGAGGGGTTAGGCGGCATACGGATTGAGGATGATGTGGTTGTAACTTCTAAAGGCGCTGAAGACCTGACGAGCGCGTCCAGGGAATTCTTAGAACTGTAAATGGCGAAGAAATCGACTCCAAAATCTGAGTCTAGCCCGCATACTGGGGGCGTGGACCTCCAGGAAGTAGAGCGGCTTCTCGAGTTCATGGCAAAACATGGACTGGAGGAGTTCGAATACGAGCGTGCAGGCTTCCGAATCCGCCTAAGGAAGCCGTTTTCGCAGCCGACCGGGTTCAGCCGCGCAGTTTCGGCACCGGATATTGTTGTGGCCTCCGCAACGGCACCGGCTTCGTCCCACCATGCGGCATCCGCGGGCACGCCGGCGCCTCGGGATGCGTCGGGAGAACCGGGCCGCGCGAGTTCGGAAGACGTTCACGTGGTGAAGTCGCCGATTGTGGGAACGTTTTATGCCGCGCCGACTGTGGGGGGCGAGCCGTTCGTGACGGTGGGTTCTCGCGTGGAGGCTGGCCAGGCGCTGTGCATCATCGAAGCGATGAAGCTGATGAACGAGATTGAATCGGACGTGGCGGGAGAAGTGGTGCGGATATTTGTCGAAAATGGGCAGCCAGTGGAATATGGCGAAGCGCTATTCGGCATCCACCCGCACCGTAAGAAATAGACTCACTCCAGGCGAAATGTTCCGAAAAATTCTGATAGCAAACCGCGGCGAAATTGCGCTGCGCATACTCTCCGCCTGCAGGGAACTTGGCATTCGAACTGTGGCGGTTTATTCCGAGGCGGACCGGAACGCATTGCACGTCCGGTTTGCTGACGAAGCCATTTGTATCGGGCCTCCGCGCAGCAGCGAAAGCTACCTCAACATTCCGCAAGTAATCAGCGCCGCCGAGATTGCCAATGTGGACGCGATTCATCCCGGGTACGGGTTTCTATCGGAAAATGCCAACTTCGCGGAAGTCTGCGAAGCCTCGCACATTACCTTTATCGGGCCGACGCCGGACGCGATCCGATTGATGGGGGAGAAGGACAAGGCGAAAGAAGCGATGGCTGCGGCGGGGATACCGGTGATCCCGGGGAGTCCGGGGGTGGTGCCCGATGAAGATTCTGCGAAAGCAATAGCACGCGATATCGGCTACCCGGTAATGATTAAGGCTGCGGAGGGCGGCGGCGGCCGCGGCATGAGAATCGTGCGCTCAGCAAAAGAGCTGATTCCGCTGTTTCGGACGGCCCGCACGGAAGCTGAGCAAGCGTTTGGCAGCCCAAACGTATACATGGAGAAATTGATCGAACGGCCGCGACACATTGAGTTTCAAGTTTTGGGCGACAAGCACGGCAACGTGGTTCACCTGGGTGAACGCGAGTGCTCGCTGCAAAGGCGACACCAAAAAGTGCTCGAGGAATCGCCTTCTGTAGCGGTGGACGCGAACACGCGACAGCGCATAGGCAAACAAGTGGTGGCGGCGCTGAAAAAAATTGGTTATTCGAGCGCGGGAACCATGGAATTCCTGCGCGAAGATTCCGGGAATCTTTATTTCATCGAGATGAATGCGCGCATTCAGGTGGAACATCCCGTGACGGAGATGGTGACCGACATCGATCTGGTGAAGTCGCAGATTCGTGTGGCGGCGGGGGAAAAACTTGGGAGCGTATTGCCTGTGGTCGAGTTTAGGGGACACGCCATTGAGTGCCGCATTAATGCCGAGGATCCGATCACTTTTACGCCCTCGGCCGGTAAGGTCACTGCATTTCGCGTTCCGGGCGGGCCCGGAATCCGCGTCGATACGGCATGTTATGCCGATGCTGTGATTCCGCCCTATTACGACTCATTGATCGCCAAACTAATTTCGTATGGACACGACCGAGCCGAAGCAATCGTGCGAATGCAACGGGCGCTGGACGGATTTGTGGTCGAAGGAGTGAAGACGACCATTCCGTTGCACAAGCGAATCCTGGCCGACCCGAATTTTGTGGCGGGGAAATTCGATACGCACTTCCTTGAGCACATGACGGCAGTGGAAACAAAGTAAGTCTTAAGTGCGGAGACTGCGGTTTGTTCCCAGCCCTTTACGCCATCCTGGACGCCAGCCCAGAGTTTTCATCCGAATCCGCATTATCCATTCCTGAAATCGCACTTCGATTGGCGGAAGGCGGCGTGGAACTGTTCCAATATCGTGACAAACGAGGGTCTGCGCGGCGAATTCAGGAGAATTCACATGCACTCTGCGACCAACTTGGGCCGAAGCGCATTCGCGTGATAGTGAACGATCGTGCGGACATCGCCGCGATGACAGGGGCGGGCGGAGTTCATGTGGGACAGGAAGACCTTCCCGTCGAGGAGGCGCGAAGAATATGCGGCGCTCCGCTATGGGTGGGGGTTTCGACACACAACTTGGAGCAACTGCGGGCGGCCGATGCCAGTTCGGCGGATTATATTGCCGTGGGGCCCGTCTTTCCGACGGGTACAAAGGCGAATCCGGATCCGGTAGTCGGACTTGAATTTTTGCGCGCTGCGCGGAAAATAACGCGAAAACCGCTTGTGGCAATAGGCGGCATCACAGTAGAGTCCGCGGGTGACGTTTATCGGGCCGGGGCGGATGCGATCGCGGTGATACGGGACTTAATGTGTGCGAACGATCCGGCGGAGCGAGCACGGGAATACCTTGCGATTGCCAAACGGGCTGTACCCGCACGGCCCGCACGCAGCTGAGAGTTTAATCGAATGGCGCAACAGGATCAGACCATCGGAGCTGTCCCGGCGAGCAAGCAGCCGGAACTTGTAAAGGGGCTTGGCCTATTCGATTCCACGATGATCGTCGCCGGCTCGATGATCGGGTCGGGAATTTTCATCGTTTCAGCGGATATCGCGCACCAAGTGAAGAGCCCGGGGCTTTTGATTACGGTCTGGCTGGTCACCGGGATCATGACGTTGATCGGCGCGCTGAGTTATGGCGAACTTGCCGCTGCGATGCCCCAAGCCGGTGGGCAGTATGTTTATCTGCGGGAGTCTCTCGGGCCGCTCTGGGGATTTCTTTACGGTTGGACGATGCTGCTGGTGATTCAGACCGCGACGATCGCAGCCGTGGCGATCGCCTTTGCAAAGTTTACGGCGGTGATCTTGCCATGGTTTTCCGCTTCGGATTGGATCTGGAAGATCGGGACATTTGGGCCCTGGCAGATGTGGTTCGGGTCCCTGGGTCCGTACAACGTGGGAATTAACCGGCAAAATCTTCTGGCCATCGCCTCAATCGTTCTTCTCACCTGGATTAATACGCGTGGATTGCGCGTGGGGAAGATAGTACAGAACGTATTTACCGTGGCGAAAGTGGGTTCGCTGGTGGGGTTGGTAGTGCTTGGTTTTTGGTTTTCGACTGCGGTTGCGCGGACAGTTAATTTTACGGATTTCTGGCGGAACGCGGGCCTTTGGATCATGCATCCTTACCCGCCTGACCATCCGATCTGGACGATCGGGACGTTGACGCTCGTCGGCGTGGCCATGGTAGGTTCTCTTTTTTCTGCCGACGCGTGGAACAACATTACTTTCACCGCGGCGGAAGTGAAAAATCCCAGCCGGAATTTGCCGCTTTCGCTCGCGCTGGGCGCGGGCATGGTTATCACGCTTTACACCCTCGCGAATGTGGCTTATTTGAGAGTGCTTCCGATTTCGGGCGATCCGAACGGTGCAACAGCGCTGGCGCGTGGAATCGAATTTGCGGCCGACGGGCGTGTGGGCACGGCTGTCGCGGAAGTAGTCTTCGGACCGGCTGGCGCGATCGTGATGGCTGTGGCGATCCTTATTTCTGGGTTCGGCTGCAACAATGGATTGATTCTTTCCGGTGCGCGAATTTATTACGCGATGGCGAAAGACCGGCTGTTCTTCCAGTCAGCCGGCAAGGTGAATCGCCATCATGCACCGGCTGCCGCGCTGATAGTGCAGTGCATTTGGGCCTCCTTTCTTTGCCTTTCCGGCACGTACAGTCAATTGTTGGATTTTCTGATTTTTGCAGTTCTAATTTTTTACATTCTTACGCTGGGCGGGCTGTTCGTTTTGCGTTGGAAGCGTCCGGACATGGAGCGGCCATATCGCGCTTTCGGGTATCCTGTTTTGCCCGCGCTCTATCTGGTGATGGCGGTGTTTATCGAAATTCAATTATTGCGTTACAAGCCACAGTACACTTGGCCGGGGCTAATCATCGTCTTGCTGGGAGTTCCGGTGTACTGGCTGTGGAAGCTTGCCGGAGCGAAGGCCGCTGAAGCCTAGATTTGAGTGCCCGTTTGGGGACGACAACCGGGGTTTTCTGAGAGGAGATTGCGAATGAGCAATCCGCTGTTCAAGAAAAAGCCGATGGATTGGTTGTTGAACGAAGCCAAAGCCACGGGCGAAAATACCCTCAAGCGGACGCTAGGTCCGGTTTCGCTGACGGCTTTGGGAGTGGGCGCGGTTATCGGCGCGGGCATCTTTGTGCTCTCCGGCCTCGGCGCGCATTATGCCGGGCCGGGCCTGATGCTTTCCTTCGTCATTTCGGGCCTGGGTTGCGCCTTCGCGGCGCTTTGCTACGCCGAATTTGCGGCCTTGATCCCTCTGGCGGGCAGCGCTTACACATACGCCTATGCAGCGCTCGGCGAATTAATCGCGTGGATTATAGGATGGGACTTGACGTTGGAATATGCGATGGGCGCGAGCACGGTTTCCTCGGGCTGGTCGAATCACTTCATAGAGTTTCTCCAGATTTTTCATCTGAAGATGCCGTTGTGGCTGGCTTACGATCACTGGACCTCGCTAGTTACCGCGGAGAATATCATCGCCCGGCAGATGGCCCACGCCTCGGATCCTTCGCTGGTGGTCGGCAGCCAGTCCTTCCTCACGCGCGTAGGCGACATCATCACCGCGCAGCCCCCCGAATTGCTGCAGCGCGCGCACGATCTGGTGGCGGCGCCCACTTTATTTGGCGTCGAAATCGGGTTTAATCTTCCGGCATTTCTGATCGCACTGATCATCACGGCGATTCTCGTGGTAGGCATCAAGGAGAGCGCCAGCTTCAACGCCACCATCGTCATCATCAAGGTCGGCGTGGTGCTGTTTGTGATTCTTCTTGGAATGCATTACGTGAGCTCCTCGAACTGGGGACACGATTGGGGCAGTTTCGCGCCCATGGGATTCAGCGGAATCGGCAGGGGAGCGGCTTACATATTTTTCGCTTATATAGGTTTCGACGCCGTTTCCACTACTGCGCAGGAGGCGAAGAACCCGCAACGCGATTTGCCCATCGGCATTATCGCTTCGCTTATTTTGTGCACGATCCTTTACATTTTAGTAGCTGCGGTGCTCACCGGCATGGTGCCGTGGAAAGAGATTAATATCGAAGCGCCGTTGTCGGTTGCGTTTCTGGACCGCGGATTGGTGAAAGCGTCCTACCTGATCACCGCCGGAGCCTTGGCCGGGCTTACGAGCGTGATGCTGGTCATGCTGCTGGGCCAGACCCGGGTGTTGTATTCCATGGCCAACGATGGACTGCTGCCCCGCAAATTCTTCGCCGCGATTCATCCCAAATTTCGAACTCCCTACAAGAATACGATTCTGGTCGGGATCATCGCGGCGGTCATCGGCAGCATCACACCGATTAACGTCATCGGAGAGATGGTCAACATCGGCACGATCTTCGCCTTCATCATCGTTTGCATTTCGATCATGGTGCTGCGCAAAACGAATCCGGAGCAAGCTCGTCCGTTCCGCACACCCTGGGTTCCGCTTGTTCCGGTGCTCGGAATCCTCTTCAACGGCTACATGATGTACAAGCTAGGTTGGGTTAACTGGGCGCGGCTGATCATTTGGCTGATTATCGGCTTGGTGGTTTATTTTTCGTATAGCCGGTACCACAGCCGGGTTCAGAAGAACGACCGCAGCGCTCTCTAGCTTTAATCAATACAAGCGCGTTTACCAGGACCTATCAAGAGTTCCGACTTTCACTTCGGCGTGCTTTCTCTGAATTTTCAGTTGTTGCCGCGTGCTCCGCGAGAGGGCAGCGCGCATGGGGCGGCCAATGAAATGCAAACGAAAAGAACCAACAAACGTGCTTTCATGGTGTTTCTTCTTTTAGTGGTGGTGTGTTTCTCCCGCAGGATTCTGGGGCGGCTCCCGGCCCTTCAGAAATGCGCTGGATCGGCCTGATTCTTGGGGTCCCACCCCTTCATGTCATTGAGTTCGTCGGGCGTGATCTGAGGCAAGTGCCGGATGAACAAAACCAGGCGCCAGGTTTGCGGCACAGTGTGGGTTCCGTGGAAGGCGGGCATGCCGCTCAAACGAACGCCATTTTCAATGGTGTAGTAGAGCTCACCATCGCTCTTGTTCTGGGTCTCGGCGGCGCGCAAGTCGGGCGGTTTCGGATAGAGCCCCTTGCCGAATACCGTTTGGCCCGCTCCGTCATTCCCATGGCACTCGGAGCAATGATAGGAGAAATGTTCCATGCCTCCCCGAATGTTCTCCGTGGAAGCCACGATGGGATTGCGAAGTTGACGATACGAAGATGGCACGGCCAATTTGCGTGCCGTTGTGGCCGCGAACACCTCAATCGCTGAAGGTGTCGCAAGTGCGCTGAAGCCGCGCCGCACGAGAATCAGCCCGTATCCCGCGGCTGCAACCACAAGAGCAAGCAGAATCAGCGAAGCTACTTTCCAGGGTTTCATGTCTACCTCTCCTGTCCCGTGTCATCGTCGCCCGCGCTCCCGAGCGCAGGCAGGTGCCTGCCGAAGTTCAATCCGCCTGAGCTTTTGCCAACTTCGCCTCGCCACCGAGCGGCCTAAATACGCCCTGAAAAACGGGAGCTCCAAACGGGGCACCCGTGAATCCGCCATCCACTATCAGCTCGACCGCGTTGACGTAGGAGGAATCGTCCGACGCAAGGAAGAGCACGGCTTTGGCAATTTCTTCCGGCTCGCCCCAGCGGCCCTGCGGAACCGCAGAAGAAAAGAACTTCGCCAACTTAGCGGAATCCTCTGCGGAAGCAGAGGCGCGGGGCCCGCGCTTCCAAATGGGAGTTTTGATCGCGCCTGGTGCGACAACGTTCACGCGAATGTTGCGCGGTGCAAGGTCGGCGGCGATGCAACGCGCCATCGAGACGAGACCACCTTTGGTGGCTGCATATGCGGCGACGCCAGGCTGGCCCAGATAGTTCTGTACCGACCCACTAAAGATGATGCTGCCGTTGTCGTTCAGCACAGGCGCCGCTGAATTCACCGTAAAGAAAGCGGCATTAAGGTTGGTGCGGATCACGTTCTCAAAAATGGCCTCGTCGGTCGAGCCGGTAGGAGTCTGGCCGGAGATGCCGGCATTGGCGAAAACAATGTCGAGCCTCCCGAAATCTTTGGCCAGGGCTGCGAACAGGCGCTTGCGATCCTCCGCAATGGTGACGTCAACGCGGTAGCCACGCGCGCTCGATCCAAGTTCGGCGATCGCTTCATCGAGCGTCTTCTGGTCGCGACCGGTAATGGCGACCTTCGCGCCCTCCGCAATGAAAAGTCGGGCCGTGGCAAGACCGATGCCACTGTTGCCGCCGGTGATAAGAGCCTTTTTCCCTGTGAGTTTCATAACGCCTCCTTTTTTAAGAACACTACCGAAGTGATCTGAAGCCCGCGCGAACCTCTTCGGAAAAGAGCTTTGGCTGTTCAAATGCCGCAAAGTGCCCGCCCTTGGGAAGCTTGTTGTAATGGATCAGTTTGGGATACGCGCTTTCTGCCCAATTCCGCGGACATTGATAGAGCTCGTCAGGGAACGCGCTCACAGCAACCGGGACAGACACGCCCTTGACGCTGAAATAGGCAAATTTATTTTCCCAGTAGAGCCGAGCTCCGGAAAGTGCCGTGTTCGTCAGCCAGGTGATCGTAATGTTATCGAGGACATCGTCCCGTGATAGACCTTCGGTCTGCCCGTCAAAGACGCGAGCGATCAGCGCATAACTCCACGCATCGTGGTCCAGGAAATAGGCGGCCAGGCCGACGGGGGAATCCGCGATTCCATACAACGTCTGCGGTCGCAACCCCATCTGGTAGCCGTAGGCGACGCCTTTGCTGTACACGAATTGGAGCCTCTCGAAGGCAACCTTTTCGGCGTCTGAGAAACCGGATGGCATCGGCGCGCCGGACAAAACCGCTCGATAAATATCCGCAGGAACCGCGCCAGGCATATTGGTGTGAATGCCGAGCAATTCTGGAGCCGCCTGCACGCCCATTTGTTCGGTGATGATTGCGCCCCAGTCGCCGCCTTGCGCTACGAATTTGTTGTAGCCGAGGCGCTTCATCAACACGGTCCAGGCACTCGCAATCCGTTCAGGGCCCCACCCGGTCGTCGTCGGCTTGCCTGAAAATCCGTACCCCGGCATCGACGGAATCACGATATGGAACGCGTCGGATGCATTTCCGCCGTGCGCGGTGGGATTGGTTAGCGGATCGATGATTTTCAACTGTTCGACAATCGAGCCGGGCCATCCGTGCGTAACGATCAGCGGCAACGCATTTTCGTGTTTTGAACGGACGTGAATGAAGTGAATGTCCAGCCCGTCGATTTCGGTGATGAATTGCGGCAGGGCGTTCAGTTTTGCTTCGATCTTGCGCCAGTCATACTCTGTTGCCCAATAGCGCGCGAGCGCCTGCATGGTCGCGAGCTGTACTCCTTGGGATGCATCTGTAACCGTTTCTCGTTCAGGCCACTTTGTCGCGCTGATGCGTCCGCGCAATTCGGTAAGTTCCGCTTCCGGAACATTCACCTTCTGAAACGGACGAATAGCATCTGCCTGCTCGCTGCTTCGTTGTGTACCAGTGGTTTGGGTCATGGTGTCCTCCTTTGGGCAGTTTCAGATTTTTGGGGATACGAACTTGGGGATTGTTGTCTTCGCGTCGCTCAAGGGACGGAGCTCCGTTCGTGCGTGGCGAGAACTCTAGCACAAATGAAGGTCCGTAGCATTAAGGCCCCGATAAACCGGCCTGTGGGAAACTTGCGTGGTATGAGTTAAGTTAGCTGATGACGGGCTGAACGGAAGTAGTCCACTCGGATCAGCGTGCCTTATACGGAGAAGCGCCTTCCCTTCGTACGAAATCGCTGTAGCAGACATTTTCTCTGGCGACTGCGCGCAATCAACGTAGTAGCAGGATCGCATATTGACAGTACACAGAACTTGAAAGAAACAGGATCGTCGGCAGACGCTGCGTTTGCAGTTTCCGGCCTACAACTTCCGCTCGCCACGATATACTGACCTCCGGGGGACTCTAAACGCGGCTGATCATTTGGCTGATTATCGGCTTGGTGGTTTATTTTTCGTATAGTCGGTATCACAGCCGGGTTCAAAGGAACGACCGTTCAGCGCTTTAGCTTTCCATCATCGGCTCATCACAAAACCGAGACGATCGAGGCTCAAATGAAAATGTCCAAGAGAGCGCGGAGAAGTTCGAAAGCCACTGCCGTTGCTTGGGTCTGTGTTCTGCTTTGGCCCTTCGCTAACGCAGCTACGGCTTCGCCGGTGGCGGCGGAGGAAAAGAATCGGGAAGAGAGGAGCGGGTTCGTAACCTCGTGGGACGGGGCCAAGATTCATTATATTGAGGCTGGCCCTTCGAAGATGCCCGCTGGAAACGGAAACGCGGAAGGTAGTCACCTGCTTCCTGCTCCGGTTACGAAAGACAATGGCTCCGTCACGGGTTCCAACCTTTCCATTTTATTTGTGCCGGGCTTCACAATGCCCGCATGGATTTGGGAAAAGCAGATTGCGCGCTTCTCCGGTGACTATCGCGTGGTCGCGATGGATCTTCGGTCGCAGGGCGAATCATCGAAGACAGGGGAGGGGGACTACCCCGCGTCACACGGCCGGGATATTAAGGCTGTGATCGACCAATTGCATCTCGCGCCTGTGGTGCTAGTCGGCTGGTCGATGGGAGTGACGCTAATCGCGTCGTACGTGGATCAGTTCGGCACGAGTTCTTTGGCGGGAATTGTAATGGTGGACGGTATGGCCGGCCTGGATCTCACGCCTGAGTCCATCAATGGCTACCTCGAGTTCCTGAAAGGATTGCAGACGAATCGTTCGCAACTCACGGATGGTTTCGTGCGTTCGATGTTTCGCAAGCCGCAGTCCGAAGAATACGTGCAAAAACTAATCAAAGCCTCGCTGGCGACGCCCAGCGAGTCGGCGATCGCCGTGGGCCTGGCCGGCTTCACCACCGACAACCGGCCGGCACTCGCTAAAATTGACAAACCGACCCTGATCGCCGGCGCGACAAAGGGAATTCTGCCGCAATTGCAGGCGATGCAGAAGAGCATTTTCGGCGCGAAATTGGAGTTTTTCGACGATGCCGGACACGCGCTTTTTGTGGATGATGCCGACAAGTTCAACATGTTGCTCGCTGATTTTCTGGCGAGCTTGACATAGAACGATCCACCGCAGCGCCGCTAACGTCTTAATACGAAAAAATCTGGGTGCGTGGTAAGTGTTGGGTCTGCAGTTTTCGGTCTTGAAGTTCCTCCTGCCAAGTTATACTGATTTTCGGGAATTATAAACGTGCCTCAATTTTCTCCACGCCGGTTTCTGGTTTTATTGCGCAGGACTTCGCCGATCGATCGCGTCGCGCTGGCGATTCTTCTTTTGAGCGTAGTGGTACGCGTTGTTGCCGCGCTCGGAACGTATGTGCCGTACTCAGGTTTTCTGAGCTTCTTGAGCTTTCTGGCGATCATCTATCTGGTGATCCGCCTGATTCCGTGGTTTCGCACGAAGGTGATGTGGCCGCTGCGGAACCGCTTGATCGTGGCGTATGTGTTCATCGCGGTGGTGCCGATCATTTTGCTGTTTTCGATGGCCGGCGTGGGCCTCTATGGCATATATCTGCAACTTGGCGCACATCTTCTTCACGACGATTTGCAAGCGCGCATCAATACGGTTGCGGCGGACGCGGACGCTTTCGCCGCAGCTATCCAACAAGAAGCTGCAAAAGGGGTTTCGCCTCAGGACGAATCGATGCTGTTAAAGCCGGATGTGGCGCGCCTGCTCGCGGCTGAGCGGACAGAAAGTCCCGACTTGAACGTGTATTTAAATCGCGGCAAGCATTTGGTTGAAAAGGGCGACGGTCAGAGATTCGCGGGTCTGGTGGAATGGGACGGGAAATCGCTGATCGCCTGCGCTCTAAAGTTCGACGGTCCAAGCGCCCCGGTAACAATTCTAGTGGTGGAGCCGGTGAATTCGGCTTTTCTAGACGGACTTTCTTCGGAACTTGGGCCGATTAAGCTGAATTTTCTGCGCCTGGCGGGAAACACTCCGGGCACCCGCTCTACTTTTAATTTCAATGGACGCGAGTATGTTCCGGGCGAAGAAGTCTCCAGCAAACGTCGCGTTCTACCTCCGCCTGCGAATTTCCTGGATGTGCCGGTGGGCGGCGCGTCCACGATCGAATTGTCTCACGTGGAGGCAGGCAAAGATAAAGGGCCGGTGGCGATTTTCGCGTCGTTTTCGCTCCGGCCGTCGGCAGTGAACCGGGAACTCCTGACCTCGGTGGGGGACGTAGGGCCAGTTCTGGTGGAGGTGCTGGTAGTAGCGGGCGTCATTTTTCTGTTACTTGAAATTACAGCGCTCGTTACCGGTGTGGTCCTTACGCGGACGATCACAACTTCGGTCGGCGACCTTTACGAAGCGACGCTCCGTGTACGGCGCGGAGATTTCAGCAAACGCGTTCGCGTGCGGCAACGAGACCAGCTCGGCGCCTTGGGCGAATCGTTCAATGAAATGACCAGTTCAATTTCGGAGCTGATTGAGGAACAGCGGCAGCGCCAACGCCTTGAAAATGAGATATCCATCGCGCGCGAAGTGCAAGCGCAGCTTTTTCCGCAGTCGCTCCCTTCGCTTCCAGGGCTTCTATTGGGAGCGATCTGCCGACCTGCGCGCGTGGTGAGCGGCGATTACTACGACTTCATCAGGCTGGGGCCGAACCGGTTGGGCATCGCGCTGGCGGATATCAGCGGGAAGGGAATTTTTGCGGCTTTGTTGATGGCGAGCCTACAGGCGGCATTGCGGAGCACGGCGATGCTCGATGGTCAGGGCGGGACCTGCGATCTGGTGTCGAAGTTGAACAGGCACCTCTTCAGGAACACGTCCGACGATCGCTACGCGACGTTTTTCTATGCGGTTTATGACGAGCAAGCGCGAACGCTGACTTACACAAACGCGGGACATCTGGCGCCGTTTTTTGTGCATGACGGCAACGTGCAGGAGCTGGAAGAAGGTGGCACGGTGGTCGGGCTCTTCGAGGAGTACCCTTTCACGCAGGGTGTGATTAAAGTGGAGCCGGGCAGCCTGCTGGTGCTGTTCAGCGACGGATTGACGGAGCCAGAAAACGTGTACGGAGAAGAGTTCGGGCGGCAGCGCGTGCGAGCTGAGATTCTTCGTCAGGTGAATCTACCGCCGCAGCGCTTAGCGGAAAATCTAATTGCCGCGGCCGAACAATGGGCCGGGACACCGGAGCAGGCCGACGACATCACCGTGGTCGTTGCGCACATGGGATAGTATCAGCTGGACAGATTTTTATTATACTGGCGGGTCAACCGAAGGCAGGTAGAGATTGCCTCTAAACGAACGAACGGCGCTGATTACGGGTGGTAGCCGGGGAATTGGGAAAGGGATAGCGCTGGGACTCGCTCGCGAAGGCGTGCGCATCGCTATTTCCTACCGTTCGAACAAAACAGCTGCGCAGAATACTTTGCGGCAACTGCAGGAACGCGGCGCGGAATGCTTTGCGATCGAGGCGGACTCCGCGGACCCGGCCAAGGTTCAATTTCTGGTGGACAAAGTTGTCGAGCGTTTTGGCCGACTAGACATTTTGATCAACAATGTGGGCGAATTCAATTGGAAGCCGGTGGCGGAAACATCGGTGGAAGAGTGGAGAGATGTTTTCACTTCAAATCTTTTCAGCGTTTTCTATGCAAGCAAGGCAGCGCTGCCGGAGATGAGGCGCCATCACTGGGGACGGATTATCAACCTGGGCGCTTTGGGCGCGGAACGAAGTTTTGGCCAGGGAACGATTTCCGCGTACGCAGCGGCGAAAGCCGCGGTCGTTTCATTTTCGCGCTCGCTGGCGGTGGAGGAAGCCAAACACGGGATTACAGTCAACGTGATTAACCCGTCGAATATCGATGAGACGGAGCTGACTGCCGAAGAAGCGCGCAGGATGCACGATGCGCGATCGCCGATAGGACGGCCGCCATCCGCTGAAGATGTTTCCACGGCTGTGAAATTCTTTGCTTCCGACGGCGCGGATTTCATCACTGGACAGGTGTTGAACGTCAGCGGCGGATGGATGTTGTAGCGCTGGCCGTGAACCTTGCTGGGGCGACCTTCAAACCCACGTTTTCTGTTTCTGGCGGGAGCTAAAGCTCGATGAGTCCCAAACCGTGAAAATTCTAACAGCAGCGGAAATGCGGGAAGTGGACCGCCTGACGACGGAGAGTTACGGCATTTCGAGTGCCGTGTTGATGGAGAATGCCGGGAGAAGCGTCGCACAATTTATTCGGCAGCGTTTTTCGGATTTGGAGCGCCGCCTGATATTTGTTCTTTGCGGCAAGGGGAATAACGGTGGGGACGGCTTTGTGGTCGCGCGGCAACTGCTCGATATGGGTGCCGCGCCTGAGGTGATCCTGTTCTGCGATCCGAGAGAGATGAAAGGCGAGGCACAAGATAATCTCCGGCGATGGGAGAACGCTTCTGGCGAACTGCACGTAGTGCGAAATTCAGCCGAACTGGGCGATTGGAGATCCAAGCTTCGCTCGTGCGACATCCTGATCGACGCGTTATTGGGAACGGGTGTGCGGGGTCCTGTGGAGGGACTGCTGCGCGACGTGATTGAGATTGTAAACCAACGCGTCGGCGGACCGGCGGTTGTAGCCGTGGACATCCCTTCGGGACTGCAGGCGGATACGGGCGAAATTCAGGGCGGAGCGATTGTGGCGGATTACACGGTCACGTTCACAGCGCCTAAGATGGGAATGTTTCAAGGTAAGGCTAGCGAAAATGTGGGCCAATTGGTCGTCCGCGATATCGGCTCGCCGCCGGATTTGATTTCAACGGTTGGCAGCGGGCATCTTCACTGGTCGGAGCCGAAAGAATTCGAACAATTTGCAGCGCGGCGAAAACCAGATGGGAATAAGGGTGACTACGGCCACGCGCTGATCGTTGCAGGCTCTGTAGGCAAGAGCGGCGCGGCGGTCCTGGCCTCCTGGGCGGCTTTGCGCGCGGGAGCTGGACTTGTGACGGTGGCGACGCCCGAGCCGGTGTTGCCCATCGTGGCCGCGCACACTCCGGAAATTATGACCGAGCCGCTTGCTGCCACCAACGCGGGAACCGTTTCACTGCGCAGCCTGGAAGGGGGGCGCTTCGACGCCATAGCGAAAGGGAAGAGAGCTTTGGCGATTGGGCCCGGGCTTACCACGCAGGAGGAAACTCAGCGATTCATTCGTACAGTGGCGGGTCAGCGGAGTTCCGTGCCGGTCATTCTCGATGCGGACGGATTGAATGCGTTTGCAGGCCGCGCGTCGGAGTTGAAGGGGCCGCAGGGATTTATCGCCGTCACGCCGCATCCGGGAGAAATGGCGCGGCTCACAAGCTTGAAAACGAGTGAGGTTCAGGCACGGCGCACGCAGCTGGCTCTTGAGTCGGCAGCGGCCTGGAACGCGTATGTGGTTCTAAAGGGCCACAACACTATCGTTGCCGCTCCGGATGGAAGCGCATTCATCAATTCAACTGGCAATCCTGGTATGGGCACGGGGGGAACGGGCGACGTTTTGACCGGAATGCTCGCGGGACTAACTGCGCAATTCGGCACCGAACGTTGGGAGCGTGTTCTGGCATTCGGAGTCTATCTGCACGGTTTAGCGGGCGACATAGCGTATGCAGATTTCAGCGAAGCGCCTCTGATGGCGAGCGACTTGATCCGCGCAATTCCGCGAGCCTATCAACAATTTTATGCGGCGTCCGACCGTGGCTAGCACTGAACTGACGACGCATTCGTCCGAAGAAACCATAGCGCGTGGCCGTGAAATTGGAGCGCGACTAAGGCCGCGCGTGTTGATTCTTCTGTCGGGAGATTTGGGCGCGGGTAAGACTACGCTCACGAAGGGAATCGTCAGCGGAATCGGCGCGGCCACGGAAGATGAAATCACCAGCCCAACATTCACACTCGTTCATCGATACGATCACGAGGCTCGCGTATATCACGTGGATTTGTACCGAATTACCGGACTTCACGATCTGGAGACGCTGGGACTCGAAGATGTATTTTCGGAAGATGCGGTGGTGATTGTTGAGTGGCCGGAAAGGTTTGCGCTGCGCGTGGACTGGCCTGTGGTTCGGATTCAGCTGGAGCACGTCGCGGAGGATACGCGCAGAATTTCGATCGTGGACGACGAAAACATTTTGGCTTAGGAGCTCAGATCCCCAGCGAAGCGCCGGGCGTTACCTTCACGCGCATGCGCAGAATAACCGGAGACAGCAGCACATAAAACATCACAAACGCCACCAGTAGAACGAGGATGTCAGCCGGATATACGACTCCAACCCGGTGCAGCAATTCCCGAACGGCCCAAGCCAAGCAGTAGGATACAGCCATCAACAAAACCGAACTCCAGTATCTAGGCTCAAGGCTGGTATTACAGTTGGGGCAAACAACTCCCGATAGCCCGGTCGCTTGGAAGATGGATTTAGTGGGGACCTTGTTTCCGCATTGAGGGCAGGAGAGTATGCTCCACCTCCGGTACGTGCTGAGAGCATTCTAATTTAGAATTAGAATCAGCGGCAAGTTACTTGTCGCGCTTCGAACTCCTGGTTACAAGCCCATGATTTGGAATCCGGAGTCCACGTAGAGAACATTTCCGGTGACGCCGCGGCCGAGGTCGCTGGCGAGAAACACGGCTGCGTCAGCAACTTCGGCTGGATCGGTATTGCGGCGCAGTGGCGCGTGCTGCTGAACGAAGTCGAGAACCTTCGAAAAGTCTTTAATTCCGCGCGCGGAAATCGTTTTAATGGGGCCGGCGGAAATTGCATTGACGCGTATTTTGCTCGCTCCCAATTCGCTCGCTAGATATTTCATCGACATTTCGAGCGCGGCTTTGGCCACGCCCATCACATTGTAATTGGTGACCACGCGGGTAGATCCCAGGTAGGTGAGGGTCATGATTGAGCCACCGTCGGTCATCAGAGGCGCGAGCGCTTTGGCGACAGCTACCAGCGAATAGGCGCTGACGTCGAGCGCTAGTTTGAATCCGTCGCGCGAAGTATTCACGAAAGGCTGGTTCAAGTCTTCGTGGTTCGCGAACGCAAGACAATGCACAACCACATCGATCTTCCGGCCTTCCGCTTTTAGCGACGCGGCAAGACCGTCGATGTCCGGCTGCAGCTGCACGTCGCAAGGATAGTAATTGCCAACTCCGAGTTCCTTACCGAGTTCTTCGACGGTGGGCTTTGCGCGTTCATTCTGATGAGTAAGGAGAAGCGTGGCGCCTTCGCGGACGAAGGCCTGCGAAATCGCGTGAGCGATACTCCATTTATTCCAAACGCCCAGAACGATGGCTGTTTTTCCTTCCAGTAGTTTTGGCATGGCCCGCTATTTTACCCGGAATTGCGCGTTTCCAAACGACGTTCTACGCCAGCGCTAATGAAAGCTCGCCGAGCCGCTCAATGGGCATGGATCCAGCGAATCACTTCCCGCACAATATCCGCGAGATAGGGCCAGATTACTGCCACGATGGCGAGGAGCGAGGCGAGCAGTTTCTTCGAAGGCTTTGCGATTCCGCCGATTGCTGCGCCGGGTTGATGGATCGCGCAGAAACCAGCCTTTGTGGCACGGCGGTCGCATCGCTGGCCGCGAGGGCCGAGATAGAGGCAAGGACCCTGATCGGCGCTGTTTGAAGGAGTGACGGTGCCGGAAGCGGTCGAAATTCCGAAATCATCGCCATAATCGCCCTTTTCGTCGATCGATCCGATGCCGAATTCTCCGCCTGCCTTTGCGCTGTCGCGAGAAGCATTAACGGTTAAGACTCGTTCCATTGCGTCCGGCATTTTCCCTCAGCTAAAGTAAATGCGGAAATGAGTTCCTACGCCTGGTAAAGGCTCAGGATACACCGTATTCGTATGCCCGAAACTTACACTGCGCCGTCGACCGCCCATCCGGCTCGGATGAAGCTTGAGCCTTACACAGCCGAAATTCGGCTGGCCAGCCTTACAGTAGGTGTTGACAACATACATTATGACGTTTATCTGAGCCCGCGCTTCGTCGAATTTATCCGAAAGTATCTGCTCGACCTGGTGCGCCAGACCGTGAATATCAGCCTGGTGTACGGCGCCGATAAGAAGCAGTCCGGCACTCCCGAGCACGCCGCATTCCGAAAGATACTGATAGATATTCTGCAGGCGTCGCTCACTCGTGCAAAATTTCAGCAATCCATCGAAACCGATCTACTGCATCAGCTAGCGCTGTTGAAGCACATCACTGCCGAGTTGGGGAACCAGTTCTCCAGCTTACTCATAGAGTGCAAGGAATGGATTCGCAGCCGCGGCGAGCTTTTCGAGCACAGCGAGCAGGCCCACGTGATGCGTTCAAAAATCGCCGAGATCCAGGCGGACAAGAAAAACATCTACAGAGTGGTTGGCGAAACGCTCTGCCGCGTTTGGCACGATGTGGAAGAAGGCACGCTTTCGAAATCGCGCCGGGCGCTTTTCGGAGAAGATTTCCACGAGGCCTACGACCTGCTGCAAAATCGTTTTCTATTTGTTGACAGCGGCAACGACGATCATCTTTTCCTCGAGCATTACGTGCTGATGGGGAATTTCGTGAATGACCCTGATCGATTCGAAATTTTCGATGGCTTGCTGCTCGATTTCGTGCGAGACCTTATTCTGACGGGAGACAGCTCAGAAGATTTCAGCAAGGCGCGCAAGACTCACGAGCGCTTGCTGGAGCAAGCGCGGTTGCTGCGATCCGAGATGGCGCACGTCGAAGAAGAACAGGAGGAATTGAGTAGCCGCTCAGGCGAGGGAGGCGAAGGCTTTCCGTGGCTCTTCAAGCGCAAAGGAGCATCGCCGGAATCGCATGGGGAACGGGCGAATTTGCATGAGAAGTCGTTTTCGCTGGAAACAAAACTCGTAGAGCTGGGCGCTCAAATTGACGCGGCCAAGCAGCGCATGAACTTCCTGACCGAGGAATATAGAAGCCGGCTGGGTGACTATTTGAACCAGCCCGAAAATGCACGCAGGCTTTTCGATTCGCAAGCGCCAGGGGGGAAGGGCGAAGCATCGCCAGCGACGCGGGCACAGCTTCTGCAGGAGTGGGTGCACCGTTTGGAAGAGCGCGATCTGCTTTTCCACGTGCTGGCAAGCTACGAGCTGAGAAAAATCTATTCGGATTATTGTCCGCCGGTCCACTTGCAGGCCTTGAAGAAAGCGCTGGTGAACCGAGACGAAGCGAAGCGCGTGGAGGCGATTCTGGAGCAATTTCCGGCGCGCAAGATTTCGATGAAGCGTCTAGACGACGCCTCGCGCTCGATACGGCGCAGCACGCCGGACGAGCAGTCATCTACAGGGTTGCAGTTTGCCAAGGATTTGATGCGTTTCCGCCGCGACCGCCGAAATTATCAGCAGGTTGCTGCGTGGATGGAGCGTATCAACCTGGTGCGTTCCGAGCGCGCTCGCGAACTTTCTCGCTCGAACAAGAGCCTATACGAATTCTTGCATCCGGATGAAGGCCGACCGGCCGAAGATCCCGTCATAAACCATACGGTTATAAAAGCCGACGTGCGGGGTTCCACCGGCATCACCAAGGACTTGCTGGCGCGCGGCATGAACCCCGCTTCGCACATCAGCATGAGCCTGCACGAACCGGTGAAGCGCATGCTGGAACGCTACGGCGCCGCCACGGTATTTATTGAAGGCGACGCCATCATCTTGGCCATTTATGAAACCGAGTCTACGCGGGCCACCACGCGCGGTGTGGCGCGGGCTTGTGTCTTGGCGCGTGAAATCCTCGCGGTAACGCAGAGTTATAATCAGCGAGCCAGCGGTTCCGGCCTTCCGGCGCTGGAACTCGGCGTGGGCGTCGCATTCCAGGATTCCGCACCGTCGCTTTGGACAGATGGCGATTCGAAGATCATGATTTCTCGCGCGTTGAACCTTTCAGACCGTCTCTCCAGCTCCTCGAAAATAGCGAAGCGCCTTTTTCAGAAAAACCCGGCGCCATTTAACGTGTATCTACTGCAGACGCTGATGGAGGATGCGGAAGCCGACGAAGGCGAAGAGCTGCTTGTGCGTTACAACCAGAATGGGATTGAAATCAACGAAGAGGGATTCAACAAGCTAAATGCGGAGATTGCACTTGCGCCGATGGGCGGCAATTTCCCCATGCCTTGGGGCAAGGAACGCGTACAGCTATATTTCGGGGAAGTTCCGCTGGGAGATTCGCTGGAACCCATCGTGGTGCGCAAGGGCTTTGTCCGCCAGTTATTGCCAGGCGCGAAAATCGGCGCGCAGGGAAATCGCCCGTACTATGAAGTGTGCACTGATCCGAAGCTGCTTGATCTCGCCCGCAAAAAGTTTGCCGCCGGCTCCTCGAAGAGTTGAACGCCGTCCGCCATACCCCTATAATTCCACGGACGGAGGCGCAGGGGGCCCGGTGGTCCTCGCAGCCTTCAAAGCTGCCGTTCGAGCCCTTTGCGGGCTTCGAAGGTGGGTTCGACTCCCACTCGCTTCCGCCATAGTGTTCTTCCTTCCACAGATTATCGAAGCGGCCTGCTTCGACTGCTTGGCGTCACCATTCTTTCGATTGCAATCGCGGTGAGCAACATTACGATGGGATCGATGGGCAGGCGGTAGCGCGGCAAGACGAGACTTAAGTAGTAGGCCCAGGGGAAGACCAGAGGGAAGACTGCCGCGGGGAACGCATACACGTTGCGGCCGCGAAATAGGATTACGATACCGAGCAGCGTGCCCAGCGCGGCAATTACATTGAAGAGCAGCACGAAACGAAACCAGAGCGATGGAATATTTACAAAGTCCGCGACAGGAGTTGGAGTGCCTCCGGACCAGAGCGAAATAATTCGCCTGCCGATCAAATGCGCCTCTCGCGCGGGATGAGTCTCCATGTACTGAACCGCCTGCAACTGCTTTTCGTGCATGTAAGCTATCTCGCCCATCTCAACGTACTTGGCACGCTCGCTGGCATCGTAGATCGGGTGTAGTTCAGCGCGAAAGATGTCGTGCGTGTCGTCGTTGTTTCCTAGCCATAATTGCAGGCCCAACACTGACCGCAGGGGAACGAAGGTGTGGAAGATTTCGTAGTTGCGGATAGTCCACGGAACGCAGCACAAAACAACGATTCCGATTGAAAGCGCTGCACGGGCGATCCACGGATGCTGCTCCTTATGAGCGCGGTACCCCAACCAGCCGAGCAGAAGGGGCAGAAGCGCAATCAGAGTGGCGTTGGTCATCAGCGTACAGCCCCACAGAAGACCGTAGGCGCACCAGTCACGCACGCGTCTGGATCCGGCGAGCGCGAGGGTTGCCCAAAATATCGTAGCTACCAAGAGTGCTGAGAGTGACGCGTCCCACATGCTTTGCACCGGTATGAGGATCGCGTTAGGAAAAATTGCCCAGAGCCACGCTGCTCCGGCAGCTACTGCCAAACCGCCGATTCGTTTGCCAGCGAAGAAAAGCGGCACGCAAGTGAGTGTGGCGAACGAAATGTTTAGGGAAGCAGCAGCGAAGAATGAATGAAATGTATAAACCCCAAAAATGCGGAAGACTCCGGCGAGAAGCAGCGGGTAAACCGGCGGCATCCAAGCGGTGGGACCGGTTTCCACGCGAAATGGCGAGCTGAATCCGTTTCCCAGGGCTAGAGAATGGGCAATGTTTCCGGACTCGAACAGAAACGGCACCACGCTGACGGCTTGCCTGGAATGATCGTGCGCGTAATTCCAGAGATATCCAACTCTGAGGAACAGCGCAACTGCCAGGATCAGCCAAAGCGAGGTCATGGCTGCGCGAAGGCTAATCTTCATGTTTTCATTTACCGATACACGATGAACGATAACTGCAGGTTGGACGCAGTCCGGCAAATTCTAGGTGCATCGCAAGCCGGTCACAATCACTTTCTCTTCGAATGGAATCGGCGATGCTGACTTATACTAAACCCACGGCGGGCCACTTGCAGTGACATCGTGCACGGGCTTCACGGTTTGAATGGAGTCACTTCCATGCGCAAGAAAAAGACCGGAATAAGGATTGAGAAGGAAGCGCGCCGCCGTGCTCGAGATGGAATTGGAATGCCTCCCGCGGGGCGTCTGATCCCCGACAAGCGCCGCAAAGCTCCGAAGCACAGAAAATCTTTCCAGGATTCAAACAGAGCTTGAGTATAAATTACTTTAAGTCGCCCGGAGATTAGGTTCCAACGGAACCTAGTTTTTCGAACCTCAGCCAGGCTTGGTTTCGGGGATCACTTCTCCGGGCTTGAAAAGTGGTACGGCCGGTTTTCCCGCAGCGTGAGCAGCTTTCAACGCCATTTGTTCCAGGTCCGACTTGGAAAATCCAACACTGGTGGCTTGAATTTGTCCGTCGGGACTGATCCAGAACATGGTGGGCACGTTTGTCAGCCCGTACTCGTTTGACACGGCATAGCCGTGTTCCTCGATTAAGGCGGGGAATTGGACACCGTATTCTTCGCAGAACTCACGAGTGTGGCGCGCATCGTCTTGAGAAATTCCCAGCAAGGTGAATTTCGTGCCGCTATAGCTCCGATGCAGGCGTTCGAGAAACGGCATAGTGAACTGACACGTAGGGCAGTTCACCTTGAAGAATGCGGCTAGGACGGGACCGTTCTTCAATGTTTCGGCGAGAGACAGTTTCTTACCGTTCGCATCCGCCAGAGAAATGGGCGGGGCAGTCCTTCCGCGCGGCAATGCGCTCATCGTTTTACCTCCCAGAAAGTTCCGTATGGAGTTCTTAATGCGCATGAGCGTTCGATTGAGTCATAGGGGATTCAAGACCTCAGTGAATATTCCGGGTCTTCTTACCCACGTAATCCATCAGAAGGTACTGCCCGAGCGTGTAGGGCGTCGTGAAGTAGGCCTTGCCGCGGCAGAGCTCTGTAATTTTCTGAACGAAGTGAACGAGGCTATAGTCGCTGGCGAGCATAAAAGTATTGATCAGAATGCCGGCGCGTTTGCACTTGGCCACTTCTTCGAGCGTTTGCGTAACTACAAGCGGATCGAGCCCGAAGGCATTCTTGTAAATGCGACCATCTTCGAGCGTTAGCGCAGAAGGCTTGCCGTCGGTAATCATGATGATCTGGCGCATATCTTTTTTCTGGCGCGACAGGATTCTTTGCGCCAGACGCAGGCCTTCGCGCGTGTTGGTGTGGTACGGGCCGACCTGCACGCGGGCCAGTTTGCCGAGAGGAATTTCTTCCGCGCTATCGTGAAATAGCACGCAGTGCAGAGAGTCCCCGGGATATTGCGTGCGGATTAAATGCGAAAGCGCTAGCGCGACACGCTTCGCCGGAGTGAATCGGTCCTCGCCATACAAAATCATGCTATGGCTGCAATCGAGCAGAAGAACCGTGGCGCAGGAACTTTGATATTCGCATTGATGGACCATCAAGTCGGGGTAATCGAGCTCGATGGGAATGCTCGCGCCGTTGCGCTGGACGGCGTTAAAAAGCGTTGCGCTGATATCCATGTTGAGCGTGTCGCCGAACTCGTAAGGCTTCGATGAGCCTCCGGATTCCACGCCGGTGGCCAGGTCGCGCGTGTCGTGCCGGCCAAAGCTGCTCTTGCCCAGCGAAGCGAGTAAATCCTTCAGCGTTTTGAAACCCAGAAAATCGAGAGCTTTATCGGTGATCTCGAATCGGGCTTCCGTGTGAGGCTGCTGCTCTCCAACTTGTCCGCCGGGCGTTTCCGTTGGAGGCGGAGTAACCTGCGCGGTCTGGTTCGGTTGTGAGATGTAGCCTTCCGCTTCCATGCGCTGGATGATCTGTTCGATCAGGTCGCGCAACTCCTGATTCTGCGACAAGTCAGGATTCTGGAGCATTTGCTCCATCATCTCGGGAGGAACGAGTTCGCCTTCTTGCAGCGCTCGCAAAATGGCCTCGCGCAAATCGTCCATGATTTGCTCGCGCGAACGCTCGTTGTCCATCTCGTAGATTCCATACTGGGATTCGAAGCCACTTTGGAGCAGGTAGTCAGAAAGACGGCTCATCAATTCTTGCAGGTTGATGTCGTCTGCGGCGCCGGGTGCATATTTTGAATAGCGAATGTATCTCATGGCTGTTTCTGATGGATCTAATTGAACTGGCGTCGCGGCATCCGGCCGGACGGTTCGCGAGGATCGCGTGGCTCGGAAGCCTTGCGAGCATCGGCGAAGTAACCGCGCTCTTCGCTACGGTTGATGCGTTTGTGCGCCCAAAGACCTTCGAGAATGAACTCGGCCGCACTCGTGACGACGGCGGGATCGTCTTTCGCACCTACGTCGAGAGCTGGCAGATTGTCAAAAAGTCCCTGGATCTTTTTCAATTGCGCCATCAGTTCTGAACTGGATGCGTTTGTCGGCACCTTTAGTTCGCCGCCGAGTTCGAACCACTGAACGACGGGTTGAAAATTTGCTCCGGTGAAATACTTGGTGAAAGTCTTGCCCACGGCCGCGCGAATTAGCTCGCGCGCAATGTTTTCGGCGCCGCGCAGTTCGCCTTCGTACTCCAATTCGAATTTGCCGGTCATGGAAGGAATCGCGGCATAGACGTCGGAAACCCGTGCTGCCGCGGTTGCATCGTGGCTCCGAATGGAGCGTTGTTCCGCGCTGCTCAGCACGTTTTCGAGCGTGCTGATCGGGAGCCGCTGGCTCACGCCCGAGCGGCGGTCCACGCGTTTGTCCTCGCGGGCTTGGAATGCTATCTCTTCCACTACCTCTCGAATGTAATCCGGCAATTCAGCGGTTCGCTTCGCGCCGCGCTTGGTCCAGGACTCTTGCGAGGTGATGGACATACCTTCCGCAAGCGTGGCGGGATAATGCGTGCGAATTTCGGAGCCGATGCGGTCTTTCAACGGCGTGATGATTTTCCCGCGCGCGGTGTAATCCTCAGGATTCGCAGTGAAGACGAGAAGAACATCGAGAGCCATGCGGACGGGGTATCCCTTAATCTGCACGTCTCCTTCCTGCATGATGTTGAAAAGGCCCACTTGAATTTTTCCTGCCAGGTCCGGCAGCTCGTTGATGGCGAATATTCCGCGGTTGGCGCGAGGGAGCAGGCCGTAGTGAATGGTCAGCTCGTCGGATAGATTTCGGCCGCCGCGTGCCGCTTTGATGGGATCAACGTCGCCAATCATGTCCGCAATAGTCACGTCCGGCGTGGCTAGTTTTTCCACGTAGCGACGTTCGCGACCGAGCCAGCCCACCGACGTCGCGTCTCCTTCGGAGGCAATACGTTCGCGGCAAGCGCGGCAGAGCGGGGCGTAGGGATTGTCGTGAATCTCGCAACCTTCTACAACGGGCACCTGAGCGTCCATGAAGCCGGACAGACCGCGCAAGATTCGCGACTTGGCCTGCCCGCGCAAGCCGAGCAAAATGAAATGATGGCGCGAGAGGAGGGCGTTTATTATTTGAGGGATCACCGTGTCGTCATAGCCGTGCAGACCGGCGAAAAGCGGCTCGCCCTTTTCCATCTTCTGCAGCAGATTTTCGCGCAGTTCCTGTCTCACCGACCGGTGCGCGATTTTCTCTTCCGACCAATTGCTTCGGCGAAGTTCGCCCAGAGTGTTTGGCAGCGAATTCATGAGGGCCCCATTTTATTCAAGAAGATTCGGCGCCAGAAATCTGCGCTCGAGACTCATTATAGAGGAACGCGAGGCGCGAGCATAATTTCGTTTGCTGGAGCTAATTCAGGCCGTGTCCGTTGCCGCCCGCAATTTTCCGCAGGCGCTGCCTTTGCTTCAGTTGCGGCAGAAGCTCGTTGATTCGGAGCAGCAGGAAGGCCTGGCGGGCGCTCTCCTCGGGAATTTCAAGCAGGTTCTGTTTTACTTCCAGCTCGAGCGGCAAGCGGGCCGCCATTTGAAATGCGAGGGAAAGCTCAGTGTCGCGGCTGGACGCGATCCATGGCTGGCCAAACACAAGGTTGTGGCAGACTTGAAACCGTTCGATGAGTTCCGCTTCCTGCTCGGAATCTTGCGGAAGAATATCTTCAGGCAGGTAATCCGCGATGGCCTCCTGATATTCTTTTTCATGAAGGACATCAATCAGGCGAAATAACGCGCGCCCTTCGCACAGGATGTCCACACGCCCGTCCGGATATTCTTTCAGTTTCTCCACAATTCCCGCGGTGCATCCGATTTTCGCGAGTTCTGTTCCGGCGGCTAGAATAATTCCGAATTCGATCTTTTCGTTGATGCAGCGGGCGAGCATTATTCTGTAGCGCGGCTCGAAAATGTGGAGCGGGAGCGGCATGCCGGGGAAAAGAACCACTTCGAGCGGAAACAGAGGTATGCGCGTGGGTCTCATGGTGTGCGGCGCGTATGCCAAAAGCGTTCAGCGCAATAGCGCCAGCGCGGCTTGCATTTCATCTCTGGCGTGCATGTCGCCGGCGTTTTGAGCGACTACGACTCCATCCGAGAGCAGCTTGCGCGCTTCGTCGAGCCTGCCGATTCGCGCCAAAAACTGGGCAAACTGATAATATCCCGCCACGTAATTCGGATTCGTTTCGAGAAGTTTCTTGAAATTCTCGTTGGCAGCTTCGTCTTCGCCGATCTTGGCGCATTCGAGCGCCAGACCATAACGCGCGAATGCGTCCGTTGGTTTGTCGACAACAAATTGTTCCAGAATTTCTCGCCGCGACTTCTGTGTTTGGGTCATGGGTTGGAAGCGGGTATTATAGCGGGGTTGGAGACGCTCGCCAAGCGCCGAGCGCATGCAAAATCGGAGAACATTTCGCGGATGCCCAAGCTGACAAAGCCGAATGAGGCGAAGGAAGAGAGGCCGGTATCACATCTTCCCGGCAAGCCGGTGAGCGCCTCGATGTCCGAAATGGTGGAAGCAGTGCTTCCGAACGACGCGAACGCGTTAGGTAACATGCTGGGCGGGCGCGTGATGCATTTCATCGACATTGCCGGCGCGCTGGCGGCGCATCGCCACTCGAATAGCCACGTTGTAACCGCATCGGTGGACTACCTCGATTTCAGGTTCCCAATTAGCGTCGGTGAGATTATCGTGCTGAAATCCAGCGTGAACAGAGTTTTCCGCACCTCGATGGAAGTGGGCGTAAAAGTGTTCTCGGAGAACATTCTGACCGGCGAGCGCAAACACACCAGCAGCGCTTACGTCACGTTCGTGGCTATCGATTTGAACCGGCAGCCGCACGAGGTACCGCCGCTGATTTTGGAGACCGAAGATGACCGGCGGCGGTTTCGCGAGGCCGGCGAGCGGAGGCGCGTGCGCTTGAATATGCGCCACAAACGCCCTCTGTCCGACGCTTAATCTGTCGGCAAGCTTCTGTTATTTGCCAACGCAAGCGTTCAGATTTTGGTCTGCAAGTAATTCTGCACCGCGTCGGCGGTTAGAAATCCGTTTTCCACACACTTGCCGACGGACGGTCCTTCCAGGTAATTCCCGGAGAAGAATATTCCGGGCAGCCCGCGTTCCGCGTCGCGAATTGCTTCGACGACGTGCCCGTGTCCTAGATTGTATTGGGGCAACGCTCGGGGATATTTCCACACGGCTGAAGTCACCGGAGAGCCGATGATTTTCAAGATGTGTTCGTTTTCACTTTGAATGATCTTTGCGATTTCTCCTTCGGGTTCGGCCCCGATTTCCGGATTCGTCGCGCCGCCGGTAAAGCTGGTCACGGTTACAGCGCCCCGCGGAGCGCGACCCGGAAAAAGCGAGGAATTCCAAACTGTACCGAGGGTGTGTAGTTTTTCGGTGCGCGGAACCAGGAATCCAAATCCACTCATTGGCTCGCCGACCTGCTGCTGATAATAACCGGCTGCTACCACAGCGACCGGCGCATACGCTATGCCAGAGAGCGTATGGCCCAGTTGCGCGGACATCGATTCAATCAAGTGCGCGGATACGTAAGCCGGCGTTGCGATTACGATCGCGGCGGCTTGCATGGTTCCCGAGCCCACAGCGCGCTCGATTCGAACTTC
This sequence comes from uncultured Acidobacteriota bacterium, assembly GCA_963698005.1. Classification (GTDB taxonomy): domain Bacteria; phylum Acidobacteriota; class Terriglobia; order Acidiferrales; family UBA7541; genus Palsa-295. Next base: position 662,634 of record OY969113.1, read on the forward strand.
GTAAGTTTTGTTTCCCGCCGTTTCGTTGGGATTTAGGGAGATCGCACGAGTCTGCGTCTGCAAACGGTCGCCAAGCTTCGCAGCCATCGTGCTCGGCAGCGTCGCTACGCCTTGCTGAAACGAGCAGAGTGACTCCGGCTCGCTCGGGCCTTTGAGCGTGCGCGCTTTTTTTGCTCCGCGCAGCACGCTCCCGTATTCGCGTTCCCATTCGTCGAGGGAAGGAAACGCCGCTTTCAGGCTAAGCATCTCCGGATCGCCGGCATAGACGCCGGAAACGAATGGTCCCACAAGATACTCGAGGATTTCATTTCCGAATTTTCTTCGCGCGAAAGAGGCTACCGATTCTTCGCCGGCCGGCGGACGGGTTTTACGAAACGGCTCGGACAGGATTTTCCAGCGCGAACCTGCACCAAGCAGGGAACTAGTAAGCATCGCTTGGGGCGAGGTGGGAATTTTTTGTAGCCGGCCGTGGAGCAGAATGTACCGTGCCGCGCTCGGGTCTGCTTTCTGAAGCTCATTTTCGATTCCAAGCTCGCGGATTAGGTCGCGAAGAATTTCCGTGAGTTGGAAACTTTGCGGTCCGGACTCAAAGAGAAAGCCGTCCTTGCGAATCGTGCCCAAAAGGCCGCCTGCGCGGTCAGAGGCTTCCAGAACGGTCACTTCGGCGCCGAGCTGGTTCAATCGATGCGCGCACGCCAAGCCCGAAAGACCTGCGCCGATTACGATGACATGTCTGGGACCGGGCATGATTCCTGTGCGCTAAAGCGTTTTCGAAAAGAGCGGCCGCTGGTCCATTTGCTGCTCGTGAAGGTAACGATCGAAGGTCATGGCAACATTGCGGATGAAAATTCGACCAAGCGGCGTGACGCGGATTTCCCCTGCGGATAGCGCGACGAGCCCTTCATCCCGAGCGCTTTCCAACCGAAGCAGCTCTGCGGCGAAATATTCGTCGAAAACAATTCCAAACTCAGATTCGACCTCATGTTTGGGAATCACTGTGTGGCAGAGCAGCCGGCCAATCACGGCGCGACGCAATACGTCATCAGCGGAAAGGCGGTAGCCACGCATGGTGGCAATTCCGCGCGTGGTGACAGTGGATTCGTAATCTCTGACCTCGCGGCGATTCTGGGCGTAGGCTTCGCCAATCGAGCTAATCGCGCTCACTCCCATGCCGTACAAATCGGCGCCGGCTTTCGTGGTGTAGCCTTGGAAATTTCTGTGCAGAGTGCGGTTCTGCTGGGCGATAGCCAGTTCGTCCCCAGGGAGCGCGAAATGATCCATGCCGATGTACAAATATCCAGCACTGAGAAATTTCTCAAGGCCGGCGCGGAAAATGCGGAATTTTTCCATTCCTTCCGGAAGATGCGCCTCAAACGAACCTTGTTGTTTCTTGAGCCAAGGCACGTGCGCGTAGCTGAACATAGCTACGCGGTCGGGCAGAAGCGTCAACGCCTGATCGATGGTGGCCCGAAAACTATCGGCGGTTTGATACGGAAGCCCGTAGATTAAATCGATGTTGATGCTCTGATATCCGATTTCTCGCGAGGCTAGGATCAAATCGCGGGTCATCTCGTAAGGCTGAACGCGATGAATCGTTTCCTGAACCTTTGGTTGGAAATCCTGAATGCCCATGCTGAGCCGGTTAAAGCCGAGCCGCCGCAAGGATTCCAGTTGTGCGCGGCTGGTGACGCGCGGATCCACTTCGATTCCAATCTCGGCGTCCGGCGCAAAAGAAAACCGGTCATGTGCGTACTGAAACAGGTCTTCCATTTGCGCCACGGACAAATAGGTTGGGGTACCGCCGCCCCAGTGGAATTGAATCACAGGACGTTTTCTCGACACGCGTTTTCCCACGTGATCGATCTCGCGTTTCAATGCATCGAGGTAGGGGATTGCGACGTTCTTGTCTTTTTGTATCGACACGGTGCAGGCGCAGAACAAGCAGAGGTTTTCGCAAAACGGAATGTGCATGTACAGCGAAAGCGGAGTGGCCAATTCTTCCGCGCGCGCATAGTATTTCTCGAGATCGTCGGGGCCGAAGTCATCTTTCCATACGGGCGCGGTTGGATAGCTCGTATAGCGCGGGCCGGGACGATTATACTTTTCGAGAAAGGCGTCGGAAATCTGCGCGATCTGGCCGGCGCGAAGGGATGTGTCAGCGGGTTGTGTTGCGTTGTTAGCCATTTTAATCCGCGATCCTGGTGTGTTCCGCTTTGGGGATCGGCGCTGTCTGCCCCGCTTCTACAAAAGCTTTGGCATTGGCCACGGGTGTTGTGGGCAAAATTCCGTGGCCCAGATTCAGAATGTGACCTAGTCCTCCGGTTTTGCGAACGGCCGCGCGCGCAGCCTCTCGAATATCCGTTTCAGCGCCGAGTAAAATTGCGGGGTCCACATTTCCTTGCAAGGCTACTCTGCGCCCGAACCTTTGTCGCGCATCCGTGAGGTCCGTGTGCCAATCTACGCTGATCACGTCTGCTCCGGATTTCGCCACGCTTTCGAGCAAATGCGCGGAGCCTTTGGCGAATAAAATCTTCGGCACGCCGTCGCTTTCACTCGTGTTCGCGAGCGATTCCAACACCGTCTGTGTGGCCGGTAACTCAAAGTTTTTGTATTCCTGTTCCGTAAGCTCTCCAGCCCAGGTGTCGAAAAGTTGAACCACGGCCGCTCCCGCTGCAATTTGCATCTGCAAATAGGCTGCCGTTGCGCTCGCGATGCGTTCGAGCAACTCTCGCACAACCCCAGGCTCGGTGCGCAGCATTTCTTTCGCACGCGAAATGTCACCGCGCGTGCGGCCTTCGATCATATAGCATGCAAGGGTCCAGGGCGCTGCGGCAAATCCGATGACGGGCACGTCCGGCCCAGCCTCCCGACAAATGGCGCGAATCGCGTCGCCAACAAACCTCGTCTCGATTTCAGGATCGAATTCAAGAAGGCGCCGAACCGCTTCCACGTTCCGCACCGGATTTGAGAGTATGGGTCCAGAGTCAGGGACGTCGAGCGCCATTCCCATTGCTTCGGCCACGATCAAAATGTCGGAAAAAACGATAATGGCGTCGACGTTTAACACTCGAAACGGCTGCAGGGACACTTCCGCCGCCAACTCCGGAGTCTTGCAGATCTCCAGAAACGAATGCTGTGCTCTTACAGCCTGATAGTCCGGCAGATAGCGTCCTGCCTGCCGCATGATCCAGACGGGAACACGGTCGACGGGCTCGAACCGGCAAGCTCGCAGAAAAAGCTCTTTTCGACTAACGCTAGCGCGTAGCACCTGAGGCATAGTGTCTGCGCTCATAATACCAGATGGACTAAAGGCTCGCACCCATGCCATCACGGGGCACATAGCGGTAGGTGGACCGCGCCAGCGCCATTCGGCGGTATAATGCTTGGGCAACGGGGAGCTTTCACCCTTGATGGCACAACAACTGGGCTATCTGAGCCTGGCACTCTACCTGGCGAGCTTTCTTTGCTACGCCCGAATTTTGTACGCGCCCAACATTTGGGTCGGGCGGCTGGCTACTCTGCTTCTCGCCTCCGGAATTGTGGCGCAGTACTTCTCTCTTTACGAGCGCTCGCGCGTGATTCAGTCCGTGCCGTATGATGACCTGTACGGCTCGATGTCCCTCTTCGCTTGGCTCCTTGGCATTACTTACATCGGACTCGAAATATACCATCGGCAGCGGTCTGTCGGCGCGTTTGTGACGCTGCTGCTCGTCGCATGGGTGGCCGGCCTCGGTTTCATCACCGCAGGCGCGCCAACAGTTCGCGCACCAGCCCGCGGGCCGTTATTTGCATTTCACGTAACACTGAATACTTGGGCCTACGCGGCGTTCGCGCTCTCCTTCGTGCTGAGCTTGATATATCTGGTGCAGGACCGGGTTTTGCGTTCGCGTCGATTGAGCCCGGCGTTTTGGCGTTTTCCGCCGCTCGACGTGCTCGACCGCATGGCGCGCAGCAGCGTGTATGTCGGCCTGGTGGCACTTGCGTTTGGTGTGACTATGGGATTCGTCTGGGAACACCGTCTCAGAGGGACTTATTCGTTCGGTGACCCAAAAGTAATCGTTACGTTTGCCATTCTCGTGGTCTACGCGGCCTATCTGCTGCTCTCGCGCAATGCAACATGGCGTGGCGCGCGCGCGGCTCTGTTATGTGCCATGAATTTTGTGATCGTGATGTTCAGCTATACGTTCGTGAATCTGTATCTCACAAAGTTTCACCGGTACTTTTGATGCCTTCATTATCTAAAGAAAATTCGGGGCAGTCCGGCGCGATTCGCATTCAGGTAGCGCTGATAGGCTGCAACCATCGGACCGCGCCGGTGGAGTTGCGCGAGCGCATCACCTTTACTCCCCAACAAGCGTTGCAAGCCGCCGACGAATTGCGGGCGCGTGGAATTCTCGAAGAAGCCGTGGTGCTCTCCACTTGCAATCGAAGCGAACTTTACGGTGTGCCGGGCGACGCGCATCCTACGCCGGCCCAAGCGATGGAAGATTACTTCGGGTCGTTTCATCGTATTCCTAGCGCGGAACTTGAGGGACGCGTCTATCGCTGGGCTGGACCGGACGCAGTACGCCACCTTTTCCGCGTAGCTGCCGGAATTGACTCGATGATGCTGGGCGAAGCGGAAATTTTAGGCCAGCTTCGCACCGCTTATACTCAGGCCCTCGACCACGGCGCTACGGGCCCGGTGTTGAACCGCGTCTTTCAGGGTGCGCTGGAAGTAGGGAAACGCGTGCGCAGTGAGACCGAAGTGGGCACGCGGCCCATGTCGGTCGCGCTCGCAGGTGTCAAGCTGGCTGAGCGAGTTTTCGGAAACCTCAAAGGCCACTCCGCGCTGATCTTGGGAGCGGGGAACGTGGCCGAGCAGGTGATTGAGTGCCTGCGCAACCGCGGTATCGGCAGCTTACGCGTGGTCAACCGGTCGTTCGATCGTGCGGCTGAACTGGCAAAGAAAGTCGGCGGTGAAGCTGTGGCGTGGGAATCGCTCGAGTCCGTGCTGGGACTGCCGGACATTCTGGTTACTTCCGTCAGCTCCAGCGGTCCGGTTCTCACTCGCGAACTTCTGGAGCGTGCCATTGCCGCCCGCGCTGGGCGTCCCGTGTTCGTAGTGGATCTCGCTGTTCCGCGAAACGTGGCTCCGGAAACGGCAGGGCTTTACAATCTTTACCTTTACAACATCGATGACCTGGGCGAAATCGTTGAGCAGAACAAGAAGGCGCGCGAATTGGAAATTCCGCGCGCGGAAGCCATTATTTCCGAGCACATCGCAAAATTCGAGGCCTGGCGCGCCGCTCTAGAGGCCGGTTCCATTGTGGACGACTTGCGCGGCCAATTTCATAAGCAGCGTGAAATGCTGATTCGCGAGAAACTAGCGGAGATGGAAGACGTTTCGCCGGACGAGCGGGCGCGCATCGCTCATATTACCGAGGAATTGATTGAACGCGTGCTGGAGCAGCCGTCGAAGAAGGTTCGCCACGGGCGTGGCATGCGTGGGCGCTTGGCCGGCTTGGAAGCACTTCGGCATCTTTTCGGTCTTGATGAGGACAAGGAGTGAAGCCGTTGCGTATTGCGACGCGCGGCAGCGCACTCGCTCTGTGGCAGGCAAATCACATTCGCGAACGTCTCGCACAGTTGCACGGCATCGATTCCGAGCTCATTCGCATTCGCACCTCAGGTGACAAATTTCAGGGTGCTTCGGTGGCGGAAGTGAGCGAGCAGGCCGGGACGAAGGGCATTTTCATCAAGGAACTGGAAGAGGCGCTGCTTGCCGGGACTGCGGATCTTGCGGTTCATAGCATGAAAGATGTCCCCACGGAGAATCCTGCCGGACTTGTATTTCCGGCGATAACAAAGCGCGAGGACGTCCGCGACTGCCTGATTTCTCGCAACAGCGCCAAGCTGAAGGATCTTGTGTCCGGCGCGCGCGTGGGCACCAGCAGCCTTCGCCGGCAAGCGCAGCTTCGGCATTTTAGGCCCGATCTTGAATTCCTCGATTTGCGCGGCAACGTGGACACACGGTTAAAAAAGGTCGCCCGGGGCGAATTTGACGCAATCGTGCTTGCGACCGCTGGGATCAATCGGCTTGGCGCTAGTGACAAAATCGCGGAAATTCTTCCGCCGGAAATTATGCTTCCTGCTGTAGGGCAAGGCGCTCTTGGAATTGAAACGCGTGCGGATGATCGCGAAACATTGCGGTTCGTTGTCGCACTCGACGATCCGGAAAGCCACGCCGCCGTAACGGCTGAGCGAGCGTTGCTGCGCGAGCTCGAAGGAGGCTGCCAGATTCCGCTCGGAGCCTGGGCGCGGCGGGAGAAGGGTGAATTGCGACTGGAAGCATGTGTCTTCTCCGCCGACGGAAAGGAATTTGTGCGCAAGCAATTGCGCGGACGCGCCGAAGAAGCTGAGAAGCTCGGCGTACGGCTTGGCCAAATCCTGATTGAGGCGGGCGCGGGCAGGATTCTGCGGTTGGCGGGGCGTTCCGTTGGACGCAGCTAAGAAGCCGCTGGCGGGGAAGCGCGTGGTAGTGACGCGCGCGACGGAGCAGGCGCATGAACTGGCGCATTCACTCGAAGCCCTCGGCGCCGAAGTTCTGCTGCTGCCTACAGTGAGTTTTGCCGCGGTCGAGGATTCGCAAGCGTTCGACACGGCGCTGCGCGGTCTCTCCGAATTTGACTGGATTCTTTTTACCAGCCGGAATGCGGTACGATTCTTCTGCCGGCGGATTCGTGAATTGGGTCTGGATGTGGCTGCACTGCAAGCGCCGCGGCCTTTCGTAGCAGCCGTGGGGACGGCGACAGCAACGGCAGCGACCGGAGAAGGATTTCGAGTGGACACGGTTCCGAAAAATCACAGCGGCGAAGCGCTAGCCAAGGAGTTATGGGGAGCGATTGGCGACCGCAAAATTCTTTTGCCGCGAAGTGACCGAGCTGACGATCGTTTGCCGAACGCTCTGCGAGAAGCTGGGGCCAAAGTGACCGAAATCGTAGCGTATCGCACCTCTGCGCCTGTGTCGCTTGATCCGAAAGTCCTAAGAAGTATCCGTGACGCAAACGTTGACGCGATCGTATTCGCCAGCCCATCTGCATTCCGCTTTTTGTCTGAATGCGTCGGCGCGGCGGAGCTTGCCGAGCTTTCGAACCGGGTGCAATTCGCGGCGATCGGTCCGACGACGGCGCGCGCCCTGCGCGAGGACGGTGCGCGGGTGGATATCGAAGCCAACGAATCTTCCGCAGCGGGTCTGGCGGATTCAATTGCAAAGTTCTATCAGCGCCGGAATTCGACGGCGAGGCACGCATGACGTTTCCCGTACATCGGCCGCGACGCCTGCGGCGTACCGAAGCCCTCCGTGGATTGGTTCGCGAGACGCGTCTCACTACGAACGGGCTTGTTTATCCGATGTTCGCTTGCCCGGGCAAAAACGTTCGCACCGAAGTCAGCTCCATGCCCGGCATCCACCAACAATCGGTGGATCAGATCGTCGAGGAGTGCCGCGAAGTCGCGGACCTGGGAATTCCGGCGGTAATTCTTTTTGGCTTGCCCGAGCACAAGGATGAGCTTGCTTCGGAGGCTTACGACGCAAATGGAGCGGTGCAGCGTTCGATTGAAGCGATACGAAAGGCAAAGCTGGATTTGATCGTCCTAACGGATGTGTGCCTGTGCGAATACACGAGCCACGGGCACTGCGGCGTGATCAAAGGCGAGGAAGTGCTGAATGATCCAAGCTTGGTACTGCTGGCCGATGCCGCACTTTCGCACGCTCGCGCGGGCGCCGATATCGTCGCGCCGTCGGACATGATGGACGGCCGCGTCGGAGCAATCCGCCAGAAGCTCGACGAGAACGGATTCGAGAATGTAGCCATACTTTCTTACGCGGCCAAGTATTCGTCCGGATTTTACGGTCCGTTTCGAGAAGCAGCGCAGTCCGTTCCACAATTCGGAGACCGGCGCAGTTATCAGATGGATCCCGCGAACGCGCGCGAGGCGTTGCGGGAAGTCGCGCTGGATCTGGAAGAAGGCGCGGACATGATTATGGTGAAGCCCGCGATGCCGTATCTCGACGTCATCCAGCGCGTGCGCGAGAAATTCGACGTTCCGGTAGCCGCGTATAACGTGAGCGGGGAATATGCAATGGTGAAAGCGGCGGTGCAACGCGGCTGGCTTGACGAAAAGCGCGTGGTGCTTGAGATTCTCACAGGTATCCAGCGGGCGGGCGCGGAGATAATCCTGACGTATCACGCGAAGGACGTTGCGCGCTGGCTGAAGGCTTGCTAACGATCGCCGCCAATATTCCGCACCGAAATTTCCTGCCTGTTAATCTTCCTGAATGGACGCGAGGCTCTCGCGTGCCGCTGCGATGGCGCGATCGATGTCGGCATCGGTATGCGCGGCGGAAACGAATAGCGCTTCGTACTGCGAAGGTGCGATGAAGATGCCGCGCTTGAGCATTTCCTGGAAAAAAATGGCGAACCGGGTGGAGTTCGACGTTTTTGCGTCCGCATAATTTCGAACCGGCTGCTCGGTGAAAAACATAGTGAGCAAGGAACCCACTAAGTTCACCTGACCGGTCACGTTTGTTTCTTTTAGAGCAGAGCGCAACCCGTCTGCGAGGCGCTTGGTTCTGCTATTCAGGTCCTCATAAAACTTTGGGGCTTGGAGTTTGGGAACCGTTGCGAGCCCTGCGCGCATGGCGAGAGGATTGCCCGAAAGCGTACCGGCCTGATAGACGGGTCCGAGTGGCGCGACCTGCTCCATGATGATACGTTTGCCGCCATATGCTGCAACAGGAAGGCCGCCACCGATAATTTTCCCCATCACTGTGAGATCAGGGTCGATTTTGTAAACGCTTTGAGCTCCACCATAAGCGAGGCGAAAGCCTGTAATGACTTCGTCGAAGATGAGCAGAGCCTTCTCTTTCTTGGTAATGGCGCGCAGGCCTTCCAGGAAGCCTGGAGCGGGCGGAACGACCCCCATATTCGCTGCCACCGGCTCGACGATCACAGCCGCGATTTGTCCGGGATGTTGTTTGAAGAGATTTTCGACGGCTTCCAAATCGTTGTACGGCGCGTTTAGGGTGAGACTCGCAAAAGCGTCCGGAACACCGGGAGAAGCGGAAATGCCGAGCGTGGCAAGGCCCGAGCCCGCTTCCGAGAGGAAGCCATCGGAGTGGCCATGGTAACAACCTTCGAATTTGACGATGAGATCGCGCTGCGTGAACGCACGCGCCAGGCGAACAGCGGACATCGCGGCTTCGGTTCCAGAGTTGACGAAGCGGACCATTTCAACCGACGGGATTGCATTTGCAATCTTCTCGCCGAGTTCGATTTCGAGCGGCGAAGTCATCCCAAAGCTTGTGCCGCGAGAAGCCTGATCGGAAATGGCGGAAACAATATCAGGATGCGCGTGTCCTAAAATCAGCGCGCCCCAGGAACAGACGAAGTCGATGTACTCGTGTCCATCTACGTCGAACAGTCGTGCGCCTCTGGCGCGGTCAATCACCAGAGGCGTTCCGCCCACGGCGCGAAACGCGCGCACAGGACTGTCGACGCCGCCGACGAGCGTTTTCTTCCCGCGCTCGAATATTTCCGACGAACGAGGACGATCGTTTTTGGGCTCTGAGTCTTTGTTCTTCATCGTTCCACTAGCCATTAGGAGAGCCATCTTAAGGACACAGAACACCAAGCGCAAGTGCAGTTGGCGCCAATTAGCACGTCCCCCCGTGGTCCACCATTCAGTCTGAACCCAAAATTAAGTGCAAACTAGGGGACAAAATGAACGCTTGGTGTGCCCCGGCAAAAGACATTCGAAGCTGACACTTTTTCGCAACTGAGCCCGCGAAGGCGGGGCGCGCAATTGGGTCGGGAAAGTGTTTTCCAGACTTCGGCTCATTAAGCCCATTTCCTGGGGCTTTCGCCAAGTCGGGTACCCAGATGAACCATTGCATCTAAAGCAGTTAGCGGGACCGGACACGTGGTAGTTCGTGTGCAATCTGTATTGTGCAGTCTAGGCCAGGAGTTACCCCTTCCATGGTGTTAGCTATCGCGGTGATTTTTCTTGGATTTCAAATGACGCAGCCGATGCTGCCAGCGCTGGAGCCGCCTTCAATAGCGAACGCTTCTTTGTCCGCGGATACCACGCGGACAAAACTGGTAGTTGCGGTGGCGAACGTCTCCAATTCAGGGGCAGACGCTTCCAAGTCGACTGAAGAATCGAGTTCAACCTCTTCCGGCACTGGTCCCTTGAAGATGGACTCAATTTACGCGGCTGATAAGGGGCGACAGCCTGGTGTGACGACTATGTTGGTGGCGCAAAACTCGCAGTCGTTTTCGACGATTCGAATTCCGGAAGGGAATGAGAAACGATACGCAACTCGAGAGGCGGAATCGATCCCTTCGCGACGCGAGTGGCTGGCGCTGATGATTTTGGAGCACAGCGCTGCTGCGTTCGATGCTTACTCGACGCGCGGGGCAATTTCCCGCGGCGCGAAGGAAGAGGATCCGATGATGCGGCCGTTCGCGCATTCACCCGCGATCTACGCAGCGATTCAAGTGGGGCCGGTTCTGTTCGACTTGTTGGCTCGTCATATGCAGCGCAGCCGTTACGATTTTGAGCGGCGCACGTGGTGGTTGCCGCAATCAGCAAGCACGGGGGCATCGACTTTTTCCGGAGTGCACAATTTGAGGGTGGTGGGGCATCCGTAAGCAAAAGTAGCGTTAATTCGCAGGAAATCTTTCTCTGGCGGGGAAGATAAGCAAAGGACACCCGGTTTCTCTCTCTCGGGTGTCCTTTTTTTTTGGTGCCGAGAACTGCCTGTATAACTCCGCGAAGAAAAGCGGCGAACCCTCTCGCGTTACAAAAGCCCGTCGAAATAGGAGATCATTTCGAGAATCCAGCGGCCACGCGCGCTGCCAATGGAGTCGCTCCAGCCATCCGCTTTTCCGTCCAGTCCGCGGCTCGACGAGATGCTTCCACCGCACCGTAGACCAACGACTCGGGGCCGACGGAATCCGTATTCGCGAAGAAGACCCGCTCAAGCGGCTGGTTCGCCGCCGGAATTGTTTTGGTGAAGACGCCAGGAGCAGACAAAAACATAGGATGACCGCGGCGATAGACGTGCACCTCGATTGGATCGATGGAAAACTCCGGTAAGAGTTTCTGGAAATCGCGCAAGACATTCTGTGCGATGCGCCGGCAGCCTGCGACTTGCAGAAGCTTGTCGCGATGCAATTCGGATACCGGCGTGTAGAAAGTGAGAATATTGTTTTTCTGCTTGTAGTCCGGTTGATTGTGCATCACCCAATCCGCGACCACTACATCGCAGAATGTGGTCCCGGGGCACCATGTATCGTAGGCGCGATTGTAGACAGGTTTGTCGTAGATCGCGTTGATCACAAGATACGGGCAATAGCGAAACGACCGCATCGCCTCCGTTTGAGCGTCCGAGAGTCCGGACACGATCCGCCAGGTGATCAATTTGGGCGTGGCCATCACTACAAATTTGGCGGCGACAGTGTGCAGTGCGTTTCCCTGAAAATAGGTGACGTGAACTTCTGTTTTCTGCGGGTCCACGGCGACGATTGTCGCGCCGTCGATCATTCTGTCGGAAACTTTCGCTTGAAGGGTATCGGAAAGCTTTAGAGCTAGCGTGGCATTTCCGCCGGGCAGCGTGATGCGCGAGTCGTGTTCGGCTGCGCCGGCCATGTCTCTCAGCTCGTCGAGCGCAACCATTGTGGACGTGTCGTCCGACGTCGCGCCATAATTGGATGGGCCATAGCTATCCCACCATTGTTTTACTTCCGGAGCGTATGTTTTTAAGTATTTTGAGAGCGGAATGTTATCGAATTGTTTTTGATTTTTGTCCGCCGAAAGCACAAGCATGTCCTTTCGGAATTTCTTGAAGCTTTCGCGCACGGCAGCGGGGTAAGGAAGCTCGTCAAGGCCCGCTCCCCACGTGTCCGCCACCCATTTGCCGTTGACGATCGTCGGATCGGGGCAGTTGATTCGTAGAGGAGCCAATCCTAGTTCGCGCGCGAGGTGATCGCTTGCGCTGCCGACGTAGTCGTAAGCAGATCCGGTACAAAACGGCTGACCCTCATAATCTCCGAGGGTCGCGTTGCCTCCCCAGTGAGGCTCTTTTTCGAGCAGGAGAAAATCGTGTTTCTGCAGAAAGTAAGCCGCGCTCAATCCGCTCACCCCTCCGCCAACGATCACAATGTCGTAGCGCTTCGAAACGCGAGGCCTGGCGAACGTGTGGCCGTCGCGAACCTGGTGGCAAATCTCGTAATGGTCGCCGTCAAGTTGGGGCACAGGGGAATCTTCCGCGGCAAGAAGAGAAAAATCCACGGGACATCCAGCTGCGACAGAACCCACCACAATAAATTTCAGGAAGTCTCTTCGAGTATCGCTCATGAATGTTCTCCTTCGAGAGAGGAAGGCAGTAAGACTGCGGCTGCAGGAGTTTCGCCGGCATGTCGCGTGCGGGTGCGAAGCCGGTACCAGACAAGAATCGTGACGATGGAAAACAAAAGAATCAGAGTGGAAATCGCGTTGATCTCAGGCGTGATTCCGCGGCGGAGGCGCGACCATATTTCGAGCGGCAAGGTGTTGTCGCGCCCGATGAGGAAGAACGTGACTGCGATTTCGTCCAGCGACAGCGTGAAAATCAAAAGAGCGGCTGCGATCAGCGAGACCCGCAGATTCGGGAACGTGATACGCCAGAAAGTCTTCCAATGATTTGCGCCGAGATCGAGAGACGCTTCTTCCTGCGCGCGGTCCATCTTTTGCAGACCGGCAAAAATTTCGGTGGTAGCGACAGAAATCAGGGCCGTGCCGTGGCCCAGCGTGACGGTAACGAGGCTCAGCTTCATTCCCACGCCGACAAACAACATGAGAAGCGAAAGACCCGTAATGATTCCCGGGAGTATCAAGGGAAGTAGAACGAGCCGTCGGAAGAGAGCTTTTCCGGGGAATTGTGCGCGGTCCAGAGCCAGTGCTGCAGGCAATCCAAGGCCGAGCGAAATGGCGACAGCGACTGCCGCAACGATTGCGCTGTTGAGAACGGCGTCCCAGAGAGGCGCGTCGGCAAAAAGCTGGCGATACCAATCGAGAGTCCAGCCCGAGGGAGGAAATCCCCCCACGCCGGAACCGTTAAACGAATACACGACCAGCACGACGATCGGAAAATAAAGAAATGCGTAAACGAGCAGGGCGTAGCCGGTAAGAAGCGGAGCGCGGGAGGATTGGTATGCGCCGCTCATGAAATTGTGAACCTCTTTTCGAGGCGTTCAGTGGCGAACAGGAGGGCGACAACCAGCAGTAACATGCAGAGCGAAATCGCCGCGCCGAGAGGCCAGTTGTAAGCAGCTCCGAACAGACTGACCACGATATTCGAAATCATGATGCCGCTAGGGCCGCCTACTAGAAGGGGCGCGAGAAAATCCCCCAAAGTGAGGACGAATGCGAATGTCGCTCCAGCGAGGATGCCCGGAAGCGACAGCGGCAGAATCACGCGCAAAAAAGTGGAGAATGGCGACGCACCAAGATCGTGCGAGGCTTCGACCAGGTTGCGGGGCACGTGTTCGAGCGATGCGTAGATGGGCAAGAACGTGAACGGCGTATAGATGTGCGTGAGCGTGAGAATTACGGCGAACGGGCTGTAGAGAAAAAACTCAACCGGTCTATGAGTGATGTGAAGATATTGCAGAAATCCATTCAGCACGCCGTCGCTTCCGAGTATTGTTTTCCATGCGTAACCGCGGACCAGATAGCTGGCCCACAGCGGAATGATCACGAGCTGGTAGAGCAAATCCTTGCGCTTTGTCGCGTAGAACGAAAGGTAGTACGCGAGCGGATAGCCGAGCAAGAGCGCAAGCACAGTGACTGCACCAGCGATCCTAAGCGAACGCAGAAGCACGGCGAGGTACAGCGGATTCCGAAACAGCTGCGCGTAATTCTGTAGGTTCCAGTTGTGCACAATTACTTGCAGAGATGAAACGGACCAGAAGCTGTAGCAAAAAAGAATGGCGTAAGGAATGAGCAAGAAGATCGTGACCCACGCCAGAGGGGGGATTGTGACGGCGGTCTTGTATGCTCGTGAGTACATAGGCTAGCTGCCGTCGCGTACTCGCACGGCGTCGTTCGCAGTGAACTCAAACTCTTGCAGGCCACTGAGCAAGCCCGGGCTGGGTATGCGGACGCGGACCAAGTGTGAGTTGCCACAATCAATTTCCAGCAGATCCATTGCGCCACCGAAGGTTTGATTCTGAATCCGGCCGTGGAAGTGAGCTGTGACGCCGGTTTTGACCGCTTGAGCCCCCGAACTCAGGCGGATGGATTCGGGGCGGAGAGAAAACGTTGCGGCTCCAGGCGGTCCGTTAGACGGCCATGCGATCGGGCCGGCGGTTGCTATTCCGTCTCGGACTTCCGCGCGCAAAAGATTCGTTTGACCGATGAATTGCGCGGCGTAGGCCGTCGCAGGATGGCCGTAAATCTCGCGTGGCTCGGCCACTTGTTCGAGTCTTCCGGCGCGGAGCAGGGCGATGCGGTCGGAAAGCGCCATCGCTTCTTCCTGGTCGTGAGTGACGAATACAAAGGTGATGCCGACTTCGCGTTGGAGCGATTTGAGTTCAACCTGCATCTGACGGCGCAGATTCGCGTCTAGAGCGGAAAGCGGCTCGTCGAGAAGCAGAACGCGGGGGCGATTGACGAGTGCTCGAGCCAACGCGACGCGCTGCTGCTGTCCACCGCTTAATCGCGAAGGGGCGGATTGCGCGAATTCACTCATCTTTACCATGGCTAGGGCTTGTGTAACACGAGCCGGAATTTCACCGCGCGGCACAGCTTTGGCCCGAAGGCCGTAAGCTACATTTTCAAAAACCGAAAGGTGGGGAAAAATCGCGTAGCTCTGAAACACCGTGTTGACCTGACGGCGATAGGCTGGAGTTTGATCAAGCCGTTCGCCTCCCATCCAGATTTCGCCGCCATCCAATTGTTCAAATCCCGCAATTAGCCGAAGCAACGTGGTCTTGCCCGAGCCGCTCTCTCCGAGGATGGTCAAAAACTCGCCCGAAGCAACCTCGAGAGAGATTCCGCACAGGACAGAACGCTTGGCGAAGTGTTTTTCGACATTTCGAATAGAAAGCAACCCCTCCGCTGTAGCACTTTCTGTAGAAGCGGGTGAGGCCGCTGCGTTCAAGAATGCTCTCCGGTAGCACGAAGGCGCCGTTTGGCGCTATGTCGGCTAAAGGAATTGGAAATCACTGGGCTGCCTTTATTTCGTTCCAGATTTCGTTGTACTTATCGCGGCGCGGATATTGTTGCCAGAAATAGATGTGAGTCATGTATTCGTCCACGTTATCGAGGTGCAGGGATTTCCTCTGCTCTTCGGTCATGAACTGCGCGGACTGAGGATTGGCAGGATCGTAGCCTGTGACGTCGGCGACTAATTTCTGAGTCTTAGCCTCGATCATGTATTCCAGAAACTCTGCGGCCAGTTCCTTGTTTTCGCTTGCAGACGTGATCATCAGATGGTCGATCCATCCCGTGGTATTTTCCCTCGGAATCGTTTCGCCAATGGGGAAATTAACTTTGCGAAGATTGTTGGTCATCAAAGGCCAGCCCATACCGGCGACGATTTCGTGATTCTCGAAGAGGTTCGTGAGTTCGCCTCCAGTGGCCCAGATTTTCCTGATATTCGGTTTCAGCTCGATCAGCTTTTTCTTAACGTTGTCCAGTTCTTGATCGGTGAGGTTGTATAGGTGGCTTGGATCCGGCTTGTCGTAGCCAAGAACCTGCGCTGCCATGCAGATGGTTGATAAATCGTCCCAAACGGAAATTTTTCCTTTCAAATTGGAATCCCAAAGCACGGACCAGCTATCGGGCGGCGTCTTAAAGAACGTTGTGTCGTACAGCAGGGGATTCGGTCCCCACACGAACGGGACGCCGTAGACATTGCCGTTTATGCGCACCAAGGGGGCGTTACGCAGACGGTCCGAGAGCTGTGGATAGGACGGCAGTTTCGATAGATCGAGCGGGGCCGCGAGACCAGCGGCCGCGATAGACGTCACCACGTCGCTGGAGGGAGAAATAACGTCGTAATTGCTCGCGCTGCCCCCGCGCAGTTTTGCGACGAGCTCGTCGCTAGTGCCCATGTAGGCGGCGGTGATCTTGCAATGGTGCGATTCCTCGAAGGCGCGCACGAACAGCGGGTCTGCGTAGCCTTCCCACACTAACAGGCTGAGTGTCGGCGTTTTCTTCGCACAGGCAGCAGAAAAAATCAGCAACGCGGCGAAAAGCGGCATCAGCGCTGGACGTTTCTTCATGAAGTACATTGCGGCCTGTCGGTTCAAAAGAATCTCCAAATTGTAAACTCGCAGCGAGCGCTAGAACGTTGGAGGCGTGTTGATCCAAAGCACCAGTGTTTCTTTTTTGCCGGGATTCTTCCAGTGATGCTCGTTGCTGCTTTCGAAATAAAAACTATCCCCTTCTTCCAGCCTCTGTTTTTCTCCACCGTCAAGAACGATCTCTAGGGAGCCGCGAAGGATATACAGAAATTCCTCACCATCATGCGCGTAGGATTCTCCGCTCCCGGCCGAAGGGGCAATGCGAAACAGGTGCGGCTCCATCATCGCGGCGTTGCCCCATGATAGAAGCTCCATCCGTACGCCGGGTCCGGCTTCCAGAACTTTTCTGTCCGCCGGCCTCACGCGACCGGGATTCGCTTCGGAAGGATTAAAAAGCGAAAGAATATTCACATGATAAAAGCGGGCCAGTCGCCGAAGGGTAGCGACCGAGGCCGTCATTTGCCCGCGTTCGACCGCGCTGAGGAATCCGACCGAAACATCGGTCGCGCGCGACACCTGAGAGAGAGAAGCTTTCCGTTCCAGCCGCAAACGACGCAAACGCGAACCGACAGGACTGGCTTTAGGCCGTTGGCTGGCGTGCGGCAATAACTTCTGTGTCTTGAGCAAGTGAACTATGGCGGGCGCGTTCATGCCGCGCGCCCGACGAAAGAATTGAGCGCGTTTCAAAATGCGAACGTCAGCATGCGTATAGATTCGGTACTTGCTGTCAGTGCGAGTAGGGACGACCAGTCCAAGATTCTCCCAAGTACGAAGGATCGAAGGAGAAACGCCGACGATTCGCGCGACATCACTAATGCGCAAATAGCCCTGCGCGTGCGCATTTTTCGTGGCGCGTTTCCGAGGCCGCCTCAAATTCAGTTTCCCCTTGACAACCTTTAGGCCTTCTTCTAAGGTTCCCGGATTATAGTAAGGTTTTTTCCAAAGCTGCAATCGAAAAAGTTGGGGTGAGGCGTCTTGGGGGTTGGGGTGGCGCCAGCTTTTCCTAGAGGAGCGGCGATGACTTCGAAAACGTGGGCGCGTGTGTGTCTATTTGTGTTTGCGGCGTCTCTCCTGAGCGGAACGGCCTGGGCGCAAACAAACGGAACAATTCGTGGAACGGTTGTGGACCAGTCCGGAGCGATCGTTCCGGCTGTGACGGTAACAGTAAAGTTGACGGGAACGGACTCTACACGCACCGTCACGAGCGACAGCAGTGGCGCGTTTGATATACCGGAGTTGGCAGTAGGTTCCTACGAGCTGAGCGCCGATGCCAAGGGCTTCAAGAAGTACGTCGAGAAGGACATTGTCGTTACTATTGGCCACGTCAACTTGGTTACCGTAAGCCTTGCGGTCGGCGGATCTGCAGACACCGTCACGGTAGAGGCGAACGCTGCGCAAGTTGAAACTACGAGCACGCAGCTCGGCGCCGTTATGACGGATACCGCTATTCGCGAACTTCCTATGGCCACGCGCAATGCGTATTCCCTGCTCCAGTTGCAACCTGGCGTGCAGTCGGAGTTAGGCGCGGACTTATTTCTGGGCAGCGATAATGCTGGAGCTGTGTCAGTCAACGGAGGTCGCGGCCGGTCCAACAACTACATGGTGAACGGAGGCGATGGCAACGACATATTCATCAACGCCCCGGCGATTCAGCCCTCGCCGGATGCGATCGAAGAGTTTCGAGTCATCACTAACACATTCGATGCGGAATACGGGCGCAACTCGGGATCGGTGGTAAACGTGGTTACGAAATCCGGTACCAACAGTCTGCACGGCGATTTCTACGAGTTTCTTCGCAATCAGGCGCTGAACTCTAAGGGCTACTTCGATCCTTTTCTGCTGGACTACAAACAGAATCAATTCGGCGCGACTCTGGGCGGCCCCGTCAAGAAAGATAAGACATTCATTTTTGCTTCGTATGAAGGTAACCGGCTGATTGAGGGGCAGTCATCGGGGGACGTTACGTTTCCGACGCCCGCCGAGGCGGCGGGGAATTTCGATAACACTACTCTCTTCACTGGCTCTATCACGGACCAAGCGTTCGCCCAGAACCTCCAATCCCGCCCGGGATGCGCCGCCGCACTTACTCCAGGAGGCCAATCGGCGCTCGCAGCCGCTGTGGCCGGGAACACACCACAGCTTTTCCAGACGGTTTTTGCCAACAATGTAATTCCCACGCAGTGCTTCGATCCCACGGCGCTTGCGCTCTACCAGAAGTATGTTGCCCCGTTTGCGACCGGACCTAATTGTACGAATGCCAGTTGCACCATTCCCACTTCTGGAAATCAACGGGAGCGCGGTGATCAGTTCACGGTGCGGTTCGACCACAAAATCAATGCGTCTCAGCAATTCAGCGCATACTACTATTTTGACGACGATAACAGCACGGTTCCTTACTCAACTTTTCAGCTGGAAGAACCTGGTGGTCTGCTCCCCGGTTTTGGCGCTCTTAATAAGACGCGGGTTCAGCAGTGGAACCTGAGCCATACTTGGACGATCGGGTCCACGGCCGTAAACGAAGCACGATTCAATTACTTTCGCGAAGGCCAACAAGGGAATAACCATCCCACAAATACCCTTCCGAGCGTACAAGACTCTTGCGGCGCCGCTCTGGTGGATAGTTGCTTTACGCAGACAAACGCGCAGTTCCCCACCCCCGGAACAAATCCGATCGGCATCACCAGCAACATTCCAGGGAGGCAGGGCGTTCCCAATATAAGCGTCTTGGGAGGATTCATCATCGGGAACAACTTTGAGGGTGAACTGCCCCAGGCGGGGAACACATTTCAATTCACGGACAATTTCACGAAATCTCTCGGCAAACACACGGTCAAGTTTGGCGGAGACTTCCGCCGTCAGCAATTCAATCAGTTCTACTACTTCAACATTAATGGTGACTACACATTCTTGACCGATGGGAACCTTTGCGCTCCCACCAACCCGGTGAACTGCGATTCGCCCATCACGAACGATGTGGGCTTCACCAACGCTCAAGGTCTACCCGATGCTTATCCCGATTATTTCATCGGTACGGCCAATGAATATACTCAAGGTGCGGCACAGCATCAGAATGACCGGAACGTCGGGTTGTATCTCTTCGCGCAGGACAGCTACAAACTGAAGCCCAACCTCACGCTCAGCTACGGTTTGCGATGGGAACTGAATACGCCATATCACGATCTCGGAAACCGGCTTCAGACCTTCCGCCCAGGACAAGCGACCCAGAAGTATCCCTGCCTTCTGAATTTGAACAACCCCAGCAACCCTAGTGCCGTAATTATCTCCAACGCAACGGGTATTCCCGGTGAAACGGATTGCAGCGAGACTGGGCCAGCGAACTCGGTATTCCCGCTGGGATTGGTGTTTCCCGGCGATAAAGGTGTTCCGAGCGGGTTGACCACCACAGACTACAAGGGCTTTGCGCCACGCGTCGGAGTTGCATGGAGTCCCGGATGGACAGAGGGCTGGCTCGCGAAGTTGACAGGCGGTCCAGGGAATACCAGCATTCGGGCCGGATACGGAATTTTCTACAATCCGATCGAGCAACTCGTGCTGGCGCAGTTCAGCGCGGAACCCCCTTTTGGCGGCAGCATCGATCTTTCGAATCCAAACTTTAACACTCCATTCCTGCTCCAGGATGGGACACAGAATCCTAATGTATTCGGCCCCGTTCTCAATCAGACGCCGAAGACTCCCTGCTTCCAGGCAGGAGGGCCAAATGGCTGCGTGGACTGGTCGGCCTTCCGTCCCATTCTGCTGTTCGGAGAATTCGATCCACATCTGAAAACACAGTATGCCGATCAGTACAATTTGACGATCGAGCGCCAGTTGAGCAAGTCCATGGTGCTTCGCGTGTCGTACGTTGGAACGCAAGGGCATCACTTGCTCGCAGTGCATGATGAGAATGCGGGAAACATTCAGACTTGTCTTGGTCTTATGAACCTTGCGAACGCAAACCCGGCCGCTGTTCTTACTGCCCCAGGCGGCTCCCAAACTTCCTGCGGACCCTTCAGCGCGGATAGCTCATACTTCATTCCTGCCGGAACCACTATCCCTGCTGGAATATCGACACTGCCGCCCGAACCTTTCCACGTTCCGTCGATTAATTGCACTGGACTGGTCTTGCCTTATACCGGTACGCCGGGAGGGAATCCAGGATGTCTTCCTGCTGGTATCGTTCCGGCTGGCGGAATCACGCTTGTCGGCACGCGGCCCTTTTCCTCACCCAATTGCCTCCCATCTACTGGAGCGGGTTGCCCGGCGGACGGCGTTCCGGTATTCAGCAACATCTTCGCCGAGGGTACGATCGCGAACTCCAATTACAATGCTCTGCAGATCTCAGTGGACAGGAGCTATTCGCACGGCCTGTTATTTCAGGCCTCGTACACCTTCAGCAAGGCGATTGACCAAGGTGCTTCGTTTGAAAATGAGCTCAACCCCTCTAATTTCGCGGCAACTCGCGGACTGTCTCTCCTCGACGCGAAGCACAGGTTCGTATTCAGCCCCGTCTGGGAACTGCCCATACCAAAATATGACGGGTTCAAGGGCAAGGCTATGGACGGTTGGGGACTGTCCGCAATTATTACCTACCAGACCGGATTTCCCATTCGAGTCCAGACCCAGGACGATTTGGAATTGCAGAGCAGTTTCAACTTTGAAGACGCCAACACGCCGGAAGTAACCGGCAAGGTGCAATTCACTAATCCAAGAACGGTGGACCTGACTCAAGGCTTGAATCATAATTACTTCAGCGCTGATAACATCAGCGACCCAAATGCCGGTACCTTCGGTAATTTACCGCATGCGCTTTGTTGCGGACCGGCGCTCAGTGATACAGACTTGGTGATTTCGAAGAAGACTCCTATCAACGAACGCTGGAATACAGAGTTCCGGGCGGAGTTCTATAACGCGTGGAATCACACGCAGTTTAACAATCCTGATGGAAACTTCAGCGACTCTACCTTTGGACAGATTCTGAAGGTTCGAGAAGGTCCGCGCGTGATGCAGTTCGGGCTGAAGTTCCTGTTCTAGAAGAATCGTCACGTTTAGGCAGAGCGAGGGCGCCCGCTGCGAGCGGAGCTCTCGCTTTGTTGCGTAGAGACAAAGCGTGGAAAAAGCCTAGGAGTTGCGTCAACTCTCGTCCCAGGGGCTGATGCACGCGAAGCATTTTACGGAGGGTCTCATGCACGAAGGACTTCAGAAGGAAATCGCCACCTACGAAAAGCGCACGCCGGGTTCGCGCAAGGCGCACAAGCGAGCCGAGGAAAGGCTGCCGCTTGGTGTGGCGAGCAACTATCGAGCTTACGATCCGTATCCTATTTTCGTCCGCGACGGCAAAGGCGGGCATATTCACGACGTTGACGGCAACGAGTACATCGATTTCAACCTGTGCTTCGGAGCTTTGATCGCGGGCCACTGCAATCCTGCCGTGATCCGCGCGGTGCAGGAAAAGCTCACCACCGGTACGATGTTCGGTATGCCGCACGATCTGGAATGGGAATTAGCAGAAGAAATCTGCAAGCGGTTTCCGGTGGAGATGGTGCGTTTCAGCAATAGTGGAACGGAATGCACGATGCACGCTGTGCGTCTGGCGCGCGCGGCTACCGGGCGAGATCGCATCATCAAGATGGAGGGCGGCTATCACGGATTGCACGATTCTGTTCTCGTCTCGGTGAAACCGAAAGCCGAAGAAGTGGGCGATGCAAACTTCCCGAATTCCGTGCCCGGAGGTGCGGGCGTAACAAAGGCTACGCTGCAAAATACGCTGGTTGCGCAATTCAACGATGCGGCAGGCGTCGAGCGGCTCTTTGCGAAATATCCGGGAGAGATTGCTGCCATCATTGTAGAGCCGATCATGATGAACGTCGGCATATTGATGCCGGATGAGGGCTATCACCAGGCTCTTCGCGAAAGTACCAAGAAAAATGGCGCCCTATTGATCTTCGACGAAGTCAAAACCGGAGCGAAGCTGGCGCGAGGCGGAGCTTGCGAATACTTTGGAATCAAGCCGGACATTGTTTGCCTGGCAAAATCCATCGGTGGCGGATTCTCGCTGGCCGCGTTTGCGTCCACGCGCGAAGTGATGGGCCTTATCTCCGACCATAAGGTTTTCCACGGCGGCACATACAACACGAACCCAGTAGCGATGGCTGCGGGGCGTGCGATGTTCAGGGAAGTCCTCACGCCGGCAGCGTACGAGCGTGTGAATCGCCTGAATAAAAAATTACTCGAAGGCTACAACAAAGAAATCGACAAGACGGGTTTGAAAGCCTACGTCGTGGGCGCCGGCTCGAATGGTTCGCTGATGTTTGCACCGAAGCCGATTCACAATTACCGCGATTGGTTGAAGGTCGATAGCGAACTGTGGCGGCATTATTGGTTCGCCATGGTTAACCGTGGCGTGATGGCGCAACCTTATTGGTGGGACGAGCAGTGGACTGTATCGGTGGCGCACACCGAAGCCGATGTGGACCGCCATCTGGCGGTTTTCGCAGAGATCGCTCCGGCACTTGCCCAAGCGCAAAAAGAGCCGCACGCCGCAGCCAGCAGCGCGCACTAGATTCTTGCGAGCCTTCTTCTGAGGTCGCAGCCCGTAGCTGGCGAGACAGCTCGGTTTCGTCCCATCAAGGAGCAAAGTGGCAGAGCTAGCCTCTCCGCAAAACGAAATCGCTCATTTAAAAAGAGCGCTGGGCCGCTGGGACCTTGTCGCGCTCTTCGTTGTCGCGGTATTCAACCTGAACGTGGTGCCCAGTATTGCTGCGAACGGTGGCGTCACTGTGTGGCTCTGGATTATTTCTCTCCTCATGTTTTTCTGGCCCCAAGGTATCGCAGTGATCGAATTGGCGCATCGCTACCCGGGAGAAGGCGGCGTGTATCTCTGGGCCAAGGAAGTTTTCGGCGAGTTCCACGGCTTCCTGTCGGGCTGGTGCTATTGGACCAACAACATGATGTACGTCCCGACTGTGATGCTGTACTTCGTCGGCGTGTCGGTATTCGTGTTTCCGAGTCATCAGGCTCTGGCCGACAATAAGACTTTTGCCGTCACGGCTTCGCTTGGGCTGCTGGCGATTCTCGTCGTGCTCAATATAGTGGGACTTGGCGTGGGAAAATGGATCAACAATTTGGGCAGTATCGGGACCGCTATTGCGGCGGCTGTGCTAGTTGGACTAGGGATCATCGTGGCGTTGCGCTTCGGTACCACAGTCAGCGCCGTAGATTTTCACATCCCCGCAAATCCGCGATTCTTGCTGAATTCGTTCGGAGTAATTTGTTTCGGCCTTGTAGGCCTGGAACTTGCCTCCGTGATGGGGGACGAGATCAAGGACCCCGAGCGCACGCTGCCGGGAGCGGTCGTATGGGGAGGTGTTCTTTCGGGGTTTCTCTACATTGCCACGACGCTGACTTTGCTGATCGCCGTGAGCAAAAATGAGATTAATGTTTTGCAGGGAATCGTCCAGGCAGTGAGCCATATGGCGCAGAAAGTCGGCGTAATATGGATTGTCGCGCCGTTCGCCCTGATGCTGAGCATTTCCATCGCGGGGATCGGTTCTGCGTGGCTGGCTGGTTCGGCGCGTATTCCTTTTGTCGCTGGCCTCGATTCATACTTGCCGAGTTGGCTGGGAAAAGTTCATCCGCGCTACGGAACGCCATACGCAGCACTGATCGTTCAGTTTGTGGTGTCCACGATTCTGGTGCTCATCAGTTTTCTTGGCTCCGGCGTGCAGGAAACTTTTCAACGGCTGCTATCGCTCGCGGTCGTGCTGCAGTTGCTTCCGTTTCTCTATATCTTTGCGGCGCTGCTGAAGATTGCAGCCGATCCGCTGGCAGGGAAGGGACATTACAGCAAAAGCGTCCTTTGGCTGGCTGGCTCAAGCGGGCTATTGATGACGGTGTTAGGCATGATTTTCGCCTTTTCGCCGGCACAGCAGATTACTTCTGTTCTGGCGTACGAATCCTGGATGTTTGGCGGCACGGCGTTTTTCATCGGTCTCGCCGTATTCTTTTTCTTTGTGTATGGGAAACGGAAGAGTGCTGCACAGGCAGCTAGGCGGCCGTAACAACAGCTTTCGCGGGAGAAGATCATGGCAAGCGTAGAAAAGTCTAGCGTTCGAAGATATCGGATGTACATCAACGGCGAGTTTGTTGAGAGCGCTAGCAGGCAGTATTTTCCGGTGGTAGATCCTTCGACGGAAGAAGTAATGGCCGAAGTCCCGAAAGCGAATGAAGAAGACGTGAATCGGGCGGTCGCCGCAGCAAGAGTTGCTTTTGATTCAGGACCTTGGCCCCAAACAACTGCTCAGGATCGTGGCCGCATTCTCTTCCGGCTTGCCGAACGTATTCGCAAGGAAGCCGCGCACCTGGCGGAACTGGAATCGCGCAATTCAGGCAAGCCCATCGTTGAGGCCGAGTACGACATCGCCGACGCGGCCACCTGCTTCGAATACTACGGCGGGATGGCCACGAAGATTCTCGGCCACGTAAATCCCGTGCCCGACAACGCACTGAGTCTTTCGCTCCGCGAGCCTATCGGCGTCGCTGCACAGATCATTCCCTGGAATTACCCGTTGCTAATGGCTGCATGGAAGCTGGCGCCGGCGATTGCCGCGGGCTGCACGTGCGTTTTGAAGCCTGCGGAGCAGACGCCGCTCACCGCTCTGGAATTTGCGAGTTATCTCACAGACGCCGGACTACCTCCGGGAGTGGTAAATATCATCACTGGTTTCGGTGAAGAATGCGGCGCACCGCTCGTGAAGCATCCTGACGTTAACAAGGTTGCCTTCACCGGAAGCGCGTCAGTGGGAAAGGCTATCATGAAGGCGGCCGCTGACACGGTGAAGCGTGTCACGCTCGAATTGGGCGGCAAGTCGCCGAACATCTTTTTTGCTGACGCGGATTTCGAGTCCGCAATCGATGGAGCGCTCTTCGGAGTGTTCATCAATCAAGGGGAAGTGTGCTCGGCGGGTAGCCGCATCCTAGTGGAGAAATCCATTTATCCGAAATTCGTGGAAGCGATGAGCGCGAAAGCAAAAACAATTCGCTTGGGTCCGCCGCTCGAACGCGAGACGAAAATGGGTCCGCTGGTGAGCAAGGATCAATTCGACCGCGTTCGTTCGTATCAGGAACTGGGCAAGAAAGAAGCCAAGCTTGCGGCCGGCGGCGGGTGCCCCGCGTCGATGGCACGCGGCTACTATGTGGAACCTACAATATTCTACGACGTGGACAATTCCGCCCGCATCGCGCAAGAAGAGATTTTCGGCCCGGTCGCAGCCGTTATCCCGTTTACCGGTGAAGCCGAAGCGCTCCGGATCGCCAATGCGACGCCGTATGGATTGGCCGCAGCCGTTTGGTCGCGTGATATTTTCAAAGCGCTGCGGATGGTAAAGGCTCTCCGCGCCGGAATTGTTTGGGTGAACCACATGCAACCGACATACGTCGAAGCGCCCTGGGGCGGGTACAAGCAATCAGGATTTGGCCGCGAGCTCGGGCCGTGGGGTGTCGAAGAATATCTCGAGACGAAACAAGTCCACATCAATTTGAACGAACAGCCGATCGGATGGTACTGAAATGCCCACAATTCAGTTGCGTACACCGGTTCCAGGCCCCAAATCGCAGGAGTGGATGAAGCGGCGTCAGGCAGCCGTCGCACGCGGAGTTTCGCACGCTACATCGATTTTCGCGGCGCGCGCAGAAGGTGCCACGCTTGAAGATGTAGACGGAAACCGGTTTCTGGACTTTGCGGGCGGCATCGGAGTGATAAATGTGGGCCATCGCGCGCCGAGCGTTCTCGATGCTATCCGAAAGCAGCTGGACGCGTTCGTGCATACCTGTTTCAGCGTAGCTCCCTATGGGAAGTATGTGGAATTAGCCGAGAAGCTGAATTCTCTGGTTCCGGGAGAGTTCCCAAAGAAAACAATTCTCGTTAATAGCGGCGCGGAAGCTATTGAAAACGCCGTAAAAATAGCGCGCTGCTACACCCATCGCCCGGCGATTATTTGTTTTGAGGACGCTTTCCACGGCCGCACGATGCTTACCATGTCGCTCACAAGCAAAACGCATCCTTACAAAGCCGGGTTCGAGCCGTTCGCGACGGATATTTATCGCATCCCTTACGCATATTGCTACCGGTGTTCGTATTCGTTGCAATATCCCTCATGCGGCGTTTTCTGCGCACACCATCTGGAAGACACTTTCAAACGCGTGGTGGCAGCGGAAGCCGTGGCGGCAGTTGTTGTAGAGCCCGTCCTCGGCGAAGGTGGGTTCGTTGCGCCTCCCAGGGAGTTTTTCACAATCATCCAGGAGATCTGCCGACGCAACAAGATTCTTTTCATCGCGGATGAAGTGCAGACAGGTTTTGGCCGCACTGGCGCCATGTTTGCGTCCGAGCGATATGGAATTACTCCCGACATTCTTGTCAGCGCGAAATCGATTGCGGATGGGCTGCCGCTCGCTGCTGTCACCGCACGCGCGGAAATCATGGACGCTCCGGGCGTCGGCGGTTTGGGCGGTACTTATGGCGGCAACCCGCTCGCTTGTGCCGCCGCGCTTGCGGTTATTGAAACGATGGAGCGCGAGAATCTTCCGGCACGTGCGGAAAAACTCGGGCAGCGGTTTGACGCCCGTGCCCGCGAATGGAAAAAGCGCTGGCCTCTGATTGGCGATGTGCGTGGACTTGGCGCCATGCGCGCTCTGGAACTCGTCAGGCCGGGGGCGACCCGGGAGCCTGCGAAAGAGGAAACGGACAAGGTTCTTCGGCATTGCCTCGAGCACGGACTGATTCTGGTTTCAGCCGGAAGTTACGGCAACGTGATCCGTCTGCTGATGCCACTGGTAATTACCGACCAAGAATTCGATGAAGGGTTACAAGTGTTGGAAGGCTCCCTTATGAGCGTAGCCGAGTCCCTGGAGGCAGTGCCGCGTCCCGTTTGATCGAGGGCGCATCTCAAATTTAAAGCAGGTCCAGCGCTGAACGGCTTTCGCGTTGTACTTGGGTCATGGTGCATTGTCGAGGAGATTTTTCCGGACGCCAGCGTAGGAATTTTGTTCCATGCCGAAAACGTCCGCCCGTGAAGTGGTCGAATTGAACTTCGACGACAAGTTTGTTGTCGAGGGGTTCCCATTCCAAAGAATGCTTGGTGCTCCAGCGGCTTAAACCTCCGGGTGCTTTGCCCGTAAAGCCCGGGGGCTTGATCATTTTTTTGAGTTGTTTGGTCAAACCCGGCCGGTCTTCATCATGGATGGACGAACAGAATCCCACGTGATCGAGCGCGCCTTCATCATTGTAAAGACCGAGCAATAAAGAACCGATTAGCGGCTTCTTTTCCAGATAACGAAATCCACCGACAACGCAATCGGCAGTTCTCTGCTTTTTGATTTTCTGCATGCCGGTGCGTTCGCCGGTCTGGTAAGCGAGCTCGGTGCGCTTGGCCATGATACCGTCGAGGCCCAAACCCATTCGAAACCACTTGCGCGCAATCGCGATTTCGTCCGTCACCGGCGACAACCGGATAGTTGCATTTTCATCCAAATATTTATTCGCAAACCCTTGTAGTGCTTTGCGTCGCTCGCGAAGCGGAAGCTTTACCAGCGATCGTCCTTTGTCATCGACCAACAAATCGAAAACGATGAAAACGCTCGGGGATTGTTTGCTGAGCTTTAGAATTCGGCTGGCAGCCGGATGGATTCGCATCAATAAATTGTCGAACGACAGATCACCGTCTTCGGGAATTACGATTTCCCCGTCCAAGACAAATTTGTTGGGTTTCAACCCCTTGAGTGCCGCGGCCAGTTCGGGGAAATATCTCGTGAGAGGTTTGCCCGACTTCGATTGCAAGTCGACGCGCGAGGCGTCGCGGAAAGCAACGCAGCGGAACCCGTCCCATTTGGGCTCGTACTGCCACTCCGGACCGGCGGGTAACTCCGAGGCGGACTGCGCCTCCATCGGATGATACTTTTTGCTGAGCGGCAAGCTCATAGGAATCGGTCCAGGCTTACGCGCTCGCGCTCCGAAAGTAGCGGCTTCCACAGATCGCCGAGTTTGCGCAGGCGCTGCGGGACGTTTTGCAGGGTGAAATCGGTCATGCGAACTCCCCGTTGGACTTCTTCCCACGTCAGCGGGGTCGAGACGGTCGCGGCGGGTTTAGGTCTAACGGAATAAACCGATGCCAAGGTCCTGTTCCACGCGTTTTGGTTGTAGTCCACCAAAACGCGGCGGGAAGGCCGCTTCGCAATGCGGTATTCGGCAGTGATTGTTTTTGGGTTCCGGGCGCTAACCTCTTTCGAAAATTGTTTCGCGAACGCCCACACCTGTTTTTGTAGAGGACCGCGAACAATCGGAACGTATACATGAATTCCACGCGAGCCGGTGGTCTTGGCATAGCTTTTAATTTTTAGCGAGGTGAGCGCATCGCGCACGATTAGCGCGGTTTCCAGCACTTGATTGAAAGAGGCGCCTTCTGTAGGGTCCAGATCAAAATGCAAGTAGTCGGGACGGTCAACGTCATCACATCTCGCATACCACGGGTTCAGGTCGATGCATCCGAGATTCACAACCCAGAGAAGGGAAGACAAATGTTGCACGATCGGGAAATCAATTACGCTGCCGGAATGATGCTCGATCGAGCAGATCGGAATAGATGAAGGTCGCGGCGAGGGCGCGCGCTTCATGAAAAAGAAGGCACCCGCTATGCCGTTTGGGTAGCGCTTCATCACCATGGCGCGATTTTTTAGATGGGGCAACAACCAGGGCGAGACGTCGACATAATATTGAAGAAGATCGCGCTTCGTTAGCCCCAAGCCCGGCCAGAAGACCTTTTGCAAATTCGTCAGCTTAACCGCCCCTCCGTCTACATCCAACTCAGCGGCGTTGCAGTTCTTCGGTATTTCCATTGTTCGATGCTTCGCAGACGAGTCGCTCTTCTTTCTCGCTGTGGAACGCGCGGCTCCGCTCGGCTTAGATCTCATTGTTTTTAGATGCTTGGAGATTCGCCGTAGTGTCATGATTAGCCCATCGATGCGACGATAGGCCAATAATCAAGCTGGATCGGGAGTTGGACCTTCGCGCGGGAAGATCAGGGACGCCGCGATTGTCACGCACAGAATTACCGCTATGATTATGAGAGAGGTAACGGCGGCAATGGGGAAGTGTTCGCTGGCAATCATTTTCGTACCTACAAACATGATAATTGCTGCCAACCCTTGATGCAGGAATCGGAAGCGCGGAAGGATGTCTGCAAGCGCAAAGTAAAGCGCTCGAAGGCCTAGAATCGCAAAGACATTTGACGAATAAACGATGAATGTGTCCCGCGTGATCGCTAGGACGGCCGGCACGGAATCCACGGCGAAAATAATGTCCATCGCTTCTACTGCAACGAGCGCAAGGAACAACGGGGTTGCCTTCCATTTCCCACTATCTTTCACCAGGAATTCTTGTCCCTCGTAGTTATCTACTACGGGTATGGATCTGCGCGCCAGGAGTACCATCCAATTGCGTTCCGGGTGTAGTTCGCGTTTTCCGGGAAGCAACATCTTCAACCCAGTGAAAAGAAGGATAGCCCCGAAAAGATAAATGATTGGATGAAACGCCCGCAGCAGCGTGATCCCCGCAATCACGAAAACGGCTCGCAGCACGAGGGCCCCGGCGATTCCGAAGTACAACACTCTATGTTGCGATTTGGGAGGTATTCGGAATGCTTGAAAAATCAGCAGGAAAACAAAAATATTGTCCACGCTGAGCGATTTTTCCACCAAATAGGCGGTGAAAAATTCTACGCCCGCCAGATGTCCGCGGGAAAAGTACAGCCACAGATTGAAAAGCAACGCCACACCGATCCATGCTCCGCTTTCAATCAGCGCTTCCTTCAATTGAACTGTGTGTGCCGTGCGATGAACCACACCTAGGTCGAGCACCAGCGCAACGATGATCGCTGTGCCAAAAATCACCCAGATATGTATCGGCGTTCCCATCATGTTCGTTAATCCGGTCTCGCGTGCGGCAAGAGTCTAACCGCCGTTCCGCCACGAAAAAAGGGCAATGTTCGGGTCTTCAGATGAATATGTTGCGAGGAGCTATCCGTCCGGTTCCTGGTTCTTGGGCCTTTAAACCCCGCCTACTCCATTTCTATTGACTATTAGGCCGAAGCTAGGACCTGGACGCAACTTTTGGCAGGGTTGAGGGTTAAAATCAAATGAAACGGCTACGGGCTTCGTTTGTGCTCTACTTACGGCGTGTCAATCTTTCGAAGGTCTCTTAAATGAATAAAGCGACATTTCGCGTGCGGAAACGCCTCGATCCTAGCGGCGCTGGTTTCCTCGCGGCCATGCTAGGCGTGTCGCTGGCAGCGGCCGCAATTCTTGCCGTCGGTGTTCCGTACGCCGCAGCAGGCAACAACGAGACTCGCACGGCGAATACTGCTGGCGCGGTGGCCGAAAAGAATTCCGCCTCGACGAAACTTGATAAGAAATTCAAGGGAAAGCTCCCCATCACTGAGTTGACCGAAGCCGAGGCGATCATGCACGCAATGAACCGCCTCGGATACGGGCCCGGTCCCGGAGATGTGGAACGCATCCGCAAAATGGGTCTTGAGAAATGGATCGATCAGCAGCTTCATCCTGATTCGATTGACGACTCTGCGCTCGACCAACGCCTGCAAAGGTATCCGACCCTGAACATGTCCGCGAAAGCGCTAATCGAAGAATATCCGCAACCGGGACAGGTCATCAAAAAAGAGGGCATTACGAAAGAGGAGTACGAGCAGCAGATGAAGGAGAAGCAGCGCAACGCCGAATCACAAGTGATCGTTACCGGAAACGAGAATCTGGATAAGGCGCAGCAGCAGCTTGCGAAACTTCAGGGCCCGGGCCGCATCGTGGCCGAGCTTTCAATGGCGAAGGTGGACCGCGCGGTTTATAGCAACCGCCAACTGCAAGCCGTGATGGAAGATTTCTGGTTTAACCATTTCAATGTGTTTGCGAATAAGGCCGAGGACAAGTGGCTGCTGACGTCTTACGTCCGAGACACGATACGTCCTCGTACGATGGGAAAATTTGAGGATTTGCTGCTCGCGACGGCGAAAAGTCCCGCCATGCTGATTTATCTCGACAACTCCCAGAGCGCCGACCCCAACGCCGTACGCCAGATGGACGCGGAAAAAGCGATGCGTCGCGCGCGCTATGGCGGGGTCTTTGCCGGCGGAGTGGCGCCCACACCCGGAACATTTCCCGGCCCGGTAACGTCTGCGCCGGGATCCGGCGCGGCTGCTCCAGCGAAGAAGCCGGAACGCGGGTTGAATGAAAATTATGGCCGCGAAGTTATGGAGTTGCACACCGTCGGCGTAGACGGCGGCTATACGCAGCAAGACGTGATTCAGATGGCGGAATGCCTGACGGGCTGGACGGTGCGCGAGCCGCGCAAAGATCCCGAATTCTTCTTCGATGACCGAATTCACGCGCAGGGCAGGAAAGTTGTGATGGGGCGGACGTTCAGCTACGGCGGCGAAAAAGACGGAGAAGAAGCGCTGAAGATGCTGGCAAACCATCCAAACACCGCGAAATTCATTTCCACGGAACTCGCGCGCCACTTTGTTTCCGACAATCCGCCCCCCGCGTTGGTCGAGCGAATGTCCGTCGAATACTCTGTAACGCAGGGAGATATTCGCAGCGTGCTGAAAACGATGATTTATTCGCCGGAATTCTGGTCGAAAGAGACGTATCGCGCGAAAGTGAAGACACCCTATGAACTGGTAGCGAGCACGGCGCGGGCGCTGAATGCAGAGGTGACCATTACTCTGCCCATAGCGCAATGGGTGGGACGGATGGGCGAGCCCCTGTTCCTCTGCCAGCCGCCGAATGGATATTCAGACAAAGCGGAGACCTGGGTGAATACAGGCGCGCTGCTGAACCGTCTGAATTTCGCGCTTTCTCTCGCGGGAGACAAAGTGGCCGGCGCAACCGTCGATCTGAAGTCCATGCTTGGCGATGCGGCTCTGCGTGATCCGAATGCCGCGCTTTCGCAGTCCATCGATGCTTTTCTGGGCGATCAAATCGCCGAGCAAACACGCGCTACTCTTATGGCGCGGCTGAACGACCCACAAATTCTGCAGGCCAGTTTGGATGACCAGGTAAAGCAGGTGAATGAAGGGTTGATTGCCGGGCTCGTCCTCGGCGCACCCGAATTTCAGCGGCGATAACCGGATTAGGGATTTTCGGTTTCGAGGATACGGAGAATTACGATGAAAATTTCCCGGCGTTACTTTCTGAAAAGCGGCGGCGTAGCGATGATCGGCATGGCGGCTTTGCCGTCGTTTCTACAGCGCACGGTGGCGGCTACGTCTGGCCCGAACAAAAAGAAAATGGTCGTTTTGTTTCAACGGGGCGCGATGGACGGCTTGAACGTTGTTGTGCCTTTCGGCGAGCCGAATTACTACCATATGCGTCCGACGATCGCGATTCCGCAGCCCAAGCAGGGCGGACTTGACGCCGCACTCGATCTTGACGGCTTCTTCGGACTGCATCCAAGCCTCGAGCCTCTGATGCCTCTATTCAGAGGCAACCAGCTTGCGATCGTGCAGGCTGTGGGCTCACCGGATCCTTCGCGGTCCCACTTCGATGCCCAGGATTTCATGGAGTCCGGCACGCCCGGACTGAAGTCCACCGAAGATGGTTGGTTGAATCGGGCAATGCAGACCATTCCGGAAGAAAAGTCTTCGCCGTTCCGTGCTGTCGCTTTCGGTCCCTACCTGCCGCGAACCCTGCAGGGAATTTCGCCGGCCATTGCGATTCCCGACTTGAAGCAATTCAAGATGTACGGCCCGCAGCAGACCGTGGAAGGCGGCTTCGAAGCAATGTACGCGCAGACTGTGGACCAAGCCATGCGCGGGGTTGGCAACGAAACTTTCGAAGCTGTCGACCAACTGAAGAAAATTAATCCCGATACCTATCAGCCGGAAAATGGCGCGCAATATCCAAAAGGCCGCTTCGGCCAGAGCCTGGAGGAAATCGCGGAGTTGTTCAAAGCGGACGTCGGACTGGAAGTCGCGTTCCTCGATAGCGGCGGTTGGGACCACCACGTGAACGAAGGCGGCGTGCAAGGACAACTCTCGAATCTTCTGAAAGACCTAGGGCAGGGAATTGCGGCGTTCCATCAGGATATGGGCGATCGCATGGGCGACGTGGTATTCGTCAGCATGTCGGAGTTCGGCCGCACTGCCCACGAAAACGGTAACCGCGGCACCGACCATGGCCACGCGAACTGCATGTTCGTGTTGGGCGGCGGGATTAAGGGAGGCAGAGTCTACACGCGCTGGCCGGGACTCAGCGAAGAGCAGCTGAATCAGGGCCGCGACCTAGCAGTGACCACTGATTATCGCAGCGTGCTGGGCGAAATTATCTCAAAGCATCTGGGAGACCGCGAGCTGAAGAAGGTGTTTCCAGGCTTTGCCAACGACCCGCGCCAATTTCTTGGCTTAGTGAAGGTGTAAAGCGAAAGACGGCCTACTTCGCCGGTGCGCTCTCTGGTGAATCAGACGCGCTATTGAAAATCTTACTGATTCGGTCGTAGTTCTTCTCCACAAAGGTAACGTTGTCTGGAAGTACCGAGTCCGGATATTCCTTCATCACCCCCGCCCTCTTCATGTGAACAGCCGCCGCTGAATTGATCAACGTGTAGGTCATCACCACAAAATCACGAGGAGGCAGGCCAGCGCTCTTCAACGCATTCACTACCGGAGGATATTTTTCAATCGTTGCAACACTGCCGGCAATCGTGTTGCTTGGGTTCTTCGAGTTGTCGTCATCCATCTGTCTTTTCAAGGCAGGATCGTCTTTCTGCACTTTACGGATGGCTTTCACCGCATCGGCATATTTATCCAGCTTGTCCGATGTCAGAACGAAATTCTTCACTTCGTTCTTTTCGGCTTCCACCTGAGCCGAGGATTTTTCGTCCTGCGACGCCGCGACTCCCATTCCAAAGAGGAGGAAAGCGGCTAGCGCGAGGCCCGCTGCACATTTCGCATTTGCCATAAACCTCCCTCCCCGGCCGTTAGTCCCCTGACTTAATCCTCATGCCGTAGAACGACCGGTAAACGAAGAAGTAGGACACTAGAAAGAACGCAGCAGCCAGAACGTGTGTCAGCGTTCCTCCGGTTTCCAGCGTCAACTTCACGGCCAACTCGACCGCTAGCAACCCGAACAGTGTGGTGAATTTGATGACCGGATTCAAGGCCACGGACGATGTGTCCTTGAAAGGGTCGCCCACCGTGTCGCCTATTACCGTCGCGTCATGCAGCGGCGTGCCTTTCTGTTTGAATTCGACTTCAACGATCTTCTTCGCGTTATCCCACGCGGCGCCAGCGTCTGCCATAAAGATGGCCTGATAAAGGCCAAATATGGCGATGGAGATCAAGTAGCCGATAAAAAAGAATGGTTCGATGAAGGCGAATGCTAGCGTGGCGAAGAACACGGCAACGAAAATATTCAGCATGCCTTTCTGCGCGTATTTCGTGCAGATTTCGACAACTTTCTTGCTGTCGGCCACCGAAGCTCTTTCCGCACTCTCGAGATTGATATTCGCTTTGATGAACTCAACAGCACGATAAGCGCCCGTAGTTACCGCCTGTGTGGACGCACCAGTGAACCAGTAAATCATCGCGCCGCCGGTGACGAGCCCGAGGAAAAAGGGCGCGTGGAGGAGCGAAAGTTTGTCCACGTTTTCCGTGATGCCGTTGGTCAGCGCCATGATGATCGAGAAAATCATAGTGGTCGCGCCGACCACGGCCGTGCCGATAAGCACGGGCTTTGCGGTGGCTTTGAACGTGTTTCCCGCACCGTCATTGGCTTCGAGCAAATCCTTAGCGCGCTCGAAGTTTACGTCCATGTTGTAGTCTTTTTTCAGCTCTTGCTTGATGTTCGGAATGGTTTCGATCTGCGAAAGCTCATAGACTGATTGCGCGTTGTCTGTAACCGGACCATACGAATCTACGGCGATGGTGACCGGACCCATGCCGAGGAAGCCGAAAGCCACAAGTCCAAATGCGAAGACCGGAGCCGCGAGCATCAAGTTGCCCAAACCCTGCAAGCTGACGAGATAGCCCACGGTCATTAGACCGACCATGGCAAGTCCCAGGTAGTAGCCGGAAAAATTCCCGGCCACGAAGCCGGACAAAATGCTCAAAGACGCGCCGCCTTCCTCCGCCGAGGTGACCACCTCTCGAACGTGCCGCGATTCCGTGGACGTGAAAACCTTTACTAGCTCTGGAATCACAGCTCCAGCAAGCGTTCCGCAGGAAATAATCGTGGCCAGCTTCCACCATTGCGTAGAGTCTCCTCCAAGCTCCGGAATGATGAAGGACGAGACGGCGTAAGTGATAATGATAGAAACGATGGAGGTGATCCAAACCAGTGAAGTAAGCGGAGATTCGAAATTCATCTCATCAGCTTTTGCGAAGCGCGCCGTGGCGATCAGATCATTGATAAAGTACGCCAGCGCACTGGCCACGAGCATGGCGATGCGCATCACGAAGATCCACACTAGCAACTGAACTTGCACCGTCGGGCTCTTCACACCTAGCAGGATGAACGTGATTAGCGCGACCCCAGTGACGCCATAGGTCTCGAACCCGTCCGCGGTTGGTCCCACGGAGTCGCCTGCGTTGTCTCCCGTGCAATCGGCAATCACGCCGGGATTGCGCGCGTCGTCTTCTTTAATCTTGAAGACAATTTTCATCAAGTCGGAGCCGATGTCCGCAATTTTGGTGAAGATGCCGCCCGCGATTCGCAACGCGGCAGCTCCGAGCGACTCGCCAATAGCGAAGCCGATGAAACAGGGCCCCGCGTAATCACCGGGAACAAAAAGCAAGATTAAAAGCATCATCAGCAGCTCGACGCTGATCAACATCATTCCGATGCTCATTCCGGCTTGGAGCGGAATGTGGTAAAGCGGAAAGGGCTTGCCGCGAAGCCCTGCAAAAGCAGTTCGGGAATTGGCAAATGTGTTCACTCGAATGCCAAACCACGCCACTCCATAGCTGCCCGCAATTCCCAGCACGCTAAACAAAAATATGATGATTACGCGCGCTGCGTCGTAGTGCAGTAGGACGCCGAAATAGAGCACGATCACCACGGCAATGAACAATTCGAGCAGCAAAAGAAACTTGCCTTGGGTAATCAAGTAGGTTTTGCACGTCTCGTAGATCAGTTCTGAAATTTCGCGCATGGCGCGATGAACCGGCAGATTCTTCAGCCGCGTGTAGTTCACCATGCCAAATACCAATCCAAAAATGCAAAATAGTATTCCGAAGAGCAGGAGTGTGTGCCCGTCTATGCCTAGAAAATTAACTTGTGACAAATCAGGCAGCTTCAGATTGGCTTCGCCGCCAGGCGCCTCGCCTTGCGCGTGAGCCGCTGCAGCACCGAACAACATCACGATCGCCGCCGCTGCGGATTTCAGCATGTTGCCGAAGAGTTTCAAGCCTTCACTTGATATACGAGTGCGCATTAAAAGGCACCCACTGAGCAGCCGGTCACACACTTGAAGAGACAAGAGCACATTCAGCCTTCCTCCGGATGAAGACTCCTTGGCGGGAGCCCACAGATTGCGAGAAGTTAATAAACAGAATCGCCTTTTGTATCAGGATTAGCGTCTTTCGTCAAGAAAAGAGGGCGTTTGGCAGCAAAACCGTTTCTGGTTTGGCAATATCCAGACCTTCCCGAAGCTTTGCGATTACCAACGCGTACATGCTTCTCAAGGGGTAACCGCCAACGCACAACCTTTCCTGCAATCCTAGAACTCCCATTCGGCCGCGCGTAGACTTTCATGGGAGGAACTGAGTGCCATGAAATTAAAACTCCTGTTGGTCTGCCTGGTTGTTTTTCTGCTGCCGCGGTCGGGTTCAGGACAAAGCACCCTGCAGTCGCGGACCTACAACTTCGAAGATCTAACCGCTCAGAAGGAGGCAAACGCCACCTTCCGCCCGATTCTGGATGGTTTGACCCACAATGGCGTTCACATCCACGTTCACGAAGTCTTCCTATTGCCTGGGAGTTCGCCGCACCACGCCCATCACCACCAGCAGGAAGAAATGTTTCTCATCAGCGAGGGCGAGGTAGAAGTGACGATCGCCGACAAGACGACGAAGCTTGGGCCCGGCTCGGTCGCTTTCGTCGCTGGTGGCGACCAACACCAAATTCAAAACATCGGGACAAGGCCG
This sequence comes from uncultured Acidobacteriota bacterium, assembly GCA_963698005.1. Taxonomy (GTDB): domain Bacteria; phylum Acidobacteriota; class Terriglobia; order Acidiferrales; family UBA7541; genus Palsa-295. Next base: position 700,168 of record OY969113.1, read on the forward strand.
GCGCAGTATTTCGAAATCATCCTCGACCCACCAGCGTCGCATTAGAGCGATGTACTTTCCCCTGCTTGCTGCGGAAAAATTCGCGTCGACGATCTAAACTCCCACTTCAGTCCTGCGGAATCTTAGCCAGAGGAACCTCAAAGAACATTAGAGGTTTATTGCCCGGGATCACTGCTGCGTCAGGGACGTAGACTACGGAAGCGGCGGCGAGTGACATATCCTGGCTCAAATCGAAATAAAGGAAACCATGTATGGTGGCCTTGGGAGGAACCACATCCGCATCGAGCGCGAGCGGCCGAAGGATGTCTTCGATTTTCGCTGATTTTTTGTCCCCACCCGGTAAGGAGAGGCTCGGAATGCGCGAATTTTTTGGACCGGAGGGGCCCTGAGGATGAGCGATCTTGTATGCGGCGTCGGATGGCCTTAGCGAATCGATATCCTGGTGATCTCCGTTCCGAAAGTGCACTTCGAGTTGAATCGTATTGAGGTCGATACGAATAGCATGGTCCGACTCATTGCGCAGAAAAACCTCCACCGGAAGGATTCCTGCCTGAATCGGATCTGCTTTGCCGAATTTCTCTTTAGCGCGCGCGGGTTCGTCATAGGCATCTGCGAGAATCGTCATGCCTTCGTGTGTATCGCGCGCTAGAGCGGGGGAGAATTCCGGCGCAGCGTTCGGGGCAGGTTTCACACCGGAAGACTGCGCGAATCCGCTCGCGCACATTAGGAAAGCTGCTACGGCTAGTGCGCTGGCTCGAATCATCTATCAATTGTCCTGGCTTGCAATTTCGATGCCCGGTCTCCACCGGAAGTTGTGCATGTTCGCGCTCGCTGCCACTATAATACCTCGTTTGTGTGCGGAGTCGCTGTCAGACGCGCCTGGAACGCGCAGGCATCGCGAATCGCCACAACGCCTTCCCAATGTATTTCCTATATCGGATTGTTACGGCAGTCGGCATGTTCGTGTTGGCGCCGTACTTCGCGTTGCGTGGTTGGAGGCGTGGCGAACATTCCGGTGCGTTGCGCGAGCGTCTCGGAATTCTGCCATCGGCTTTGGCTACTAACGCAGGTAGCGCCGCGGCGCACGAAACTGACCCCGCGCCTGGGGGCGGAGCAATCTGGATACATGCGGTTTCGGTAGGCGAAGTCCTCGCCGCGAAGCCTCTCGTCGAAGGCCTCAAGGCCCGCTTTCCTGACCGGGCAATTTTTGTTTCCACTACTACGGAAACGGGCCAGCGGCTCGCTCGCGAACGGTTGCAATCCGCGAACGGGATTTTTTATTTTCCGCTCGACTGGGTCGTGCCGGTGCGAAAAGCGTTGCGAACGATTCGCCCCACGCTCGTGATCGTGATGGAGACGGAGATTTGGCCGAATTTTTTGCGGGAGGCGCGGCGCTCCGGCATCCCGGTAATCTTCGCGAACGCGCGCATCTCCGAAAGATCCTTCTTGCGTTTCGAAAGATGGCGGTTTCTCATCGGAGAATTCTTCGAGCGTACTCTTCAAGATCCGGAGCTTCTTCTGGCGCAGAGTGAAGAAGACGCAAAGCGCCTTGTGAGCATGGGTGCGCCCGAAGAGCGCGTGGAAATAACCGGCAATATAAAATATGACGTGGAACCCTCAGCTATCGGCCGCTTCGGATCGTGGCTTCAAACCCAGATTCGGCAGCAAGAGCGCTGGCCGGTGGTGGTTGCCGGTAGCGTTGTAGAAGGAGAAGAACAGGCCGTCCTTGCGGGATACGATGGCGTCCAGAGGCAGTGGCGCCGAACCCTGCTGATACTTGCACCTCGAAAGCCGGATCGATTTATCGCCGCGGAAAGAATCATCGCCGAGGGTGGGTGGAATACTGTGCGCCGCAGCCAACTGGATCTGAGTCATCCGCTCGGCGAAGATACCGACGTGCTGGTTCTCGACTCGATTGGTGAGCTAGCAGGGCTGTATTCGCTGGCGGATGCTGTGTTTGTAGGGGGCTCTCTGGTCCGCGCGGGCGGGCACAACATTCTCGAGCCTGCGTGTTTTTCCCGCCCCCCGGCCTTCGGGACCTCAATGGAAAATTTTCGCGAAATGGCGGATCAGTTTCTCGACGCGCACGCGGGCGTACAAGTAGCGAACGGCGAGCAGCTCGGGAAAGTCTGGATACAATTGATCGAAAATAATGCCCTGCGCCAACGCATGGGCGCTGCCGCGCGCGAAATATCCGAGCGGAATCGCGGGGCGACGGCGCGTTCTATCGAGCGGATCGTGTCTGTGATTGGCCAGCGCGAAGGCGAGATCCAAGGCGAAGCCACGAGTCGCGGTTCCGCTACCGACGGCCCACAAAAGGGAAGTGCTGTGTGACGCTGAAGGAATCGCTCCTGTGGCCACTGTCACTGCCTTACGCTGCGATAGTTCGTCTTCGGGCGCGAGCATATCGGGAGGGAATTCTTCGCCGGCGTCACTTGGACGGAGTCGTCATCAGCGTAGGGAACTTGACCGTCGGCGGGACCGGGAAAACGCCGATGGTTCTATGGATCGCGGAACGGCTCCTTGCGGAAGGCAAGAGCGTTGGAATCCTCACGCGAGGGTATCGAGGCAAGACTGTCAGCGCACTTGGTTCCAAATCTCAAGAGCCTAGCGATCGGGAGGCTTTTTCAACGAGTGATGAAGTACAGCTTCTGCAGTCTCGTTTGGGGAATCGCGCGTTATTTGGTGTCGGCGCGGATCGCTACAAGAATGGCGTTGCGCTCGCCGCTCGAGGCGTAGAGTGGTTTATCCTCGACGACGGTTTTCAGCATCTGCGGTTAGCGCGTGATGTTGACATCGTTTTAGTCGATGCGAACAATCCTTTCGGCGGAGGGCGTTTGTTACCGGCAGGAAGGTTGCGCGAGCCGCGCACCGCGCTCGAGCGCGCTGATTTGGTTGTTATAACGCGCAGCAACCATGCCCTCGCTATCGAGTCAATCGTACGGCGGCATTCGGCCGCTCGCATCTTTTATGCCCGCACCACACTTGCGTCGGTCTACTCACTTTCGAATATGAAACTCGCCGCATCGGAAGCGCGCTCCAAAATATTGTTCGCCTTTTGCGGGATAGGCAATCCCGCCGCTTTCATTGCTGACCTCCGAGACTGGGGCTTTCAGATTGCCGGATATAAGTCTTTCCCTGACCATCACCGCTATTCGCCATCCGACATAGCCGCAATCGAGAAGCAAGCCCGAGAAGCCGGAGCCGCCGGCCTCATCTGCACCGAGAAGGACCGTTTTAATTTGGAACAAGCGCAACCATCAATGAATTTTTGGGTTTGCTCTATTTCGTTGCACATTGACCGGGAAGATGATTTTTGGCAGGCGATCATGAAAAAGCCACAATCCGGTACCGTCGATGCCAAATGAAGTATCAGACGGCGTTGGCACAGGACACAACTCCACGGATTGGCACCTTTACCGGCGCTGTGATACTTTTCGTCACGATGCTCGGAACCGACGTATCCATGCTGAAGTTCGAGGAGATTGATTGAGGGCCCGGCCGAGGAAAACGAAGCGACCTTCAAGGAGCGCGGCACGAGCTGACGGGCGCGCCCCAGACCCGACCGTTGACCTCACGCGCCTGCTCGACATTGTATCTTCATTCCCTCGGCAGACGATTTGCATAGTGGGAGATTTTGTGCTGGATCAGTTTGTTTCCGGTGAAATTTCCAGAATCTCCCGCGAAGCCCCCGTGTTGATTCTGCGACATCGCCGCACGGACGCTTACCCCGGCGGCGCCGCCAACGCCGTAAACAACCTCGCGGACCTCGGCGCGCGTGTTCTGCCCGTCGGCGTCGTGGGCGACGACGAAGCTGGAAAAACCTTGCTGGATTACTTCCGCCGGAAGCGGGTGAATGTCTCGGGCATCCTCCGCACGCACGACTGGGTCACATCTACAAAGACGCGTTATCTCGCTGGATGGACGCACACCACCGAGCAGCAGGTCCTTCGTGTGGACCGCGAACCTCGCGAAACGCTGCCGTCGCCCATTCAGGACTTGGTTCAGCGCAAAGCTCGCAAAGCCGCCAAGAGCGCGGACGCTGTTCTGATTTCTGACTACGGCGTCGGAGCCGCCTCGCCGGCACTTGTCCGCAGCCTCGACGCAAAACGCATCACGCTCGACTCGCGCTATCGATTGCTGGATTACCGCGCCGCCGGAATCACCGCCGCAACGCCGAATGAGCCCGAGCTCGAAGCCGCCTATCACTCTGCCGTCGGTGTTGACGCGCAGAAATTGGAAGCATTGGGCCGGCGAGCGTTGTCTGATCTAGATCTCCAGGCGCTTCTAGTTACCCGAGGTAAGGATGGCATGGCTCTCTTCGAAAGCGGAACCGGCAAGGGAGCGCGCTCGCGCAACATTCCGATCTACGGCCCCGACACGCCCGTGGACGTTACCGGTGCCGGAGATACGGTGATCGCCGTTTTTACGCTGGCGCTTGCCGCTGGAGCTTCCTATCTGGAGGCGGCCCATCTCGCCAATTATGCCGGCGGCATCGTAGTGATGAAGCGGCGTACCGCGACCGTCACCGGCTCCGAACTCGAAGCTGTATTGCGCCGCGAGGCCACAACCCAGCGCTGAACACGTTATGGACACCCGCGAAAAAATACTCTCACGCGAAGGTCTTCACGACGTGCTCGACGAGCATCGTCGTGCCGGCCGTAAAGTTGTGTTTGCCAACGGTGTTTTCGACTTGCTTCATGTGGGGCACGTACGTTATTTACAGGCCGCGCGCGAAGAAGGCGACTTGCTCGTAGTGGGCTTAAATTCCGATGCGAGCACGCGATCGTTGAAAGGCAACGGCCGTCCTATTTTGACGGAACGCGCGCGCGCCTCGCTCGTAGCGGCTCTAGCAGCGGTGGATTATGTCGTAATTTTCGACGAACTCGATGTCAATGCGCTGCTGCGCGAGTTTCAGCCCGACGTACATGCTAAAGGCACCGACTACACCCCGGACACCATCCCCGAACGCGATCTCGCCGCTCTCCTCGGAATTCGCGTGGCAATCGTGGGAGACTCAAAAAATCACTCCACGCGCGAACTCCTGGCCCGGCTGCGCCACGAGAAAGATGCCTAGGGTGCGTTTTCCCCAACCCCGGTTCGAGTTGGTGGCGGACTTGGTCCCCGCGCTGCCTGTTGCGGGAGTCACGCAAAATCCTCCATTTGATGCAACGACTTACTTCTGCAATGCGTCCTACTCGTTCGCCATGTTTTTGATTACTGTTGACCATGCGGTTCACGCCATCGATCTCCTAAGGCGTCGTTCGTGAGCGAGCCGAGAAAATTCTGGATGCGCTGGCGCGTCCGCATAGGCTACCCCGTGGCGGTTCTTTATTGGCTGCTGGCCATGCCCACGCCCCATTGGATTGCAATCGGTGCCGCCGTAGCCGCCTTCGGATTGCTCGTCCGAGCAGCAGCCTCGGGGGAATTGCGCAAGAATCAGGAACTGGCGACGTCCGGCATCTATGCGCGCACGCGAAATCCTCTGTATCTTGGCAGCGCGATCCTCGCCGCTGGATTCATTATCGCTGGACATTCGTTCTGGGCCGGGTTGTTGGTTGCTGTTTATTTTTCCGTTTTTTACTACGCTGTGATGCGCAACGAGGAAGACGATCTGCGCGCGAAATTTGGCGATTCGTTCCAACAGTATTCCGCGAGCGTTCCGCTTTTCTTTCCAAGAATCTTCAAGGCCGAAAACCCTCCGTCGGAAGGCCTGCCACGGCAAACTTTTTCTTGGCAACAATTCCGGCGTAACCGCGAATACAAAGCGATGATCGGAACGGTGGGTGCTCTTGCGATCGTGTGGCTGCGGATGTGGCTGCGGGGACGCTACGGCTACTAAATGTGTTGTTATTGCAGACGGTAGATGGCGTGCATTACGCGTTGAAATTTGGGCCGGTACAGCAAATCGAAAGCGCGCTCTTTGCCGGGAAACATTTCCAGCGCCACTCGGCGCGTTGCCGCAATCATTCCCGAGGCTTCTTCCGGAGTAAGGTCGCCCGCGGCAATCGATTCCAGAGTCAGCTGAACCAAAATCCGCAACCGGCGAATACGTCTGCTTTCGTCGTCAATTTGCGCTTGCGTAGGGCGAGCGGCGGGACGATTTTCCATTGGTTCCATTACGGATCCTGAAAAACGCTTCCGGAAGTTATTATGGGCTTGGCCCCGAAAGCGCGCAATAGTACTGTTGGACAGTGGTCTTAGACGTTTCCCGGGGAAATTAAATGACTGAACATTCATCCCACAAACAGGCTCACGATCCATCGCAGGAACGAGTTGTGGTCGCCTACACGGCTGGTACGGCCGCTGAAGCCATGGTGGTTCGCGGACTTCTCGAAAGCGCCGGGATCAGCTCTCCCGGTTCCTCTTCGAACGACCCTTTTCCGCTGCGCGAGTCACCCGAAGGTACCCATGGCGTCGAAGTCTACGTCCTTGAGCCGCGGGCAGAGGAAGCGCGCAAGCTTATCGCGGAGTACCAGAAGGGCAATCAATCTTTCGCCGAGTCCGAAGAATAGTGCAGATCAACTCTCGAAATTCCGCAGTTAAGCTGTGCCTCAATTCGGGTGCGAGTCCGCGAAAGTGCGCACGTCGAGAGTATGGCCGTCGGTTATCGCGGTGACTTCGCCGTCGCGGTCGGTGCGCAAGAACCTCACGCCCGCCTTCGCGTAACGAGCGACGACATCTTCCACCGGATGTCCGAATTGATTTCCTTCTCCCACGGAAACCACAGCCACGCGAGGCGAAACCGCCGTGACAAATGCTTCAATCGAGGAAGTCTTGCTGCCGTGATGCGGGACCTTTAGGAAATCCGCGGCGATCGCTGAATGATTGTTTACTAGCGTGGCCTCCACCTTTTTTTCAATGTCGCCAGGAAGCAAAAATCGCACCGCATTATCCTTCAGCCTGATCACTAGCGAATTGTCATTGGACGCTTGCGAGACCGCTGAAATATCCTCAGGCCAAAAGACATTGCCTTCAATTCCGCCGGACTGGAAGTCACTTCCGCGCTCCTTTTCCACGATGGCTACTCCTCGGGAGCGCGCCTCCGCGAGTAATGCTTTGAATGCCGGTGTCTCTTCATCGCGCCCGATCCACAATTCGGATACGCTGAAGTTCTGCAGCACGCTGCGTAAGCCGTCGATGTGATCGTGGTGCGCGTGCGTAAGCGCGACCACATCGAGCTGCTTGAGTCCCCGCGACCAAAGATACGGCGAGACGACTTCCTCGCCTACGTCTGTCCCCGAGTGATAGCCGCCGACGGACTCCGAGCCGGCCTGCCCGCCACCGTCGATCAACATCGTTCCGCCGTTCGGGAACGCGACGAAAATCGAATCACCCTGGCCAACGTCCAGCACATCCACTTCAAGTTTGCCGCGCTGGAGATTCGCCGCGAATGGATGGGACGCTACCAGCAACGTAAATGAAGCGAGCGCGAGGGCCGAAGTCCATTCAGCGGGCCGTATCGGCGGAGACAACTTCCGCCGGACACTAGGATTCAATCCGCGCGCTGCTACAGCTCTGGCGCACATTGCCAGACAAATAAACGCCGCGAAGAAAGTGATCGCAAGCCACACCGGTGGTCCGGGAATTCGATACGATAACCGCGGCCAATGGCCAAACCACCCGACGCTTGAAAGCAAGAGGTCGGTGCAAAAGCCGAGCGCCTTCGCAAGCAGCAACGCGGACTTCGCCCAAACGAAAGATGCAAGCAACGCCACAAAACCAAGCGGAACAATGATCGCCGTCAGCAGAACGGCGGGAATATTACTCATCGGTCCCGCGAGACTTACGCGATGAAAGTCCTCTGCCAATAGCGGAAGCATACCCCATTGAATTACAAACGAAAGCAGCACGATGTCCCACAATCGTAATCCGACAATCACAGGTGCTGAGAGTATTCCGTTTGCACGCGGAACGATTTGCTTCGGCAACCGAAGTGAAAGCCAATTCGCCATGGAACGCATATCAATGCGAAACTGCACGACCTTTGGCGGATGCGCTCCGTCGCGCGTGATGTCGCCCAAGTGCCTCAGGCCCGCGCGGTACGGAGCGCTCGTGCGTTCGATCCACGGTAGCGCTAGCGCCGCAATCACTCCCGCAGCGAGAAAGGAAAGCTGGAAACTTGAGTCGGTCAGCGAGGAAGGTCTCCAAAGCAAGATCACCAAAGCCGCCAACGAAATTGTGTTGAGCAATTCAACTCGTCGGAAAAGCGGGCGCGTGCATAAATAAAATGCCGCAATCAATGCAGCGCGAAGAATTGGCGGGCGGTCTTGCACGATCCCGACGTATGCAGCAAGCGCGGCGAGCGTCATGAAAGCGGTCGCAATTGATGGCAACCCCAATCGACGTCCGAGCCAGTAGAGAAAAACAACCAACGCCCCCACATGAAGCCCGGCAACGACCAGGACGTGATACGCCGCAGTTTTCTGAAATGCGAGTACCACATCGGAATCGACGAAGCTGCGGTCGCCGAGCAACATGGCGCGCAGTACTGCACCACGATCCGGCCGATCCGAGAACAGGGAATCAACCCGTCCGAGCAGGTTTCCGCGTGCTCTTGCCAGCCGCTGCTGTACCGTTGGCGGGGGCCGGTCAATCACTTGAAGAAGTTCGCCGCTGCGCAGTGAGCCGACGACATCAATTTTCTGCCGCGCGAGGAAGCCGTGAACGTCGAACGCGCCGGGATCGAGATAGGTGCGCGGCGGACGCGCCTTCATCAGCGCTTCCACCCGATCGCCAGCTCGCAGGCCTTGCTGAGGCTCAGTCGCGCGTGGGCCGGCGTAGAAATTCACGCGCAAGCCGCCACTAGCAGGAAGCTCAACGCCTGCGGATTGCACACTCTCCAGATCCACTTCGTAGCGAAGTCCCCACGGCAGCTTAAGAGGATCCTCCCGTAGTCGCCCGCGCCATCGGAGCGGAACACTTGTATCGACGGAGTTAGTGGCGATCAGCCGGGAAATATGGTTCGCAGGATCAGCGGCGCGCTCCACTCCGATCGCGAGCCCGCCAAGGGCAATCCACGCGATTAACGCAAAACACCAAGCGAATGCCGCGCGGCGTCGCCAAATCAGAATTATCCCTGCGGTAATTGACACTGCGGCGGCGCCACACCAAATCTTCGGCGAGGCTTGCCATCGGCTCGCAATGCCTACGCCCGCGGCAAAAGCCGCGGCGATCCACAGCGCAGGCAATTTCATTCGAGTCGGCGCAATCGCACCACTGTCTCCATGTGAAATGTCTGCGGAAAAAGATCGAACATGTGAATTTCGCTGCAGCCGTAGCCCGCTTCTATTAGCACCGCAAGATCGCGCGCCAGCGTGGGCGGTTCGCAGGAAACGTACGTGATGCGCGCGGGCTGTAAACGCCCGAGACGCTTCGCCACATCCGGAGCCAACCCATCACGCGGCGGGTCCAGGACCACAAACTCCGGGCGTTCCTTGTTTCGCTCCAGAAATCGTTCGACGTCCGCCGTTCGAACCTCAATAGTGCTCTGCCCGCGCATGTTGGTTTCCAGGTCGCGCACTGCTGCCGGATTCGATTCGACGGCGACCACGCGTTCAAAGCGTTTCGCCAGCCGAATAGCAAATAATCCTACGCCGGCATACAAGTCGAGAGCGAGCCGTCCATTTTCTTCGTCGCACACCGTCCGCACCAGATCGTCGACGAGGAACCGGTTGACCTGAAAAAACGAAAAGTGGCCGACCCGGTATTTCACACCTGCACTTTCGGTTTCCACAAATCCCGGACCGAACAGTTCCATCCGGTCGTGGCTCGGATCGTGGAACAGGATGCTCGCAGCTTCCGGCACCAAGCGGCGAATCGTTTCGGCGTGTTCCGCCAGCCGGGAGGGAAAGCCAGCAAAGTTGGCCGTGAGTAGAAGTTTCGAGCTGCCCAGATCTGTTGTGTCGCGGGCCCCTTCGTTGCTGAACACTTCGATCTCGCGAAGTTCTCGAGGAAGTTCGCCGGCCGCTAGTGCCGCTCGCAGCCCAAGCAATGTTTTCACAAGTAGCGGCGAGAGAATCGCGCACTCATCGACCGCGCAAAGCGCCGTCGAGTTAGCCTGAAAATACCCGATATCGAGTTTCGCGAAGCCTTTGTTGGCTGCGCTCGCGGTCGGGCCAGTGGAGTCGCTCATTGCTTCCAATGGTGGTCGAATTTTCCACTGTGCGCGGTTGCGATAGCTCCACGGCGGCGAAGCGTGCGTTTTGATTTCGCCGGTCCAGTCGATTCGCCCGATGCGCCGCAAAGTCTCGCGCAGAATCTCTGCTTTGTAGGCCAACTGCGCTTCGTAAGGAATGTGCTGGTAGTTGCAGCCGCCGCAAACGCCGAAATGCGGGCACGGCGGCGCCATGCGCTGCGGTGAAGGTTCCAGCAAATTGTCCACGCGCGCCCGGACGAATTTCTTCTTCTGCTCCACTGGCGACACGGCTACGCGCTCCGCCGGCAAAACGAAAGGAACGAAGACCGTGGACCCTTCGTGATGCGCCAGACCGTCGCCGCCGTAGATTAGCTTCTCGATCGTAACGTCCATTGTTGGCATGAAGAGTTGGGTTCAGCGTCAGGTCAAATAAAATAAACTCAAGCGCGGCACGTTGAAATGCTCGAAGAGCCGCTTCTGAATGTATTGCCGCTCGAGCTGCGCCAGCTGTTCCGCGGACATCTTACGCCGGTAAGGCGCCAGCGAGCGATCCATTTCGCGGCGAACGGAAAGCAGCGCCTCTTCATCGGCGTCCGCCGAAAGGGCCGCCGACAATTTCTCTTCCAGCACGCTGAGTCGCCGTTCGAGATCTTCGAGATCGAGTGCCCCTGGGGAATCGAGCAGCGGCAGAAGTTCATCAAGCCGCTTGGCAGTATCTTCAAGGCGAGCAGGAAGCTGCTCATCCGCTTTTCCCGAATGCGCTCGCAGTTTTGCTGAAGCGGTCCGGAGCCGCGCGGCATTGCGTTCAAGATATTTTCGCAGCTCGTCGCGCGAAAAAGTTTCGGCGGTCGGCCGCGAAGATTTCACTTCCGGCCCGGCCCCTACGGCTGCTTCTGCCGCTTCCGCCGCTGCGTCGGCGACGGCGTCAGCGCAGTACGCCAGGCTTTTCAACTGGCGTCCGCCTGCGGCGCGTTTCGACCGTTGCCAGCTCTCGAACGCCCGGTCGATTCCTTGCAGCACCGCTCCGAGCGGAATACCTGCCTTTTGCCAGGTTTCGACGATGGCCCAATCCAGAGGGGAGACCAGCAGATGCGCGCCGCGTTTGCGCCAGAAATAATCTTCGATTTCAGTGAAATAATTGAAATAGTTGAAGGATTCCATTGCGTCGAGTTTCTGTGGGTTTTTGTCAGAACATAGAAAGCTTCCGGAAATTGGGCGATAGAGTCAGTTTTTAGGCCTCGGCGGAACGGATGCCAGCTTTTGCGTCTTCCCTCGTTCCTGGGCGGCGTCCTGGTTCCGTTCCCAGATAATTCGCAGCCCTTCCAGCGTCAGAAACTCGTCGATGGTTTCAATGTGGCGCGACGCGGTTCCGATCAGCGCGGCCTGGCCGCCGGTGGCGATGACTTTCGTCTTCTCGCCCATGGTTTTCTTCATGCGGTCGAGGATGCCGTCAACAAGGTCTGTATAGCCGTAAAAAAGTCCTGCCTGCATCGAAGCCGCGGTATTGGTGCCGATGATTTTCCCCGGATCTTTGATTTCCACGCGAAAGAGTCTTGCGGCGCGAGCGAAAAGGGCTTCGGCGGAAATTCCGATGCCCGGCGCGAGTACTCCACCCAGGTATTCGCCGCGTGCAGAAACCGCGTCGAAGTTAATCGCCGTGCCGAAATCCACGATGATGCATGGACCGCCGTATTTCTCGAAGGCTGCGACGCTGTTTACGATACGATCCGCGCCCACCTCTTGCGGATTGTCGTAATGCACAGGCATACCGGTCTTAATTCCGGGCTCGACGAAGAGCGCCTTTTTGCCGAAGTATCGCTCTGCCATCCCCGCCAGTGTGGAATTGAGCGGCGGAACGACCGAGCTGATGATGACGCCGCCGATTTCGCTAGGATCGAGCCCAGCCAGAGTGAAGAGTTCGCGCGTCAAAATGCCGTATTCATCGATGGTCTGATCCCGCGCCGTGGTCAGTCGCCAATTCGCCACGAGCTGCGTCGCGCGAAAAACGCCTAACACCGTATTCGTATTGCCAACGTCCAATGCCAGAAGCATCAGGACGCCTCCGCAACGTCGCCCGAAAGCACCGGTTCGATTCCGCCGCCATCGTCGCGCATCACGCGCAGGACGCCGCTGGATTCGAGTCCGGCCGTGGTGCCGGTGAAAACTTCGATGGGCGTAGTGATGCGCACACGTTTCCCCTGAAAATAGCTGGAGACTTCTGCGAAGCGGCGCAGAATCGGCCCCGGCCCTTCCGCGATAAACTGATTGTAGTAGCGATCGAAGTGGCGCAGCAATCGAATCAGGACGTCCAGGCGTGAATGAACTTTGCCGGTCTCTATGCGAAGCGAGGTAGCAAACTCGGCGAGCTCGGCCGGCATTTTCGTCTGGTTGACGTTGATGCCGATTCCGATCACGGCGTAGTGCATGCGGTCTGGCTCGGCATGCATCTCAGTGAGAATGCCTGAAAATTTCCGGCCGTTCACCAGCAAATCGTTCGGCCAGCGAATGTCGGGAGCCACATCGAGTTCCTCGGCGACCGCATCGCGTGCGGCGAGGCCCGCAACTAGCGTGAGCAGCGGGGCATGTGCCGGCGAAATTTGCGGACGCACTAAAATGCTGCAATGAATTCCAGCGGACTTTTCTGAAATCCATTTGCGGCCGGCACGCCCGCGCCCGGCAGTTTGCTCTTCGGCCAGCACGATCGCGCCATGGGGCTCGCCCTGTTCGCCGAGCTGCATCGCCACGGTATTGGTCGAGTCGATTTTGAAGAAGTGATAGATGCGGCGCGCGAACGGCGTGCCGATCAGGCGTCGGCTCAAAAGCTGGGGAACGAGAATATCCGGGGCGCGCTCGATGTGATACCCGGTCCGCGCATGGCCTTTCACGCGCACACCTAACTCCCGCATTTTCTGGACCCAGCGCCAGACCTGCTGCCGCGTCACGCCGATTTCCTTTGCGATCTTTTCGCCGCTGATGACGATGGTCGAATTCTCCGCGAGGAGAGTTAGCAGCGCGTCGATGCGCCGGTCGGTCGTCCCCGGCAAATTCGCCATTCGTTTCGTGGCCATAGGGAATTTTAAAGGATACTTGAGCGAGGGCGCGGGTACAAGCTGAGTGAGCAGCTCGGGATTCTTTCGAGAGCGTCCTTTAGCCGCTACTGTGCCGAACGAAACCTTATCCACGGCTAGGTGAGCTTAATGTGCGGCGCCGATTTGGTAGTTCAGCGCGGAGATTGCGGTTTCGTAGTCGTACTTGGCGCTTGCTTGCGTGATTTCGGCTTGCGTCATATTCAGCTGGGCTTGGCTTAGCTCGATGATGGAACTCAGTCCGAGCTTGTACCGTTGCTGTGCGAGATCGAGGGCTTGCGTGGCCTGGGCCAAGAGCTGGTCCGTCACCGAAAGACGCTGGTACGCTGCGTTGGATTCGAGCCACGCTTTGCGGACTTCGCGCACGATGCCGTTCTGCAAGTCGCGAAGATACTGCTCCTGCGCCTGCGCTTGCGCATTGGCTTCAGCGCGCAACGCACCGAATTCGTGCCCGTTAAATAGGGGAATATTTACGTTGAAGCCTGCCGCGGCATAACGGCTTCCCAACAAGTCCTCGTGGACTGGCGCGAGCCCTGCCGCGCCTACCGCCGAGATCGTAGGAAGCCACAAATCCCGCTCGGCGGTGGCATAGCTTTGCGCCGAACTAACATCAAGCCGCCGGCTGACCAACTCCGGCCGATTCTGCAACGCTTGCGATATTAATTCGGCAACGCTTGTAGATGGAGCCGGCGGCAAAGGCTCTTCCGCCAGCGTGAATGTCTTTACCTCGGAGTAGCCGAGCGCATCGGAAAGATCCGCGTACGAGCCTTCCACCCCGTTTTGCGCCTGAATGAGCAAAAGCTGCGCCTGAGCCAAGTCCACATTCGCAAAGCTCACGTCCAATCCCGACTTCAGCTTGTTCTGTTCCAAGGCTGTAATTTGATCCGACACAAGCTGGCGGTTTTTCACTGTTTCTTGTGCAACGCGCAAAACAGCCTGCGCCCGGAGGACGGAATAGTAAGCCCGGTCAACATTGATCAACACGTCCGCGCGCGAAGTGGTGACATTCTCCTTCTGTGCCGCGGCGTGCAGGCTGGAGCTTTTCACCAGTTCATGAGTCCGACCGAAGTCGGTGACGAGCTGGTTCACTGCGACGCCGTTCGCGTAGCGGTCGAAGATGATCGGGTTGTTCAACGCCCCGGCGGAAACGCGGCTGTTGGTCTCCGATTCCACGCCGGTAAGACTGCCGACCGCTTGCGGATAGTATGCGGAACGCGCTTGCGTCACGCGCGCTTGCGCCGCAATCGCCAAATATCCCGCCGCTTGAATTTGCGGATGATTCTGGACGGCAATTTTCTCCGCATCAGCCAGGGACAAGTTCTGGGCATCTTGCGCCGCACACGGAATGGCCATCAGCGCGAGCGCTGTTACATTCAGGAGTAAATGACGCGCGGACATTAATGCGCCTCCTCTGGAAGAGTTTCGATATTTAGAGCCGCATGCCGCTGATAGATTAGAAGGTACGCCGCCGGGACCACGAAGATAGTGAGAATGATGGATGAAATCAGTCCCCCGATAATCACACGAGCCAGCGGCGCGTAAGCTTCGCTGCCGGTTTCCAGTTTGAAGGCCATGGGAAGCAGGCCGACCACGGTTGCGAGCGAGGTCATCAGAATGGGCCGAAGCCGAATGCGGCAGGCGTGCGCTACCGCTTCCACCAACGTGTGTCCCTGACTGCGCAGCACATTCGCAAAATCCACGATCAAGATGCTGTTGGAAACCACCATTCCCTGCAGCATCACGATTCCCATCAGCGACTGAATGTTCAGCGTCGTTCCGGTGAACGCCAGAGTGAAAATCACGCCCACGAGACCGGTCGGAACGGCGAGCACGATTAGAAATGGATCTGTGAACGAAGCGAACTGCGCGACGAGAATCAGGTAAACGAGCAGAATCGCGAGCAATAGTCCCAGTCCGAAACTCTTGAAGGAGGACTCCATGGTGACGACCAGGCCGCGCACATTCACACGGATGTTCGGCGGGACCTGCGTGTTGGCGATAATCTTGTAAATGGCTTTCGCCGGGCCGCCTATGTCTTCTCCGGACGGCGCCACGTACACATCAAACGTTCGCTGCAATTGATAGTGGTCCACTTCCGTGGGCGTCTGAATTTGCGTCACATCGGCCACCTGACTAAGGAAGGTCGGCATTTTCAGATTGGGAGAGCGCAGCGGCATAGCCTTCAAGTCGTCGATAGACTTCACCTGATTTTCCGGGTACTGCACGCTGACAAAATAGTTGTTGCCCGTCTTCGGATCCACCCAGTAGCTGGGCGCAATCATCACATCCGAAGTGAGCGCGGTAATCACGTTGTCCACCACTTCTTTGGGACTCAAGCCGAGTTGGCTGGCGCGCTCGCGATTTACGTTGAGCTGCAACGCCGGATAATCCATGTCTTGCGGAATATAAACGTCGGACACGCCCGGAACTTTTTGGATTTGCCGCGCCAGATTCTGGGCAATCGAGTCGCCCGTTTTCAGATCCATCCCGCTTACTTGCACATCAATCGGCGCGGGCATGCCCTGATTCAGGACAGCATCGACCAAGCCTCCCGATTGAAAATAAGTGCGCAACTGTGGCAACTGTTTTGTTATCTGCTCGCGCACTTCGCGCATGTAAACAAAACTGCTGACGCTGTGATCCTCCTTGAGGCCCACATTCACCGTGGCAGTGTGCATGCCGGAGTTTGGCGTGAAGAGAGCTGAGAGGTCGGGGAAGACTCCGATGTTCGAAACAATCGTGCTGAGGTCCTTGGGCTTCACAACTTTCCGGATGATGTCCTCTACCTGTTTCACGTAATCGTTGGTCAGCTCGATGCGCGTTCCAGTAGGCGCTTTGACGTTGATGACGAATTCGCCGGCATCGGTGCGTGGAAAGAAGGCCACGCCTATCATCGGAGTTAGCGCGAAGCACAAAAGGAAGAAAATCGCAAAACCCCAGACAACTTCGCGCGGACGGTCAAGGGCTTTGCGCACCCAGCGCTCGTAAAAATTCAGCATGCGCTCAAACCCGGCGTTAAATCGCGTATGAAACCGCTCGCTCCAGGTCTTGGGTGAACTCGCCGATTCTTCATCCAGCACGTGCACGGGCTTTAGAAAATACGCGCAGAAAAGCGGCACCACGGTTACGGCATCAAAATACGAAGCGAATAATGCGATCACTACCGCCAGAGCAAGCGCGGAGAATAAATATTTGCTAACGCCGAAAAGGAATGTGACCGGAAAGAACACCACAACCGCAACCAGCATAATCGCCAGAACCGGTAAGGCGACTTCGTTTGCTCCATTTATGGCCGCAACTCCGGGGTCTTCGCCAAGTTCCATATGCCGGTAAATGTTTTCCAGCACTACGACCGAATCGTCAATCAGCCGCGAGAAAGCAAGCGCCAGTCCGCTCAAGACCATGCTGTTGATCGTTTTGTTGGCCGAATGCAGGACGAAAAAGGTGATCAACACCGATAGAGGGATCGAGAGGAAAACCGCCGCGGTGGCGCGAAAGCTTCCCAGAAAAATCCAAATCATGATGGCGGTAAGCAATATGCCGATTCCGCCCTCGCGCAACACGGTCGAAATCGCGCCCTTGACGAAAACCGATTGGTCAAACACGACATGGACTTTCAGCTGCGCCGGAATATCGCGAAGCGTCTTGATCGCCTTTCGGATTCCGTCCACGACCGCGATTGTGTTGGTATCCCCTCCTTGCTTCAGGATCGGGACGTACACGGACTTCTGCCCGTTCACACGCACGATGTCGTATTGCAGAAACGAGCTGTCCACCGCTTTTCCGATGTCGGACACGAACACGGATTTCTCGCCTTCCGTTTTCAGCGGGATGCGGTTGATAGCGTCCGCATTCGCCACTTGCGCGTTGGTATAAATGTTGTAGTCCATGGGGCCGATGCGCACGTCACCCGCTGGAAGAATCAGGTTTGACTGATCGATAGCGCGCACCACATCCATGGGACTGAGTTCGTGCGCCTGCAATTTCAGCGGGTCCACATTCACCATGATCTGACGGTAACGTCCGCCGTAAGGAGGCGGCACGGTAGCGCCCGGAACTCCCGCGATTTGGTTGCGAATGCTGAACTGCAAATAGTCATGAAGCTGGGTTTCGCTTAAGCCCTCGCCCTCCACAGTCAGCAAGCAAACCGGAAGGCTCGACGCATCCACTTTCATCACCACGGGGGGAAGCGTGCCCTGCGGCAGCCGGCGTAAGTCCGCCATGGCCAGATTTGAAATCTGTGTGACGTCCGCGTTCGCATCCGATCCGGGCTGAAAATAAATTTTAATCAGGCTCACGCCGGTCATGGACCGCGACTCGATATGATCGATTCCGCTGCCGAGCGTGAAGAAGCGCTCGAACGTGTCCGTAATGTCGGCCTCGATTTGCTCGGGAGGCATTCCATTGTAAAAAGTGGCTACCAGCACCACTGGAATGTCGATGGGAGGAAACATATCCACTGGCATTTGCACCAATGCCGTCAGGCCGAGTACGCAGACCAAAAGGCAAAGCACGATGATGAAGTAAGGATGTCTTATGGAAAATGTCGGCATTGAATTCCTATTCCATTCCCGGAGCGGCCACTATTTGAGGTGAGACAAGTTCGCCGACCTTGAACTGGTTCTGTTCGCCAAAAATCACAGTGTCGTTTTCGTTCAAACCGGACAATACCTCCGCTTGCGTAGCGGTCTGAATGCCCAGCTTGACCTCGCGCTTTTCCACTCGATTGGAAGCGTTCACAAGAAGCACGGTGCCGGAACCGCTGCCCGACGATTCGACTGCCTGAACCGGAACACTTAAAACGTTGGCAGCCGAGCGCAGCGGGATTTTCACCGACGCATACATCCCCGGGACGAGCAGATAGTTCGGGTTGGGGACCTGGACTTCCGTGTGCATCGTGCGTGTTTGGGTATCGATCTGATCGGAGAACCTGATGATTTTTCCCGTAAACGAATTCTTCGCCTGCGACACTTCGATATCGACGCTGTCGCCCACGTGAACGTCTGCCACCGCTCTTTCCGGCACGGGAATCACCAGCCGCAAAATATCGTTTTGCGAAAGCTGGCACAAAGCGAGGTCGCCCTTGTTTGAAGAAGTCCCGGCCGGAAGCAGCGCGCCAGTGTATGCATAAATTTGTGTCACGACACCGTCAAAAGGCGCTGTAATGCGCGCGTATGCGAACATTGCCTGGTCCTTCCCCAGCGCGGCTTTGGCGGCAAGCAATCCCTGCTCTGCGGCAGCCACGGCGTCTTTCGCCGATGAAACTCCCGCGCTTGCTTCCAGATCTTTGCCTTGCGCGGCGTCGATTTCTTCCTGAGCCATCAGTTCAGGACGGGACTTTTGCACCTCCGCGAGCCGCGTGTAGGTGAGGTGCGCGACGGTGTAAGCGGACTGCGCTCGATTGAGTTCTTCGCGCGCGCGCGACAAATCCTGGTCGCTCCGGCGAGCGCCTGCTTCGTCTTGCTGCAATTGCTGCTGCAGCTCGGGAATTTCCAGTTCGGCGAGGAGTTGCCCTTTCTTTACGTGCGTTCCCCAATCCACGTAGAGCTTCTTGATGTAACCGGAAACTTTTGCGTACACTTCGATTTCCTGCAGCGGCTCGAATTCCGAAGCGATTTCGAGAGTATTCGAAAGATTCCGCCGCGCAACTTTCACCACCGGAGCGGTTGGAGCATGCGCCGCATCTTCCGCCTCGGCCTTGCGAGCGTCTCCGCAGCCGGCCAGAATCGCCGCGACGGACCCCGCGGAAATGAGAAGTGCGAGGCAGCAGCGCCTATTGGTTGTTTTCATCTGTTCACCCGAGCGTTCATGGGAATCGTGTTTCTCAAAAGGCCCGCGAATAAATCCACGCAGAGGGCCTCGGTTAATTCAAAAAATTAAGTGGAAAGCTAAGTCGGAACGTCTTGTACTAAGATCGCGAAGACGGGGGAGAGCGATGCTGAATGGAAACCGTGACCCCGATAGACGGAGAAGGAAGACAAATCTCCTCCACTTCGTGAATTCTCGGAGCACGCGGTTGCGGTGGAACAACCTTCGCGATCGGACAGAGCTGCTCTCGCTCCAATACCGCCGGCGACGGACTCGCTTTCATCTTGCTTGCAATATTGACGTAATGCGTGGGATGTGACTGCGGGAAATACTGGCTGTTTTTCGCGAGCGTCGACAACACCGCTACCGCAAAAAGCAGCAGGACGACCGTCGCAAGTTGAAGGCTGGCCTTAAGTAACCGACTCTTCATCGACTCGCTCATTCGTACCACTAACCGATACGATGCCGTACGCTTTGAGTATGGCCGCCCAGCGCGGCGAAAGCAAGAATCGGTATTCGAACTGTGTAGAGGATCGCATCAGGACGCCTCCGGATCGCCTAGTCGCAACTATCAAATCTCCGAGGTAGCGATTGATCCCGCTATTCGAGCTGGTTGAGGCGGTCGAGGAGCTTTTGGTGTTCGATCTGGCGGGCGGCTAGGGTGGAGCGGAGGTCTTCGACGATCTTGACGGGGGCTTTGCTGATAAAGGTTTCGTCGGCGAGGCGGGACTGTTTGGAAACGACGTCTTTTGCCAGGCGGTCTATTTCTTTTCGCAGGCGCGAAAGCTCGACGTCTTTGTCTACTGCTTCACCGTAGGCGATGCGCAAGTCGAACTGCGAGGTGGAGCGGACGGCGGCGCCTGCGCCGTCGAGACGGTCGGAAGAAATGTTCAGGGCCGAAAGCGTCGCCAGGCGCAGAACCGGCTCGACATTCTGCTCGGCGAGCTTGCGGATTGCAGGATCGCTGCTCGAGAAATCCGCGGGCATCTTGCGCTTTTGATCGACTTTCATTTCGGCGCGGATGTTGCGGGCTGCCGTGATGATTTCCTGCAAGGCTGCAATTTGTTTTTCGGCTGTGACGTCAGTCCAGTTCGCACGCGGCTCGGGGAATTTATCGAGGGCGATGGAACGAGCGCCTGCGGGCTGCGGCAAGCGGTGCCAGAGTTCTTCGGTGAGGAAGGGCATCACGGGATGCAGGAGGCGGAGGGCGGCTTCCAGTGCGGCGAAAATGTTGCGCCAGGCGGCGACGGAGACTGCGCGATTGTCGGACGACAGTTGCGGCTTGACCCACTCGATGTACCAGTCGCAAAAATCTCCCCAGAAGAAATGGTAGATGGTCTGGCAGGCTTCGTGAAAACGAAAATCCTGCAAGGCGGCGCTGACTTCGGCTGAGACGGCGGAAAGGCGCGAGAAGATCCAGCGGTGGATGAGGCCGCCTTCGCCCGGGATCGCGTATGGCGTTTTGACGCGGATTTCTGGTGCTGCTAGTTCTTCGAGAGTGATGCCGGCTGAAGCTTCGGCTTTTTCGAGATTTAGAAACAGGAAGCGGGCGGCGTTCCAGATTTTGTTGGCGAAGGCGCGGGCGCCGAGGATGCGGTCTTCGCTGAGGATGATGTCAGTACCGGGGGCGGCCATGCTGGCGAGCATGTAGCGCAGGGCGTCGGTGCCGAATTTTTCGGTGAGGCCGAGAGGGTCGACTCCGGTGCCCTTGGTCTTGGACATCTTGGCGCCTTCGGCGGTGCGAACAAGCGAGTGGAGGTAGAGGCGGCGGAAGGGAATGCGGGAGGAAAGATCATCGTGAGCACCGGGGGCTGATGAGCCTCGGTGTGAGCTTGACAAGATTGGCTTCTGGGGCTGAAGCCCCGTGAAACTTGTGGACTTTATGGCGGGGCTGAAGCCCCGCCCTTCCGAAACGCTGGGCGGCTGCAGAAACTCTGAATCCTCGGCTGGGTGTGCACTCCCACCTGCACCCTCGGAAGCGATGCCGCTACCTCCCGGATCCTCGAAACGGTCTCCGCTTAGCTGGAGGGCCATCATGATCATGCGGGAGTCCCAGAAAAAGAGGATGTCGTAGCCGCTGATTAGCAGGCTGGTGGGGTAGTAGGTGCGGAGGTCGGGGGTGTCGTCGGGCCAGCCGAGGGTGGAAAAGGGCCAGAGGGCGGCGCTGACCCAGGTGTCGAGGACGTCTTTGTCTTGGATGAGTTGTGCGCTGCCGCATTTCGGGCATTTTTGCGGCGGACTGGCGGCGCGGGCGTGGCCTTCGAAGATTTCGACGCGCGAATCGAGAGCGGGGACCATTTCTTTGCAGCCGGCGCAATGCCAGATGGGGATGCGATGGCCCCACCAGAGCTGGCGCGAGATGCACCAGTCACGAATGTTTTCGAACCATTGCAGCAGGATCGTGCGCTGATTGTCGGGCACAACTTCGATCAAGCCGGCGAGGACAACTTTTGCGGCGGGTACGGCGAGCGGCTTCATTTTCATGAACCACTGCGTCGAGACGCGCGGTTCGACGATGGCTTTGCAGCGGTCGCATGTGCCGACGGAGTGGGTGTGCTCGGCGATTTTTTCCAGCAACCCTAATTGTTCGAGGTCGGCGATGACTCGCGCGCGGGCGACGAAGCGTTCGAGGCCGGCGTACGGGCCGGCGGCTTCGTTCATGTGCGCGTCGTCGGTCATCACGTCGATTTGCGGGAGGTTGTGGCGCTTGCCGGTTTCGAAGTCGTTGGGATCGTGCGCGGGAGTGATTTTTACAGCGCCGGTGCCGAACTCGCGGTCAACGGAAGCGTCCGCGATGATGGGGATTTCGCGATTCGCGAGCGGCAACAAAACTTTTTTGCCGATGAGGTGCTGGTAGCGCTCGTCGTCGGGATGCACGGCGACGGCGGTATCGCCCAACATCGTTTCGGGGCGGGTGGTGGCGACGACGACGTGCTCTTTCGTTCCAGCAACGGGGTAGCGGATGTACCAGAGGCTGCCGGTGCGTTCGTTGTGGACAACCTCGAGGTCGCTGATGGCGGTGAGGCAGCGAGGGCACCAGTTGACCATGTAACGTCCGCGATAAATCAGGCCGTCGCGATAGAGGCGGAGGAAAGCTTCCAGAGTGGCGCGGTAGAGCGCGGGCTCGAGAGTGAAGCGCGCGCGAGTCCAGTCGCAGGAAGCGCCGAGGCGGATCATTTGGTCTTTGATTACGCCGCCGCTTTCGGCTTTCCATTTCCAGACGCGGCGCTCGAATTCTTCGCGTCCCAAATCCTGGCGTTTGATTCCTTCTTTTGCGAGCATACGTTCGACGACGAACTGGGTGGCGATTCCGGCGTGGTCCATGCCGGGGAGCCAGAGGGTGCGTTCACCTCGCATGCGATGCCAGCGGACGAGCATATCGATCTGCGTGTGTTCGAGCATGTGGCCGATGTGAATCGAGCCAGTGACGTTGGGCGGGGGAAGGGCGATGGAAAATGTGCGGCCGCTGCCGTCGCCGGAGTTTTCGGCGCGAAATAATTTCTCGTCGAACCAGGCTTTGGCCCAGCGCTCTTCGATTTCCCGCGGCTCGTAGGCTTTTGGTATTTCTCTCGGCATCGTTTTCCCGAAACTTCTATACGCAGTCGATTCCAGACGCAAAGAACTCATCAATATTAGGGGCGGATGGTGCGGGCGTCAAATGACACATTAAATTCATCGGCAAGTCTTCATCGAGGGCCGATTAGGATGTTAAGATTCCCATCCCTTAAGAACGAGGGACAATGGACAAGAAAAACTTTCTGTTCGTGTCTTTGACCGGCTTGATCAGCGACATCGCGTGGCAAATATCGAAAGAGGGCCACGAGGTGCGCTATTTCATTTCCGACAAAAAAGAGCGCGATATCGCTGACGGCTTCGTGGCCAAGTCGAAAGACTGGGAAAAGGATAAAGACTGGGCGGACATCATCATTTTCGACGACACGCTTGGCCAGGGCGAAAAAGCGCAGGCATTGCGCAAAGAAGGGAAGCTGGTAATCGGAGGAACGGCTTACAGCGACAAGCTCGAAGACGACCGCTCGTTCGGCCAGGAAGAACTAAAAAAAGCGGGAGTGAACATCATTCCCTACGGCGAATTCGATTCCTTCGATGACGCCATCGAGCACGTTACGCAGAATCCCAGCCGTTACGTGATCAAGCCCAGCGGGGAAGCGCAGAACGTCAAGCGGCGGTTATTCGTGGGGGAAGAAGACGACGGGCAGGACGTAATACGGATGCTGGAGGCTTACAAGAAAGCGTTTGCCGATGAGATTAAAGTGTTTCAGTTGCAGCGTCGCATGATTGGAGTCGAAGTCGCCGTCGGCGCATTTTTCAACGGCAAGAGTTTCATCTATCCCATCAATATCAATTTCGAACACAAAAAGCTTTTCCCCGGGGATATCGGCCCACCGACGGGTGAGATGGGGACTTCAATGTTCTGGAGCGGGCCGAACCATCTCTTCAATCAGACGCTTTTGAAAATGGAGCCCAAACTGGCCGAAGAAGGTTACGTGGGCTACATCGACGTGAACTGCATCGTGAACAACAACGGCATTTATCCGCTGGAGTTTACCGCGCGCTTCGGCTATCCGACGATTAGCATCCAGCAAGCTGGAATGATTACTCCGATCGGTCAATTCTTTTGGGACCTTGCGAGCGGGTTGGATCCCAAGCTGAAAGTGCGCAGCGGGTTTCAGATTGGAGTGCGGATCGTGGTGCCGCCGTTTCCATTTGACGATGATGAGACGTTCGATGCATTTTCCAAGAATTCCGCGATCGTTTTCAAGAAACCGCCCGCCGACGAAACACATATCGAAGATGTGAAACAGCTGAACGGGCAGTGGCTGATCGCTGGAACTTCCGGCGTTATCCTAATCATCGTGGGCACCGGCCAGACGATGAAGCAGGCTAAGGCGCAGGTGTACTCGCGCATCAAGAACGTCCTGATTCCGAACATGTACTACCGCACAGACATTGGCGACCGGTGGGAAGAAGACAGCGACCGGCTGCACAACTGGGGTTACCTGCGCTAGCAAGAAGCGAACTTCCGCCGAGCCGGTATAGGCAGCCGGAGTTATCGCCAACTAATTAAAATTGTAGCCAAATTCCCAGAGGAACTGGTGATTGCCGTTGCTAACGCCGGCGTTTCCGATTTGATAGGCAGCATAAAATGTGAGTTTGGAAGTGAGTTTTAGGATCGCGCCGGGATTCACGTAGCCAACGGCATTGTTGCCTGTACCACTCGGCTGCGAGCGTGAAGCGTTTGTTGACTGTTTGTTCGAAGGTGAACTGCCCACCCGCGCGGTTAGCTCTTGCGACCACGTTGCGCGTAAAGTCGTACGCGCCGGCGGTGATGCGCGTGCCGTGCGTCCATTCCTTGGCTAGCGTGGCGTAGGCATAATTTCCCGCGTTGTAGGTGCGAAGGTATACGGGGAAGAACAGATCGTCTCCGACTAAAAAAGACCATGCTGAATCCTTGGCTTTCCAAAGGCGCCATTTTATTGTGGGAGAAATTTCGAGTTGGCCCAGGGTGGGGGAGCTGAGGCCATCGAAATTTGCGCCTACCTCGATTCCGTATCCAATGCCAACGACAACGCGGGGCGTAAAGGTTGCCAGGAAATCCACGGGGCGCAAGGTGCCGTCCACTTCGCCATAAACTTTTCCTTTGTCCAGAATGTCAGCGCTGGGGACGTCGAATACGGTTTCCTGGGCATAGACGCGGGAGACCGGAAAGACGACCAGAAGCAATAGCAGAAATCGGCAGGATCTGATGGGCCGCAGAGGGAGCAAGGTGATTGAGGATAACTTACACACCCATTACGGTCATGCAGTTTTGTAAGATGAAAGCCACTGCCTGATAAATGTGCCGGAGGGGGCCAACTCATTGGATGCCTTCAAAGTTGCCAGAAATCCATTTCGGTCGCATAATCTTGCGGTCTACAGTGATTCTTTTTTTCATGTGCGCTTCAGACCATTTTATTACAATACGTAACGCTCTGTTTTCAGACCACAACCCCATGCATCGCAGCCAGGCAGAAAGAGAAGGAGGCACCGTTGATTTCATTCACGGTTAACGGAAAGGCGGTCAGCGTGGCGGATCCGCCCTCCACGCCGCTGCTCTGGGTGATTCGTGATTCGCTGAAACTTACCGGCACGAAATATGGCTGCGGGATGGCGCAATGTGGCGCCTGCACTGTCCATATTGATGGCGAGGCTGTGCGGTCTTGTGTTGCTCCCGTTTCGCGGGCGGAAGGAAAGAAGATCACGACGATTGAAGGTATCTCGCCCGATCTGACGCATCCTCTTCAACAGGCTTGGATTGAAATTGATGTACCGCAGTGCGGCTATTGCCAGTCGGGACAGATTATGAGTGCTGCGGTGCTGCTCGCGGAGAATTCCAAGCCCACCGACACCGATATTGACGAAGCTATGTCCGGGAACATTTGCCGTTGCGGCACCTATCCGCGCATTCGGCAGGCCATTCATCGCGCTGCCGAAATCAAAGCGCAGCGGGGTGCGAAATGAGTGTCCCAACCAAAATGGAGCGCCGCGATTTCCTGAAGACGGGAGCGGCGATCAGCGGCGGCTTGCTGCTAAATCTCTACGTCCCGGATTGGGCGCCCGCGCGCGCGGCTCAATCCACGAGCCAGCCTGTTGCGTTGAATGCTTTCGTGCACATTGGTAGCGATGATCTCGTTACGGTGATCTCGAATCATTCCGAAATGGGGCAGGGAATTTACACTTCGCTGCCGATGTTAGTCGCCGAAGAGCTTGAGGCCGATTGGAGCAAGATTCGGGTGCAACCGGCGCCTGTGGCGGCTGTGTATAACCACACCGTGTACGGGATGCAGATGACCGGCGGAAGCACGACTACCAGCTCTGAGTACGACCGATTCCGCAAAATGGGCGCGATGGCTCGCGTGATGCTTATTTCGGCTGCGGCTCAAGCGTGGGGAGTTGATGCGCAAAGCTGCCGCGCGGAAAAGGGATTTGTGGTTCATGCTGCGAGCGGGCGGCGCGCGTCATTTGGCAGTCTTGCCGATGCGGCCTCGAAGGTGGAACCTCCGAAAGATGTTGCGCTGAAAGATCCGAAAGATTTCACCATCATCGGAAAGTCAAAGCATCGGCTGGATACGCCTTCGAAAACGAATGGCACCGCGCAATTTGGACTTGATATTTACATTCCGGGGATGCTTACCGCGGTTGTGGCGCGCTCGCCTGTTTTCGGCGGAAAAGTTTCGAGCTTCAATGGCGATAAAGCAAAAGCGGTCCCCGGCGTGGTGAATGTGTTGGAAGTTCCTTCGGGCATCGCAGTGATCGCAGACGGTTATTGGTCGGCGAAGTTGGGCCGTGACAACCTGGAGATAGTTTGGGATGAGGGCCCGGGTGCGAGCATCTCTACCGCTGCGATGCGCGAGCAGTACGCGGCACTCTCCAGAACTCCGGGTGCAGTAGCTCGCAAGGTTGGAGACCCGGCGAACGCTTTGGCTGGAGCGGCGAAAACGATCACCGCCGAGTACGAAGTCCCTTATCTTGCGCACTCGCCGATGGAACCCCTGAACGTTGTAGTCGATTTGCATGAAGATCATTGCGAAATCTGGACCGGTACTCAATTCCAAACCGGCGATCGCGCCGCGGCTGCTGCCGTCGCGGGACTTAAGCCCGAGCAGGTGGAACTTCACACCACGCTTCTCGGCGGCGGATTCGGGCGTCGCGCAAACCCTGCTTCCGATTTCGTGACCGAAGCCGTTCACGTGGCGAAAGTGGCAAAAGTTCCGGTAAAAGTTGTGTGGTCGCGCGAGGACGACATACGCGGCGGCTGGTATCGCCCCATGTGGTACGACCATTTTGCCGCGGGGCTCGATGCCAGCGGCAATCCTGTGGCCTGGACCCATACGATTGTGGGGCAGTCGATATTCGACGGCACCATGTTCGCCGGGTTCGGAATCAAGGACGGTATCGACGCGGCGTCGGTGGAAGGCGCCGCCGACATCATTTACAAAATTCCGAATATTCAGGTGGACTTGCACAGTCCGAAAAATGAAGTGCCGGTGCAATGGTGGCGCTCGGTGGGGCACTCGCACACCGGATTTTCGGTGGAAGCGTTTCTGGATGAAGTCGCCCATGCCGGGGGAAAAGATCCGTACCAGCTTCGCCGCACTCTTCTTGCGCATCAACCGCGGATGCTCGCAGTGCTCGATCTCGCGGCCGAAAAAGCGCATTGGGGCGGGCCGCTTCCCGCGGGACACGCGCGGGGCGTGGCTACACATTTTTCCTTCGATAGCTACGTCGCGCAGGTTGCGGAAGTCTCGGTTGAAAAGGACGGCCGTGTGCGGGTGCATCGCATCGTCGCCGCTGTGGATTGCGGCCGTACGGTCAATCCGGACACGGTGAAGGCGCAACTCGAAGGCGGGATCGTTTTCGGCCTCACCGCCGCGCTGAAAACAGAAATCACTCTCGACAAAGGCCGGGTGCAGCAGCGCAATTTTAATGACTATCCGATGGTGCGCATGTTCGAGTCGCCGGAAATTGAGGTTTATATCGTTCCCAGCACGGAGAAGCCCACGGGCGTAGGCGAGCCGGGAGTGCCGCCAGTAGCGTCGGCGGTTGCGAATGCGATTTTCGCCGCCACGGGCAAACGCGTGCGAAGACTCCCGATCAAGCCTGAAGATTTGCGTTCCGCATGAGGATTCATTACGAGGGATCGAAGATGGCGAACAGAACAAAATGGCAGATTCTAGCGGCACTCGCCCTGGTGGGACTCGCATGCGCGTCGTTGGCAGCGTGGTCCCAGCGGTCCGCGTTTGCAAATAGTGGTCGTAGCTCGCTTGTTGCGACAGTTGTAGCAGCTTCACCCGACGACGCAGCAGCGCAAGCGGCATTTGAGCGCGCCTACCCGGTTTTCGTTTCGCCGCGATGCCAGAATTGCCATCCATCGGGCGATGCTCCTCTGCAAGGCGATGACAGTCACGTCCACGCGCAAAACGTAAAGCGCGGCCCCGATGGTCATGGCGTGTATGCGATGACTTGCCACACGTGTCACCAGGACGCGAATCTTCCGGGCGCGAACATGCCTCCGGGGAATCCGAAATGGGGATTGCCGCCTCCGCAAATGAAAATGGTTTTTGTGGGAAGAACCGCCGGAGAGCTCTGCCGCCAGTTGAAAGATCCCAAGCAGAACGGCGGCCGCAGCCTGGCGCAAATCCTCACACACGTCGCTACCGACGATCTTGTCGGCTGGGGATGGAATCCAGGCGATGGACGCACGTTGCCCCCGCTCAACCGCCCGGATTTTGTCGCTGCGATGCAGGAATGGGTGAACGACGGCGCGGCCTGCCCGAAGTAAGCCTCCATGAGGCGGGAACTGCCGGCTTGATTCGCTGCTGCCGGCGTCACGCACACGAGCAACAGTCCAATGCAATTCTGAACGGGCAGTAACTACAGGGCAGCGCGGGTCTCGACCGGCGCTCCGCTTCGGTTCCAATCTCCATTAGAATGGCGTTATGAATCTTTTTCACATTCTTATCCTTGCGATCGTGCAAGGGCTAACCGAACTGCTGCCGGTGTCGAGTTCGGCGCACGTGGTTGTGGCTGAAAAGATGTTGGGACTCGATCCTTCATCGCCACCCATGACCTTGCTCTTGGTGATGCTTCACACCGGCACCATGTTCGCCGTGATCGTTTACTTTTGGAGCCAATGGCGGTCGACATTTTTCCACAGCATGGCTGCATTCAAAAAGTTTGCGGTATTGATTATTTTGGCGACTGCGCTTACCGGTGCGATCGGCGAAGCTATTATCAAAATTATCGAGAAGACAGCTTTTCGAGGCGCGCCGCATGCAGAAATCGAGGACTTGTTCAGCCATCTCGATTTGATTGCTCCGGCGCTGGCTGCGGCGGGAATCTTGATTCTGGTCGCGGGCCTCTTCGAAAAGAGGAACTACGCCCGACCTTTCGACGGACCGAACGACCTGACCGCCAAACAGGCGGGAATCATTGGAGCGGTACAGGGGCTATGCCTGCCGTTTCGGGGATTTTCGCGCTCCGGTGCGACGATCTCGACGGGAATGCTTTTGAACGTGGCGAAGGAGCGGGCCGAGTCATTTAGCTTCGCGCTGGCTGTGGTTCTGACGCCGGCAGTAGTGGCGCGAGAAGCGATGCGGCTCGTGCGCGCCGAACATATAAGCGGAACGGCAAGTTTCGCCTCGGCGGCATTTCCTAGCTTGATTGGCGCGGTTTTCGCGTTTCTCGCCGGGCTTATAGCGCTGAAATGGCTTAGCCGGTGGCTCGAAGGCGGGCGCTGGTATCTCTTTGGCATCTATTGCCTGTTTTCTGCGGCAGGCGTGTTTTATCTGCACCACCTGGGCTATTGAACGACACATTGAACCGAGCATTGAAGGGAACTCCGAAGCGTTCGCAATTTCGCACACCAAAGCAGGAATCGTTGGGGAATTCTGCGGAGAAGGTGACCGGGAAGCTGAGGCGCGACTTAGCGGTCTTTTTTCGAGAGCTCGCTGTGGACTAGATTTTCGACCAGCGGCTTCACGCCTTGAGAAAACATTTCCTGAAGCTGAGGCTGAAGCTTTTCCAAAACCTTTCGCACGAGCGCATCCACGGCTTCGGCATTGGGTTCGCTCGGCGTAGCATCCACCTGGACTTGGGGCGGCATCAGGAAAGCAATTCCCGAAAGGGCTTCTCGGTTCGGCGGCGGCAGAGTAGGAATGCGTTCGCTGAATTCCTCGACGGAAGATTCTTGCGCCGCTGGTTCGAATACGGAAGGCTCTAAATGCTCAAGGTTTGAATCTGGCTGCGCGTTTTGTTCTTCCGCTGCAGCCGGAAGAATGTGGTGAGTCGGTGAAGACTCTTCGTGGTGGGGCGAATAGTCGGAATTTTGACTATGTGATTCATCAACCAGCAGCGGCTCCGGAGTGGGGCGGCTTGAGGCGTCCTGGTCGGGACGTTCGGCGTCTGCCGGCGCGACCATAAGCTGATGGTCGAAATCCGAAGGAGTGCTTGCGAGAGGCGCGGGAGCGGTCTCTTCGGCTGCATGCTCGGCTTCGTGCGTTTCGGATGTGAAGTGATAGGAAGGCCTAGCCGGTTCAGCCGCGCTGTTGAAAAAGCGATCTTCGGAATCGAAGTGCGATCCGAATTTGGAGCCGTGCCCATGTTCTGTTTCCTGCTCTGATATTTCCTCTGCGTGTCCGGCCGGCTCAGCGATGCCGTCGCGATTATCGGACGAAGTCTCCGTGTGGTTCTCGGTTTGCTTCGCTTCGGGTTCCGCGTGCGAAGAAGTCGATTCCGGCGAAGGTGCGCTCAGGTTTGACATCCAGCCGCCATTGGGATATTCGGACGGCGGCGGCGCCATCATGTCCATCCACTCGGTGTGTCTCGCGGCGATGCTTGGAATCGGTTCTTGCTGTGCGGCAGGTTCCTCGCGCACTTCTTCTTTCGCTACGGAGGATTCCGCCGGGCTCTGGTCAGGAGTCGGAGCCGGGATCCAGAGCGCGTGCGAGGTTTGCGGCACTTCCTCGGCTACGGATGACTTGCCGAATACTGCTTCAGACGGTTCATCCACAGCGGGAGTTGGCGCCTCGAGCGTCTCGTTGATGGGAAACGCGACGTCGTTCGCAGCATCGAAAGGTATTTCCTGGCCGTCGGATTCCTGCGCGTTACGGATGTGTTTCGGCGGCACGTCCTTCTCGGATGGGAAAGCGCTCGTATCTAGATCGCTGCCAAAAGGATCGTGCGCATCCTGTGCAATGTTTTCCGGAACGTCGAAATCCGCAGCGTTACGCCGCCAGTCGCTTACGGTCGCAACGTTGTCGAATTCGTCGTCCGCTTCAGACTCTTTATCCTTCGCGACGGGAGACTTCAAGGTCTTCGAAGCCTTAGAAGCTTTTGATTTCTTGGAATGCTTTTCTTCTTCCTCTTCTTCTTCGTCGCTATCATCACCGGCGAGGGCGCGGACGCCTTTTCCGAAGCCATAAATCGCAGCGGCTTCCTCGGCCGTGGGTTCAGGGAATTCAGGCAATGGTTTAGGTTCGCTGCGAAGGGGAGCTTCCATCACTTCCACCGGCGCTGGTGGCTCGGCGATGATTTCCTTTTGTTTTGCCAGTTCCGCAGCAATGCGCGGATTCTTTTCCAAAACCGACATCACCATGGCGATCAAGGGATCCGGTGGAACGAAGGGTTTCTTCAGAACGCCATCGGCGCCCACTCGCCGCGCTTCCTTTTCGTCCAGGGGATCAAAAGCGCCCACCAGCAGAATGACGGGAATGTGCGCGTATCGCGTGTCTTTCTTTATGAATTCGCAGACTTCGTACCCATTGCGCACGGGCATGAAAACGTCTGCCAGCACTAGATCAGGGTTTACGTCGGGAAGGCGGCGGACGGCAGCTTCGCCGTTGCCGACGGTAACCACATCGACGCCGCGCTCTTCTAAAGCAAGCACGACCATTTTCTGGATATTGGAATTGTCGTCTGCAACCAGAATTCTGGGCACTGTCTTCCCCTGGAGGCGGGCCCGGACGGCGACACGCCCACCCCTTTCACTCTGTATTGC
The DNA here is from genome assembly GCA_963698005.1 of uncultured Acidobacteriota bacterium. Taxonomy (GTDB): domain Bacteria; phylum Acidobacteriota; class Terriglobia; order Acidiferrales; family UBA7541; genus Palsa-295. Next base: position 731,756 of record OY969113.1, read on the forward strand.
AGCATCCCCAAACGCGGGCGTCAACAAACTCGAAGTACAGTCGTGCCTGAGTTGTTAGCAGGGAGTAAACAGGCAGTTACCAGGGAATGATCTTCTTAATGCCCTTCTTTTTCTTACTGGTGGACTCTTGCTTGGGGTCGGCGCTGTCCGCGGCCTTGGATTGGGCTGCAGCTGGTGCCTGAGAGCCCGTAGCCGCAGTTCCGCCGGTTTGTGGGGTTGTGGAGCTCGAATCCGTGGTTCGAGGGGCAGATGAGCCCGTCGGAGCCACTTCAGTTGGGGACGATGGGGTTGGCGACGGCACGGAGTTAGCACCCGCTGGCTGCGGGTCGGGGGTCGGGGCCAGGACGGGCACGTTGCCGGAAGGTTTTAGAGTCGCGTCATTTGCTGCGGGAGCCGAATCGGGAGCTGCAGCTGAAGAAGCAGGAGCGGCGTTTGGATCGTTTGGCGCCGTTATGATCTGGAAGCCAACGCCAGTACCTGTAGCGGAGGCTGGCTGGGTCGTTGCGTCAACTGGCGCGGTCTCGGTGGTCTGATCGGTTGCCGGCGCATCTCCATTCACTGGAGCGATCGTAAACGCGGGACCTCTCGCGCCAGGTTTCAGAACGTCCGTCGCTGAAATTGCATCGTTCGGGGGATTCATCTGCGGAGTTCCCTGGTGAGCCGAGGTGGAAACGTCGGGACTGCCCTTGAGCATAGCGAGGGGAGTCCTAATCAGCGCGCTCTGATGGTGCTGCTCGGCCCACAATTGATCGTTCTTCATGCGCAGCAGGGCTTCAGGGTCAGCAGACGGAATCGGCAAGCCCATGGACGTAAGACGCGCCCGTGCGTCTACTCCCCGCTTCGACAAAGGGTAGTCCTGCAGGATACGGTCGTAGCATTTCGCGGCAAGATCGCCCCAATGGTTTTTGTCGTCTTCATTTTTCGACGCTAGCTTCGCCCGCGAATAAACGCTGCCGAGCATCCACAACGCTTCGTCTGTTTGGCTGTAGAGCGGATAGCGGTCCGTTACTTCGACTAGCCGAGCGGCGGCCGCGCGGTAATCGGTCTTCAAGTAATAGTAACGAGCGACTCGAAATTCACCGTCGCCCAGGACCTCTTGTACCTCGCGCAGATATTGTTCCGCCTTGGGGATGAGCGGGCTTTGCGGATATTTCAAAATGAATGCCTGGAATTCGTCTTCGGCAGCTTGGGCTTGCGTGGAGTCGCGGTCGGCCTTTTCCATCATGCGATAGTGCGCCATACCGACCTGCATTTGTGCGTAGGCGGCTTCGGGGAGGAAAGGGAAAAATGTGATGAAATCCTTGTACTCGGAAATCGCCTGCGTTGTGCTCGAAGTGCCTCCCTCTTTGTAATATGAATCTCCGACGGCGAGTTTGGCCTTGGCCAGGAACTCGCTATCGGGATAGGTATTGATCAGAGTCTGCAACGCGAGGCGGCCTTCGGTGTAGCGCCCGGCCTTCAAGTCCAACTCCGCGCGGTCGTAGAGCACTTTGTCCGGCTCAGCCGAAGCGTCTTTGACGGTCGTAGGGGCTGCTTTTTTCTTGGATTTCTTTGCGGCGGCTACGGGCGTCTTTTTTGGAGCGGTTTTCGCAGGTGTTCCCGTTTGAGGCGCTGGAGCCGTAACCGGCGCGCCTTGTGAGGATTGAGGGGTCTGCGCGGTTTGCGGTGCGCCTTGATCGGACTGTTGAGCACTCGCGGCAGGGCACACCTGCAGGAAGATAGAAGTACCCAGCGCTAGGATTACGAGACAACGTGTTCGCCTGAAGTTTGCTGCCATCACACCCTTGAAATCAGCTTTGCACTATTTATCTGCAACTGCTTTCGTCAAACCTTTTGGCTCAGGGCTTCGGTGGCCAGCTTGCGCAACTGCCTTGTCGCCCCTGCCGGATCGTTTGCGTGAAAAATCGAAGACCCTGCAACAAATGTATTCGTCCCAGCCTGCGCCAGCTCGGCGATGTTCCCGAGATCGACGCCCCCGTCCACTTCGATCCGGAAGCTGGCATTATAGCGCGTGCGCCACTGATTCAGTTGCCGAATTTTTTCCAGCGCACCGCGAATAAATTCCTGTCCGCCGAATCCCGGGTTCACCGACATCACCAGCACGGTATCCACCTTGTCGAGAACCTCGCTCAGCATAACAACCGGAGTCGCGGGATTGATGACCGCGCCCGCCTCAGCTCCATGCTCGCGGATCATAGCCAGCGCGCGATCGAGATGCACCGTAGCTTCTTCATGCACCAGAACGCGAGTGGCCCCCGCGCGCACGAACCGCTCAATGTACTCTTCGGGCCGTTCGATCATCAGATGCACATCAAGGGGCAAACGGGTTGCCTTGCGAAGTGACTCGACCACCGGGATTCCGATGGAAATGTTAGGGACGAAGTGGCCGTCCATCACGTCCACGTGGATCACTTCCGCCCCGGCCTGTTCCACCATGCGGATTTCGTCGCCCAGTCGGGCAAAGTTTGCAGCCAGAATCGAAGGCGCGATCTCAATGCGTGCGTAAGTCATGCGATCACGCGGATTCTAGCACAGCGCGGCCGCGGCTACTCCGCAACCTGCAGCTCAATCGTGGCGCTCGAGTCCACCCGAGAACCGCGAGCGGGGTTTTGCGATGCGACCGTGCCATGCAGCGTGCCGGGGACGGGCGAGAGTGTAAACTTCGAGACTTTTAGTCCCGTACCGGCCAGTTTTGATTCCGCTTCAGCGAGGGATAGCCCGGTCATCTCCGGCATCACGTAAGCCGCAGGTCTGGATCCCAGCGAAACGAGCAAATCGATGTGCGGGCTTGTGAGATCGGAGGTACCGGGAGCGGGCTCTTGCTGGATGACAGTGTCATCTTGTCCTACGGAGAGATATGCGCTTGAGATCTCGCCCAACTGCATGCCACCGCGAAGCAGTTCGATGCGGGCGGCTCGGAGGCTCCGGTCTACGAGAGAAGGAATGGTAGCTTTTTGAGGGCCCAGGCTCAGCATCACGTGCGCGTACTGCCCGGTCTTCACTCGAGAACCCGGCGAAGGGCTTTGCCGCACCACCTCATCCACAGGAAGAGCATTGTAGATGCGGTCTTCCACCTTCATGCCCACTCCGCGTCCTTGCAAAGTCTGTTGCGCCTGCACAACTTTCATGCCAACCACATCGGGCATCGCAACTTCCCGGCCCTGGATTGCGAAGCGCACCGCCGTCAAGGCGCTCAGGAACGCTACCGAGGCCAGAATGAACGCTATCATCGACATGCGAAAAAACCACTGCAGGCGATCCCGCAACGTCATTGCTTCGCCCTCCGTCTACAAAGCCTAACACGACGGACGTGCTATGCCGGTCTGTCTTTGTGCGATGTTTTGTTATCCGTTACGTTTTTTCTCTAACAGCGCAGCGAAGAAACCGTCCGTTTGATACGCGCCCGGAGTGGTGTGAAATTGGCCCACTTCGTCGAATAAATTCTTTGCATCCACTCCGGGTGCCAGATGGCCGGAGATTGTACGGGCTACTTCGGCCGCCGGCACTCGGCTGACATCCGGGAATTTACGAAGCGCCTCGGCGACCAAATCCTCGTTCTCTTCCGGCTCGAGCGAGCAAGTGGAATATACGAGACGCCCGCCCGGCGCAAGCTGGTTCAACGCGATCCCAAGCAGGCCGCACTGCAAGCGATTCAGCTCGGGCAATTGCTCGGGCTTCAATCGCCAGCGGATTTCAGGATGCCGCGCGAGAGTTCCTGTGCCGGAACACGGCGCATCCACCAGAATGCGGTCAAACTCAATGCCGAAGGGAAGTGGCCGTGCTGCGTCAAGCTCCATGAGCCGTATTCCCGGAAGATCGAGGCGCTTGAACTGTTCGCGCATGGCCCGCAGCCGGTGCGCGTGACGATCCGCGGCGACGATCAATCCGTTCTTTCCCGCGTTTCGCGCGAGCATTGGCGTCTTTCCCCCCGGCGCGGCGCACAAATCCAGAACTCGATCGCCCGAATGCACATCCAGAAGCAATGGAATCGCTTGTGAAGCTTCGTCCTGAATCGAAATATCTCCGCACTGGAATGCCGGAGTGCGCGTCGGGCTGCCGCCGTTGACCACAAAAGCCGTCTTCAAGAGAAGCCCAGGTTCCAAGTGCAAGCCCGACTCTCGCAGGGCATTCAAGATTTCGTCCCGACGCTCGGCATGGTGCAGCGAGCAGCTTAGTCGCGGCGTTCGGTTGTTAGCCTGCAGAAGAGAAACAGTTTGCACTTCACCGAACCGCCTGAGCCAGCGTTCCACCATCCACTCGGGATGCGAATGAACGATTGCAAGACGACCGGCGGCCGAAATGCCAGAGGGCAGAAATGTCTCGATAGGATATTTCGCTTCCGCTGAAGCGCGGCGCAGTACCGCATTCACGAGGGACTTCGCGGAAGTCTTTCGCGCGCTCTTAACCAGTTCCACCGACTCGTTCACCGCGGCTCGCGCAGGTACCCGCTCCAGGAAACGAAGTTGGTACAAACCCATTCGCAGTGCGATCGCCACCGGCAAATCAAGCCGCGCAACGGGTTTCTTCAGCAAGCGCTCAAGCAAAAAATCCAGAAACCCGCGCCAGCGCAACACTCCGAGCGTCAACTCCGTGGCGAGCGCTGCGTCATCCGGGCGCACCCCGGCGCCAAGTTCCGTATGCAGCACATCGCTCGCGTACGCGCCTTCCGCCTCCACGCGACGCAACACTTCATAAGCAATTTTCCTGGCTGCACTGACAGGCATTTGTATTTGTAGAATTAGCTGCCGAAACGATCACCGCGCGTTAGGCGCGCGCCGTTTGCGAATTCCAAGGCAGTGATGCGCTTGCGTCCCTCGAGTTGCACGAATTGCAGTTGTAGCGCGGTGCTTTCGCCGCACGCGACCGAGACGTTACCACCGGCTGCGAAAATCTCACCGGGCGCGTGTGTCGCAGGCGCAGGAGACGCGGCGAAACCGGCCAACGGGTTTGGTTTTGAGGCTGCGCGGCCCCAGATAACGCAATTCTTTCCGCGAAATGAAGTGAAAGCGCCGGGCCACGGTTGCAACCCGCGAATTCGGTTGTAGATTTGCTGCGCGGGCAGCGACCAATCAATCCGGCCTTCTTCTTTTTTTAGCGGCGGCGCAAAACTGGCCCGTGAATTATCCTGAGGCGCAGCGACGATTGTTCCGCGATCGAGCGCGCGCAAAGTCTCGACCACCAGCGGCGCGCCCGCCTCGGATAGCCGCGCATACAGTTGGGGCGCAGTTTCGTCCGGCCCGATCTCGGTTTCGAACTTCAGTAGTGCGGGGCCGGTATCAAGTCCCGCGTCAATGCGCATCGTGGTAAGCCCTGTGCGTGTTTCGCCGTTGATAATCGCCCGGTGGATGGGCGCCGCGCCGCGATATTTCGGGAGCAGCGAACCGTGCAGATTGATCCAGCCGAGACGCGGGATTTCGATCAGCCGCTGCGGAATTATTTGGCCATAGGCGATGATTACGACTGCATCCGGCGCGGTTCGATTGAAATACTCGAACGCTTCGTCCGATTTAATTTTTTCGGGCTGATACACCGAAAGGCGAGCGGCGACCGCCGCTTCTTTTACGGGTGAGCTGGACGTGGCGTGTCCTCGACCGCGCGGCCGGTCCGGCTGCGTTACAACGCCGGCGACTTGAATGTCAGATTGAACGAGCAGATGGCGTAGGGAAGGCACCGCAAACTCGGGAGTGCCGCAAAAGATAATCCTCAGCGGCACGCGCGTCCTACCACTCGCCGGCTTTTTTCAATTTGCGAATCTTGCGCTTGATCATGTCGCGCTTCAGCATGCTCAAGTGGGTGATGAAGAGGACGCCGTTGAGGTGATCGATTTCGTGGCAAAACGCGCGCGCCAGCAATCCTTCTCCGCGCATTTCGAATTCTTTTCCCGCAGCGTCATGCGCGCGTATGGTCACATACTGCGGCCGCGCAACGTGTGCGCGAAAACCCGGCACGGAGAGGCATCCTTCTTCTTCGCGCTGTTCGCCTTCGGCGTGAATGATTTCCGGATTCGCGCAGACCAGCTTGGCCTCCACATTCTTGCCGTTGCTCACGTCGATTACCGTAACGCGCAAGCTCAATCCGATTTGCGGCGCTGCCAGGCCCACACCGTTCGCCGCATACATGGACTCGAACATGTCGTCGACGAGTTTCTGAAAATCCGCGTCAAACTTCTCAACGCGCTTGGTCGGCGTCTCAAGCACCGGATCTCCGTATTTAACGATTGGATGAATCATCTTAGATGCATCTGTCCTTCTCACCAGATTCCTATAGATGGCAAGGCCCCAAGCAACAGCTAGAAATCGTCGAGCTGTTTCTGATATCCATCGAAATTGCGTCGTGTCTCCTGCATCGAATCCCCGCCGAATTTGTCCAGGAAAGCTCCGGCTAATTCCAGCGAGACCATGGATTCGCCGATCACGCCGGCGGCGGGAACTACGCACACATCCGAACGCTCGTAAGCGGCCTTCACCGGTTCCTTTGTTTTCAGATCCGCCGTCTGCAACGGACGCCGCAGAGTTGAAATCGGCTTCAAATATCCGCGCACGACGATATCGCCGCCGTTCGAGATCCCGCCTTCGATTCCCCCCGCGCGATTGGAAGAGCGGCCGAATCTCTTGCTAGCTCTATCGTAGCTTATTTCGTCCTGCACTTCCGAGCCATAGCTTCCCGCATTTTCAACCCCGGTGCCGATTTCGACCGCCTTGACGGCCTGAATGGACATCACCGCGCGCGCCAACTTCGCGTCGAGTTTTTCGTCCCATTGCGCGTGGCTCCCGAGTCCAGGCGGAATTCCTCGCGCGACAATTTCAAAGACACCGCCAACGGAATCGCCTTCTTTCAACACGCGATCTACTTCTGCTTTCATGCGGGATTCGGTGGCCCCATCCACACAACGGAGAGGCGAATCCAAATTATCGCTCGCCGCTGAGATTTCTTGCCACGTCGCAGCGCGTTCCAGGCAAACGTGGCCCACGCCAATCGTGTGACTCAGAACCGCTGCGCCAAACTCGCGCAAAAGCAATTTCGCAAACGCCCCGGCAGCTACGCGTGCAGCCGTCTCACGCGCTGAGGCGCGTTCGAGAACGTACCGCGCGTCGTGAAAATTGAATTTCAGCGCGCCCGCCAAATCCGCGTGCCCCGGGCGCGGTGCGGTGAGAGTGCGCTGCAAGTCCTCCGCGCCTTCTGTGTCTTCCACCGGGAGCGCTTTTTCCCAATTCTTCCAATCTCGATTTTCTATACGCAACGCGATGGGCGCACCGATTGTTTTCCCGTGACGCACGCCTGCGAAAATCTCCGCCTGGTCCCTTTCGATCCGCTGGCGTGCTCCGCGCCCGTAACCGAGTTGCCGCCGGTGCAACTCGCGTTGAATAAATTCCTGATCGATTGGTAGGCCGGCAGGGAGTCCGGAGATCCACGCCAGCAGCGCTTGCCCGTGAGATTCTCCGGCAGTAACAAATCGCAGCATCTTCTCCAGTCACCGGGGCCAGTGAAGAGGCGCCAGCGTGACGAAAGATTCTACCGAACGCACTGACGCGCGTAAAGCCACTCATCATGCACCTGTCGCGCGCGCTCTCCTTGTTCGGGAATGGTAAGGATAAAAACGCGCGTGGATGTTTGCTTGACGGCGCACGCCTCCGACGTTAGGCTTCCGAGGACTTCGGTAGGCACGATGCCCCGAAGTTCCACACGATGCCCGAAGAGAAAGAAACACTCGAGCCCGTAGCCTCGGCTCTCGTAGAAGGCGTTAAGCGCCAAGTCCTGGTGGTGCAGGACTACGCGAAACTGTCGTTTCAGTCCCTGGCGAACGTTTTCACTCCACCGCACTACTGGGCCGACACGCTGGAGCAGATGGACATCATCGGCGTCGGTTCGCTTCCGATCATCGTGCTGACCGGATTTTTTATCGGCGGCGTGCTGGTATTGCAAACCGCGTCGCAATTCGAGCGATTTGGAGAAACGGCGCTCACCGGCGACGCTGTTGCACTTGCGCTAGTCCGCGAACTGGGACCGGCGATCACGGCGCTTCTGGTGGCGGGCCGTAATGCGTCGGGAATCGCTTCCGAAATCGGATCGATGGTGGTAACCGAGCAAGTGGACGCCATGCGCGCGTTGGGCACCGACCCAATTCGGAAGTTGATGACGCCGCGCGTTGTCGCCACTGTGTTGATGCTGCCGCTACTGACCGCGGTATCCGATTTTGTGGGCTTGGTTGGCGGATTTTTGGTGGCCTATTTCACTTTGCGGCTGGGCCCCGTGCAGTTCTGGACCCGCGCCATCCACGCTTTGGATTTTGGCGACTTGGTGCAAGGCCTTCTGAAGCCCTTTATTTTCGCCTTCATCATTTCGACGGTCGCATGCTTCATGGGACTCCGCGTGAAAGGTGGTACGCAGGGCGTGGGTCGTGCGACAACTTCCGCGGTCGTAGTTTCCTCGGTTATTTTGCTGGTGGTGGATACATTCATCACCCGCATTCTGCTATGGGCGTTTAACAAGTAGTGCCCGCGTGCGCATTGCGAAATGTTTCCGCACAGGCTGGCGCTAGAAAATCGCGTTTTGCATCTATAATCTCGGCATGACGCCCGCGGGTCGGCTCGCCGCTCCAGTTGACCAATTCAGCGAACCCGTCCCCGGCGCACCGCTCGTCTCCTTTAAGGATATTCACCTCGGCTTTGCGGAAAGCGACGTTCTCCGCGGGGTTTCCTTCGACGTGTGGCCGGGAGAGACAAAAATCCTTCTGGGTGAAGGCGGCTCCGGCAAGACTCTGCTTATGAAACTCGCGGCTGGCCTTCTTCGGCCCGATGCCGGGAACGTCACGGTAATGGGGCAAAACATCGGCGAAATGCCGGAAAAAGAATTGCTGAACTTCCGGCGGCACATCGGATTTGTATTTCAAGAAGGCGCGCTCTTCGATTCGATGACGGTTGCCGAGAATGTCTCCTTCCGCTTAGATGAAGAAAAAGTTGATGAATCCGAAATCGAAACACGTGTGCGGGAGGTGTTGCGCTTTGTGGAAATGGAGCCCTCCATCGAAAAATACCCCGGAGAGCTTTCGGGCGGCATGAGGCGGCGTGTTTCGATCGCGCGCGCCCTGGTGGACCGCCCGCCGCTGGTCTTTTACGATTCGCCGACCGCTGGCCTAGACCCGGTGACTTGCCAGACCATCATCACGCTAATCCTGCGCGGGCGCGATTCCCAAGGCGTAACTTCGCTTCTTGCTACTCAGCGTGTTCAGGACGCCTTCGGTCTGGCGAACTTTCGTTTCGACAAGACTACGGGAGAGATCGTGCGCGATAAAAAGGATGCCGCGCGCCCGCCGCAGATTTCCGCCGGCGGAAAGGCGGCATTGGCCAAGCAAGACGCGCCGGTGCCCGGCCCGGAGGGTCCCGCGGCTCCTCCGACGAACGTGCTGGTGCTTCGCGGCGGGAAGGTTTATTTCGAAGGTGCAGCGGACGAGTTGTTGCATTCGTCGGACCAGTACCTGAAAGAATTTCTGGCTTCAGCGGAATAACATTTCAAAGCAGGTCTCTGAGGAGGTAAGGCTATGGCGCAACGCAAACAATTGACGTGGGCGGAACTTCGGGTGGGATTGTTCGTGCTTGCCGGCTTGTTCATTATGGCCGTGGCGATTTTCTACGTTACTGGCGCGGGCATACTGGGCCCGAAATACCGGGTCATAACCTACTTGCCCGAAGTAGAAAGTTTGACGACCGGCGCGCCGGTGCGCCTGGATGGCTTGGAGGTCGGCAACGTGGAAACGATGCGCTTGACGCCGCACCCACAGGACGCCATTCACAATATTGAGCTGGTTCTGCGCATTGATAAAAAATTCCAGGATTCGATTCGTACCGATTCGAAGGCAAGCCTGGCTACCGAAGGATTATTGGGGAATAGATACGTGACGATATCGCGCGGGCTAACCGGAACCGTGATTCCGAACAACGGCATTATTCAAGGTAAAGAAGAAACGGCTATGAAAGCCTTGGTGGAACGTGGCGCGGAGCTGATGGAAAACCTGGGGGTCCTCTCGGAAGATCTGCGCGGAATCGTCGATAAGGTGCAGAACGGGCAAGGCACGCTGGGATTGTTTATGAACGATCCTTCGTTTTATAAGCATCTAGACGCTACGGCGGCGCGCTTGGACGCGATGACGACCTCGATCCAGCAGGGGCACGGAACGATCGGCAAACTTGCATCTTCGGACGAGTTTTACGATAAGGCCAGCGCGGCGCTGGGACACGTGGACGATGTGGTAGTGGCTGTGCAACAGCAGAAAGGTACGATCGGCAGGCTGGTTTACGATCCCGCCATGTACGACAGCGCAAAAAATTTCATGGACAAGGGCAACGGGGTGTTGGATGACGTGCGGGCGGGCAAAGGCACGCTAGGTAAGGCCCTGCACGATGACGCGCTTTACAATAATTTGCGAGATGCATCTGCCAACGTGCGAGACGCCTCGGCGAAATTGAATTCGAATGAAGGCACTGCGGGGAAATTCTTCAACGATCCGAAGCTGTACGACAACATGACCGGACTGACGAGCGATCTGCGTCTGATGGTCAACGATTTCCGAAAGGACCCAAAAAAGTTCCTGCACGTAAAACTTTCGGTGTTTTAGATAGCGTCGTCACCTGACGAGCAGCCATTAAGCTTTTAACCGAAGCTATTTCGTGAGCACTTTCGAATTTACAATTCTGATTGCAATTGGATCGTTTGTCGCCGGGATGATCGGCGCGCTGACGGGGCTGGGCGGCGGTGTTGTGATTGTTCCGCTGCTGACGCTGGCGTTTGGCGTGGACATTCGTTACGCCATTGGAGCTTCGCTCGTTTCAGTAATCGCGACGTCCTCCGGAGCCGCCGCCGCGTATCTGAAGGAAGGCTTCTCGAACATGCGCGTCGGGATGTTTTTAGAAATCGCCACCACCATAGGCGCGATCACCGGTGCCTATCTGGCCGCGAGCACTCCCACCAGCGCGATTGCGATTATTTTCGGAGTGGTCCTCTTGTATTCCGCTTACTCCGCAAATAAGCCGCCGAAAGATTTGCTTACGGATGAACCGCCGGACCGTTATGCCACACTTCTGAAATTTGACGGAAGCTACCCAGCGGACGGTGGAGAGAAGTTCTACCGCGTTCGCCATGTTCCCGCGGGCTTTGGCCTGATGTATGTAGCCGGCGTTCTTTCGGGACTGTTGGGAATTGGCTCGGGTGCGGTGAAAGTGGTGGCCATGGACCAGGCCATGCGCATTCCGTTTAAGGTGTCCACGACCACGAGCAATTTTATGATCGGAGTGACAGCGGCGGCCAGCGCAGGGATTTACCTGCATCGAGGCTACATTGACCCGGGAATAGCGATGCCCGTAATGCTGGGGGTGCTTGCGGGTGCGTTGATCGGCGCAAGAATTCTGCCCGGCGCGAAAGTACGAACGCTGAGGTTGGTTTTCAGCGTGGTGATCGCGGTACTAGCATTCCAAATGATTTTTAAGGGCATGAAAGGATCTTTTTAGACCGTGGCACAAAGTCAAGCGTGGGGCGACAAGCGTTTCGAAGTGATGATGGGAAGACTCTTGCGCTTCGGCGTGATCTTCGCGGCTGCATGGGTGCTGGCAGGCGGAATCCATTATTTGACTCAGTCCGGTGGCGCGAAGCCGGATTACAAAGCGTTTCACGGAGAGCCGGGCGGCCTGCGATATCCGCGCGAAATTATTCACGAGGCGATGAAGTTGGATGCGCGCGGATTAATTCAATTGGGGCTGCTGCTGTTGATCGCTACACCCGTGGCACGCGTGGCGTTTTCAGTGATTGGCTTTGTGTTGGAGAAGGATTGGCTGTACGTCGGGATCACCCTGATCGTGCTAGCGCTGCTCGTCTACAGTTTGAGCAGCAGTTGAGCGCGCGGCTAAGGTAGCGATTGAGCCAGAGGATCATTCAAGCGAAAGTTTCAGCGGGCGCAGCATGCTGCGCCCTACGGAGACATGCAACGTCCTTGCTGTCATCAAAGGCACTAATTCGCCGGACAGGGCTGCAGCATTTCAGAAGCCGTGCTGCAACCCCGCCGGGTTGTGGTTTGTGTTTTAAGGCGATTGCCCACCTTCCTTGCCGTCGCGCGCCCTGTGCTCCAGATGCAAGCGGAGCTTGGGCGATGGCAGCGGCGGCGTGGAAATCTGCTGCCTAGTTATCGAGGGGCGGGAAACTCACCGCTCCCTCGCTTGCGATTTCCACGCCGTTGCATTTGCGCTTCGGCTTGTAGTCAGTGCATTCGCGAACCGGGAAGCGGACCTCTCGCGGCGGAAATGCGTACCCGCAAACGATCAGAACTTCGCACGGTTCGTAACCCCGCACGACGTGCGAGTACGCGCACCCCATGCAGAGACTTTTTCGCGGCGACGGTGGCACGTCCACTAGCGACGGAACACGCGCTTCGAACAATCCTGCCCGACGCAGCCGCGGAAAACTCAGCTTGATCAATTTTGGTCCTCCTTTCCCGGCGTGCCGAGCCCGTAGGCCGGCAAGCGCGAGACGAATCAAAAGACACACAAACACGGGAGCGATTCCGGAAGCAAACTCGAACATGGAAGCGACGCAAGCGGGCGAATACCGCCGTTGTCCTTATTCCGATTTCAGAGGCTAGGATTCAGGAAGTTACGCTGAGGCTGGGACGAAACCGGACCCCACGCCGCGGCGTACTTCCGCGTCCGTAACTTGCTCTGCCGAATTGGGGTCGTGCTTCAACATACCGGATTCTCTCCCGATGCTCACATTTTCGCGCACGAGGGTCTTTGCCGCAACCGAAAACGCTTGAATGGGGAAAATTTGCGAGCGAACGGGTGTAATGCGCTAGCGAAAGGGAATTGAGAAGTATCGAACGGCGCTATTCGGTCCTGATTATGGCGATTTGCGGACGAAACTGAGGAGGGAATCGCGCAGTAAGTAAATGGAGAGTGTCGTGGTGACCAGCGTGAGGATGGCGCCATCGAGAAAAACTCCGGCGGGGGTTTGGTGGAAGCCATCAGAAAAGAGGTAGTACGCCCCGGCGGCGAGGAACACGCCGACGAATGAGAGCAAATTTGCCACGGCTATTACTCCGCCCTTTTGCTCCGGGCGCGGCCGGTGCTGGATCATGGCGTTTAGCGGCACAGCAAAGAACCCGCCGAAAAACCCGAGCAGACTTAAGTCCGGAATCCTCAATCGCACTGCGGAGACAATTAATGTGCCGGCCTTTGCTGCCATCGAACTTCCCTGATGGAACGCCGCAGCGCTGAGCCAACCCACGAGCGTTTCGGCTGGGCGGCTAAAGTAAAGCAGCGCGCCGAAGATGGTCATGCCAAGAGCGCCGATGGGAATCAGTCCCATTTCGATCTTGCCGCGAGAGAGATAGCCTGCGGCCACGCTGCCGAGTCCGATGCCGATGCCCACGGCGGCCTGCAGATAGCTGGTGCGCGTGTCGTCAATATGCAAGACATCGTGGCCATACACGACGATGGTGAATTGCAAAAGAGCCGCGAGAAACCAAAGATAGGTGTTGCCGATCACGGACCAGAAGAGCACGCCGTCGGCGTAAATCGTTTTCATTTGCGAGCCGAGTTCGCCAAGCGGATTCCACCGAAATATTCTGCGTGGGTCAGCGGCAGGCAAGCGCGAGATTCCGAAGCTTGTGAGCAGTCCGACGCAAGTGAAACCAAGAAGCAAAAATCCTGCGATCGCCTCACGACCTCGATATCGCTCGGCCATGATTCCGGCAGCCATCGTGGCCGAGATGCTGGCTACGAAAGTCCCGAGTTCGATGATGCCATTGCCCCAAGAGAGACGATTCTCGGGAAGCAGTTCCGGCAGCAAGCCGTACTTTGACGGGCCGAAGAGAGCAGCTTCCATGCTGATTAGGAAAACGGAAGCGCACTCCATCGGCAAGTTTTGAAGATACAGGCCGGCGATGGTGAAGGCCATCACGCCGAGCTCGAGAAGTTTGGTTCCGATGGTTACGCTGCGCTTGCTGTAGCGGTCCGCAAAGTATCCGCCGGTCATGGAGAAGAAAATGAACGGTAGAGCGAACAGCGCGCCAACAATAAGAATCAAGCGGTCCCGAAACTGATTTGGAAAATTCATCGCCACGATAATGTAAATGACGAGGAATTTGACGGCGTTGTCGTTGAACGCCGTTTGAAACTGCGTGGCGATCAGGCTCCAGAAGCCGGCTCGCCAGCCGCGGTTAGTTTGTTCGCTCTTTTTCATGGAAGAGGTGAGAGAAACTAGCGCAGCTTTTCGATAACGAGTGACGGAATCGGGGTCAGTCTATCCAGCGTAATGCTCGCTGGCAAGGCGGAACATAAATGTACTGGAGAAGCTGGGGCTAGGCGAGAACACGCAGGGAGGGTTTCGCAGGTTCGGGAGCGAAAGGCGTGGTTGTGGCCGGGAGCGGTGTTTCACGCTTGTGATATTTTGTCTCGACGTAATCATCAAGCAGCGTTTGAAAGGCCGCCGACAGTTCGTCGTAATTTCCTTCCAGCGTTGTGAAATGCTGGCCGTCGATGTAAACGGGACAGCGTGGCGACTCGCCCGTGCCGGGCAAACTGATACCGATGTTGGCGGCTTTTGATTCGCCCGGGCCGTTCACGATACAGCCCATAATCGCCAGCTTCAATTCTTCCACACCCTCGTAATAGCGCTTCCACTCCGGCATTTTGTCTCGAATGTAGCCCTGAATACTTTCTGCTAGCTCCTGGAAGGTGGTGCTTGTGGTGCGGCCGCACCCGGGACAAGCAGTGACGCTGGGCGCGAAGGTTCGCAGCCCCAGCGATTGCAGAAGCTCGCAGGCCGCGTACACTTCTTCGCGGCGGTCGCCGCCGGGTCGCGGCGTCAACGAGATGCGGACGGTATCGCCAATTCCTTCGCCGAGCAGTATTCCCATCGAAGCCGCCGACCATACAAGGCCTTTCGCGCCCATGCCTGCTTCGGTCAAGCCGAGGTGCAGAGGCTGGTCGGTCTTCTGCGCGAGGTCGCGATAAATTTCCACCAGATCGTGCGGCCGCGAAACCTTGCAGGAGATAATTATTTGATCCTTGCGCAAGCCGCATTCCAGAGCCAACTCAGTGGATTCGAGTGCGGATAGGACCATGCACTCGTTGATGATTTCCTCTGAGGATTTGCCGAGGTCGTGATCGGTATTCTCCTGCATCTTGCGCATTACAAGTTCCTGATTCAGCGAGCCGCCATTCACGCCGATGCGCACGGGCTTGTTGTTGTCGCGCGCCACATTGCAGATCGTGGAAAATTGTTCGTCGCGGCGCTGGCCGTGGCCCACATTCCCGGGGTTGATGCGGTATTTATCGAGTGCGGCCGCGCAATCCGGGTATTTCTTCAGGAGCACGTGGCCATTGTAGTGAAAGTCACCGACTAGGGGGACGTCGCATCCCGCGTCGAGCAGGCGCTTTTTGATTTCCGGGACTGCCGCAGCGGCTTCCGGGATATTTACGGTGATGCGGACTAACTCGGAGCCAGCCTGCGCCAACTCGAAGCACTGTTGCGTGGTAGAAGCGATGTCAACGGTATCCGTGTTCGTCATGGACTGGACGACCACGGGCGCGCCTCCGCCCACCTGGATTTTGCCGACTTTGACACCGACGGTCTTGTGGCGTTTCTGTGTCATCCCTTATCCATTGTAGCGAAGAGAAGCGTCGTTGGGTAGCGCGCGTGCATGCGCGTGCGGTGCGTTGGTAGCAACGTGGCCCGTTGCCGCGTAAGCGGGGTCACAATGAATATACGGAAAGCGGCGCCCGGGAGTCGCGCTTGCGCCGGAATAATCCAGCACCGGCGGCGGACAATCCGGAAGCTAGTACTCCGGACGGCGCGCAACCGCTCCATTCGATTTGGTGCTGCGCACGGGCGGAATAATCGTAGCCATCTTGCGGATCATGGCCAATACGAGTTTCTTGTCGTCTTCAGAAAGCGTGGTGGAATATTTCTTGATATCGGCCAGGAACCGGATCTCCTCTTCCGATAGCTCTCCCAGCATTTTGCGGGTCTCGCGGTCTTGGGGCGTATCGCTACCCGGGAAAAAATCGGCCAGGGAAATTTCCATCGCTTCCGCTATTTTTGCGAGCGTTTCGAGCGAGGGAACTGTGTGCCCGTTTTCCACCCGCGAAAGGTAGCAGCGCAACAGCCCCGTGCGGCGCTCGATATCGCCTTGCGACAGCCCGCGGTCACTTCGATAGGACCGAATCACTTCTCCGATATTCACTTTCGGTTTTTCTTTTGGCATGGTTACCTTCCTATAACTGGGGCGTATCTTACGAGTTACCCCCGGCGGGCGCAAGAGCTTTTTCGAAGGAATGTTCCTGGCAGGAACATTCCTTCAGCGTTCAAAAAAAAAGAGTATGAGGCGTGAATTCCGAGTTCAGAACGGCAGAGAGTCGTGCGGGCTATTTTCTGTATTTTTGATCCTAGCTTCGGTTATAGGACGGATTCCGAAACCTGAGAGGGTTGCGCCACCCGGTCCGATCGTTTCCCAGCGCGTTTGTCCGCGTACAGCAGTTGATCGGCGCGGTGTAGCAATTCCTGAGGCGATTCGCCGGATTTGTAATCCGTCCAGCCCCGCGAGAATTGAAGCTGTATCTTCTCGTCATTGCAAACGAACTCGAAACCTTCGATGCGCGCCAGCACATGGCGTACTTCTTCAACACGACATTCCGGCAGCAGCGCCATAAATTCATCGCCGCCAAGACGCACGGCGAGATCCGAACCGCGAATCGCGCGCTGCAAGCGATCCGCAAATCCTTTCAATGCGGTGTCGCCGGCCGCGTGTCCGTACTTGTCATTCACTTGCTTTAGCGCGTCAATATCCATCAGCAGGATGGTTAGAGGACGTCCGTGTCGCTGGGCGCGGCTAATTTCCTGGGCCAGGCGCTGTTCGCCTGAACGTCGATTGTAGATCCCAGTCAATTGATCGAGGGCTGCCAGCTTATACACCTCAGATGCAAGACTCTCCACTTTGGCGAGTGAATTCACTTGGTCGGTGAGTTCGTTGCGCAGCTTGGAAATTAAGTTTCGCTGGTAAACGAGATACACGCTGAAAAGCAAGATGAGGCCAACGAGAGCGCGCACGGACTGATTCAGATAGAGCGAGTAGGTGCTTTGCTCGCGGCTGAGCAGCGCGGGAAAGGCGAACGAAGCCACGCCGAGCGTCAGCAGCAATATCACCGCGACGGTGGTTGACCAAAGCCAACGTTCGCGGCGTTCCAGGTGACTCAAATTCTTCCGGATAAATTCGGGCGGCAGTTCGACGCCGGTCGGAGTCGGAGCTATCGCGGTGTCATTGATAGTGGGCATCTAATTTGTATCCATGATCGCCTGATTAGACTAATAGCAGACTTCCGGCAGGTAATTCTATGCGTATGTTCCGCCGCGTTTCCTTCTGGGTAACCGTTACTTTACCAAACCTTAAAAACAACCAGAAGTACCCTACCGCCCCGCTCGTACCGAGACTGTTATTCCGAAAGATGAATGAGCCCGCGACATTTTCGAATCAAGCGACTCGCCCAAAACA
Organism: uncultured Acidobacteriota bacterium; assembly: GCA_963698005.1. Lineage (GTDB taxonomy): Bacteria > Acidobacteriota > Terriglobia > Acidiferrales > UBA7541 > Palsa-295. The sequence goes on from OY969113.1 coordinate 749,289, forward strand.
TCGTTCGTAAATCCGTCGTGCTTCGTATCCTGAGCAAATTCACGCACCCGCGCTGAACGGCATCCTCCCCGACTACTGTGGCCGAGGTCCGGAAATCAAGACCAATCCTCTCGAGGAGAATTTATGAAAAAAACAATTGCTTGGATGTTTCTCGTCGCAATCGCGCTGATCGCAGTTCCGGTTTCGCAGGCCTCAGCCGTAACAAGGCCGGTTTGGAATATCGATGGAACGACGCCGCCGGTAGACCCCCCACCGTGGGGCGTCGTTGGGGTTGCCTAAAGCCTCAATTAGCGGGGGGAGAAGTTCGGCCTTCTCCTCCCGGACATTTGTGTTAGGATTTAGCACAACAGGATGCGAATCTTTTCACAAATCGTTTGGATATCCGGGCTCTTAACGGAAATGACAATTCTGGCTCGGGCAATTCAGCGTAGATCGTTTGGGAAATATTCCCTATTTTATACCTACATTGCGTCCGTGTTAGTTGTGGACGCTGTTTTCTACATCGCGCCGTCGGTCGTTCCACGATTTTACTGGCCGGCAGAGCTCGTCACTGCCGCTCTAGGATGTGGAGTGATCGTCGAAATCTCCAGGCACGTGTTCGTACAGCGCGTCAGCCTCGACCGGTTTGCGCGGTGGGTCTCGATCATGGCGTTTGGTGCGATCTTTCTGCTGTTTGCGATACATGCATTTTTATTGCCGCATTGGAAGCCGGCCGCGAATCCGGCCGACCTAGAGAGGGATTTGCGCATAGCAGAGTCCGCTGCATTGCTGACGGTTGTTTTTCTGACCGGATACTATGGCATCGAAATCGGAAAAAACATGAAGGGTATGATTTTGGGATTTGGAGTTTACGTTGGTGCGAGCATTATTACGGTAACTCTGCGCCTATTCCTCGGTATTCGTTTCAATCCCATCTGGAAAGTTATCGAACCTTCCTCGTACCTGGCGGCTCTATTGATATGGACCGTTGCGCTGTGGTCGTACGAACCGGTTCCGGATGCTCTGCCCGAGCCTACAGACATCGACTATCGAGGGCTGGCTGGACGCACCCGGCAACTCCTGGGTTCAATACAAGACCAGTTGGATAGGACGCCCGACCGATGATTCAGCTCATACTCTCGTTGCTCGTCGGCTTGGTTCTCGTCGTGTCGCTCTATTTCTTTGCCCGTCGCGAGAAGCCGTCGGCAGAAGGCAGCGCTCAACATCTCCGGCAAGCTAAGCAGACGTTGGATTCGTTGCAGTTTGGCTTATTGCCGAACGATTTGGTGGAGAGAATCTTTGCAAGAGAGGATCTTCAATACGTTCTTTCCGCGGCTCCTCCCGGCGTTCAATCTCTCTTCCTTGCGGATCGCAAGAATATTGCTTTGGGCTGGGTGCGCCGAGTGCGCGCTGCGGTTTTGGACCTGATGCGTTTTCATCGGGGGCATGCGCGTCTGCACGCGCGGCTGACCTTCTCGACGGAACTTCGCCTGGCGCTGAATTTCGCTGGTCTCCTGACGGCGTGCCGCCTGCTTCAGATCGCATTTTATCTGCGCGGACCGTATGCTGCTCCCGGAATGGTACGAACTGCCGCTGGGGCGGCTGGCAGAGTTTGTTCGATCTCCGAGAACTCCCTCGCGTTCCTAAGCGCGAAGGGAGTCGATCCGCTTGGGAGTGGCGCTGCACGCCATGGCGCCTAGACGTGGAGAATGTCCATGAAAATGTCGATCAACCCTACAGACGTTGAATTGGCGGCCAATGACCTTCGGCGCCACACGCTTTCCCACATGTCTGCGCCATTGGAGCGCATGATCTACTTGGGCTCCACGCGCGATTACAACACTGGGCTCTACTACCACGACGGCCTGGCATCTCGCTTCTCGGACGAAGTGGCGTGCGAAGCACTGGCGAACTGTCATCGCGAGGCGTATCGGCAGCTTTTGGGCTCTTCCGTCGAGGATTTGGTGCTCCAGATAGACTCCTACATTCGATGCACACATGCTGCCCCGCGGGATTTCATTGCAGCTTGGAAGAGTCTTCAACCTTACCGCGTGGCCGTTCCCTCATCAACCGACCCGCTCGCCGTAGAGTTTCTGTGTGGGAACGTCAGGATTGCGCTGGCAATTTGGGAGGCCCATCGGGATGACCGTTCCCGGCAGAGACCAGACGCATTGCCACAGCTGTTACCTGTCCGATAATCTCCGCTTCTCCGGGATGCGCAAATTGCCTCGTGGCGCAGCCCGAGAGCGGATGCGGAATCAAAGTCAGATTCGACCCGCGTATTTCACACCAGGAGCACGCGTAACCTTCCCGCAGTTCGACGAAATAAATCGGCCGATCCAGCTCCGTACGCCATCCCGTAGCCGCAATGCGCTTCCGATGGCTATCGATTTGCACGAATGAGCCGGGGCGCAGCAGGGGATCCATCGTACGGTCATCCATGCCGATAAATCCGTACTGGCAATTACGCACGTCCAGTTTTTCAATGAGCGCTATCGGAACTTCTCCCCACACTTCGACCATCCGGGAAATCAAGCTGGTTGTCTCCAAACGGAATCCGCGGTCAAACCGCACTGGAAAACGAACGGCTCTATCCCGGTCGGCCACCTCGATGGAAGCTAAGTGCGTGTTCTGCAGTGGCAAACTGGAGTGATAGCGCACGCTATCATCGAGCTCCACCCCGAATATGCTTAACAGATCGACGAATTTCGCGCGGTAAATCACGCTCAAACTGAACAGCTTGTAGATGCTGGGAACGGAATTCTTATTTTCGAGCTGAGTTAACCAAGCGTTTGAGATCGAAAACTCTTCGTTTCCCCGGTCTTGGGCCACTTTGCGGCTAAGCTCTTCCACTTCTCGGGTGGTGACGCCGAGTCGATTCCGAAGATCCCTGAGATAATCTCCCGGTTGCACGGTCAGCCTCATAAAATGTGTTTCCAGTTTTAGCTACGGAGGTCGCTGGGTATTTGGAGCTATGACAACGAGCCTAAAGCTATCCGCCCAGTGAATCAACTCATTTGATAATTTGCAGCCCTTGTGCGCTGGGCTGGGATTGCAGTTGACTGTACCCTGCTTGCAATGCCAAGCAAAACTCTGCCGCGTCGACCGCAGCACCTTCGAGTCCAGAAGAGGGGAGTAGAGGTACATTTTACGCGTCACATCATATCGCAACCCTGGCTGCGTGTCCGCGAATGTGCCAATCTGAAACCAACAGGAGACGACCTAATGGGCTTTTTTTCGGACACCCCATCGCATCCGGTCGGTGGAGGCGGGAAGTACTCTAACCGGCGTGAAGTCCCGCGCTTTTCGCTCATTGCGGTAGCCGTCCTTCGAGAACCGGAATCCGATACGAAGATTTCTGGGCGCATTTCTGAGCTCAGTCGCAAAGGCTGTTATGTGGACACTCTAATCGCCTTGCCTGAAGGCACCAATCTTGAAGTGCGCGTTTCCCGCGATCAAGGCGTTTTCGAATCGCTGGCTAGAATTATCTACGTTCAATCCGGAATGGGAATGGGGCTTGTTTTTGTGAACACCGCAGACGAACAACTCAAGATCCTAGACTCCTGGTTAGAGGAACTTTCCGGATAGTTGACCCCAGTCCCGTTCACGGATTTTTCGCCTGAGCCGATATACTCCTCGCACGCATCCATATCCTATTTCGGATTCTTGCCAACCATGCGGTAAAATGTGTGTGCCTAGCCTGGGGAGGCCGTTTGAACTTCAGTGCCAATACGCGGCAGTTGGGAGACGTCACGGTTGTGGACGTGCGCGGGAATTTCACGAACGTAGAGGGAGAAGCCGTGCATGAGCTGTTAGTCGATATCTTCCGGGAAGGACGCACCAAGGTATTGTTGAATTTCCGTGGCGTGTCCTACTTGGACAGCTCCGGAATCGGCCAGCTCGTTCGCAGTCTTTATACCGCGAGGAGAAACGGAGCCGAACTGCGTGCCGTGGACTTGAACCCTCGCGCGTCCGAGGTATTGCGTTTAACCAACTTGCACCGGATATTCTCGGACTTCCCTGATGAGCGTACTGCGCTCGAAAGCTTTTCCTCTTAGCCGTGCTGACTTCAACATCCCTGCGGTGAGTGAACAACCTGTACCGACGGTCAGTTTCCGTAGTGAACAAACCTGAACCTTTTCGCCGTTGCCTTCGTTTGCAGCACGCGCCTACAGTGTAATTACATTGGTCCTTGAGACCGATTCCGCGTCGCGGTCGCATCGAAATCGAGGAGGAAGAACTTATGTGGACAAAGCAGCCCCAAAGCGAAGCACCAGGCTATTCTCCGGCACCTTCATCGCCATCGTCTCCGGCATCGCAGTCGACATCTCAGGGCACAAGCTATTCTGCACGGCCCAGCTCGCCAGCCGCGCGCAATGTGGCGTGCCTCGGCGAAAGCATCGAGGTCAAGGGCAAGATCTCGGGTGAGGAAGATTTGCAGGTCGACGGGAAAGTCGAGGGTCCGATTTCGCTTCAGGGCCAGCGGCTCACAGTCGGGCGAACTGGGCACTTGAATTCCGAAGTGGCCGCGCGCGAGGTGGTTGTCTACGGCAAAATCCACGGCAATGTGCGTGCCAGCGACCGGGTTGAGATCAAGAAAGACGGTTCGGTGACCGGTGACGTAATCACCGCCCGCATCAGCATCGAGGACGGAGCTTTTTTCAAGGGCCGCATAGAGATCGAACGCGGCAAACAGGCCTCGTCGAGCGCGGAAGTCGAAAGCAATGCCGTGACGGCCGGGGCTGCGGCGGATTAAGCCGCGGTCTCCGCCAAGTGTTGTCGGCACGCAACGTTAGTCGTTGTCGCGCTCACGATATTCGTCAGGAACATCGTCCTCGGGAACTTCATGGGTCCTAACTTCGCCTTGATCGGCGTCCGGCGCATTCTCGACGCCGCTCACGACTTCAGCCTCAAACGCCTGGCCTTCCTCGGCGAGCTCCTCCACGCTTTCCGAATCCACGTCTTCATCTCGGGGCAATGCTTGAATATCACCGGATTGTCCTCCGGCATTCGGCCCCAGACCTCGGCGGCCTTGGCGGAACATGCCGGAATTCACTTCGCTAGTTCGGCCGGCGGGCTCAGCAGCATTCCGGCGAACTGAGCTTTCCGCGCGGATCGACTTTTTCTTGCGAACTGGTTTCTTACTCGGTGCCTTCTTCTTTAGGGCTTTCTTCGTCGAAGTTTTTTTCTTAGGAGTCGTCTTCTTGCGGACCTTCTTTTTGGTTGGCATCCGAAAAGTCTATCACTACCAAATCTTGCGGACAACGCGCGGATTCGCCTGTTGAATGCCTTCAGAAATACCGCTGTCGGTATATCCTAATTGCTGCGAAGCTTCGCTCCGTTCTGTTGAGCCGGCGGCCGGCCAGAGCAGAATCTTCCAGCGACCCTCGGCATCTAACGAATAGCTCAGTATTCTCCAAATTTTATGGCCACCGAGAATAAGCCTGGCGCAGCCGGCAAATCCGCGAAGCCCAAGTTCGACTGGAAGCTGCTTCCCGACGTTCTGGCGCTGCTGAGACCGCGGCGGGGAATTCTCGCGCTGGGGTTTGTTTTAATGATCATCAACCGCTCGTCCGGGCTAATCCTGCCTGCTTCCACTAAATACCTGGTGGACGATGTCATCAACAAAAAACAAACGAACCTTTTATTGCCGATCGTGATCGTCGTCATCGCAGCGACGATCGTCCAGGGCTTAACCTCTTATGCACTCACCCAACTCCTCTCGAAATCCTCGCAGCGGATGATTACCGAGCTTCGCATCAAGGTTCAGGCGCATGTCGGGCGCTTGCCTGTGTCGTTCTACGACGCGAACAAAACTGGCGTCTTGGTCTCCCGCATCATGAGCGACGTCGAAGGCGTGCGAAATCTTATTGGCACCGGCCTGGTCGAGTTTGCGGGCGGGATTGTAACGGCTGTTCTTGCGCTGATAATTCTGCTCCGGATCAGTGTCAGCATGACCGCGGTGGCCTTCGCGGTTCTGTTGCTCTTCGCGCTAGGCCTGAACCGCGCCTTCAAAACGATTCGTCCTATCTTTCGCGCGAGACCAAAGATCAATGCCGAGGTCACCGGCAGGCTCACGGAATCTCTGGGCGGCGTCCGGGTAGTGAAGGGTTACCACGCTGAAGAGCGCGAGGAAAAAGTCTTCGCGGGAGGAGTTCAAAGGCTGCTCGATAACGTGCTAAAAACGCTCACCGCGACATCGCTGATGAGCCTCTCCGCCACCAGCCTGATGGGTATTGTCAGCGCAGCAATCATGTTTCTCGGAGCGCGGCATATTCTCGCCGGCACTATGACGCTTGGTGTTTTCGTGGAATACACGGCTTTACTAGGCTTTCTCGTGGCGCCGGTGTTCCAAATCGTAGGAATCGGCCCGCAAATCACCGAAGCTCTTGCCGGGCTTGAACGCACGCGTGAAGTTCTGAACGAAAATCTCGAGGACCAGAGTCCCAATCGCATCGAACGGCTAAGCCGCATTAACGGGCAAGTGATATTCGAGAATGTCGACTTTGCCTACGACACCGGAAAGCCCGTCTTGCGCGATGTCAGCTTCGTATCGGAACCGGGAACTGTAACTGCGCTGGTCGGCCCGTCTGGCGCAGGGAAATCGACTGTTATCGGACTGATTGCTGCGTTCTATGTGCCGACGAGCGGCCGCATTCTCGTGGATGGGCATGATCTGTCGCTGGTGCGGCTCGATTCCTACCGCTCGCAATTGGGTGTGGTGTTACAGGAAACGTTCTTGTTCGACGGCACCATCCGCGAAAACGTCGCTTTCTCGCGACCCGATTCCAGCGAAGAAGAGATTCTCGCGGCATGCCACATCGCGCGAGTGGATGAGTTTGCCGAGACGTTCGAGAAAAAGTACGACACGATCGTCGGCGAGCGCGGCGTGAAACTTTCGGGAGGCCAGCGGCAGCGTGTCTCCATTGCTCGCGCGATATTGGCCGATCCGCGCATTCTGATTCTCGACGAAGCTACTTCCAGCCTGGATTCCGAGTCCGAGGCTTTCATTCAGGAAGGGCTTCGCTATTTGATGCGTGGCCGGACTACATTCGTCATCGCGCACCGATTGTCCACCGTGCGCCGGAGCGATCAAATCCTGGTGCTTGAGGCGGGCCGGATCGTCGAGCGCGGCACTCATACGTCGCTCTACGCGAAGGGCGGCCGTTATTACGATCTCTACACCAAGCAGCACGGCGTGGAATCAAATCTGTTTCTTGCACCGGGAGAGGGTGGCTCCGAATCGAAGGATGGGCGAGATTCCGAGGTTGACTCTGCGTCTAGCGCTGGCGGTTCCGCGCTGCCGGAGGCAATTCGCATAATACGCGGGCAAAACTAACTGAGGTTTTGTGGTTAGGATCTTTTCCACCCGGTAGGCGGAGAACTAATCGGCCAAAATTCCGGCGCTGGTTTCAGAAACTCGATCGCCACTTGTGCCAGCCCGGCATGTTGTCTTCCCATGAAGGAAACTCTGCCTTCTCGCTCGTCCCAGGTTGTGGGATTCAACAGCGTCACTTTCTGCCCTAGCGCAACCTTCGTTCCTAACATCACGAGCGCGCCGTGTGCGCTCACTGTCACCGTAAAAGTCTCTTCTTGAAATGGTTTGTGATCCTCGGATTCTCCTCGGATCGCCACGGCAACATCCACCAAAACCCGTTCGCTTCTTCTGTGTTCCGGCTGTGCCATTGGAGTTCGCGCCCCCCGGTCGCGTACACCCTGCTCAGTGCGAGCGTGCCTACTATTGTCTAAATTTGAGCAAAGGTGGGAAAAACCGCAGCGTTGGTTTCGCCGGAGTAAACCGTACTTCAGGCTGAGGATAAGGCAGCAAGGATAAGGCAGCAAGGATAAGGCAGCAAGGATAAGGCAGCAAGGATTAGGGGATTCACAGTCTCAACCGGATACGTAGTACTTCGGTTCCATTGCGGCATCAATTGTGACAAGCCACCCTTTGGGCTAGATTGCAATCGAGCGTTTTGATTTACGCTTGGTCGAGAAACCAATGAGCAGACGGCGAACAGTCGCGGCCTTCTTAGTTGCACCTCTAATCGTTCCGCTTGTATTTTATCTTCCCTTTCCGGGAGAGAGTGCAGGCGCGAATAGCCCTTCCGCGCTAAGCTTGTTATTTGGGCCTCTCATTTTTTTCCTTTATGCTCTGCCAATCGCATATCTCTCTGAGTTCTTGTTGGGGCTGCCTGCTTGGATGATTTTCCGACGTTATGGCGTGCGCTCGCTACTAGCCTATGCGGGAGTTGGTGCTCTTATCGGCTGGTTGGTCAACCTCGCAATCCAGGCCTCAACAGGAAATCTGGCGACGAGGCCTTTACCGGCCCTGTTCAACCCTTCGGACAACCCATACATCCTCATTTGTGTTGTGGCGGCTTCAGGGTCAGCCCTACTGTTTCGGATTGTTGTGTTTTCAGGTGAGCCAGCGAGAGAATCTCGCAACTAGCCTACGTCCGCGTGAGTGAAAAAAAGCAGTCGCGCGCTTCAGCACAACCAATCTCGTTAGGATCCCGAGCCGAAAATTACGGGCGTGTAAAGAGAAACAAAGTCAGCAGTCATTCTTGGCAATGTTTAGAGGATGGTGCTCGAGGAGGGAATCGAACCCACACGGCCTTGCGGCCACCGGATTTTGAGTCCGGCGCGTCTGCCAGTTCCGCCACTCGAGCTTAAAGGGCTAAGGCAGGTTAACACGCCGCCGAGCTTGCGCTCAAGCCGCGTGCGAAAGTGCTCTTTAGCGCAAAAGCGGCAACCGAGATGATCACTTCCGGCCGCGCTCCTGCGCCTGAGTCGTAAATTTCTTCGGTTCGACGATTGCCCGGAAGACTCGGCCGCGGCCCAGCACATGCTCTCCGGACCGCGCCTCGACATCGAATACCAAGAATCGGCCCTCGTGCTTTACTAGCCGCGCGGTCGCCTGGACGATTGTGCCTCCGGGCACAGCTTTCAGATGATCTACCTCGATGCGGGTGCCGACTGTGATCGCGCCGGGCGGCAATTCCGGCAGCACTGCTTGTGACGCGGCAATTTCCATCATGCCGATCATCGCTGGAGTGGAAAGCACGGCGGGCAGGCGAGGATCAAAGGCGGCAAGCGTCCATTCGTGCGGGATGACTTTTTCAACCGTGCTTTCAAGACCGATGCGCGGCCGCTCTCCGACTGATTTGAGATTCTCTTGGCCTTCTTTTGTCATCGCGAGGATTCATTTTCGCTTGCCGGAGTCGATCCCACCGCGATTTTGCGCGGATCGAGAAAGCTGTGCGCGAATTCTGCAATCGTGATTCCCAACTGGCTCCACAGGCGCTTCTTCAACGTGCGGTAGCTCTGAGAACCACTGAAGACATCCCGCACGAGATCGCGAAATGCGGGCGAGTAATTCAGCAACTGCACCATGCGCGTGGTGATAGCGCCGCCCACGAAATTTCCGCGAAAGACTTTCTTCGCAATACTTGCCGCAAATTCCAAGTCCGCTGAAAAAGCTGCGCGAAGCCTCTCCGGGTATTCCTCCGGAACTCCCGCTGCCAGAGCTTGAGCCAGCAAATCTCCTGAACGCAGCGCGTAGTAAAGGCCTTCGCCCGTGATTGGGTCCACGGTCGCAGCGGCATCACCCGCCATCGCCCAGTTTCTTCCCACAATTCGGCGACCCCTGATAGTTTTGGCCTGCGGACAAGGCAGCACGTGGCTGTACAACTGCGCTCCAGCTGTTGGAATTTTTTCTTCCACCACGAATGCGTCCAGATGCCGCCGCAATTGCTGGCTGGTGGCTTGCCCCATGCGCGCGCAAATTCCCACCGACAAATGGTCGGCGCGGGGAAACGACCACAAATAGCCTTCGAACTCTTTCAGGAATTTCACCTTCAGGACGTCTTCTTCGGTAGGTACAAAATAACCGAGCGTCATCTCAAGATCTTGCGCGCCGAGCGCCGTGCTGTCCGCGAGCAATTGGTTCCGCGCGCCCGCAGCGAGCACCACGAAATCAGAAATTTGCTCTTCGCCCGCAGCAATCAGGCGGACCTGCTTGGCGTTCGTGTTTACGCTCGTAACCCGTGCGCAGACCGTGCTGCAGCCCGCCGCGACCGCGCGGTCGAGCAACAAGCCGTTCAGAACTTTTCTGGCGTAAATCACGATCGGGCGGTTCATTTCGAATCGCGCGCGATGCCCGCGGCTCGAAATCAGCTCGGCGGTTCGTATGATTTTCTTCGGATGGGGTGAATCCAACAGGAAGGGATACTCTTCAATGGCTTTGTACGTCAGCCCGCCGCCGCAGGGCTTTTCCCAAGCGAGCCGTTCGTCGAAGATCGTAACTTTGAAGCCGGCGCTTGCCAATCGCTCGCCGCACAACGCTCCGGCTGGCCCTCCGCCAACGATGGCGATTTCTTTCATCACGCCCCATTATGTCCTAATCAGGTCAGCGGAAAAACAGCAGCGACGAACCACGCGGCGAGTATAGCACTAAACAATATCGCCGCCGTTGCCGAGCCGGTCCGCCTGCGAACTCCATCGGCAGCAAGCCTCTGCAGAATCGAAAACGCCGCGAGAAAGACAAACAGCAACGGAATCAGCACCTGCCCACTCATTAGTTTGTAGTAAGCGAGCAGGCACGCGAGAAAGATTTCGAGCCGAAGAAGCAGAAACGCCGCGAACCGCAGCGCCCGGCGCCTCCCGCTATGCACCGGACCGAGCAGCAATTCTTCGGCGCTGCAGAAAACGTATGCTATCGGCAGGATTCCGGCGAAGCGCAGCCAGCGTGGCGCGTTGAGCCAGGCGTCGTCGAGCTGCCAATTCAGCCATCCACCGACCGCCAGGAAAGCTCCAACTCCAAGAATGATTGCGACAACGAAGCTCGAAACATTTGGAGGCCAAACTTCCTTGATGTACCTCCGGTTGAGAATAAGAAGACCCAAGCCGACGATCAGCAGAAGCGATATCAAATAATCCGCTGTGTACATGTGCAGAAATTTCAGCGGCACACCTAGTGTAAGCAGCAGAACGCCCGTCAGCCCCGCGACCGCAACCTCTGTGAGCGAGAGGGCGTACGGCGGACGCGTTTCGCCAGGATCTACGTCTGGCCACATGAAAAATGACGTTGTGAGTGTGGCGCAAAAAGGAAATAAAAGCAGGATACCGACCAGTCCCAGCACCGCTCCAGCCAATCGATGACGCCCTCGGTTTGCCGTTGCGTAGGGAGCCAAATCAAGATTCAGCGCCAGCGTCTCCGGCGAAACGTCCGGAAATAGAGTTTGCATGATCCAACGCTCAGACTGATGGGCGACGTTGCGGTCCGTAATCAAGCTGGTGTGCGTCGCATGCGCGACGTATCGCAAATCGAAAGCCCGTTTCTGCGCGAAATCCTCCGGTGACGCGCGGTCTCCTCCGGCCGCTTGCAAGAGCGCCGCTGCGGCACGATGCAGAACGTCGAGTTCATATTGTCCGCTGAAGACGAGTAGGTTTGACGGCATGCGTTTTGGCAGAGTCATGGGAGCCGGCGAAATTGCAATCGTGCCGGCTACCGGAATGCGATCTGCCATTCCGATGGCAATCGCCGCGCCCATCGAATGCCCCACGAGAACTGTCTTTGTCGTATCGATCCGTCCGCTGCGGCTTAAATACTCTATCGCTGCCGCCGCGCACTCCGCCGATTTCGCGAACGAAAAAGAATCCGCGCTGTCGCCGTGGCCCGGAAAATCGAGCGCATACACTTGCAGCCCGTGTCCCGCAAACTCCGAAGCCAGATACATCATGATCCGCCGGTTGGCAGACAATCCGTGCAGCAGGATCACGGTCCCCGGCGGCTCGTTCGTGATGCGCGGATTCAGTATCGTGGCTGGCGTGTGACAGCCGCCCGCATCCAGCACGATTTGCTGTTCGGGCAGCTCACCGCTCCGAACCCATTTCGTACCCAGAATCAGGCAAATGACGCTTGCGACGGCAAGAGCGATTTCCCACCACTTTGGCTTAGCAATATTCATTTTGCAGAGCTCGGCGCGCGCACGGCGACGATTCCGAGGCGCATGATAGAATTAACTGTTTCGGGCTTTCTATTGTCTTGAAAGAAGGAGCAGGAGATTGGCAGTCGTTTCGCAAAGTGAGTTGATTCTCCAACGCCGCGAATGGAAACGCAATGGAAAGCGTGTGGTCTGCGCCATAGGCGCCTTCGATCTATTGCATCCCGGGCATGTCCGCTTGCTCGAGCAGGCGCGGGCGTTGGGTGACATTTTAGTCGTTGCCGTTCAGAGCGACGCTCGTGCACGCAAAGAAAAAGGCCCGAACCGGCCAGTTACTCCCGCTGCCGAGCGCGCTGAAATTCTCTCTGCCCTGGCGGCGGTCGATTTCGCGGTCATATTAAACGACGAACGGGCGGATGAATTCATAACGCGACTCGCTCCTGACGCCGTGGCACAGGGTCGGGACGCAGCCTCCGGCAAACACATTGCCGCAGAAATCAGCGCGGCTCAGGCAGCCGGAGCAAAAGTGATTCAGATTCCGCCCGAGCCCGGCCATTCAACCTCGCGACTGATCGAACGCATCAAACAACTTCGCGCATGATTCTCTCTCTGGTCTCTGAGCTTCTCAGTCGGGTCGCGCGACGGCCCGAAATTGAGGAAGCACTCGACGCGCTCCGGCGCAGCGCCGGCGAAGTGCGCCTCGCGGGCCTCACTGACCCGGCCAAAGCTTTCGTTAGCGCGGTCGCAACATCTCAGCTTGGCCGGCCAACGATTTTGATTGTGGAGTCCAATCAGCGCGCAGAAATGCTCGTCGAGCCTGTGCGCTGGTTTTACCGTGCTATAACAGGCAAGCCCGGCCGTCGCGTCGCGCTCTTGCCCGCTTACGACGTGTTGCCTTACGAATCGCGCTCGCCGCACGCCGAAATTTCAGAAGACCGCGCAGTTGCGCTCTGGCGGTTTGCTCTCGGCGAAGCTGATCTCCTAATCGTGCCCGTTCAGGCCGCAGTCTGGCGCCTGCGCGAGCCGGAGTTCTATGGCGAACTTGCGCTCACGATTGCGCGCGACCAATCCATCGCGCACGAAGACCTTCTCACTTTTCTTTCGAGCGCCGGCTACGACAAGCAAGTCACCTGCGAGATGCCGGGCCAGTATTCCGTTCGCGGCGGCATCATTGACATCTTTTCTCCGGAATCGCCGCAGCCGATCCGCGTAGAGCTGCTCGGCGACACCATCGAATCGATCCGCGCATTCGATCCCAACACGCAGCGTTCAACAAATCCCGTAGAACGCGCCGCGCTTATGCCGCTGACGGAATTTCCTCGTCACCGTGAAGTCCTCGACCGTTTGCGTGTGCCGTCCGCGTCGAACCGTGAAGACGATTCTCCGCCGGAAGGTTTTTATCCCGGTTGGGAATTTCGAGAGGTGTTGCACGAAGAGCGCAAATCTACGATCCTCGACCTCGGCCCCGACCCGCTCGTAATCGAAGACGAGACTTCGTTGCTCGTTGACTGCCTGGAGAAATATCGCAAACAACTCCAAGAATCTTTTGACGACAGCGACGATCCGCTCGCCGAGCCACCCGGCGCTTATCTCTTCAACAACGAAGAATGGCTGCATGCGACGCGGCGTCTGCCGCGTCTTGCCATCGAACATTTGGATGTCGCGCGCGAAGGAAGCACGTCCGACCGCACGCTTCACACGCAGCCCACCACCCGGTATCACGGTGACGTCGCCGCTTTTGTGGCCGAAGTTCGGGGCCGCATCGCCGCAGGGGAACACGTTCTTGTCTCGGCCGCCAGCACCGGTGAACTCGAGCGCTTCGCCGATATCTGCCACGAGTTTGAGTTGCCATACCGCATGGGCGAGTTGGAAGAAAACACGACGGTGACGCGTCTTGCCGAAGAAGGCTCCGTCGCCGCGGGCCCGTCCACGGTGCTGATCAAAGCTCCCATCGAAAGCGGCGTCGTATTCGTTGACGCGAAACTGGCTCTGTACGGCAATTCAGACCTTTTTGAGACTGTCGCGCCGTCTTCGCAGCAGCGTTCGCGCTCGCGTCCCAAAACCGCGAGTTTTTTCAGCGATTTCTCGGATCTGAAGCCGGGCGATTATGTCGTGCATATCGATCACGGCATTGGCCAATTCGAAGGCCTGCGCCAGGTCGCTGTCGAAGGAGCGACCGGCGAATTCATGCTCTTGCGCTATGCGGGTGACGCGAAACTTTACGTCCCCCTCGCTCGACTTGATCTGGTGCAGAAATATCAATCGCTCGGCGGAGCGCAGCCGGTGCTGGACCGTCTCGGCACCACGATTTGGGAAGCGCGGAAAACGCGGGTGCGCAAATCCGTCATGGACATGGCGGATCAACTTCTCCAGCTCTATGCCGAGCGAAAAACTGCCCCTGGCCATGCATTCCCGCCCGACACGAATTGGACGCGCGAATTCGAGGACGCGTTCGAATTTGACGAAACGCCAGACCAACTGCGCGCCATCGAAGATGTAAAGCGCGACATGGAATCGACGCTCCCGATGGATCGCTTGCTCTGCGGAGACGTCGGCTACGGCAAAACGGAAGTCGCCATGCGCGCGGCATTTAAAGCTATCGCGGACTCAAAACAAGTTGCCGTGCTCGCACCGACAACCGTTCTCGCTTTCCAACATTTTCAAACTTTCAAGCGCCGCTTCTCCGCTTTTCCCGTCCGCGTCGAAATGCTCAGCCGCTTCCGCACGGAGAAAGAGCAGAAGAAAGTGCTGGAAGAAATGGAAGCGGGCAAAGTGGACATTCTGATCGGCACGCACCGCCTGCTTTCGAAGGACGTGAAATTTCAGGACCTCGGACTTTTGGTCGTGGACGAAGAGCAGCGCTTCGGAGTTGCGCACAAAGAGCGTTTGAAAGAGATGCGCAAGAACGTGGACGTGCTGACCATGTCGGCCACGCCCATTCCGCGTACGCTGCACATGTCTCTGGTCGGCCTCCGCGATATGAGCGTGATCGAAACGCCTCCCAAAGACCGGCTCGCCATCCAAACTACGGTCGCCCCATTCAGCGAGACTCTCATTCAACACGTAGTTCAAGAAGAGCTCGCGCGGGACGGCCAGGTATTTTTCGTGCACAATCGCGTGGAGTCCATCGCCACGCTTGCCGCGTTAATCCAGCGGCTGGTTCCGAAGGCGCGAATCGTCGTTGGTCACGGGCAGATGCGCGAAACGGAACTGGAAAAAGTAATGTTGAAATTCGTGCGCGACGAAGCGGACGTGCTCGTGTCCACCACCATCATCGAAAACGGCTTGGACATTCCCCGCGCCAACACAATCGTGATCGACCGTGCCGACTGTTTTGGTCTCTCTGAGCTGTACCAGCTTCGCGGCCGCGTGGGCCGCTCGAACCAGCGAGCGTACGCCTATCTTCTTGTCCCGACGGAAAAGTCGCTCACCTCCATTGCGCGGCAGCGCCTCGCCGCACTGAAGGAATTCAGCGACTTGGGAGCCGGCTTCCGCATCGCCGCGCTCGATCTCGAATTGCGGGGCGCCGGAAATCTTCTCGGCCGCGAACAGCACGGCCACATCGAGGCCGTCGGCTTTGACATGTATTGCCAGATGATGGAACGCGCTGTCGCCGAACGAAAGGGTGAAGCGCTTGCCGTCGAGCGGCGTGCCACACTCAACCTCGGACAGGAAATCCGCATCCCACCTGAATACATCGAGAGTGAGAACCTGCGTCTGCGGATCTATAAGCGCATTGCGAGCGTTACTTCCGATGCCGAGCGCGAAGAGGTTCGCCGTGAACTTGACGACCGCTTCGGGCCTCCGCCGCCGTCGGTCGAGAACCTTCTCGATTACGCGGTGCTGAAGGCGCTCGCTGAAAAATTGCTGGTCGCTTCGGTCGATCATCGAGGAGATCAAGTTGCCATCAAATTTTACGAGGACACGCCCTTGGGACCGGAGAAGTTGGTCAAACTGATTCGCAAGCGCAAGGGCATGCGGCTTGATCCGTCGGGTGTCTTGTGGTTCGAATGGAAGGGTGAAAAGGGTGGTCCGACAGGGGCTACGAGAAACGTATTGCTACAACTACAAGCGTAGAGCTAAAATTTAACTCCGAGTGAGTCCTATGAAAACTTGTAACATATTTTTGACCTACATTGCTGTCGGTTCCATCAGCTTGGCTGGGGTAGCGCTAGTTGTGCCGACAGATGCGCGCGCCCAGTCGAAGGGAATCGTGGTTGAAGAAATCGTCGCGCGCGTGAATAACGACGCGATCACTCTTTCGGACTTGCAGAAGGCGGACCAATCGCTGCACGAGGAAATTGCGCACGACTGTCAGGGATGTTCGCCCGACAAGGTTGAGGAGGTATACAAAGAGAAGCAGAAGGATTTGCTGCGCGATTTAATCGATCAGGCGCTTCTCACCGAGCGCGGGAAAGACTTGGGCATCAGCGTCGAAACCGACGTGATCAAACGCCTGGATGAACTTCGCAAGCAGAACAATCTCGCGAGCATGGAAGACATGGAGAAGGAAGTAGAGAAACAAGGGATGGGCTGGGAAGACCTAAAAACTCAGATTCGCAACAATCTCCTCACGCAAGAAGTCATTCGTCGCGAGGTGGGCTCGCACATCAATATTCCTAGCGACGAGGTGAAAAAATATTACGACGATCACCAAAAGGATTTCGTCCGTCCCGAGCAGGTCGTGCTCTACGAGATCTTCCTGAGCACCGCAGGCAAAAGCCCGGAGGAAGTTGCCTCTGTGGAGAGAAAGGCGGACGACCTGCGCAACCGTGTAGTAAAAGGCGAGGAATTTAACGAAATCGCAAAGCACTTTTCGGAGGGAAGTACTGCAAAGGATGGAGGACTTTTGGGGACCTTCGAGCGCGGCCAACTGGACAAACAGCTCGAAGATGTTGTCTTCAAAATGAATAAGGACCAGATCACCGATGTGATTCAGACCAAGTCCGGTTTTGAAGTCCTGAAAGTGGAAGCCCATTTCGAAGCCGGCTTGCAGCCGCAGGATAAAGTGGAGAACGAAATTATGAACCGCATTTACGCGCAAAAAATGCAGCCGACCATGCGCGATTACCTCGGACAATTGCGCGAACAGAGTTACGTGATGGTGAAGCCTGGTTATACAGACAGCGCCGCCGTGGCTGGCGCAAGCGTGATACAGGAAGTCGCGCCCACGCCCGACGCGGCCGACGCCAAAAAGAAGAAGAAAATGGCGAAGCCCAAAATTAACGGCCAGTGAAAACACACTACATTTGCGATTTACAGGATGGCCAGGGCGTCACTTCGCTCTTCCTCGTCCGCGAAAAAGAAATTCGCACCTCGTCTCGCTCCGGAAAATCCTGGCTCGAGCTGGACCTCGTGGACCGCACCGGCAGAATCTCCGCAAAAATGTGGGAGAACTTTGCGGTGATAGCCGTCACTTTCGAGCGCGACGATGTGGTGCACGTGCGCGGCCGCGTAAAACTTTTCAACGGTCAGAAGGAATTGACGCTCGAACAAATCATCCCGGCGGTCGAGCGTGATTACGAACTTTCCGACTTCCTGGCGCATACCAAGTACGATGTCGAGAAGCTTTACGCCGAATTGCGTGCCGCCGTGGCCGCCATGAAAAATCCCTGGCTCAAGGGGCTGCTTGCTAGCGTAGTCGAAGACCCCATAATCGTGCCCAAGCTGAAGCGTGCTCCCGCGGCCATGACCATGCACCACGCGTTTATTGGCGGCCTGCTCGAACACGTCGTGAGCCTCATCGGTCTGGGCCGCACGATTGCGGCGCACTATCCCGAACTCGACGCGGACCTGCTTCTCACCGGCATCGTGCTGCACGACATCGGTAAAATCGACGAGCTCAGCTACGCCCGCGGCATCGATTACACCACGCAAGGGCGCCTGCTGGGCCACATCAGCATCGGCGCTGCGATGGTTCGCGAAAAGATTGGCGCTATCCCGGATTTTCCCGCTCCGCTCGCCATGCTGGTTGAGCATTTGATCCTGAGCCATCATGGATCCTACGAATTCGGTTCACCCTCTTTGCCGCAGACTCGCGAAGCTGTGGCGCTGCATTTTCTTGACGACATGGATTCAAAGATGGGCGCTATTCGCGCCACGCTTGAATCTCCGAAGGCACCGATGATTGGACGGTCCGCAATCCTTCTCTTCGCCGTTCACTTTTGCGTGCCGATAAGTTTTACCCCACCGGTGAACGGTCTGGCCCGGTATCGCCGGCTTCCGCGACAGTCGGACACCAAAGCTCGCCTTCGCCTCAAACAAGCTTTGGCGGTTTCGTGTCGCCTGCAGCGTCGCACAAGAAAGACAACGAGCGCGCATAAATGACCGACACAAAAACTCCGTCCTCTCGACATGCCGTTCTCGATCTCGCCCCGCTAGAGCTCGATTGCATGAACATGCTTTGGCCCATGGGCGAAGGCACCGTCCGCGAAATCCGAGACGCCCTGGCCTCACGCAGGCCGCGTGCTTATACCACCATCATGACCATCATGGACCGCCTTGCGCGCAAAGGCGTTGTCGAGCGTCGCAAGACAGGCCGCGCGTACACGTATCGCCCGAATCTGAGTGCGGAGAACGCGAGAGCGCAAGCGCTCTCGCAAGTTATCGAAAGCTTCTTTGGTGGGTCGAAAGAATCTCTGATGGCTCATTTAGATGGAGCGCAGCCTAAGCCGCGAGTGCTCGCCGCCGCGATCTCCGGCGGTGCCGTGAATCCCGTTCTTCCGGCAACGTCTTCCGGGCCTGCGGCTGGCGCAAGTTCCGCTGTGATTCCGCCCACGGGCGGCGATTCCATAACCTAAACGAACGCCATGTTCCCACTCGAAATCAAAATCCGCGATCGCGCTATTCGCCCCGCGACGATTCTCGCGCCCATGGCCGGCGTCACCGACACGGTCTTCCGCCGCGTAATTCGTTCGCTGGGCGGATGCGGATTAATCATGACCGAATTTACGAGCGCCGAAGGATTGACGCGGAATTCCGCGCGCACCTTGCACTATCTGTATTTCGGAGAGGACGAACATCCCATCGCCGCGCAAATCTTCGGCTCCGACCCTGAAGTGATGGCTTCCGCCGCCGCGCTCACGCAAGATCTCGGCTTCGATCAGATTGACATCAACCTCGGCTGCCCGGTGAAAAAAGTTGTAAAGTGCGGCGGCTCCGGCTTGCTGCGCGATTTGCCTCACCTCGAAATACTTCTGCGGACGGTTCGCGCTGCCGTGACCATCCCGCTCACCATTAAAATTCGTTCCGGTTGGGACGAAAACAACATCGTCGCCGTAGAAGTGGCGCGCATGGCCGAACAAATTGGCGTCGAAGCCATTGCCATTCATCCGCGCACGCGCATGCAAGGATATGCCGGCTCCGCCGATTGGTCCGTGATTCGCGATGTGAAACAAGCCGTGCGCATTCCCGTGATTGGCAACGGAGACATCCACACGCCGCAGGACGCAGTCCGCATGATCGAAGAGACCGGCTGCGACGCGGTGATGATTGGCCGCGCAGCGTCGTCAAATCCGTGGATTTTTACCCAGATCGCGGATTACATCGCCACCGGCCGCTACGACGAGCCGTCAGAACTGGACCGCTATCATCTGCTTTCCGGCTATTTTCGCAGTTTGATTGCCGCCGAAATGCCTGACGCCGTTGGCAAGATGAAACAGTTCGCGAGCCTCTTCACCCACGGCGTTCGCAATGGCTCCGAGCTTCGTCACACCGTGCACCACGCGCATAACGCCGCAGAAATTCTCACCGGTGTCGATTCGTTTTTCGCGCGAACCAGCGCAGCTTCCTCAGATTAATCTCAGCATTGGAATCGATTAGGGATCTTGTTCCGGATCTCGTCGCGGTTTTTATTCGTCTCTGGTGATTAGAAGTTGCTTGTAAGCCTCGCGTCGTGTGATCCCGCGTTCGCGTGCCGCCTGCTTCAACGCAACTTTAGGGTCCACGCCACGCTCTTTCACAATTTCGTTAACGCGCCGTGCGATCGGCACCGCGCGGCTCGCATCCTCAGCAGACACAGCGGCCACGCTCGCTCCATCAGCGGGACCAATCAATAGCGTGATTTCCCCGCGCGGGGCTTTCGCGCGAGCTTTCGCCACCAGATCTTCAAGATGCCCGCGCAGGAACTCCTCATATATCTTGGTTAACTCGCGCGCTATTACGGCCGGCCGGTTTCCTAGAATTTCAAACGCGTCTTCCAGCGTATCGACCGCCCGATGCGGGGCTTCATAAAAAATAAGCGTGCGCGGCTCGTTGGCTAGCGCGCGCAGCGTTTTGCGCCTCTCTGTCGGCCGCGCTGGCAGGAAACCTACGAACGTAAACTCTTCGATAGCCATTCCCGACGCCGCCAGCGCCGCCACAAACGCAGAAGCACCGGGAACAGGCACCACCTCGATCCCATGTCGCAAGCAAAGGCTCACCAACCTATGCCCGGGATCGGAAATAGCCGGAGTTCCAGCATCGCTCACGAGTGCCACCTTCGCGCCCTGCTCCAGCTCGATCACCAGTTCCGGCGCGCGCGTGATTTCGTTGTGCTCGTGATAGCTCACCAGCTTTTTCTGAATGTCGAAATGCGAGAGAAGCTTCATCGTTTGGCGCGTGTCTTCGCACGCGATCAGGTCGGCTTCTTTCAAAATGCGCAATGCGCGCAGCGAAATATCCTCTAGGTTGCCGATCGGTGTCGCCACCACGTAGAGGCAGCCCGCTCCCGCTTCCTTGGGTTTTATTTTTGTCATCGCTGTGTCACGCGCTTGCGCTGAACGGTGAATGCCAAGTCTAACACGCCCAGTTGTGTCCTCGTTGCCGCCGCACGATGCCGGAAGACATGCTACTATTTTGTGCTGGGTCATCGCCGAAGGGAGTTCCTCATTGCCTTTATATGAATACAAGTGCGAGAAGTGCGGCCATCAATTCGAAAAAATAGAAGGCCATAACGCCTCGGAGACCAAGAAATGCCCTAAGTGCGGGGCAAAAGCTCAGCGCATGCTCTCCGCCGCCGCCATTCAGTTCAAAGGCTCCGGCTGGTACGTGACAGATTACGGCAGGAAAACTTCCTCTCCCGCCTCTGGAGAAAAGTCTGGCGATGGCGGCTCATCGAACTCCGCTGAAAAGTCCGAAGGGAAGTCTGCCGAATCGAAGTCGAATGATTCAAAATCCGGCGAATCAAAATCAAACGAATCGAAGTCCAGCGATTCGAAATCGTCCGAGTCTAAATCGAGTGATTCGAAATCATCCCCGGAGAAGGGAACTAAAAGGAAGAAGTAGTCAGTCCCAAGCGGCTATAATTTCAGCCCGCGCAGGTATTCCCGAAAATCCGGACCGAGCTTCGGATTCTTCAACGCGAACTCAACTGTTGCTTTCAAGAAACCGAGTTTGTCCCCCGCGTCGTGGGTTTTTCCTTCGTAAATCTGCGCCCATAATCCTGGCCCGCGCGCCAGCTCCTTCAGCGCATCGGTAAGCTGAATCTCGCCGCCCGCTCCCGCTTCCAGTTTTTCCAAATAATCGAAAATTTCCGGCGGCAGCACGTAACGTCCCGTCACACCAAGGTTCGATGGGGCCTTGTCGGCGTGTGGCTTTTCTACCAGATCGGTCACGCGCAAAAGCTGGTCGCCCCAGCGCGGCTGATTTCCAGGGCTCGCCGCGATAATTCCGTAAAGGTGAACCCGCGCTCGCTCGACTTCCTCCACCGCTATCGCGCCCTGTCCTGTCGCATCCCACACTTCCATCAGGGAGCGCGTCGCCGGGACCGCGCCATCCATAATCACGTCGCCGAGCAGCACGGCAAACGGCTCGTCGCCCACAAGCTCGCGCGCGCAAAACACAGCATGGCCCAGACCTTGCGCTTCGCTTTGCCGCGTGTAGCTGAAGTGCAAACCGCCGCTGATCTCGCGCACCATTTCCGCTTGGTGCGGCTTGCCTTTCTCTTCGAGAAAACGTTCCAGCTCCGGCGCTGAATCGAAATGATCTTCGATTGCGTTCTTGCGCCGCCCGGTCACGAAAATAATACTTTCGATCCCCGAAGCGATGCATTCTTCCACCGCGTACTGAATCAGCGGCTTGTCGACCACCGGCAGCATTTCCTTCGGCTGCGCTTTTGTTGCAGGCAGAAACCTGGTTCCCAGCCCCGCCACCGGCAGAACAGCTTTGCGAACGCGTTTTAGTTGTGAGCTCATGGTCACCATTTCTGGCAGCTATTCCTATCGTATAGGAGGAGAAGGCAGCCGTGCGGGATTTATTTTACCCTGTGAGAGCGCGAGAGTGGCCGAATGAACGATACCGCGTGCTTGAGACATGCAGCGCCGTCTCGCGCGCTAGGCGCACAACGACGGTCAAGCGCCATGCTAACATATTCATTCCGCCCCACTGGCGAGGCAAACGCATGAGCGATCAGAAAAATCTTATTTTGGGCATCGAATCCTCCTGCGACGAGACCGCCGCCGCAGTCGTCGAGGATGGCCGCCGCATTCTCTCCAACATCGTCGCCTCCCAAATTGCGATTCACCGAAGCTTCGGAGGCGTCGTCCCGGAAATCGCCTCGCGCGAGCATCTTCGCCAAATCGTTCCCGTTGTGCGCGAGGCTATCAAGCAAGCCGGAATCTCTTTATCTGACCTCGACGCCATCGCCGTCACACGCGGTCCCGGCCTGATCGGTGCGCTTCTGGTAGGCGTGACCTACGGCAAGACTCTCGCGCTCGCGCTCGACAAACCGCTCATCGCCGTGAATCATCTGGAGGGTCACGTCCACGCCGTGTTTCTCGAAGCGCCTGAGGCCGGCCTTGTGCCGTCGCTGCCCGCTATCTGCCTGATCGTTTCCGGCGGCCATACGGTGCTCTATCGCGTGGAGTCGGAGTCAAACAACGGCGCCCCGCATTTCTCCTACGCGCGCATCGGCGGCACGCGCGATGACGCCGCTGGGGAAGCGTACGACAAAATCGCCAGGATGCTCGCTCTCGGATATCCCGGCGGTCCCGTCGTGGACCAGTTGGCTCCGTACGGTAACCCGAAGGCAATTCGGTTCGGCGTGCCGAAAATGAAAGGGAATATCCACGATTTCAGTTTCAGTGGAATCAAGACCGCCGTGCTTTACCATCTGCGTAGCCATCCTGAGTTTCAGCCGGAAATTGCAGCGAGGGAGCAATCTCTCGCGCGGGGCGAACGTTCCGCTGGCGCTTTGCGCAAGCTTTCGACGCCAGCCACGCTCGATCTTGTCGCGAGCTTCCAGCGCGCCGTGGTGGACGACCTCGTAACGCGCACGCTCGCCGCGGCACAGCAGCACGGCGTGCGCTCAATTCTCGTTTCCGGCGGCGTCGCCGCGAATCGCGAGCTGCGTGCGGCGTTTGATACCCAAGCAAAACGCGATGGCTTCGAAGTATTTTTCCCGAGCCGCGCGCTTTCCACTGATAATGCCGCTATGATCGCCGCCGCCGGCTATCCACGCTTTTTGAGCCGTCAGTATGAAGATTGCACGCTCGACCCTGCAGCTAATCTTCCCCTAGCCTAACGAATTTACCGGAGATCGATGTCTTGCGTCAGGGCACGCCTTCAGCCGTTCCGCGTGACTGAGATGTGGCGTCAGGGCACGCCTTTAGCCGTGCCGCGCGTTGGGATAAATCTGTGCGGCTTCAGCCGCCGAGGGACGGTACTTGTATTTCGCTCATCAAAGTAACGTGGGTTCGTAAATGTACGCCATTCCGTTTTGCGTCGCGGCATAAGCTTTCGATCCATCGCCATTCCAGCTCAGTATCACGATGCCTTCCGCGGCATATTCGTCGAATACTTCCATCCGGCTCAGGTCCACCAGAAACAGCCGTCCTTTTGCGGAATTCTTGAGCCACGAGCTGTAGCATATGCACAGCGGAAGATGGGGGTGGCAAACGCAAAACTCCGCGCCAAACGGAAGCGGCTCGAAATTCATCGTCTCGACTGTCAGGCAATACGCCTGTCCCGCCGCGCAATAAATAATCTTCCGGCCATCATGCGTCCAGGAAAGATCGGTGATGTGCCCCTGCGCCTGAAACGCGTTTTGCTTCTTCAGAGTGGGCACCGCCAGCAGCGCGATGGAGTCGTCCGCCCAGTCTCCGTGAATTTCGATAACGCTCGCCAGTGTTTTTTCATCAGGGCTGAAAACGGCGCGTCCATAGCCGCCAAACGCTCCTTCCTCGCCGAATTCAGATTCGTAGGTTTGCCGTTCGAGCCAGCCCGGCACGCCGAGTTCGCTCGTGGGTTGTCCCGAGAGCGGTCCCTTCGGCGACATCCCGTCGTCACGAACGCGCCAAAGCCGCAACGACGCCTGTTTGCCGCCCGAACACGCTTCGACAAAGTATTTTTCAGTGCCCGACCACACCAGGCACCGCGGAATGATTCCGAACTCGCCGAACGTGCCGAGCAACATTTTCCCGTGTAAATCGAAGGAATGCAGCGCAGTTTGCCATCCGCCCCAGGCCGCCACCAGATAACGCGCCGTCGGCGACCAAGCGAATGCCGCCGTCAAATCCTGGGTTCCGACAGGAACTTCATTCGGAACCGAAAGCGCGATCATCGGGATGCTCATCTCCATGTCGTAGAGAACCACGCGTTGACCGAAATCTCCAGTGCGGTATTGTCCGCCCCTCTGGAATTGGCGGGAAACGAAGCACACATGGCCCATTCCGGAAATCGCAAGAGAAGAAGTGTGTCCCGCGAATATTTTTTTGACCACCCAGTTGGAGTCCCTGGTCAGATCGCGAAGTCCGCGCGCCACGAGCGCGGCAGAGCGCACCGCCAGCCCTTGCTGACCGACGGGAACGATCGCCCGCGTGGCGGATTTTTCGTGTGTCTCCATCAGCAGAATTCCATTTTGGAGTTTCCATCTTCCATAAATCTTTTCCGCATGCTGGTCCGGAACCGGCGGACGCGCCTAAAGTTCCAGCCGGCGATTGGCTTGGGCGATCTGTTCTTCCACTTTTTCCACCATTTCTTTCAGCACGTCGCGACCATGTTTTTGCGCTTCGTCGATTCGGGACTTCAATTGATACAAATCCGAACGCAAGAGTTCTTGCATCTCCGCTTCGATCTCGGAAAGCCTGCCGCGCGCCTGGCTGATTCTTCGAATCACGCGTATTAATTCTGCTCCCGCGCCTTCGCCTTGGACGGCTTCGGGGCTGCATTCGTACTCGGTCAGGATTTTCACCAGCTTCGATTCATCTCCGCGCTCGTATGCATCGTTCGCTTCCGCCATTAATTGCTGGCGTTTGGCGCGATCGTCGCGATTGGATGTCAGGTCCGGATGGACGCGCTTGGCCACTTCGCGATAAAGCCGTTTCATTTCGGGGGAGGACTCGAATGCGGCCGGCTCCTCGTTGGTATCTTCACCGGCGCTCGATTTCGTCTCGTTCGCGCCGGCTCGCGCGATGTGCGCTAGCCGCTGAAGGCGCTCGTTGCCAGGCTGTTCTTTCGCCAGCCGTTCGGCGATCTCCGCTTTCAACTCGTCCAGTTCCGCGTAGCGCAGCCCGACGAAATGCAGAAAGCGCCGTTCGAACGCGCCGAGCTCAGCGCGGAGGTTCGCGGAACGCAGTTCTCGATCGGCCAGTTCGACTTCGAGCACCGCCTGTTCTTCGTGTTTGCGCGCGAGCTCCCGCTCCTCCGGTTTCACAGGTCTGATATGCGTCGTCTTCAGCGTCACAAATCTCGCCTCGGATGGTCCGTAGCTATTGGTGCGTCATGAGAGGTATTTCCCGCGTACCGCCGCCTCTAAAGCATTCTCTTAATTCTAAGGCGCACTGGCTGCTGTTGGAGTTGTTCCGCAAGCGGGGTTTCCATAACCTGAGATAAGCGTTTCGGCACACAGGATTCCGAGCGTTTTAGGCTGAAGTTCCCCCGTCACTTCCATACGAGCCAATTTGGTTGAGCCACCAACGTCCCTCGCACACAGAAGAAGTTGTAGAGCGGAGTGGCTGAACTACAATCAATTCGGGGCGATTAAACGTCGAGGAGAAAAAATGAAGGAAACGCCGCAGCAATACACCCAACGCATCGTTAGCCACACGGCCGGGCAAGAGCCTCTAAAGGTCCAGGCCGCAACCCCGAAGAAAATCCAGCGGCTCCTGGGCCGTGCGCCAACGTCGAAATTGCGCAAGCGCCCCGCTCCGGGCAAATGGTCGATTGCAGAAATTGTCGTCCACCTTGCCGACACCGAGATTGCCGGTGCGTGGCGAATGAGGCTCATCTTGGGCGCTCCAGGCTGCCCTGTGGCTGCATTCGATCAAGACGCGTGGGTCACGGCGCTTCACTACGACAAGCGAGACCCGCGCAAAGCTCTGGAGCAATTCCGCGTGCTCCGCGAAACGAACCTCGCAATGCTGAAAACACTCACGCCGGAACAGTGGAAGCACCACGGCTTGCACTCCGAGCGCGGCCAAGAGACGATCGAACACATCGTCCGCATGTTCGCTGGCCACGACCTCAACCACATCTCCCAAATTGAACGGATACTCGCGGCCAAAAAGTAAGAAAGCCTTTACGAGGCGTTCGGCGGGGGCTTTGCGGCGACTACGTTAGCTGCACAATCAGAAATTCCATCACTGCCCGCGGATTTGGATTTGATGACTTCAACTGGCTGTCAGCCTCCGCCAGAGCCACCAAGCCCGCGAGTAGCTTCTTCTTCGACACACGAGGACCCTGCCACGCGGGCACTTCAATCAACTGGCGA
The DNA here is from genome assembly GCA_963698005.1 of uncultured Acidobacteriota bacterium. Classification (GTDB taxonomy): domain Bacteria; phylum Acidobacteriota; class Terriglobia; order Acidiferrales; family UBA7541; genus Palsa-295. Next base: position 775,899 of record OY969113.1, read on the forward strand.
TATCTCCAAGCGATCCCTCCAACCAGTCCCGCGGGTTGCTCGCCCTCGCGTAAAATGTTATCGAGAAACGAGAGCGCTGAAGTACGCTGGCCGGCGGCGAGCATATCTGCCAATTGCCAAATCGTGTTCTTCCGCGCGGCCACTACGAGTTGTTGAACGACGAGCGGCGTGATGCGTTCGCCCTTGTGAACGTACGTCGCAAGCTTTTCGATTTCGATGCGAATCCGCGATGGCTCGCTATTCAGAATTTCCGCCAGCAGCACCGCCGCCTCGCGGTCGATCTCCACGCCGCAATCTTTCGCCATTTGCGTCGCGAGCGCGGCGGCCGATTCACCGCCAATTGTCAGCTCCACAATCAGCGCGTGTTCGGCGAGCAGTTTGTAATATTTCTGTCGCTTGTCCATAGCCGCGGCTTCGAGCAGCAATACCGTAAACGGCGCGGGAGATTCAAAATATTTCTCCAGCGCGCCGACAATCTCTTCGCGCGCTTTGTCGCCGGCTTTCTCGATCGACTCCACTCCTTCCACGATAATCACTTGTCGCTTCGCCAGCATCGGCATGGTCTGCGCTCGTTGTATCACTTCGTCCCAGCCGCTCTCTTGCACCGCGATTCTCGTCAGCGCCCAATCGCGCGCCGCTTCCGGCACGCAAACCTCGATGATTTTGTTGCGGCACATTTCGCGAAGATACGTGTCGGTGCCCCACAAAACGACAGCGGCAACGGGTTTCCCCGCGTTCAGACGCTCGATTAGTTTCTCCGGGGAAATATCGGCCATTAAAAAGTCTCCACCACATTTGAAACAAGCTGGGCAGCGAAATCTCGCGCCATTCGTTCGAGCGCCGGATCTTGTTCCTCGAAAAACTCCCGTGCGTCAGTCGAAATCTGATACTCGTCGCGAAAAACCATATCGTCGTTCTTGTACACCACTTTCAGTGTCTTATTGTCCACCAGCAGCACCTTGGTATGCACGGTTACAAGCATCATGGTCACTTGGCCCGTGGTCGCATTGAAGATCATCGGATTCGTCTCAATCGATATCACTTCGCCGTGCAGCACGGCGTCGGCTTCCTCCGCGTTCTGGACGATCTTGTATTTTGTGCGTTGAAGGAACTGCTTTATTACAGACTCGGTAAAACGCTGCTCGATTCGGTAACGCGTTGTATCATTTTTGAACGCCGGCACCGCGATCGTTCTCCATTCTGACGGCAAGTTGGAAGCGCGTCCCGCAACGTGATAGCCGCAGCTCACTCCTGACAATGCCGCGACCAGCACAGCCAGCAGGGAACTGTACGTTACAAGTCTGTCTCCGAGTTTACAAAGCCGGCTGCTCAAGCAATCCCTCCGCAATTTGCACCGCATTCGTGGCCGCGAGGCGCAAATTATCCACCGCACCCCAGATCCATACGCCGTTCGCGACACTCGGATCCGGTTCAATTCGAGCGATGTGAATTTCTCCCTCGCCCGCAACGCTCACATTGCTCGGCGCACCTTCATCCGGCGCTGCCACCTTCATTCCTAGATTTCTGAGCGCGCTCTCGAGTTGCCCTGGCGTCTGTGGCGAACTGAATTCCGCATAGGTCGCAAACGCATATCCATAGAACACGGGAGCCTGCACCAGTTGAATTGCCGGAACGGGCGCGCGACCCGCTAAGTAAATTCCAGCGTCACGCGCAATCGCCGCGCGCAAATCTTTCAGCGCTGGTTTGCATTCCTCGCCATAACCTGCCAGCAAATTAAAGGCAACTTGCGCGTCGAAAACGGATTGCTCGATCGGCCGAAACGTAAGCAAATTCGCGGTCTGGTTTTCGAGTTCATCCACGCCCGCCTGATCGCGTTCAGACACGGGCGGAAACAGCATCACGACCACGCGCACCGGCGAAGAAGGAGCAAGACCGGCCGCGAGTGCGCACGTAATCACCACTCCCGGCGCCGGAGAAGAATAAGGCGCCAATTTTCCCGAACCATTTCCGGCAGGAACTCGCAACGGAAGTACCGAGCCAAGCGAAGGGATCCACCCGCTGCCCTTGCCGGTCGCGGCGATCGCTCCGGTCATATCGATCACCCTTGCACCCGAGCGCAGCGCCGCCTGCCAATTCCGCTCTGCGTCCTGCGCGCTGCCCGCAAAAAAAGCAAACCGCGCCTTTTCGAAACTGTCTTCATCCAGCGCGCGGATAAACGCAGGCTCGCCGCCCGCTTCAGTCAAAGTCCCAGCCAGGGCGGGTTCGTCCAGCAGAATAATTTCACTGGCAGGAAAGTTGCGGTCTTCGAGGACAAGCTTGACCTCTTTGCCCCGCAGGGAAGAAGCGCCCACAATTGCGACGCGCGTCGATTTGTCGGAGCCGCCTGCCATGGCCTAGGCGGTCCGCGAAGCTGTGCGGTGTCGTACGAAGCGGATTAGCTGCATCACCGGCCCGTGGATCGCATACGCAGCCGTCAACGCGAACAAAGTGGGTCCGGAAAATTTGACTGCCGCTCCCACAAGCAGCGCCAACAGTATGATCGCAAGCGACGGTTGCCGCCGCGTCCACTGAACATCTTTGAAACTATAAAATCTCAGCGAACTCGACATCAATATGCCGAGCACAACCAGCAGCACCAGCCACAGCACCGACCACCGTACATCCGAAATTGGCAGCCCTTCGCGCAAGTGAACGGTCGCCGCAATCATTCCAGCAGCCGCCGGCGTCGGCATGCCCGCAAAATATCTGCTTCCGCCCGGCGCCATTCCCTGGATGTTGAATCGCGCAAGCCTCCACGCGCAACATGCCACGAAGACGAACCCCATTAACCAACCAAGCTGCGTCAGGTGCAGTGACTCCGAAGCGTTCGCCGCGGCCAAAGCCCGCACGCCCCAGGCATACGCCAGAAGAGCCGGCGCGATTCCGAAGCTCACCACGTCGGCGAGAGAATCGAATTCGCGCCCAAACGCGCTCTCCGTTCCCATCGAACGCGCAATTCGTCCATCCGCGGCATCAAAAACATAGGCTATTCCAATTGCGATTGCTGCATTGTCGAAATCGGCGAACCGTCCGTCTAGCGTCGCTAACACCGCGTAATACCCGCAAAGCAGATTTGCTACCGTGAGTGCGCTGGGAAGAATGTAGATGCCGCGTCGAAGGCGGCCGTTGCGGAGGGGGCGTCGCCGTTCCTCTCGAGGGCCGACGGGGTCTATGCTGTTGAATTCCATTTCGCCAGTAAGCTTTCGCCGCCCTTTACTTTTTGCCCGCGCCCCACCAGGATTTCAGCTTCCTTCGGCAGCCAGATGTCCACGCGCGATCCAAATCGAATCAAGCCTACGCGTTCCCCGCGTGAAACCGTTTCGCCTGCGCGTTTCCAGCATATCACGCGCCGCGCAATCGCTCCGGCGATTTGTTTGAACACCAAAGGGCCGCCGGGCGTCTGCAGGGTAATAATATTTTGCTCGTTTTCCACCGAAGCCGCGGAACGAAACGCTGCGTAAAACTTTCCCGGACGGTAAACCACGTCCGCGATCCGCCCGGCCACCGGCGCGCGCTGCACATGCACATCCCAGATAGCGAGAAATATCGTAACGCGATGGCCCATCACCGAGTCGAGCAGCTCGTCGACAATTTCCACCACATGCCCATCAGCGGGAGACACCACGCTGCCCGGTTCGGAAGGAATCGCCCGGTCCGGATCGCGAAAGAAATAAAAAACAAAAAGACCGAGAAGAATCAAAATCGCCGCCGGCCATCTCCAACCGGGAATAAGACACAGCGCGCCGGCAATCAGCGGAGGCAGCGCAAATTTATACGCGTCTTTTACCATCAGCGAGTGGGAAGCCCTTGATTCCGAAAGAGAAACGCACCGGCGAATTTTGAGTGCACGAGTATTGTACGACAGAAGTGAGTGTGCTGCTGGCCGCTTAGCGAACGCGCGGGCCGCTTCTAAGTTTCGTAATGCACTTGAGTCTGGCGCAACTGAACTTGCAACACCGTCCGGTCCCGTCGGTGGCGCGCCACGATCATTTCCATTTGATCTTTCAAAAGCAGCTTCATCTTTTTCAGGGACACTTCGAGCGCCAGGTCTTCTACGTTCCAGTAACTTTGTCTCACGAGTTCTTGCAGCTGGCATTCACAGCGGGAGTGTTCTTCTGAGAGTCTGCGGAATTCCTGGTCAACTTCTAACAGCGCCTGCCGGATATCGTGTGTCGTGATCGGCATCCTTTCCCTCCAGGTTGGAAAGCGCATTCACATATCCGTAACATGTAACACAATTCTTGCGCTGAGCCAATAGGATAAAACCCTGAGTATCCCTAAGGCCTGCCAAAACGCCGACACGTATTCTGAAACGCCGCTACCCAAGGTTCGCAGTAAGCAGCAGCGCGTCTTCTGCGGGCTCGCTGTAATATCGCTCGCGCCGCCCGACTATCCGGAAATTGTGCCGCTCGTAAAAACGCAGCGCCGCGCTATTCGAAGCGCGCACTTCGAGAATTACTTGCGCCGCGCCAAATGTTTCTCCCCACGTAAGAGTCTCTCGAAGCAGCATCGCGCCAATGCCGCGCCCGCGCGCTTCCGGCGAAACGGCGAAATTCAAAATCTCAATCTCGTTCACCACTCTTCGCGCGACAAGAAACCCCAAGACGCTCGATTCTTCTTCCCTCACCCATCCCGCCATTTCACCCCGAGCCACTCGTTCATAATCCCGCTCCGTCCACTGTGCAATTTCCGGACACGCCGTTTGAATCGCCAGGATTCCATCGATGTCACGGTTTTCAACCCGGCGGCTCTTCAAGTTCGTTACTGCCTTTTCGCGTGAACTTCGGCGTCCGTGCGGCGAATATAATTTGCATCCAGCGTCAGCGCGTCCGAAACTTCGCCGCCTTTCGCGCGACGGTAACCAAGCTGCCCAATCACCGGAGCCAGCACGCTTGAAACCCGTTCGACCCGCGCCAGCGGCAAGCGCTCCATCTCAATTCGAGACAGTGCTGGGCTCAGCATCTCCGGCGACGGCGAAACGATTGCAAATTCCGAGCTTCCGGGCCGCGCTCCAATCGACCGCAGGAATTCTTCGGGACCCGACACGCACTCCTCACCTTCGAGTGCTAACGAATCTTTCTCACGTCGATACACGCCGAAATAAACCTCTCCACGCCGCGCGTCGGACGCGGCCACCAGCACCGTCGCAGTAGAATGAGATTGCGCGGCAATTGCCTCCAACACGCTGATTCCCACGACCGGCTTCCCGTAAACTTCTCCCCAGCCCTTCGCTGCGGCCAGCCCCACCCGCAGCCCTGTAAATGATCCAGGTCCCGCTGCTACAGCGAACAAATCGAATTCAGTTAGCTTCAGCGAAAGCTCTTGCAGCAGGAATTCGAGGTGGCGAAACATCCGCGAGGAGTACGTTTCTTCCGCTAAAGTCGAAACTACGCCGATTACTTTTTCATCGCGAAGGACGGCCAGGCTGCCGGTTGGTGAAGAGGTGTCTAAAGCTAGGATCAGCACAAGCACCATTATAGGGCAATTGCAAGGCCAAACTCGTGAAAATTAAGCTCTTTCCAGCCTCTTTATCCTTCCAGATATTACGAGATTCGCTTGACGCCGGCCTTCCATCTGCCTAAAATTTCATCATGCCCTTCGGGGGGGCCTTCCACTTATGGAATTTAAGCTAGGCGAAAAAGTTGTGTATCCGAACCATGGTGTAGGGATTATTGAACAGATAAGTTACGGCAACCTGAATGGCAGATCGGAGCGGTATTACATGTTGAAAATCGCTTCGAGCGGTTTGAAAGTAATGGTTCCGCAGTCCAACGTCGATTGCGTTGGTTTGCGCCCAATCATCCGTAACACGCAAGCAACCGCCGTCCTTGGATTCCTCGAAAAGGGCCGCTCCGCTTCGCATCATGACTGGAAACATCGTTTCAAGGAAAATTCGGATCGCATGCGGACGGGTTCGCTGATGGAAGTGGCCGCAGTTCTAAAAGGCCTTGTCGCCCTCAGCCGTACCAAGCCGCTTTCTTTCCGCGAAAAGAAGATGCTCGAACGCGCAAAGTATCTTCTGATCAGCGAACTTGCAACTGTTCGCAACACTTCCGAGCAGGCGGTCGAAGTAAACATCGTCCGCGCACTCGCTAAAGCCAAACTACAAATGCCGGAGACAGCGCCAATTCCGGAGTAAGTTCAGAAAAATTCTCTCTCTTGTCGTGCGGGCACAATCTGCAAAGGTTGTGCCCCTTTTTTTGCGCCCGCTCCACAATTTGTGACCTCGTTTTAGCGATCAAGCTTCAGCTACGAGCCGCCTGACAAACACCGACGGAACAAGTGCGCTCGATTCCATCGATGCGGTCAACCCCTCACCTCCCTCGCGCGAGAACAACAACCTGTCATCCCGAGCGAAGTGTCGCGCGTTTTTTCTTCCCTCCGTGAAGCGGAGGGCGCGACACGCAGTCCGAGGGATCTACTTTTTCCTTTCCGAATGTACTTGGCGAAAAGCAAAAAAAAGGCGCCCCAAACCTCGGAGCGCCCTATCCCGCCGATAGTATTCGCGGTTTACGCCTTCTTCTTGTTCTTCAGCGCATTCAACGCCAGCGTCAAACGCGACTTGTACCGGTTCGCCGTATTCTCAGTCAGCGTGTGCTTGCGAATCGCCTTGTCCACCTCGGAAAACGTCGCCGAAGCCAGCTTCTGGGCTCCATCCGCGTCGCCTGACGTAAGCGCCGCGCGCATCCGCCGGATAGCCGTCCGCACCCGCGTGCGATTCATCCGATTGATAGCCTGCCGGTGTTCCGCTTGCCGTATATTTTTCAATACCGATTTCGTTTTCTTCTTGTGCTTTACCGCCCCACCCTGTGCCATTCATTACTCCTTATTAGTTTTATTCCAATCATCGAGAGTATCCGACCCTCGCTTTCATGTCAATTTATCCAAGCCAACTTTGGCGTGAGTCCTTTGCTATCGGGAAGCGTCTATCGAGAGTCTGGAGAAGTCTGGCCGGTGGGTTCCTTAAGAGGTCGCGTTTCGTGGTTAGATACTCCGCGCCGATACTCTTCTTCCGTACCAACATAGAACCGTTCGGTGAAGTTAACCGCCGTAGACCCTCTCACTGGTTGTTGTGCTCCGACCGAGTTTGCCCAGATCATTCCACCTTTTCCCCAACCGGTGTCCTTCAATTCGGTGGTCGAACCGTCTTGAGAGTAATAGAAATATTGATCTTTCGCGCAACCCTCTTCCAGCGCGGAGGAAGTGGCTAGAACACCGTCAGAAGGGATACGAAAAATGAGAACTCCGTCCTCGATTTGTAATGCTGGCATATTCCTTGCTCCGTAGTTCACTTCAACCCAACCTACAAAGTTAGCTGGGATTAAAAATCTCGCAGAGTGACGCGCAATTGGCGCGCCCATTGAGATAGCAGCCGTCATTGCTAGGCTGAGCCACCACAGTCCAGTCATTAGGCATGAGCCAAGTGCCCAAAATCGCTTTCTTCCGGATCCTACCGCACTGAAGAATAAACCAGCGAGTGTCGGCCAGAATAGGAACTGCGCTAACACCCTAATGGTAGCCACACCGAAGTGCTGCGAAATCGATACCGAAATCCAAGACACATGAAGAAACAGCAATGATGCTACGGCTACTATGGAGAATCCAATTCCGGCGAGTGTAAAACGGCCCCGAACGGCAATCGACGAGTGGCTTGGCTTCGTTTGCCGTACTAATCCCCAGCAAAGCCAGCACAGAAATGCAAGCCACAGTACCAAGAAAACTAATGTAAGCCCAAGCCATCTACCGCCCAAAGGCATGCCCGTATTCTAGCCCAGTTCATTTTGTGAGTTAACTCGATTTGAATCCGGAGTTATATCTCCTGCCAGTTAACACTTTTTATCCGCGCCTGATGCCAACGGGTCGCGGAACCCTTCTTTACGCGGTCCCAATCCGCGAAAGAATATCCGCAAGCTGTTCCGGCGCCGAGAAAAATGGCGAATGATCGGCATCGATTGAAAAAGTCTCCCGGCACGGCGACGCCTTCTGCATCTCCCGCTGCAGCCTGAGCGGTATAGCGCGGTCACGCGCGCATTCAACGTAATAGCGCGGGATTCCGCCCCAGCGCTCTGCCGTCGCTACTACCGGTGTTCCAAGAGGCGCGCCCGACTGCGCACAAAGGCGCGACTGCGCAAACGCCACGTCATCGTCCGCACAATTGCCGTAAAACGCTTCGCGGCTATGTCCTCGTTTGAAGTCAATGGTTCCGTCCGCGTGCTGCTCCGTCGTGGACGGGTTGACCATGCTCCCCTGATCCTGCGTCGCCCAGGTCATCAGCGAGTCGCCGTTCCGCGGCAAAAACGCGCACACATACACCAGCGCCCGAATTTGTTGTGGGCAATTCTCCGCCGCCTGCGTAATTGCCACGCCGCCCATGCTGTGCCCCGCCAAAATCACCGGCTCGGTTTGCGCCCCGGCGATTTCGGAAATGCGGTCCGCATAGCTTTGCAGCGTAACGCTCGCCGTCGCCGTCTTGTCATCTCCGTGCCCCGGCAAATCCGGCGCGAGAACTTTGTGACCCTTGGCTTCAAGCAGTGGCACAACCCTACGCCAGCACCAGCCCCCGTGCCACGCCCCATGAATCAGCAGGTAAATTGACATGATCGCGACGATTGTAGCGGAAAAACGGTGCCACCGCCGACTCCGAGCCTGCACTCGGCTGCGATGTGTTCCGGCGTGTTAGTATGTGCCAAGGAGAGACTGTAATGCCCTTTATCGACACGAATACCCTTAACGTCGTCGAACGCCTTCCCGGCTGGTATGGACGCTACTTCCACTCGGAAAGCATGACCTTCGCGCATTACGATTTCAAACGTGGCGCGTCAATCCACGAGCACTCTCATCCACAAGAAGAAGTTTATGAGGTGATCGAAGGCGAGCTCGAAATAACGATAGACGGCGTCGCGCACATTGTGAGTCCCGGGGTGGTCGCCATCGTCCCTGCCAACGCGCCTCACTCCATCAAGGCTCTCACCGGCGGGCGCGCCATCATCATCGACTACCCCCTGAGGCGCGAATTCGACTAGCTTGCGGCACCCCGAAGGCTCGTCTTTCCACGTTTGCATTGACACTTTTCCCCTGCGCCTTTAGGCTATGCGCCACTACTGCCATTGACGCCCGGATTGCACGGCGTCGGCAGCGCATGCTATGAAACGCGAAGAAATTCTAAAACTGCTCGAACAAGTAGGCGCCGTCCGCACCGGCCACTTCGAGCTTTCCAGCGGACGCCACAGCGCCACTTACATCCAGTGCGCCCTGGTTCTCGAACACCCTCAGCATGCCGAACAGCTAGGCCACGCACTCGCCGATCTCTTCAAAGAACATTCCGTCGCCTGCGTTGTCTCGCCGGCTCTGGGCGGCATTCTCGTCGGATATGAAGTCGCCCGCGCCCTCGGCGTCCGTTCGCTCTTCGTCGAACGCGACCGCTCCGGCCAGATGGCCCTCCGCCGGGGCTTCGAACTCAAACCCGGCGAACGCGTCCTGGTAATCGAAGATGTCTGGACCACGGGTGGCTCCACCCGCGAAACCATCGGCGTAGTTGAAGAGGAAGGTGGCCTCGTCGTCGCCACGGGAGCTTTGATTGACCGCAGCGGCGGCCGCCTCGAGCTAAACGTCCCCGCACGCGCCCTGCTCGAAATGGACGTCCCAAGCTTCGAGCCCGACGAATGCCCGCTCTGTCGCGCTGGAGGCACGCCCACGCGACCCGGCTCCCGCTACCTCCGCTCCCGGTCGTAACTCACTCGCGTCCTGCGTTAAGAATATTTCGCTCCCACCTAATCTAGTCAATAGACTGGGTTGGTCGGAACTATCGGAAATGATTTGGACATCTCAGTTTCGAGTCGTGTGGCTAACGACAATCTTGTTGTGCGCTTTCTCGTTTGCTCGTCCGGCAGCGCAGATTGTTTCCGGCGCAACCTTCCCTTTGTCCGAAGGCACTTATTGGATTTACCGGGGTATCGTTCGTTGGACCCACGACAACAGCAATGAAGTTTCGGAAACTGCTGTCCAATGGAGGATGGAGGTACGGAAATGCATGCGAAGAAGAGACATTTTAGCAGCCGTGGTAAATGGATTTCCAGCCGACTTGAATTGGTCGGACGGCCATCCGAACCCAAAGAATTCTTTGATGATTCAGTCCGGCGAGGAGAAGTTTTATCTTATCCCCTCAGACGAGGTCGATAAGGTGCTCAAGACCGTTCAAGACCCCAATGGTTCGCTGACGAGTGTCCTAAGTGATGACAACATCTTTCTTGATCTTCCTTTAGCAAAGGGGAAGAAATTCTGTGATCCCGAAGGAATGGCTCGCTCGGATTCCCACTACTGTTGGGTTGTTGAATCAGCCGGCCAGGTTTCATTGAACGGTGTGAAGGGGATTTCTCCTGGCCCTCGAACTGCATACAACCTCACATATCGAACCAATCCCGATGACGAAGAAATCACCTATGTTGCGGGAATCGGTCTAGTAGCCTACGAATACCATCACCACGGCACGACCGCTGATACGGAGCTAAAACTCGTCGAATTCCATCAGGGAGCCAATCCGTAGTCAGGCCACAGGGTTCCCGTCCTTTAAGCCACAAACTCGTGTCGGCTCATTGGCGCGTGCTCAGGTGGTCCCACGTGCGATAATCTTGCTGCGCATGCGAAACATCAAACTCACAATCGCCTACGACGGAGCCGACTTCCACGGCTGGCAATTCCAGCCCGGCTTCCCGACAATCCAAGGCGAAATTGACGCCGCCGTGCGCAAAATCACGCAGGAAAGAATCGTCGTGCACGGCGCGAGCCGCACCGACGCCGGCGTGCACGCCCTCGGTCAGGTCGGCCATTTCAAAACAGCTTCGCTTCTTTCAGCCGAAGAATTCCAACGTGCCCTCAACGCCCTACTTCCTCCCACGATCCGCATCGTCGCCGGCGAAGAAGTCGGCCACGATTTCCATTCACGCTGGCTGGCTCAAGGCAAAACGTATCGCTACCGCATCTATCGTGGCCGCGTGCTCCCGCCGTTTGATTACCGCCGCGCGCTCCACTATCCCTGGCCACTGGACGAAGCCGCCATGTCCGCCGCCGCGCGCCTTTTCGAAGGCGAGCACGATTTTACGTCCTTCGCCGCATCTTCGGGTTCCGAAGACGATGATGCTGAACGCGACATGCTGCGCCTCATTTATTCTTCGGAAATTATCCGTCCGCCTCACTCCGACGAACTCCATTACGTCGTTCGCGGCCGCTCATTCCTCCGCTACATGGTCCGAAAAATTGTCGGCACTCTGATTGACGTAGGCAAAGGCCGCCTCTCTCCAGGCGACGTCCCTCAAATATTTGAATTACGCGACCGCTCCCGCTCCGGCCCCACCGTCCCTCCCGAAGGCCTGTACCTCGTCGCGCTGGACTATCCCGACCCCACCGATTCTCTTGCGTCCTCCGCGTCTCGTCGTCGCGCTGTGCAGCAACCTTGACCGCAACTCCTCATCAACGCCGTTGCCCTGGCTAGAAACGCGAAATGCCTCACCTCTAAAGAGGTGAGCTACATGTTGGTCGGCAGCGGAGGAAGCCCATACGTGTTTTGCCGTACCCCGGTCCGTAGGGGCGCAGCATGCTGCGCCCGTTGTAACATCGCCCAGCCTCAACGCGCCGGCACCGCCCCGGTTTTTCGTGAATTCCGAAGGAATTCACCCTGAGCGCTTTCGCGAAGGGTAGCGCCGGCTTGTCCTGAGCGGAGCCGAAGGGCGTCTCGCCGGCTCTTTTGACTTCTTCATCGCCCTCCACATCGCGAATTCCCCCAAATCAGGTACAATCGCAAAAATCATGGCCGTAACTCCACATTCGCTCTCTATCCCCGTCTCGCGGGAGACAAGTTTCATAGATTCGATCGACCCCGCCACAAATGAAGTCGTCGCGCGCTTCCAAGCCACCCGTGCAAACGACTTGCCCGCGATTTTCGAACGCGCCCGCCTAGCTCAAAAAGATTGGGCAGCCCGTCCGCTTGCCGACCGCTGCGCGGCATTGCTCCGTCTCCGCGATGCGATCTACTCTCGCCGTGACGACATCGCCGATGCCATCTCCCGCGAAACGGGCAAGCCCCGCGTCGAAGCTATATTTGCCGAAGTTCTGCTCGCTCTCGACACCACAAATTTCCTCGCGCGCCAAGCTCCTCGTTGGCTCCGTGCCGAACGCGTCCCGCATCACAATCTGGCGCTGAAGGCAAAATCCGGATGGATGGAATTTCATCCACACGGCGTCATCGCCATCATTTCGCCGTGGAATTACCCATTCTCAATTCCGATTGCGCAACTCGCTCCCGCGCTCGTCACAGGCAACGCCGTTCTCCTGAAACCGTCCGAGCTGACACCCGGCACCGGCGTGTTGATCGGCGAACTAATCGACCAAGCGAAGTTTCCCCCCGGCCTGGTTCAAATTTTGCAAGGCGCGGGCGACCTTGGCGCCGCGATCATCGACGCCGGCCCGGACAAAGTACTTTTCACCGGCAGCGTCGCCACCGGCCGCCGCATCGCCGAAGCCTGCGGACGAAAGCTAATTCCTTCCGTCCTCGAACTCGGCGGCAAGGACGCAATGATCGTCCTCGCCGACGCAAATCTCGAAACCGCGTCGAGCGCAGCCGTCTGGGGCGGTTTCACAAATTGCGGCCAAGCCTGCCTCTCGGTCGAGCGCATTTACGTCGAGCAGCCCATCGCCGAAAGATTCATCAGTCTCTGCGTCGAAAAAACAAGAAAGCTTCGCGTTGGTCCCGCATCCGACCCCGACGTCGAAATCGGCCCCATGATCCGCCTCAACCAGCTCGAAAAAATCGAGCAGCAACTTCGCGAAGCCGTAGAACGCGGCGCTGAAATTCTCACGGGAGGAAATCGCCGCGCGGACCTTGGCCCGAATTTCTTCGAGCCCACGGTTGTTACTCGTGTGAACCACTCGATGGATCTGATGCGCGAAGAAACCTTCGGCCCGGTGATCGCGATTCAAACCGTTGCGTCCGCGGATGAAGCCGTAGCGCTCGCGAACGATTCGCCTTTCCGCCTCAGCGCCAGCGTCTGGACTGGCGATTCACGCCGCGGCACGGAAATCGCCTCCCGCATCCGCGCCGGCTCCGTCATGGTCAACGACGTCGCCAGTTATTACGGAATCTGCGAAGCTCCACACGGTGGTCCCGGTGCGAGCGGCTGGGGCCACACCCACTCTCGCCTTGGACTGCTCGAAATGGTTCAAGTAAAATATATTGATGTGGACCGCCTGCCGCGTATCGCGAAGTCCTGGTGGTTCGGTTACACTGCGGAGCTAGCCGCCGCTGCCGGAAGCTTTGTAGAATCGCTGTTCGCGCCAAGCTGGAAAAAGCGTTTCTCCGCGCTCGCAAATAAACGCGGCGCCCGCGGTGTAATCTTCCGCCGCGACCGCATTTGAGCAAGGGTTTAAGATGTTAATGTAGCGCCGGCCTGCCCGCTGTGGCGGGGGCCTTCAGCCTGCCCGCCGGCAGGCAGGCCCGGCATCTTATGTGTTTCATCAGTCTTCGGCCCAGGGAGCCATCGAGATGCCCGACGAATCCGTTCCAGAAACTCCGGCAAAGCCGCCAGCCCCCGCAGCTGCGGCCCCCTCATCGCCGGCCACGCCACCTGCGACGGCCCCAAGCGCTCCTGCGTCTCCGCCTGCTCCTGCAGCAACTGCTGCAGCCACGGCCGCCGTCGCCGAACCCGCCGCGCCGGAGGCCCCCAAGGTCAAACCAAAGAAAGCAACGCAGCGCGCCTGCGACGAAAAGGACGCAAAAGGAAAGCTCTGCTGTGGCCACTTAAAGCGCTGGTACGACTACCCAAAGGAAATCGAAGCCCTAGTCGGCGGAAAAGTGGAAGTCTATCGCTGCGAATTCTGCAAGACTCTCTACACTCCCGACCGCTCGCAGCCGCCCCACAGCTACACCGTGCGCTACTAGAGCGCTTTGGGCTTTAGTCCCTGAAGCCACACGACGATGAAACACGAACTCATCCACGACTGGAACACGTACACCGGCGCTGAAATCCCCGTCGACCGCCGTGTCATGCTCAACGACGAAACCCTCCGCGACGGTTTGCAAAATCCTTCCGTCCACGATCCCACCATCGCCGAAAAAATCGAAATCCTTCACCTGATGGAATCGCTCGGCATCGACACAGTAAATATCGGCCTCCCCGGCGCTGGCCCGCGCGCCTACGCCGACACCGAAGCCCTCGCGCGCGAAATCGTAAACACGCGCATGAAGATCCGCCCGAATTGCGCCGCGCGCACCCACAAGAACGACATCAAGCCCATCATCGAAATTTCCGAGCGCGTAGGCATGCCGATCGAAGCCGCTACCTTCATCGGCTCCAGCCCCATTCGCCGTTTAGTCGAAGACTGGACCGTCGATCACCTCCAGCGCACCACCGAAGAAGCCGTAAAATTCGCCGCCTCTGCAGGCCTTCCCGTGATGTACGTCACCGAAGACACCATGCGCACCGACCCGTCCACCGTAATCACGCTTTATTCCACCGCCATTCGTTCCGGCGCGCGCTCCATCGTTCTATGCGACACAGTCGGCCACGCCACTCCGCGCGGCGCATTCAATCTCGTAAATTTCGTGATCAACGAAGTGGTCAAACCTTCCGGGGAAAAAATTCGCGTGGACTGGCACGGCCACAACGATCGCGGCCTCGCCATCGCCAATTCGCTAGCAGCTATCGCGGCCGGAGCCGATCAAGTTCATGCCGCAGCCCTCGCGTTGGGCGAGCGCGTCGGAAACACCCCGATGGAACTGATGCTCGTCAATCTCCGCCTGCTCGGCCTGATTGATCGCGACCTTTCGACGCTCAAAAAATATTCTCGCGCCGTCGCCAAAGCCACCCACACCGAAATTCCGCCAAATTATCCCGGTGGTCGGACGCGACGCGTTTCGCACCGCCACCGGCGTCCACGCCGCCGCCATCGTGAAAGCCTACAAGAAAAACGATCACGAGCTGGCCAACTCAATTTATAGCGGCGTGCCCTCGCATCTCTTCGGTCTCGAGCAGGTGATTGAAGTCGGCCCGCTCAGCGGCCGTTCCAACGTAATCTTTTGGCTGGAAAAACGCGGCGTCCCCGCCACGGACGAACTCGTGGACCGCATCTTCAACGTCGCAAAACAATCCGAGCGCGTCCTCACCGAAGAAGAAATCCTCGCATTGCTTGGCTCCTCCACCTCGCGCGGTAACTAGATCGTAGAAATATTCTGAGTCTTTGCGAAGCCCAGCTGGCGCCGTGCGGCCGCGGGTGCATCGTGGCGTCAGCCACCCAAACATCTTCGTGCATCGTGGCTTCAGCCATTGAACATTCTTCGGGTGTCGTGGCCTTAGCATTGAACATTCTTCGGGTGTCGTGGCCTTAGCATTGAACATTCTTCGGGTATCGTGGCGTTAGCCATCAAACATCTTTGTGGGTCGTGGCTTTAGCCACGACATAACCATCGCCGAATCCAAGCGGCTTTAGCCGCTGAAGTTCCCGCAGTCGTCCTCTCTCGCAGATCTGTATGTCGCATTTCAGACTGTGCCCCTACCGCCGCCTTGCTTGCCCCCTCGCCTCGCTGCTAAAATCCGTGCACGAAACACGTGAAACTCGCTCACATCTCCTGTATCTTTCTCTTGATGGTCACACTTTCCTCGCGCGCCACGGATGACTCGATCGAAAAGCTCGCCGAGACGCCGGACTGCGCCCGCGGCCTCGACTGGATCACTAAAAACGTGCCTTGGGTAACCGACCAGCAGGTCCGCCTCACGGAAATTCCCGCTCCCGAATTCAACGAAGCGCGCCGTGGTGAATTCCTCAAATCACTATTCGAAGCCACTGGCATGCAGGTTCGCATCGACAAAACCGGCAACGTCATCGCCGAGCGTCCCGGCACCGACACAAAATCCGTCATTCTTCTCGTCGCTCATCTCGACACCGTTTTCCCCGCTTCCACCGATGTGCGCGTCAAACGCGACGCCAATCGCTTGACCGCTCCAGGTATCGCCGACAATGGAGCCGGCCTCGCCGCTCTCGCCGGTTTGGCGCGCGCGCTTTCTGAATCTCGCATTCGCACCACAAAAACAATCGTCCTGGCCGGCGATGTCGGTGAAGAAGGCGAAGGCAATCTTCGCGGCATTCGCGCTCTGGTGGAAAGTTATGGTTCGCGCCTGGCTGCCGTAATCGCCGTCGATGGAGCTTCCATCGAGCACATCACCACACAAGGCATCGCTTCGCAGCGCGTGGAAATCACCATCACCGGCGCCGGTGGTCACAGTTGGTCCGATTTCGGCGCGCCCAATCCAATCACCGCCCTCGCGCGCGCGATTGTAAAGTTTTCATCCGTCAACGTTCCGGATAATCCGCGCAGCTCTTTCAACTTCGGAGTCATTGAAGGCGGCACCTCCGTGAATTCCATCCCTGCAAGCGCGTCCGTCAAAGTTGACCTCCGTTCGGAACAGGAAGCGCAGGTGAAAATCATGGAGGCCACTCTCCGCGACGCTGTGGATGCCGGCATAAAAGAAGAAATGTCCGCCGCGCGCGTGAATAATGACCCGCTGAAAGTAAGTGTCCGCTCGCTCGGCTCGCGCCCCGCTGGAAAACTTCCTGACGACTCGCCCCTTCTGGACACGTTTCGGAATGTTGACGCCTTTCTGGGTAATCGTTCGCGCCTCGAACGCAGTTCCACCGATGCGAACATCCCCCTGTCTCTCGGCATTCCCGCCGTCTCCGTCGGTGGAGGAGGCAAAGGCGGAGGCTCGCACACGCTCACGGAATGGTACGACGCGACCGGACGCGAAACCGGACTCAAGCGCCTCTTCCTGACCACGGTCGCTCTCGCCGGAGTCCAGCCCTAGTGCTGCGATCCTCCAGGCTGTTTTCGCGGATGGCATCGCAGAACGCGCGCACCAGCTTACTCGCCGTCTGCGTCCGGATTTTTGCGGCGACGCTCGTCGCGCTCTCTCTCGGCGCCGTCGGTTGGCAGGTCATCAAGGCGGAAGCGCCGCAAAATTCGCCGCCCCAGAATCAGACCTCCGTGCCATCGGCACAAATTCCGGCAGACCTCCTCCTGACAAACGCAGTCATAGCTACCATGGACGAAACTCATCCGCGCGCAAGCATGATTGCAATTCGCGGCGGAACAATCGTGGCTGTCGCTTTCAATATCTCAGACGCCATCAAATCCGAACAAGCCGCCGATGTCGAAGCCCTCATTGGCCCTAACACGCGTGTAATCGATTTGCACAAACAATTCGCCATGCCCGGATTTAACGACGCGCACGCGCATCTTTTCAGCGCGGCTTATGCAAAGTTGGAAGTGGATCTTACCGGCGCGAAATCTCTCACCGAATTTCAGCAGCGCATTCGCGATCGCCTGAAAGATTACAAGCCCGGCGAATGGATTTTAGGCCGGGGCTGGGATCACACTCTATGGCCCGAGAAGAAATTCCCTACTCGGCAAGACCTCGATGCTATCTCCACCGAGCATCCCATGCTCTTCGGCCGGCTCGACGGCCATGTAGCCGTCGCAAATTCCCGCGCGCTTAAGATCGCGGGCATCAAACGCGGCACTGCGGACCCTCCTGGCGGACATATCGAACGCGACGCGAAATCCGGCGAGCCGACCGGCATGCTCGAAGAAGTCTCCGCGATGAACCTTGTCTACAAGCGCGTTCCGCCCTACACCGCGGAGCAGCGGCTCCGCGGGTTTGAACTCGTCATGGACGAAGCCGCCCAATACGGCGTCACTTCCGTGCAGGACAATTCCGTGATGGATGCGGATGACTCTGCAAATTGGGGCTGGCAGAACTTTCTCCTCCTGCAGCAGCTTCAGCGGGAAGGGAAGTTGAAATTCAGAATCACGGAATGGCTTCCTTTTAATGCTCCGCTTCCGCGACTCGAAGAAATGCGTCGCATCGGCGGCAGTACTTCGCCGGGAAATCCGGGCGACCCTTGGCTCACGACCGGCCAGTTGAAGTTGATCTTGGATGGCTCGCTCGGTTCGCGCACCGCAGCCATGCTCGCGCCATATTCCGACGATCCGAACACCTCGGGCATTCTGGAAGTAAATCCCGATCAAATCAAACAAATGGCCATCGAGCGCGACCGCGCAGGATTCCAACTAGGATTCCACGCCATCGGCGATCGCGCAAACCATGTCGCGCTCGACACGTTCGCCGCCGTGCTCGAAGCCAATGGCCCGCGCGACCGCCGCGACCGCGTCGAACACGCGCAAGTGGTTGAACCCAGCGATTTCGCTCGCTTCGGAAAACTGAACGTCATCGCCTCCATGCAGCCCGCGCATCTGCTCGATGACGAACGTTGGGCCGAAGACCGTCTTGGCCCGGAACGTTCACGCGGCGCCTATGCCTGGCATACCATGGAAAAGAACGGCGTCCGTCTCGCCTTCGGCACGGACCATCCCGTCGTAGCAATCAATCCTCTTCGTGGAATCTACGCCTGCGTCACGCGGCAATTGACCGACGGAACGCCCGACCACGGCTGGGAGCCGCAAGAGCGTTTGCGCGCGAGGGATTGCTTCCTCGCATACACAGTGGGTTCCGCCTACGCGCAATTCGAAGAGCAGCGGAAGGGAACTATCGCCCCCGGAATGCTGGCGGACATCGTGGTGTACCCGAGGGACCTCAATCAAACGAGAGCCTCCGACATCCTCACCCTCCCGGTGGTGATGACCATCGTCGGCGGCAAAATTGTCTATCAGCAGCCGCAACAGTAGCGGAATTCGCTCGATCGAGGAATGAACACGGACCCTGCGCCTTCGATGTAGTTATGCCTCTGCCATACGTACGCTCCCGGTAGTCTTTCAGGGGGTCGGAGCCTCAGCTCCGACAAAAAGCGGCGGCGCGCAGCGCCCGCCTTTCGCGGCGCAGTTCCCGCGAGCTTTCGATCTCGCGGCTGTGCGTCCTTTAATGTAGCTACCTTCTCTGCTCGCTCTCCACTTCGATGGATTGAATTTCGCCGTCGTAGTTTTTGCGTTCCACCGTTACGAAAGTTATCTTCGCGGTTTTCCCGTCCAGCTCCGTGCACGGCTTGAACTCGCCCGCTTGAAACGGAACATCTTCGGAAATGTCCACCCGTGTGTAATCGCGCGTATGCAACCTGAAAGTTCCGTTGGACGCCGCAATCTTCAGCCGCATCTCGACGCCGGAACACGTCACGTCGCTTACTCCGCCTTCGGCGTCCACCCGGGTGTGCTCGGCAGGAATTCCGCGGATTGCAGTTCGCGCGTGGGGCCAAGGAATAGCCAGGAGAATGCAAATCATCATCTCGACAATCAGCAGTAACCGAGCCATGAAGTGCCAGCTTTCTACTACATCCGTTTTCTCGCGTCAACAACGCGCGTTTAAGTGTAGTGCCCTAGTTATCCTCGCGAACATTCGTCCGCAGCAGTTTTTCAGGGGGGTCGGAGCCGACCGCCGTCGGTCTTGTTTTCGTCAGGGCACGCCTTCAGCCGTGCCGTACCGCCGTCGCACCCGAAGGGGTTTTAACCCCTAAGGGAAAATCCCCAGCAATTGCCAATCTGGGACCGGCACGGCTCAGGTTTTCGTAGCGCCGGCGTCTCGCCGGCTCTTTTGATTTTCTTGACCGCTCGTCAACCCGCCAGCGCCGCAAAAAACAAAATGTCTCAGACCTTTCAGGGGGCGGAGCATGCCAGCCGCAGGCAGGCTACAGCTCCGACAAAAAGCTGTGGCGCGCAGCGCCCGCTTTCGCGGCACACTTCCCGCGAGTTGTCGACTTTGCGGCTCTCCGAGCTCCGACACTACCCGTCAGCATTCTTGCGAACAGCCGCGCCTTGTCACCCGCGCGTGCGTCCGCTTACACTCTTTGCGCCATGTTCAGCAAACGCCTGCGCGCCGATCTTGCTCTAGGATTCTGCGCGCTCATCTGGGGCGCAACTTTCGTCGCTGTAAAAGATGCCCTCGCCGACGTTTCCGTCCTCGTTTACCTCGCAGTCCGCTTCGCGCTCGCTGCCGTAGTGATGGCCATTTGGTTTCGCCGTGCGCTTCGCGGCATCAGCAGAAAAGCTGTGTGGGCCGGAGTCCAAATCGGCCTCTGCATGTTCACCGCCTACGTTTTTCAGACCACCGGCCTGAAATACACAACGCCTTCGAAGGCCGCCTTCATCACCGGCTCGAGCGTCGTAATCGTCCCACTTCTCCTGGCTCTCTTTGCGCGACGCCGCTTGAACGTGTGGATTTGGTCCGGAGCTCTGGCTGCTCTAATCGGCCTCTATTTCCTCACCGTCCCACCCGAAGGTCTCGGCGGCCTGAATCGCGGCGACCCCATCGTCTTTGGCTGCGCCGTAATGTTCGCCGTGCACATGATTCTCATCGGCCGCTACGTCGGGCATCATTCCGTCGGGGCTCTGGCAGTCGTGCAAGTAGCCACCACTGCAATTCTCGCTACCGTCGCCGTGCCGCTTCTGGCCGTCACAGGCTGGGAACCACCGCGCTTCGTCCCCACCGGCACTTTGATCTTTGCGATTCTCGTCACCGCAATCGGATCCACCGCTATCGGCTTCTCGTTTCAAACTTGGGCGCAGCAGTACACTTCGCCCACGCACACCGCAATCTTAATCAGCTTGGAACCCGTGTTCGCCGCAATAACGTCATGGCTTCTGGCGCGCGAACATCTCGGAGCCCGCGTGTTACTCGGTGCCGCCCTGATCCTCGCAGGCATCCTTCTCGCCGAATTAAAAGGCCACGCCCCCGCCGTCGCCCCCGAAACGCTCGAACCCGCCATCCGAAAAAATCATAGTGGGTAAGCGCTGGCGTTCCGAATCGCCGCCAATCGCCTTCGTAGGGGCGCAGCATGCTGCGCCCGCCACAAATTCTTGGCTTGCACCGTCCGATTGGCCTCTAACGGTCTCCGTACGCTGTTTGCAGGGTTAGTTGTGTTGCGGAGGTTCTTGCTTGTGGTATTTCACGTCCACCGGATCGTACATGACGGGAAGTTTCAGATTCTTGCCTTCAAAGCCTGTGATGTGCTGATCGTGCACCAGCGTCAATCCAATGTCGTCGAGCCCGCGCAGCAAACAATCGCGCCGAAATGGATCGACCTCAAATGAATACCGCAGTCCGTCGTCGTCGGTAACAATCTGCTGTTCCAGATCTACCGTCAGCCGATAGCCCTTTTTTTTCTCCGTGCGTTTGAAAAGTTCGTCCATCTGCTCGTTTGAAAGCGTCACGGGAAGAATCCCGTTCTTGAAACAATTGTTGTAAAAAATATCCGCATAACTCGGAGCCAGAATCGTGCGGAATCCGTAATCGAGAATGGCCCACGGCGCGTGTTCGCGGCTCGAACCGCATCCAAAATTCGCTCGCGCCAGAATCAGCGAAGCGCCCTTATACCGCGGCTGATTCAAAACAAAATCCGGATTCAGCTTTTCCCCCGGCAAATACCGCCAATCGTAAAACAGCACGCGCCCATATCCTTCGCGCGTCAGAAATTTCAGAAATTGCTTCGGCACCATCTGGTCCGTATCCACGTTCACCCGGTCGAGCGGCGCCACCAATCCTGTGTGCTTGACGAAAGGTTCCATTTACTCCGCTCCGTCCGCGTTCTTCCAATCGCGGATGTCCACAAAATGTCCTTCAATCGCAGCCGCAGCCGCCATCACCGGACTGACCAGATGGGTTCTCCCGCCCTTGCCCTGCCGTCCTTCGAAATTTCGATTCGATGTGCTCGCCGACCGCTCCCCGCTAAGAAGTACGTCGTCATTCATGCCGATGCACATGCTGCACCCCGCGTCGCGCCATTCGAACCCCGCATCGCGAAATATTTTGTCCAGCCCTTCAGTTTCCGCTTCCACTTTCACGCGCCGCGACCCCGGCACCACCAGCGCCTGCTTCAAATCTTTCGACACATGTTTTCCCGCCACCACTTTTGCCGCCGCCCGCAAATCCTCAATCCGCGAATTCGTGCACGAGCCGATGAAAACGCGATCCAGCGGAATATCCTCAATCCGCGTCCCCGGCTTCAGACCCATGTAAACGAGCGCGCGAGAAGCGGCTTCGCGGTCCACCGGATCGCCGAACGAAGCCGGATCCGGCACGCGATCCGTCACCTGCGTCACCATCCCCGGATTCGTCCCCCAAGTAACCATCGGCGCCAGTTCGTTCGCGTGCAAAGTGAGCGTCTCGTCGAACTGTGCTCCTGCATCAGTCGCCAGCGAACGCCAGTGGTCCACCGCAACCTGAAATTCCTTTCCCCGCGGAACAAACGGTCGCCCTTCCAGATACGCAAACGTCGTCTCGTCCGGAGAAACCATTCCCGCTCGCGCTCCGCCTTCAATGGACATATTGCACATGGTCATGCGCCCTTCCATCGACAACCCGCGAACAGCCTCACCCGTATACTCAAAGACGTATCCGGTCCCGCCCGCAATTCCAATCTTGCCGATCACCGTAAGAATGAAATCTTTCGCCGTCACGCCACGCGGCCGCCTTCCGTTAATTTCAATCTTCATCGTCTTCGATTTGAACTGCGTCAGGCACTGCGTCGCCAGCACGTGTTCGATTTCGCTGGTCCCGATACCAAATGCAAGCGCGCCGAACGCGCCGTGCGTGGACGTATGGCTATCCCCGCAAACGATCGTTTGTCCCGGCTGCGTGATGCCAAGCTCCGGTCCGATGATGTGAATGATTCCTTGGTTCTTGCTGTGCATGTCGAAAAGATGCACGCCGTGCTCCTGACAATTGCGCGCCAGCGCTTCGAACTGCCCCAGCGCATCGGCATCAAGTACCGGCAGCAAACGGTTCTTCGTCGAAACAGAATGATCCATCACCGCAAACGTGAGCTGCGGCTGCCGAACTTTCCGCCCCGCAGCTTTCAGTCCCGCAAACGCCTGCGGCGAAGTGCCTTCGTGGATCAGGTGACGGTCGATGTAAATCAGCGTGGGCTGCCCGGGCTCTTCCCGGACGATGTGTGCTTCCCAGATTTTCTCGTAGAGAGTTCGAGCTGCCATACGGTTGGTTTTTCCACCTGCGGGGAAATTCCCCGAGAAAAGCAACGGAAGCGCTGTCGCTCCGCTGCTTCTATTGTAACAAGTCAGTCACACTTGCGCCAATCGCGTTGTGGAAGCTGACTCGCGGCTCCGCCGAAAACCTGGGCTGACCGTAAAAAGTGGAATTACTCCGGGAGGCCGAGGCGGCGTATGAGATCTTGGAACCGGGGATCTGAATTCAGCGAATTGAATCTATCGTCAGACTTAATAAATGGTATCTGGCTTTCGCGCTGGCGATACGCTTTCTCCAGCCACAACATTGCGTTGTCAGCGTCGTCCAGCCCGGCAAAAATGGTCGCGATTTCAACCGAGGCCACGTACTGCTTTTTCGAGATCTCCATAAGTCGGCTGAGTATTTTGCGAGCCTCATCCTTTTTTCCCAAGCGAGCGTCTATGTAGGCTATCGATGCCAGGGCCGGAGGATCCGCGGGATGAAGCTCGATTATCTTTTCGTACTCATCGATCGCTTGCTGCCACGAACCTTGCTTCTCGTATACCGCTGCGAGTGCGAAATGCGCGGGAACGAATGTCGAATCCATCTCCAGCGTGCGGCGGTTCAATTGAATAGCATCATTGTACCGGCCTGCGTGTCGGTATCGCGTAGCTAAGGTCGTGTTGATCGACAACGAAAGAGGATCGATCTGCTGCGCTGCTTCGGCTTGCTCCACCGCTTCCGGAAATCGCAACATCGCCGTCAAGTAATAGCTGTACCACTGGTGAGCCGTCGCGTAATTCGGGTTCAGCTCGATCGCGCGCCGGAATTCTTCCTCCGCTTGCTTCCAGTTCCAGTCGTAGTAAAACTCCACTAACGCCATCGCCGCATGGCCCTCTGCGGTGGAAGGGTCCAGTTCGATGGCCTTGGCAGCGGCGGCGCGAGCCTTCGAATTGGCAACATCCGCTGGTAGCACGTCCGACCCGAGAATCGAATAGGAATCCGCCAGTCCCGCGTAAGCCGCGGCAAACGACGGGTCTTTTGCTATCGCTTGATCGAAATATTCAATACTTTTGTTCAACCCGTCCGGAGTGCGCTTGTTCCAGAAATAGCGCCCCTTCAGGTAAGCCTCGTAAGCCTCAGGATTAACCTGGGCGGGATTCGCTGAATGCGGGCTGAGCTGCGGCGAGCCCACCGACCCGCGAACTTGATCCGCGATCTCTCGCGCGGCTTCCGTCTGCATCGACAGCACGTCCTTCATGTCGCGGTCGTAGCTTTGCGCCCACAGGTGACGGTCCGTGGCGCAATCGATTAATTGCGCGCGAATCCGCACTCGGTCGCCCACGCGTTCTACCGAACCTTCCACCAGCGCATCCACTCCAAGCTCTTTTCCGATCTGCGGAGCGGTTTTGCTGCCGTCCCGGTAGTGCATCGCCGAAGTCCGGGAAATCACGCGCAGGTCGCTGAACTGTGCGAGATCGGTGGTGAGTTCATCAGTCATGCCATCAACGAAATAGTTTTGACTGGGGTCCGCGGAAAGATTCTGCAAAGGAAGAACCGCTACAGAGCGGCGCGCTTTTTTTGCTGGGTTTGCCATCCCCGCGCTATTTTTTGATGAGCGCAGCATTCCCGTCAGACGATCTCGGGTCTTGGCGACGTTCAACGCAAGCGCCAGTCCCGCGATAGCCACAACCGCAAAGGCAAGGCCCAGGAACCCGGTAAACGAGTGTCGGGGGGACGACTCTTCGCCCGTGGTTCCTGGGATGCCGTCTGCTGAGGAAGGGGCCTGGAGGGGAAGAGCAGGGAATTCGCCGGCGGATTCTTCAGTCACCGTCACTGCCGCGATAAATCGATAGCCCACGCGAGGCAGCGTCTCAATGTACCGTGGTTCAGTCGCGGAATCGTTGAGCGCCTGCCGAAGTTTTTTTATCGATGTATTCAGGCTGTGCTCAAAATCGACGAACGTATCCACCGGCCAAAGTTTGCGCTGCATCTGTTCGCGCGTAATCACTTCCCCGGGAGACTCCAGCAGCATTAGCAACATCTCGAACGGCTGGCCTTGGAGTTTGAGTTTTGTTCCGTGCTTCCGAAGCTGGCGTGAGCGCACATCTGCTTCAAAATCGGCAAACCGGTAGACTCGAGAGGGTTTCGCCATGTCTCCAGGCAGACTGAGCGAGCCCTCGATTCTAGCATCCGCCGATTCGGGATGCCAAAGACCTATTCGGCCCACACGGCGCCGCCAGTCCAGCGGCCAGCCGGGAACCAGCTCAACCCGCAATGTATCTGCCGAGGACATTACTTCAAGCCGTGCACCCGAAATCCTCAATCACGTAAACTGTGCGGCCGTACTTGTCCGGTTCAACCAGTAGAATCAGTTCGTTATTCGAATTCTCCCCATCCCAATCCAGGTCCTGAATCGAGCGATAAAGTTCCAGGCCGAGTCGCCTCCCTTCGAGCCAAACTTCCGTCAAGAAATGCTTGCCATGTTGCTGATGGAAAATCAGCTTCGACCTGTTGTGCTCGTGGCTCGCTGGCCCGGCAACGCTCACCGCCAGCTTGTAAACCCGACCGTGGTCGCCTCGCACCGCAAGGACGCAGATCCCGGGCGTTGGACTGTGCAGTGCCTCGAAACGGTATGAGCCGGCGGAAAAGCTGCCCGTGCCGACAACAAAGTCAAACGGAACTTCCACCACAAATCCGATGGCTGGCGTCGCCGCAACCACCGCGCGAGCCTTACTTGCCCACAGAGCGAATAAGCTCAGACCGTCAAAAACTTGCATTTGCTTTCTCCTCTTACAGCAATTCGGTGTGGTTTGGTGCCCCGACCGTTTCGGGAGCTGGGCTGCTCCCCCGAACACGCCCACTTTGGCGGATGCGGGTCAGAATGGCAATGCACCGTCGGTGAAACGATGATGTCTAGAAGGTGAATGCGTAAGTCATTGAAATCAAATGCTCGTGGGTGAGTTGACCGGCCTGCGATTCAATGGGATCTCGCTCAAAGACGATGCAATTGTTTCCATGCCGGGGGTACAGCGGTATTTAGGCTGGAATCTACTTAGGAAGATCGCTGAAATCCTCGAGCGATTCTAGTCGTTCCATACCTAGTTCCTGAATAGCAAAACGGTTTTAGCGCCTTTTCTTCCCTGGCCCCGGCACTGTACCTAAACTGTACCCCAGCGAGCTTGACCGGACTTCGCGTCGAACGTATGGTCTAACCCACTATTCGCCGTGAGTCTGAAGTTCAACGGCGCAGCGCAGCCCACAGCTACGACAGAGACTCACAAGGTTAACTCACCCGCCAGGTTAACTCCGAACGTCACGCTTCGGCGTGAGTCAATCCCCAACTGTGCTCAGATTTGGGCCCGGGGGAAAGGAGCAGCAATGAAACTTATCAGGCGTTTCACAATCGGTTCAATTTGCCTATTCTGCTCGTTGAGTCCGTCTGTTTTTGGTCAAGGGCAGTCAAGCGGTCGAGGCCCTGGCGGGCAAAATTCCGGTGGCGGCGGCCAAGGCAGCACTGTCCAGGACCCCGGAGTACGTGCTTCTAACAGTGGTGTAGGCCAACCCCTTAGCACACTCACACCCGAGCAAGTTCAATTTTTTAACGACGGCCTCGCCCGATTCGTTCAAGTCGATTCAGTGAGTGCAGGTGCGCCGAATGAGCCCGGCAGCGGACTTGGGCCGGGATTCAACTCGAACAGTTGCGGCAATTGCCATTCGCAGCCTGCTTCCGGCGGATCGAGCCCGAGCCAAAACCAGTTTCCGTTTATCGGCCCCAATCCCCAAATTCAGGCCGGGCTGGACTACGGCGCCTCGAATTCGATGCCGTTCTTTATTACGGCAGATGGGCCCGTACGCGAAGCCCGATTTCCTTTCATGGTGAACGCCAACGGTTCTTTAAGCCAAGTCGCGGATGGAGGGGTTCACGACCTCTTCACCATCGCCGGGCGTCAGGATGCGCAGGGTTGCGTCATGCCCCAGCCGAACTTCGAACAAATGCAGCAGCTCAACAATTTGATTTTCCGGATTCCCACGCCGGTTTTCGGCGCGGGCTTGATTGAAGCGATTCCGGATTCAACAATTCTTTCCAATATGAGCGCGAATTCTCAGACCAAACAGTGGCTTGGTATTACCGGTCACCCTAACTATAGCGGCAACGATGGCAGTATCACGCGGTTTGGATGGAAGGCGCAGAACAAGTCCCTCGAAATCTTTGCCGGTGAAGCCTACAACGTTGAGATAGGCGTCACGAATGAGTTGTTCCCAAACGAACGCGGTAACGCTCCTGCCAACTGCCTCTACAATCAGACTCCCGAAGATTCCACGAACTTCAATTTGTCCGGCACGCAGATTTCGAGCGATACAGTCGCTTTCGCTCTCTTCATGAGGTTTCTGGCGCCCCCGGCGCAGTCCAGCCAGGGAATTCCGGGAAACCCATCCGAGCGGTCAATTCAAAATGGCCAAGCTGCATTCTTGAAGGCACACTGCGACATGTGCCACACTCCCTCGATGCAGACCGGCAGTTCCGCGTTTACGCCCGGGCTAAGCAATCAAACCGCTCAACTATTTTCAGATTTGCTGGTGCATCACATGGGCTCGGGTCTGGCAGACAATGTTTCGCAAGGCTCGGCTGCGGGCGACGAGTTTCGCACCGCTCCTCTATGGGGAGTGGGGCAGCGGATATTCTTTCTCCACGACGGACGCGCTAATCCTGCAAATGGCGGGCTCCTGCGAGCGATTCGCGATCACGCAGGCCAGGGCTCCGAGGCCAATCAGGTGATCAGCCTGTTCAATCAACTCTCGCCTCAGGATCAGCAGGATTTGTTGAACTATCTGCGGTCGTTGTGATCTCTGGCGTGGCCGGCGTGCAAGCATCGTGAATGTTTGCATGCCGGGTCACGAAAACCGTAACAGAATTCCTCGCTGCGAAGTAGGTTCTTCACTATTGCGGTTGTGCTGCCGGAGTGCCGCCGATTTGCGTCCCGATCACCTCACCCGAAATAATGATTTCAACCCGGCGATTTTGCTGGCGCCCTTCAACCGTATCATTGCTCGCAACCGGATTTGATTTCCCAAAGCCCGCCGCCGTGATCGAGCCCGGGTCCAGTCCCTGTTGAACCAAATAGTCGCGGACGGTCGAGGCACGCTTTTCTGAAAGCGTCTGGTTTACTTCGTCGCTCCCGATGATGTCCGTATAACCTTCCACCGCGAGTTTCAGCCCAGGGTGGCCAAGAACGATCCCTGAAAGCTTCGCCAGCGCTTCGCGTGCTGCGGGCCGTAGATCGTATTTCCCGAAAGCGAAGAGCACGTCCGCCATGTTGACTTTAAGTCCCCGCGGAGTATCCGTCGTCGGCAGGATTCGATTGAATTGTTCCAGCAGCTGCGCTCGAAGCTGTTGTTTCTCGCGTTCGGACTGTGCGGCTGCGTCCTGCGCTTGTTGCGCTTTCAGACGTTCTTGTTCCGCGTTCTGCTTCTCTCGCTCCGCCTGCTGCTGAGCCGCCAGGCGGTCTGCGTCCGCGCGTGCTGTGGCTGCCGCAGCCTGCGCAGCGTCGCGCTCTGCTTGCAGCCTTTGCATCTCCGCTTGTTGGCGGGCTGTGGCTTCCTGTTGTGCGCTTGCAGCGGCAGCATCCGCTTTGGCCTTCGCATCCGCCTCACGCTTGGCCGCATCCGCGCGCTCTTGCGCGGTGCGTTCTTCGTCTTGGCGCGCGAGCGAGATTTGCCGCGAATCCGCTGCGTTTTGCACCGCGTCGCGCGCGGCCTGCACGATTAATTTATTGTTCCCATTCTTGGCCAGCAGATCTTGCGCCTGAGTAAGCGAGATTTGTGCTTTATTCAGCGCGTCAGATGCGTACTTCTGCGCGCCCGAGTTTATCGCGATTTGCACTGCGTTCTGAGCCTCGAAAAGCTCCAGCGGTACCTTCGAATCGGATTTCGAGAGTCTTGCGCTGGCGCTAGAAACCTTGTAACTGTATGCGCCGCGATCCAGTAATTGATAGTTTGCGGGCGCTTGCTCGATCGTCGCGGTCGTCTCGGGCAATACCACGTTTTGCAACACCACCACATTGCTCGGTTGTGACACAGCGAAGTAAGGTTCCGCCGTTACGATCAGCCCGAACGTTTGCAGGGAAGTGGTCACGTCGATCTTGCTTTTATTCCCGTTCAACAGGATTTCTCCGAGATTGTTTGATTTCCCTTCAGGCGTAATGGCCCACAGAACGTACGTCAGGTATTCGTCGCCGAACTTTTGCGCCGGCTCGAGTTTGCTGAATTCCGCATTGATTTGGATACGGCCTACTTTTCCCGTTACTTTGGCCTGCCCTTTTGCGAAGGGCAGCAGCGGCGATCCCTGAAATCCGATGGTCGTCGATCCATTCCGGTGCTGGTAATTAATAGTGACGATGCTGGCTGGAGACATCGTTAGGTGGTAGGTAGGCGTGCCCTGCGCTGAATTGTTCTGCGCCCGCGCCGAATTCCCCAGCGCTATCCACAAAAATACCAGTGCAAACATCAAAATTGTCACTCTTTTCATAATGCTCCCTTCCTCCAGCTCATGCATTTTACGTTCAGAAAACTCGCGATTCCAAAGCTCTGCGCAAGAAGCTCGTCTCCAAAAGACGCAAAACTTAAGAGATGAGAATTATCAAGTCTAGGAAGGGTATGGTACGTCAGCAGGCCGCCGGTGTTCTACAGAAATCCCATGCCTGGCTCAACAGCGTGTCTGATTTGGTCTTCTGGGTCAAGCAATCACGGCATCACGGTCAACGTGAATTGCTGCGTATGAGTCGGTGCATTTGCCGCCGATGCAGTAACAGTGATCGTGTAGCTAGCCGGTTGAGTCGCGCCTTTTTGGACCACTCCGGCGCAACTTGCCGTAATGAGCAGTCCAGCGAACGTCGCCGTTGCAAGCGCCACGCGCCCAAATTTCACGGTCCCAAGATTCGATCGCTTACCGGCTATTCCTACAATTCCAACGAGCGCCATCCCCAAAATATAGAGGGCCCCATTTGTGAATCCGGTAAACGAACCCCTCGCAGGGATTTCGGTTCCGTTAGAACCAACGTCTTGCACCGTTAGAGTCGTTGCCGCAGCGCCTCCCGCCGTATTCACGCTCGACGGGTTAAAGCTGCAATTTGCGCCCGCCGGCAAGCCCGAACACGCAAGCCCAACAGCTTGTTTAAATCCGTTTTTGGGCGAAACCGTGATTGTCAAAGTGCCGGACGCTCCTTTCGCAACGGTCAGAGCCGAACTGCTAATCGTCAGTGAGTAATCGGCCGCCGCTGGAGCTGTCACCGTCACGTTGATCGCAGCTGAACTTGATGCGACGTAGTTTGAGTCACCAGAATATGTTGCCGCGATCGAGTGGCTTCCTACCGAAAGACTCGTGCTGCTGAACGAAGCCGACCCGCCGCTTAATGTCGCCATTCCAATCTGCGACGACCCGTCGATAAACGCCACCGATCCGGTCGGCGCTCCACTTCCGGATTGCGGCGCGACACCCGCCGTAAACGTGACGCTTTGCCCGCTAGTCAATTGCGTTGCCGATGCAGAAAGGGAAGTGCTAGTTGCGACCTTTGCCGGCGCTACAACAGTGACCGGCACTGCTGCTGATGTGGACGCCGAGAAATTCGTGTCACCCGAATACACCGCCGTAACCGAATGCGAGCCAACACTGAGACTCGAAGTGTTAAATGTCGCCGTCCCGGAGGAATTCAACGCGCCGGTGCCTATTTGCGTTGCCCCATCATTGAATTTCACAGAGCCCGTCGGGACTCCGGATCCCGACACCGGAGCAATCGAGGCAGTAAATATGACAGCTTGCCCCGAAGTTATCTGCGCAGCCGATGCGCTAAGAGACGCCTTCGTCGCCGCTGTCGAAGAACTCGCCCGCGCAAAAACAAATACCGTCGCGGAATACGCCGGGAAATTGTAACTCACCTCATTTGACGCCACGGTGACCGGCGTCCCCGCCACAATCTGCATCAGATTCGCATTGCTGTAGGTATATACCGCCGCGCTTCCGCTCGAATTGAAATTCGCGAGCGCCAAACTAGTCTGTATCGCACTCGTAGTCTTGTTGATCGCCACCACCGTCAAAGCGCCGTCGCTTGACCGCAGCGCGCCGTACACCGAAAGCTGCCCTTGATCGGTGCTGGTCGAATTTACCGAGGTGTCCCCGAATTGCCCGCCCGCCCCGTCGTAGTTGCGGTACAAACGAAAACTGTACGCCACCGCGTCGGTCGGTTTCGGCACAGTCCAAAAATTCGCAAAATCCAAGCCCTGGCGGCCGTAAATTCCCAGCACGTCCGCTTCGGTCAGCGCGTCCACCAGCGGATTCGTCCCGCTGCTGAAGCTGTACTCCGAAATCGAAAGCTTCGTTCCCGGATAATAAGTCTGAATCCAATTCTCAAATCGCGGAAGCAGTTGCATCGGTCCATCGAAAAAATATTGCTCCACCCAGCTTCCCGAATTGAACGTGGGATCCCACAGCGCGCGCGTCGAAGCTAGTTCCGTCGCGTCTGTCGATCCGCCTCCATAATAATGTTCGTCGAAATAATCCAGGATGCGTTGATTGTTCGCCTGCTCGTAAGCCGCCATCTTTTGCAAATAGTATTGGCCGGCATAGAGGTTGTTCTGCTCGCTGGGAGTTCCGATCCACCCGCCCAACGTGAAATCCACCGGTCCGAAAACCTTCGCCGAAGGATCCGTCTGCTTGATCATCGCCGCGTACTGCTGCCCCAGCGAAATGATCGTGTCGTAATCCGGCTGTGTCGGCTCCACGTCGCGATGCGTGTTGCTCCAGCCGCCCGGTTCGTTGTCGAGTTGGTAGTAGGGAACGCCTCCGTTAGCTGCTGTGCCAAACGTCGTAATCATGTGCTGCACCCAGCCTTGTTGCAGCGCAACGGTATTGTCGATGTGATTCGCAAAAATGTTGTTGTCCATCAGCTGCATCCCGTTCGTCGCGATGCTGTTCCCGCAATTGTCTCCGTTGGGATGCACGTACGGATTCGTCGATTGCTGCGCGCCATACACCGAAACAGGAAAGCTGCAGTTCCACGCCGCCATTTTGTTCACATAGGGAATAATTGGAATCGTCAGTAGCGTATGTGCGTTCGAAGCTGCTTTATACGTGTTAACCATCAAATCAGCGGACGCGCTGGGGACCGGCGTTGTTTCCCCATTGCCCCCCATAAAGTACCAATCGAACCCCGCATTGCTCGAATCCACCTCCCAGTTGTAACGAGTCGTCCCGTCTCCGCCCCATCGTATATTCGGTACCTGAATTTCCTTCGCGAAACCCGCGTCCAGTCCATAACTCGCGATACCGTAGATATCGGGATTGATCGCATGAGGACTTCCCGCTGCGTCCACAGTCAGCGTCGGTGTAGTTTGAGCGACGCTGTTTTGTGTCACCGCAGCAACAAGCAGAATTGTCACCGCCGCATAGAAGACCAGGCGAAACCGAATTCCACGCATGAATCGCTCCCCAAGACGAAGAAGTTCGACGGGTTTCCTTTCAGATTAGAAACTAGCGGTAGGTAGTACTGTGGTCAATGGTACGGAAGTTCAGGCGAAAATCTAGCCCAGCGCTTCTTCTGCTTGTTCAACCGTCGCGTACGAATCAAATAGAGGCGCGATCCCCGTGATGTGCAGCACATTTTGCACGCGGTGATTCATTCCCACCAACGCCAGTTTGCGCCCGGACTTATGGCATGACACAAAAGCGCGAACCAGCGCTCCGATGGCAACCGAGTCCATCATGGGCACTTCCGAGAGATCCACAATAAGCCGCGGCGCGGCGACGCCAACCACCGCATCGTTGAATAAGGGCGATGAAGCCGACGTGAACGCGCCCTTCAGCTCCAGAATGTGCGCGCCCTCGCGACTGCCTGCCCGCGGTATCACTCGAAATGGCTCAGTTCCCATGCGGGGCATTCTATTACCGTTCCAATAAATGTTCCTAATTTTTTCGCCCGCACCCCGCAAATGCGGCCCAGTCACATCCCTTCGAAAATTAGTCCCGGCTAATTAGAATGCATAAACCCAACCGCTAGCCCGGCTTCCAACCGCCGCATGGTTTTTCCGCTCAAACGTGATAAGATAAGTTTGCGCTTCCTGAAGGTTTTACGTGGCTTTATCGCCTCGTGGGGCGCGGCTTGCGACCTGTTTTGCCCGACCTCACGTCTTTTGTTACGGTTGGTCCCTCGCCGCGGTTTCTAATGTTTTCAGGTGGCAGGTCCATCGGCCATAATTCTTTGCAATAGGTGAGGTAAATCGTTCAGGGAGAAATGAGTATGAAGAATCTTTTTGTTGGCAACATGAGTTTTCAGACGACTGCTGCGGATCTCAAAGCACTGTTCGAGCCGTTCGGGCAACTAGCGCGCGTTCATGTTGCTACCGATCGCGAAACCGGCAAGGCCCGCGGCTTCGGCTTCGTGGAAATGGTCAACGACGCTGAAGCGGCGAAGGCTATTGCTGCTCTCGACGGCAAAGATCTCGGTGGTCGCAATCTGAAAGTTAACGAAGCTCGGCCCAAGTCCGAATCGACCGGCCCACGCGGTCCTCGCAGCGGACCTGGCAACAGTGGCCCTGGCGGCAATCGCGGTGGCAGCGGCGGAAATCGCGGTGGAGGCGGCGGTGGCCGTGAAAGATTTTCGAACGAGGATTACCGCGAGGTGGCCCGTCAGCCCCGCGAGCCTCGTTGGTAGTTTTGTAACATCAGCGTCGGCGGTTGCCGTGATGTTGCCCCTTCGCAAACCCATCCCAAGGAGAGGCTATGACAACGACATTCAAGAAGCGCCAGAAAGAAATGAAGCGAATGGACAAAGCGCGCATGAAGGCTGAACGCCGTGCGCAAGAAAAGCTTGAGCCTCGTGAAGGCAGTCCATCCGTGGAAGAATTTGACACTCGCATTGAGGACTTGCAGCCGCTGGCTTTTGACGATTCTCTTACTCCCTCGGACCAGAAATAGGTGCGTCATACTATCCTCGCTTGAATTTCAGAGCTTGAGTCTTAAGGTGCGCGGGCGAATATCAATCGAACGGCGACGATTTTTCCGAATTTCCGCGGCTTGCTTACTACGGCATGCCGCAACCTTCGCCCCTTTAGCGGGTTAGAATAAGTGTTATACTTAGCATTCGTCGCTTCCGTTCAGTGATTTTCGGCGCTATTGAAACTTCTGCGCCACCCGAAGGAGTTTGAGGATGGCCATCCAATTTCTTGAGCTGTATAGCTGGATCAGGCGCCGCAAGATTTTCGCCACCCTCCTCATCGTCGTCACTCTCGGAATCGGCATTGTAATTGGCACGGTGATTTCTGGCCGCGCTATGGCCACCCGCGATCAAGGCCCCAACGGCGCTTCGCTGCTCGCCATTCCTGATCCCGTCACGCTATCCAACGGGTTCGCCGCCATTTCCAAGAAACTCGGGCCCGCCGTAGTGAATATTTCAACCACGCAGATAATCGAGAAACCCAAGGGGAGCAAGAAGCCCCATGGTTCGGGCGATCCTTCTTTCCAGGACTTCTTCGATCGGTTTTTTGACACGCCCGATACCGGCCAGGATGCGGAGAAAAGTCTTGGCTCTGGCGTGATCGTCAACAAGAATGGATTCATTCTCACCAACGACCACGTAATCGATCAAGCCACCAAAATCCAGGTCGCTATCGACGGGGATCCTAACCATTACAACGCTCGCGTGGTTGGTATCGACAAGGATACCGATATTGCCGTAATTAAAATCGACGCGAGCCATGATCTGCCCGTGGCAAAGCTTGGCAATTCTGACGGCGTACAGGTCGGCGATTGGGTACTCGCCTTCGGCAGCCCCTTCGGATTGAATTCCACCGTTACTGCCGGAATCATTAGTGCCAAAGATCGTTCGATGAGTGGCGATCGTCAATTCCAGCGATTCATTCAGACTGACGCAGCCATCAACCCCGGAAATTCCGGCGGTCCGCTGGTCAATATGGCTGGCGAAGTAATCGGAATCAATACGGCTATTTATACCGGCGGCCGCGGGTTTGAGGGTGTTGGCTTTGCTATGCCTTCCAACGCCGTGATTGGTGTTTACAACCAGCTAATCACCAACGGCAAGGTTACCCGCGGATCCATCGGCATCACCTTCCAGGAAGAGCGCAGCAATAATCCCGTACTTTTGAAGGAACTTGGGGCCCCCTACGGAATCGTGGTGGAAGCCGTCGAGCCTAACAGCCCCTCGGATAAAGCTGGCTTGCAGCCCGGCGACGTGATCACCGAGATTAATGGCCAGCCGATTCACACTGGCGCCGATCTTGTAAATCCAATCGCTCAAACCGCCATCGGCCAGTCCGTGCAAATTCGTTTTGTTCACGCCCTCCAGACCAAGAATGTGACGCTTACCGTCGCCGACCGCTCCAAGATTTTCCCCCAGACTGCTCAGACTGAGGAAGATCAGCCGGGAGAGGAGCAGACGCCCGGAGAACTGGGCTTGCACGTGGAAGAATTAACCCCAGATTTGGCGCACAGGCTAGGTGTCGCGAAATTAACTGGCGTCATCGTCAGCGAAGTGGAACCGGCCAGCTTCGCCGAGGATATCGGCTTCGCCCGCGGCTTCGTCATCACCGAAATCAACCACACACCAATCAATAACTTGGCCGACTATCGCCGCGAGATGGGAAAACTCAAACCCGGCCAGGACGTCCTGTTCAAGGTCGCCCCACCCCGCGCCTCGACCGATCGTGTCCTAACGGTGTTCCTAGCGGGAGTCGTACCCGCAGCGCAATAACGCCCCGTCGCTTTCGTCCCGGGCCCGTCTCGTGAATCCCAAAGGGATTCATCCTGAGCGCATTTGCGAAGGGCCGGCTCTTTTGCCTTTGCCGTTTCCCTCGCGCCGCCGTGTACTGAGTGCCGGCGTCTCGCCGGCTCCTTTGACTTCCTCCAATGCGCCCCAATCTATCCGCCGGGCCCAAATCATCTCCGTAGGGGCACAGCATGCTGTGCCCGCTGATCCGTCGCCCGCTCTCAATCGGACCCGCCCAGCCCCATTATTAATAGGCGTCCGCAGTCCGCACTGTTGGGTCCTTTCGCTTTTCGCCGTTTCCGTCGCGCCGAGCCGACCCGCGCGCCGCCGAGGATTCCTGCGGAAAGAAACGGAAGGGCGGGGGTTTCAACCCCGCCGAAAGCGCAAAAGTTTCTTCAGGGGTTTTAACCCCTGAAGCCTCGTGTCTAATACGCCCTCCGCTCGCTTTCCCCGCCTTGTGCCGCGATTGAATTGCGCGATAATAGAGCAGGGGCCATCTCGATGAAGAAAACTATCAAATGCCTGGCGCTTGTAGTTGCACTCCTGGTTGCATCCGCCGCGGCATTTGCAGCCCAGCAGCAATCGGCTTCGTCTTCATCTGCTCCATCCGCCGCCCCCAAGAAGAAAACGGTTTCGAAGAAGCATCACTCCAGGCGCGAGCCCACGCAAAGAGCTCCCACTCCCGCGCGCATTTCCGAGATTCAGTCAGCGCTGGCGCGAGACGGCTATTATCAGGGCCAGCCAAACGGAAAATGGGACTCGAACACCGTCGCCGCCATGCAGAAATTTCAATCCGGCAACGGCCTGGAAGCATCCGGAAAGCTAAACGCGCTCAGTTTGCAGAAACTAGGACTCGGATCGAGCGTTGCCGGCGTGTCGGCCCCCAAACCCGTGCAGCCCGCCACGACCAAGCCTCCTGCTTCGTCTCCTTCAACCGCCGCGCCAGGCCCCGCGCCGCAATCCACCAACTCGGCCGCCAATTCGCCTCCCGCTTCCGACTCCCCGTCGGCGTCAACGGTCGCGAAACCCCCGCAGCGTTAGTCCCCTATTCTTCAGCTTTTTTGTTCCGGGCGCCTACCGTGTAGAATACCCAAGCTTTCGAACAGCAGCCGCTGAAGTTCCGCTTTCGCAGTTGTGACGACGATTCATGGCGGCAGCAACTTAGCAATTCAAAACACGGAGGCGAGTCATGGAAAATGTTCAAGCCGCTCGACCCATTCGCAAAGCGCTCGCAAGTCACATCAATCCAAGTGAGCTGCCCTGGATCCCCTGGGCGCCGGGACATTTCATCAAGCTCATCAAACTGAACCCCGTCACCGGTCAGATTGTTCTGTTCATCCGCTCGGAGCTGGGCGCGGCGCTCCAGGTCCATTTTCATCCGGGGACCGTGGTTGTTTACACCGTGCAGGGCGCGTGGACCTACGATGAGGGCTGGACTTCGGAAGCGGGCGACGTTGTCTTCGAGGTTGCCGGCTCCACTCACTCACCGCGCATGGTCGGCAAAGTAGAGACCATCGTTTTCGCCGTGATCGAAGGAGCGCTCAATTTTCTCGACGACGCGGGCAATACCATTGCCGTTGAGAACTGGCAGACCTTCCTGAAGCGCTACCACGACCACTGCGCCGAAAAAGGTCTGACGCCGGTGGACATCACAAAATTCTGATAAGCCGTCGCTCACCCAACTCCGCGCAATTCGCTGCGCAGCAGGGAAGTCTGCCTACTCTTACGTCTTCAACTCCTAGGTTTTCAGCTTCAGCCGGTGTTTGTTTTCTTCCAGGAACGTGCGGAGCCCGGCGCCCACGTCGAGCAGGCGAATCCACTGCTCGTAATATAATGTCACCGGAAAGCGCCCCAGCCCGTAAACGCTGACGCCGCCCTTTTCTCCCACGCGAAACTCGAGCGCGCCGCTGCGCTTCCCTCCGCCGGTCTGCTTTTCCAACTCCGCGATGCGCGCCAGCAATTCTTCTTTAGTTGGTTCGGTCATGTTAGTTCCTCTACTCCAGTATCCCCTGTTTTTTCTGTCGGCGCGCTCGAAAACGGAAGAAACTCGATGCGGCATCGACCGCCCCTAAGTCGCGCCCGATTCGCCGTGGTAAGATTCGTTGCTCGCGAATGCGGGAGGCGATATGGACAACGCGGCGCTGCGTCAAGAAGTCGACCAACTCAGAAAAGCCTGGAACGCGGCGTGGCTCGAAAACGACAGCGCCACCGTGGACCGCCTTATGGCCCCGGAATACGTTTACATCGGGCCGAACGGCCAAGTCTCCGACCGCAGCATAATCATGGGAGTGATCCTCTCGCCCAGCTACAAACTGTACCACGCCACATGGACTGAAGTTCAAATCAACCTGCTCAGCGACTCGACCGCGGTGATTATCGACCGCTTGCAAGGTTCGGGCACGCTCAACGGCAACACTTTTACCGACGACAACCGCTGCTCCCGCGTCTGTCTGCGCCGCAACGGCGCCTGGCAGATCGTCTTCGAACAAGCGTCGCCCACCCGTTGAACAATTCATCTTGGCGTTGATTAATTCAACGCCCAAGCCTCCCGTTCCGTCTCCGGTACGAAGCGTCGCCACCGCGCATGTGTTTGAATTACAAGGACATACAAAATCTTCAATTCCTCTACAAGGCTTGGCACTCAAGGTGCATACTGTACTGCGTCTGCCAAGCACGAGGGCCGACCAAAAAAAACGGAGGAAACAAGAACATGGCAAAGAAAATCCTAAAGAAGGCCAAGAAGCTCGAAGCCACCAAGCCGTTGACGATCACCGCCCACTCTCCAAACGTTCGCTAAAAGTAAGGTCCGGCTGTAAATTGTTTGTTGATGAAACTGTCTGGACACACGAAAACTGGAGGAAACAAGAACATGGCAAAGAAAACCTTGAAGAAGGCCAAGAAGCTCGAAGCCACCAAGCCGTTGACCGCATTCCGTGGCTAAAAGTAAAGTCCGGCTGCAGAAATTTTATGAATGAAACGGGAAGGGCCTCGGCTCTTCCCGTTTTTTTTATCTCGACGGCAGTTAGTTTCGGCATGCTACTTGGGTGCCTCGATCGTGAACTTCTCTCCATAGGAGCAAGTTGCATCCTCGGTCCACCTGATCGGCACCGCGCCGGCTACTGTCGTCGTAACCGTCAGCATGTGCGTTCTTCGAGGCAGGCCGTCGTTCGCGCCCACCCAAATATCGATCGTCCTGTCCATGTCGCCGGCGTGAATTTTATGTTCGTAGCGAAACGTCGGCTCTCCACCGACGCTTTCGCTCCCCACCAGCGTCAAATCCCCGGCGTTGTAACCAAACATCAGCACATCGGGAATCAGCGCGCCCGGTGTCGTCTGAAGCTGGGCCTGGTTCGGGTCCACTTTCTGCCAGGGTTCATTTCCTTTTCTGCCGTACACGTCCTCGCCAATGATAATCACTTCGTAGCGCCCCGGATTCGTTCGCAACTGGCTCGTGACGATGTGGAAGCGATTCGGCGCGGCCGCTTCGGTCACACGATCGTCAGCGTAACCGGGTCCGCTGTTGTTGACGGTTTGCCGGCGGCAGCTATGCGCCGTGTCGTGAAGGAGTTCGTTGCGAGCTTTGTTCACCACCGCCAGCGGATCATCCGTAGCCGCAACCGGTGACGGCGGAGCAGGCTTAAAATCGTCTTCGGTCACCACTTTTTTCGCCTGCGGCGATTCAGCCTTTTGCGCTCGCGCCTCGTGCGCCACATCTCCCAACGGCTTGTCCTGCGCAAACGACACCGTTCCGCAAACAAAAACCCCCGCCACTACCCAAGCTGCACGCATCGTTCCACCCCCCGCGCGCACTATACTAATCCTCGGTGATTTTTGTTTGAACTTCGAGAATAGGGTGTGTGCATTGTATATTTCGTTCGTCGGGAATCGTCTTTCAGCGTTTCGGAGGCAGGATGGACAGCGCGGCGCTGCGTCAAGAATTGGACCAACTTCGCAAATCGTGGAACGCGGCGTGGCTCGAAGACGACAGCGCCACCGTGGACCGCCTCATGGCGCCCGAATACGTTTACATCGCGCCGAACGGCCAAGTCTGCGACCGCAGCAAAATCCTGGGAGTCATTCTTTCGCCCAGCTACAAACTTCACCACGCCGCGTGGACTGAGGTTCAAATCAATCTGCTCAGCGACTCCGCCGCTGTCATCATCGACCGCTTGCAAGGCTCCGGCACTCTCAACGGCAACACTTTTACCGACGACAACCGCTGCTCCCGCTTCTGCCTCCGCCGCAACGGCGCGTGGCAAATCGTCTTCGAGCAAGCCTCGCCAATAGCCACGTAGTTCGATCTCAATTACCTTTTGCTTGCACTGAGCGAAGCGAATGGTAGTGTGCAAATGTCGATTTTGAGAAAGCTTCTTGTCCAATAGCAGAAATGCTGAGTGTCTCCAATCCTTATCCGTCACCATGCCCTCCCGTCCTGATCCGGAACTCCGCCTATGCTCTACTACACCTCAAAATTCCGATCCTTGATCTCCTCGCATGCGCCGTCTAACCCGGGAAATAACGAACCGGCCGTAATACCCATATAGCTCAGTTCCCGAACGACTTGCTTCCTTTCGTGTTTGGGCAAATCAAGCGCGCAAAGATATACCTTGGACTCGGAACCCCTTGATTTGATGTAAGCCTCAACATCGTCAACATTCGTGACTGTGGTGGCGGCTTGCTGGGGGATTAGTCGTTCGTTTTCTATCGCGATAAACTCGCCAATCGAGAGATAAAGCCTCGGAGAAACGAGAACGAGAACTTGATTTAAGTCCTTCTTCCACTGCGCCTGATCAAAGACGATGATTCTGACTTTCTCGCTAGGATCAGCTTTCGCAGCGTCTTCATTCGATATCCCGCGGTATGCGAAGAAGGCTGCGACGTACGGCGAGTAAGTCCAGTCAAGGAGAGGCGTAGGATACCCATGGTGTTGCACCAGATTGAAAAACGCTCCGATTTCGATCGGCTTCTGAAGATCGAATACGTGTCGAGTTCTTGCGCTGAGGTGTCTATGCAATGTCGGGAGGTCTTCGTCCCAGAATCTGGCCAAATCGGCTCTCCCGGTTCGATGAAAAGACGTTCTCATTCTCCACGGCCTATTCTGTCCCCGAAAGAGAAATTGCCTCGAACGCAATGTTGACACGTATTGCTTAAACG
Source organism: uncultured Acidobacteriota bacterium (assembly GCA_963698005.1). GTDB lineage: Bacteria > Acidobacteriota > Terriglobia > Acidiferrales > UBA7541 > Palsa-295. The sequence goes on from OY969113.1 coordinate 816,781, forward strand.
CTCCCCAGTCTTTACTTAGCGTGGGCAACTCCGAAGGACTGTCCGCCTTGGATCGCGGTAGAGCGCAATAGCCTGACAATCCTGTATCCGTAGTCCAGGACAAAGCGAGAGTATTCTCATCCCAAGAGCCTTTAACGTCCGCGTATTTTGAAAAAACGAAACCGCTCGCAAATTTCGCGGCGACGTTTTCCCAAGAATTAGGGGTACCCGAAGTTGGGTCAATCGCCCGGATCAGATCGGTGCGAAACTGGAACTCTTTTTCCTTGCTCGGGGTCGAGAATGAAGCGACCGAACTGGGAATTGTATTGTCCTCCTCTAAGAGGTAGGCCACTCCCCGATAGTTCGTCTCAAGTTCGTCGATGTTGGCGATAATAGTTCCGCCGTCGAAAGTGCCAAGCCACTGACCATTCATTCCTACGGGTTTGCTCATCGGTTAAGAAAGATATCATAAACAGGCTTACCTGGTTCGATTTCGGGATAAGGTGATAAAATCCCGGTCGAATGCCACGCTTCTTATTTTGGAACGTTGGACATAGTGTAAACCTTCATTTAATAGCACGGGCGGCGGTGTTCCACGAGGCAGACATCCTGATTTTGGCAGAGTGCGATTTTGAGCCAGGCCGCTTGCTGGAAAGTCTGAACGAACCTTCGCCTGACTATCAATTCGCTCCCGGTAACTGCAAGGCGCTCGTGTTCTTCACGAGGTTTGATTCAAACTTCCTCACTCCGATGTACGAAAATTCGCGAGTGTCGATTCGGCGTTTAAGGCTTCCGGGCAGAAAGGAACTCACAGTTGTCGGCGCACATCTCCCAAGTAAGATGCATTTTTCCGCTGAGAGCCAGAGCTTCAGCTGTACGGAGTTAAATCGACTTGTCGAGGAAGCGGAGGAAAATGTCGGTCACCAAAGAACGGTGATACTAGCAGACCTCAATGTCAATCCTTTCGAGTCCGGGGTGGTAGCTGGTGGGGGCCTGCATGCGGTCACGACTCGCGAGTTGGCGCTCAAGGGGCAACGCACAATCCAGGAGAAGTCTTATAGATTCTTCTATAATCCGATGTGGAGTCATTTTGGTGACAGACAGAATGGTCCGCCCGGCACTTATTACTACGACAAGGCAGAGTATTTGACGTACTTTTGGAATATCTTCGACCAGGTTTTGCTTCGTCCCGGCCTTTTGGATGGGTTCAAAGCGGATGGCTTGCGGATTTTGACGAACAGCGGAAATAGATCGCTATTAAATCTCCATGGTAAGCCCGACAAGACTGAAGTGTCGGACCACTTGCCGATACTCTTGGAACTCGATTTCTAAAGGAGGTTCATCGTGGCAACCGACTTGTGGCCCGCAGGATTAGGAGAAGGCATGGTTACGCCGGTATCGATTCTGAGAGAGCAGGCGGCTCTACTTGGACCGAAGACCAATCAATTGGTCAAAGCCGAAGTCTCGACCCGCACCGAAGCGGAGGGAGCGCTGACACACCTCTTTCTACTGGCGGTTCCCACATTGGACAATTACAAGTTCGAACTATTCAGGGTTTATCACAGCATGCTCCTTTACCCCTTACTCCTTACTTGGGGAAACGCCGCTCACCAACTCGAAGATGAAAAGAGCTTCCGCGACAGATTGGCGGTCGTACTGGGATCACAAACGACGAAGAATACTGTGAACGCATTGCTAGCTCAGGTCGCGCGGTAACTAATCGTCTGTGAATAAAAGTCCACACACACAGGTCCTTCCAAACCTCGCCTCTTCGTGCTAGCGTAATTCTGGAGCTATGACGATGGAGCACGGACGACGGACGAGCTGGACTGGCGGGCCAAGGCCGCGTTGCGCCTCCGCGCGCGGCGGCATCCGGACCTCGCGGGTTAACACTCTCATCGTGTCGCCACTCTCAACGTCAGCCTGCTGTACGCACACCACCCCGATAATCTCGTCACAGATGCCGGTCGAAAACGCAGAATTAAATCGCCAAATTGGCGTATTCAGAAACGCTGTAACTCACAGAAAACAAAGAGTCGCCACTCGCTCAAATCGCCAAAAAATTCAAATTTGGAAGTCTGATGATCTGGGCACAACCTCGGTCAAGGTCGGCGCTTTTTGCGCCCCGTTTCGCCCATTTCTAACCGGTTCTGGGTCACAATCAGAATTCGTCGTAACTCACTCAAAACAAAGCACCGGAGAATTTCTAACCGGGGCCAGAACAGCGATTAGCCGTGACGTAATTTCGACACGAGCAACGCAAAAGCTTGCGGGGGTGAAGCAGCGCAATCGGTACGATATCTACGGCTGCATCGCATTTCTACCCGGTTCTGCCCAAACAGTAGAATCTGACGTAACTTACTCAAAACAAACGACCGGCGATTTTCTACCCGGGGCCACAACTCCTCAGTTCGGATCCCGGACGCTTTCGCGGGGCGCATCTTCGGCTCAGAGCAAATCATCGAATATCGACACGAAATTATCGGAGGAACGCGCATGGCTACGGCTGTAATGCCGAAGGTTTTTAAGAATTACATTAATGGGGAGTGGGTGGAGGCGCGGAGCGGGAAGGCGATCGAGAATCGCAACCCGGCGGACACCAACGAGCTGGTGGGGATGTTTCCGGCGTCGTCCGCGGAAGACGCGGATGCTGCGATTGACGCGGCGGCGAATGCGTTTGAGAAATGGCGGCTGACGCCTGCTCCGAAGCGCGGCGAAATTCTCTATCGCGCGGCGGAAATTCTGACCGAGCGCAAGGAAGACTTCGCGCAAGACATGACGCGCGAAATGGGCAAAGTGCTGGCGGAAACGCGCGGCGACGTGCAGGAAGCCATCGACATGACCTACTTGATGGCGGGGGAAGGGCGGCGGCAGTTTGGGCAGACCACTCCTTCGGAGCTGCCGAACAAATTTGCGATGTCGGTGCGCACGCCGGTGGGCGTGAACGGGTTTATTACGCCGTGGAATTTTCCCATGGCCATTCCGTCGTGGAAAATTATGCCTGCGCTGATTTGCGGCAACACGGTGGTGATCAAGCCGGCGGAAGACACTCCGCTTTCGACCTACAACTTGATTCACGTGATGGCGGAAGCGGGGCTGCCGCCGGGCGTGTTGAACATCGTGTCGGGCAAGGGAACGGTGGTGGGCAAAGCGATTCTGGAAAGCAAAGGGACGCAACTGATCAGTTTTACCGGGTCAACGGAAGTGGGGCGCATCATCAGCGAGGCTTGCGCGCCGACTTTTAAGAAGTGCCATCTGGAAATGGGCGGGAAGAACATCATCATCGTGATGGACGACGCGAACCTGGACCTGGCGGTGGACGGCGCGATTTGGGGCGGGTTTGGAACCAGCGGGCAGAGGTGTACGGCGGCGAGCCGCGTCGCGGTGCAGAAGAAAGTTTACGGCGAGTTTGTGACGAAATTTGCGGAGCGCGCGAAATCGTTGCGCGTGGGCAACGGGCTGAATGCGGCGACCGATATGGGGCCGTGCATCAACGAACAGCAACTGAAGACGGTGATGAGCTACGTCGAGATTGGGAAGAACGAAGGCGCGAAGCTGGCGGCGGGCGGGCATCGTCTGCAAGACGGCGATTTGGCGCGAGGGTGTTTTCACGAGCCGACCATTTTCAGCGATTGCGATGCGAAGATGCGGATTTGTCAGGAAGAGATTTTCGGGCCGGTGGTCAGCGTGATTCCGTTTGACACGTTGGACGACGCGCTGGCGATTGCGAATGGCGTGCAATATGGCTTGTCCGCTGCGATTTACACGCGCAATGTGAACAACGCGTTTCGCGCGCAACGCGATCTGCAGACCGGGATTGTTTACGTCAACGCGCCCACGATTGGGGCGGAGACGCATCTGCCGTTTGGCGGGATTAAAAATACGGGCAACGGGCACCGCGAATCGGGCGAAGCCGCCCTGGACTTCTACTCCGAATGGAAGACCATTTATATTGATTACTCCGACCGCCTCCAGCGCGCGCAAATCGACAACGCCGACTAAAACCCAAACATGATGAAGAATTGCGGTCGCGACGGAGCTACGGCAAGGAGCCGGGACGGGATGCCTTGCTTGCGGGCGGTGTCCTCGGTGGTGCTGATTTGGTCCTGGAGCAAAACTTGGTGAAGGCTGAGCTGCTTCAGGAAATCGGCGGTAAAACCTCCGCCGAACCTTGTTTCGGGGATGATCTTCGTGTTTTGCGCGGCGGCTTCTTGATGCATGGCGGCCTCGGTGTCGCGAGTAGCGGCGAGATCGGATTGCAAGTTGGCGAGCGCGTCGCGCGTCGCGGCTACGCGCTCTTGCGGAGTGAGCGCCGAAACATTTCCGGCGGTCTGCGGATTGTCGGCGGCGCGGCGCAACACACCGGGGTCGATGGCGTTGGCGCGAGCACGATCCTGGAGTTCGGCAAGTTGCGCGTCAAGATCGGCACGCTGCTGCAAAAGCTGCTGGATCTGGGCGTCGGTCGTCATGCTATCGGCGGGCGCGTAAATGTCCAGGCCTACCGTGAGGCTCGGAGTTGACGGGCCGGGCGCGGCGTCGGATGCGCGAAAATTCCGCAAGCGCTGCACTTGCTCATCGATGTCCGCAATTTGCGAGCTGACCGAACCGTACTGCTGCGCGTACCACATCGGGTCCTGGTCCGGAGAAAGCGGCGTGGTCAAGGCTTGCGGCACGAGAATTCTCGGCGCGCTGCGCGGCTGAGTGGCGGGCTTCGCCGGGATGACAGGCGACGCGTTCCCAACGGTGGAAGCACCGTAGTTTTTCCTCAGGGAATCGACGTCGTCATTTGTGTAGACCTTCTTCGCGCGCGTCTGGCTCGGTTGCGCCGTGTTGGCGGTTGCAGCGGTGGCGGGGGCGGCAGGGGCGGGCTTGTCCTTGTCTGTGCCGTCACTTGCAAAAGCCGGAATCGCGAGCGCGCAAATCAGGCCCGCGGGCAACAGGATACGGGCGGTTCGGAGAAAATGCGAAAGAATGCTCATGGATAACCTCATAAACTGTCGCGAAGTATGACATGCGCGGGCGGCGAGAGTAAATCGGGATTGTTCCCCAGGAGTTGTTAATTGTGTACTGGTACGGCCGAAAGGCTCAGTACGGAACTGCGGCGCATTAGCGGGTGAATCGAGCGCGCGCGGGGCATTGCGGTTGCGTCGGGCGGGGGCCATGCGCCGCCAGGGATTTATTCGTAACGCAGCGCGACCATAGGGTCTACGGCTATGGCGCGGCGCGCGGGGATGTAGCAGGCCGCAACGGCGACGAGCAGGAGAAGTAGTGCGGCGGCGGCGAATGCGACGGGGTCGTACGCGCCGACTCCGAAGAGCAAGCTCGACATCAGACGCGTGAGCCCGAAGGCGGCTGCGACGCCGATGGCGATTCCGAGTGCGGCGAGCCTGACGCCGTGGCCTACGACGAGGCGAAGAACGTCGCTGCGTTGCGCGCCGAGGGCCATGCGAATGCCGATTTCGTGGGTTCTTTGCTGGACGCTGTAGGCGATGACACCGTAAATTCCAATCGCTGCCAGCACAAGGGCGAGGGCGCTAAAGAGTCCGAGAAGAACGAGAGTGATGTGGCGAGTTGCGACGGAATCGTCCACCAGTTCTTTCATGGTGTTGACGTTGAAGACCGGCTGGTCTTTGTCAATGCTTGCGACTGCGTCACGAACCGCGGGAGTGAGGCTCGCGGGATCAGTCGCAGAGCGCAGCACCAGGAACATATCGTTTGGGTGGCTCTGCTGAAGCGGCAGATATAGCTCGAGGCGCGACGGATTCGCGAGACCGTAGAGCTTCGTGTCTCCCACGACGCCGATAATCTCCATCCATGGATCCGTCGATCCGGGATGCCCGAAGTGAAAGCGTTTGCCGGTGGGGTCTTCGTTGGGCCAAAAGCGGCGCGCCATCGTGGCGTTGATCAGCGCGACTTGCGGAGCTGTATCGGTGTCCGCGTCGGTGAAATTCCGTCCGCGCAGCAGGGGAATGCTGAGCACGTCGATATAGCTCGGCGAGACCATGTGGAAGTCGGGATGCGGAAACTTTCCCAGCTCTGGAGTGGGCAAGCCTTCAATTGTGATGTCAGCCCGATTGTGATCGCCTGACAAAGGGAGAACGGTCCCGAGAGCCGCGGTATCTACGCCAGGCAACGCTCGAACCTTATCGAGAACCTGGCGCCAGAAATTCGAAGATGCTTCCGGTTTGGAGTACTGCGCGGTGCGCAAATTTATTTCCATGGTGAGCACACGCTCGGGCCGAAAGCCCGGATCCACCTGCAGCAGGCGGTACATACTTTTCATCATCAGACCCGCACCGACGAGAAGGACGAGAGCGAGCGCCGTCTCGGCCATGACCAGCACGCCACGCAAGCGATGCTGCGCGGCGCTGGCTGTGGAGCTTCGACCGCCGTCCTTCAACGTTTCCTGGACTTGCGGCTGCGAAGCTTGCCAGGCTGGAACGAGACCGAATGCGATGGCAACGAATACGACCATCACGGCGCTGAAGAGCAGGACGCTGCGGTCCATTCCGATGATTGCGCCTTGGAGCATTTCCATCGAGATCAGCTGGCGCAGGCCCTCAATTCCGAGCCCTCCGAAAAGAATTCCTAATCCGCCGCCGAGGAAGGCAAGTAGAAAACTCTCGGTGAGCATCTGACGGATTAACCGTTCACGACTTGCGCCGCAGGCTTGGCGGACGGCAATTTCTCTGGCACGGGCCGCTCCACGCACGAGAAACAAATTGGCGACGTTGACGCAGGCGATGAAGAGAACAAATACAACGGCGCCGAAAAGTACAAGGATTGGGGGGCGGCTGTCGCCTACCAACTCGTCTCGGAGGGATGCCATGCTGATTCCGACGCCGCTATTTGTGGCGGGATATTCTTTTCGCAGATTTGCAGCAATCGTGTCCATTTCCGCTTGGGCCTGGAGTAAGGTGGCACCGGACGCGAGCCGGCCGACAGCATCCATGTCTCCGCGGTCTCCGCGGTCCGTCATATCTGCATCCCCGGTCCAGACGCCAATGGGAGCCAGCACGTCCGCCTTCTCGGGAAGCCGAATGTTTGGAGGAAGGACGCCGACGATGATAAAGCTTCGGCCGTCGAGCGTGATGCTTTTCCCGACGGCATTGGGATCTGCGCCCAAATGGGACTGCCACAAAGCGTAACTTAATAGAACGACGGGGGCAGTGCCGGGAGCATCTTCTGATGGCAGGAAATCCCGACCCAGAAACGGCCGCACACCCAACATCGAGAGACAATTCGCTGACACGGCATAGCCGCTGATATTTTCAGGTTGAGCGACACCCGACAAATTGAACTCGCGATTGTTGATTGCGGCCATTTGGTCGAAAGTTCTGCTCTGTTTTCGCCAATCGAGGAAATCAGGATAGGAAGGAGAATGAGGTCCAACGCTTTGCGTCGTTTCCCTGAGAACAATCAGTTGTTGAGGATTCGCGTAGGGCAAAGGACGAAGCAGAACAGCTCTGACAACCGAGAAGATCGCAGTGTTCGCGCCGATGCCGAGGGCGAGAGTGAGGACGGCGACGGCGGTGAAGCCGGGATTTTTGCGGAGCATGCGGGCACCGTAGCGCAGGTCTTGGAAGAGGGAATCGAGCCAGGCGCCGGCGCGGACTTCGCGGACCTGTTCTTTTACTTGCTCGACGCCGCCTAGTTCGATTTGTGCTGAGCGGCGTGCTTCTTCCGGGTGCATGCCTTCGCGAATTTTCTCATCAGCTAGCAAATCGACGTATCCGCGGACTTCGTCGTCAAGATCGCAATCGGCGCGGTGCTTGGCGAAGATATTTCGGAAGAAGTTTTTCATTCGCGAGAGTGCGGGCATAGTTTCTGCTCCTTCCTGACTGCGCGAACTTAGGAAGCTTCCAGGGCGCGGGCGATGGCCAAGGAGATTCGGCCCCAGCGCTGGGTTTCTGAATCGAGCTGGCGGCGGCCGGCTTTTGTTAGGCGGTAAAACTTGGCGCGGCGATTATTTTCGGATTCGCCCCAGGAAGAGACGATCCAGCCTTCTTCCTCCATGCGATGGAGGGCGGGGAAGAGGGAGCCGGGTTTGACTTGGAAGGTGCCTTTGGTGAGCTGTTCGATGCGGCGGGAGATGCCGAGGCCGTGCATTTGGTCCAGGGCCAGGGATTTCAGGATCATCATGTCGAGGGTGCCCTGGAGGAGATTGGTTTGGTCATTGATCTGGTCTGGGGTCATATTTCTCCTATAGACGATCTGTAGGAAGATACGTTAGCTCCTATAGAGTGTCAATAGGAAGTTTATTTTCAGAACTCGGCGGCTTCAGGGGCTAAAGCCCCGCCCTTCCACGGCGAAGACTCTAGCGGGAGAGAGGCACCCGAGGTGCGGTTGACATGGCGAGGGTGTGCGGTCACAATCGGCGCGCATGGCAACGCGCCGGCTCTTGCCAACCGACGGGACTCCTGCTCGACTCCGCACTGGCGTGTGAAATTCAAATCCGACTGAAAGAGGCACTTCGATGATTCGACGCGCTACGTTTATTTTGCTGGGCATTCTGATTATGGTTTCGCCGCTGGGGCTCGCGGCGCAGAGCTCTGACTCGCGCCAAGGGCTTGAGACGATTTCGGCGGAGAGTTCTGCCGGCGGAGGGTGCTACACAGCCGGCGTTCCCGACGAGCAAGCGGGGCACGGATTCGATCTGGCGAATCTGGACCGCTCGGTTTCTCCTTGCGATGACTTCTTTCAATTTGCAGACGGCGGATGGGTGAAGAGCCATCCGATTCCGGCGGCGTATCCATCGTGGGGCACGTTCAACAAACTTCATGAAGACAATGAGAATGCGCTGCAAAAGATCCTGGACAAGGCTGCGGCGGACAAGAGCGCTGCGCCGGGCTCGAACTGGCAGAAGATTGGGGATTTTTATGCGAGCTGCATGGATGAACCTGCGATCGAGACGGCGGGCATTCAGCCGTTGCAGCCGGACCTTCAGCGCATAGCGGAAATAAATGATGCGAAGGCGCTGCAAGCGGAGATCGCGTCCCTTCAACGGCAAGGCGTGCGGGCGGTTTTCGGTTTCAGTTCACAGCAGGATTTCAAAAACAGCACGCAGGAGATTGCTGGGGCGCGGCAGGGCGGGTTGGGAATGCCGGACAGGGATTACTACATTAAGGACGACGAGAAATCAGTGACGCTGCGGGCAGCGTACGTGCAGCACGTGACGAATATGTTCAAGCTAGCCGGCGATGACGATGCGAAGGCGGCTGCGGAAGCGAAGACGGTGATGGACATTGAGACTTCATTGGCGAAGGCTTCGATGACTAACGTGGAGCGACGCGACCCGGAACACGTTTATCACATGATGAGTATGGCGCAGCTTAAGGAACTGACTCCACATTTTCAGTGGGCCGAATTTTTTACGGAAGTAGGCGCACCGTCCGTTTCGGACATGAATATCGGGCAGCCCGACTTCTTCAAGGCGATGGATGCTTCTTTGACGTCGGTTCCGCTCGCGGATTGGAAAGTCTATTTGCGCTGGCACCTGATTCACAGCGCCGCGCCGGGACTTTCGTCCAAATTTGTGAATGAGAATTTTGATTTCTATGGAAAGACGCTGGTAGGAACGAAGGAACTGCTACCACGATGGCGACGTTGCGTGCAGGCGACCGATGCAAGCTTGGGCGAGGCGCTGGGACAGTATTATGTGAAGGAGAATTTTCCGCCGGAAGCGAAGGCGAAAGCCATCGTCATGGTGAAGAATTTGATGGCGGCGTTGCGCGACGATCTGGCCACGCTGGATTGGATGAGCCCGGAAACACGGAAGCAGGCGGCGGTGAAGCTGGATGCTATCGCGATCAAAATCGGGTATCCGGATAAATGGCGGGATTATTCGGCGTTTAAGGTGGATCGCGGGCCGTACGCGTCCAACGTAATCCGCAGCGGGCGATTCGAGGTGGCTCGCGAGCTTGCAAAGATCGGGAAGCCGGTGGATCGCACGGAGTGGGGAATGACTCCGCCGACCGTGAATGCCTATTACAACCCTTCGATGAACGAGATCGTGTTTCCGGCGGGGATTCTGCAGCCGCCTTTTTACGATGCGAATCGCGACGACGCGATGAATTACGGCGGAATTGGAGTGGTGATTGGGCACGAGATGACGCACGGCTTTGACGATCAAGGCGCAAAATTCGACGCGCAGGGGAATTTGAAAAACTGGTGGACCCCGGAAGACCTGGCGAATTTTAAAGCCCGCGGGGATTGCATAGCGAAACAGTTTGACGAATTCGAAGTGGAGCCGGGGCTGCATGAAAACGGGAAGCTGGTGGAAGGGGAGAGCATCGCTGACCTGGGCGGGTTGACGATTGCGTATGCGGCGATGGAGAAATCGTTCGAAGGGAAACCCAGGCCGGAGAAGATTGACGACTTCACTCCCGAGCAGCGGTATTTCATCGCGTTTGCGGGGATTTGGGCGGGGAGCAATCGTCCTGAGTTTGCGCGACTGATGGTGTCGACGAATCCGCATCCGCTAGGGCGATATCGCACGAACGGACCGGTTTCCAACATGCCGGCGTTTGCGAAGGCGTTTGGGTGCAAGGCGGATTCGCCGATGGTTCGGCCGGAGGCGTTGCGGTGTCGCATTTGGTGATGCCCGCGGAGGTTTCGTGTCTTTGCGGTTCGTTGAAGGACCGGGCCACGAGCTTCCGGGCAGCTCGGACCCAACAAAAATCTCGACTGTTTTCGCAGATGATTCGACGTGCCTATCTTGCGCAACCCTCAACTGCGCGCGGTTGACGCCTTCCGCTTCACCGACTAAACTGAAATATAAGGATAGGCTGCTACGAAACGGCGGCAGCGGCCTGGGAGTTAGCCTGCGTTACATATGAGTCCGACGGTCCTGCAACAGAAACGTCATCAACAGATCCTTACCGATGTGGTGCGCACATACATCGAGACCGGGGAACCGGTGTCTTCGCGCAGCATTTCAAAGATGCACATCGAGCCGCTGAGTTCCGCGACGGTCCGGAACGTGATGGCTGATCTGGAGGACGAAGGGCTGCTTTACCAGCCGCACACTTCGGCGGGGCGAGTGCCGACGGCGGCGGCTTATCGTTTTTTTGTGGAGCAGGTATCGGCGCAGGCGACGGCTAGTCCGGAAGACCGCCAGTGGATTCGCAGAGAGTTGGAAGCGGCGCAGACGCCGGAAGCGGTGATGGAGCGAGCTAGCCACGTCCTGGCGGCAGTTTCGCGCGGGCTGGGAATTTTTATTTCGCCGCCACTGGCGCGAAGCGTTGTGGAGCATCTGCGATTTTTGCTTCTGCCGGACACTCGTGTGCTGGTGGTACTGATTTCCGGCGGCGGCGTTGCACGCGACAAGCTGATCCGGCCGGAACGTTCGTTTCGACAGGAAGACCTGGACCGCATCGCGGAGTATCTGAACCGCCATTACATCGGCTGGACGCTGGAAGCCATGCGCGCGGACCTGCGCAAGCAGCTCGATCGCGACCGCGAACAGTACGGTCGAATGGCAGATGACGCTCTGCTGCTGTGCGATCCGAGCATTTTGGGAGACGGCGGAGACCGCAAGATATACGTCGAAGGCGCGGCGCAGATTGCGGCTTCGCCTGACTTCACGAATCAGGAGCAATTGCGCGAATTGCTGCAGGCGATTGAAGAAAAAGACCTCCTGGTGGCGCTCTTGAGCGGATGCATCGAATCACCCGAGGCCGTGCATGTGGAGCTCGGACTTGATAAAATTTCGAATGGCGGAAAACATTTGGCTCTGGTTTCGGCGTCGTATTCGTCGAACGATCAGGTGCAGGGAACGCTCGGCATTCTGGCGCCGATGCGGATGCACTACGAGCGGGTAATCACGGCGGTGGCTTTCATGGCGCAGTTTTTCTCCGAGAACCAAGAAGGCGGTTGAAATTTATGGCACCGAATAAAGACAAAGAAAATTCCAAGCCGTTCGTTGCGACAAGCGGCGGCAAGTTGGTGGACCGGCCGGAGTCTGCGGCAGGCGAGAGTCCGGCGGCGGCACGCGCGCTGGATCCGCAGACGGAAGGCGGCTCGGCGTCAGAGGAAGTGCAAAAGCTGCTGGCCGAGAAACAAGAATTGATGGATACCCTGGTGCGGCGCCAGGCCGACTTTGAAAATTATCGCAAGCGGATGGAGAAGGAACGGCAACACGACCGGCATCGCGGCGTCGAATTGCTTATCGAGGGCATCTTGCCGGTGCTGGACGCGTTCGATCGCGCTCTGGAGGGGGACGAGGACCCTGCATATGCGAAATACCGCAAGGGATTCGAGCTCATCCGGAAGCAATTATGGGATTTGCTCGCGAAGCAGGGCGTGGAGCGCATTGACGCTGTGGGCAAACTATTCGATCCGCATCTGCACCATGCAATCGAAAGCGTCCTAACCACGGAACATGAGGAAGACACGGTGATTGCCGAAATGCAGCCTGGTTACACGTTTCACGATCGCGTGCTGCGGCCCGCGATGGTTCGCGTGGCGAAAGAATCGTAAGCGCCCGGGTGGCATCGAATCCGTATCTATTTGAAACAGTTGTTTTGTGCGCGTTCAGTTCGTGGCGTTTGAATACCAATTAAAAAGGGACCGATGGCCGCAACGAATTCAAAAGACTTTTACGAAGTTCTGGGCATAGAGCGCGAAGCTTCGCCCGAACAGATTAAGTCAGCGTATCGCAAAGCTGCTTTGCAATATCACCCCGACCGTAATCCGGAAAAAAAGCCGGAAGCGGAGGAAAGTTTTCGAGCGGCTAGTGAGGCCTATGCGGTTCTTTCCGATCCGCAAAAGCGCTCCGTGTACGACCGCTACGGCGCAGCAGGGCTGGGGAGCCGCGGATTCGATACTGGCTTCAATTCGAGCATCTTTGAAGAGTTTCAGGACATCCTCGGGGGCCTGTTCGGTTTCGAGGACATATTGGGCGGAGGTCGGCGCAGGGGCGGGCGGCAACGAGGCCAGCGTGGCGCGGATTTGCGCTACGACATGTCGCTGACGTTCGAAGAAGCCTCCACTGGAGTGAACACAAAGATTCGCATCTCGCGGCACGAGGCGTGCGAGGCTTGCAAGGGCACCGGAGCGAAACCGGGCACCGGAATGTCAACGTGCAGCACCTGCAACGGGCACGGACAACTGGCCTACCAGCAGGGATTTTTCTCGATCACGCGCACTTGCCCAGCGTGCCAGGGAGCGGGGCAGGTGATTCGCGATACCTGCCTGACTTGCCGCGGGCAGGGACGCATCGAACGCGAGCGGACTTTGGAGGTTGGCATTCCTGCCGGCGTGGATTCGGGGACACGTTTGCGCATGACGGGCCAAGGGGAACCCGGCACGAATGGCGGAGCGACGGGCGATCTTTATATTTTTCTCGAGGTGAAGGAACACGCGTTTTTCGAGCGGCGCGGCGCGGATCTTTATTGCACGATTCCTATCAGCGTCACTCAGGCTTCGCTGGGAGCGACGATCAAGGTTCCAACGTTGCAGGGCGAAGATGAATTGGTGATTCCGGAAGGGACGCAGTCCGGGCAGATTTTTCGGAAGAAGTCGAAGGGGATGCCGAACCCGCATGGCGGGCGAGGGGACCTTTACATCAGCATCCGCGTTGTGATTCCCGGAAAAGTATCGCGGGAACAGCGGCGGTTGCTGGAGCAACTTGGCGTGTCGTTGAAGGTGGAGAATAGGCCAGCCGAGCGGTCTTCGAGCTTCTTTGAAAAAGTAAAAGATATCTTCGGCTAGTTTTTCGCGAGCTTTCCTTTAATTTACATCCTTCCACGCGAGTGAGTTCACGCTAGAATAGCGCCGTGCGCAGGCGCTTCTTCACCGACCGGTTCGAATCGGATTCCGCTATATTGCGCGGCGATACCGCCGAACATCTTGGTCGTGTGCTGCGCGCTGAGCCGGGACAACTTTACGAACTGAGCGATGGTGAGCGGGTTTGGCTGGCGCGAGTGGATAAGGTTAGCTCATCGAAGCGGAGCGGCAGCCAAGTCGAATTTACGTTGATGGAGGAAATCGAAGAGCGCGAAGCCGCGCTGAGGATACAGCTTCTAATTTCGCTGGTGAAATTCGACCGATTCGAATGGTGTTTGGAAAAGGCTACAGAGCTTGGCGTGAGCGAGATCGTCGTGCTCGCGGCGGCGCGCACGGACAAACCGCTTCTTGCTGCGGTTCCGAAGCGGCGAGCGCGTTGGGAGAAAATCCTGGTGGAATCCGCGCAGCAATGCCGGCGGCTGCGTCCTCCGATTCTGCGGACGGCGCTGGATACAGCGCGAGGCGGCAAGCTTTCCAGCGCGATTCGTCCCCAGGATGCATTCGCACAGGCGAGCGCGGCTTGCAAACTTATTTTGTCTGAACGGCGAGATGCAAAACTGATGCGCGACGCGCTGAGCGTGTATGCTGAGCCGTCGGCCAGCCTTGCGATTGGGCCGGAAGGCGGTTGGACTGATGAAGAGCTAGCAGCAGCGCGTGCGGCGGATTTTGTGGAAGCATCGCTGGGGCAGAACATTCTTCGAACGGAGACCGCAGTTGTGGCTGCGCTGGCTATATTGGGATTCACGCTTGGTGAATAGATTCGAGATTACAGCAACACGGCGCGAATCGGGAGATTGGCGATCCCGGGTTCGCGATGAGTTGGCGAGGGCGGGCTTGGCATGCTATAAATAATCAGGCGACGAATGTTTGAGACTTCTCATCCTGGGCAAGAGAATCCAACAGACACCGGACGTATTCCTCAATTGCGGCGCGAGCTGCGGAGTTGGACGCGCGATCTCGCTGTGGCGCTGGGGCTAGCACTCGTCATCATTATTTTTCTCTACCAGCCGGTGAAGGTGGAAGGCACGAGCATGGCGCCGCTACTGAGCGATCAGGAGCGGATTTTCATCAACAAATTTGTTTATCGATTTGAGCCTATCGAGCGTGGCGACGTGGTGGTGTTTTGGTATCCGCTGGACAAATCGAAGTCGTTCATCAAGCGTGTGATTGGACTGCCTGGGGAAACACTCGAACTTCGCGGCGGGCGGCTTTACGTCAATGGCAAGGAATTGAATGAGATTTATATCCCGCCGAGTTATCTGGACGGCTCGAGCTACGGCCCTATAACGATTCCGGCGGGAAATTATTTTGTGATGGGCGATCATCGCGACAGCTCGAATGATTCGCGGGTGTTCGGGCCCGTGGGGCGGCCGTACATTTACGGGAAAGCAGTGTTCGCGTACTGGCCGGTGGATCATTTTGGATCGCTGACGATGTCATCAACGGTAAACGCGGCATCACGATGAACTTTGGAGGACACACTGACGCAAGACCCGGCAGGTCGCGCGATTCTCGCGCTCGAAGACGGGCGAGTATTTAAAGGCCGCGCGGCGGGCGCTCGAACGCGCCGCGGCGGCGAAGTCGTTTTTAATACCAGTATTACCGGGTATCAGGAAGTTTTCACCGATCCGAGTTATTCCGGCCAAATTGTCTGCCTGACGTACCCGCACATCGGGAACGTGGGCACGAATCTCGACGACGAAGAATCCGCGAAACCTTATATCGAAGGGCTGGTGGTGCGCGAGTTTTCTGCGCTGGCTTCCAACTGGCGCTCGAGCGAGACGGCGCAGGCTTACCTGGAGCGCTACGGCGTACCGGTAATTTGGGATGTGGATACGCGAGCGCTGGTGCGGCATCTGCGGGATGTTGGCGCGTTGCGCGGGGTGGTGGCGACGGACGGCACGGCGGAGGAGAAACTTATCGCCGAGGCTCGCGCTTTGCCGACCATGGCTGGGCTGGAACTTGCGAGCCGCGTTACGTCGAAGAAACAATACGAATGGAGGCGGGGGTCGATTGATCTTGGTGCGGCACAAGTGACGGGTGTTGGTGCGGCCGCGGTGGGTAAGGCAACCCGCGATGCAGGTTCGGGCGCAGAGCCACGTTACAAAGTGGTGGCGTATGATTTTGGCATCAAGCAAAACATTTTGCGGCTGCTGGTGGACTACGGGTGCGACGTGACCGTGGTGCCGGCGCAAACTTCCGCCGAGGATGTGCTGGCGCTCAAGCCACAGGGGGTTTTTCTTTCGAATGGGCCGGGGGACCCGGAACCTGTCGGGTACGCAGTGGGCAATATTCGCGAGATGTTGGGGCGCGTCCCGATTTTTGGGATTTGTCTGGGGCACCAACTGTGCGGACTCGCGCTTGGCGGGCGCACGTTCAAGCTGAAGTTTGGGCATCATGGTTCGAATCATCCGGTGCAGAATTTGCGGACTAAGAAAGTGGAGATTACTTCGCAGAATCACGGGTTTTGCGTGGACCCGGATTCGCTGCCGGCGAGCGAGGTGGAGATTACGCACGTGAATTTGAACGATCACACGAACGAAGGGATGCGGCACCGGTCGCTGCCATTGTTTAGCGTGCAGTATCATCCGGAGGCTTCGCCTGGGCCGCATGATGCGCGGTATTTGTTCGACGATTTTATTTCGCTGATGAAAGGGGACTCGCGATGAGGGTCGGTCTCCATCAATAAAATGCCGAAACGGACTGACATTAAGAAGATATTGATCATTGGCTCGGGGCCGATTGTGATCGGGCAGGGGTGCGAGTTTGACTACTCGGGGACGCAGGCTTGCAAGGCGCTGCGTGCGGAGGGGTATGAGGTGGTGCTGGTCAATTCGAATCCGGCGACAATTATGACGGACCCGGAGACGGCGGACCGGACTTACATTGAGCCGCTGGCGAAGGAATATTTGGAGGCGATTATTGCCGCGGAGCGGCCGGACGCGCTGCTGCCGACGGTGGGAGGGCAGACTGGTCTGAATCTTGCCGTGGAGTTGGCGGAAGCCGGGATTCTCGAAAAATACAACGTGAAGCTGATTGGCGCTTCGCTGAAGGCCATCAAGATTGCGGAAGACCGGCTACTGTTCAAGAATGTTTGCCGCGAAATTGGGCTGGAGGTGCCGGCTTCTGAAGTGGTGACTACGATTCCTGACGCTGTGCGATCGGCTGATGAGCTTGGATATCCCGTGGTGATACGGCCTTCGTTCACGCTGGGCGGAACGGGGGGATCGATTGCGTACAATCGAGAAGAGTTTGGTGATTTGATCGCTCGCGCGCTGGACGCGAGTCCGGTGCATCAGGCGCTGATCGAGGAATCCGCGCTGGGTTGGAAGGAATACGAACTGGAAGTGATGCGCGACGTTCGCGACAACTTCGTGGTGATTTGCTCGATTGAAAATTTTGATCCGATGGGGATTCATACCGGCGATTCGATTACCGTCGCTCCGGCGCAGACGCTGACGGATAAGGAATATCAGCGCATGCGAGACGCTGCGGCGGCGATCATCCGCGCTGTGGGTGTAGAGACGGGCGGATCAAATATTCAGTTTGCTATTCAGCCGGAAACGGGGCGGATGATAGTGATTGAAATGAATCCGCGCGTTTCGCGCAGCTCGGCACTGGCGAGCAAGGCGACGGGTTTTCCCATCGCTAAGATTGCGGCCAAACTTGCGCTGGGGATGACGCTGGATGAAATTCCCAACGACATTACCAAGAAGACGCCCTCCTCGTTTGAGCCCTCGATTGATTATGTGGTGGTGAAAATTCCCAAATGGCAATTCGAGAAATTTCCGGGAAGCGATACGACGCTTTCCACGCAGATGAAGTCGGTGGGCGAAGTGATGGCGATCGGACGGACGTTTCAAGAGGCGTTGGGGAAGGGGATCCGGTCGCTCGAGCCGCACACACCGTGGCGTGCGCCGGCGGAAGTTTCTACTGCGCTTTTGCGCGAGAAGCTTACCGTACCGGGGCCGGACCGAATTCACTGGCTGTTAGAAGCGCTCCAGCGCGGGACGACGTGCGAGGAAGTGTGCTCGCTGACAAAGATTGATCCGTGGTTCATCCGCCAGATGATGGAAATGGTGGAAGTGGACCGCCGCGTGAGTGCCGCGAGCTTGGAGAAGACCTCGGCTGAATTGCTTCTGGAAGCGAAACGCTCGGGCACAAGCGATATCGAACTGGCGCAACTGTGGAACACGACGCCGGAGAAAGTTCGCGCGCGACGGAACGAGTTGGGTGTCCGTCCGGTTTTCAAACGCGTGGATACATGCGCGGCGGAATTTGAATCGTTTACGCCGTACCTCTATTCCACGTACGAGGAGGAAGACGAAACCGGAGCGGTTGAACGGCCCAAGGTCGTGATTCTGGGGAGCGGGCCGAACCGGATCGGGCAGGGAATTGAGTTTGATTATTGCTGTTGCCACGCGGCATTCGCGTTGAAAGAAGACGGCTATGAGACGGTGATGGTGAATTGCAATCCGGAGACGGTTTCTACAGATTACGACACGTCGGACCGGCTCTATTTCGAGCCGCTCACGCTGGAGGATGTGCTGGCGGTCCTTGACCGCGAGAAACCGGAGGGAGTGATCGTGCAATTCGGCGGGCAAACGCCGCTGAATCTTGCGCTGCAATTGAAACGCAACGGAGCAAAGATTATTGGGACGGATCCGGAATCGATTGATTTGGCGGAAGACAGGCGGCGCTTCGGTGCCTTGCTGAACGAGCTAAAAATTCCTCAGCCGCGCGCGGGCACGGCGCTTACTCCTCAAGAGGCGGTGAAGGTTGCCACGGAGATCGGGCTTCCGGTTGTAGTGCGTCCGAGCTACGTCCTGGGCGGGCGCGCGATGGTGATTGCGTACGATTTGAAAACGGTCGAAGAGTACGTAGGGCAGGCCGTGTTGATGGGAACGGCTTCGGATCCGAAGCGGCCGATCTTGATCGATCAGTTTCTCGAAGACGCGACCGAAGTGGACGTGGACGCGCTTGCCGATGGCGATGAAGTCGTGATCGCGGCGATCATGGAACACATTGAGGAAGCGGGAATTCACTCGGGGGATTCTTCGTGCGTGCTGCCGTCGGTGACGCTGAAACCTTCGATTCTGGAGCGCATTCGCGAATATACTTCGCGGCTGGCGCGCGCGTTGAATGTGGTGGGACTGATGAACGTGCAATACGCGATCCAGCGCGACACAGTGTACGTGCTGGAGGTGAACCCGCGCGCGTCGAGAACAATTCCTTATGTGAGCAAGGCGACGGGAGTGCCGCTGGCGAAAGTGGCCGCGCGGTTGATGACCGGGCGCAAATTGCGCGACTTGAAACTTCCGTGCATCGAGACGAAAGGCGTGAAAGAACTCACGGTCGGCAATTTCTATGCGGTGAAGTCGCCGGTTTTTCCGTTCAACAAATTCCGCGGAGTTGACACGATTCTGGGGCCGGAAATGCGGTCGACCGGCGAAGTGATGGGCATCGCTTCCACGTTTGGACTGGCTTTCGCAAAAGCGCAACTTGCAGCGGGACAGCGGTTGCCGCTCGAAGGAACCGTGTTTCTCAGCGTGAACGATCACGACAAGCGTCATCTGGCGTTTGTTGTTCAGGACCTTCTGGCGGCGGGGTTGAAGGTGGTGGGCACGCGAGGTACCGCAGCGGCGTTGGCTAGCGCGGGGATAGAGATTGAGTCTGTTTACAAAGTGAACGAAGGCAGGCCGAACATTGTGGATTTGATTAAGACGGGAAAGATCGATCTGGTGATCAACACTCCGCTGGGGCGGGAATCTTTCTGGGACGAGAAATCCATTCGGCGGGCTGCCATTCGTTACAACATTGCGTGCATTACCACTCTTTCGGCGGCAAGCGCCGCGGCGCGAGGGATTCGGGCGATGGCGGGGCATTCGGCTGATGTCGGCGCGCTGCAGGACCTGCACCGGCGCAAGAGCGCGGCGGCAGCCGAGCGCAAGTAGAGGATTTGCGGCCTAACTTCGAGACTCTAAACGCTGAAATCTTAGCTCGCTCTTGATATAAAATAACGTGGTGAAACTTCAGGGCATCTTTGCGCCGCTTACCACTCCGTTCGAGGCTGACGGCAGCGTCTCTGTTGCGCACCTGCGCGACAACATCAAGCGCTATAACCAGACGGGCCTTGCGGGATATGCGATTAACGGTTCGACGAGCGAGTCTGTTCTGCTGCGCTGGGATGAGGTTTACCGGGTTTGGGAAACTGCGCGGGAAGCGGCTGCGCCGAGCAAAATCCTGATCGCGGGGACAGGCGCCGAATCGACTGCCGAAACTATCGAGCACACGAATCGTGCAGCTTCACTCGGCTACGCGGCGGGGCTGGTGCGAACGCCGAGTTTTTATAAACCCGCCATGACGGAAGATGCGCTTGCGGAGCACTACCTGCGAGTGGCGGACGCGGCGCACATTCCAATTCTGGTTTACTCCGTGCCGATTTTTACGCAGGTCACGGTGGAAGCGCCGTTAATCGCTCGGGTTTCCAAGCACGCCAATATTATTGGGATGAAAGACAGCTCGGGGAACGTGCAGGGTGTGGCCAATATTATTGCAGCCGCGCCGAAAGAGTTTCAGACGCTGGTGGGCTCGGCGTCCACTCTCTACGAATCGCTGGAGAAGGGTGCGGTGGGGGCAATTCTCGCGTTGGCCTGCGCGTTTCCGGAATTGTGTGTGGAGATTTACGAAGCCTCCCGCGCGGGCGACAGCGCCAAGGCGCATTCACTGGCGCAGCAGCTCATCGCACCGGCGAAAATGTTCGGCCCCCAATAC
Organism: uncultured Acidobacteriota bacterium; assembly: GCA_963698005.1. Taxonomy (GTDB): domain Bacteria; phylum Acidobacteriota; class Terriglobia; order Acidiferrales; family UBA7541; genus Palsa-295. The sequence continues at coordinate 837,322 of OY969113.1, forward strand.
GGAATTGCCGGTTTGAAATATGCCCTCGATCGAATGGGCTACTATGGGGGCCCCGCGCGGCCGCCGCTTCTTCCAGTTGGTGAATCTGCCCGCCATGAAATTGACGCGTTGTTGTCGAATCTCACGACTCAATCCGCGCATCTCTTGTAGTGGTAATCGCGCATACTTGGCCCGGCCTATGGAATACGTTCATGCATACAAGCGTGCGGAGCTAGCGTTGAGGCGAGTTGCGCATCGTTCAGGCTTTCATTTTTCTTTTGCTAACATCCGAGGCCTGCGCGCGTCCGACTCTCGTTGCTGCGAACATTGTGCGTGTGTATTATGACCTCCCCCATGGAGTCTCACTGTCTTCGGTTCAGCGAAATTCCTCATAGCACGAGGCTATTTTCAACCTTCGTTGAGGATTTCGCTCGCGTGGCACGGTACTACGAGCAGCCGCCCACGATGGCTGGAATCGTTGCGGCTGCACGCAAGATCGATCTGAGTCCGCAAGTACGCAGCGGAGTGGTGGACGTCTTGCGGGAGCAAAACCACGCATTTGGCGCTGGGGCGGACACGTTCGGAAACCTCGACCGCCTCGCTGGTGGAGCAGCCGCGATAGTTACCGGACAACAAGTAGGATTGTTTACCGGACCCGCTTATAGCCTTTACAAAGCGATATCCGCGGTGCGCTATGCGGAAGAAGCTTCAAAAAATGGCATCGACGCCGTGCCGGTGTTCTGGCTGGCCACTGAAGATCACGACCTGGCGGAAATTAATCATGTGGAATGGACCACCGAGGCCGGTTCCTCGCAATTTGAGTTGCCTGAGGCCGGAGCTGAATCAGGACGGCGGGTTGGAGAAATAAAACTTGGGGCGGGTATTACGGCGCTTGTGGACAAGGCGGCTGAAAGTCTGCGGGGCGGTTTCGCAGAAGAAATAGGGCGGGCTTTGCGGGAATCTTACACGCCGGAAGAAACTTACGGTTCAGCGTTCGGAAAATTGATGGCGCGGTTAGTGGCGGGGCGGGGGATTATTTTCCTAGATCCACTAGACCGGCGGCTGCACCGTTTTTCGTCAAACATCTATCGCCGTGCGCTGGATGATGCGGACTCGTTGCGCGACGCGCTCATCGCGCGTTCGAAAGAGCTCGAACACGCCGGGTTTCACGCGCAGGTGAAAGTGAGTTCCGGATCCACGCTGCTTTTCTACAACGTGGAGGGACGCCGGGAGGCATTGCGAAGCCGTAACGGCAAGTTTTATGCCGGGCATGCATCTTTTACTCTGGAAGAGCTTCACGCTGCGATTGAAAAGACTCCCGAGGCGTTCACACCCAACGTCCTGTTGCGGCCAATCGTCCAAGACACGCTGCTTCCTACCGCTGCGTATATCGCCGGACCTGCCGAGATCGCTTACATGGCGCAGGCGCAGGTAGTCTACGCAAAGCTTCTCGGCCGCATGCCGGCGATTCTGCCGCGCGCGAGCTTTACGATTGTCGAGCCGCTGGTCGGGCGGAAGCTCGAGAAATTCGGCTTCACAATCGGTGACGTTCTACGGGGGCGCCAGCAGTTGCGGTCGCGCATGGAACAAAAATACTTGCCGCGGGCTCTTACGCGGCGCTTTGATGCCGGCGAAAAGGCGTTGCGGCGGCTGCTGAAGTCATTCCGCAATCCGCTCGAAAAACTCGACCGCACGCTGATTGACGCGCTGGATTCCGCGGAGGGCAAGATGCTCCACCAGTTCGGGAAAATAAAGGGCAAGGCCGGGCGGGCTGAAAATGAACGGAGAAACGTCCTCGACCGGTACGAAAAACTGTTGCTTGATTCGTTGTATCCGCACCGCGGTTTGCAGGAGCGCTCGGCTTCACCGCTGCCCTGGATGGCTGGTTATGGCTCGGGTTTTCTGGACGAGCTATCGCGAGTGGTGTCGGTGGACTCGCAGCAGCATCACATCGTGCGGCTCTGAACTTGCGGCGCGACGACTGCCGGCTCGCGTTACGTGCTTCACGGCATTCCACAGCTTCTAAGTCCCGTGCTAGAATGCGCGCTCACGCTCAAACTTGAGATGTTTTCGGAGGCACACGCAATGAAGATCACGCCGGGCAAACAGAAGGGCATGAAAGCCGTGTCGGATGCGCGCGGAGTAATCGCTGCAGCGGCTATGGACCAGCGCGGATCGCTGAAGAGTGCGATTGCCAAGGACAAGGGCATCGATAAGAAAGACGTGACTGCGCAGATGATGGAAGAGTTCAAGACTGCCGTGGTGCGTGTGCTGACGCCACATGCCAGCGCGATACTGCTTGACCCGGAGTACGGTTTGCCGGCCGCGAAAGTGCGCGCGGCGAATGCTGGGTTGCTTCTGGCGTATGAGAATAGCGGGTATGACAACACGCGGCCCGGGCGGTTGCCTGACCTGCTCGACGATTGGTCTGTGCGGCGGCTGGTGGCGGCTGGGGCAGACTGCGTCAAGATTTTGCTTTACTACACGCCGTTCGATCCCGCCGAGGTGAATAACATCAAGCACGCATGGGTGGAACGTATCGGAGCCGAGTGTGTTGCCGCGGATGTTCCGTTCTTTCTTGAATTCGTCGGGTACGAAGAAGGTGGCGACGAAAAGGGCGCGGCGTATGCTAAGAAGAAGCCGGAGATCGTCACGCGCAGCATGGAGGAATTTTCGAAGCCGCAATATGGCGTTGACGTGCTGAAGGTGGAAGTGCCGGTGAACATGGCTTTTGTTGCCGGTTCCAAAGCTTGCAAGGGCGAATCAGCTTACACGCGCGATCAGGCGAAGGATTATTTCCGCAAGGCTGCTGCGGTTGCGAAAAAGCCATTTATTTATCTCTCTGCCGGGGTGAATAACGACGTCTTCGCTGAAACGCTGGAGCTGGCTGCTGAATCCGGCGTGAATTTCTCGGGCGTTCTTTGTGGGCGAGCGACTTGGAAGGAAGGCATTCCGGTTTACGCGAAGCAAGGGCCGAAAGCGCTGGAGGATTGGCTGCAGGATCAGGGCGTGAAGAACATTAATAATGTAAACTCGAAGTTGTCCGCCGCAAAACCATGGTTTAGCTTCTACGGCGCGACATCGGCGGCTGCTTTATCGTAGTTTCGAGCTGTTCGAGGTGCGAAGGCTCACGCTGCCTTCGTGGTTTGTCGCGAGTTCGTGATTTTTGTGCCGCTGGGAGAGTGTTTGCGGAACGCGCGGGTTTCCGTTAGAATTGTTGTTTAAGCGGATGCGCGCGAAGCGGTTGTGTCGCTACCCGTAATTCCCAGCCTTCTAGGCTCCCGGACACTCAGAGGTAATGGCGGAAGAAAATCAGCGTATCAATTTAACTTTTGACGCAGCTGACGAGTATCGTCCGGAAGCACCTCCACCACCTGAAATTCCCGCTTGGAAAAACGGCAGCACCCGCATAGGAATACACACTTCGATTGCCGGCGATCTGTCCGGCGCGCTGGAAATTGCGCACGGATTAGGCGCAAACGCGCTGCAAATATTTTCCTCCAGCCCGCGGATGTGGGAGCGCGGACCCTCCCGGATTTCAGAGGCGGACGCCACGCGTTTTCGAGAACGGCGCAAGGTGCTCGGACTTGGGCCACTGGTTATCCACGACAACTATCTGATCAATCTCGCTTCGCCGAATCCGGTCCTGCGCACGCGTTCGGTGCAGGCGTTTCATCAGGAAATTGTGCGTGCGCTAGCGCTGGGCGCGGATTTTCTGGTGGCGCATCCGGGATGCTCCAGGGAAAGCGGTGCGGAGGCGGCGGTTTCCGCGATCGCGCAGGGGCTGAAGCAAGCGGCGAGAAATTTGAAACTCGAGGGGCTGGAAATTCTGCTCGAGAATACCGCCGGTCAGGGTACGTCCATGGGTTCGCGATTTGAAGAATTGCGGGCGGTGCTTGATGCGGCTTCGGACTTGCCGCTGGGAGTTTGCATTGATACCGCGCACACGTTTGCGGCCGGATGGGATATTCGGACCGCTGACGGTTTGGAGAAGACGTTGCAGGCGATCGATCGCACGGTGGGACTTGACCGCGTTCGCGTGGTTCACGTGAACGATTCGAAGACGCACCTGGGATCTCGCGTTGACCGGCACGAGCACATTGGCAAGGGCAAGATTGGCCTTGAAGCATTCGGGCGCATTGTGAATCATCCATTTCTCGCGGGGCGGGCGTTTATTCTTGAGACGCCGATCGACAAGTTGGGCGACGACCGCAGAAATGTGGCGGCATTGTGGAAGCTGATGGGAGTGAGTATTCCGGTTACCGGCGGGCGCGACGGGATGAAGCCGCGGCGCAAGAAGGCAAGCAAGAAAAGTGCGCGCAAGAACCTGAGTGGAGCTAAGGCAGCGTCGAAAAAGCGTCAGCGCAAGAGCACACGAAGAAAAACCCAGGGGAAGTGAACTTGTTCGAATACGATCCGCGCCAAGTCGAGTTGAAGTGGCAAAAAGTGTGGGCGGAGAACAACGCATTCCGCGCGGTGGAAGATCCCTCGCGCCCCAAGTATTACGTACTGGAGATGTGGCCATACCCTTCCGGCACGCTGCACATGGGCCACATGCGGAATTATACGATTGGCGATGCCGTTGCGCGGTACAAGCGTATGTGCGGGCTCAACGTGCTGCATCCCATGGGCTGGGATTCGTTTGGGCTGCCGGCGGAGAACGCTGCGATCAAGAGCGGGACCGCGCCGCGCGAATGGACGAATTCGAATATCGCGCAAATGAAGGCTGTGTGCGAGAGGTTCGGCTTCGGTTACGACTGGGAACGCGAAATATCATCGTGCGAGCCGGAATACTATCACTGGAACCAGTGGCTCTTTCTGCGGATGCTGGAGAGGGATTTGGCGCACCGCAAACGGAGCCGCGTGAATTGGTGTCCGCAGTGCCAAACGGTTCTCGCGAACGAACAAGTCGTCGGCGGTTGTTGTTGGCGTCATGAAACAACAACCGTGGAACCGAAGGAAATCGAGCAATGGTTTTTGCGCATCACGCATTATTCCGATGCGCTGCTGGAAGGAACGAACGAGTTGGCGGATGGCTGGCCCGAGCGCGTTTTAGTTCAACAACGAAACTGGATCGGCAAGTCGTGTGGCACGCGCGTGAAATTCGGAATCGCGCAGATGCCGGGCGCGGCGTTGGAAGTGTTCACTACGCGTGTAGATACGATTTTTGGCGCTTCGGCGATTGTGCTCTCGGCGGGTCATCCTCAACTCGAACGACTGCTCGAAGGCGTCCCGGGACGCGGAGCAATCGAAGGGCAGCTGAAAGCCATGCGTCAGAAAAGCATGCGCGCGGCTGACATTGCCACGGCGGAGAAGGAAGGATTCTTCACCGGACGCTTCGCGGTGAACCCGTTTTCCGGCGGGAACATTCCTATTTGGGTTGCGAATTTCGTTCTCGCAGACTACGGAACGGGCGCGGTGATGTGCGTGCCGGCACACGACCAGCGCGATTACGAGTTCGCGGAAAAATATCATTTGCCGATAAAGATTGTGGTGCAGCCGATTAATGGGCCGCCGGTGCGGCTCGATCGAATGAGCGAAGCTTCCACGGAACACGGAAAACTGGTGGATTCCGGGCCTTACACCGGGCTCACATCCGACGAAGCCATTGTGAAAATGGCGGCTGACGCCAAGGCCAAGGATTTCGGCGAGTCCGAGACAACCTACCGGCTAAAAGATTGGGGAATTTCGCGGCAGCGCTATTGGGGCACGCCGATTCCGATAGTTTATTGCGAGAAAGACGGCGTGGTCGCGGTGCCGGACGATCAGCTGCCCGTGCGTTTGCCGGAGAACGTGAAGCTCACGGGCGAAGGGCAGTCACCGTTGGCAAGCGTGCCGGAATTTGTGAATACGACGTGCCCGAAATGCGGCGGTCCGGCTCGGCGCGAGACGGACACGATGGACACGTTCGTAGATTCGTCCTGGTATTTCTACCGGTTCACGGATCCGCACGACAATCGCGCAGCTTTTGCAAAGGACAAAGCTGCATACTGGTTTCAGATCGACCAATATATCGGCGGGATTGAACACGCGATCCTGCACCTGATCTATTCGCGGTTTTTCTGCAGAGTGATGCATGATCTGGGCATGGTGAAGGAAAACGAGCCGGTGAAGCGGCTGTTTTCGCAAGGCATGGTTCATAAAGACGGCGCGGTGATGTCGAAATCAAAAGGCAACGTGGTGGGCGCGATGGACATGGCAGATAAATACGGCTGCGATACGGCGCGGATGTACACGCTGTTTGCGGCGCCGCCTGAGCGCGATTTGGAATGGAGCGAGCAGGGAATTGAGGGATGTTCGCGATTTCTGAACAAAGTGTATCGGCTGATCGCGAAACACGCTGACGAAGTACGCAGCATTGAGACAGATCTAAACGCGAAAACAGATTTTGCCACCGCTACGGCCAAAGAGAAATTACTGGTGCGGAAAGCGCACAAGACGCTGAAGCGCGTGACCAACGATTTCGAAGTTCGCTGGCATTTTAATTCTTCTGTGGCGCTGATTATGGAGCTGCTCAACGAACTGCAGGGGCAAGAGCCGCTGGACGTGGAAGTGTCGCCCATGATTCTTAAGCGCGTGCTGGAGATCCTGGTGCTGATGCTCTCGCCTATCACGCCACACATAGCGGAGGAGCTTTGGGAGAAGCTTGGGCATGCGACTGGTCTCATGAACGTGAAGTGGCCGGCGTACCGCGAAGATCTGACGCGAGAAGAACAAGTCGAGGTGATCATCCAAATTAATGGACGTTTGCGCGGTAAGATTCTGGTCGATGATGGTTTTAGCGGCGACGAAACCATTAATCAGGCGCTGAAGGATCCGCGCATTTCCGTTCTGATTGCAGGCAAAGAAATTGTGAAGACGATAGTGGTGCCGAAGAAACTCGTGAATATTGTTCTGAGATAGCCCTAGGTGGAACTATGACTTCAGGCAGCGGAGCAGCTCCGGTCAAATCTGGCGAACAAAGCGAGAAGGCGGGAGGCATCGTGAGCACGCGACATGGCATCGTCGTCCTCGATTTCGGCGGGCAATATACGCAACTGATTGCGCGCCGCATCCGCGAACAGCAAGTATTCTCCGCGATTCTGCCTTGCACTGCGAGCGTTGAGGAGATTCGCGCGCTTGAACCAGTCGGTATTGTGCTATCGGGTGGCCCTAGTTCTGTCTATGACGCGACCGCACCGGTCTGCGATCCTAAAGTTTTGCAACTGGACGTTCCGGTTCTGGGGATTTGCTACGGCATGCAGTGGATGGCGCATACGCTCGGGGGAAAGGTGGAACCAGCCGAGCGGCGTGAATACGGGCGTGCGGAGATTGCGATCGAGAACGGGTCGAAGCTTTTCGCTGGTATTCCGAGCTGCTTTAAAATTTGGAACAGTCACGGCGATCACGTGGTCGGCGTTCCCGCGGGATTTAGCGTCACCGGGCGCACCGACAACGCGATCGGGGCGGTGGAAAATGCGGCCAAGAAATTGTATGGCGTGGAGTTTCATCCCGAGGTCAACCACACGGAACGCGGTACGGACATTCTGAATAACTTCATTTTTGAAATTTGCGGCGCAAAACAAAACTGGGATCGCGCGGGATTTATCGCGTCCATGGTCGAGTCAATCAGAAAGCAGGCGGAAGGCAGCCGGGCGATCTGCGCGCTAAGCGGTGGAGTGGACTCTGCTGTGGCGGCAGCGCTGGTCCATCGAGCAATCGGCGATCGGCTTACAAACGTGTTCGTCGATAATGGCCTGCTGCGGCGGAATGAGTTTGGCGACACGCTGGAGCTTTTGCGCTCGCGCCTGGGATTGAACGTGATTGGCGTGGATGCTTCCGATCGTTTTCTCGGCCGGCTAAAGGGGATTACGGACCCGGAAGAAAAGCGCAAGCGAATCGGCGCAGAATTCATCAACGTGTTTGTGGAGGAAGCGAGAAAGCTCACAGAATCGTCGCAGGGTCTTCCGGTGAAATTCCTGGTGCAGGGAACCCTTTATCCCGACGTGATCGAATCGGTGTCAGTGAAAGGCCCCTCGGCAGTGATTAAGACTCACCACAATGTCGGCGGGCTTCCAGCGAACATGCCTTTCAAGCTGATAGAACCTCTGCGCGATCTATTCAAGGATGAGGTGCGGCTGATTGGCCGCGAACTCGGTCTGCCGGAAGAAATTTTGATCAAGCATCCGTTTCCGGGACCTGGGCTAGCCGTGCGCCTGCTCGGCGAAGTTTCGCGCGAGCGACTTGATACGCTGCGTGCGGCGGACGCGGTAGTGGTAGAGGAGATTCGGCGCGCGGGTCTGTACGAAAAGGTTTGGCAGGCTTTTGCAGTGCTTTTGCCGGTGCAAAGCGTGGGCGTAATGGGGGATGGGCGGACGTACGGATATACTATCGCGGTGCGCGTGGTGAATTCGCAGGATGCGATGACGGCCGACTGGGCTCGGCTGCCGCATGAAGTGCTCGAGCGAATTTCGCTGCGGGTCGTGAACGAAGTTCCCGGCGTTAACCGGGTGGTTTACGACATCAGCTCAAAACCGCCGAGCACGATTGAATGGGAGTAGAAAGAGACAAACCGCAAAGAAAGTTTTTTCCGGATAAAAGAAAAAACTAGCGGTTGGCCATCTTCTGGGCCATGTAAAGCAAGAGCCGGCGGTCGCCGTCATCAACACGGCTTAACAACCGGCGGAAGCGGCCCAGGAGCCGCGCCTCTTTTCCCTTGCTTCCCCACGCGATATCGTCTGCAGTCTTCCGCTTCGGAAGATTCGGCAACACAGGTGGTTCCTCGCCGTCGTAGAATAGCTGGTAGAGGGGAATCTCCATGGCCCGGGCCAGCTTTTCCAGCGTCTCGATTGCCGGAACGGTGTGGCCGTTCTCGACGCGCGAGATGTAGCAGCGAAGAAGTCCTGTGCGCTTCTCGATGTCGCCTTGAGAAAGTTTTTTCGTTTCACGCAAAAGACGGATACGTTCTCCAATTATCATGGCGGGTATTGTTGCATGGACTAACTGTTTGTCGCAAGTGCGAATCTTTATTGGAAGGCAAATGTTGCACAGGATTGACCGGTGGTCAGTACTATGAGTTTATGTATCAGAACGGCTCATTTGGTACCCTAGGCCGATTGTAGGATACCAACGTTTCTTCGGCGTAACCAAAACCGTATGGCAGACGTCCCAAAGAGTATGGCAGCAAGCGCGTCGGCGATCTCGCTTCCGGCCCGTGCGAGAAAGCGGGAAGAAGAAGCGGAGCTTGTGCGCCTGGCGCAGAGCGGTGAAGAAGCCGCTTTTGAGGAGCTGATTCGCCGCCACCAGCAACGTGTTTTCGGCTTGGTGAACGGGATTCTACGCCGCCGAGAAGACGTGGAAGATGTGGTGCAGCAGGTTTTTTTGAAGGTTTTTATTTCGATAAAACGTTTTGATTTGCGCGCGGCATTTTCGACTTGGCTTTATAAGATTACGGTAAATGAGTGCTGGGATTATTTAAGGAAGAAGAAAGTGCGGCCCTTGGTTTACGAGACCGACCTTTCCGAGGAGCAAGTCTCGCGGTTGGACGGCGCGGTTTCAGCCGAACGTCCGCCGGAAAGCCCGGCGCGCCGCGCTGAAACGAAAGATCTCCTGGACCAGTTGTTGAACGAACTGCCGGAGCGGGACCGGGAACTGCTGGTGCTAAAGGAAGTGGAGGGGTTTTCGGTGCAAGAGTTGGCGGAGATGCTGGAACTGAACGTCAACACCGTGAAGGTGCGGCTGTTTCGCGTGCGGGCCCGGCTGATGGATGTTTACCATCGCCGTGTGGGTCCACCGCCAAATGTTTCGGCCGCAAAAGGAAGGAGCAAAACCGATGGAAGCGAAATTTAACCAAGGTGCGTGTCCGGAATTTGAAGCGCTGCTGGAAGACCATCTCACGGGTGACCTGAGCGGCGCCGATGCGAAGAAATTAGCAGAGCACCTGGAAAGCTGCGCGGCCTGCAGCAGCGCTCTCGAGCTAGCCGCTCCGAGCGTGGAATTGTTGCGCACGGTACCGGCGACCGCAGATCCTGGTCCCGGTTTTTCGCGCGTGGTGATGGCGCGGATTCGCGCGGAAATGTCCAAGCGGGGCGAGCAGAAGTCCATCTGGCTGCCGTTCATTTCTCTGGCGTGGCGGTTTGCGGCCACTGCGGCGCTGGCTCTGGCGGTGCTTGTGACGTTTGACGCCGTCAGGCACAGCCAGTACGGGCCGCCGACAAACCTAAACTATGCGACGGTGACTGAAACGCGCGATCTGTTTCCTGACCCGTCGAGTCCTCCGGCAAATCGCGATGAAGTTTTAATGATGGTGGCGGACACGGATCATGGAAAACACTAAGAAACGCGGCGAAGCCGCAGTTCTCGTTCTCATTGTATTCCTGCTGGGCGCGCTGCTGGGCGGCGTGGGGAACCACGTATGGGGCGAGCGGGTGTGGGGCAAGCAAATCATAAACCCCCAGCCCACGCGCAACGAGATCGTGGGTGATTTGACGAGGGATCTACAACTTACTCCGGATCAGCAAAAACAACTGGGTTCCATCGTGGACGACACGCGCGCTCAATGGCGAATGCTGTACACCACCATCGAACCGCGGCACGAGCAAATTCGCGAGCAGAGCCGCGACCGCATCCGCGCGATCCTCACGCCGGAGCAGAAGCCCAAATTCGAAGACTTCATGCACCGCATCGACGAGCAGCGCAAGAAAGACGAACAGCAGTTGGCCCGCTAGGGGCACTCGCGAAACAGCCTAGAAGGGAATATCTTCGTCCGAAATTTCCGGTCCCGAAGCGGAAGGCTCTTCTAGCATCGGTCCGCCTTCCATGTCCGGATCGCTGGGCCGCGATTGGGAGCCGCTATGACCAGCGCCGGCTCCGGCCGCTGCTGCGGCGCCGTCAGCTCGCCCTCCGAGCATGCGGAAATTATTCGCGACGATTTCGAAGCTGGTGCGTTTCTGGCCTTCTTTGTCCTGCCATTCACGCGATTGAATGCGGCCCTCGACGAAGATCAACGAGCCTTTTTTCAGGTACTGCTGGGCAATTTCCGCTTGTTTGCCCCACACGACGATCTTGTGCCATTCGGTGCGCTTCTGGCGTTCGCCGCTTTTGTCCTTGTAGGATTCATCGGTGGCAAGAGAAAAATTGGCTACCGCCTGACCGCCTCCGGTGTAACGAGTCTCCGGATCACGTCCGAGACGCCCAACGAGGATCACTTTGTTAACTGACATGGATGGTCCACCTGTTTACGAAATTTCGAAGATGTCGCGAGTATAGCCGAAGTTCGCCTTCACGGAGCGAAAAAGTGTTCTTCGAAACCGCCGGGCGCTGTAGGAAAGACAGGCCCTGAAATCGAGAAGCACGGTCTGCTTTCGCCCGGGGAAGTGCCGTCGCGCGAAGTCTGCTAGAATTCTGCCGGGACGTCGATTGAATGTACCGGAGGATACGGTGGCACAAAACTTCGAGAATCACACCAAGCTTGTTCCAGCTTTCCACTTCTTCGTTTTGCCGGTGCTCGCGCTCAACCTGGTCTGGTCCATAGTTCGCGCATGGAAGTTTTTTTCCGCAGGCACGGTTATCTCGGCGCTTCTAGCTGCCGCCTTAGTCCTTCTCGCGTTGCTCGGACGCATGTTTGCTCTGACGGTGCAAGACCGCGTAATCCGGCTGGAGATGCAATTACGTTTGCAAAATGTTCTGCCGCCGGACCTGCGTGCGCGAATCGGTGAATTCAACGTGGGGCAGCTCGTGTCGCTGCGTTTTGCAAGCGATGCGGAACTACCGGAGCTCGCGCGCAAGGTGCTGGATGAACATCTCACGGACCGGAAGGTGATAAAGAAGCTCGTCCGTAACTGGCAGCCCGACCTTCTGCGCGCCTGATTGCTTTGCAATTAGCGTGACGCTGGTGCGCGTGGCGTGGTGGAAGCGCCGAGTTCCTTGAGCTTGGCCTGCGCGCGACGCGCTTCATCAGAGCCGGGGAATCGGCGGAGAACTTCGCGAAGGTCGCGTATCCCGGTGGACTTCATTCCCAATTCGATCTCGGCGAAGGCTTTCTTCAACTGGGCCGCTGCGAGTTTAAAGCTCTTGGGATAATTGCCTGTCACGATTTCATACTGCGCGATCGCGTTCTGGAAATCCCCCTGCGCGTAGGATATTTCGCCGAGATAGAACTGAGCATTGGAGGCCAAATCGTTTGTAGGGAAATTCTTGACGTAGTCTCCGAACTCCTGGCGCGCAAGATCGTACTTTCCGGTGCTGAAATCGCGGAGAGCGTTTTGGTAAAGCGTGTCGGCGGAAATAGCAGGCATCGAAGGAAGGGGATTTGCGGCTTGCGGAGGCTGCGAAGAGCCAGGGTTCGGCTGCGTCTGTAGCGAGGAGCCCGGCGCCGGCGCCCCGGAATAGCCATTTTGCGGGCTCGACACTCCGCCTGAGATTTTTCCGTCGATACTCTGCAACAAACCTTGGATGTCGTTCATCTGCTGCCCGAGTTTCGCCACCCGCGCCTGGACGTCCTGCATGTTGTCGGAAAGGCCCTGGGTCTGCGTGCTCATGGTGTCAATGCGCGATCCGCTATTTGCCGTGGCTTCCTGCACGCTCTTTTGCAGAACGCCCATTTGCGAGTTCAACTGGTTGGTGGCATCCAGAGATTGCTGCACCAGAGTTCGCAGCGTCGCGTTGTTGGTGTCGATTGCGCTGCGGAGGTCTCTTTGCCCCTGCAAAAGTTGGGTCACCTGCTCTTGCAGTTGAATCATGTCTTTCGAAACCGCGCCGGTGGGCTTGGCAGTGAGCATTGCGCCGCCGAGAACGCCGATCAGTACTGCTGCGAGTGCGAGCACGAGCCAACGTGTGCGCAAGGGGAGCCTCCTTAATGTTTCTGTTCGATCTTTTGTTGAAATCGCCGGGCGGCCCGTGGAACGCCAGAGCCGCCCGGAATTTTAGATTGCTGTTTGTCGAGCTGAATGATTAGTGTCCCGCTACGAAATGCGCGCGTCGATTCTGTTGCCAGCACGCTTCATCGTGCTCGGTGCAGAATGGCCGCTCTTTCCCCCAACTCACTGTATCCATGCGGTCGGTTGGGATGCCAAGTGAAATTAGATAATTCTTGGCAGCCTGGGCTCTGCGTTCGCCGAGACCAATGTTGTATTCCGTTGAGCCACGCTCGTCGCAGTGACCTTCGATGGTGACGCGGATCTGCGGGTACGAGCGCAGAAACTCCGCAGTCTTGGCCAGATTATCGCGGGCGTCGCCACGAATGTCGGATTTGTTGAAGTCAAAGTAAGCGTCTTTCACGTTCTGCTCGAACAGCTCGCTCAAGTTCTGATTTCCGCTCGGCGGAGTTTCAACCGGCGCCGCGCCCACGGTGATGCGCGCGTCCGCTGTTGCGGTGCCACCCGGTCCGGTCGCAGTGATTGTGTAGGTCGTCGATTGCGTCGGATTCACCGGTGTGGTGCCTTGCGCTACGACTTTGCCTACGCCGGGCTCGATGTCAAGATCGGTGGCGTCGGTGGACGTCCAGCTCAGGGTGACGGTATCGCCGCTTTTCACCGAGGTGGGCGAAGCGTTCAGTGTGACGGTGGGCTGCGCGGTGGGCTGCGGAGCAGCCTGCGTCGGCGGATGACTGGCTACCTGTTTCTTACAGCCGCCTGCAAAGGCCACGAAAGCAACTACTCCGAGCAACAATCCAAGCTTCCTAAAACAACGATCCTGCATTTATTGCCTCCTTCGGCGTCCTGCGAGGGCTTAGCAGGTGACGTCGCTTTATAATTTGTGCAGCTTAGTGCCAAACTACCAGAGCAACAGAAAAGGCATTATGGCCGCGATTCAGCGCGGCGACCAGTTCGGCGATTCGTTTTGTCCTTGATACGTCAACTGGCGCGGTTCGCTGCCATCCGCCAGCATGGACCAGATCTGCAACGTGCCGGTTCGATTGGACTCGAACACAATGTGTCTTCCGTCAGGCGCCCAGCTGGGGCGTTCATTCCGGCCCGCATCGCGAGTAAGCTCCACTAACTGCTTGCTGATGACATCCATAACATAGATGTCGAAATTGCCGCTCGGGCGTCGCCAGCAGAATGCAAGAAGTTGTCCATTCGGTGACCAAGAGGGATCCACGCTGTAGCCCATGTCCGGCAGGTCGAGCTTCTGAACGCTGGAGCCGTCCGAATTGGCGAGATATAGCACCGGGTCGCCGCCGCGATCGCTGACAAAAGCGATCTGTTTGCCGGTTTTAGGATTCCAAGCGGGCGAGGTGTTGACGCCGGCAGCGAAAGTAATCCGGTGGAGATTGCCGCCGCCGGCATCGGTGACGTAAATTTCCGGATCGCCATTCTGGCTGGACATGAAGGCAATCTGCGAACCGTCGGGAGAATACGCTGGAGAGCTATTCGAGCCGCGATAGCGCGGGAAGGAAATCAAACGGTCCGAAGCAGTGGAATAAATGCAAATCTGCGGAGAGGTGACTCCGCGAAAGGGAACGTAGCAAGTGAATGCAATTTTCGTCGCATCCGGCGACCAGCGCGGAGTGAGCGAAATGGACTTCAGATGAGTTAACTGATGCTGGTTCGAGCCGTCGTAATCCATGTCCCAGATTTCCTTGTTCCCGCTCCTGCTGCTCACGTAGGCAATTTGCGTTTGCGCGATGCCGGGCAGACCGCCGCTCAACTTCCCGACGATGTCGTCCGCAAACTGATGGGCAAGGCGGCGCGCGTCGGCATCCGTGGCGGCTCCGCGGTAAATTTTCTGCAGCGCGATGGGCGCAGTGGGATTGTGGACATCAGACAGAAAGCCCGCGACGGCCAGGTTTGTTCCTTCAGCCGATAGATTTCCGTAAGCAACCATGTAGGCGCTGGCGGGAGCGTTCGACCAATCTGCAAATTTCAATTCGCTCGGCTGGCTCGGCGTTTGAGTCGGATAAAAGCTCGGGCTGACGAGATCGAGGATGCCGCAGTATTCGAGATCGGCCCAGAGAACGTCGTGAAAGGTTTTTTCCAGCGCTGGCGGCGCTGGGGCGCGGAGTCCGAATTCGGGAACTGCAAGGCGCACTTTGGAAACTCCCAGGCCGGTACCGGTTTTGAACCAATCCTGGGCGGAGGCACTCCCTGCGCAAAGCAGCATAGCGATTGAGATTGCTACGGAGATTGCTATTTTTCTGGTCATTTTATTTTTCTTGTTCTTCTCGGAACTGTCAGTCTTAGATTGCGTTCCGCTGTCACTCCAAAATCATCGTTTAAAATCAAACCAAAATTCCACGCTGACTTTTGAACCTGAATATTCCGGCGGCAAACGATCCAGGGGGCTGGCGTCTCGTATCGCGCGAACCGCGGACATATCCACCGAGCTGTTGCCACTCGACTTGGTCACTTGCACATTCGTCACCGTGCCGTCGCGCAAAATATCAAACGTGGCGACCGCTCGCGGAGCATATTGAATACCTGGGTCCACGGTGGACTGCAGCCAGGTGCCGCTGACGCGTCGCTGCACAGCCTCCACGTACCATGAAAATCGCGATCCGAAATTCCCGCCGCCCGCGCCAGCGCTAAAGGCGATTCCCCCTTGCGTGGCCGTCCCGGCACCCATTGCAAAAGAAGTGTAGGGCACTGTCGGCGTGCCGCCTCCGCCGTAGGGAACCGCGTTGGGAGGCGGAGGCGCTGGATTTTCCAGCACCTTCGATGGACGAGTGACGTACTTCGGCGGCTTGTTACGCTCGAATTTCGGAATGGGCGTGGCATCGGGCGGCGGCACAGCTTTTGGGACCGGCTCGGATTTGTAAAGCCCTTTGGATTCGTCCACCACGCGATTAGTGGTTTCAACTTCCGGGCGCGGCATGGGAACTCCGGGGACGCTTCCGACCACGCCTACAGAAATTGCGCCGCCCGGGCCGCCCCACGATTCCTCTTGATGCGAGTACACGGCGGAAATCACGAGCAACGCGGCGAGCACGGCATGAAATACCACCGACCCCGCAAAGAATTTTCCAAGCGGGCGCGTCCAATTGTCGAAAGCCGGATTTTGTGCGATGGCAGCCATTTCACCGAATCTGCGAACGTTCGCTTAGGGGCTGAGTGACCACGCTTATGTTTTCAATCCCAGATTGCCGCAAGGAGTCCACTACCGTAGCCCAACTGCCGAAGGGCACCGTTTCATCGCAGCGCACGTACACAGCTTGATGCTTCAGATCGTGCGATTGCGAGACCACTTGCTGACCGAGATCGTGGATGTTGACGGCTTTGTCGTTTAGATAGACGCGTTGCGCGCGGTCGATGGTGACGACCATGCGCACTTCGGTCAGTTCTTTCACCGTTTTCGTTTTAGGCACGTCCACTTCGATGCCGGACTGCAGGATCGGCGCAGTGATCATGAAAATAATCAGCAGCACCAATACGACGTCGATAAACGGCACCATATTGATTTCTGAAAGTGTAGTTCCGGTCTCGCGCTGAATCTGAGGCATGGCGGTTTTTTACGCGCTGTATAGAGTTTCGATTTTCGCGACGAATTCGGCTGCAAAGCTATCCATGCGGTTGGCCAGGGCGCGAATGCCCCCGACGTAGTAGTTGTATGCGATGACCGCGGGAATAGCGGCAAAAAGCCCCGCGGCAGTTGTGATCAGAGCTTCGGCGATTCCGGGCGCGACCGCTCGAAGACTGGCGGAGCCGGCATCACCCAATCCTGAGAATGCGTCCATTACGCCCCACACGGTGCCGAATAATCCGATGAACGGGGAAACGGAGCCGGTGGTTGCGAGCCACGGCATCCATTTCTCAAGACGCCGAACTTCCTCGCCTGCGGCCACTTGCATCTCGACTCCGACCGCGTGGGCGTTTCGCACTTTGGTGGGCGTGGCAGCAGCTCCGGGCCGATTGCCGCCACCGAGCTGCGCTTCGAGTTCGCGGTAGCCTGCTTGATAGACGACCACAAGCGGAGTGCCGCCGGCGCCGACGCGAAGAGTGTTGGGATCGGGAAGTCCTCGACCGGCTCGAAACATTTGCAGGAATCGTTTGGTTTGCGGCTCGATTTGACCGAACAGCCGCGATTTTTGAAAGATGATTGCCCAGGAGAACAGAGACAGGACAAGTAGGATGCCCAGGACTACGCGTGCGACCCAACCCGTTTGTTCAAGCAGAGCGAACGGGCTGGCAAAAATGATCAGCGCCAGACCAGAAATAACATCCCCCAGGAAAAAAATTTATAAAACCTTCCTCTGCAACCGTAGCACACGCATACAGGAGGGTCAAACGATTCGCCCAAGATGCAAATTTCAATGATGCTCAAAAGGACACAGCGGAAATGCACTAATGCAGGGAAACGTTGCCTCCGTGGCGAGGGTCATTTTTTACCAGAGCAAACGAAAAGAAGAACATACACGCGCAGCCGATAGCCAGAATCCAATACGTGTCGATGTACGACAGCGTCGCGGCCTGAGCCTGTACGCCGGCATACAGCCTAGCCAGGGCTTGCTTCTGCGCTTCGTGCATGCTGAGTCCCGCATGGGTGAGCTGTTCCGCCAGGCCATTGAGCGCGGCTTCGAATTGAGGATTCCCCGGCGTGATGCGATCGGCCAGCGACACTTGGTGAACCTGCGAGCGTCGCGCGATGATGGTCGTCACGACTGAGGTCCCCACGCTCGAACCGATGTTACGAGTGAAATTCACCAGTCCCGCGACAGCATTGCTCTTGTCTTGGCTCACGCCTATGTAGGCGGCGGTGGTGGCGGGGACAAATACGAAGCCCAGCGGCAAATATTGAAAGATGCGGAGCCAAGTGGCATGCGCGAAACTCATTTGTTGATCCCATCCACGCACGGAAACGTACATGCCGATCGCCAACATGAACCAGCCGCAGGCGATCAAGTAGCGCAGTTGGAATTTTGATGTAAGCCGGCCGACGATCGGCAATTCCACTAGCAGCAGCAATGCTGCAGCGGAAAGCACCATGCCGGCTGACTCCGCCGTATAGCCCATCAGGTTCTGAAGGAACTGCGGCATCAGGACGGTGGTGGCGAAGGCCATCGCGCCGACCATGAACATCATCATGTTCGCGGTGGCAAAATTTCTGTTTCTAAAGAGACGCACATCCACGATGGGATCTTTATGGAACCACTCGTAGAAAACGAGAGACAGGAGGCATACCACCGCAATGACCGCGAGCGTGGCGATGAAATGCGAGCCGAACCAGTCGTCCTCCTGTCCTTTGTCCAGCATGATTTGCAGCGCGCCTACCCCGAGCGCCAGCAGCGAAAACCCGATGTAGTCGAGTTTGATGCCGCCTTTTGCCACGCGCTTCAAATACGGCGGGTCCTCGACGAGCTTATAGACAAGAAGTAACGTAATGATTCCCACGGGCAAATTGATGAAGAAAATCCAGCGCCAGGAGTAACTGTCGGTCATCCAGCCGCCCAAAGTGGGTCCGATCGCGGGGGCGCAGACGGCGGTGATGCCGTACAGGGAAAACGCCAGGCCGCGCTTCTCCGGCGGAAATGTGTCGGCGAGAATCGCTTGCACCATCGGCTGCAGACCACCTCCACCGGCGCCTTGCAGCACGCGAAAGAAAAGAAGGAGTCCGAGACTGGGCGCGATTCCGCAGAGCAGGGAACTGGCAGTGAAGATCGCGAGGCAGGTCATGAAGAAACGTTTGCGGCCAAAAATGCTCACCAACCAGCCGCTGATTGGGAGGACGATCGCGTTGGCAACAAGATAAGAAGTGAGCACCCAAGTGCTTTGGTCGTTGCTTGCCCCCAGATTGCCCGCGATATGCGGCAGGGCGACGTTTGCAATCGATGTGTCGAGCACTTCCATGAATGCAGCGAGTGACACGACGACTGCGATCAGCCATGGATTGGCTTTTGGGCGCCAAGTTTCCAGAGGAAGAGCTACAGCGGCAGCGCTCATCGAACCCTTCGCGACGCGAAAAAAGAAGAACGATATTACCGCGAGGTCAAAAGATTGCACACGGCAGAATTGCCGGTGTGGATTTTGCGGGCTCACGTAAAGAATACCGATTGCGTCGATTTAGCCGAGGCGAAGAAAAGGCGAATATGATAGGATGCGGCTGTGGACGAAGGACGCAAACGGGTTCTGGCAATTCTGACCGCGATCCTAGCCGCTCCGCGGCTGGCGGATTGGAACTGGGATGGTCGAACTGGTGCGCCTGCGTGCGAAAGCGTGGTGATCACCGCTTTAGGAGCGGCCGAGCGGATCATGGAAATGATCGACCGCAGGCACGGAAATAAGACTGCGGCTCCTAATGATGTGAAGAGGGCTGCAGCGCCTTAGGTGTGCTTGGGAGTTTGCGCCCGAGGACCTGCGAAGAGCTGCGCGAGCAGCCTAGGGTTTGGGGACATTCACGCGAGCGGCGATTTCTTTTGTAGGCGTATGAATGGCGTAGTGTTCGTTCTTTGATTGCGCGGCCAACTCCTGAAGCTTGCGACGAGCTTGTTCCAGGCCGTGCACGTAGTCCTTCCACAAATCCGTGCCGTCCGGAAGCCGCTCAAAAATATCGTATTCACGATTCAATGGACCCACCTTATTCCGCAACTTTCCGTCGCCGCGGGCTCAAGCCAGGAATGCGGGCTGGTGTATATACCACAACAAATGGCTTTTTCACTGTTCGATGTTAGACATTGGTCCACGCGAAGAGGGAGGATCAACTCCAGCAGGGGGTTTCGCTGGAATCAGCAGATAAGGGGCACTGCGTTCATCCGTGTTAGAATCGAATTCGTTCATGAGCAAATCGTTCGACATCGGGATTGAATCGCTCGCAGGCGGGGCGACTGCAGTGCGCGAGAGCAGACATGGGCACTTAGGATCTTTCGCTGTGAGCGCTCCGGCAGGACTCCTCGAATCACATAAAAGCGCGGTCGATTCAGACGCTGGCCCTGCGTTAATCGCAATTCCCTCGGATAACAAGAAATCTTTCTACATAGAGACATTTGGCTGCCAGATGAATGACCACGACTCGGAGAAAGTTTCGGGAGTGCTTCTGGGGCGCGGATACCGGGCGGTTGAAAATCCGATGCACGCGGATTTGGTTCTTTACAACACGTGCAGCATACGGGAGAGGGCGGCGCAAAAAGTTTTTGCGCGGTTGGGAGACTGGAAGACGGTCGCCAACGGAAAGATAATCGGCGTGCTGGGATGCTTAGCGCAGCAGGAGGGTGAAGAAATCTTCGAGCGAGCGCCGTGGGTTAGCCTGGTATGCGGCTCGGCGAGTTATCGAAAGCTCCCTGAGCTGCTGGCGCAGCTTGAAGCGGGCGGGCGGCGCGTCACCGGCTTGGATTTGGATACGGATGAAACTTTTGAAACGGAAATCACGCGGCGGGATAATCCGATTCGCGCTTACATCACGATTATCGAAGGTTGCGATTATTCTTGTTCGTACTGCGTGGTTCCGCACACGCGCGGGCCGGAGCGCAGCCGGTCGAGCGAAGCGGTGATTGGCGAAGCCACCCGTCTCGCGGACGCCGGATACACCGAGATTCAATTGCTGGGGCAAACGGTGAATTCCTACCGCGATCCTTCGCCGCGCGAATGGAGCTTCGTCGATCTGCTGCGCGGCGTGGCGGCGGTGCAGGGAATTCGGCGCGTTCGATTCACCACTTCGCATCCGAATGACTTTCACCGGGAGATCGTTGAAGCCATTGATGCGACACCGGAACTTTGCGATCACGTGCATCTGCCGGTGCAATCGGGCTCAGATCGCATCCTGCGCGAGATGAGGCGCACGTACACGCGCGAAGAGTACCTGGGGAAGATTGACTGGATTCGCGCTGCGAGGCGGCCGATCAGCATCACCAGCGACATCATCGTCGGATTCCCCGGCGAGACGGAAGCGGACTTTGAAGAATCGCTTACGCTGTTGGATGCGGCGCAATACGATGCGATTTTTTCGTTTACGTACTCGCCTCGCCCGAACACTTCCGCCAAAGATATGCCGGATGCCGTTCCCGAAGCTGAAAAAAACCGGCGACTGGCCGCGCTGAATCAGCGCCAGCGGCAGATTCAGATTGCGCGCAATGAAAAGCTGATTGGCGAGACTTTCGAAGTGCTGGTGGACGCGAGGCATGCCGCGCGCGGGCAGTGGGGCGGACGTTCGAGCTGCAATCGGCTGATAAATTTCACTACAACGCGCGAGAGTCTTCTGGGAGAATACATTTCAGTGCGGGTGACGCGCGGCGGACCGAATAGTTTAGTCGGCGAACAAGTGCTCTGAACGACGGGAGGCCACCATGGAACTCGAAGTAAAGATACGAGGGCTGATGATGGATCCCGTGACCAACATGCCGGTGGTGGTGTTGAAGGAAACTGCCGGTAACGGCGTGCTTCCGATCTGGGTGGGCATCTACGAAGCGAACGCGATTGCGCTGGAAATCGAAAAAGTGCAAACCCCGCGTCCTATGACTCACGACCTGCTGAAAAATGTTCTCACCGGATTGAATGTGCACGTTCAGCGCGTGGTGGTTTGCGATCTGAAGGACGATACGTTCTACGCGCTAATCTGGATGGAGCGGGATGGACAGACGATGTCCATGGACTCGCGCCCCAGCGACGCACTTGCACTCGCTCTGCGCCTCGATTGCCCGATCTTCGTTGACGATGAAGTTTTGAAACATTCCAAGATAGCCAGTGCGATCTCCGAGAAAAGCTCCAGCGAGGATTTACGCAAGTGGCTGGAGAACCTCAACGACGAAGACCTCGGCCGCTACAAGATGTAGAGGCGCGCTCGCGCGCCGCAGTCTGCTTCCGGAAAACCAGCGCAAGAAATCAATTTCAGAAAAACAACGCGAGTTGGTCGGGGCGGTATTTCGCGATCAAGCTTAGGATTACTCCGCTGGATGCGTCCTGCATGGCGTGTTGAATCATTCCCGGCCGCAGGCTTTTTCGCATCACCGCAAGGATGCCGAAGAGAGCGCCGTACAGCGTAATTGTGATCATGCCCTTGACGCCCTGGTAGCCATGAGCGCCGCCGAAGATGAGGGCTTGGGCAATGACGGCCGCAACATTGCTGCCGGTGAACGCAAAAAATTGCTTTTGCAAGTAGCCGCGAAAGACAAATTCCTCGCAGAACCCCGCAGAGATCGACAGCACGACCCACAGGATCATTTCCAGCGCGCCGCGCGGCATCAGAATGAGGAAGACTTTCTTGGCCTGCATGTTCTGGCCCAAGACACGCCCTACGAGCACGAGCACGACTACGACGACGAGCCAGAACACGAATGCGACGCCGATATCTCGCCAGACATCCGCCGCTCGCGTCCACTTTCCGCCGATGACGTCAGCAAACTTCATTCCACTACCGCGCACGCCCAGGAACCACACGTAAGCCAACAGAATTAGCTCGAAGCAGATCATGAACAAATAGAGCCCAACGCGACTTCTGACGTGCACGTTCTCAAGTTTTGCGGAGGAGCGCGTCTGGACAAAAGCGGTCGCTAACACAAAGAGGACCAGGACGACAGTATGCCAGACGGGCGCAAGGAGCTTTCGGTCGTCTGCAGGGGGCGTGACGATTAGCGTGGTCGCCATTGCACTCCTTTACTTGTTCCAAGCTAGCCGGGCAGGAGTATACCAGCCCTGGGTTAAGCAGGTCGGGGTAACGATTATTGGAGTTGTCCACAGGCGGAGTGCATTTTTTGCTTGCGCAGGGGACAGCCAAATGAGTAGAGTTAGGCTACTTGTGGTGTGACTGGGGCAGTAGGAGGCCATATATGGGCCCACGGTTGCAGCATGGCTAGCGGGGGCAAAATTTGACCTACGTCATCGCGGTCGCCAATCAAAAAGGCGGCGTCGGAAAGACCACGACGTCGATCAATCTAGCCGCCGCCATCGCGCTGAAGAAAAAGAAAACACTGCTAATTGACCTCGACCCGCAATCGAACGCTTCGATCGCGTTTTTCGAATCGTCGGACATTCAGACTTCGATGTACGACCTTTTCGCCGAGCATCCGGCGGAGATGTCGAAGATCGTAAAGCCTACGAAGGACCCTTACCTGTTTGTGGCGCCGGGAAAGCTGGCGCTGGCGAGGCTCGAGACCCAGCTCGCGGGGCAGTTCGATGCGCCGTATAAGTTGAAGGACGCTCTCTCGAGCGTGCTGAAAGAGTACGAGTTCATAATTCTGGACACGCCTCCCGCGCTGGGCATCTTGACGGTGAACGCGCTGGTTGCGTCCACGCATTTGCTGGTTCCAATTCAAGCCGCGTATTTCGCTATCGAAGGGACCGATGATTTACTGGAAACTTATGCGCGAATTCGTTCGCGACCGAATCCGGACTTGAAAGTGCTGGGCGTGGTGATCACGCTCTTTGACAAGCGCACCAATATTTCGCGCGACACGCACGAGCAGATTCGCGCGGTCTTCGGCGAAGCGCTTTTCAAAACGAGGATCAGCAAGAACGTCCGGCTGGAAGAAAGCCCGGCTTACAAGGAAACTGTTTTTTCATTTGCGCCGAAATCATCGGGCGCAGAAGAATACAAGAAACTCGCTCAGGAGGTATTGCAACGTGTCCAAGAGGATCGGGTTGCCCGTCACTCTCAAGATGCGGCATGACGCGCACTACGTAGAGACTCTGACCAGCTTCAGTGGCGCGTCGATCGGGCGGATGATTCCGCTCAATAAGGTTCGGCCGAATCCGGATCAGCCGCGAAAAGCGCTGGGTGATCTGCGCGAGCTCACCGATTCGATACGCGAAAAAGGCGTGCTCGAGCCGCTGCTCGTGCGGTTTATCCCGCGGGAAGATACGTATTACATTATTTCCGGCGAGCGGCGTTACCACGCTTCGAAAGCAGCCGGCCTGCACGAGCTGCCCTGCATCGAGAAGATTGCGGATGATGCGGAGACGCTGGAGATCGGACTGATCGAAAATCTTCAGCGCAAAGATCTGACGCCTTTCGAAGAAGCGGACGGCTTGCAGCGTTTGGCGACTCATTTCGACTACACGCACGATGATATTGCCAAGAAAATCGGCCGGGCGCGGTCGTCCGTGACGGAGACGATGTCACTGACCGTCATTCCTGATGCGGTTCGCAAGGACTGCATCGAACGAGGGATATTTTCCAAGTCACTTTTGCTGCAGGTGTCGCGCCAGCCGAACGAAAAGAAAATGCTTGAGATGGTCAATCGCATTGCGCAAGGCGGCTTGACGCGCGACGAAGCGCGCAAAGCCCGCAAGGCGGAGTCTGCTTCCGATTCAAGACCGCAACCGTTCCTCTTCGACTATCGCGCCCCGGACGAATCGTTTCACGTGCGCGTTCAGTTCCGCAAAAGCCACGTTGGCCGCGAAGAATTAGCCGCCGCGATTCGCTCCGTCCTGCGAGAGATCGAGTCCGGATCCATTTCCTCCTCCGCCGCATAGAGACTTGCAATCGCAATTCGCGGCTCGAGAGTGGGCAACCATGCGACCTCTCAGGCAGATCTCCGAAAAGCGGCAAGCTCAAGTTTCACAAGGCGTATAGACGGGAAAGGTGTGCTAACACTACACGCGTTTGCTGCGTCTTACGTTTCGACCGACGAATGAGCGGAGGTTATATGGAATCGCGATTTGCTGGAAAAGCGTTTGCGTTTTTCCTTTTGCCGCTGATGGTTCTACCTTTCCTTCGTTTCCGCTCGCCCGGCAATTCTGCATCCTTCAGCGCTGGCTCTGTCGCCGAAACCGCACACATGCAGATAGCGCGCGCCAGCCATAGCTCAACTTTGCTGCCGGATGGCAAGGTCCTCATCGCCGGCGGATTTGGCGGCAGCGGCACGGAGAGAAACCCGTACCGGAGCACTGAAATTTATGATCCTCGAACAGGGAACTTTCAGCCGGCCGGCGACATGACCATCGGAAGAAGCGGACACACAGCGACGCTCCTGAAAAATGGCAAGCTGCTCATCGCAGGCGGTTGGACAGGGCACTACAACCTTCGCCGATCAGCCGAACTTTACGATCCGGCGACTGGAGTCTTTACTCCCACGGGGGACATGGTGATCGAAAGGGCCGGAAACTTGGCAGCCCTGCTCCCTGACGGACGGGTTCTCGTGGCTGGCGGGGAAGACCGAAGTGAGGATGCCATCGCTGGCGCAGAAATTTATGACCCTGCGACCGGGAAGTTTACGCGAACCGGAGACATGACCGAACCTCGCGGAGAGGCGACGGCAACTGCCCTGAGAAACGGCAAAGTCCTGATCGTCGGGGGAGGCTCCGGCCATTACCCGTCGCAAAGCGTTTATCGCAGCGCGGAACTTTACGATCCCGCGACGGGCAAATTCACGTCCACCGGCCAGATGAGCGTGGGTCGTCACAAACATGCCGCTGTGCTGCTCGCGAGCGGGAAGGTGCTTGTGGTCGGCGGCTCCGACAATCGCGACTGGCACGGTGAGTATTCGAGCGCCGAAATTTACGATCCCGCCACAGGCAAGTTCAGCACTACCGGGACAATGAGCACTTCGCGGTTCAAATTGCCCTACGCCGCAGCCTTGCTGGACAACGGCACGGTGCTGGTTGCGGGCGGTGGCAGTTTCGCCGAGGTCTATGACGAGTCGAAGGGAAGCTTCAGCAAAGTGGAAGGCAGCTTGGGGGCCGCGCGATTCTTCGCATCCGCAACCGTGCTGCCAGGCGGCAAAACGTTAATCACGGGAGGCTACGCAGAAAGCGGAGGCGGCCTGCCATCCACGGCGGGCGCGTGGATTTACAAGCCGTAGTCTGACCGCGCGGCTTCTTCTCGCTTGTCTTTGCAATGCGCTGCGACTTAATCTCTTCGCTGTCTAATCATGAATTCCGAACACAGCAAGCTTCTGCTTTCGGTCGATCTGGCCGGTACATTTTTGTTCGCGGTGGAAGGCGCACTGATAGCGGTCCTCGCGAATCTCGATCTTTTGGGTGTGATGGTGCTGGCATTTTCGACCGCGCTCGCGGGAGGAATTATTCGCGACGTCTTGATCGGCGCCAGTCCTCCAGCGTCTCTTCGCGACTGGCGCTACGCGACTACCGCGTTCGCGGGAGGCGTCATCGTGTTTTTTCTGCATCCCTACATTCGTGCGATTCCGGGTCCGGTCATCCTTACGCTGGACGCGGCGGCGTTGGCTCTGTTCGCCGTCGCGGGAACAGAGAAAGCGTTGCTCTATAAGATGCATCCGTTCATCGCTGTTTTGCTGGGCGCTGTTACAGCGGTTGGCGGAGGAACCGTGCGAGACGTCCTGCTGGCGCAGATTCCGAATGTTCTGCGTTCGGACATCTATGCGACCGCGGCTCTGGCAGGAGCGGCCGTGATGGTAGCGGCGACGAAGCTGCGGGTGCCTCCTACTTTGGCGGCTATCTCTGGAGGGCTGGTTTGCTTTTTGCTTCGCGTCGTTAGCGTTTGGCAGCATTGGAATCTTCCCAAGGCTTTCACCGGCTGAGATGCGTCACACCCACCACTGCGTTGCGATTTCATGTTCGCGGCGGTAGCGAGCCCCTTAACTGTTATTCTTTCTTCCGATGGACCTGACACCTCAACAGATCTCCGTACTCGAACGCCTGCACGCGGGTGGTTTTGAGATTGTGGCGTTTCCCATGTACGCGAACTACGTCGGCGTGCGAAAGGGAAACTGTGCAGCGCTTCTCGCTACGGTCGCCGGGGATCGGTTCCAGCTTCACGGACAGCCGGCTTATCTTCTCGGCGGAAATTTCAGCGTGCGAGTCACGCGGGAAGGCCGGGACTGGTTCGTCTGGAAAAAAGAGAAGCTCGAAGTCACTGCAGCTCGAGTCGCGGAAATTGAGCAGTTTACTACCCAGTTGTCGCAATCGCTCTTGCCGGTTATTTAGACCCGCGAGCGACAGTTGAAAGTTTAGCCTCGCTCAGCGCACACTATGCATATGACTGATTCTTATGACGTGATATGTATCGGCGCGGGGCCAACTGGACTCGCTTGCGCGATTGAGGCCAAGCGCGTAGGGATGCGCCCTCTGGTCATCGACAAAGGATGCCTATGCAACTCGCTTTTTCACTATCCCATTAACCTGCTCTTCTTCACCACTCCGGAGCGGATGGAAATTGGCGACTTGCCCATGACGATTTCCGGCGGCAAGCCGACCCGAGGCGAGGCTCTAAAATATTATCGTCGCGCGGTCGAACACTATGGGATCGAGGTCCGCCAATACGAGCGCGTCGAGGAGGTCACCGGACGCGACGGCTCGTTCGTCGTGCATACGCGCGATAAAGAGGGTGTGGCACTCGAATATCACTCTCGCAAGATTATTCTGGCCACCGGGTACTACGATCTGCCCAACGTGCTGGGAATTCCCGGCGAGGATCTGCCGCACGTCAGCCATTATTTCAGCGAAGCGCATCCTTACTGGAACCAGGACGTCGTGGTCATTGGAGGGAGAAACTCGGCTGCGGAAGCTGCGCTCGATTTATTTCGTTCGGGAGCTCGAGTCACTTTGATTCATCGCGGCGCGGAAATGGGAAAGAGCTTGAAGTTCTGGGTGAAACCTGACATCGAAAATCGCATTAGTGCTGGAGAGATTCGCGCAATGTTTAAGAGCGAAGTAACGCGCATCGAGCCGGGCAAAGTGTGGGTAAAAAATGGAAATGGCGAGCAGGCTGTTCCGGCGGCTCAAGTGTTTGCGCTGACCGGCTATCATCCGGATTTCGAGTTCCTGAAAAGGCAGGGAATCCGTCTTGATCGCGAATCGCTCAGGCCGGAAATTAATCCCGAAACACTCGAAAGCAACGTCCCTGGAATTTACTTAGCCGGAGTAATCGTCGGCGGAAAACGCACCGGCGATATTTTCATCGAGAACGGCCGTTTCCACGGTCGTCAGATTATCGCGGCCATCACCGGCAAAGGAAAACTTGCCGAAAAAGCACCGGTTTCTCCGCCTGGCGAATAATAGGGACTTGCCGCGCCGTGCCAATCTTCGTCGCTTTGCGAGAGATCACTTCGTCTGAGGCTTCAATCAATACGTGTGCAACATCTAAAGTCCAACAAAGGAATGTGCGTGGTGTCGGACTGCGCTGAATTGCCTGCCTTCGGCAACTCTGTTAAAGTCGAGTGCGATGGCATCGATCGTAAAAGAAATCGGCGAAACTTTTTTCACCCTGTATAAGGGCTTCAGCGTGACGTTGCGGACGATGTTTCGCAAACCCACGACGGAGTCCTATCCGGATGTGCCCGCGAGTGTTCAGCCGCGCTATCGCGGAATTCACGTTCTGCAGCGCGACGAGAGTGGCCTTGAAAAATGCGTGGGATGTTTTCTCTGTTCCGCCGCGTGCCCGGCAAATTGTATTTACATTGAAGCCGCGGAAAACACGGAAGCGAATCGCATGTCGGCGGGTGAACGCTACGCGAAAGTCTACAATATCGATTACTCACGATGCATTTTTTGCGGCTACTGCGTCGAGGCGTGTCCTACGGACGCAATCACCCATGGCCACAATATCGAGCTGGCACCCTACGATATTAATGCGCTGATCTACCGCAAAGAGCAGCTCCTCGAGCCGTGGCCTCCGCCGAAAGCCTGATTCGCAAAGCTAATTTCAATGTCCCATGCAAATTAGAGATTTGCTCTCCGAGAGGATAGCTCGGTGCACGGAAGAACGCCGCCGATATCACTAGTGAGAGGGACGATCGGGACTTGTGTCGCGGAAGCCTTCCGATCCAAGGCTGGATCTGCTCAGATTTATGCGGCGGACGAAAGACGAGTTAAGACAAAAGGTCAGAGTCGGGGTCGATGCAACTGTCCTATGCGTCGACATGCGGCTCTCGTATCGATTCTACGTATTCTGAGCTTCTTTTGCTCGCAAGCAATGTCCGCACTTTTCGTATTTTCGCCCTACTTAGGACACGAGATTCTCAGATGAATCGGTTTTGGTGTAGGCGCAAGCTCGTTTCAAGGATCTGCCCTGATCGGGGCCCGCTGTGCGAGACAAGGGAAGCACTTGCTGCGAGCGCAGCGGACCGGACCATTGAACGTCGTTTGTCACCCTCTCTAGTTGCCAAAATTGAAGCCAGGTCCACTAAGTCCTGAAAATCCCTGTGCGTTGTCGTGCTGAGAGAGGCCTTCCGTCGAGGCGCGCCCCTTGGTTTACGTCGCGACTACACGTGTCAATTTCACGTGTCAATTTCACGTCGTGACCTTCATGCAGCAATTGGAATACGGCTCACAGAGGTTGAGACGGAACTAAAGAATAACTAGGACACGATCTCACTCAAAATCGGTATCGCATGATTTCGACCGCGGTAAATGCGAATTTTCCAGATTCAGCCGCGATCTCCGGTCACCCTAATCGCGTTGACTCACGCTCTGCATCTTAAATTTGTCTCCTTGCTCTCACCTTGCCGAAGTTCCCTTTCATCATGAAAGTTTTTCCGCCTTCGCAAATGTACATCACGCAGTTCGCCTGCAACGGCATAGTTCGAGAATGGATATTTATGGAGGAACGTGGCTACGGGAGAGTCAGGAGTGAAGGACGGGCACATTGAAGATGGGGCGGATTGGTTGACGGCGACCCGGAAACAAGATGACGGATACGGTTGACGCGAGCTAAAGCTCGTGGCGCGAATGCAGGATCGGGCGGAAATTTCCGCAAATATGACGACGAGTGTGCGGCAGCTGAACGGTTGGCGAATTTAATCGCCGTTGAACCGTGGGATGCGATGCGACTCGTTCTCGTCAGTGGCGGGAGGCAGGAGGCGGAAAGCGGGAGGCGGAAAGCGGGAGGCGGAAAGCGGGAGGCGGAAAGCGGGAGGCGGAAGGCGGAAGGCGGAAGGCCGGAAGGCGGAAGGCGGAAGGCGGAAGGCGGAAGGCGGAAGGCGATGAACTCAAGGACAGCGAATCACTCGTGGGGTGAGGAAATTCGGAAACCGGCGGGAAGCCGCGCTTGCACAGATGTTTCGCAGTGGGTGAAAGCTGTCCTGATGGTACCGCACACGAGCTGCGAAACGGAACCGGCTCGCGAGTTAACAACTGGGGAAACGGCGGCACGAATGAAATCGCGGTCCGGCACGGCAGCAGAGCGACATAGTGGCGCAAGACGGCTAAGCGTGGCCCACTTCGGCGTTTCGGCAACAAAGAAAACCGAATTACTAATAGGCGACCACACGGGCGTCGCAATATCTCGAAATCGCCGCGAGTTCAATGAAATGCAACGCGAAGCGAATGGCCGCACTTTGTCTTCGGCGACGCGTCCGATTGAAGCCGAGTTATTAATGGTGACGACACGAGCGTCGCAATATCGGGAATCGGCGGGAGTTCAACGAAACCCAGAGCGGCGGCGCGAAGGGCTGAGCTTTTCTGCTCGGCGACGCCTTCGGTCAAAGCCGGCTTACTAATGGCGACGATGCGAAGGTGCCAATACCGGGGAATTGGCGGGAGTTCAGCGAAATGCCAGAGCGGGACGAAGGGCTGAGCTTTTGTCCTCGGCGACGCCTCCGGTTAAAGCCGGCTTACTAATGGCGACGCTGCGAGCGTTGCAATATTGGGAATGGGCGGGAGCTCAACGAAACGTGATGCGAATCGAAGGGCTGAACTTTCATTCCGCGATGCTACCGATTGAAGCCGAATCAGTTATGACGACTCGACAAGCTTCGCAGCGGGGCGGTGTCGACGCGAGTTCAACGAAACGCAACGCGAGGCGAAGGGCCGAAAGTTTGTCCTCGGCGACGCCTCCGATTAAAGCGGAGTTATCTAATGGCGACACGACAAGTGTTTCAGCGACGGAGAATCGGCGCCGGTTCAATGAAACGCGAATTTGAGCTAAAGGGTGAGCTTTCGTCCTCGGCGACACCTCCAATCAAAGCGGGATTACTTATGACGCCTCTTCAAGCATCGCAACGCCGCGCAGTGGGTACGAGTTCAATAAAACGGGACTCGGCTGGAAGGGCTGATCTTTTGTTCGCAGCGTCGCCTCCGACGCAAGCCGAACTCGCGGCGTCAACTCGTTCTAGATCGCGCGACCGAGCTACGAGAGCACAGTATCGCGCGGAGCGGTCGATCCGTCAGGGATTGCCGCTTTGGCATTGCGTGGAGCAGTCAAAATACTTTTTGCGACTCGACCTAGATCGCACTGTCCGTCGCGAGAGAAGCTCGATGAGCGACGAACCGGAGCGGAGTGCCACGTTCGACTTCGCGTGCCCGCGTCCTACTGAGGCCGAGTTCGCGCAACCTGCCCGCGTTAAACCGCCTTTCGTTGAGGGGGCGAGTAACGCATCGACGCCCGAGCCGGCGCAGCGGGTCGCAGTTTTTCTCCGCGCACCAAGGCGACGATCTGGGGGACATCGGCAGAATCAGCTATCGCGCGGCCCTTTGGAGCATCTCTTTTCGCGGAATTACCGCCACCAAGGCGTCGGGTCTGTGCGCACGCGCTCTCAGATCCTTCAGGATGCTCGAGAGCGACAGGGAAAAGCGACGCAGTCTGCGAACTCTTATGCAGACGCTGGTGTTGCGGGGCGTTTTGAGCACGAGAGGGCAAAGCCTGCCGCTCCAGAAAATTCAAGGCTTTCTTCGCTCGGCAGGACAGCTGTGTGCTCGGAAGAGGCAGCGCATCACGCACCGGGAAGGAATCCCGGCGAGAGCGCGCGGAACGATGGGGAAAAGGCTTCCCAGGTGATGATTGCGCTTGGAATTGCTGCGAATTCGGCGGCATGTCAAATAATGGTAAACGATTCTCGTCGATGGTTTCAACGGGAAGGCTCGCAGAGAGTTTCGAAAGGCGCGGGTCTGACGCGGCGTCTTGAATACGGCGACATTCTAGAATCCAGCGCGCGAGCCGGGACTGAGTTTCCGCTTCGATCCATTCCTCAACAAGGTCCCCGAGCTCCTTGCGCAAATTTGCGATTGTATTCAGACGAACAAGCTCGAAATTTTCCAGTCCCGCTTGAGATGAGGTGACCAAGTATTCGAGCGGGGGAGCTATGCACATTGAAAAGACCTCCTGGGCGCGTGTTTCAAAAGAGTGAGAGTCAAGCTAGGAGATAGTAACAGACTAATTAAAGTGACTCAATAGTAATCGCCAGACCGACCTAGAGTTGAGCGTGTGCCCACGGTCGTTCTCCTATGAGGCCGGCGCAACCGCAACCGGCGGCAATGACGAGAAACGGCGGAAGTACATGGATGTGATGGAGTCGGAATCGCAAAACGAGCCTAGCCGACGAGCGGGATGCGTAGCAATCCGGAAGTGATTCTCGGTACGAGGAGGATCCATGGGTGGAAAGCGGCAGCCGGTTCCAGCGGAATTCGCAGTGCAAGGCGAAGCGGCGATTCGGACCGCGCTTCTCAAGAGGCGGCGGGCGCGCGGTCGCGAATATATGAAGGAATGGAGGGCGAATCCGAAGCATAGGGAGCGTGAACGCGAGAAACGCGACCGCGACTACATATTCAAGAAGCAGCGCAGCGCGCGGAGGTTACTGCTTCGCCCCTACACCAGAGTTGACGGCCGGCCGCAATGCGGATTCTGCGGACTGGGAAGGCCAGTGGAAATTGTCGAAAGGCTTCGAATTTCAAAAACGGCGGGCGAAGAATACGAAAAAGTGCTCATTCCGTATTGCGGACACTGTTGATGGAAGGGCAGAGAATGCCAACAATGTTTCTTTGCGAGTGACGTTTTGAATGCGTGAGAAGAATTTCAGCACCGGGTTGCGCGGCGTGCTCTTCGAAGCGCGGCACTACGCGCGTATGGGTTCAGCGGTGTGGCTGTACGGCTGGTTGGTTCTGCGACAAACGCATCAGTCGGGGTCGGTGGGATGGGTGCTCGGCGGCGCGCCGGTGCGCTATCGCGAGATCGAGGAAGAGACAGGGTTCAACCGTCGGACACTCGAGCGCTGGCTGAGCATCTTGCGGCGCGAGGGTTACATCGAGACAACAGCGGCGCAGGAAGGCGTGAGCATCCGCATCACGAAAGCGAAGAAATTTCCACAGGGTGTCCGCAAATCTGCGGAGCGTGTACGCACAATTGCGGCCAGTCCTACGCGGAATTGCGGGGCAAGTAGCAGACAAAACCATACGTACGAGCAAGTTGCGGACGGGATGAATAGCTCATTAATAGTAAGAATAAAAGAAAAAGAAGCGCAACGCGAAAATCTTGGAAGCTGTGGAAATCAACGACAGAATCAGAAGCAAAGTCGAAGCACAAATCAGAAGCCAAGCGAATACCCGAGTCCAAATCAAAACCCTTCCCAGTTAGAACAAAATCAAAAACGAAATCAAACTGAATTTCCGAACCGGAGAGAAAGTAAAGACCAGTCATTTCCTTGGGTGCTGCGTTTGCGCCAGCAATTGTTGCGTGCCGAGCGCGACGAAGCGGTGCGTCGCGAGCTAGCCGTGGGAACAGGACCATTGGATCGCCGATGAAGTTATTCAGAGGTTTGCGCAGGGAAGTGGGGCACGGAGGAAACGTGCCGGCAGGCTATCAACTGGCGTGGTATGAGCCAAGGCGCCGCATAGGAGTGTATTTCCCTGTTCCGCTGCATTGGGCGCTGCGAGAGTTGCGCGAACTGGGCCACCGTTTGCAGTTGGCGCGTCGGGCTCCGCGAATCGAGTGCAGCGAAGTGTTTCAGATGCAGCGAGCGCATCGCGAACGAGAGCGGTTGGCCGCGGAATATGCGCGCGGATACATCAACGGGTGGCGCGAGTGTTTTCATGTTTGCCTCGACGCGGTGGAAGAAGAGATCGAGCGCGTGGACGAAGCCTGGGATGTGGGCTCGATGCTGCCTGCGCCAAAGCCGCCGCGGAATAACTAAGGCCCTCTGGGAAACCTGAAACGTCGGTGCCTTTGTAGGGGCGGCCTTCAGCCCGGCGGTTCTCCGCTGACGAAAGGCAAAAGGCTGCCAGCCTGAAGGCGGCCGCTACAAAGTCAAATTCACGACTAGCGAGGTGCTGCTGATGAAAGCTGCTGAAGTGTTTAACGCATGTCACGCGCGTTACCGCGGGCTACACGAATGGCTCGACGATTCGCTTGGGCAGGTGCGCGCCCTGGATCTCGATTCGCCTTCGTGCGGGTATCAGTGGCGGCCGGAGCGATCGCGCGCGTGCGAATATGTTGCGGATTTCGAGCGTATCGGCCGGCAGGCGCTAAAACGCCCGGCGTGGAAGGGACGTTTGAAATTGTTTGAGATTTATTTTGTGGGTGGAATTGAATACCGCCGAGCAATCACCCTGGTCGGAGTCGCTGAAGGCACGTTCGACTATTGGTTGCAAGAGGTCAAAAAAGCCGCCGGCCGCGAATTTTCGCGCACCGGATTATACCCGCCGTCGCACTACTTTCAGTCGACGCACGCGCATCAAGTTCAAGCCCGCAATTTGTAATGGCAACTGGTTAGTTAAGGCGACTTGAAAATAGTTGCCGAGCCGCGCACGTTGACGTCTCCCCGTTTTGCCCCCGCGAAGTCTGACCCTCGCTGAAGTTTCTTCAATTCAAAACTCGCCACAATTCATCTCACGCATTCGGTTTCGCATACACTTCCGCATGGGCAAATACAATCGCGCGGATGGCCTTTATAATCGCGGCGGCGTGTGTTAGACAGGATGCGATGAATCGCAACGGAAACATCCTAATTACGGGGGCGGGCGGGTGCATCGGCTCTGCGCTGGCAGAGAGCATCGCGAGATCCGGCGCGCGTAACGTGATACTTCTCGACCACGCTGAGCACGAGCTGCATGAAATTGAGTTGGCGCTGTCTGCGATCGAGGGTTGCGCGCCGCACGTCGCGGTGCTTGGCGATATTTGCGACGCCGCGTTGCTGGCCGAAGTGTTTAAAGAGCATCGTCCGGACGTGATTTATCATGCGGCCGCTTTCAAGCACGTTGCCATGATGGAAGCAAATCCTCTGGCGGCGATTCGCAACAATGTGATTGGAACGATGACGCTGGCTCGCGTCGCGCGCGAGTACGAAGCGGCGCAACTCGTGATGATTTCCACGGACAAAGCTGTGAATCCGCGCAGCGTGATGGGAGTGTCGAAACGCATCGCGGAATTGGTCCTGCTTCGATGGAACGGCATCAAGACGCAGATGAAGTCTGTAAGGCTGGGAAATGTTTTGGGCTCGCGCGGCAGCGTGGCGCCGTTGTTTCGGCAACAAATTGCGCGGGGCGGTCCGGTGACGGTGACGCATCCTGACGTCAGCAGATATTTTCTGACTCTGCGAGAAGTGGTGGAACTAATCCTCGCGGCGGCAAACCTGGAAGGCGGCGTTTTTGTGCCGGAGTCCAGCGAGCCGGTAAAAATTGTTGATCTGGCGCGTGGAATGATTCGGAAAGCCGGGCTTGAGCCTGACGTGGAAATGCCGATTGTGTTCACGAAACTTCTTCCCGGAGAAAAGCTTGCTGAAGAGATGGTGTTTGCGAGCGAAACGGTCGAGCCGACCGGAGATGCGAGACTTCAACGTGTGCGAGGTATTGCAATCGCCGCTGCCGATTTTGATCGGAAGATTGCGCGACTCGTCGAGTGCGTAGAGCTCCGTGACCTGGCCGCGCTTGTGGGTGCGCTCGTCCGCATTGTGTCGGAATACGAGCCGAGCGAACTGCTGCTCGGGTTGCCAAAGCCGCTCGTGCGCGCAGCGACAAAATAAATACCGAATAAAATGAAACGCACAATCGCCGTGGTCACAACTTCGCGCGCCGACTACAGCCATTTGTATTGGCCGCTGCGCGAGCTTTCCGCGCATCCGGATGTGGATTTGAAAATCATCGTGATCGGCGCGCACCTTTCGCCAGAATTCGGCTCGACCATTCAGGAAATCGAGAAAGACGGTTTCAATATCGACGCGCGAGTGGAGTGCCTGCTCAGCTCCGATACTGACGTAGGCATGGCCAAGACGATCGGCGTCGCCACGTTGAGCCTCGCCGACGTTCTCGGACAGATGCGCCCGGACTCGCTGTTACTGATCGCCGACCGCTACGAAATGCTGGCGCCTGCATCGGTGGCTTTGGCGCTGCGGATTCCCATCGCACACATCGAAGGCGGCGAAATCAGCGAGGGCGCGATTGACGACGCGGTCCGGAACGCGTTGACCAAGATGAGCCACATTCATTTCACGTCCACGCAGGCTGCGCGCGACCGCGTGATTGCCATGGGTGAAGAGACTTGGCGCGTTCATCGCGCGGGCGCGCCATCTCTGGATCATTTGCGGCGGCAGACGCTATTCACGCGCGAGCAGATCGAATCGCGGCTGAATGTGGCCCTGAACCACCCGACGATTTTGGTCGCGTATCACCCAGTAACGCTCGCGCGCGATACCGTGCGTGAAGCGGACGCGCTATTCGAGGCTTTAGAGAATTTGCCGGATCAGATTCTGTTCTGCTATCCAAATGCCGATGCCGGCAGCCGCAATCTGATCGAGCGCGCGCGAACTTTCGCAGCTTCGCGCGATTCGGCGCGTGTATTTGTAAACTTGGACGCCCTAACTTATTGGAGTTTGCTGAAGCAGGTGGACGTTCTGGTGGGAAATTCGAGCAGCGGAATCATGGAGTCAGCTTCTTTCGCTCTGCCCACGGTGAACGTTGGCCTACGCCAGCAGGGCAGGGAACGCGCGCGCAACGTGATCGATGCCGCGCCAGAGGTTCGCGCCATTCTCAAAGCCATCGCTACGTCAAAGAGCGCGGATTTTCGCCGCAGCCTTCGAGGCATGACGAATCCGTACGGTGAAGGCGTCGCGTCCGAGAAAATTGCTGAAGTGCTGACCACCGTCCCGCTCGGCGAAGAATTGCTGCTGAAACGCCACGCACCAATCCGCGCACTTTCGACCTCCGCGAGCTAAAAATCCGACTGTGGCCATTGACGAGCCTGTCGCCGCGACGGTGAACCAAGTCATAGATGATGAATGGATTGCCCGCGCGACAGCGGGCGCAGCGTGCTGCGCCCCTACGAAATCACGCCATGGCGCAAGTCTCGATACCCGGCGGTGGCGGCTACGAGGGGGTCGAGGGCTTGTTGACGAAGGTAATCGCCGGGCGGTTTGGTTCCGGCTTGGGCACCTTCTTCTTCGGTTTTTTCACTTCGCGTCTACGTGCGTCTTTGTTTCCCATGCCACATAGGATGCCACAATTTTTAGACTTTGCAACTGTCAGCCTTGTTTGCCAATCGGGAGGGAAATGTGCGCCCTCGTCCACGCGTGCGCTCAAGGCAACGGGAAAACCGCGGCTGGCTGCTCCCGGTTGCCTAAACTAAAACGGTGAGAGCGCCAGCAAGGTCCGGGACCAGAGCCAGACGCGCCGGTACACTAAGCGCTGCGATTCTGTAGTTCGGGGGGAGTAAAATACCCCATGCGTGGGAGGTACGTCTGATGAAACTCAACTATGTGATTAAATTTGTCGATGACATGGATCGCGCCGTGAAATTCCATCGCGATGTGCTGGGCTTGCCTTTGAAGTTCGACTCTCCCGAGTGGAGCGAATTTTCTACCGGCGATACCACTCTCGCGCTGCATAGCGCCTCAGCCAAAAATGCGGCAGGTACCATTGAGCTGGGATTCACGGTTCCGGACCTCCACAAATTCCACCAAGAGATGAGCGCGAAAGGCGTGCAGTTCAGTATGCCACCGACGAAGCAAGATTTCGGCGGCGAGCTCGCGCAGTTCGTCGATTCCGAAGGCGGACGCAACAGCGTCGGCAAGCAGTAGGCTTTCGTTCGAGCGACAAACCCAGCGACGGACTGCCTCGCGTGGCCAAAACGAAAAAATTCTTGTACCCTTATAGGCCTCTGGTGAATCTCATATGTAGGAGGCTTACGGCCATGACGTTGCTAACGAAATACATGCGCGCAGATACGCGGCGTGAAAAAGGATTTTCCGCGCGTGGCGCAAACTTCTCCGAGCCTCAGTTGAGTCGGCAGATCCTTGCCTTTATGCTGGCAATTGGATTGCTGTTCGTCACGCTGCCGCAGAATTTGGCCGCGCAGGACGCGCAGGCTCCGGCGCAGGACGCGCAGGCTGCGGCGCCAGCCGACGCATCGCCTGCATACACTCCGCAGAGCACCGACCAGTTGGATCAGCTCGTGGCGCCAATCGCACTGTATCCGGATTCTCTCGTGGCGCAAATATTAGCCGCATCCACTTTTCCTGCACAGATCGTTGAAGCGGATCGTTGGGTCCAAGCGCATCCGGACCTGAAGGACAAGGCCTTGGCTGACGCCGTGGACCAGCAGAACTGGGATCCAAGCGTCAAAGCGATCTGCGCATTCCCGAGCGTGTTGGCCAACATGGACAAGAACATCTCCTGGACCTCCTCACTGGGCGATGCTTACTACAACCAACAACAAGATGTGATGGACGCTATTCAGCGCATGCGCCGGAAAGCGCAGGCAGCCGGCAATTTGAAAACCACGCCCCAACAAACGGTAGAGGACCAAGGATCGGATGTCGTCATTCAGCCTGCTCAGCCTGACGTAGTTTATGTGCCGGCATACGATCCGTGGGCCATTTACGGCTACCCGATAGCGCCGTGGCCTTATTGGTACAACTATCCCGGCATCTGGTATGGCGGCCCGTATCTTTCATTCGGACTCGGCTTCGGAATCGGCTGGTACGGCGGTTTTGGATGGGGCTGGGGTAACTGGGGATTCGATTGGCATAACCACTATGCGATTTACAACCACGACCGCTACTACTCCCGCAGCAACACATTTTATAATCGCAACAATTACTACCGAGGCGGGGGCGAGCGCGGCGTTGCTAGCAACGTGAACCGAGGATTCGCCGGACGCGGCGGAGAGGAAGCCAACCGCGGAGACATCGGCGGGCGCGGCGGAGTTGAAAACCGTGGCGTCACGAGTCGGCCTTTCAATGGCGATGACCACGCCGCACGAGGGTACGGCGAAGCGCGTGGCCAAACCGGGACCCGCTCCGGCGCTTTCAGCGGCTACAATCACGGCGGAGAAACCAGAAGCTATTCGTCACGCGGGCAATCCAGTTTTGGCGGCGGTGGCGGATTCCATGGCGGTGGCGGCGGTGGCGGACGCCATCGTTAATCGGAATTTCACAACACTCATAACAATTTGAGAATTTTAGAAACGGAGAAAAGACATATGCAGCGGACAAAGCTGAACTTCAAAAAGTTTTGGTCGGTCAATTTTCTTGCACTAGGTGCGATCGCTTTCATTTTGCCGGCTTGCTTTCCCGCCGTCTCCCAGGCGCAGCAACCGGGGCAAAAAACCTTTTCGTCTGCGGACGAAGCCTGTCACGCCCTCGTGAAGGCGTTGAAAGATGGCGACGATAATGCGCTATTGCAGATTCTTGGCCCCGACGGAAAAGAGATTATCTCCTCTGGGGATCCGGCCGAGGACGCAGCCAACCGCACAAATTTTGTAAATAAATTTCACGAAATGCACCGGCTAGTGGTTGAGCCCGACGGCACCACCACTGTTTATATCGGCGCGGACAATTGGCCCTCTCCCATACCGTTGGTGGACAAAAGCGGCGCGTGGTACTTCAACACCGATGCAGGCAAGCAGGAAATTCTGTACCGGCGGGTCGGCCGGAACGAAATGTCGGCTATTCGCGTTTGTCAGGAGCTCGTCGCCGCGCAAAATGAATACTTCGCGAAAGAGAACAACGAATACGCGCAGAAACTTGCCAGCGACTCAGGAAAGCAAGACGGCTTGTATTGGGCCAGCTCCGATAAACAATCGGAGAGCCCCATCGGTCCGCTCGTCGCGAACGCCGCCATTCCGAACGGCGCGCCAAAGAATCTGCATACTCCCCCTACGCCGTTCCACGGCTATTACTTCCGCATCGTCACGCGCCAGGGCAAGGACGCTCCCGGTGGCGCGGCCGACTACATTGTTAACGGAAAAATGACCGGCGGATTCGCGTTCGTGGCCTATCCCGCTGAGTATCGCAATTCCGGCGTGATGACCTTCATGGTCGGCAAAGACGGAGTGGTGTACGAGAAGGACCTCGGCAAAAAGACCGATATGGCGGCTAAATCCATCAAATCCTACGATCCCAATTCCAGTTGGGAAAAATCCGGCACGATGCAAGAACAGTCTGCTGCGGAAAAAAAGCCTTAGTAAGCGCGTCGCATCCGCGTTGAGAAGTAACTGCGGAATGAAGGCGGAGCATGAATCGCGTCCGTACGGACTTGTTCGATATCGCATATGAAGAGGGCGGCCCACCCGAGGGCCTACCCGTAATTTTGTTGCACGGCTGGCCCGACACACCTCGCGGATGGAACAACGTTTCGCGGATTTTGCAAGCTGGCGGCTGCCGTACGATCGCGCCCTACTTGCGTGGTTGCGCTCCCACTGAATTTCTGTCAGACGAGACGCCACGCGTGGGGACCGGAGTAGCGCTGGCTCAAGATGCGGTTGATCTGGCGGATGAGCTGGAGCTCGAAACTTTTGCGGTCGTCGGTCATGACTGGGGTGCGCGAGCTGCCTACACCCTGGCCGCGCTTTTCCCCGAACGTATCACGGCGATAGCGGCCTTGTCGCTCGGCTACCAGCCGCGCGGCGTATTCAACGTTCCGTCATTCGCTCAATCCCGGCGATTCTGGTACCAATGGTTCCTGTGCACGGACGGCGGAGCGGAAAAAGTGCGCAACGATCCGGTTGGCTTCGCGCGAATCCAGTGGGACACATGGAGCCCGCCCGGCTGGTTTGGTGAAGCGGAGTTTGCAAATATCGCCGAAAGCTTTTCGTGTGGGGATTGGGCCGCCATCACGCTGAACGCCTACCGTTCGCGCTGGCTGCAAGGCGAAGCTTCAGATCCGCGTTACGCTCATCTGCAGCGCAGGCTGGGCGAAGTTGAATTCCTGTCCACGCCAACTCTCATGATTCAGGGCTTGTCAGATTCTTGTGACCCTCCGGAAGAATCAGAGGGGCAGGAGAAATACTTCACTGGCGGGTATCGCCGCTTGACGCTGGAAAGCGTCGGCCATTTTCCTAATCGTGAAGCCCCCGAGCAGGTTGCCAAGGCCGTCCTGGATCATTTTCACCAAGACGCTGGGACACGTTCCCAGAGCGCTTGAAGCATCCTCCCAGGTGCGCCGCTGCTCGGCTGCATTTCTACCCGGTTCTGGCAAACATGTAGAATGCGACGTAACTTACTCTAAACAAACGACCGCGACATTTCTACCCGGTTCTACAACTCCGCATTACTTGTGCAGCCAGGGAAGCTGGCCCTTGTGCGACAGCGCCAGCAAATCCATGGACACGGCCACCGCGCAGTGAAGGCAAACGCCTCCCCAAATCGATTTTAGCTTCCACGCCAGCCAGCCCAGAATTAACCCGGCGAATATCGCGCCGGCCGCCTCTGGCCAGGGCTTGCTGAAATGAATCATCATGTAAGGCATCACCGATACAGGAACCGCCAGCACCCCGATGTACCGCGAAAGTCCTCCTACCAAAAATCCTCGAAAGAAAAATTCCACCGCGATAAATTGTCCAGCGTACATTCCCTCCCACATCAGCAAATCCGCCCAGGAACGCCCCGCCTGCTCGTACATCGGGTAGTAATTGTAAAACTCAGGCGTGAGCGAAACGAACCAGATCACCGGAGATACCAGCACGAACAGCGCAACGTAAATCCAAAAATGCTGCGCGAAGCCGCGAAACGAAAGGTTGCAATCGCGCAACCGATTGCCCGGCTGAACTGCCATCACAATTGCAGGTAATGCGACCCAACTGATCAGAATCCACAGGATCCACCAGGCCTTCACTCGCAGCACCCAGTAAGGGTCGGGCAAAAAACGTTTCGGCGGGTACAACTCCGCGTAGGTCGTATCGCTGCCGACAAAATTCACCACCAGAAGCGCAATACACGCCGTCACGCAAATGATGGCAAACCCGCGCGCGTCCGTGCTCTTAAACGTGTCCTTTAGTGCGTCGCCGACCGAGCGCGGCTCTTTTGACTCTGCGTTTCCTGCGAGCGTGTTGCCGCCACTTGCGAGCGAATCACGCTCCCGCGACGCAAGCGAGCGCCGGACTCGCCCCTTGCGCGAAGCAGCAGGGAAGTCGCGACGGGGCCTAGGCGAATTTTTCGCCGATCTGAGTGACAATTTAAAGATCACTCGAATACCGCTGCCCGCGTGTTAATTTGTACGTCGGTCGGAAAATGGAGCAATCCTTCGTCGTTCTGCCTGCCGTTGCATTGACCTTTGGCGTCGCACGTCATGGGTAAAAGTTTATAAGTAAACGTGGTCTCGAATGTCGTCGGTTTGTGCGGCTCGAACTGCCAAGTCTTGACGTTCTCTTCAGCCGCGTTCGCCAGGATGGGTGGACCGCTTTCCATTTCCATCGACGTAACGCGGCTTCCGTCAGTCGAAACCCGAAGCCGCACGACTCCCGTGATCTGTGCTATCAGAGGAATGCGAGGATACAGCGGTACGCTGGCGCTGGTAACAACGGGGGCCGGATTATTTGGTTGCTGTGCGACGGATGTGTTCGGCGCCAGCGCCAGCGCTAGCGCCAGAAAAAGCGGAAACGGCAACATGCGAATGTTGTATCTTTGTGTTCGTGCGATATTCATCGCATCTTCCTTCATAGGTGAACGTTGCCAAAACGCATGGCTGATCCGCTAAAAGCCGACGTGTGCGGGCTTCTTCGCGGATTCGCGCCAAGCACGAACCGACCACACCTCGTCGGCGCGTCCGATGAGAAACGCGACGAAACACAACGCAAAGATCGAGTGATCGAGCGAAGCTCCGAAGTATTGCCAGAACACTGCGTGCGCGCCCGGATAATCCGCCGAGAAAAGCATGGCGAGCATTAGCGCGAGCCCACCCGCACTCGCAGGCCGCACCAAAATCCCCAGCACCAGCCCCAACCCGATGCAAAACTCTCCGTAGGCCACCGCGAAAGCTATCGGCGTCGCGTGCAGCAAAACGAAACCGCGCAGCACGGGTTCCATGAATGGATAAACGCCGCCCTCCAGAAACTTGTTAATCCAGAATTGAAACCCGCCGCCCAGCGTGAACTGCGCTCCAAAAACTTTGTACTCGCCGAAAATCAAGAAGAGGGCTCCAACGCCAATGCGCAGAAACGCGAGCGCGCGGGTATTGCGATTCTGCTGTTGCTCGCTGGCCATAATGGAACGCGCATGATACCACCGCGCGAGACGGCGACGTAGTTCCTCGGACGCCGGCGACAAGGTAGGTGTTGTAGAGGCTGCCTTTAGGCGGGCAGCTTTGACGGTGTTGATTGCAGCGGAGACGGTTGCCTAAAGCTGGAGCTCCATGACGACAGCGGGTTCGTCAGGCTCGTAATAAAAATGCGGAGCCCTT
Organism: uncultured Acidobacteriota bacterium; assembly: GCA_963698005.1. Taxonomy (GTDB): domain Bacteria; phylum Acidobacteriota; class Terriglobia; order Acidiferrales; family UBA7541; genus Palsa-295. The sequence continues at coordinate 880,437 of OY969113.1, forward strand.
CCGCAAATTACGAAACCCACTTTTAGATTTAGTTGCAGCATGGCGAAGTTGCTCTCTCTCGTGTTGGTAACGATCACGCGAAATCCCTCCTGCTTCGCAAACTCGATCTGCCACAGTTTCTGCTTCATGCCAAATCCTCGGCGGCGAGACTCGGGCAGAATGCCGGTGCTCATAATGTGCAGGCAACCCGGCCTCGGCTCGTCGTCGTAGTCCGAATCGCGTATAAACGCCGAGCAACCCACGATCTTCCCGTCAACAATCATCCAGTACGATTCGAATTCAGCCCATTCTTCGGGAGTAAACAGGTCCGCCGGAAAGGCATGAAAGATCTTGCGGTCGATTTCGCAGAGCGCGTCCATCTCGTCTGGAACAATCGCTCTCCTGAACTCGATTCTTTGTCTCGCCGCGGCAGTATTGGTCTTGTCCATGTCGCTCAACGCCGGATGATATCACCCCCGGGAGCTGACCTTGACGTTGGTCTGATATGCGTCTAACCTTGCTTGTGACAGGAGCTCATATGCTGGGCGTAAAGGATGTTTCGCGGTTGCTCGTTGGAGTTCCCAAGGGAGCATGGGTAGCCTTGTCGAAAGACGAGCAGCGGGTCGTCGCGTATGCCGCTGAATTGCCGGAAGCGATTCAAAAGGCCAAAGAAGCCGGCGAGAGCCATCCGGTAGTGCTGAGAGTGCCGGAGTCCGACGACACGACTCTGATTCTGTAAATCTAACTTGCCAAATTCCTACGCGATTCCGTACGCGGAATTTCCAGCACCGCCCACACCAGCTTTCCCGAATGGCCGCTTGGTCAGGCGTCCGGTCTTGTCTCTGACTTTGGTCAATGGGAAGAATCGTCTATCCTGCCGCGCAATTGTGGATTCTGGCGCCGATCAATGGGAAGAATCGTCTATCCTGCCGCGCAATTGTGGATTCTGGCGCCGATCACTGTGTCTTTCCCCGTGCATTTATGCAGCCCCTCGGCCTAGATCCTCTAACTTCCCCTGTTGAAGGCACATCGGGTGTGGGTAGCACAAACATCCCAACCCATTTCTCCAAGATTGATATTGACCTACAGGGAGCAGTTCAAATTTCGGTCTATGCGGGTTTTACGCCAGGAATGGACCAGCTGGGAATTGGGTTGCTTGGCCAAGCGGGATTCTTCGAAGCGTTCAGAATTACATTCGATTATGCCAGCAGACTCTATTATCTAGAGCTGCCGTGAGTCTGGTCTGCGAGAATTCCAAATGAGCAGCTACAAGCGCATCGCTCGAGCGCCGCAGCGTGTTGCCCCGCCGGTCGGGCGCCAGAAAAGCGTTGACATTCCTTCCCCCGGATGATGTCGTACTTGCCATGAAGCTTCGAGCTGGATTTGTTTATTCCGCGGTGATTCTAATTTTCTTTGGCGCGCTATACTTGTTGACCAAGGCATTTGACCTGCTGAATCGGCCGAGCGACACGTCAGTTTTCGGCGGCGTTCTAGTCATTGTCGCGTTGATTGCGCTGGTACCTTCCGCATTAAGTTGGATTTGGCACCACCACGTGACGCCGCACGCAGAACCACAGGCGCCCTTCACACGAAAAAAGGAGAACGATGCCAATACGTAGGTTTATTCCCTTGCTTGTACCCATTATCCTAGTCGCATTTTTCTTTGCCGGTTGCGCCACCAGAATTGGGCCCGGGCGCGTGGGAATTAAAGTGGACCTCGCCGGAACGCAGCGCGGCGTCGAGGACTTGCCCATCCGCACCGGCTGGGTTTTCTACAATTTTCTCTCGTCCACCATCGTCGAATATCCCACGTCGATTCAAACCGCCAAATGGACCAAAGACCTGAACGAAGGTTCGCCCACCAACGAGGAAATGTCCTTCAATACCAAGGACGGCCTCACAGTGTACGGCGACCTTTCCGTTTCCTACCATTTGGAAGCGTCCAAGGTCCCGGCGTTTTACGTGAAATTCCGCAATGACAACATCGAGCAGTTCACTCACGGATTTTTGCGCAACGTCGCGCGCGACGCCATCAACCGCACCGGCTCGCAATACACCGTGCAGGAAATTATGGGCGAAAAGAAGTCCGAGCTGGAGATGGATTCGCGCAAGGACCTGCAGCAGCAGGTAAACGACATCGGCGTCGTGATCGATCAATTCGGCTTTATCGGCTCGCCGCGCCCGCCCGAATCCGTGATTGCCGCCATCAACGCAAAGGTTCAAGCGCAACAAATCGCGGTGCAAAAACAAAATGAACTGGTGCAGTCTCAGGCCGACGCCGCCAAGCTCGTAGCCGCCGCCGAAGGCCAAGCCAAAGCGCAAGTCGCCATCGCCAACGGCGAAGCGGAATCAAACCGCGTGCGCGCCGCGTCCATCAGCGAAAACATCATCAAATGGCAGCAGCTAGCCGTCACCGACCGCTGGATCGCAAAGTGGAACGGCCAAGTGCCCTCAGTCCAAGCCGGCGGCAACCTCCCCGGCATGCTGCTCGACATCAAGCCGCCGAAATAACGCAGTGGCGCACACCGGGTTTTGTAGGGGCGCGCATGCTCGCCCGCTGAAGCGAGGGCAACCAAGCAACGCGAGTATAATTGCTCGACGCGGGATGCCGCAGCTGATGGAGGACACATGAAGCGAATTGTCTCGGCATTACTCTTGGCCGCGTTGTGGTTTGCGGCTGCGCGGCCAGCAAGCGCTCAACAAAAACCCGAGGTGAAATTCATCGCGGACACGCTGGTGGTCGAAGCCGACGGCGCGTACGAAACCGATCCCGATCTTGCCACGCTCACATTCAACATTTCCGCGCAGGACAAGGAGTTAAAGAAAGCTTACGAAACCGCAACGCAGTCCATGCAACGCATCGTGGCCGTCGCGGACAAAAGCGGAATGAAAAAAGAAGACGTGTACACCGGCGCATTGACGCTGACTCCGTCCTATGACAAAGACCGGAATAAAAAGCCGAAAAGCTATTACGTGCAAGGCGAAATCACGCTGAAAGTGCACGACTTTGCGCAGATTGGACCGATCCTCGACGGCGCCGTGCAGGACGGCATCGTGGATTTCCGCTCGCTTACGTATTCACTTCAGGATGAAGAACGCGCCAAAGAAAGTGCCGCGGCGAACGCAATGAAAAATGCGGTAGGCCGAGCGACGGCCGCACTGGCGCAGAATGGCCAAAAAGTTGGGGCCATTCGGTACGCCAGCCTCGACGTGCGCCAGCTCGTCGGCGTCACGCAGTTCAATACGCTTCAGGTTGCAGCGTTGGAGACGGTCGAAGTTACCAGCGGGGCTGTGGCGGAGCACAAAGCGCCGGCCCCGCCGCCTCCTCCTCCCGTGCGACCACAGAAAATCACAGTTTCTGCCACGGTCCAGGCCGCATTCCAAATCCAGTAGAAGTTGGAGAGGATTTTTACGGGGCAGCAGGCGGAGGAACTGGCTCGGACCAGTGGGCGTCGCGGAATTGCCAGTGGCCGTCGCGATATTGTGCGACGCCGGTAAAGTATCCGCTGTCCTCGACGTGGTGCCCGTCGGCCCACACTTGTAGCTCGTGATAGGAAGCGCCCACCACGGCGAGATCCGGCGCGAGCAGGTCCACGCGCAAATCATCGCCCCATTTCAACTCAATTTGTTTGATGGCAAGCGCGACCTGCGGAAGTCCCGCCGTAACCTCTGCGCTATTTGCAAAAGCGATTTTGCCATTTACAGCCATGAAGAACGCCGGCGTGTCGGCAAAATATTTGCGCCAAGCTGCCGGGCCGTCCTTTGTGACGTCGTGAGCCACGTCATGCATAAAGGCTCGCACGCCGTCCTCGCCCCCACCGGCGCGCGGCGATGCGAGGCGTTGCGACGCCCCGGGCGCAGTCCGTTGTGCGCTGCTTCCCGCGGATGTCAGCGTAACGACTAAAAGTACGCACTGCAAAGTACGCATGGCTGCTCTCATATCCGCAATGTAACACACGCCGTATCCACAGAAGCGCTTAAGTTGGCGTGAGTAGATTGCCACAGCAAGACGAATTTGTAGCGGCGGCCTTCAGGCCGGCGGTTTGTAGTCCGAGCCAGAGCAATGCGCCCGCCTACCCTTCGCCAATGCTCTCAGGGTAAAAAGGCGGACGCAACATAAACCAGACACAAATCGCGCGGCCGCGCTCGAAACATTGTTAGAATGCGCGGCATGGGCATCCTTACGCTGACTTTGACGGCCGCGCTGGCTGTGTTGTGTGGCGCGACCGCTGGTGCCCCATCCTTGAGCGCGCCGGGCAGGGAATTCCGCACCAACGCGCGAGAAGTAAACGCGGCTGAGACGGCAACCTGGATCGTGCAGACCAGTGGACTCGACACCAATCTGCGAGGCGTTAGCGCGGCTGATGCTGCTGGTCGGGCTGGCGTATATGGCGGTCCGAATGCAGATAGGCCACACCTCATTGTTGTATGGGTTTGCGGCTCGAACGGCGTGATCCTCACTTCAACCGACCTTGGCAACACGTGGAAGCGCCTGCACGTAACCGGGGGCGAAGATCTCGACTTCCGTAGCATTGTAGCCATCGACGCGAAGACCGCCTACGTGATGTCGAGCGGGGAAGGGGACAAGTCGCGCATCTACAAAACGACGGACGGCGGTGAAACCTGGAAGCTCGAATTTACCGACAAGCGCGCGTCGTTTTTTCTCGATGCTCTGGTCTGCGCGTCGGAGTGCTACGCACTCAGCGATCCCGTCGACGGCAAATTTGTGCTGGTGGGTACGCATAATCGCGAGCACTGGCAGGAACTGCCTGGCGACAGCATGCCCGCTGCGTTGTCGGGCGAAGGTGCGTTCGCCGCTAGCGGAACTGCACTCGCAATCGACCGTCACGGAGAAATGTATTTTGGAACGGGCGGAGCTAAATCGGCGCGCGTGTTTCACTCGGTCGACTTCGGCAAGACCTGGACCGCAGCGGAGACGCCGATCGCTAGCGGCAATGCATCGTCCGGAGTATTTTCGATAGCGTGCGCGAGAAATGTGGTAATTGCCGTCGGCGGTGACTACAAAGATCCGAATAAGTCAGACCGAGTGGCTGCCTATTCCTTGGACCACGGCGAAACATGGCATCTTGCCGCGCAACAGCCCACCGGGTATCGGTCGGCCGTCGTATCCTTCGACGGCGAGATGCTGTTGACCGTAGGCCCAAGCGGCCAAGATCTCTCTCAGGACACCGGCCTTCACTGGACGCGCACGGATTCCCTGGATTTGAACGCAGCATTCGTCTTGAACAGCGATGTTGCTTGGGCCGTGGGCGCGAAAGGCACCATCGCTCGTTTCATCGGCCACATAATAGTGAGAGGGCTGACGGATGAGCGCGCGCATTCAACTGTTTCTTTGCTACGGTGATTACATCGTTGTCAATAGCCGTAGAAACGGTCCGCTTTACAATTTTCCGAGGAGATAGAGGATCAGCAGGATTATCAAAATCAGTCCGACGCCGCCGGTCGGGTAGTAGCCCCAATCCTTGCTGTGCGGCCACCTAGGCAGGCTGCCCACCAGCGCGATGATCAGCACAATCGTCAAAATTAAGAACACGCGATTCCTCCTCTCTCATCTCAGCAGCAATGTTCTTTCGGTACGCGCATTCGTAGGGGCGCAGCATGCTGCGCCCGGAATGAGTGCTTGGCAGTGACCCGCCATTTAGCAATCAATTCGCTGCGTGGCGGTTACGAACGCATGCGTTTGGACCAAGGTCGCCTGTGCTTCAGCGGGCGCAGCATGCTGCGCCCCTACAAAGGCTGCGGAGACGTCCGCCGATCGCTCGGCAGCCGGACACCTCTATATAACGACGCTACTGCGCGGCGCCGGCGGCTGCCGGGGCGCAGAAGCGATCGAACGCGCGCGTAAGATCTGCAGCGATGGCAGAAGGATCGCGCCCTTCGATGTTCGTCCGCTCCAGCATGAAGGCAACTTTCCCGTCGCGCATCAACGTGATCGACGGAGACGACGGAGCGTAGCCGGAGAAATAACTTCGAGCGCGAGCGGTGGCTTCCGCATCTTGTCCCGCAAAGACCGTAAACAAAAGTTCCGGCCGCGCGGCGCGAGCGATTGCTCTTGCGATCGCCGGACGTGCTCTGCCCGCAGCGCATCCGCAAACGGAGTTCACTACGACCAGCGCCGTCCGGTTCTCCTGCTTCAGCGCTGCGTCCACTTCATCGGCCGTACGCAATTCGCGAAAGCCGATACTCGTCAGTTCCTGTCGCATGGGTGTAAGCAGTTCTTCGGGATACATCGCAACTCCTTTGCCGATTAGTGTCATAGGATTTCAATTACGTCACTCGCGCCGCGTCCTGCCGACGTAACCCGCCGCTCCGCAATAGAACACCACGGAGCGCCACAATCATTCTATCGCGATTCGACGCGCAGAACGAATCGCATCATATCTATAGCCGACGGGGTTGCCTTTGTAGGGGCGCAGCATGCTGCGCCCGACATAAGTGCTTGGCAATACCGACGTCCTTGCGGACCAAAGCGGGAGCAAGCTCCCGCACTCCATATAAACCGTGGCGAGGAAACATTTGGAGTGGTCGGGTTGCCGCCGCTTTCACACCGAGCGAGGCGTCGTGAAATAGACCTCAATGCGACGTACAGAGGGAGAGTTACGTCCGCGATCGGTTGCGAAAATATTTAATCAAGGAAAAGCCGCCGGTAATGGGCAGCAAGAAAACCTGTTTGATGATGCCGGTGCGGCGCTCGATGCGGTCGTGAATCTGGTCTGCCTCGATTTTCTTTCCGGCGACGACCGCGCCGATGTATTTCAGAAAATCGATCCGCATTTCTCGCACGAGCCACCTTTGCGTTGTTCGTGCTTGCAGGCAGGGCATTCGTATCGCAGCGTAGCGTGGCAACGCGGGCAGAACCGCGCGATCTCGCGAGCATCCGCTCCGCATTTAAAACATTTGATCATGCGCTGCGCAGGAGCGCTTGCATTCGCCGAGGATTCGATTCGGGCGCGCGGCACGCTACTCGCGCTGGTTTTGGCAGGCGCGTCACTGGGCTTGCCGGGTGTAAAGCTTCCACTCATGCATGTATTTTAGCCCTACAACCGTGCCTGGAATGCAGCGCTGAACGAAAATGCGGGTTTGCGGTTAACACTGGTCCTGCGTACAGCCGACGGAATCCGGGTGAGGTCTGTAAGCGATGCGGATGAAAAAATCTCGTCGCCACGAAAGCGAATGCTTTCGCAGCGACGTCCTGTCTGAGAGAAATCGAGAGATTTAGCGGAAAGGAAACCTGAAACGCTTGCCGTTTCCGTTGGCAGCGCCAGTTGATTTTTTGCGGCCGTTTGCATTCGTGTCGCACCCTGGACGGCGTGTTGGATCGCCCGGGCGCGGTATAAATTTAGGCTGCATGTGTACCGGCAGAGGCGCCAGCAGCCGCACCACGTGACCGAGCCGTTCCTGCTTAAAAGGCTTGGCCATGCAAACGACTGCGCCGATGGAATGCGCGTTGGAATAATCGCTAGGATAAGCGGAGCGCGTAATCAGCACGACGGGAATATGACGCAGACGCGCGCTTGATTTCACGTGTGCGCAAACATCGAATCCCGGGAGGTTCTCGCCCTCCACTTCGGCGATCACCAGAGCGGGCGTGAATATGTCGAGAACTTCGCGCGCTTCCACGTTCGTGCTTACCGCGATCACTTCATAGCCCTCATTCAGCAGATACGCTTTCAACGAATCGCGAAGGGCCACGTCGGAATCCACGGTGAGAATAAGAGGCCTTTTCAAGGGATCCACGGCCGGGAGATCGGTAATACACACAGGCTCGAGCTTCAGCGCGGGCGTGGCTTCGGTCGCAAGCGCGGCATCGAATGTGCGTCCGGCGGAGTCCACCAGATCTTCTCCGACTCCAATCCGCAGGGCAATCGCAACGCGACGACGTCCGTCAGGACTTTCGTGAATGCGCACTACGCGCCCAGGCTGCTCCGCTTGGACCACGTGTGGGGAACTGCTGTAGGGAAAAGTGACCATCACATCCATTCCGCGCGAGTAGCAATCCAGCGAAGTAACAAACAGAATGCCAAAGCGCGAAACGTCTACTGTGGTTGATATTTCACCAGCGCCGCTATTAGTGACGTCAACCCCGCGCACGCGGACGGGCGCCGAAATCAACGCACGGCGGCGGCGACGGCGGTCCGCCGCGGGATGTACCACCGGCGACTTGGCCGGTTCGCTAGCCGACAATTTCACTGGCTGCGACGCAGCGCAATCCGCAGAAGAATCCATAGCGCTTTCGGAACCGTCATCGGCGACAAACTCGCCGGATTCTTTCGAGCTTTGGGTAATATCATTCAGCGAATACTCTGCGACGCAGGCTTCCGCGGCCTCGTCAATTTCCTCAAGCAATTCCGCGCACTCTTGGCGCGTGTCCGGGTTAACGTATTCGTGCGATTCGGCCTGAATGGTGTGCAGCAGGCTGGCCAGCGGCTCGGAGTTATTTTGCGCTTGGATCTCAGCCGCCACCCGAGGCGTCTCGGCGATCACTGCGTCGCAAATCGCGTCCAGGATGCGCCCGTCGGGATCATTGGATTTCGAAGGGGCGAGATTTTGTTCGGCGAGGCCGCGTTCGATCTCGGCCGCCAGGCCCGCTGGAATATTTTCCGGTGCCTTTGGTTTGTGCATACTGAAATCGCTCGTTTCACTCATCCGGCTTGAACCCCTCGCGATAACATGTTCGAAGGTAAATGTAGCAAGCGGCCCCCGCGCGCGCACTAGCGTGAAAGTCACATTCTCGCAGTACTCGGGACGTGTTCGCATCGGTACTAAAGTACGGTCTCGTAGGGTACAGAAACATAGAGGGATAGGTCTCTATTGGGTCAATCTAGCACTAGAAGTAGTCCCCCTGATTCGAGCTGGTATTCGGCGCGAATCCCGCTTTAGGGTCTCGACTGCTCCCGGCTCGCAGCTTGGGATTGCGCGGTAATGGCTCATCTTTTGTTGTGCCGCAAATATATGTATTTTATCGCTTGTACATATTCGTGCGAATACATATAATTGTACGTATTCGTACAATGTCAACAAAACACGCTGCCGTTCTAATCGCCGACGTTATGCAGTCGAGCTCGCTCCGCGAGCTGCGCTCGCTTTTGGGCCAGAGGCTTAGCGCCGTTTCACGCGACCACCTGAAGCGCAAGTGGATTCGCTTACCCTATTCGGTAACAGCCGGAGATGAGTTTCAGACCATCAGCATTTCGCCGGTGAGCATCCCCGAAGTGTTATTAGATTTGCGCATCAGGCTGCTGCCGCTGAAGCTTCGCATTGGAATTGGATTTGGCCCAGTACCTGATCGTGTGGAGCCGCCCGTGAACCGCCTGGGCGGTCCGGCATTCGTGTATGCTCGCGCGGCGCTGGAAAGTGTCAAACGAAAGGCCGGCCACAAATTCAGCGTACTTACTTCCTTTCGTTCGAAAAATGCAGTGTTTGACTCGACCGCAAATTTAATTTACGGTTTGCACGACACCCTGCTCTTGCGCATTACCGACAAGCAGTGGGAAACTATCAAAATGTTCCGAGCCAAGCGCCGGCTGGACACTGCGGCCCGCGCGCTGGGCGTGGACGATTCCACGGTGTCGCGAAATCTGCAACGGGGACATTTCTGGCAACTGGAGCAGACGGTGGCGGGTATGCAAGTGCTGATTCGCGCTAAAGGCCTCTAGGACGAAAACGTCCTAAAATCATTATTCGGACGAAAACGTGCAAACGACGATTCGCGCTATTCTGGCGCTTTATTTAGCCCACCCTGTTGACCGATTTTGTTTTTCAAACCTCTCACCTGGTGCAGCAAAAGAAAAACGGCCAGGCTGTCGGCTATGTCAAACACGGCGCGATTCATTACCTCTGCGCTGTGCTCGCGGCAGCGCTCTTCCTTCCCGGGATGATTTTGTCGCTGCGTTTTCAGGCAGCGGTGATCGCATTAACGCTCGTCCATCTCTTCATCGATGTTTGCAAGATTCAGTTTGCGAAGTCGCGGCCGGTTGCGGATGGAGCGACTGCCTTCGTAGTGGATCAGGCGGTGCATTTCATCACCGTCATGCTGGCGGCTTGTTGGATCGAGCGAACTCCGCTGGCGCCTATCGTGCGAGCAAGTTTGCAGGTGCTGCACGAACAGAGCAATCGAATCTTGCTGCTGCTCATCGTGTATTTGATTGTGATGTTCGCTTGCGGCTACTTGATTCGATTCGTCACCAAGCCGTTGATGCGCCACATCGCCAAGGCCAAACCGCAGGCTCCCGATTCGCCGCCGAGTGAAACGCCCGCTCAATTGAGCAACGCCGGCATGTACATCGGCTGGCTGGAGAGGTTTCTGGTGTTGACGGCCCTTCTGCTGCATTCGCCGGCCACCGTGGGTTTGATTATTGCCGCGAAATCGATTGCGCGATATCCGCAGTTTCATCGCGAGCAATTTGCGGAGTATTTTCTCATCGGCACTCTGCTCAGCATCTGCACCGCGTTTGTGGGAGGAGTTGTCCTGATGAGGGTGTTCTTCGGAAACTTGGCTCTGCCTCAGTAATTCCTCGACCAGCACGTCCGCTGTTTCACCAAGAATCAGAAAAAAAGGGACATTCGAAAGCGTAGCGCAATTGCGCTGCTTCAGAATGCCCCTCGATTGCGGTTTCCGGACCCTGACGGCCGCTGCCGGCGAAAGCGCTAGCGGCTTTCGACGACGGCAATCGCTTCGTCGATGTGATGATGCGCTCGATGAAGATGATCCAGAATACGCGCCTGCAAACCTTGCGTGTGCGGATCGTCTTCTTCCTTGCTGCAATCAGCGATGGCCTTGTCGATTAGTTCGCGTGATTTGCGCAAACGTCCTTGCCACGGCATATGCGCATCCACCGGCGCGTGATCGGCTATGTTTTTCCCGTCGTCGATGGAAGCGCGTTTGATTTCAGCGATGGCTTCATCAATTTGGTGAATTGCATCGCTTTCCTGACGCTGAAGCGCTCCGCCGTTGGGACGTTCCAAATGAGCCCGGGCGTCTCGCAAATCGGAAAGAGCGTGTAGGTAGTGGGGGTGTTTTCCCTGAGCAAGAGCTTCCTGCGAGGCCATGGGCAGCAGGAATGCAAGTGCAACTGCGATGAGCGAAACTTTCACAAGTATTTTCATTCGGAATTATCCTCGCACTCAATTTTATGGAGCAAAGGACACACGCTGAGGCGCGCCCTTGATTCGATTTAACACCAGTTCTAGGCCTTTGTAGCGGGCACTTTCGTCCTTGTTTTCGCAGTGATAACACCCGTTTCGACAACCCGCGATTCCCGCCACCCTTGTAAGTTGCATATTTTCAGGCCTCGCACCACAATAGGCGGCACCTGAAGAGCACGGCTGGGCGTCCGTTGCGTGGTCGATGACCGATTCCTCACCAATCCCGGGCAGCACAATTTCCCACTATCGCGTCCTTGAGAAACTCGGAGGCGGCGGGATGGGTGTGGTGTACAAAGCCGAAGACACCGAACTCGGCCGTTTCGTTGCGCTGAAATTCCTGCCTGAAGATGTTGCCCGCGATCCGCAAGCTCTGGAGCGTTTTCGCCGCGAAGCGCGCGCCGCTTCCGCCCTGAACCACCCCAATATCGGCACGATTTACGAGATCGCCCAGCAGGACGGCCATCCCTTCATCGTGATGGAATTTCTCGAAGGCTCGACGTTGAAACATCGCATCGCCGGCCGTCCTCTTGAGCTCGAGCTGCTCCTCGATCTCGCCATTGAAATTGCCGACGCTTTGGACGTGGCCCACGCGAAAGGCATCATTCATCGCGACATCAAGCCCGCGAATATTTTCGTCACATCGCGCGGCCATGCGAAGGTCCTCGACTTCGGACTCGCAAAGGTTACTTTGGCGGATGCCGTAAGCGGCGTTGGCGAGAGAACGGCTACGCTGGCAGCGGACTCGGTCCATCTCACCAGCCCCGGCACCGCGCTGGGCACGGTCTTGTACATGTCGCCCGAGCAAGTTCTCGGCAAAGAATTGGACGCGCGCAGTGACCTCTTCTCCTTTGGCGGCGTGCTTTACGAAATGGCCACGGGCATTCTTCCGTTTAAAGGCGATACTTCCGGCGCGATTTTTGACGAGATCCTGCACAAAGATCCCGTCGATCCCGTCCGTCTGAACACCGCAGTCCCCGCCGAACTCGCGCAAGTGATTCACAAGGGCATGGAGAAGGACCGAGACCTGCGTTACCAAAGCGCTGCGGAGCTGCGCGCGGACTTGAAACGACTGAAGCGCGACACCAGTTCAGGCCGCGTGAGCCTCGGCAGCGGATCGCACCGCGACGCGGCAGCATCCAGTTCGACTGCGACTCCGGCCGCGCCCTCCGGTTCCACTTCAATCGCTGTGCCGCCCGCAAAGCGCACCCTGTGGAAGCCAATTCTAGCCGCCGCCATTGTTGTCCTCGCGATCACCGCGTTTGCCGCCTACAAACTTCTGAATCGACCCCGTGCTTTTAATCTGCAGGATATGCGAATCACCAAGCTCACCGATAGCGGCAACGCCGCGGATGCGGCCATCTCGCCGGATGGGCGGGAGATTGTTTACGTCCTCGTGAATGGCGAGAAACAAAGCTTGTGGGTTCGCAACGTGGCAACGAAGAGCGACGTGCAGGTCCTCGCGCCTGCAGCGGTGGTTTTCGCCGGCTTGAACTTTTCCCCGGACGGCGATTACATCTACTTCGGGCGAGCTGGTAACGCCGCCGACTCCGCCGATCTTTACATCATGCCGGTTTTGGGCGGCACACCACGCCAGTTGATCCGCGACGTAAACACTTCCCTCAGCTTTTCTCCTGATGGCAAGCAGTTCTCGTTCATGCGCGGAGGTGCCACAAGCGGCTCGGTGCAAGTTTGCGTTGCCAACGCGGACGGCACTGGCGAACGCTTGCTCGCCTCGTTGCCTCCCGGCCCGTTCTATGCCGGCACCGCCTGGTCCCCGGACGGTAAAACAATCGTGGCTTCCGCAGTGCAGCTTGCCAAGCAAATAAAGTGGGTGTTAAGTGTTGTTCAGGTAGCTGATGGCCGCGTGAGTGAACTCTATTCGAGCAATGAAGATATCGGTAAACCTGTATGGATGCCCGACGGAGACTCGTTGCTCGTTCCAATCGGCCCGGTAACGGGAAACTTGCGTCAATTGTGGATCATCTCTTATCCTGGCGGCGAACGCCGGCGCTTTACCAATGATCTGGCGGATTATGGAAGATCGATCTCACCCGCGACGGCCGGACGCTTGTAGCAATCCAAGAGACGCGGAGTTCACATATCTGGATTGCTCCTGAAGGCCAAGCAGAACAAGCGAAGCAGGTTACCTCCGGAGAAACCGAAGACCAACGTCTAGCTTCCTTGCAGAACGGAAAACTCCTGATTCGTTCGGCAAACACCGATTTGGTTCTAGTGAATTCGGATGGTAGCCAAAGAGCTCCTTTGGTTGCGGACGCCAAGAACGTGGGGTCTTTCTCGAGCTGCGCTGACCGATATGTTGTATTCGATTCCTTGCCGGGATCTCATGTGGCAGTGTGGCGCACCGAAGCAGACGGCTCGAATCCCACGAAGCTGGCGGACGATGCGGTTTCCCCGACTGCTCGCGCGATGGGAAATGGCTCGTGTACTCGAACGCCCTTGGAACCAAGTTCTTCCGCCTTCCGATCGAAGGAGGCACGCCAACAGAAATTTCCGTCGCGCATCAAAATGGCGACCCGATGCTTAGAATCTCGCCAGACGGAAAATGGATCGCCTATCTTTACGAGGAAGCCCGCCCTGCGAAGGAACAGATAGCCATAATTCCAGCGACCGGCGGAGCTCCTGTACACTTATTCCCACTGCCGGAGGACACCAACGAATTTCGTTGGTCGCCGGATGGAAAGGGCGTGCAGTTCGTGCTCACGCACAACGGCGCCGCCAACATCTGGGAACAACCGCTGACGGGCGGGCCGCGTCGCCAAATAACCAGCTTTACTTCAGGGCACATCTTCGATTTTGACTGGTCGCGCGACGGCAAGCAGTTATTTCTAGCCAAAGGTGAACTCAACAGCGACGTAATCCTTATCAGCAACTTCCGCTAAGACGCGCAACCCTGCTCACTTCACGCCATCCGCGATAAAGAGGGTCGACAAAGCGCGATTGTAAGTGTAAGCGTAGGCCTTTCCGTCCGGCGTGATCCTGAATGGCACCAAACCATTGATGCCCGCCGCGTCCTGCGGAGCAACCTGCAAGATCTGTTGCCTCTCCCCGGTTCCCAGGTCCAGACGAAACACCAAATCGTAAACCTTCATATTCTGGTAAACGTAAGCCGATTTTCCGTCGCTCGACCAGTTAGCCCAAATGTCTTCCGGCGTCATTCCCGGAACTCCGGTCGGTCCTCCTCCGGCCAGCGGATAGATCAAGCCCCCTCCAATTAAATCGCGCGCGAAAATATAGTTTCCATCGGGAGAGACCAGGTCAGATTCAATCGCGCCCACTCTGGGCAAGACTGCCGGAGTAACCGCGCGTGGCGCGCCTCCGCCTAGATCCTGAATGTACACGCGCCATTGCTCGCCGTCATTCCCCACAAAATAAATTTGATTTCCGTCCGGCATCCACCCCAGTGACGAGATTTGCTGGATTCCGGGGGCCTCGAGTTGCTTCGTTTGTCCCGAGCCGGTGGAAAATATTAAAAACTTGGAAAACGGAACGCTGGCTGCCAGCACCCATTTTCCATCCGGTGAAAACGCGGGATTGTTTCCTCTGCCCAGCTTCACTGGCGAAGACCCGTCCGTTCCGCGAATGTCCACTTCGAATTCATTCGCTCCTACCGCCTCGCCTGCCTCTTCAAATGCAAGATTCGCGCCATCGGCAGAAATATCCGTTACCACTGCGCCGTCGAGCCAGGATAGATCGCGTTCCTTCGCATCGCCGGGACCGCGGAATTGCAATCCCGATTCCCAGATGTCGCTCGAGATTAAAACACGTCCGTCGCGCGATACGTCGTGGAGCCGAACCATGCCGGGCATCCGAAAAAGAATGCGGGTGTCGCCTGTTAGGCTGAGAGCTTGAATCGAATTTGCCCAAGCATCGTTGCCGGCTGTCGCCGCGAACCAAACCTCTTTCCCACCGGGCGGCCAAGCCACCCCTTCCACGCTGGTGAAGGTGGCCGAACGCGCAATCTGCTTTCCTGTGCGGTCCACGATCACCACTTGGCCCTCATCGCTATCCACATACTTGAATTCCACGAACGCGGCCAGCTTACCGTCCGGCGAAATTCGCAGAAAATCGAGCCACGCGGAGCTTTCGTAGATCAAGTTGCCCAGCGGAAACTCCACGCGGAACTTTCCTTCCACCTCGCGAATTGCGGCCATCTCGCTCGCGTCCGCGGTCCAGTCCGCGGAATCCACATTTTCCGCAATTTGCCGCGGAGTCCCTCCGGAAATGGGCACGCCCGCCAGCGCCCCCTCGCAGTCACCGATAAATAAATCTTTGCACCTAATCGAGATGGCCATCTCCGCCGAGGAGACGTCAAACAACGCCGAATGCGTGAAGTTCAGCGCGCGCGATTCCGGGCTGCTGGGATTCGTGGAATAGATCTGCACTGGCTGGCCGCGCCACGCAGCGCTGTAATAAATTGACGGGCCGTCGACCGCAAATCGCGCGGAATAAATCAGCCCGCGATTGAAAGTCAATTGGTGATAGGTTGGCACCGCCACAGCGCCTCGCCCGAGAAAATACCCAACAATCCCCGCCACGATTACCCCAGATATGACCAGCAGGGCAAAAAGAAGTCGCCGCTTCACCCAGCCGTTCCGTAGGGGCGCAGAAGCATGCGCGATCTTTGCGTCCCGCACGATGTCGCGGGGCTGCGCCCGCCGCAAATGCTTCGCAAATGCCATGGATTGGTCAAACATCTGTCTCGCCATGATCTGCGACCTGCCCACCCCTCCTGCCACCAGCGGCGCGACAATTTCGTACGGCCCGAGTCTTGTCCCCGTTGGAATTGGCGCAGAAGCCCGCGATTATACGTTCCTCGATTAGCATTTGCGCCTGAAATCGTAAGCACTATGCAACACCCCGCGAATTTTGCCCCCTTTCCGTGAATTCCGAAGGAATTCACCCAGAGCACCTTCGCGAAAGGTAGCACCCGCCCGTCGGTTTTCGTAGTCCCGGTTTACCCTGACGAAGGAAGGGCGTCCTGCTTGCCCTGAGGAACGAAGGGCCAGCTCTTTTGATTTCCTTCATCGCTCGGCAAACCGCCGGCCATTTGCGAGGCTTGCTTCTGTAGGGGCACAGCATGCTGTGCCCGCTGTATCGGGGCCACCCATCTCGTTTCGCAGCGCCGACGCCGCGGCTATGAGACCCGTAGCTCCGGCGGCTGTACAAAATTGAGACGAAACATGACTACCGGTACTCTCTATTAGCGCAGATTGCTATTGACGAATTGGGTCTGTGCATACATAGTGCCAAAAACACCACGGCGGCGTTTCGCTGCCGTCGCAACAAGATTTATGGTATGCGCCCCAATAGCGCCGAACCAGCCATACGCACTGCGAAATTTCTTGCTTGGGAGCAGTCGCTCTCATAAGGGGACCTATGACCAGGAAACGCCCAGCCCTTCCTAGTCTCTGCGCTATTCTCGCCTTCATTCTCGCGTGCGCGATTCAGGTGGCTGCGCAATCGCCTAACGTCGCCCCACGAATCACTCAGCCAATTGACGAGTCCAACCTCGTCGTGCTTCGAGGCAACACAAGTCCCCTCGCGCGCCCCGAGTTCGACCAAGGCGCTGCCCCGGCCAGCTTACCGATGCTTCGCATGCTGCTGGTCCTGCAGCGTAGCCCGCAGCAAGAAGCCTCCCTCGATCAACTCCTCGAGCAGCAGCAGGACAATTCGTCCCCGAACTATCACCGTTGGCTTACGCCTCAGCAGTTCGGCGCGGATTTCGGTCCCGCCGCCGCGGACGTACAAACGATCACGTCCTGGTTGCAATCGCACGGCTTTCAAGTCACCCGTGTGTCAAATGGCGGAATCGTAATCGAATTCTCCGGCACGGCGAGCCAGGTGCTCGGCGCCTTTCATACTTCGATACATAAATATGCGGTCAACGCGGAGCAGCACTACGCTAACTCGACCGATCCGCAGATTCCTGCGGCGCTCGTTCCTGTGGTCGCCGGTGTGCGCTCGCTCAATAATTTCCCCGCGCGTCCGATGAATCATCCCGCCGGCGTTTTTCGCCGGGACAAGGACTCCGGAAAGATTCTCCCGGTCGGACCGCTCCCGATTCCGCAGTTTAACGGCGGCACCGGCTGCGGCATTCTGGGCGGACCCTGCGAACTTCTCGGTCCTTTCGACTTGGCCACAATCTACAACTTTGCTCCGCTCTGGAACTCGACGACGCCTATAGATGGTACCGGACAAACGATCGCGATCGTCGGCGAAACGGACATAATTCCGGCCGACTGGACCGCCTTTTGGAATATGTTCGGCGTGGCCACTCCGAAAGGAACTCTCAACATCATCCACGATGGCCCCGACCCCGGCATTCAAGGAGACGAGCCCGAAGCCGACATTGACACGCAATGGTCCAGCGCTGTCGCAAAAGGCGCCACCATCGATTTCGTTATTTCCCAGACGACCGAAGCCACGCTCGGCGTCGACCTTTCAGCCGAATATATCGTGGACAATAATCTCGCCCCGGTGATGAGCGAAAGCTACGGCATCTGCGAGCTTTTTATCGGGACCACCGGGAACACCTATTACAACCTTCTCTGGCAGCAAGCTTCCGCGCAGGGAATCACCGTCTTCATATCCGAGGGAGACTCGGGCTCTGCCGTTTGCGACCGCGACGATGCGGAAGCGCAGTTCGGCCTCGCCGTCAGCGGCTTCGGATCCACGCCATTCAACGTTTCCGTCGGCGGCACCGATTTCAACGACCTCCAAACCACCGCCAACTTTTGGAATTTGACCAACAATCCGAATCAAGCCAACGCCAAAGGCTACATCACGGAAATGACTTGGAACGATACTTGCACCAATTCTGAAATTTTCCCTTTCACCCACACCACGACAGCGGAGCAGACCTGCAACAATACACAGGTCCAGCAGGAGGGATTTTTGGGCGTTGTCGGCGGTAGCGGCGGCGCGAGCAATTGCATATCGTCAAATGGAAATACCCAAGCCTCGTGCACCGTAGGCTACGCCAAACCGTCCTGGCAGACAGGCTCGGGCGTGCCCTCCGACGGCAAACGCGATGTGCCGGATGTCTCGCTGTTCGCCAGCAACGGATTCAACGGCACTGGCTACATTGTCTGCGAGTCCGATCAGACTAACGGCGCGTGTAGCCTCAACGGCGATCAGTTCCTGGGCTTTGGAGGCACTTCCGTTTCTTCGCCCGCTTTTGCCGGCATCATGGCACTTATCAATCAGAAAACCGGCGAACGCCAAGGAAACGCCAATTTCGTGTTTTACAAAATGGCCGCTGCGGCAGGGAACAGTTGTGACTCCGCCACTGTTCCCACAACCGGCCTGAACAATTGCATCTTCTACGATATTCCTACGGGATCCACAATCGCGATGGCTTGCGCCAAGGGGAGCCCGAACTGTACTACTTCCAATTCCGGCGACCAGATCGGCGTCCTCTCCGGATTCAGCACAACTACCGGATATGACCTCGCTACCGGCCTCGGCAGCGTCAATGTGGATAATTTGGTGAATCAGTGGAGCACGTTCGCGGGCCAATTCAAGGCCACCAAATTTTCAGCTTTCACGCTAGGTCCGCCGATTACGATCACTCACGGTCAAGCGATCCCCGTCGCTGCAACAGTCGTGCCGCAAACCGGCGCTGGAACTCCCACGGGCTCGGTCGTTCTGATTGCAAACACAGGTTCAAGCCCCAGCGATCAGCAAGCCGCTCAACAAGTTCTCACGCTCACCAACGGCTCCCTGCCGGCCGCCGCAACTACGACCTTCCTGCCCGGCGGTACCAGCTACACCGTCACCGCGCGCTACTCGGGTGATTCTACTTTTGCTCCCAGCACTTCCTCGCCGGTTACTGTCACCGTCAATCCGGAAGCCAGCAAAACGCAGGCCGCCATCCAAACGTTCAACCCGTCTACCGGAATACAAACGAATGCAAACGCCACTTCCTTCCCATATGGCAGCCTCACCCTGCTCCGCGCGAATGTCACCAATTCGAGTGCAGGCCTGTGCGCGCCGAATGGAAATCAGGCTTACGGCTGCCCGACTGGAACGGTCACGCTGAAGGACACGTACAACGGCGCTACCAATCCGATTGATGCCGGCACCTACTCGTTGAACGCCGAAGGCTATGCAGAGGACCAGGTGATTTTCCTACTGGGCGGCCAACACAGCATCGTCTCTTCTTACAGTGGCGACGCAAGCTACAACGCAAGCACCAGCTCCCCCGACGTCGTCACCGTGACCAAAGTTCCAACCACAATCAGCCTTAGCCCGAGCAACGCGACTTCCCAGGCCGGCACCTATTCCGGCGTAACAGTCACCATCAATACGCAGACTCTGCTGCCTCCAAATCCTACTCCGGCCGAATTCCCCAGTAACAACGTTCAATTCTTCCTGGCCGGGAGACCGATTACGTTGGCCCCCCCAGCGACCTTCGTGGACTACACCGAAGCAACTGTTCAGCCAACCGGATTCGCTCAGTTAACGGCAATCCTGCAAACCACCACGCTTCCTTTGGGCAACAATACGATCACTGCACAATTTGTCGGCGATTCCAGCTATTCCGCATCCGCCGTATCTACTGCCGGAGTTATCGACAATCAGGGAATAACATACGTCGCGCTCTCGTCTTCGAATACGACCGTTCCGCATGGAACGAATGTGACCTTCACGGCAGTAGTCACGCCCAGTCCGGCAGGGGGCCCCGCGCTCACCGGAACCGTACAGTTCAGTAACAGCGGGACTCCCTTCGGCAGCCCGGTTAACTTGGTGAATGGACAGGCGCAGATCTCTACGTCAACCCTTCCGGCCGGAACGCTTTTTATTGGCGCGACGTACAGCGGAGATGTTAACTACGAGACTTCCTTTGTCAGCTTGAACGAAACGGTTACGCTGCTCGCCACGACTGCCACGTTAACCACTTCGAATGCTGCGATTCAACAGGGTGCGAGCGTGACGCTGACAGCGCACGTCGCTCCCAACGCGGCTGGCGGGCCGGCTCTTGGCGGTACTGTACAATTTTCTTCCGCGCTCACCGCTCAAGGCAGCAGCACCCCTCTCGGCGCTCCAGTAGCCGTGGCGAGCGGGCAGGCCCAGCTAATTACGACCTCCATCCCGGCGGGCACGCAATTGGTTTTGGCCTCCTATAGTGGAGACTCGAACTACGCAACTTCCACCGCGACCACCGCCGAGGTTGTCACTGGCGCGCCGACGTTTGTCGCGAATGCCAACACGGCTTCCCTCGTGATCGGCAGCCCGGGTGGAAGCGGCCAGGCGACCGTTATCTTTGCAGCGGCGACTGGGTACACAGGTACGATTCCACTTTCACCAGGCCTCTGCTCGGGCATGCCCTTGGAAACCACGTGCAGCTGGAGCGCGTCTTCCGTGGTTCTTAGCAGCACGGTCAACTCCGCGATGGCCACAGTGACCTTCCAAACGACCGCTCCTTCAAAAGGGATAGCGGTGCCGCAAGCAAGCAACCGTCCAGCAGCGTTCGGCAAGCGCGCGGTTGCCGGAAGTTTCGCGCTGGCTTGTATTTTGTGCATGGGAGTTTTGTTCGCATGGTTCGCGGCCCGGCGGCGGCGGTGGAGCACGGTGCTCGCTCTGCTCGCGATCGCTGCGGCGGTGGCCATTGGTTCCTGCGGCGGCGGAAGTAGCAGCGGTGGCGGAGGAGGGGGAGCCGGCAACGCCGGAACTCCGGCAGGAAACTCCAACGTCGTCCTCACTTTTAGTGGTGCTGGCGTCACACCGGCTCCGACGGTAACCATTGCACTGAGCGTGCAATGAGGGCATAGCGAACGTAGCATTTTGTTACACTCCTTGTTGAGGTGGGAATGCGCCAAGTCGGACTTCGGCTCGGACTGCTCTTTACATTCGCGCTGAGCGCGTCCGCTCCGCCCCTGCACCCGCGAGGAGCGGAGAAAACTCAGCAGGCATCCAGCGCTCCGGCTCAGGACGGCGCGAAACCTCAGCCGCCGCCCCCCGGTCAAATCCAAGCGCCGCCCGGCGCCCAGACCCAAATGCAAACCATCACTTGCACGGTGGATACGTCGCCCAAACCTCTTTCGGCTCCGCTGGCGAACGCTCTTCGTCTTTACCGCACTGGAAAATTCGACGACGCTGCAGCAGCGTACAACGCCATTATTGCATCCGGCGGGCCGGAGGTAGTGCTGGCCTATACCGGACTCACACGCGTTTACTTGAAACAAAACAAAGTGAACGACGCGTTTGAGTCTGCATCGAAGGCTGTGGCGCTCACTCCTGGTAAAACGCCGGCGATCACCGCCATGGGCGAAGTATATTTTCGCCAGGGGAAAATGTCCCAGGCCGAACTGTCGTTTTTGAATCCGCTCCGGGCTTGCGATGTGGATCCGCGTTCCTACCTGGGACTCGCCAAAATCTACAGCGCCACCTCTAACCATAAGCGCGCCGCAAATGCCGTCGCGCAGGCCTACAAGATCGACCCCGACGATCCCGACGTCGAGCGCGCCTACATGAATACGCTGGCCCGCAGCGACATGATCAAGTTTCTTCGCGACTATCTGAGCCGCGAAACGAACGATGACGCCGAGCATCGCAAGAACCTGGAGCACCAGCTCGCCGTTCTCGAAGATGAAATCGCACAAACCGGGCGCCGCTGCCGCCTCACTGCGAAAATTACTGCCACCCAAACAAATCTGGAGCCGTTGCTCAACGGGCCTACACAGCTTTATGGTTACGGGCTGAAGGTGATAGTGAACGGCGCTAGCGCCAAACTTCGCCTGGATACCGGAGCAGGTGGAATTGTGATTGACAAGAAAATCGCCGACAAAGCCGGCGTGAAAAGAATCGTCGAACAGAACGCCACCGGCATCGGCGATAAGGGCCCCGCCGCAGGATACATTGGCTTTGCCGACTCCATCCGCGTCGGCGATTTGCAGTTCGAAGGTTGTTACGTGGACGTCATCGACCAAAATTCCGTGGTGGATGATGACGGCCTGATCGGCGCAGACGTCTTCCACAGTTTTTTGGTGGACATCGATTTCCCCGACTCGAAATTCAAACTCACGCAATTGCCGCCGTATCCCGACGAGGCCCCCGAGGAGGCCACGCTCGAGTCGCACCCGTCTGCCGCCTCTCATCTGCATGACCGCTACATCGCGCCGGAGATGAAAGGCTACACGCCCATTTATCGCTTCGGTCACTCCTTGCTGATTCCCACCAGAGTGAATGAATCTGCGCCGATGCTTTTTTTGATCGATACGGGATCTTTTGACAACACCATTACTCCGGCCGCTGCGAAGCAAGTGACCAAAATCAGCCGCGACGAGAATTTTAAGGTGAAGGGAATCAGCGGGGAAGTGAAGGACGTTTATCGCGCGAACAAAGCTAATCTGCAGTTCGCGCATTTCAAGCAGGACCGCCAGGATCTGGTCACCTTCGGGATGGACCACTTCAGCAATTCCGCCGGCACCGAACTTTCCGGCATCCTCGGTTTCCGCATGCTCATGATGCTCGACGTAAAAATCGACTACCGCGACGGCCTGGTCGATTTCACCTACTCGCCCCCCGGATCCAAGCGCTAGCGCAGCCGCTCCTTCCGCGCTTAAACGTGTGGCATCCGTCGGCAAAGCGGCGGCAAGCCGCCGCACTCCAAAGGGGACCGGGCTCTGCTGAGTGCTGGAGCTTGCTCCCGCCGTCGTTTGAAGGTGCCAAATTTGGAAAAGCTTAATTGCAGTTCTGGCCCCGGTTAGACATGTCGCGGTGTTTTGTTTTGAGTGAGTTACGGCGAATTTTGTTTGTGATGCAGAACCGGTTAGAACGGGGCAGTGGCTAGCGGCTAGTGACCCTTCCTGCGTCAGGGCAGGCAAGTGAATAGTGCAGAAGCTGCGCAAATCGGAATTGCGGAAACACCGAATGGTTGAAAGTTCTCGATTAGAACGGGGTGCGATCCTTTGTTTTCTATGGGTTAGACGACGTTCTAATAATTGGAGTTCTCGATTAGAAAGTGCGTTCGCGATTGAATTTCGCGCGTGGCAAACTCCGGTGCCGAGCGGGAGGGTTGTCCATCCGCCGCTGAGATTCGCGGTAGGCGCTGGGGTTGCGGCGAAAATTTCCGATCCGCGAAATTGGATTTTTTGGCGATTTGAGCTGAATGCGATTGTTTGTTTTCTGCGAGTTACGAGGCGTTCTAATTCCTGAATTTGGCGATTAAATTTGTCGCGATTTGTGGAGCCCAAGCTCCGCGCTACTATCGCGCGCGCTCCACAAACTGTCGGCACAAAAAGCCCTCCTATATAAATGCCGCCTGCGACCGGCCTTGCCACGGGCGGGCAGGCGCAGCTCTGCGCTGGCCCCTTTTCCGGGGCGTAAAGACTTCAAATACTATTGATTATTTATATGGGAAGTGCATTTATATCATACATTTATGGCAATGTCAAGGGGTTGTGTGTGTGAGCATTACCAAGGAGAACAAAAATCCTCAGGTCTGAAGACCCGTTCCTGCGTCAGGTTAAACCCTTCCGTTGTCAGGGTAAGCCCTTCCTGCGTCAGGGCAAGCCTGAGCTACATAAACCCGGCCCGCCAAAAGGGGGTCGCCTGCTAGTTCGGCGTCGGAGGGGATTGCTTGTTCGACTTTGTGTCGTCGGACTTCTGCATCTGCGCGATCTCGTCGTTAACCCGCTGCGTCATTTTCGCCATCATGTCCTGCATCACGCCTGAAGCGGCCTGCATGGACTCCGACAGAATGGCGGGCATTTCCTTTAGCATCTTTTCGCCTGTGGGACTCGAATAGAACGCAATGAGCCCGTCCACATCACCCTTTGTGAGGTGCTTCTGATACACGGGAATCATGGCATCGAGCAGCTGATCGACCGGCATGTCCTTGTATATGCCATCAGTCAATTTGTCCAAGCGCGCTTCTGAATCAGCAGGCAGATTCGGCTGCTTGAGTATCTGCTCGTGAACCATCTTATGCACCTGCACGGTCATCACTTGCATCATGTCTTTCATCATTTGCCGCGAGTGCATGACATCCAAATATCTTTCGATGTCGGCTTTTGAGGCAGGCGCGTTCGCGTCAGTCTGCTGCGCGAAGCTGATGGACGCAAAGAGCAAACAGGCGAGCAACGCAAGAACCGGGCGTTTCATCGGTCACCTCCGAGGATGCTCCAATATACTCCATGCAGCCTGCTGTCCCACATGAATTTACCGCCAAGGTGACGTTGCTGGTTCGTAACTTGCCAGCCCAATGATTGGGCCATGGTAAAGCGGGCGCAGCAAGCAGCGCCCCTACGGGATTTTGGTACGGCAAGGCGCGTCCGGGAGTAGAAAGCGGGAGCAGGCTCCCGCACTCCATCCTAACTGTACCGATCCCGGCAGCGCTTCTTGAAACCTGTACGCAAGGCCAGGCGAAGCGCTTCGATATTCTTTTGCGTTACTCATTGACGCGGATTTTCCTCGAAAATGCGGCGGCGGAGGCGGCAGAGAATAGACTGGTGGCAGGGCAGTCTGTAGGGGCTGAACGTGCCATCAGAAGTTGAAAAATTTCGGAAGTATCCGCGCATCCGTGCGCCCAAAGGGTTGTGGGTGGCCTGGAAGTCGTCCGCGCAGACGACTACTTCGCGTGCGGAGGTGATGGGGCTGGGCGGGCTCTTTCTGCAGGCGGCGAAAACTCCGAGCGACGGTTCTACGATCGATCTGATTTTTGATTTGCCCACTGGACAGGTTCGGGGGCGCGCCATCGTGCGCAACTCGAAGCCCGGGAAGGGAATGGGCATTCAGTTTGTGCAGATGAAACCGGAAGACCGGGCGAAGCTGCATCGGTTTTTGTCGGCCGCGGAGCAGGTTTCCGCGCAAATTCCCGTCACCGCTCCGGTTCCAAACTCCACGCCTGCAATTTTGGGCCCCGCGGCTTCGCACTCTTCGACTCTGCGCGCGGAGAACTGGCAGCTCGCTATTTCGCCGAGAAGCGAGAAAGCGGCACGGATTCGGTTCGAGAGGGAAGTGAGGCAATTGATCGAGCTTACCGGCAAGTCCACGTACTATCAGCTTCTGGAAGTCACGTCGGAAACACCGGGCGTGCAGGTGAAGAAGAGTTATTACTCGCTGGTGCGCAAATTTCATCCGGACAACCACATGGGCAATCGCGAGTTGATTACGCCGCTGATAAACCTGATGGTGGTGATCTCGGAAGCTTACAAGACGCTCGCGAACGAAGAGAGACGGGCCGCGTATGATAAATCGCTGGCTGCTGCGGGCGGGTTCAGCATGCAGCGAGAAAAAACGGGAGCCGAAGAATCGCTCGACGAATGGATGAACCGCGCCAACGAATGCCTGCGCGCGAGAAATTTTGTGGGCTCGATCGTCTGGCTGCGCAAGTGCCATGAAGCGGCGCCGGAATCGGCGTTGTACGTGGCGATGCTTGCGCGGAGCTTGGGCACCATCTCGCAGTACGAAAACGAAGCCGTGGAACTTTTTCAGAAAGCCATCAATTTGGATCCGTGGAAGGTGCCGGTGTACCTCCAGTTTGGCGAGCTGCTGGAGGAAATGGAGCTTCCCGAGCGGGCGCGGCACGTCTATTCCAAGCTTCTGGAAATCAGCCCTACGAACGCCAAGGCTCACGAACGCCTCGCGCTGCTGGAGCCGGAGGAAGACGGCGAGAAGCGTTCGTCGCGCATGCCGCATTTGTTCGGCAGGAAAAACTAACCCTAGTTCACTACTTAGTTTTCTCGACCTGCGCAGGGTGCCGAAGCAAACAGCAGGTCCCCACCTTCGGTGGGTAAGCCTCGTTGGCCAAAAGACGACCTCGCTCGGGATGACAGCTTAAAGCAAGGGCGAACCCGGTCGAAAAGTTGGCCACGCGCCAGGTTAAACGCGGGGCGAAGGGCTTCGACGGAATTGCGTGGCGCAGAATAGGGCGGCCATCGCGATAACGAGAAGCGTCCACGTAGCTGGTTCGGGCATGTTCGCCGGTGCAACGTTGGGGCTGAATTCGATGGTGAACTCGTCCGCGTCGGGGAACGCGGGATTGATTTCGACCGTGGGATCTACGGAAGCGGACCAGCTTCCTGAACCTGAGGTCGAACCTCCTGCTACTATAACTTCGATGTCTTCCAGTGTGTTCGAACTAACGCTAAACAACTTCTGCCCGGAGTATGACGTGGGTTCCAAGCCGCCCGACCCATTCGAACAGACACCTGGGGACCCCGACTCCGAACAGGCATCGAAGGAGCCGCCCGGGCTCATGAACTGAGACTGGGAGCTAGCGTCGAATCCGCTGGCGGAAGTGGAACCACTGGCGGTGAATATCAAGGGCACTTGGGTGTTAGCGGGGCCGGATACAATAAAGAAGAAAACGACTTCGCCGCCTGCGACAGCATTGGGCACGCCGCTGCCGCCGGAAGTGGTTCCACCGGCGGAGGCGGATGCAGTTCCGCCCGAATATGCGAGGGTGACACTAGAATTTTCACAACCGCCTTCCGCACCAGGGCTGCAAAGAGCGCCATTAAGAGTTCCGGGGCCGGAGAGTGACGCATTGGACTGACTGACGCTGCCCGAGAAGGA
The DNA here is from genome assembly GCA_963698005.1 of uncultured Acidobacteriota bacterium. GTDB lineage: Bacteria > Acidobacteriota > Terriglobia > Acidiferrales > UBA7541 > Palsa-295. The sequence continues at coordinate 907,125 of OY969113.1, forward strand.
TGCCGAGGGTACGCTGTCGGCGCGTGCGACAGAAGGCAGAACTGCGAAAGCCACGACCGCCGCGAGTGATAATCCACGGCACACCACTCTAGAGACGATTTTTTGCGGGTTGGACACGTTCATAAAGCCTCCTGGATCGAGTAGGGATGGGGGCCGTTAATTTCGCGCATGGTATAGCTTCGCCGCGGATGGGTACGAGGATTTTTATTTTTCGATCCGGCCAGGTGGCGAACCCCTTTCGTTTTATTTTCGCGTTGATATGAGGGCGAAAGGCGGGGCGGGCGTTGAATGGTTGGCCACGAGGCGGGGAGGATTTTCGTGTGAAGTGGAGCGGGGCGTTATAAGTTGGGAAGGCAGTCAGGGGAACAGGACGGTGGCATCCGCTACGATTACCCGGCCTACCGCCAGCAGCATCGCGACCTGCTCGTCGCGTATATCGATCGCTACATCCTCAATCAGACGCCAGCTCGGTAGGAGTTAGGCTAACACTTCAACGCCCAGGTAGTGGATCAGTTTGACAGTTTTCTCCTCGGCCCGGCTGCCGAGGAGCGATGGAGGGCATACGGAATCATTGCTGATCATTACGGGTACGATGGGGGCCGGAAAGACAGCGGTCCTGGGTGAGGCATCGGATATTCTTGCCCAACGCCAGATTATCCATGCGGCGATCGACTTGGATGCGCTCGGCCTCGCTCATCTTCCGACAGCAGCGCGCAGCGATGGCGTGATGTACGACAACCTTCGATCTATTTATGCGAACTATGCGACGTTGGGAGTGCAGCGGTTCCTAGTGGCGCGCGCAATAGAAGATGGTGCTCAGCTTAAACTCTGTCGCGCTATGATTCCGGCCGCAAACGCCGTCGTTTGTCGTCTCACCGCAAGCATCGAAGCAATGAGGCGACGCGTAGAGATGCGCGATTTCGGGATATTGCAGCACGAATACGTCGCTCGGGTTGCGAAGCTGGATCTCATCCTTGATCGCGCGCGATTGGAGGACTTCGCGGTAATCAACGAGCGGCGCTCATTGAGCGATGTCGCTTATGAAATGCTCGTCAAAGCGGGATGGATTTCAAACTGAACCACTACCAACGACCACGGGGCTGGCGGGCTTGGTTCGCTTTGCCAGCAAGGCCAACTTCTCTTCGTGAGTCATGGGGTGCCAGGGGACAAGTTTTTCGGCGAGGACATTCATTCGGCGAAGGACGGTCAACTCGAGGAAAAGCTGCATGACATCCAAGTCGCGGAAAACCAAGGAGCCGGACTGCTGCATCTTGTCGCGAATTTGGTCCATGTGGACGGGCATTTCGGTCCAGTGAAGGCCAGAGCGGTGATGATGACACAGATGGTAGCCTTCGTTCATGAAGTTCAGCTCGTCCAGCACGGTGACGGTATTTGCAAAATAATCCTCGGGATGTTCGGGGTCGCAGAAGGCGTGTTGGACCCATGCGGTGAGAGCCATGATGAAATTCATGCAGAGGAAGGGAACCAAGACGTACAAGATTCCAATTCTCCAATCGTAAATAAAGACGGCTGCGAAAAAGATGTAGAACCGCGCCATGCCCCACACCATTCGTCTTCGGTTCTTTTCGTCCCCTTTCTCTTTGAAGTAGGCGTAGGGAGCAAATCCCAGAGCGGTCCAAATATTGTCGGAAAGATACCAGAGGAAATGCAGGGGGCTGGTTCGATCGTAGCGGCTGGAAGTGACGGTATCGTCGGGTCCGCCGTTCTCGCGATGATGCAGGCCGACGTGAACTGTGCGATCGAGTTCTGGAACGTTGCCGTACAAATATCCGAGGAAGAATTCGACGTAGCGACCGAAGACCTTATCGTATTTGTCGGAGAAGTAGCCTTGGCGGCGGTGCGCTTCCAAGTGTTTGGCGCTGAACATTCTCACGAAACGCTGAAACTTGAGGCCGTAGAGCGAAAGATAGAACGCGACGGCGAGCAGGAGCCGAGGTTTTCCTAACACGAGCTGGGCCACGAAAATTGGCAGGGCGGTTAGGCTGAGCGAAACCATGAGGCGCAATGCGGGGAGGTCTCGCGAGTCGCGCAAAACTTTTTGGCCGAGGCGAGCGATGAACTGGTCGTAAGTGCGGGAGAGAAATTGATACGCGTCGCGCAGGAGACGAATCCTGCCGAGAAGCATGGCTACGGCGTAGCTTCCGATGGAAAGCACGGCCACGAGCGATACGGCAGCGATGCTTGCGAATGCTATGAGCACGGCGACGGACCGAACTACGAAGATGGGTATGGCTCGAAGACTTGCGGCGGGCCAATACGAATTCGTCTTTGACCGAGCGCTCGTTCGCACGTCGTGCGAATCTGCTTCGGTTACTGTGGCTACGAATTGCATGCTCGTCGTTATACCAGCCGTTGCGCCAATTTAGGGGGCTCGTCCGGCGTCATACGTGAAAGAACTTTACACTCAAGGAGAGCAAAGTTCCAGCGTGGAACGGTTAGGATGATGACCATTACGAGTATGCGGCGGGTGGTTCGCGTGCGGCGCGACGCCGGCCAACCACAAGGCTACTAGAAGCGGAGCGCCGAGCGAACCGGAAGGCTAAGGCTCGGCGAAAAATCCGCCGAAAGGAAAAGTCGTCAGAGGCGTCTTTTATGTTGCGGCTACCCTTCGCGGGCTGTGGGCAAGAAGCCGCGAGGCACAAGGCCACCCATGGAGGCAACCCGCAAGGCTACCGAATATGTTGCGGCCACCCTTCGCGGGCGCTGGGCAAGAAGCCGCGAGCCACAACGCAACCGAAGATCGATCTGACGCGAGGTTCAACGCGGACAGCACTACGCGCAAAGAATTTTGAGCGCAAAGTCAAAACCCGCACCCTTCAAAAACCGAAGAGTGCGGCTCCCACAAAAGATAAGCGTTCAGTTCCAGCGGTGGAAGGGTCGGCCACCGGCCCGTTGACATGCCTGCGAGAGCCATGGTTTCAGTCGCTAGAGTGTACTCTCCAAAATTCACGCTTCTTTAACACTCCGCTAGCGCAGCAATCGCATAGTCCTGTGAGTGAGGTGCACTATGCGCTGCTTCTTGCCCGTTCGTGGGACCATTCGGCTAGCGGCTGTGTTGATGGCTCTGCCGGTAATGGTAGGTTGCAATTCAGGATCAAAGCCTCAGCCGGAAGGCGCTCAGGGATCGACCCAAGTGATCGGTGCCGGCAGCTCCTTCGTTTATCCCGTTATGACGCGCTGGATCAGCAACTTCCAGGACAGTCATCCGGCAGTGCGGATCAATTATCAATCGATCGGCAGTGGCGGAGGCATCGAACAACTGAAGCAGGGCGTACTCGACTTCGGCGCCTCCGATGCGGCTCTGGACGATCAAAAACTCACAGAAATGCCTGCACTGGTTCAAATTCCAGAGAGTGCCGGGCCGGTGTGCATCACCTACAACCTGCCTGAGCTGAAAACGCCGTTAAAGCTTAGCGCAGAGACGCTGTCAGGAATTTACCTGGGCAAAATCAAAAGCTGGAATGACCCCATAATCAAAAAAGACAATGCCGGCGTCGCGCTGCCCAATCATGAAATCATTGTCGTACGCCGATCCGACGGCAGCGGTACGACCAATATCTTCACGACCTACCTGGCAAAGGTCAGCCCCGCGTGGGAAAAACAAGTGGGTAAGGGTATTGACGTGAATTGGCCGGTCGGGCTGGGAGGAAAAGGCAATGAAGGTGTCACCGGCCTGGTCAAACAGACTCCGGGCGGGATTGGATATGTCGAGCTGATCTATGCCACTCAGAACGATCTGCCCTTGGCAATACTTCGCAACCGCGCTGGAAACTGGACCCAACCAACTGTGGCCAGCACTACAGCGGCCATTGCAGCTTATAGCGATGAACTGAGCAAGGATGTGCGCACGCCAATCGTTGATCCGCCAGCGACCGCGAAAGACGCATATCCGATCGCGGGCCTCACCTTTCTGCTCGTTCCCAAGAAGGCGAAGACTCCGGCGAAGGGTCAGGCCGTAAAGGAGTTTGTGGAATACATCGTAATGCATGGCCAGGACGAGGCGGAAAAGTTGTACTACGCGAAATTGCCTGCCGCCCTGCAACAACAGGACGAAAAGCTACTAGCGGAGGTGGGGGCACCAAGCAACTAGAGCATGATCCGCCAGACGAACTTGATGACCGACTGACCGGGTTACCGAAGTGAGATGCTATCTTCCTTTCCGGCATCAGACCCCGGGGGCCCGATTCGTTATGCGATGGAAAGGCCGCTTCCCTTTATCTGTGCGGTATCGGCTATGAATTGTCTAACGTTTACGTTAATTTCATCTCGCACGCGCCTGTAAGCTTCGGCTTTTTGTGCCGGCAACCCATCCGCGCCATTTGGGTCAACGATACTCCAATGTTGGAGGTGGAGCGTGAAGGGGAATATCGGACTTCTTTCCTTGGCGGTATCACAGATGGCGACCACGTAGCCGAATCGTTCTTTGACGGATTGCGCGACGCTCTTCGGTTTCTGGCCCGAGATGTCGATACCTGCTTCCTTCATAACTTCACCTGCCAGGGGATTCAAGGCGCCGGGTTCGACACCTGCGCTCGCGACATCAAATCGATCTCCGGTGAGGTTACGCAGAAACCCCTCCGCAATCATGCTGCGCGTGGCGTTGCCCGTCGAAAGGAACAATACTCTCGTCTTCTGAACTGTCATTTCGTCCCACTTCATCGACTCGTCCTGGTCGATGGCGTCAATCTGAACTGCTCCGATAAGTAAGTTTAACGCTTCAGGTGAGGGCGTGCTGTCCCGTATGGCACACATTATCGCCGTGGGCAGTTATAGCCCTCTGGGATGGTTCGGTCGCGCACGTTTTAGCATAGCGCGCACTCTCGCAGCGCGAGCGCAGGACTTGAACGCGATAGAGGACTGGCGGGGCGTTGGGCTTAGGATTTTGGTTTCGGGAAGACGTCGCCGACGGCGGCGCGAATGTCGTCGTAATATTCAGGGTGCTTCGCGAGAAGCGACTTAATCTCCTGGGCGAGGGGGCTCTCCGAGAGCCATACCTTTCGCTGGTCAGGAAACATCGGGAGCATGAGCGGCTTGGCTTGGTCCAGCAATTGTTTTAGTTGCAGACGGTCCGGGCTTTCATTTGCAGGCATTTTCGATCCTCCAGATAAGTGTCATTATTTTTCCGCGCGCGGCGGAATAAGGCAGAGACGCAATACTCGTTACGAAGAAGACGGAACTCCGTACCAACATGAACACTATCGCATTTTAATTTCACATTCAACGTTGCGTGGGGGGCCGACCGGCCGGAAAGCTCGGCGAAAAGGCCGCCGAAAGGAACGTTTGTCAGAGGCGTTTTTTTATGTCGCGGCTAAAGCCGCGACCCGCAATGCTGGCGAATGTTGGGCTGCCCTTCGCTAAGGCACTCAGGGTAAAAATCCGCAAGCCACAAAGAACTTGGGGCGCGGCGTCAAAACCCCGCACCCTTTGCCAACCCCGCAAAGAGTGCGGCACCCGCAAAAGATAAGCGTTCACTTCAGTGATGTGGAAGGGTTGGCCACCCGCCTGGCGCTACGTTGAAAGCGGAACGTCGAAGGCAAAGTCAAAAGAGCCGGCGAGACGCCGGCGCTACGAAAGACAACGGCACGCCGTTTAGACGTCGCCTCTGGAGGGGCAGTCGCTCGCTCGATGTCGGCTCTCTTATGCACGCGGCTAGGTGAGGAGGACGATTTTGCCGGCGGCGGCGGTGGTTAGGATTTCTTTGTGGGCGCGAGGGGCGTCGGCTAGGGGCAATTCTTTGGCGACGACGGGGCGGAGGGTAGCGTTTTCCAGGCCCGCGATTATGCCGGCGTGGATTTGTGTTTCTTCAGCGGGGGTGAGGGCCCAGAGGGTAAAGGCGCGGATGGAGCCGCGGCGAGCCATTAGGTCGCGAGGGTTGATGGAGATTTCACCGCGGTTGCCGATGACGATGATGCGGCCGTTGGTGGCGAGGAGCTTGATGTCGTTCGCGAGATTTACGTTGGCGAGCATTTCTAGAACGATGTCGACGCCGCGGGCGGCGGTGGCTTTTAGGATTTCGTCGAGATAGCCGGGCTTGCTGTGATCGAAAACTTGGTGAGCGCCTTCGCGCTGGACGAGGTCGCGTCCTTTTTGGGTGCTTGCGGTGCCGAAGACGGTGAGACCGAGGGCGCGTGCAAGCTGGACCGCTGCGATGCCGACGCCGCCGCTTGCGCCGTGAACGAGGACCGTCTCCGAAGCGCGCGCTTGCGCGGAGTGATACAGGGCGTGATAGGCGGTTCCGTAGGGAACCCAGACTCCGGCGCCTTGAGAGAAAGTGACTTTCGCCGGGAGAGGATGGACTTGGGATTCGAGAGCGAGGGCGTATTCGGCGTAGGCGCCGGTGACGGTCTTGGCCATGTAAACGCGATCGCCCGTGTGCACATTCGTGACGCCGGGGCCGACGGATTCGATGACGCCGGCGCCGTCGGAGCCGGGAGTGTAAGGCAAGGGCGGCTTGACGGCGTAGGTGCCTGCGCGCATGTAGGCGTCGTAGGGATTCACGCCGACGGCGTGGACGCGGACGAGGACTTGTCCGGCGGCGGGCTTTGGCGTGGGGACTTCTTCAAGTTTGAGGACTTCCGGGCCGCCGAATTCGTGGACGACGATCGCTTTCATTTTATGGCCTCCGCGGTGGCGCAAATCTTGCGAGTTGCGAATTAGATTGGACGCTTTTTGTAGCGCGACTGTACACGAGTCCGGATATGTTTCGCCAGAGGACCGAGGATTGCGAGAAGGGGAGCGCTGGACAGACGGAGGGCTCGGCGAAAAATCCGCCGAAAGGAGAGTTTGTCAGAGGCGTTTTCTTATGGGAACCTCAGAGATGAGAAACTGAGAACGTGAGTTCGTGCAGAAGGGAGTAAACATGCGGAAGGCAGGCTGCTGGCGCATCTGGTCACGCGGCGCGTTGTTTGTTGCGCTGCTCTTGCTCGGCGGGGGGCGCGCGTCTGCGCAAATGTCGGCGGGTGCGGGCGCGTCTGCGCAAACGCCGGGGGGTGCACGCGGGGCAGTCATCGAGGTGGCGAACGGGGCGAACGCGGCTTCGCAGCGCGGGAAGCCGTACGTTGTGCTCGTTTCGCTCGACGGGTTCCGCTACGACTACGTGAAAAAATATTCCGCGCCAAACATCGCGGGCATGGCGGCGCGAGGCGCGAGCGCTCCGGACGGGATGATTCCTTCGTATCCTTCGGTAACGTTTCCAAACCACTTGACGCTGGTCACCGGGCTCTACCCGGAACACCACGGCATCGTCGCGAACATTTTCTACGATCCCGCGCGGCAGCAGCGCTATGCGTACTCTGATTCGGCCGCGGTTCAGGATGGAAGCTGGTATGGCGGGGTGCCGCTGTGGTCGCTGGCAGAGCAGAATGGGATGCGCTCGGCCTGTTATTTCTGGCCCGGCTCGGAAGCGGAAATCGCGGGAAAGCGTCCGAGCTACTACTTGAAGTTTGATCCTATGGTTCCGAACGATCAGCGCGTCGAGCAGGTGCTGGCGTGGCTGCGGCTGCCGGCGGAGCAGCGCCCACATTTCATCACTCTGTACATGGCGGAGGTGGACGGCGCGGGCCACGAGTATGGCCCCGACAGCCCGGAAACCGCCGATGCCGTAAAGTTCGTGGACGCCGAAGTGGGGAAACTTATCGCTGGGCTTGACGCGCTGCACCTGCCGGTTGACTTGATCGTCGTCGCCGATCACGGCATGGAAACCACGCGCGGCAAGTGGATCGATCTCGACCAGTTCGCCGACCTTTCGCATTTCAAGACCGAGGGAGCTCTGATGTATGCACCGAGTGAAGCCGAGGCCGCGAAAGCATTTCAATCGCTGAAAGGCGCGAGTGACAAATTCACCGTGTATCGCCGCGCGGATGTTCCGGCAGAACTGCATTACAACTCGAATGCGCGCGAAGGCGATCCTGTCGTCATCGCCACGGGGCCATACGCCATCCGCGCTCGCACGCCCGGCCCCGGCGAGCCGGATCGTCCGCCCGCAGTCGGCCAGCATGGGTACGACCCGCGCCTGGTGCCCACGATGAAAGCTCTGTTCGCTGCCACCGGTCCGGATATTCGCGCAGGAGTCACCGTTGCGCCTTTCAAAAATGTGAATGTGTATCCGCTCATCGCAACAATTCTCAGCCTTCCCGCGGGAAAAATTGATGGCGACGTGAATGTGCTGCAAATCATCCTGAAATCGCCCTCGAAGAATTGAAGCGACGCCGGCTATGCGGACCGATCAGAAAGCGTCAACATCAACGATAGCTTGGGCGAAGGCTTCTGGAGCTTCTTGGGGCAAATTGTGGCCGACGCCGCCGGGGATGATTCGGCTGGCGTATTTGCCGGAGAATTTTTTGGCATAGGAATTCGGATCCGGGTGTGGGGCGCCGTTGGCGTCGCCTTCCATGGTGATGGTGGGGACGGTGATGATGGGGGCTTGGGCGAGCTTCGTTTCGAGGTCGTCGTATTTGCGCTCACCTTGGCGAGAGGCCTAGCCGCCAGCGGTAATTGTCGATGACGATGGCGACGTGGTCGGGGTTGTCGAAGGACGCGGCGGTGCGATCGAAGGTGGCGTCTGAGAAATTCCATTTCGGCGAAGCAAGATGCCAAATTAGTTTGGCAAAATCGTGGCGGTATTTATCGTAGCCGGCGCGGCCGCGTTCGGTGGCGAAATAATATTGGTACCACCATTGCAGCTCGGCGCTTGGCGGCAACGGGGCTTTACCGCCTGCTTGGCTGCCGATCAGATAGCCGCTAACGGAAACTAATCCCTTGCAGCGTTCGGGCCAGAGGGCGGCGATGATGTCGGCGGTGCGGGCGCCCCAATCAAAACCGCCGATGATTGCGGACTGGATCTTGAGAGCGTCCATTAGCGCGATGGCGTCAACGGCGACTACGGATTGCTGGCCGTTGCGAGGTGTGTCAGTGGAAAGAAAGCGGGTGGTGCCGTAGCCGCGCAAGTACGGGACGATGACCCTGTAGCCTTTCGACGCCAAGATCGGCGCGACGTCGACGAAGGCGTAAATGTCGTAGGGCCAGCCGTGGAGAAGAAGGACGGCGGGGCCGTTGGCGGGGCCGGCTTCGGCGTATCCGATATTGAGGGTGCCGGCATCGATCTGCTTTAGTGGGGCGAAAGAGGCGGTCGTGTCGGGGGGCGGTGGAGTTGCGCCCGTGGATTTTGACGGGCTGGCTTGCGCGTCCTTGGAGGCGAAAATGCCGAGCTGAGTGGCTGCGATAGTCACGGCCGCAGTGCCTAAGAAGCGGCGGCGGTTGGGTTTGATTTCTTCGGATACTTTCATCGAGGTCATTTTGGAATCATCTGCGTTCGATTTGATCGGCGTCATTTTGGAATCTCCCTGGTTCGTAGCGTCTTTGCAAAACTGTACTTTGGGTACATCGGATTCGTTTGCGTTGGATGAATTGTCGCCAAGCATTTGTGGCGGGCACAGCATGCTGTGCCCCTACGGTTAAGACTGTGCGACTGGCGCATCTGTGCCGAGCGCAGCATGCGGCGCCCGTGAGATCGAAACGTCAAAAGAGCCGGCCCTTCGCAAAGGACTCTGGGTGAATCCCTTCGGGATTCACGGGACGAGCCCAGCGCTACCCTTCGCCAAAAGACTCTGGGTGAATTCCGTTGGAATTCACGAAAAAGTAAGGCGCGGCGGCGCGATGCCACGCGGGGCACAAAGATTAGTGCGGCGATCGGAACGATTTGAAGGCTGCGCGGAGATCGCTCACGAAAAATTCGGGCTGTTCCCAGGCGGCGAAGTGGCCGCCTTTGGGGTGACGGTTGTAAAAGATTAGGTTGGGGTAGGCTTTTTCTGCCCAGCTTTTTGGGGCGGCGTAGATCTCGTCGGGGAAGACGCTTACGGCGACGGGGAGGGTGACGTTGCGGACGTCGAAAAAGCCGCCCTTATATTCCCAATAGAGACGAGCGGACGAGACCGCGGTGTTTGTGAGCCAGTAGAGAGTGATGTTGTTGAGGATGTCGTCGCGCGAGAGGCCTTCCGTTTTTCCGTCGAACACGCGGGTGATTAGCTCGTAGCTTTTAATGTCGTGATCGAGAATCCACGCGGCGAGACCGATGGGCGAGTCCGCGATTGCGTATATCGTTTGCGGGTGGTTGGCCATCTCGGTGGCGTAGCCGAGGCCGTGCTTATAGAAAAAGGCGAGCTGATCGTAGGCGTGCGGTTCGTCGCCTGAAAGACTGGGCGGCGGCGGAGCGCCGGCAAACGCAGCCTTGTCAATGTCGGCTGGAACAGTGGCGGCCATGTTGGTGGCAATGGCCAGCAATCCTGGAGGCGCCTGCAGAGCCATCAGCTCAGTGACACTATTTCCCCAATCGCCGCCTTGCGCTACATAGTGCGTGTATCCGAGGCGCTTCATCAGTACGGCCCAGGCGCGCGCGATGCGGGCCGGATCCCAACCGGGGGCGGTGGGCTTGCCTGAAAAACCGTAGCCGGGCAGGGAAGGGATCACTACGTCGAAAGCATCTTCGGGCTTGCCGCCGTAGGCGGTGGGATTCGTGAGAGGGTCAATGACTTTGAGCTGCTCGATGATCGAGCCGGGCCAGCCGTGCGTGATGATGATGGGCAAAGCGTTTGGCTGCTTCGAACGGACGTGGATGAAGTGAATGTCCAGCCCGTCGATGGTGGTGACGAACTGTGGATAGGAATTGAGCTTCGCTTCTACCTTTCGCCAGTCGTAGTCCGTGCCCCAGTAGCGCGCGAGGGCCTTCATTGTTGCTAGCTGCACGCCCTGGGAATCATCGGCGACTGTTTCGCGGTCGGGCCAGCGTGTGGCGGCGATGCGTCGGCGGAGATCGACGAGGTCGGATTCGGGGAAGCTGACGTGGAAGGGGCGGATGGATTCGTCGTCGGCCGCGCCGGCGGGCTTGGCGGAGCCGGTGACTGCGAGGGCGACAAACGCGAGGACAGCAGCGACTGCTAGAGTAGATAGGATTCGCACGAAACTTCTCCTTTGGTTTTTTGCTGCTGCCGGCATCGACCCACTGTAGGGTTCCGTGTCAAGAGGCACGGGAGCGTAGAAATACAGTAGGCTCATATCGCGATTTCTGGCGGGCGTCAAATTAAATTTAGCGGCGCTACTTCATGAAGGGGGAGTTTGCGGCGGCACATCGCAAATGATTTTTGGTTCGACCGGGGGACGGTCTGTTTGCAAAACCTGTCCGGTGCGCACATAGGATTCATTCGGGTTGGATGAATTGTCGCCAAGCATCTGTGGCGGGCACAGCATGCTGTGCCCCTACGGTTGATTGGTGCGATGGACATGAAGGGTCGGGCAAAGGGGACGTCTTGGCGCCGGGGGCCATCAAAGCGAAAAGAGCCGGCGGGACTCCGGCGCTACAAAAACCGAATGGGTCGACCGGAGGCCAAGGGAAGGGTTTGGGAGCGCGGCGTCCAAACCCGCACCCTTTGCAGGAAAGAAGAACGCAAAGAGTGCGGCACCCCGCGAGTTGCAATCGTGCATGGGCTCAGTCCGGTGCCGCGCGGATGGATTCGCCACCCGCCAGGGAAGGGAGTGGGAGCGCGGCGTCTAAACCCGCACCCTTTGCAGGAAAAAAAAACGCAAAGGATGCGGCACCCCCGCGAGTCTCAATCGTGCATGGGTTTAGTCCGGTGCCGCGCGGATGGATTCGCCACCCGCCACGCCGTTCGCTCCGACTCCGCACCCGCTGTCGCCTCGCAGCGCTCTCCGCTACTTCATGAATTTGCGAATGATGAAGGCGATCTCGTCGGAGGCGGTGTCTAGGGCGAAATGGCCGCCGTCGACGATGTGGATTTCGGCTTTGGGGACGTCGCGGCGGTACGATTCGGGCTCGGAGGGGTCGAAGGATGACTCGTACTTGCCCCAGATGACCAGGAGGCGGGGCTGGTTCGCGCGCATCCAAGCATCCCACTTCGGATAATCTTCCACGTTGGTGCGGTAGTCGTAGAAGAGGTCGCTTTGAATGTCGCCTTGGCCGGGCTGGTTGAGAAAATAATATTCGTCGGTCCAGAGATCGGGGTCGTGGCGTGAGACGTCGGGATCGTCGCCGACGTGCCGCGCGCGCGTGGTCGGCATCGAGAGCAGATTTACCCGCAGCGCGGCTTCATTCGCGGCGCGATCGGCCCAAAAGTTTCGCCGCGCATTCCAATTCGCGCCCAGGCCTTCGTTGTGCGCCACTGCGTCCTGTACGATCAGCGCTTCCACGCGTTCCGGGTGCGCCAGGATCATGCGAAAACCGACGGGGCCGCCGTAATCCTGCATGTAAAGAGTGTAGTGCGAGAGGGCAAGCGCTTCGGTGAAATGGTTCATGACGTCGGCGATGTGATCGAACGTGTAGGCGAATTTCTTGGGGTCGGGCCAGTCGCTGTGTCCGAAGCCGGGGTAGTCGGGCGCGATCATGTGATAGCGGTCGGAAAGGAGGGCGAAGAGCGGCTCGAACATGCGCGAGGAAGAGGGAAGTCCGTGGAGGAGGAGAAGCGTGGGCGCGTCCTTCGGGCCGGCTTCACGGTAGAAGATGGAGAGGCCGTCGATCTGGATGGTGCGGTAAACGGTCGAGTGATCGGCACGAGGTTCCATGGGGAGTTCCTTTCGTTGGGATTGGGCCAGCAACGGAAATGCTGCGAGCATTACAGAGGCTGCCAGGACTAAGACTTTCGCTGGAATGTTCGGGGCCATAATTCCTCCTGCTGGGGAAGGCGGAGATATTCTACGCAAGGTTTACGGCGTCGGCGCGAAAAATATTTCTTGGTGACCGAGGTGGCAGAGGGAAGGGGCTGGAAGCGCGGAGAGAACGGAAGGCGGCGAAAAATCCGCCGAAGGGATAATCTGTCAGAGGCGTTTTTTTATGTCGCGGCTGCCCTTCGCGGGCTCAGGGCAAGGAGCCGCGACCCACAAGGCTACTGAGCTACCCGGCGAACGGAAGGGTTGGGAGCGCGGCGTCTAAACCCGCACCCTTTGCAGGAGAGAAAAACGCAAAGGATGCGGCACCCCCGCGAGTTTCAATCGTGCAGGGGTTCAGTCCGGTGCCGCGCGGATGGATTGGCTACCCGCCTGGAGGCGGAGTAGCGGGAGTAGGGGAGGGGTTTTCGTTTGCTGCTCGCATCGGTGGGGGCATTGATGTGCCGCTGAGTCCGCGGCTCGCCGTGCGAGTGATTCAGATCGATTATTATTTGACCAACTTTGCAAACGCCACGAACGACCACCAAAACAATTTGTTGGTGGGAGCCGGAATCGTGTTTCATTGGTCCCGGTAAGAATAATGGTGAAGTCCTAAAGTTCTGGACTAGCTGTTCTGTTTCTCGCCCCTGCCGATTCTTCAACTCTTATGGACGGCATTTGATTTCGATGCGGAGGCTGGGAGGGGCGCCGGGTAGAGGGGCGCCGGTCTTGGGCTTGTCCACCACTTCAATGGCGTGCATGGGCTCGGGCTTCATCCAGTGCACGCTCCAAGCGCCCGCATGAGTCGGCTCTTCTTTGCTTGGATGGTCTGTGACGGTGCCATCCGCGCGATGATAACGGATGTGCGGAGTCGCGCCGCCTGTGTCCCAATCCAGAAAGAAACTAGGCCAACGGTGGTGGTGCATCGGTATGGTGGTGCCCGGAGCCGGCACTGTGACTTCGAGGACCCGCACAAATTCGTTTTCGAAAATAACTTTGTGGGTATCGGGCGCGGCTTGGACTGCGTCGTAACCGTCGGGGAATTGCGGTTTGTCCTGGCCGTAGGCGTAAAAATGCCAAGCGAACAGAACGAGCGCACCGACGATCGCGGCGGCAATGAATCGTCGCTTGCGTGCGTACAGGAGGACTTTTGGTTGGTTCATGGCGCGAAGTATAGTGAAGTTTTGCTGAAGTGGAAGAACATTCCTTGAGCGCCAGGCTCGTCCGCGGGATCAGTTTCTTAGTTAAACGCCGCGGTCAATTGTACGATTATTCGGCCTCTGTTAGGGCAATCCGGCGTGGGGGACTTTCACCTTCGTCATTAAAATGGCGGCTTGATGGTTCGCGGATGCCTGCGCCTCATGGTAGGTGGGCGCGGCGCAGGCGAATAGCGTGCGGCCGTCGTGGCCGCCTAGCATGCAGGCGAACGCACCGAGCGCGTTGGTCTTGAGTTCTTCCACGATGCGGCCGCCCTCGGCCACGAGGACCAGCCGACCGTGAGCGGCATCAGCCACCCACACATGACCTTCGGCATCGAGACAGATTCCATCCGGCACCACAGCCTCTTGTCCTAGCGTTTCAGCGACGTCGGTCGCTGCCGGAGGATTGCCGAAGGCAGCCCAGATCCGGCGCTTGCTCAATGAACCTGCGGAGACGTTGAAGGCAGTGAGGCGGTTCATCGTTGTCTCGGCGACGATCAGCGTGCGGCCGTCTGGAGTAAGCACCATGCCGTTGGGAAATCCGAGCTCGTCAGCCACCACCTTGGCCGCGCCGTCGGGTTCAACGCAAACCAGCACGGTGGTACGGGCCGGCGCGCCGGCCATTAGATCGAATCCGAAATTGCCGACCCATGCGCGGCCGTCGCGATCGACCAGCATGTCGTTCAAATACCCCGGGGCAAGCGCGGACACATCGGCATGGATAACGAGCGAACCATCAGGCTGACGCCGGAGTATTTTGCGGTCGCGCATGGACACGATCAGTAGGCGACCGTCGGGCATAAATCCAAGCCCGGAAGGCTGCTGCGGTACGTGCGCGATTGTCTCTGAGGTGCCGTCCATCGCGAGGGAGAGGACGCGGTGCGTGTAAAAATCGGAAATGTAGAGTCTCCCGTCGCGCCAGCGAGGGCATTCGGTAAATGACAAGCCGCTGATTAGGGTCGTGAACTCAGGCATATTCCCGGCGCTGCCTCGTACTTCGCCTCGTATTTCGCAATAGGCCGACCTTCGCCTCCAGCTACTCCAGGAGCGATACGACTCCCGTGGCGAGGTCGTAATACCCGGCGACAACCTTCAGCTTATTTTCTTTTACCAAACCGGAAATGACGGTGGATGATTGGCGCAGAATGGCCGCTTGAATCTTGGCATTTGCTTTGGAGGCTGCCTCCAGGTTTGGTCCGGCCTGATCCACAGCGGGCTGTATGTAGGAAAAGAGCGCACTGATCTGTCCGGGAACTTCCTTGGCCGCAATGGTGGCCTTGACTGCGCCGCATCCGCTATGTCCCATCACCAGAATCACTTTTGTCCCCAGCACGGCTGCGCCATATTCGAGGCTCGCGATGATTTCCGTGGCGGCGAAATTTCCGGCCACGCGCGTGACGAAAATATGGCCGATGGTCTGATCGAAAAGCAGCTCCACTGGGACGCGGGAATCGGCGCACGACAACACCGCTGCGAACGGTTCCTGCTTATCGACCGTTTTCTGTTTCAATATCGAAAGGTCATGCTCCCAGGAAGTCATATTTCCAGTCGAGAACCGGCGATTGCCGTCCATCAATTCCTGCAACGCGGCATTCGGCGTGAGCGCGCTTTGCGCCAATACTCGGCGTGGTGCTGCGAACTCGATTCCCGTCGCGGTCACCCATCCCGCCACCGCTCCTCCTACCGTCATTTTGAAAAAGCTTCTTCGAGAGGAGCTTTGGTTCGACGGTGTAGAGTGCGGGCCACGGTCGAAGGAAGGTTCCGGAGCTGATGTGCGTTCTTCACGGTGAAGATCGTCGCTTGCTGTGTCGAATAAAAAACTCATTTGCGAAAGCCTCCTGTTGAAACTACCGGCGTAGGTACGCTGCAATATACTCCGCGCATGTACACGCCGCAATCGGCATAAATTTCCTTAATAAACGCCGGGAAACCGTATGACGAGTTCAAGGGCCATGCTCATTTTGTGGATTATCCGACTTATCGGGACTCAGTATATCCTCCGGCAGTTGTGTTAGGATTCCTGGCATCAACTCCGTCGTACCGAATGCTCAAATGCCACTAATAAAGCTTCGGCAAGCGAACGAAACTGGCGAAGAAGTAGGGGTTATCCTCATCAACCCAGACCAAATTGTTTCGATCAGCATACTCAAGAACGTTACTGAAATTCACACAACTGATGGCAGGGCTCAATGGGTGAAGGAAACACCCGAAGAGGTCGCATCGATGATTCGGATCGAATAGTGCGGCGCGAGCGCCGCGTACGTAAAATCCAATAACTGTGAGGAACAATGGCGGAAACGGCGAAACCGACGAGCTTTCAAGCGGACATTCGGCCGCTTTTTACGGAGCGAGACATTCGTGGGATGAGCAAGGCGTTCAACCTGGGAAGTTATGATGATGTCAAAAAGAATGCTGCGGCCATCTACGACCGCATTCGGGGAATTGGTGGCGCGTTAATGCCGCCGCCACCGCCGAGAGGAGAAGGTCCTTGGCCTCAGGCTCGCATTGAGCTATTTGCAAAGTGGATGGCGGACGGGTACCAACCTTAGGCGAAGTCATCTCATAAATGCCCGCTGAGAGATGCCTGGCCTACGAAACCCGAAGGCTCGGCGGAAATGCCGCCGAAAGGAAGGTTTGTCAGAGGCGCTTTTTTATGTCGCGGCTGCCCTTCGCGGGCTCAGGGTAAAAAGCCGCGACCCACAAAGCTATCGAACGCGCACGCCAGAGCGGGTTGCGATTCGTTGTCGATCGAGCGATTTGTACGGCAACCATTTAAGGAGGACGTATGTCAAATGAGAAAACAGGGAGCGCGGCGGGTACGAGTCGAGCGGTGCAGCCGGCGGAAACAAATCCGCTCGATTTTGTGCCGGAGAAAATGCCTTTCGACACTCCGTATGGGCCAGCGATAACACTGGAGCGAGCCGAGGCGCTTATTCGCGCGGCGGTGGCAGAGGCGAAGAAGCGGAATTGGAAGATGAACGTGGCAGTTGTCGATTCGGGCGGAAACCTTGTGGCGTTCCAACGAATGG
This sequence comes from uncultured Acidobacteriota bacterium, assembly GCA_963698005.1. GTDB lineage: Bacteria > Acidobacteriota > Terriglobia > Acidiferrales > UBA7541 > Palsa-295. The sequence goes on from OY969113.1 coordinate 924,025, forward strand.
ACGGCGCGATGCTTGCGTCCATTCAGATTGCCGAGCACAAGGCACGAGCGGCCGCGACCTTCCGGCGCCCAACGAAGGAGTTCGAGGTCGGTGTCAACGTTATGCATCTCAACTATCTGCTCGCGTTCGATGGAGTCATTGCGTCGCGAGGCGGCATCCCATTGATCGAACAGGGATCGATTATCGGCGCAATCGGTTGCTCGGGAGGCGCTGATTCTCAGGACGAGATCGTTAGCAATGCAGGCGCGGCACTAATCAACCAACCGCCGGCTGGGAACAAGTGATCCGAATTTCGAGAGAGCCTTGGGGACACTCGTGGGGTTTGCGAGACAAATAATTTCTGAGACAAATAAATAGACAGGAGAATGCTATGACAACTGCAAGCGCAGCTACGAAGCACGAACAGATTCGTGTGACCCGACGGTCGCCCGCCTATTGGCGCGTGACGATCGACAACCCGCCGCTCAACGTGATGGGGCCGGAAATGGTAAAGCAGTTTCAACAATTGATGAACGCTCTGGAGGCCGACGAGCAGGTGAGGGTGGTGGTCTTCGACAGCGCGGTCGAGGACTACTTCCTGAATCACTCCGACTTCACGACCAAGATCGAGGACTTGACCAGTATTCCTCAAGGCCCCACCGGACTGGAGGCGTGGCCGGACTTTCTCGTGCGGCTGACGCACTTGCCGGTTGCTTCCATCGCGCTCATCCGCGGCCGCGCGACGGGAAACGGCAGCGAGATCACTCTGGCTTGCGACATGAGTTTTGCCAGCCGCGAGAAGACAATCATCTCGCAATGGGAAGTAGGCGTAGGGATGGTCGCCGGCGGCGGGCCCATGGCTCGGCTGCCGCGACTCATCGGGCGAAATCGCGCGCTTGAGGTGCTGTTAAGCTCGGAAGACATCAGAGCGGAGCAGGCCGAGGCCTACGGTTACATTAATCGCGCACTGCCCGACGCGGAACTGGATGCGTACGTGGAGGCGCTCGCGACGCGGATCGCCAAGTTCGACAAATGGGCGATCTCCAACACTAAGCGGCTCGTCAACGCGAGCCTGCCGCCGGATGTGGAGATCGCTGACGGGTGGGATGCTTGCATCAATTCGCTCGGTCGTCCCGCCGCCCAAGAGGGAATCAAAGCCCTGACGGCGCGCGGGTTTCAGAAGCCGGGGGATGTTGAAGATCGGCTGGGATACTACCTGGGGCAAATTGGCCGCTAGAGCGGCGTTTTTGCGTCGTTGCCGTATCGAGGTTGGTGCCGGACTGTCTGTGGGGCTGGCACAGGGGCGGGACAACGAAGGCTCGGCGAAAAATCCGCCGAAAGGAAAATTCGTCAGAGGCGTTTTTTTATGTCGCGGCTAAAGCCGCGACCCACAAAGCTACTGAAGGCCGAGCACCCTAGATATCCGAACGTCAGAAGAGCCGGCGGGACGCCGGCGCTACGAAAACCGAAGGCGCGGCCACCTGCCCAAGCTTACGGGGCATGACACGGAGGGAAAATTGGAGATGAAAAAAGACCAGCGCGGAATCAACCCCGCTTCGAAGCCGAGTGGCAATGGGTGTATCGAATGCCTAGCTTCACCGAAAGGCTGGTGGTTACATCTCCGCCGGTGTGCGGAATGTGGGCACATCGGTTGCTGCGACAGTTCTCTGAGCCAGCATGCGTCCAAGCATGCGGCGACCACAGGGCATCCGATCATTGCCAGCTTCGAGCCGGGTGAGGATTGGTTCTACGATTACGAGAAGCGGGGGATGATCAAGGGTGTGGAGTTGCTTCCGCCACATTCGCATCCGCAGGGTCAACCAGTACCTGGGCCGGCAGGGAGAGTTCCAGCCAATTGGGAATCGCTGCTGCATTAGCTAGCGTCGATCGATTTTTTATGAATGGGAGCGGACTCGGGACACCGTATTTGTAACGAGCGCTGTATCGAAAGGAGCCATCAATGACTGCCGTACAAGTGGAACAGAAGAGCTATGAGATGCCCCCGAAAGAGGGGATCAGCATCGCGTATTTTCTCACCGTCGCCGACAAGGAGCGATCGGCTCGCTACTACGAAAAGGTCTTCGGCGCTCGCATTCTGACCATGGGGGACGGCAACGCGCCTCCGTACCTTCAGCTTGCGAATATCTGGATGATTTTGAACGTGGGAGGCGGGCCGACTCCGGATAAGCCGACGGTAACGCTCAGCGTCCCCGACCCGAATCACATCAACAGCTTTATGAATTTCCGCGTTGCGGATATTCAAGCTTGCTACAAATTATGGAAAAGTCGCGGAGCCGAGTTCCTCACCGAGCCAATACCCAAGTACGGCGAGATTCGCTGCTACATCCGCGATCCTGACGGTTATATTATCGAGGTCGGACAAAGCACCAATCTCAAGTACGGTTAACGCTCGGCGCGGATAGGATGCCGACTCTGCGCCTCGTCGGCGTGGGCGAACGAAGGCTCGGCGAAAAATCCGCCGAAAGGAAAGTTTGTCAGAGTCGTTTTTATGTCGCGGCTGCCCTTCGCTGAGGCGCTCAGGGTAAAAAGCCGCGACCCACAAGGCAACCGATTATGTTCCGGCTTTTTGCTAGAGTACTCATATTCAGGAGAACAGAATTCGATTTCAAAAAGGAGAATAACGATGACAACTAAAGGAAAAGTCTTAGTGCTGGTCTCGAGCGGTCGCGGTTTGCCCTTGAAAGATGGCAAGGTTTATACCGGCGCCGGCTACTATCTCAACGAGCTGACGGTACCGGTTCGCGCCCTAATGCAGGAGGGCTACGAAATCACTTTCGCCAACCCCAAAGGCAACGCGCCCCAAGTGGATGTGCATTCAGAGGTCGCCGATTTCTTCGGCGGGGACGCGGCCAAGCTTCAGGACTATATGATATTCCGCGACGGCCTGGCTGGGCTCAGAGATCCAAGCCGCATCGCGGATGTCATCGCATCGGGCCTAGATCAATATGACGCTGTTTTCGTCCCCGGCGGCCATGGTCCGATGATCGATCTTCTCGATGATCCCAATGCCGGCATAGTGATGAGACACTTTCACGAAACATCCAAGCCTACTGCTGTGCTCTGCCATGGCCCGATTTCACTTCTCTCGGCGCTTCCGAATTCGAAGGAGTTCGTCGCCGCGCTGTCGGCGGGCGATGCCGCCGGAGCGCACGCAAAGGCGCAGGGCTGGATCTATTCTGGATATAAGATGACTATCTTTTCGACAGCGGAAGAGCAGCAGCGCGAGCCGCTTGAGATTGGTGGCAAGGTTCTCTTCTACCCGGACTTTGCCTTGCGTACGGCGGGCGGTGACGTAAGCGTGGTCGCTCCCTGGCAGAGCTACGTCCTTCACGATCGCGAGTTGATCTCAGGCCAGAACCCATTCTCGGATCAAGCGCTTCTGAAACTTCTTCTACCGGCACTCGACGCGAAGAAGAAGTCGGCTTCAGCGCACTAACCGCAAGGTATCCGGGCACAACGGAGGGTAGTCTGCGCGAGCTAGTGTGTTTGATCGAAGTAAAGGTTAGCTTTTAGCTTTAGGAAGATTATCGGTGTCGCCATGAGAGCAGCTGCCGATACCGAAGGCGATAACGATACTCAATTCGTCCGGGCGCGCTGCACGGAATGTAAAAATTCCAAGAGGAAAGAACAGAAGTGTTGCAGTGATGAGTCCGGGCGAAAACCGTCCGCGTGTCCAAGCGAAGGGAGCTACATGGAAAAATGCCGCATTAATCAGCATCAGCGCCGGAAATCCCAGCGCGATTGCTGGCCATACCGACGCCAGCTGTGTCGCCACGACGCCGAGCACAACTACCAAGCCATTGGTCACGTAGAAATCGCTCCATTCTGCAGGCAGATGGAGAACATTGCGAGCCCAATCTCGCCAATCGAAAACGAACTCTTCGAGTATGTGGATTCCATATGCGGCAACACAGAGCCACAACAGTGGCTGAAATTTTGGCATACTGCATTCTAAACGAACCTATAAACCACAACTATCGCAAATTACGAGCCGGAGTTGCCGGACAGGATGTGTTTAACGACGCAGGATTTCCGGCGCCTAGCGGGTCGGCACCTCGGAAGTTATGGCAGAAGTCCCGACTAGGTCCCGCTAAACGCCGTAACCGGACAAGTCACGTACTGGAACGAACGTGTCCGGTTAGCCGACTAATTCGGAGTTAGACGCTTCGACGCGGTGTAGACTCTGGGTGTGCGGCGGACATGTTTCGGAAGTCTGTCGTGATGTTTTACATTTTCCGCGTGAAGGAGGATTGTATGCCTCAGGAAGACGGCGGCCACAAAGCGTGCGCAGCAAAGCGATGTCCGGCCTCACCAACTCGGGCAGGACGTCTTCAAAACTATCTTGCCGGACGATGTCGATTGGAAACCGTTCCCGGAGTTTCCGCCCGGCGTCTTGCTGGCCGTCGTCGTGGGCCAGCCCTCGCAGCCCGGCCCTTACACCATCAGGGTCAAAGCGCCCCACGGCGCGAAGCTGATGCCGCACAAGCACCCGGAGGATCGCGTCTATACCGTGATTTCCGGCGTCTTTTATATCGGACTGGGTGATGAATTCGACGCGAGTAAGCTCGAAGCCTATCCGCCCGGCGCCGTAATCGTTCTCCCCGGCAACACGCACCATTTCCACTGGGCGAAATCCGGCGAGTACGTCACGCAAATCACCGCGATAGGCCCGCTCGGACTGGAATACCTCAACCCGAAAGACGATCCGCGAAACAAGCAAATCGTAGGAGGGGTTTCATGACTGGGTTCAGGTTGCACAGAAGCGTTCTTTGAGCGACAAACACATCAAGAAGGGCGATATTATCCGTCTCCGAAAGGAGTAATGGCGGGCATGGACTCAGCCCCACATTTGGCTGAATCAGTCATCGTGGACGTTGCGTGATGGTTGCTAGCGAAGGACTAGCGAAACACGAGCATCGGCTCCTAAATCGATGCGAGTGGCGGAAGACGCAGTCGCAAACAAGCTTGATGAGATTCGTGCCTCAGCAAGCCGGCCCGAGCGGGTTGTCACGGTAGAGAGGTGAACTCTCTCGTCTAGCCTGCACGGGGGCAGGCTGGCCATTCATCATTTGGCGGCCTAAACCTATGTGACAACGACATTTCAGCCGAAACCGAAGTTCTGAAGAGGGCCTGGCGCTTCCTAGAATGCGGCCGAGATACTCCTTTATTTAGCGGAACCCAAATAGCACCTTCGATGCCTGCGTAGACAGTCGGAGCCCCGTGCCGAGTGCACACGGAGTCTTTGCTCCGTAAATATTCGACGAACCCATTAAGGGCATAAGGAGCGGAAAATCAGAAAGTCTCGAGCGTAGAAACCGAAAGGGTGCGGACTAGGAGCAGTTGACGTAACTCGGATTCCGTAAAGCATTTAGCTTCTTGTCAAATTGGAGGCTGAAGATGAATGGTCAACAACAGAAGCAGCAGGATCCTGCAGCGCGAGATCAAGAGATCCGTGCGGCGCTGGATCAGCATTGGGCGGCGTCCGATGCCAACGATTTTGTAACGGAGCACCTCATCTATCGCGAGGACGCGGTGCTGGATTACCCGCAATCAGGCGAGCGAACCCGCGGTCGGGCTAACATACAGGGCCAACGCGCTAGTCAGCCGAGCAAAAAGCGGTTCACGATCCGGCGAATCATCGGCAGCGGTGATCTTTGGGTCACCGAATTCATCCTGACATATGACGCCAAGCCGTCCTACACCGTGAGCATCATGGAGTTCAGCGGCGACAAGGTTGCGCGAGAAACGCAGTACTTTGCGGATCCATTCCCGGCTCCCGCATTCCGCGCAAAATGGGTCGAACGGATGCCCACATAATCTCGATCGAGGCGCGCGAAAATTCGCTAACGACGCCGCCATTTGCGGTTTGCAGCATAATTGTCGAGAACAGAGATTAACGCCAGAGACCCGCTGAGTCCTGGTCAACGCGGCAACCGGACAAATGAAGCCCTAGTACGGCACTTGTCTATATCCCCGTCCCTTTTGGCCGAGGCGTTACTAATTCTTTTGCTGCTGGACCCGGGCTGTTGAGGGCGGAACGTGGCCTTTCAGCCGCATGTAAACGGCGAGGTTACCGTAATGCTCGTTGTTGTGGGCGATGTTGTACATCAGCACGGCGCCCCGGACGGTATTGGTCGAACCCGCGCCACCAATATTCGCAATCTTCGCCGGCTGAACGAAGTTAGCGTCGGTGGTCGCCGCGTACACCCGATCGCAATAGACGAGCGAATCGTTCAGGGCCTTAACGAGCGCCGCCTTGTCAGTGATTTGCTCGTAGTCAGCGGTTGCCGGCGATTTTTCGCCCGCAGCCTGCGAACAGAAAAAGAAGTTCGCATCGACCTCGTGACCGATAATCTGACCGAAGGTGCGGACCTGCGGCGTCGGTCGAAAGGCGTATTCATCGGCAGGCATGTTTTCTGCCGCTTCGGCTAGATTTCGGCGAATCATCGCGTGCATCGCCTTGGCACTGCCCGCCAGCGAGGGCGACAACTCATCGGGATAGCCAGCGTCCGTCGTTTGAGCGGAGGCCGCGGGCAGAGTCACATACGCAAAGACGAAAGCAAACATAAGCAGACGGAGCATTGGGTCATCTCCCTTCACCGTGCGGATCGTTTTGGCCGCGCGAATCACTTATAAAACGCGACAACGGAGTCTTGTCAAGTCTAATCGCCAAACTCCTGATTAACGCTGCGGGCGAGTGGAATCACTTCCGAGTTGCCCGTAACTCGAATCGCGAGAAACTCTAAATATTTCGGTGCGAACAGGGTCAACTCACCCGGATTTACACATGTAGGAATCAGTTAGAATGCCTAACACCGAATGCTATGAAGAATATAATGAGGTAAAACCTCTTGCTGCCTGTTAGCCGCAGAGACGCTCTGAGCCTACCCAGAGTTGAGCCAGATCTCTGAGGTTGTGTTTGTATGTACGCGTTACCAAGTATTGCTTGCCGCCTTTTACACGCAGCCTGTACTCGCCCGTCGGTAAAGGCTGGATCTCCTCCACGGCCGAAATATTCACGAGCACTGAGCGGTGAATGCGAATAAAACCGTAGGGTTTGAGCTTCTCCGCCATGGACGAGAGGGACGCGTGCACCAAATGGGGAGAAGTTCGGGGTCGCAACGAAACGTAATTACCTTCGGCTTGCACCGCCAAGATGTCGGCTAAATCCAAGAGCAGGATGCTACCGTTGGCCTTAAATGCGATTCGTGGCATATGTCAGAGGGACAGATCCGATCGTTTTTCCCGTTCCATCAGTCCCTCGTCCGTTCCCGCCTCGGCGTGCCTGCGAGTTTCGAATGTGCGAACTCGCCGAGCCTACAAACCGATTGGTATGTACTGGTGCGAAACCCATTCGTTAGAAACCGATGCAATCAGGCCCGCTTGCGGTTGCCCTGCCGGCGCAGAGACCTCAGCCAGCCCACGATATTTTTGATCCCCGCCTTTATCACTTTCGGATCCTGAGCATTTTTTGCCAGCGAGCCATAGCCTTCGACCATCGCAATCAGTAAGCCGGCGGCGTCGGTGGGTTCCACGTCGCGGCGAACGCTTCCGTGGAGCTGGCCCTGTCGCAAAACGGAGGCAGCGGCCTCGCGCCAGGCATCGAAGATTGCCTCCAGCCGCTTCCGGAATCCCGCGTCAAGAGGAGACATTTCCTGCGCCAGATTGTTCAGTTCGCAGCCACCGCATACATCCCCCGACCGAACAGGTATATCTCGAACGATGCCAATCAGAGCGCCGATGGGATCTTTGACGCTCCTTAAAGGCTCAACCCACGTGCGGCGGACGTTGCGGGAGATAACCTCTTCGACGACGGCATATCCCAAGGCTTCCTTGTTTTTGAAGTGGTGGTACAGGGCTCCCTTGGTAACGCCGGCAGAGGACAGAATTGTGTCCAGGCTTGCGCTCTGGAAACCCGACCGGTAGATTTCTCGAGATGCGGCCTGCAGCAAGCGTTCCCGCGTGCGATCAGGATCACGCAGCCTCGTCGCTCTACGTTTCGGATTCTTGCGTGTAGCCAACATACCAACCAGTATGTATGTTAACTAGAATTATCTGAAAGTCAATCACAATGGTATGAAAAGTGGGAGAAACAGGCGCTCTAGCCGTTTTGGGGTCGTCCTAGGATTTTGTTAGTCCGCCACTCATTTTCGAACTCTGAAGCGTAGGGCCCGTTGTGTCGCGTAATCGCTGTAAGCGTGGAGCACTGCATGCTCCGTCAGTTGTGACTCAGCAGGAGTTTGTGAAGTTGCGGGCGAATTCCGCTCTCAACTGCAGACTAACTGTTAGAGCGCCGAGCGATCGCCCAGCCATCTCGGCGCGGAGACTTTGCACGAACGAAAAGGAGAAAATATGAGCGCACTAAGACGGTTGCGGAATTTCTGGATACCGTGGGTTGCGGTAATCGTTCTAGGTTGCTTCAGTAATGCGGTGGCTCAAACGAGCTACAAAATTACCGATTTGGGGATTAACAAAAGCACGGACAACTTCGCCATGGCCATGGGCCTCAATAATCAGGGCTGGACGGAGAACATGGACGGGTTCGTGAACCCTCCCGAGAATAGTGTGTTTACGACAGTTGCAAAGGGCCGCGCGGTGATAAGCATCTACGGATTCAACATCGACCTGGGCACGCTTGGAAAACCCGGCGCCAACAGTTGGATTAACTGGGGCGGGATCAACGACCTCGGCGAAGCCGTTGGCCAGTCCGAAACAGCTGAACTGGATCCGAACGGCGAAGACATTTGCGGCTTCGGCACTCACCTTACGTGCGTTCCATTTCTTTGGCGTGTCGGCCACATGAGCGCTCTTCCGACGCTGGGCGGAAATAATGGGCAGGCCAGCGCCATCAATAACCGCGGAGAAGCCGTCGGATATGCCGAAGACGGTGCCGTTGACTCCACATGCCCAGCCGGCACAACCAACAATCGGATTGACTTGGCGGCGTTGTGGGTAAACGGCAAAGCCGAAGCTCTTCCTCTGGTGGGTAACGATGTTGACGCTGTCGCATGGGGAATTAACGATCTAGGCCAAGCCGTAGGCTACTCGGGAAACTGCACCACAGCGATCCACGCCGTAATGTGGAAAGATAAGACTGCCTTCGTGCTTCAGGATCTCGGAGGTACAGGTTCCAATTTCGGCTACGCCATTAACAACCGTGGCCAAATCGCAGGGCAAGTCGGCACTGCTGACGGCACAACCTTCTATGCCGCGGTTTGGCTCAACGGCGCGGACGGCGCAGTCACAAGCATCGGCGTTCTGCCGGGGGATTTTGCCGCGTTCGCCACCGGCATCAACAATCGGGGCCAAGTGGTGGGAAACAACTTTGACTCCAATTTCAACTGGTCTCACGGGTTCATCTGGCAGGATGGTGTGTTGACCGACCTTAACACGCTAATTCCCGCGGATTCCAACCTCTTCATAATCTCGGCTAGCAATGTCAATGAGGCTGGACAAATCTCGGGTATGGGAACGGTGCTGAGCGGGCCGCATGCGGGCGACATCCACGCCTATCTTTTGACCCCCACAGAGGGACGCATAGGCGCATCGATGGCAGATTTCGCACGTACACACCCGCATTCCATTTTGCACGCGAATGCTTGCAACCACTCTTTGCAGAGATTCAGATTCGGGCGACTCTAGCGATAAAGGGTATTTTCGGCGCTTCCGCAGCATGCATTCCGGCCGCATGCTGCGCGAAGGCGCAGGGCCGGAGATTGTGCGGGACAACATGGGTCACGTCGAATATCGACGTGACCCATAGTTAAATTCGCTATCGAACTCCGGCCCCATTTCTTCGATCAGGTCGGCGTCGGAACGCCAGTACAGGTGATCAAAGGAACCACTGCCGCTACGCGTATCACCGTTGATTGACCAACTCCCACCCGAAAAAATGCATGCCGAAGGCGATCCGCCATTTGCCAAATTGATTCGGGGTAGCTGGTTTGCTAACGTCGTTGTCATGTCCGAGCGTTCCACCGAGCAGATCCGCGAATTGCTCGACTCCCTTTATCGCGTGGATTCGGGACGAATCCTGGCAACTCTGATCCGCTTGCTCGGTGATTTTGATCTTGCCGAAGAGGCGATGCACGAAGCCTTTGCGGCTGCGCTGAGCGTGTGGCCGGAAAGTGGAGTACCCGGCAACCCGCGACCATGGTTGATTTCGACCGCCCGGTTCAAAGCCATTGACACGCTACGGCGCCGGGCAAGGTTTGATGGGTCGCAAGACGAGCTGGTCCGATATCTCGAAACGCAATCGAGCTCGGCGGAAAGGTCCAATGAAGGGGACAGCCTTGAGGATGATCGGCTGCGCCTGATTTTTACCTGCTGCCATCCATCTCTCGCGCCGGAAGCGCGCGTGGCGCTCACCTTGCGCGAGGTGTGCGGGCTGACAACCGAGGAGATTGCCAAGGCCTTCCTCACCACTCCGCGTACGCTGGCGCAGCGCATTGTGCGCGCAAAGGCCAAGATTCGAGAGACACGGATTCCGTACGAAGTGCCGACGCCGCAGGAATTGCCGGAGCGACTGGGCGCGGTGCTTCAGGTCGTCTATCTCGTATTTAATGAGGGTTACTGTGCGGCGGCGGGAGCGGAGGTAACGCGGGCCGAGCTAACCGGCGAGGCGATTCGGCTGGGCCGGTTGCTGACCGAACTCCAGACGGAGCCGGAAGTCCTTGGGCTGCTTGCCCTGATGTTGCTACAGGAATCCCGTCGCGCCGCGAGATCATCGCCGACCGGAGAGATGATTTTGCTGGAGCACCAGGATCGTTCGCTCTGGAACCGGGAGCAGATCGCGGAGGGAGTGGCATTGCTGGAGAAAGCGCTGAAGTCCCGCCGCTTCGGTTCCTACACACTTCAGGCTGCGATTGCGGCCGTTCACGCGGAAGCCGAATCGGTGGCGGCGACCGACTGGCGGCAGATCGTTGCGCTTTACGATCGATTGGCAGAAATTCAGCCGTCGCCAGTGGTACAGCTAAACCGTGCCGTGGCGATTGCCATGCGCGATGGTCCCGAGGCTGGCCTAACGCAGATCGACGCGGTGCTGGAGCATGGCGAATTGACCGATTATTATCTGGCACATTCCGCCCGTGCGGACATGTGCCGCAGGCTCGGCAGGACGGCGGAGGCTCGGTCGTCTTATGAGAAAGCTCTGACGCTGACCCAGCAGGAACCCGAGCGGCAATTCCTGCAAGAGCGGATTCGGCAGTTGAAATAAAAAAGACTCATCAGAAACCGATGCGGATATTGAGATGACCAGGCGCAAAGTAGAGTTCTAAAGCGCGGAAGAAGCAAAATTTCCAGGACAGCGCTGTGAGATGACAATGATGCCGGCTGGTAGCTAGCCGGAAATTCGAAGAAGGAATTAACTTGTAGGGTAAGCGCCGGCAGCTCAACCGGTCTATGCAACACCCTCCCGTGCATTGATTCGACAATGCATTTCAAGATGTAACGAGCATCCCAACCGCTGCCGCAGTCATGACGGCGAAAGTAGCCCAGCCTAAATATTTGAGTAGCGGCGGGCTCACATGCTTTCCCATCACCTTTGGCTTGCTGGTGAGCAGGATGACAAGCAGGATCAGAGGCGGAGCAAGCAGGCCATTGATCACCGCGGACCAGAACAACATTGCCACCGCATTGAAACCAAAATAATTCAACACGACGCCCAAGGCCATGGCCGCGCCCATCACTCCGTAGAACTTGCGCGCGCTTCTTGGCTTGTCGGACATGGAGCCGCGCCAGGCTGCTCCTTCCGTCACCGCATAAGCGCACGATCCCACCAACACCGGCACGCCCAACATTCCGGTACCAATCAAGCCTAGGGTGAAGAGCAGGTAGGCCCCGTTGCCCGCAAGTGGGCGCAACGCTTCGGCGGCCTCGCGGGCAGTTGTAATGTGCGTTTGCCCGTTTGCATGCAGAGTGGCAGCAGTAGTGAGAATGATGAAATACATGATCAGATTCGAAAAAAACATACCAGTAATCGTGTCGGCGCGCGCTCTGTTTAATTCCCGTCCGCTCGCACCTTTGCGTTCGGCGAGCGTTGGGTGCTTGGTTCGCTCTTCTTCCACCTCCTCGGCTGCCTGCCAAAAGAAAAGATAGGGAGAAATCGTGGTTCCCAGAATTGCTACAAGCACCGCTAAGAAACCGCGAGACCACTCCAGCCGAGGCAGGAACGTCACGGCGAGCGCATGCCTCCAATTGACGTGAGCGAAAAACGAAGTGAGCACATAGGCGAATAAAACGAGCGTCATCCACTTAAAAATGCGGGCGATCAACTGGTAGGAACTCCAGATTAAAAGCGCAAGGATTCCCAGCGCATACACAGGAATCCAGATGTGGGGTCGAATCCCGGTTACAAGCTGCGTGGCCTCCGCCATGCCGCCGAGATCCGCGCCGATGTTGATGACGTTCGCGACAACCAGAATCGAGCAGGATCCCCATAACACCCAACGCGGATAGTAAATCCGCACCGCGGCTCCCAGCCCCCGCCCGGTCACCATCGCCAACCGCGCGCACATCAGTTGAATTGCGACCATCAGGGGAAAGGTCAGCAGTGCAATCCATAGCGTGGCATATCCGTAAGCTGCTCCGGCAACGGAGTAGGTTGAGATTCCCGAAGGGTCGTCGTCAGCCGCCCCGGTGATCAATCCGGGGCCCAAGATCGCGAGGGATCTCTTCAGAACCCTGAGTACTTTTCTTTTTTCAACATTCTGAGTAGACAGATGTTTTCTCTCAGTCAGGTCCGGTGGAAGCGATACTCTGCATAAAGGGTCTTGGTCAAGTTCGTGAGACACTGCGTGGTTCAGTTTCCCAACGGCCCGGAACCCGGGTTGGATTAAAGAGTAGAGCCTATCATTTCGTCACGAGCGCGGGCTACTCCGCCACTTGGCTAGCGCCCAATCAGTCGGATAACCGGACAAATAAACCACACCTTGAACTCCGGCCCAGCAAATGCTATCACGGCGGTTATCCCTATCGGGGGCTATGGAAGACAAAATCAGGGGCAAAGCGTAGTTTTAAAGCGCGGAAGAAGCAAAATTTCCTGGACGACTTGTCGAATTCCGGTGCGGCCGTTCGACTAGTAAGTGGAGCGGCACCGCGCGACGGGGCACTCGAAACGGGGCACTCGCAACATTTCGAGCCCAGCGGGACCCAAGCTCCTATATAAAAGTAGCGGCGCTGATGCGGCGTCCGCTCAACACTCAAGGAGAAGAAAATGCGCTTCATGATGATCATGTTTCCGAAAGAATACGCGACCGCAAAAGCCGGTTTTGTACCCAATATGAAAGACATGGAGAAAATGGGCGCCTACAACGAGGAACTAGGGAAGGCCGGCGTGCTACTCGCGCTCGACGGGCTGACCCCGCCTGCGACGATGAGCGCGCGCGTGACCTTCAAAGACGGAAGGTCGAAAGTCACCGACGGACCGTTTACCGAAGCGAAGGAAGTAGTTGGCGGCTTCTGGATCATTCAGGTGAAGTCGCGCGAAGAGGCGCTGGAATGGGCCTCGCGCATCCCCGGACAGGATAACGAAATGGTCGAAGTCCGCCGGCTGTTTGACTTAACCGACTTCGATGCCGAGACCCAAAAGGAGATCCAAAAGAAGTTCGGCGACAACGTCGCCGATGAAATGAAGCTATAAAAAAACTCTCCGCGCTTTGTCGAATTCCGGTCCGGCCGTTCGTCTATGTAGTGAAGGCAGGGCAACCGCCCGGCCGGAAAGCCGTTGCAGGAAAAGGAGAAATCACATGCCGCAGTATTTGGTTGCGATTCACCACCCCGACGGTTACGACGGGTCCCTCGAAGGCGAAGCGATGATGCGCGATATAGACGTGCTCAACGAAAAGATGATCGCTGCCGGTGCCAGGATTTTCGCTGGCGGTCTCTCCGCGGCCAGCAGCGCCAAGTCCCTGCGAGCGCAGCCTGATGGTAAAGTGCGCATCACCGATGGGCCATACCTGGAGACCAAGGAGCACATAGGCGGTTTTTGGATACTGGAAGCCGCTGACCTGGACGAGGCTCTGGCGTGGGGGCGGAAGGCCGTCGTCGCCTGTCGGGCGCCGGTCGAGGTGCGCGCGTTTCTCCCCAACCCGGGCAACTGAACGGCAGCGCGCAAGGCCTTACAGACACTGATACATACAAGGGAAGTGTAACCAAATGAGAAAGGTAATCTACGCAATCAACATGACCCTGGATGGCTATTTCGACCATAACAATGGAGTTCCCGATGAAGAACTGATGGAATATTTCACAAACCTCGTCCGAGATGCCGACGTGTTCGTCTACGGGCGTAAGACCTATGAATTGATGGTTCCTTATTGGCCGGATGTCGCCAAAAGCGATTCGGAGACCAAAGTAGATAAAGATTTTGCCGAGGCGTTTGTCTCCAAAAAGATGGTTGTTTTCTCGCGATCGTTAAAGAGGGTTGAAGAAGAAAATACCCGAATTGTTCGCACCAACCTGCAGGACGAAATACTTAAATTGAAACAGGAACCAGGCAAATATATTTTAGTTGGCGGGGTGGATATTCCTTCACAACTTATAGCGCTCGGCCTGGTTGATGAATTTCGTTTTGTCGTTATGCCGGTACTTGCAGGAAAAGGGAGGCGGTTGTTCGAAGGTATTAGCCTGGAGAAATTACAATTAAAACTTGTGGAGTCAAAAGTTTTTAAGTCATCCGGAAGTGTTCTGCTTCATTACCTGAAGCAGTGACCGAAAAGAGACGCTCAATTTCAGAAACGAGAGTCAACGATGAATGAGCTGACCAGGCGTGATTTTGTTCGCGGCGGTTTGACTGCGGGAATTGGGATCGGCATTGCGCCGGAATTGCTGCGCTCCGCCGTCGCCCGGCAGGCGCCTGCGCGCAGGCAGCGGGGGCAGACCCCTATGCCATGGTCGATCCGGAGTTGCTGGCCACCATCAAGCAATTTCCGTTTCCCACGCAGAGCTTCACCAGCGAAACTCTCGCTGTCGTACGCAAATGGCCAGGGGTTCCTCCGCTTCCTCCGCCGGTGCCGCAGCCATTTGAACGGCACATACCCGGTCCATTGGGCGCGCCGGACTTGCGCCTAGTGATTGTCGATGCGGCTCCGGACACCAAAGGGCGTCCTGCATTGCTGCACATGCATGGCGGCGGGTTTGTCTCCGGCTTCGCCGGACAATTCAATCCGTTTCTGCAAGCAGTGGCGCAGAATTGCGGATGCCTGGTCGTTTCGGTGGACTATCGGCTCGCGCCGGAGACTCATTTCCCGGGATCGCTCGAAGATAATTATACCGCGTTGCGCTGGCTCTACAAAAATGCTGACGAACTCGGCGTGGATCGCAAACGCATCGCCATCGGCGGAGAAAGCGCTGGTGGCAGCCATGCCGCGCTACTGGCCATCGCCGCGCGCGATCGCCGCGAAATTCCCATCCTGTTTCAGTTGCTGAATTATCCCGCGCTCGACGATCGCACCGGCAGCACTCGCCAAGTTCCGCCGTATATGGGACAGTTCGTTTGGAACGCGGGCTCGAATCGTTTCGCCTGGACTTCTTTCCTCGGCGTCCCGGCCGGCTCGCCTACGGTTCCGGCAGGCGCGGTTCCTGCGCGCGTCGAAAATCTCGCCGGACTTCCTCCCGCATTCATCGGCGTCGGCGCTCTCGATCTGTTTGTGGATGAAGATGTGGAATACGCCCGCCGCCTGATCAATTCCGGAGTTCCGACGGAACTCCACGTGATTCCAGGAGCGTATCACGGCTTCGATGTGCTGGTCCCCGACGCCGCAGTTTCGAAGCGATTCACGGAATCGTGGATGGTTGCCCTTCGGCGAGCATTTGCCGCCGACTAGCCCGCGAAATGTGGTTTTACTGGCGGCAAGCAACTGCATCAATCGATGTGTTACACGGTCTCTGACGGAGGACCCAATGAAATACATCTGTTTGGGCTATCTCGAGCCCGGCAAGTTCGAAAACATGTCTGAGAGCGAGCGCAACACCGTCTTTGACGAGTGTTTTAGCTACAACGACCAACTGCGGAAGAACGGACACTTGGTTGCTGAGGAAGCTCTTCAGCCCGCCAACACGGCGGTGACCGTGTATTGGAACAACGGAAAGGTTGCAGTGACGGACGGTCCGTACGCGGAAACGAAGGAGCAATTGGGTGGAATTCAGGTGCTGGAAGCGCGCGATCTGAATCACGCGATTCAGCTCATTTCCCAATCGCCGGGAGTGAAGTTGAAGTGTGGAACGATCGAGATACGTCCAGCGGCGGATATAAACGAAATAATGAGAGAGAGCGAGCGGCGACGGCGCGAGGATACCTCGCGATGAGGGCAATCGAGCCGGTGTCCGAATTTGGACATTGGCTGCCAAAATCGAGCATCTTCGTTCGACGCGATCCATTGTAAGTGATTTATAATGTGGCCCTTCCTATTGGCACGCTTGGTGCTGATAGACGCCGCGAGGAGAAGCGAGACATGTCATTTTTCCGCGATCTAAGAGTTGCGTTCCACTCGCTGATGCGCAGCAAAGGGCTGGCGACCATTGTGATCCTCACGCTGGCGCTGGGCATTGGGGCCAACGCAGCGATCTTCACGCTCGTGCGTGGAGTGCTGCTCAAGCCGCTGGTCAACCGCGACGAGAACCGCCTGATCTACATTCGCCAGAGCGCCCCCACCCTGGGAGAGGACAACACGACGTTCTCCGTCCCTGAAATCAAGGATCTCGAAGCCGGCATCCGCTCCGTCAGCGAGTTCGGCGATTTCTCCCAGATGAGCTTTACGATGATTGGACTCGGTGAACCCCGCGGAGTGCAAGGTGGCGTCGTCAGCGGCAATTACTTCGAAGTGATGGGGCTGCGTCCTGTTCTCGGCCGTCTCATCGGACCTCAGGACGACGGTCCCAATGCGGCCGGGGTCATCGTGCTGACGTATCGTTTCTGGTCCACCGTTTACAAAAAAGATCCTAATGTGATCGGCAAGACCGTTCGCCTCAGCAGCATTGGCGATGTTCCGGCTACGGTCATCGGCGTCCTCGAACCCTGCGTGCCGTATCCCGCGGACACAGAAATCATCGGCAACATCGTCACCAGCCCGCACCATCTTTCCGCCACGATGGTCACGGGCCGCGTCCATCGTATGACCGAACTGTTCGGTAAGCTTGCTCCCGGCGCCACTCTCGAGCAGGCCCGCAGCGAGTTGCGCACCGCTTATGCCTCTATGCAAAAGGACCATCCCGAAGCGTATCCCGATAACGGCGGCTACCGCATCGATACCAAGATGCTTCGCGACCAGATTACTTCCGGCGCGCGTACCGTTCTGCTCGTCCTTCTCGCTGCGTCGGGCCTCGTCTTCATCATCGCCTGCTCGAACGTTGCCAACTTGATTCTCGCGCGGACGGTTCGACGAGAAGGCGAGTTGGCAGTCCGTGCCGCGCTGGGCGCTAGCACTTGGGCGCTGCGGCGCATGTTGTTAGCCGAAAGCCTGCTGCTCTGTGGCGCGGGCGCAGCAATCGGCGTAATGAGCGCGCAGCCATTGGTCGCCATCCTGGCTCGATACGCCTCGCGCTTCTCCATCCGCGCGCTGGATTTGACGGTTGATTCCAGCCTGCTCTGGGTGGGAGTGGCGCTGGCAGTCGTGGCCGCGGTGATTTTGGCATTTGTGCCGCGCCTGCCGTCAGCTAACTCGTCGAATGGCATGAACCTCGCGAGCGGCGGCGCCCGCATCACCAGCAGCACCAAACGCCGTCAACGCATCTTCGCCGTCACGCAAATCGCCGCGTCTTTCGTGCTGTTGGCGGGCGCAAGCGTGTTGATCCGTACGCTGATCGCGTTGCAAACGACCCGGACCGGCGTCGATACGCGTCACGTCCTCGTCATCGACGTTCCAGCCCTGTACTACGGAAAAACGCCTGAGCAAGTCCTCGATTTTTACAAGGAATCGATACGTCGCATCGATGCGCTACCCGGCGTCACCAATACGGCTGTTGCTGAGATCGCTCCCTGGCGTGATGCCGAAAACTTCGGTATCGGTTTGCAGTTCTCTGGTGATGGTCACGTCCATGGAAAAGACGATCCTCGCGCGCAAACGCGAACCGTCTCTCCCGGCTTTTTCACCGCGCTGGGCGTTCCCATTATTGCCGGCCGCGATTTCAACGCGCTCGATGACCAGAATCAAGAGCCGGTGGTGATCGTCAGCGCGACTCTCGCGCAGCGCATGTTTCCCGGTGAGGATCCCATCAATCACCATGTCTATTGGACCGATCCCGTGCTCGAGTTCCTGCCCGGCACTGAGGCCGAAAAGGCGCGAGTCAAGTCGCCACACCGCATTATTGGAGTCGTCTCCGATGTGGACGACGATCATATCGTTCCTGCGCCCACCTCCACCATTTATGGCTCCTTTGCAGACGGCGTAATGTTCGGCGGTCACCTCTTCATCCACACCACCGCAAATCCTTATTCTCTTGTAGCGCCGGTAACGAAAATTATCCGGGATTTGTCCGCCGATGAACCCGTTGAGCACGCCGCCACTCTGGAAGATATCCGCGCGAAGGTGCTTGCTCCGGATCGCTTGAACTCCCTGGTCTTCGGCGTGTTCGCAGCGGTCGCGTTGCTGATTGCCGTCGTTGGCGTCGCGGGCGTACTGGCATTTTCTGTGAGCGCGCGCACGCGCGAATTCGGCATCCGCCTGGCGCTTGGGTCACAGCCGAGAAATCTCCTCAGAGGCGTCGTGGCGGAAGGCGTCGTGATGGCTGCCGTTGGCGTTCTGGCGGGTGCCGCATTCGGGCTCGTCGCGGCGCGCGTGGCAGGCAGTTATTTCGGCGACTTGAAAATGCCTGGCGCATTGCCGGTGATCGTTTCCGCGTTTGTGCTCCTGGGCGCGGCGGTGGTCGCGTCGATGCTCCCGGCAGCACGCGCCGCCCGCGTGGACGTCATACAAGCGCTGCGCTCGGAATGATTTTTCCGGCGCGCCCGAGTTTCCCGGAAGGCGACGCAGTAAGCCGACGAAATCGTCGAAGTGGAACGACTCCGGGTCCTCAACAAGATTTTCGATGACCGTCGATCGGTAGCCAGTCGTGTCTCCTGGCATCTCGCCTTCCAATTCGCGGCAAGTAAGCCCGAGTCCTAGCGTTTGGGCCGCCGTCGGAGATTGCACTCCCATGGGGGTAAATTCAGCGCTCTGCTAACCGGGTGCTTCGCGGCGAGGGGCGAAAGCGTACCTGTTCAGCCAATCGGTGATGATTTTGAGAGCTGCGGGCGACATAGTCTCTTCGATATCGTTGTACTCGGTTGGAGCGCCGGTTTTGGCGTCCTGAAGGAGATGGTTCATTCCAGGCAACTCCATGACAGTGGCGTTCGAATTGTTTTTCAATGCTTCGCGGGCGACGGCGAGATTTTCCTTGGCTGGGACCTGAACATCTAATGATCCGTTGAGCACGAGAACCGGCACTGTGAGCCGGGCCAAGGTGGGCGCGGGATCATAGGCAAGGAAGTAGCGCTCCCAAGGTGTTGTATCGTCTTTGGGTAGAGTTTCCGCTTCGTTTGCATCGACAATCTTGTCGGCCACACCGCGAGTGACGAGTGCTTCGGCGCGCTCGAAAGCAACTGATTCGGAAGGTGCCGAAAGAATGGCGGTGTAGAGTTCTTGATCAAAAATCTCGCGTTTGGCGATGTAGGAGTCAGGCGCACCGTAAGCCTTCGCTGTCATCGCTGACTGCAGGGCAAACAGTTTGTCCCCGCGGATGGACGGACCGGCGATCATGATGACGAAGGCCACGCTTTTGTCTGCCGCTGCAACAGCGGGCGCTATGATGCCTCCTTCCGAATGGCCCAGCACCCCGATACGGCTCGCGTCAATCTGAGGTTGAGTCTTAAGCCATGCTACGGCTGCCTCGGCATCAGAAGTGAAATCGGCTGTGGTTGCAGCGTCGTAGGTTCCTGAAGATTCGCCGACGCCACGCTTATCGTAGCGTAGAACGGCAAGGCCTTCGCGGGTCAATGCGTCAGCCAAAACCAAGAAAACTTTGTGACCCCAGACGTCCTCGTCTCTCGTGTTGTGTCCAGTCCCCGAAATCAGTACGACGGCAGGGAAGGGGCCCTCACCCTTAGGCAGGCTCAGGGTGCCCGCGAGTTTGTTGTGAGCGGCCAAATTGTTGAAGTGGACATCCCGCTGCACATAAGGTGCTGGTCCGGCATTAATCGCGTCTTCCTGAGGGCGTTTGTGAACGGCTGGGCCCATGTCTTCCGCAGTGGCGCGCTTCAGAATGAGCGGATAAACCTGCTGAAATGTTAGATTGCCCTTCCAGACCTGCTCTTGATTATTCCAAACACCGTCGTAGCTCAAATTGAGTTTGGTCACTGCAAAATGCAGGTGCGTGCCGTCCGACGTGATCTGGTCGAGAACAGTTTCGTTGCCGCTAGGATTGATAAGCGTTCCGCTGAAGCCAGAGTCAGTTCTATCGAAGTGGAGGCGGACGGTGAAGCCTCCGTTCATCTGGCCGATCCAATCGCCAGGGAGAGACTGGGCCAAAGCCGAACCTGTGATTCCGCACGCCGACAAAAGGACAAGGAAAAAAAATTTGCGCACAAGCGACCTTTCTTTTCTGTGATGAAAAGCGAATATCTCCAGCCGCGACTGATTCAGCATGATATCAAGCCGATGTAGAGGCCGGTCAAGTTGCGCTTAGATATCACCTAACGAAGTCCGCTGCCGGTGAAACCCTCATTGTTGACGGGTTGTCGGCAAACCGAAAGTAATCGCATAAGTCCCGGTAAACGCGCTTACCGAAGAAGTCGGAACTGTGTGATATATGGGTATCGTTACAGCATATCCTCCGATGGAGGGAGACGAGATGGATTGGAAACGGTTGGTGGAGTTTACGCTGCTGGGTAGCGGTGATTTGGAACAATATGCCATCCTGCTGGTACGCGTTTCGATCGGGCTGTTCTTCGCCATCTCCGGGGCAAACAAATTATTTTCCGCCGGCGGCACGAAACCTGTTTACGAAACGCTGGTGAAGGCCAAAGTCCCGTTTCCTCGCCAGACGGCTTATTTCGTGGCGGGCGTCGAGTTCATTTGCGGATCCATGGTGACCGTGGGATTTCTTTCGAGCCCGGCCTGCGCGGCTTTAATGATCGATATGATTGTCGCCATCCTGACCAACACGCTTTCCACGGTGCCGAAAGGACTCTCGTCTCTTAACTGGCTCGACGATGTCCTCTACCTTCCGGAAGTCCTGTACGTGCTCTTCTTCATTTGGCTGATCTTCTCCGGGCCGAGCAAGTTCAGTGTCGATTACTGGCTGGCGGGCAAGTTGCTGGGGTGATCGACGAAGGGGATTGTTGCTAGGCAAGAGCTTGATGGTCATTGCCGGAATTTTTCAGCCGCAGGGCCGGCGCTAAGTCCTGAGTCGATGCAACACTAACTCGAACCCCGCCCAGAGGGCTTTCAGCGGTTAATCAGTCCGGTCTGCCTGTGGCATCCACTATTATGGCGTTGAAAATTAAAGAACAGGGCCCTCGCCCGGGGAGAAAAGGCGATGAAGGACGCCCTTTTTTTTCGCCTCTGGTTTCGACGGGGTGGTTGCGGTGACTGGTCCGGCTGGGGCGGCCGATGTGCCCTTGAGGCTGGTCACATAGGAGACCAGAGCTTCCATATCGGCCGCGTCCACAGGCACTGGGGCCATGCCGGCGGCTCTCATCGGGGCCGTGGGCGCTTTCAGAACGGCTGTCAATTGGGCTGGCGAATATTGAATATGGGTCAGGGACGGCCCGGAAGCGCCGCCTCCGGCTTCTCCGTGGCATGCAGCACAGCCATGGGATTTAAAAATAGTCTTCCCCTGGGCGACTGGCGCAGGTGAGCTGGACGCAGCTGCGGCAGCTGTTGGTGCAGAGGCGGAGGACGTTTTCCCGAGGCCGTCCACGTAGGAAACCAGAGCTTCCATATCGGCAGCGTTCACAGTCAGCGGGGTCATGCCGGCGGCTTTCATCGAGGCCGTAGGCGCTTTCAGAACGGCTGCCAATTGGGCTGGCGGGTACTGAGCGGAAGTGTGAGTCAACGCCGGCCCGGAACCGCCGGCTCCGGCTTCACCGTGGCAGGCAGCACAATGCTGAGATTCAAAAATACTCTTCCCGTGCGCGGCAGCTGCATCGCTGGCGGAATTTCCGGCTGGCGCTTTCGATGGGGCGGCTGGCGCAGCGGTTCCGGCGGCGGCCGGCGCAGGCGAGGCGGATGCAGCTGCGGGAGCTGTCGCGGTTCCCGCTGCGGCTGGCGCAGATGGAGTGGACGCAGTTGCGGGAGCTGTCGCTGCAGGGGCGGCCGATTTGCCCCCGAGGCCGTCCACATAGGAAACCAAAGCTTTCATATCGGCAGCGTTGACGGTCAGTGGAGTCATGCCGGCAGCTTTCATCTGGGCCGTGGGTGCTTTCAGAACGGCTGTCAATTGGGCTGGCGGGTATTGAGCGGAAGTATGAGTCAACGCCGGCCCGGAACCGCCGACGCCAGCGTCTCCGTGGCAGGCAGCACAATGCTGAGATTCAAAAATGCTCTTCCCGTGCGCGGCAGTTGCATCGCTGGCCGAATTTCCGGCTGGCGGCTTCGATGTTGCCGCTGTCGCAGCAGAGGGCGATGCGGAAGCCGGAGGTGTGGCTGCAGAGGCGGCCTTCGGCGGTTCGGATTTTGCACCTGGCTTCACTTTAGCGGATGCAGGTGAGGACGATCCGGCAGCCGCGGATGTCGCTGCAGAGGCAGACGACTTTCCTCCGAGGCCGTCCACATAGGAAACTAGGGCTTTCATATCGGCGGCGTTCACAGTCACTGGGACCATGCCGGCAGCTTTCATCTGGGCGGTGGGCGTTGTCAGGACAGCCGTCAGTTTCGCGGGCGGATACCGAGTGGAGACATCAGTCAGCGCCGGCCCAGAACCGCCGGCTCCAGCGTCTCCGTGGCAGGCAGCACAATGCTGAGATTCAAAAATGCTTTTCCCGCGGGCGGAAGTCGCGTTGCCGGCAGAGTTTCCCGTTGGTGCTTTCGATGATCCAGATGCGGCAGCCGGTTCCGCTGGGGAAGGCGCGGCTTCGGCGTCGGCCGGTGCCGGCGCAGAACCTTCCTTCCACATTTTCAGGTTAGCTACTTCGGAAGCATTGTGAATTGTGGAGTGGCAACCGCTCGAAATGCACGAAACCTGGTTCGACACGAGGGAGGCCATCGGCCCCATGCGGTTGAGATTCGCCTCAAAGTCGCGCGTACCTGCGTGGCAGTGCAGGCACTGCGAGTTGTTGTACGTGCCGTCTAGATGGATGGTCTTGGGGGGACTACTCACATACTCCATGTAAACGTACCTCAGGCCCTTGAGCTTGTCCTTCAAGGGACCGTACATGGTGTAATCCGTATGGCAGGTATAGCAGGCCTCAGTCGGCGGGACGAGGTGGTTCTGAAAATGTTGCGCGGGGATGTAGCTCGTATTCAGCACGTACAGACTCTGCCCGTGCGTTACCATGCTGTGGCACGAAATGCAGTATGCGGTCTGTTTGGAACGCTCCATGTGAAAGGACATGCCCGTGGCTATGCATAGCGTGGGAAGAGCGCAGAGGCCTATGAAGGCAAGAATCTTGCCCGTGGTTCCCGCAGTGAACGAGGGACGCACGAGAAACACCCCGGCCAGCACGATCGTCAGTACGACCAACGCGACGAGGACTCCGGTTAGTCCAAACACCAACGCTCCTTGGCATTCGGGGTGATGTCGATTAGTTCCTGATGTTCGTCCTGGCGCTTCATCCGCGGCTCGCGGCGGACGGGGAAAAAGCGAAGACGAGCGAAATGAGATAGACCACGGTTCCCAGCCCTATCAGAACTACGCCGACGAACGCAAAGAGCAGGAACGAGAGTGGATGAAACCAGAGGAGGCTCACAATTTCCACGAGCAGCCCCAGAATAATCAAGCCGCTCGAAACTTGCAGAGCCCGCTGGATCCCGATCGCACGGAGTTTCATTGGCGCAGCCTCCGCATTTTCTCTGACTTATTCCGGACGCGTTGTGAACCGCATGGCGTCCGCCGTTCGAAAAGCAAGACGGCTGATCCGCAACACACAGTTATTTTCACGAGGAACGAAATAGAATACTGTCCTAAAGAGCACACTTTTTGCGAGCGGGGTTTTTCGTTAGGAATTTCCCGATTTGGAACGCCGCCCTCGAAGGTGAGGTAATTCCTTGCGTGGAGCACGGAAAGGAGCCACTTTAAGGCGCGGTCGCTCTTGAGAAAAATTAGTTATAGTGCTGCTTCACCCGCGCTCTTGCGTAAGAACATCGCTCAGTGCCTTACGAACGCGGTAACGGGACAAGTTCGTACTGGCACCGAATTGTCCGGTAAAACTGCGATGTGATATAAACACTCGGCCAAGGAATTTGCGTTCGTCTCGGTTGGAGGTGAACACATTTGAGCAAGAACACGTTTGCGCTAGTGGCGGGCACAATCTTTCTGATCGTCGCGGTCACACACGCCTTGCGGCTAGTCTTCAAATGGGAGTTGATTATCGCGAGCTGGCAGGTTCCGATGTGGGTGAGTGTAGTGGCTCTTATCGCAGCAGGCTATCTCGCGTATGAGGGCTTTCGGATGAGTAAGCGCAGCTAGAACATTGCACGCGCACGGGATACGCTCTCCCGCTCCATCGTGCCTAAAAAGAAAAGGGGCGATTGCTCGCCCCTCTCTTCAGTATCGGATGAGAAACGGCTGCCGGGCGTTTTCCCGTTTTACGGGGAGAAGCCAGCCACGACAAACTCCGCTGGGTTGGTCCGTGGTTTGCGTCGCGATGTCTTGTCAAGCTTTCGCTTGGCGCGAACATGCATAGCCCACCACTGACCAAACCTGGGCTTCGCCGTGATGCCGAATCGTTCCGAACTATGTCGAAGCCGTTCTATCGTCCGTGCCCTGCATAGCTCGTCAAACTTTCGCTTGCCGCGTTACGAAGACTCAGATGATTCGAAAGCTTTGGCAAAACGGTTGTAACTCTGCGCGGGAAATGAGTCAACTACACGGGAAAGATTTTTGGATGTGGAAATCTCGAAGATTGTGGAAATGTGGAAATTTCCGACAAGCACTAGGAAAACGATTTATGGTTCGAGCGGGGGTGGGAAACAGAAGGGTTTGGGAGCGCGACGTCTAAACCCGCACCCTTTGCAGAAAAGAAAAACGCAAAGAGTGCGGCACCCACAAAATCGATCCGTGGCGCGATTGAAGTCCTGTGCGAGGCGGAAGGTTGAGCCACCCGCCACCGGCAAAGTCGATCCGTGGCGCGATGGATGTCCGGTGCGAGGCGGAAGGTTGGGCCACCCGCCGGATTTTTCGCCGAGCCTTCCGTTCCCCACACCGCTCGAACCATAAATCGTTGTTGAGGCCCTAAACCCGCACCCTTTGCAGAAAAGAAAAGCGCAAAGGATGCGGCACCCGCAAAATCGATCCGTGGCGCGACACTGGCGCTACGAAAACCGGAGGGTCGGCCACCCGCCGCAGAAAAGGGTGACGCACCTGCCGAGAAAGAGTTGAAGACTGGGACGTACGTAATGTACCATCTAGGCCCATTCACCCAGGAGGCACCCATGTTCAGCCGCAAAATACTCGGGTCCGCCATGGTCGTCCCTATATTCATCGGAAGTATCGGCCTCGTGAATCTTATGCATCAGCCTCGATTTGAAACCTATCGTACTGTCGATGTTGTGCAGTTGCTTGGTACCGGCGCGTGTTACGGAGTGGCGCTGTTCGCGCTGGTCCTGCTTCTGCGCGGCCCCCGCGCCTCCTGAATTCGGCTCGATTTCCGCGCGATGCAACCGCGACTCGATTAGTAACCTCCCTAAAATCCAGTGGCCAAGCCCTTAAGCCCCGTAGGGTCCCTTTCGGAGTAGAGACGGTGTGCGGCACCACCTCGATTGAATTTCTATTGAGACCAACCATGCTTTACAATCTTGGTGTCAGAAACAATCTCACGGAGAATCCGGATGAACAATCTCGATCGGTTGTTACAACGTAACAAAGAATTTGCTGCTCAGCAGGCTGCTGCGGGCGCACTGATGCCCTCGCTTTTGCGGGCGATGCCCGACGTGAAGGCGATCATCATTGGTTGCGCTGATATGCGTGCGGATCCGGCTCATGTACTTGGAACTAAACCGGGCGAGGCCGTCGTGCTGCGCAACATTGGCGGACGAATCACACCGGGATTGGTGGAGCAGTTGGGTCTGCTCGGGCGCATCGGTCAGGTTGCCGGAGAGGTTCCGGGAGGCGGCGGGGAGTTTCACATCATCGTGATGCAACACACCAATTGCGGCATCACTCAGCTGGCCGGCGACCCCGCCATGCTGGCGCACTATTTTCAAATACAGGAAGGCGAACTGAAGACAAAATCTGTTAGCGATCCGCGAGCGGCGGTTGCGGGCGACGTTGCTGCGCTCCGGGCGATTCCGGCATTGCCGGGGGCGTGGCTTATATCCGGGCTGGTGTACGACGTGGCCACCGGACTTGTTGAGGTCGTCGTACCGCCAGCGCCGATTCGTACTGCGTAAAGCTCAGCTTTGCGAAACGGCGAGTTTGAAATCGTCCTCCGCTTCTCACCGTCAGTGGTCTGCAACTGGCCGAACGGATGCGGCGAGTGGCAATACCAAGCAACTCGCGTGCTGCGCATCGTGGAAGATCCTGATGTTCGCGATGCGCGCATCCCCCAGCTTCTCATAGCCGATCCGCCCTCCGGTATTGTAGTTCTTCTGAAAGTTGGGCGAGTTGAGCGGAGCGATGGTGAGTCGCAACCGCGCACCCGCTGGAATCCGTCGCGCCATCCAGTAAAATTCGAACGGAATCTCGACGATTTGATCTGGCTTAAGCAGCTCTTCCTTGAACGGGCTGTCGCGGAAACGGGCACGACGGATGTCCTCGCCGAGGCGAGCCGTTGAACCGTCCGGGAGAACCATGAGCACTTGGGCCCAAAGATCGAAATCCGGCGCGTCCGCCTGGGTTACCAATTTCAGATGCATTTGCCCCGCCACTTCAACATCTTGAGGGAATGGTTCGGAGTGAAAGACGATCGCGCGCTTCTGAAAATCGCGGAATTGACTGGTCTGGTTCTCGTTTGCAGCGTATTTGGCAATTTCAAGTTCGGGGAGTTCGTGCGGATCGCTAACGATAAGGGCAGGGGACTCAGCCCCAGATGGTTTTTGCGGAAGAGAGCCGGAATGGAATACGTCCGCTGGCGTGCCCTCTGGTGCGGATAGAAAAAAGTTCAAGACTTCGCCGGAAGACGCCGCCTCCAGCGATTTCGCGTAGCGCCACTCATCCGCGCCCATCATGAAATATGTGACTCTGTCCTGAAGGAACGCTGGTTTTGGCCCCCGCCCGAGCGCCCAGTCGTACCAGTCGGCGCGTAACTTATCCATGTCAATTACCGCGCTGTCGGGTATTGATAATCCATCGATGTTCTTTGTGGGATGATGCGTGCCCAGGTGATCCCACGGACCGATGACGAGGTAGTGGTTGCGCGCCGCAGCGGCAGGCGCATGTGTGACGTGGCGGCGGTAGTAGCGGAGAGCTCCGGGCTGGTCGTCATCGAAGTATCCAGTGGCCGAAAGAACTGGAAACTTCATTTGTGCGAAGTCCGCAGCCTTTGGCTCGGCCGCGAGGTTAAAGGCTTCATCGCCGACGTGATCCAGCCACACATCGAACATCGATTTCTGGTGGCCACGTTCGTCGAGCATCCACCAATCGTCAGGGGCAATGCCGATCGCAGCGTCGAGTTCGCCAAATGGCCGATAGGCAGCGTATTGTTCCAACATTTTTCCCGCCCAATAGTCCTGGTTCAAACGGAAGGCGTTGTTGAGCGAGCGGCCTGACACATAACCTAGGATCAAAGTCGTAAACGCCTGGGGGATTCCGTTCGTGTTGGGAACGTCCCAGCCTGGGTAAATGGAGACGTAGGGAGCAATTCCTGCGAGGTGGGGCGGATGTTGAGCCGCAGTACGCCACTGCGTCATGCCGAAGAACGAGGCTCCGTACATCACAACTCGCCCGTCGCTCCAAGGCTGTGCTGCAATCCATTCCACGACGTCGTAGCCGTCGCGCCCAACCTGCAAACCAAGATTGTCAGCCTTGACTCCTCCGGACCGGCCTCGGCCGCGCACGTACACTTGTATGAATACGTAACCGCGTTGGACGAAGTCCACGAAATCGCGGCTGCGACCACCATCAATGTCGTATTGAGTGAGATTTAATACTGTCGGCGCTCCGCTTTTCAGGTTTGCGGGTTTGAATATCCAAGCCTCAAGCTCGACACCGTCCCGCATCGGAATCATGCGACTCATCTCGATGTTGAAGCTGGGGCCCACCTGTGCGGCACTGGGTGGTGATGCGATCGCTGTGACGACGGCCGCGGCAGCGACGATGAGCAGCTTCACGATCAGAACCTTTTTCATTGCCTCCTCCTATTTGGTTTCGAGCCCCATGACGTCCTCTTCACGGTCGGAAACCTACGAACGGAGTTGAAGACTCGCCCAAATTTGCAGCTGATTACGATCTGTCCGGCTCGCGCGAATATTGTTCCGAGCTTGGGCCCCATCAACTATGAGCCCGAGACGCCGACTCGCATGCAGCTCAAAATCGGATTTCGTTTGTGTTTTGCCGCTCAGCGGCCAACCATTTTTTGCAGCTCTTCGGGGTATCGAGCACCCCGCACATGGATCTTTGAGCTTGCGGTATCCAGTTCGCGGAGATCCTCGGGCGAAAGTTCGACGTTAGCGGCTCCGAGGTTTTCTTCGAGCCGATGTAGCTTGGTCGTTCCCGGGATCGGCACGATCCATGGTTTCTGCGCCAGCAGCCACGCGAGTGCGATCTGAGCAGGTGTCGCTTTCTTCTGTTGCGCGAATCTGCCAAGCAGATCCACAAATGCCTGATTCGCTTTCCGGTTCTCCGGTGTAAAGCGGGGGACGATATTGCGGAAATCGTTTTTGTCGAACTTCGTATCTTCGCTGATCCTCCCGGTAAGGAAGCCTTTGCCAAGAGGGCTGAATGGAACGAACCCGATCCCGAGTTCCTCCAGTGTCGGGATCGTCTCCGATTCAGGCTCTCTCCACCACAGCGAATATTCGCTCTGGAGTGCGGTGACGGGTTGGACTGCGTGTGCACGACGAACGGTCCGCACGCCTGCTTCGGAAAGTCCGAAGTGCTTCACCTTGCCTTGCTGAATCAGTTGCTTCACGGCTCCGGCGACGTCTTCAATCGGAACGTTCGGATCGACACGGTGCTGATAGAACAGATCAATGACATCGGTGTTGAGCCGCTTGAGCGAGGCTTCCGCGACTTCCTTGATGTGCTCGGGCCGGCTGTCCAGTCCGGCCTGTTTGCCGGTGCTCGGATCAAGTTTGAACCCGAACTTTGTGGCGATCGCTACTTGCCCCTTGAACGGAGCGAGGGCTTCTCCCACTAGTTCTTCGTTCGTGAACGGCCCGTATACTTCCGCGGTATCGAAGAATGTGACGCCGAGTTTCACGGCCGCTCGAATCAGCGAAATCCCTTCCTTCTTGTCCATGGCCGGGCCGTAACTAAAGCTCATTCCCATGCAGCCGAGCCCAATCGCCGAGACTTCCAGATTGCTTTTTCCGAGTTTGCGCTTCTGCATCGTTTCTCCTTCGCGGGTCTCCGGGTTAAAAAATATACTCCGCCTGCGAACGATGGATTTCCGGTTGGGGTCTCTTCGACAGAGCGCCAACCGTCGCTAGCGATAATCTTTCTCGTGTTCGCGTAGCGATTTCGGGTTGTCGCGCTCCATCTCCGCGCGTTCTTCCATCGTCAGTTGCGGCAAATGCCGAATGAAGAGTACCAGTTTCCAATCGTCCTGCGGTCTATGCGGGGGGGGACAAAGCGCGGCATGCCAGTGAAGCGGATTCCGTTTCCGATGATCCAGTACAGTTCGCCGTCGGAAAGCTTTTGCGTTTCCGCCAAGCGCAAATCCGGCGGCTTGGGATATAAGCCTCTGCCGTACAGGGTATCGCCGTTGCCTTCGTTCCCGTGACACGGTGCGCAGTGATCCGCGAAGTGCGCCATCCCTTCTTGAAGATTCTGATCGGACGGCGTGAGGGGGTTGTGCTCGTTGCGTGCATTCGCCGGAATCGCCAGGTGGCGGGCGTTTCGCGCCAGCAGCGCTTCCATCGCGGTCGGTGTGGCATGTGCGCTCAAACCGTTGTGCAGCATCGAAACGCCGGCGCCAATCGCCAGCCCCGCGGCCAGCACCAGTAGGAGAAGAATCAGCATCCAGCCTTTCATTATCGGCGCATAGTATCCGACAGGTATTGACGACCGCAATCGATTTTGACGCGCCGCGCTCGCCTGCCGTTTGTCAAACCCGTGTTAAATTCTGGAGCGGGAAGGCTCCGAGACTGCGATCCAAAGTTATGCCTAAGCGGCTGCTCGAAAGGAGAATCAAATGAATCAAACAAGCGCGAGTGTGAGCTAACACTGGTATGAAACCGGAAGTAATCCCCAAGTCCTGGTAAACGCGGTTACCGTCCAGGTGAAAATGATCCAAAACCATATCTCCGGAAAGGCGACTAATCCGGCGCTAGCTCACAATCATGATAGATTCAGTGAAATTTTGGCCAAATAATGGTGCCGCATCAGAGGCAGGGACACATGAGGGATTTGAAAAAGCGAGAGCGTACCGCCATCGAAGCCGTCGCTAAATGGTTCTCGGCTACGTGGGAAAAGGGAAGTGATCCCCCCGACGCTTACATCACGCTCGCTGGGAAACGGGTTGCTGTTGACATCACAACCCTCAGACCGCGCGGCACTGGCCAAGGTAACGGCGCCAAACCTCGTTTGAGGTTCGATAAGGTTGCGACCAGGCTCATTGAACGTCTGCAAGCCACGCTTGACGAAACCGTGCCGGACGGCATGACCGTGTTGCTGACCATAACCGCTCCCATCCATTTGCCATCGAAAACCGCTGCCTCGCTGGAAGACAAAATACAAACTCTTCTCGGGCGAGGAGGGCCGGCTCGAGATGAGAAAGACACGATTCACGGGAATCGCGTCCAGATTCGACTTTTGAGAGACAAATCTGAGCGAGCGCCGAAAATGATCGGGTTCGTGCACAATTCCGATTCAGACCCACTTCTACTTTTGAACATGACTCAGGAATGGCTTGAGCTAATCAGCGCCGAGGCCGGCAGGCGGGCGCCGAGGCCCGGGGGCGATCGATGGCTCGTTGTGATAAGCGGCGCAGGAATTTCGTTTTTCGAGGCGTATCGTTATATCTATTCGCAGCTGCGCATGGCAATTGGCTTTAAGAGGATTCTCATGGTGTTTAGCGATGGGCGAGTCCGGATGTTGACGGGATGAAAATAGTTTGCGCGCTGCCTCTTAGAATGGAGGGGCGACCTAACGGGACCCAGGACTTCCGGATGTTTGCCATCTTGCATAGTGGGTTAAGGTTTGGCGCGATTCACCAAAGGAAGATGAGTAGGGGCCTGACGACTGTCCGCTGCGCTACAGCGTCCTGAACCCCAAACCGAAGAGTGGAATTTTTGTTTCGACTAGGGTGCCGGGTTCGGCGCGCGATAAAATGAGCTCGCCCCCGAATTGGCGCACGCGTTCGCGCATGCCGGTTATGCCGACGCCCAAGTTCGATGACGTCTTGCCAGTAATTTCCCGAGGCAATCCTTTGCCGTAATCTCGAACGCGTATCACCACCCATTCCGGCTGTTTGTCGATTTCCACGCGAGCACTCTCGCTATTCGCGTGTCGGTATACATTGGTGAGAGATTCCTGAACCACGCGAAATATCGTCATTTCGATGTCTTTTGCAAGGCGGGGGAAAATATGCGGCGTAATAGTCAGCGAGACCTGAATGCCGCTCCTCTTCACCAATCCTTCCACATACCAGTACAGGGCCGAACGTAATCCCGTCTCATCGAGCAAGGGAGGATGCAAGAGATAAGAAAGGTTCCGAACTGTAGAGATAGCGGTTTCCGCTATCTTGTGGACTTCATCATTTCCGCCGGCTTTCGGTAGCATCATCTTAAGCGCAGTCAATTGCTGGCCCAGGTCGTCGTGAAGTTCGCGGGCGAGTCGCCGACGCTCTTCGTCTTGAACCATCAATAGCCGCCCGGACAGGTTTTGAAGCTCCAACGTTCGCAGCTCGATTACCCGTCGGGATTCGTCCAGTTCTGCTACGCGCTGGCGCAATTCCCGGTTAAGACCCTGCACCCGTTCCTCCGCTTGTCTTCGATCAGTCAAGTCTTGCGTTACTTTGGCAAAGCCTGTGAGCTTGCCATCAATAGAGATCAACGGAGTAATGACGACGGAGGCCCAAAAGGACGTACCGTCCTTCCTGACGCGCCAGCCTTCATCGGCGAAGCGGCCTTCTTTTTGGGCAAGTACGAGTTCGCGTTCGGGCCAGCCGCTCGCTACGGCTTCGGGAAGATAAAACTTTGAGAAATGTATTCCAACGATCTCGTCCCGAGTGTACCCCTTTAGAGCTTGGGCACCTGGATTCCACGTTAGGACTCTCCCTTGCGGGTCGAGCACAAAGACGGCATAGTCTCGTATGCTTTCGACGAGAAGACGAAAGAGATCGACTGGCTCGGCTGGAGTGTTCCGCGGGCGATCAATTGGAACTGGCGAGGCTGCCTTATGACGTTCTGTCAAGAGAAACCCCAGGACTTCCGCTATGAACGCGCGAGCATACATTCAACCTCACCGTCCGCAATACAGGAATCGCTGTAGCGGGCGGGATCGGTGGGCGTTTACGGACTGGGAATTCCCGTCCAGGCCTGATTAATGCGCCAACCGGACAAATAAAGTGCTACTTGTAGGAACAAGGATTTCGTTCCTGGTATCAAGGTGCGTAATGGGTGAAGACATAGTCGTGATCTTTCGCAGGCGCGTGGCAGGGGAAGCAGGTCTCGTGCAGCGCCTTGTCGCCTGGCTTTCCGTCCTTAAAATCAGCGAACCCCCAGCCGCCCGACTCGGCGTACTTCTTTGAGTCCTTTACCATGATCTGGATATTCACGAGGGATCCGATAACGAAAGATTCAGCGCCGGGGAACGGACCGTCCAGGACTTTGTTGTTAAGTTCCGAAGGAACACGAGTCCAATGAGCCGCGACGATGATGCTGCCGTCTGGGAATGGGAGGGTCCCTTCTTTGTAGGCTTTGATCGCTATATCGTTGCCGAACTGAGCGCGCAACTGGTCGAGCTTGCCCGGTACAAGAAGGTTGGCCACGGCGATTACTTTCCAATCGCGGTATCCGGCGGGGATTTTGACTCCGTAGATCGGAGAGGAGTCTCCTTCGGACTGTCCAGACGCACGCGGCATGTAGGCGACGATGCCGGCCAGGGTTGCAAATGCAAGCAGCAAGAAACCGATCCGTTTCATAGCGTTCCTCCTTTTAAAATATTGAGCACCAGCCTTCGCCCTCCGTAATGACGCGTTCGTTCACTTCGGCAGCTCCGTCCCAGCCTGCTCCGCCACCATGTAACTGGCATACCAGTCGGGCCAGTTCGGGTCTGCCGCGCCGATGCGCTTCTCGTGCTCGCCGTGGGCGGCCGATGCGCGCCGCATTGCGTTCGCCAGATCGTTTGCCGACGCAAAGGTGGTGACCGCAGAGTCGATGCGACCGGGCAGCCGCGCGGTGATTTCCTGAAAAAACCAGCCATTGCCGTCGGGATCTTTGAACGAGGCGAATGAGCGATAGCTAGCATGCTTGGGATCCGGACCGCTGACCCGGACGCTTCCAAAAAGGTATGTCTCGTCCTTGCCCGTGTACACGCCGTCGTTGTGGAACACTTCGCTGATCTGGACGCCGCGATCGAGCAACGCTTTGCGGGCAGCTTGGATGTCGGAAACTATCAGGTACATGCCCTGAGCGGAGCCGGGTGCGGCCGCGGTGACGTTCCTGCCCAAGATGATCGAGGACCCGGAACCTGGCGGCGTGAACTGGATCACTCGGTAATCTTTACCGTTGTCGAAGTCGGCGTCGAGCCGCCATCCGAGATTCGTGTAGAACTTTTTGGCGCGATCGACATCCGAGACGGGGATGATGACGATCTCGAACTTCATGTCAACTGGCGCGGCTTTGGTGTCGATGCCACGGACTGCGTTCGTGCTCATAGTTGCCTCCTGAGTTGCATCATTTTCTTGCCTGCACTGCGTCCCTCACATCGAAAGCCAGATATGTTGAATGCGATTTCTGTTGCTCGATCGCGTGTGACTGCGCGGAGCCGGTTCCGCAGATCGGTCCAAGAACGGTCATGAGCTGTTCGTCCGACGGCTTCGTGCGAGCGGCTATCTTAACGCCGAATCCGGATGTCTGGTAATCCGACTTGCGAGGAGTCAACGGAAGGTTTTGGAAACGCGGCGTATAAACCCGCAAAGGCGATCCGCGACGCGATTGAAGTCCGGCGTGAGGCGGAAGGTTGAACCAGCCGGCACGCGCAAAGTCTGTGCGAGGCGCGATTGAAGTGCGGTGAGAGGCGGAAGGTTGAGCCACCCGTTGCTTGGTCAGATCTGGGTCATGCCGCCATCGACGACAAGTTCGATGCCGGTGATATAGCTGCTTTCATCGGAAGCTAGAAACGACACCGCTTTGGCGATTTCGTCCAAGGTTCCGGTGCGACCGAGGGGTATATTGCCGACGACGCTGTCTGCGTACTGCTTGACTTGTTCTTCGGTCATGCCCAACGAAGTGCGATAGCCCGGTGAGGGAATTACGCCAGGACTGATAGCGTTCACGCGGATTTTGCGGTCCTTAAGATCCGAGGTAAAGGTGCGCGCGAAGGAGCGCACGGCGGCTTTGGACGCGCTATAGACACTGAATGCGGGAGCTCCAGTGCTCGCAACGATCGACGCATTCAGAATGACGGAGCTTCCATCTTTGAGTAGCGGAAGCGCCTTTTGCACGGTGAAGAGAAGACCTTTGACGTTGGCGTTGAACGTTGTGTCGAAGTGTTCTTCGGTGATTGCGCCGAGCGGAGCGAATTGTCCAGTGCCGGCGTTGGCGAATAGAATGTCGATGTGCCCCTTCTGCTGCTTTACCGTGGCGTACAAGCGATCAAGATCGGCAAGATTGGAGACATCGCCCTGCACGGCGGTGACGTTCCTGCCGATCAGTTTCACCGCTGCATCGAGTTCGCTTTGACGACGGCCGGTGATGAAGACGTACGCGCCCTCCGCAACAAAGCGTTGCGCCGTAGCGAGACCGATCCCGCTATTGCCTCCGGTGATGACTGCTACTTTTCCTGCCAGCTTACTCATGAACTCTCTCCTGATTGATTTCCTATTTCTCGCGGCGGGTACAGACGACTTACAACCATATCGAGACTCAGTTACGCCACGGCCAGAACTCGCCGGTGCCGGGGCGCCCAACGAAAGGGCTTGGGAACGCGGCCTCTAAATCCGCACCCTTTGCAGAAAAGAAAAACGCAAAGAGTGCGGCACCCTTAAAGTCGATGCGTGGCGCGATTGAAGTCCCGTGCGAAGCGGAGGTTGAGCCACGCGTCGTCAACGACCGGCAGCCTTCGCGCGGACCCACTCCTGCTGATAAATGGTCAGACTAACAAATGCGGCTTGGACGATTGGCGCGGGGACTGCTAGTTTGTGCGCGCGATCTACAAGATCTCCAAGAATGGTGTCCACTTCGACCCGCGCGTGTTGCGTTAGATCGCGATACATCGACGAGGCCAATTTCGAACCTGGCGCAGTAAGTTGAGCGCTCTTTTCTGCCAGGAATTTCTCCGGCATCGGATAGCCGCTGGCACTCGCGATTGCGGCGCATTCGCGAAGTGCCGAGAGACATAACTCGGCGCCACCCGGAGCCGCGACGATTTCGCCGATATTTCCGCGAAGCAAACAGGTGATGGCTCCCAAGCTGGCCAAAAATACCCACTTCTGCCACATGTCCTGCAAAATATCTGCGGAAATCGCCGCCTGAAATCCAGCCCCATTAAACTCCTGATGCACCGCTTCTATCCGAGGAGTCTTCTTTCCGTCCAACTCGCCGTAAGTGAGACTCTGGAAATCGGCAAGCTGGACTATCCGGCCTTGCGAATCGAGTTCAGTGGAAACGAAGCAAACCCCGCCTAATACCGCGTGTTCGCCGAACCTCTGCGTCAGCACGTCCATGTGATGCATGCCGTTTAGCACGGGGATGATGACCGTCTGTGGACCGACTGCCGGCGCGAAATCATCGATCGCGGCGGCGAGGCTGTAGCTTTTTACGCTCAAAAAGATAATGTCGTACGGGGAAGCAATCTGAGCTGCGGTTATTGTTTTGGGTCGAGCGGTGAAATCGCCATGCATGGGGCTGAGAATCTGTAAACCTTGGGCCTGGATTTGCTCGGCTCGTTTTGGCAGGACTAGAAATGTCACATCGCGGCCGGCCTGTACCAAACGGCCTCCGAAATAACCGCCGACCGCGCCGGCGCCTACCACTAGAATTCGCATATCGCCATCCTTTCAGTCATCGTGTTGGACTGCGTAGAATCAAAAGCTCCTCGAAAACTCGCGGCGTCTAAACCCGCACCCTTTGCAGAAAAGAAAAACGCAAAGAGTGTGGCATTAACATGGGATTCTTCCAGCAATCCGACTTACTGGGACCTTGGGTCACGCGGATTCTTGAAGCGTGACACTAGTAGACGGTAAACCACAACCGCACCGTCGCATATCGCAAAATACCAGAGCAAGCTAACGCCAAAGATGACGAAAGTTCTCAGAACGTTGCGTACTAAAGCGGGCGTTATTTTGTCCAAGTCGGTCGCATTGGCCGCGTAAACAAACGCTCCGGGCAAAAGAATGTAAAACCCTCCGATCGCCCCCTCAAATCCGAAGGGATGAATCACGAACATCACAAACGCGGCTGTGCAGATCAGCACGAGCGCCGCGAGGCTTGCATATTTCCAATTCGAGACACCTGCGCCAGTTCCATGTCCGTTCACGCCGAGCTTGCGCGGTCGCGTGCGAAAGACAAAGAACAAGAGAGCACTGATCACGAACACCACGCCGCATTGCCATGCGAGCCCGGGCTTGTCGATTAAAACTTCGCACTCCGAAGCCGGCACGACTCCCATCCAACTCTTCTCGCCCGTCGCCGCCGGGCGCTGCCAAAGGAAATGTTGGCCGAGGTCGCCAGCATAGCCAAGCCGCACGCCCTCGTGCGTTTGTTGCCAAGGAGGACGAATCGCCGTCAAAGCGAGCGCTAACACGAATCCGATTGTTAGCCATTTTTGCGTTGTATTCATTAGATCAGAGTCTAAATCACGGCAAGGCAGCCCGACCTCACATGGTTAGGACGACGCGGAACTGGGCTTTGCCGCTCATCATGCGCGCGTAAGCTTCGCCGGCTTTTTCCAGCGGATAGGTTTCGATCATGGGGCGCACGCCGCTTAGCACGGCGAACTGCAGCGTGTCGTCAGAATCGGCTGGCGTTCCGGCGGCCCAGCCTTGGATCGTTCTGCTTCCGTTGATGAGCTGGACTGGTGTGACCTCGATGGGATCAAATGCCGCACCGATTACGATGAGCTTGCCGTTCGGGCCCAGACCGTCGACAAGTTCGGACATCGCTTTCGAGCTTGGAGCTGTGGCCAGAATTGCTTGTGCGCCGCCTAATTGTTGCAATTCTTCTGCTGCCTTCGTCGCTTGGCTATCAATGTAAACGGTCGCTCCAAGTTTTTTTGCCAGCGCCGCGTCTTCTGCCTCCGCGCCCGATCGCTGCGACTTTATATCCAAACTTGTTCGCGAATTGAATTCCGAGGTGGCCGAGGCCGCCGATGCCTTGAATTGCAACGAGGTCGCCGGGCATTGCGCCGCTGTGGCGCAGCGCGTTGTAAGTGGTGATTCCGGCGCAGAGCAGCGGCGCGGCTTCGACGTCACCTAGACCATCCGGCATGGCCACCACTGCGTTCGCGGGAGCCACCATGTATTGCTGGTATCCTCCGTCGTAGCTGATGCCCGGAATTTTCATGTTCACGCAATTGCGAAAATCTCCGCGGCGGCAGTAGACGCAGGTATCGTCATGGCCGCCGTGCCAGCCAACGCCGACGCGCTGGCCCTTCTTCCACTCGGTAACGCCGGCGCCCAGTTCGTCAATGACGCCGGCGATTTCGTGTCCTGGAACGCGCGGATACTGAATTCCGGGCCACTGACCTTCTTTCGTGAGCGAGTCGCTGTGGCAAACGCCGCAGGCCTGTATCTTGATGCGCACCTCTCCTGCCGCCGGATTAGGAATTTCGCGCTCGACGATTTCGAAATCGCCTCCCGGCTTGGGAACCTGCGCCGCCTTCATTGGTGCTATCCCGACTTTTGTAGTGGCCATAACTGCCTCCTATAAGTTTTTTACCACTTCTTATTCTTGCACCGCTACCTGGAAAATAATTTCATGCTCGATTGGAGTATTTTGCATCGCAGTATGTTAGCTGACTCTTCCAATGCGTAAGGAGGCTTTGCAACCTATGGCACGCGAAACTGACCGCATCATCGACAGACGGCTATCGAGCCGGCCCGCCCCGGCGGGCAGGTTTACGATCTTCGCGCTGCTGGCTTTCGCAGTGCTGGTCACGTCCGGGCCTGCGTGGTCTCAGCTCGTGCCTGGATCAATGGACGTTCATTGGAATGAAGGTTCGCCGGATTGCGCCAAGGACCCACAGCCCCCTCTTCAGGTGCATCAGTACAATACCCGAACATTCATTCTTCGAGAGAATCTTTGCACGACTTTCGAAGCGCCTTTCATGTACCTGCTAGTGGGATCAACGAAGGCGCTTTTGATCGACAGCGGCGACATTGCAGATCCAAACGTGGTTCCGCTAGCCGAGACCGTGATGCGCCTGCTTCCGCCGGACGGCGCTACAAAACTCTCTTTGCTCGTCGTGCATACCCATCGGCACCTTGATCATCGCGCTGGTGACGCGCAGTTCGCGCGTTTTTCAAATGCTCAGGTGGTTGGATTTGATATTGACAGCGTTCGGAGCTTCTACAAGTTCGTTGATTGGCCTAACGGCCTCGCTCAAGTAGATCTCGGTGATCGTACCGTGGATGTGATCCCGACGCCGGGGCACAACGAGACTGAAGTCTCGTTTTACGACCGGAACACCGGATTGCTGTTTACTGGTGACTTTCTGATGCCGGCCCGCCTTCTTATCGACGACACCAGCGCGGATGTTGCGAGCGCGGAGCGGGCGGCCACTTTCGTCAAGGACCGCCCGGTCAGTTTCGTACTTGGGGGCCATATCGAAATGAACTCTGCCGGGGAGCTATATTCCTGGGAATCCACACATCATCCGCAAGAACACATCCTTCAAATGACGAAGGAAGATGTGCTCGCGCTGCCCGTGGCCGTCCGCAGCTTTAACGGCTTCTACACTGTACACGGCCAGTTCACGATGGAAAATACGATACGTATACTCATTGCCTTCGCCCTTCTCATACTCGTGGCCGCAATTGCCGTCCTGTGGGCACTGATGCGCTTTATCCGGCGTCGCAGACGCGCTCGCAAGTTGGGCACGGAAATCCAAGGCTAACGGTACTCGCCGGGTGCGGATGGAGGCGGCGGTGGGGGCCAGAGGAGCGATGCCAGCGGGGGATATCGTTCGGCGAAAAAATAAATGGAGTAAGCCGGAAAACACAGCGGCGGCCTTAGGGTTAAACTCACATTTCCTTCTTGAAGTTGGCGTATGTGACCGTATGATGGCGCCGACGCCAGTGTGATTTTGATCCGCAATTGGTAAAGGGGTGTAAATGAACTACTCAAGTCTCGGGCTGGCGGCGCTTGGCGCCACGGTCGCGTATTTCGTATTCGGTTTTTTAGTGATGTGGCTGGTGCCAAGCCTTATCAATGAATCCCGCAAGCACCCGGGCGTATTCCGACCTGTGGAAGAAATGAAGACAGTTATGCCAGTTGGATTGGTCGCAACTTTCATAGCCATCCTCGTTGCCGCCGTAATTTTCGCAGTCATACATCCGGGCGGATCGGGCGCTGCGGGAGGCGCGCGCTTCGGCGTTCTGATTGGCATTTTCGTGGTTTGCGCATTTGTGATGCACAACTACGTGAACCTTAACATCGGGCTGAAGCTGGCTCTGATGCAGGCTGTGACTTACTTCTTCCAGTGGATTATCGTCGGAATAGTCATCGGCGTTATTTACAAACCTGTTGCTACGCCATAATATGACTGCGTTAACGGGCATATTGCTGACTGAACGAAATTTTACGCTGTCTTGAGGAGTCTTATGTTCCACGGAAGACGAAGACTTGGCGTTCTCGCGGTAGTATTTGCGACGCTGGCGATCGGCGGAATCGGCGCGCGTGCTGCGGCGCAGAGGCACGCGCTGCAGAAATCGGCTATGAGTCCGGACGAGTTTAAGAAGGCGAAGATTGCGCGCGCGATGGCGGCGGCGCCTCCGGCGATTGCCAAGGACGCGACAATTGTGGAGCTGAATTTTCTGGGCAAACTGACGGTCCTGCGTCAGGGGACCAACGGATTTACGTGTATGCCCGGCGATCCTGTGGGAGTGGGGCAGCCGGCTATGTGCGAAGACGAAGCGTCGATGCAGTGGTCCAAGGATTTCGCGGAGCACAAGCCGAAGCCGACGAATACCGTTCCGGGAATAACATACATGCTGGCCGGAGCTACGCAACGAAGCGACTCCGATCCATACGACACCACGAGCAAACCCATTGCGATCGGACCGCATTGGATGATCATGTGGCCGTTTGATCCGAAAACTACAGGACTGCCGACTACGCACAAGCCGACCGGCGCTTACATCATGTGGGCGGGGACACCTTACGCACATTTGCATGTGATGGGACGTCCGTAAGGGCTGAAATCTTCGGCAGGGGATCGCGGACTGCACTTCGAGATTTCACGCGAGATTTCCATTTTTCAAGTGAATATGCGGTGAGTTGAAACGATCAGCGAACGGGGTGTCGGTGTCGCACCTACGGCGCTTGGGCTCTCTTCGGAATTATTCCCAGCCCTTACGGGCTGGGCTAGCTTCTGCCGCGCCTACGGCGCTGACTAATCGTGGAGGACGACGCTTAGGAGGGAAGTGTCGATGTGGAGGCCGCCGTTGTATTTGATGAAGCCCAACTTTCGGAATTTGTTCATGAAGAAATTCACGCGAGAGCGCGTGGTGCCGACCATTTCGGCGAGCGTCTCTTGCGATATTTTAGCCAGGACCTTTTGGGGCTTGTCTTCTTCGCCGTAGCGCGCGAGCAGCAGCAGGGTGCGAGCCAGGCGCTTTTCGCTGGAGTTGAAAAGCTGGTCGACTAAATCTTCCTCGACCCGGATGTTTCTGGAAAGCATGTAAGAGATGAAACGGTCGGAAAAGGCGTGTTCCGAGTGCAGCACGCGGCTCATTTCCTTTTTTTCAATCACCAGCAGAGTGGTGGGCGCTATTGCAGTGGCTGAGCCGATTCGAATCGGCTGACCCGCGAGGCATCCCTCGCCGAAAAAATCGCCGGGCCCCAAGATCGCGACCACGGCTTCTTTACCGACCTGATTGACTACCGAAAGTCTTACGCCGCCCTTTTGGATATAGAGAACATTCCTAGCGGGATCGCCCTGCGAGAATATTGGTTGCTTTTTGTTAAAGTCCGTAACTTTACGTGCTACACCGGCGGAATCAAGAAAAGCTTGGGCGTCGAAGCCAGACCGTCCCTTGGGTTTTATCTTGGGCTTAGCGGTGAGTATTTTCGAGGTTGCGCTCATAAATCGACGCTTACTGATGATAGCAGAATATTAGGAAAAGTCTAGGCGAAGATAAAGCGAAGATGATATCCTCGCGCTGCCAGTCGCGAAGGCGGCCCGTGCACGAAAATCCTCAGGGTGAAGTAAGAAGGTCGGGAATCCCTGTGAGATCGGAAGGTACCGTGGAACTGAAAACTTGCCGCGTGACGATTCATGACATGGAAGGTGTGGCGCACACGGTGGAAGTGACGGCGTCAACGCTCTACGAGGCGGTGGCGCTGGGGCTGAGGCAGATTCGAGGCAGCGAATGGGTGGACGGAATTGCGGTGGGGCTGAACACGGTGAAAGTTTGCGTGAAGAGCGTACAGGTGGAACACACGGTGAAGTTGGGCGAGTTTACAAAGTGGGTGGAACGGAACGGCAGGAGTCCGGCGGAGGTGATTCGCAAGGGGAAGATTCGCGAGATTTTGGGAATGGCGGAGAAAAACCGCTAGGATGCGGAAAGCGAGAGTGTTACGAAGAGCGGAAAACGATATGGACGAAAGGTCCGGGCAGCCGCCATAATTCGAAGGGGTAGAACGTGACAGGAGGCAGCTATGTCGAAAGTGGTTTACGTTTCAAAATCTCGGATTGAGCGGAAGGTTGGACCTCTTCGTATCGCTTACTTGCCTGGTGAAGCGCGGCCGGTGGTGTTTAGCGTTCACGGAGCAATTGCCGAGCACTACAAGGTGGATCCCGCGAAGCTGACGGAATCTCACGCGGCTACGATTGACTATGTGATCGCGGCGACTGCTGGTTGAATGCTCGGCACATTCGGAGGTGCGCTGGAAGCGCGCCACATCGATGCGAGCAATGGGAAGCTTGTGGGTGAAGTGACGGGCGAAGTGGAAACGGAAGAAGGAGTGCTGGTCATAAGGCGGATTCATTTGGCGATGAAGCTGGAGGCGCCGGAAAAATCGCTTGAAACGGTGGAGCGGGTGCACGGGCTTTATGCGATGCATTGTCCTCTTTATCGGACATTGCATAAGGCGATCGAGCTGACGTCTTCGTTTACGTTGGAGAAAGCAGGGGGTTGATTCGGAGGGATAAGGCAGGCGGAGGGGCGGCGACATAGCGGGCGCATCCGGCGCGAGCAAACGAAGGCTCGGCGAAAAATCCGCCGAAAGGAAAATTCGTCGAAGGCGTTTTTTATGTCGCGGCTGAACCCGCGACCCACAAAGCCACTTCGGTGCCGGTACGAAAGACAGCGGCAGAACTCAAGATGCCGCGCTGAATACCGCGGCGCTACATTAAAACCTCCGAGTCGATGACGTTGATTGAGCCTGGGCGGCGCGACGGCGTCCCCGCTACGGCGGGCGCAGCAAGCAGCGCCCCTACGGGATCTTGCTACGGCAATGCGTTTGGGCGAAGAAAGCGGGAGCAAGCTGCCGCACTCCACAGAATCGCGGCGAGGCTTCATTTGGAGTGCGGCGGCTTGCCGCCGCTTTCGCGGGGGCATCAGAGGCAAGAGCGAAATCGATACGTCCGCGAATGAACCTGGCGATTCTGCGGAGGCAGGGGAATCGGGCGTACAATACTCGGCGATTCGAGAAGCGCGAGTCCGGATTCGCGGGCGAATAGGGAAGCGGGAGTTGGGATTTGCGGGCGAGGTTAAGGAGTGTGCCGTGGGCGGAGCTGCGCTGGATGCTACTCGATTTAATCAAACGGATCGGTACTCTGCGCTGATGGAGATTGTGCGCGGTCGGATGACGAATCGGGCGTTTGCTGCTTACGACGTGCCGCGGGAGCATTTCGAAATGATTCTGGAGGCGGCTCGGCATGCGCCTTCGGGGGCGAACGCGCAGCCTTGGCACTTTGTTGTGGTCACCAATCCAGAGGTGAAAGAGGCTATTGGGGAATGCTTTGTGGACGAGCAACAACATCGGGCGCGGCTGCGGATGGGCTTTCCTACTCCCAATTACGGCGGGGTGAAAACGGCGCCGGGATTGATTGTGGTGCTGGCC
Source organism: uncultured Acidobacteriota bacterium (assembly GCA_963698005.1). Classification (GTDB taxonomy): domain Bacteria; phylum Acidobacteriota; class Terriglobia; order Acidiferrales; family UBA7541; genus Palsa-295. Next base: position 967,707 of record OY969113.1, read on the forward strand.
GATTTTCGCTTTGTGCGGGCGTTTCCGGTGCTGAACGACGGGTCGGAGCTGGACCGGCTGTACCATCAAAACGCTGAGCGGATTTTGCTGCAGTCGGTGGCGGCTTCGACGATGTCGGCGCATCTGGCGGCTGCGGCGCTGGGGTACGCGGTGTGGTGGATCACGGCCATCGGGCAGGACGACATACAGCGGCAGATCAAGCCGATGCTGGGTGTTCCGGAAGAACTGTCGGTGATCGATGTGATGTGCTTTGGTCCGCCAGCGAAACCTTCCTACAAGCGATGGAAGAAGCCGCTGGAGCAAATCATGAGTTGGGACCGCTTCAATCCGGAATGCGCGGCGACGGTGGAGCAAATCGACGAGTGGATTAAAAACATGCGCCACAAGGTGATGTACCGCGATGAATCGAAAATCGACTGAGGAGTTATGAAGGTAGAGAATCCCGGGGCGAAGTTGACAAGGAGGGATCCGGGACGCTATCCACTCCAGGAGCATCATACTGACAAAGCGATAAGTACGACCCCACCCTGAATGAAGCAGACAAGGCGCGCAAAGGGAGGTGCAATTTGCGAAAAGTTTGGATAGCGTTTGTGTTGGTGGTTGCGGGGGTGATTTTGGTCTCTGCGGGTCTGCGTGCGCAGTGGAAAACAAAATGGACGTACGAAGGGGCTACCGGGGCCGAACATTGGAGTGAGCTGGACCCGGACTGGGCTGCATGTAACAAGGGGAAAGAACAGTCGCCCATCGACATTCGAAGTGCGAAGAATGCCGAGCTGCCCGCCATACGATTCGAATACAAAAGCGGGCCGCTAAAATATTTAATTAACAACGGCTACACCATTCGAGTGAACTACCACGACGCTCCGGGAAGCGGAAACTTTATGATGGTGGGAGACAAGCGCTACCAACTGACGCAATTCCACTTTCACCGACCCAGCGAGGAGTACATTCACGGCAAGCCTTACGATATGGTGGCTCATTTTATGCACCAATCCAGCGACGGGAAGGTTGTCGGGGTCGCAGTTCTTCTGAAGGCGGGCAGCGCGAACGCGACGATTCAGCAGATCTGGGAGCATATGCCCATGACGAAGGGCGATGAGCTAGCGATCGCCGGAGTGGAAGTGAATCCCGCCGAGTTGCTGCCCCACGACACCGCCTATTACACATACATGGGGTCGCTAACGGCTCCGCCGTGCACGGAAGGCGTCACGTGGTTTGTGCTGAAGACTCCGATGGAAATCTCTACGGAGGAAATCAACGCGTTCGCCAAACTTTATCCGCACGATGTCCGACCGATTCAGCCGCTCAACGGGCGCGTGGTGCAGGAGAGCCGGTAAAACGAACGGAGCGATTTTGGATTCGGCGATTGTCGCTCCGGCCCGGGGGCGCGAACCTTCCTGGGATCAACTCTCGACAAGCACATGCTAGAAAAGAGCCGGCGGGACGCCGGCGCTACGAAAGGCAGAATCGGTGGCTGGGCGGGGAAGTTTGGGAGTAGAATCAGCGCGGTTTCGCTCAGGATCATTTACCCGTAACTGCCCCGCTCAGGCGAGCGGCATTTTCCGAGAAGTAAACGCGAGTGGAGGTGTCTGATGGGGTCAGGAAATTCGAGTCAGGGAGTGGCTGTAGCGGCGCAGTTCGTTAAGAAAACGAGCGGCTGGTATATCGCGATGGCGGTGGTGTTTATCATCTTGGGTATCTTCGCGATTGTGGAACCGGCAGTGGCAGGGCTGGCGGTAACGATCCTGGTGGGGTGGCTGCTGATTTTCGGCGGCGTGGCGCATTTGGTTGCGGCGTTCAGCGGAGGGGGAGCGGGGCGCGTGATCTGGCAGGTGCTGATCGGAATTGTGTTCATCGCCGGCGGAATTTATTATTTGATGCACCCGTTGCTCGGTTTGGGAACGCTTACGTTGATCTTGGCCGTGATTATTCTGATGGCGGCGTTGTTCGAGCTGATCGCGTTTTTCGCGTCGCGCGGGCATGCCGGCTCGGGATGGCTGCTGATGAATGCGCTGATCACGCTGTTTGTGGGCGGGCTGATCTGGTTCCACTGGCCGTCGAGTTCCGTGTGGGCGATTGGGACGCTGGTGGGCGTGAACCTGTTGATGACCGGATTTTCGCGGCTGATGTTGGGGATGACGGCTCGGAGACTTGCGAGCGGCGTGACGATATAGCAAGTCCCAGACGAGAAGCGGGACGCAAAGAGCGCGCATGCTACCGACGGACGCGGCGTCGGTGTCGCACCTACGGCGCTTGGACTCTCTTCGGAATTATTCCCAGCCCTTACGGGCTGGGCTAAGTTCTGCCGCGCCTACGGCGCTGATATCCCGAACGTGCTTCGTCGATTCCAGTTCCTGAACTGCGTACGATTCCGTGCCGAATCTTGTGGCTTGATTCGTTCGTAGGCGCGCGATATTATCCGCAACCTCAACCCATGTTTTGGCTCGAAAAAGACAAAAGCATTAAGGACCTCATGAAAGACGGCACCGGGATCGCGCTGATTATGGCGCTGGTCGCGATGTTTGGAGCAATTGCCGCACTGCGCGCAGGCAACGCCGAAGAAGAAGCGGACATCCTCGAAAGCAAACTCAGCCAGCGCCACCTCATCGAACTCACATTTCGCAAGGAATATAACGAGCGCGAAGCCCAGCTCATCCACTTTGATGACAATTACGGCAATTTCATCACGGAGGGACGAAGGCTGCGCGGAGAGGCCGACGCACTCAGGAAGATTGATCCGGCCGGAGCCTCGCGCCGCGATGTGCAAGCCGAAGTGGAATTCAACGCTGCGCGAATTCTGAAGCCGTATCGAAATGCCACCTGGATCCCCGACTACGACACTGAGAAGGTGGACAAGAATGAAATAATCGACATGAACGTTGCACGCGATTTGCAGGCCATTGGCTTCGGAAGCCAGTGGATCGCGCCGGAGGGCAGGAAGCTGGGCGAAACGAAGGAGGAATCCAATTCGCTCTGGCTCAAGTTGCAGCAGGAGATAGACCAATCGCATGCCAAGCTGTTTTGGTTGACGATCGCGGTCGTTCTCTTCGTGGTTGCGCTGGGCTGCCTCACGTTCGCGGAGCTTTGGCGCGAAAACGATCGCCGAATGAACATTATGCTCGTGCTGGCAGCGGTAGTGACGGCAAGCGCACTGTTCGTCGCGGTGGGGGCCGATCACGTGAGCGCGCTGATTTTCGCTGTTGTGTTCCTGCTTTTCTTAATATTCGGCTTCGTGGGGACCCTGCTTGCGCCTTACATCTTGAAATTAGCTCAGTGGATATCCCGCCGAATGGGCTTCCTCACCGAAGCCGAGGAGGAAAAGGAAGAGGCGGAGACTCCACATCCGGGTGAAGTGGAGCCGCGCATTTTCCCGGGAGTGCGCGTTCACGCTGAGCACAGCAAGCGCGCTTTCTCAATTCTCGTGGTTCTGCTGATCGTTTTCACCGTTCTGGTCAGCGCGATTATCGGAACTGCATACGCCTGGGCAAGCACGAAGGCGAGCGACGAAGCGAGCCACGCCGCCGGCCTGCTGGTAGAAGGGTACAGAAACAGCCACACGAGCCTGGCATATTCTCTTCTTACCAAGTTCGCCGCCACCCAGGAAAACCGTTTGCGATTTCAGGCCGTCCTGCAGGAAGCCAATCTGATGGAAATGGGGGCGCTGAAGGGCAACGCGGAAAAAATAGACGAAGATAAGGCGCGCTGGGGGACAGTGGTCGGCTCTGAGGATAAAAGCTTTGTCGATTTTCTCTATGGTACCAGAGGAGACGGGCCGGAGTTTGACACCCAATACCCGCGCGGTTTTTTGAATGGCGGGCCGAAACTGGGTTCGCATCTCGCCTTTGCGCAGGCGGATGCGGAAAACGAACTGAGCCTCGCGCATCACACACGCGCGGAGCAATTCCTGACCATGCTTACATGGCTCGCGATCGCGCTGTACCTGTTCGGACAATCGCTGACGATGGTTCAAGACTTGCACGCGGCGTCCGTGCTGGTGGTGTACGGAGTATTCCTGGTAGTCCTCGCGCTCGGATACGGAGCGGTCCACGGCGCGAGAACAATCTCCGGAAAGGCTTACACCGAATCGCAGGCCTGCCGCGATCCCAAGCAGCCAGATGCAAAAAAGGAAGACGCGAAGGAGGTAGCGGCCCGGCACTATGCCGAAGGCAGAATGGAATATGACACTGCCGCCACGCAGGATGACTACCATAACGCCGCACAGGAATTCGAATGCGCCGCGGAAGCGCGGCCGACCTTTTCGCTGGCGAATTATTATCTATCGCGCGCCTCTCAGCACGAGAAATCTCCGCAAAACGGCGAGTCGTTCACCAGCTTGTTTTCCGAGGACAGCATCAGCAAAGTGGTCGAACGCGAAGACAAGGCCATGGACGGTTTCGACCGCGAGTCCATCACCCTGAACGCGGACATGATGGGAAACCTCGGCTGGGATAGGTATTCACTCGGGTTGGTGAAGAAGGATCTGAAGCGCGTCAAGAAAGGCATGAAGGAGACCCAGGAAGCGGTGAACGACGATGAAAACAAGGAACACCCGTTTCTCGACTTCAACCTGGGAGTGACGCGGCTTGCGGCAGGAGATTTTGCGGGTGCGCAGGATGCTTACAAGAAAGCTCTAGCCATCTCATCCACCGCGGCTTTGCAAAACGGGCTGGCGGCGGCCAACATCAACGACCTCGAAATTCTGCTGCACTACTGCTCGGGAATTCGCAGCGCGGATGACTGCAAAAAAATTAAAAACATGGCGGACGATTTTAAGCAGCAACTGGTGGCTGCGGCGTGGCCGGCTCCGAACGGAGGTTCCGGCGGGTCGCCGCGGCTTCGGGAAGTTTGGTTGATCGCAGCGCCAGCCGGGCTCGGATGGCACGCGAAGCTCGAGAATTTTAACGAACGACAGGATGTTCTGAGCGTTCTTTGGTACAAGTACGAAGACAAGTGGCAGCTCTGGCGCGCGTTACCCGATCTTTCCGGCCAGGTGAATTGGAAAACCACGCAGAGAGATTCGGACGGCGCTGTTCGCGAGTTCCGCTCTTATCTTGACGCGACGGGCCAGCAAAGCTGCGCGCAAAACGCCCAGTACCGCGCGGAATTCTATCTGAACGGCAAGATGCAGAATCTCCAGCCTCCTCCTCATATCACGCCGAAATTTGCTCCTTCCACGGCTGGAATATTTCGGGATCTGAACGTGAGTTTGTGCTACCCGGAGGGTTGGGACTATCGTTGGCGGCCCAGCAAAGTGGACCAAGCCATGGCCGGCGGATACAGGAACAAGGAATTTTCGAAAGGAATTTTCGCCTTCGAATATTACTATCCGCGCATAAACCTCGATGAATCGGTAAAAAAAGATTTCGCGTTACTCTCGATGAGATATCTCGCAGAGCGACAAATCCAGTTCCAGGTGGCGGAGAACGAGCAGAACACCTGCCCGATTTATCCCCTGGGCCAAACGGTGCTGCGCGTGAGAACGGAAAACGAGGGCATACGAGCGCTGGTTCGAATCTGGTCGTCCTCCGAGGGAATCGTTCACGTGGGCGTGGCGCTGCACAAAACGCAACTCAGCGACCTCGGCAGGGATGACCTTGGTCCGGAGTCGCAGGAATGCACCGCGCTGGCCTCGATGCACGAAATCAGCAGCCCCTACTGAGCCCCGGTCCCACTCGCCCGCTAGCTAATTCAATGGTCGCCTTCGAAGCGGCGTGTCCGTTTAAGGGACGGCTTGTCCCGCAGGTGGACGTTTTGGTGGAGGGGAATTTTGTGCGGGCGCGAGAAAGCTTGGTACGTCAGCAGGTTAAGGCGGGGTGAACTGGAACGGGGAATGCTCGGAAGAGACTCCGCTCTGACTGAGATCTAATGTAACAGGGAGGGGCTGTGGGCACGTTGATGCAGGACATGCGGTTCGCGATACGGATGCTGCTGAAGAACCCGGGGTTTACGGCGGTGGTGGTGCTAACGCTGGCGCTCGGGATTGGGGCGAACACGGCGATTTTCAGCTACGTCAACGCGTGGATCATCAACCCGCTGCCTTATCCCAACGGCGAGCGGCTGATCGTGGTCGAAAGTTTGGACACCAAGACCGGGATGACGCAGCAGCAGAGCACGGCCGCGGATTTCCACGACTTTCAGGTTCAGAGCAAGGATTTCGAGGAGCTTGCCGCTTGGGCTCCGCGCTCGTTCAATCTGGCCGGCGATGGGCCGCCGGAGCGAGTGGAGGGCACGCGCGTAAGCTGGAATTTTTTCCAGACGCTCGGCGCAACTCCATTTCTCGGGCGCGCATTTGTTCCTTCGGATGACCTAGCGGGCGCGGGGCATGTGGTGATACTAAGCCGCGGGCTGTGGGAGACGCGCTTTGCGGGCGATCCGCAAGTCGTCGGGCGGAAGATTAGGGTGAACGGAGAATCTTACGAAGTGGTGGGCGTGATGCCCGCAAGCTTCCAGCTTCCACTGGCCGGGCGCGCAAATCTGTGGACGCCGCTGGCACTTTCGCAGAAAGATCTCGATGACCGCACGAATTCCTGGCTAGACACGATCGGACGCCGCAAGCCGGGAGTGCCGATGGCCTCGGCGCAAGCGGAGCTTTCCGCGATTGCGGCGCAGCTGGAGAAAGCGTATCCCAAGACGAACACGCATTCCGGAGTTTTGCTGGAATCTATGAAAGACGCGATCGGCCAGGACGCGGGCAATCAGCCGGTTCTGATTCTGTTCTGGATTGTGGGGTTCGTGCTGCTGATTGCGTGCGCCAACGTGGCGAATCTGATGCTCGCGCGAGCAACCGGACGCGCGAAAGAACTCGCCATCCGTTCCGCGCTGGGGGCGGGGCGTTCTCGCTTGATCCGCCAGCTTCTGACCGAAACGGTAATGGTGTTCATCGCCGGGGGCGCGATGGGCGTGTTTTTCGCGTATTGGTGGCTGGGTTGGATCGAAGCAGCCATCCCGGCGCGCAGCCGCGGATATCTGCTGAACTACGGGAAGGTCGCGCTCGACCTGCGCACGCTAGCGTATGTATTCTGCATCGCGTTGTTTGCAGGAATTATATTCGGACTGGCGCCGGCGCTCAGCAGCTCGAAGCTCGACGTGAATTCAATGATGAAAGATGCTTCGGGCCGCGCGACCGGCAACCGCTCCGGCTCGCGCCTGCGCAGCATCTTTGTGGTGGCGGAAGTCGCGCTGGCGATGGTGATTGTGGTTTGCTCCGCTCTGATGATACGAAGCTTTGTCGGCATCACGCGGAGCAACCCCGGATTCCAGCAGCAAAATGTTTTGGTCGCGGACCTCACGCTGCCGGCGACGAAGTACAAGTCGCCGGCGGAAATCAAAGCATTCTACGATCAAGTGCTGGAGCGCGTCGGCGCGCTGCCGCAAGTGACTGCCGTGGGCGCGGACCAGCAGGTTCCCTTCGACAACTGCTGCAATATCCTGGAAGTCACCGTGGTGGGACGTCCCGCGCCGGACCCCGGACAAGTTCCCGGCGCGCAATACTCGATCGTCACGCCTGAATATTTCAACGCCATGCAGATCAGTCTCGCGAAGGGCCGCAATTTTTCGGACGTCGATGGACCGACGACTATGCCGGTGGTGATCATCAATCAGGAAATGGCGCGGCAATTCTGGCCGCACGACGATCCACTGGGACAGAAACTTCACTTTCATGCGGACGAAGACGTGGATGCCACCGTCATCGGGGTGGTCGGCAACGTAAAGATGCATGGGGCCATGAACTACCATGTGGAGCGCGAAATGTACGTGGCGTTCGCGCAGTTCCCGTCGCGTGGAATGGGAATCGTGGTGCGCTCGACGGCGGACCGTACAACCCTGGCAAACGCGATTCGCAGCGCCATCTGGTCAGTGGACTCCGAGCAGCCCCTCTCGGAGGTTCGTCCGCTCGATGCCATCATGGCCGAGCATTACACTGGTTACGGGATCATCTCGCAGCTAATGGGATACTTCAGCTTGCTGGGATTGTTCCTCGGAGCGATTGGAATTTACGGCGTGATGGCGTTCATGGTGGCGCAGCGAACGTCTGAAATTGGAATACGCATCGCGCTCGGGGCGCAACCGAGCCAGATCTTGCGGCTGGTGGTTGGAAGGGGATTGTGGCTGGCGGGAATCGGGATAGCGGTTGGCGTGGTGGGGGCGCTTGCGATGTCACGTCTCTTAGTCTTCATGCTTGCGGGGATTAGTCCACACGATCCGCTGACGTTTACGGGAGTGGCGCTGCTGATTGCGGCGGTGTCGCTGGCGGCTTGCTACATTCCGGCGCGGCGGGCGATGCGGATCGATCCGATTACTGCTGTGCGGTATGAATAAGATTCAAAGCTATTCGGCGTTCGTGCGACTTCCATGCACGGTGGCGCGTTGTTGCCCGCTCGGGACATCGGAACCATCGGGATTAATGAGAAGCTTGCTGCCGGTTCTGAGGCTTACGACCATGTATTGACATGTATTGAACACATACCAGGGCCTTTCTTCGTCAGGGTAAACCGGGCGGCGTGCCGGGGGCGGTACGAAAGGCAACGCGGTCGTCTAAAGAGTGGCATTGGTTGGCTGCGTGGCAGCGGGCACAGCATGCTGTGCCCCTACGGAATCTTAGTACGGCAATACGCGTCGGAGATGACCTGTGGAGAAAGTCAAAAGAGCCGGCGGGACGCCGGGGTACGAAAGCCAACGGGGTCGGCTAAAGAGCGGGGTTGGCTGCCTGCGGGGCGGCGGGCGCAGCAAGCAGCGCCCCTACGGAATTTTGCTACGGCAATACGCGTCGGAGATCAAGGCTAAACCTGCGTTGGGGCGGGCGCGAGGGATTTGTTTCAGGCAGGAATTCAGACGGATGCCGCTCGTTGACTTGACTTCGCCTGCAACCTAATATGTGCAGCGCATGCAACCTAGCGATTCGCTGATTGGCAAAACCTTTTCGCACTACCGCATCGTCGAACGGCTTGGCGGCGGAGGGCATGGGTGTGGTTTACAAGGCTGAGGACACGAACCTTGGCCGGAACGTTGCGTTGAAATTTTTGCCGCACGAACTGGCGGGAGATCCGCAGGCGCTCGAACGATTCCGGCGGGAGGCGCGAGCGGCTTCGGCGCTGAATCATCCGAATATCTGCACGATTCACGATATCGGCGAAGAGGACGGGCAGACGTTCCTGGCGATGGAATGCCTGGATGGGAAAACTTTGAAACATTCCATCTCGGGCCGACCCATGGATTTGGAATTGCTGCTGGACCTGAGCATCGAGATTGCGGACGCGCTGGACGCGGCGCACAGCAAGGGAATCGTCCACCGCGACATCAAGCCGGCGAATATTTTCGTGACCGAGCGCGGCCACGCCAAGATTCTGGACTTCGGGTTGGCGAAGGTGATTCGGCTGGCCGCCGTGCACACGATGACTCATGATGCGACCGCAGCGACGCAGATGACGGCGGGAGTGCGGCCGGAAGACCTCACGAGCCCGGGCGTTGCAGTAGGCACGGTTGCGTATATGTCGCCGGAACAGGTTCGCGGCAAGGAACTGGACGCGCGCACCGATCTGTTTTCGTTTGGCGTGGTGCTGTACGAGATGGCGACGGGCACGGTTCCGTTTCGCGGTGAAACTTCCGGTGTGATTACGGAAGCGATTTTGAATCGCGCGCCGGTGGCGCCTGTACGGCTGAACCCGGAACTTCCGGCGAAGCTGGAAGACATCATCAACAAGGCGCTGGAGAAGGATCGCGACCTGCGGTATCAAGCGGCGTCGGATGTGCGCACGGACTTGAAGCGGCTGCGGAGGGACACGGGTTCGGGTCGAGTGTCTTCGTCGGCAAATCAAGCGGTTCAGGATATAGCTCCGGAGGTTGGGAGCGGGAAAATTTCGTCGAGCACCGCGGTGGGCGCGCAGCCTTCCTCGCAGAGCGCGCCGGCTCGCAAGAAATTCCCGATTATCGCCGCTTGTGTTGCGCTGCTGATCGTTGCCGGCGCGTTTGCAGCCTATCGCTATTGGGGTGGCTCGAGCGCACCGAGCGGGCCGGCGAAAATTACGCAAATCAGCCATTGGGACAAGCCGATGGAAAACGCCCGGATTTCTCCCGACGGCCACACCGTGGCGTTCACCTCGCAAGTGGCCGGCATCTCGCAGGTCTTTGTGATACTCGCATCCGGTGGCGAGCCTCTTCAGCTCACAAATGACGGAGGAGACAAGATTGTGGATAGCTTCTCGACTGACGGCACCGAGATCTATTACGGGAGATTCCAAGGTAACGACGAAGGCTGGGCCGTCCCCACCCTCGGCGGAAAACCAAATCGCGTCGCTTTGGGTTTCGCGTTAGTTCCATCTCCCGATGGCAAGTTCATCTACTACCTGAAAGCAGGAAGCCGCGGCATCTTCCGCACGCAAAGATCCAGCCTCAGCGAGGAGCAGATTTATGCTCTCGACGCTCAACTGTTTCCGCCGCGGCGACTTTTGCCCTTCCCTGACGGCAATCACCTACTGGTATTCACGCACGACGCGATCGCTTTAATCCCGCTCGTTCACGTGTACGAAGTGGATTTGTCCAATCACTCGATCGCTTCGCTGGGTGATCTGACTGCGGAAACCCTGGACCTTGCCTGGGGCGAGCCCGGCAAGACCGTGCTGTTCAGCCGCACTGTAAGCGGCCTGACCAACATCTGGAAGTACAACCTAAGTGACAAATCGCTCACGCAGGTAACCCAGGGAACCGGACCCGATTTTTCGCCCATGGCCGACCCGTCCGGAAAAGGACTTTATTTCGTCAACGGCAAAGCCACCGGTTTTTTGACTGCGTACAATATCCGCACGAAGCAGACCGCCGACATAGCATCGGAAAATGCGACGCAACCCGCCATTTCCCCGGACGGAAAGCGCTTGATGTATGTCAGCCAGCCCGCCCGGGACCGCACCGAAGTTTGGACGGCAAACATTGACGGCAGCAACCCGCTGAAAATCGCCACGGGAGAATCCCTGGCAACTACAACGTGGGCACCGGACAGTTTTCATCTGGCTTTTGTGGTATCGCAAAACGGCGCTATAGACAAACCATACACCGTGGGAGCCGATGGCAGCGATCTCCACCAGATTCCCTGGTCCAGCGGAAGTGTCTTTAATGTGCTTTGGACCCGTGACCAGAAAACTCTCTACATCACCGGTTTCGAGAATGGTTCTTCGGTGCCGACCACTTGGAAAGCGAATCCGGACGGTTCCGGTCAGGAGAAAATCGGCGGCGATTGCGGCAATATTGCGGAAATCTCACCCAACGGGCAATACCTGATTGGGGCAGTATGGGCGGGAGAAAAAACTGGAATCTACGAGTTTTCTATACCCGAAAAAAAGTGCATTCCGCTGTTGCCGGGTGTGGCAACCTTCCAGTCTGTATTTGCTCCCGACGGCAAGTCCCTTTTGTACGCCATCCCGTCGGAGCACGAAGTCACGATTTACCGGGTTGGCTGGCAGGATGGAAAGCTTACAAGCTCGCCGCAGGTAGCAGTGAAGCTTCCCTTTGCTATCCCCTTTAGCTCGGGCGGCAACGGTTACGACTTCGCGCGTGACCTTTCCACCGTGGTCTACGCGCGGCGTGCCGGCCACGCCGATCTTTATCTCTTGAGCCAAAAATGATTTGGGGCCTGGCTAGAGGCCTGTGAGTTCGGGTTCGCCAATAAAATTGACTAACAGATTCGCTTTGTTCAATTCATCCTGGGCGGACATCTTGACGGGGTTGTGGCAGGTGCCTTCCTTAATCGACACCTCGGCCGAATGGCTGGCAGCGTATAGAAAGTCGCTCGAGTAGATCTGCACGTAGTTCAGCGGGGCCGACGTGGTCGGAGGCGTGCTGTCGGGCTCGCAATACTCACTGCCCGCCGGCGTGTTCGTGAAGATTACCTGTAACACGTTGTAGAAGGCTTGATCGACACTGGGGTCAGAAAACCCTGGCTCGTGTCCGTCCGCTTTAGCGTTTTTTGAAACGGCGCTATTGAACTGTGCGCCGCCCATGATTTGGGTTGAAGGGCTGGTTTCTGTCTGCGTGTTTGCGGCAAGAAGTTTCACACCGGCGAGACCCAGTTCTTCGTTGTCAGCGCGTGCCGCTGTCACTCCGCTGGTCTGTGTTGCCTTTCTGTTGGATCCGCCGACTGTGGAATCCACGAAGTGAGACAGAATAGTGGTCTCGGCAACGCAATCCATGCTTACGACTGGGCAATCTCCCGCGAATTCCGTCGGAACCGTGCCTATGTTTGCAGGGTCAAGCTCCGGAAGGCCGTTGCCGGTGGCGACGGTGAGCGTTAATCCCGAGAAAACCTCGCCGTACATATCAATCGCGTTGTTCCACTCGTCGATGAAGGCCTGATCCGAATTCTGATACGCCGCCATGCCAACGTAGTGATTCGCAAGAAGCATAACCCACATGTCGTTTGGCAAAATGTCATTCGTCATACCGCGCGTCGAAAACATTTGGGTAGGAGTGTTGATGTTATTGGGCATAATCATCTCGTCGGACGCGGCTGTCGGTCCCGCGACCGAGATGGAGATGACCCCGGAGTTCGTGCCAGCCCCATACCGCTCGCTGACCGCAACAAGGAGGGCTCGAAAGGCGGTCTTATAAGTGTCGCTCCACGGGAGCGGTAATTGATTGCCGTCTCCCCCTTCATTGTAATCCGTGAATGTCACCCTTCCGCAATCGCTCGGGGGCGGTATATGGTCTATCTCAAACAGCGCGTCGCAACTGGAAAGCTCATCCAACAGCCAGGTGGGAGAATCAAAGCCGGGCATGATCATGAACTGGATAGTTTTGGGAGTCTGGCTCGAATTTGCCATGTTGTACGCGGAAACCGCAGCTACGGCGTCGTCCAAATAAGTCCAAACGTAAGGCGAAGGAGGGTGGAGCTCGAGCGGGGGAGGGGCATTGGGCTCAAGCTGGCTCCAGTGCGATTCGATGGCAAGCCCCGAGACAGCCGGGTTATCGAGCATATCGTTGTAAATACCCTTCAGATATGTTTCAAATTCCTTGGGCGTCTTGCTCGTATGCGAGTTGAGTTCGGCCGTGATGTCGATCTTGGCGTACAGGCCGTGCGGCCTGCTCTGTGCGGAGAGCGGAGCGGCGAAGAGAGTAGCCAGCACAACGATCAAAATTCCGAGAATGCAGGTGGGTCGCATGGAGTGATGCCTCCTACCAATAATGTCCAGGAAGGGCCGATTCGCGGGACTACTCGCGCATGATACTGCCTCGGGTCGATTCGGCGCAACAAATTTGACGCCAGGGAAGCCAAGGCAAGGAGGAAGCGCAAGGCTCGGCGAGAATTCCGCGCCGCTACGGAAGAATATTTCGCCCGCGTCTAGGCGGGAGCACTTGTTTGTCGAGCGCGGGGGAAGTCGGGACTGGCCATTACCTCTTCGCTTTGGACTCGGTGGCGGTCGCAATGGCCTGCGATCAGAAGCATCCACTGATACAGGTCGAGATCGCCGAGTGCGGGGTGCTTGTAGAAGTGGCGGCGCAAATCGGCGGTGGTGCTGGCGGCGAAGGCGTGCGTCTGCCGGCGCGTCCCTTCGAATTCCTTCAGTAGCTGGTCATCGGGCCAGCGGCCTGTGGGCACCAGAGGCTCGGGCGCCTTGAAACGAGTGATGCGGGCCACCGCGCCGGGGATAATTGCGTCGTCCTTGCCCTCCAATGCGCTGCGCTTGGAAGGATCGGGGCCAGCCTCCAAAGTTTTTTGAATGGCGCCGAACACGCGTGCTTCAACCATGGAGATATGCTCCAGGCATTCGGCGACGGTCCAGCGGTCGGGCGCGGGACGGTAGTGCAATTGTTCGCGCGAAAGATTTTTCGCCATGAGCAGCAGGCGCTCGCGCGAGTCCTCAAGACTCTTCAACAATGTTTCGCGTTCGGCAGGAGTCATTTTGTTCTCCGTTTTTGACGGTTCTTCCGCTGCCATCATACTACTTGCGCTAGAGATGTGACGGCCGGAAGTGAAGGATACAAGCGAAAAGCAAAGCTACAAGCGCAAGGCTCGGCGAAAAGTCCGCCGAAAGGAAGCAGGTCGATTGCGTCTTTTTTATGTCGTGGCTAAAGCCACGACCCACAAAGATACTTCCGAACAAGGTCAAAAGAGCCAGCCCTTCGCAAATGCGCTCAGGATGAATCCCCTGGGGATTCACGGGACGGGCCCGGCGCTACGAAAAACGGCTATGGTAGTGGTCCACAATGATCGCCGAGTCGCCGATGGCTCGGAAGTATCATAAGTCTGGGAGTAGGGAACCATGAGCACGCGTCAACAGAAAATTCAAACTGAACTCGGGCGAGCGGCGGTGCGGATGTTTGCCGCCAACGAGCGCATGAACCAGATTCTCATCGAGCATCTGGACCCTGCCGTCTGGAGCGCCAAACCGGGCGGCAAAGTCCGCACCATTCAGGCGATCTTCACGCACATGCACAATGTTCGCTGCAAGTGGGTGAGGCTTACGGCGCCGCACGTGAAGGTGCCGCGACGGCTCAACCACGCGCACTGCACGCCGAAGCAGGCTCGTGCGGGACTGTCGGAGAGCGCCGCTCGCTGCGGGGAGATGCTTGCGGAAGCGCTCGGCGGTGGTGGGCGCGTTGAGAAATTTCGCAGAGACGGCTGGGCTGCGCCTTGGCCGGTTGGCGTGGAAATGCTGTGCTACATGATTGCTCACGAAGCGCACCATCGCGGGCAGGTGTGTATGCTCGCGCATCAGCTCGGATTCCGGTTGCCGAACAGAGTGATGTCCGGGATCTGGAATTGGGAGAAGCTGTGGAGGGAGAGCGGCAAGCGGAAGACCTAGGCGTTTAGCGCGGAAGGTAGGCCAAGCGCCGAATTCTAAAGTCAAAAGAGCCGGCGAGACGCCGGCGCTACTGAAAGCGCGATGAGCAATCGCAATGGTGTTCAGATATGATGGCGGGCCGTGAGAGTGACGACGAAAGGCGAGGCGGGGGCGCGCTGGAGGGCCGCGCGCGACATCTTGATTTATGGGGTGTGCGGCGGGTTGTTGATTGCGGCGCTGAAGGTGACGGAATACCGGTTTCTGGTGGTCGAGCATTCGGTGGAGATTTATGGGGGGTTGATCGCGGCGTTGTTTTCGGGGCTGGGGATTTGGCTGGGGCTGACGCTGACGCGGAAGAAGCCAGCGGTGATCGTCAGGGAAATTGAGGTGCCGGCTGGCGGGCCGTTTGTGGTGGACCAGGCGCGGGTGAGCGAGCTCGGCATCACGCCGCGCGAGCTGGAGATACTCGGGCTGATTGCGGCGGGGTTGAGCAACCGGGAGATTGCGGCGCGGTTGTTCGTCAGCGAGAACACGGTGAAGACGCACTCCAGCCGCGTTTTCGATAAGCTTGGCGCGAAACGCCGGACGCAGGCGGTGCAATTGGGGAAGGACGCGCGGTTGATCCCGTGATGCGGCTTGCCGCGAGCCCCGGATTCGGCGCGGAAGAGTCGGCGGCTGGTCCGTTAGAGCTGGGCTCGCTGCGGCGGGCACAGCATGCTGTGCCCCTACGGGAGAATCGGAGGCGTCCCCGTTCGTCAGGATAAACGTGTCGGCCGGCAGGCAGGCGCTACCCTTCGCCAAAGGACTCTCGGTGAATTCCGATGGAATTCACGAAAAAGCGAGGGATCGGCTACCCGCATACCTCACTCCAAAGCATGATTTGTGATCTTACGGTGCAAAATCACCCGAAAGGATGACGACAAGTTCGCGGGAGGCGGGTAGATTGCGCCAGTCGTCAAGCTAGATTGCGGGGAGCGTCAATCTTCAAATATCGGAGGATGCGAAAGTGAAAAAGACGGTCATTACATTCGGGTTGATTTCGGGCGTGATTTCGTCGGGGCTGATGGTTTGCTTCATTCCGTTTTATCACCAGATTGGGAACAACAGGGCGCTGATCCTGGGGTACACGTCCATCGTGCTGTCATTCCTGCTGGTGTATTTCGGCATCCGGTCGTATCGCGATAACGTGGCGGATGGGCATATCACCTTTGGGAAGGCGTTTGGTGTGGGGATCTGCATCACCCTGATTTCGTGCGTGTTCTATGTGGCGACGTGGCAAGTTTTGGAGCGCACGGTTTTTCCGGACTTCATGGAGCAGTATTCAGCGACCATGATTGCCAAGACGCAGGCGTCCGGCGCGAGCGCGCAAGTGGTGCAGGCGAAAATCGATGAGATGCAGCGGATGAAAGTGATCTACGCGAATCCGTTTTACAATGTGCTGTACACGTTTATCGAGCCGTTCCCGGTGGGATTGGTGATCACGTTGATTTCGGCAGCGGTGCTGAGAAGAAAGGCCCGGCCGGAATCGGCGCAGAGTGCCGCGATAGCGTGAGGCGCTGCCAATCTGCGCGCTGTGATGCTTGCAGTATTCATGAATGAGAGAAGTCTCTGCGATTGGATTGGGGCAAGTTGAAATTGAAGCTGCGAATTCCTATCACTGAAAAGAAATTCATTTAAAAGGGAGAGCGACAAAAATGGCTAAAGTCACTGGAATTGGCGGCGTATTCATCAAAGCGAAAACGGACGGGAAAGCTCTCGGCGAGTGGTACAAGAAGAATCTCGGCGTCAAGCTTGAGGACTGGGGAGGCTGCGCCCTGGAGTGGACCGAGGACAAAGCAGAGGATAAGGGTGCTACGGCATGGGCTGTCGCAGAGCCAAACACGAAGTGGTTCAGCCCGAGTGAATCGAGTTTCATGATCAACTATCGAATCGACAATATGGACGAAATGATCGCGCAACTGAAGAAGGGCGGCGTCGCGATCCAGAAGGGTCCCGAATACCACGAGAACGGGAGTTTTGCTTGGGTAATGGACCCCGAAGGAAACAAAGTCGAATTGTGGGAACCGAAGCTCTGGGACGAAAAAAACAAGAAGCCCCAGGGTTAGGCGCTACGAAAACAACCAGGCGTCGAGTGAAAATTTGTTGTACTCGCGGGTGGCTAGCAGGATTGAGTAGAGCAGGGCGTAAATCAGTTGAAGGCCGGCGGACGCCCAGTCCTGCCGAAGGGATGAGCCGAAGGTCAGCGAGAGCATCAGGAGGCCGCCCGCAACGTAGGCGTAGCGGCTTGCGAGGCCGAAGAGCGCGAACAGACCGACGATGGCTTCGGCAAAGGGCAGCGACACCGCGTAAAAATACACGGAGGCTGGCGGCAAGGGCGTCTTTGTGAATAACGGAACCACTCCTTCCGCGAAGGGTTTTACACCCGTGTAGATGCGGCTCAGACCGTGGAGGGCGATGTTCATTCCCAGGATTAATCGCAGTAGCGCGTAGGCTAGCTGCTTGTCTGTTGTGCGCTGTGATTCTATGTCGGCCATTGCGCCACCTCCTTTGTATTACACACGTTTAGGGCACCGCATGAAAGATAAGAATTCGGCGCGGAAAGGGTGGGGGCTGGTCCGTTAGGGTTGGGCTTGCTGCGGCGGGCGCAGCAAGCAGCGCCCCTACGGCATAATGCTAGGGCAATACTTCCGGGCGAAGAAAGCGGGAGCGAGCCTGCCGGCAGGCAGGCTCCCGCACTACACGGAATC
The DNA here is from genome assembly GCA_963698005.1 of uncultured Acidobacteriota bacterium. Classification (GTDB taxonomy): domain Bacteria; phylum Acidobacteriota; class Terriglobia; order Acidiferrales; family UBA7541; genus Palsa-295. Next base: position 985,225 of record OY969113.1, read on the forward strand.
GCGACTAGGCTTCGTTTGGAGTGCGGCGGGCTTGCCGCCGCTTTCGCCGGCGCTACGAAAAGCATACCCCCGATGTAGCGGCTGCTGGAGCGACGCCCGCGCTCTACTTCGTGTGTGTCGAGGCTTCCTCGATCAGAGCTGCGACTTCCTTCGGGTGCGAAATATAGACACAGTGGCTGGCGCCGGCGACTTCGACTTTGTGGCTCTTGGCGCGTTCGGCGTACCAGCGTTCGAGGTCGGGGTTGATGGTGCGGTCGCTTCCGGCGACTAACATCCAGCTTGGCCTGGTTCTCCACGCTGCTGTGCTGATGACTGCGCTGAAATTTTCACCGAAGTTCCACACTTGCGAGCGGGCCATAAAAGCGGCGTGCTCGGCGGGGAGGTCCGCAGCGAATAATTCATGGAATTGCGCTGGATCAATGTAGGTGAAGCCGTCCGCTGTTTTCTTTATGGCGGTCGACTTGGCGAGGTCACTCGGGAAGCGCTTCCCGTCTTCGGACTCTTTTTCTCCCGCGTCGGGCATGTGCGCGGCGATGTACACCAAACCGGCGACGGATGGGTCGTTCCCGGCTTCGGTGATTACGGCGCCGCCGTAACTGTGAGCCACGAGAATGCACGGGCCGTCTTGCAGAGCGAGGACGCGCTTCGTAGCGGCGACGTCTTCTTTGAAGGTCGTCTCCGGTTCCTGGACCATGGTGACGTTGTAGCCGTCCTTTACGAGGATGTCGTACACGCCTTTCCAGCCGGAGCCGTCGGCCCAGGCGCCGTGGACCAGGACAATATTTTTAATGCGATCTTTGGTCTGCGCGGGAAGCGCGGAGCAGGTGAACAAAATTAATACGATGCAGAGGGACTGGGAGATTGGCCGTATGGTTCGCATGGCTGCCTCCAGGATGCGGGATGTGGTGCGAATCGAGACTTGGGGATGACGCAGGGGATTGTAGCTGATTGAAAGATTTAGATTCAACTTCAAAGGGAAACGCGAGGGAACTGAGCAGAGAGCCTATGGTCCGACTAGCCGGGGGCCGGCGGCCGTTTAATCTGATTTGGATAATTGCGGCGGTTCTGCTATGAGATAGAGCGTAATGTCCTGGCACATCGCAACCGTGGCCGTTGTAATCCTGCTGATCGCATTCGCAATCTCCGGCGTGGTGCTTTCGATCATGATTCTCAGCCGCGGCAAGCTGTACGAGCGCCTCAGTCCGGAAACGCGTCCGAGGCGATGGATTCTGATCTGCGTGGTCGTGCTGTTTGCGATATTCGTCGTCGCGTTTTCCGTGTGGATGATGTGGCCCGATGCTCTGATTTCCCGCGTGCTGCTAGGTGGGTTCGGTATTGCGTTTTTCGTGGTGGGATTCGCTATCAGATTGCTAACGCCGCAGGTGGACGCTTACGTGGAACGAAATGGCTGGCAACTCCGATAAAAACAGAAACTGAGAGGAAAACGATCGGGCAAGCGCGTGGTTGCGGTACGCGCTGAACAAACGCAAGGCTCGGCGAAAAGTCCGCCGAAAGGAAGATGCCTCACAGGCGTTTATTATGTCGCGGCTAAAGCCGCGACCCACAAAACTACCGAATATGTTGCGGCTACCCTTCGCGAGCTCAGGGCAGGAATCCGCGACCCACAAGGCTACCGAGTACGCACATGCTTGCGGAGATGGCTGCAATTAATCTGCAACCATCTCAAATTGACTGACAAATGGCCGGGTGGTATTTTCGTTTCTCGCAAACTGACTTCTGGAGGGACACCGATGCTGCGTAAACTCGCAAAGATTCTTGGTCTCGTTGGAATTCTGATGCCGTTGGCTGCGGTTTCGGCCTTACCTGCCGGCTATGAAGTTCCGTTCCCGAATGGGTTCCGCGATTGGTTTGCGGTGAATTCGATGATCGTGACCAAAGACAGCATGATGTTCGACCAAATCGGCGGCATGCACATTGTTTACGTCAATGCGAAGGGATTGCCGACGCTGAAGAAGGGCGGCCCGTTTCCGTATCCTGACGGAACCGTTTTCGCCGATGACGTTCACGAATTCTCGGTGAAAGAGGGTTCTTATGTCGAAGGCAACAAAAAGGCTGTGACGGTGATAGTGAAAGATGCGAAGAAATATGCGACAACTGGAGGTTGGGGATTTCAGGTGTGGGCAGGGGGCGACCCGTCGAAACCGCTGGTTCCCGACGCTGCCCACGCTATACCAGCTTGCTTCGAATGCCACACACCGCAAAAAGCCCAAGACTATACGTTTTCGACCTACATTCCCTGAGATCGGGTCCTTGCGGCAACCAGTCCGAAGCAATCAGAAATTGCAAAAGCAAGCACAGCCCGGCAGGGGCAATAAGACATTGGCCCTCTTCGGTGTTCGGATTCTCAACCCGAGGATTACTCGCTGCCGGGGACGGATACGTCGTACGCGTTGAGAATTACTGAGGTGAGGCAGTAGCCTGCGATCAGGTGGACGAGTTCGGCGGTGCCCTGTTCGCCGAAAGCGCTCAGCGCGGCTTGGTAGGTGGCTTCGGGAAGTTGACCTCCGCGAGCGAGCTTCGAAGCGACATCGTAGGCGATGCTTTCTTCGCGGGTAAGATCTACGGGACGTTCGCCTGCGACGATGGTGGCAATTTTGGCGGCGGAAAGGCCGGAGAGCGCGGCGACATGTTCGTGAGCGTATAGTTCGTAGCGCGAACTGTAATGCGCTCCGACGACGAGGATCGCGACTTCGTGAGCAGGTTTCGGCAGCGTGGAATGCTCCATCAGCGCGGTAATGTAATCCCAATTCGCTGTGCCAAATTGCGGGAAGTGCAGCATGGCGTTGAAGGGCCCGATGAGTGCGCCGTCCGCGCGCTTGGAGATGAAACCCTTGAGATGGGCTTCGATCACGGCTTGGATGCGGTCGAATAGAAGGCGTTGCTCGGCGGAAAGATTTTTAGGTGGGATAGGATCTAAACGCATTCGGGTTCTCCACGATTCGCAAAGTTGCCATCGCTGGCTGGAATATTCTTTTTGACTTCAAAAACATAGGACAGTTTATACGCATCCCGCACCCCTCGCCGTGATTCAATATAGCGCATTAGGGGCAGCGGATCGCGGCGGTTTGCCGCACGGTGGACGCGGCGGGCAGGCCTCAGGGGATCGGAGGAAATTTATGGGAACCGATGTGAATAGCGGCGAGAAAACAGATTGGAGACAACATGGGCTGCGAATTATTCGAAGCGGTGAGCTGAGCAGCGACACGCCGCAGACTTCGGGGATGACGCGGGCGGAAGCGATCTCGCATGCAAGCGTCGGCGCGCAGAAACTTTGGGCTGGGACCGTGGTGGTACATCCGGATGCCAAGACGGGGCCTCATCATCACGGCGAACTGGAAACGGTGATCTATATTGTTCGAGGGCGCGCGCGATTTCGCTGGGGAGAACGGCTGGAGTTCGTGGACGAGGCTGGGCCGGGAGACTTCGTGTACGTTCCGCCGTACGTGCCGCACCAGGAGTTGAACGCCAGAAAAGACGAGCCGGTGGAAGCGGTGATCGTGCGCAGCGGGCAGGAGCCGGTGGTGGTGAATCTGGACATTCCGAGTCCGGAGGAAAATCCTGCCACGCCCCAGCCCGATCCTTTTCATTCCGCTCCCGGCAAATTTTAAGCGGAGGTATCTCGCATCGGCTGTCGATCCCGACGAACATTGCTTTGCGATCAGTGAGCTACGACTCGTGGCGAGCTAGAAGAGGGGAGCTTCTAGCTAAAACGACGCTAGGGAGGGAAAGAATCGTCGTCGCTTTGGGAATCCGCGTCGCGGATTTCGTCGCCGTCTGCAACTGAAGTGAGCAAATCGCGCGCCGCGGATGCGTCATCCTCGCGCACTAGAATCTTGAAGCCTGCGCCGGACCACGCAAGGTGTTCGCGCATATTTCCCACCGTATCACTCTGGATGATTGCCGGAATGCCGGCTGCTTCCAGCGCGCCCTTGACCAACTCGGCTTCCGGGCGGCTACCGCACGACTTTACGACGACAAGTTTATCGTCCTGCATAGTTCGTATTATATGCGCAGACAGTTCAACGCGCCGCAATTCCGAGTTACAATCCATCCATGGCGGACCGCAATCCACTGGCAGGCATCGTCCCGCGGGTTGTCCATCGGGCGGACCGGGACGAAGTGACGATCACCCAACAGATCGAAAGGATCGAAGGCGAAGTCGCCCTCGATGCCTACGTCAAGGCGCAGGTATCCGCGCCCGAGGTGGTGAAGCGAATCACTGAATTGGAGAACTCCCTGCAACGCCTCGCCAATGCGGTTTTGGCCTCAAGCGACATCGACGAGCATCCGGAATTGCGCGCTATCGCCGAGGAAGCAAAACTGCTCCTCAAGAATCGGCTGGAGGTCGATGACACCAAGCATCGAATACATACCGAATTGGGGGTACTTAGGGACGAATTGCGAATATTCAAGGAATGACCGGCGTCGCCCTCTCGAAATGGCGCTCTGCGTGATTTTTTTGCGGAATTCAAAAGAAAGGCCCGGACCATTTGATCCGGGCCTTTTCTTGTTTAACCTGTGAACGAGCTACTGAAGCACTCCCACTGGCGCTATTTCACTACGGTGAGAGTGACTGTAGCCGTGTGCGTTTTGCCGCCGCCGGTGCCCGTGATGGTGATGGTATGGGCTCCGACCGAAGCGCGTGTTCCGACTTTGACCGTCATAGTCGACGTGCCTGAGCCGGGCGCTCCGATGGGGTTCGTGCTGAAGGTCACTGTTTGCTGGTTTCCTTGTCCGGAAGCGGACAAGGTGACGGCCGAGTCGAAGCCGTTCAGCGCCGCTGTTGTGATGGTGGAAGTGCCGGATGAGCCTCTCACCACTGAAATCGCGGTGGGCGATGCACTGATGCTGAAGTCAGCGCCCGCTGCCGCGGTTACGGTCAGAGAGACTGACGTGTTCTGCGTAACGCCGCCTCCCGTGCCGGTGACCGTGATGGTGTAAGTGCCGGCCACGGTGGTCGAAGCTACGGCCATACTCATCGTTGAGCTTCCTGATCCTGGCGCGGCGATGGATGTGGGATTGAACGTTACAGTTACGCCCGTCGGCTGGCCACTCGCTGTCAACGCAACGGCTGCGTTAAAACCGTTCGATACGGTGGTAGTGATCGTCGAAGCGCCGTTGCTGCCCTGTGCCACCGAGACTGAAGTGGGCGAGGCAGAAATGGCAAAGTTCGGAGTCGGTGACGACCCGCCGGTGAGCGCGTTGATCAGGCCGATTCCGTTTGGACTGCCCCAGCCGGTCACCAGATCGTAGCCGGTCACCGCCGAAAAGCTGCCGGAAGTGCCGCTGGTGATGTCGTGGAAATCCGTGGAATAGCTGGACGTAATATTCTGCGCGTAAATTGTTGGGTTGATGAAACCGAGGGTTGCGTCGCCATTGGAAGCCAACTGCTGGTTTGCCAAGGCAATGTAGCCGGCCCACATCGGCGCGGCGAAACTGGTGCCGCCATAATCGTTAGCCGTGCAGGTGGTTTGGTCGGCGCAAACATAAAATGTAAAGTTCGCGTTCGCTGAAACGTCCGGGCCGTTGCGTAGCGTGGTTGAACCCTTGTTGCTGGAATTGATCACGCCCGCGAGTTGTTGCCATGAGGGAATTGCGATCGAGTCGGGCGAGATGCCGCCGCCGCTATCAACCCATGCGGTTTCTGACTTCCACGCGCCACCCGCGCTTGCGGTTACGAGATCTGTGCCGCCGACAGAAACGATATACGCGTTGTCCGCGGGCCAAGCTTCATTCCGCGAAGACCATGTGGAAGAATCGCCGGAAGCCGCAAAGAAGTTCTGTCCTTGCGCCGACATCTTCTGGAAATAAGGATTGAGCGTGGTGGGATCCGCCGGCGTCCAGCCCCACGAACAGCCAATCGTGGTGGGCAGCGGGTTGTGCGTGGTCATCGCACTGATGATCGCGGTGTCGACAGAACCGATGTACATAACCAGACTCGACAGGCCAGGAGCCATGCCGATCGCCTGAGTCATGTCCAGCGTCTGTTCGGTGTCATCGCAATCGCCACCGGCTCGCGTATCCACGCAGGATGTGCTGGTGCCGTCGGTCGAGAGCAAGGTGATTGGCACATTGTTGGTCTGGTTCACGTTCTTGTAATAGGTGGTCAGGTCGGCCAAGTCGGTGCCTAAATACTCAAACAGTCCGAGGTTCTGGCCCGCGCCGGTGAGCGCTGTGCCACCGTAATAGGCCGCGCGCATGTCGCTGCCCAAAAAAGAAGCTGACGGGCCGGAGCCGGTGGTTGCGTGCGACACGACTTTCTCGGCGTCGATTCCGTGCGCCGCAGCGTAGTCGCTTCTCTTAACGTACAAAGGATGCGGCAGGGAAAAGTTGTCCAAACCGGAGACGTGCCAGAGCGGGAACGGCAGGTCGGCGGTGGGCTCGCGATCTGGTGCGTAGAAAATACGGTCCTCGGTGGGGTGTTGATAGGTGCCCATGATTACGTGGAAAGCTTTTTCGACGGCCGAGACTGGGCCGACGATCTGAACGTCCATGCCATCGCGCGAGCCGCCGACAACCGTGAAGCCGTTCGCTTTCGCGAAACGAACCACGGCGTCATAGTCCTGCTGTGTAGGCCCGAATCTTTCGGTGAATTCCGGAACCGTGAGGAAGCGACGGTACATGCCGCTGGTCGGATCGGAAAGTTGCCGCAAGAAATTGTCTAACTCAGGCTGATTGCGAAGGGCCAAAACAATGTTGAGGTGCATGGACTGCGTTGCGGGAAGCCGCCCGACGGACAGCGCCTGCCCATTAAGAGTTGCCTCTCGCACATGACGGGTCAACATGGACTGTCCCTGCGCCTGGGAATTCATTGCCACAATCGCAATAAGAGCCGCGACCGTGAGTAAAAACTGACCGATTCTCCGGACCATGGTTTCTCCTTTGAGTGGGATCGTCACAGGGATGTCCGGATCGCTTGCGAGGACACGGCCAGCCCCTTTTGTGCGGGTAAGGTACCACCGGAGGCTATTAACTGCGAAGGAAATTCGATCTTTGTTTCCGGCTACACTCGCCTCTTCGCCTCATCATCTCTCGGCTGAATTCTTCGCGTACTTTGCATTTGCGGCGATGAGGATGGGATGTCGGGGCGGCATCGGAGAACTGGGTGCGGAATCCTCGCGCAAATTGCATGTCAGGAATGCTCCGAAGTCGTGGACTGCGCCTCGAATAGATCCAGGTCGCGCTCAACACTGCGCAGGACTTCATCGCTAATCTTGCCTTCGTTGCGGAGATGGAGAAGCGCGGCGCGCTGCAGAGAGCGGACGTGCCCAGACAGCTCCCTGAATCGGGCGTAATCCTGCGGCCGACCGCCGCTTTCCGCGAACACTTTGCCTTCCAACAAGTTCAACTTGTGATGCTGCATCCGGATGAGCTCCTCATAGACCGAGGCAAATTCGGGGGCATCTTGATCGCGGGCATGCTCAAGATACGCAAGGGCTGCTTCAATCATCGCGGTGCGCGCTTGTTGTTCCTCCGGATTCTTGCCGGCAGGGACGGTAAGTCCCAATCGGCGAATGAGCGGCGGCAGCGTGAGTCCCTGTAACACTAGAGTTACGAATATGACGCAGAATGTGAGGAAAATGATGATAGCGCGGTGCGGGAAAGGCGCGCCGTCGTTCAGTTTTATCGGGAGGGAAATCGCTGCGGCCAGCGCCACAACTCCGCGCATTCCAGCCCAACCTACTATGAAAATCGCTCCTGGAGAGGGGACCGTCTCCGGCTGGCCCAGCAGCCGGCGCCGAATGAAATACGAAATCCGCGCGCCGGGGAATACCCAGAGAAGACGAAGCGCGATTACCAAGCCGCTGAAAAGCACGCCCGTCAGTAAAACCTTGCCCACACTCGCGCCGCGAATGTCAGAGAGAATATACGGAAGTTGCAAGCCAATAAGAATGAAAACGATGCCGTTCAACGCGAAATTGAGAGTTTCCCACACAGCCGCCGCTTGCAGCCTTGCGCGCGTGGAGAGATAGATCGACGATTCGTGGCCAAGATACAGACCGCACACCACGGTTGCCAGCACTCCCGACGAGTGAACGCTTTCAGCGGCCAGATAAGCGAGATAGGGCGTAATCAGGCTGATCGTGATTTCGATCGGCGCGTCATCGATTTTCTTCTCAACCCAATAAACGACTTTACCGATCACGAATCCGATTGCGACGCCGCTGGCGATTAGATACAGGAGCCTGCCGATCTGCGAACCGGCCGAGGGCACATTTCCGGTCACCACGATTGCCACGGCGAACTGCAGAGCGACCAAGCCGCTGACGTCGTTGACTAAGCTTTCGCCTTCGATGACGTCGCGAATTCTGCTCGGTAAGCTGAGCCGCCGGGCAATCGATGTGGCGGCGATCGCATCGGTGGTGCAAATCACCGCTCCGAGCACCAGTCCCAGGTGCCAGTTAAATCCGGGAAGGATCCAGGGAACCACCGCGGCAACGCAAAGTACCGTGAAACCTACCAGACCAAATGCGAGCATCGAAATGCTGACCAGGTTGTAACGGAAGTCGCGCCAGGAAGTCTGGAAGGCCGCGGAAAAAAGCAGCGGTGGGAGAAAAACAAGAAATACAACCTCGGGATTCAGCTCCGCATGCGGCATATGCGGCACCAGGCTGAGAAAGAGGCCGCCAATCACCAAAATGATCGGGTAAGGCGTTCGAAACCGCTTGGCAAGAAGCGCGAGTACTACGACAAGAATCAGAAGAAGAATCAGGACCGGTTCGACGTGTTGAATGTTGCGTCCGTACATGTTCGCCGCGAACAGTACGATATCCTAGTTGTCTGCTCATCGCACGCTCTTCGAATAATCGAGTGCGAGCCGCTGCAATTCACTCGCCTAAACAACGCGTAGCCGTTCGACCCTGCCGGCGAATAATTATTGCTGAACGCTGCGTTTATCACACGAATGGGATTTCACACGTGGAGTGAGGCAAAGTTATTTTAAGCGCAAGGGGAGGCGGCGGCCTAGGGCTGGGATTAGGCCGCCGCTGCGGATGACGATGCGGGCGAGATTCGCGTCTTAGAGGCCGGAGCCGACGTAGCCGTTTTCGGCGCTTCTCAGACCCATGTTGGGCATTTCTGTCTTTACTTTTACGGGCTCAAGGCTCGGCTTGTTTACACTCTTGGCCAGGAAGGTGAGCTCGTATTGGTGCTTCAGGCTGTAGCTCACATCCGCCAGGTACGAAGTGATGTCAACCGGAGTGCCGTAACCGAGGTAGTAAGTCTCTCCGCCGGTCGCTTGAGAGAGCAGATCGAGTCCAGCCTGCGAGAGAGTTGTATGGAGCGAACCACCGCCGCCAAAGCCCGCGGTGGGCATGTAAATTGAATAGACGATAAAACCGCCTCGCTGCGCGCGATTCAAAGCCTCTTGGAGATAAGGGTTGGTATATGGATCATTGGAAAATCCGCTGCCGAGAGAATCGAACCCGCTAGTGAACATCAGGATTTCGCGGCGATCCGCGGTCTGCGGCCATTTCTTCATCAGATCCGACAGCGCCAAGTAAGGGCTCGGCGCTCCCGCTGCAGTTCCGATGGGCAACCGCAACGCTTTTTGTGCCAAGGCATGATCGGTCGTCAATGCTTGAGCCGTGGTGACCATGCCGTTGTGCATATAACCGATGCCGATGGAAGTGCTGGGCGGCTGCTCGTCAATGAATTTTGCGATGCTGGGAAATTGCAAGGCGATGCCGTCCCGCGCAGAGTCGTCTATCAAAATGAAGAGCTGCAATCCGGCGCGGTCTCCCTGGAGCGGGATCCAGCTTGTGACCATGTTCTGCTTGTCGCGTTGGTACACTTGCACGTCAGCTTTTGCGACTGCGGGAACTTCCGCGCCGCTGCGTGCTTTCACGGTCACGACCATTTTCACCGGCACGTCGGTTGACGTGTTTGGCTTGTGCGGTGCGGCTAGTGCCGGCAAAGAGGTCATGCCGAGAATCAAGCCGAACATCGTCCCCAAGGCCATGGAGTGTTTCGTAATCGAATTTTTATTCATTTTTAAGTTTCGCATCGTATGATCCCTTTCTCTCGAAATTCGAGAGTTTTAAGTGGGTCTCCGCGCCAGCGTCGCTTGGACGCGGCCGGGGCGGGTAAGTCCGTATCACCCACATATATAGGATGCGGTCAACGGAGTATAGGGTACGCCGGGACAGGTCTCTAAGTGTCCGCTTATGAATGGTTTGAGAAAGAAACCTCGGGGCGATGGTCGGGAATTGAATTTCGAAGGGTTCCTTCACTAATGAAGCGGCACGCCTTTGGCGAGCATTGCCAGAATCGTCTCCATGCGCTTTTGCCTCGTTTCTGGTTTTTTCGCGGTTTGCAGACGGTAGGCGATTGCGTAAAGGTTGGCTTTGTTCAGAGTTTCAAAGAACGCCGCGGCCGTTTTATTTTTTCGCAGCGCGGCTAGAAAATCCTGGGGAATCGTGGATTTGCTCGGGGAATCGTAAGCGGCTGTCCATCGGCCGTCCTTTTTCGCGGCCTCGATTTCGGCGTGACCGGGCGGCTTCATGCGGCGCGCTTGAATCAGTCTTTCGGCGTGCTGCGTGTTGATTTTGGACCAGCCGCTCTTGGCACGCCTCGGTGTGAATTTTTGAAGCCACGAAGATTCGTCATGTCGCTGCTTTTGGCCGTCGATCCATCCGAAGCAGAGCGCCTCATCGAGCGCTCCTGCGTAGGTAACAGAAGATTCTTCCGCGTCTTTCTTGCAAATGCGCAGCCAGATGCCTTCGGATCGGCGATGATTCGCGGCAAGCCATTTGCGAAACCGCGCGGAAGATCGAAAACTAAGAATTTCGAGTTTCTGCAGATCAGACCTGCCTTTCAAGAGCAAGTGGCCGCCAGTGGCGTCTTAGAGCGGGGACTAAGCACCACCGAGGTTCGCAAGTGTCCCGGTCAATTCGAGAGTCCTCGAAATTCCCAATAAAAACCAGCGGCAAGTATAACGCAAGCGGACGCCGCACAAATTCCGAGTCGACGAACCGAGGGCTAATCTAATCGCGTTGATTCGGTTTGGCTGGCTCGGCGGGTTTCGAGCCATCCGGCGCAGGCTCCTGGCTGGTGGCTGGCTGCTTCACGAATTCAAAGGTACAGGCGCGGCCCAAGATGCCGGCGCCTTCGTCCCGTGTGCCGGTGCCTTTTGTATCCTCGAAGTGGGCCTTGATGTTGTAGCTATAATTGTCGCCCTTCATGGCGAAGACTCCATGCGCATGGTTTTGGGTGACCTTGCCTTTGGCCGTCAGCTTGGCGCTGCCGTCGTCGGCAATCTTGCCTTCGATTACGAGGTAGCCGGGCCCGCCCTCTTCGCCGTGCTGTCCGTGAAAGTCGCCGTCCTTGATTGTGCTGGGAAACATAAATTTGTAGGCTGGCGTCTCCCCATGCGCTTCGCAGGAGAGGTGCGTGACCCAATCGCCGTCATAGCGCCCGCCTGCGATGGAAGCACCTGGCAACAACAGTAGAGCGCAAACAACTACAAGCCGGACCGCACTTCGGATGCCCATGGCACTCCTCCTTTGCAACGAGAGTTCTCTATGCAATGACGGTTCGAAGCTCCGGCAATAATATCGCGATTGATTCCAAAGTTGTACGTGCGCCTTATCGCTAATTTCACATGGCCGGTAGTTCAACTATCGAGCAAGTACCGCGCTTCTCCATGCCACCGCTGCATCGCATTTCAACGAATATCGAAGTCGCGGACGATCAGCCGAGTATCGACTGTGACGTGAGGTGAGATGGCGTGGAAGCCCCAGACGTGCACCCAGGCATTGCCTGTGCGCAGTGTGAGAAATGATTTCATCAAGCCCGGAGGAAAGAAAAACAGGAATACAACGATCACCGACAGCGCGGAATGCGCCAGCGAATCGTAGCGCGTCCAAGATTCAAAGACGTGCATAGCCGGATAACTCGCCGCACCCAGCAGAAACGCGGTGACCGGAGCGGTCAATTTCGCGTACCGCGGCAAGAGAACGGAATAAATGAAAATCATAACCGGCAGATCGGTGCCGAAGAGATGGAGAACGAACGACAACAGGCCGCCGACGATTTGCTGATGATGCGTCAGCTTCAGGAAATTTCCGTTCAGCGTTAGGTCCATGAAGCATCCAATTGCCAGTACGACCGCGATTACCATTACGTCGCTCTTCAAGTCGGACGACTTCAAATTCAACTGCTGATTGGAGTATCCGCGCATCCGGAACGCGACATACGGAACCAGCGCGAGGAAAATTCCGTTGTATGCCGCCCAGGTGTACACCTCCGCTGGCGACTGCACGCGCGTTGCGCCCACAAGCGACCCGTTCAGATGCATGGCGATGCCTTCGCCAAAAAAATGCAGACCGATAAAGCGCGCGGCCAGAAGCACCAAAGCGCCGTAGAGCCACAAAGCGATTGTCTCGCGTAACGCGACACTGCGTTCGGGCGCGCGTGCTGCCAGATCCGGCAACGCACGCCGCCGCGTAATCAGCGCAACGAGGCCGATTTCCAGCACCATAAAAATCAGCGCGATCGAACTCGAAATAACCATCGCCGCGGGCTTGCCCGGATGCGGCCCAATTGGTAGCGGCATCGTTCCATGGCACAGCGGCACAGCCGCCACGCTGATCAGTACCCAAAGAGCCAGCGCAAATTGAAAGCTTCGCTGCCGAATCAGAAAACCCAGCCTGGAACCTAATGAGCTCACCCGCTAACTCCAATCGCGCATTCCGCTTCGCTACCGCGTTCGCCGGCTCGCTCATTCTAACACCGGGCTGAGAAGCAGTATCGGTAGTTGGGTATCAATTTTGTGTGCCCAAGCCTGATTAACGCGCATATGTACGCGGGATCTCAAACGTGCAGAGAGGTGAAGTTACTTTGCGGACGGGCGAGGGGTGCGCCAGCGGCGGCTCAGCGCGGGGATTAGGGCGCCGCCTAGGTTGGCGAGATTTGCGTCGGGGAATGGGGCGCGATCCGCGCCGGGACGCAGGGAGCGGAAAAAGGTTTTGAGGAAGCGGCCGAAGGCTTCGAATTTTTCCGCGAAGGTAAACTCGAGGGCGCGGCCGTTGGCGCGCACGACGAGGACGGTGACGTCATCGGCTGAGAGATTTTCGGGAAAGCGCTCGCCGATTTCCTGAAGCAGCGAAGGGATTAGTTTTTCGGCAGGGACGTTGCCGAGAAGATTGGCGATGCGCAGCAAGCCGTCTTCGCCGAGCATTTGGCCGTCGGCGTCGCAGGATTCCATCAGCGCGTCGGTGTAGCTGACGAGGCAATCGCCTGGCTCGAGTTCCACGTCGAGTTGTTCGTAATCCGCGATCTGAAACATGCCCAGCGGAATATTGCGCAGACCTTTTTTCTCGGGATGGTCCGCGTGGCCGAGGAGCGACCAGCGACTTTCGGCTGCGCGATACAGAAGAGGGCGCGGATGGCCTGCGTTGCAAAGAGAAAGGCGGCGAGTGGGTTCGAAAAAAGTGGTGAGAACGGCGGTGGCGAAACTGCCGTGGCGCGAAAGCTCGGTGAACTGCTGGTTGAGCAGGCGAACGACTTCTTTCTGATCCAGGCGATTGACGAAGCGGCGCATCAGCGTGCGCAGGTCGGCTGCGGTGGAGGCGACGGCCTGGCCGTGGCCGGAAACGTCGGCGAGAAGCAGACGGCTGATGCGGCCGCTCGCGCAACTGGAAACGTAATATACGTCGCCGCCGCGCTGCGCTTCGCCGAACGGCTTGCTGTAAACCCACACGTCGAGCCCGCCCAGTTCGACGCCGTTGGAAGTGAGTTGGCTGCCGCCCCAAACTTCCATGCATTGCATGTGCTGCGCGGGCGAATCCGTCATGGAAGTATTATAACGGTTGGAAGGGAATTGAACTGAATCGATATTGTGTGGTTGACTGCGAACTGGGCTTGACTTTGTAGCGCCGGCGTCTCGCCAGCTTTTTTGGTTTTCTCGACCGTTCGACAGACCGCCGGCAGGGCCCCGGCGCTCCGAAAGCAGAGCCACGGCAACATGCCGGTCGGGCGCATTGACTCGTCGTGAGTCCCGGCCTAACATGCTCGGCCAATGGCGGAATCGCAGGGACTCATCGGGAAGACCGTTTCGCACTACCGCATCATGGAGAAACTCGGCGGCGGCGGGATGGGAGTGGTGTATAAGGCTGAGGATAAAAATCTTGGCCGAAACGTCGCGCTGAAATTCCTTCCGGATGAATTGGCTGCAGACGCGCAGTCGCTGGAACGCTTCAAGCGGGAGGCCAAAGCGGCTTCCGCGCTCAATCACCCCAATATCTGCACGATTTATGACATCGGCGAGGACGCCGGGCATACCTTCATCGCCATGGAATTTCTGGATGGCGTGACGCTAAAACAAAGGATTGGCGGGCGCGCGATCGAAACGGAGACTCTCCTTAACCTCGCCATAGAAATTGCGGACGCGCTGGACGCGGCGCACGCAGAAGGCATCGTCCACCGCGACGTCAAGCCGGCCAACATTTTCGTCACCGTACGCGGCCACGCAAAGATTCTCGATTTTGGTTTGGCCAAGATCGCTGCAAAAAAGTCCGCGGGCGAAGATGCGACACTTTCGGCGAACGCGGGCGCGGGTGTAAGCGAAGAGCATCTCACCAGCCCGGGCTCTACGCTCGGCACGGTCGCCTATATGTCGCCGGAGCAGGTTCTGGGGAAGGAACTCGACGGCCGCACCGATCTGTTTTCGTTTGGCGCGGTACTCTACGAAATGGCGACAGGAGCCATTCCGTTTCGCGGTGAAACATCCGGCGCGATTACTGAAGCGATATTGAATCGAGCGCCTGTAGCTCCGGTGCGCTTGAACCCGGATTTGCCCGCGAAGCTCGAAGACATTATCAATAAGGCGATGGAGAAGGATCGCGACCTTCGCTATCAGTCCGCGCCTGAAGTCCGCGCGGACTTGAAGCGCCTGCGCCGCGATACCGATTCCGGGCGACTGCACTCATCGGGAAGCGGAGCGGCTCAGGATATTGCTCCGGATCCTGGAAGCGGAAGGATCTCGTCGAGCAGCGCAGTCACCGCTCAGCCTTCACCGGGGCTTGCGCGCACGAAATACATTGTGGCCGCTTGCGTTGTTCTCGTCGTCGTTGCCGGCGCATTTGCGGCCTATCGCTTTTGGTCCGGTTCGGGCGCTCACGGCGGTCCCGCGAAGACTACGCAAATCAGCCATTGGGACAAGCCTATGGATTACGCGAGGCTTTCTCCCGACGGCCACACTGTGGCATTCATCTCGCAAGTAGGGGGCGTCTTGCAGGTGTTTGTCATGCTTACCTCCGGTGGCGAGCCTCTTCAGCTTACAAATGACGCGGGCGACAAGGTTGTGGATAGCTTTTCGCGCGACGGGACCGAAATTTATTACGGGAGGGCCCTCGGGATCGACGAGGGCTGGGCCGTCCCGACGCTGGGAGGAGACCCGAGGCGCGTCGTTTCGGGCTTCTCGTTGGTTCCGTCCGCGGATGGCAAAGCCATTTTTTATGTGAAAGGAGGAAGCCGAGGCATCTTTCGCGCGGACAGATCTAGATTGAGCGAGGAACAGGTGTACAGTTTTGACGCTGGCACACTTTTTCCCAAACGAATTTTGCCGTTCCCCGACGGCAATCGCCTGCTCGTGTTTACAGGTGACGAGCTTTCCCTACTTCCACAGTCGCACGCCTACGAAGTGGATCTGTCCAAACGAACGGCATCGGATTTGGGTGAGATACCCGCATATCCGGACGACGCGGCATGGGCCGTAGCCGGAAAAAGCCTGCTGTTCAGCCACACCGTGGGCGGGCTGACTAATATCTGGAAGTACAGTTTAAAGGACAAAACATTGGAGCAGATTACCTTTGGAACCGGACCGGACTATTCACCGATGGCTGATCCGGAAGGAAAAGGAATTTACTTTGTGAGCGGCAAAGACACCGGTCTTTTGACTGTCTACGACGTTCATTCGAAGCGATCCACGGACATCGCGTCGGAAAACGCAAGCCAGCCTGCCGTGTCGCGTGATGATAAGAGGGTGATGTATATCACGATTCCATCAGCGGACCGCAACGAGCTCTGGGTCTCGAGCATTGACGGCAGCAATAAAGTGAAACTCGCCAGTTCGGAATCCATCTCGACGTTAAACTGGGCGCCGGATAATTCTCGCCTTTCCTTTTCGGAGTCCGAAAACGGTGCAGCCGACAAAGCTTTCGTCGTGGGAGGCGATGGCAGCGGCCTTCGAGAATTGCCCTGGCTCGGAGCAGGCCTTTTCACCCTGTTTTGGAGTTCTGACCAGAAATTCGTTTACCTGACCGGTGTCGAGAAGGGAGCATCTGTGCCGACCGTTTGGAGAGAGAACGCAGACGGCTCGAGCCCGGAAAAAATCGCCGGCGATTGTGGCAATTCCAGCGATGTTTCTCCGGACGGGCAATACCTGATTGGCGCAGTGTGGGTCGGAGAAAGGACCGGAATTCACCAGTTCTCCATGTCCGATAAGAAGTGCATTTCACTGTTGCCGGGCGTGGTCACTTTCAACCCGTTGTTCGCTCGCGATGGCAAGTCCTTCTTGTACGCGGTCACGGCGCGGCACGAAGTTACAATTTACCGTCAGCTCTGGCAGCACGGAAAACTTATCGGCAAGCCACAAGTGGCGCTCAAGCTTCCTTTTGCTTTCACTCTTAACGCCAGTAGCGGCAACGCTTACGATTTTTCGCGAGACCTTTCCACCGTGGTTTACGCACGCCCCGACGGCCACGCCGACCTATATCTGCTGAGCCAAAAATAATTCATCGTTCAGCGATTTGCCGAGGCCTAAGGAAAGCGGATGCACTCAGGATGAAGCCCTTTGAGATTCGCGAGACAGCTCTTCCTTAGTCGCGGACGCAGACGGGCCTTCCATCATGGTCAGTGGCTTGATGCTCACCTGCTGCGCATGGTCCGGAGTTAGCTTGGCGCGCGCGTTCTGCATCGCGGTCGCGCTGTGCGTCTCGGTCGCGCTGAGCGTCTCGGTCACGCTGCGCGTCTTGACCTGGCGCACCTTGTGGTCCGGGCTGGCCTTGCGGTCCCGCGGAGCAGCCGACAGACAGTAGCACTAGAAAAAACGTACTCATAATCAGCGATCTCTTCATCTCGATTCTCCTTGTAGTGCCGCGCGCGTAAAACGATGCCACTGCGGACGAGTGCAACACACAACGAGGATAGTACCTATGGCGCGCAGGTCGCCGCTGTTCCAATTCGCACACTATTCAAATGAGGTTACGGGTGGGCAAAAAGGCTGAGTTGGCTGGAATTACGGAAAATGCGAGGCCCGCGATGAATCGGGCGAGGCTTCGGCATTTTGAGCCGGGAAAAAACAATAATTTCATCGAAACCGGAGGTGTATAAAGGGGCGGTGTTTCACTTTGGGGCGGGCTGTTAATGCTTTGGCAGGCGAGATTTGTCGGGGTTTCTTGTGGCGAATTTAGAAGTGAAACAGCTTTTTGATTTGAGGGCCAGCCTTATTGGTGCGGCGACGTTTGTTAACACGGGACTTACAGATTGTTTTCTCCGGGAATGCGCGGCGTCTACGAACGGCGTTTGTCGTGCTCTATAGCGGGTAGTTCCCCCGCCAGGGAACGGCAAACGAAGATTAAAGTTCGCGGGTCGGCCAAGGAGAAACACGCTGATGGTTAAGAAACAGAAAGAGAACGGATTTTCGTTAATTGAATTATTAATCGTTGTGGCAATCATTCTGATCATCGCGGCAATCGCAATTCCGAACTTGCTTCGCGCGCGCATCGCGGCCAATGAAGCTTCGGCAGTGGGGTCGGTTCGCACGCTCGATACGTCGGAAATCACTTATTCCGCGACGTATGGCACGGGCTTTGCGCCTTTGGCCAGTTTGGGCGGCGCGGCAGGTTGCGTGGCTGCACCAGCGACGGCTTGCTTGATCGATCCGGTTTTGACCGCTGGAACAAAGACGGGCTACACCGTTGCGGCAGTCGCGGCGAACGGCGCAGGCACCGTACTTTCTCCCTTCCTGGATTTCGAAGTGAACGCCACGCCGGTTTCAGTTACGACGGGTACGCGCGCGTTCTGCTCCGATCAGTCCGGTGTAGTGAGATACAACACGACGGGCGCTGCAATCGGCACGGCCGTGGGAAATTGCGCCGCCGTAGTTACCATCCTTCAGTAGTCACGACGGTAGCGACGACGGCAATCGCGACGGTAGTCACGAGGCGTCAGCAGTTGGAATGTGTTTCGGGTGCGCGAGTGAAAGGTTCGCGTCCTGGTGAAGAGCGGTCCGGCAGTGCGCGTCCGATGGGGGCGCGTCCGGCCCAACGACAGGCTGGATCGCTTGATCGAGGTCAGAGGCCAGCGGTTAGACGTTCCTGCACGCCTTGCTTCCGCTCACAGGCCGCAGGACGGTGACCCAAGCAGCCACGCCAAGAATCGGCATCAGCGTTTTCACAAGAGTTGGATCGCGAAGAGTTACGATCAAACCTGCCAACAGACACGAGCCTCCCATTAACAGCGCAGCCCAAGACGGACCTGACGATTCTCCTCTTAGCCGCGCGTCCAACACGTCCGCACCGACAACCGAGAGCGCCAGTAGCAACGGCCCGCCCAGAACCAGCCATCCGGATCCGGCAGCGCGCGACGCAACGAACGTTGACACCACGATCCCAACTGCGACAAGGATGCTGGGGGTAAGATCTCGCCAATATTTTCGTGTCACGCCGCTGCCTCCTGCGCTATTTCAATGCGCTAAGCGTCTCTTCGCTGACGCGATTTTGCCGCATTAAACAGAGTTTGGCAATGCCTCTGCGGGCACGCGAGCCCTAGCGCAGGCGGAACTTTACGGTGATCGAGGTTTGGACTGGGACGGGTTTATCGTTGAGGAGGGCGGGCTCGTACTTCCATGTGCGCAGGGAATCGAGCGCGGCTTGCTGCAGCATCGGCGAGCCGGAAACTACTTTCATGTTGGTTAGCTTGCCGGTGATGTCAATCACCGCCTTCACGGTGACTTCACCTTCAATTTGGGTTTGTTTAGCCATGTCCGGATAATTGGGCGCTGATTTGGAAATGAGTTGCGGCTCCTTCACGCGGCCGCCGGTCGGCAGGAAAGCCGAAAAGATTCCTGAGAGCGTTCCCGTGCCGGGATTCGGATTCGCACCGGTCATACTGGGTGGCGCTTCTTTGCCGATCAATGCGGCTGAGCGGCGCGCTACCGGCGGCGCGACCAGCGGCGTGCCGTTGTTCAGTATTTTGCGCGCCAAGCTAGACATTTTCGATGACGGCTGGGATGTCCGGGCGTTATCGCCGTACTCGCGCGCTTGCGTGCCTGGAAAGTTTTCAGTCTTCGCGATGACGGGCACTCCCGGCTCGACCGAAGGCGCGCCAGAGGTGGAATCGCTTTCGGATTGCGCGCTCTGCGCGGCATTCGCCATTAACGAAATGTCGGGCGCTCCGGACGCCGGATTTGTCTGAGCCGTTGTGTCAGCCTGCGGCATTCCGCGATGCAGCAGAAACATTCCCGTCGCGCCCATTAGCAAGAGACAGGTCACAGTGACCCACGCGAAAGCCATCTTGGGCTTCGGAGAGAAATTCCGATCCGCCCCGCTTAGAGCGACTACCTGCCCCGGCAGCGAGTTCAAGAAATCGCGTATCCAAGAACGCTCGCCCGCGCTCTGGCCGCGTTGATGCGCATGTATGAGTGCCGGCGCTAATGTAGGCGTCGCGCGCTGCGCCAGTCTTCCCGCCGAAGTAATGTGTTTTGCGCGGCTTCCGATCGGCGCCACTTTGTTCGGAGCAGCCGGGAAGGGCACCGGCGAAGCAGTCTTGGCGTTGGCAAGAATGTTGATCATTTCCGGCGAGTAAGCGTTGTTCCAGAAATCGTCCGCGTATTTGTCCGCCGCTGCCGGCGCGGGCGCTGCTGTCAATTTCATCATGCCCTGCGGAACGTAGTCGCCCCAAAACTTAACGGTGGGCCGAAAGAACTCGACCTCGGCATATCCTTTCGTGTTCGGAAAGTTTCTGGCTTTTACCACGCGGCAAGCGGCAACCTGATTGGAATCGCGATTGGTAACCATCATCATTTGGCCCGGAGCGACAGCGGAAGACACGCGAATCACCGCGCCATGCGGAAAGACGATGACCGTGGACGTTTCTTCTGCGAATACTTCGATGCGTCCGAACTGGCCCGAAGAGAATGCGCCGCGCCGCGAACCCCACACGCCAACGGGCACCTCGAGTACTCCGATGGGAACTTCGTCAACAGATGCTTGCTGAGCCTGCGACGCTGATGTTTTCGCGGGCTGTGCGGATGATTGAATGATTGATGGCGTTGCCGATGTTGGCGTTATGGAATCCGGTGATTGTGGGACCGAATCGTGTGATTGCGCTGCCGTGTCGAGTGCCGGTATGTCTGCCTCGCCTACGCAGAGATCCAGCTCATTCAGCAACGATTCCGTTGGCGCCGGCGTCCCCGTCGTTCGCAAAACACTTTCCCCCAAGCTGCCCGCCTCTGCAGAGTGCGATTAAGCGATCTTGTTCCGAGCCTATAAAATTCGCCATAGTACTTTGCTATTCTTGCTATTGCAGCGATGGAAACATTACGCGGCTGCGGGAAGGTTGCGAGAACGTCATGGCGAGCAGCACGGACATCCGTTTTGCCGTTCAAAACGCGGGCGAGGTGTCTGCGATTATGGTACGGCCGCAGAGGGCCGAATCTTTGTTGGTGCTGGCACACGGCGCGGGCGCCGGAATGAATCACCCGTTCATGCAGGCACTTGCAACGGAACTGGCGGCCGTGAAAGTGGCCACGCTGCGATTCCAATTTCCGTACATGGAGCAGCAGCGCAAGATTCCCGATAGGCCGCCTGTGCTCACGGCTACGGTGGTCGCGGCTGTGGATGCGGCTTCGAAAGCAGCTCCAGACCTGCCGCTTTTTGCGGGAGGGAAGTCGCTCGGCGGGCGGATGACTTCTCTCGCAGCCGCATCAGAGCGCGGCTTGGACGGCGTTCGCGGTCTGATCTTCTTCGGCTTCCCGCTGCACCCGCCGAATCAGCCGGGGACAAAGCGCGCGGAGCACCTGCGCTTAGTCGAATTGCCGATGCTTTTCTTACAGGGAACGCGCGACACGCTCGCGGATCTAAATTTGCTTCGCCCTATCCACTCCGAATTGGGTTCGCGGGCGACCTTGCATGTGATCGAAACGGCCGATCACTCGTTCCACGTGCTGAAAAGCTCGGGCAAAACCGACGCCGCCGTCTTGCAGGAAATAGCCCGCACCGTCAGCACGTGGACGCAAGCGCTCGGCCACTGACACTTCGATTGGCGCGCGGTGGAGTCGGGTTGATAAGATAAGACCATGACCCCAAGAAAAGCGTCGCCAAAAAGCATCGACGAGTACATCGATGCCGCGCCCAAAGAGGCTCGTAAGAAACTGCGCGAAATGCGCGCCTGCGTTCGCAAGGCTGCACCGGGCGCGAAAGAAAGCATCAAGTGGCGCATGCCTGCCTTTTCTTATCGCAGGATACTGGTGATGTTCGCCGCGTTCAGACATCACATCGGCTTCTATCCCACGCGCTCGGCGATGAGCGCTTTCGCCAAGGAGCTTTCGAAATTTACCATGGGCAAAGGGTCGATCCAGTTTCCGCTGGGAAAGCCGCTGCCTCTCGCTTTGATCCGCAAAATCACCGCGCTCCGCGTACGAGAGAGCCTCGAAAAAGACGGGAAATGGAAAACGGGCGGCCGCTAGGTTTTCGAGCGGGATAAATCCCGCTGATGGCGTGTTCTAATGATCGGCACGTATTCCTGTCCGGCAAGGTCATGTAGCTCACCCCGGCGCGCCGGGGTGAGGCCTTTGGCGAGAGTTGGCGTGCACGACTCTCGCAGTGCTCGGGTCAAAAGACGGAGCTACATTGCGCTGGTCGAATCAGAGCTTTGGCCACGCCGCGCCTCGCCGATTCTTTTCGATTTACAAAAAAATCTTTTGCCTTCTTCGACGATGGATGTAATCCTCCCACCGGAGAAAATCGACCATGTGTTTTTCAGCAACAGCGAATTTTGTGGGGAGCACAGCTTTGGGAGCCGTCGGCGTGGTCACCTTGACGAAGGTGAAGCACCGGCGCGAATTCCTATTCGCATCGCTGCCAATTCTATTTGCGATTCATCAGTTCATCGAAGGATTCGTCTGGCTGGGCTTGGATGGCCGACTTTCGCCGCAAGTTACGCACGACATGGGCGCGGCATTCATGCTTTACGCGCAGGGCCTTCTTCCGTTGCTGCTTCCGCTCAGCGTGCTGCTGTTTGAACCTGATGGGAAAGGCCGCCGGCGCATGCTGCCGCTGGTGGTGCTCGGCGGAGGTACGACGCTTTACATATTGTGGGCGTTGACGGCTTACCCGACGCAGATCTTCGAAAAACAAAACAGCATCGTGTACATCAATCAAGCGACGAACAACACCGCAGTCGCGATTCTGTATGTGATTGCAACGTGCGGCTCGCTATTTTTGTCCGAGGTCAGGCCGATGGTGATTTTCGGTCTGGCAAACCTCACGATTCTGCTGGTTGTGATGGCGTTCAAGCGATATGCGTTCACCTCGCTCTGGTGCGCGTACGCTGCCATCGCGAGCATCATCATCCTCGCGTACTTCTGGAAAACAAGTGCTGCTCGCCCGCTGCGTTACGCGCTGCCTCTGTGAACGCAACTTTGGCCTGAAATTTATCGGATGTCTCCGCCTTGATGACGTCTTTCTACCTCGCGGAGCTGCCGGTATTTGCGGGAGGGAAGTCACTCGGCGGGCGAATGACTCGCCGTTAAAAGTCCAATAACTGCGCCCAAATAAAAAACGACGCACCTTGGTTCGAGCAAGGTGCGCCGTTTAATTTGTGGGCCTATACTTATCTTGTTGTCTTCATCCCTTGAGCAGGCACGACGCCGTTGTCAAGGATGGTCTCACCGAAAACCACCGGGCTTTGACCTACACCACCGTTGAACAAGAAGCCGCTCATGTCGGTTTGATCACCGACGGTTATGCCGTTGAATCCCGTCGTTGCTACGGTTCCTCCAAACGTAGTCTGCGTGCCGGTTTCAAAGTTGATGTTCTGAATGTTGTTGTCAACGAAGAAATTGTTCAGCCCGTTTACCGTCACATTCGGCGACGTGATGGAAGAAACCGTCCCGCTAAATTGCGTCGGTTCCAATGCTATTTCATCTGCCGTAGTCGTAGAAACGTTGCCCGCAGTCGTGATCCCTGTGGAATCGATCAAGACATTTTGACCAACCACAAAATCCCCTGGCCCGGCGAATGAGACATTCCCAGGTAAGGTCTGGCCGGCCGGAACTGCTACGGAGAAACCTGCACTCGTCGTAGGCGGCACGAGCGTGAGAGTTTGGCCAACGCTGACGCCTTGCGTGTTTCCCGCCAATACGCCCGTGACAAGTACCATTGGAGTCGCACCGGTCTCCACGATGGTGCCTTCAAAAGCTTGGGCCTGTTGGAAGCCGCCATTGTCGGTGATCGATGACGCCGTTTGCACGAGTGGATTCGTGTCGCTAATGCCGAAATTGGTCGTAACGATCTGGCCGACTTGAATGCAAGTTAGATTGTTGGCTGTACAGTTTGTAAATCCGTTAAAAGCCGTGGGAGTCGAGCCGGTGGCAAGAGCGAGCGTGACCGGCTGGTTCGTCACGCTATCCGTTATCGTGAAGGAATTCGTATGAACGGCTGTCACCGTGCCCGTGACGTTATTGGCATCGAACAAGTTTCCGTCGCTTCCCGCAGTCGATGAAGCTGATGCGGTGACGCTGGGATCAATCGTGAAAGTGTTGGTAGCACCCGCCGTCGCTTCTATCAGCGAGCTGGCCACGTTAAAATCAAGCGACACACTTTCGGGTTGGCCCGCCGTAAAGACAACCGGATTCGTGAAGGGTACGTTTACCGAACTCGGTGTGAGCGTTGGGGAAAGCTGACACACCGTCGGAGTCGCCGCCGCTGTGCAGCTATTTGGAGGCGTTGCGGTATCGGTGTCGGTTGTGCCGGGATCGACATTGACCGCCGCTGTGGCTGTCCCGAAGGTAAGCAGGACCGCGGAGTAAGTGCCCGGCGCCACTGTCGTAGTCGCCAGGACGTCAGACTGCTGTGATGTCTGCAGGTCGGAGAGCTGCACGGGTATAGTTCCCTGGTTAGCAGGGAACAGGTTCGCGGCGCCGCTGCACGTAGTTGCCGTCGCGTCCGCGCTCGTAAGCAAGCATGCCCCTGTGATCTGCAGATCGAAAGACAGCACTCCCACGTTTGGTGGTTGATCGGAGATTGAGACAACAACGGGTACTTCGTTTTGCGTTGTGTGATGGCTGCTTCCGCCGCAACCGGCGAAAAACGCTAATACCACAGGCAGTACTAACGAAATCGAAATCCTTTTGAGCACGTAAAAACCTCCTCCGGGATTTGACTACCCTCGTATGATGCGGCGTCCCAATGATCTTCGCGTCGGGTAATAGCTGTATTTCGCGTCAGAAAACCTCGGATTGCCCCTTAGAACATCTCGAAATGTATTCTTATGTAACTTCTCGCCGGGGAGGGGCGCTCCGATGCTTTGGTGTTGATAGGCGTTCAGCGAGAAGGCTCGGGACAGAATTTCCGTTTTTCACCGGCGATTGTTGCGAATCACTCGCGGCGGCGTGCGCGATCGGGGAACAAACATATGCTCCGCTGGTTTCACGGAGCAAAATTATTCAGCTTGCCATCCAAACCTTAGCGAGCGCATAATCCGCCACCGTCGGCCGAAAAACCGCCAAATAAAATTCAAGGAGAACACATGAAGCGTATTTTATTGCTGTTCGCTGCTCTCTCGCTCTCGACCGTCGCCGCTGGCCCCCTGATGGCCCAGGCGATGATGCAGGCAAGTCCTTTTGTGGGCACCTGGAAGCTCAACACCGAAAAATCGAAACTTACGGGCGTTCCGATGCCAAAGAGCCTGACTCGGGAAGTCGTGGCGCAAGACGGCGGCACGAAGTTCAGCTACAAGGGAGTCGCCGCGGATGGAAAGCCGATCGACTACAGCTTCGTCACAAACTACGATGGCAAGGACTCCGCCGTCACCGGCTCGGGAGCTCCCGGCGGCGCAGACGCCATCGCCATCAAGCGCGTCAGCTCCAACAAAGCTGAGGCCATTCTGAAAAGAGGTGGAAAAGAAATGGGCAAGTCCACGGCGGAGGTATCAAAGGACGGAAAAGTTTCGACCATCAGAGGATCCGGAAAGACGCCCGACGGCAAGAACTACAGCACCGTGTTGGTCTACGACAAGCGGTAACGAATCGCCTAACGGGGCGGCACTGCGTTTATTCCAATCTTTCTCCGCGCCCGCCCCGCTTCTCTCCAGCCCGTCAATCGGTCCGCAAAGCGGCGGCAAGCCGCCGCACTCCAAATTGACCCTCGCCACGTTTCTGTGGAGTGCGGGAGCTTGCTCCCGCTTTCTCCGTCCAAACACGATGCCATCGCAATATCGCGGATATTTCCATCGACCCGCTTTTTGTAGCGCCGGCTTGTCCTGAGCGCAGCCGAAGGGCGTCCCGCCAGCTCTTTTGACTTTGCTTTCGCCGCTCCGTCACAGAAACTTTATCAGCGCGTCCATCGTCTGCTTGGGGCGCTCTTCCATCACCCAATGTCCGGTGTTCGGCAGGACGATCATCTTCGCGTCGGTAGCCACGATCTTCATCTGCTGGCCCAACAATGTCCCGTTGGCCTTCTCGCCCCCAATCGCCAGAACCGGCATGGTCAGCTTGGTTTTGGAAAGCTCCGCAAAATCCTTAGCCGCTTGCTGGAACGAAACGAAGTACGCCCACCCCGCACGCATTCGCCCCGGACGGGAATATGCCGCCGTGTAAGCCGCGCGATCCGCTTCCGAAAGCGAATGTGTCTTATTGGCGGCGAAGTCGTTCCAAAAATAATCGAAATAAGTCCGCTCGCGACCGCGCACCAACGCTTCCGGCGTCGTCCCGTTAAACCGAAAATGCCAGATGCTCGGGTCGTTGTACACGCTCTCCCATCCGGCCACGCCTGGAAGAAACGCATCCATCACCACCAGCTTCTCCGTTTCGGCAGGGAACTGCGCCGCGTAGGCATACGCAACCATCAATCCGATGTCGTGCCCAACTACTCTTGCTTTCTCAACTCCCAGCGATTTCGCCAGCGCGTGGATGCGAATAGCCGCCGTCTTCATGTCCAAACCGTCCGCGGGAATCTCCGAGTCGCCAATCCCCGGCAGGTCCGGCGCGATCACAGTGAATTTCTCCGCGAGAAGTGGAATGATGGGCCGCCACATCCGCGACGTCTGCGTGTATCCGTGCAGCAGAATCACCGCCGGCCCATGCCCAGCCGTCAGGTAATGAATCTTCAAGCCGTTCACATCCGCAGTTCGCGAAGCAATTGCCGCGGTAGCCGCCTTCGCCTCCACCGTGTTCGCGTGCGCCTGAGCCTTCGCGGAAATTCCAATAAGGAAAACGAAAACACTCAGCACGCCTAAGCCGACCGCCGGTACGCCCGCTCGTTTCATGGAGCCTCCTAATTCGCCCATAATATCGCACGCCGCTTCAAAGGAAAAACCGGGTGCGCTCATCACCACGCGTCAAAAAAACCTTTTTGCCCGCCCGCTCCGAGCCTTGTACACTCTTGGAAATACTGCTGGGAGTGAAAACGATGGCCTACTCAATTCCGCTCGCCGCACCAGTTCAAGCGCGAATCGGCTACGACCCCGCCACCACCGTAACTTCCGTCCCGTGGACCATTTGGTGCATGCTTGCGGGGCTCGTCTCCGGCACGATCGGCGGCTTGTGGGACATTTCCTGGCACATGACCATCGGCCGCGACACCTTCTGGACGCCCGCGCACATCGCGATTCAAATGACCGGCGTGTTAGTCGGCATCGCGTGCGGCTATATGATCCTGAGCACCACCTTCGGCGGAGAAGCCGCGCAGAGCACCTCGGTAAAAATCTGGGGATTTCGCGGGCCCTTCGGAGCCTTCATCGCCGTCTGGGGATGTTTAGCGATGTTAACGTCGGCCCCGCTCGACAATTGGTGGCACAACGCCTACGGGCTCGACGTGAAAATTGTCAGCCCGCCGCATACGTTGCTTTCGCTGGGTTCGCTTGCGATCAAGATTGGAATGATGGCGCTGCTAGCGGGCATGATGAACCGCTCCACGGAACAGGTTCGCCGCCGTCTGATGTGGATCCTGCTGTTCGTAGGCGCGCTTTGCGTCGGACAGCTTGGGATTATCCTTACGCAAAGCACTTGGCCAACGAACATGCACAGCGCGAGTTGCTACCTGGCCGTAGCAATTTTTATTCCGGCGGTCTTGATCGCTCCGGCGTGGGCTTCGCGGTGGCGCTGGGGATGTACCACGGTCGCGGCGATTTATACCGCGATCTTGCTGGCGTTCGAATGGATCCTGCCGCTGTTTCCCGCCGTGCCGAAGCTGGGACCGGTTTACCAGCACATTACGCACTTCGTTCCGCTGCGATTTCCAATGCTGCTGATTGTCCCCGCGATTGTTTTGGATCTCTTCTGGCAGAAAAGGGACAACTGGGGACGCTGGAAACTGGCTGCAATCACCGGCCCATTGTTCGTGTTTAGCTTTCTCGCCGTGCAGTGGCCGTTTGCAAATTTCCTGTTGTCCCCCGCAGCGAGGAACCCCATCTTCGGCATGGCCTATTTCGCGTACTTCGATCCCGCCAACTACCTCTACGATCCGTATCAGTTCCAATTCGCCGAAAGCACCCGCGCTCAATTCTGGCTGGTGATGGCGATGGCCCTCGTCGCGAGCATAATCATGTCGCGTCTCGGTTTCGCCTGGGGCGATTGGATGCGCCGCCTGCGCCGCTGAATTCCGGAGGAATTCGTTACGCTGTGAATTCTTCTCGACGGATCGCTCCGCAAAGCGGCGGCGAGCCGCCGCACTCCAAATTGAGCGTCGCCACGTTTCTGTGGAGTGCGGGAGCTTGCTCCCGCTTTCTCCATCCAAACACGATGCCATCGACTCAACTTTCGTAGCGCCGGGCCCGTCTCGTGAATCCCTTACGGATTCACCCAGAGTCCTTTGCGAAGGGCCGGCTCTTTAAAGTTTAGAATCGAGCGATGCGTAGCGCCGCGCTTCAACCCCGCTTCTAAAGCGGCCTACGCTCTTCGTACCAGCCAAACGATCAAACAGATAATCAACAAGGTCCCCACTATCCCGTATCCAAACATTTGTCGCCTCCTGTGACCGCACGTTCTTCGAATCAGTATCGCGATAGCTTCCGCTCGAAAGGGCAGCGAGTCCGTTATTTCTTCTTCCCTATTTTTATCTTCGGAAATTTTCGCCTCACCGCGGCAACCACATCGGCGTGCTCCGGCTTTCCCGAACTCCTCGCCAATGCATCCCGCGCGTGAGCAGCATCCGGAATCGGATATTTCCGCGCGCCTTTCTCCACGAAGCTCGATTTCGGCAAACGTTTTCTAGCCGCAGCAGTTAGCTTAGCCATTGTTTTATTTTCTCCTCGTTCAAAGCTGATCCGAATCCGCGCTGGTCAAGCGCTCAACGCTCCAAAAATCCGCTTCACGCTGGGCTTCGACAGGTAAGCCAACATCCAGCCGGCCGTAGCCACTACAAGCAGATGAAAAAGAACCGATGGCCCGGCTGGAAGCAAGACGTACCTCCGGAAAGCAACAAGGCTGATCACAGTAAACGCCAAGCCCGCGCCAATCCACGCGATAGAAACGCTCCATGCCCATCTCCGCATCTTGAACACGCCATCCGCCAAACACGCCGCCGCCATCGCCAGAATCAGCAACGAAAAACCGCCGCCCATTGCCATACCGATGATCGCGTTCGACGCGGCATCTCCCGAAAGCCCTTCGGTTATCCCCATCGCGGCAATAAAAAAGGAAGCCAAGCATCCCAGCGCCAGAACCACCGCCGCGCCCGCCATCACAACCCCTATAACCGTCAATCCAGCCGGCCGTTTCATCGCCTTACGCCATCCTTGAAATCTATCGCATCATAACGGGTCTGGGGCCGTGCGGCATCGGGTGCATCAGGTAGATTCCCGATCAAGTTCCTGTAGGGGGTTCAGGCAAAAAGCGGCGCGAGTCCCGGTACCACTCGCGCGACATTCTTAGAAGGTCAAAACGAAGATCGAATCAAGCCGCGTGTTTCCTCATAACTTCATTAATCATCGGCACCAGATCGCTCGGGATCTGCGATTTTGTCACGAACCCGCTTGCCCCCACGGTAGCCGCCAGTCGTGCCGCTTCCAGTGACATATGGTTGGTAACAATCACGATCTCTGTTAGCGGAGAGCCTTGGCGGATCAAGTGCGTTGCCTCCATGCCACTAAGGTTCGGCATGCTCAGGTCCAACAGCACCACGTCCGGCTGCAGCTCGAACGCTTTCTTAATTCCTTCCAGGCCATCCGACGCTTCTCCGCAAACAGTAAAACCCTCATGAAGCTCCAGGAACACACGGATTCCGTTTCTCACGGACTCATTGTCGTCCACGATCAAAACTCGGACCTGTGGCATGGCCGTCACCTCACCCTTATGAGACGTCCAACCCAGCCGGTTTTATATCGGGTCTTTACTGTACGTGCGGAAACCATTAATACCACCGCAAAAATAGGCAGTCGCGACGCAGTTACCGCCGACCCCCATCGCGCTCCGCTTCACATTCTTTATTTCTAAATCGCGCCGCGCCTCCGCTGTTCTATAATGCGCGCCAATGTCCCTCGCCTCCGGCACAAAACTCGGCCCTTACGAAATTCAATCGCCGCTGGGGGCAGGCGGCATGGGCGAAGTCTATCGCGCACGCGACACCCGCCTGGACCGTACCGTCGCCATAAAAGTCCTTCCGCAAGGTCTAGCCGACACTCCCGAAGTTCGCCAGCGTTTCGAACGCGAAGCCCGCGCCGTTTCCAGCCTCAATCATCCGCACATCTGCGCGCTCTATGACGTCGGCAACCAGGACGGCATCGAGTATCTCGTAATGGAATATATCGAGGGAGAGACGCTGGCGAAGCGCCTCGAAAGCGGACCGCTCGCTACCACCGACCTTTTGCGCTACGCAATCGAAGTCGCCGACGCTCTTGACCGCGCTCACCGCCAGGGAGTGATCCACCGCGATTTGAAGCCCGGCAACATCATGCTGACGAAGTCCGGCGCGAAGCTTCTCGATTTTGGTCTCGCGAAATCCAGCGTCCCGCCGCTTGCCAGCGATTTTTCTAGCTCGCCCACGGTCAGTCGCCCTCTGGTCGGAAAGGCCCAGACCGACGCGCTCACTGCGCAAGGCACCATTGTCGGAACGTACCAATACATGTCCCCCGAGCAACTCGAGGGCGGGGAAGCCGACGCTCGCAGCGACATTTTTTCTTTCGGCTCCGTGCTCTACGAAATGGCCACCGCAAAGAAAGCCTTCTCCGCCAAGAGTACCGCGAGCCTGATCGCAGCGATCCTGAAGGAGCAGCCCAGGCCCATCAGCGAGCTGCAACCGATGGCGCCGCCTGCCCTCGAACGCGTAGTGAAAACCTGTCTGGAGAAAGATCCCGACGAGCGCTGGCAAAACGCAGGCGACCTGAAACGCGAACTCGGCTGGATCGCTTCTGCCGGCTCGCAAGCGGGCGTCCCCGCACCAGTCGTCGCCAAACGCAAGACCCGCGATCGCGCCATTTGGATCGCAGCCGGAGCTCTCTTGGCGCTGGCCGCGGCTTACCTGGTTTGGAAGATCGGCCTAACGCAGGCAAGTCCTGCCCCTGTGCACCTCTCCGTCGCTCTTCCCGCTGGCCAGGTTTTGCCCAACGACTCAACTGATCCGCTCGCCATTTCCTCGGATGGCTCCACGATCATTTACTCGGCCCGCGGCGATGATCGCAAGACGCAACTCTATATGCGCAAACTGGGGTCCTTCGACAGCACGCCTATCTCCGGCACGGAGGGCGCGCACTGCCCCTTCTTCTCGCCGGGCGGAGATTGGCTCGGATTCGTATCCGACGATTACAAGCTAAAGAAAATATCGCTGCGCGGCGGAAGTCCGGTGGAACTGGCGGATCACGCGGGTCCTATCGGAGGCTCCTGGTCGGATGACGACACAATCTACTACATCAAGTCATTCGCTTCCGGGATGTATGCAGTCTCGGCCGGAGGAGGCCAGCCGAAACAGGTGACGCAGACGGAATCGACTCCGGAAGATCGCGGCCACTTGTGGCCCAACGTGCTTCCCGGAGATACCGGCGTGCTCTTCACGGTTTGGACCGGTCGCTCCTTCAACGAAGCACGAATCGAAGTTTTGTCATTGGCCTCAGGAAAGCGCAAAGTGCTGATCGAGGGCGGCACCAATGCGCGCTATATTCCCGGCGGTTACCTTGCCTATGCGCGCAACGGCACGCTCTACGTGGTTGGCTTCGATCCCAAACGAATGGAAGTGAAAGGCACGCCGGTCCCAGTGACCGAAGGGATTATGACCGGAGCATCCAACGGCGATGCAACTTTTGCGGTTTCAAAAAGCGGCACGCTGGTATTCCAACCCGGAGGCTTTGTCGCATTCCAGCGCAACCTTGTTTGGCTCGATCGAACCGGCAAGTCCACGAATGTCACGGAAGGAGTGAAACCCTATTCCTCTCCGATCATCTCGCCCGACGGCAAACGCATCGCCCTTACTCTGCAAGGCAGCTCGTTCGATGTCTGGGTGTATGACATCGAGCGGGATACATTCACCAAGGCGAGCTTTGGAGGGGACGATTACGAGCCCTACTGGTCGCCGGACGGCAAGATGCTGGCCTATACTTCTTCAAAATCCGGAAGCATGCAGGCATACGTGAAGCATGGCATAGTTCAGGGTGACGAAACCATGGTGACCGATGGTGCCCCGGTCAGAAACCTCTCCGGTTGGACAGCGGACGGACGTGAACTTGTCTTCAGCCGCGACAACAAGGAAACCGGAACAGACATTTACGCAGTGGCCATCGAAGGCGATCACAAGCTGCGCCCGTTGGTCGTCGCGCCGTTTGATCAAGACGGGGCCAGTCTCTCGCCCGACGGAAAATGGCTCGCCTACGTCTCGGACGAGTCTGGGCAGGGTGAAGTTTTCGTGCAAGCTATGAATGATCCCAATACGCGCGCGCAGATCTCGTCGGAAGGCGGCCTGTCCCCGCGGTGGGCGCGCTCCGGCAACGAGTTGTTCTTTCTCGCCAAGGACGGACTGATGTCGGTAAAGTTCGCGCCGGGAAATGCGCTAAATCCGGGCAAACCGGTGAAGCTATTCCAAAACAAGAGAGCTTGGAGCGGTTACGACGTAGCCGCCGATGGCCGCTTCGTCGCCGCAGTCGAAGCCGACGACAAAACCACCGGCTCCCAACTCAACGTCATCCTCCACTGGTTCGAAGAACTAAAACAATCCCAGCCCAAATAATTATTCCGCCAGTCCAACCTTCTTCAGCACAGCTTTAAATCGCGGGTCGCTGCGCAGAGGATCGTAGATGGGGTCAACCTTAAGTGCGGTGAGCCCCGGCGAATGGTTGGCCAGCGCTTTGTCCAACCACGCGAACACCTCGTCCTTGTCGCCGAGGCCAATGTACGGCGCGACAAAAGCTAACGGATCGATTTTGCTGCGCCGGTTCATCAACGCTAGCTTTTCCAACGCGCGGCGAGCCTCAGCGGGCTGTCCCGCGCATCCGAAAACGTAGCCTTCCTCGGTCAAGATCCAGTGGTCGTTTTCAACGCGCCGCCAAAGTTCGATATCGGCGAGCGCATCGGCGTAGCGTCCCTGTTGCGCATATGCGAAGTCCATCATTCGAGCGCGCGGAAAATTGGGTTCCACCTTGAGCACGGCTTGAAACTGTTCAATTGCGCGGTCGTACTGGCGCGAAAAGAAAAGGATAGCGCCGTTGTCCACCTGGATGATCAAGGAGAGCGGATCGAGCTGCCGCGCGCGCTCGATTTCCGCAAAGGCTTCGTCGAAACGGCCGCGGAACGCAAGATGCTCGGCGTACCAGTGATGCCCCGTGGCGTAGTTAGGGTCCAACTCGATGGCGCGGCGGTACTGTTTTTCAGCGGTTTGCCAATCCCAATCGTAGTTCTGCGCGATCAATGCGAGCGAGGCATGCGCCTCGGCGAGTTTTTCATCCAGCTCCAATGCTTTCAGCGCAGCGGCGCGAGCTTTGGGCATGAGTTCACTCGGCGGAGCTACATCGTACGAGCTCATCAACGCAAGCGAATCCGCCAAACCGGCGTACGCGCGAGCGTAGTCAGGGTCTTTGGCGATGGCTTGCTTGAAACATTCCACCGCTTGCTGCAGCCCCTGAGGCGTCCTCTTGTTCCAGAAATAGCGGCCCTGGAGATAAAGGTCGTAGGCCGCATACGACTTGGGCGCGAGGGGAATTGGAGGAGGACTAACTTCGCCGGGTTTGCGTTCGCCCAGCGTGACCTGAATTGCATCAGAGATTTCCTGCGCGATTTCGCCTTGCAGCGAAAGTAAATTGCTCTCTTCGCGATCGTACTGGTGGGTCCAAACGCGCGACTGATCTTTCGTCTGAATTAGCTGCGCGGTGATTCGCACCTTGTCTGAACCTCGGCGCACGCTCCCCTCCAGCACGTACTGCACTCCGAGTTCGCGCCCGATCTGGTCCATCTGCTCTGGGTTGTTTTTGTAATGCATCACGGAGGTGCGCGCGATCACTCCCATCCGCTGCGGATCGATGCGTCCGAGCTGCGCGATCATTTCCTCCGTCATACCGTCGCTGAAGTACTCCTGTCCCGGATCTCCCGTGAGGTTCTGGAAGGGAAGTACGGCGACCATCACGCGTCCACTCACCGGCTGGGGTCGAACGTGGCGCCGCCCCCACTGTAGGTAAGAGACGAAACCCAGGAATAACAGCAGCGAGATCGCCAGAAGTGCGGGCCATCGCCGAACACTGGACACGCCCGCCAACTGTCGCTCCGCCAAGCCGCCAAGATTGCCCGAAACCGAAACATCGGAAGCCGTCGCCGATTTCGTTCCCCGACCGGACGATGAAACGAGTCCAAAGACTGGCGTCTCGCTCACTTCCACCCGCGCGATAAACCGGTAACCCAGCCTCGGCAGCGTCTGGATGTATCGCGGCTCGGCCGCGGAGTCCGCGAGCACCGCGCGCAGTTCCTTCACCGAATTATTCAGCCCGTGCTCGAAATCTACGAATATCTCCGAGGACCAAAGCTTCTGGCGAAGTTCTTCGCGCGTGACCACGTCGCCCGCCCTGCTCAGGAGGAGCTTCAGGACTTCCAACGGCTGCGGTCTGACCTTGAGGCGCGATCCGCCCTTAGTGAGCTCGCGCGTGTCGCTGCGCAATTCGTAAGGGCCGAACACAAAAATAGCGTTTGATGTGTCTTGCAAGTGGTTCACCGCGGGGACGTGGCAACATTCTGCACCGTATGGCCGTCTTTTCGCAACTTAAATTTATTGTAATGAGCTGTTTGGACCGTTACCTTGATGTTATCTATTCATTACCCGTCCTGCATTGACCTGTTCCATTGAATTTGAGATACCACCGCGCAGCGATGGCCGCTCCCCTCCGCAGAGGCAGGCCTCTAGTAGGAATTCGCGCGTTGTTCTTGAGCCCGGATAAAAGGAAAAACGAGATGAACAAACTAAAATGCTTACTTTTGCTGACGGTGCTGGCAGTCTGTGGGAGTGCGACCTTCGCAGACGGCGTCTCATATGTTGGAACGCTTAGCAGCCCGGAGGACTTCTTTTCAACGACGCTGGCGCTTACCACCGACACCGACGTCACGCTTCAGACTTACGGTTTCGGCGGCGGCACCAACCAAGCCGGCACGCTGATCGCTCCCGGCGGCACGGACCCTTTTGTGGGGCTGTTCCTTGGCACGGGAGACGGGGCTACGTTCATTAACGGCACTTCGCTGGACCTGACGAACTATTCTTTGTTCGCGGGCTGCCCGCCGGCAGGCTCAGTTTCGAATTTCGGAGGAACCACTTGCGGCGATGTCACCATGCTGTTTCCGTCGCTCGCAGCCGGCACCTATACCGTCCTGCTTAGCGACGGCCAGTTTATTCCCGGCGCGGCCATCGGTGCGGGCACCACGCTTGGCGACGGCTTCTTCGATCTCACCGGCGGCCAGTTCTGCAACATAGCGGACTTCGCAAATGGCGAGACTGATTGCCCCAACACTTCCGGGGCCTACGCGCTGGACATCATCACCAACTCGTCACCCATTATGACCAGTCCAGAACCATCAAGCATGCTGCTTCTCGGGACCGGCTTGTTGGGCGTTATCGGCATTCGCCGACGCGCTCTCAATTCAAATTCTAAGGAGAAAGTCCGATGAATATCTTGCGCAAAACAATAACCACCCTTGGAGGCGTATTCCTTGCGGCGTTGCTGATTACCGCCCTTGCGCCAAAAGCAGCTCGCGGCGTCGCCGCTGCTCTGGTTGAGGTGACGAATACGGCATCTAATGCAGTCCCCACGGAGGACGGCCCTGGAAACTTCCCGTTCACTGCGACCACCTGTGACAATTCGTCTGGATGCTTTCCGGGTCAGGCACAGTCGTTCGACGTCCCGCTAACGACCTCAACAGGATTGCCGGTAAAGCGCTTGGTAATTGAAGACGTATCCGCCCAATGTAACATCGCCAGTGGAGATTCCGTGTGGGTCGCAGTCACAGTACCCTTTTCGGCGGACAATGTGCAGTTGGGACACACCGCAGTTGTCCAGTACTCCTTCCCCTCGACGCTCACCAATACGACAAATGCCGTGGTTCATCAGACCACCCGGATCTACGCCGACCCGGGAGCTAGCGTTTCCACATACATAGCAAACGGGAACAACGGCGACGTCTGTTTCTTTACTCTCGCAGGCCACTTAGAAACGAAGTAGGCCGTTGCGTTGCATTCGATTTCGAATTCCGAGGAGACCCACAAATGAATATCGTACGAAAAACAGCAACTACGCTTGGCGGTATTTTCTTTGCTGCACTTCTAATCGCAGCGCTCGCGCCCAAAGCCACGCGCGGCATCGCAGCCGCTCTCGTGCAGGTCACCAACACCAGCGCGAATCCGGTGCCGACGGTAGCCGCCGACAGCCCCGCAAATTTTCCTGTCGGGGTGCAGCTCTGCACCTCAAACACAGGAGAATGCCCGAATCCCTCCTTCATCGTGCCGATGACGACGTCCACAGGGCTCCCGGTAAAACGCCTTGTGATCGAAAACGTGTCCGGGACTTGCAGTCTCACCCCGGGAATTACAGATTTTCTCCTGGTCCTTGAGGTACCTAATCCCGGTTCTTTCAACTTGTTTTCTTTCAGCTTCCCGCTGGTGCCCGCTTCGCCAAATAACTCCGCCGGCCTCTTTGTCCTGGGCGGAACGGCTGTCCGTATTTACGCCAATCCGGGTGACAGGATTGCCATGGGAATGCTTGCCGAAATTTCAAGTGCTAGTGATTCCGCAGCCTGCAACCCCGTCCTCGTGGGCCATCTGGAAACCAAGTAGGCGAATAAACACGGCGGCGCAGGCTCAATTTCAGGTCCTAAGGAGAGATTCGATGAACCTCATCCGGAAAGCTTTGACTACTCTCGGCGGCATTCTTCTTGCAGCTTTGTTAATCGCGGCGCTGGCGCCCAAAGCCACGCGCGGCATCGCAGCCGCTCTCGTCCAAGTCACCAACACCGCTTCCAGCCCCGTGCCGAATCGCGACGTGGACAACCCCGCCACCGAGCCATGCGACGCAAGCCTGTGTAATTCGATCTTCGCAACCGGCGATCCCTGTTCCGGCGTCGGCAAGACCTTTACAGTTCCGACCACAACTCCCGACGGCCGGGCGGTTGCGCGCGCGGTCATCGAACAACTCTCCGGTAACTGTCTCACGACACAGACTAGACTCCTCGTCGTTGAATTGTCACCAGTCGGCGGTGCTCATCCATCTATATATTTGCCCACGCCCATCGACGGCAACGGAAACAGCATTTTTTCGCTCCTGGTCAAGATGTACCTCAATCCCGGCGAGGAAGTCGCCATGGCCAGTGGTATAGCGGCAGCGGCGATTTCACGTGCAACCTTAGCGTCGTCGGATACCTGGTAGCGAAATAGAGTCCCGCCATCACCCGACGGTCCCGTACCGGAACGAAATCCACCACGGGGACCAGAACAAACGTGCCTGCTTCTTTATCGCGCTGCTGCCGCGCCGGCGCCGAGCGACCCTGCCACCTCAACGATGCAATCCGCGATTTCCTGCGGCTGCGAAAGCAATTCCTCCTAACCGACCTTTGATCTGAATGCGAATAAACGATTTGGAGACACACCCGCGAAGGTTTATTAACTTCTATCGCGACTCGCTCTTGCGCGACCGAGCGTTACTTCGGCTGCGGTTGGTCGTCTGATTTAGACGGAGGTTTTTGTGTCGCAGGTTTTGACTGCGACCTAGACTGCAGGCTTGGACTGCGTTTTCGGCTGTGCTGCCGGTTTCGACTGCGAGCTTGGCCTTTGAGACGGCTTCGTGTCGGGCTTTGGCTGCGGCTTTGCCTCCGGGCTCGGTCTCGGCCGCGGGGTCGGCTTGGCATCAGGCTTCGTATCAGGGTTTGGC
The DNA here is from genome assembly GCA_963698005.1 of uncultured Acidobacteriota bacterium. Taxonomy (GTDB): domain Bacteria; phylum Acidobacteriota; class Terriglobia; order Acidiferrales; family UBA7541; genus Palsa-295. The sequence goes on from OY969113.1 coordinate 1,022,785, forward strand.
TTCGTGCCGCGGCTCGGCCTTGCGCCCGGAGTCGGCTTCGTGTCCGGCGACGGCTTGGTGTCAGGCCTTGGGCGCGGCGACGGTTTTGCCCCCGGCTTCGTATCAGGATTCGGCGTCGGCCGTGTGCCCGGCTTCGCACCTGGAGCCGGTTTTGTGCCGGGCTTTGTTTCCGGATTCGGCCGTGCTCCCGGCTTGCTCGGCTGTACTCCCGGCTTTACGCCCGGCTTCGTACCCGGAGTCGGCCGTGTTCCGGGCTTCGTACCCGGCGTTGGCCGTGTTCCCGGCTTCGTACCTGGAGTCGGCCGCGTAGGACGATTGTTGCCGGGACGATTGTCGGGTCCCCAGGGTTTACTCGGACGAGTAACTGGACGACCGGTCGGTGGCCGATAGTTTGGCGGGCGATAGCCCCAATTTCCGCGATATCCCGGACGGTCTCTGTAGTACACCGGCCGCGGGCGATACCACCGGTTCGGCGGACGATACGGATTTCCCCATCCTATCCACACGCCGTGATTGTAATAAGCGCGGCGCGATCCCCAATTCCATCCCCAGCCACCCCATCCCCACGGCCGGTTATCAACCAACAGCGCGCCAATCCCAATGCCTGCTCCGAAAGTGATGAACGACGTAGCCACCACTCCACCCGCCGGGCGAATGTAAACCACCGTGGGATCGTAAACCGGAACGTACACCACTTGAGGATTGGCCGGCTGGATTACATAAACCGTCTTCCCCGCGGGCTGCTGCACTTCCACCTGTTGTTGCTCGTTGGTGCGCAATGCGCCGGAAGCATACGCCTGCGCGCGCAGTCGCTGAATCGAATCGGTCACGGACGCTTGGTCCGCCGAAAACGCCACGCCAATCGCGGTGTAATCGTCGATGTTTTCCGCCATCATCGTGATCAACTTGCGGAAAATTCACCAGCGCGATGAACGCGGGATCGAATCCCGCTGCTTGCGCCGCATCTGTGAGCGCCGTGCCGCTGAGGTCGGGATTTTGTATCAGCCAATTATCAACGTCGAGAATTTCCTGCGGGTCCGTGCAAGCAGTCGTGATCTGCGCCAGCAGGGAATCAGGATACAGCGCCACCGGCGCCAACAACTGATCTAGTTGGTCAGCAGTGGGAGGAGCGGCGTCCTGCGCGCGCACCAGCGGCACGAAGTCCTGAGAAAATACCAGCGCGATGAGTAAAACAACCGCCGTGATAGCACGCTTTAGTAGCATAAAATTCCTCCCTCCGCCGCCAGTCTCCCGGCGCGCCGGTATTGTAGCACTGTGCCGTTTGCAAGCGCTCGCGAAATTCTCGCCTGGGACAGTCTAGGACGGCCTATGGTTTGAGCAGAAGGAAGGACAAAAATTCTCGGCTAGGATGGTCGTGGCTTGAACAACAGGAACGACAAAATCGAGAGCCCGAGAAGTATGCCGACGCTTACGCCCACGCTGACATCGCTCGTAGCCGCATTCTTCAGCACGGTGAGGTGGAGCACGATCAGCAGCGCGCAAAACGCCGGAACAAACCTCAAAATGCGAGTCTTGTTAAACATGCAACCACCTTAACAGAATTTCCTCCACCCCGTAGGGGCGCAGCATGCTGCGCCCGCCGCAGCGCTGCCTCGTGTTGCTGTGCCGGCAAAATCCTCACCTCTAAAGAGGTGAGCTACATGTGCCGCATCGCGCGGTCAATTTAGCTCAGGTCTTCAGACCTGAGGCTTTTGACGTGCGGTTCGTCTTTCGTAACCTCGGCGTCTTGTTGCCCTGAGGAAGGAACGGCCGACTCTATTTACTCGCCTGAGTCCCGGGGCGGGTGATGCGGGTCAGTAATTTTCGAGCAGCCAAGCGTTATTCTGGAAGGACTGCTGGGCAAATGCCACGCGGTGGCCGTCCGGTGCGGCGTTAACACGGCCAATCCATTGATTCCTTCCTCGATCGAGCAGCACCCGAAAGTTTCCGTTCAGATCGAGGCGCGCCAGCGAATATCCCTCCTTCGACTGCGCGCCCAAAAATAGAGCGTCACTACTTGCTGCCCAGCTCATCGACCAGATAACCCATCCCTTCGGAAGCTCCGCGGTGCGCTCTGCGCCACGTCGCGTATCAAGGACGCGAACCTGAGCGGCTAGAAGCTGCGGGGTCGAAATGGCGATTCGTATCCCGTCCGGCGAAACGCTCCAATCAAGATCGTCACCCGGCCGCGCCAACTTGGTTCGCGCGAGTTCCTTTCCTTTTCCTTTGACCGGATCAAATGAGTAGAAGATCAACTCGCCCTGCTCCCAGCCGTTCAAAACGCAGGAGCCGCTAGTTCCGGCAGGGCAGCGGAAATCGGTGGCACTGTCGTCAGCGGCCGCGTCCAAAATCTTCTCGGCAGACCCGCCCGAGGTTGGTATTCGCATCATACTGTGCGTTGTAGCAACCGACCCTCCGCTTGGATTGACTGAAGACCAGCAAAGAATCCAGGCGCCGTCCGGGGTCATCATCGCTTGCTCTTCAGCCTCGGATCCCTGACTCAGCGGTTCGGCGTTCTCCTGATCCAGTCGTTGCATGAATATTTGGCGCCTTCCCGTGCGATCGGAGTCAAAGAATATGCCCTTGCTGTCGTGCGTCCACGCCGAAGGGTAATCGATACTTTCGCTCACGGTGAAACGCGTGGGGACCTCAAGTCTTGCACCGCTCTCCTTCAGATCGCCAACATACACGTCGTCTCGAGCATGGCCCTTGCCCACAACGAGCCGGGCTCCGTCCGCGCTCGCACTGAAGGGAATGCCATCCAAAATCGCTGATTTCGATAATTCGCCGGCCGGCTTCCCGGTCTGCGGGTCAACGTTGATTTCCGAAACGGTGACGCCGTTCTGCGCTATCGGGTCACCCATGAGAAACATCACGCGCCCGTCGCGCATCCAGAGAAGGGTAACGCCTTGGCCTACCACCAGCGCAGGATTCGACAGCACAACGCTGGGTGGCCCTCCCTTCAGTGAAACGGTTTCAATACTGCCGCCAGCCTCGCTTTTTCCCTGGGATTTTACGTAAGCCAGACGCCCGCCCGCAGGCGACCAAGCTAGCGCCGAATACAATTCCTTTTCGCTGGCGAGGATTTTCTTGGGATTTTCTCCGTCTGCGCCAGTCACCCATATTTCGCTGCCGCTGGAAAACGCAATAGACGAACCGTCGGGTGAGACTCTCGCCGACCAAGAACGGCTTCGCAGTTTGCGCGGAGCGCCCCCGAAAACGGAAATCGCCCAAACGTCCGAATCGGTCTGGAGCAGTAATTTCTCGCCGTTCGGGAACCATGATACAAACCAAAGGCCATTTCGCAGTTCGTCAGGCAGCGCGATGTCGTGAATCTCTCCGGTATCTATCGTGGTTAGATGTAACCCTTTGGGATCTGCATAGGCAAGAAACTTGCCGTCAGCTGAAATGGCTGCATTTAGCAGGCGATTCTCCGGCGGGTTGTGCGTCAGTTGTCGCTGGGTGAGCGGCTTTTTCTCGGCACGATGGAAAATGCCGCGCCAGTGATAGCCCGCCCAGCCGAGCGCAATCAGAAGTAATACAACAACCGCTGCGCCCGCGTACATTCGCGCCGTCCTGCTCGGCGACGACGTTGACGATGCTGTCGCTTGCTGAGCTACCGCGGCGCGCGAAGAAGCGGAGATGTGCGCAGAATCCGTGTCGCGTTTCAGCCGCTTTAGGTCCGCGCGTAGGTCTGCGGCGTGCTGATACCGCACGTCGCGATCTTTCTCCAGCGCCTTGTTAATGAGGCGCTCCAAATCGGGAGACAGAGACGGATTCAGCCGCACTGACGGCGTGGGCTCGCGGTTCAGAATCGAGTCGAAGATCAGTCCCGACGTGTCGCCTCGGAAGGGAAGCGCACCCGTCGCCATTTCGTAAAGCACCGCGCCGAAGGAAAACAAATCGGTACGCGCGTCGAGCTCTTTGCCGCTCACTTGCTCCGGCGACATGTAAGCTACGGTGCCAAGCGCTGATCCCGGGCTGGTGAGATGTTCCGGCAAATCCTGCGTCGGACCTGTCGCCTCCACACCCTCCGGATTCCCGGAAACTTTGGCCAGGCCAAAGTCCAACACTTTGGCAACCCCGCGAGTGGTGACGAAAATATTCCCCGGCTTGATGTCGCGATGAACGATGCCCTTCGCGTGAGCCGCATCGAGCGCGTCGGCAATTTCGATGCCGAGTTCGAGCAACGTTTCCTGCGGCATCGCGCGCCCATCAATGCGATGCTTCAGCGTGACGCCTTCCAGAAATTCCATGGCGATGAACGAATGCCCGTCTTGCTCGCCGATATCGTGAATGGTGCAAATGTTGGGATGGTTCAGCGCGGATGCAGCCTGCGCTTCGCGTTGAAAGCGGGCCAACGCGTGAGAATCTTGCGCAACGTCAGGAGGCAGGAATTTCAGCGCGACGAACCGATGTAGCCGCGTGTCCTCGGCTTTGTACACCACACCCATACCGCCGCCGCCCAGTTTTTCGACGATGCGGTAGTGCGCGATGGTTCGCCCGATCAGTGAGGAGGAATCGGCCATTGGCGGTGCATCTTAGGCCGGAGCCTCCGGGCGAGTCAATCAATCGCCGAAGTTCGCTCAGTCCACAACGGGGATAAATAACACTTCAGGAAATAAATTCGTTCGCCATTTTATCTACTTTCGGCGGGCTCAGAAATTCTCGAGCAGCCACGCATTTGAGTTCCATCCCTGCTGGCCGTAAGCGAGATAATGCCCGTCGGGCGACTCGAGCGGACGATAGAAAAACTGACTCTTCCCGCCGTGAAGCAGGACGGTGGTTTTGCCGTCCAACTCCATCCGCGCTATCGCCGTGTCGGTGCTAAAACCCGAAAGGAGGATTGCAACGCCATCGGACGTCCAACTGGTGTCCCAAACCGACCACCCTTTCGGCAGCGGGATATTCTTTTCGCCGCCCCCACGCAGATCAACAACGCGAATCTGCTCCTTGAGCGAATCTCGACTGGCCATTGCAAGTTGAGATCCCGATGGAGAGATGCTCCACGTCAGATTTTCCGGTTTCTCCAAATGCGTTTTAGCCAATTCCTTTCCTTGTCCTTTCACCGCATCGAATTCATAAAAACTAAACTCATTCTTCTCCCAGAGGCTCAGCACGCACGAACTGCCGGAATGCGATGGGCAATGAAAATAAGTAGTCTCGTCGGGTTGGCCTTCAAAGATCCGTTCCGGCGTCCCACCCGCAAAAGATAATCTCATCGCTCTTTCGGACTTCAAATTACCTTTCTCATCGTGCTGAAATGACCAATACACAATCCACGCACCATCAGGACTGATTTCTGCGTCCGCCTGCTCGTCGGTCCCCGGAACAATCGCTTCCGGATTCCTGTCCATCCAGGTACAGCCGGTAGATTTGTCCTATTCCCGTTCGCGACGAAGTAATCAGCATCGAGCGACTGTCCGCTAACCAGGTATTTGGGTACTCAGAACTATCTCCGAGCGTTAGATTCTTTGCACCCTCGACGCGCTGTCCTTTTTGTTTAACTTCACTCAAGAAGATATCGGCTTTTGAGTGCCCCTTACCAACCACCAGGCGACGGCCATCCAAGCTCACGCTCGGGACTCCAAGCGTAATCGCCATGCCAGTTTGTGATTTGCACTGGATTTCCAGCCGACTTGCCGGTCCGAAGGTCCGTCGGCATAGCCCACAGATCGGCGGTCCCCTGTTCCGAGGGACCGTATTCCCCGAAGATGAGGCGTCCGTCTGGAAGCCATACGAGGCTGGCCAGATTATTTCGCGAAAGGAGACTGGGTTCCGAGCGTATGACTAAATCCGAACCTTGCTCCAAGGACCAGGTGTGAACGCTGCCCCCGGTCGGTTCTTCAAATGTGTAGGCGAGGAACCGGCCGTCAGGCGACCAAGCGACGCCAGTAACCTTCTCCGCGTCAGCGGCGAAAGCTTTTCTAACGTTGCCACCATTGGCGTCAACGATCGAGATTTCCGGCGGCTGAGCGTTGCGGTTGATGATGGCCATGGAAGAATCGCGAGGCGAAATCGCAAACGCCCAGGACTGCGCTCTGAGCTTTCGCGGGGCGCCGCCGAATATCGATGTCTGCCATATCGAATGGCTTCCCCGAGGATGTTGACGTTGAGCAGCAGCCTCTCTCCGTCGGGATACCACAGGACGCCCTGGATATTACCCGGCATTTCTCGGAAACGAGAAATCGTGAACCTCGCCGCTTGCAATCACACTGAGGTGCAAACCCTTACTATCGATGTACGCGAGATTTTTTCCGTCTGGCGAAATCGCCTGGTCGAACACACAATTCTCGAAGGCGTTGTGCGTCAGTTGCCGCTCGGTGAGAGGTTTTTTTTCCGTATGCTCGAAAATGCTGCGCCAATGGTAACCGGCCCAGCCCAGCGCGATCAGAACTAACACCGCAACCGCTGCGCCCGCATATATTCGCGCCGTCCTGCTCGGCGGCGACGTTGACGATGCTGCCGGTTGCTGCGCTATGGCAGCGCGCGAAGAAGCGGAAATGTGCGCGGAATCCGTGTCGCGTTTCAGCCGCTTCAGGTCCGCACGAAGGTCTGCTGCATGCTGATAACGCACGTCCCGGTCTTTCTCGAGCGCCTTATTAATGATGCGCTCCAAATCGGCCGACAGAGACGGATTCAGCCGCACCGCCGGCGTCGCCTCGCGATTCAGAATGGCGTCGAAAATCAGGCCGGACGTGTCACCGCGAAACGGCAGCGCCCCCGTCGCCATCTCGTAGAGCACCGCGCCGAAGGAAAACAAGTCCGTGCGCGCATCGAGTTCCTTGCCGCTCACTTGCTCCGGCGACATATACGCCACTGTCCCGAGCGCCGAGCCCGGGCTGGTGAGGTGCTCCGGCAAATCCTGCGTCGGGCCGGTTGCCTCGCCGCCTCTCTCTGAATTTCCGGAAACTTTTGCCAAACCGAAATCCAGAATCTTGGCGATGCCCGCGGCTGGTGATGAAAATGTTGGCAGGCTTGATGTCGCGGTGAACGATGCCTTTCGCGTGCGCCGCATCCAGCGCGTCCGCGATTTCGATTCCCAGCGTCAGCAAAAGTTCCTGCGGTATCGCGCGCCCGTCAATGCGATGCTTCAGCGTCACTCCTTCCAGAAATTCCATGGCGATAAACGAATGCCCGTCCTGCTCGCCGATATCGTGAATGGTGCAGATGTTGGGATGATTCAGCGCCGAGGCCGCTTGCGCCTCGCGTTGAAAGCGGGCCAACACGTGAGGGTCTCGCGCGACGTCTGGCGGCAGGAATTTTAATGCGACGAACCGGTGCAGACGCGTGTCCTCTGCTTTGTAAACCACACCCATTCCGCCGCCGCCGAGTCGCTCGACGATGCGGTAATGCGCAATCGTTCGCCCGATCAGTGAGGAGGAATCCACCATGTCATATGGACCCCGCTGCCGCCGGAGCCGTCAGGCGCACATCTTAGGTTGCGAAACTAGCCAAGTCAACGCGATGACGAGATGCCTCGAAGCAGGGGTAACGTTCTTGACCCCCCGCGATGGATTTGTCGCGCACAACCGCCGTGCAGCGAGGGAACCTCCGGGTGCCCTGCGAGCTTTTGGCCATATAATCCTTGCACGAAGTAAATTTGCGAAAGCGAGGGCTCAATGAAAAAAATTGTATTGCTGCTGTTGCTGATTCTGGCAGGGCACTTTCCAGTGGCGGCGCAGGAAGATGCCGTCGCCAAGACGAACTTGAAGGTTGGTGACGTCGCTCCGGATTTCTCACTCCTGAGCGATAAATGGGAACAGGTAAAGCTCAGCGACTTCCGCGGCAAGAAAAATGTGGTCTTAGCTTTCTACGTTCTGGCTTTCACCGCCGGTTGAACCAAAGAATTACAGGCCTATCAGGCTGATATGGCCAAGCTCGAAGCAAGCGACACAGTCGTCCTCGGAATCAGCATGGACAGTCCCGCCGCAAACGCCGCTTTCGCAAAGCAGATTGGCGTCACGTTCCCGCTCCTCAGCGACATGAACAAAGAAGTGATGACCTCCTACCAGATTTTGAAGCCTTACGATGTCAAAGGCCAAAAATTTCAGTGGGCGCAGCGAACCACCATCGTCGTAGACAAAGAAGGGAAGATCCAGCACGTCGAACAGGGCGACAGCGCCGTGAATCCAAACAGCGCCGTCTCGATTTGCACCGGCTTGCACAAGCCCAAGGGAGAAAGCTAGCTGGCTGAATCGCCGGAGTAAACAGCTCCAAAATGCGAGGCCAGCTGCATTCCCATCAACAAGCCTCCCGCTCCGAGAACCAGAACGCAGGATGTTTGACGTAGGTGGAACTCTCCCACGCGAAGCACCAGCAGATACCCTATCGCCAGATTGAACGCGCCCCACAGCATGTTCACCATTGGCGAAGACTCACCCTTTCCGGGCGGGGAAGCGAACGGAGTAGGGAATCGACGCCCGGACACGCCGTTGACGAAGTGCGGTACGGCGTTCACGAGAAAAGCGCCACCGAAAAAGTACGCGACGTATGCATACCACTGCATGGTCCCCTCCAGAAATGCCGCCAGACGGCGCAAAGTTTAGACTCATTGTCTTATTTCAACAAGAATCCAGGAAGCGGGGCAACCTGCGTTCGAAACCCGTAATCGCTACGTTTCGGGACTCTCAAATACCGAATCGGGAAAGCGGCCTACGCGGACTAAGGTATCAAGCGCACTCAAATACACGCTTCGCTGGAGGCGGAGCCGCACCTCTTTGCTGTAGCCTCAGCGTATGTCTGAATCCGAACTCACAACGGTTAGCCAAATCGATCGAACGGTTCGCATTCTTATTGCCGACGATCATCCGATTATAAGAAGGGTAGTGCGATCCACGCTGCAACAACATCCGCATTTTGAAATTTGCGGCGAAGCGGTGAACGGTGCTGAAGCGATCGAGGAAGCCAAGAAATTGAAACCCGACGTAGTCGTGTTGAACGTCAGTATGCCGGTCATGAACGGCTTCGAAGCCGCCCGCGAGATCAAGACGATTCTCCCGGAATCGGCGATCGTAATCTTGTCGCAAAACGCGGATCGGCGTTTCATTGAGGAAGCCAAGAAACTCGGCGTTCAAGCATACGTGGCCAAAACAAAAGCAGGCGAGTCGTTGGTAAAAGCAGTGGAAGGGGCCGTGCTGGGAGAAGACTTCTTTTTCGTCGAGTGAAGCACGACGAAAGATATTTTCTCGATTGATCTGGCAATATTCCCGGGCTACTTCTTGGGTACCGTTGCGTCCTTATCCGCTTCGATTGTCACCTGCACATGGGCTCCCGGTTTCAACGCCACTTCCTTCCCGTTCTCGTCCGTCAAAGTATTGTCGACGCGGATCTCCCGATAAAGGTGCTCCGCATCTTCAACGGAAATCTGCGCCTTTTCCGGCGCGACGACACTCCCAGGAATGATTTTTTCAACTGTTGCGGGTAGAGTCACCGCCGGCTTTTCTGGCTCGCTCGCTTTTGGCATTAGCCCCCCTCCCTCATATTCCACCCTACCACACTAGCACATTGCGGAAAAACGCCGTCCTTCGACCTGCCGACGTCCGCCCGCGCCGCGTGCACACTCAATTCATAAAGTCTAGAGTGCGCCGCGAACGCTCATTAGTGGGGATTCGATGCCGGTGAAACGGGGACATCGGGGTACAGCCGGTCAAACTCCGGTTCACCATGAAGTAGCGCGAGGTCCGGATCGCGGCGCGTCCACACCGCATCTCTGAACCCTGCTTCCCAGGCTTTGCGCAGCGCATCCACCGCTTCCGCCTTTCTCTTCAAGCCGCAGTACACGCAAGCCGCGTTATAAAGAATCGAGGCTTCGTTGGCGCGCAAGGCCAGAGCCATGTTGAGTTCCCGCATCGCGTCGTCCGCACGTCCCAAATCAGCGTAGTCGCCGGCCACCAGAATGCGCGCACGGGCGTCTTCCGGCACTTGTTTCAAATGGTTTTCGAGCGCCGCCATCCTGCGCTGGGTCATGTTGAGCTTGGCTTCGCTCTTGCCAATGGCGCCGAGGGAATTCAGCACCGGCACATAAACATTGTAGTCTTCGCCGCTCGCCTCGATGGCAACTTCCGCCACGTCCAGAACTTCCTGGTATCGTCCCGCGGCAAAAAGCGCCCGGCAGAGCAGGTAATACGCGCCCTCGCAGTCGCGCTTGCGTTCGATGGCTTTTTTCACCATGCGCACTGCTTCGTCATGCAGTTCCGCTGCGTAGAGTACCCACGCCTGGCTCACCTGCACTTCAGGCAGGTCCCAACGCAGAGCCAGCGCTTTCCCGGAAGCTTCCCGCGCGCGTTCCACCCACACCTGATCGCGGCTGTAGTTGCAATAAAACATGGCGCAAGCATTGGCGCATGCTGCGTAGGCCAGCGCGAAGCTCACATCCATCGCCACCGCGTTTTCGAACATCTGCAATGCGAACTCCAGGTCCTGGCGCGTCTGCCGCCGGGCGTATCGTTTGCCGCGCAGGTAAAGATCGTAGGCTTGCAGGTTTTCCGTGGGCTTCACCGCCAGCGCCTCAAGCTCCTGCGGCGAAAGCGTGATGCGCAAGGCTTCTGCGATCTTCCGCGCCATTTCGTCCTGCACTTCGAAGACGTCCTTCATCTCCCGGTCGAATCGCTCCGACCACAGCGGAAAATCGGTGTGCGTATCCACCAGTTGCACATTGATGCGCAGCCGCGCGCCCGACCGCCGCAACGTGCCGGTGAGGACGTAAGCTGCTCCGAGCTGCTGCCCAATCTGCGCCGGAGTCACCGGCTTATCCCGAAACGCCAGAATAGTGGGACGCGAAAAAGTATTCAGCCCGCGAATTTTAGACAGCTCCGTGATCACGTCCTCGGTGATGCCGTCGCGCAGGTATTCGTCTTCCTTCGACCCGCTCAGGTTTTCGAAGTAGAGAACCGCCACGGATTTCCCCATCAGCTTCGGAGCCGCGGGATCCGAATCGGATTTCTCTTTCGTGCGCCGTTTGTTCGGCTCCAGATCGCGCTTCAAGCGGTTGAGGTCCGTCTTCAGTTCGGTAGCAGTTTGACAACGTAAATTCCGGTCCTTCTCCAGCGTCTTATCGAGTATGCGCACAAAATCCGCAGGTAGCGACGGATTCAGCTCCGCGGCAGGCAGCGGTTCGCGGTTCAGGATGGCGTCGAAGATCACCGCCGAAGTGTCTCCCTTAAATGGCAAAGATCCGGTGGACATCTGGTAGAGCACGGTGCCCACCGAAAATATATCCGTGCGAGCATCCACCAACTGCCCGCGAGCCTGCTCCGGCGACATATACGAGATCGTGCCCACCGCCGCTCCCGGCATGGTGAGTTCGTTATTGGAAGCCACCGTGTCGGACTGCGAGGCCGAAGCGCCCTGGGCCATCTCGCCCTGCCTCATTTTCACCAGCCCAAAATCCAGAATCTTCAGCTCGCCTCGTTCGGTGAGGAAAAGATTCGCAGGCTTGATATCGCGATGAACGATGCCCTTGGCGTGCGCCGATTCCAGCGCGTCTGCGATCTGGATCGCCAGCGGCAGTAGCTTCTCCATTTCCATCGGCTTGCCAGTCATGATTTGGGCCAGCGTCTGCCCTTCGAGCAACTCCATCACGATGAAGTGACGCAGTTCGTGCCGCTCGATCGCGTGAATGGTGCAGATGTTGGGATGATTCAACGAAGAAGCTGCGCGCGCCTCGCGCTGAAAACGCTCGAGCGCTTGGCTGTCCTGTGCCGTTTCCGGAGGGAGAAACTTCAGCGCCACGCGGCGCCCGAGCTGCGAATCTTCCGCTTCATAAACCACACCCATGCCGCCCGAGCCAACCTTCTTAGTGATGTGGTAGTGCGAGAAAGTGCGTCCGACCAACGAAGCTTCAGCGTCTGCCATGAGGCGCACATATTAGATGCCCGCAGCGAGCGAGTCAATGACCGGGATGCTTGCGCCAAGAGGGAATTGCCAATTCGCAGCGGTTTTCGCCGCGGCCAAGTCCTCGGGAAAATTCAATCTGTGCCAAACTTGCCCCGCAATCCCGAAAAAAAGTCTAGAATCGTCCCGCTGGTAGCGAGACGCGGGGGTAACCGGAGGGCCGAACCGTGCTGACTGCATTCGACAATTTCATCGTAATTTTGGCCTTCACCCTGGCTCCACTTCCGTTTCTCTATATTCTGAATCGCTTCTGGCCGCCCACCCGGCGCCGGATTCACAATGATATTATCGGCTGGCAGGTCGGCGTGCTCGGCACAACTTATGCCGTGATCATGGGCTTCATGTTGTACGCGGTTTGGAGTTCCTACCAGGAAGCAGAGATCAACGCCGAGTCCGAAGCGAACAGCCTGGTCAGCGTTTACCGCCTCGCCGACGGATTACCTGCCGCGCAACGCGAACAGGTTCATCAGCTCGCGCGCCAGTACGCGACCATAGTGATTGATCAAGAGTGGCCCGTCATGCACCAAGGAAATTTGAGCCTGGCCGGTCACGACACCATACACGAGCTGTGGACCGCCGTGCTGCAAACCAAGCCCGCTACATTCGGTGAGCAGACCAGCATGAATCTAACCCTCGGCGAAATCTCCACCATGACCGAACATCGCCGCGTCCGCCAGCTCGAAAGCCAATCCAAATTGCCCGGAATTCTCTGGCTGGTGCTGCTCGTGGGCGGCGGCATCACCACGCTCTCTTCCTGCCTCTTCGGCATGGAAGATTTCAAACTGCATTGCATTCAGGTCGTGTCGCTGGCGCTGATGTTATCGTTTATCCTGATCGCCATCGCCGATATTGACCGCCCGTTTCAAGGCACGGTTCACATTGAGCCGCGCGGTTTCGCGCGCGCTCGCGAAACCTTCCTGCAGGATCCTTAGGATTTGATAAGACGAGCTGGGATTAAGGGCACACGTAAACTGGTTGGTTGCCATCCTGGCTCTTGTCATCAACGTTGGCGTTGACCTTGGCCTTGGCATCGATCGTACAACCCCCCGGTGGCGGTCCTAATGGTGTCTCGATTATCCTCGTCGCCATGGAAGAAGGAGGCGTGAGGCCGGGAAGGTTCGCCAAGAGCGTTCCTTTGTCCGTCTTGCCGGTGATTTGAACCGCGTCAGAAGCGACCCTGCGCGTGCAGCTCAAAATCAACCCGGACGATTCCAATGTTGTGTCGCTGTTTACCGCTGGCGTGCAAGTGGCGCTTTCGGGAGTCATACTGAAATCTCGTATCTTGGTTGGGGGCGCTCCCGCGGCATCGTAGATGAGTCTTACCGTGAATCGCATGGGGTCATAGCTCAACTCGATTGCTGCGTGCGCCACGCCCTTGCTGCTTGACGTGCAAGTCTGCCAGGCCTTCGCCATCCCTTGGTCGGCGGTGTTAACGATTCGCGAGAATTTCGACAGGTTTCTTTTATCCGAAAAATCCACAGTCTGCAGCGCCGCTTGGTAGTTTCGCCAATCGGACGCTCTCGCATGGCCACCAATCCGCGCCGGAATGTCGTCTATTGTAAATCCAAGCTGCTGCGCGGCATCAACCGCTTTTGCATAACTGTCGAACGTGTTTTGCGAAAGCCAATTCACAAAAGCCCGCGTCCTATTTTCTAAGGAGTCCGTGGGCGCAGTCCCAAAAACTCCATGTTCGACAATCTGGGAGCAATCGCTTTGGGCCATCACTGCCGCGGGAGCGGCAAGCAACACCATCAACGTCAAGGACGTTCGATAAAGTCTAAATGATTTCACGAGAGTCGCCTCTCAAATAAGATGCTTTGGCCAACTAAAGAGTGACCCTTTTGTCTGCGAAACGGAATCCTCGTCGAAGCGATGCGGCGCCGGCTCAGTAGCAAGTAGACGCCGCTCGGAAAATCCGTCCCACTACTTCTTTGCGGATGCTAAAGTAGTCGCGGATTTAGAGTTGTTGTTTGCAGCCTTGTGCGGCGTACCGTCAACGTCCGTCACGTCGAACCGAAAACCATCCTCGACGCCCTTCAACGCTTGGTTGGCTTCATAATACTTACCAGCGTTGATCAGTTGCGCCGCGTTCTTGACCCCGGCCATGGTCTTATCGAGAGGTGCCACTTCCATCACGAAACTAACGTCCACGTTGGCCAGCTTGAGCGTCTCCATCGCGTTCTTGTGTTCGCCTCTCTTGAGCTGCTCGTTGGCCTTGGCAACGCCGGCCGACTTTTCAGGCGTGTCAACATAGTCCTCGCCAAGCGTTATCGAACCGTCCACGGGAATCCAGGTCATTGGCGTGGTATTTGCCGCCGCGTCGGGTCCCGGCTGCTTCATACCCGCCGGGGCTTTCAGCTCTGATTCTGCCTTGGTAAAGACCGTATCATCGGTCTTAGCCCTCTCTAGAGTTGCCTGTGCTTCATCAATATATGTTTTGGCCTGGGCAGGCTGGCCGTTGAATATTGCGAGTCGCGCCATGCTCACATCGCGTATTGCCATGTATCCATCTTTGGAGAGCTTGCCTCCGTCCCGGTCCACAGTGGTTTGCGTGGAAGGTTTATCCTGAGCGAACGCGGTAAGCCCAACCGATGCGATTGCGAAAACAATTGCGAACATCTTAATCTTGTTCATATTCAATTCTCCTCTACGTGTCGTGTCGCTGGCCCGATGAACGTGACTACGTCCCCGCACCGAAGCTAGCTACCGCGACGAATATTCCATCGGAAATCTTCAAATCGGATTATCCGTTTTGGCCTCCAACAGTCCTACCTTGAGCTTCTTTTGAAGCCCGACAAATCGATAAGAGCATCTTGAGCGGCCTCATATCTGTTCAAAGTTGCACACATTGCCGGAAGGTCACTTCCAACCTGGGGATCTGCACGTCACGTCGCGTACCTCTGTTTCCTACAGTGATTCACAATTGGCACAAATTAACTCGAATAAACTAAACTGAGTGGCGCGGATTCGGGGAGGTCAGCCATGAAATACGCGATCGTCGGAATTTTCAATACCTACGCGGATGCGGAAGCCGCGGTTCGGGATCTGGAGTTGGCAGGCATCGTTGGCGAACAAGTGGAAGTGATCAGCGACATCGACCAAGATGCCCGAACCGCAAACACGCCGGGTGAGCCTTCCACCAAGCACGAAGAACCGCATCACAACTGGCTAGCGCGCCTGTTCGGCCCCGGCGGCCCTTTCGAAAAGCGCGAAGCGAGCGATCTGTCCGGCGAACAACCCAACTACATCGGCGAGCAACAATTTTACGCCAATCACATCAAGCAGGGCGGAGCCGTAATCTTTGTCCGCACAACCGAAGAGCAGGCCGCCAATCGCGCCGCCGCAATATTGCACGATCATGGCGCCCGAACCCCCGGCCAAAAAGATGGCCCCGCCATCCGCCGCATCGACTAGCATCGTCCGCAAACATCCCTGCGATTTCGCGAAATGATGGTTTAAGATGTCCGGTAATCCGCGTCACTGTCCAACTGGAATTAGGGATTCCAAGGGAGAAGAGCATGTCGATGAAACGCATCGCGCTGGCGCTGTGGCTCGCTGGTTTTTCGATCGTGCTTGGCGGTGTTTGCTTCGCTCAGGACAATGCGCCGCGCATGGAACAGGTGGTGCAGTCCTACGTTTCGAATAAATCATTCATGGGCTCGGTGCTGGTCATACGCGACAAGACCGTGCTGCTTGAAAAAGGATACGGTTCCGCGGATCTGGAATGGGACATTCCCAATTCGCCCACCACCAAATTCCGGCTGGGGTCTATCACCAAGCAATTCACCGCAGCTTCCATCTTGCTGCTTGAGGAGCGCGGAAAATTAAACATCAACGATCCGGTGAAGAAGTACATGGCGGACGCCCCGGCTGCCTGGGACAAGGTAACCATCTACAACCTCCTGACGCACACCTCCGGAATACCAAGTTTTACCGGCTTTCCCGATTACGAATCCACAGAGGCCACTCCCACCACGCCGGAAAAACTTGTTGCGCGTTTTCGCGACAAGCCGCTTGAATTCCAGCCCGGCGAGAAATTTGCGTACGACAACTCCGGATACGTTTTGTTGGGCTACCTGATCGAAAAGATCAGCGGGCAAACTTACGCGCAATTTGTGCAGGAGAATATTTTCACGCCTCTCCAGATGAAAGACTCGGGCTACGATTCAAACTCGGCAATCATAATGCATCGCGCCTCCGGCTACTCGAACGGCAAAGAGGGAATCGAGAACGCCGGTTTCGTCCACATGACTATTCCGTTTGCGGCCGGCTCGCTGTATTCCACCGTGGAAGATTTGGCGCGCTGGGAACAAGGCCTATTCGGCGGCAAGGTCCTCTCGCCCGCTTCGCTTCAAAAAATGACCACGCCCTTCAAGGAAAATTACGCCTTCGGCCTCGCCGTCTCCACCGCGAACGGCCACAAATTGTTCGAGCACGGAGGCGGGATCGAGGGCTTCAACACTCATCTGGCTTACTATCCCGACGACAAGCTGATTGTGGTCGTGCTTGCAAATCTGAACGGGCCGGCGGCGGACGACATCGCCCTCAAACTAGCTGCCGTGGCGCACGGCGAAACCGTTGTGCTGGCGTCGGAGAGAAAAGAAATCACAGTTGCACCCGCAATTTTGGCGAACTACGTCGGCACCTACGAACTGTCTCCGGACTTCGCTCTGGTAATGACTCTCGAAGGCGGCCAGCTAATGACCCAAGCCACCGGCCAGCAAAAGTTCCCCCTATACGCCGAATCCGAAACAAAGTTTTTCCTCAAGGTTGTCGACGCCCAAGTAGACTTCGTCAAGAACGATAAGGGCGAAGTGACGGGCCTCGTCCTTCACCAAGGCGGCCGCAACGCGAAGGCCGCCAAGAAGTAGGGCGAATCTCACCCGCCGCGATCAAATTACAACCGAGTTGGCGGAGCATCCGGAGTTGCCGGCGGGATTTATATATTTTGTTTTAGCCATATCTCCAGCCGGCCAAGACTCGCGTTGTACGATCGCAGCCCGACCAGAAAAAGTATCGCTGCCAGAATCGCCGCCGTCGCCGGGACGATCAGCAGCGAATATCGCACCGCTGCGTCGTATCCAAATACGCGGTCGGTAACCAACGCAATCGCCGTCGGCCCCAGCGCCAACCCGATTATATTCACGACCAGCAGATACACCGCCGTAGCCTGCCCGCGCATCGCATTCGGCACCGCTTCCAAAATCGCCGCCGGAATCAGGCAAACGGGCATGCAAAGAAAAAATGTGCCGACGTACAGCAACGCGATCACCGCCGTCGCATTGGAAACCAGCGGGTAAAGACTCCCCGCCACCACAAATCCCGGGCACGAAATCAGCGCGACGCGCATGTACGCATCGCGATACCCGCGATTCATCAGCCACGAAACCATTTTCCCGGCGCTGATCATTCCCAACGAGCCCGACACGATCTGCGCCCCGCCGAAAAGAATCCCCGCATGCGAAGCCGACATTCCGTGATTGCGCACCAGGAACGTAACCACCCAAGCCGAAGTCCCATAGGAAGCCAGCGCTATCAGCGCCATGCCTAAAATTAACGAAGCCAGCGTTCTCCCATTAGCCGCAAAGTACCGCCAGATTATTTTCAGAGGTATGCGCTCCACTTTCGCACGCGCGCCGCTATTTTCGATAACGCGCGCCCCTTTGCGCGAAGGGTCGCGCAGCGTCAGCAGCACCAGCACGAACGCCACTCCCGAAACTCCCAACAGCAAAAAGAGCGTCTGCCACGCGCGCACCGGCCCCAGCAGCGGCAATTGAAACACTTCCCGCGTCCCAAACGATCGCAGCAGCAATCCGCCAAAAAGAAACGCAAACCCTCCTCCGACGAAGGTGGCCATGGTGTAAACGCTGAACGGCACAGATCGTTTCGCCGGCGGAAACGAATCCGAAATCATGGAATACGCCGCAGGAGTCAGCGTAGCTTCGCCAATTCCAACTCCCATCCGCAGCACGAACAGTTGCGCGTAGGAACTCACCAGCCCGCATCCGCCCGTCATCACACTCCATATCAGCATTCCGCAAATGATCAACCGCGGCCGGTTCACCCAATCCGCCAAACGCCCGAACGGCAGCCCAAGCAACGCGTAGAAAAGCGCAAAGCTGAATCCAATCAGCAAA
This sequence comes from uncultured Acidobacteriota bacterium, assembly GCA_963698005.1. Classification (GTDB taxonomy): domain Bacteria; phylum Acidobacteriota; class Terriglobia; order Acidiferrales; family UBA7541; genus Palsa-295. The sequence continues at coordinate 1,040,817 of OY969113.1, forward strand.
CTCATCTGCGTGTCGCTGATCCCCAGGTCGCGCCGCACCGGCGCAACCAGCAAGTTCAGAATTTGCCGGTCGATGAACGAAAAAATGTACGCGCACAAAAGAACCACCACCGTGTACCAGGCCCAGCGCCCCGTCGGGTACCCGCGCTCACTTTCTGTTTGCGCCACGTAGCTGTTAGGCTTTTGAAGGTTCATAATTCATCGCTCGCAGCGCAGATTCACCGAGATAAGAAGACGACGCAGGCTATCCCAGAAGCCTTACACCATCAAGCTGGTGCTGAATTCCCGGCATCGAGCTTGATGGTGTCTGGCGGGACGCCGCTGCGAGAACCCGCCAATTCTTAACTCAATAGAACGCGCCATAATCTCAGCAGCGAGCCGTGGGGGCGCAGCATGCTGCGCCCGGAATAAGTACTTGGCAATGCCGAAAATATTGCCGCTCGCCATCTTTCCCGCATCGATCCATCTTTCAATGACGATAATTGCATGGACTTCAGCCGGCACGGCCCGCCGCGACGGTTTTTCGATATGCTGCGCCCCTACGCAAAAAAATCGTCCCGTACTATGTTTGCGGATCCGGCCAGTGTCAGCAATGAAGGCCAGTCGATGTACAATGCCGTCCGCTCTCGACCTCGGCACGAAGATTGTGCCCTAACAAAGAGGAGCCCCACATGAACCCGCTCGACCCGGCGCTGTTTGGTCCGGAGGCGATCTCCGAAGAAACGCGCCAATTCAACGAAATGATCGTAAAGCTTCTCACGCCGATGCCCGACTGGTGGGTGGTGGGCGCGCAAGCCACTCGCGACGCCCGCGCGCGCGGTGAAGGTCCGTTTCCGCTCGCTCCGAAATCGCCGCGGGCGCGCACTATCACGATTGACGGAAAGGGCGGCAAAGTTGCTCTGCGCATCGTCGCGCCGCAGAATCCGAAGGGCGTTTATCTCCACATCCACGGCGGCGGTATGGTCCTCGGCACCGCGGACCTGCAGGACCCCATGCTCGAGCGCGTGAACGAAAAAGCCGGCCTTGCTTGCGTGAGCGTCGAATACCGGCTGGCGCCCGAAAATCCTTATCCTGCTCCGCCGGACGACTGCGAATCCGCCGCTGTCTGGCTGGCGAAAAACGCAAAAGCTGAATTCGGTGCTGACGCATTGGCTATCGGCGGCGAATCCGCCGGCGCGACGCTTTCCGCCGTCACTCTCCTGCGCATGCGAGACCGCCACGGATTCACCGGCTTCCGCGCCGCGAATTTGTTCTACGGCGCCTACGATGTTTCCATGACGCCCAGCCAAAAGCAGTTCGGAAACGAGCGCCTGGTGCTGCGCACCCTGGACATAGAGAAATTCATGGCCGCGTATCTGCCCAGTGCAAAGGATTGGCGCGACCCGGACATCTCTCCGCTCTACGCCAACTTAAAGGGCTTGCCTCCCGCGCTGTTTTCAGTTGGCACGAGCGACGCCCTGCTCGACGATTCGCTCTTCATGTACGCCCGCTACATTGCGGCAGGGAATCGCGCCGAGCTGGCGATATATCCCGGCGGCGCGCACGCCTTCAACCTTTTTCCAATCCCCATCGCCCAGCAGGCCAACGCCCGCATGGACGCCTTCCTCGCCCGCGAAACCGCGTGAAATTTGCGGTGGGATCAGCCTCCTTCCGCTAGGAGTAGTAGCGAGAGAAAAATATCGCGGGAAAGCTGCCAACAAAAAAACCGGGCGGCAACTTCGCCACCCGGTTTCGGTTTTTCCATGCTTGCTAATTCTGTTGCGAATAAACGACGGTGTTATTTCTTGCCGGACTTGTCCTTGTGAATCTCCTTGCTGGTCTTGTTCTGTTCCTTATTCACTTGTTTCTTTTCCCCGGGAGTCAACTTGCCGCCGTTGGCTTCGCGGTCAGACTTCACCTGCTTATTGATTTGATGTTCCTGATTCTCGACTTTGGCCGTTTGAGCCGCATTCATTTTGCCGCTTTCAACGCCATTCCCGATCCGCCGCTGCTGGTTCTCCGCGCGCTCGCCCACTTTGCTCATCGCAGGATTTGCGGGCCGCCCATGATTCGCAGAGGCGAAGTTGGACTTGTCCATGCTGGCCGAGCGTTCGTGCGTCATCTGCTCGGACGTCGCTTGCACGTGCGTCTCATTCGCTGCCGCCCGCTCTGACGCTGATGCTGTCGCGGTAACTCCACCGGCACCGTTAAAGCTCGCGCGGCTTCCCACGTTGGCGCTCACCACTGTCCTGTTGACGTATGTGTTGTGAATCACCGCGGTGTTTACATTCACCACCGCAGTGTTATACGCGAAATGCCCCCCGCGCCATTCGCCGCCCGCGAATCCCACTCCGCCGTAACCGAATCCGTAATTCACGCCGCCGTAGAATCCGATGTGCGGTCCCCAGTATCCGGCATGAAATCCGTAAACGCCGCCGGCGAAGCCCCAGTATCCGGGAGTCCACAGCAAGCCGACGCTAGGCGGGGCCACCCATACGCCCGGAACCCAGTAATAGTCGTCATCGGCATAAGACCAATATCCCGGCGTCCACATATACCCTTCAGTGGGGCAGGGAGGTTGAACGTAAACGGGAATTTCCGGTGGTGCGACGCGGACGGAGATGCCCACCGCGATTTGCGCCGAAGCGGTGGACGCCATGAACGCAAGCCCGGTCGCCAGGCACCCAGCAAGAACAAGTACTCGAATGAACGTTAACTTACGCATTGCAATTCCTCCCTTGGAACAACTTTTGACCGACTCAGTCGAGCGCTGCTGCTATTTGTAAGAGTGCCCTGGAAATTTAATCGCGCTCGTTCCTTACTACATCTAACACCGCAATCCCCAGAATGTTTCGACCCAATTGGGCACCTTCAGCCCCACCTCGCGCGTTCAACAATTATAGGGACGAGCAAACAGTGGCAATCCCTATGCAGAAAAGTACTCCCAGATTCAGTTAACCCCGTTCTACGCCGCTCATAAACGGCAGCTTACGAACACCGCGAATCTCGTTCGTGGCCGTCGAACCTGCCCCGCCGCACACACCCGCGCCTGTACCTCCGTACAAGTCCCGCGCAATGTTTTGTGGGTCGCCCCTTCTCCCTGCCCAGACGCATCCGCAGCCCGATTCTTCATGTTCATCGCACCAATCGACCGTAGGGGCACAGCATGCTGTGCCCACTGATGCGTTGCCGAGCCTCAACGATAGGCTGCAACCCGCCGCACCCCAAGCGGAGCCTCGCCACGAATCTGTGGAGTGCGGGAGCTTGCTCCCGCTTTCTGCGCCCAAACGAATTGCCGTAGCAAGATCCCGCAGGAGCGCTGCTTGCTGCGCCCGCTGATGCCCCGGCCAAAACAAATTAGGATTAACATTTGTCATCTTGCCGCTGAAGGCGCAACCTCACAGTAGGAAACGTTTCGACGGGGAACTGGCCGGTTTGTTGGTGATCGTCCCGGGCACATTATTGTTTCTGGCTGGCGGTCGTTTTATGTCAACCACGAACGTACTGCTACAAGAAGCCTTGTGGACAGGGATCCTCTGCGCCAAATTCGTGTACCCGAACTTCCTTTCTCTTGGACCTTGCGAGCGCGACACTCCGATCACGCTGTTTCCCAAGTAATTTTTGTTTTCGGCTTGCGCGCGCCTCACCCTAGAATAGATAAATCGATTTGCGGCGTCACGCGCGAGGCGAAACATGCGAATCACAGTTGCGCATAACCGTACCAAAGCAGCAGCCATCGAGTCCGTCGATCGCTCGTTCAACGAAATGTTTCAAGAAGCCGCCGGCCTCCCGGTGCGCCTAGCCGTAAAGCAAAAGAGCTGGCAAGGCTCGACGCTCAGCTTCCAACTCACCGCAAAGATGGGCCTCTTCAGCACGCCGATAAAAGGAACGGTCGAAGTCACCGACCGCGAGCTCATCGTGGACGCCGATCTTGGCCTGCTAAATCGTCTCCTCCCCGAAAAAACTATCCAAGAAGTAATCGGCAGCCGCATCAAAGGCCTCTTGAACTAAGTCGGCCGGTCATCGCGTCATCTCGACCTCCCGCGTTTGTGGTACGTTCAGATGCCCCCGAAAACAGACGGCATTCTTGAATCTTCGTTGTACGTGAGCGACGTGCCGCGCTCCGTTCGCTTCTACGAGGAAACATTTGGGTTCCGCGTCATCACCGACTTCGGCGAGCGTGGTTGCGCGATGCACGCCGGCACGCGCCAAGTGTTACTGCTGTTCAAGAAGGGAGCTTCGCGCGCGATTCAATCCCCTCATGACGGCGACGGCGAATTGCATCTCGCCTTCGCCATCCCGTCCGCCGAATTGCCCAATTGGGAGTCATGGCTTGAAACCAAAGAAATCCCTGTGGAAGAAAAGAAGAAGTGGGATCTGGGAGGCTGGAGCCTCTACTTTCGCGACCCCGACCGCCATTTGCTCGAATTCGCCACCCCCGGCACTTGGCCGATCTATTGAAACGAATGTCCGTGGTCGTGCTGTTTGACCAACGCCGCCCGCAGGAGCACAATCACACGTTCCCGCGATGCATAAAGTAAAGATGCATAGAGAAAGAGGTTGCGCATGAAACTTCGTTTAGCGGTCGCGTTCATCAGCCTGGCAATGGTTAGTTCGTCTCGGAGCGCAAAACGCTACTCCGCCCGCCGCTTCGCAGACGCGCTCCATCACCGACAAAGATCTCTTCGACTTCATATGGGTTGCCAACCCGCAACTCTCGCCCGACGGGTCACGCGTTGCGTTCACCCGGGTCAACGTGGACGAGAAGCGCACCGGCTACGAAACTTCCATCTGGACGGTAGCCACCTCCGGCGGCGACGCTCCCGTGCGCATGACGAACGGCAAGCATGACGCGCAGCCGCGCTGGTCCCCGGATGGCAAGCGCATTGCCTTCGTTCGCGGCGGCGAGAAGGACGAAGCCGGCAAAACCAAGCCGCCGCAAATCGCGTTGCTTTCGCTGGCAGGCGGGGAAGCGTGGATCATCACCGATCTGCCAAAAGGCGCTTCGAGCCCGCTGTGGTCGCCCGACGGCAAGCGCATCGCATTCGTGAGCAGCACCACTCCGGAAGACATCGAGAAGGCCGAACACAAAAAAGATTCCGCGAAGAGCGACGAGGCTGCGAAGGAGAGCGAGCATGAATCCGATGTCCACATCATCAGCCGTGCCGTCTATCGCGACAATGATGAGGGCTATCTCGATCCCAAACGCCACGAGCACATTTGGATTCTCGACCTGCCGACAACTTCCGACGAACTTCCCAAGCCCGTGCAGCTCACCAGCGGCGATTACGACGAAGGCGATCTCGTCTGGACCCGCGACGGCTCGCGCATCTACTTCCTTACCGATCGTGTTGACGAGCCGTATTACACCGAACCGAGCACGGACATTTATTTCGTTCCCGCAGCGGGCGGCGCCGCCGAGAAGCTTGTCACCATTCCCATGGGCCTCAGTGACCTAACCCTCAGTCCCGACGGCAGCAAGTTTGCGTTTCACGGCTCCGTCACCCAGCCGGTTCGCTCCTATTCGCAGCCCGATCTTTGGGTGATGGACGTGACGCCCAACGCGCAGCCGAAAAACCTCACCGCCGATTATGATTTCGATATGGGCAGCTCGGTTTTTGGTGACAACGCCGCTCCGCGCGGCGGAAGTGGTCGCGGGCTCTACTGGTCGCCCGACGGCCGCTGGCTGTTTGACACCGTCGCCAAGCGAGGACGCACACTGGTAGTTCGAGTGGATGCGCAATCCGGCGCCGTCACCGAAGTCTCGCAAGGCGATCAGGCCGTGTTCGACTTCTCCGTTACCCCCGACGCACGCAACATGGTCGCTCTGATTTCATCGCCCGTGATGATCGGCGATCTCTTTACGCTCTCGGCCAACGGCGCGCAAACGCGCATCACCAATTTCAATCAAAAACTCTGGTCGCAGCTCAACTTGACCGCTCCCGAAGAAATTAATTACACGAGTTTCGACGGCAAGCGCATTCAAGGCTGGATTCAGAAGCCGCCCGACTTTGACGCCAAGAAAAAGTACCCGCTGATTCTGAACATCCACGGCGGCCCGCACGCAGCTTACGGCTGGGTGTTCGATCACGAATTTCAATATATGGCAGCCAGGGGATACGTGGTCCTCTACATCAACCCGCGCGGCTCCACCAGCTACGGCCAGGATTTCGGCAACATTATTCAGTATCACTATCCCGGCGACGATTACCGCGACCTGATGATCGGCGTGGACGAAGTCCTGAAAGCCGGATACGTCGATCCGAAAAAACTCGGCGTCACCGGCGGCAGCGGCGGCGGAGTCCTCACCGATTGGACCATCACCCACACGAATCGTTTCGCCGCTGCCGTCTCGCAGCGCGATATTTCCAACTGGGCTTCCTGGTGGTACACCGCCGATTTCACTTTGTTTACGCCGCAGTGGTTCAAAGCGCCGCCTTTCGAAGACCCGCAGGATTACGCAAACCGCTCCGCCATTACTTTTGTGAAAGACATCCACACGCCTGTTTTGTTTGTGCTCGGCGAAGCCGACTATCGCACTCCGCAGGATTCAGGCGGCGAACAATTGTTCCGCGCGCTCAAATATATGAAGCGCCCAACCGCCATGGTCGTCTTCCCGCGCGAAACTCACGAGCTTTCGCGTTCCGGCGAACCCTGGCATCGCGTCGAGCGCCTCGACCACATCATCGCCTGGTTCGATAAATGGCTCATGGACGTCCCGCATCCCGGAATACGACGTGCACCCGGGGAAAGAAGCCGCGAAACCGGCCCAGTGATGTGACGCAAGCAGGGACGCGGTAAATTTGTTGAGATGAGAGCGCAAGAATTGTATGATGCCCGAGCCATAGCTTCAGATCGGCTGTTCCGATTTGGATAAGGGCCAAGAGGTGTAACATGCGTTCCTCTCGCTCGTCTCCCGTTAAAATCAACGTTTTGTACCTTGCGTGGTTCGCGGCGCTATTCGTCTTCTCAGCCTGCATTTTCCGGCTTAGTGCTGCCGAGCCTCGGTCGGGAAATCTACAAGAAAATAGGCCACCAACGCAGTCTGCTGAACCGCAATCCCAACAGCCGCAGCCCCCGGCGTCGAGCTACGATAAGACCATCTTTCAGAAACCGATCCCAAGCGGTCAACTCGCATTTCTGAACCAGTTCGCCGGCACGCCAACCAACGACGTCATTCGAGATAAGCAATACCGCAAATTGATGCACAGCGTGATTCCCGATTGTATGTTTCATTACGGACGTGATATGCCGCTTCCCGACGCGCTCGACAAAGTGTTCGCAGGTTCGCCCCTGCCGGTTCAAATCCGCGACGGGCGCTACGTAATGGTCTCCGGTCGCAGCGGTCCGTACCTCGCGGGCCGCGGATTCGTGTGGATAGACATGCAGGATGGCATCGCTTTGGGCGGGTTCTATTTCCGTCCCACGAATGGCGAACCCACGCCGACGGTCACGATTTTTTCCAGGCAGTTGAAGGAGACATCGCTCAAGATGAGCCAACTTCCCGCGGCTTTTGCCGAGGACTTGAGCCAATGGTCCGCTGAATCCAACATTCCGCCGGTCACTACGCGGTATACCATCACCGGCAACAACAAAAAAATCCTGTTAGAGCACAACGAAGATTATTGTGCGCCCGCGGACCCCACCGGGGCGCCTGCTGAAGGCGATTGCGAGCAGATGAATGCGGACGCCGCCGACATCGACATGAACGCTGCCTACTATCTGGAGCAAACTCACCATGCAACAAATGGGACGGCGTGGATGATCGCTGGTGACGACCAAGTCGCATGGATCCAAGTCCGGGAAGACGCCTGCAGGGTGGGTCCGGATCCGCTCAGGTGCCGCATCCGTATGACACGCGAACGCACGCACGCGATCATCAATCAGCAATAGATTACTTGCGAACCGACGAGAAAAGCCCAGGCGAGGGATTAACAAACGCTTTACCGGCCAGCGGTGCCTAATTGCAACCGAATGCTCACCTTTTGCTGGATTTGTGACCCAGAAAGATCGTGTGCCCCGGCCTGCCGGTTCCTTTGACTTTCTTGACTTTTCGTCAGGGCACGCTTTTTACCCTGAGCGCGCGAAGGGCAGCCGTGCCGCGCCGTGTGTCGAACCGAAGGGGTTTTAACCCTGGTCGCCGAGGCGACCCCTGAGGCTCCCGCGCTTATAGCACCCCTGCCGCGTCTGCTCCCGCAAATGCCTTTGGCTTTGCCCCCATGATCAGAAGCCAAAACATGAACAACAGCTCCCCAAAGCCGAGGGGCATCATCCATCGGTCGACAATGTTTGCGTATTGCGGCGCGATTAAGTACGTAAAACTGTTCATCACATAAGAAACGCAATTAGCCATCAACAAGACCCCGAGGATGCGAGGAAGAAAGCCCGACCGGTAAACCAGCAGCCCAAGTGGAATGAGCCAAAGTCCCCAAAATATCGCGGCGATACCAAACCCGTGACTATGCAGATTCAGGAACAGCATAGCCAGTGCATCCCGCTGCGCCTTATCAAACATTGACAGAAAATCAGCCCCGCGCACCAGGATCAGGGCAGCGATCGCGTTCAGCTCATTCAGCAAAGCTATCGGAATCGAGACCACAATCAATGTCAACATCACCGCGGCGTGCCGCCGGTTGACGCCCTTCAGCAGATCGTACAGAGCCAGCGCCACCCACATAAAAAGAATTTGCGAGATAAGTTGGGCCGCAATGCCAAGGCGAAAGAGCGTCTCGGACGCCGCGATGTTCTGGGCCGTCGCTGTTGCGTTTCCGTGCACGATCAGCTTGCTCGGAACATACAAGAGCGCGAACGCGCCCGGTATTGACACGAGTACATACAACAAGCCAGCAAATCTGCCCGGGTTCTTAGCGAAACCCATGTGTCCTCCCTCGAGAGAGTCCAGTTTGAGATACGCCAGAGACCATCTAAAAGTTACGCCAACCGAATGCTCACCTTTTGCTGGATTTGTAACCCAGAAAGATCGTGTGCCGCGGCCCGCCCTTTTTCAGGCGCCCTCGCACCCGCTCCACTTCGACGTCGAACCTGCCGTGCCGCAACCGTTGCTCGAATTTCCGGTCCTCTCGCGCCGACCACACAGCCATCACCCCGTCCATCTTCAGAGCCGCGTACGCGGCGGCGATTCCGCGATCATCGTACAGCCCGTCGTTATTCGACCCGCTGAAAGCGCTCGGCCCGTTGTCCACGTCAAGCAACATCGCATCAACCTGCCCGCGGAGCGAAGCGAGCGTGATGGCGACGTCATCAACCTCCACCCGCACGCGCGAATCCGCCAGTGGATGCGCAGCCAGCGGCCCGAGCGCGCCGCGATTCCACTCCACTACCGCCGGCACAATCTCCGCCACAACCACCGTCGCGCCAGGAGGCAGCAGATCGAGCGTAGCACGCAACGTGAAACCCATTCCGAGCCCGCCGATCAGCACGTTCGGCCGCTCCAGCGCACGCGCCCGTCGGCACGCAAACGTCGCCAGCGCCTCTTCCGACCCGTGCATCCGGCTCGACATCAGGCTCTTCCCGTTTGCGAGTATGATGTACTCGTCGCCGCGGCGCATCAGCTTCAGCACGGTTCCGTCTCGAGAAACCGCCTGCCCGAGCAACTCCATAGTCTTCACGCGTGCGATGTTACAGCAGTGCAAAACGTAAGTAAAAACGACCCGCTCTCTGGTCCTCGTCAAATTCTTGGCGGGACTGCATGAATCAACTTGGGAGACCGAACCGATGATCGCGAAAGCATCTGAAGGAAATACTTATAATTGGCGGCTGCCGTTAGCCGCGTTGCTATGCACGCCTGTCCTCTTCCTTGTACTGGCGGTCTTCCAGCCGGAATCACTCATCTATGGCTTATTCGTGGTCCCATTCATCACCATTTTGCTGTTTCTATGGGCGATGAAGAACGCAATTGCCAAAAGGAACCGCCGTTGCCTCGCGATACTTTCGATGCTGGCCATCTTTTGGCTTCTCTCTGTCCCGCTGTTTCAGAATTACTTGGCGATCCGCTCCGCTGCCAGATGGTTGATATGGTCGAACGATTTCAAAGCCAAGGTCACGGCGCAACCGACCTCTGCAAACGGAGACTTGAAACATGTCAACTGGGATGGTTGGGGCTGGGGTGGAGAAAACACTGAAGTGTATCTCGTTTTCGATCCGACGGATTCGCTCTCAGCCGCGGCCAAGAGCCATCAACCCGGCAAGTTTAGCGGATTGCCCTGCAAAGTCGATCGTGTCCTTCGTCTGGAGCCCAACTGGTACGCCGCCCAGTTTTACACCGACAATGATTGGAATCATTGCAACTGAGGTGATGTTCATCTTTGTGGGTCGCCCCTTTAGGGGCGACATAACCCAAGCCGAGACGAAGGGGCTTCAGCCCCTGAAGCTCCCTGTATCCGGCGACAGTCCCCGCGTGCTAGCTGCAGCACGGCCTTTCGTAGCGCCGGCGTCCCGCCGGCTCTTTTGACTTTCTCAATCGCCCGGCAAAGACCCGTCCCTTTCCCGGACTCCGTAGGGGCGCAGCATGCTGCGCCCGCTGAATCAGCGCCACGCGTCTCTTTCGCAGCGCCGGGCCCGTCCCGTGAAACTCTTCGGCATCCCCCCGGAGTCCTTTGCGAAGGGCCGCGCTTTTGACTTTCTTGCTCTGCCCCTACCGGAGCGTGCTAGGGTAAACGCATTGGACTCGGAACCGTTAGCATCCATTAGATTCGGATACATCAGCACCAACGCAACGATAGCGCTCCAGCACAAAGGGAGAAAAAATGAAACTTACCGGCAACACGATCTTCATCACCGGCAGCACCTCCGGAATTGGGCGCAGCCTAGCCGAAGCGCTGCACAAGCGCGGCAACCAAGTGATCGTATCGGGGCGCCGCAAAACCCATCTCGCCGAGGTCACCAAAGCCAATCCCGGAATCCAGTCCATCGAACTGAACATCGAGGACCCCAAGAGCATCGCAGCAGCCGCGAAGAAACTGATCGCCGAATATCCGAAGCTCAATGTCCTGATCAACAACGCCGGCATCATGCGCGCGGACGACGCCGCTGCCGCCATCGATGAAATCACGCTGCTCTCCACCGTCACCACGAATCTTCTCGGCCCCATCCGCATGACTTCAGCGCTGATCGAGCATTTAAAGAAAAAGCCTGCTGCCACAGTGATCAACGTCTCGTCCGGCTTGGCATTCGTGCCGCTGGCCACCTCCGCGGTGTACTCCGCCACAAAGGCCGCGCTGCATTCCTACACGCAATCGATGCGTTACAAGTTGAAAGGCACCTCGGTCTCCGTGCTGGAACTAGCTCCTCCCTGGGTGCAGACCGATCTGCTGAACAGCAAGGACGAGCCTCGCGCCATGCCCCTCCCGCAATTCATCGACGAAGCGATGACGGTCCTCGGAACCGATGCGCAAGAAGTCCTGGTCGAGCGCGTAAAAATGCTCCGCAACAACCCCGGCCCCAACGAAACCGCCTTCGTCACCCAGTTCAACGATATGGTCTCAGGAGCGCATTAGAGAAATCGCAGCCAGCCCTCAAAAATGGCCCCTGAAGCTCCGTTAGACCCCGGCGACTAAGCTACTGGCCCCCGCGCCCTTCCGTCGCCCGCCGCTCCCCCGCAACTCATTGAATCCACAAGCTCTTGACTCGCAGTCCTTGCAACACTAATAAAAATCAGTACTTCCCGGCTATTGCCCCAGACGCTCCCGCCGATTAAAAGATAAGGTGCGACAGGTGAGCCCAGACTAAGCCGCCGTGCACGCCAACGGCGCGCCTTTGCTTGGGCAAAGCCAGTAATTCGAACCCGGGGCATAGCAGCAATTCAGCAATCTCCGTCGAGCGACACGAAAAAGAATGCCTAATACTCTGCGCCCCCAAGCAACCGCGCTGGAAATCCCCGTCACCATTCAGGGGTCGAAGACTGTCCCGGGCACCGAGCAACGAGAGCTATTCACCGAGACCACCAAGACCACGCTCGTATTCGAAAACGGCGCAGTAGTAAAACTCACCGCCAAAGTTTCCCCGGGCCAATGCGTTTTCCTTCGAAACGAACAATCCGAGAAAGAAATTCTGTGCAAGGTGGTGGAAGCGCGCCAAGCCGGCGAGATCGGCTACACCGACCTGGAATTCACCTCTTACGATCCGACATTTTGGAACGCCCCCGCCGCAAAAGCCGCGCCGCCCGCAAAAATACTCACCGCGCAAGAAAGACTTGAAGCCTCGGCGAACAGTCCCATCGCGTCGCCGGTCCCGGAACCGAACACTCCGAGCATCGGAGAAATTCCCGTTCAACCCGAGGATGCATCCCAAAAATCCGAGACCCAAAAGAAAATCGACGCAGCGGTGAAAAATCTGTCCGCCACGTCGACCACGGAACCCAGAGCACCTAGCAGCGCGGAAATCTCTTCGCAAGTGGAACAATCCGCGCCTGCCGCCCAAGTACCTGAAGCGCAAAACAAAATCGAGCCCGCGGAGTTGAATCCGCCCGCCGCGTCAAGCGTGGAATCCACCGCGCCAAGCAGCGCGGAAATTCCCGCGAGCATCCCCGAGTCCGCGCCGCCCCCGAAAACTACCGGGACCCTTGTCGCCTCAGCGGCGCCAATAATATTAGAGTCGCCGCACGAGTCATTAACTCATCTTTCCAAGCACGAACCCACCGACGCGGAGTTGGATTGGAACCCGGAGAAAGATGCGGAGATGCTTGCCGCTCTGGCCACCATGAACGCCGGCTCCAAGGCCAACCGCGAGCCCGCCACAAAAGAGACCACGCCAGACTCCGCCGCCGCGAAGCAGCAGGAGAAAAATGCAGCCGCCTCACGCGCCGCAGCCGATGCAGAAGCAAAGTCGCTTTCAGCCGCGTCCTCGAAGACCAGCAAGTCGCGCAAATTTACGTCAGTCTCAAAACCGTTCGCTATCGGAATCGTCGCAGTCGTCGTGCTTGCAGCCGCGCTGGGATTATTCTGGCGCATGAGGGCCGGCGCATCCGCTCACATCAGCAAGCAGCCCGGCGCCTCAACTTCATCGCAACCGAAACAGCCCGCCGCATCGAGTGCTCAGCAGTCGCCCGCGACTGCTCCGCAAAACCCCGGCGCTTCCGCCGCGCAAAATCCCTCCGGGACGCCCGCAGTTGCCGGAGCCGCCTCGTCCGGTGTCGCGTCGCCTGGCAAAGAAGCCGAAGATTCTCCCGCCGTAGCCGCCGCGAAGCTTGCAGCCAGAGGGGAATTGAGCCGTGCCGATCAGGAAGTCCTGGGGATCGCAACACACCGAAAGTCGAATGACAAGAATGCCGACGGAAACGCTCCCGCAAAAATCGTCTCGCAAACCGCGCCCGCTCTTCCTGACTGGTTCGAAGGGTCCGCAGCGGATAGCGTTGTGACCCTCGATGCCCTGATCGACGAAAAAGGAAACCTGGTCGAATCAAAACCCATCTCCGGCCCCCGCCTGCTCCAGCAAGAAGCGCAGCGCGCCGTCGCCCTATGGGTCTTCGAACCCGCCCTCTCCGCCGGCCAACCCACCTCGTCCCACCTCCGCCTCACCGTCAAATTCCAATAGTAGCCGCAAATCTCCATACATCTCCATCGCCCGATCCTCCATGTCCATCGCACCACTCAACCGTAGGGGCACAGCATGCTCAGGCGCGCATTGGCGTAGCAACATCCCGTAGAGGCACAGCATGCTGTGCCTGAAGCGCCCCCCAGACCGATCCGTGTCCTAAACCTTCCGTGCCCCGCCTCATCCCCGTTGACCTCCAGCGCAAAATGTGAAAAGTGCCCCCTATTGAACAGAAATGCTTCTCCCCGCCCTCTACCATATTCCTTATTCGGTTAGCCGCGGTTGATCTAGGTCGTTGATCCAAGCTTAAGGGAGTTCAACCAGATGAAGATGTGCCGACCCGTGTTTTTTATAGTCGCGTTAATGTTTGCTGCTGTTTTCCAGCCCTTGGCAAACGCCCAGTCGTCCAGCGATTCCGTCACGCCGAATCGAACTCAAACGCAATCGCCAACGTCGACTCCGCAGCAACCCGCTCAGCTCTCTTCTTCGCGATCCGCCACCATGCATCTCGACTTGGCCTACCATCGCCCCACCGAGCGCGAAAAACTAAAAACATATGCCTTCGATGCCATCGGGCCGTACGCCTTCCTCGGTTCCGCATTCTCCGCCGGAATTGCGCAATACGAGACCGCCGATAAAGCTCACAATGCCGGCATCCCGCCCGATTGGGGACAAGGCTGGGATTCCTACGGCGCTCGTTTCGGAAGCGACTTCGGAATCAACCTAATCACCCAGACCGCGCGTTACACTGTGGCCGAAGCTTTTCGCGAAGACACGATCTTTTATCGCTGCGACTGCACCGGTTTCTTCCCCAGGCTCAAGCACGCCTTGATCTCAACCGTCACAGCGCGCCGCGGCGACGACGGCCATCGCGTTTTCTCCTTCGCCGCAATCTCAGCTCCCTACGCCGGCACCGAAGCCGCCGCCTTACTGTGGTATCCGACTCGTTATGACGCCATGGACGGTTTCCGCGCCGGCAATTACAACCTCCTCGCCCAAGCCGGCTTCAACCTAGCCCTGGAATTCATCTACGGCGGCCCGCACACCCTGTTTAGCCACCACCACGTCCCAGTTGTCTCCAACGCAACCGGCTCGCACCCCGACCCGCAATAGAAAACCGCCGCAAGATCGCGCCGTCGGCTTTTGTAGCGCCGGTTTACCCTGACGAAGGAAAGGCGTCTCGCCGGCTCTTTTCGCTTTAGAATTAGCCTCTCGTCGCCCAGATGTCCCCTCTGCCCGATCCCTAATGTCAATCGCACCAATGAAACCGTAGGGGCACAGCACGCTGTGCCCGCCACAACAAGCCCAACCCGACTGGACCCATCGCCAACTCTTCGCCACGCCAGTGCACGCTTTCCGCAGCGCCGGGCCCGTCTCGTGAATCCCAAAGGGATTCATCCTGAGCGCATTTGCGAACGGCCGCCTCGTTTGATTTTGTTGGTGGCCTCTGATGCGTCCCCAAAAGCGGCGACAAGCCGCCGCGCTCCAAACGAAGCCTCGCCGCGATTCTTTGGAGTGCGGGAGCTTGCTCCCGCTTTCTACTCCCGGACGCGCCTTGCCGTAGCAATATCCCGTCGGGGCACAGCATGCTCCTTTCGCGCCGCGAATCTGTATAATGCCGTCACACAATGGCGCTTTCCACTGGCACCAGGCTTGGCCCCTACGAAATCGTCGCCCCCATCGGCGCGGGCGGCATGGGCGAAGTCTATCGCGCAAAAGACACCCGCCTCGACCGCACCGTCGCGATCAAAGTCCTCGCCTCGCATCTTTCTTCTTCTCCTGAACTAAAACAGCGCTTCGAGCGCGAAGCCCGCGCCGTCTCTTCGCTGAATCATTCCCACATCTGCCAGCTTTACGACGTCGGCTCGCAAAACGGCACCGAGTATCTGGTGATGGAATACCTCGAAGGAGAAACGCTAGCCGAGCGCCTGCGCAAAGGCGCTTTGCCTCTCAACGAATTGCTGAAGACCGCAATCGAAATCGCGGAAGCCCTGGAAGTAGCGCACCGCGCCGGAATCATTCACCGCGACCTCAAGCCCGGCAACATCATGCTGACCAAAGCCGGCGTCAAGCTCATGGATTTCGGTTTGGCCAAGCCCGCCGCGATCGGCGGCGCGGGAGCCGCTCCAATGTTGTCCGCCGCGCAAACGGTCAGCGGCCCCAGCCCCATGAGCCCGCTCACCACCGCCGGAATGATCGTCGGCACCATTCTGTACATGTCTCCCGAACAGATCGAAGGTAAAGAAGCCGACGCGCGCGCCGATATTTTTTCCTTCGGCGCGGTGCTCTACGAAATGGCCACAGGGAAGCGTCCGTTTGAAGGCAAAAGCCAGCTAAGCGTAGCCAGCGCCATTCTGGAAAAAGACCCGCCGCCGATCAGCGCAATAAATCCCGCGTCGCCTGCACAGATCGATTATCTGGTGTCAACCTGCTTGGCCAAAGATCGCGAGGAACGCATTCAATCGGCGCACGACGTCCGCTTGCAGTTGAAAGGAATTGCGCAAACTCCGGCCGCAAGTTCCGCGGCAGCGCCCGAAGAATCGTCGCGAAATTTGTGGCCGTTGATTGCGTTAGTCGGCGCCGCTCTCTTGCTCCTCGCAGCCGGCGTAATTTATTTCCGCGCCCAACGTACCGACGCACCCGCGCTTTCCGTCCTGGCATACATCCCCCCGCCGCCGGGCACGGCGTTCCGCGCCTCCGGTGGTTTGGACGTAGGCCCCGTCGCCGTATCTCCCGACGGCAAAACCCTGGCCTTCTCCGCCGTGGACGAAAAAGGAGTCACGAAGCTGTGGCTGCGTCCACTCGATTCGCAGCAGGCCACCGTGTTGCCGGGAACAGAGGACGCCGCATACCTGTTCTGGTCTCCAGACAGCCAGTACCTCGCTTTTTTTGCCGATGGAAAACTGAAGAAGATCAGTGTCTCGGGGGGAGATTCTCAAACGCTGGTGGATGGGATTGGAGTCGAACCCGGTATTGGCACCTGGAGCGCAGACGGCACCATCCTGTTCTGCAAAGAACATTATGGCGTTATCTATCGCGTGGCAGCAACGGGAGGAGAAGTTTCGCAGGTGACAAAATTGGAGAAGTCGGACATGGTCCATCGGCAACCGTTTTTCTTGCCCGATGGCAAACACTTCCTATACGTGTCCCAATATCAAGATTTTGCGCCGGAAATAAGACTTGGTGAAGTCGACAAGCCCGGTCAGGCCGGCGCTGTGGTCGTGCCCGGCGGTGCAATGCCGCAGTTCGCCTCCGGCCACCTGCTATTCGTCCAGCGCGGACATATCGAGGCTCAGCCGTTCGACCTCCGCACATGGAAACTTTCAGGTGATCCGCGCACCTTGGGACAGGCGGAATTTTTCTCCGTCTCCACAAATGGCGTGCTCGCCTACCACGAAGGATCCGGAGAATCGGAGCTGAAAATCTACGATCGCAGCGGCAACGTGACCGCGACGCCCGGACCGCTGGGGCGCTATGAATCGCCGCGCTTCTCTCCCGACGGCAAATCGGTTGGTGTTACCCTCGGAGACCCGCGAACCGGAAAGAACGATATTTGGTCATTTCCGGTAGCCGGAGGACAACCCTCCCGCCTAACCTTCGGACCGAATGACTCATTTTTTATTTGGTCGCCGAATGGGAAGGAAATCGCATACTGGGTCAACGGGGATGGCAAGGACTCGATCCGTCGCCGGCCGTTGGATGGCAGCCGTCCCGAAGATACACTCTACACGGACGACGCTAATCTCTTTGCCCTTCCGATCGACTGGTCCCCCGACGGCAAATACATTTCCATGCATATAAGTGACAAACAGGGAGTTTTCTCGAATTGGAGTTTGCCCGTTGCAGGGGGACAAGCATTTCGTCCGGCGGCAACAGCCGGCCTCACGGAGAGTGAATTTGAAGGCCGATTCTCCGCCGATGGCCGGTGGCTCACCTATTTCGCATACGAAACCGGCCGCCCGGAAGTGTACGTCGTGCCGTTCCCCGGAGCCGGAGCGAAAACCCAGGTATCGAATACAGGCGGATGGCTCGCGCGTTTCAGCCGCAACGAATTATTTTATGTAACTCTCGCGAACCGCTTGATGGTAGCGCAGATTCATGGGCAGCCTAGCTTTGGCGTGGATTCCATTAAGCCGCTTTTTCAGATGGATTTCCCAAATGTCGCTTCCTCGAATCCCTTGTATGACGTCAGTCCGGACGGCCAGCACTTCGCCGTCCTCACCGCCGATCACGCCAAATCCACATCCATCACTTTGCTAACAAATTGGCCCGCGGAGCTGAAGAAATAATATCGCAATAGCGATCGCACCTTGTTCGCGCGTGAAAAATTATGACCACCAAAATGAATCTCTCAAATCGAACAGCAGTCCTCACCGGCGCCGCAAGCGGCATCGGCCGCGCCATCGCCGTTTCACTCGCCCGCCGCGGCTGCAACCTCGCTCTCGCCGACGTGAACGACGCCGGACTCTCGGAAACCGCGCACCTGGCGCAAGCAGCGCAAACCGAGTCGCCAATCTCTCCAGCGCCGCCAACGCGCGTGCGCATCACGCAGCATCATCTCGACGTCGCAGACCGCCGCGCCATCGCAGCCTTTCCCCAAGTCGTGTTGGCCGCGCACCCCGGCGTGGACCTCCTCATTAACAACGCAGGAGTCGCTCTCGGCGGCACTTTCGAAACCGTCAGCGAGGAAGACTTCGAGTGGCTCTTCGCAATTAACTTCTGGGGAGTAGTTCGCATGACGCGAGCGTTTCTACCTCTGCTGCAAAAAAGTGATGACGCGCGCCTCGTCAACCTTTCGAGCGTGTTCGGCCTAATCTCGCCGCCCGGCCAAACCGCCTACTCGGCCAGCAAATTCGCCGTGCGCGGATTTTCGAATTCTCTGCGTCACGAACTCGTGAATTCGCACGTCGGAGTCACCGTCGTCCACCCCGGCGGCGTCGCCACTTCAATTGCAGATAGCGCCCGCGTGCCGAAAGACATGTCTCCGGAAGAAACCGCGCGCCGCAGAGCCGCGGCAAAGAAAGGCCTGCGTATGCCGCCCGCGGAAGCCGGCGAAATTATTGTGAAGGGAATCGAACGCCGCTCGCCACGCGTTCTGGTCGGCAATGACGCGAAGCTCCTGTCCTTCGTCGAACGCCTCGCCCCCATTTCGCATTTTAAAGCCCTCGCCCGCCTGTTTCCCCGGCCCTAATCGGCAGCCGCGATTCTGTGAAGTGCGGGAGCTTGCTCCCGCTTTCTTCGCCCAAACGTCTTGCCGTAGCAATATCCCGTACGAGCGCTGCTTGCTGCGCCTGCCCGCCGTGGCGGGCCCGCTGATGCGCTGCCCATGACTATTCGCGGTGCAGCGCGACCATCGCGTCCACTCTCACTTTGCATCTAGAATCAAAGACTGTCGCCTTGACAGGGATGCGAGCCTTCTTCTAGACTCCCGGCTCGCTATGGCAAATATTCTCTCCGTCGCAGGAGTCGGGTCTAAATACAAAGAACCGGACGCGCGGCCCGCTGGCTTTTTGGGTGGGCTCTGGCATGGAATGATCGCTCCGATCACATTTATCGTTAGCTTGTTCACGAGTGATGTGAGCATCTACGAAACGAACAATAACGGCCGTTGGTACGAGTTCGGATTCATGCTGGGAATTGGCGCTTACGCCGGAAACCAGGAGGCGCGGAACGGATTCCATAGATAAGGAAGGCGAATTCTCCTGCTGACGGGCCGCGGCTCCAGCCGGAGTTTCATTCCCGCCACAGTTTAACCGTGTATCCTTGCGAACGATTCAATTATCTCCACTTTCCGGTTGTCTCGCAGCCGGACGCCACGCCTTTGAGTTGAATCACCACACTTTCTATTCGTAGTGCAGCGCCACCATCGGGTCCACCCGCATCGCTCGCCGCGCCGGTATAAAGCACGCGAAGAGCGCCACCGCGCAGAGCAAAATCGCCACGCCCGAAAACGTGAGCGCATCGGTGCTCGTCACGCCCAGCAGCGCGCTCTTCAAATAGCGCGTCAGCGCAAACGACGCCACCAGTCCCACCGCCACGCCGATGAACGTCAGCCGCAGCCCGTGTCCCAGCACCAGCCGCAAAATATCCTTCTTGCTCGCGCCCAACGCCATGCGCACTCCGATTTCATGTGTGCGTTGCCGCGTGGTGTAAGCCGTCACGCCGTAAATTCCCACCGCTGCCAGCACCAGCGCCAGCAGCCCGAACGCCCCCACGAACGTTCCCGCAATCCGTTGCGGAAAACTGGAAAGTTCCTCGCTTGCCTGGAGCGTAGTCACGCTGAACACCACCAAGTCGGCATTCAGTTCATGGATCGTTTGCTCCACCGTCTTGCCCATGGCCAACGGATCGCCCGTCGTTCGCGCAATCACGTTCATCGTCGAGCCGCCCGGCTGATTGAGCAGGCTTACCTGGTAATGCGACAAATACAGGAATGGCGTTGGCTTTTCGTTCAGCCCCACCACTTTGCTGTCGCGCGCCACGCCCACCACCGTGAACCATTCGTGCGTCAAGTCCGAGTTCACTTGCTTGCCCACTCCTTCCTGATGCGGCCAGTAGCGATTCACAAACGCTTCGTTCACGATCGCCACGCGCTGCGAACTCATGTTGTCCTGCATCGTAAAGTCGCGCCCCTTCACCAGCGGAATTTCCAACGTCTGGAAATAGTTCGGCGTGATCATGGCCGCCTGCGTCTCCATCGATTCGTTGGCCTGCGGAACGTAACCCTCCGGCTTCACGCTCGACGATCCCCCGAATCCCAGCGGCAAACGGCTCGATAGCGCCACCGACCGTATCCCCGGCGTCGCTTCCAGCTTCGCCTGCAACTGGCGATCGAATGCCGACGCTTTTTCGTCCGAATATCCCGAGGTAAACACGTCGTAGGAAGCCACCATCACGTTATGCGCATTGAATCCCGGATTAATGCTCTGCGCGCTCAGGAAGCTGCGAATGAATAGTCCCGCACAAATCAGCAGCAGCAGCGACAGCGAAATTTGCGTCACCACCAGCCCGCTCGCCAGCCGCGCCTTCCCCAAGCTGCCGGACGCAGTCCCCGTATCCTCCTTCAACACCGTCCCCGGAGCCAGGCTCGACGAGCGCAGCGCCGGCAAAATCCCGAAAATCACGCCGGTCAGCAGCGAAATCGCAAACGCCGCAATCAGCACCGCGCGATCTATCGGCACTCCGAGCGAGATCGGAAAATCCGTCGTCGGAATCACTTTCATAAACGTTCCGGCGGTCCATGTGGTGATCAGCAGCGCAACCGCGCCTCCCGCCAGCGACAGCAGCAGGCTTTCCACCAGCAGTTGCCGCACTAGCCGCCACCGGCTCGCACCCAATGACATTCGAATGGCGATCTCCCGCCGCCTTCCCACCGACCGCACCAGCATCAAATTCGCCACGTTCGCGCACGCCAGCAGCAGCACCAGCCCCGCGATAGCCATCAGGATCGGCAGCAGCGTCGCCAGAAAAAAGTTCAAGCCAAACGGGCTGCGCCACAGCGGGAATACCGACACGGTGCTGTGTCCTCTATGTTCCTCCGGATAACTCTTCACCTCCGGCTGCAACAGCACCGTCATTTCCTGTTGCGCCGTCTCCGGCTTCACGCCCGGCTTCAGCCGCCCAAACGCGAACAGCCAAAAATAGTGGTGGTCGTGAAGCAGCTCGCTCCGCGGCACGATTTGGTCCACCATCATCATCGGGACCCAAATCTCCGTTCGCACTCCCGTCTGGCTCCCCTGAAACACCGCCGGCGTTACTCCCACAATCGTGAACGGATGCTGGTTGATTTCAACTTGCTGGCCCACTACGTTCGGATTCGCGCCGAAATGCGTTTGCCACAGCCGGTAGCTGATCACCGCCACAGGCGCGCCGCCCGGCTTCAAATCTTCCTCAGGCAAAAAACCGCGCCCCAGTATCGGCCGCACTCCGAGAACATCGAAATAATTCGCAGTCGCCACCATGCCCCACAGACGCTCCGGTTTTCCAAAGCCCGACAAACTCATCGAAGCGATATTGCACGCCGTGATCCCCGTAAAACTCTTTTGCCCGTTCCGCATCGCTTGAATATCAGGATATGTAAACGCGAACGGATTCTCCCCTGGACTGCTCAGCGTCAGCGCCACCACTTCATCCGGGCTGGCGAGTCCCGGCACCGGATTCAGCAGCGCCGAATTCACCCAGCTAAAAATCGTTGTGTTCGCCCCAATCCCCAGGGCCAACGTCAGTATCGCAATCACCGCAAATCCAGGCGCCTTCGCAATCATCCGCAAGCTATACCGCACGTCTTGCCATATCGAACTCATCCGCGCCCCTCCGAGTCCAACTCCATGCCGAAGTCCGTGTCCATGCCGAAGTCCAAGTTCATGTCCGTATCCGCGTCCGTGTCGATGTGCGTGCCCTTGTCAAACTCCGTGTCGAAGTCCAAGCCAGCGTTCGTGTGCCTGCCCTTGTCTACGTCGATCTCGAAGCCCGCGTTCATGTCCAAGTCCGTGGCGAAGTCCAAGCCAGCGTTCATCTGCCCGCCCTTATCTGCCTCGATCTCGAAGCCCGCGTTCATGTCCAAGTCCGTGGCGAAGTCCGCGTTTATGTGCCCGCCGAAAGGTTTTAATGCAGCGCCGCGGGCCTGCCCGCCGTGGCGCGTCTTCAGCGCGGCATCTTGGTTTTGCCTCTGTCTTTCGTCACCTCAGCAGTCAGAGTATCTGTCCGCGATATTCATAGCATGTCCCCGCCCATATAAAGGTTCGCTCTAAGCCAATGCTGCCGCACCCCTTAGCGCGTTTACCCCATTCCCAATCCCGCCCACCCGTCCGATACTGGGACGCGCTATAGCAGGACCGAACATATAGCTCGGGAAGCGCTCCTCGGCGGATTATTCTCGCCCTAGAACTCGGCGAATGCTGGGCCCGGGTTTCGTAGCGCTGGCGTCCCCGCCGGCTCTTTCGACTTCTTTCCACCGCCGCTCTCAATATTGAGCCGCGCCAAGACCCTGTGGAGTGCGGGAGCCTGCCTGCCGGCAGGCAGGCTTGCTCCCGCTTTCTTCGCCCAAACGTCTTGCCGTAGCAAAATTCCGTAGGGGCGCGGAAGCATGCGCGTTTTCTGCGTCCCGCGTTTCATCGCGGGGCTGCGCCCGCTGAATCGCCGCCCAGGCTCAACCAACGTTATATAGCCGCCTTTCGTAGCGCCGGCGTCTCGCCGGCTCTTTTGACTTTGTGCTCGTCGCCCAGCCTCAACCTACCCAGCGCTCATCCCTCTTCGCGCAAAAACAAACCCTCAAACACCACTCCATTTGTCCGCCACCTCGGTATAATGCCGTCACAAAATGGCGCTCCCCACCGGCACCAAACTCGGCCCCTACGAAATCCTCGCCCCCCTCGGCGCAGGCGGAATGGGCGAAGTCTATCGCGCGCGTGACGCAAAGCTAAGCCGCGACGTCGCCCTCAAAATAATTTCCGAGGAATTTGCGCACGACGAACAGCGCATGGCTCGCTTCCAGCGCGAAGCCCAAGTCCTTGCTTCCCTCAACCACACTCACATCGCCTCCATCTACGGTTTCGAAGAAAGCGGCAACATCCGCGCGCTGGTGATGGAGTTAGTCGAAGGCCCCACTCTCGCCGAACGCATCAAGCAAGGTCCCATCCCGCTCGAAGAAGCTTTGCCCATCGCCAAACAAATCGCCGAAGCTCTGGAATCCGCGCACGAACGCGGCATCATTCATCGCGACCTGAAGCCTGCCAACATCAAGCTCACTCACGACGGCAAAGTGAAGGTCCTCGACTTCGGCCTCGCCAAAGCTCTGATGGACGGTTCTTCCTCGCAGGATATTTCCAATTCGCCCACGCTGACGATGGCCTCGACCAAAGAAGGCGTCATCCTCGGCACCGCCGCTTACATGTCTCCCGAGCAGGCCAAAGGCAAAACGGTAGACCGCCGCTCGGATATCTGGTCCTTCGGCGTGGTCCTGTTCGAAATGCTCAGCGGCCAACAAACTTTCGGCGGCGAGACTGTTTCCGACGCCCTCGCAGCAATCATCAAAGATACTCCGGACTGGAGCGCGCTTCCCAACAACACGCCCAAGCGAGTCCGCGATCTCCTCCAGCGCTGCTTGCAGAAGGACCCGCGCCAACGCCTGCAAGCCATCGGCGACGCGCGCATCGCAATCGATGAAATTCTCGCCGGCCCCGCACAGGATGATTATGGCGTCGCGCCGGGCGTCGTGCCTGGCGAAGCGCCCGCCGCCGCTCAAACGTGGCGCCGATTCGTTCCCTGGGCGCTCGCCGCCGCGCTGGTCGTTGCTCTTCTCGTCGCACTCTTTGCCTTGCGCCAAGCATCCCAGCCTTCCTTGTTGAAGCCGGTGGTTCTCTCTCTGTGGATTCCGCCGGGCGTACCGTTGGACACGATTGACGGACCCGCTTTGGTCATTTCTCCGGATGGATCGCGATTAGCCTATGTAACGCGGGATCAAGGATCAAACGCGGGCAAGCTTTACGTACGCGAAATGGACAACAAAGACGCGGTGCTGCTCGACGGTGCCGGAGACGCCGCCGTCCCGTTCTTTTCTCCCGACAGCCAATGGATCGGTTTCTTCGGCGGCGGAAAATTGAAGAAAGTCTCCGTCCGAGGTGGCGCAGCCATTGTTCTGGCCGACGTGAATGGCTATCGCGGCGGATCCTGGTCCGAAGACGGGACCATTGCCTTTCCGCTGCAATTCACTTCCGCGCTGTACCGTATCCCCTCAGCGGGAGGCACTCCGGAGGTGCTCACACATCTGGATCCAGCGCGTGGAGATATCACGCACCGCTGGCCGCAGTTTATCGCGGGTGGCAAGGCGCTTCTGTTCACCGCGTCGTCGGACAACAATTTTTTTGAGCACGCTCGCGTCGAAGCAGTCGCGCTCGATAAGGGCGACAAAGCCGCGGCAAAGGTGCTGGTGGAGAATGCGTATTTCGGCCGCTATCTAACGGGCGGCTACCTATCCTATGTTTCTCAAGGCACGCTCTTCGTTGCGCCTTTTGACGCTCAGGAGCTGAAGATAACGGCGACAGCCATTCCGGTTTTACAGGGAGTGGATGCGGATCTCTCCGATGGCGCGGTCCAAATGAGCGTCTCGCGCACCGGCACCGCTGTTTATTTGTCCGGCGGAGCTTTGAAGCAGAACGTGAATGTTGTCCTGCTCGACCGCAAGGGGAATTCCTCGCTGCTGATGGACGACCATCCGGACGCAGCCTCGCCGGAGATCTCTCCGGACGGAAAGCGTCTTGCGTTTCAATCTACCAACGGAATTTGGGTCCACGATATCGCGCGCGGCACAACGTCTTCTCTCACTCCCGGGACTCCCGGAGCGTCGTATCCATCCTGGTCTCCCGACGGACAGTGGATCGCTTACGCCCATCCGCGCACCACCGGCAAAGGCAACGGGCAAGCCATCTTCCGCAAACACGCCGACGGAACCGGAGAAGAACAGCCTCTGACACCGGACAATGTTCTGAACGCCTACCCCTCGTCCTGGTCCCCGGACGGGAAGACTCTGGCCTTCTTCCGGCTCTCGGAAAAGGATGGATCCTGCTGCGAGTTATGGACTCTTACCATTGGCGAAAACGGCAAACCGGAGGAACCGCGCCGATTGCCCGCGGATAGCAATGGCACGGCCCGTGCGCCGCGCTTCTCGCCCGACGGCCGTTGGTTGGCATACCTCTCATGGGAATCCGGCCTCATTCAGGTTTATGTAGTGCCGTCTTCCGGCTCTGGAGGCAAATGGCAAATTTCCACCGATGGCGGCGTGGAACCGATTTGGTCGAAAACGGGTCATGAGCTTTTTTACATCGTTGCGGGCGGCGGTACGATGATGGCAGTGCCATATACCGTGGACAAGGGCGCCTTCCAGCCCGGAAAACCCGAAGTGCTCTTCACCGACAAGTTCGAAATGCGCGCTCCCTTCACCTCCTACGACGTCACTCCCGACTCCCAGCACTTCGTAGTCCTCCAATTCGCCGGCGGCCGCTCCGCCCCGTCCTCCGCGCCCACGGTAATCCTAAACTGGCTAGACGAAGTCCGCCGCGTCGTCGCCGCCGGCCAGTCCGACGCCGCCAAGTAACGGCCCGCCTTTCGTAGCGCTCGGCGTCTCGCCGGCTTTCTTGATTCTCTCTACGGGTCATCTCGGACGTGCTTTGCCGTACCAAGATCCCGTAGGGGCGCAGCATGCTGCGCCCGCTTCAGCGCTGCCCAGCCTCACCCTCTCCGCTCCCACGCCCGCCGCGCCAAAAAAAATGGCCGACAGCATCCGCCGCCGGCCACTCACTTCCCAAAAATGTCCCCGCAAAAAATCCCCGCCTCTATCGTCCAGCCGGTGCCAACCCCAGGTCCTTCATCATCGGCTCGACGCTCGGTTCTTTCCCCCGCCACGTGGCATACATCTTCGCCAAATCCTCCGTATTCCCTCGCGATAGCACCATCCGCCGGAAGCGGTCGCCGTTCGCGCGAGTCAGCCCGCCATTTTCCTCAAACCACTGGAACGCGTCATCATCAATCATCTGCGTCCACAAATAGGCGTAATATCCCGCCGCGTAATCTCCGCCCCAAATGTGGCTGAAATAAGTTGACCGGTAACGCGTCGGCACCGTCGCGATCAGCAAATGTGTTTTTTCCAACGCCTGCTTCTCAAACGCATCCGGCTGTTGCAGCGGCGCGCTGGCCGGCAGCATATGCCATTGCATGTCGAGTTCCGCCGCCGCCAACACTTCCGTCACCTTATATCCTTCGTTGAAAGTTTCCGCTTTCTTCACCTTCGCTACCAGTTCCGCCGGCATCGGCGCGCCCGTCTTGTAATGTTTGGCGTAATTGTTGAACACCGCCGGATAGATCGCCCAGTGCTCGTTGAATTGGGAAGGGAACTCGACGAAATCGCGCGCAGTCGAAGTGCCCGAAAGGCTCGGATACTCCGTGTCCGCAAACATGCCGTGCAACGCGTGACCGAATTCGTGGAACATCGTGGTGACATCCGTAAAGCTGATGAGCGCCGGATTTCCCGGCGCGGGCTTCTGGAAATTCGCGACGTTGTAAACGATCGGCAGCGTGCCCAAAAGTTTCGACTGGTTCGCGAACACATCCATCCAAGCTCCGCCATTCTTGTTATCGCGCTTGAAGTAGTCGCAATAGAACAGCGCCATCGGCTTGCCGTCCGCGTCCGACACCTCAAATACGCGCACATCCTCCTGATATACCGGGATGTCCTTGCGTTCCTTGAACGAAATTCCGTAGAGCTGATGCGCCGCGTAAAACACGCCGTTCTCCAGCACGTTGTTCAGCTCGAAGTACGGCTTCACTTCGTCTTCGTTCAGATCGAATTTCGCCTTGCGCACTTGTTCGGAGTAAAAATTCCAGTCCCAGGGCTGCAGGCTGAAGCCGCCCTTTTGCGCGTCGATCACGTCCTGTATGTCCTTGCCTTCGCTCGCGGCTTTTGCCGTCGCCGGGGGCACCAGCGCATCCATAAATTTCAACGCCGCCTCCGGCGTTTTCGCCATCTGGTTCTCTAGCTGCCACGACGCAAAGTTGGGATAGCCGAGCAGTTGCGCCCGTCGCGCACGCAGCTGCGCGATTCGCGAAATGATCTGCCGCGTATCGTTGCCATCGCCAAGCTCCGCGCGGTTCCATGATTTCTCGAAGATGGCCTGCCGCGTCGCCCGATTGCTCAGTGAAGAGAGCGCCGGCTGCTGCGTCGTATTCTGCAACGGGATCAAATAGCCTTCCTGCTTGCGGCCCTGCGCCGCCTGTGCCGCTGCGGCGATTTGCGCCTCGCTCAACCCCGCCAGCGCATTCTTGTCCGTGGTCGCGTAGGCCCCGTTCTTCGTCGCCGCCAGAATCTTCGTCGAAAAATCATTCGAAAGCGTCGAGAGTTCCTCGTTGATTTTCTTGATCTCGGTCTTGTCCGCGTCGGAAAGTTTTGCTCCCGCGCGCACGAAATTGTCGTAGCTCACCTCGCAGCAGTCTCTGCGATTCCGGATCGAGCTTCAGCGCGTCGCGCTGCTCGTAAACCGCAGCCACCCGCGCAAAAAGTTTTGCGTTCAGGAAGATGGCGTCCTGGTGCGCTGCCAACTTGGGCGCTTCGTCCGCCTGTACTTTCAAGCAGCACGTCATTGGTGTTCGCCCCGCTCACCGCAACGAATGTTAAAAGCGCCCGCTGCAACAGCCGCCCGGTTTTCTCCATCGCCACCAGCGTATTCTCAAACGTCGGTGGCGCCGGATTGTCCGCAATCGCCTGCACCTCGGCGAGCTCCTGGTCCATCCCCGCCTCAATCGCCGGCTGATAATCCGCATCCTTAATCTTGTCAAACGGCGGCGCATGAAACGGCAGCGTGCTAGCCGCATAAAACGGATTCGCCGCCCCCAATTTCGTATCAGCCAAGTTCGTGTCACCCACTTTCGTCTCAGCCGATTTCGCCTCAGACAATTTGGCATCGGCCATGGCGCCAATTATAAAGCTCGTCCCCAGCGCAATCGCCCCCGACGTAATCAATGCAATCGTATATTTCAGCATAACCTTCCCATGCGTGATCTCTTCCGCTTCCATCACTCCCGAAATTTCACGCCCCTCAATTGTAAGAGCTTTCTCCCCGCGCCACAACAAAGCTCCTCGAACCCCTGACGCGCTGCGCCACAATTTGCCACCCGTCAGTCGCCGGCGTCCATAGCGCCGTAGGCGCGGCAGAAGCTAGCCCAGCCCGTAAGGGCTGGGAACAATTTCGAGGACAGGCCAAGCGCCGTAGGTGCGACACCGCCGCCCAGCCGAATCCGTCCCCGCCGCCGCCTAACCGAAGCCACCGGCCCCTCCCGTGAATCCCCAAGGGCCGGCGTTTTTGACTTTCCCGAGCAGCCGCGCAATGCCCCGGCGCATTAGCAACCTGCTCACACACGGCTAGTGGGTCAGTCTCCGGTAAGCGCGTTTATCAGGACGTGGGCATCCGGCCCGACGTCCCAGAACCCCGTTTATCAGGAATTGGTATTAGAATCAGCGTCCACGTCGTACGAGAGGATTTGGTGATGACAACAGCCTGGGATGATAACTCCCCAAGAGCGCCACTAGAGCGAAGTCAATTGGCGCGGGAAGACGATCTTTTGCGGCACACTACAATTTTTCTCATCTCAACAGGTACAAACGCCACCGCCACATTGGCCATGCTGCCACAGGAAAATCGATTTTTTCTAATCACCGCTCAGCACGTAGCACGGATCCTTGCAGAAAAGAAAGAGAGATGGGCTTACCAGAACCCGAAGGGGGTTGTAAGGTATCTAAACCATCCGCCTATAAGAACTGACCTCGGGAACGAGGGATTATATTCACAGGATTTGACCCTGTTCGAGCTTCACGCTGAAGACGCGGCTGAGATGGTTCGCCAGGGATTGCGTTTCTATGATTTGATGACGTCGCAATATTCGGCGGAGGAGGAATATGGACCCGATTATTTCGTTATCGGAGCACCAAAATCTGCGGAAGTCCTTGCTAATCGTGTGTTGAGCTTCGAAATTCGGTGTGCGGGCGTAAATATCTCGCCTGAGGTCGTGATAGACGATGTAACGAGGTTTGTCGAAGTCGAAGCGATTGAAGGGGACTATAGTGGGATGAGCGGAGGCGGATTATGGGAGATTTCATATCCTGCCTCAGGTGGTCATCGGGTTTTTCTCGTGGCAGTTGTTGTTCGCGAGCCCCAGCAGTTGCAATCAACCGCGGATATTTGCTCGTCTGTTGGCTCCACTACGATTCGATGCAGCTCACGACAATCAATTAAAGAGTTGGTTGCAAGGGCTCGTTTCCTAGTTCTAGGAGCGGACGAACAGAATAGCTAGACCTGCAATTGCAAAAGTCGCGGTATCATCTTCGACATGGCTAGGTGCACAGCACCCGTAAGGGGCCATCGCACGGCGAGCGCCAGAGCGGACTGCCCTGCATGCCGTAACCTCTATAGCGGCTACAGCTACGGGTCGTACTCGGCCCCGTCCTACTCCTCGTCGGGGAGTAGCGGGGGCGGCCGGAGCAGCGGCGGCGGGTCTGGCAGCATCGCAAGGCCGCGCTGGTCGCGAGCCGGTTCGTCCGTGGCGTACACGCCTGCCGAGGTGCGGGCACTCACGCCGATCCGCGAAAGCGTCGAAAAGCGAGCGCAGTTGTCTGAGTTTCGGGACATCTTTCTCTGCCATGCGTGGGACGACCGGCAAGGGGTCGCCAAGGAGCTGCACGACCTGCTCGAGTCATGCGGTGTCTCGGTCTGGTTCAGCGAGAAGGACGTTGCCCTTGGTACCCCATTGCTTCGCGAAATCGACAAGGGATTGGCGAAGTCACGGGTCGGAATCGTGCTGGTAACTCCGGCGCTGCTGCGCCGTCTCCAAGGAGAAAGTATCGCCGACAAAGAACTATCAGTACTTCTAGCGCGTGACCAACTCGTTCCGATTGTGCACGGCACGACATACGAAGCTCTCCGCGAAGTCAGCCCTCTGCTCGGTTCGCGAACCGGGCTGAGTACCGCAGAAAATCCGATGGCAGATGTCGCGGCTAAGCTCGCCGAGCTGATTGCCATCCAGTAACGACAAACCCGCTTGTGTCTCTGTGATTCGTTAAATTCAGCTAAAACCATATATCCGGCAACGCGACTATACGTCCAAGTGGAATTGAAGCTAGGTGTCGAGTACATCCCAGTCGAGGCCCAGAACCCATCGGATTGCCGACACCTTGCCAGACAGGTAGCCCCAGTCCCAATCGCTCTTCATATTCTCCATCAGGCTTTGCTTGCCGTATTTTTTCTCGGCTTTCTTCATGTTCTTCAACATCCCCTTAATGATGTACTCCGGCGTTCCGCCCTTTCGGTAGTGCTCAGGAGGCATCTTGCGACCGTACCAAAGCCGAGTGTCCAGCTCTTCCGCCGCGTTGAGTATTTGTTTGAGGCTGCGAATCGGACTTTCTGTAAGATCATACTTCCGCTGCAGCGCGATCTTTCGTCGCAGCATCCGTTCAAGCTGGGGCTTCTCCCAGTACTTTATTTTAAACGGCGGATGATTCTGCCTTTTGTACGTCTCGATGAACTCCTTCGCTGGATTGCTGAGAAAATTCGAGACGGCAAAAACGGCAACGTCGGGGCGTTCTGCTGTAGCCCAGCTAAGTAGGTTTTGTAGTTCCGTAGGCGGCACGCCCTTCGTATAGTGCTTACAATCGATGAAGTATTTCTCGAAATGATGGCCACCGTCCGGGTCGGAGCGGAGAAATTCGCACATAATGTCTCGACCCTTATCGGCGGGTGAACTATCCATGCCCGTGCCCTTCCTCCAATCAAGGTTGACGAAGCCTGATACCTCGAGCAGATCGAAACAAAATTCTTCGAACTGTGTGCTGGTCAATTTGTCGAAGCTCAGTTTTTTCATGCCGCGATTATGGCAAGGTGGCGTTAGAGCCTCAAGTGCTGATGTGTTAAAAACCAATGCGGGCGGGCGGCGCACCTTTCCGCATCACACCCCACGTCAATCACGCCGCTGACCACACCTTAACGGTGCCGCATCCCTTCTTGCCCTGAGGAAACGAAGGGCGGCTTTTGAGGGGTGCGAGTTTTGACCCTGCGCTCGTGAATTTTCGCCTCGAACACCTGCTCGATCCCATTCCCAAGACGGCACAAATATGCTCACACACACAAGCCCTTGACATCGCCCTAGAAGTATGATATAAAGGCACTTCCTATATAAATAACCAATAGTGTTTGAAGGCTTTAAGGCCCGGAAGAAGGGGCCAGGGCGGAGGTGTGCTGTGAATCCCAAAGGGATTCATCCAGCTTGCCCTGACAAAGGAAGGGAGCGCATTTGGCGAAGGGCCTCTCTTTAGGTCGCTGCGGCGACAAAGGGTAGCACTAATTTTCTAGGAGGCTATGTGCCGCCAGTTTGTGGCAGGAGAGCGGTGGGCGCGCGAAGTTTGCGCTCGCCAGTGCTGGTGGATCGCTCCCAATTGCCGCGACCGGCGACAAATTAAATCGCCAAATTCAGGAATTAGAACGCCTCGTAACTCACAGAAAACAAAGAATCGCACTCAGCTCAAATAGCCAAAAATTTCAATTTTGCAAAACCAAATATTTCGCCTCTTTGAGGCTTGCTGCGCTTTGTTCAAGGCGCCAATCGGGAGATTGGCGGTCCCGGGAAAGGCCGGGGCCGTAACGCTGAACCCATCCTAGATTTTGACGTTGCTGATCTGAATCACCGGCTGCGAATCCGTGTACTTCAGCACGTCCTCCCGAATCTGCGCAAGATGAGGCGTGAAGGCCTTCTGAAACGCCTCCACCGATTCGAACGACAGGTGCCCCAAAGCGAGAAACGGCGCAGCCGACCCGGGAGCCATCCCCGCGATTCCTTCCTCCACCGCAACGTGCAGCAGCGCCTTCCCCAACAGCCCTTGCAACATCGGAATATGTTTCGTGCAGTAATAATCCATATCGAAATGCGTCCCCTGCTTGTTCGGATACAGCACGCTCACTCGAATCATAATCCCTCCAAAATTCGCTGGACTATAAGCCACCCCGCAAACTCCCGTCAATCGCGCATCAAAATTTCCTCTTTGAACTCCATCCCACTCGCCCTATCATCAACCCCGAATCGCATGCGCATTCGAAATCCACCGCGCCCGTCGCCCAACCAACCTTCCGCGCACTCCCTCCCATGAATCCGTTCCGCCTCTTCCAAGGCATGCGCCCTTTCCAGCGCGCCGAAGTATCGAAAAATCTCCTCGCCGGATTCACCCTCGCGGCCCTGAACATTCCGCAATCTCTCGGCTACGCGACGATCGCCGGCATGCCCGTAATCACCGGCCTCTACACGCTTCTGTTTCCGCTGATCGCCTTCGCCGTCTTCGGCGCATCGCGTTACCTCGTCGTCGCCGCGGATTCAGCCACCGCCGCGATCCTCGCCGGCAGCCTCACCGGAATCGCTCAGTTCGGCAGCCCTCGCTACGTCGCTCTCGCAGGCCTGGTCGCTTTGCTCACCGGCGTCTTCCTCCTGATCGCTCGGCTGTTCAAACTCGGCTTCCTCGCGGATTTTCTCTCGCAAACGGTTCTCGTCGGCTTCCTCACCGGAGTCGGCTTCCAAGTCGGCATCGCCGTGCTAGGTGAAATGTTCGGCATCGCAGTACACAGCCGCCGCACTCCCATGCAATTTTACGAAGTGATGCGCTCTCTGCCGCACGCCCATGGCTTCACCGTCGCCATTTCCTTCGCGGTAGTCCTATGCATTCTCCTTTTCCGCCGTTTTGCTCCCAAGTTGCCCGGCCCTCTCTTCGCCGTCGCCGGAGCAGTCGCCGCCAGCGCCATCTTTCACTGGACGCAACACGGCGTCGCCATCCTCGGCCCCGTACCCGGCGGCTTGCCACATTTCAGTTTGCCCGATTTAGATTGGAGAGACGCCGAAACCCTGGTCCCCGTCGCCGGCTCTTGTTTCGTAATGATCGTCGCGCAAAGCGCCGCCACCGCGCGCGCCTATGCCGCTCGCCATCATCAATCGCTCGACGAGAACACGGACATCGTCGGCCTCGCCGCCGCCAACGCCGCCGCGGCTTTCACCGGCACCTTCGTCGTCAACGGCAGCCCCACGCAAACCGCCATGGTCGAGCGTTCCGGTGGAACAAATCAGATCGCTCACCTCACCACCGCCGCAGTCGTCGCGCTCGTCCTTCTTTTCCTCACCGGCCCGTTACAGTTTCTTCCTCTTTGCGTCCTAGGAGCAGTCGTCTTCACCATCGCTCTGAGCCTGATCGATCTGCGCGCCCTGCGCGCCATCCGCCGCGAAAGTCCCGGCGAGTTCGCGTTGGCGCTAACCACCACAGCGGTCGTTGTTCTGGTCGGCGTCGAGCAGGGAATTATCCTCGCGATGACCGTGTCGCTGCTTCGCATCGTGCATCACAGCTACAGCCCGCACACCGCCGTCCTGGAAGAATCTCGCGACGGCATCTGGCAACTGGATCCCGTCGCTCCCGGCGACATCACCGAGCCCGGCATCGTCCTCTATCGCTTCGGCGCCCCGCTTTTCTACGCCAACGTAAATCGCTTTTGCGAACAGGTGCACATGCTTGCCGCTTCCGCGCCTCCGCCTTTGCACTGGTTCATCGTTGACGCCGGCGCCATCACCAACGTCGATTTCACCGCCGCCGCCGTAGTCCGCGGACTCCAGCGCGACCTCGCCGCCCGCAGCATCGGTCTAGTCTTCGCCCGCGTCCAGTCCGACCTCCAGCCCGACTTCGACCGCCACCACCTAACCGAAGCCATCGGCCCCTCCCGCATCTTCGACAGCCTCCACGCCGCCCTCTCCACCTTGCGCCACAAAACCCCATCCACGTAACCGCAGCAGCGGTTTTCGTAGCGCCGGCGTCCCGCCGGCTCTTTTGACTTTCTCTCCGGGATCAGCTCACACGCGTATTGCCGTACCAAGATCCCGTAGGGACACAGCATGCTGTGCCCCTTGAAGCTCTGCCCAGATCGATCTGTTCCCGCCAATCTTCGGATTGTTACCTGCCCGCCGTGGCGCGCCGACACCATCGGCTTGACTGCCCCCGGTTCCGGCTCGCATAATCCCTGAACCGAGGTCGTTCCATGCGCCGTGCAATTTCTCCGCGACGGAGAATCACAGCATCGCAGAAATTTTCCCTCTCAACGCTCCTTCTCTCCTTCGCTTTAATCGGCTGCGATACTAACTCTTGCACTCTAATCGTCTCCGATCCCGGAGGCAGTGGCGGAACGATTTCCGGCAACGGCCCCAGTTGCTCGCTCAGCACCACAACCGTCAGCATGCGAATAGCTTCGTCCCTCCCGCCTCCCGCGCCCGAAGGGCAGCCCCGCATCCAACATGTTTTCGTCACGCTTGAAGGCATCGAAGCGAATCCCGGCGCCACGGCCGACGAAAATTCCCCCGACTGGCAAGAACTCGCCCCGAACCTGGCGAAAGAACCCATGCAAATCGATCTTTTGGCACGCGCCGGAAATTCATGCGAACCAAATATCTCGTCACGCGTCACCGTCCCCGCCGACGCCTACCGCCAACTCCGCCTCCGCCTTTCGTCAAACCAGCCCAACACAACCGACCCCGTCCTCCAACAAAACTTCTGCGGCACCGCCGCCTTCAACTGCGTCGTCACCTCCGACGGCAACATCAAGCCTCTCGTCTTCGATCGCGATCTGTCTCAAGTTCAATTCTCGTCGCAGCAAATCGCCAGCGGCTCCTTCCGAATATTTCCCGACGCGCCGTTAAATCTGAAAATCGAATTCGACCCGCAGTCTTCACATTTCATTCCCACAGATTCAGCCGTCCAACTCGTTCCCGTTTTCACAGCCGCCGTCCAGACTCCCTGTGAATCTATGACCGTCGCAGATCGTTAAGAGCTCTAAAGAATAGAATCTCAAAACCCACAAGGAGGAACTCAATGAAGTTGAACAGCAACACCTGTCCAGCCTGCAGTCGCAGAGAAATGCTAAAAGTTGGCGCGTTAGCCGCGATCCCGTTCATGTCTCCGCCCGCCGCTCGTGGACTCCTAAATCAGGAGCCCATCGCTGCAAACGGCAGCCCCGATCCATATCCAATCCCATGGCTCGACAAGAACGGAAGCCACAACCAACCCGCCGGCCCGAATCTCGAGCCTTCGCACATTTATCACTTCAAAGGAAAAGTAGCGCGTTGCAGCACCTTCACCGGCATGGGCACCGACAACCAGGGAAATCGAATCCCATTCGGCAGCCCCACCACCGACTACGGCGTCATGGCCGGCGACTACTGGGCCGCTCGCACCACTCAACACGCAACATACACCCACATATGACTCACGCTCTTCCGGGGACAGGTTGCCCCCGCGAATCAGATCCACGATTTTCACCCGCCCATTTCCCCCTCCGGCCTTTACTGGACAGTTCCCGTTCCGGACGGCGGCCTAAACATCAGCCCGGACGGAAACACGTTCACTCTTGAAATGAAAAATGTCGCCGTCGTCGATCAGCCGCACTGGCCCGCGCTCGACGCTGTTGCTACTCCGGCGCGCATGAGCTTCAAAATGGTTTGGAAATCCAGCGGGGAACCCGTGAAGTTCGAGGATGCCTCCAAACACTACCGCTTCACCGGCTATCGCGCGATTTGCCAGATGGAAGCGCAAGTCGATGTCCCGTCGATCGGCTTCTCCTGGAAGTCCGACCCGCTAGACACATCGAAATGCGACATCGCGTACATGGGCGACGAAGTCAACGGCCGCTACTACGACAGCTAGCGCAATCACTCAATCCCGCCAACTCTTGTTAACAAGCGAGGGGAGCCAAACAACCGGCTCCCCTCGCCCTCGCTTCTCGCAGCACCGGTTTTCGTAGCGCCGGCGTCCCGCCGGCTCTTTTGACTTACAATTCTCCCATCGTCACGATTCGCTCCTACAGCCGACCACCTCATTGCAAACGCGGCCCCGGTTTTCGTAGCGCCGGCGTCCCGCCGGCTCTTTTCGGTTTACAATCTCGACCGTGGTAACGATTCGCAATCGCGGAAGATTGCCCCACTGGGAAGACGGCTTCGCGGTTTATTTCGTCACATTTCGACTGGCGGATTCTCTGCCCGCCGTCGTTCTTCGGGAATTCAAGTTTGAGCGGCGGGACATCGCCGCAACCGCGAAAATGATGCGGCGCGAACTTAGTCTTCTCGAACGCGTCCGTCTGGCCAAGGTATTCGCGTCCAAAATCGAAGCGCATCTGGATGCGGGCTCTGTATCGTGCCTCTTGGCAAATCCGGATGTCGCGAGCGTGTTTGTCGAAACCCTGCGCCACTTTGAGGGCTCTCGCTACCGTCTACATGCGTGGTGCGTTATGCCTAATCACGTACACGTGGTTTTTCAACCGCTGGGCGAATATAAACTCTCGGCAATCCTGCATGCGTGGAAATCGTACTCCACGCATAAGGCCAATCAGATTCTACGGCGGTCTGGAACTTTGTGGCAGCGTGAGTACTACGATCATCTGATTCGGGACGAACGCGATCTGCATCGATGCATCCAGTACATAATTAATAATCCGAAGAAAGCAGGTCTAAAGAATTGGCGGTGGGTGGGGGCTGAAGCGGTGCGATAGCGAGGGAACCAAAAGAGCCGGCGAGACGCCGGCGCTACGAAAACCTGGAGCTTTTGCATTTGCGAATTGTCACTTCGATGCGGACTGTAAATGACAAAACGCGGCCTTCGGCTTTCGTCCGAGAGCGTTGTATAGGCCCCTCGTAGTGCCATAATCAACGCAAGAAACCAAAAGGAGTCAACCCGTGAAAACATTCCTGCTCGTCCTCGCACTTTTCTTAAGCGCACATGCCTTGCCCGCTCAAGCCCCCGACGGAATCTGGCAAGGTTACGACGGTGAGTGGAACCACGTCTCCCAACAATTAATCGCACTCGCCGAAGCCACTCCCGCAGAAAAATTTTCGTGGCGCCCCGCGCCCGGAGTACGTTCCACCAGTGAAATCTACATGCACATAGTGGATGCCAACTTCTATTTGCTAAGCGTAACCGGCCCCAAAATGCCCGTCGACCTGACCGAGGAAATGGAAAAAACCGTCACCGCAAAACCCGAGGTAATCGCCTGGCTAAAACGCTCGCTGGAAGCGGTGAAAACCGCTCACGCCGCCGAAACCCCCAAAGATCTCCAGCGCAAAGTGAAAATCGAAGGCCGAGACGCCACCGTCGACGGAATGTACCTCCGCATCATCGTCCACGCCAACGAACACATGGGCCAACTAATCGCCTACGCCCGCATGACCGGCGTCGTCCCCCCTTGGTCCAAGCAATAGCAATGATGGCGCTGACGCCGCGCGATGTGACCTGCTCTTCGATCGCAGTCTGGTCTGCCATCGCATGGCCGAAAGGGGGTTGTGTGCCATGTGTGCGCGGCCTAATATATTCGCCTATGCTTTGCGTAGGATGTCAGGCGCAGTTTGCCGATCTCGATGGTCCGACGCATGAATACATGCTGTCTGTGCCTGGCTGTTGGGCCGTTTACGGTGAACTGCTCGCTCGCGAGTACGGCGATTACCGCCTTGCGAAGCTGCACCGCCTCACCGTGGACGCGTATGCGGCGCAGCATCCCGGGGTGAACGTGCCGGCAGCCAGACGGTCGGTCGGCGTCCATCTGTCGCGACTTCACCTTTACCTGGAAGCCGGGTGGTCGATGGAGCGCGTGAATAACGCGATGCCCGCCATTCTCGCGTTCAAAGACAAGTGCGATTGGCTGGAACCCCCGTCAATGGTCGGTACTCTGAGTGTTCTTGACGTCTCGCGAGCGGATTCAACCGAAGCGCATGAGACCTGCGTGAGATCCTGGGCGGAATCAGTCTGGAAAGCGTGGACCCCGCACCATCCCACCGTGCGGAAGTGGTGTGCAACTCTGCCATGAGAACTTAACGTCAAGGTCGCCGCCCTCCTCGGCAGTTCGTAGCGTCCCAATTTGCCTCGCGAGCTTTCGCCGCCGCAGTTTTTCAGTTGGTGGGAGCCTGCCCGCCGTGGCGGGCCATCACTTTTCGTCGGGGCACGGCTTTAGCCGTGCCGTACCGCCGTCATACCCGAAGGGGTTTCAACCCCTGAGGCCGCTGGCCCCGCCCTTCTCGCACAGCCAGCGGCCGCAAAGTGTAACGGATGTCCTGATACTAGGAGGCGAATTCCGGTGCCACAAATCCTCCGGGTTGGTGGTCATCCCACACTCCTGGTTAGTCGGATTATCGAAGCCCAACCCACTTTCGGGTCGTTCGAAGCTGTTGCGCCCCCCTCGCCCCCTGTGGTAATATAGGGTTGCGTTTGTTGCTTCCGGGTTCGTCCTCGAGGTCGCCAACGTGGTGGGTAAACTTCCCGCTATCAATACTTTAGGAGTATCACCAAGTGGCCAAAGAGCAAGGTACTGTCAAGTGGTTTAACGCTGCAAAGGGCTATGGTTTCATCCAGCGCTCGTCCGGCGAGGACGTCTTCGTGCACTTCTCGGCGATCCAGTCCGAGGGTTACAAGAGCCTCAATGAAGGGCAGGCTGTCGAGTTCGAGGTCAAGCAAGGCCCCAAGGGCTTGCAGGCCGAGAACGTCGTCGGGCTCTAACCCGTCTAGTCGTCGTTTTCAAATTCTAGGTTCACTCGAGGGGCGGAGCTAAGTTCGGTCCCTTCTGAAAGCAAGTCGCGGTAGTTTTCCCGCGCGCCGAAGTTTTGCTCTGGCCGACTGTGCTTGGCTTCATTCATCGGAAGGCTACAAGCCGCCCGTAGGGGCACAGCATGCTGTGCCCGCTGAAGCGGCGGCAACCGGCCAGCGCTAGGCAGGATTCAAGCGCCGCGGCGTTAGTTGGTCAGCAACCGGGTTGGATATTGCCAAGCATTGATGCCGGGCGCAGCATGCTGCGCCCCTACGGATAGCGAACGGATTCGTGCGAAGGGGAAGCGGCACCTTTAAGGTTTTGTAGCGGCCGCCTTTAGGCGGGCATCTTTGCTTGAGTCTTAGATTTCAATTTTAGTTTAGCTTTTAGATTCGCGTAATCATCCAAGGAGGCATTCGGTGAACATTCTATCGGAGGGGCAATCAATTCGTCACGAGCAGTACGGCATGGGCACGGTCACGGAGTCGAATCCCGATCGCACCACGATCGATTTTGACGATCACGGCGTAAAGAAATTCGTCACTTCCATCTGGTCCGCAGAACTCATCGGCGAAGCTCCCGCTCAACCCCCCACCCGCCGCCGCGGCCGCCGCAAATCCGCCAAAAAAACCTAACTCGGCGCGGCGCATTTATTGGCCTGAACCCTTCTCGAAGGTTTTATGATAGGTCGCGAGCTATTTTGAGTCCGCAACCTATCTTTAGTTTGCGCGTAATAGCTCTGCTGCCGCGGGTCGGTCTATCGGATCGATGACCTAAATCGAAGCACCTGCCCGCTTCTGCGCGCGAACCGGCCTAGCCGCAAGCCCTCGGAGGAATCCTCATGCCGGCATCGCTGATTATTCGTTCTGTAACACCCGCCGATTTCGACCGCTGGCTGCCTCTATGGCAAGGCTACAACCGCTTTTACGGCCGCGACGCGCTTCCGCCTGAAATCACACAAATGACTTGGTCGCGTTTCTTTGACCCGCACGAGCCCGTCCATGCATTGGTCGCCGAGAAAGACGGCCAACTCCTCGGCTTGGCGCATTTTCTTTTTCATCGCAGCACCATTCAGATTGAGCTGAGTTGCTATTTGCAGGATTTGTTCACCGATCGGGCGGCACGCGGGCAGGGAATCGGCCGCGCGCTCATCGAAGCTGTCTATGATCGCGCGAGAATTGCCGGATCTCCGCGTGTCTACTGGCAAACGCATGAAACCAATCTGATCGCGATGAAACTCTACGACAACATCGCAGAACGCTCCGG
Source organism: uncultured Acidobacteriota bacterium (assembly GCA_963698005.1). Taxonomy (GTDB): domain Bacteria; phylum Acidobacteriota; class Terriglobia; order Acidiferrales; family UBA7541; genus Palsa-295. Next base: position 1,080,730 of record OY969113.1, read on the forward strand.
GTTCGTGGTATATCGCAAGCAACTGTGAAAATCACTTGTCGCGCCACGTAGCCACTTTCCGGCACCGTCTCACTTCTTGTGATCCACGTCGCACCCTTCTTCAACGACCGTGCCGGCCGGCATGTCAAACTGCATGGCCACCTGCGATCCGCGAGCGTCCTCCGCGGTTATTTCCACCGTGCGCGCGCGAAGCATTTTCTCCAGCGAGCCTTTAGAAAAAGTGGCGGCCGTCTTGTCCGTCGTCGGCGACCAATCTTCCTTGTCCTGTTTGCCCTCGTCCAAGCGATACACCACTAAAACTTTGGGAAAGTAAGAAATTCCCTTAATTTCTTGCGGTTCAACCCAGTCGATCTTCAGCGGGTCGCCGACGACGAGAGTCCCGCGCACGAATTTGGGTTTGCCCGACCGGTTATATGCGCTGCAGTCCACCACCAACGAAGGACGGCTCGTAACGTCGCCCGGCGGCGTTTTTAGTAATTTACCTACCAAGCTATACCGCGTGTACGCGCCACGAACAGCATCAGTCCGCTCAGTTTGCCGCCATTCCTGCGCCGACCCCGCCTGTTGCGGCACCGCCGCAGAAAGTCCGAACGACGCGCACGCAAGCGCCACAGCTATAAACAGAGAAGCTGGTTTCATCTTTTCATCTCCTGTCGGTCCATCCGCCAAAAAATCATTAGCGCTTGGCGAGCGAACACGCCCAAGCGTCTTAGCGCTCACACTCCAGCATAGCCTTGCCAGCGCAACGCTCAATACACTGTGTACCGTACTTTAAATTCTGGAACACCCGAAGCTCCTCTCGCTCCGCACGATCTTTCGGCGCGAACGCCTTTACCATTAATTTCGCAAATTTCGCACGCGCCTCAGCCCCCCGTCTTGGTTTATCCTGCTGGCGAGCCCATATCGGAGGACATCAACCCATGCCACCCACGTTAAAGGCCACGATTCTTCTCCTGGTTTCGCCTGCAATTTTGCGCGTGGTCATCCAGGAAACGCTGCAGCACGAGGGCTACACCGTTTACCCCGCCGGTGATTTGGGCACCGCCGTTGACAAGCTAAAAGAGTCCAAGCCCGATCTCTTGATCGTCAGCCCCTACGTAGAAGACATGTCCGGCTACGACTCCGCCAACTTTCTGCGCACCAAGTGTCTCGGCCTCCCTGTCCTGATGCTCGGCGGAATCATCGCCGACGATCGCATTCAAAATCCCCTCACCCTCAAAGGCTTCGATTTTTTCCCTCAGCCCTTCACCCCCGCCGACCTGGTCGCCAAAGTAAAAGACGCCCTCCAAAAACTCCGCTGACGGCAGGTGGCCGCCGCGTCAATCCAAGGCAGTGATGGAATTTGCGGGTGCCGCACTCTTCGAATTGTGAAGGGTGCGGGTTTTGACGTGCGGGTTTAATCCGCTCACCTCTAGCGCAGTTCACGCCGTCATTCCCATATATATCGCCAGCGTCAAAATCAACGCGACGAACACGAACTTCAAATTCCGCTCAGGCAACTTGTTCGCAACAATCGCTCCGCCCTTCGTTCCTACCACGAGTCCCACCACGACGCCTGCGATTACCCACCAGGGAAGCTGCACTCCTTGCCGCACGTAAACCCAAGCCGCCGGCAGCGTCAACGGCAGCGCCGACATCATCAGGCTCAGCGCCTGCGCTTGATGTTGCCCCATGCGCAGAAATATTGCGGAGAGCGCTGTAATCGCCAGCCCGCCTCCAATTCCCAGCAGGCCGGACGAAACGCCTCCCACCGCTCCAATCACCGCGAGCCCCGCCCACGCAACTTTGCGTCTCTCGGGTTCCGCGGCCGCGATTGCTTTCGATTTTGTTCCGCGAAACGCAGACACCGTTCCCAAAATCAGCAAATAGCCGACGAACATCCAGCGCAACTGATGGTTGTTGAACCGGCTCGTAAGAGCAGCGCCCGCCACTCCGCCACCGATAAATCCGCACGCGAGAATAAATACCCAACTCAACGGCGCTCTGTGCCCGCTCTTCGAATAGCTTGATATTCCCGAAAGACTGGTCGGCGGCGCTTGCGCCACCAGCGACACAGCCTGAGCCAGCCGCTGAGGAAATCCCAGCGTCAACGATATTACCGGAACCAGGATTCCGCCCGGGCTCACTCCCAGTAGTCCGGCCCAAAACCCAGCCGCAACCCCAGTCAGCAACCCCTTAGAAATCTCGCCAGGAACATTCATCAATTTTCCACCGGAGCCGAAATACCGAAACAATTTGAGACTTAATGCGTATAGTAGGTTTCGGGTGTTCGGCGGAGTCTAGAACCGGTTAGGAATGCCGCGGTCTATGTTGTTTTGAGATGGATTACGGCGATTCTGTCGTGGCAGAACCGGTTAGAGTGCGCTTGATGCAGACCGAAAACTTACGTTTTGAGAGCGTTCTGCGGCAAGCCGGATAGAAATTGCTGTTCACACCAACCGTTCGCAACGCTTGGGCAGCCCTCCAAGAAGACGGCGGGCAGGCTCGCCGCGGCGAGCAAGCCGGTCAGAAATGCGCTAAGACTCGCCGGTGGAACCTCGATCGACGCCGAGATTTTTGGTTTGCAAAATTGAATTTTTTGGCGATTTGAGCTGAGTGCGATTCTTGTTTTCTGCGAGTTACGATACGCCTACTTCCTGAATTTGGCGATTTGATTTGCACGATTTGTGGAGAATCGCCGGTTTCGCACAGAGATCGGCGAGGGCGAACTCCGCGCGACTATCGCGCGCCTTCCACAAAGCGTCGACACATAAGCCTCCTAAAAAATAGCTGCTACCTTGGCGCCGATGCGACCTGAAGGGAAGCCCTTCGCCAAATGCTCTCCCTTCCTGCTCAGCAAGCAGGGTGAATCCCATTGGGATTCACAGCACACCTCCGCCCTGGCCCCTTGTTTAGGGGCATAACTCATTCAAATACTATTGGTTATTTATATGGGAAGTGCCTTTATATCATACATCTATGCCGGTGTCAAGGGGTTGTGTGTGTGAGTAGTGGCCAGTTTCCGGTAATCCGACTTAGCAGGCACTAACAAGCGCTATCACGAGACGGAAAATGTGCAGGACCAAGTGCGTGCTCCCTGCAAGTTCCCTGAATTCAGCGAGCTGTGCCATCAGACAAAAAACAGGTACAGACCATATCCTTACCATTGCGCCGACAAGCGCTCTCGCGCCAATGTGGGGTCAGGGAGACAAACTCAGATGACTAATCGCCACGAGTTAGAACTGCAAATTGTAGAAGTGAAGAAGCCACTCGCTCCCACGAAACTGTCCCGATCCGTACGACCGATGCAGCGACGCCCCGCCCCGACCCGTGTCGAGGCTCTAGAAGCGCTACGGGCAATCAAGGGCGCCGAGTCCGTGATTGCGCGCGTACCGGCGCTTGGACAGATTGGCGTTTGGGGCGAGGTGGCTTCCTGGAATGCCTGCGAAGCGACAGGGGCAGCGGAAGACCTCCCCTTCCTGTGGGGCTGCGATTTTCCTGGTGCGAGTTGGAGCATGTTTGATGGCTCCGCGAACTGTCTTCCGTTCTTTGCCGGGAAGGAGAACTTCGGGGACATCATCCCGCCGCAAAACATCGCGGGAGCGGGACAGGTCTGGTGCTATCTAAATGCACCGGTCAACGGTCTGTATCTTTTCGTAGTCCAAGTGGAGACTTACGTTTCCGACTTTGAGTCACCGAATTACACGGCCACCATCGAGTGCGTCATTGACACTGACGACCTCGGCGAGGTGACAATCCCAACAGGCGTAGTGGTCAACCACCCTTTTCTGGTAGGTCTACCGGCTGGACAGCACAAGTTCGTGATTGTGCAGGGCACGGGGGCGTTCTTCTTCCAAAACTTGACCGCGTGGACCGTCCCTGTATTCAAACTGTGACTGGGGCACCGGAAACTGATCCACTACCCGTGTGTCAGCATATCTGTACCGTTTTGGGAATAGGATCGAGAGGGTGTGCGAGGCGAAAATTCACGAGCGCAAGGTCAAAACCTGCACCCCTTCAAAAACCGCCCTTCGTTTCCTCAGGGCAAGAAGGGATGCGGCACCCTCAAGTGTGGTCCGCGGCGTGATTGACGCGGGGTGTGATGCGGAAGGGTGCGCCATCCGGCGTGAAGCCAACTCCAGTGCCGCGCGGAAGGGTTGGGCACCCGGCTGATGTGAGCGGTGCGATTAAGCGGCCTGTGGAAGGCCGCGAGCAATCCGTTTCCGTATCACAAACACTAGTCCAACCCCGACCAGCATTAGGGCGACGGTGCCTGGCTCCGGCATGGCAGGCGTACCTTGAGTGAAGGTTAATGTGCCGCTCTCATCGTTCACGTCGGGCGAGTTAGTGTTGATGGTGGCCTCAGCGGGCGGGGATAGGCCCAAGCTTGTGTCGGTGATTATAAACAGGTCGTTGGATGCGAACCAAGTAAAAGTGTTCGTATCAAGCCACCCGCTAGGCAAAGTAATGTCGAATGTCTGACCATCCCATGTGATGACGAGGGTGGTTGGGGTCGGAAATGTCACGTTTGGCGCGGTCGGTGCCGCGACACAAGGAACAAACACGGTTGGCACGCATGTGAAGGTTACACCGTCGGCATGGGCGCACGGCACAGCGATGGCACCAAGGACTAACGTAAGGATCATCCACATGGCTTTTCGCATTTTCGACCTCCTGCAGCGAGCGCGTATCGGTCAGAGACGGGCGAAACCCGACCCCTCCGCTCGACCTGGGTAAATGCATATTGACGGCCAATCCCCGCCTTGCTGAAACGAACCGACTTGCCGCTACTAAGGCTCAGGGCTGTACAAATCAAATACACAATTTGATAACAGGGTTTCCCTTTTGGTGCGAACCGGCGGGTGGGGCGGGTGGACTTTCCCACGGAGTTTCTCGCAAATTCCTCGGTCTGCCTGACATTTCTAACCGGTTCTGCCCCACAAACAGAATTCGCTGTAACTAACTCAAAACAAATGACCGGAGCATTTCTAACCGGTTCTAGATTTGCACAATACCGCGCTGGCATTGACACCTACTCCCTCCTAGCGGAAGATGGCGCGCAATCAAAATGATTCGGCTCGAACAAGTGACGAAGCAGTACGACCTGCCGTCCGACAAGGGCGGGGAACTGGTCGCGGCGGACCGCCTGGACCTCGACATCGCCGACGGGCAACTTTTCGGCTTGATCGGGCCGAACGGCGCCGGCAAAACCACCACGCTGAAAATGATCTGCGGGCTGCAAGTTCCTACCGCGGGGCGCGTGACGGTGAAGGGAATTGACGTTCAGCTCGAGCCCGAAGAAGCGCAGCGCAACATCGGCTACCTCGCCGATTTTTTCTCGCTCTACGACGACCTGAAAGTCTGGGAATATCTCGACTACTTCGCGCGCGCCTACAAAATGGAGCCGCATGAAATTCCCGCGCGCGTGGACGAAGTCATCCGCCTGATGAATCTGGAAACCAAGCGCGACGATTTGATCCACGGCCTTTCGCGCGGAATGAAACAGCGCCTCGGCATCGGCCGCGCCATCATTCACAACCCGCCGCTGCTGGTGCTCGACGAGCCTGCCGCCGGGCTGGACCCGAAAGCCCGCGTCGAATTAAAAACTTTGCTGAAAAATCTTCACGGCGCGGGCAAAACTATTTTCATCACCTCGCACATTCTTTCCGACCTGGAAGAAATCTGCACGAACATCGCCATCATGGAAAAAGGACGCCTGCTGCGCATCGGCACTCTGGAAGAAGTGATGCGCGAAGGCAAAAGCGTCCGCCGCTATCGCATCAAACTCGCCGCGCCGGGTTTCGGTCTCGCGATGTGGCTCGCCGGGACGCAAGGACGTTACCGGCGTCGTCTCCGAACCCGCCAGCGCGCAATTCGTTCTCGACGGCGGCGACGCCGAGCTTGCCGAATTGGTGAAGGACCTCGTAGCAGCGGGCGCGCCCGTCTGCGGCGTCCAGGAAGAAGTCGAGAGCCTCGAACGCCTCTACTCCCGCATTTCCAGCGGAGAAGTAATGTGACCGCGCCCTGGGCCAACCCCGAACTCCTGCGCAACGCCCGCATCCAACTGCGCCCCGGCCGCACCATCGCCGCCGCCATAATCTGCGCCGCGATTTCGCTCACAATTTGGTATTCGTTCGAGTTTCGAGCGACCCCAAAATCAGTCGCCGATGACGCGATGGAGATGTTCAAGTTCATTCTGCAAATGCAGGTCTTCGTCTTGTTAATCGGCGGCGGAATCTACGAGCTACTGACCGTTCACCGCGAAAAGGAATTGAACACTTTCGATTACCAGCGCGTCACTCGCCTCTCGTCGTTCGAGCTGGCTGTAGGAAAACTTTTCGGCGCGCCGATTCTCACCTACTTCATCGTACTGTGCCTCATGCCCGTCGCTGTTTTCGCCGCAATCCTAGGCCATGCGCCGCTTGTGCTGGTAGTGGAGGCATACGTCATTATTCTGGTGGGTTGCATCGCGTTTCACGTTCTCGCGCTTCTCATCTCGACGACGTTGGGACGCGGAGTCTCCGCAATAGCGGTTTTGCCTTACCTGGTTTTAGTGGCTTTTACTTCCGTCGATTTTTTTGCAAGCCAGAACACTGCCCTCGCAGGGTCTGCTTCGACCTGGGCAATCCATCAATTGAATCCGTTCGGTGCGTCCGCGATGCTTGAGCGTGGCTCGTTTTGGAATGATCTTTTCTTCGGCGTGTCCGTCCCTCATTTCGCCGTCCTAATGGTGATTTATATCACGCTCATTGCGTGGTTCCTTCTCGCGATCATTCGCAACCTGAAACGCGACCCTGCAGTTTACGAACTATATTCGCCGATTCAAGCCTTCGGGCTCGCCATTTATTTGAACGTGTTGATGCTCGGCTTCTTCAATTGGAGAGCTCCGCTCGGCGCGCCGATCGTTATTGACAACCAATTGAAGGGATTCAACACGCTTCCTCCCCACCAAGTTGAAGAAATTCTTCTGTTCGGTAGCTTCTGGCTCTTCGCCTTGCTGGGAATAGTTCTGCTGCGCAATCGCGAACGCGTGCGGCGAAGAATCCAGATGTTGGGTGAACGCGCAGCGGATTTCTGGGCTGCCCTTTGGCCTGCACCCTATGTGCTGGCGGGCATGATCATCGCGGGGCTTGGAATCCTGGAGCTAATCCGCGTTTACAGAAATATCTCGGGCGTTGATTGGGATTGGGGACTCGCGCTGGTGAGCATCGCCTTCTTCGCGCTGTGGCTCGCGCGCGATTTGCTGTACTTGCAGTGGATGGGTCTGCGTCGCACGCGACGCCCGCTTGCCTCCGCCATAATTTACTTGATCGTGTTTTACACTTGCACCGGCATCATCTTTGGAGTGGCTCACGTCCTACTGCGCGAGTCCGTCGCCCCGTATTCCGCCATGCTGATTCCGTCAGGAATTTCGTCGCTGTCAATTGCGGACTGGGCAGCTCACTACCAACTATGGCTAGTCGCGCTCGCTGTCCTGGCCGCCGAAGCCTGCCTCTTCGCATTCCTCCAGCGCCAAAAGCTCCGCGAATTCATCACGCCGGCCGTCGTCGCGCCAGTCGTGACGCCGCGCAAACCTAGCCTGATGACCCGCTAAAATCCCGCCGACAATGCCCAACTCCCAACTATCGTCTGATCAAACTGCCGTGGAAGTTGTAGCGGCGGCCTTTAGGCCGGCAGGTTTTGCCCCAACAATGCGACGAGAAGGCTGCCCGCCTGAAGGCGGCCGCTACAAAACCATCGCCGCTCCAGCGGTATGCGAGCTGGAATCGTGCTTCGAACGATCAAATTCTTGCCCGCGCTTAACCGGGCGCAGCATGCTGCGCCCCCTACGGGATCTTGCTACGACAATACGTTTGGGCGAAGAAAGCGGGAGCAAGCTCCCGCACTCCACAGAATTGCGGCGGCTCCATTTGGAGTGCGGCGGCTTGCCGCCGCTTTCGCGGGCCATCAGAGGCAAGATCGAAAGCGGTATGCCCCGGGGCGGGACGCCCTTCGACTGCGCTCAGGACAAGCCGGCGCTACGAAAGGCGCTACAAAATCATCGCCGACGGGCGTGCGGGTTTACGGCTGGATCAAATTGCTGCGAATGGCGAAGCGGATCAAATCGCTGAAGCTCTCAAACTCCATTTTGCGCATGATGTGGTTGCGGTGGCTTTCCACCGTGCGCGTGGAAACGCCGAGCATCGCGGCCGCCTCCTTGTTGCTTTTCCCGCGCGCCAAAAGCTGCACCACTTCCATCTCGCGGTTGGAGAGCGAAGCTTCTTCGGCCTTGCCGTTGGTTCCCGAACCGCGCGTGTCGCGTACAAAACTTTCCGCCATCGAAGCGGCAAGCTTCCCGGTAAAAAACGGCTTGTTATTTTTGATGTGGCGCACGGCAGCGAGCAGCTCCGAGTCCGCATCGGATTTCAAGATGTAGCCGCGCGCGCCGCAGCGTAACACTTCTCGCGCCACCTCTTCGGAAAAGTGCATGGTCAGGATCAGCACTTCGCTGGAGGGCGATTCTTCGCGAATCAGCCGCGTCACTTCCAATCCATTTTTTTCCGGCATGGTCAGGTCCAGCACCACCAGGTTGGGGCGCTCCTTGATCACTTGCTCCATGGCGGTCGCACCGTCAGCTGCCTCCGCGCATACTTGCATATCCGGCTGCGTCTCCAGCAGCGAACGGATTCCGCGCCGCACGATCGAATGGTCGTCCACAACGAGGATTTTGTACGCTTTCGGATTTGCTGCGGTCGCTCGAGCTGCTGCTTCTTTTGCCATTTTGCCTACCTCAGCCGCCGATCCATCGAAATCGTCCGGCCTTAGCGAACTTCCGCTACCACTTCCGCGGCCCGTGACGATCCTTTGCGTCGCGAGCTTCCACCCGGATTGTCCCCTGCGAATCGCGAACTTTCCGTCACTGGCAGCTCGACGCACACCGCCGTCCCGCGCTTGAGTTTGCTTTTTATCTCGAAGATCCCCCCGAGCTGCTTCACGCGCTCGCGCATTCCCGCGATACCGATGCCCAGCGGGGAATTCCAGCCTGTCGCTGCCGATGGCCGCGGCATCCCCACTCCCCGATCTTTCACTTCCATGCGAACTTTGCCGTCCGCTCGCGCGAGCCGAATCGTCGCGGCACGGCTCTTGGAATGGCGGTGCACGTTGGTGAGCGCTTCCTGCACGATGCGAAAAAGCGCAATTTCCGTTTCTTTCGGCAGGCGCCCGAAATCGCTCGCGATGACCGCTTTCACTTTGATTCCGCTGCGTTCCGCGAATCCCGACGCATACCACCGCAACGCGGAGCCAAGCCCGGCTTCTTCCAGCAGCAGCGGGTGCAACAAATACGACACGGTGCGGACCTGCTGTATCACTGCGTCGGCGAACTCCCGCGCTGATTGCAGAAATTTGTTGCCGGTCTTATTTTTCTTCGGCAGCGTTTCGCCCACGCGCGCGAGCGCCATCTTCATCGCAGCCATTTCCTGCGCTACCGTTTCGTGCAACTGGTGCGCCATCCTGCGCTGCTCTTCATCGCGCAATGTGAGCAGCCGGTCGGACAGGAACCGCAGGCGCTCGTTCGCGTTTACGCGGTCGGTCACATCCTCGGCAACTCCGACGATGCGGACTACGCGCCCTTCCGCATCTCGAAGAGGAAAGCCCCGCGAATGCAGATTTCGCAGTTCGCCCTTCGGCGAAATGTATCGCAAGTCATGCTCGTACGGTTTCCCCTCCATGATCGCAGCGATCACGTCCCGCCGAACTGTGACGGCGTCCTCAGGACGAACATGACGCATGAACTTCCGAAGGTCGATCTCGCACCCGCGGTAATCGAAGCCGAGAATTCGGTAGAGATTATCGGAACACCGTCCGGTCCGCAGACTCGCCCCTATCTCCCAGCTTCCCATGTTGACCAGTTGCTCCGCCTGCGCCAGCAATGCTTCGCTCTTGCGCAATTCGTCTTCCGTCTTCTTTTGCGCGGTGACGTCATGAGTCAGCAACGAAACAGAGGGTGGCTTGCCGAATCGCCGGGCGACGGGCAACACGCGAGCGTAAAACCAATGTCGGCCGTCCTCCAATTCCACGGGAAATTCGATTCCGTCGCTCTTGCGCGTCGCGATAACGCGCTGGAAGAGCTCGCTGAAAGGAAGAAACACTTCTTCCCCCAGGACTTCCATGGCATGCCGCCCGATGAAATCGAGCTGGCGCTCGCTCTTGGGAGCCCGGCGGGAACTCCACATGCCCAAGAATCTGCCGTCCGAGTCCAGCTCAAACAAAAACTCCTCGAACGTCTTCACCAGCGCGGCCATTGAGCGGGAGGCTGCCGTCGGCAGTTGGTTCCCGTTATCACCGGGAGTGGCAAGCGCGAGATGCTCTTCGGCGCTCGCTGAAGGCGCCTTTGGGGATGAAGCGTTCTGCTTAGCGATCTTGACTTGATTCGGCTTGTAGTCGTCGGCGACGTTGTTGGTCATTTTGTGGACAGGCTTCAAGTAGAGCTACAAATACAAACGCGCACACCCGTGGTAAGCCTACTAAAGCCGATTGATGTCCGAAACCGAAGCCAGGATCCCCGTCCGACGCGCGTGAAGTTACTCTCACGTCAATATCCTTGTCAAGCTAATTGTGTTCCAAAACGGGAAAGATTACGATGCGACCGAATATATATCCGCGACGATAGGCGCACCGACCCAAATTGAGGGTTTCAACTTGGAGTGAGTAGTTTTCCGCCTTATATTCCGCGATTAGGTAAGCCCCGTAGGAAGGATGCCGTAATGTTGCGAATTGAAACATCGCTCGCGCGAACTGTATTAATTATCCCAAGCTGGAAGGGGTCTAACTTATTGCTAATGTTATATCCCAGTTTCCCGATTAGTAAAGTGGGAATGGACGGTTAACATCCCGCCGGAACCGCTCGCAGCCACAGCGCAAGCAGGTCGGAGCAGGCGATTCTGGCGGGATTAAAGCTTTTTGTATCATCTGCAGCTTTGAGGTTGCCGACGTGTGTGTTTTCGGCACTGTTTGGCGCACGTCGAACGTGTTCCGATCTGTCCGCTTCGGGCAAAGCTCAGCCAGCGAAGCGTTCAACCGCGTGTTCGCGCAGTCATAGTCGCCCGTTCCCCAGCGGAAGGGGAAACTATGTCAGCGTCTGCAGTTCGAATTCTTGTTGTCGGTCACACGTCCCCCAGCACTCTAGCGACACTGCAATTACTCGAGCAGGAAGGCTGGGGCTCGCACCGCGTCGATACCGTCGTGGAAGCCAAAGGTGCGTTGAAAATAATCCGGTTCGACGTCGTTCTGGCTGGAGAAAATATCGGCTCCGATAGCGGCTACGACCTGTCGAATTCCGTTTTGGAATTGCGGGGTACGTTGCTCGTTTCGATTGCGCTTTCGGAAGCTACGCTGTGGCTGCCGGTGGTCCAGCGTGGGAAACGCACTCTCGGCGACCGAGCGCTAAACGCTTCCACTCTGCAGTTGGAAGTTCGAGAGGCGCTGACTGCAACCGCCGGAACTCAACCATCGTCGATGGCTCGCAAAGCGCCCACCTGCATTTCGGACCGGCCGGCTCGTCTGTCCATCTTGGCGATGGACCGCCGCTCGGTTTCGGACGGGATAAGGCGGCAGTTCGAACCCGCGCGACTAGAGCGTTTACTGCCTTCGCGAGGCAAACCGGGCGCAGCCGCTGCGATTTCTGTCCTTGACGAAGCATCAAATCGTAAACCTGCAAAGACCGGTGCGGTTCGGCGCAGCGACGTGCCGGGACGGGATTTTCGCTAACGTGCCATTGACGCGCCGCATTCGCGCAGAATAAGGAGGGACCATGAAGCCAGTCGTATCCGGGGGGCGCGCCATCCCTCCGCAGAAAAGCTTGAAAGCCGCGCTGCCGTCTTCCGCGCTGCGCGAATTCGTTCCGCTGTCTGATTTGACCGAGTCGCTTCTTTGCGCCTACGACCGGGTTGCGCGGCGAGCCTACGATAAATTCATGGATCGCGGCGCGCGGACCGGCAGCGAGCTCGAAGATTGGCTGGACGCCGAGCAGGAAATTTTAGGCCTGATGGAAGCGGACGTCGCGGAATCCGCCGGATTCGTAACTGCGTTGGCGTCGCTGCCCGGATACCGAAGCGCGCAAATCACGCTGGGCGTCGAACCGCGCTGGCTTCTGATTTTCGGCTGCCACGAACCCGATGATCGCACGGACGCCCCTGGCCTGGTGCGGTCGCTGGACCCGTTGCGTGGACCGCCGCGCATGGACGCCGCATCCCTCGCCGTTATGTGCGCCCACGCGAGCCGCGAGAGTTTTCCGGCACGGACCGCCGATCCGGCGCATCCCGCTTCGCACCTTTTTTGCATCATGGAACTTCCCGCAGAAGTAGATCCTGCCTGTTGCACCGCCATCCTGTCGAACGGCCTGCTCGGCATACGCATGCCTAAAGCCCCAGCCAAGAAAATCGAAACCACAAAGAACGCTTTGGCGCCGTAGAGGCACAGCATCTCCCGCGGTCTTCGACGACAAGATAGAATCCGTGTTGGCTCTATGGCTTGTCGGAGCTACAATTCCGCCACGCCATGCACTACGATCCGCACTTGCCAAACCGCCGCTCCGTTCGTATTAAGCCGTTCGACTATGCTCAGCCAGCGGCATACTTCATTACAATCTGCACTCATACAAATCGGAACATTTTCGGCGAAATTGTTTCTGAAACAATGAGGCTGAATGCGCTTGGCAGAATCGTGGAAGAATCCTGGCGGGCTTTACCCAGTCACTTTTCTAATATTCGATTGGCTGCACACGTGTTCATGCCCAACCACCTGCATGGCATTGTGTCTATCCAGGATCCTGTGTGGCGCGGAGCGCAAATGACCGGGTCCGATGCATTAGTTTATCCGTCGGGCGCCCGCCGTTTCGGGGCTGCGGTCCGCAATTCGATTCCGATAATTGTACGATCCTTCAAATCCGCAGTGTCCAAGAAGGCTCGGGCCGTGTTGCGGAAGCCTCTGTTTCAGGTTTGGCAGCGCGGATACCACGAGCACATTATCCGCAACCAAGACGACTTCGAAAAGACTTGCGAATACATTCGATTAAATCCAATACGCTGGAATTTTGACGAATAAGGTGTCAGAGAGTGGCCATATCGCGCCTAGGCATGCCTGGTGCATTTTCTACGTTGCGGCATTTCACTGTCACTGATTCGCCCATGCTACATTCGCCGCCTTCTTTTCCGTAGGGGCACAGCATGCTGTGCCCGGCATTAGTGCTTGGCTACCGCGTAACCGAAATGCCGCGGTTTCACGTTGCACGGATATGTCTTCGGATGCTGCAAGCTGGGGTTACAGCGGGCACAGCATGCTGTGCCCCTACGGATTCGATCTGCGAATGGGCTTTGTTGTGAGCCGGCATCACAAAACGAATCCCACTATCGTCGTTCCGAGCGATCGAGAAAGTCAAAAGAGCCGGCGGGACGCCGGCGCTACAAAAAGCAACGCCGTCCGGCCGAAGCGGATTCTGTTCGTGGGAACTGAAAAAGCGAGGTTTCTTCAGCCTGGGCGTGCAATTTGTTCACGGCGTTTCATCAGCCAGAACCAGAGGACGATTCCCACGACGGTCGATGCGACGCTGGCGGCTTGCGCGTTGGACATTCCCAAGAAGGATCGCGGATTGATGCGGATGAATTCGACCAGGAAGCGCGCAAACCCGGTCAGCACGAGGTACACAGCAAAGACTGCTCCGGCGGGCAGGGGGGTTTTTTCTGGCGCGGATTTTTGCCGATCGTACATGCGCCACAAAAGCCACGCGATGGCGCAGGCTGCGATCAATTCGTAAATCGGCGTGGGATGGACGCGCTCGGTTGTCGGCACCAAGCCATTTGGAAAGCTCATGCCCCACGGAAGGGAAGTGGGGACGCCGTAATCGCCGTCGCCGGAGAGAAAGCAGCCGATGCGTCCGATGCCGTAGCCTAAAGCGGCGGCCGGCGAGCCCACGTCGAGCAGTGTAAGCAGCGGAACGTGTTGGCGACGCCCGACCCACACGAATGCCGCAAAGCCCGCGAGCAATCCTCCAAACCAGGCGAAGCCGTAGGGACTGATGAGCAGCGCGACCGGATGCGCGAAAAACTCCGCCGGCGATTCCAGTAAGTGATAAAGCTTCGCGCCTGCAAGTCCCACGAGCGACGGGATCGCAATCAGCATCTCCGCTTCGGCGTTGGCAGATTTGGGCGGCGCGTTGGCGGACGTTTTCAGCACGCGGGACGACGCCAAGCCGCGGCGTTCGAGGTCTGCGCGCAAAACGAAAAATGCTGCAAGCATCGCGCACGCCACCATCAAACCAAACGTGGGAATCGTCAGCGGCCCGAGATGTAAGAAGGGAATCACAGCAAACCAGTTTACAGTCACGACCCAACGTCAAGGAAGAGAATCAAGCAGGGACAATTCGTGAGCGGCCGGGAAAGTCAAAAGCTGGAGCGGAACTTCAGCGGCTGAAGCCGCCGGACCTCGCAGCTTTTATGTCGTGGCTAAAGCCACGACCCACAAAGCATTCAGGCCAAAAAGTCACGAGCTAGCATCAAGGAAGGGAATCAAGCAGAGGCAACTTGTGAGCACGCTAGAAAGTCAAAAGAGCCGGCGGGACGCCGGCGCTGCGAAAAGCGACAGCGTCCCGACATAGAAGGTTCTGCTTGGCTGCGCTACCGAATTAGTCTCCTGGTGAAACATGCCAAGCGGAACTTCAGCGGCTGAAGCCGCCCGAACCCCACAGCAAAATCAGCGGCTCTACGCGGCGCCGATTTGTTGTTGGACGCTTTCGCGGAATTGCTGGGGGTGCGCGATCATGTCGAAGGACTCCGGCGTGCCGCCGGTGCCGCGCACGACTACCGAGCCGTAGCCGAGCATTCGGCCGAGAAAAGTTTCTTGCACGGCGATGCTCTCCACTTTTCCGAGCACCATATCGAGCGTTCTGCGGCTGGCCATGCCTGTCTTGATCAACACGCGGCGGTTGGTCACGGCCATTTCTGTGGCATTCCGTTTGGCCAAGCCGTAAGCAAAAATAATCAGCGCGCTCACCAGTAGGACCGCGCCGATCGCAGCCAATCCTTCGGGACCGATGGAGTTGAGCTCCTGCACACCGTGGCCGTTTTTCTGCGCGACCGCATCTGCCAACAGCGCCGCGCCTGGGACGCCAAGCAGCAGAGCAAAGAGCAGAGGACCGATCAAAACGACCCAGTGGTGGCGGGTCTCAAACAACAGCGTCTCTCCGGGAACCATGCTCTTGGTTATATAACTCATTGGCACCTTCAGCGGTCAGGCCCGCCAAACTCAAACTCATGCTCACAATTCCGTACGTAGCGCTGCGCAAATGATACGTCAGCTAGTCGGCGTGCCGCGCTATTTTTATTTCACGCAGCCGCGCGTGGGCTGGTCCGGCGCACAGCGCCAAGCACTTATGCCGGGCACAGCATGCTGTGCCCCTACGGTAAGAATTGAAGCACGTGGCTAGATGCATGCGAACTGGGGTCGGACTTCGTAGCGCCGGCGTCTCGCCGGCGGTTTGCCGATCGCGCGAGGGAGTCAACAGAGCCGGCCCTTCGCAAAAGACTCTGGGTGAATCCCCTTGGGATTCACGGGACGGACCCGGCGCTACGACACCATTTCGGTGGTGGCGCGTTCTAGTTCTGAAGATTTTGGCGCGAGAAGGGATTTCCGCGATGGATCGTACAGAGCGGTCCAGGGATTGTGGCGCCCTGAAATTAAATCGGTGAGAAGGATTCCGGCGATCGTGCCGTGGGTGTGACCCATTCCTGAATCACCTGTGGCGATGTAAACATTTTCTTCATCGCCGGGATTTCGGCCGATCAACGCAAGGCCATCCACGGTGTTCATCGTTTGGCCGGACCAGTGAAACTGGGGCTCGTCAAGAGGTCCGAAACACATTCGCGCCCAAGCTCTGAGGCGCGCAAACCGATGCTCGCTGTCTTCCACTTGACCCAGTTTATGATCCTCGCCTCCAACGATTAGGAAGTCGCGCTCGGTTCGACCCTCCTTTATACGAGCCAGCCGCACGTAGTGAAACGGATCTTCGGTATCCCAATACAGAGCTTTCGGAACCGCGTTACTCGGAATCCGAATGCCGATTACATAAGTGCGGTAGGCCGCCTGCTTCGCGCGCAGACCCATCCGGCTGCTGAAAGGAGTGTTCGTTGCCACCACAACTGCGCCGGCCGATATTTTCTTGTGATTCGCCGTCTTTATCTCGACCGCCATTCCACCTTTGATTTCCGCGGCCTCCGTTCCGGTATAGATTAGGCCGCCATAGCGCTTGACTGCCGCGGCTAAGCCCGACATGTACTTCAACGGGTGAAATTGCGCCTGCCGCCGAAATTGAAGAGAAGGCCCAAGCTTCAGATCGAGCCGCGGGTCGGCCAGTTCTTTTACATTGACGCCCGCGCGTTGAGCGGCCTCGAATTCTTCGTGCAAGTCTTTTTCCGGCGTATCAGGACCAAGAAACAGATAGCCGTCCAGTCGTTCGAAATTGCAATGGATGTGTTCTTTCGCAACGATATAATCAATTCGCGTAATCGCTGAGGAATGGCTTTGAGCGGCAAGACGCGCGCCCGTCTCGCCGTGAAGGCTCTCAATTCTGCGATAGCCGGCGTTCATCACGTTCGAAAGATGCGCGCTGGTGTGAGATGATTCGCCACAGCCTACTTTATCTTTTTCAAGCACCACCACGGACTTGCCCTCGCGAGCAAGCAGATAAGCGGTAGTCAACCCGGCGATCCCAGCACCTACCACGCACACGTCGGCGCGAGCATTTTGCTCCAGTGACGGCGAGGCAAAAGGCTCCGCTGTTGCGCACCAAATCGAAAGTCCGCGCATGGCTACATGCGTGCGTGTCCTTGGAACTTTTGCGGACGAAGCTTTTCGTTTGCGACTTTTTGCGGGCGCAGCTTTAGGCACCATATAAGCGCCGTCCCCCCGGCGGCTGAATAGCTCTTCAACATCAGTTACATGTCAGGCAGTGGTCGCGGGTTCAGACTTTGTTGCACCGTATCACAGACCGGTACGTTCTTACATACCGGTACATTAATACAATACAGAGCGGGTACGCCCGCGCTTTATTCCTTGGATTGCGTTCTAGGCCCTTAAATTTGAAGTTGATCGCTGGCTCTGTGCGCCATGCGCAAAGCCACCCAAGAGGAAACCATCCATGAGGATTAGTTGCCGAGGGGGTGCCAGGGGTTGCCTACATAGTAACTCTATATATACGTACTGATATAACTACTGTTGTTATTATAAATTGACTCGGCGCGAGACAGTTCGCGCCAGCTAAAGTCCGTCGCGCCAGTGTGTTCACAATTGCACAGACGAGCAACTTGCGCCGTCACTAGAATGGTGGTTCGAAGCGGTTCGGACGCGTGACATCGAGTCACGTTCAACGTCCGCACCGGGGGGTTTAGCCCCAAAATACTTTGTAACTAACTTCGCGATTTTTTATCAAAGTTAAAAGGAGGGTACCGATGCTACTGCTAATTATCATTCTGATCCTGTTGTTCGGCGGAGGTGGCGGTTATTACGGCTATTCCCGGTGGGGAGCAGGCGGCGGCCTCGGCATCCTCGGCACCGTTCTGTTGATCGTACTGGTTTTGTACTTGCTAGGCGCAGTGCATATTTAAGAATTCAAACCAAACCAGGGAGGCCATCATGAAGAACAGCACGAAGGACCAAACAGAAGGGACGTTGCACGAAGTGAAGGGCAAAGTGAAAGAGCAGGTCGGACGCGCCACGAACAACCCGAACCTGCAAGACGAGGGTACGGGTGAGAAGGTGGCGGGCAAGGTTCAGAAGAAAGTCGGCCAAGTAGAAAAAGTGTTTGAAAAGTAGCTGCAAAGTGTTGCGCGGCGCGGGCGTCCCCCCGAAGGACGCCCGTGTCGCGACCTCTTTCTGCTCCATCGCGAACGTCTTTGCTGCAAGATTTCTTCCAGCACGTAGCGCCAAACCGCGTTACAACTCGTAAGGTACGCAGTCTTGCGCATTTGTAGGGGCGCAGCATGCTGCGCCCGCTGTAACAGCGCCGTACAGCATCCGTAGCAGTCACACCGCCAGACGTGGACCGATCCGTTGCGTCGTTGCCAAGCACTAATGCCGGGCACAGCATGCTGTGCCCCTACGGATTGGACGGAAGCCAGAGATAGAGCCATGCATTGCGCGCAGAAGTTCTCGGATGCGACACGGCAGAGCGTTTGCCGAATTCACTGGTAAGGCTTGCCGTGATTCCACAAACGAGAGAGAATGAGCGCCGTCGTACTAGTTCCATTTTGGGGCTTCTTTAGGAACTTCTCGATCTGAGGTCGATCTGAGGCTTGGGGGAGGATCGTCGTGACTGAAAACCAATTGACTGAGCAGAAGAGCCATCTGGTAATTCGCGTGCCGGTTTCTGCGAACGCATACGTTTCCATCTATTTTTCAAGCAGCGATGGAACACAGATGAGCGAACGCGAATGGTGGCACCTGCGGCAAGTGGTGGAAATGGCGAGCAAAGTTTTCGTGAGGCCGGAAGAGAAGGCGCAAGCCGCAGCGGTCGGCGCCTGATTTCCTTTCCTTGAGTGTAGTGCGGAGTACCTTCGGAAGCCGGGCTAACTGGGTAACCCGGCTTCCGGAGTTTTCGCGCCCGCGTCAGTGCGTCCTTACTGGTCGGGTTGGGCCCGCCGTCAATGCGTGGCAAAGCTTTAGTTGCTGCCGAATCCGCAAGGGCCAGCAAGCTGCGCCCGCCGCGAATGCTTGGCAAGATTGACCGAGATGAGCAAAGCCACCGAAGATCCGCGTCTCGCGCGACTGACGAAGATGTGCCTCGCCCTGCCGGAAGCCATGCGGGAATGCCGCTCCAGCCATGCTACCTTCCGCGTGCGCAAAAAAGTCTTCGCGTACTTTTTGAACGATCACCACGGGGACGGCATCGTCTCCCTGTGCGCCAAAGTGATACCCGGCGACAACACAGCGCTGGTCTCCGCTCAGCCTGCCAGATTTTATTTACCCGCTTACATTGGACCGAGAGGGTGGGTCGCGCTGCGTCTGGATCGCGGCGCGATCGACTGGAAAGAGGTTGCCGAACTGGTAGCCGGAAGCTACCAGCTAACCGCGCCCAAGCGCTTTGCCGCCAGGCAATAAACTTACTTCGCGGGATTACCTTTGTTCGGATCGGTTGTTCCGCTAGCCCCCGGTGGCCGCGCAGTGGGGGCTGCGGGCGCGGCTGGAGCGTTCGAAATGCCCGTCTGCGTGGTTCCAGCTTGAGCGGCCGGAGCAGTCGGCGGCCATTTCTTGGGCTGGTTTTGCCAGACTGCAACCACTTGGTCCAAGTCTAAAGGATCGCACCGGGCGTCGTCATTGGGGCCTCGGAAACCCAGGTCCCGATTAATATCTGCCACCAACGCAGGATCCTTCGTGGCGTTAGGATTCAAGTGGATCTTGCAAACCGCGCGAGCAAATTCATATTCTTTCCAGCCACGTTCCCTGGCGCGATCGCGGATCTTAATAGCATCTTCGATCGCCTCCAGGGCTTTCCCCCATTCAGGATTCGGCTGGGTCATCAGGGCAAAGGCGTATTGACTGCGATTGCGGTGAAAGGTCATATCCGTGTCCGCCTCGACCAAAGCTTGGAAAATAGGAAGGGTCAGATCGCTGCGGGTCTGAATTTCCGCCCAGTTGGGGCAAGTGGGCTTGTTACGAAATGCCTCCGCGTCCAGGAAAACATCTCCTTTTCCGCGCGGGCTAGCGGCAATTACGGATTGCATCAAGTCGGAGCGCGATTGCTGGCTCTCGTTGTGATGATTCAGCCAGCGATCCACCTTCATCCGGGCCTCGGTATCCAACTGAACCTGATTTTCCAAATCGTCCAGGCGCTTAGATACTGTCGAATCGTTGAACGCGCGGGTGAGATATATGCGGGTCCAGAGATAACCGACGAGGAAGCCCGTGGACGCGAAATAAACCATGATGACGAGCGCGATAGCTTTAGTCGTCTCAGGATCGCCATCGAGGCCGGCGGCCACGAACGTGGACACCTTGCCTAAATACGGAGGAAGCTTATGGAATTCAACCAAACTGACGCCGACGATTGTTTTGGTGAGCCAGTCGGAAATTTGTTCGAGATTGGTATTACCGCCGTAGGCCTGTTTCGTGCCGCCATTCTTATCGTCCTTGGAGTTCGCCGCTGAAGAAGTGGCCGATGGTTTGGAGCCGCCATTTTCGGTCGAAGCAGGTTGGTTGCTCTTAGGCACGCCGAATAGGAAACCGAGAAAGCCCCCCGCGCCGAGTGAGGCGCCCGCGGTAAGAAGTCCGGCGCCGATGACTTCGGCCACCGTTCCGCTTATCCAGTGTTCCGTCCGTATCGCGTAAACAACAATAGCGACCGCGCCGAAAGCGATGAATTGCGCCAAACGAGTGGCGGTGATGATTCCCCAATCGGGATCCTTCTCCTTTTTCTGGTCCGCTTTAGCCGCGCGCACGTGAAGGAGCAGGCGTCGAAGTTCCCAGGCGGAAATAGCAAGCACGGCGAGGATGCCAAGGAGAGAAATCTGCGCGCCGATCCACTTTTGCCAGGTGACCGAATATGCCAACCCGGCGGTGAAAACGGCCAAGAAGAGGATGTCGATTAGTGCCAGCCCGGTGATGTGCCGCCAAGGCCACTCGCCATTAGCTGGTTCGGAATTTTTGGGCTTAGGCTTTGAAGCGTCAGACATAGAGTCCGCCTTCCTTATGTGGCATCGCGATTCGCGGAGACTCCGGCTGCTTAGGAGCGGAGCGTGGCTGTCAGGGAGCCGGTCCCTGGTCCCGGCCCGCTGGGAGCGGAAGTGTACACCAGGGCATCACGAAGCGGGAAGTACTAATTAATGAAGTAGGCGTAGAGGCAGCCCCGCACAGAGAAAGTGCTGAACCGCTTCCGCGGCGCGAGTATTCGGGGCGCGCCGGCAAAAATGCGCACCCGCGAAGCGTCCGGAATCCAAACCCCGTAGGGAATAGCTCTTTACAAGTATATAAGAACTTATATAATGTGAGTGCATGACCAGCGAAGGGTCAAAATTGAGAATTAAGTGGGAAGGGAACACTCAGGCTGAAATCAGGTCCTGGCCGAAAGATGTTCGCCAGGACTTCGGCCTCGAACTTCACCGGCTCGACTGAAAGTGGCTAGCGATCGGCTAAAGACGGCCAAGCAAAGGAACGACCCGCCTTTCGAGGCGTCCGACGTGGCTGGGGAGAATGAAAATGCGTAGAAAGCGAAATGTATTTGACGACCTGGGCTTCTCACCGGAAGAGTCTGCGGCGTTGACGATGAAGGCGGAGCTGCATTCAAGAATCGTGCGTTGCGCGAAGCACTATTCACAAAGCCAGTTGCAGAAGATTTTGGGAGAGTCGCAACCGAGGGTGAGCGATCTACTGCGAGGCAAGATCTCGAAATTCAGCTTGGACGCCCTGGTTGGATATGCGGCCGCTTTGGACATGCGGCCCGAGATAAAAACACGCCAGCCGGCCGTCGAGACAGTTGGCGCAGCCCGGTAACTGAAAGAAATCCCGTCTTATGCGGATCGCGTGTTGCGGTCCCGTTCTTTTGAGGTTGTTTTGATGATCTCGAACTGCAACATCGAAAGGCTCGGCGGAAAAATCCGCGGAGTGGAAATGGGCCTTTGGTGCTTCTTTATGTCGTGGCTAAAGCCACGAACCACAAAGATTTTCGAGCGTAGCGTCTAAACTCGTCGCCGGAAGTTATCAGCTCACCGCGCTGCATTCTAAGAATCGCGCGACGTTTCCTTGCTTGCTGTGAAGGACCGTCCCTCCGCCAATTGTAGAGTTGTCACCGTAGGTTTGACGTATCGCTTTTTCATTTCAACTCCGCAACCGCACCGTGGGTTTGAGGTGGCTTCAACCTGAGACGCCTTAGCGACAACCATCTCGCAACCGCATTGAGGATTCCGGCAAACGAACCGCTGGCCCTTGGCTATGCCCTTTGGCATGAAACCCCCGTCGAAGCATATTAACTTAGCTTAGACGTAATTCAAGGGTATAAAATACAAAACAATAAGCGGGACGGTCGCTCAACGTCAACCTGACGGCGCTGAATCGCGGCTTTAGCTGCCGGTCCTCCCGTGCACGATTCTCAGGGGATTTGCCGATTTGCCCGCCGAAATCGGCCGGGTCGCGTATTGCAGCGACATGATCACCTCGACAAGGATGTCTACTTCTTCCACGGTATTTGCCTGGCAAATCAAGTCTTGCAGATACTGATGCAGATTTTTTTGGTCCGTAGCTATTAAAGACGGTCTCATGGTGCACCCGCTCCTTTGTATGAACTGCTGCAAGTGGAAAAATCCCGCGAATCGCATAGGATCCGCCGGTTGATCCCGTTTGGTTTATAAAGATGGAAAGCGAGCAGCTCGGAAAACCGGGCGGTTTACGTTCGATGAACGCAAAGCAGATGCAGATAATCGACGGGGGATTGAGCCAAGGTATCCGGAAACGAAAGCGCGAGCAGATTCGAAATCGGCGCTTGAATACTGACTGCTTGGACGGGAATTGCGACTGGCGCAGAAGCCGGACGGGTCGCACTGCAGGGCGAAGCGACGTCCTGGCTTGACACCAACAGGGTGAAATCGTTCGAGGTATCGTCCTTCAGCTTGAGCAGCTCCGGGAACTCCACTACCGCCAGGGCGCAGAACAGCAGCGTGGCCACGATAGCGACATGGAGCCTGCTGCGAGTTGGACGCCGCGAAAACATCTCCCGTGGGTTATACAACGAAGCGTGCGCCAACTCAACTGTTTTAGGTTGAGCTCCGGTCCCAGACTAATCGTTTATTCAATGCAGAACTGTGCTGAATTGAACTGTATTGGCTCCAGCTTAGAGCTAAGGTCACCCTATGACTAATAAAAAGGCCACGCAGCGGCGGCGTGAAGCGCTCTTGGCGAGTGTGACCAAAGAGATGGCCAAGCCCCGGCTGTCCGCATCCGCCGAAAGAACGATCGCCAAAAAACGTTGACGGTAATTTTATAAAGTGTTCAATAGTGCACAGAAACCTCCCGGGGGAACTTCTACTATGTTCGAGCATGGGAGACGTTATGAGCGACACTGAATGGAAATGGCAAGAGGCTTACCTGGAAGCGTTCCTGGACACCGATCCAGAAAACCTTGTCAGTCGTGTTGCGGCCGCGGAAAAAGCGATTTATTCGCGGACGGAAGAATTGCGCTCAAGTTCAGACGGCAGAGCCGAGTGGCAAGCGATAGCCGATGCTATCAGCGGCTTGGCGATCCTCAAGAGAGAAATTAAGTCCTCCGCTGTGAGATCGGAACGAACGCCGGAAATTGGCAGAGCCCGAGCCCGCGCCCGCGCCAACTAACAAATAATAAATCGGCACTTAAGGTTGGCAGGCGCCGTAATCTTTTTGTATTTGTGTTACTTGCCAGCCGAGCGGGTTGCCGGCGTCGGGATTGATCTTGTGACCTTGTAAACTCATGCGCTCGCCTGCCTTGACGCCTGCGGTATTGCCGGAAAGCGCGTAAATGCGGTTGTCTCTTTCATTGTTGACAGTCAATCCGCTCGGCGACGCGACGACGCATCCCGTAATCTTTCGCTGTTTCGCGGAATGGTGTATGGCCACAACCGCGACAACCACCACAAGCAAGACCACTCCAACGACGATCCCGACGATTTCGCCGTTGCTAACTCCGCCGATCTTAGCGCTGCTCGGTGCAACGGTGTTTGGCCTCTGCGCTTCCGCCGGTACGCAAAGAATAAGAGTGAGCGCGATGATCAAAACTCCCGAGAGGATTTTTGTCATATGCACTCCTGCACGTAGGACGCAGGCCTAAATGCTTGCGTTACAAGAACCGGGCCGGATTTTACTCCCTAATAACGTGCGGCGTGAATCGCGATTAGCCGTATATGTAACGGCCGCCTTTTACCCTGAGGAATGAATGGGCAGGCGCGCAGCTTTCTTACGGCATCCGTCGGCAAAGCGGCGACTCGGCCACAAATGGCAAATCCATGGAGGACGGAATTTATGTAGCGGCCGCCTTCAGGCGGGCAAGCTTTCTCGTCGCATCGGTCGGCAAAGCGGCGGCAAGCCGCCGCACTCCAAAGGAGCCGAGGCGATGTGGAGTGCGGGAGCTTGCTCCCGCTTTCGTTGCGACTCACCAGCAGTCGAACGATAAAAAGAGAGGAATACGTTACAAAAACTGGCCGAGTTTCACTTCCTAATAACGTACGGAGTGAATTGCAAGAGTGCTGCCCGCCTGCCCGTTCGTTCCTCAGGGTAAAAAGGCGGCCGCTACATGTACGGCTAATGCGGAGGAGCGGGGTTAGCGGTCGTCTTTGCCGGAACGTTTCAAAGCGCGGTGGCGCAATTTACCGAGGTGTTTATTCAAGACGTTGTCGCGATCGAGGAAAGACAAAACGGGAGAACGGCGCTTTTCGATTCGGCTTCTCGCGCGCTTCAATCGCTGATCGTTGCTGAATAATTCCAAGGCCGCATCCAGCGCTTCCATGGCTTTGGTGCGCCTGCCGGACAGTTGGTACACTTCCGCCAAATTAAGATGGAACTGGACCTCCTGCCGCTTTAGCTGCACGGCAATTTCACAAAGCTCGCAGGATTGATCCCACTTGCGCTCCGCACGGGCGATGGCTAGTCCGAGGAATGAGAGATAGTAGGGGTTGCGCTTCTCGCTTTCGAAAGCGCGGCGCAGGGGTGCGAGCGCGGTTTGCGCGTACCCGTTCTTCAGCATCGCCACGCCCGCTTTGAAATCGGCGACTGGATCGTGTTCCGTTGGGCTTTTCAGTTTTTCGGCCATGTGAATTACGGGCGAACGTAGAGCAAATCGCTTCCACTAACACTCTAGAGAAATTGCTTGCGAAAAGTCTACTGGCCTTATGGGCAGGGGTACTGGGATGGCAACCGAGGCAGCCGTTTAGCGAAACGATACATTTTCGCGAAGTGTGCAAAAGTGCACAGAGCCCTTCAATACCCAACTTCTAGAATTACGGACAAAGGGGACACACGGGTGAGCAATCTACAATGGGAGTGGCGGGAGCATTACCGCGTGGCGCTGCTGGAGACAAATCCACGGAACGTTCTTCGTCTGGTTGCGGCCGCAGAAGAAGCAATCTTTTTGCGCGCGATAGAGATGAGCGAAACTCCGGGCGGAAAACCGGAACGGCAAGCCCTAGCAGACGCCGCGAGCGTTTTGTTGATTCTCAAACGAGAGCGCCAATCTCCCGAAGGAATCAAGCCGAAACAAAGACCCGAACGTGGCAAAAACCTCGCCCGCTCCGCATGATGCCAGACCCTCAGTAACCTATCGTCAGGGGATTCCGTAGGGGCGCAGCATGCTGCGCCCGCTGGTACACCTGCAATCACCTAGCCGACGCAACTCGCACTGTGCCGCGCCTACGGCGCTACGGTTGATTGCGGTCTCCAGCCTGGCACAGCGTCACTACGGGAGAATGTTTGAGACTTGGAGTCTTTGAGGTTCGTTGAAAAAAAGAAAGGCCGGCCTGTTACGGGCCGGCCTCGGTTGCAATCTGTGAAATTGCCCCGCCTTCGTACCTGCGCCGTGACGTCCAGTGCGCATGTCTTTGGCTTCACGGCACAAGCAACCACTTCAATCGGCAGGGAAGGGCGCTCTGTTATTTTGCCGGAATATAGCTCAGGTCCGGACGGAATTGCATGAGCTCGCTGTAGGTGCTCTCGATTGAGCTGTTGAGTCTCTCGATCACCGACATCGCTTCCTGCTCGCCGAAGGCCGCTCGGAGGTCGTCTCGCAACGGTTTGATCGCCGGGTCGTCCCCCATCGAAGCCCAATTAGCGCGCTCATAGGTGATGACGTAGGTGCCGCCGGGTCCGCCGTTCACCAGGCGGTGCCACGAATAATGCGCCGGCGAGTTCATCTTCTGCCGCGCCTCGGCTATTCGCGCGATGGCGCTGCGGAAATCGTCGCCGTGCCCGAAGCGCACGTGAAAGGTGATGACCTCGGTGTACTTGCCGTTCATGTCCGTGGACGGACTGCTCACTTTCGGCATGTCCTCCCAGTAGGATGTGACCAGGCCCTCCACAGCGCTGCCGATTAGCTTTTGGTATTGCGCCAGATCGTCAGCATCCGGAACCGACGGCTTGTCGAAATCCGCCCAATGCTGGCCGAAGCGGGCGACCATGTACGTTCCGGTGTGGTCTCCGGTGAGAATTTGGAAAACGAACAGCGGCTGCGAATCTTTCTGCTGCTTGTGCCAATCGGCCTTTAGTTTGCGGCCGTCTTCATATTGTTTTAGCATGCCGTTTTTCGGCGTCTGGAGTTCGATCGCGGCGATGGTGCCGGGCTCTTGCGCCGCGGCGGAAACCGCGAGGAGCATTAACACACTGAGGGCTGCGGACAGCTTAAGCAATTTCACATTTTCCTCCTGAATTTGAAAAACATGGGGCCTTTCGTTGGGCGAGAGTATCCCATCCCGAAACGGCGTGTCAACCGGGGATCCGGCGCACGGAGTCGGCGCTCGACAGCGTTTCCTCCAAGGGCACTGGCCATTGCGTTACCGGCGGCAACGGTGTAAATCTCTACCGTTTTCATTTCTGCCTATTTATCCCGAAGGGGCACGGTGACTTAATGAAACTCTGGCTCGGTAGAACGTTAGTCATTTCATTGTGCTTGGTATCGTGCGGTGCCAAGAGCGCTCCTACGCGAATTACGCTGAAGGCCTCCGATACTTACTCAGGGCCCGTCCGTTTGTTGCCGTGCGAGAATGGCGCTGCGGACCCCGTCTCGATCGACGCGCAAGGGAATGGAAAGACGGCCGCGTGTCCGCTGGGAGGCGACGTGGAGTTCGTGGTGGTAAAGCCCAGCAGAACAATCTACATTTCGCGGGAATATATAACCGTCGCGAGAGCGGGCGACGGCTTTCCAGTAACGATCACTGCCGCCATCCCGTAGGCCTATTGCGCACCCGGCGCAGTTAATTCTTGGCGGGCGCGGGAGTGGAAAAAGTGGACAGAGATTTTGCGTCGGCGACGACACTCTCCATCCCTTGCTCGAAGTGCTTCTCGCGGTTGCTCCCCAATATTGCGTTTTCGACGTATTCGGTAAAGGCCCACAGCGTCACGTGCGTCTTGGGATCCAGGATGACGAGGTGGAATTTGGCGTCAGCCCCGCCGGACCCCAGGGATATGGAGAAACTAATCTCGAAAACCAGATCGGCGTCCTCCGGAGTCGAGACGATTTGGTATCGTCCCCAGGATTTCATGGCCGCGTAAAACTCGTTGTAAGGCCGGATCGGAAGTCCCACAAATTCACCCAAGCGCCTGGTATTGGGGTCGATGTCTCCGCCGGCGTTGGAGATGAAAATCTTGCCGGCGGTTACCAGCTGTGCCGGCACCGGCGCGGATGGAGACTGCTGTGCGCGAGCGGCACCGGCGCCAACTGCGAAAGTGCAAGCTAGCGCGAAGCACAGGCCAAACAGTAGGGCTGGGCGAGTGGTCATTGGTTTTTCTCCCTGCTAGTGGGACGCTCGCGCACAAAGTTGCGTTCCATTCCCGTGTGCTGGGATTGCCGGCGTGTAAGCGGACGCAGCGAGAAGCGCCCCTACGGAATCGTGCCGGTGTCAGCAGACGAGGCGAGGCTGCGTCTACTTGTCAGGTGAGAAGACGCTGTGGAAGCCGTAGGTTTCGTAGCGCGAGGAGATTTTTCCTTCGCGCAGGCTGATGACTGAAAAGCCTTCGGGGGTGCCGAGGCGCGGGCCGCGCCACCAATTTCCGCAGACGGCGCCGCTGGTGATGTACTGGGTATTTTTGTGCTGCACAATTTCGTTTACGTGCGTGTGGCCTTGCAGCACGGCTAAGACGTTTGCGCCGTCGAGAATCTCGAGGACTTCGGGGCCGTTGGCAACGGTCATGGTGTTGTACTTGCGCCCGGCGCTGACGATTTGGGCGTAGGTGGCAAACGCGGTGACGAGCGGGCAGTGAATCACGGCGATCACCGGCGCACCCAGCGGCAGACGCTTCAGATCGCCGCGAAGCCAGCCCAACTGATCCGCGTCCACGCGCGCTTCCCACAAGCGGTCAGGCGTGGGCTGAATCGAGTCGAGCACCACAAAGTGATAGCCCTTGTAATCGAACGAATAGTAAGTCTGGCCCATGCGGTCTTGATACATTTTTTTGCCGTACAGCGGATCCGTGGGCGCGATACCGCTTTGCTTCATCACTCCGAAAATGTCATGGTTGCCGATGGCGTTGTGCAGCGGCACGCCGAGCAACTGCTCGGTGCGTTTATAAAGGTCGAAAACCATTCCGGCGCGCACGCCGCTTACGGAGGCCGCGTCATAAACGTGGTCGCCGCCCATGATCGCAAATTCCGGGTTGGTCGCCGCGATTTTGCGAAAGCACATGTCGCAGCCGTGCGCGGCGTCGAGTTCGGGCTGAATGTGCGTGTCGGTGAAGAAAACAAAATCGAATGAGCCGGGCGAGAGCGTGGGAGTTAGCACGGCAGGGAAGCGCGGGAACGCCATCGCGGCGGACGCCGTGGCCATAGTGGTTAGGAATTTTCTGCGGTCGAGGATCATTTTGCGGCTGCGCGTTTCGAATCGCGCCTGCATCCACGATGTTAGCATGACGCGATGAGCGAAGGTTTGGCTTGGCCGCTTCGTGTGCGTGAAAAACCTCAGGTCTTCGCGAGAGCTGGACCCACTTGCAGTGGAAGTTGTAGCGGCGGGCTTTAGGCCGGCAGGTTTTGCCCAGCGATACGACGAGAAGGACGCCCGCCTGCCCTTCGTTCCTCAGGGTAAAAAGGCGGTCGCTACAAAACCATCGACGGCCGACATTCCAACGAGTCGGTGAAGCGCAGGCACGGAACATTGGTCGGCAAAAGCGGCGGCAAGCCGCCGCACTCCAAACGGCCCGGGCCCTTGGATGAATTGTCGCCAAGCATCTGTTCCGGGCACAGCATGCTGTGCCCCTACGGGTCCTTGCTCGTGCTGTGCGGCGAGGCGGCCCGGATTATTTCTTTATGCGTTTCTTGTTCTTTACTGTTATTAGGCGTCCCCGCGGACACCTGGTGCATCTGTGTCTAAGTAAGGTTTTCCAGCCTTTGGGCCAGCCAATGGTCCAAAATCTTTAAAAGGAGAAACTTATGTCGGAACATGAAAACAACCGAGTGTTGGGCAGGCAAGGCGCACGCGAGCTGACACCCGAAGAAGTTGAATCGGTAATTGGAATGGGCACCGTTCACACCAACGTAATCACCTTCAACCCCGTCACGGGCAGAGATGGAGACGGCTAGTCTGAAACTTTAACGAGATACCGCTGCATGGCCGGGTCAGGTCGAGGCGGCGGTAGGCTCCGAGGGAACAATTGCCGGGCCGGGCTTCGCAAGCTGGTCCGGCGATTGCCCTCATCCTTACATTCATGGCGTCGTCACGGAGCGGGCACGGAGTTGGCACGGAGCAGGCGAGATGAAAATCGTAATCCTGGCGCGAGAGAATGATAACCACACGGCTCCGCTGAAATGGGCGTTGGGGCAGGCCGGCTACGAAGTGATTTGTTGGGCCGGCGTCGGATGGGCAGCGGAGCGGCAAGCGTCCATCGCTTTCTCCGAGAAAACTCAACTGACTTTAGGCTCTCACACACTGGGAGCCGGCGACGTGGTGTGGATCCGCAGGCCGGAACGACCGATACAAAATCCAAAAGTGGCGGAATGCGACAAGATGTTCGCGGAAGAAGAATATCGCTGGTTCAACCACGCACTTTTGTATCTGCTGGAAGTCTTGCCGATCAGATGTTTCAACAAGTACTCAGCCTCGCGGTTCATAAATAACAAGTCCGTTCAGTTGCTGCTGGCGCGAAGTTGCGGGATGAATGTTCCGCATACGCTCATGTCAAATTCTCCCGCAGAAGTAAGGAGTTACTTGCAGCAGGATTCTGCTCGAACGATTTGCAAAGTTTTCTCTCCGCACATCTGGCGAAAGGAGGGCAGCGGCGCGGTGGCAGTGACAGAGACGTTTGAAATCAGCCACGAGGCTCTTCCTCGCGACGAAGTGCTCACCTACGCTCCCGCCATTTATCAACAGATGGTAGTGAAGAAATTCGACGTGAGGCTGGTCCTGCTGGGCACAACCGTGTATTCCTGCGCGCTTCATAATCCCAAGGGCGCCATCGATTGGCGGCAGGACGTCAGCCAAGGCTTGGTGCAAGTGGAAAGCATCGAAACGCCGGCGGACGTCGAGAAGGCCGTGCTGGCGTTTGCCGCAAAGTCGGGAATCTCTTACGCCAGCTTTGACTTTGCCGTTGATGGCGAGGACCGGTGGTGGTTCCTCGAGGTCAATGAGGGAGGACAGTTCCTCTGGCTGGACACATTCAATCCCAACATCCACGTGCAGGAAAAATTCCTGGCTTTCCTCACTTCACCGGAAGGCGCCTCGCGACAAACCATCGAGGACAGGCAATCGCTTTTTCCGTCGTGGAAAGATTATCTTGCCTCTCCGTCGAGGCACCAACAAACGCCGGAGCCGCCTGAATCCAATCCCAAATTCGCGTCAGTCGAACGATAAGCTTCCCGTCAGCCCAATCCTCGTCCATCTTTCTTTTCTCGTTAGTTCGGCTGCGAAGGTCGCGCGTAATAGCCTTGGCGGGCGCGCGCGGTCAGGCCGGGCTTTGCGAGTTTGATTTCCAAGTGGTGATATTCGTCGCGCTTGTCGCCCGGAGGCGGATCAAAAGAAATCTCGTAGTAAGGCGCCGAATCCGAGAGGCATTGCTGCAGCAGACTGG
Source organism: uncultured Acidobacteriota bacterium (assembly GCA_963698005.1). Classification (GTDB taxonomy): domain Bacteria; phylum Acidobacteriota; class Terriglobia; order Acidiferrales; family UBA7541; genus Palsa-295. The sequence goes on from OY969113.1 coordinate 1,111,459, forward strand.
CGACATCGTTGTTGAAGTTGAGAACCAGGCCGCCGCTTTGGGTGGCAAGCACGGGCAACCCGAGATCACCGATCTGCGCCTGGCTGGGCTTGCTGATCCCTTTCACGAAATCCTTATAGTACGTAACACTACCGAGAGACTCAGTATTGCCTTCAGGATTGACGTTGTAGAGCGTGACGCGAGCCTGGAGAAGCTTCGTCGATAGGCCCACAATGTTCGCGAAGATCATCTGTTGCTGCTTCGAATCGAGCTGGACGCGCGGGCCGGAGAGAAGAGGCCAACCCGGAGAAACCCAGAGCATGATCTTGCGTCCCTGGACGGAACCCAGGTTTCCGGCAAGCTGACCGAGCGACCGAATAGAAAGGTCCAGGCGTTCGGTCGCGCCGTAAACGCCCGCGGAGCGGGTGATGGAACGCAGGCCGACGTCGGCCTGATCAAGCGCGGCGCTGAGGGCATTGCCGTCGGTAGAGAAGCTTCCCAAACTCTGTAAACCTTTATCGGTGAAGAGCACAAGAGAGAGGGGATATGCGAGGCGACCTCCCTCAGCGCGAAGGAACTTGTCGATTTCCGGACGTGCCACGCTGACGGTCTGGTACGAGGTATTGACCGCATCGATCACCAGAACCACGTCAATGGGAGCCTCGCGCCCCGGAACTGCCTTGAATGAGGTGATGGTCTGCTTAGAGTTGTTATCCAGCAGAGTAAAATCTTGCTGCTGAAGATCGGCAACCGGCGGCCCCGACTTTGGGCTGACGACAACGTCTATTGTGATCTTGCGGTCGGCCGGCGGAGCAGGCGGAGCATTCTGCTGCGCCAAAGCCGCAGTGCCGCAAAGCAAAATCGCGAAAATAGCGCAACCGAGGCACCCGGAGCGTGTGAGGCGCGCATAGCGTACATCGATGAACATAAGTTTTCTCCGTTCAAGCAAAGCAGCCGAATCTCCGCCGTGGCGCTTCGCCGATCTGAACCGTGCCGGCCGCCGCTGATCATGCCATAGACGCGCCTCGAGTTTGAGGAGTTTCGACTAGCTTCTGTGGAGAAAATTGCGCGAGCGCGAGTTTACTTGAGCTCTACCCGCGGGGGTTTTCGGAACCATGTGTCGTAACCGATGATGAGCCATCAATGATAACCGCCATGTAAACCGCGCCACCTATTGCAATCCGGAGGAGAGTGCGGCCTGCGCGGCTGAACTGTCCGCGAACGGCGCACCCCGCGGCCCAGAGCAGGGAAGCGAGCATTGCGAGAAAAAGAGGAATGAAGAGCAGGTCGAAGAGCGCCATAAAGTACTTTGTATAACAAAGTACGCTTCCCAATCAAGGCGCACGTACGCATCGCCCGGCACTCGTTCGTTAGCCTGAAGGAATTACGATTACGCTGAAGCCGCAGCCTCGGTCGAAACCTGCTGCATCAGCGCCAACTGGTCCCAGTTGTCCCAGCCCTGCACAATCTTGCCTTTTTCGATCCTCGCGATCGTAATGCCCGTGATGCGAACCGGTTTGTTCGTCGCCGGGATGCCGAGATGGTCGCCTGTGTGAGTCATCTTCGCGGACCAGCGCACTACTACTTTGTCGTCCGCGCCGAAAGTGTCTTCGACCGTGACTCTTATATCCGGAAACGCGCCGTGAAGACGATTGAACAGCGCCACGAAATCGCGAGGCCCGTGAATTTCCACGCCGGGCTGGTCCTGCCCGACAGCAACTACGTTCTCGGCCATCAAGTCGTAGATAGTTTGAACGCGCCCCTCGTTCCAAACTTCCTTGAACCACCGCCGCATCAGAACAATGTTTTCTTCCACCGACACATCGCACCTTCCTTGTCATCACGCCGAGCCGGCCCGGCCGAGAGACGTTCGCTCGCGCTGGTATACCACGAAGTTACGACGCAAGCTAGTTCCGCACCGCTTCTCGCCTTTTCAGTTGGGGGAAGTGTAACGGCCGCGGAAGTTCTGGTCAGTGGGCAGTCTCCATAAATATCGTGACGAGGTTTCGAACCCATCGCGCGGGGCGTTTGTCTTCGGAGACGATCAACTGGAACGGGCCGGAAGTGGTGAGCGGCTGGCCATCGCGAGAGTCAGCTACTACGATTTGGCCATCGTGAAAGGTCGGATCGACTTCCGCGAGAGACAGCACCACCGAGTAGCCGTCGGAACCAGTGGCGACGACGTAGTTGGTTAGCGCCTTGCCGCGCAAATTCTCTTCGAGCGGCGCGCCCGCCTTGGCCAGCAGCACGGCGAGCGGAACTCCGGAATAAGTTTCGTCGGCGTTGGTGTGGCCGTTGTGCACCTTGACGTCCACATGCGGCAGTGCGCGGAATTCGGCAAACGAAAGATTCAAGGCAGCATGATTCGCATCGCCTGTCACTAGCAGCGAAACCTTGGAATTGGGGACGGTCTGCGAATTCTGCGAATCAGCGTCACCCGGGTGAAGCACAACTGTCACGTTCTTCGTGTCGTCGGCCGGAAGCTCGGCTGAGGTGAGATCGATGTAAATGTGGTCGCTGATGTATCCGGGCGCGGAGACGGGAAAATTGTATTGTGCGCCAATCGGCAAATCCACGGAAAGACGGCCGTACTCGTCGGTTTTCGTCCCTGGCGTACTAGAGGGCATCCCCAAAACGATCGTTGCGTTGCCGATTGCGGCACCGCTCGGATCCGTAACAAAGAAAATCACCTTCGTGGTCGTGATCTGCTGCGCCTGCGCAGCGCCCGGGGCCAGCGCGGCGAGTGCAAGCAGAGCCACGCCGACGCTAAGTGAACGCATCGCGGAACCGTAACGCAAAAGAAAATTCATGTCAGCATCCTCCGCAGTGGCCAAAATTGAAGCACGAATTCAAAAGAGCCGGCGGGACGCCGGCGCTACGAAAACCGAGCGTTGCCGCGCGCCTGGGTCTGGGCGGATTTGCAGCGGGCGCAGCATGCTGCGCCCCTACGGAATCGTGGTACGGCAAAACACGCCGGGGCGAGCCGTATTACCGCACGCCAAAATAAAAATGGTAATGATTGCGGCACCCGGGATTGAAACTCTCACCGCAATTCGGGCAGCGCGATTCGCAATGCATATATTGATGTACGGTCAGCTCCGTGCCGCAGGCCCCGCAGAGTATCGCCTTCTGCTCCCACTCGCTCTCCGGCCAGACCTCGAGCGCGTGACCAGCGAGCGCATCGTGGCATTCCTTGCAAGCGTAATACACACCGCAGCACTTCATCTTGATCGCGATGATGTCCGTAGGCCCGTGGTAATGCTCGCAGCGCGTCTCCGCATCCAACTTGACTCCGCGCACATCCAATGGTTTCGGGATCATGTGCTCCAAGCGGAACAGAGTACCGCATCCACCCGGCGACTAGCGCGCCATTTGAATGTAAAATGATCACTCTAGGAGCGCAATCGCGCCACCGCGCGCCAATCCACTAGCACCCGGAAAAGCGTACTAGAGCTATACGACGATGCTTATCTATCTCTTAGCGTTTGTGGGCGGCGTGCTGACGATTCTCAGCCCGTGCATTCTTCCGGTGCTGCCGTTCGTGTTCTCGCGCGCCGACCAGCCGTTTCGCCGCTCGGGCCTGCCGTTGCTGACGGGCATGGCGCTCACTTTCGCGGTGGTCGCAACCGCAGCCGCGTTCGGCGGACATTGGGTCGTCCGCCTGAACCAGGGCGGACGTTACGTCGCGATAGCTATTTTCCTAGTGTTGGGACTCACGCTGCTTTTTCCGTCGCTGGCCGAAGCGCTCACGCGCCCGCTGGTTCGAGCCGGAGCGAAAATTCAAGGCGGCCCTTCAACGGAAGCCAGCGTCGGAAAATCATTTGTGCTGGGAATTTCCACCGGCTTGCTTTGGGCTCCTTGTGCCGGCCCGATCCTGGGATTGATTTTAACCGGCGCCGCGATTCAAGGGCCCGGAGTGCGGTCATCTTTTTTGCTGCTATTCTATGCATTGGGCGCTGCAACATCTCTCGGCGTCGCGCTCCTTGCCGGAAAGAAGGTTTTCACCGCCTTGAAACGCTCTCTGTTTTTTGACGTCTGGATCCGCCGCGTTCTCGGGGCTGCGGTAATCGTCGGCGCGATTGCCATCGCGCTCGGTTGGGATACGGGCCTGCTCACAAAGTTTTCTTTCGTGAACACGGCCAAAGCCGAAGAGCATTTGATCGGCACGCTCGGCGCGCCGAAACCGGGACTCGTAGCTGTGAGCGCAGCCGAAGCGCCGCCAGTTCTTCCGGACGAAGGACCCATGCCGGAGCTGTCCGGCGCAGTCGGCTGGATCAATTCGCCGCCACTCACCACCAAGTCCCTGCGAGGCAAAGTGGTGCTGATCGATTTCTGGACCTACTCCTGCATCAACTGCTTGCGCTCGTTGCCCTACGTGGAAGGCTGGGCCGCGAAATATAAGGATGCCGGCCTGGTAGTGATCGGCGTGCACACTCCCGAGTTCGCGTTTGAAAAGGAGCGCTCGAACGTGGAGAAAGCGGTGCGCGATTTGAAGATCACCTATCCCGTCGCCATCGACAGCAATTACAAAATTTGGGAAGCGTTCAACAATCAATACTGGCCCGCGCATTATTTTATCGACGGCAAAGGCCGCATTCGCGCGCACCATTTCGGCGAAGGCGGATACGACGAGTCCGAGCGCGTGATTCAGGAGCTGCTCAAAGAAAACGGCGCCACTTCGCTGGCCGGGGGAGTGCTCAACGTTAGCGGCAGCGGCGCGGAAGCTGCCTCGGACAGCAGGGACGTTGGTTCGCCGGAAACATACGTGGGATACAAACGCGCTGAGCATTTCGCTTCGGCTGAGCCGATCGCTAAAGATTCGCGCAAAACGTACAGTCCGCAACCAAGGCTTTCGCTGAATCAGTGGGCTTTGGGGGGAAGCTGGAAAGTGGGCGAAGAAAGCGCCGTGCTTCAGTCCGTTCCCGGCAAAATTGTTTTCCGGTTTCACGCGCGCGATCTGCATCTGGTGCTCGGCCCTTCGAAAAAGGGGAAGCCGATTCGTTTCGTCGTGAAGATTGACGGCACCGCGCCGGGAGAAGACCACGGCGCCGACACCGACGCAAGCGGAGCAGGCACGGTTCAAGGCAACCGCCTGTATCAGCTCATCCGCCAAAAAGGCGCGGTAGAAGACAGAACTTTCGAGATTGATTTTCTCGACCCCGGCGTGGAAGCGTTTGCTTTTACGTTCGGATAAATTCAAAAAGTGAGAGGCCATTATGCTTTTACCAAATAACAAGGACGATCAATCGCCGAGTTCCCCTGGGCGGCGAGTTTTCTTAATCGCCGGCGGGGTCGCGGCTGTAGGACTTGTCGCGTCGTATTTTCATAAAGGAGCGCCCGTGCATGTGGAAGCCGCGGCCGCCAACCTTCCCAAGATGGTGAAGATCGTGGAGTTCACCGACGCCGGCCAGCGCAAAGACACGGTGACCGTTGCGCGCATCGAAAAAACCGAGGACGAGTGGCGCAAGCAGCTTTCGCGCGATTCATTCGAAGTGACGCGCCTCTCCGGCACCGAGCGCCCCTACACCAATGAAAATCCCAACAATCACGAGAAGGGAATTTTCCGCTGCATTTGCTGCGACACGGCGCTGTTCGATGCCGGCACCAAGTTCGAGTCCGGCACGGGCTGGCCCAGTTTTTGGGCCCCCATCGCAAAAGAAAATATCTTGGAGACCACCGACACCAGTTTGGGCATGGCGCGCACAGCCGTCTCCTGCCGCCTGTGCGACGCGCATCTAGGCCACGTCTTCAACGACGGCCCGCCTCCCACAGGTTTGCGCTACTGCATGAATTCGGTGGCCATGCGCTTCGCCAAAGCTACGTAAGCGCCACACAAGGTTTCGTGGCGCGCACAATTTGCCCGGGCCACGCTTCAGCGGGCGCAGCAAGCAGCGCCCCTACGAGATCTTGCTACGGCAACACGCTTTGTCGAACAAAGCGGGAGCAAGCCTGCCTGCCGGCAGGCAGGCTCCCGCACTCCACAGAATCGCGGCGACGCTCCCATTTGGAGTGCGGCGGCTTGCCGCCGCTTTCGCGAGCGCAGCAAAGGCAAGGACGAAAGCGATAGGCAAGCGATTCGATAATCGGGTTGGGCCGATCGCTGAGGCTGGGAAACGCTTCAGCGTTGCTTTCGAAAATTAGAAATTTTTAGGAAATTCATTCGAGGAGAAATCGCCATGAAACGTTCCATGCTGACCCCAGTTCTGACTGTCTTACTCGCCGTCTTGGCTCTTTTCCTGTGGACGCGCCACAACTTCGCCAGTGCCGCCACAATCATCCCCGACCCCACCGTGGACGAAACCCTCGCCGCGCAAAAAGGCCAGGAAACCGTTGTCGTCGCGGGCGGATGCTTCTGGGGAATCCAGGCCGTCTTCCAACATGTGAAAGGCGTCACCAGCGCCACCTCCGGCTATTCCGGCGGCACGGTGAAAAATCCCGACTACGAGCAGGTTAGCAGCGGCGAAACCGGCCACGCCGAATCCGTTCAAATCGTGTACGACCCCTCGAAGATCACTCTCGGCCAGTTGCTGAAAGTATTTTTCTCCGTCGCGCACGATCCCACGGAACTGAATCGCCAAGGCCCCGACACCGGCACGCAGTATCGCTCAATAATTTTCTTCGCCAACGCCGACCAACAGCGCATCGCGCAAGCTTACGTGCAGCAGCTCGATCAAGCGAAAGTTTTTTCGCACCCCATCGTGACGCAAATCGTCCCGATGAAAGCTTTCTACCGCGCCGAGGCGTACCACCAGAACTACGCCACCGAGCACCCGGAAAATCCCTACATCGCCATGTTCGACCTCCCCAAGGTCAAAAATCTCCAGCAACAATTTCCCAGCCTGTACGTTGCTGCGCACTAGCCTCAGCAACCAGGTTTATTTCGGGGCGTAGAAGAGGTAGTCGGCGGTGTACGAGACGCGGACTTCCTGGCCGGTGTGCGAAACGTCGCATCCGGACGCTGGCGCCTTGCCACCTTTGGTGTTGAGGCGCTGGATGGTTGTGGCGCTAGAGAGCACGCCGCTGCCGTCGTGACTGACGATGTTGACGAGAAGCCATGGAATGGAATCGGCGTCCGGGGAAGGCGCATTGGCAACGGCTTTCCCGGTAACGCGGCTGCCATCGCTCGCTTCCCAGGAAGGTCCGGCGAAATGTTTGCCGAATGGTTTGCCGTCTTGGTCGAAGAGCTGAGCGTCGGGAGCCTTCAGCGTCCAAGTGATTTGCGCGGAGTCACCCTTGCAGGTGTACACCTGGTCGCCCTTCGCATGAACCTTGAAAAGAAGTTTTTCATTTGCGGGTGGCCGGAGTTGCTGCGGCACTTCTTGCGCGGCAGCTGAGAAGAAAAAAACCGTACTAGCGATCGCGAGCAGCGTAGCGAATGCGAATCCGCAAATGCTATTGCGCATAGAAAACTTCCTCCTCTGAAAGCCCGGCATGGCTTCGAACACAATATAACTTACGTCTGATGGCATGCAGCTGTGGCGCCGCAGGGTCGGCAGTATTGGCGCAGCCCCCGCCCCCGCCGCTCCCGATAGCAAGACTCCGGTTGGAGCTAACCTGATAAACCTGGGCTCGACGTCCATCTGCGACTCGATCTCGTTGGGAACCGACCAGCAGAAGATTCGCGACTTGCTTCATCAACGCAACCTTTCCTTCAGCGAAGGTGCCTCCGGGGAACGCGTGTGGATCGTCGAGGAATCGAACAGGCAATGCAAACTATGGTTCGACGATAAGTCAGTTCTCACGAAGAAACGCAAGATTTTCGTCACCGAATAGCCTACCGAAAAAGTCCTTTCGTAGTACCCCCTTGTCGGTAAGCGGGTTGCTCGCCTGCACCGGAAACTTGCGCTGCTGGTTCCACCCGGATCGGACGTTAAGACTGGGCTCACGCGCGCTCTTCTTTACCCTTACGCACAACCGCTCACGATGCGTCGCCTGCACAGGAATGGGGCTGCTAATCTTCAAGCACCCCTTCGGAGGTCCGTGTGTCCGTACCCTTGCCGTCACACGACGGCGCAGAAAACCGTCGCAGTACTCGAATCGTCCACGCCGTGCCGATCACGATCAGGGGAATGGACGCGCTCGGCCAGGCGTTCGAGGAACGCACGTCAACCGTGACGGTGAACTGCAACGGCTGCAAGTACGAGTCGAAGCACTACGTCCCAAAGGATTCCAAGATCACCATCGAGATTCGCGGCACTGATCGGGGATTGCCTTCGAGAAAATTCCCAGCTCGAGTGGTCTGGGTCCAGCGACCGCGCACCTACCGCGAAATTTTCCATGTGGCATTGGAGTTTGAAGTTCCCGGAAATATTTGGGGCATAAAATCTTCACCCAAGGATTGGTTTCCACATCCTGATGATGAGGAGCTGGTCGTCCCGGTGTCTGCGGAGTCGGACGAGCCTGAGACTAAGCTTTTTCCCCTTCCGCTGGCGGCGTCAATCGAGGAAGAACCAGAGTCAGAAGCTTATATGCAGCCGGCTGTTCATTCCGCTTCGGCCAGCTCGGCCGTCGCGACGCTGCCCGAGGTCGAGGTCAGGGTCGCCGAGCCTCTCGTCCATCCGCCTCCTTTGCAGCAGCACAACTCGGGGCTTGACGCCGCGCGGCGAATATTGAGAACAACCGTGGAGGCAGCGATGGCCGAGGACATAACGCTTTTGCGCGAGCGCCTTGAATCGCAACTTCAGCAGTCGGTGCAGGAGATCGTCAAATCCTTTGCAGATCGAATCGCCGACCACGTTCTGAAGGCGGTGGCGGAGCAAGCAACGGAACGCACCGCCGCGGTTGTTGCCGAGGCGCGTGAAACATTTCAGGGAAATGTCGGGGAGCTGGATGCGAAGATTGCTTTGGCGGCGCGCGAAGCTGTCAGCCCGCCGCAGAAAAGCCCGCGCAAACCATCGACTGCCAAGCGCACGCGTAAATCCCCCAAATAGAAAAACGGGGGTTATTGGTTTCGATGGCAGCCGCAGTGCTCTGTAGGAAACCTGTGCTAAATCGGACGGTTTCAATCTGTTTTCCAAGTATTCTGGTAAAGGGCTTTACGTCGCGGCCAAGCGCTTTAGAAGCTGTATGCCACGACGCGCAACTTGTTTCATCCATGGGGGATTTGCATGCGAGAGATGAGAGCTTCGAAAGCGCCTGCTGCCGGCGAAACCAGTTCGGACCGCCGTCGGTCGCATCGCGTACAGATCAACATGCCGGTGCTCGTCCGCGGAAAAAACGGAGAAGTGCCTTTCACCGAAGAAGGTCTCACCGTCTCGGTGAACGCGCACGGCTGCATGGTGCGGCTTGCGGCGAAACTCGTGCGAGGACAAGAGCTCGCCATCGTCAATCCCAAGACGGTGGAAGAACTGCCTTGCACCGTGACGTTTGTCGGGCAGAAGGATTCCGGCAAGACCGAAGTCGGCCTCGAATTTATCGAACCGTCGCCGCTCTTCTGGCGCATCACCTTTCCTTCCGAGGATTGGGATCCCGCCGAGCGTAAACAACATACCACTCCCAGCACGCGTGGCTTGCCGAAGCGCTAACTCGGCCCTGAACCTTCGAACGCGTTTACCAGGCACTGCGCTTACCGGACGTCGGCACCTCGCGAATCGTGAATTTGACTTTGTAGCGGCGGATTTCAGCTTGGCTTCGGCGGCTTGCATCGTCAGCCCTTCGCGAATCGCGACTTGCGGACTCTCTCACATCGTTCGCGGGTGTAAACGATCGGCTTTGGCTTTCGCCGCGATCTTTGCAGTAACGAAGTGATGGATCAAACGCTTGGTCCGCTCCATGAACGCCAAATGGTCGCCGAGGCAGCTTTCCAGCAGCACGCCCACGTCATGGTTACCGGAAACACCGGCGGCCGCGACCAACGTGACATACTCTCCCGCGCGCATGTGGCTCAACTGATTGGCCTTTGCCAAAATGAAGAGCCGTCGCGCCACCGGAGATTCGATCTCCGAAAGCTCCTTGCGAAAATCCTCGACAAAAACGTCGTGGAGCCGTCCGGTGACTTTCACCCGTCGCTCCCCGATCATTTTGAAAGCCTTGTCCAGCTTGGTCAGCGTTTGCTGCGACACGCGACCCCGAGCTTCCAGCGCCTCCGCAATTTCAGGGTTCTTCGACAATTCGCCCAGCTCTCTGTAAACCGCCTCGGTAAGTTCGGTCCCGTGCCGCACCTGGCTCAGCATAATTACAAATAGTTCCTTCGGGTTCTTAACCCGCATTACTGATTCCTCCTTCAAAGAGCGGTCCGGTTTTCATTGCGCTGCGCTGCGCCGCGACATGGCGACATGGCGAATTTGACTTTGTAGCGGCCGTCTTTTTGCCCTGAGGAACGAACGGGCAGGCGAGCGTCGTTCACCTTTTGTCAGCGAGTCCAGGCACATAACGTTTCAATGTGGAGTGCGGGAGCTTGCTCCCGCTTTCGTCACCCAAACGTATTGCCGTAGCAAGATTCCGTAGGGGCGCTGCTTGCTGCGCCCGCTGAAGCGCTTCCCAGCCTCAACGATCGTCCCAACCCGATTATCCTGTCGCCTGCTGGTCGCTTTCGTCCTTGCCTCTGCTACGCCCGCGAAAGCGGCGGCAAGCCGCCGCACTCCAAATCAAGCCTCGCCGTGATTCCTTGGACGGTTCAGCGAGAGGGCCTTTCCCTGAGGGCGGCCCTCTCGCTTGTTATCAAACGCCCCGAAGGGCTCAGTCGAGGAGAATCATAGAGCGACGAGAAACCGAAATCTGTTCAATATGGCACTTCATTGCGGAAATCAACTAGACGCTCTGCGGCCCGATGCAAGGGAATGCCTCAGTCCCTAATTTCGCCAGCGGATGATGAATCGATTCATCGCACCGAATCATTACCTGTTGTTTTCCAAAAGGAAGTGTGACACGATGATTCCTGTGGGAAACCCAAAGAGCGACTCTATGACTGAAAAAGCGGATGTTCTGCAGGGAACGCTGGCGCTGATGGCCCTCAAGACGCTCGATGTGCTCGGTCCACTGCATGGCTATGGGATTGCGCGGCGGATTGAGCAGATCAGCGGGGATCTGCTGGCCGTGAACCAAGGCACTTTGTATCCCGTCCTGCTGAAGCTGGAGCAGGAGGGCGCAATTTCGTCCGAGTGGGGCGCCTCGGAAAACAACCGCCGGGCGCGTTTCTATCGCCTGACACGGTCGGGACGAAAGCTGCTCGAGACCGAAACACGGGACTGGGAGCAAACAGCGGCGATCATCGCACGATTCTTCGCGGTGAAGGCGGAGGACTTGCCATGAGATTCCTGAGAAGGTTTCTGGCGCGGCTCAAGAACTTTGCCACCGGGCGGCAAGACGACAAACGGCTGCGGGAAGAGATGGAGGAGCATCTGGCGCGGCAGACGGAGGAAAATCTGCGCGCGGGGATGAATGTGGAAGAGGCACGGCGGCAGGCCGTGATGAAGTTCGGAGGGGTGGGGACAGTGAGAGAGGATTACCACGCAGAGCAAGGGCTGCCGTTTTTTGAAAACCTGTTGCAGGACTCGCGCTTCGCGATACGCATGCTGGCCAAGTCGCCGGGGTTTGCGGCTATCGCGGTTCTGACGATTGCCCTGGGGATCGGCGCGACCACGGCGATTTTCAGCCTGGTCGATGCCACGCTGCTGCATCCGCTGCCCTATCCGCACCCGGAGGAACTGGTACGCATCGAGGACGATCTGCCTGGTGCGAGCGCTACGGACGCGGGCATCTCGATTCCGGAGTTTAAAGATCTGCAGCGTTCGGGAATTTTTCAGTACCTTGTGCTGGAGATTTTCGGGTCGGCGAACCTGACGGGTGCATCGCAGCCATCGCGGATGCAGTATGAGGGGGTGTCGCCGGCGTATTTTGCGATGCTGGGGGTGAAGCCGGAGCTGGGGCAGACCTTCGATCCTCAGGATCAAAGGCCGGGGTTCACACTGGATGTGGTGATCAGTGACGGGTTGTGGAAGCGGGCTTTCGGGAGCGATCCGCACATTGTGGGAAGAAGTTTGCGGGGGGACAACGATTTGTATCGGGTGATCGGGGTGATGCCGCCGGGTTTTCACGACCCGGGGCGGACCGTGGGCGAGAGGAATACGGAACAGTGGGCGGCGTTGGGTTTTTCGGATGATCCGGCTAAGGGCCCGAACCGCAGTGTGCGGTTGCCCCTGGAAACGGTCGGGCGCCTGAAGCCGGGGCTGACGGTTGCAGCGGCGCAGAGCCAGATGGACGCGTTGGTTGCTTCGTTGCGCGAGCAATTTCCGGACGATTATCCGCCCGACAGCAAGTGGACGGTGCGGTTGGTGCCCCTGAAGGAAAACGTGGTGGGCAACGTTCGGCAGTCGCTGATCCTGCTGTTGGGCGCAGTGGCGCTGGTGCTACTGATCGGCTGCGTGAATGTAGCGAATCTGCTGCTGGCGCGGGCCAGCGCGCGATCACGGGAGATGGCGGTGCGCCAGGCGCTGGGAGCGGCACACAAGCGGCTGGTGCGGCAATTGCTGACGGAGAGCCTGCTGCTTTCGCTGCTGGGCGGAGTGGCGGGGTTGGTGATTCTGTTCTGCATGAAGGGAGTCTTGCTGCGGCTGATTCCGGAGAGCCTGCCTCGGCTGAACGACCTGTCGATCAACTGGACCGTGATGCTGATCGCGCTGGCGGCTTCGATCGCAGCCGGGGTAATTTTCGGGCTGGCGCCCGCGAGGCAGGCAGGGCGGTTGGATCTGGCAATTACGCTGAGGGTGGAGGGTCGTGGGTCGAAGGGTTCCACGGAGCAGACGCGCACGCGGCGCGTGCTGGTGGTGACGGAGTTTGCGCTGTCGCTGGTGCTGATGGTGGCCGCGGGTCTGCTGCTGCGCAGCTTTTGGGATTTGTACAAGGCGCCGCTGGGATTCAATCCGCAGCATGTGATGTCGGTTCAATTGTGGTTGCCGAGCCCCAACGATCCGAAGACGGACATTTATGGAACGGCTGCTCGGGAGGCAGTGTTTGCGCGCGAATTGCTGCGGCGCAGCCGGTTGCTGCCGGGAGTGCAGGAGGCGGCGCTGGGAGCGGAGCCGTCGATTCCGCTGCACCACGACCGCAACCGGAGCGCGCTGATCGTGGAAGGACCCCAGGCACAGAGCAAGCAGACTCCCTTGGTGGAGCGGTCGCAAGTTACGCCGGAATATTTTCATTTGCTGGAGATTCCGGTGCTGCGGGGCCGTCTGTTCAACGACGGCGACGACGAGAATGCGCCGCTGGTCGCCGTGATCAACCAGGCCATGGCGGAGACTTACTGGCGGGGCGAGGATCCGCTTGGGAAGCGGCTCAGGCTTGGCAGTGGGAGGGCTGGGGTTGGCCAACGTGCGATCAAGACCTGGATCACGATCGTGGGAGTGATCGCGGATGCTCGAACCGAGTCGCTGGCGAACGCGAGCGTTCCGCAAATCTATCTGAGCCTGTACCAGGAAACGCCCAAGGAGCTGGCCATCTTTCTGCGTGGAGACCTGAATGCGAGTGCGATACCGGAAGAGGTGCGCGCGATGGTGCAGTCCGTAGACCCGGAGCTACCGGTTTACGGGGCGCAGACGCTGAACGATGCGGTGACGGCGTCGCTCGAGCAGAGACGATTCTCGATGGATATTGTGGCGGCCTTCGCGGTAACGGCGTTGCTGCTGGCGGCGCTGGGAATTTACGGAGTGATCTCGTACATCGTGAGCGAGCGCACGCGGGACATCGGCATTCGCCTGGCGCTGGGGGCCCAGAGAGGGAAGATCATGGGGATGATTCTGCGCCAGGGACTGGGGCTGGCGACGGCCGGAGCAGCGCTCGGACTGGTGGGAGCGGTGATCGTGTCGCACCTGATGGCAGGTTTGCTCTATGGCGTAATGCCCACCGATCCTCTTACATTTGTTGGCGTCACCCTGGTGCTCACAGGTGTGGCCCTTGCGGCCTGTTATATCCCCGCGCGGCGGGCAATGCGTGTCGACCCGATGATCGCTCTAAGATACGAGTAGTTTTTCGAAGTCCTCGCGTTAATCTGGCATTGAGGGCGTTACTGCCTGATAACGCCTGGCAACAACAGTTAGGAATCCCCGCTCAGACAGAAGCGCTCGAAGTCGGTTCGTTTACAGCAAGTTGGCGACGCTTCCCCTTGGCTTGCTTCAGACCGGGAATTTCCGCATCCGCTTCTTTCCAGACAACTGAGTTGCAATTTCTTAGAAGTTCAAAGGGTGAGTCTTTCTCCAGGGCTCATTCGTAGTACAGATCGTAGTACAGATGACATGGGAGGCGTGGACTTGGTCAGGGTTGAAGCCACCAGTTAGTTCGGAAATGTTATCGTTAGTCCGAAATCAGGCTGCCTAGCGGCGCTCGCAACAAAATCTGCTCAAGCGAGGTCCATGTGAAAAGAGAACGCCTAACACAGATCGTCCTGGTGATCGTGGGGCTGATCAATCTGTCTATGATTTATTTTCTATATAGGGATCTGCGGCATTCCAGCTGGCTTTTGGAGCAGAAGAACGAGTGCGAGCCGATGTTTCTGAGCTTCTTTATTCCGGTCGGGGTCTTTCTACTCATGGCCGCAAGGAGACCATCTGAGCATCGCTCGATGATTGCTCTAGCAGCTTGGTGGAACATCGCCCATGGCATGGTGATGGCTATTCAAACCGTACAAGCCCGGATTCACGGCGTCCACAGGGACTTTATCGATGTGGTCGTTTTCATTGTGATCGGAGGCGTCTTGTTAGCGCTTCTGCCGGCAAAACGAGAGGCAGTGGCGTCGAGCGTTGCGTGAACGAGCGCAGAAACCCACACGCCGCGCGAATAACCGTTTCTTCTCGTCTTCTTTTCACGGTTTTTTCCCGAGGGGATGACGTTAAATCGCCTCATCACAAGTAATCGAGCCGGTCAGAAGCGGGCAACTCCTGATTGGTCGGATTGCCGTACAAGTGAACGGAAAGGATTACGGCAAGGGTGGGGGCCAGCTATTTAGCCCTGTAACTGAAGAGTTTTTGGCATTCTCGGCGGAGAAAACCGCCGATGACGGGAACGGGGTGATTGCCCTTCTTGAGGACATACCGGCAGGGAATCAGACAAGCTCGCCACTTGTAGTCTTCCGTACCGCGCTTGCGGCCATAAGCTGCAATGTCTTCTTGTGAAACGCCGTAAACGACCGCGCCAATTCTTGACCACACGCAGGCGCCCGCGCACATGGCACAGGGCTCGTGCGTGGAGTAGAGCACGAAGTCAGTCAAGTACCGGCCGTAGCCGCTCGATACGTACTTGAGCGTTTCCAGCTCCACGTGCTTGATGCTTGATCCCGAAGTTTTCACTCGGTTACCGGCGCTGGCAATCACGACCTCACGACCGCCCGTGACGCGTGTGATCACCGATCCTATGGGATAGTCGCCTCGGTCGCCGGCGCGTTTAGCCTCTGCAATGGCCAGCTCCATGAATTTCTTTCGCGGTTTGTAGGACGCAGGGATCATGCAGATAGATTATATCCGTTTGTCGCGAGTCTCTCCCCGCTTAGCCGCACACGTGCCGTAAACGCGTTACTCAGGACGTGACCCTTCGGATCCTTTCAGAATTTTCAGGGCTTCTTCGAGTCGTTCGGCGGGAACGAGCACGTACACCTCTTTTCCTCTTGGGTGCGGGATTGGATTGTAGCCGTGTTCGCGGTCATACTCCGCTATCGCAATCTGCTTGGCCTCGACGCCACGACGGTTGAGCGTCTCCACCCACCGGTCGAACTCGCGACTGGGGTCACCGGCTCCGATAATTTCAAATGATTCCATGGAGCAATCTTAACCCTTCCGGGCCGTTGTCCGGTAACCGCGTTAATCAGGACCTAACCTCATCACCCGCACGACGAAAATCCTCTTGAAAATAAGCATCTACTTATATAAGCTATCGTCTATGCCTAACCTTGATGCCGCTTTCTCCGCTTTAGCTGACCCCACCCGCCGCGCGATTCTTGCGCGCCTGGCCAAAGGGGAAGCCACCGTAAATGAATTAGCGAAGCCGTTCGAGATGACGCAACCGGCCATCTCGCAACACCTGAAAGTGCTCGAAGACGCGGGACTCATCGTTCAACGCATCGAAGGCACGAAGCGGCCGCGGCGTCTCGCCAACGCCGGCATCGCAGCCATGGATCAGTGGCTCGCCATGCTGCGCAAAGCTCTGGAGAAAAACTACGACCGGCTGGACGGAGTTCTGGCCGGGATCAAACTGAAAAAAGGAGAGAAACGATGAGCAAGCTGACGCTGAAGACCGAGGGAGATACGCACGTAGTTGTGACGCGGCGTTTCGCCGCGCCGCCAGAAGCCGTGTACCGCGCGTTCACAGATCCGAAGATCGTCCAGAAGTGGTTGCTCGGTCCCGAAGGTTGGACCATGCCGGTCTGCATCATTGACCTGAAGGCCGGCGGCAAGTTCCGTTACGAATGGACGAATGGCAAAGGCCATGGATTCCACATCACCGGAGAATTCGTGGAGCTGCAGCCTTTCAGCAGGATCGTACACATCGAGCGCATGTTCCTGCCGGATCCCACGCCGGACAACCACATTGAAACTCGCTTTGATCCCGACGGCACAGGAACGTTGATGACCATGCGAATGACGCTGCCCGATACCAAGACGCGAGCAGCCATGCTTGCGACCGGCATGGAGCGCGGCATGGAGATGAGCTACGTCCGCCTGGAAGGAATCATCTAGTTCTTGCGCCGGCTGCGCTGCACCGGACGCATTAGCGGTGCAGCGCGATCCCGCGGCCCAACACAAAAATGAAAACGAGCGACAAGGCTGCCGCTGCGGCGATCCACGCGTGGTTCCTTTCAATTCCATCCGACGGTCTCTCGGGAACGGTTCTTTTCGGAATGTAGTACTTCAACCACAGACCCGCAAAACATGGAAAGGTGAGAGCCACATTGCAGGTAAACGCGCGCTAATCAGGATTTAGACCGGCTTGCAGCATTTGCGCATCGACCGGATTGCAGCACTTTTTCAAAAAACCTCACGAACATGCAAGCGACATTGTCTTTGCAGTTATCTTAGTATATCCTCCACTCCAAATCAGTTCGAAAGGAGCCCCCGTGATCCAATATTCATTTGATGCGCGGACCGAATTCGACACGATTGCAACGGCACGCGATTGCCCGCAAGCACCCACAAGCCGCCTGAAACGCATCCTCGGGCTGAGCTCCGTCGGATTTTTGCTGCTACTGCTCACGGGATGCGGTGCTACGACGGTGTTCCAGTCATCCTTCAATGCAAATGGGCTTGGAGCAGCGACCGGAACGGTTGTCATCCCGCAGGGCAGTGTTGTGAATGTTTCTACTCCGCCGAACGCGACAGGCTATTGGGCAAAGATTCAACGCGCCGCCCCTCCGGGGACTCCGATCTCGACCTTGCAGTGCAACCTCTCGCAGGTCCAGCAAACTGGTTCGTACTCTTTCTTGGCGGTGCTTTACATCCCCAGTCCCAATATAATAGCCAAGCCTGACGCGAAGGCGCCCAGCATCACCAGTCCCCTCGAACCAACCAACCCCGACGCGACGGTAGAATTCGATACCTCCCCTCAGTCGGGCCCGCCTTCCCAGAGTTTTCTTCATCTGGACTTCACACCGAACAACACGGTGAGAGTCAACGACGATAATAACCAGGTTTTCGGAACTTTCCCATGGGACAAGTCCTTCACCCTCGCCGTTACTATGGAGATCACCTCAACGTCAGCCACCGCACACGTGAACTTAGTCGGCAGCGGCGCTTCGGGCACCAGAGACGTAACCATCAACAACGTGCCACTCTCCTTTCCCCAGCAATTCGGCGAAGTGCAATTCTTTATGGGCTTTCCTTTTAATGGATCGTTCTACGTGAACGACATTCTCGTCACGCGCAAGAATTAAGCCTGAGGTTGGCGACCTGTATTTAGGGAGTGTGTGCCCAGCACGTACTACTGCTGCAGCAAGATTGATACTGTCCCCGTTCCATTCAGATTCACCACCGCGAGATCGAGTTTGCCATCACCGTTGAAATCGGCCGCCGCGAGCTGATACGGGCCGTTTACTCCCGCATATGGCGAACCCGGTGCCTGTGTGAACGTCCCATCGCCATTCCCAAGCAGAAGCGTGATCGTGTTGTCTCCAAAGTTTGCAATGGCCAGATCCAGCTTCCCATCGTTATTGAAATCCGCTGCCACGATCGAGTCTGGCCCACTTCCTACCGGGATAGTTGTTGGCATCCCAAACGTTCCATCGCCATTCCCGAGCAGGATGGTCACCGTGTTGCCAACAGAATCCGTCACCGCGAGATCCAGCTTGCCATCGCCGTCAAAGTCGCCGGTCACGATTGCAGAGAGGTAACTCCCGAGAAGAATTGGGGAACTACTCCCCTGTGTGAATGTGCCGTCTCCATCGCCCAGCGATACAGCTAGTCCCGAACCTGGGTAGGTGGTCGTCCCGCCACCCGCCACAATCGCATCTAGTTTTCCGTCTCCGTTGAAATCCCCCAGCGACGCGCCTGTGGGGAATCCGGTAGTGAAGAGGTCTCCTGCCGCGTTGAAGGCGCCCTTGCTGTATCCAAGCACGACGGGTGATACGCCCCCGCCTTGGCTCGTGATTGCAAGATCGAGGCTCCCATCCGCGTTGAAATCAGCCGCTTCCACACTGGATATCAGCCCGCTAGGCGCGTTCGCGATCTCCGCCGACGAATAGACGAATGTTCCATCCCCATTTCCTAACAGGATACTAGCCGCCTCATTTTCGATCTCCCCGACCGCCAATCCGAGATGACCGCTATTGTTAAAATCACCCACGCCGATGGGCCCGACTATCGGTGTACCGAAGTCATCGTATGGTGGGCTCGGCACCGGCATTGGAGAGCCTGCAGCCGGAGCAAATGTGCCGTCACCCTTCCCGAGAAATACGAACACGCTGATGGCACTGGTGATCGCAAGATCCGGCTTACCGTCCTCATTGAAATCGCCAATGGCGATCCCAGCCGGCGCAAGATTTTGCAGCCCAGAATTTGCAACCGCGGCGAAACTGACTGTTGCTTGGGGTGCGCCTACTTGGAAATAGACCACGTTGGACTGTGCAGCAGCCACTCCGGGATTCACCGCAGTGACTGTGGCCGTCCCCGCATTCGCAACCGCCGACGCTGGAACCGTCGCGGTCAGGTGCTCGGCGTCCACTAACGTCGTCGCCAGCGGCAAGCGATTGAAATTAATGATCGCTCCGGAAACAAATCCCGTCCCGTTCACTTTCAAGGTAAAACCCGGATTGCCCGGCGTGACACCCGTCGGCACAAGCGGCTGGTTCAAGAATGGGATCGGATTGCCCGCAGGGCCAGTCGGCGTAATTTCGATGCTCAAAAAACCGTTGATCGAAAATTCGCCGGTCGCGTCCGTTACCGTCGCTTCGAAATACCAAGTTCCGGCGCCAGTCGGCGTTCCGCTAATCGTCCCGGTGGTCGGGTCCATCGTCAATCCGTCCGGCACCGCCCCGCCCACCTCAAATCCGGTGATGATGGGCCCGTTATACACACTCCATTGAAACGGAGAGGTTCCGCCGGTGAGCGTGATTGGTTGGCTGTACGGCACGCCTACCGATCCGTTCGCAAGTGCCTGGAAGGGAATTTGAGGATCAGGGTTCACCGTGATTTGTAACGAAGCGCTCTTCTTCGGGTCTGTTCCGGACGTCGCCGTAACCGTCGCTTGTTGGCTGGTGGTGAGATTGTTTGTCGGGGAATTATAGGTAACGGAAGCCGCCGTAGGATTGCTGAGAGTTCCCGGGCCAGTCAGGGTCCACGAAACCCCTTTGGTGGACGTGTCATTCATTACGGTCGCCGTGATGCCGGCCGTCTCACCCTGATCGATAGCCTGCGGAGACGAAGGAGTCAGGCTCACCGAAATCGGCGTCGACCCGCCTCCACACGCCGCAAGCATCGCCGTCGCAACTACGAACACCGCCGTCCAGCAAAAGCGCACCCGAACCATAGACTCTCCACCAATATTTGCTCTTAGAGGAAGGAGTATGACACGTTTATCATTCTGTTACGAAAGCATGTTGCAAAGGCGCCGGCCTCGGACACCTCGCTTTCGCTCTTGCCTCTGATTTGAAATGCGCGGAGCCTTTGTAGCGGCGGCCTTTAGGCCGGCAGGTTTTGGCCGAGCCATACGACGAGAAAGCTGCCCGCCTGAAGGCGGCCGCTACAAAGTCAAATTCGCGACTCGTGAGGTGCTGACTATGGAAGCTGCCGAAGTGTTGATACCGTAGTGGCGCTGCTTGCTCCGCCCGCTGCAGCAAGGCCCAGCCACGACGTCCTGAATTCCCGCGAGATATAGGTCCGAAGCTCAAATTCCGGCTACAATTAAGGGCGACGCAATCTAACGCGGCCCACACCATGAAGAATCGCAATCATGCATCGGCCTTAACCTTGAAATCCACGACGGTCTTCACCCTCGTCTCGCTGGTTTTGCTCGCGACGCTGCTTCCTGCGAGCGTGCGCGCGCAAGCCAAGCCCGCGCCGGACGCTGACATCGTCGCGCGCGTAAACAATGACGTCATCACGCTCGCCGATTATCAGAAGGCCGAACAGCAATTGCGCGACGAACTGGCGCACGATTGCCAGGGCTGCCCGCCGGACAAGATTGACGCGCAGTTCAAGGAGCAGCAGAAGGATTTGCTGCGCGGCATGATTGATCAGTCGCTCTTTGTGCAGCGCGCCAAAGACATGGGCATCAGCGTGGAAGCGGACCTGGCCAAGCGCCTCGACGAAGTGCGCAAGCAGAACGGCCTCGCTACCCTCGAAGATCTGCAAAAAGGTGTCGAAGCTTCCGGCCTCACCTGGGAAGGTTACAAAACCACCATTCGCAACGGCCTGCTGCAGAAGGAAGTGGTGCAGCGCGAAGTCGGCTCGCACGTGGACATCTCCCGTGACGAAGTGAAGCAATATTATGACGCGCACCCGCAGGAATTCACGCTGCCCGAGCGCGTAACGCTGTCGGAAATTTCGGCGAGCACCGAAGGAAAAAGTCCGGAAGAATTTGCCGCCGTGCGCGCCAAAGTGGAGGGCCTGCGCACCAGCGTCCTCAACGGCGACGATTTCAACCGCGTCGCGCAGCTTTATTCCCAGGGCAGCACCGCGAAAGACGGCGGCAGCCTCGGTACCTACAAAAGGGGAGAGCTCTCGCCACAAATCGAAGCGATTGTTTTCCAAATGAGCAGAGGCCAGATCAGCGACGTGATCCAGACCCGCACCGGATACGAATTCCTGCTAGTCGATGATCATTTCCAGGCAGGATTACAGCCTTTCGACAAAGTGGAAGCCGACATCTTCAGCACCATCCGCGCGCAAAAATTGCAGCCCCTCTTGCGCGATTACCTCGCCGAACTCCGCGAACAAAGCAACATCATCGTGCAGCCTGGCTACAACGACAGCGCCCTGCTCTCCGGCGCCAACGTCCCGTCGCCGGACAAGTCTCACGTAAACTGAATTTATGAAACGCGTGGTCATCCTGGGCCGCGGCGCATCAGGCAAATCGACTCTCGCGAGACGTTTGGGCAATATCACCGGCTTGCCTGTGATCGAAGCTGACAAAATCTTCTGGCAACCGGGACTTGTCCCAACAACTCGCGAACAATGGATTGCCACCCAGAAGGGGATTGTCGCCGAGGATCGATGGATAATTGATGGAGACCTCGGACGCTATGACGCAGTAGAAGTCAGGCTGCGAGAGGCAGACACGATTATCTTGTTGGACTTCTCGCTTCTGCGCTGCGGCCTGCAAGCACTTCGCCGGTCGCCGGAGCGTTCTGATTTCTGGTTTTGGCTTGTGGCATACCGCTATCGGAGCCTTCCGATTCTTAGGGAAGCAATTTCCAAATATGCGCAAAACGCAGTGGTCCACGTGTTTCGCGCCCCTGCTGCCATGGACCGATTCATCGCAGACCTTGCAAACTCTACCCGCACGTCCGATGACGCGGAGAGAAAACCGTGACGCAGAGGTCCCCGTAGGTTCAACTCCTGTTCAGTCGGATAATCAGACGACTCAAACTCAAGCCAAACCAGAAACGCCGTCTCTTCGGTCCTGCGTTTCACGGAAAATGGATGGGGATTACGTTGAGAATGTCCGACCAGGCGTGCGAGATCATGCCCGGCCGTAGGCTCTTGCGCCAGTGTGCCAGGATTCCATAGAGTAGCCCTAGCACCATGATTGTGATCACCAGCTTACCTCCCTGGTACCCGTGGGCGACGCCGAACAAGAGGGCCTGAGCCAGCACGGCGAGCGCGGCGCTTCCCGTCAACGCCAAAAATTGTTTTTGTAAGTAACCGCGAAAAATCAACTCCTCGCAGAATCCCGCGGTCATTGACATCATCACCCACAGCGTGACTTCAACCCCGCCTCGCGGGTTCACAAATCCCAGGGTCTCCACATGGCTGGGTCCAAGCACGAAATTCATGAACATCCCGGCTGCGGCAAATACAATCCAAAACGCCGCGCCAATACCGATGTCGCGCAACACATCTTTCCAACTGCTCCAGCGTCCGCCCACTAGATCGCGCAACCGGGTTGCGCCGGGGATCAGCCCCCCAAGCCATACGTAAAAAGCCAGTGCCCACTCGGCGACAATTACAGACAGATAGTGGGTCACGTTTCCGTGGTGCTGCTTGCCGGCTGCCAGGCTGCGGCTCTGCATCCATAAAAGACCCGCAGAGACGGCCAGCAGAACCAGAGTGTGCCATAAAGGTGCGACCAGCTTCGTCTTCCAGTTCCGCGTCGGCGGTCCTGCATGAGCTGCCATGGATCATCTCCAAACGAACGGATCGCTCACAACGATGAGTCTCGCAGCTTAAGGATCAAAATCAAATTCTATCCGATGTTCCGCAACGGAAAGTCTATTCCATTTTATTCTAGCCCAACTATCTTCACTTGGACGGTTAGATGAAAGCTGCTCGTTAGAATCTGAAAAAGCCCAAAATGCTAATCAAAAAGCCTTAAAAGCTAATCGTTTCTAATTGACGCATGCTTCGTACAAATGTTATTAAACGCGAAGTTGTTAACCCTAAAGGCACCGACACATCGCTGGCGCTGAATGACGACGTCGCCACGCGTATGTCTATTGTCAGCTTGGCGATCTGACACGAGGCGGCGGAAGGTCTAGGCCTCCCCGTCAAGGGGACCCTCAAAACGGAAATTCCCGTCAGACGAGGAGGATAGAAATGAAAACTGCTAGATTTGCGTCAGGTCTCACGTTGGCGGTCCTGTTATTCTTTCCGGGAATGGTGTTTGCTCAGACTTCACCCGACGGAATCGGTGGATCCGGTTCCGGTGGAGTCGCTCTCCCCACTGGGTCTTCTGGAGACTCTGGAGTCTCTGGAGTCTCTACACCCTCTTCAGTCCCTGCAACCTGTTCAACCACACCATGCGACCCGGGCGTGCGAGGCGGACTCATTAACGGGCAGACGGGGGCTACTGCTACAGTCCCATGTGCACTCGCGTCCGTGCTCGGCACCAACACTTGCGGCCAAGCGTCCGAGACCCCCAACCCAGCTTTGGACTTCTTCAACAACGGTCTTGACCGCTTCCAGTTCGTGGAGACTATTGACACTGCCCCCAACACTGGCTTAGGACCACGGTTTAACTTCAACCAGTGTTCGGCATGCCACTCCCAACCTACGATCGGGGGCACAGGTGCTGCCAACAATCCCGAGTTCACGGCGATCAGTAAAGGTATTGTCAGTGGCGCTGACAACACCATCCCAACGTTCATCACCGCCCACGGTCCTACGCGCGAAGCCCGTTTCCCGTACTTTTTCGACGCGGACGGCAGCCCCGACCCCAACAAACCGAACGGCGGCGTGGAAGATCTATTTACCGTCTCTGGGCTCACGGGCGCGAGCAGTTGCAGCTTGCAACAGCCCGGCTTTGCCGGCGCGCTGGCAACCAACGACATCATTTTCCGGATCCCTACGCCTGTCTTTGGCGCGGGCTTGGTCGAGAACCTCGACGAATCGACGCTTATTGCGGTCCAAACTGCTGAAGTCGGCAATGCTTTTGGGGTGAGCGGCACCTTCAACCACAACGGCAACGACGGGACCATCGCTCGCTTCGGCTGGAAGGCGCAGAACAAATCAATGTTGCTGTTCTCCGGCGAAGCCTACAACGTGGAAATGGGTATCAGTAACGAGCTCTTCACACAAGACCGGCCACTGCCGGGTGAGGATCAGCTCGGCACCGGACTTCCGGCAGGTTGCTTGAACCTTTCCAAGACTGGATACCCGGAAGACGTGACTAACTTCACAGTGACAGCCAATTCGGACCAGTCGGCCCAGAATGCCGAGGTTCCCGGCGACATCGTTTTGTTCGCTGAGTTCATGCGACTGCTCGCTCCACCGATACCAGCACCGGGGACGACGCAGGCTGCCATAGCCTCGATTGCCCGTGGCCAGACTCAGTTCGGCACCGTCGGTTGCGCGACTTGCCACACCATGAGCATCGATTCCACGCAAGTTTCGAACGTCACCTCCTCGCTGTCAAATGCGGCTGTAGGCGCATTTTCCGACTTCGAGATCCACGACATGGGCCTTCTTTTGGCGGACAACGTATCCCAAGGAACCGCAGGCGGAGACCAGTTCCGCACCGCTCCTCTGTGGGGACTAGGACAGCGGATCTTCTTCTTGCACGATGGCCGCACCACCGATCTGCTGGCCGTCATTAAGGATCACGCGAGCAACGGATCCGAGGGCAGCACGGCGGAAGCGAACTTTGAAGCCCTTACGCCGAGCCAGAAGCAGGATGTGCTGAACTTCCTGCGTTCCCTGTAATCCTTCACCGTTTCGCCGGGCGAGGCACTTAGGTGTTTCGCCCGGTTTTTCCTTTCTTGGACAGCAGCGCGTTCAGCAGGGCAGGTATTGATTCGGGGGTGGGCCATGCACTCTCTATTCCACCGTTTTCTTCTGCTTCTTGCGGTGTCCTTGTCGTTGCTCCCGGCAGCCCGCGGCGTCCCTCAGAACGCGGGGGGTATTTCGACCAACCCGCCACAGGCGAAGAAACTGCCCACCGACGTCATTCTGAATAAAGGCGCTTGGCCGAGTGCCAGCGATTCGGTGACTCCGCTGCCGGAAGGCGGCCGAGTGACCAACAATGTCTATGGCAACGATTACTTTGGTCTCTCCTACCCTCTATCCCCGGATTGGACAGAGAGCTACGCCGGACCGCCGCCTTCGGACAGCGGTTATTACGTCCTGGCGCAGATCAAAACCGCGGACACCTTCAAGGGCGATCGAAGCAATGGCCTGATCACTGCCCAGGATATGTTTTTCTCGCTGGTGCCGGCCAGCAAGGCGCTGGAACTAATTAACTATTCCAGGGACAAGTTGAACCCGGAATACTACAAAGTGGAACAAGCCCCGGCGGTAGTCAGCATTGCCGATCATTCCTTCGTCCGCTTTGATTTCGTTGCGCCTGTCTCCGATCTGCATTGGTACGTCCTGGCGACGCAAATTCGCTGCCATACGGTGCAATTCGTCTTCACCAGCCGCGATACGAAATTGCTCGACAGCTTGGTCCAGGATCTGAGCAAGATGAAATTGCCGGCGGAGGCTGATCTCAGTTCAGGAATGGGCGGCGGGGAAGTCCCTGTATGCATTAAGGATTACGCGCAAGACGAAAATATTGTGAAGAAAGTAGATCCGTTTTTCTCCGACCGCAGATTCAATCCCGTTCCGGTGCGCATCATCGTCGATAAGGAAGGCAAGGTCAAACATATCCATTTTCTCAGAGCGTTTCCCGATCAAGCCAAGGCCATCTCCGACGCCCTGTTGCAATGGCAATTCCGGCCTTACCTGATTGACGGAAAACCCGTGGAGGTGGAAACGGGCATCATGTTTGGCCATACACCGCGTGTGCCAACGCCTCCGCGAGCCGATGCCATAAACAAATGATCGCTGCTCCTAATTGCGCCGCAAGGGTTCGTATGCTGAGCATGCTTTCCATTTTGGCGCTGCTGGCCTGTTTTTCAACTCCAGCGGCGCGCGGCGCGAACGATATCGCCGGCTTCGTGCGCAACCAGAGCCGGAACCAGCCCTCTGCTGGAGATGAGGTGATCCTTCTTCAGGCGGATCAGAGGTTATCGGAGGAATCGCGCACAAAAACCGATGCGCGGGGAGCGTTCACCTTCCATGTGCTTCATCCCGATAAACCATATTGGGTGCGCGTACTCCATCAAGGCGTGAACTACGATCAGCAGGCTTCCGTCGGCGCCGTTCTTTTCCTGGACGTGTTTGACGCGGCGTCACAAGTCAAAGGCATAACCGGCAGCATCGAAATACTCCGCACGGGAACCAATGGGAAACTTCTTCATGTCTCTGATTTGTACGAAATCAAAAACGAATCTAACCCACCGGTCACACGCTCTGGGGACCGCACATTCGAAGTCTATCTTCCGGCAAACGCCAAGATGGATTCCGTTCTGGCTGCAGGTCCCGGGAAAATTGGAGAGATGATCTCGGCGGCGCCCGTGCCCGGCGAGCCTGGACATTACCACGTGAGTTTCCCTTTGCGCCCGGGAGCGACCAAGTTTGCCTTCAACTACGACTTGCCCTACGACGGCCACGCTGCGTTTCGAACCAAACGCGCCTACCCGGTTCAGCAGTTTGCGGTGATGATTCCCCCAACGATGAAATTTTCATCGCGCTCACCGGCCTTTCAGATCCTCGCCACGGGAAACACGAAGTATCAGGTTCAGGCAGCCAACCAACTAAAAGCAGGGGAAGGACCAGAATTTGAGATCTCCGGGGCCGGAGCGCTTCCGCTTCTTGGAGAGCAAGCAAAATCCAAGGCGGCTGCACAGCCGCTTGCCGTTCCAGTTCCGGTGGTGCCTGCTCCTGCTCGCGAAGCTTCCCGTGCTTCGGCACCTACGGATTCGCGCCGCGGGCTTACGCTACCTCCTTCGCAATTGTTGTTTCTTGGCATACTGGCTGCTGTTCTCCTCACTACGTGCGCTGCCATGGTTTGGCGCGCGAGCAAATCACGAAGTATCTCCGGCTCAATGCCCGCGCCGCCGCATGCTTATAAGACTCGACGGTCCGCAAACCCGACTTATAGGGAGTGATCCCGCCGCTGCCGGGCCTAAAATCGCCCTGATCCAACTCTGCCGTGAAGAACGGCTTGTTTTCCAAGCTGGCGAATTTCGGGCGCAGGCGCTCGGTGTTGTAGTGCATCTCGGCCAAGCTTCTGGTTCACGACTTCGATTCACGCCCGAACAAGCGCCGTAGAAGAAATGGGGCTACTGCTTTTTCGTTGACGCTGAAGCGCTGGCAGATGCGGTTGTGGTGAGTTCCTTGTATTCGGCTTTGGCTTGCCGGAGTATCGGGATATCCGGGTCCGCGTCTTTCCAAGTGGTGAAGAAATCGTCGTAAGCTTTACGGCTGAGGTCAGTATCCTCTTGCTTCGCGTAGGCTCGCGCGAGACCGAGCTGCGCCAACGGAGAAAATATTTCCCACTCGGGCCATCCACGGTGAGCGATGACCGTCTGGAAATCGGCGACAGCCTCGCCGTACTCTCCCGCAGCCAGGTAAGCTTGTCCACGATGATAAGAAACCGCTGCGTTCGGGTATTGCGTGACTGGGACGAGCAAAGCGACGGCCTTAACCGGGTTTCCTCGCTCGCGCTCTATGATGGAACGAGCAATCGGCAGAAGAACCTTCTGCTGAAATGTGTCCTCCGGAAACCGCTGATCGAGTTTCGCTACCAGCGCTTCAGCTTGCGCCACGTCGCCGGCCTGTCCTAGTGCTTTGGCACAAGTCCACAGCCCGCTTGCACTGTCATTACCCGCCTCTTCCGCCAAACGGCAGAGCTTCCGCGTCAAGGCGTAGTCTCCCAGAAAGGATTCAAGCCCGGCATGCCAGGCAAGCTGGTCGGCGGCGTTTTCCGGCCGGTTCGCGCGGCTCTGTTGTTTCACCATGGTTTCGCTGAGCGAACGCAGTGCGCTGGAATCGCCGCGCAAGAATGCGAGCTGCATTTGGAAACGGAGCCAGGGCACATCATCCGCCGGGGCTTCGCGAGCGAGCTTGTCCATCGTTACTGCGTCCTTCTCGATAAAAGCGATCCGGTAGCGCATTACCATTTGAAATGGGTTCAGTGATCCTTTCTGAAGCCATTCGTCGAGCATTTTTTTGGCTTCGTCGAATCGGCCCAGGATCATGAGCGCCTGGCTTGCATTGGAGTAGTACTGAGCAGACGGTGCCGGGGAATGGGCAATCGCCCAATCGAAGTTCTGTAAAGCCTCTTCCGTTCGGCCTTGCTGCGCGTAAGCGATCCCCAGCAAATTGTATGCAGACACGCTGCGTGGATACGCCTCCTTGTACAAGACCAGTTCGGTAGTTTCCTTTTCCAGGTTACCCGTTATGGCTGAATCATAAAAAGCCGTCGTCTGAAAATTCTCTTCTTGCGTGAGGTGGCGATCCTTTAGCTCAAAAGCTTTGGCAAAATTCTCCCTGGAAGCTTGTCCATCATCAATGGAGTGATAGGCGCTGCCCAGCATGTTGTAAGCAGAACAGAACTGTGGGTCCAGCTCGACGGCCCTTTCGAAAAAGGGGATGGACTCACGCCGCTTCCCCGAACGATACAGATTCTGCCCCGATCGGTAGGCCAGCAGCGCATCGAGTGAGCTCGTGGTCGCAAGATCCAGTGGCGTATTGAACTTTTCGAGAGAGCTCAGACTCTCGCCCAATTTTCGTCGTAACTGCGAGCCCGCTTTTCCCAGCGCAGCGACCACCTTATCCTTGCTCTCCGCTACTTCCTGGCTCCGCGCGATTGGCTTTTGATTCCGCGCGTCAATCGCTTCCAGGGTAATCAGGTAAGTGTTTCCGACGGCGGCAATCTCGGGTACCACCAGGGCTTTGAGTCCTTGTCGTTTACAGATTTCGATGCCCAGTTCCGGCGTCACCCGCTCGTTTGGATCATGCCGCATCATGCGCAATGTCTCGCGCACGTTCGCTTCCGAGAAGAGGCTCAAAAACGGGGACTCGGCAAGCTTGACCTCGAGGGCTTTGTCCAGAGAGTTGTCGAAGATGGGATCACCGGTCTTGTTGACGAAGCTCGCCACCAGGATGACGTCGGCCTCGGTCAGCACCGGCCGAGCGAAAAAGACGCGCCAGGTAACGAGCGCGGCCACAACCAGGAGCGCTGCGATGCCAGCGGCTACGACCAGGCGGCGCTGGTACCAAGGCTGGCGCGGTTCCCGCAGGGTGGGGACTGGAACAACACGCAGCTCGACGGGGGCCGATGCGGGCAGCGGGCCGTTTTCGACGGTAGCGATGAATCGGTAGCCGCGGCGCGGCAAGGTCTCGATGTAACGGGGTTCATCGGCTGAATCGCTCAGCACGTCGCGCAGCTTCTTGATGGCGCTGTTCAGACCGGTATCGAAGTCAACAAAAGTATCGGCAGGCCAGAGTTTCTGGTGGAGTTCATCGCGTGTAACTACCTCACCCGGATGCTCCAGCAAAATGGCAAGCACTTGAAACGGTTGGTCCTGGAGCTTCAGGCGAATACCGTGTTTGTGGATCTCGCCCGAACGCAAGTCCACCTCAAAGGGGCCAAAACGCGTCCTTCGGGTTTGCGGAGCAGCTTCCATAACAGGCTTGGTAACGTGGCGGTACTCTATCACCAATTGCTTACTGATGAAGAAATATGTGCCGTCCCGGCACACGCCGCCTGCAACTCCCCTGAATTCATCGAGCTGCATGGTCAGAACTAAAACATTTGCAGACCATGCGTTCGCCATTGTGCCCAAAACCACTCCGCGCAATTGTGGGCCACGGAAGCGCGAGCTCAAACGCCGGGGTCTTATGCAACTCTCGCCTGCTTTCGCCAATTACGGCGTTAAAACCGGGGATAAAAAGGAGAATCAAAATGAACAAGTTCGGAAAGTACCTTCTTCTCGTCACAGGTTTCGCGATCCTCGCGACTTTCGCACGCATTCCGGGCGCCGTCATCAACGTTCATGCTCAGGGCGGCGGGTGTAGCGTTGCCAGCCTCAAAGGGAAGTATGCCTATCACAGGACCGGAGTGAACAATGTCGTCGGTGGCCCCATCGCCGAGATAGGCATCTCCACCTACGGCGGAGATGGGACGCGCGGCCTCATTCGAAACACCAGAAGCAGCAACGGGGTAATCCGACCCTGGACCGATTTCCCCGCACCAAACGGAACCTACACGGTCGCTCCGGACTGTACCGGGTCGATCTTCGATACGGACGGCACACTCAGCAACAACATCATCGTGGTTGACGGAGGCAAGAGATTCTTGGTGCTCAGCGAGGCGCCGGACACGATTACCTTGGAAGAGGGGGTAAGGCTGGAGGAGGAGAAGGACTAACGGTGCGCTGACTAAGTTGGAGGCACTCTTCTCCATTTGAAGCGGTTGTGTGGGACGAGTGTCGGTCAACTGTTGAAAAATCGCAATTACGCTCAAAACTCCAGAACGGCCAGTTGGCCGGTGGTAACTGGAATTTGTGGCTTTTTTTCCAAACGCCGTCGGGAGCAATTTCAAATGTGGAGGTGCTTCGTGAAGGGCAGGCCTTTCTCTCGTACGGTGTGCGCTCTCTCTTTATTGCTGGCGGTGTCGGGCCTTGCTAACTGCGGTGGAAGTAGTTCGAAGGAACAAATGCCTCCGCCAAATCAGGTCCCCACGATTACTTCCATTTCGCCGAACAGTACTGCGGCTGGCGGTGCCGCTTTCACGCTTACGATCAATGGGTCAAATTTCGTCGCATCTTCGATGGTCAGCTTCGGCGGGGTAGCATCCACCAGCGCCTTCGTCAACTCCACGCAGTTGACTGCGGCCATCCCCGCTTCGGGTATCGCTTCAGCCGGCCTGTCGGCCGTGACAGTGACCAACCCAGCGCCCGGCGGTGGCACCTCGAATGCAATTAGTTTCACCGTCACCAGCAACACTAGTCCCGTACCGACGATCAATTCTCTTTTTCCTAGCTGCGTTCCCGCCGGAGAACAGTTCATTAATTCGGTAAATAATCAGTTGACGGTAACCGGGCTAAATTTTGTGGCTAGTTCAGTTGTGCAATGGAACGGCAGCGACCGCCCGACCACTCTTGATCCCAACAGCCAGGGTATGCTCCTCACTGCTCAGATTCCGGCGAGTGACATTGCTGCAGCCGGGACAGCCACGGTCACAGTCTTCAATCCCGCGCCGGGCGGCGGCACCTCGAACTCCTTGACCTTCACAACCATGACAGGAACAGTCGATCCGCAGTCAATCGCCGTGGACCCTACCGGAAAGTTCGCCTATGTCGCTAATGTGGGCTGCGATGACGGCATTGTTGGCTACGTGTCCATGTACACGATTAATTCCACTACCGGGGCCCTCGCGGTCATAGGTCCACCGGCATCCTCACAAGATTCAGGCACCAACTCGGTGATCGTAGATCCGCTTGGCAAGTTCGCTTACGTAGCAAATTTTGGGGATGACTTTGATAGTGATGGCAGCGTCATCACGTACACCATTAACGCTACGACCGGGGCCTTAACTTCCACAGGAGCGATAAGCGGAGATTGTCCCGGATTGTGCGTTCCCGGGTCGGTGGCAGTGGATCCATCCGGCAAGTTCGCTTACGTGCCGAATGGCGACGGTGAGGAGCCAAATAATGTCGCCATGTACACCATCAACGCCACGACTGGGGCCTTAACTTCCATAGGAACGGTCACCGTAGAAGGCGTTGCCGCCTCGATGGCCGTGGACCCCTCTGGCAAGTTCGCTTATGTGGCGACTCCGAGCTTCACTCCCGGAACGGTTGGCAGCGTGTCCATGTACACGATCAACGCAACAACTGGGGCCTTAGCGTCCATAGGAACGATTGCTGCGGGAACAAACCCTGGCTCCATGGTTGTCGATCCTGCCGGTAAGTTCGTTTATGTGGCGAATCCCGGCTCGAACGACGTTTCGATGTACACCATCAACGCCACCACCGGGGCCCTTACGTCCATAGGAACGATTGCTACGGGAACGGGCCCTGTCTCCATCGGGGTGGATCCCGCGAGTAAGTTCGCTTATGTGGTGAATTTCAACTCGGGCGACGTCTCGATGTACACCATCAACGCCACCACCGGAGCCCTGACGTCCACAGGAACGATAGCTGCCGGACAATTTCCTACCTCAATAGCCGTCCATCCGTCCGGAAACTTCGCCTATGTAACGAACTCCGGTTCGAACGACGTCTCGATATACAGTATCGATGGCGCCACCGGCGCCTTGACGCTCATCGGGACGATAGGCACATGAAAAGGTCCCAGCTCCAGCGGCCGCCGATCCATGACACTTGTTATTAGAATGCCGGAGGCTGCCAGACCGAAGACATGATGAAAAGCGAACGTTCCGTCAGTGGCCGCGTCTAATATGTTGGCATCGGCGCTTGGCGATAGCCGGAACTAGCTCGATTCGTTTCCCATAATAAAGAACGGTTTGTTTTCGAAGCTGGCGAATTTCGGACGCAGGCGCTCGGTGTTGTAGTGCATCTCGATGTTCACCACTTTTTTGGCCCCCGCGATGGATTCGATCGGAATATCGCCATAGCGCCCATTGCTGAGAACCACCAGCCGTCCGTGCACGCCGCGCAACAGAAGATTGAGCGCGATATTTCCGTACACCATGGGCACGATGGAATCAATCACGTCCGGATCGCCGCAGCGCGCCAGATAGCCGAGCTTTTGGTTCACGACTTCGATTTTCTTTCCGTTGTTGAATTTTGCGGAGAGGTCCTTGATGCGTTCAGAGACCAGATCGCCGATGCCGCCGAGTTTTTTGTGGCCGTAGGCGTCGGTGGAGTCGCCTTCGAACATCATTTCGCCGCCTTCGAACGTCGCGCCTTCTGAAACCAGCACGATCGAGTAGCGGCTGGGATTTTTCAGGCGGTCGGCGACCAGCAGCTCGGTCAGGCGTTCGATATTGAATTTGTATTCGGGAATCACGCAGCGGTTCGCCGCGCCAGCCAAAGTGGGCAGCATGGCGGTGTAACCCGCGTAGCGGCCGAACACTTCGATCACCATGAAGCGTTCGTGCGATCCCGCGGACGTGCGCAGACTGTTGACGAGCTGCAGAGTGCGCGTCACACACGTGCTGAACCCGATGCAGTAGTCCGTCCCCGGAACATCGTTGTCCATCGTTTTAGGTATCGCGACGACTTTGAAACCCTCGCGATGGAGCCGCAGACCGTAGCTCAGCGTGTCATCGCCTCCGATGGGGATGAGCGTGTCAATCTCAAGCCAAGCCAGATTTTTCAGCACTTCGGGAGTGAGATCGTTTTTCTCCGCAGCGAATTTTCCCTTCAGGTGCTCAGGAACGTTGGCCTTGCTGACGCGGCTGGGATTCGTCCGCGAAGAATGCAGGAACGTGCCGCCCGTGCGCCCGGCGCGATCGACGAGTTCTTCGTCGAGAATCACGAAATTGTCGGAGTTGTCGTAGTCCTTTTCGCGGACCATGTCCACGAGCCCCGCCCACCCGTGGCGGATGCCGACAACCTGAAAACCTTCGCGAATCGCGCGCAGCGTGACCCCGCGTATCGCCGGATTCAGCCCCGGCACGTCGCCTCCGCCGGTGAGTATCCCAACGACGCCTTTCTTCGTGCTTGCGCTAGCCATAAATCCGTCGCTCGCTCTTCCGCGAAATGTTCCGCGAAATGTGCAACTTGAAAATTATCCTACGATGACGACATTTTAGGAAGCCTGCCGCAAAGGTATGAATCATGTTCGATACTCGTGTTAGCCCCGGCTTGCCCTCAAGTCGCATTCGTTGACTCATCTCAGATACGCAAGCTAAGATGTGCCGCGGCCCTCGGCTTTTCAGCGCTGTTGCCGGATGAGCTAGCTACCCAAAGCTACGCAGTATCGCCTATCGAGTATTGCTGATGAATTGGAGAGAAGGGAACTCATGCCAGCCCAAAATACTTTGAACCGCCTTTTGATCGCAGCGCTGATTGTCTGCGCGATGTCCGTGCCCATTGCGGCGCAGTCAGTTGTATCCGGATACGACCAGCCCCCGAAAAACATCCTGGATGTGATGCTCGCGCCCTCACCGCCAGTGCCCGAGGTAAGCCCGACGCACGACGGCATTCTCCTAATTTCCTGGCAGGATTACCCGTCGATTTCCCGCGTGGCCACGCCGTTCTTGCGACTCGCGGGCGTGCGCGTCGAGCCGAGGAATCACAGCAAGCATGACACCTCGCGCGGTTACGGCATCACTCCCTGCGCCCGCAGCTTCGACCTGGTGCGCCTCGACACCGGCGTGCAAATCAATATCGTGCTTCCCGAAGGCGCGTGCCCCGGCCGGCCCATCTGGTCCGCTGACGGAAGGCGATTCGCGTTCGTGAATATCGATACCGACGCCGTGGAGCTCTGGATCGGCGATGGAAAAACCGGCGAAGTGCATCCAGTGCCCGGAGCGCGCCTTAATCCAATGTTCGGCGATGAACTGCAATGGATGCCGGACCAGAAAACTCTTTTGGTCAAGCTGGTGCCCGACGGAATGGGCGCGCCGCCGCCCGAACCCGTCGTGCCGCCCGGTCCGAGCATTCAGGAGACCACGGGCGAAAAAGGGCAGAGCAGCACTTACGAAAATCGCGACACGCTCGGCAACAAGCACGACGAAGATCTCTTCGATTATTATGCCGCCTCGCAACTCGCTCTCGTCGATACCACCACCGGTGCAATCGCGCCGGTGGGAAAGCCGGCGAATTACTTATCGCTGGATCCCGCGCCGGATTATCGGCACATCCTGGTCACATCCATCCACAAGCCGTACTCGTACGTCACCACGTATGATCGCTTCCCGCATAAAGTCGAAGTCTGGGACGTGGCAGATCGTTCGCACATTGTTCCTCATACGATCGCGTCGCTTCCGCTGGCGGATCGCGTTCCCATCGACGGCGTTCCGCTGGGCCCGCGCGAATTTTCCTGGCGCGCCTACGAACCGGCGACGCTGGTCTGGGCAGAAGCTCTCGATGGCGGCGACTGGAATGTTACTGTTCCGGCTCGCGATAAGATCATGCTGCTGAAGACCCCTTTCGACTCACCCGCCGTCGAAATCGCGCGCATCGGGCAGCGTTATGTCGACATCTCCTGGGGCGAACAATCGCACATCGCGCTTTTGTACGAGTACGATAACAACCGGCACTGGCGGCGCACTTTCATCCTCGACGTCGATGCTCCGGCACAAAAGCCTCGCTTGCTTTGGGATCTTTCCACGGACGAAAGGTATGCAAACCCCGGCAATCCAGTGATGCGCCAGCTCCCGAACGGCTTCTGGGTGATTCGCATGGACGGTGATTCGATTTTCCTTTCCGGAGTCGGCTCTTCGCCGGACGGCGATCGCCCGTTTCTCGATCAGCTCGATCTCAGCACGCTAAAATCGAAACGCCTGTTTCGCAGCGACAAAACTTCTTACGAGCAATTTCTCGCCTTCACCAGCGCGGACGAGCGCACCTTTCTCACCTGGCACCAATCGCCGATGGATCCGCCGAATGCGTTTGCGCGCACGCTCGGAAACCCCATCGATGCGCCCGCAGGGGAAGCGGTCTTTGCTTCCACCAGCGCCGCGATCACCCACATCCCCGATCCCACGCCGGAAGTGCGCGCGATCAAAAAGCGTTTGGTCAACTACAAGCGCGCCGATGGCCTGGATTTGTCCTTCACGCTCTACACGCCGCCGGGCTATCAGGAGGGAACTCGCCTTCCCACAATTCTTGATGCCTATCCTCTCGACTACGCCGACGCTTCAAAAGCCGGCCAAGTTTCCGGCTCGCAGGAAACTTTCACGCGCCTCCGGAGTTACCGGCTGTTGCTCCTCGCGGGCTACGCGATCATTGACAGCGCTTCGTTCCCCATCGTCGGCGATCCGAAGAAAGCCTACGACACCTATTTGGAACAGCTCGTCGCCGACGCCAAAGCCGCAGTCGATGAGGGGGTACTGCTCGGCGTTGCCGACCCTCAGCGCATCGGCGTCACCGGCCATAGCCACGGCGCTCTGATGACCGCAAATCTCGTTGCGCATTCCGACTTGTTCCGCGCCGGTGTCGCTACCAGCGGCTCCTATAACAAAACGCTCACGCCCTTCGGTTTCCAGAACGAACGCCGCTCCGTTTGGGAGGCAACGGATGTCTATCTGAAAGTCTCCCCGTTTTTCTCCGCCGACAAATTGAAGACGCCGCTCCTCATCATGCACGGCGCGGAAGACGCCAATCCCGGCACCACACCGATACAATCCATCAAACTCTACGAAGCCATTCGTGGCAACGGCGGCACCGCTCGCTTGGTGATCCTCCCGCACGAGCCCCATTCCTACACGGCGCTGGAGTCAAACGAACAGCTTGTTTACGAGATGCTCCGCTGGTTCGACAAATACGTGAAGAACGCCCCGCCGCGATGAACCCTTTATGACGACTCCTACTTTGGCGCGCATCTTATTGGTTATCCTGGCACTCGCGACTTTCTGCACGCAGCGCTCGTTGGCTTGTGTATGTGGAAAACTGCCTACCGATCCTGGCAATTGCCACGACTTGAAAGCGACGGGCCCCAGCTTCGTCGGAACCGTTATTGATATTGAAAACCCTCCAGATGACCGGCGCGGTCCCCGCGATCAAAGCGGTTTGTCCCGGTACCGATTTCGGGTGGATGAAAATATCAGTGGATTTGAGGAGAAGGAAGTTGATGTTTACTCAGGCCGAGGCGGCGGGGATTGCAGTTACCATTTTCGGATGGGGCAATCGTATTTCGTGACGCCATACAAAGCGGGGCTGAAGAATCTTTACGGGGCTGAGCCCGGGGAATTATTGGCGGAGATATGTTCGGAAACTCAGCCAGCGGCGAGCGCGGGCTCTCTGCTCGCGGAACTGAGAGCCCGAAAACGCGGGGCGACTGTCGAGGGTGTTCTGCGAACGAAGCAGCAACCGGATGACTATGATCACGGTGGACCTTGGATAATACGCTCTCGACCAAAACGGACCCAGATGGTGTGTACCGCTTTTCTGGGATTCCCCCAGGGGAGTATCAGTTCGCAGTTAAATTGCCATCAGATTTCCCCCGTCTAGAGAACGCGCCGGACGGCAATCCCTCGTCGATTACGATCACCGACCAAGCGTGCTACCCAAAAAATATCAATGCACTAAAGGTCGCCAGAGTCGCACCGTGATTATTTAGAGTCCCGCCGTTTCAACCGTTTAAATCGTTACAATATTCGCGGCCGCCATTCGTCTACACATATGGATGAATGAGCCGGCGACGATCACCTTGATGACCGAGCAAGACCGCCAAATCTCCGAAATCGTCGCCGAAGAACGTTCCCGGCTGCGCAATTTCATCCGCAAACGCGTGCCCGATCCCTCCGACGCCGAGGACATCGTGCAGGAAGTCTTCTACGAACTGGTGGAAGCGAACCGCTTGCTTATGCCGATCGAGCACGTAACCGGCTGGCTTTTTCGCGTCGCGCGCAATCGCATCACCGACCTCTTCCGCAAGAAGAAGCCGCAGAATTTCAGCGACGCGGCGGTCGAGAACGAAGAAGGGGAACTGCTGCAGATCGAAGATCTGTTGCCCTCGCCCGACGCCGGCCCGGAAGCGCTCTACTTCCGCAGCGTGCTGTTCGACGAATTGGAATTTGCGCTCGACGAACTGCCCGCCGAGCAGCGCGAAGTTTTCGTCGCTCACGAACTGGAAGGGCGCAGCTTCAAAGAGTTGTCGGCGGAAAGCGGAGTGAACGTCAACACCTTGCTCGCGCGCAAGCGCTACGCCGTGCTTTACCTGCGCGAACGATTGCACAGCATTCACGACGAGTTTTTAAGAAAGTAAGGAGCGCAACATGAATAGGAAACGGATAGCGATGATTATTCTGGCCCCGATAGGAATCGCGCTTTTCATCCTAATCGGCGGTGAACTGGTAATGCATCTCTGGAACTGGCTGCTACCGCCGCTGTTCGGATGGCGCCAAATTAATTTCTGGCAAGCTTTCGGACTGCTCGCTCTCTGCCGCATTCTGTTCGGCGGCGTCGGCGTTCGCGGCGGTCATCGTTACAATTACCGGTTCAGGGACGGCCGCTGGGAACGGATGACGCCCGAGGAGCGCGAGAAGTTTCGCGAGGGTCTCCGCTCGCGTTGGCGCGGCTCCGCACCCCCAACCGCCGAAACCAAAGCCCCGGCCTGATGCCGCCGCGCTTGCGCTTTGCGATAGCAAGCATCGTAGCCTGCCTGCCGGCTGGATGGCCGGGCCTCAGCCGGGGACATATCGCTTTCGCCGTTGCCTCGGGAGCGCCCGCGAAAGCGGCGGCAAGCCGCCGCACTCCAAACGGAGCCTCGCCGCAATTTCTATGGAGTGCGGGAGCTTGCTCCCGCTTTCTACTCCGGGACGCGCTTTGACGTACCGCGACTCCGTAGGGGCGCAGCATGCTGCGCCCGCTGAAGCACCGCCCAGCCTCAACACGCATGCGCGCCCCGGTTTTCGTAGCGCCGGCCTTTAGGCCGGCAGTTTTTAGCTGACGAAGGGCAAAAGGCTGCCCGCCTGAAGGCGGCCGCTACAAAGTCAAATTCGCGATTCGCGACGTGCTGACGATGATCGCTTTCGCCGTTGCCTCGAGAGCGCCCGCGAAAGCGGCGGCAAGCCGCCGCACTCCAAATGAAGCCTCGCCGCAATTTCTATGGAGTGCGGGAGCTTGCTCCCGCTTTCTACTCCCGGACGCGCCTTGCCGGAGCAATATCCCGTGGGGGCGCTGCTCGCTGCGCTTGCCCGCCGTGGCGGGCCCGCTGAAGCACAGCCGACCAAGCCTGAACGAGGAATATGTTTGTGGGTCGCCCTTTAGGGGCGACATTAAGACGATCCGAGGAGACGGGCTTTAGCCCCTGAAGCTCTCTCACCAGCGCAATCGCAACGCACTTATTGCTGCGGCGGTTCCAGCGACGTGTCCAGCTCGTTTACGTCCAAAGGCTTCACCACTCCGACGAATTCCAGGCCTGTCCGAAATTGTCCGTGACCCAGCTCGTCGCAATAGGCAACTCGCGCCGCGGAAGTAAAGTGCCCGGCCGGCAATGAAACCAAAATGGTGTCGTCGGTAAACCACTCGCTGGTCGAAATCACGCGGACTCCGCGCGAGCTGACGTTCTCCGTAAATGCCCTTTCCACACCCAACTTGCCGTGTGTCCCGATAAGCATCGCGGTCAACTTCATATCCACGCGGCTTTCGGCACGCTGCGCTGCGAAAATTTGTGTCACGAAAGTCCTCCAAAGCAGAATTGTTTAGCCCCGGACACCAATGCCTCAGTCTGTCAGTCCGGACCCCACCCCTGTATAACCATGGTAGCTAAGCTTGGCGTAAAAAGTAGAGAAGTAGGAGCCGTTCCTGTCGAAAAAGATACTGCTCCCGGATGGCACTCGCGTCCGTACCACGCTGAAGGGCTCACCCGCCAAACTCGTCCGCTTCCGAAATTTTCCTTGGCCACGCACTTTTTTCGGTCCCCACTCTTACTCCTACACTTAAAGCCCTAGAACCGATCCTGATTACCTGTATTTCCCGTGTTTCTCAGCCAGAATTCAATCCAAAACAAAATTTGCCGATGTACCTACTCTGTAAGCGGAATCCAAACTAGAAAAAAGGGGCGTACCCATGAAAAGTCTTTTCCGGCCGCAAGTAGGTGAAATAGATCCGAAAAAAGCTCTGGAAACACTGAACGAGATTCGCACCAAGAGAGCTCTCGCACGGCGGAATTTCATAAAGAACGTCGGACTCGCGGGCGTAGGCATGGCCGCGGGCGCAATCATTGACGGATGTTCGTCCTCTTCCGTCTCGCATGCCCAAGGACCGTCCCCATCCGACATTCTGAATTTTGCCTTGAACTTGGAATACCTCGAAGGCGAGTTCTACAGTTGGGCCACCACGGGAGCGCCGCTAAGCAGCACAGTGCTGGGCGCGAACAGTATGGCCGAAAACGGCTCTCAGGTAAGTTTCGTCACGCCGGAGATCCAGGATGTTGCCGGCGAGATTGCGTTCGACGAAATGTTGCACATTGAGTTCTTACGCGCCGCATTGGGTTCTGCCGCGGTTGCCGAACCCGTGATCGATCTTTCCGCCCTCGGCGCTTACACCAATGAATACACTTTTCTCACTCTCGCTCGCGCTTTCGAAGACGTTGGCGTCAGCGCGTATGCCGGAGCAGCGCCCGGTCTAGTATCTAACCCCGTCTACCTCGGCGCCGCCGCCCAGATTCTGGCCGTAGAGGCGTATCACGCGGGAAATATTCGGCTGAATATGATCCTGAAGGAAAATCAATTGCTGGCTCCCAATTACGCCGCCGCGATCCCTGGAGCAGTGGACAGCATGGATATTCCGCCGCAAGACACGCCCTATCCCAACGCAGCTCCGTTCGGCCAGCCGCCGAACATGGCGCACTACTTCACCACCATTCAGAGCGGCACGAGCCAAGGCCTCGCCGTGATTCGCAATACGTCGGAAGTCCTCGCCATCGTGTACGCGAACGCCGCAATCGGCACATCCAGCGGCGGCTTCTTCCCGAATGGCGTCAACGGAACCATCAACACCGTCACAACCACCTAGCTTTTCGAACCGGAGAACGAAGGCGCCGCTGCCCAGCTCGGCGCCCTTCGTTCCGTCTTGCTTTGGGCCGTTTCTGGACTAGTTAGCGCGGGGAAAGTGTGCATGATTCCCCCAGTCCGACTACGGAGACTATGGTATTCCGCGCACCCTAGCGGGCTGCTATACATAAACGAGAGGTGAAACATGGATACCGCAGGAAATAAAAAAAGCAATTTGGGCAATGACAAAAAGACCGCCAATAACGAGAAGAATGACGTGACAGGAATTCCGACATCTGATCTGCGCAAGCCGGACAAAAAGGCCGACCTAGCCGCGCAGAAACACCGCTTGGAAAGCCAGGGCCGCGGCAAAGAAGTCTAAAGCGCAACGAGCGCCAAACGAGGGAATTTCGGAGCGCCCGCTCGGCGGCACGCAGCCCGGGCCCGTCTTGAGACCTTTGCGCGGGGCCGGTCTGTAATATTTCTTGGCGGGTCGTCTCGGGTGTGCCTTGCCGAAGTAGAATCTCGTAGGGAACCGCAATCTCTGAAGCCTCAGCGGTGCGAGCAAAAAAAAGAGGCGCATGGCAGACTCACACGCGCCTCCTTACAAATAAATCAATTTTTCGTGTACCTCAGGGATCACCTCCTTATCGACACAGCATGTCGATACCGCATTATAAATCCACTTCAGCCGATTTCGTCAAGCCCGCTCAGCTAACTCTTTCGTACCACCGAAGCAACCGCTCATCTCTTGCCGCTGCCGCACTGTTCGGTTTTTGAAGGGTGCGGGTTTTGACGTTAACCTGCCGACCCGCCTCTACCCCGCGGCGCGCAAAATTCGTATCCTCTTGATAATTTCCTTCGCCGTGGCGTTCGCAGCGCCTGCATCTGTCTTGCGCCCGTCGCGATTAAAATTAAAAAGCTCAGCGCCTTTCGCGTCAAACACTCTCGTCACCGACGCGGTAGCCACGGGACCATACGGACCGCCCGCTGCTCCCGTCCCGTAACCAATCCTGTAATCGTAACCCTGGCTCACCAGTTCAAACCTCATGTGGTGATCCGCCCCGTGGTCGTTGAGCTTTTGAAAAAGCAGCGCGCGGTCCAACTCCTTCGCGTCGATCCTCACCTTGATCACTTGCTGCCCCATCGCCAACTGCGCGAATCCGCAGCTAACGATCAGCACCACCAGTAAATGTCGCAGAAACTTCATAGCTTCCCTCCGTCCCAAAACTGTACCACGCTCAAGCTCCGCAGTTAGCCGCAGTAGTCGCAGGACGAACGCATCAGTCACCGACACCTCAAATCCCGCCGCATACTCTCTCTAGAGGGGCGCGGGTGCATGCGGGCTCTTCGCGCACCGCATGCCGTCGCGAGTGTACGCCTGCCACAGTGCAGCCGCTCTTGACATTCAGGCATGACTTAACATAAAAGCTAATATTCCTCTTGGGAGTTACACGATATGACAAAAGAAAACATTCAAGAACGATTCAGACTGCTGCTGCCTTTCCCGCCTCCCTGGATCATCGAGGGAGTGGAATGGTCATTTTGGTCCTTTCACCTCACCGGCCAGTCTTCCACTTCTGTCGGTAACGCGAGCCTGTTTTTCGCCGAAGTCATTTTCGCTCATCCGACTATACTAATCGCTCGGCCTGGCTCCGGACCCATTCCGATGCCGTTGGCTCCGGCGCAAAGTGTGGCAACGCCGCTTGACAACTCGAACATTGTAGGAGTCTCTGCGGGCTTATCGGGCGTCTTCGATTGCAATGGTGCCGACTTCCAGTTGCTGGATTCAGCGGGACTTCAGTCCACCCCAGTGAACACATTTCTTTCCGGATCTACGACCGTGACGGTGAACAATGGGATAGCAACACTGACCGACATGAACCTGGTGTTCTCGAAGAACGTTGCTAATTCGCCCGCCTTGTTTGCTCTGTACGGACCAAAAAGCTCAATCGGTCAGCTCATTTATCACCCATCATACGGTTGTGCCGGCACGTGGAAGTTTAAACAATCTTGGGCTGCATTTGGTCCCTTGGCCGGCCTTGGTCAGCCTCCGCAGTATTCGCTCGCAAATCCGCCACTCCCGGTCCCCGCGTTTCCACCCGGAGGCGAATTCTCTAAATAGAAGTTGCGGGCGGAATTCCTTCCGCATCACATTGACTGCCTCATAGCGTCGCGCGCGCCGGACTTCAGTAGCTTTGTGGGTCGCGGCTTCTTGCCCTGAGTGCGTTGGCGAAGGGTAGCCGCGACATAAAGAACTTCTCTGACGAATTTTCCTTTCGGCGGATTTTTCGCCGAGCCTTCGTTTTCGTAGCGCTCGAGCCGTGGCGATCCCACGGCATCGCCGATGTTGAGGGCGATTTCAACCCGGCCTCTGCCGCCGCGATACAACTAGCCGACGGAAATGAATTAATGTAACGTGTGCGCACGAATTCCAGCTAAGGCGCTGCGATGAAATTTTCTCCGGGACGTTACCTCTTCGGATTCGCGACAATCGCTACCGGCATCTGCGCATTGGCTTCGCATAACTACGACCAGCTCGCAGCCGTTCCTCACCACGCGCTTCTCGCCTACATCGTGGCCGCCATCGAAATCCTCGCTGGCCTAGCCGTTCTATGGACGCGAACCGCCCGACCCGGCGCCCTCGCGCTCGGCGCAATCTACTTGATCTTCTCCTTGCTCACCGTACCGCTCATCATTCACCAGCCGCTCGTTTACAATAATTTCGGCAACTTCTTCGAACAATTCTCCTACGTCGCCGGCGCCCTGCTCCTCTACGCGTGTTCCGCCCCAATCGCCGCGCCTCGAAACACAAGACTCGCTCAGATCGGCTACTACTCGTTCGCTCTTTGTCTCGTCTCCTTCGCACTCGAACAGCTTTTCTATCTCTCCGCCACAGCAACCCTCGTTCCGAAATGGCTCCCGCCCGGACAAATGTTCTGGGCCATCGC
The DNA here is from genome assembly GCA_963698005.1 of uncultured Acidobacteriota bacterium. Classification (GTDB taxonomy): domain Bacteria; phylum Acidobacteriota; class Terriglobia; order Acidiferrales; family UBA7541; genus Palsa-295. Next base: position 1,154,922 of record OY969113.1, read on the forward strand.
CACCACCCTCGCGTTTGCTCTCGCCGCTATCGCTCTCCTCACCGGCTTCCTGTCCCTGCTCGCCTCTCGACTGACCGTCGCGATGCTCCTCGTTTTCCTCTTGCTCGTATGGCTCCCGATACTCTTCGCCGATCCCCACAATTTTGGGAACTGGTCCGAAGCTCTGGAAACTTTCGCCATCACCGCGTCCGCGTGGCTTGTCGCCGACTTCCTCGCCCACCGCCAAGTCGCAGGGCAAACGGCGTCACCCTCCCGCCCCGGAAATTCACTCGAGGTCCGAACAGATACGAAATCTGGTGTGTAGTCGCAAATCCGCTGCGAGCTACGGCGTAACCGCCCAGATCTCCCACCACACCGAGCCAGCGAGTCGCGTTGAATTCCAGTTGGCCGCTTCCTCCGTTGCCATTCACCGATTGCGAAGGCGGGTCGTGCGTGATGTCGTTGGTTGCATTGTCGCGCATGTAGTCGTAGCCCCCATATGCTTCAAACCTGGGCGTAACATCTTGCGCTTTCGCCGGCAGCGCGAAACCAATCACCAAAATCAACACAATCAGCCCAGATGAATTCTTCATTTTGCGTGCGCCTCCATTTGGATTTCCTCATTCTCAATGGTCCCGGTGGCACAGCTTGGCCTGTTCGCGAGTTATCGATTCTGACAAGCAGCTCCTGCCGGCTCTGATGACGCCGGCAGCATCAATCGAGCCAACTTCACGGCACACTTCTTTCGTCCATTTCATCCAGAATTTGTTTTACTTCGTTCAGTTCCGCTAGTTTGCGGCGCCGGAGCCAAGCCACCCCATACCACAGTAGCACCGGCTGCATCAGCACGCAGACAACCAGCAACGCAACCCACTCCTTAGGATGAGCCCCTACAGTCCTGCCCAATGATTGACCAATTAACAGCCATAAGTGCCGCACAAAAAATAAGCCAGCCGATAGACAAATAGGTAGAGATCCGAAGCAGCCGAATTCGAGCCTCCACTCTTTTGTACCAAAGTTCGACGAACGCGCGCGTTGACTGTGTCTCAGGACGCCACGTTCGCCGCAAAACCCATATCCGAATTCCGGCCGATACGAATACTAAGACGCAGATGCTCGTCGCCCAGCCTGTTCCCATCCAGCTCGATTGATGCCGCATGTACACGGCGAAAATCAACATCCCGAGGAACGCGATTGCCGTGAGGATATTGCCGAGCACGAAGCGCCGGTCCTGGCGCTTGATCCTCTGCTGCACCTTGCGCTGGAAGTCGCGCTGGAAGCTGGCTCCGCGACACTGCTCCATTGTTCTCGCCAAATATCAAGTTCGCGGTCTTCGGTCATGGTTTCTCTCCCAACGCGTCCTTCAGCATGTTCCTTGCGCGGTTCAGACGTACTGCCACGTTGTTTTCCGTAATGCCCAGCACTTCCGCCATTTGTGCGTGCGACAAGCCTTCAAGCATCAGCACGATCATTTGCCTGTGAGCCACGGGCAGCGATTGAATGGCCGACATAAGCCGCAGCGCGCTGGTCGGTTCGCGCCGCCTGCTCCTCCGGATGCGGCCGCGGATCAATCGGCTGGTCGGACTCTTCGATCTCCTCCAGCGGCTGATGCGCCGGCCGTCGCTTCCATACATGGCTAAGCCCGCGATTGTGAGCGATGCGGTACACGAATGTTCTCTCCGAGCACTCGCCTCGAAAATGCGCCAGCGCTTGCCAAATCGCCAACGCAATGTCTTGCACCAACTCTTCTCTCACGCTGGCCACCGTCTCATAGCCGAATGCCAGCCGCGAGATGGCGGCCCCATGCTCGCTGAGAATGCGATCGAACTGCGCTTCCAAATCGTGGCGGCGTTCGCTCACGATTGTGACCTGGCCGGCAAATCGATCTTTGGCTGAATACGCATCGCTCGTTCGTACAGAAAACGTAAAAGCAAAACTTACAAGCGTCTCCGAGGCAGCGAAAACTTCACGAGACTCTCACCGGCATCGACTGTTGTTTCTGGACCTGATACCGAGTCTCGGGATAGTAGCGGCTGAAAAGTAGAGCTACAACTAGCAACGCCAGCGGCGTCAAGAAACTGGCCTCCGGACCAACCATCCCGCCGGTGAGCCACTGCGGCCCGCTCAAGGTGGAATTGAGTAAATTGTGGTAGGGCACGATTCCGCTGTCAGGAACTCCGTAGAACATTTGTCCCCAGTCGTAGCCTAGATGAAAGCCGACCGCGCACCACAGATTTCCGGTCCGCCGCAAAAACAGGCACAGAAGGAGTCCGAACAGCACCACCGTCTCGGAGCCTCGTGCACTCTCGTGCGAATTGAAGAAGTGGCCCAAGCCGAACAAGCCTGACATCACGAACGCCGCCGGCCAGAAACCGATTCCGGAAGTGAGTGTGTACTGGATGTACCCGCGAAACAAGAATTCTTCAGCCAGTCCGGCAAGCAGAAATGCGATGCCCCACCCGAAAAGCGAGTACAAAATTGCTGTCCCGTGAATCGCCAGGCCGTTAATACGGAATCCGTGCAGCAGAAATATCGTCAGCAGCGTGCCGCTGATCGCCGAAAAACCTATTAGAGACCCAACCCAGAAATCCTTTCTCAGCGCCAGTCGCAGAGGCAAACCATACTCGCCCAATTTGCGATGCTCAATTTTGCCCATCGCCATCGCAGCGATGCAGAGAAACAGCAAAGTGATCGCTTCCGACCCGCCCATCAAAAGCGGCGTGATCGTAATCTGACTCGGATTCTGGTTCCTGTAGTTCTCCCGAAAGGCTGCAGGTCCGCCTGCGCGAATCAGAACGAAACCTCCCAACAGAACGGCAGGCAAAGTGATGAACATCAGTACCCGCCAGCCCGCCCGCAGGCCGTTGGGTCCGACAAACATTTGCTTCAATCCGAACGTGGGCTGGGAATTTGGCTGGAAAGATTCAGTCGATAATACGGGCAAGTTTTCAGCAGCCTTTACTGGATTTGCGGAAGTCATTTTTCTCTCCTTTCAGCAGTCGAGCTTGGGTCGAGGCCACGAAGTGGCCGGAATATCTCCCTATCTAGGTAGTCTTAGGTAGGCAAAAAACCTTACAAAGAAATTTTGCCCCGTGCGCCAAGCCGTTGATAGACCTGTCTAACGGAAGGGGTACTTACCGCTGGAGAGAGCGCTTCAAGCGCGATTGAAATTCGCGTCGCGCCGAATCTCTTCTGCGGTTTATGCAGAAAACGTGCGGGTTTTGACGTTGCGCCCTGGCCGATCCTTCCGCGCGGCATCTTGCTTTGGGCGGGTGGCAAACCCTTCCGCGCGGCACCGGAGTTCACTTAGGCTCGACTGAAACTCGCGGGGGTGCCGAACCCTTCGGTGTGTGAAGGGTTCGTGTTTTCTCGCATTAAGCAGCGCCTGCGACGTCGTAATTTTCACCCCTCGATTCTCGATTCTCGCGTTTAGGTTTTCCCCGTTCGATTGCTTTTCGTTGCTTCTCGCGTTCAATTCCGATTACATTCATGGTTTGCTTTATGAGGATATAAGGTAGCTTATGAAGGATGTTCTTAGCGAAAGGGCGGCCGATAGGTCGCTTGAGGGTGCTGCCCAGGGCCGCGATCAATCGCGCCCAACAGGATTTCTCTGTCTGCCGGGCGAAGCGCCACCAGCCCCTAACCACTCTTCCTACATTCCTACCCGGTTCTGGCGGGTGGCGCACCCTTCCACACTTATCTTTTTCGGGTGCCGCACTCTTCGGTTTTTGAAGGGTGCGGGTTTTGACGTTTTTATTGTTGGATTGAATCATTCGATGCGTCGAGCGTTCGGGTTTTCTCGAATGAAGCAGCGCCTGCGACGTCGTAATTTTCACCCCTCGATTCTCGAATCTCGCGTTTAGATTTTCCCCGTTCGATTGCATTTCGTTGCTTCTCGCGCTCAATTCCGATTACATTCATAGTTTACTTTATGAGGATATAAGGTAGCCGATGAAGGATGTTCTTAGCGAAAAGGCGGCCGATAGGTCGCTTGAGCGTGCTGAGCAGGGCGGCGAGCAAGCGCGCCCCACAGGATTTCTCTGTCCGCCGGGCGCCGCCATGATCGCCTCAACCCCGGCGGTTCGCGAGCTCAACCGTGCAGCCAGTTATCAGAAGGTCTCCAGCCGCTTGTTTGCCCTGACGCAGGAAGCGCCACTCGCTTGCCCTGACGCAGGAAGGGCCCCTGGTCACTCTTCCTGCATTCCTACCCGGTTCTGCCCCAAAAGTAGAAGTCACACAAAACAAAACGCTAAACCCTGTCTACCCGGTTCTAGAATTGCACCACATGTCTTACGTCAGGGCACGCCTTCTTGCCCTGAGCTGCGAGGGGCAGCCGTGCCGCAAGCCGTGGTCCCGTCAGGGGTTTCAACCCCTGAGGCCACCGTCGCGATCACCCGCGCCCGACTTTCTCCCGTAGGGGCGCAGCATGCTGCGCCCGGCACAGATGCTTGGCTAACATCCAGCAATCGGACAACTGGTTGTGGCGACCGGTTTTCACAATTTCTAACCGGTTCTGGCTCACAAACAGAAAGCGATGTAACTCGCTCAAAACAAACCACCGCAACATTTCTAACCGGTTCTAGAATTGCACATCAACCGTCATCAAATTGGCAGAGGTTTTCGAAGTTAATTCACGGAACACGGAGCGCGGGTCGCGGGTCGCGTCCTCAATTAGCCACTCGCCACTTGCTTGCCCTGACGCAGGAAGGGCCACTAGCCACTGAACTTCTCTTGCGATCAGCCGCCATTGTGTTTTTAGCCGCGATTTTGGCGCTCTCAGCGTGGGCGCAAACTTCCGCTCCGACTACGCTGCAAACGCCGGCCTCGGCGGATGCCGCGTCCAGAGCGCTGAACCCATCCAGCGCGGAAAATTTCCTCGACCAATATTTCGCGCAGCACATGGACGCGCTTCACGTCCCCGGCGGCGTGGTTGCCGTGGTAAAAGACGGCGAAGTCGTGGCCCTCAAGGGCTACGGCTACTCCAACCTCGAGAAGAAAACCCCGGTGGACGCGCAGCACACCGTCTTTCGCCTCGCGTCGGTCTCAAAAGTTTTCACTGCGACTGCCGTGCTCCAACTTGTCGAAGAAGGGAAGCTGCGCCTGGCCGAGAACGTAAACGACCATTACTTAAAGCTTTTCCAGCTCGAAGAGAATTATCCTCGCGCCGTCACGCTTCAAGAGCTTCTGACGCACACCGCCGGGTTCGACGACCGCTCGATCGGCATCACCGCGCATAGCGCCGCGGACGAAATTCCCCTCGGGCCATATCTCGCGCACCGCTTGGCCGCTCGCGTGATGCTTCCCGGCGATCAATACAGCTACTCGAACGACGGGTTTTCTCTCGCGGGATATATCGTGGAAGCGAGATCCGGCGAACCGTTCGCGCAATACATTCAGGACCACATTTTCGCTCCGCTCGAAATGCGCCAGAGCGGCTTTGTGATTACGCCGGACCTCGAAGCGAACCTCGCCGTCGGATACGATTACAATTACCGGCACAGAACATTTGTCCCGCTTCCGCTGGATTACCCCAACATCGTTCCGGCAGTGTCCTTGGTTTCCACCGCGAGCGACATGGCTCACTTCATGATCGCGGAGTTGCAACTCGGGCGTTACGGCACGCAAAGAATTTTGACCGAGGATTCCGCACGGCAGATGTTTGCGCGCCAATACACGAACGACCCCCGCCTCGCGGGCACCGCCTACGCCTATTGGGAAGAGTTTCCTAACGGAATCCGCGCGCTCCGCCAGGACGGCGACTGGATGGGCGCCGTCAGCACGATTTATTTGCTCCCCGCGGAAAACGTCGGCATTTTCGTCGCGCTGAATACAGGAGACCAGCGCCTGATCAACGACCTCGTCCGCCAATTCGTGGACCTCTTTTATCCCGCGAGCGCCGCAAATTCCGAGGAACCCGCTTCAGTCGCGCCGTCCGATCCGCCCGCGCGTTTTGCCGGAAGCTATCGCTTCAATCGCTACGCGCACCGGACCATCGAAAAACTCGGCACGCTGCTCCGCGAATGGGAAGTGTTTCCGGCCCGCGACGGCGCAATCACTCTGCTGAATCCGAATATCGGTCTCACGACTTACGTCCCCGCCGGCCCGCTCCTGTTTCGGCGGGACGGCGAAAAAGACGAGATAGCCTTTCATCAGGATGACCACGGCCAAATCGACCGCCTCTTCGTTGGCAGGTACGTTCTGGAAAAGCTTCCGTGGTGGGAAACCGCTATGGTGCAGAAAGCGCTCTTTGTGTTTTTCGGCTGCGTCTTCGGCTGCGCCGTTCTCGCCGGCATCGTCGCATGGATCAGGAAGGGAAGAGGCACGTCGGCCGCGCTCAACGCGAAAAACGATCGAGCCATGGCTAAACTTCGTCACTGGACTGCGGGAGTTGCCGCCGCAAATCTGTTTTTTCTAGCCGGGATGTTTCTGGCCTTCCTAAACAAGGTCGCGATGGCCTTCGGCTTGCCGCTCTACGTCTGGCTGTTGCTCTGCATTCCGCTGATCACCACAGCCGCGACGCTCGTAATCCTCTGGCAAGTATGGGCGGCCTGGCGCAGCCGAGCAGGGACCGCGTCGTCGCGCGCCTTTTACTCCCTGGTCGCCTTCGCCGCCGTCGCCTTCGTCCCATTCCTGGCCTATTGGAACCTCCTCGGCTTCCACTACTGACCCCAAATGAAAACTCAAGAAATCATCGGCTCAGCTATGGATGCGAAGGGAAATGAACTGTATGCTATGGACAGGGAACAGCGAAGGCATCAGCGCGACGATGTTCAATTCGAAAACAAACTGAGGAGAAGACATTGCATACATATTCTGTGAAGTTTTCATACGAAGACCGGGCAAACGGCCCGACGCACGTGGAAGTAAAACAGGAAGGCTCAACCATCCCCGTGTCCGTCTCGAAAGCCCTGCGCGGTTTCTTCAAAGGCTTGGACCGCAAACAGCGCTTTGACGCCAACAAGGGATTAACGATCTCCTGCTCTCGCGAGGCGTCCGCCGGCGAATAAGCGCCCCAGCGCGTAGAGCGGCCGGAACCGTGGCGAAGCCGAATGCATCTCCTCAGGAGACCGATGACTCGGACGGGATAAACTGCCCGAAGTGCGGCGCGCCCTTGGTACTTCGGCCAGTCCCCGGCGCCAAGCAATTCCCCCGCCGCCTGGAATGCCCCCAGCACGGATGGATGGCCGAACGCGCGCGCCCCATCCGCATGCGCTTTCACAAAGACCGCCCGGACTGGTAACCCGCGCAAATACTCGCAGGTTGTCTCCCCGTGTGGCTGCGCCCCAGCGCAGGCAAACTCAGTCCGCGCCCTTCGCGACGGGTCGGCAGCCACAGGGGAATCCTGCCTACTTACTTCCTGCCGCCAGTTACGTGGCCGCGGCCATCCCGCTCTTCGTTTCCTTTGAAGTGCGCAGCATCGACCCGCTTCGACTCCACGGCTTTCTCGCCGGCCTTTGGCATCGGGCCTCTATAACCGTGCTCCGGATGGAAACGGTTGTTCACGTGGCCGCGGAAGTTGTCGGGGCCGTGAAACCACGGGCCAGCGCCGATGAACACGCCGCCGGTAAACCACTCCGGACCGTAGTAGCCTGCAGGGGCACAAGCGTAAGGAGCAACGTCATAGTAGCCGTAGGGGCATATGGGCTCTACTCCCACGCTGACAGCAACCTGAGCCGCCGCTTTCGGAGCGGTTGCCGCGAAGCAGAACCCAGCAACAGCAACTAACAGCAGAAATCTAAGTCCGCGCATAAATTCACCTCGCCTTTGATGTTTGATATTCCTAAGAACACACTTACAACGCGAGCGTAAAACCAGGCGCTGCAAAATTCCATCCGAGAGGCACTTTAATTAACGGCGGAATTCGCTGTAGGGAATGTCGGTCAAAAAATGGCTGTCGTCGGTCTCAAAGAGTTTGGCTTCCTTTCCGCGATCAAGAAAATCAAAAGAGCCGGCGAGACGCCGGCGCTACGAAAGGCGAGTCGGCGACGAATTGAGAAGGCTCGGAGGTGATCGGAAATCTAATGGCAAGACACCCGCCTGAAGGGGGCCGCTACAAAGGCAAAAACGTCAAGCGCGGGAGGCCCGCGACTTTTCCGGGTAGTCTAGTTTGGCGTACCAGTTGGGGCGGCCCTGAGGAGTCAGATCGAGCATGTTCCAGAGGGACCAGAGGAGATCGAGGCCGCGCTCGTTGACGTCGGCGGCGAGCTTGGGATGCGCGCTGTAGAAGTGGCGAAGAGTGCCGTCGGCGTCGCGAGTGAATACGGAGATTTCGGAGTCCTGGTTGCCTTCGCGGTCTTCGCTGCGGAGATCGTATTTGAATGTGCTCGAGCCGGCGCTGAGGAGGCGGAGTTTGTCCCAGCCTCGCGTGCGAGCGTGCGCGCGCAACGCCGCGAGGTCGGCGGCGGCTACTATGGCAAGGTCCACGTTCTGGGCGAGGTGGACGGCGTTGCCGTTGAAGCCGTCGATCAGGCCGGTGCACATGGGGCAGGGCTTGGTCTGAAGCTTTCCGTACATCAAGTGATAGACGATGAGCGAGCGGCCTGGGGCGGAGAAGAGTTCGCTCACGCGGACGGTGCGGATCGGAGTGTCGCCAGCGTTCAAGTCTGACGGGCCTTCTTCAAATGTGTAGTCCTGGATTGTCGCCCCTTGCGGGAGCGCGCGTCGGAGCGCGGCGACCGTTTCACGCTGGCGCATTAACTCGAGTTCGGCGAGGCGGAGTTCTTCGCGTTTTTTCAGGTAGTCGGCGGATTCGTGCGGCAGATTGGTTTGGGGCAGCGCGGATTTGATAATTTCGAAGGACATCGGAGAGTACCTCCGTTATTGACGTTATCACGACGAGGATGGGTTGGGAAGTGAGCGCCAACGTGACAGCGCGCGCCGACTCCGTGAGAAATGCCCTTCAACTGCGCTTCCTCAGCACGATCAAGAAAATCAAAAGAGCCGGCGGGACGCCCTTCGTCTGCGCTCAGGACAGGCCGGCGCTGCGAAAAACTGGGCTAGCTCAGGGGACGGGATCGAAGTAGCGCTGACTCCTATAACTCTCCGTATGCTGAAGTGTTGTCTGGAATTGTGCATTCCGGGCTCGGAACAAAAGGCGAAATGCAACTTCTTCGCCGAGGGGGTGTTTAACCTGATAGACGCGAAGGAAGGCAGTCCGGAGCGTCTGGAAGAAGTGAGATACAGAAAGGACTTACGGGCTCAGAAGGGGCCCAAAAATGAAATACTTTATAATGTTGGCGTTGCTTGGTACTTGTTTAGTAGGAGCACCTAGCGCGAAGGCGCAAGTGGCGGTTGGAGTGGGAGTGGGCCCGGGGTATGGTGCGCCGGTGTGCGCGTACGGCTACTATGGATATTATCCGTATGCGTGCGCGCCTTACGGGTACTACGGCCCTAGCTGGTTCAACGGCGGGTTGTTTATCGGAGCAGGCCCGTGGTTCCGCGGTGGCTTTGGATTCAGGCCGGGGTTTGGATGGGGCAGGCCTGGGTTCGGTGGACGACCTGGATTCGGCGGGCGTCCCGGGTTCGGCGGACGGCCGGGATTTGGTGGCCGGTCGGGAATCGGCGTACGTGGATCGGCTGGTGCTGGATTCCACGGCGGAATGTCACGCGGAGGTAGCGTTCATTCCGGCGGCAGCTTCCATAGCGGCGGTGGTTCGCACGGCGGAGGCGGTTCACATGGTGGCGGCCACGGCGGCGGACACAGGTAAGATTCAACAATAACGGAAATGCTTGAACGGCCGGCGGCGAAAGCTGTCGGCCGTTTTTTTTGCACCCGAGGCAGCGTCGCGGTTGGAGGTGCGGATAATTCTGAGCTGTGGAAAAGATGCCCGCCTGAAAACGGCCGCTGCAAAGGCAAAGGCGGTTTCTTTCGCGCTTCTAGTTCTCCTCAGGAGGCAGAAGCGAATTCGCGGCGGTAACCCTCGTCTTCGCGCTTCAGCTTCGCGAGCAGGCGCTCGTACCGTTGTTTGCCTTTTAGAGGCTTCAGAAACTTGTCTTCGCGGAACAATTCATAATTGGGCAAGCCGAAACCACCGGCCTTTTCGAGCAATTCGATGGCCGGCGCCGGTTTCCCAAGAAGAGCGAGCGCCGCGGCGGCTGTATGCCACATATGGTGCGTATGCAGGAGCGGCTTGGTCTTGCCGTGCAGCGCGACGTGCACGAAATGCGCCGCTTTGGTGCGTTCGCCGCGCAGAGCCCACAAGAGCGCCTCGCACGAGTGCAGCCACGGGTCATCCGGCAGAGAATTTTGCGCCGCTTGAATTCTCGCCTCGGCCTCGTTCAACTTCCCGGAGTAAATAAGAACCGTGGGTTGCCATACGTTGGCCCAGATGTTGACCGGATCGCGACGAAGGGCGCGTTGCATACATTCCTCGGCCTCTTCGAAGTTCCGCATGTACATGGCGGTGTGGCCGAGGAAGACGTTCGTGAACGCGTCGTCGGGCTGGGCTGCGAGTGCGATGAGCAGGCCTTCTCTCGCTTCTTTCAACATGCCAATGTGACTGAAAATCAAAGCCTGCCAGATGCGCGCGGGATGGCAGCCCGGATTGAGACGGAGAGCCGTGGCGAGAGCGCGCAGAGCCGGGCCATTTTGAAATTTTCTTGCCGGAGACCAGAGAACGCGGCCTTTCGCGCAGTGTGCCTCCGCATTATGGGGATCCAGCGCAATGGCTTTGCGCAGGGCGTTTTCGGCGTCGCGCACCCAGTGCGGCGACGCGCTTGAGGTGGTTCCCACAAGCATGAGAGCTTCCGCCAGGCGCGCCCAAGCGTCCGCGAACTTGGGATCAAGTTTGGTGGCGTTTTCGAGCATGTCGATCGCCGCACGATTGTCCCAACTGTTCAGGCGCAGATAGGCGATCGGCGGCGCGCAGGTAGAGTTCGTAGGCGATTGGATTTTTGGTGGGAGGGCCGGCCGGCTCGTCGTCATTTTGCTGGTGCTTGAGGCCCAATGATTTTCCGATGCCCTCGCTGATGGAATCCTGCAAATGGAATAAATCTGCGGCTTCGGCGTCGTGCTTGGCCGAGAGAAGGACCGAGCCGTCAGCCGCGCTCCAGGCCCGTACATGCACGCGCAACTTGCTGCCAACCTTCTGAATGCTGCCGTCCACTACGATGTGGACATTCAGGTCGCGTGCGGCCGAGAGCGGATCGGTCTCGCGCTGGGAATAACGCGAAACGGACTGTGCGGGGCGGACAAGCAATTCGCCGCTGGCGCTCAGGTGATTGATCACCGCGTCGGCGAGAGCCATGCTCAGATACTCGTCGTTGGGATTCGGAGTGAGGAGTTTGAAGGGGAGCACCGCCACGGAACGCTTTCCTGCGAGCGCCGCGGGAAGAAACGTGCCGAGTTCGAGGTCCCGCGACACGCTTGTAAGTTCACGCTGCAGATCCCGCGCGCTCTGGTGACGACGGGCGGCCTCTTTCTCAAGCAGCTTTGCGACGATGCTGCACAGTGCAGCGGGAGTGCCCGGTGCGGCTTCTCTCAAGTTAGGCGCCGCTCCGGAGATCACTTGCGAGATTAGAGCTGCGATATTCGGCGCGATGAAAGGCCGGCGGCCGCTGGACAACTCGTATAGCACCACACCGAGAGAGAACAGATCGGCGCGACCATCGGCCGCTTCGCATCGCAATTGCTCCGGAGCGAGATAGGCGATGGTGCCTTGAATGCCGGGCGTAATGTTGGCGTCGGACGGTGAACCGAGAGTTTTCGTGATCGTGTCTTCGACGCCCTGTCGCGCCACGCCGAAGTCAAGCAGCTTGGCGCGGCCATCTGCTTGCACGAGGATGTTTTCGGGCTTGATGTCGCCGTGAAATACGCCGCGCGAATGAGCGGCGTCGAGAGCTTCGGCTAGCTGCGCGCCAATTTCGACGATTCGTTTCGGGTCAAGCGGGCCATCGGAGAGCATGGAGCGGAGCGATCGGCCTTCGACCAGCTCCATGACGAGAAAAATGCTGTCGCCGTCCTCGCCCACTTCATAGATCGTCGTGATTCCCGGATGATGGAGACTCGAGGCGGCGCGGGCTTCCGCCAACATTCGTGAACGAGTTTGGGCCGAGCCGGAAGACGCATCCGAGAGAATCTTGATAGCAACGGAGCGGAGCAGACGCTCATCGTGAGCGCGGTAGACCACGCCCATTCCTCCGCGGCCGAGTTCCGCGCTGATCCGATAATGCGAGATGGTTTGGCCGATCATGGACAAGCAGTCGCGCAATCTTAGGTTGGGCTGCCCTGCAAGTCAACGAAGAGAGATCGTCTGTGGCCTCACTCCTGATTAACGTTATCGGAGACTGATCCAACTAGCCTCAGGTCTTCCCGACAAAACCTCGGGACGCAAAAGCGCAAAAGACCCGAGCTACATTAACTGCACAATCAAAAGAGCCGGCGCTTCGCAAAGGACTCTGGGTGAATCCCTAGGGGATTCACGAGACGAGCCCGGCGGTACGAAAGGCGGGGCTCGCCGGACGGGGAAGTCAAGGTGAGGTTTCAGCGGGCACAGCATGCTGTGCCCCTACGAAACGGCGCCGAGTGCCGTGAGGCCGCCTCCAGCGGATACGGAGCGTGGCGGCTCAGAAATGCCAGGGCAGGATGCCCGCCTGCCCTTCGTTCCTCAGGGTAAAAAGGCGGTTTCTACAGAGGCTAGACCGGCAAATTTAGTTTCCGACGACGAAGAGTTGGCCGTTGTTTTGGGTGTAGATCTTGCCGTCGGGGCCGATGGAGATAGGGGTGTAGGCTGCGCCGATGGCGGAGTCGAGGAACATTTTTCCGGTGGGGACAGTGAAGATTCCGGAATTGGATTGGGGCAATTCGTAAACGTTGCCGTCCTCGCTGTTGACGTAGACGTTGCCGAGCATGTCGATTGCGGGCATGTTGATGCACCACTCGTAGCCGTTGGGATGATCGGCGTCGATGGTGGTGCTTTGGAACTGCCATTCGATATTCAGGTTCGCGTCGAGCTGGGTGATGTAATACGGGCCGTCGGGCGTTGCCGTGTCGCAGACCGGACTGCCTCCGCCACAATAGGCGGTTGAGGGGTAATGGTTGTCTTTGATCACGACGGAGAACGTATTGTCGTGAACCCACACTCCGGGGGTGGAGTCCCATCCGAAACCGTAGGCGCCGACATAATTTCCCATCGAGTCGAAGCGGAAAAGATGGCCGCGCGAGAAATTGTAATTATCGAGCGCGCCGAAAACTACGGACGCGTCGGGCAAAACGGTCGGGGAGGAAGAGGCTTGGTCGATGACCATGCCGGATCCCGGTGTGTTTGTGGTGGGATCGACTCCGACGGTGGTGCCAAAGAGGCAGGAGTTCGGCTCGTTGGTGACACCCTGCGCAGCGATGGGCAAGAGAACGCCGCATCCGTCCGACAAACGGCTTTGCAGCGAAGCCTGCCATTTGGGAGAAAGGTCAGCGGTATTTACGGCGAGCAAGTAGCTCACCATGTTATCGAAGTGCGCGCGGCTGACGGTGTAAACGGTTGAGCCATCGGCCGACACTGCGGGCGCGACATTAATTCCAGGGCGCTGCGAACCACACGCAGAGGGAAAAAACGGGGCGACAGCCGTGGGGCTTGGCGGCCAAGGAAACGCGGGTTGCGGATTTTGGTTAGCGAAAGTTCCGGGACAGGTGAGTGACGTTCCAACGGGCGCGCCTGGAGTTATGGAAGCAAATGTCGCGACGATGAAGGAGTCGTCCGGCGTAATTTTTACCAGCCAAGCTCCGGCCACATCGTTCTGGTCCCAAGGATTGCCGGTGATATTGAGCTGGATCACGTTGTAATAAATGTTGCCACTTGCGTCGGCGGTGAGCGGGCCGGCGACGAAAGTGTTCGCCGGAGTGACGGTGGCATTCGCGGCGAAAGGATTGATGAGCGAAGCGGAAATTCCTGTGTTTTTGTCCACTTTCCACACAGTACCGGAGGCTCCTGGGACATAGAGGAAGTTGTTCGCGTCCACGGGATGAAAGACAGGTTCCCAGCCTTCCAGCCCCGGGAATCCGCTACTGAAATCCGTGGCGTTCGGTTCCGGGACCCAATCAGTGCCGAAATTCCAGGCTTCCACGAGTTGATTGTTGACCCAGCTAAATCGCGACTCGGTCCATTCCATGCTGTTCCAGGTGTTGGGACCGCAAGCGGCGCCGCTGGTCCACTGACCGGCGGGATTGCAGGAGTTGTAGTTGCCCTTCTTCATCACCATGTAGGTGTCAACTCCGTCCTCGATGGGGGCCTGCTCGTGGACGGTTAGCGCCGGCTCACCGAAAAGCGAATAGTTTTCCGCTTTTTCCTGGTCGACGAACGGATCGTACGAAATATTCGCGAGAGTGTGGTTCAACGGCTGGCCAGTGGCGGCGACCATTCCGGTGTGCTGCGGGTTCGCCCCCCACTGCGGCCAAAATGGCGCGTTCGAGGCATTCTGCGAGCCGACGACAAAAGTTACCGTAACTATTGCAGGAGAACCGGAGGCTCCCGGATCGGTTACGGTGATGTGTCCGGTATAGGTACCGGCGGCCAAAACTCCGGTGGCGACGAAAATTTGCATTGTTAACGGCGCGGTGCCGTTGGGCGGATCGACGGATAGCCAGGGCTGATCGGATGAGGTCGTAAAGTTGAGCGTGCCAGCGCCGGTGTTGGTGACGTTTACGGAAGCGTCCGGGGGATTAAATGGGCTACCCTGTACGGCGGAGAAGGGGACGGCGTTTGACGAGAGAGTCAAAATCGGAGAAGGTGCTTTCATGTGGCTGCTGCCGCCTCCACATGCGCCGCACATGGACGCAATTAAAGAGAGGATTGCGGTTAAAAAGACGATTGGTGCGCGCTTAGAAAAAACTCCAGGACGAAACGGCCCCAAGATCCGATTCATGATTTTCTCCGCGCATCGCCTGATGCGGAACGGCACTGCCGAGTGCGTACGTTACTATGACAGGGAATTACCGGGGCGCGAATTTGTTGGCACAGTTCGCAAACGACAATTCAGCTCCGGCGCAGAATTGACTTTAATGCTGCAAGCGCGCTTAATGCGAAAGCATTATAGTTACTTTTCGAGCGGCGCTTGATCGCATAGATTCGCTGGTAACTTGGATGCGGCAAGGATGCCAGGAGTTACACGTGAGCAGTCCGGTGGGAGCTGACCTTTTATGACAAATCCGAGCTCTTCCTCCGAAATTAACAGAGCTAGCGATCATCTTGCGAACGAGCGGACATTTCTTGCTTGGATTCGTACGAGTATTAGCATCATCGTGTTTGGATTTGTGGTGGCGAAGTTTGGGATTACGCTGCGGGAATTTTTGCGTGTCCAGGGAGCAGCCGTGCGCGAGAGCGGCGAGTCTCTGGTTATCGGCGTGGGATTCATAGCGATGGGGATTTTTATGGCGCTGGCGGCTTGGTTTCGGTACCAGTCAACCATGCGCCGTATAGAGACGGGAGATTTCAAGCCGGCAGGGACGATTGTAACGGTGTTGACGGTCGTCGCCGCAGTATTCGGGATTATTTTGGCGGTGTATTTGATTTATACGGCGCGGGCGCTTTAATAACGCCGCAGCCGACACGCGGTGGTGTGCCCTATAGGGGTTAGGGAATTTGGGGGGCGGCGGTGGTGAGGGTTTTCGCGAGCCAATCGGCGTGGGGGAGATTGGAGGCGGCGAGAGCCTTGAGTTCGCGGTCGAGGTCATATTCGACGCGGCGGAGTTGTGGCTTGGCGTCATGCAGCAAGAGATATGAGGCGCGCCGGTCGCCGTCGTAGGAGAGGCTGACGCTGCCGGTGTTTGCAACGATCATTCCGGAAACGTTGCGGATGTAGGAGCGATGGATGTGGGCGTAGACGGCGATGGGCCGGCCGAGCGGAGAGAAAACGGATTCCAACTCGGCGTCGGTTGCCTCGGGGGCGGGGGCGCGCCAGAGACTTTCGGGGCTGGCGTGGACGAGCGACATCGAACCATGAAACTGGACGCGCGGGAGGGAGCGGAGCCAGGCTAGGCGCTCTGGTCCCAGGGATTCGCGGGTGGCGGCGGCCATTTCTTCTAGCGCGGCGAAGAGGGCGTGCAGCTCGGGACGTTGTTGCTTTGCGAAGTCGTGAAGCGACTCGGGCTTGAAAAGCATTTCGTCCGTGTTGCCGACTACGCCTTGCCAGCCGAGGGCGCGAATGCGGTCGACGATTTCGGCGGGGCTGGATCCGGAGTCGGCTAAATCGCCTCCGTGGAAGATAACGTCGGGAGAGGTTTGGCGGAGATCGGCGAGGACGGCTTCGAAGGCGGTGAGGTTGCCGTGGATGTCGGACACGATGGCGATGCGCATTGGGATTAGAGTTTCATCAGCGATTGAAAAAGTCAAAAGAGCCGGCCCTTCGTTCCTCAGGGCAAGCAGAACGCCGGCGCTACGAAAGACAACACCGGACGTCAAAAGCCTCAGGTCTTCCCGACAAAAACTCGGGACGCAAAAAGCGCGAAAGACCTGAGCTACATTGAACTCGCACGTCAAAGGCAACATGCCGGGCAGGCGCTACGAAAACCGCTACTCGGCGAGCTATATTACGGCGTAAGTGAGCGTGACGATGCCGGTCTTGTAGATTTTGTGGGCGGTTAATTTTAGCTTGGCCTGCTTGGCTGGGGAGGCGAGCAGGGGAATCCCTGCGCCGAGGAGGACGGGAATTACGGCGACTTCCACTTTGTCCACGAGCTTGGCGTCGAGAAAGCTTTGGAAGAGCGAGCCGCCGCCGAAGAGCCAGATGTCCTTGCCGGGTTTGGCTTGGAGGGAGGCGACCGTTTCCTCGGGCTTGCCGGCCAAGATGGTCACTTCGGGGTAGTCGCGCGGGCGCAAAGTCTTGGAAAAAACAAACAGCTCCATGCCTGGAATTTTAGTGCGGCCCTGCTGCACCAAAAGCTCGAACGTTCGGCGCCCCATGAGAAGAGTGTCGAACTGAGCGAAGAGCGCGACAAAATCAATGTCGGGATCCATGATGATCCAGTCGAACTCACCGTCGGGGCCCGCGATGTAGGCGTCGAGGCTCATGGCAACGTGGTAGCAAATTCGGCGCATGGGAACCTCCTGCGTAAATCAGAGGGGCAGATGACGGGAATTATCGCGCAAGTCTGCGGCAGGGGGATAGCGCGATTTTCGACGGGGAGTTGAAGATGCGGCGGCGGGCTCTACGGAAGAGACGGACCCATGATAGATCGGAGGCAGGCCTTGCTTGATGTATAAGTGTCCGCGCTGCAGCGGGCGCAGCATGCTGCGCCCCTACGGAGTCTTGCTGCGGCAAGACGGGTCGGGACCGCTTTTGTAACCGGGCGTTTTGCCGGTGCGTCAGGAAAGTCAAAAGAGCCGGCGGGACGCCGGCGCTACGACAACCGTGCGTGTCCTCGCTGCAGCGGGCGCAGCATGCTGCGCCCCTACGGAAGCTTGCTACGGCAAGACAGGTCGGGGTCGCTTTTGTAATGCGGGCGCTTTGCCGGTGCGTCAGGAAAGTCAAAAGAGCCGACGGGACGCCCTTCGTTCCTCAGCGTAAACAGGCGCTGGGAAAACCGATGCGTGCTTTACGGGGTTTCGGGGAGGGTGTAGTCGAAGGAGTAGGAATGCTTGCCGGAGTCGATGATTACGGTGAGCTTGCCGGATAGGCCGATGAGTTCGCCAGTACCGGAGTCGGGGACGACGGTGATGCTTTGGACCGGGGCGCCGCGGGTCAGGGTGCCGCTGTGCTGGAGGACGAAGCTGCCGGTGAGGACGTTCAATTTTCCGGTGACGCGTTCGATGGCGACGTAGCCGGCGGAACCTTTCACGTCGGTGCCGGCGGTGAGCATGGTGCCTTTGGCGGTGGCGTCGAGGTCGCCGTGATATTGCTTGTCGAGGGAATACCGGGCGAGCGTTGAGCCTCCGGCTTTGTCGTCTTCGCCCTGAGGGGCTAGCTTTACATCAAATGGGCCGGTTGCATGTTTTGTCACGAGCGCTCCGTTTTGTGCGGCGGTTTGAATTGGCGAACGCGTTCGCGAGAAAGCGAAAGAGGCCAAGGCCGCGGCGAAGCATAGGCAGATGGTAGCGATGGCAAAGGCTCGAACGCGAGTTTGAATTTTTCTTTGGGTGGGGATTTCCATGTCGCAGCTAGCGTATCGTGAATCGTCTTCTGTGGGATAGTTTTTTCACTCCAGTAAAGCGGACGACGGAGTTGGTCAAAGGAGCCGACCCTTGGCTCCGCTCAGGGGACGTTCCTTCGTCAGAGTGAACCGGCGCTACGAAAAACACCATCGCACGTCAAAAGCCTCAGGTCTAAAGACCTAAGCTACATCGACCCCGCAGGTCAAAGGGCAGGCAGGAGCTACGAAAGTGATCCGTGGCCCCGCTCCAGCACAGGCAGAAAAGACATTGGCGTAAAAGCCAGCGCCGCGAGAACTCACAGGATGGGAAAAGAGCGGCCCTTCGTTCCTCAGGGCAAGCAGGACGTCCTTCGGCCGCGCTCAGGACAAGCCGGCACTGCGAAAGACAACATCGCACTTCGTCAGCAAAAGCTGTGGCTGGCTGAGGGAAGTCTGCGCAGGCTTAGTACCTACTAATCTACTTGACGTTTAAAGATAATCTGATATGGTGCGGCCACTGCCGGGTCTGAGTCCGGCGCAATATCCCTCTCGCTCTGAGAGGGCCCCGGGCCGGCCTCCTGGATTGTAGAAGCGACTTTGCGGAGCGTTGGCGGGCGGAGGGCCTTTCGTGAAGAAGAACGCTGGGATATACGGGGCCCTGGCGGTAGTGTTGGCGATATTCGGGATCTCGAGCCTGCCTAAAAATTCAACCGGAAGCGTGGGCACGACCACAACAGAGACGGGGAAGGGAGGCAAGTCGGCGACAAAGCCGGGTGAGCGCGTTTCGCGGACTGCCTATTCCGCATGTAACGAAATCCAAAAGCGGCTTCAACCGTTTGTGAAAGAGAGCGAGCGGCCGAAGTGGATGCCCCCGGCCTCATGTTACCCCGATCCAAGACTCGATAGCCCTTCAGAATTGAACGTTTCGCCATTGGATTTTGTGATTGCCACGGCTCCGAATCCAATTTCGACGCACTTACCGCTGCTCTTTGACCGAATCACCGAAATCATCCAGCAAGCAGCGGAGGATAACAAGTACTCGTACGATTCGTCCTGGCTTCCATGGAATGAACCAAAGGATTACGGAGGCCGTGCTGACGAGCTGGCACAGGAGGAAGCAGAAGCGCTCCAAGAACAGCAGCCGGGCGTGATCGTATTCAGGAACCCATCGACCAACTCCGGCGATTCGCATTACGAAGGAGGGCTGGCGGTCTTTATCGTAGCGGAACTACCTACCGGCGGCATCAATCAGCCGCAATTCGAAAACGCAGCGGCTTGGATTCAGCAACTGGGAGGCCTGCCTCCGAATGGACAGCTAAAAATTCTGGGGCCGACATTTTCGGGATCGCTACCGTCGGTTAATCGCGCCATACATTCGTCTAAATTGACATCACTCGAAACAAGCTTTGTCATCTCAAGCGGGACTGCTTCCTCTGAACAGTCTATTCTTTGGTTCAAGAAGCAACTGAGGACGGCTGACTCATTCGAGACCGCAAATGAGGGAGATTCGGTTCAGGTAGATCGTTTTTGCCAGTACATCGACCTGCAAGGCTATAGCACGAGTCATGTTGCATTTTTATCCGAGGATGAAACAGCGTTCGGAGCGAAACCGGAAGCAACGGATTCCGGGAACAAGGAACTCTGCACCGAAAGTGGAGGCCCGACGTACGTTTACTATCCACGAGACATAGCGACGCTGCGTTCGGCGTACGAGCAGCAGGCAGTTTTCAATTCCTCAAAACAAGTATCCAATACGAATGCAGCGTCTACGACGTTGCGGGAAGATCTAAGCGAGCCCGCGAACAGCGATCACGATACGGTGCGCAGCTATGGGGGCCAGTTCACGCCACTCGCCCAGGAGTCAGTGCTGCTGGCCATTACCAACGTTCTGAGAGCAAGGAAGATTGAGTTTGTGGTCTTGCGAAGCACCAACACTATGGACCAAATTTTCCTGAGCGAGTTTTTGCGGCGGTCGATGCCCGAAGCTCGGATTGTGATTGATGGCGCCGATCTGCTGTTCCGGCGGGGAGCAGAAGGATCGTCGCTCCGCGGAGTAATCATCATGTCCACCTACCCGCTGCTGATATGGCAGCAGGATTGGACTTCCTCCAGCGATCAACCAATGACGTGGGGATTGTTCTGGGAGTCAGTTCGCTACCGGCTGGAGACATGGCATACGCACCATACTAAGTCTCCATTCGTCGGGGACGGAGAAAACTACCGGATTTTCGGAGAGGACCTAGCAGAAGGTCTCTATATTGCGGCGCGAGGGCTGTTTCAACATCGAACGCCGGACGATCAAGGTACAGCGAGTATTGCTAACTACGCTCCGCCTGCTTGGGCGCGGTCGGCTAAGAACGACGATGAGGATCAGCGGCCGGCTACGTGGCTCACGGTGATCGGCCATCGGCAGTTCTGGCCAGTGGCGGTACTTAATTCTCACACGCTTCCGTCTGGCAAACAGGAATCAATATTGCTCCCGGCTTACAAACTAAAAGGTCCGCCGATCGCCATCGCTGGTGACCCGAAGCCCATGCAGCAACTTCCCATTGAGTTCCTGGTGCTGATCATCCTCTGTTTGTTTTGGGCGCTACTGCATTCGACTTGGAATGCGCGTGGGTCTATATCGCCCGTGCCTTCGCGTTTCAGGCTGGCCTACTTCGCCCCGGTTCCACGGTGGCAACACTCCGCACTCATCGCGTTTGGAAGCGCGGTGGTGGCATCGGTTGCGGTGATTCTTGCAGGGATGTCAGGTTTGGTCAGCGGAGAGCTGGGGTATTGGGGCTGGGTACTCGGTCCCTTCCCCTTGGCCGTTTTCGTTCTCGCCTGCCTTGCCTGCGTAAAAAATTATCAATTGCCGCCAATAACGAACGATGCTTTCACAGCCCAGGATTCGGCAGCGTGCCGACGGGATGCACTCCGAGGTTTCACAATATTCCTGGTGCTGTTTATTCTGCTGCGGTTTGTGCTCGCTCTGCAACTGACGCAGGCCAATCGTATTCCTGCTCATTGGCGCAACGTACACATATTCAGCGGAGTCTCGCCCTTGCTGCCCCAATTATTTCTGGCCGTGGGACTGTACTGTTGGTTCTGGTTCTGCTTGCGTGGGCTCGCGCTCTTTGGCGACGATCGGCCTCTGCTCCCTCGGGAAGTTGAGCTGAAGTTACCGAACGAAGAGCTGAACTCGCGGAATCGGAAACTGACGTTGTCCATGTTCAGCCGTGAGGAGGCGGAACAGCCAACCGAAAAGCGGGCCATGCCAATCGGGAAATTCTATCTAAGGCTCGTATGTTCGGTTTTTGGGATTGTGGTGATCATTTGCGCGATAGCGCTGGGCGGGCCCTGGCTGCGCACTCTTGGCGAACGAATGTTTGGAGTTTTCATATTTGTCTGGCTGACCATTTGCATATCACTGATGCTCGCGGATACGGCGCAATCGTGGTCGACTTGGAGGCGACTTGAGGCTCTGCTCGAGTATCTGGACCGACTGCCTTTGCGGCGGACACTGAATGCGCTTCAAGGGCTGTCGTGGCGCTCGGTGTGGACGATGAGCGGTAACGTCCTGGCGGAGCGCTATAGCCTATTTTCGAGACAGATCGAAGCCTTGAGACATTTGGAAAATCAAATGGAGGAACTGATTCCGGACGATCTGGGTGAGGCGCGAATCCAGGACGAACTTCGTATAAAGATCGATGCTTTTCAGAAGAATCAGATGAAGGATTTCGTCGAGTGGTATGTGAAGCTGGACGACGACCGCGTTGAAACCGTCGAACCGCTGCGCAAAGTGCAGGAAGAAATCGCAAGTATTGCGGCGTTCGTTCTAGTGAACATATTGATTCCGTCTTGGCACAACGAAACTGATTCGCTTATTTTCGACCCACTGCGGGCAACAGACAAGGAAAATGGGGCTAACAAGGGACCTCGCATTTCTTCAAAGATCGCTCCCCACATACTGGCCGCGGAAGAATTCTTCGCGCTGCCCTATGTGGGTTTTATTCAGAATATTCTGGGGCGTATACGCACGATCGTGCTCGGCGTTCTCTGTCTTTTTATCGCCACAACTCTGGCGGTATCGAGCTATACATTCGATCCCTTGCCCGTACTGGGGGGCATCTTCCTTACGGTGTTCATAATTATCGGGACAACCTTAGTTGTGATTTACGCGGGAATGCATCGGGACGCGACGCTTAGCTACATTACGGACACCAGTCCGGGGGAACTGGGAGGGGAGTTTTGGAGGCAGGTGTTTACATTTGGCGTGGGTCCGCTGCTGGGGCTTTTGACTACATTGTTTCCGTCGATTACGGATTTTGTGGTTTCGTGGTTGCAGCCGAGCACGCAAGTCATCAAGTGAACTGAGAACCAGGCGAGGCGCTCCGGCGCGCATAGATTGCGCGGTCCTACAGCGGGCGCAACATGCTGCGCCCCTTTGCTAATTCAAACGCGCGCGCGTGAGACAGCCCAATTCGCGGCGCGATTGCCTGGCTTTGCACGACTGGCGTAATATGGCACGCCAGTGAGCGATTCCTCTTCCATGATTGGCAGCACCATTTCCCGTTACCGCATCCTGGAAAAATTAGGCGGCGGGGGAATGGGTGTGGTCTATAAGGCGGAGGACACCTCGCTAGGGCGGTTTGTTGCTCTGAAATTTCTGCCGGACAACGTCGCAGAAGATCCGGAGTCGCTGGAGCGGTTTCGACGCGAAGCACGGGCTGCCTCCGCATTGAATCATCCGAACATCTGCACTATTTACGAAATTGGGGAAGAGGGCGGGCGCTCGTTCATCGCCATGGAATTCATGGAAGGGAATACGCTGAAGCATTTGATTTCCGGCAGGCCTGTTGCGCTGGAGCAAATGTTGGAATTGGGGATTCAGATTAGCGATGCGCTGGACGCGGCGCACGCGCGGGGCATCGTTCACCGCGATGTGAAGCCTGCGAATATTTTTGTGACCAAACGCGGTCACGTGAAGATTTTGGATTTCGGTCTGGCAAAACTTTCGGCGGTGGCTGAGGGCGTGGGAGTTTCCGGACTTCCTACTGCGGCATCGGACGCATTTCTTACCAGTCCTGGGACGGCGGTGGGGACGGTGTCGTATATGTCGCCAGAACAGGCGCGCGGCAAAGAGCTTGATGCAAGGAGCGATTTGTTTTCGCTGGGCGTGGTGTTTTATGAGATGTGCACGGGGGTTTTGCCGTTTCGCGGGGAAACGTCGGCGGTAATTTTCGAGGCGATACTGAACCGCGCTCCGGTGCCTCCCGTGCGGTTGAACCCCGATCTGCCACCCAAGCTAGAAGAGCTGATCAATAAAGCTCTGGAGAAAGATCCGAAACTGCGTTGCCAGAGCGCGGCGGAAATTCGCGCGGACCTGGAGCGGCTGAAGCGCGATTCAAGCTCTGCGCGCCACGCAGCGCTGACGGGAGACTCAAATTCGGCGGGTGCGGTTCCGAGTGGAGAATCGAGTCACACGTCCGCTGCCAATTCTACGCGGCCTTCGGTCGCGCGGAGGCTGATCGTTCCCGGCGTAATTCTCCTGGTGATACTGCTTGCTGCGGGCGGCTTGCTCTACTGGCGAGGATTTTTTCGTGCGGGGATGGCGGCAACGGCGTTTCAAAATCCGGAGATCTCGAGCCTGACATCCAGCGGCGACGTGTCATCAGCCCGCATTTCACCCGACGGCCGTTACCTCGCATACATTTCAGCAGCGCGAGGACGCTACAGCCTGTGGGTGCGCCAAATGGATATCGCCAGCGCGGTTCAGGTACTTCCCCCGGGGCCGAATCAGATCTTCGACCTTACATTTACTCGCGATGGGAATTTTTTGGTCTATGCGTCGTCCGGGACGAACGACATAAGCGCGAAGGTGTACCAAGTTCCCGTTCTCGGCGGAACGCCGCGCCTGATTGTCGATTCCTCTGATACAGGCGTTTCCTTTTCACCCGATGGTCGCCAGATGGTCTACCAGACCCTTGATTCACCGTCGGGCGAAGGGCGTCTTATGCTGGCGAATGCGGACGGAAGCGGCGCGAGAAAGCTCGCCGTACGGAAGGCTTCGGATAACTTCTCGCTTACAGCGAAGTGGTCACCAGACGCCAGGCAGATTGCGGCGTTCGTCTTCGGTCCCGATCCTAGCGGAAACAATTTCAGTTTGGTGGAGGTTGATGTCGCGACTGGCTTGGAAAAACCCATACTGGGACCACGTTGGCGTTTTGTCAGTGACTTTGCATGGCTCCCGGATGGCAGCGGATTTCTAGTCGCAGCTGAGGAGAAGACCGGCGTACCCATGCAACTCTGGATCGTGAGCTACCCTGGCGGCAGAGTGCGTCGCGTCTCGCATGATTTAAGCGACTATTACTCGGTTTCGGTGTCGGAAGACGGGCGAACAATCGTCGCCTCGCAAATGAACCGTGTGAGTGACATCTGGGTAGGGCCGGCCAACTCCCCTGACAATGCAAAACAAATCTCGTCGGGCAGGCTGGATGGCAGTCATGGGCTCGCCTGGACTCCCGATAACCGGATCGTTTACGTCGCGATGCCCTTAGAGGCGTGGGAGTTCTTCGTCACCGATGCAGATGGAGGAAATAACAAGCAGCTTACGTTTGACGGACGCTTTCGCGAGGATCCCACCGTTTGCGATCACGGTCGCGCTGTCGTCTATGCGACTGACATGGAGGGCCCCTACCAACTCTGGAAGTTCGATTTCCAGAGTGGAGTCTCCGCCAAACTTTCGAGCGGGGCAGGCGAGCGGGAACCGGCATGCGATGCGGCGGGCGAATGGGTGTGGTACTTGGGACAAACTTCCAGCGGCTTGTCTTACGTCTTCAAGATGCCCGTTTCGGGTGGCGCCGCTGTGCGGGTTTCGGATCGTGTGGCAATCAGCGAGCCAATGATCTCTTCCGACGGGCAGCACGTCGCATTTCAATCTCCCGGCAAGAACGGAAGGATCGTGGCTGTGAACATAGTGAACGGCGTTGAATCGAAGTCCGATCTCGAACTTGCTGAGACGTTCGAGCCCACTGATCGTCTCGCGCGTTGGATTCCGGGCCAGGTCGCCGTCGCGTTCGTGGATATCCGAACCGGCGTGCAAAATCTTTGGATGAAACAGCCTGCCGCCGGAGCCCCCGAGAAACAACTGACTCACTTCACCTCTGGCGACTTTTACGACTTTCGTTATTCCGCAGACGGAAAATTCATCGCGATGGCTCGCGGGTCGAACAAAAGCGACGCCGTGCGGTTCACCGATACGAGCAAATAACGCGGCGAAAGACTGAAACGGGGCGACCACGAGCGTTTCTGGGCATACCTTGGTACGTCTAGGTGTGTCTTGACTGGTAAGACTTCCGGCGGATATAATCGAGCGAGTTGGGAGGAGAGGCGACTATGGCGAGAGAAGCAAAAAAACAGGTGGGGCTCAACATGCGTGCGGCGCTCTATGAGGATCTGGCCAAGCTGGCGAAGGACAACGGCCAGACGACGACGTATGTCCTGGAACAAGCGGTGGAACATTACATTCAGTTCGTTGCGCCCACGCAGGGAGCGGTGCGTCCTGAGATTATGGCTCACGTGCGGCGATCGGTGGAAAAGAACCGGAAGCTGCTCGAGCTTTTGGCGAAGTAGATGGCGCGGCGCATTTACCCGACGGTAGCTGAAACCATCGCGACCCAGCGCATGCTCATCGAGGAATTCGGCGGACGGCAGGGAATCCGAGATAAAGGATTGTTGGAGTCGGCCATTTTTCGGCCACAAAGCGGCTACTACAGCGGGATCATCGAGGAAGCGTCCGCTTTGATGGAGTCGCTGGCAAACAATCACCCCTTCATTGACGGGAACAAGCGAATCAGCTTTGTGATGGCGGACGCCATGCTGCGCGCGAATGGTTATTTTCTGGATGTGGATCCCGACGAAGCCGACAAAGTAATTACCGAAGCGTTGGAAGAAAAGCTATTTCGTTTTCCGATGATTTGCGCGTGGATAGCCTCTATCGTCAAGCGATTGTAAAAACACCACGAGGTGTAAAACCTGCGGATTCTGGTTTCTCACTATTTGACGGGGTAGCCGAGGAGGTAGGTTACGGTGACGAAGCCGCGGGGTTCTTCGCCTACTTCCCAGACGTAGCCGTCGGAGTGGAGGGCGGCGATCATTTCGCGGAGCTGCTGCGTTGAATAGGCGCGGAGGCTGGAGATTACGCCATCGTAAAACAGGAGGAAGGGAATCACGGGAAGGATGTAAGTCCAAAAGAGGCGGGGAAGGCGGAAAGGGCGAATGAAAGGCGCGGTGATGAGGGCACCGAAAAACATTAAGGCGTTTTGCGCGATGGTGACGGGATGGCGGCGAGCGGCTTCGAAGATTCCGATGCCCTGGCCGTTGTCGACAGCGTTCTGCAAAATGCCGATGGCCTGCGGCTTGGGAAAGTGATGGAAGGAACTGAAGATGGTGCGGAAGCCGCTGAGCTGGGCGGGGACTTTGGTGGCGTCAACGGATTCCGGCCAGTAGGTGATCTCGCCGTGCGTACGTTCTTTTATGCGCTCGAATGCCGGTGTGTTTGGGTACAGGTCCGTTAGGCAAACTTCAGCGAGGCGGCCTTGCCCGTCACGCAGGGATTCGTGCAGCCAGGGCCAGGGGCCGCTGCCTCCGGAACATAGGTCCACGACGCGAGAAGCTTTGCAGGCTTGGAAAGCGTTGTTCAGTCTGGCGGAGATGCCTCGATAGATGCCGCCGAGGCTCAAGACGGATTGCAAGCCGTCGGTGACGTAGTCGCGGAGGTAGGCGGGGAACCAGGGTTGGTCGTGGAATTCGAAGAGAGGCATGAACGGATTAGTTTAGAACTCCCCTAATTAGGTTCGTGAATCTCAAGTTTTCGTCCGCATATGCAGATTTCAGGCGGCTGCGGGTTTCCAAAGTGCGAGGGCGGCGCCGGTGGGGTCGATGAACATGCTCATCCAGCCGATTCCGGGGAGTTCCGTGACGTCCATTGTGATTTTGGCGCCGAGGGATTTGGCTTTATGGGTTGCGGCGGCGATGTCGTCTACTTCGACGTAGGCTAGCCAGGATGAGGGCGCGCCGGGGACGCGTTGCTGCATCATGCCGCCGCCGGTTCCTTTGCCTGGTTTTATCACCGTGTAAGTGCCGCCGGGCATTGGTACGTCTTCGAGCTGCCAGGCGAATTGCTGGGAGTAGAACTTCTTTGCTTTGTCGATGTCGGTGGTATGGAGTTCAACGTGAACAAATGGGTTTGGCATTTCGATCCTCCGTGGCTGGTTCGCGAGACGCGCCGCATATATTAGCTTAGTTGGGTTGAGGACTGTTCTCCTCATCGTACAGCGGTGAACAAGGGAAAGGAACAGCTGCCCGGCTGAAGGCGGCCGCTACAACTGCAACGGCACGGCTGCGACCACGGAAAGAGAAAAAGCTGCCCGCCTGCCCTTCGTTCCTCAGGGTAAAAAGGCGGCCGCTACAACTGCGTTGCTGACCGGAGAAATGGTGCAATTGGCGCATCACTTGTTTATCCGGGTTCGCGACTGGCGTAAAATGCCGGGCAGTGAGTGACTCCTCTTCTATTGTTGGGCGCACGATTTCGCATTATCGCATCCTGGAAAAGCTGGGGGGCGGAGGCATGGGCGTGGTGTACAAGGCGGACGATGTGACGCTGGGGCGTCACGTGGCGCTGAAATTTCTGCCGCAAGATTTGGCGAAAGATCCGCAGGCACTGGAACGATTCCGGCGCGAAGCGCGCGCGGCTTCCGCTTTGAATCATCCGAATATCTGCACCATTTACGAAATCGGCGAAGATGACGGGCGTTCGTTTATCGCCATGGAATTCATGGAGGGAAGCACGCTGAAGGAGCGCATCGCGGGGAAATTGTTGCCGCTGGATGAATTCCTGAATCTTGCAATCGAAATAGCGGAAGCGTTGGACGCGGCGCACTCGAAAGGAATCGTTCACCGCGACATTAAGCCGGGGAATACCTGGGTTACGGCGCGAGGACACGCCAAGATTCTTGATTTCGGGCTGGCTAAGCTTGCTGCCGCGAGCGACAGCGTTGGGGAAGCGACGGTCACAGCAGAAGCCAACGCGGGGTTGCGCTCGGAGCACCTGACCATTCCGGGTACGGCTTTGGGAACCGTAGCCTATATGTCGCCGGAGCAGGTGCGGGGAAAAGAATTGGACGGGCGGAGCGACCTTTTTTCTTTCGGCGTGGTGCTCTATGAAATGGCGACCGGGGCGCTGCCGTTTCGCGGGGACACCACTGGGCTGATCTTCGACGCCATACTGAATCGAGAAACGGTGGCTCCGGTGAAGTTGAACCCCGGTGTACCGCTCAAAGTGCAAGACATCATTCAAAAAGCACTGGAGAAGGAACGCGATTTGCGATACCAGCACGCGTCCGAAATGCGCGCCGACTTGCAGAGACTAAAGCGAGAGGTGGATTCGGGCAAGTCTTCCGGGACAGCGCAGACGCAATCGGCAAAAGAAATCGCGGCGAGTGCAGCTCGCGCGAGCCATTCGTCGATCGTCGTGCTGCCGTTCACGAACATGAGTTCGGATGCGGAGAATGAATTTTTCGCGGATGGAATTACCGAAGAGATCATAAACGCGCTGGCGCAGATCGAGGAGCTTCGCGTGGTGGCGAGGACTTCCGCGTTTTCGTTCAAGGGGAAGCAGATTGATTTGCGGACGGTTGGCGAAAGCTTGAACGTGACGAGCATTCTGGAAGGGAGCGTACGCAAGTCGGGGAATCGGCTGCGGATTACGGCGCAGCTTATTAACGTCGCCGACGGATACCACTTGTGGTCTGAACGCTACGATCGAGAATTGCAAGATATCTTTGAGGTGCAGGACGAAATCGCGAAAACCATTGCGAACCGGTTGAAGGTGACGTTGAGAGGCGAAAGCCAACAGCCGCTGGTGAAAGCGGGTACCACGAATCTCGAAGCTTACCAGCTCTATCTGAAGGGCCGCTTCCAGGCGAACAAGCGAACGCCGGACGGATTCTCGGAAGGTGTCGGATACTTCCAACAAGCCATCGAAAAAGATCCTGACTATGCGATGGCGTATGCCGGCTTGGCTGAAGCCTACACACAGATGGCGTTTATGAATGTGTTTCCGCCGAAAGAGTTGATGCCGAAAGCGAAGGCCGCCGCGGTTAAGGCGTTGGAGCTCGACGATAATCTGGCCGACCCGCACGTGGCACTGGGGTACGCGAGCTTCGGCTACGATTGGGATTGGGTTGCGGCGGAGAAACATTTTGAGCGAGCGTACGAGCTTAATCCAAGGGGTCTCTCATACCACATTTATTTCCCGACGTACCTCAGTTCCCTCGGGCGCTTTGAGGAAGCGCTGGCGCTCGCGAATCGCGCGGTAGAGCTAGATCCTGCTTCGCCTTCCGCCAACTACTTGCTATCGGTGCAGTATTTTGTGGCGAGGAAATTCGATCAAGCGATTGAGGAACTCCGCAGGACGCTGGAAATGGCTCCGGACCTTTTTCTAGTATATGTGGTGCTGGCGCAGGCGTATGCCGGTAAAGGCTTGTACCGCGAAGCAATAACGGAAATAGAAAAGGTGTCTGCGATGAACCGCGATTTGCCGGCGGTCGCCGGGCTTCGTGGATACATACACGGATTGCTGGGCGAACGAAGCGAGGCGCTGCAAATAATCGAACAGTTGAAAGCGATTTCAAAGCAGCGGTACGTGCCCGGATTTTACATTGCGTTGGTTTATGCAGGCCTGCGAGACAACGATCAGGCATTCGACTGGCTGGAGAAAAGCCGCGAAGAGCGGTTCGTTCGTCTTGCGTATCTTGCCAGGGAACCACTCTGGGAACCGATACGTTCTGATGCTCGGTTCGCCGAACTGGTTAGGCGGGTGGGCATACCGACGTGAGCGCGCTTGATGCGAAGCGCCGAGCCATCAGTGTTACCGTGCACGTTGCGCAATCTTGAGCTGGTGACGAAAAAGGGGAGAGACTTTGAGAAGACCTAAAGCGAGCCTGGTGCTGGCGGTGTTTGCTGTGCTGGTCCTTCTAACCTGTTTGACGTCTTTGGACGCTGGGAACACGAAGTTTGTGTTCACTTGGATGAATCCGTACTATTCCGGCGGGCATTTCAAAACAATTCTTGTGCTGGGTATAAACGGGAAGGCGGTAAACCGGGCGGAATTTGAGGATCGACTCTCGGCGGAGATTACCAGACCTGGAATTGCGGCTATTCCGAGCTATTCGTTGCTTCCGAGGCCCAACTCGACGCCGCTCGTGATGAGCGAATTGAAGGACGTGGTGCGAGGGCAGAATATCGATGCGATCATCGCTACGAGGTTGGTTAAGGTGAAGAAGAGCGTGACTGAAATTCCGGGACAGGTTTACACGCCCTATCCGTATTACAACTCGTTTTACGGCTACTACGGGACGATCTATCCGGAGGTTTATTCGCCGGACTATCTGCGAGTGGAAAGAACGGCGCAAATCGAAACGAATTTTTATTCAACGTTGAAGCCGGACGGGGAACTTATCTGGACGGGGACGAGCGATACGGTGAACCCACAAACACCATCAAAGGCTATTGATGCGGTGGCCAGGATTATCGTTCAAGAATTGGAGAAGGAAAAGATTATTTGACCGTGGTAAAGGCGACGCACTGGCGCGCAAGCTTCAGCGGCTGATCCTCTTAGGGCAAGCCGAAGTGCGGAGCGCCGCCGGGTTACGGATCAGCATGCTGTGCCCCTACGGATATGTTTTGGGCGGCGCAGACAATTTGGGCACGAACAAAGTTTGCACGTTCATTCAGCACGGTATAAATTCGGAGCCGACCATGTCGGTTAAGGAAGTCAAAGGAGCCGGCGGGACGCCGGCGCTACGAAAAGCACGCATGAGCCAGGGCAACACGGAAGCGAGACGCAAAGGGCGCGCTTGGGCTGCGACTGCGAAAGCGGCGGCGAGCCGCCGCACTCCATACAAATCGAGCGAGCGCGAATTGTGATTACGCGGCGGCGGTGGTTTGGGCTTTGAGGCGGCCGGCGCGAATGGCTTTGACCAGCGCGGCGTGGTCGCGGTCGGTCTGGTCGGCGTAGGAAGCGGCAAATTGCCCGAGGGCTACGTCGAATTTTTCGCTTTTGCCGAGATAGCCACCGATTTGCGCTGCGTCACCGGTACGCGCGTGTGCGCGGGCCAGGGTCCAGCCGCAGATTTCGACGTACTCCAGCCAGTCGCCCCGGGTCATGTTTTCCAGATCGATCTTCATTTTCATGTCGCGGAGCTGGCGGAAATAATAGCTGCGGCCTTCTTCGTCGCGAGTCCAACCGAGGAAGACGTCGCTCGCGGATTGCAGCATGCGCTGGCCGGTGACCACTCGCTCACCGTGATTGACGTAGCGGCTCTTACCGGCGTAAGGCTCGAGGACGGAGGGAAGCGCTTCTTTGAACTGCAGCAGCATGGGGTCGTGCTCGCCGGCCATCAGCAGAGCTACGGCGCAGCGCGTTCCTACGCTGCCGACTCCCACCACTTTTCGGGCAACATCGATAATGTGATAGCGGTCGAGAATTACGCGACGCTCTGCGGGAAGAGTCTCGCGGTAGGCGTGGAACATTTGGGTGACGTGCTTTTGCATGAGGTCGCCGTCACGCGTGTGGTACACGAGAGGGGGATGATCAACGATTCGCGTGCGGCCGTTGATTACGTCGGCGATTTTGGGAAAAATGTGCTCGGCAGTTTGCAGGCGCGCTTTGGCCTCGACTTGCTTCCAGCGAGTTTTCGCCGCGATGGTCTTGGCGTCTTCGATAAAGACCTCGGCGTCCATGCGCGAATACCATACTTCCAGGTTGCGCATTTCGGCGTATTCGCGGATGTGTTCGCGATAGGAATGCGCCATCGTAAGCACGGCATCTTCGCAGCGGCCACTGCCCATGCCTAGTTCACGCGAGGCAAGGACGATGCTTGCGGCGAGGCGCTTGACGTCCCATTCCCAGGGAGCTTGAAGAGTTTCGTCGAAATCGTTGATGTCGAACAGGAGCTGACGCTCGGGGCTGGCAAATCCGCCGAAATTCGCGGCGTGGCAGTCGCCGCAAGCCTGCACGCGAATTCCTGTGGAGGGAGTTTTGGAGAGATCCCAGGCCATCACTGCGGCCGAACCGCGGAAAAACGCGAAAGGGGACTGGCGCATGCGAGCGTAGCGGATGGGCAAGAGTTCGGGCAGGCGGCCGCGGTCGGATTGGCGCAGGACTTCGATGGGATCGGGGCGGCCTGCGGGCGGAACCCATTTGGCGTGAGAACCGCGGGAAACTCGTTTGCGCAGAACCTTTCCTGCGCTCATGCGGGCTTGGATGCTTGGGCCAATCAGGGTTGAGTCTTCGCGGCGGATGCTGTGAATCTTGGCGCGTTGGGTGGTGATCATGGGTTGAGCCTTAGGGGAGCGTGTGGCGCGAGACGAATCGTTTTGGAGCGCGATATATGGTAGCGCGGCGGGTCGGCGCAAGTCATGGGGATTATTTGGGGGGTGAGTACGGCAAGAGTGTGCGGAGGCAGATCTTAGAATGGCAGGGCGCGAATCGGCGGCATAAATGGCGGATTGTTGCCAAGGTTTCATGCCGAGCAAAGTCCCGCGCGCGGGGATCGCCTGGGCGGCGCGGCAGCGGGCGCAGCATGCTGCGCCCCTATGGGATATCGCTACGGCAAAACGCGTCGGGGACGCTTTTGTAATGACGCACACGGATCGCCTGCGCGTAGGGGTGGAGTTCACTAACAGTAACAGGTGGCGAGGGTTGAAACCAATTGGTGCGCGGGGGCGTCCAATATAATAGAATCATAGGATTGGTAATGGTCCGTCATGGTATTTAGCGCGGCGGAGGGTGCCAAAATGATGCAGTCAGCCCAGCAGTCCACGGCAATCAGGCAGTCCACAGCAAACAGGTCGATCCTCTTGAAGAGCTTACTGGGAATGTCATTTGCGGCAGTGCTGGCATTGGCGCCGGCTCCTGCGTTTGCGCAACACGGTGGCGGAGGTGGGGGCGGTGGATCGCATGGTGGCGGAGGCGGTGGTGGTGGGTCGCACGGAAGCAGCGGCGGCGGGCACGCCAGCAGCGCTGGCGGATCGCACACAACTTCTAACGGAACTTCTTCTGGGAATTCGGCCGGGCATTGGTGGAATCCGTTTCACGGAAGCGGCGCGAACGGTGGGACGGCAGGGAAGGCGGGCAGCTCGGGCACGGGAGCGAATGCTGCAAGCGCGAGCGCGACTACGCGTTACGCAGCGGGGAATAACACCTGGCAAGAACCGCCAGTGAACACGCACACAAATACGCAGTCTCATTTTTATGCGAATTCAAATCGCAGCGCGACGATTTCGGATAGCCGGACACTGCACCGAACGACGAACAATGGAGCATTTGCGTCAGCCGGTATTTCGCAGAATAATTTGCGACGACGTCCGATCATATATTACCCGTTCAATCCGTTTGGTTTTGGGTATGGATATGGTTATCCGTTTGGATTTGGTTTCGGGTTTGGGTGCGATCCGCTGTGGGACTTCAACTGTCCTCTGGGCTACGGGTTTGGTTATGGCGGAGGCTTCGGATACGGCGGCAACTTTGGTTATTACGGCGGCGCGACAGGCATGGGGTACGGCGGCGGATCGGACATGAATTTCGATCTCAATGGCGCCGATTCTGGTGCTGCGGGCGAGGATATGTCCTCTCCGGAAGGGAACGCGGGGGACTGGCAGAATGCGCCTGACACCAGTTCTCAGAGTAACGTTACGAGCGCGCAGCCATACGTCGTGGTCTTCTTGCGCGACGGCTCGAGCTACGCGGTGAGCGATTACTGGCTAGCGGGAGGCAAGCTGCACTACGTGACGTCCTACGGAGGCGAGAATTCCGTGGACGCGAATCAGCTTGACCTGCAACGCACGGTGAACGAAAACGCGTCACATGGAATCACTTTTACGCTGCGCCCGGCGCCCGCGAGCGGTTCTCCTAATGGCGCTCCGCAGAATTTGCAACCGGCGCCATCAAACGACAGCCAAGCGCCAGCGCAAAATCCGCAGTAGTTTCACTCTGCAAAGAAAAGGGCTGCTGAGGCACTGGCAACCCTGGAATCTGTTTGACCTCGATCGCGCGGCTAGCTAGAAATGCCGGCGACCTCTGTTAGGCGAGCCATCTGCCGGCAGGCAGGCGCTACGAAAACCGAGAGCGGCGTTCGCTGAGTTTGATGGCGCGCGTGGGAGCGCCTGGGCAGCGCGACAGCGGGCGCAGCATGCTGCGCCCCTACGGATGCGGGTTTTGGCATGCGATCGGGGAGCTTCAGGGGCTAAAGCCCCTGGTGATGAACTGCGGTGATGTCGCCCCTAAAGGGGCGACCCCACAAAGATTGCTCCGGCCACAGGACGGTGCTAACTCCACAGCTCGCTAACTCCGCAGTTTGTTAACGCCACAGCCTGCTAACTCCACAGCTTGTTGACTCCGCAGTTTGTTGACGTCAACGATGATGTCGATTCGCGTACATGCATCGTGGTAATCTTGAAATGCCATGGGGAAAGTGCGGATATTGGTCGCGGACGATTTCGATACGGTCCGCAAAGGCGTCTGTGCGATTCTTTCGTCGCGCGAAGACATCGAAGTGTGCGCCGAAGCGGCCAACGGCGAGGAAGCGGTGCGCAAGGCGAAGGAATTGAAGCCGGACATCGTGATCATGGATTTCTCCATGCCGGTAATGGACGGGCTGGAAGCATCCAAGAGAATTCTGCAAGCGTTTCCCGATATGCCGATATTGATGTTTTCGATGCACAAGATGGAGGCTTTGACTCAGGCGGCCAAGAACGCGGGCGTGAGCGGCTTCGTCACAAAGGGCGAATCGGCGCAGAACTTGCTGCGGGCAGTGGACAGCGTGTGGCGGAAGGAGCCTTTCTTCGTGTTGGAATCGTAGAGTTCTCCGCGGCGCTGAGGATCGAGAAGTCAAAGGCCTCGGGTCTAAAGACCCGTTCGTGCGTCAGGGTAAACCCGAGCTACATTTTTCCGGATCGGTTTTGAGTTTTTCACCGCGGGCAAGCCTAGGGCGTACGGGATACGTACGGCGTTGTAACGCCGAACAAGTAGAAAGTTGCGCGAAACATTGAGTAAATCAACAGGCGGTGAATTATTCAACGGTTTGGTGTTGGCGATAGTGGCTTAATGGCGAGCACAGAGCGGCTGGGCGGCGTTAGAGCGGGCGCAGCATGTTGCGCCCCTACGGAGTCTGGGTACGGCAATACGCGGCCGGGAGAGAAAGCGGGAGCAAGCCTGCCTGCCGGCAGGCAGGCTTGCTCCCGCACTCCATAGAATCGCGGCGGGACTCCGTTTGGAGTGCAGCGGCTTGCTTCCGTTTACGCGGGAGGTGCGGCGGCGGAGTCATCGGTATGGACGCGCTCGGGGCGAAAACCGATGCCGACTACGTACGCTGGAATTCTGCGCAAGATGGGGAAGTGGGTCAGGAGTTTTATGACCCAGGGAACTGAGAGTTGTTTTTGGCTCGCGAGGACACGGCCGATGACGCGGTTCTGAATGAGCACTTGGATTCGCTGCGTCATGCGGGTGGGGAATGTGCGCCGGCGCTGAACGGCAGCAAGATCGTCCTCGGTAACAGTGCTATCTCCCACTTCTGGCGCAGGCGCGGACCGATTGTCTGCCGCTGCGGCTTTGCTGCCCGCTATCCCGCCGGAGGGAACGCCGTCATTTGCCAAGCCATTGCGCCAAAAAGACGAATCGATATGAGTGGCAGCGCCCGGTGCGCCGGACCACGCGGGCGTGAGACCCATAGCGATTGCCTCGGGAAGAGTGCTGTCCCCTGGGGACATCTCGGAATTGAACGCATCCATCAAGGGAACCGCGCCCGGTATCGAGCCGCGCCGAAAAGCGGGGGCGAGAATATTGGCCGCGGCTACGGCGTCTTGTATCGCGAGATTGATGCCGACGCCGCCGATCGGCGACATGGCGTGCGCGGCGTCTCCGATGCAGAGCAATCCCTGACGATACCACTGCTTCAGGCGGTCCACGGTCACGGTCAGCAGCTTGATATCGTCCCAGCTTTTTAATTCAGCGACACGATCGCGCAAGTAAGGGGAGAGTTTGGCGATTTCTTCGCGGAAGGCGGGTAAGCCGCGCTCGCACATGGCGTCGAACCCACCTTTTGGAATCACGAAAGCGCACTGCCAGTAATCTCCGCGCTGGATCTGCACGAGAATGCGGCCGGAATCAATGTGACCCAGAGTTTGCACGGGATCGCTCGGCTTGCGCGAAATGCGCATCCACAACACGTCGATGGGCGAGCCGAGATTTTCCACTTGCAGGCCGGCTTGTTCGCGAACGACAGAACGGCGGCCGTCCGCGCCAATCACAAGTTCAGCACGCACCTCGAGCGGTCCGAATTGAGTTTTTGCGCTTACTCCGGCGACGCGGTCGCCATCGAAAATCAGGCCGGTGACTTCAGCCTGCATGCGCAGATTAAATTCCGGATAGCGTTTGGCGTGGTCAGCCATGAAGTTCAGAAAATCCCATTGCGGCATCAGGGCGATGAATTTGCAGTGCGTGGGGAGATGGGTGAAATCAGCGATGGTCGATTGCACTTCGCCAATTTGCACGCCAATATCACGAAGCTCGTCGTGAGGAAGCTTCAGGAATTCATCGAGAAGGCCAAGGTCATGCAAGACTTCGAGCGTGGAGGGATGGATGGTGTCGCCTCGAAAATCGCGCAGGAAATCCGCGTGTTTTTCGAGAACCAGCACTTCGACGCCGGCGCGCGCGAGCAGATAGGCGAGCACCATTCCCGCCGGGCCGCCGCCGGTGATGCAGCAACGCACGTTGAGTTTTTGAACGGCAGAGTCTTGCGGCATGGTTGGCGGAGATCCCTTTTTCAGCGCGGTAGGTCTAGGCTCCTAAGCGAAGACGGCAGTGGAGATTGTACTTCAAAATTGTGGAGTCCGACTCCGGGAGTCGCGATTTCGGAGCCGACCAGTTGTAGAATACGAGGAACTCGACGGAGGCAGGTATGAACCGATGGCGAAGCTGGGCTATGGGCGGCCCGCCGATCGTGATTTGGCGCGGCGCGACCTTGGTTTTAGTCGTGGCGCTCCTCGGTTCGTTTCTCGTTGCTCAAGAGACTGCGCCCGGGCCTTCCTACGCAGCATTACTCGCTACCGCGCCCGAACGGATCTATTCCAACGACCCGAACGATGCGTGGAACCGAATATTTTACTTTTTGTTCTCGCGGCGCATCGAGACACGCGTGAGCCAGGAATTTCCCGAAGGCGCACCGTTTGTCGACGGGGTGAGCACGCGCACGTTCGAGCGACAGGAGATCGGCGATCGCGCGATCGACCCGTTGTACCCATCGCGAATTGTGGATACGGGAAGGCGGTTGATTCTTAGCGGGCCAGGTTACCCTGACTTCACAAAAGCGCTGCACGAAGCGCTCGAATCGAACGTCTCCCGCTCCAACATTGCCAGAGCGTTGATGCAGAGCGATCTGTGGGGCGCTCACGACATTCTCTTCGTTCCGTTTCCCACGGCGGACGAGAAGGAACTCGGCGAGCGCAGGCTTGCGACGCTGGATCTGATCTCGCGCCTGATCAGGGAAATCGCTTTGACGCCCACGGAGATCAGGTCGTTGCCAAACAATTATTCCGGAGCAGTGCGAAGGTATTCGTTTCCCGATGTGTTTGCAAAGGACAGCGGATGGATAGAGGTTCTATGGTTCTATCCGCGCGCGCACGATAGTATTGCGGGCTTTCGCCGGACTTCCCGGGTGTTTCTTAAATCAACGCAAGTGCAGCGCGACATGAAAGAATTTCTGAGTGGTCTGCCGGAGCGAGCCGAGAGTGATCCTATTGGAGGTTTGGACGGCGTCGCGCTGGTGACGCAACTTCTGCTAATTGATACAGAAGGGAAGTTGGAACCGACCTCACTCACTTCGGAGGTTGAGATTCGGATGTTCGAAAATAGCGGAGAGAGCAGATTCAAGACGAATGACGGCACGTTCAAGACGAATGGCGGCACGTTCAAAAGGACGTCACTGAAGGTGTGCGAGATCAGCCGAAGACTTTTCATGCGAGAGCCGGAATCAGGAGGGTTGGTCCCGGAAGAAGAGGGCGTGCCAGCTTACGACCAAGGCTACGGCTTCGGCGAAGGCCAATTCGTCAATCAAGGGGCAGACGGTTCGATCCTCGTCGAGCCGCCGATTCAGGTTACGTTGAGAACGCGCTGCTCCGAGTGTCACGGCGACACTTTGACGCAGATAAACACGTTTGCGATTGCCCGTCCTCCGCATGATGTGCCGCCGGTGAGGCAACTGAATCCCGCCGCCGACGAGACGGCGAATTTCGTCATTTCCCAAAAGATGAAGCGGAGGGACTTCGAAGCGTTGCGCGCGTACTTCAACGACGCTGGCGACGCTGCTACGCGCCATTGAGGACGGTCACGAGCGGCCTACAGGCGGAACGGTGCCGCGAAGTCGAAGGGACTCAGCGTCTTAGGCGCTTTCCTTTATGAAATCGAATCTGTATGTTCACACGGCAAGCTGTGTGCAAAATTATTTTTAGGGCGAAAATTGCGTGTAACTTACAGAAAGACATTTAGTTGCGCCTTGGACGAGTTATGCTCACACACACAAGCACTTGCATTCTTTTTTGATTTCGCGTAGAACTTTTCTTGTTATTGTCGAAATCCGCGCAGAGCAGACCGCAGTTCGATTCTTCCGAAGCGAAAACCAACGACCGCTGGCATAAGTATTGGCAAGTTCTAATGGCGGGCGCAGCCCCGCAACGACATTCGGGACGCAAAGATCGCGCATGCTACCGCGCCCCTACGGGTGCTCGGCATTAGCCGACGCAGCCGTAGAGTCGAGCGAGAAAGTCAAAAGAGCCGGCGGGACGCCGGCGCTACGAAAAACTGACGCCAGTCGCGGTAAGCATTGCCAAGTACTGATGGCGGGCGCAGCCCCGCAACGACATTCGGGACGCAAAGATCGCGCATGCTACCGCGCCCCTACGGGCGCTCGGCATTAGCCGACGCAGCCGTAGAGTCGAGCGAGAAAGTCAAAAGAGCCGGCGGGACGCCGGCGCTACGAAAAACTGACGCCAGTCGCGGTAAGCATTGCCAAGTACTGATGGCGGGCGCAGCCCCGCAACGACATTCGGGACGCAAAGATCGCGCATGCTACCGCGCCCCTACGGAGTCCCGGCATTAGCCGACGCCGAGGTTCGAACGTCGACGTTACTTCAATCACAAGCATTCCTGAAGTTGTTCACATTTTGCAACGCACGTAAATCTGCTCCGGAGGACGCATGCCGAATTACAACGCGCAAGTTCCGCCATATTCAATTTTTCCGGGCGATGTGGCGCTCGCCTTCAACAAC
The DNA here is from genome assembly GCA_963698005.1 of uncultured Acidobacteriota bacterium. Lineage (GTDB taxonomy): Bacteria > Acidobacteriota > Terriglobia > Acidiferrales > UBA7541 > Palsa-295. The sequence goes on from OY969113.1 coordinate 1,194,328, forward strand.
GAATCGCCCGCCGCGGGGCAGGCTAGCCAGCAGTTCGCCCTGCCCAGCTACGCGGGTCATCCCGAGAACGGTCGAACAATACGCTGGCAGATCAGCTTCGGCACGGCGCCCACAGCAGTCAGCATTCAATTGCAGACTGCTATGAACGATGTGGATGCGCAGTACGCCGTACCCACCGGCGCGGCCAACATGAGCTCCACGCTCACAACGGGCGACAATCTGGTGGCCGCGGGGGTTCGCGCAAATTTTGTGCGCGCGAAAGTTATATCGATTACGGGCGGGTCCGGCGTGACCGTGCAGATCCTGAGTTAAGCTACCATTCGCAGCGGACACGGTTCTCCGATCGCAAACACTAATCGTGAAACGGTCTTCCAACGCCGGGGCGTCGGGTGTTACCGTGATGGTCGAGTCGGGCTATGGAGTATTTGGGCGCCCGAGGAAGATATCTCGATTCGGCGGACGGCGTGCTCACGATCAAACAGTCAGGTCATGGCAAGAAAATATTTGCGGCATTTTTCGCGATTGGCGGCACGATCATCGCGTTGATGCCTGCGCACTTGGCTGCGCAGGCGTCCGGCAAATTGACGCCACCGGCGCCGAGTCAATCTACGGGCCAAGTTCCTACGCAACCGGCCTCAGCGACGCAAACGCCTGAAGCGCCGCCGCAAGTGGTTCAGCGCACGGTCAGTGTGACGTTCGACTACGATTTTTCGACTTTTCCACCGTGCGCGGCTAAAGCGACCAAGAAGTGCATCCAGCAATTCGATGTGTGGGAAGTTTCCGCCCCTACGCCCATTTTTCTTTTTAGCATTCCGGTTTCGCCTGGAGCAAAGGGATTGGTGAGGGGAATTACGGGGACCGCTCCGAAGAAACGCGCGTTATTCACGGGGCCGCACCGATTTGGAGTGTCGGCGAAAATGGCTCCGCCGGGTGGCGAGTCGGATCCGTATCAATGCATGGTTTTCGCGCAAGTGCTGCCTGACAATCCGGCGGCGTCCTCACAGGCACCAAGCAGTTCATCTCCGCAAAAATAAAATAGTTTCGCACGCCTGCCTTTACGACGCCGGGCTTTCAAGCCGGCGTTTTTGCTTTTCACCTATGTGGGACACGTCCGCGCCAGCGGAAAAATCGACGCCTGCGGGACTCGAACCGGCTTGGCGGAGGGCGTGTCCCACTACCCATTTGAAGAAACAATTAAACAAGCTGTGATGTACTCCGCGGTGCCTTCTGCGCCGATCGAAAAACCGCAGGCGAGACGCCCTTCGACCGGGCTCAGGGCAAGCCGGCGCTACGAAAGTCAGGAAATGATGATGGCTGCTAATACGACGACGCAGCGGGCCAAAGCGAAAAAACGCGTTGACGCGAAACTGCAGGTCGGCGGGCTTGCGGAGGCGCTGCGGGAAGAAGGGATTGATGAACGGGCGATCGCGCAAGGGTTCGCGAGTTTGCATAGCAAACTCAGCGGCAGCGAGGACAAGGGTGATTTGAAACTTTTCTTCGACGTGCTCAAGGAAAATCATCGCACGATCGAGCCGCCGAGCGCGTCCGATCGCAGCGGAGCTAACGACGGTCCTGTCACCATAATTTTGAAGCACAACGTTCCGCGGCCGGCACGCTAGTGGAGATTTCGCCCGACGGATAGTCGGTGGCTGGGCTTCAGCGGGCGCAGCATGCTGCGCCCCTACGGATTTGTTGGCGAAATTCCATGAATGCGACGCTAGCTATGAATTGCGTCAGTTATGTAATCAGCCTGTCAACACAAGTCAAAGGAGCCGGCGGGACGCCAGCGCTACGAAAACCGAATCGAGGCTGGCACAGTTTGTCCCGGCCACGCTTCAGCGGGCGCAGCATGCTGCGCCCCTACAAATGCGAGCGGGGATGTGTTCTTGGTCAACCAATGACCTTTCGTGGGCTCTATGCTGACCGTCACATCCGGGGTGGAGCGTTTCGCACGCGACGAAGAACGACGCACACAGGTCGAGCTGCACTACGAGCCGTTTCCCAAGCAGAAGGAATTTCACGCTTCGCCTGCGAAATATCGGCTATTCGGCGGGGCGGCGGGGCCGGGGAAATCGAAGGCGCTGCTGATGGAAGCGGTGCTTCAGGCGCAGGAGCATCCGGGGGTGAACACGCTCTTGTTGCGGCGAACATTTCCCGAGCTGGAGCAATCGCTGCTGCTTTATTTTCGGCGCGACATTCCTCGCGAGCTTTATAAAAGCTACAACGAATCGAAGCACGTGGTGACCTGGTGGAACGGTTCCACCACGCGCTTCGGGTATTGCCAGGGCGAAGCGGACGTTTACCAGTATCAAGGGGCCGAGTTTCTTTTTATCGGAATTGACGAGCTTACCCTCTTTACCCTCCGCCAGTGGCAGTTCCTCACGTCACGTAACAGGTGTCCTGTGCCGGGCGCGTTTCCCTGCATGGCCGGTGCTACCAACCCCGGTAACATCGGGCATGCGTGGGTGAAGTCGCTGTGGATCGACAAACAACCCGCGTCCGGCATGGAACATCCCGAAGAGTTTGACGCAAGCGATTACGAGTTCATTCCTGCGCGCGTTTCGGACAATCCGATTTACGCGGGCGATGAGAATTATTTGAAGACGCTGCGGGCACTGCCGTCGCATTTGAAGAGGGCGTTTCTGGACGGCGACTGGGACGTTTTCGCGGGGCAATATTTTGACAGGTTCGATTGCTCGCGGCATGTGGTGCGGGCGGAGCAGATTGATTGGAAGCCGTGGTGGGCGCGGTGGATTTCGATTGACTGGGGATTCGAGCATCCGGCAGCGGTGTATTGGCACGCGCAAATGCCTGCAGGGGCAGCACGGCTTGGTCGAGCGGCTTCCGCTGCGGGTGCGTTGGGTGGCGTGGTGTCAGCGGGCGCAGCATGCTGCGCCCCTACGGGAGTTTCGACAACTGCGTCCGGCGGGGCTAATGAAACGCTGTCGAATGACGACGCTCGAAGGATTGTTACGTACCGCGAGTTTGTGACGCATCGGACTTCGCCGCGTGATTTGGCGCGGGAGATCGTTGAGCGCAGTCTCCCCAGCGGACATTCCGCGCGCCGGCAGGAAGCTGCTCTTGGTCCGTACGCACCGCAACAGCAGGTCCCTCGTCGGCCACAAAACGGCCTCTGTCGGGATGACAACGCGGGAGGGAATGGCGGTGAGCGCGAGAAGATTGACGCGATTTATCTTTCGCCGGATGCGTTTGCGCGGCGGACGGATGAAGCTTCTATCGCGGATCAGATGGGGGACGTTTTCGTGGCGGCGGGAATGCCGCGTCCTATTCCGGCGGACAACGATCGGGTGGGCGGATGGATGTTGATGTACCAAATGCTGGACGCGGGGGAATGGCTGCTCACGGAGAATTGCGTTGAGCTGATTCGCACGATTCCGAATTTGGTACGCGATCCGTCGCGTGTGGAAGACATTGAAAAAATGGATGGCGATGATGCGGCTGACGCGGCGCGGTATGGGTTGAAGTCGCGTTATGGCGCGGGACGAGCGTGGCAGAGTTCACCGCCGCTTGAACAGCGGGTTGCGGAGCGCGTTACGTCAACAGATCCAACGGGACGCGCGATGCAAATGCGCAAGTTTCAGGAGGAAGAGAAGCGTCGGGTGCAGCCGGTTTCATTTTTGCATCACCACCGCCGGAGATGACTGCCCGGTATCGGACAGACTGTAAACCGCGTCATCTTAAAGTTCGGCTCGCAATTTGCGTTGAGCCACACGATTCCACAGAGCGCCGAAGATGAGACCCAGCACAAAATATAGGGCTGCATTGAGTGCCAATGAGATTAGCCACAGGACTAGGTTGGCAGACCTGCCTAAATCCATCCCGGCAAATGAAGTGATCACGTACGGCGGGCAAAGAATGAAGTTTAGTTTTTCGAGGAATGCGCGCAGGACTGGTTGCGAGTAGTTGCCCATCGTTCTTGCTTGCTCCAAAGTCGGGAGATTGAAGAAATCGAAGTGCTCGTCCAATAGCCAGAGTGAAAAAAAAAGAACGGAAATGAGGCAGCCGACAAGCGCGAAGCGCATCGCCATTGTCACTGGTTTGATCCTTGCCATGGTTCGTTAGCATATCCCTACGGGTGAACGGTAGCAACTAAGCGCGATCCGCTCGCTTCTGGTCGGGAGACGGAGCAAAGTAAGCATGAACATTCGTGAAATATGGCAACGGATTACGGCGACGCGGTATACGCGAGCGCTGGAAGTGGACGTGGCGCGGTTGCGGGCGGAGAACCGGGCGCTGCTGAATTCGATACTTGGTATTGCGGGGGTTCCGCCGATCACGGTGCTGCCTGATTCGGTGTCCATAGGGTCACAGGATGCAGGGTCTCTGCATTTCGAAAGCGGTCGTGGGAGTGTGACCGCCGACGCCACGCAAGCCAAGCTTCCTTCTGCGAAAATGAACGCGACGAACGGGAAGACGCAAGGCGCAAACATGATCACGCCGATGCGCAAACGTTCGTGGCACCAGATTTACCGCATGCTTGAGATTGATTCGGCGCGGAAAAAGCCACAGGAAGCAGTAGACATTCCACCGGCTACGACGAGGAGCTAGCGCCGGGCGTAACGGCCTCGCCCGTGCTTCAGCGGGCGCAGCATGCTGTGCCCCTACGGGATGTTTGGGCTTTAGCCAACTTCCCGGCGCGCACTTTTGTTTCACGTTTTCCAATACATTTGATTTTACAAAACTGGAGGGAACATGCCGTTTATTCGAGGGCGTTACCACATCAATCCAATTGCCGGGGAGGCGCTGGAAGCGGCGCGTGCGGCAGAAGCTGCGCTGTCTGAGTTGGAGGAAGAGGCGGACAGCGCGCTGGCTGATTCGGCGGACTCGCAGTCAGATCAGAGTGGGGAAGATGATGACGAGTTCAGCGGAAAAGCTTCCCAAGCGGGAGCCGGCCCGATCCATCGAGTGGAGATCGAAGCGGCGGAGCTGGTGCCGTCGCATTCGGGGCGGGCGCAACGGGGATTTGTTGCGCACGTGCATCGCGAGGCTGCTGGTGCGCCTGGGATGCGCGGCGGGGTTGCGTCGAGTTCGCCGAGGCTGCCGGGGGAGTATTCGGCGAGTGCGTATGCGGCGCGTCCGCAGACACATGTCTTTGCGGGGCATCGAGATTTGATCAGTTTTCTGCGGGATGAATTCGCGAAAGATTGCAACAAGTAAGAAATTAAATTGGCGCGCTTAGGGCCGTGGTTTTTGCTACAACGGCGTCCGAAAAGCGGCGGCAAGCCGCCGCACTCCAAAAGGCTTCCTCCGGTCTTCAACTAGTCGACAAGCGAGACATACATGTCCACACAGAAGCAAATTCCGATTGCGGATGCGGCGATTGTGCCGGTGGAAGGGCCGACGAATTCGTCGCGAGGGCTTACCGAGAGCGCGGGCATTTCCGTCGCATCTGCGGCGAATCCGTTTGGGGCGAACAACGAGCAGTTGCCGGACAGGTTGCAAGAAGCGCTGCGGCGGCTGGTGTTTCAGTTCTCGACGGAATCGGAATCGACGCGGCGGCAGGAAGTGCGGCGGATCAAGCAGGCGCATCAATTTTGGCGCGGGCTGCAATATTTGTGGTGGAGCGAGCAGGACCAGAATTGGCACTTACCGTTCGAGCAGAAAATGACGGACGGGTCGTCGATTGAGGATTTGCCGAGGTACGAGTTCGTCACGAATATTTATCAGGCGTTTGGATTGTCGCTGGTTTCGGTGCTTTCGCAGGACGTGCCGAGAGTAAGGTTTTTTCCCTCGTCGGCGCAGGCGGAAGAAGATGTGGCGGCAGCGAAGGCGGCTACGGAAGTGGCGGGGCTGGTTGAGCGGAACAATCGCGTGGGGAATTTGATTGTCGATGAGGCGTTTCAGCTTTGGACAGACGGGAAAGTTGGCGCGTATGTGCGGTTTGTGGTGGATGGGCAGCGGTTTGGATTTCATCCGGAGACGGAGATTGGCGCGCGGGAAGTAAGGATTGGCGGGGATGTTTACGTTTGCCCGGAGTGCAGCGCGGAGACGGCGGCGGGGGGCGTCGACGGCAACGCGGCGGGTGGTGGCGTTTATGCATCGAGCGGGGAAAGGCAAGAGCAAGAGCAGATCCCTCGCTTCGCTCGGGATGACAGTTCGAGTGGCGGCAACAGTAGCGCCAGCAGCGCGACGTCGCAGCCCGACGGGGATCTAAACAGCCGGCGGCGAAGCCGGCGCTACGAAAAGCGGCGCCGTGCCTCAGTGCGATTTTTGCGGGGCGGTGTTGACGGAAGAGGATTTTGTGGCGGCGGAGACGGTCACTGTGCCGGCGGGGCAGACGCGGCTGCGGGTGCCGAATGGGCAGGAAGTGATCACGATTGTTGGCGGGCTGGAGCTGAAGACTCCTCCGTGGGCCAACGAGATGCACGAGTATCCGTACTTGCAATGGAATCTTGAGGTGCATCAGGCGCGGCTGCGCGCGGCGTATCCGCATGCGGCGGACAAAATCGGATCTCCGGTTGCGCCGGGGGCGCAGGAGTACGAGCGGCTGGCGCGCCTTTCGCAGTCGCAGGGCGGACCGCTGACTGAAGGCGGAGATTTCAACATCAATCTGATTACGTTTCAGCGGACATGGCTGCGGCCCTGGGCGTTTTTCGCGTTGGACGATAAATCCATGCGCGACGAATTGTTGCAAATGTTTCCGGACGGGGCTTACGTGGCGTTCGCGGGCGATGCGTATTGCGAATCGCGCAACGAGAACATGGACGATCACTGGCGCGTACTCCATGCGCTGCCTGGAGATGGGTCGAGCGGGCGTCCTGCGCTGGGCGATGCGCTGATCAGCGTGCAGGAACGTTTCAACACGCTTTCGAATTTGCAGATGGAGACTTACGAGTACGGCATCCCACCGATTTACGCAGACAGCGAAGTGCTGGATTTTGATTCGTTGCAAAACCAGACGGCCGAGCCGGGTTCGCATTATCCCGCGCGGGCAAAACCGGGTCAGTCTCTGGCGGCCGGCTTTTTTCAGCCTGAGCCGGCGGAAGTTCCCGGGGATCTTGCCGAACACGCTGCGAATTTAATGGGGCCGATCGCGCAATTTCTTACCGGAGCTTTCCCGGCGCTTTTTGGCGGGGCGATGTCGAATAACGACACGGCTTCGGGATACGCGATGGCGCGCGACCAGGCCATGGGTCGCATCGGGCTCGTTTGGCGGCGGATGAAATTCTTTCATGCGGATATTATGCTGCTGGCCGTGGATTGTTTTCGGCGCAACCGGCCAAATGATGTGGAAGTGACGCTACTGGGGGCGGGCGCTGCGTTTGAATCGCAATGGATTCGGCTAGCGGACCTGAAGGGGAATCTGTTCAGCTATCCGGAGACGGACGAGCAGTATCCGACGCTGTGGTCGCAGCAGCGGGCCGTGTTGCTGCAATTGATTGGGAATCCCGACCCACAGATTCAGGCGGTGCTGGCGCATCCTGAGAATATGGCGCTGGTAAAGAGGCTAATTGGGTTGGAAGAGTTTGTGATTCCAGACGAGGAGTCGCGCACGAAGCAGTACCGCGAAATCGCGCAGCTCGTGGCGGAACTTCCGCTGGTGAAGCGGCAGGACGTGACTGGAGCGGTGAATCCAGCGTTTAAGGAAGCTGTTGCGAGCGGAGTTGACGCGGAAATCATCTTGCCCAGCATTATGCCGGATGAGTTTGCGGACAATCACGCCGTGGAGCTGGAAATTTGCATGCGGTGGTTTTCGTCCGATGCGGGGCAGGTGGCGAAGATTGAGGCGCCGCTGGGTTACGCCAACGTTCGCGCCCACGCTTTGTTTCACCGCGATTACTTGCAGAAGCAGCAGGCGGCTGCGACGCCGCAGACACCGCCAATGGTACCCCCGCGGCCACGCAGTTAAGAAAGAGAATGCAGCCTCGGTGTCACCTTACTTGGAGACAGCCGATGCGTCGAAGTGCTCTTACAAATGGCTAGTGACTTGCAGGACGGATACATCGATGCCTTTCATTAACGGCAGGTACTACATCAACCCGACATTTGGACGAGCGATAGAACTAGCTCGCGTGAGCGAGCAGGAACAACATGCCGCGGAATCGCGACACGAACCAGCGCACAAAGGGCGGCACGGGGGTAGGGGAGACAGCTACGACGCTTCAGAGACGCCTGAGGGGGTGGCAAACCAGATATACAATGAGACCTCTGGTCTCCGGACAACGGACCAGAAAGGGAACGGGCCCGGAAGCGACTGGGATTTGCAGCAAGCACGCTTTGCTATGGCACATGTAATTCAAAATAGGGCTGCTTCGGGGATTAAGGGAGGTCTCGCAAGCGACGAGATCAACCATCGCGAAACTAAAGCGATCGGTACCATCGGCTCCAAGGCGTACGATGCGCATGGCGAATCGGTTTACGCTACACATCGAGCTGGCAAGCAGGCCGACCCGACCAACGGCGCGAATCACTTTTACCTTGAATATGGACAAGGGCCGCCAGAATGGGCGAAGGGGAAAAAACCTATATCCGTATTCGGGCCATTTTCGAATCCAACCGGCAAGGGGGATGCGACGAAGGACAAGGATGTGAGGATCGTGGTACTCCCATGAGCGAGGAATTATGACGACTAAGTGGTTGGCAACGCCGATCGTGCTGGCGGTGGCATTCCTGTTTCCGCAAGCAAACATTCAAAACGAGAATACGATGGTGACAGTGAAAGACCAGCAGGCCGTCGTCCAAGCTATCGAAGATGAGATCTATGATTGGGGTTGCCAATCTTACGATGATTTCGTTGGAAAAGAGATTACGCCTGGGAAATTCGAACTCCGCGTGTACATAAATCCGCAATTCAAAGAAAGCCGGGGTGAAATTATTTACAAATTCATGCCGATGGGCGAAATCTATCGGTCATTCTCGATCAGCAAGGATGGGCTAGCAAGCTTGTGGGATGACCCATGGCTAGGCTTCGGTCCGGAGCGACCCTCTTACAACACTCTATACATGGACGAGACCGATCTTTGCCGATTCAAGAGCACATGGCTAAAGAGGACATTTGTAATACAGGTCCACCCTGGCGACGGTCGGATTAGGGAAGCCATCGAACGCCAGAAGAAACGCCTCGGCGAGAGCTACCGTCCACACGATCAGAATTGTTCCGTGAACGGTGGATAACCGGCAGTTACAGGGTGCGTCCGATGGCGCTACCGCCAGTCAGAAGCATTTATTTTATTCTTCGGAATTAACAGATGTTCCGTCGGACCGCGATCGATAAACACAAATTCTACGCCGCGGCTAAGGCCGTACCACCACAAAGTGCCGACGACAAAAATCCAAGTGGCCGCAATGGCCGGGTGTTTCCAACCTAGTGCGTAAGCGACAACTGAAATTGGAAGATCGAACAGGAGTATGAACGTAAATGCGATCCCCCAATACTGCAAACTTGGTATCACGTAACCAATCATGCTTACAAAGCAGGCGCAAAGATGGAGGACTGGGAGAACGTAAACCCAGCGTCTGACGCCTTGGCGAAGGAATTTCATGTCCTTTGTGTGAGCCACGTTAGCCGCTACAGCGTGCGTTCGATGTTGCTGGTGGAGCGGGAGCTGCCGTAGGCGCTTTTTTGTGTTGCGGCGGCGGAGCGACCAGGCGGACGACGTGCAAAAGCCTTTCGGGCTTGAAGGGTTTTGCCATGCAGACGACGGCGCCGAGTTGATGGCTGGCGGCGTAGTCGGCGGGTTGTGCGGCGCGCGTGAATAAAATTACGGGGACGTGCTGCAGGCGGTCGTTGCGTTTGATGATCAGGCAGAGATCGTGCCCGCTCATGTCCTTGCCTTCGACTTCCGCTAGGAAACAAACCGGCACGGTGGTGCGCAAAACTTCCAGCGCTTCCTGAGCCGTGGGCACGACGATGACGGTGTAGCCGTCCTGGGTAAGAACATTGCGCATGATGTCGGCAGTGCGCTGATCGGATTCGACTGCAAGAACGACTGACGGCTGTTTACTTTGTGCGGCCGGGATTGCGGAATTGCGATCGCCGACCGCGAAGGGATCGCCCTTGGCGGCATCCTTGTTGTCGTTTTTCTGCGCGGCTTTCGACGCGGCGAAGTGAACGGCAACTCCGTAGTTCCCGCCCTCTTGTTCAGAGACGCGCACTACTTCGGCGCGCTGCGGCGTGTTCAACGCAGCCGCGGCGGTCGAGTAGGGAAACGTGACGTCGAGAATCTGACCTTTCCAGTAGCCGCCGCGCGTGGCGGTGAAAAGGAGGCCGTCGCGCGAGACATCGATGCTCTTGCAGACTTCTTCAAAGGGTTCGGGAGAATCCACGGCGCGCACGTGAACCTGCGCGGAGATTTTCGCGCGTTTGCGGCGGCGGCGTTCTACTTGAGCGGCGGTCTCTGCGGCGGCTTTAGCTTCTGCGGAAGTAATAGTCGTGCTCATGCCACACCTCAGAATTTTGCGGGCGCGTTGCGCGTCCGGGCGAATCAGCGGCGGGGGCCGAAGAAGGCTTAGTCCGCGCTGGCATATATAGATGTACAGGCGAGTGGCGGAGCGGGGAATAGTACCTTCGTTTCAAGCTGAGACAATTTGCGGGACGAGAATTGTCGGGCGGCGTAAGCCTTGGGCTTGCAGCAGCTTAGCCGCAGCCATACCTGTACTTGGACGGTTACCTGTAAGAACCATTCTGAAAAACTTTATGGAGGCAATATGGCTGCGATTGCAGCGATCAGTGATTCGCAACAAGCCACATCCGCTGATCCGCGCGCGAACTCATCTGCGCGATTTGCAGCGGAGCCGGCGCGTGTCAGTTCCAGTGCAACGGATGATGAAATCCTCGGCTTGACGACCAACGTGCGGCGAAGAGATTCGCGTGCGATTCGAAGTCCCACTGAGGCTGCGCGGGGAGAGCAAGATCTCGATCAACTCGAATTGGATTTTGCCAGCGAAAATCGTGGGCGGAACAGCGAGGCGACCGGTGTTTCTTCTAGCGCGTCTGAGACACGGAAGGCCGCGAAAAACGGCGATGCTGAAGTCAGCAACGATCCCGCGGGGGCGGCGGCTGAAGCGGCCGCCGCAGTCGGCATCGCAGAACCCGCGCATCTGAAAGCGGCGTTGGAAGCAAACCCTGAATTGCGCGCGGCGTGGCGAGAAGCAAAAGCTTATCGCGAAGCTTTTGCAACCCCGGAGGCGGCGCGCGCCGCCACAGGGATGCTCGCGGACCTGAATAGAATGGATGCCTTGTTTTTCTCGCGCCGACCGGAAGACCACGCGAAGCTCGCGCTGGCTGTAGCAGACCTGGACCCTGATGCGTTTGCATCACTCGCTAGGGCGATGACACAAGTTTCGCAAACAGCCGGGGCCACGTTTCCGGCAATCGCTGCGCGATCGGCGTCCACGGATCGGGGAACTTCGCGGTCCGCTCCCGCCGACCCTTCCGCGTCGCTGCGCTTCAGCGCAGCATCTTCGCATTCTCCTGCAGGATTACAGCCCACGACGACGGACGTTCGACACGCTGTGCCCGCTGCAGAGTTGGGCAGCTTTGCTCCGCAACAGGCAGTGAGCACATCGGCTGCCATTACGCCGGCCCAAGAGCAATTCTTCCACTCAACGAACGCCGCGGCAGTTGAAGGCGTGGTGGAGGCAATCGAAGCGCAGGTGGAACGGCTGCTACCGGAAGGGATCTCGAAAAGCGCGCGCAATCGGGTGGTGGGGGAAATTTACCGCGAGCTCGATTCCACGCTGCGCGCAAACCGCACACTGACCCAACAAATGCGCGACGCATTCCGCTCCGGCGCGCTCGACGGAAGCCACCAGAAGGCAATCGTCTCGCTGATCACCGGCCGCGCCCGGCAGGCGTTGCCCGGGGTCGCCAAACGCGTGCTCAATGAATGGACAACGACGGTTGTCTCCGCGAATCAACAACGCCGGGAGCGCCAGCACACGGCCGAAAGGCGTGTGGACATTGGCGGAGCCGGCGGCGCGGGGAACGAAGGACGCCACTCGATGGGACCGCGCGAAATAAACTACGCGCGGATGTCGGACGCCGACATTTTGAATCTATAGCCAAGGGCGCAGAGAGTTCCGCGATCTTGCGCGATCGCAGCACGCGTTCAGCGCTTAGAGTGTGGCGCGGTTAGTGGAAACTTTGTAGGAGTGGATGGCTTGCGCTATTGAATTGACCAGAGTTTTTACTTGCGCGGTCGTGTGTTCGGCTGGAAGGTTCATCAGGCCGGCGCTCATTAAATTATCGACGGCGGCGCTGAGATTTGAATCTACCAGGGTCCAGTTCACCGTTCCATTCGAGGTGCCGGTTACGATGTAGGAATCGATCACGCGCAGTCCGACGCCGGGAGTAAGCATCCGCAGCATGCCTTCGTTGTCATTCATAGCGGTTACGAGATCAAGGGTGAACCACTGGAGATCCTGCGTGGTGGTGCCCGGCGGGGGAGCAACGAAATCGCCTGCAGCCGCAGCGTTCACAATTTGCGACACCGCGAGGTCCTGGGCGGACTGATTCGCCGAACCGTTCGCATTTGTGGGAGGCATGGCGTCTGAAATCGCGCTGGCAATTCCGGTGAGCAACAGATAGCTGTGGTGCGTCTGGACAATCACCGAGACGGCCACGCCGTAGGCTTCAAATTGCGGCAGAGTCATGCCGTATCGAGGCGAGGTGATTTTTGTGGTGACCGCGTTGGCCACGAAGCACTGCACGGCGGCGGCTTGCGACGCGGTACAGCTTTGAGCGCGCGCGGAAGGCGCTGCGGAGACAGCTGCTCCTAGACAGATTCCCAGCAAAGCAAGATTTTTCAGTCGCATGGTAAACGACACCTCATTATGAATTTTTAACGCGGTCTCTTGGAAGGGGGGCTGAAACGAGCGCCGAGATGCTCGCTTGCTTCCTGACGCCTACATCCTCTCTCGCGGCCGGAATCGGTTCAACTGGCCTGGGGGACAGGTAGGCATTAGTACCAATGGACAGTGTGCTTCGGCCTGCGGAAATGAGGAATTCGGGCCGACTTTCGGTGCGCCGCACAAACGCGCTTCGCGCCAAACACATTTTCTCTCACAGTCATCCGAAGAGGACATCCCCGCAACATTGAACTCGCGTTAAACATTCGCGTGAGTCTCTCACCGTGAACAGCCGATCACCGGCCCTTCACTCACTATCGATTTCCATTCCAAGGGAGAATTCAATCACATGGCACAAATGCAAAATGCGCAATCGGTTGCGCTGCAACTGGAAAAAGTCCGGGACAAACTTCCGCTGCTGTACGAGCGCGACGACATCCTGCTGACGATGATCCAGCAGCGCGGCGACGTGGAACGCGTCAGCTCGCGAAACATGCGCTTGCCGCTGCAAATCCGTCCGGGAGGCAAAGCAGGTTTGGCTAACATGGACGGCGGAGATTTGGGCCGCGGTTCGGGCACGGTCTACGATGTGGCACAAGTGACGCCGGTATTTTTCCGGCACGCGGTAGAAATCACGAAGCTGGTTGAGTACGCGTCGAACGCGCCGGAAAAAGCAATCGAGAACGCGGCGAAACGCGAAGTAAAGAATGCGATGTTTCAGTTTCGCGCGTTTCTCGACAAGGTGATGCAAACCAACGGCAACGGAGTGCTCGGCACGGTGGGCTCAATCACGACCACTGGGCTGCCCGCCGGCGTGGCCGCGCAGTTCGGGATGGCTAAGCCGCCCGGCGCACAGCTTTTCTATTACAACCAGACGGTACAGGTTTACGATCCCACGCTGACAACGAATCGTGGTTCGGCCAACGTTTTGCTGGTCGATCCGTTCAATTCGCTAATTCAGGTGGACGCGTTGCCCACAGGAACCAGCGTCAACGATCTGATCGTTCACGACGGGCTCACTGGGGCGCAGCCTACTTCGCTCTTCGGTATTCTGTACCATCAGACGAACGCCACGACGGGGACGTGGCTGAACTTGAACCGCGCAACGTATCCGGTGGAACTTGCGACGCCGGTAGTGAACGGGAACAATTCCGCGATCACGCCAGGAGCAGTGCGTCTCGCCATCAACAAAGTCCGCAAGGCCTTGGGTTCGAACCAAGTTTCGAAGCTCATCGCTTACACGGCGCTGGAACAGGAACATCAGTGGGAGCAGCTCGGCGTGACGATTTCGCAAATCATCAAGGAAGGAGCGGGCGGGCGCGCGAGCGATCTCGACCTACTCTTTACCGGCGAAAAATCGATGGCAGGCGTGCCGATCAAGTCGTCCATCAATGCCAATCAGACGCGCGTGGATTTCCTGGATCTTTCGCACTGGGGCCGCGCCGTGATGCAGGACATTGATTTCTACGACGTCGGCGGGCAAACCGTTTTTCCGATCTACGGCGCAAGCGGTGGAATTTCCGCGGCGTATATTTTTTACTTCGTGACAGGATTCCAGGTGTGGAACGAGTCGCCTCGCAGCGGCGCGTTTATCAACAACCTGGCGATTCCGACGGGGTATTAGCTAGCAGGAACGGCACTCACTCAAAAACCAAGGGGCGGCCGCCAACAAATGGAGGCTGCCCCAAAGTTTCCGTTAGTTTTTTGCAATGGATTGAAATCACAGTGGAATGGCCTATGCAGCCCAGGCGGATCCCGGCCAATAATTCACGAGACTGCAACAGGCGAGTAACATTGCGCAGAATTCGGGTGGTAGGATGGCGGCGAGGGGAAACCATCAGACCATGCTGTCACCTAAGCTGATTCTTGCACCGATCGACTTTAGCGATTCATCGCGCGCCGCGGTGGATGTGGCGGCGGACATGGCTTCGCGCTTCGGCGCTGAGCTAGTGCTGGTGCATGTACAGCCCGCCATCCAAGACTTGCCCGGTAGCGTGTCAATTTTTAAGGAAGGGCAGTATGACCAGAGCCTCGATGACAAGGCCGCAAAACAACTGAAGGATTTGGCCGCTGCGGTGGCGCAAAAGAATGTAAAAGTGCGCACGGAGCTTGGGACGGGGAATGACGTCGGCATGGAGCTGATACGAATCGCGGAGAGCGAGCATGCGGACTTGATCGTTATTGCCACGCACGGCATGACTGGATGGCGCGAGTTCGCGTTCGGCACGGTGGCTGAAAAGGTTTTGAAGCAAAGTGATTGCCCGGTTTTGCTGCTGCGTGCCAAAGCAGCGAATACGAACGAGGAGAATAAGGCTTCCGCTCTCGGTAGTTCCGCGTCCTGATCCGCACCGTCGTTATTGCTTTCACAGAGGCACCGCCAGCTTGCCCGGCCTGAGTGCTTGGCGACAATCGATTCGATGCGCTCGCAGCTCCCGGCTAGCAGAGATTTCGCTCACGGATACCTATGTGTGGGGATTCAGCGGGCGCAGCATGCTGCGCCCCTACGAATGCCGCGTCGACGGAGCGGCGTTTGACGCGCACGGAGTTTTCCTCGAGAAACCCGACCGCGGGTGCTTTAGAATAGGCAGCCTTGGCTACTGCGGCGCAACTCGAGCGTGTGCGCATCGTTTTGGTGTCAGTGCGCAATCCTCTGAACATTGGCGCCGCTGCTCGCGCGATGAGTAACTTTGGGTTTCGCCACCTACGCGTGGTGAACCCGTACGAACCGGCGTTTCGCGAAGCGCGTTCGGCTGTCGGGGCTACGTCTCTCCTTGCGGAAGCTGAACAATACAAAAGCGTGGCCGAGGCTGTGGCGGACTGCACGCTCGTGGTGGGAACGACGGCGGTGCGACATCGGCAATTGCACCATCCGCTGCGGAGGCTGGAAGACGGCGCTCGGCTGATTCGCAGACGGATTGGCGCGAGCCGCGTGGCGCTGTTGTTCGGCTCGGAGAAATTTGGCTTGTCGAATGAGGATCTGAGCCATTGCCACTGGCTGATGCGGGTCCCTACGCGCGAAGAAAACATTTCGATGAACTTGGGGCAGGCTGTAGCGGTGTGCTTGTACGAAATTGTTCGCGACGGGAAAGCCGCGCGACTGCCGGAGAAACTTCCGGGCGCCACGGCTGCGGAAGTCGAGCGAATTACGCTGAAGCTGCTCGAAGCGTTGCATGCCAGCGGCTTTCTGGAAATGCGGCGGGTGGCGGACGCGGAGGAAAGGATTCGCCGGCTAGTGCGTCGGCTTAATTTGCCTGCGCGCGATGCGGTGATTTGGCTCGGGATTATGCGGCAGATTCTTTGGAAGATGAAGTCGGGTCAAGAGTCGAAAAACGAAAAAGACACAGAGCGTGGAAAGTGATACCGGAGATCCTGGCGACGTTAGCTTGCGGCATCTTCGCGGGCGCCGCGATTTACATCAATTTGGTTGAACAACCGGCCAGGCTTTCTTGCGGGATCAATTTAGCGCTTACAGAGTGGAGGCCCAGTTACAAACGTGGCGCTGCGATGCAGGCGGGTTTAGCTCTTCTTGGCTCAGGTCTAGGGCTTGTGTCTTGGTGGAGGAGCGGTGACCCAACTTGGATCATAGGCGGCGCGCTGTTGTTTGCAGTGATTCCGTTGACATTGATCGTAATCCTGCCAACAAACAAAAGGCTTCAAAGCGAAAAGTTGGATGTGGCCTCCGCCGAGGCAGAACGGCTCTTGCGTCTGTGGGGCAGACTACACGCAGTGCGTAGCGCACTCAGCTCAACCGCTTTCTTGATTTTTCTATTTGCACTGAGGCACACGCGTTAACGATCTTCAATCCTATTTGCACAACTTCGCAGCAAGCCCTAGCTCGAAAGGTTTTTCCGCAGCGATTACAACAGCATCCGGACTCAAAGTATCTATCCCTTGATTCGAGTGACACGAGAAACGCATGAAGCGCCGGCTGGCGTGCAGGAACGGGCTACGCGCGCGGGCGGGGTGAATCGTTATGGCGAGCCGAACTTTCGCGTGGTGTGGGGCGGGTCGCGGCTGGCGTGGATTGGCGGGAGATGGACGGACCGCGATGCGCACGGCAATCAGGTTCGCGAAACAGTGGAGTTGAGACGTGTGCCGAAATACCTTCCAGAGGATCGCTGGCACATCGAGCGATGGATGCCGGCGGAGTCGTACGGCTCGCCGGAGCAATGGGTTGAGCAAACGACTGAGATCGAAGATGGAGTGCGAATCGCGGCGCTGGGGCCGTACCCGTCGCGCGGAGATTACGAGCATTGCTTTACGCTGGAGAGCGCGGGCGGAGAATTTATTCCGCTTACGCCGGCGGCGTGCGATTGGATCGTGCGGGCGATCGAATGGTCGCGGAGGCAGGGGCACACGGAAATGCGCGGGGCCATCGCGGCGAGAGAAGCGCGTCGCGAGCGCCATATGGATCGCGGCATGGACGATATTCTCGACGACGCGGTGCCGGCGTTTCACGGGGAGGCGTTTGTGGTGAGCGCGTAACTGCTCTGCCTTTACAACGGGTGCGGACCGAACGCGGCGGCAAGCCGCCGCACTCCAAATAGTTCGGCGACGTGGCACCGACGTTTCACGCGGAGGCATTTGTGGTGAGCGCGTAGGAGAAATAGCCGACGGTGAACGAGATTGGTGGCAAAAAAGACGGACCTGAGCAATTAGCGCAGCATTGCCAAGCACTTGTTCCGGGCGCAGCATGCTGTGCCCCTACGGAGCAGCGGCACGGCAAGACAAGTCCGGGGCGTCTTGTCGCGCACGCGTTTTGCCGATGGGACGACTGAAGTCAAAAGAGCCGGCGAGGACGCCGGCGCTACGAAAACCGAATAGCGGCTGGCTCAATTTGTCCCGGCCACGCTTCAGCAGGCGCAGCATGCTGTGCCCCTACGGATTTGTTGGCGGCTTACTATGATGCGCGGTTAGCGATGAATTGCGCTGTCTGCTCGGTTTTAACCCGTGAATAAAATTCAGTTATCACCAAAAGAGGAAGGCACCATTGAACGGACTACTAGGGCAGGGAATTCATCGGGACATATTAGTGGACACGCGAGCGAAGGACGACACGGCGGCGACGGTGGCGATTGGCTCGGTGTCGGAACAGGACTGGTACGTGTCGCGCACGCATGGGGTTTACCACATTCCGGCTTGCGCGAAGGGGGAGGCGTACGCGCTGCTGTTGCTGACGTCGCGTGGGGATGCGCTGGATCTGGGCGACAACCGGCGCTTTCCATTTACGATTTCGGCGCGAGAGATTGCCGTAGATCTGCTGCAGGACCTTCAGGACCACGGCGTGTTCGTTTGCGCGGGAGCGCGGCCGGCGGCTGAAGAATTGACCGCGGCACGGGAGCGGCGGGATGCGTTTTATCACAAGCTGATCGGAGAAGGGGACACCATGTGGGCGCGCGGGCACTCGTTTCGCGAGATTTCCGATTTGCACCGGCGGGCGGCAATCAGCTTGGGCGTCGAACGCGAGTGGGCTTACGTTCCCATGCGCATGAATGATTGCCCTGCGTGCGGCGAGAAAGTGAAGCAGGGAGTGGCTGTGTGCAAGCATTGCGCCGCAATTTTGGACGCGGAAAAAGCTGCGAAGCACGGGCTTGGTGTCGGTGTGAAGAATCGGGGGGAACGAGCGGCGTCTGCTGGTCGCGGGAAATCGAACGAAGAGGCGCACGAACAAAGATAGCGCGACTTCCACGCTTTCGTGGGGCGTAGCTTGCTGCGCCTGGCAAGGGGGCTTGGCCATAATTCGATCGTTGTCACCTGTGTCGCAGTGCGAGATGCAAAGACATTGCCTTACGCGGGCTTGATTGCTTATGTTACAGCGGGCGCAGCATGCTGCGCCCCTACGGGATCCAATCCATTGCTGGGTCATTATGGCGGCGGCTACTGTGAGCGGAAAGATAAAAAGCAAAATCTGCCCGCCTGAAGGCGGCCGCTACAAAGGCAGCGACGGCAGTTCTGTATAAATTGGCGGGATTGCGGTACAAAAGCGAGGGTACAAAGCAGCGACGAGGCAAAAACGACATGATACGAATCGGCAAAATTCGGCGGGCGGGCGATCGAGCGTTGCGCACGGCTTCACACTCTGCGCGAGCTGTTTGCCGGTGGCTAACGGGGCGGCCAATAGGACGGCCAACGGTGAGCCTAGCGGGATGGCTGATGCTTGCTCTAATTGCGGCTCTCGTTGCGCCCTGCGCCAGCGCGCAGGGTTCGCGAAAGGACGATATCGTGTTCGGCCCGGAAGGGCATCCGATCGCAGGCGCAACGATCACCGTATGCCAGTCCACCGCCACTGGAACGCCGTGCTCGCCGCTGGCAACGCTCTTTACGGACGCGACGCTCAGCGTGCCATCGCAAAATCCGTTTCAATCCGATGGTCTGGGCAATTATCACTTTTACGCTCCGGCGGGGCGCTATCTGGTTCAAATCACGGCGCCGCAAATCAATGGGACGCAAGTTTTTCCTGACGTAATTCTTCCCGCAGATCCATCTTCCACCGGAGTGGGGAACAATATTTCCGCGTTCGGGCTAACGCTGGGCGGAAATTTGAGCGTGGCTGGAAACGCGAATATCGCCGGAACGTTGACGACGACTAATTTTAATCCTGGGAGCTTCACGCCTTCATCGCTGAGCGTGCTGGGAAGTGAAACGGTGACCGGCCCGCGGCCGCGCATCGACGTGACTGCGTACGGCGCGAAAGGGGACGTGCTAACGGACGATACCGCGGCGATTCAGGCGGCCATCAATGCGGCTTGCACAAACGCAATCAACGGAATCAACGTGGTGCCCGAAATAGACTTCCCGTCGGGATATTATTCCATAAAACAAACGCAGCTCCCTTCCACAGCGCCAATATTTGAAATTCCATGTAGTTCCGTAACTTTCAAGGGAATGGGAAATAGCAGCACTTTGGCATTTTCGCGCGCTCCGATGACGAGGGTTGTTGTTGCGCCGGGTGCCAGCCCCAATAATGCGCCTGCGTTTGACTGCCGGTTTCCTGCTTGCAGTAACGCAGTTACTTTCCGCGATATCGAAATTGACGGCTACAACAAGGCTCTTTGGTTTTATAAAGTGACGGACGCTAAATTAGAAAATGTGAACCTTCAAGTGCAGAACACGGGCCAGCCGGACAATAGCGCTCTGGAGCTTACCAACCTGTTTTGGTTTGAATGGCACGGCGGCGAATGCGCCAACTTGAGCTCGGGCATCGTGTCGTACTGCGTCTTGATGACAGGAGATGTTCCGCTGGGGGGAGAAGCTCCGCTCGTGGGATTGGCGGAATTCGACAACCTGCAAGGAGCGAACGGCACATTTCATTACGACCAACGCGTGAATACGAGCGGCCCCGGACCGGGGAACTGGGTATTCAGAGATATTCGAGGATTGGAAGGGAATTTTGGGCCGTTCCTTTTGATAACCAACAGCACCGGAAATCCAGGTTCCGCGGCGCTGCCGAGCATTACCAGCATAACTTTTGACAATGTGACTACGGCGGATTCAACCGGCCTTCCCGCCTTGATCGAGGTCAATTCCGCGGGGACGAGTATCGGCGGAGTGCTCATCGACAATTCGATCGGGGGGAATGGGGGTTCGCCTGCAATTCAAATTGACAATCCGAGCAGTTCGTCCGTTGTCGGCTGCAACATTCGAGCGGGCGGCAATTTTTCCTCTACCATTCTCGTTCAGGACAACAATGGTAATCCGATGTCGGGATGCTCGGCGGAAACCTGGAACGGGTTTGACTACTTTGTGCGCTCCGGAAACAGCGGCGGCGCTCCGGACCCGCGGCTGCGCAGCGATGTCGGCCAGTTCGGTGGATACGTCGGCGACGCGTTGCGAGCGACTTTTAATGGAAGCCGGTTCGCAGGGGTAAGCATCGATCCAGTGTTCGGCCTGCTGCTCAACGATGGAACCGATTTCGGTTACGGCGCGAGCATCGCGGAGAATGCGGCAGGTTCGATAGATATTCAGTTTCCCAGGACATATCCACCGACAGGCGTCGCAGGTACAGCTACAACCGGGGGCTCGATCGCGGCGGGGACCTACTTCGCGACGATGTACTCGACCACGACGAATTGTAATACGACGGAGTCGGCGCCCTCGCAACAAAGCACCGGCGTGGCACTGAGCGGCACGAACAACGCGATCACGTGGAACTGGACCGCACCACTTGCCGGGCTCGCGACGGTCGCCGGGTATTGCATAGCTACTTCCACGGTTCCGAATTTGAATAACGGGCAATGGGTGCCGCAGCAGAACAATTACATATTCATCTCCGGCGCGGGAACCACCAGCTTTACGATGACGACGCTGCCATCTTCCGGAGGGCAAGATTCGATGATCAGCACGATGGTGGCCGCACACCGTTTCACGCCGAGCGCGCTGGGCATCAACACTACGAATCCGCAATTCAGTCTCGACGTGAATGGCACTGCCGCGGTGAACGCGTTGAACGGAGTGCAAAAGGCAGAGAGGTTTGCGGGTGCGGACGCGGCGGCGAAAATTACTGCGTGCCTTGCGGCCGCTTCGGCGTCCACATCCTCGTCGGTGTGCGACGCGCGCGGAATGACCGGAACGCTAACCGGCGCGCACCATGTAACTGTTCCAGCCGGCACGGTCTTGCTGTGGGGGCAGGGGCAACTGACCGTCACCGACACGACGACGAATGACGCAGTGGAATTGACGGGCGACGGCGCTTCTATCAAGGGCTATCAAGAGAGCGGTACCGGAACGATCGCCAATCCAGACACTTCGGGCTTCATTGCCTGCGGCAATGCAGGATGCACCACGGTCAAAAACCCAAATCAAGCGACGTCGAAGATAAATTTCGTGCACATCGAAGGCATGGCACTTTTTGCCACCGGCGCGAATTCGAAAGTGATCGATATGACCAGCATCGGCCACTCGGATATAGAGAACAACAACATCACGCTCGGCACGGGTGGAACTTCCTACGGAATTTACGGCAACACTTCGGTGGGAGACTTGGATGGCACGAATACTTTATTCAAGCACAACAATATGAATCCGCAGTCGGCCGGGGATACGTGCTTCTTTCTCGCAGGGATCTACAACGCAATCGTGCTGGAACAAAACGCCTGCATTCTGCCGCCCGCTAGCTCGACCGGCTACGTGCTTTCGAAAGACAGCAACGGAAATTATCCGAACAACGACGAGATTTACGGCAACGATTGCGAAAGCTCCTCGGCAGCGTTCGGGCAGATTTGCTACAACATCATCGGGGCGACCAGCGTCACATTCGGTCCCAACAATCGCTGCGAAGATATTTACAACTGCATTCAATTTCCGTCGGACGGCTCGGCCATCGGCATTCATCTACTTGATCCGTATCTTTCCATCACGAATACTACGCAAATCAAGCCGAACGAACCTGCGACTGCGATGATTGCGATCGATAACAACGGGCACAACTGGACGCCCTCGATGCACTTTGGGCAAAACGATCTTGCCAGCACGAACCTACTGGCGAACGCAGGCTTTGAGGGATGGAGCGGCGGGACCACTTTATTAGCGTGGGGCGGGGCTAGCGGCACAAACATCAATCAAGCCGCTTCCGGAATATATGCGCGGCAATTGAGTTCCGCTGCGCCGATCGATGGAAATACGCAAGGCAGCTACAACGTGAAAGTGGGCGACGGCGCAACCGCGGGGCTAGGGGTGAACTCGCAATGCATTCAGGTGGATCCCGCCGCGGAATATACCTTTGGCGTGCGCGTGGCAGCTGGCTCGACGTCCGCCAATTTCCGGCCGGGCTTTCGTTTTTACTACGACCCAAACTGCACCGAAGCGGACAAGATCACGAACATCGCCACCAATGCGCGCGTCCTCGCCCCTGCGAGTTACGTGGACAATGGCGGCAATGGCGGCAACTGGCAAAGCACGAACGCTTCGCTGACTTATAACAACGGCATTACTTGCAACTGCAACGTGACCGGCGCGGATTGGCAAGTGGCTACGGCCAATACGTGGACTGTGAATCGCAACTACGCCGTGATTTTCCGCGTGCCAAACGCTTTCAGCGTCTCGAGTACCGTGGCGCATTCGATGCGGATTTTTCTGCTTGAGAATTCGGCTTCGTCCAGCAATTTCGTTTATTTTGACGACGCATTTCTGGCTAAGGGACCCATGCCTTCCGAGCCGCGGTTTGCGCCGCTTGCCGACAGCGGCAACGGCGGCGCCGACACGGTGTACTCAAACCTGAGCGTGCTGGGAACCGTGAACGGTACAAGCCAGAACGCCGCCAGCGCGGGCGGCCAATTCCTGGGCGCTGCCAGCGGCACTGCGCCGAGCTTGATCGCACAGTTGAGCACGGGACAAACCGGGCATATGTTCGATCTGGACCCGAGTAGCTCGACGACTCCCATTTCGTTTTTCGATAACTCCGGCAATTTTCTTGCGCGCAACGATCTGAATGCGGTGAGCCCACTGGGCGCCGCCACGGTTTCAATGTCGAATGCGAGCGACGGATTAGCGATCGCTCCCGCTTCCGGCACTACCGGCGGAAATGCACTGAAAGTGATGGCGCCGGGATCGTCCGCCACGATCAACGCGTCCATTTCTTATGCGGGGAACGTGCAGGGAATTTTTCTGCTGGCAAATCGAGGGAGCTCGATCGGCACGTCGAACATCACGCTATCGAGCGGGTGGGGAAGCTCGGCGACGGTCACGGCCAGCGGGACGAGCCAGCGGTTTACCGCAACCGTAACCGCGAGCGGAACGACCGCCGCGAATCCGACGATTGCGATTAATTTCACGAATACGTGGCCGCTCACGCCGATTTTCATTTGCAAAATGGTGGGAGGAACCGGGGCGGTGGCTAACGTCACCGGAGAGAACACCGCAACCACGGGAAGCATGACGCTGACGTTCAATGCCACGCCTGCCAGCGGGTCGACGTACATTTTTAATTGCCACGGGGAATAGGGAATCACGGCAGGCCTTCCGGAGCTTGTGTCACGACGAGCAAATTCGTTCCCTCAGCGGCTAAAGCCGCACTGATTTTGCACAATTTACGGCACGACTAAAGTCGTGCCCTGACGAAAATCAAAAGAGCCGGCGGGACGCCGGCGCTACGAAAACCGGGCGTGTGCCGTAGCGATTGCGGCAAGGGCGAGTTGGCAACATCTTAAGCATCGCCAAGAATTTGTGGCGGGCGCAGCATGCTGCGCCCCTACGGGATGTTGCTACGGCAAAGCGCGGCCGGGACTAGAAAGCGGGAGCAAGCTCCCGCACTCCAAAGAAACGTGGCGACGCTTAATATGGAGATCCGGTAAATCCTGCACAAATGATTTCGAAGTGAACTAGCTCTTCGTAAGCGTCAACACATCCTCGCATTCGCACTGGTCCACATAGAGTTTTCCACACGTAACACACTTCGGAGGCAACAATGCCCGTCGTCCCGACAACCGCATATTCGCAGGCGGAAGATGCGCTGAATCTGGCGCGCGCGCTGGTGAACGATTCGGCGGGCGTGGTCTTTACCGACACGCTGCTGATGCCGCTGCTGAACTCTGCGTATCGCGGCTTGCAGCGCGAGCTGGCCGAAAATGGTGTCAGCGTGTTGGTGGAGCAGCAGGACATCGAGCTCGACGTCAACTCGGACACGGGCGCGACGAACCTGGAAATTAGCGACGTCTCCAGCCCGCAACTACCCGCTGATTGTTTGATGCCGCACATGTTGTGGGAGCGGGCTACGCCGAACACGACGGACACCTTCGTCCCCATGGAGAAATTCATGAGCGGCGGAGGGATGCTGAACCTGCAGCCCAGCAGCTATCTGCGTCTTTGGGAATGGCGCGAGGATAAAATAAATCTGATCGGGGCAACGCAATCCATCACTGTGCGCGTGCGTTACGAAAAGATTCTGCCGCTGCTCGTTCTTGGAACTGATCCGGTGCAAATTCGCAGCGCTACGGACGCGTTGGGATTTGCAACTGCGGCGCTGGCTGCTCGTTCCCGCGGGGCACGCGCGCTTGCCGCGGACTTGCTCGGTTCGGCGCAAACTGCAGCGGAAAACCTGATCAATCGGTACGTGCGTCCGGAACAGACCAAGGGAAGGCGCCGCAAGCCGTACAGTTATCACCGGCGGATAATTTATTTGTGAGAGGTAACTGTCGCGACGGCCTACAGACCGGCGGCTACTTGTTGACCACTAGTGTGACGACGAAGCCGCGGGTGGCGCCTTGGGCTGTGCCCTGAACGGTGAGATTGGTCGTGCCTGCCGGCGTGGCGGGAAGCGTGGGGGTGCTGCTGCCGCTACCACCGCAACTGCTGAGAGCCGCCGAACAAATGATGAAGAGCGCGGAAACGTAGATCAGCCGCGCGAGGCGCGTGCCGCTAATGGAATTGCCGCAAAGATTCGCGAGGCTCACGCGAATCGCGTTGGGCTTTGCAAGATGCCGCCGGAAAATACCCGGTGCAAATGCGGCGCACAGAATCGTGGCCAGAATCCCGAACACGGCAAAAGCTGATACAGCAGGGAGTTTCGCGAAATTTGATGCAGAAGCTGACGGCCCGCTGGATCGGCCGCGTGGCGCTTGAATCGTTGGACGAAATCCAATCGCCGCAGGCACGGGAGTGCCTTTCGCTGTGGTTTGAAAAGTAACGTTAAACGGAACAGGCGTCCCGGCGGCGACGTTCACAGTCAGGCTCGAGACCAGCGGAGTGGTTACGGCAGTGCCGGCAGAGATGCCGCAAGTGGTGGAAGTAGGCAAAGTGGCTGGGCAGATGAGCACGACCGGGCCGCTGAAGGTGTCGTCCGGAACCACCTGTAAAAGAAAGGTGGCGGCCACGCCAGGATTGACGGTGATTTGCTGGAGAGCGCCGCTGGCCAGCATAATCTGATAATCGTCTCCTGTGCCGGTTACCGCGGCAGTCACAGTGGCCGGAGGGTTCGCGCCAGGAGTGAACGTCACCGCCAGATTGTCCGAAAGCGCGCCGCTGGATTGCGGAGTGAATGCCACGTTGATCGTGCAGCTCGCAAGGTTTAGAAGAGTTGGCGTGCAGGAAGTGCTCGCCACTTTGAAGTTGGTCGCGCCGCTCTGAATGCTGGAGCTGATTTGCGTGATCGACGCTCCCGAATTATTTGTCAGCGTGAATGATTGCGACGGCGTTGTTCCGTCAACCGGCTCGAGGCCGAAATCGGTCGGTACGGGTCCGACGGGAGGCGTCAGCGATACTCCGTTAGCCGGGACGCCCGCGCCGCGTAGTTCGAGAAGCCTGCGCGTGCCCTGATCCGCGATGAAAAGATTTCCGTTCGAGTCGAAGGCGATTTCGCCGGGCGAGGTCAAACCACGCGCGGCGGGCGTCGTTTTTCCCGATGGAGCATCGAGGCGCCAAATTTGATCCAGGCCGCCGCCCGGACCGGAAAAAGACACAAAGACATTTCCCCCGCCGTCCACAGCCAAGCCTGTGGGAATGATTCTGCCGCCGCTCGCGCCTTGCTGGTTCACGACAAACAATTGAGAAGGCGAAATGGCTGCGGTAGAAATCGAGCGGGTGGCCGCGTTGATTTCAACGATCGAGCCGGTGTCGGGCGAGGCGGCGAAGACTTTGCTGCCGTCGAGTGTGACGCCTACGCTGGCGGGCGAGATTACATGCGCTAGAATTTCCAGCGCGCCCGGCGTAGCAGAAGTTGCCGCGTGCAGCATCAGGACCGCATTCGCGCCGCGATCAGCGATATAAAGATTTCCCGCGCGATCGAGCGCGAGTCCGAGAGGCTCGACGAGTTCGAAATTCTGCCGCGGACCGAATCGTCCCACTACGCTGCGGACGATTCCGGGCTCGCTGCTGGCGGCGCCCGCGATGCTGCGGATCGTGGCGTTCAAGGTGTCGGCTACAAAAACCGTGCCGTCGAGCGCAACTACAATCCCGCTGCGCATGGCGAGCGAGTCGAGTTTTAGGTCGAATTCCGCGCTGGACGCGGCTCCGCCATCGCCCAGCGATCCCGGAGCTACTTGCCCGGCGAACGATGCAATCCTGCTAGCGGCGGAAATAGCGGAAGAAACGTTGTTCGTCGCGCCGGACGCGTTCACCGCGCCGGCTAACGTGAAAATCCTGTTGCCTTTGTCGGCATTGGTGAGGAAAAGGAGCGCGGATTCGGACGCGGTGGAATTCTGAGAGCTGACTGCATTCGCGGCGCTCGGCGATTGCGGCTGAACGGCCAGCGAACGTGCGGCAACGTTCGTTGCAATCGTGATTGGCGCGCTCGCCTGTGCTTGCGCAGCGTTCAGGCCAGCCTGCGCTTGGGATACGTTGGCTTGCGCGGTGTTCGAGGCTGTCTTGGTGGAAGAAGACTGCGATGAAAAGGGCGGCGCAGAGGTTTTACTTTGCGCGCGAGCCGCTGCCGGTAATTTCAGCGC
This sequence comes from uncultured Acidobacteriota bacterium, assembly GCA_963698005.1. Classification (GTDB taxonomy): domain Bacteria; phylum Acidobacteriota; class Terriglobia; order Acidiferrales; family UBA7541; genus Palsa-295. The sequence goes on from OY969113.1 coordinate 1,221,513, forward strand.
CGCTGCAAATCCAGCCAACCCCAACACCGTCACCGCACAAACGATTCGCAATCGTCGCACCAAGCTCTCCTTACATTCGACGCTTAGGATTCAGCTGAAGGCTTTCGGGTTGTGCGCCGACGCAGCGCACAGCGCTAAATGATAACAGTGATAGACGGCCTGTAGCCAGCGGACACGGCTATTGGTGGCTAGGCGGTAATGTTAGGTTTACTTGGAAGCGGGGCGCGTCCCGTCCGGCATGGCGTTCGGGAGGGCGAGTCACATTTCGAGAAACACGCCCGCCTAGAGGCGGTCGCTACAAAGGCAAAATCACGAGCCTACGTTGTTATCACTCGTAGTCCGCAGGAATCTGAATCCCGTAATTTCCGCCCGCAGAGATTCGCCAGGCATCGCGAGTCACGTTTCGAGAAATACGCCCGCCTGAAGGCGGCCGCTACAAAAGCAAAATCACGAGTCACTCTTGGAGGAACAATGGCACTTACATTTTCGATTGTAGACACATGGGAAGACGGCAAGCGGGTGCACGTGAGCGGGACAGTGGTGGCGTCGGGGAACTATACGACGTCGGGAGACACGTTGGACCTTTCACAGGTTCCGCTGATCGCGTCGGACCAGCCGCCGGTGCAGGGAACTGCGTGGATGGACGGACTCGCCGGGTACGACTACGTTTTCGTTCCTGGCGTTGCGATGAATTCGAACAAAGTGAAAATATTTCAGCAGGGTGCTGCCGCGGGTCCGTTTCCGGAGCTGGCCGCGGGAGCGTATCCCGCAGCGATCACTGCCGATACGATTACGTTTTACGGCATCTTCAAGAAATTGCAGTAGGGCTTTCGTCCGACTGCTGGCGAAGCCGGCCGGAGTTTAGCCCCACATGTTGATTCACAGCGGTCTGCGTCGATTCGTGAAGTCGTTATGTGCGTATCAGCGGGCGCAGCATGCTGCGCCCCCCTTACGAAAGCAAGTGTTCGCGCGCCGCATGAACCGCGCGGATATAAAACCCCAGACCCAACGTCTCACTTTCCCTCGCGAGTGCCCATGTCTATTGAGACTTTTACGCCGTTGCCGCTGAATATTTTCAGCTCCTGGATCACGCTGCTTGATCCGTCTGATGTGCCGCCGGGGATGTCGCCTTCGCTTGCCGATGTGGAGTTTTTTCCCGGCGGGGTGCGCACGCGGCCAGGGCTTGTGTCGCAATTTCCGGTAGTCGCGGGGTCGCCGCAGATCAACGGCCTGAAGACTTACGCCACGACAAATCTCGTGCAGCGAATGATCGCGCTGGATTCCATCGGCAATTTGTACAAGGAGACTTCGCCGGGAGTGCTGTCGGTGGTCGCGTCGGGGGGCAAGCCGGGACTTTATCTCGCGTCGGACACGCACTTTGGGCGTGAATACATGGCGTTCGGGGATGGATTGATCGGCCAGGATATTCCGCGACAGTACGACGACACGAATTTCGACCGCGTGAGCCAGATCGGGCCGGCGGAAGGGCCGATGGTTGCTGACGCCACGGATGCCGGCAGTATTTCTCCGGGCGCGCACCAGTGCTCCGTAATTTTTGTCACCCGGCAGGGATACATGACCGCGCCGTCGCCGCCAACAACGTGGACTGCGGCAGGAAGCAAAAAAGTCAACGTGACAAATATTCCCACGGGGCCTTCGAACGTGGTGCAGCGGCTGCTTGCGTTTACGGCCAGCGGCGGCGCAACTTTTTATCAGGTGCCGGCGACGATGACGATCAACGACAACGTCACGACGTCGCTGGAGGTGGATTTTACCGACACGATTCTGCTGAGCGGTTTGAGCGTGGAAAATCTGTTTGGGCAGATCGAGCTGCCGTGCCAGCTTGGCGTGGTGGATTACGCCGAGCGGCTTTTTTGGTGGGGCGAGCGCGCCAAAATGGACAACTGGCGCAATCTTTCGTTCGACGGTGGCTGGGATATTTCCGGCGACGGCCGTCCGCTGGGCTGGCAACTCGATCCAACGTTTGGCGCGGGAGGGAGCCGCGAGCCGAGTTTCTCGGTTTGGGGCGACGCGTATCGCATTACGGCGGATGGCGTCACCATCCAGCGCGGAACGATCGCGCAGAATGCGATCACGGACGCATTCGGCGATCAGTTGCTGGTGAACAATACGGATTATTCGGTGCGTGTGCGCGTGGCGCGCAGCGCGAATCTCTCCGCCGGGACCTTGCGCATCAACACCTTCAGCCCCACTGCGGGACTGGTCGGAGCGGGTCTTGTGGTTTCCGCGGCGCAAGCAACTGCTTCGTACCAGGAATTCACGGCACAACTTTTTCCTCCGCAAACTTCGCTGCCAACGGATCTGACGCTGCGCGTTTATGCCGACAGCACGCCGGGGCCGAGCGGCGAGTCGTTTCTGGTTGACGACATCGAAATATTCCCGACTTTCGCGGCGCAGAATTCTTCGCTGGTGCGCGCGTCCGCCACTTCAGCGCCAGAAAGTTACGACGGGGTGTCCGGCATCCAAGAGATCGCGGTAAACAACGGGCAGGGAATCCGCGCCGCATTCAGCTTGCGCAGCAATTTGTATTTTGTGAAAGAACGCTCGATGTACGTGACTGCGACGGACGGAGTGAACGAGCCAGCGCTTTGGGGCGTGGAGGAAGTGTCGAACAAGGTGGGCACGCCTTCGGCGCACGGCGTGGGTTACGGCGAAGAATGGGTGGTGATCGCTGGCCGCTCGGGACTTTATTATTTTGACGGCAGCGAGCCGATCAAATTGTCGCAGGAGATCCAACCGACTTGGGACGCGATCAATTGGCAATACGGCCAGCTGCTCTGGGTGCAGGTGGACACGCAGCACAAACGCATCTACGTCGGCGTGCCGATGGGCGCGGCCACGCAACCGAATCAGATTCTAATGCTCGATTATACGGAGGGAATGCAGGACCCGCTGGTCTCGATATATACGGCCGCGGCGGAGCGTTCGCGAAAATGGGCACCGTGGATGATTTCCGCGAATTCCTGCGGGTTGATCGAGCGGAGCAACGGCGTGGCGCAGGTGTTTCTTGGCGCGAACAATTCCAGCGGAAAGATTTACGCATTGACCGAAGGGCAGTTTTCGGACGACGGCGTCGCGATCAATTCGTTTTACTCCACGGCGTTTCTCGCGGCGACCGGATTGAGCGGCAGAAATTTGTTTGGCTACCTAACGGCTTACGTGCAGGGGGCAGGCTCGCTCTCGCTGACTTCGTTTTCGCCAGGCGACGTGAGTGTTCTGTCGCTCGGAGCGTGGACGCTCGCCGCGCCCGCCTCGCGGGACATGGAGCAGTTCACAAACGTGCTGGCGGAGCGGGTGTCGTATCAGATTGGCACGAGCGTGGCGGGGTCGTGGTTCTCGATCACGAAACTCGTACCTTGGGCGAAGCCGGATCCCTTCGCAATTGTGCGCGGGACAAATTGACCTTTCCGAGTAAATCTGCCACGGCGTGTTGGGAGGAATCTGGTTTCGCCATTTGCCGTTTGCCAGATAGCTTAGGTGCAATTGCGCGGCAGGCGAAGATAGGCTAAATTATCGCCATTCTCGGCGACGGCCGAATGCAAGCTGCGTTTTCCCAGCGAGAAATGCATGACGTCTAGAGGCACCCAACGCGGCATTGCCGGCGAGCGATGGCGCAATTTGTCGCTGCGATTTGCGGCGTTGTGTTGCTGGGCGGGTTTCCCCCTGATAACTGGCGCGCAGCAAAGCATGTTCCAGCAGGACCCGGTGGATCACTACGGCTCGCGGTTTCTCGCGATCGTGATCGTGCTCGGCATTACGCTGGTGCTCTTCAGTCTCTTCCGCTACCGCGGCGTCGATGCGGGACCCACCTCGTGGGTTTTGCTGATCGCAGGCGTGGCCTTGTTTCCGATGATTTTGTCCGGCGTCGGGAATTTCCTGGTCTTCGAGCGAGCCAAAACCGTGCAACTCTGCGGCTCGTGCCACTTGGCCATGAAATCTTACGTGGACGATATGAAAAATCCGCAGAGCAACAGCCTGGCGGCGGTGCACTACACCAACCGGTACATTGCGGAGGACCAGTGTTATGACTGCCATACGTCGTACGGCATGTCCGGCACGCTGGAGGCCAAAGAGCAAGGCGTGATCGACGTTTACCGCTACTACACGCATACGTTTCATCTTCCGCTGAAGCTGCGTCATCCTTATCGTGACGGCGACTGTCTGAAATGCCACGCGGAAGCGACCAAATGGATCGCCGCCCACCAGGATTGCCAAGAGGCCATATTTGCGGGCAAGATGAGCTGCATGCAATGCCATGCGGAAGTAAATCCCGCGCACAATACGGTGGCGCAGGAGACGCATCCATGAGCCGCCATTTCATCCGCACCATCGAGCTTGACCCACGGATTATCCGCAGCGCGTTGATCGGAGCTCAAGTGCTCGCGCTGATGGTGTATGCGATGGGAGCGGGATTCTTGTTCCACACGAACGGAGGGACTCTCTTTTTGTTCGCGCTCGCGGCGCCCGTGCTAATTGTCGCCGCCGTGCTGGCGCTGGCTGGAGTGGCCATCTATCGTTACTTCCGGCGCCACAGTCTTTTTGCCTTCGCACTTTTCGAGCCGGGGGACTTCCTCGTCCAGCAGGGGGACCAAGCCGACTTCGCCTATTTCATTCAGCAGGGCGAAGTGGAAGTGGTCCGGCGGGAAAGGGAAATCGAGACGGTGATCGCACGCCTCGGTGAAGGACAGCACTTTGGCGAGACCGCGCTGATCGGCAATGCGCCGCAGCACGCCACCGTGCGAGCCGTTTCGCGAGTGCGCGTGGCCATGCTGGGGAAAAAGAAATTCCAGCACATGCTTCGGTTCGTGCATCCGGCGCAGGGGGATCTGATGCATGCGGTGAATCAGCGCGCCAGGAAACAGTCCGTCAAGCGCGCCAAAGCGGCGGCGCAAATCCGGGAGGATCAAATTCCGTGAAGAACACGAAATACCTTGGAGCGATCGTTTATGGAATGGCGGCGCTGGCCGCCGTGGCAGTGGCGCTCGGAATTGCACCGGCGGGGGACGCGGGCGACGCCGCCGTAGGCAAGACTGTTTACGCCAACAAATGTCAGCTTTGCCATGGAGCTAACGGGGAAGGCGCTACCGGCTACGCGAAGGCCATGGGACTGCAGCCCGCGCGGCTGAGTTCGGATCAGGTGCAGAAGAAAACCGACGCGGAACTGAAGAAAATTATCGAAGAGGGTTCCGGCAAGATGAAACCGGTGAAGGGCCTCAGCGAGATCGACATCGCCAACGTCATCGCCTACGTCCGCACCCTCGCCAAGAAATAGCGCTCATTGAATCATTTAAGCCGTCCGCAATACCCATTCCGAATCCGTCGATCACAACTGGAATCATGCTGAATATTTCGCAAATTGAGGCGTTGCGGCGCACGAATCCGCAGCTTTGCGAAGCCATGCAGCGGCTGGCGGCGGCTTCGCTCGGGCCGAACCAGGGCTGGAGCATTGACAGCCAGATCACCGACGGCACGAATTTTGCGAGGGTGACTTCTGCGTGCGTTGACTGGGAATCAGGTCGACCCGACGAAACCCGGCGTACTGATGAAAGGCTCCGTGCCGCCGACATGGTCCGGTGGGTTCACTTACGTTTCGACGACTTCGAGCATCACGTGGTCCTGGAGCGGGCTCACAATTTCGCGCGCGGACGGCAAGTCAACGGCAGTTCCAAACGGGTCGCTCGCCGTCTCAGGGCTCGCGGCCGCTACTTCGTATTACTTTTATCCTTACTGGGACGATGTAGCGCTGGCGATCACGTGGGTGGGAGGGGTTGCCGGCAGCGTGGGTTCGCCTGCGAACGCGCAGAGCGCGAAAACAAATGTTGCTGCGCAGCAGCAGGCGCTGCAGGGGCGCGTTCCACTTTCGCAAGGCGCGATGATTGCAGCCACAACCAGCAGCGGAACCGGCGGCGGTTCCGGGGGAGGCAGCGGAAGCTGCCTGCGCGCGGGAACAGTGGTGCAAACGAAAGAGCGCGGCATCGTCAGAATCGAAAGCTGCCAGGCGGGTGAGCATCTTTGTTGTCCTTGCCATACGCGCGGAGAACCGTGGACCCGCATTGAGCGGCTGGAAGTGCGCGATGCCGACACGTTCATCCGGCTGCATTTTTCGAACGACGAATCGCTAGACGTGACTCCGCACCACATTTTTACGCTCGCCGATGGATCGCCTATGCGCGCGGAGCGTTTGTGTTTGAGCGATGTTCTGGTGGGCCGCTTCGGACGAATCACGCTGAAGAAAATCGAAACGATCGTCGAGGAAGGGAAGAAGGTGACGGTGAGCTGCGGACCTTATCACCAATTCTTTGCAGGGCAGCGCAATGCAAGCGTTCTGACGCACAACTACACCTTCTCGTCGTAGCTTTTCTAACGCCCCTATAAAAAGATGTTCCGTGCCTTCGTAACGACGGCCTTCGGGGCAACAAGTCTAGACTTAAAACGACTCAAATTCCGCCCGCCTGCCCTTCGTTCCTCAGGGTAAAAAGGGCGGCCGCTACATAAGCGCAGCCCGTCCGTTTTTTCCTCGACGATCGATATGACTGGAAAATGCTACTACTTGACGACGCTCGGCGCGTGGCATCGGCACGCTGGCCGGTTTGCGAATTCGCATTGGCTCGCGCTCGGCGCGGCTGCAACGGCACCGCTGAGCAGCGATTCTACGAGTGCGCACGACATTACACCGGCGGGCACAGCATGCTGTGCCCCTACGGAACCGTCGATTGCGGCTTCGGAGACAGACGCGACGCCGATCCTCGTCCTCATCGAAGCGGACGAAGGAGCGCATCTGGCGCTCGAGGACGACGGTGCATTTGAAGCGCTACCGCATCCTCTTGCGCAGAAGCCAATCTCGGAGGCGGCGCAAACGGCACTCGCTGCGCACGGAGTCGCGACGGGCGCGACCATGTTTGATGCGACCGAGGCCGTCGCGCGGGTGCATCCGCTCTTGCGCCATCGAGTGTTCTAACCCTAAGGCACGTGCTCATTCGCGAATACACTGACGCTGATCTTGACGCGCTGCGGCACATGCACGCGCAGCAAGGATTCGATTACGCGTTCCCCGATCTTGCGGATCCGTTGTTTGTCTCGAAGATGGTGGTGGAAGAAGGCGCGGGGCGGGCGGTGATGGCTTCGCTTGCGCGGTTAACTTGCGAAATGTATCTGCTGGTTTCGCCGGGGGAAGGGAACCCGCGCGAACGTTACGCGCGGCTGCTCGCGTTGCACCGCGCCGGCGAACGCGATCTGCTCGCGCGCGGGTTGCACGATGCGCACGCCTGGCTGCCGCCGCCTGTCGCCAAGAAATTCGGTCGCCGCCTTGCGGCCATTGGCTGGGTTCGCGACGACGCGTGGACGCCGTACTGTCGGCGGCTTGTTTTGTAATGTGGAGGTGGTCTTACAGCTAGCTGCTCGGGTGAGATTCGATCCAGGTGCCGAGCAGTTTTGCGGCGTGCTCGCATAGCTTTTTGTCTTCGGAGGCGAAGGCGGCGCGAAAATGGCTGTCGATGTCCAGCTCGCCGACGACGTTCCCTGCGACGAAAATGGGCACGACGATCTCGGACTTGGTTTCCGCGGAGCAGGCTAAATATCGCGAGTCGGTGCCGACATCATCGACGATGACCGTCTCGCCGCTAGATGCTGCGGCGCCGCAAATGCCTTGATTCAACCTGATGCGAGTGTGAGGGGTCATCGAACCTTTGAACGGGCCGAGGACCAGCATATCTTCGGCGGGTTCTTTTTCGATCATGTAGAAGCCGACCCAGTTGTACTTCAACAGATTTTTGTGGAGCAGCGTGATGATGCCCGTCATCAGTTCGTAAGCGGAAGTTGCGGCCGCGGCAAGAGCATCCAGCTCGGGGACTAGGTCTTTGGGTTCCGGGTTCGCTCGAAACATATTGGCATTAAATCATGTCGTGGTGAATTCGCAATGCCGCGCAGTGGGGTTTCGTTTCCATCAGCGCAACTCTAGGCTGCGCGATAGAGAGCAGCGGCGAGCCACCGCACGAAAAGTGCGGCGACCCGTCGCGACGCGACCTAAGGCGTCTTTTGCTTTATGGTTTTGGTTCGGCCTTTTCTTTCTTGACAGCGGGGGCGGGTGCAGCCTTGGGCCGCCAGAAGTCGGGGTCGGCCTTGATTAGATCTTCGTCCATATAGCTTTGCCGCGGATTGATGGCGAAGATGTTGGTTTCAGATGACGCGATAGCTGCGGCGGAAAGCTCGCTCAACTTTTTCATTCCGTCGGCGCCCATCGCGGCCATGAACTTCGAAGCCTGCTGAAAACCGGCGTCAACCTCGGACATGGACTTCCGCGGGATGATGACCAGGTAAGCGGGTTGCTCACGGCCGAAAACGCTCTGATACATGGCCCAGTGGGCATCCGGCACCTTGGTGTACGCTTCCTTTACCAATTTGACGGCATCGTCCCAATCGGCTTCGTGGCCGGGCTTGATTTGGAAGACTTCAATTTCGAAGTAGCGGATGCCAGCGAGGCTGGCGGTTTGGTTGAGGCTTTGGTCCGGGCGGTAAACCCAGCTGGTCTGATCAGAGGAATCGAGAAGTTCGCCGTCAGTGACTGTCGCTCGATCGAGCGCCGCGGAGAACGAGGGATCTTTCCGCTCGTTCGCAACATTTTTCTCCCATTCGGCGAACGAATCGTATCCGATGAAGTAGAGCGCGCGATGTTTGCCGCTCATCGAATCCATGCCGATGTAGTACTCGGGCGATTTCGCGTTGCTCATGGCCTTTACGAAAAGGCTTTCTGTGCGGTCGTGCGCTGAACCGGACTTGCCGGGTTTCAGAAATTCGCGCTCGATGCGAAGTATCGTCGGTGGCGTATGCATGCCGTCAGATTTTTCTTGCGCTGCGGCGATGCTCGCGGTGCCAAGTAAGAAACAGATTCCCAGCAAAACACCACATGCTTTTTTCATGGATTGGCCGACCTCCTCGGCGACAACTTGAATTGAATGCCAGATGGAAAATGGGTTGACGTGCTGTCACACAGGGCAAGGCAAAGCTAATTGCGCGTGTGCCGCGGAGAGTAGCGAAGAGGGAAACCGAAGTCAAGCGGCTCGCGCCACGCCAGTAAAGCGATGGAGCGCGGCCGCGGATTATCCGATCCGTAATTCATCAATAGACTTTTCTATAGGGAGGAAATATGTCACGCGGAGCAGAACGCACGACGCGTCAACTGACCGACCAGCAACTGGCGCAGCAGAACCAGCTGATCTCGCAGTCCAACCAAGAGGGAGGGCAGGACCGTTCGCTGCTGCTTCCTACGATTCAAAGCTTGCTGACCAGCACGGGCTACACGCCGCAGCAGCAATCTGACATTACGCAGCAAAGTTTGGGAGCGGCGAACACGGCGTATGACGCGTTGCGTGAAAGCGCGGCCAACCATGCAGCGGCGACGAACGATACCGCGGGGTACGGCGACTTGACCGCGCAGCTCGGCCGCGAGCAGGCGCAGACGGACGCGAGCACGGCGCAGCAGAATCAAATCGCGTTCGCCAATCAGGCGTACAAGGAACAGCAGGCGGGGCTCAACGCGCTGACGCAGACTTACGGCATCGATACGAATCTTCTCGGCAAAGCGATGGGCGTGCCGGCGGAACTGCTCAACGTGCGGCAGCGAGCGTCGAGCGGATCGTCGATCGGCGGGCTCGGTGGGCTGGTGGGACTGGGCTCCAGCGTCGGGTCGCTGTTTGGGTAGATAGCCACCGACGTCCTAACGCGCTCTAAGCAGCCTGATGAACGCTGATTGCCGGCGCTTTAGCGAGCGCAGCATGCTGCGCCCCTACGGGAGCCTTTTACTCCAACTCACGGTCGGGCGTGGCGGTTTGCCGACCGACCGGAAAAGTCAAAAGAGCCGGCGGGACGCCGGCGCTACGAAAACCGGGCGGGGTGTGGCACACTATGCGGCCATGCGCGCCACAAAATTTGAATTTGAACAGCGCTTTTGGATCATCGGCGCGATCATATGGATCGGCTTTGGGCTGTACAACGTCGATCACGTCAATTTCGCGGTGTGGCTGTTGCATCTGGTCGCGCCAACGATCAATCCGGAAAGCGCGCGCGCAAATGACTTGGGGCGGCTGATTTTCGGGGCCGGCGCGGTGCTGGTTTTTCTGTCCGCTTTGATTCGTACGTGGGGCACCGCATATCTCAAGACGGAAGTCGTTCATGACATGGCCCAGCATACTGAAGGCTTGGTGGCCGACGGGCCGTACCGCTACGTGCGCAATCCGTTGTATCTCGCGAATGTGCCGCTGGCGGCGGGCATTGGGACCATGGCTAGCCCCGCGGGCTGGCTTTTTATGGTCCTGGGGATGTGGTTCTTTATGTATCGGCTAATTTTCCGCGAGGAAGACGGGCTGCTGCGTACGCAGGGAGAATCCTATCGCGCTTACTTGAAAGCGGTGCCGCGGTTTTGGCCTGCGTTTACGCCGCGCGTTCCGTCCGGCGGCGGAGAAGCGCGCTGGGGACAGGCGCTTGCGGGAGAAATGTTTATCTGGCTGATCGGCGTCGCGGTGCTGTGCTTTGCTGTTACTTTGAGTTTGAAACTGGCGGGCATCGTACTGGCGGCGAGCTTTGCGGTGTACTTCATTGCTGTCTATCTGGTAAAGAAGCGCGCAGCCGCAACAAAATAAGCGGCAGACTCCCATCGCAGGTTCCCAACTCGGTCACGCGCGAAATGCCTTCCTTCTCGGTGCCGCCCCTTGGCCAAAATAATTCGCATTGTCGATGATCCTTATTGGTGGACTGTGGCCCTCTCGTCCCTGGTGCAACTGGTGATGTTCCTCCGCTGGATCTACCGGCGAATTCGTAACGACGAAATGATGCGCGCGTTCGTGGAGGACATGGCCAAGATTCACTTGCCGCACACGTACGCGCTGCTGGAAAAAATTTGCGCCCGGCAGGGAATCGACGCGTCGGAGCGGCCGTCAATCAATTGGATCGATTTGCACGGCCCGCGGCATTGAGAGCTCAGGCGTTAAGAGGGAAACAAGTCAAAATGATGAAAACTACTCGCATACTCGCGACGATCCTACTGGCGACTTCTTGGCTCGCGCTGACTGCGCCTGGCGCATTCGCGCAAGGGTCGCAGCGCGTGAATGTGGTGCAGGGGGACACGGGGCAAGCTATCGCTGGCGCAAACATTTGGGTTTGCACCGGCATGGTGCTGCCCGCTTACACGAGCTCTCCCGCTTGCACGCCTGCCGCGGCGATTTATTCGAATCCCACGCTGACCACGCCTATCACGCAGCCGCTCGTTTCCGACGGGCTCGGCAACTACAGCTATTTCGGCGTCGCTGGAACGTACACGGAAGTGATCACCGGGCCGATGATCGCGGGATACACTTCGACCATCGTTCTGCCGTGCGCGCCGAGTTCGCCTACGGCGGGATGCGGAGGCAGCGCTGGAAATCCCGCGTCGCCGAGCGGCTCAATTCAGTTCAACAATATCGGAGCATTCAGCGCATCGATTTTGAGCGAGGATTCCGGCGCAACCACGATCACCGACACCGGCAACATGAGCGTGGCAGGCTCGCGGCTCACGGTAAATACGTCGAGCAACGGCGGATTCAATCTCAACGTGAACGGCACGGGAAATTTTCTCGGCTTGCTGACGACTCCGGGCGGTTTCTCCGCGAACGCCGAATCGCCGAACAGCGCGTTCAGCGCGCCGACAAAACTTTTTTTCATGGCGGCGGGGTGCAACAACGTGACGGCAGGGAACGGCTGGCAGATTGGGACCGCCAACGCTCCCGCGCCAGCTTGCCAGGGAACGCACACGCGAAAAGGCGTGCTGCAGTTTGCGCGCGGCAACGTGGCGTACATCGAGCTTGAATTGCCCGTGGATTGGAATTTTGGCGTGAACGTGGATTTGAAGATCGCGTTCACCACGACGGATACGACGAACGGTCACTTCACCGCGTGGAGCGTGCAAACCGGATGCAATTCGCTGACCGGGACGGCGACCGACGATCCCGTTCTGAACGCGGCGCAAACGGTTTCGTCCACCGTTGGCAGCACGGCGGTGTCCGGCGCGGAATATCTTACGCTGCTTACCGCGTTGAACACGGCCGGCTGCTCGGCAGGGAACAACTTCGTGCTCGCGATCACGCGAAATAATTCGGGGTCAGACACGAATACTGACACCGCCGTCGCGGCGAAGTGGGCTGAGTTGACGTTCGGCCGAACCATTAACTCCACGAACCGGTGATTGAGCGGAGCTTTTGTACCGCTGGCGTCCCGCCGGCTGTTTGGCGCGCGCGGTAAGAAAAAGTCAAAGACTGCCGGCCTGAAGGCCGCCGCTACAAAAACCAACCGCCCACCACAGTTCCAGAACGACACCGCGAGAGTGTCGCACTTTGAATGTTCCGGGGAGGCGCAATGCAATCCTGGCAGGAATTCCTCGATTCGCTGGCTACCAAGGGCGGGAATCTACTTGTCCTGTTCGCGTGCTTCGCGGGACTTCTCAGCCTGCTGATTCACGTTTTGCATCACGGCGACACGGGGAACGTGAGCATGGTCGTGGTCTCGACATTCTCCGGATTTTCCGGGGCATTGATGGCGACCCTGACCGGAAAGGACAGTAAGGAGCAGAGCGAAAACATTCCCGGTGTGAAGATTCCAAGCAACACCGGAGCATCTGCAATTCCAGAATCGACCGCCACGCCTGCCAGCGGCACGCCGAAGATCGATGGGCCTGTTTCGTAATGCAAGCTAAGGCGTACAGCGAGCTAAGCCCGCTCGACCTGATGAAGCTGTGCGTGTGGCGCGAAGCGCGCGGCGAAGGAATTCTGGGCAAGCGCGGCGTCGCGCAGGTGATTCAGAATCGCGCGGACGACCCTTCGTGGTGGGGACACGACATTCGCTCTGTGATTCTGAAGCCCTGGCAATTTTCGAGCTTCAACGCGGCAGACCCCAATTCCGGAAAATGGCCGGCGGAAGGGGATCCCTCGTTCCAGGATTGCGCGGATGTTTGCGAAGCGGTGGCAACAGGAAAGCATGAGGACATCACCAGCGGCGCGACTTCCTATTTCGACATTTCCATTCCGCCGCCGTCGTGGGCTGCGAACGGAAGCAACGTCCTCACGCTAGCTGTGGGGCGTCTGCGCTTCTACAAACTCGCGCCCGTGATGGTGAGCGACATCGATCTCGGCATGTAGATTGTCCCAAAGGAGTGACACATCGTTCCGATGTAGCGAAAGAACTAAAAGCGCAGCGGGTGTACAATTTTGTCTCCTGGATTTGCACCGGGCAGGTTCCCAGCCAGGCCCGCGGCAGGAAGTTTCGTTCCGGAGGGCTCAATTGGAAACCGCGGTTGGAGTATTTAGTTCGCGAGAACGTGCGGAAAACGCGCTGGGATATTTGCTCGAGAACGGCGTGCCGGAAGACGCGATCGTGTATTTGACGCGATCTGAAAGCGAGGCCGTCTCTTTGGGGAAGAAGATTGGGGGCTTTGCAGGAGGTATCGCGGGCGGGGCTGTTGGTTTCGGAGCCGGATTGGCGGCGGCTTCATGGGCGTTGATCCCCGGAGCAGGAGAAGTTTTCGCACTGGGCGCGGGCGCTGCGGCATTGCTCGGGCTGTTCGGGCAGAAGGCCGGAGCTGCGGCCGGTGCGAAACTGAGTCGGAACGTTGACGCCGATGTTTTGAGAGATGAGCAGTCGGCTGAAGATGCGGAAGTGTTTCTGAATATTCTGAAAGAAGGCCGGTCGCTGATCGTGGTTAGAACGGAATCGCACGAAACCGCGAGAGTGGCCTGCGTGATACTCGACCGCATGGGAATCACCGGCACCACCCCTGCAGAGGTTGATGCGGATAAAATGCGGGCTACGACTCGGCCGACGGGCAAAGGCATCACTGTGCTGGAAATACACGGAAGGAACATGCAGGGCGAAGGCAACATCGTACTGCGCGACGCAGTCCAGGATTTGCTGGCGCGGGGAAATACAAAAGTAATTTTGAACTTGAGCCAAGTGGAACACATCGATAGCGCAGGCATTGGCGAGCTGGTGCGAAGTCATACGTCGCTGCGCAAGGCGGGCGGGCAGTTGAAGCTGTTGAATCCCAGCGCCAAAATTAGAGAGATGCTTCAAATGAGCATGCTGCACAAAGTGTTCGACTTGCAGAACGATGAAGCCGGCGCGATCAAATCTTTTGGCAGATCGTCTAAATCAGGAGCGTCTGCGTAAACTGCCAACGCTGTGTCGTGGCAAACTCCCGCTGTTGATCCTTCGGATTCGAATTGTGATATTCCTTCGCGTTCTCCACTGTCGGCAGCTGCTTTCCATTATGAGCCCGATGTAAGCGATTTTCCGAGAGCGAGTCGTTTTATAATTCCGGGACTGCGTTAGTTATGACGGAGTGATAAGCACAATCAAATGATAAAAAGACTACTACTAGCCACCGCACTGACGTTGACCGTCTCATTTGCGGCATTTGCACAGGGCGGGGCGTGCCCGACGGCGGCGCAGTACATCAATCCGGCGCTAAATGGCGTGGCGGGGCCGCTGGTTACACTGGCGTCGCTCGGAGTGACGAGATGCTATTACATCGCAGCGAACGGCTCGGATTCTAATTCCGGCATTTGCGAGGTAGTCACCGGCACTAGCCCCTGCACCACTGGAAACGGCCCCTGGCAGCATGATCCTTATATGCCGAACTGCACGGCGACGTGCGCGACAGTGCAGGCGGCATTGACTACGACTTCCGCATTCGGGTTTATTCATCGCGGCGGCGACACTTGGCACTGGTTTACCGGAAGCCCGCAGATTGGTTTGCCGGTGAACTGGCCGAACGGGACGGGGAGCCAAGTCAACGGGTGGGACTGGATAAAGAGCGGGACGGCTTCAACGCCGTTTTACATCGGCATCGACTACGGCTGGTCGGTGAGCAGCCCATGGACGCGGCCGATCATCAATAACGACAATCCGGTGAACCCGACGCCGACCTATGGGCCGGTCGCGGGGCTTCCGCAGTTTTATTACAACACCACGACGGATCCAATCACGCTGAACGGGATCGTCGCGAGCTGCACCTACCCGCAAGGCGCTTTGAACGATCTGACTTTGGACAGCGTGCAGTACGTGATCGTGGATGGCTTCGAATTCACCGGCATGTGTTTTGACGACACCGGAAAGACGCACCAGTATTTGCAGCACGCCGGGCCGCCGCCGCAGTCGTCCGAACTTTCCGATTTTTACAATTTGTACATGCACGGCTATACCCACAAGCCGCTGGTAGAGCACGGACTGATCAACGCCAACGCTTCGATTGCTTCGGGGGGAACGGGGTACACCACGAGCAGCCAGGTAGCCGTGAATGGTGGGACGCTCTTGCCGATCGTTCAAATTACTTCGGTCAGTGGCGGAGTGGTGACCGGGTTCAACGTGCTTTACGGCGGCACTGGCGTGCCCATCGGCACCGACAGCACGACAACGGTGAGCGGCTCCGGTTCGGGATTTACTTTGAGCGTGTCGGCTCAGGCGAACATCGTCAGTGATGCCGGGGTAATGATGCAGGGCTGCTCGAACGCTTGCACCGGAAACCAGATTATGTATTTCATAGTTCGACGGCTCGGATTCAGACGACACGGTCGCGAGTTCGCTCGGCATAGACACAAGTTCCGCGATCCTGGCCTATAGCTTTTTCAATCACCTAGGCGGAACCGTCATTCTGGACAACTGCCACATAGCCCACGACAATGTGTGGCAGTACATCAACAATTCGACGGACTCAGTTTCCCACGGGGACGTGTACTTCTGCGAGGGGGAATTCAACGGCGACAACTTTTTTTATAACAACCTCTTTCGGTACATCGGCACCGAGTACGGCATCGGGCTTTCGACGGTCTTTTGGTTCAACCAGACCAACCCCGGCCACACGGACTACGTTTTCAATAACGTCCAGCACGACCTAAATCAGTGCAGCAATTTCAATAATTTCTCGGCTGAGGCATCCGGGGTTCAGCACGCCATTTACAACAATACGATGCAGTCGATGGATGCCGTGCCCGGAAACAACTGCCCGGTTTGGACGAACGGAAGTGGGGGTTTCCTCGGAACCATCACCGACGCAAACAACCATTACATTACGGGGACGAACACCGGGACCACGTGCGCTACAGCCTACCACGATGCGACACACGTGAACGGCGGCGGGGCGTGCCCGGATACTTTTATGACCCAGGCGGTGGCGAACGCCGCGGGGTACACGAGCGCGAACGATTACGCGCCGACTTCCTCGAGCAGCCCGACGGTGGGAGCTGGCGCGAACTTTACGAGCATCAGCGGACCGTTTGGCCCGGCGTTTTTGCAGACCACTACGAACGGATGCGTCGAGAGTTTCGTCAACACGGGATTCGGCAGCCCGACGATGATCTGCCCGAACCTGACGCCGACAAACAGGCCGACGAGCGGCGCATGCCCGGGCGTTGGATGCTGGAACTCGGGAGCGTTTGGACTCGTCTCGCCCACCGTGGCGCTGGCACCCAATCCTTACAGTTTTGCAGCCACGGCCTTGGGCAATAACAGCAGCGATAGTCCGGTGACTTTCACACTAACAAACAACACTGCCGTAACGATTACCGGCGTCACAATCTCTTTTACCGGCGCGAACCCCGGCGACTTCAGCAAAACCACTTCGTGTGTCACAACGCTTGCCAGCAGCGCAAGCTGCCAGATTTTCGTGACTTTCACGCCGACAGCTATAGGGTCGCGCACAGCTACACTGAGCGTCTCTGATTCTGACGCAAGCAGCCCACAAACTTCCAGCCTTTCCGGCACGGCAATTCCTTTGGTGATTAAACCGTCTCCCGCGAATCCCGTCACGTTCGGAGTTGTGGTGACGGACCTTTCCATTCCATCCACGGTGAAAAATGAAAAACACAGCGAGAATTTTTCTGCTTACAATTTTGGCCACGTCGCTTTGGTTGGCTTCCTGCACCAAGACCGTGCCCGTAATACCGCCAGCGCCTCCGCCGGTCAATAAAGACTGGCTCATCACCGCCAGCTTCAGTTACAACTTCACGAATTACATGCAGTGCAGTGCGAGCGTCACCTCCGGCTGCATCACGGGGTTTACCTGGGGCTATCTGAATGCGCAGGGTGCGCAAGTGCCGCTGAAAACCAGCCCGGTCGCGGTGTGCTCCGGCGCGTCACAGCCACAAGCTTGCACCGACACCGCCAACAGCCAGTTGCCGATCGGCTCGGACGCTTTCACCATCGTAGTGAATTACATCGACTCAGCAGGGAAGTCACAAGTCACTTCACCCGTGACATCCGCGTCCCCTACAGTAATCGCCGCCGGTCTGCCGCAGGGTTTCACTATCGCCACTCAGTAGCAACGACACGTCTCGTCGTCTTTCAATTGGACGCATGCAGAGCACCTCCATGCGGCGGACTACACCTTTGTACCCCCCCGCCTTCGCGCCAGATCCTGCACCGTTCCCAAACGTAGCTAAAGCTGTTCGCTCGATACAACAAATTAATCCTCACTTCACTCAAGGAGAAATCGAAATGCACAATTTAAGCAAGGCGGCACACGCAGTATTGATCGGAATTCTTTGCGGCACACTGACGATAGGCACCGTAACGCTCGGCGGCTGCAATTCAACTCAAGTGGAAGCGGACATTCAGAAAGTAATTGCGTTGCTCCCGACAGCCGTTCAGATCGCCGGCAGCATCCTCAACATCGTCGCAGCAGCGGAAGGGAAGTCGGCTCCCAGCGCAGCCGTCCTCGATACGGTAAAAAATGCGTCCGGGCAAGTTCAGGCGGACCTCACACTCGCTAGTAGCCTGGTAGCGCAGTATCAAACCGATCTCGCCTCGGCTCCGGCCGGCGTCCTGGGGCAAATCGATGCAGCTGTCGCAGACGCGCAGCAAAATATCGGCGCGATTCTTACCGCCGTTCACGTCGCAAACGCGACAGTCATTGCAGCGGTAAATTCCGCAATAGCCAGCGTGCAGACCGTTATCCTTGCGCTCATTGCTGTGTTGCCCACGCCCGCGTCTGCCGCACTTTTTCCCAAGCTTACTGCTTCGCTACACACCGCCGGAATCCAGCCGGGAAGTGTGAAGGCTGGCGTTCCCAGTCCCCATGCTTTCGCCAAATCGTTCAACAACGACGCTCGCATCGTGGCGGCCCAGCAAGCCTATCCGAACGCGCAGATTAAAGTTCCCGTCCCGCACGCCCGCATTTTTGGCGTGCCCCTGCCGTAACATGAATTTCACGTCCCGTCGTTCATAAACCCAAGCACGGCAAATAATTACCAATTGCCACGTTCATGCCCTCAGTGTTCTTCACCTTTGCCTCTCCTCCCACATTTGCGTTGGCCTCGCCTAACTTCGCCGTCGTAGCCCCTGGCTTCCCTGACGACGGAAGGGATTGCCATGTCAACCTCGAGGGGGCCTTAGCCGGGCGTCTTTGTTGCAATTAACGGCCCCCGTGCTGTCGAAAGGCGGCGAGCCGACGCAGTTCAACCGAGCCCGGGTGCTGTGGAAAGCGGGAGGAAGCTCCCGCTTTCGTCACTGGCACGGATACCTCGCACTCCGAAAATTTGCGTGTCAGAAACTGACGGGCAACCACGCTCTGAACAACCCCGCTTCGGTCCATCGCACCTTTCCCAGAGCTCATTGCACTCGTTGGACCCAAGAACCTCCCCGAATTGTTCCCCGCACAAAATCGAGAACAGACAATGACTGTGCCGCTTTCGCTCAACGGTCGCCGTTACGAAGAGCTTGAAAGCGAGCCCGGCCCAAGGAGTAGGCGTGGCTTCGCTTTCGCTGCCGAAAGTGATTCCATCCGCGATCAATCTAACCGAATCGTCTGGGCCGTTTCGCGACCAAGCCGACCTGGGCGCCTACACCCCGTTCGCCGGTACCGCGATAATGTAATTCCTATGGCGCAGTTACAATGACCAGGAGTTAGCTTTCAGCCCGCGCTCTATTTGTATTATCAGGAGCGCGCTCTGGACACCGACCGCATCACAGGAGACATCGGTTCCACCGGACGCTCCTGCGTTAAAGCGCTCACGACCAATTCGGCGTCTGCCTGGAAGCGGCCGATCCTTACAACCGCTGCGCCTTTGCGTATGAACCCCTGCGAACAGGGAATCGCCGGCGGCGCTCCCGGTGTCCACCTCCACTCTAAACCCAAATTTCACAAAACAACCATTGACACCGCATAGCGGCACAGAGTAAAACGATAATCTGATACATAGTTCGAGAATGGATATTATGTTGCTACAAACGTCGACGAGGTACATAGGGAGGACGCGTGAGGCTGTTGCGGGGCGTGATTATTTGGGTGGTGGATTTGGCTGGGGGCGGGCGAGTTCGTACTTTAAGTATTGCTCTAGGGCGGATTTGTCGCTGGAGGCTAGCATGCGGCCGTTTACGAAGGCGGTGGGTGTGCTGTTGACGTTTAGGGCTTCACCGTCGGCGCGATTTGCGTCTACGGCTTTTTTTGCCTCGGGTGATGACATGCATGCTTTGAAAGCGTCGGTATCGAGGCCTGCGGCCGTGGCGAATCCCAGGAGTTTGTCCCAGATGTTTTCCGGCGATATCAAGTCCTGGCTTTCGAAGATTGCGTCATGGACCTTCCAAAAAGCGGCGGGCGATTGGATGTACGCGCAACGCCCTCCGATTGAGGCTGTTTCGGCCCATGGATGGATCTGGGTGAGCGGGAAATCCTTATAGACTACGCGGACTTGCGGATACTGTGTCTCTAACGTCTTCAAGTTCCTGAAGAGGTCGCGGCAATGGGGACACTCGAAGTCGCTGAATTCGACGATCGTAACGCGCGCGTTCGCCGGCCCCAATGTCGGGTTCCCTTCGATGTTTAGGTGGGCGAGGTTTTCTGCGAAGGGATTCGAAGACATGTCGTAGATCTCGCCACGCAAGAATGTTTTCCCGTCTTTGCTTACATAAACTGTTCCGCTGTCGGTCTGGTCATTAATTGTTACGTGGATTGGGACGAGGTAGAAATCCGGCGAAGGGGATGGGGTCATGGGCCCGAGCCTTACTTTGAACTCAGGACCCCATGCGTATAAGTTGCGTACGAATGCTTCCGTCGACTGCAGGATTTTAGTCTGATCGGGTGCCGATGTGGTCGCGGGCGTTATTTGCGCGAAAACTGGAAGTGCCAACATCAATAACGCAAGCGGAAACGACAAGCAACAAAGTCGAATTAAACGACGTGACATGTTCATTTGTTTCCCCATAGTAAAAATGCGAAAGCTGTCTGTATAGCTTTCAGACTTGGCCATGAATCAGGACAGAGGATTGTAGTTCTTCGCGGCCGCAGCCCCAAAAGAAAATTCCGTACGGAGTCACATGCCAGTCCACGTCGCAGGCGACCGTCAAACGGAGAATTTTTGTGCGAGAGGGAAACGGCGACCTACGCTGAAGGCTTTTAGGGTGATCTTTAATCCTGGCGGGGCTTGCTTGCGCTTGTATTCGTTCTGATCCACGCGGAGGGCGACGCCTCGGACTAGGTCAAGCGGGAATCCGTAATGGTCCGCGATTTCCTCGGGGCTGCGCAGGTCCTCCACGTAGGCTTTGAGTATCCGGTCGAGGACGTCATAGTCGGGGAGCGTGTCGGAGTCCTTTTGATTAGGCCGAAGCTCGGCGGAAGGCGGCTTGGTTAGAGTTTCTTTAGGGATCACTTCCCTTTTGCGGTTCACAAAGTTTGAAAGCGCATAGACCATGGACTTAGGCACGTCGGAAATCACTGCCAGGCCGCCAGCCATGTCACCGTACAGGGTGCAATATCCAACGGCCATCTCGGATTTATTGCCCGTGCTCAGAACCATGGACCCGAACTTATTTGAAAGCGCCATGAGCAGATTTCCACGAATGCGCGCTTGGATGTTTTCTTCGGTCACGTCCTCGCGCGTGCCGGCGAACGCCTGCGCCAAGGTCTTGCGGTAACTGTCGAAGGTTTCGTTAATCGGCAGGACGAGGAACTTGATGGCGAGATTCTCGGCGAGCTGGCGCGCGTCTCGCATGCTATTTTCGGAGGAATACGGGCTTGGCATGGCGACGCCAAGTACGTTTTCATGGCCTAGCGCGTCCGTGGCGATGGCAGCGACGAGGGCTGAGTCCACACCGCCGCTCAAACCGACAACGACTTGCTTGAAACCACATTTGCGGACGTAATCGCGGGTACCAATTACCAGCGCACGGAAAGCAGCTTCGAGTTCGTCTTCCACCAGCGGGCGGATGTCGCCTTCGCCAGTGACACTGTTGAAGAGGACGAGGTCTTCTTCAAATGATTTCGCGCGCGCTGCGACGCGGCCGTCAGGCATGAACGCGACGCTTGAGCCGTCGAAAATCAGGCTATCGTTGCCGCCAACCTGGTTTACATATACGACGGGTACGCGATATTCCTTCGCGATGGCTTGCAGCATGTCGTGGCGCAGAGAACGCTTGTCAATGGTGTAAGGCGAAGAGGAGAGATTCAGAAGCAGGGTACTTCCCTTCCCCACGATTTCGGCCACCGGGTCGCGATCGTAGAGCCGCTGATTCCAGAAGCTTTTGTCGTTCCAAGCATCCTCGCAAATGGTGACTCCAAGTTTTTCTGTGTCGAAGGGAAAGATGTGCTGCGTATGAGCGGGTTGAAAATAGCGCGATTCGTCAAACACGTCGTATGTGGGCAACAGCATTTTGCGCTGTTCGAAGAGGATTTTTCCGTTGGCAATGAGAGCGGCACAATTGGCCACTGGTTTACCAGTATTGTCCTGTGCCCCGCCGACGTAACCGACGAGCGATGGCAGAGGGATTTTTTTCGCCAGGCGAAGGAGTTCCTTCTGGTTGAGTTCGTCGAATGCGGGACGCTCGCTCAAGTCCTGAGGCGGATAGCCGCAGAGGCAGAGCTCAGAGAAGACGGCCAATTCGGCTCCGCGAGATCGCGCTTCATGCGCCTGCTCTAGAATGCGGGTTGAATTGCCTTCGAAATCGCCTACGGTAGGATTGAACTGGGCCAGAGCGATATTCATATTCCAGTACTAAGCATACGAGGCGACAGCGAGCTTTTCAATGGCATGCAGTGAAGACAGTAGTTTCGATGGTGTGAGGTCATTACAAGCGCGAGGAGAAGCGGACGTCCCAGCAACGAGAGACGTCCGCGATGCCGTTAGACGCTGAAGGAACTGCCGCAGCCGCAAGTGCTCTTCACGTTCGGGTTGTTAAACTTAAAGCCCGAACCTTCGATCGTCTCGATGTAGTCGATCTGCACGCCTTCGAGATACATTTCGCTCATTTGATCGACGAGAACCTTTAGTCCTTCGAACTCATACACGTTGTCGCTGTTCTCGTTCACTTGATTCTCGAAAGCCATGTGGTAACTGAAGCCAGAGCAGCCTCCGCCAACCACGGCTACGCGCAAACCGGCCGGTGCAGGAGTCTGCTGCTGAAGAATCTCTTTAACTTTTGTAACTGCCACTGGTGTGAGTTGAACCATTCGCCAAGCCTCCACAGATTTCGCATGAATAAATCATGCGTTACAATTCCAAGGACAGTATATCAGATTTAGGCGCCGGGCGATTGGATTCCGGCAGATGGTTGTTTAAGAGGCTAAAAGAGTTAACAGGCCCTGCCTTACTTTGGCGGCTGGCGCAGCCCTAGGAACCGGCCCAACCGACGCTGTGGACTGTGAGCGCCTAGCCGCCTAAAATGAGTACCCTACCATGAAACACACCATCACGTTGATCCCCGGAGACGGGATCGGGCCTGAAGTTTCTAAAGCTGTAAAATCCATACTAGCGGCGACCGGACTGGCAATAGAGTGGGAAGAAATTGCCTCGCGCGCGGAAATCGAGCGGCGCGGCATCGACTTTATGCACGCAGGTGTCCTTGAATCCATTCGCAAGAACCGGGTGGCGCTGAAAGGGCCGATGGAGACTGCGGTCGGAACCGGCGCTCCGAGTATCAACGTTGGATTGCGAAAGGCGCTCGATCTTTACGCGAATCTTCGTCCGGTGAAGAATCTCGAAGGTGTGCAGTCACGCTTTCAGAATGTGGACATCGTTTTGATTCGCGAGAACACAGAGGACCTATACGCCGGTCTGGAGCACACGGTGGTGCCGGGGGTGGTCGAGAGCCTGAAGATTATCACCGAGCGAGCGTCCACGCGGGTGGCGCGTTTTGCGTTCGAGTACGCAACAAAGTTCGGCCGGAAGAAAATTCACGCAGTTCATAAAGCAAATATCATGAAGCTTTCCGACGGGCTGTTCCTCACTTCGGTTCGCAAAGTGGCTGCGCAATATCCCGGAATCGAATACAAAGAAATCATTGTGGATAACGCTTGCATGCAAATGGTTCTAAATCCCAACCAGTTCGACATGCTTTTGCTGACGAATCTCTACGGCGACATTATGAGCGATCTGGCCGCAGGGCTTGTCGGCGGACTGGGCGTGGTGCCAAGCGGAAACATGGGCGAGACCGTAGCAGTTTTCGAGGCTGTCCACGGAACGGCACCCGACATTGCGGGAAAGAACATTGCAAATCCAACCGCGCTGCTGATGAGCTCGATTATGATGCTGCGACATCTCGACGAAATGCAGGCGGCGAGACGAGTGGAAGATGCGCTGCACAAAGTTTACCGCGAACATAAGTCGCTTACGCGCGATGTTGGCGGTACGGCGAGCACCAGCGAATTCACCGAAAACTTGATCCAAACGCTGGAGAAGTAGCATGAATGCCGCCGTGTTGCATACGCTCGGGCAGCCTCCTCGATTCGAGCGGTTCCCGGAGCCAAATCCCGGTGAAGGCGAAGTGATCGTTCATGTCCGCGCTGCCGCGCTGAAGCCGGTCGACAAGCAGATGGCCAGCGGCTCGCACTATGCCAGCCCTCGCGAACTGCCCGTCGTGTGTGGTATCGACGGGGTTGGCTCGCTCGACGATGGCGCCCGCGTGTTCTTCGGCGGACCACGGCGGCCGTACGGCGCGATGGCGGAGCGCACGGTCCTGCGTCGCGCACAGTGCTTTCCTGTGCCCGATGGCCTCTCTGACGACATCGCCGCGGCGCTACCCAACCCGGGCGTGTCGGCGTGGCTTACTCTGAAGTCGCGCGCAAAGTTGTCGCCCGGCGAAACTGTCCTGATTCTCGGCGCGACTGGTGTCACCGGAAAACTCGCTGTACAGATAGCTAAGCTCCTTGGTGCAGGCCGTGTGGTCGCCGCGGGACGCAATGAACAGGTACTGAGTACCCTGCACAACCTCGGCGCGGATGCGACCATCCAGATCGATAAGCGCGGTCAGGACCTCACCGAAGCGTTCGCTCGCGAGGCTGGCGACACTGGCTTCCAGGTTGTCATCGACTATCTGTGGGGCCGCCCTACCGAAGCGCTACTCGCTGCCCTCACGCGCAACGAATTTGCCGCGGCGGCGTCTGAGACTCGGCTTGTTCAGGTGGGCGAATCCGCTGGAGCGACCATCTCGCTTCCCGCAGCGGTGCTGCGCAGCACGCCCCTGACGATCGTCGGGACCGCCGGAATACCCTCCCTAGAGATCCTCACCGATGCCCTTCAACAAGTGATGGCGCACGGTGAGAACGGCAAACTTCGGATCGACACGGAACGGGTTCCCCTCGCCGACATCGAAAACGCATGGCAACGAGAGCAACGCTCCCGACTGGTTATCATCCCGTAGCTGCCGCAGTTCCTCTAGGCACGCTGCCCCTCACCTATGCCCTACTGGAAATTTTCAAACGATGCATTAACACAAAGCTTCTTAGGTGATTGACTTCCCTGCCCTCTCCGACGAAAATGAGGGCAGCAACCAGTTACTGGGAGGCTGAGTGCCTGACATTACTCCGGAAGTTGCGCCATTTCTGAACGGCGAAGTCGCGAAGTATGAGCCGATTTCTGAAGGAACGAACACTCGCCGGAAACGCAAGCCGCACATTGTAGCGGTCATCAATGACATGTGCACCGGATGCTCAGGTTCACCCGCGTGTGTGGAGTATTGTCCGGTAGCAGAATGCATGTTCTGGGTTCCGGACCCGGAACACGAACCCTTCGGCAAGATCCTCGTTGATCCCCTGCTTTGTATCGGCTGCAAACTTTGCACCAGCAAAGGACCTGATGGCGCGTTCCTGGAAGGATGTCCGTGGGACGCTATCGATATGGTGCCACTGGCGGAGTTTGAAGCGCAATACGGCTCGATGCCGTTTTGATTTTCCCGCGACTTGCCAACTGAATATCTTAGTTCGAGGCTTTTGACCTGCTAGTTACGGATTGCGTTTCTTGCGGCAGTCCGCGCAGAGGCCGCCTACTTCGGTACGCGACACCGTGATTTCGATGCCGCAATCGTGCGAAATTTGACGTTTCAATTCTTCGTAGAGCTCGCTTTCGAACTCTCGAACTTTCCCGCATCCCATACAAGCGACGTGAATATGATCGCGCGGGCCGTGGCTCTCGTAAAAATGGCGATCGCCCCGCAAGTGAAGAAGATCGAGTTCGTCTATCAATCCCTGGCGCTTCAGAAGGTCGAGAGTTCGATAGACGGTGACGCGAGTGACTCCCGGATCAATTTTTTGAGCGCGTTCGAGGATTTCGTCGGCGTCGAGATGCCGCCGGGCGGTTTCCATAACCTGCAGAAGTACTTTTCGCTGCCGCGTGAGGCGTATTCCGCGCGAAGCCAGCTCGTGCTCAAGCCTTCCGGGCGCTTCGTGATTGATGCGTTCCCCGCTCGATACGCGATGTGCAGGCGTGGCTGACATGGTATGAGCAGACATTATACCAAAATCGCATTTGTGGGAATGGCACTAAGCGGAAACTAAATCACAACCTGCCATTTCGTGATTTCAATCGGACCCGCGAGAAGTTCGCCGGCCATTTTTCGGAGGGACTGAATGTGCGGAGACCTTGAATGTGCTTCGAGGTGCGCTTCGCTGGTCCAGTTCTCGTAAAACACGAATAGCGCGGGATCCGTCTGCGATTGATGCAAATCGTAGTTGATGCAGCCTGCTTCCGCCCGAGTGGGAGAGAGCAAACCTTGAAGAATTTCGCGAACGCGCGATTCCTGGCCCGGTTTCGCGCGGATATGGGCGATCACTGTAAGAGATTGGTACACGCGGAAGCGTTTCTAGTGAAATTGAATCAGCTTGAAGATGTCGCTGTACATTAAGAATGCGAAAACACCCAGCAGAAAGACCAGACCAACTTGAACGAATCGTTCTTTTACGGCAAGACTCAGATCCCGGCGAAGGGACCCTTCAATCCCCAACATTAAAAGGTGGCCACCGTCGAGGATCGGAATGGGTAGCAGGTTCACAATGCCGAGATTGAGGCTAATAAACGCGAGCAACGATATGAAATCCACCGGGCCTCGCTTGGCTGCCCGACCGGATTCTCGCGCAATGCCGACGACTGTCGATAGCTGACCCAGCTTCACGCGCCCTGTAAAGAGACCTCCGAGAACCGCTAGAATCTGGCGCATGCCATACGCCGTCTGCAAGATAGCCTCTTTTCCCGCCGGAATAAATTGCTGCCTTTCGAAATCCGCCTGAATCTTCTGGGAAATGCCCACCTGCCACACCGCGCTTCCATCGGCAGCCATTCCCTGAATGGGAGTTATATCGAAGGTCAAGTCTTTGCCGTCGCGCTGGACCAGGAACTGAACCGCGTGGCCGCCAGACCCGTGCACATATTCGACCAACTGTTCCCAGGTGACGATAGGCTTGCCATTGATCGCGACAATCTTGTCGCCGGTTTTCATTCCAGCTTTTTCCGCCGGAGTGCCAATTCCAATTTCATCCGTGACCGCAGGCATCGGTGGGTAGCCGATCACTGACTCAAGAGTGCCGGAAGCCGGTGGCATCTTTGCGCTGAGGGTTTGCTCCGCGCCTGCCCGTTCGACACTAAGGCTGATTGGTTGGCCGGGAAGCACGTCCTTCAATTGAGTAATTACCTTCTCCCATGTACCGGTCTTAACGCCGTTTACTGCAACAATCCGGTCGCCGGGTTGAACGCCCGAAGCACCAACATCCTTTTGCGGTATCGCCGCGACTTCCGCCGGCTGCCGGAGATACGGATCTGAAGGAAGGCCTACGAGCCAAAAAATGCCCCAGAAAACGACGAAGGCCAGCACGATGTTCATCGTGGGACCGGCCAGAGCTATGATCATGCGGACCCAGCGCGGCTTCGAAAGGAACTCATAGTCAGCGCCGCTACGTTCTTCCACCGGATTGTCGCCGGCCATGCGCACGTAACCGCCGAACGGCAGCGCGCTCAAGCGGTAGTCGGTGTCGCCGCGCTTCACTCCGAATATACGGGGGCCGAAACCGAAAGAAAAAACATCCACACGGATACCCGAGAGTTTTGCAGCCACGAAATGTCCCCATTCGTGGACGAATATCACGATGCCCAAAACGATGGTCACCGAGACGATCGCGATCACCGCGTTATGAAAGTTAGCCATGCTTCCCCTATTTTAATTCTTTCTGCGCTCGACTTCCAGTTGAGCGAGCCGTCGCGCTTCGGCGTCGGCTGCGAGCACGTCTTCTATTTTGTTAAATGCAGCTCGCGGCATGCGTTCCAGCACCCGCTCGATCACTGCGGCAATTCCCGGAAAAGGCAGCTTCCCGGCGAGAAATGCGGCCACTGCGATTTCGTCCGCAGCGTTCAACGCACACGGCAGCGGGCCTCCCTGCCTGAGCGCTTCCTTCGCCAGCGCGAGACACGGAAATTTTCGGACCGGAACTTCTTCGAACTCCAGCTTTCGCAAAGTGGACCAGTCCAGAGCACAATCTTTGGACGGCACCCGCTCCGGGTAGGTTAGCGCATAAAGGATGGGCATGCGCATATCGGTTGCGCCAAGTTGTGCCAGGATTGAACCATCCACAAACTCCACCATGGAATGAATCGTGGATTGCGGATGGATGACGACCTGAATTCGGTCGAGACCAACATCGAAAAGCCAGCGCGCCTCGATAACCTCAAACCCCTTGTTCATCAGCGTGGCGGAATCAATCGTGATGCGCTGACCCATCTTCCAGTTTGGATGCGCCAGGGCTTGCTTCGGGGTTGCCTTCGCAATTTTTGCCAGAGGAGTGGTGCGAAATGGACCGCCTGAAGCCGTGAGGATCAGTCGCTTGACTTCATTTGGTTGGCCTGCTCGCAAGCATTGGTGGATTGCGTTGTGTTCGCTGTCAACCGGAAGCAGAACCGTGCCGTGGCGTTTCACGGCGGCCATCACCACTTCCCCGGCGGCGACCAGGACTTCTTTATTCGCCAACGCGATTTGCTTCCCTTGTTCTATGGCTTTGTATGTAGCCGGGAGGCCGACCACGCCAACAGCGGCTGACACAACCATCTCCGCGTCGGGATGTGTGGCGACGCGTTCGATTCCTTCGGCGCCGAATAGTATTTCAAGACCCGGCTGCGCAGGATCCTTGTGCCCACGATTTTTCTTCAAAGCCGCGCAAAGTTCGCGCGCGCCGGATTCCGTGGCTACTGAAACTACTTGTGGCCGATACTTAGCTACTTGCTCGGCGGCCAGCGCAATATTGGATCCCGCAGCCAGCGCTACGACTTCAAATCTTCCAGGATGTGCGTCAAGCACCTTGAAGCATTGACGGCCAATGGAACCTGTGGAACCGAGTATCGCAATCTTTTTCATCGGGCTCTAGTTTATCGGCGTTTGCGAGAATATGCGAATGTGGAGTGAGGCTGCTTTCCCGATGCTGCCTTCATTGATAACCAGCGTTAGCGCGTCAATGCGCTGACTTGTCCAGAAGTTGTAGCGTGCTCAGAAACCGGGTGGCCGCTCGCCGACGACGCCAAAAGCGCGCTCCAATGCGAGGCCGGCGCTTCCCACTGTGCCCTCATCAAAAAGCCTGCCAATCAAGGTGACTCCGTGCGGAACGCGGCGCGGCGGAGAAAACTTCGGCAGTGGCCTGCTTGGGTCCGGCGCCCAGTCGCTGCGGGCCTCGGAGACTTCGACAAAACCGGCGCGCAATGTGAGCGAGGGATGTCCGGTAAAATTGGTGATTGTCAACATTTCGTCGCGCAACGACGGCACCAGGAGCAGGTCCACCTCTGAGAAAACGCGGGCCATCTCTTCGGCTACTTTGCGCCGCAAACGATCAGCCTGGACAAAATCGACCGCTGAAAGAAACCGGGACTGCCGGAAAAGATTAGGCCAGGCGTCATACGTTTGAATCTTGAGCTGATCCAAACCGTGGCTCAACGTGACTTCCTCAAACGCCGCTGCGCCTTCTGCAAAAAGAATCAGGTCGAGCGAGTCGTACGGCCAGTTGGGAATGGACACTTCCACTGGAACCATGCCGACTTTCTTTACCGTTTCCAAAGCCGCGCGGTCCACATCGGTCGCGGGATTCTCTTTCATCCATGCAGGAAAATAGCCAACGCGCAGTCCCTGCACGGCGGCACCCGCGTCGAAGTCAAGTTTGCTGGGTACGCTTGAAACATCGCCTGCATCAAGTCCGGAAATGGCGTGGAGAACAAGCATGGTGTCTTCCACGCTGCGAGTCATCGGACCGAGCTTGTCGAGCGACCAGCACAGCGTCATCGCGCCGGTTCGTGCCACACGGCCGAAGGTAGGCCGCAATCCGGTAACACCGCAACGCATCGAAGGGGACACGATGCTGCCGCCGGTCTCGCTGCCAATCGCAAAGCCCACCAGCCCCGCGGCAGTGGCGGCGCCAGGGCCCGCGCTCGAGCCGGACGACCCTTCCTCCAACAACCAGGGATTCATCGTTTGGCCGCCGAACCAGATGTCGTTGAGCGCCAGTGAGCCCAGACTCAGCTTAGCGACAAGCACCGCACCAGCTTCGTGCAGGCGCTGCACTACCGCAGCGTCCTTGGTGGGCACGCGATTCCTGAAAGGCTCAGCGCCATACGTGGTGGGAATGCCGGCGGTGTCGAGAAGGTCTTTGCCGCCCCACGGAACGCCGTGCAAAGGTCCGCGATATTTTCCGGCAGCGATTTCCTGGTCGGCCTTTTTCGCCTGCGCCAGCGCTAATTCTCGCGTGAGCGTAATCACGCAGCGAAGCTCGGGATTGAATTTCTCCAATCGATCGAGATAGAGATGGGTGAGCCGCTCTGAACTCAGCTTCCGGTGCTCGATCCAGCGCGAGAGCTGCGTGACCGACGCGAAAGCAATATCTTCGTCGTTCGTAGGCAGTGGTCCCGGATCGGTGTCACTGCGGATAAATCGATCGCGCGCCGGAAGTAACTTCTGGCCCGATAACACCGGATCCCAGCGCGAATACGGCGCGAGACCAGGTTCAAGCGCCACTTTGTTCGGCCCCGTGCGACGTTCCACGAGCGGTGCCATGTTGACGCGCCAACTGGCAGCAGCTAGGGCACGCTCGGCCTCGTTCAGTTCCACCTGTACAAGTTTTTCTGCTTCGGTGAAGGTGGTGGGCGACACGATGGGTCCCATGGGATGCGCGGTGCCGAATGCGGGAGGCGCTCCGGGAGGCAGGCCAGGTTGCTGTTCTTGGCTCAGGCCCGGAGCGGCTGCTGCCAGCGGAGTAGTTACTGCCAGGAGTCCGAGAGATGTCTCGGCCAAGAATTCCCTTCGCGATTTTGACATGTATCCTCCGCGCGGTTTCGCAGTTGGTTCTACGAACTCGAAACTTAGTTAATTTTGGATGCTACGGCGAGAGGCAGTGCACCGGCGTCCCCACGTCAATTCCTTCGAGCCGTCGGCCCAGTTATCGCGCCAGCGAAATCCACTGGTACAACACCCAAACAACCGGCGCCGCCAGAATAAGACTATCGACGCGGTCGAGCACGCCGCCGTGCCCTGGCAGCAACTTGCCGGAATCTTTCACTGAGGCGCCACGCTTGTACGCGGATTCAATCAAATCGCCCATTTGCCCAGCGACGTTGGCCAGACCCGCGATCACCATCAGCGTGACCACGTCAATCTGCATCCAGCGGCCAAAAAGCACCGCGACGAGCAGCGAACCGAGAATATTTCCTAATGCACCTTCCCAAGTTTTCTTGGGGCTCAGCGACGGAGCCATCGGAACGCGTCCAAACCCGCGGCCCACAAAATACGCGAGCATATCGCCGGCCCAAACCAGGCACAGCGTGAAAAGCACCAGTTGCCGCCCCGCTCGTTCGATACTGTTTAATCGAACCAGGTAGCTGAATGGGAGGGCGATGAATAAAAGTCCCGCGGCGCTGATTGCGATGGAGGGAAACACTTCGTGCAGCGGACGGCGCGTGAGAAGTCCGATGCAAACACAGCCGAAAACGAAAATCAGGAGTATAGCTTCAATTGAGAACTCGCCCGCCGCTGCGTTTCGAACCAGCGAGACACCCGCGCCAATCGTACGGGTTTCCACATACCCCTGCGAATATTGCGCGTAGAACAGGCCGGCGACGCATGCGCTCGTCCACTTCTGATAAGCGCGCAGGCCCACGCGGTTCCCAAGGTCGAAAAATTCGACGAGAGCGAGTATGGCAACGATGCCGGCAAGCCCAGCGAGAAGCGCGGGCGGACCCCACCAAACCGCAACAACGACAACCGGAATTAGGACGACCGCGGTCAAAATGCGCAGGAGCATTCGGCGTCAGCCTCGTCCCTGCCCTGCGGAACGTTTCGCGACCTTAGCTGAATCGCCGGACTCGGAGGCGTTCAGTCCGCCGTAGCGGCGTTCGCGCTTTTGAAAATCAACGAGTGCGTCGAGCAGGCGAGCGCGCGAAAAATCGGGCCAAAGCGTCTCCGTAACATAAATTTCGGCGTAGGCAATCTGCCAAAGCAGAAAATTGCTCACGCGCATTTCTCCGCTGGTACGAATCAGCAAATCGGGGTCGGGCAGGCCGGCGGTATAAAGATGTTCGGAGATAGTCTGTTCATCCGCCTGGAACGCCGAGAGGCCGTTTGAGCGAATCTGCTCCAGCATAGCGTTGAACGCGTCCACCAGCTCGGCGCGCCCGCCGTAATTCAGCGCCACCACCAGCTTCATTCCGGTATTACGGGCCGTCATGCGCATTCCGTACTCGATATCTTTGCGCACACCTTCGGGGAGCTGTTCGGCGCGTCCGATGATCAGCAGGCGAATATTATTTTTGTGAATCGCGGGCAGTTCGCGTTTCAAATATTCGCGCAGCAGGCGCATCAAAAAATCCACTTCCGCTTGCGGGCGCCGCCAATTTTCCAGCGAGAAAGCGTAGAGAGTTAAATAGGGCAGTTTCAGGCGCGCGCACGACTCGATGATTTCACGCGCAGCCTTCACGCCCGCTCGATGTCCGGCCACGCGCGGCAAGTGCCTGCGCTCCGCCCAGCGACCGTTGCCATCCATGATCACGGCGAGGTGCTGCGGAAGACGCTTCAGATCGAGCTTGCCGAGGAGCTCCGCTTCCTCGGCGTTCGCAGGCTTCAACAGTTCGCTTGCTTTCACTAGGATTCACTCGAAGGAGACAGCCAGAAAAACTAGCACACGCAGGGGACACACGCAAGGCAACGTAAGACAGCAAGACAGAAAACTAGAAGAAGTGGTGATGGAACAAAGCGCTGGACACCCCGGTAGGCGCCGGCTCGAAGATAGAGGTGTAGATCAGGACCAGCGTCAGGATGATCATGATGATGCTGGCGGTCCAGGCGACCACGTTGAAGCCCCACGAGTTCGTATGCTCACCCATTAAATCGCGGCGATTGATCAGTATCAAAATAAAAATCAAGACAATGGGCAGCCAGATGCCGTTCCCCACTTGCGAATAAATCAGGATTTTCCACAGCGGCGCCTTGGGAATCAGAACAATACCCGCCCCAACGACAATCAGCGCGGTGTACAACGAATAAAATGCCGGGGCTTCTTTGAATTTGCGATCCAGCCCGGCTTCGAAGCCGAGGCCTTCGCAGATAACGTGAGCCGTCGAAAGCGGAAGAATCGACGCGGCGAATAAGGAAGCGTTCAAAAGTCCGAAGGCGAAAAGTCCGCCCGCCCACTTCCCTGCCAGCGGAACCAGGGCTTGCGCCGCGTCTTTCGCACTGGAAATGGTGGTGAGCCCATGCACGTTCAGAGTGGCTGCGCAGCAAACGATAATAAAAAAGACGATCACCATGCAGGAGATGCTGCCCACCAGAACGTCCATGCGGGCGTGCTTGTACTGTCTGGGGCCGACGCGTTTTTCCACGAAGCCTGCCTGAAGGTAAAAAAACTGCCAGGGCGCAATGGTCGTCCCCACTAACCCGGTCAGCATCAGGAGGTAAGGAGCATTCATGTGAAGAGAAGGAACGACGAGTTCGTGAGCGGCATATAGCCAATCCGGTTTCGCCAGAAATGCCGACAGCACGTAAGAAAGATAAAAGCCGCAAGCCACGAGAAAGATTTTTTCCACGATGCGATAGCTTCCGTAAACCACAAGCAACCACACAGCAATAGCCGCCAGCGGAACCGAAACATACCGGCTGACGTGCATCACTTCCGAAGCTTCCGCAACGCCCGAAAATTCCGCAACTGTATTGAAGAGGTCCACGAACAGGGCCGCGACCATCACGAAAAACGTGGAGCGAAACCCGAACTCCTCGCGAATCAGGTCGGAGAGGCCTTTGCCGGTGACTACACCCATGCGCGCGCACATTTCCTCGCTGACGTACAGCGCGATAGTCATCGGAATCAGCGACCAGAGAAGCGTATAGCCGAATTGCGCGCCGGCTTGTGAGTAGGTGCTGATCCCGCCGGCGTCGTTGTCCACATTCGAAGTAATCAGGCCCGGGCCTACCACCGCTAGAAAAAGGGCCATGCGCTTGCGCCAGAAGTTCGAGCGGCGATTAAAATCTTTGCCGCGCTTCTTCCACGCTCCCCACACGTTCGTAAAGGTGGCCCCAGCTTTCATCGCTTCGTCTCTAGCGCTCCGCTTCGCCGCTATGTCCTTAGACCTTCGCCCGCAGCCTGCTCACCACATCGTCCACGGTGATCGCGCCGATGGGATGTCTTAGATCGTTAACCACAGTAAGACTCCGCAAATTATATTTGTCGAAAAGCTCGAACACTTCCTTGTCCTTGGTGTCCGGGGCGACAGAAAGTAGAGGCTCAAAAATCAGCTCGACCATGCGCTGTTCGGTTTCAGCCAGGAGTAGCCTGCCGATTGGAACCGTGCCGGCAAGCGCGGAATCGCGATTAATCAGCACCACATTGTCCACCTGATCGATGCCGATTTCGTGGAAGCGAATATAATCCACCACCTCGCCACGAGTGGCATCTTCGCCCACTACGATCATTTCCGTCGTCATCATTCCGCCCGCCGAATCTTCGCCGAACTTCATCAATTGTTCGACTGCGCTCGCTTCGCGATCTTCCATTTCGTGCAAGAGCTCTTTCGATTTGTCCGGCTCAAGGCTTGCAATCAGGTCGGCGGCCGCGTCCGGATTCATTTCCTCCATGATGTCCGCGGCGCGCTCCGGATCGAGTTTCTCCACCACTTGCGTTTGCAGCCGCTTGTCGAGCTCGGCGATGGTTTCGGCCGCGCTTTCTTCATCCAGAGAAGCGATAATCGTCTGCCGCTCGTCGGGAGACAACTGCTCCATGATGTCCGCCAGGTCCGCCGGATGCAGCGCGGCCAGCTTTTCGCTCGAAAGGCGCAACTTCACCCGGCGCAACGGGTCCGGCTCAACAATGTTGACGAACTCCCACTGTATTTTTCGCGGCGGCAGTTTGGCCTGGATCCTTCGAATCGCCATCGGCGGAACAATTCCCTGCAACAGCCGGCGCACGGCGCCAGCTAGCCCCACATCAACCTGCGTGATCCGCAGCTCGGTGTTTCCATTGGTTTGGCTATCGGCTAGATCGATGTCATTCACCCGAACCACTTTGCGGCCGTTCGTATCGATGATTTGTTGGTCCAGCAAATCTTTTCCCATAGCCAGATAGCTTTCGTTTGGCTGATACAGGTCAAGATCCGATTCATCGGTAGTAAGCGCGATTCGCCCGGGACTGACTACGCCGATCTGGTCGTAGCGCGCGATCAGCGGCCGGTATTGTCCGCGGCTAAGAAGAAGCTTAGATACTCGATTGGGCTGATCACTCGGATCGACGAACATTTCCTTGACTCGACCCACAAAATTGCCGTGCGAGTCGTAGGCTTCGGCCCCCAGCAGTTCAGTTGCATGAAGCATAATCGCTCCTTCAGCGGCTTCCATCTTCCCTGATTACAAGTGCAAGACTGCGGCTCAATACCAATAAAAAATGCCCGAAGCCAGCTTTCCAACCGGCTTCGGGCACAGAGAAAAACCCCTAAGCTAGTTTAGGCCTGGCTTCGCCTTCCTGTTCGTACGAGCGGCGGATCGCGCAAATAAGTCCGCATGAGAAACGCAGCGGGTCCTGTGCGCGATCAAAAGATGGAGTAACCTGCGACTCGACCGTTCCCAGTTTGGGACCC
The DNA here is from genome assembly GCA_963698005.1 of uncultured Acidobacteriota bacterium. GTDB lineage: Bacteria > Acidobacteriota > Terriglobia > Acidiferrales > UBA7541 > Palsa-295. The sequence continues at coordinate 1,256,891 of OY969113.1, forward strand.
CGGCAAGGTCGCTACTCCATAGCTCCGAATTGGACTTCAGCTCTTCCATTTCGATGCGAATGTGCTCGTTTCGACTAGTAAATGCAGACGATAACTTTGTCAAGCGAAGAGTGAAGTTTTATCGAGATTTTTGCGAGTTGAATACCATATTCCGAGGAGTGCGCTTCAACTGGCGGCAATCGGCGGCATAGAGATCCCAATATGTCGCGCGGATGTGCTGCTTCGGAGCAAACCCGAGCGCTCGGGCGGTTCGTCGAATGGCTGACGGGGCCCCTTCCAGCTCAAGAAAGACGCCTACCGGCGTCTCGTCTAGGTCCAGGTGGAGAGCGCCAAGCCGAAAGCTGGTGCGGTACTTTTCATACCGAAATCCGGCGCGAAAACCGAGCGCTCCAAGGACCCGAGTCCACTGCTTTCGAGTTCCGACTGCGAGCTCGCTCTCGAGCCGCTCTTTGTAGGGAATCGTCTTCGGGGAGCTTAATCGGCCGCTGAAAGGAGGTGCCTTGGCCGTCAAAATGGTCGTTCGCGGGCCGCCGCGTGAGCCGTTGCCGGGGGCCGGAATCTGTGTACGCAGCCGCAGCAAACGCCCTTGGCGCCAAAAGCTGGAGTCGCGCGTATCGAACAGCGTGTTCTGTTCGAGGACTCGACCGCGCGGCACCGCGCCAAGCTTGCTTAGCCGACCAAGAATTTCGCGAAGGTCCGTAATGCGCAGCTTGATTTCGATCTCGCGCTTGGGATTTATTTTTGCAGCCACACTTGAGTATAAGCGCCCTTTAGTTGTTTATTCCCATTTGCGTCAGGAAGTATGCGTAATCAAAAGCCGTTTCGTGCAGCCGATCGTAACGCCCCGATGCGCCGCCGTGGCCTGCGGGACTCATATTCGTTTTTAGAATCAAAGTATTGTGGTCGGTTCGGAGAGCACGCATTTTGGCTACATATTTGGCCGGCTCCCAGTACATCACTTGGCTGTCGTTGAAGGAAGTCCTCACTAGCATGTCGGGATAGGCCTTTGCCTCGATATTGTCGTACGGCGAATAGGTGAGCATGTAATCGAATGCCGGCTTTTCCTTGGGGTTGCCCCACTCCTCGAATTCGCCGACAGTGAGAGGCAGCGATTCATCCAACATGGTATTCATCACGTCCACAAAGGGAACTCCGACCAAAGCCGCGTGGAACAAATCCGGCCGCATATTCAGCACCGCGCCCATCAACAGGCCACCGGCGCTTCGTCCTTCGATCACCAAACGGTCCTTCGAGCCATATCCCTGAGCCAGAAGGTATTCGGCGGAAGCAATGAAATCGGTAAAAGTGTTTTTCTTGTGCATCATGCGGCCGTCGTCGTGCCACGCCTTTCCCATTTCTCCGCCGCCTCGAATATGCGCCACTGCCACAACCACTCCGCGATCGACCATGCTGAAGATGTTGGAGTTGAATCTGATATCCAATGACACACCGTAAGAACCGTAGCCGTAAAGATAAATTGGCCCCTTGCCGTCCATACTGGCGCCTTTCAGATGCACAACCGAAATCGGTATCTTTGCCCCGTCGGATGCCGTCGCGTAAATCTGCTCTACCTGATATCGCGTGCGGTCATATCCGCCCGGTACTTCCTGCCGCTTCAGCAAAGTGGAAGTTCCGTCCGACATGTCGTACTCAAAAATCGATTGCGGTGTAATAAACGATTGGTAGGTATACCGGAACTCGTTCGTGTCATATTCCATATTGGAGTATGGAGAGCACACATAAGCCGGCTCCGGAAATTCGATGCGCCGCGACTTCCCGCTTTGAAGATCGGTGACGCGAATCTGCGGCAACCCTTTCTCACGTTCGTAAGAAATGTAGTAGTTTTTGAAGAAGTCCGTATCATCGAGCATCACATCGGCGCGCTGCGGCACCACTTCCTGCCAATTCTTGCTGGCGGGGTTCGCGACCGGCGCCTTGACCAGGCGAAAATTGCGTCCCGTGTCGTTCACTCGAATATAAAAGAAATTGCCATTGTGATCGGGATAGTACTCAACGCCCTGTTTACGAGGTTCCATCAGCTTCCATTCCGCCATGGGCTGGTCGGCAGGAATGTAACGCGCCTCGCTGGTAGTGTGGCTGGCCGACAACAGAAGTATAAAGGCTTTGCTGCGCGTCTTGCCCGTGTAGATATCAAATCTTTCGTCCTTTTCTTCATAGACGAGGGTGTCCGGGCCGCTCGTGCCTACCGTGTGACGAAACATCTGATTGGATCGCTTCGAGACCTCATCCTCAACGGTATAGAAGATGGTCTTGTTGTCGTTCGCCCAATCGACGGAGTCCACGCGCTCCACATGATCCACCAGCATTTTCCCTGTGCGCAAATCCTTTACAGCTAATGTGTATTGCCTGAACCCGGTGTTGTCCGTGGTGTAAGCCAGCAGATTTCCGTCGTCGCTGACTTTGAAATCTCCCAGGGACATGAATGCCTGACCCTTGGCGAGTTCGTTCACATCGAGCAGCACTTCTTCCGGCGCATCAAGACTTCCCTTTTTGCGGCAACGAATCGGGTACTGCTTTCCTGCTTCCGTTCGCGAATAGTAGAAATAATCGCCTTCCTTATAGGGAACATCCACGTCGGTTTCCTTGATCCGGCTCAACATTTCTCCATACAGCTTCTTCTGCAGCGGTTCGGTCGGCTTCATGACCGCGTCGGTGTAGGCGTTTTCGGCTTCCAGATACGCCTTCACGTCAGGATTTTTCTTATCACGCAGCCAGTAGTAGTTGTCCACCAGCTTTCGGCCATTGATCTCGGTGATTTTTGGCTCTTTCTTCGCGACGGGAGGCGGGGGGAGCGGAGAAGAAGTGTCGGCTGCGGGGAGGACCAACACCGAGCTAAGGAGCAAAAAACCGAGGATCAGGAATGCAGAATAGACATGCCGGAAATGAACTCTTTTCATCGGAATTCCCTTCGTGAGATTTGAACCGGAAATTTCCTTTCCGGGCTTGAAAACGGCAGCCATTGTACATCCTTTCCCCCGCGCGAGGTCATCGCGTGAAACATTTCCGGTGAATCCAACAGGAACGTGTTGCCAAACACGTGCGTCAGCCAGATAATCGCTTACCTGCTCGGCCCTGCCACGCCCGTCTGGAGCAGAGCCTGCTTTCATGACCGAACCGACAACTCCATTGATGCGGCAGTACCACGCGCTTAAAAAGCAGCATCCGGCTGCCCTGCTGCTCTTCCGCCTGGGAGATTTCTACGAACTTTTCTTCGAAGATGCAGTCGTGGCATCGCGCATCCTGCAAATCACTCTCACCGCGCGCAACAAAGAAAAGGGTGACGCGATTCCCATGTGCGGCGTGCCTTACCACGCTGCGGACAATTACATCGCGCGTCTAATTCGAGCCGGCCACAAAGTGGCCATCTGCGAGCAGATGGAACAACCCGGCCCGGGCAAAAACCTTGTGCGCCGCGAAGTTGTGCGCGTGCTGACGCCTGGAACAGCAAGTGGCTCCGGATTGGTCGAGCCCAAAGAAAACAATTATCTAGCGGCGGTGGCGCGGAACGGATTTGTCGGCGCGGCACATTTGGCGCTGGGAGCTGCGGCTTCGGGCTCGCCGCAACGCGCTTCACAAAGTAAAGCGGCTGTCGAGCCGTTGATCGGGCTTGCGTACGTCGACCTTTCGACCGGCGAGTTTCGTACCACTGAGTTTTCGGGCGAGAGAGCGGAAGCACGGTTACGCGATGAACTTGGCATTCTGCGCCCGCGCGAAATTCTCTTGCCACGTCCGGTCAGCCTATTCCCCGCGGCAGTTCCCATCGAAATGGATGGCCTTGGCGCTGTAGAGACGCGGCTTGATGAATGGATTTTCAAAACTGATTACGCGGAGCGTGTGCTCGAAGAGCATTTTCGCGTCGTCGCGCTGGAAGGATTTGGTTTGGTGGATCACCCACAAGCCACCGCCGCGGCTGGCGCCATCGTCCACTACTTGAAGGAAACGTCCGCGATCGGTGGGCGCAAGCCCGAGGACCAGGCGGCGATTCCTTCGCAGCGCCCATCGGGCACCGGGCTTGAGCATCTGGATCGCCTTTCCTATTACGAGCAGCAAGACGCCTTGATTCTGGATTCGGTTACTGTGCGAAACCTCGAATTGGTCGAGCCGGCTGCTGGTGACGATGCTTCCGCCACGCTCCTCAAAGCCATCGATCAGACCTGCACCGGGATGGGCGCGCGGCTTCTTCGTAAGTGGATTTTGCGGCCGGAAATTTCGCTTCCCGAGATCAATGATCGCCTCGATGCCGTCGGCGAATTGAAATCGCAGACCGTAGTCAGAGAAGAATTGCACAAGGAGCTCGAAGGGATCCTCGACCTCGAACGGCTCACTAGCCGCGTCACGCTTGGTGTCGCGACTCCTCGCGACTTGCTGGCTCTGCGGCAATCGCTCGATAAACTTCCAGCGCTCCGAGCGCTGCTCGACCTGCCGTATGGGCCGAAAGAGAGCGGCGGGCAACAATCTGGCATCACCAGCGCCCGCTTGTCCGCGCTTCGCGAGGAATTGGACGAATTGGCCGACGTGCGCGACAAAATCGCGCGAGGCATTGCCGGCGATCCTCCGGCGATGGCCTCTGATCCCGGCGTCATTCGTCGAGGATTCAACTCCGAACTTGACGAATTGCGCGAAATCACTACGCGAGGCCGCCAAATCATCGCGTCCATGGAAGAGCGCGAGCGCAAACGCACAGGGATCGCTTCGCTGAAGATTCGCTATAACCAGGTTTTCGGCTTCTACATCGAAATCTCGAAGGCGAATTTGCATTTGGCACCCGCGGACTATGATAGGAAGCAAACGCTCGTGAACGCCGAACGCTTCACGTCAACAGAATTGAAGGAACATGAGCAAAAGGTGCTTTCGGCGGAAGAACGTATTCAGGAAATCGAGCGGCGGCTTTATAGCGAGATTCTGGAAGCGATTGCGCGAGAAGCGGCGCGTCTTCGCGGTACTGCCGCGGCCATCGCACAGCTTGACGTGCTCGTAGACTTCTCACGCATCGCCGCCATGCGAAATTACACCCGCCCCGGATTCACGGAAACCATCGTGCCGCGAAACACCGCGCGCAAAAGCGCCGCCGCAGCAGAGAAAACCGGGAAGGAAACTCCGCGCGGAATTCTGATGATCGCCGGCGGCCGCCATCCCGTGATCGAGAATCTACTCCAAGAGCGTGGCGAGCGTTTTGTACCGAACGATTTATATTTGGACGATCAAACCCAATTTCTCCTGGTGATTACCGGCCCCAATATGGGCGGCAAGTCCACCTATCTTCGTCAAGCTGCGCTAATTTCAATTCTTGCGCAGATGGGATCGTTCGTTCCTGCCGCGCAGGCCAAACTGCCGCTTCTTGATCGCATTTTTACGCGTATCGGAGCTTCCGACAACTTGGCGCGCGGCCGTTCGACTTTCCTCGTCGAAATGAGCGAAGTGGCTGCGATCCTTAACACCGCGACATCGGCCAGCCTCGTCCTTCTCGACGAAGTTGGTCGTGGCACCTCGACCTTCGACGGCCTCTCGATCGCCTGGGCCGTGGTTGAAGCGCTCCACTCCGGCGCGCGCCCTCGCACTCTTTTCGCCACGCACTATCACGAATTGACGGAACTCGAACAGCTGCTGGGCGGCGTGCAGAATGTTCACGTCTCCGTACAGGAAGCCGGAAGCGAAATTGTTTTTCTAAGGCGCGTCGAACCTGGCAGCGCGAATAAAAGCTACGGAATCGAAGTGGCTCGCCTGGCCGGATTGCCGGCCGACGTGATCTCTCGTGCGCGGGAGATTCTTCGCCGCCATGAACAAAAAGAAGACAAGTTGACGGAAGAGCTTTCGCCGGGCGCAGCCGGTGATAAAGCGGCTTCGATGGCGCAACAGATTAGTTTTACTGCCATCGACGAATCCGTACTCGAATCTCTGCGCGGTGCCGATTTGAACAAGCTTACGCCGCTGGAAGCGATGATCTTGCTTGCCGCGCTGCAAAAACAGCTTTTATGACCGCGCGCAAAAAATCGATGTTGGTGCTGGGCATGATGTCCGGCACGTCCGCGGACGGCATCGATGTGGCTCTGGCTCGAATTTCCGGACGCCCGCCGAAACTCTCGGTGAAGCTCGAAGGCCATCACCACACCGCCTTCCCTGCTACGGTCCGCAAAGCGATCCTGCGTTTGGCCAACGGAGGTCCCACAACGGCGGCGGAAATCAGCCAATTGAATTTTTTGCTGGGCGAAGAATTCGCGCGTGCCGCAGTCTCGGCCTGTAAGTCCTGGCGCGTCCCGCTGCGAAAAGTGTCACTAATCGGTTCGCACGGCCAGACAATTTATCATCAAGGTGGGCCTTCTCCATTCTTGAACCATCCACGCCTATCCTCGACGCTGCAAATCGGCGAACCCAGCTTAGTTGCCGAACGTACCGGCGTCACAACCATCGCCGATTTTCGTCCAGCGGATATGGCCGCCGGAGGTCAGGGCGCTCCGCTGGTTCCTTTCGTTGATTACTTGCTGTACCGCCATCCGACGCTCACTCGCGTGGCCTTGAACATTGGAGGAATCGCCAACGTCACCGTAATTCCCGCGCATGCAAAACCGAAAGACGTATTTGCATTCGACACCGGCCCGGGCAATATGATCGTGGACGCGCTAGTAGAACAATTCACGCACGCCCGTTCGCATTACGACAAAGATTCACAAATGGCCTTGCGCGGGCGTTTGCTTCCGAAACTTTTGAACACGCTAATGGACGATCCATATTTGCAAAAACAGCCGCCCAAGACAGCGGGCCGCGAGCAGTTCGGCCAATCGTGCGCGCAGAAAATAATCTCGTGGGCCAAACAACGTCGCGCGAAGCCCGAAGACGTCGTGCGAACCGCGACAATCTTCACTTCCCTTTCCATCGCAAACGCATTTCAGCTATTTATTTTGCCGCGAACGCAGGTGGACGAAGTGATCGTCTCCGGCGGAGGCGCGCACAATTCGCTTATGATGGTCTATCTCGCTGCAATCCTCGGGCTTCCCGTTATTTTCTCAGGCGAGCTTGGAGTAAAGCCCGAGGCCAAGGAAGCTTTGGCCTTCGCCGTCCTCGCGTACGAGTCCTATCACGGTCGCGCGAACAATTTGCCTTCCGCCACGGGGGCAAATCATCCCGCCATCCTCGGGAAGCTGGTGCATGGCCGCGCGCGCTAATTTTCGTCTCCGCATTCTTGCGCTCGCGCTAATCGCCTCCCTGATTCCAGCTGGGTGCTCTTATTTTCGTCCCAAGGCTGACCCGAACACCATCGTATTCCTCATTGAGTCTGCTCCCACCAACCTCGATCCTCGCATCGGGGCGGACGCTTACTCCGCCCACCTCGACGGCCTGATTTTTTCGAGCCTGGTGGCTCACGACGCGCAGATGAACGTCATCCCCGACCTCGCCGAGCGCTGGGAAACGCCCGACCCGCTCACTTACGTCTTCCATCTTCGCCAAGGTGTAAAGTTTCACGATGGCCGTGAGCTCACTTCCGCCGATGTGAAGTTCACCTTCGATTCAATTATCAGCGGCGCGGTGAAGACTCCCAAGCGCGGCGCGTTCCGGCTCGTCACTTCCACCGAAGCCCCCGACACGCATACGTTTGTCTTCCATTTGCGCGAACCCTACGCATCATTTCTTTTCGGCCTTACACGGCCGAGCGTTGGTATCGTCCCGCGAGATTCGGATGCAGGGCTTTCGCAGCGCCCCATCGGCAGCGGACCCTTTCGCTTCGTCAGCGCCATTCGCGACGAGGAGATCGTGCTCGAACGCAATCCCGATTATTTTGGAGGCGCGCCGAAAATCGAGCGTGTGCGTTTCCGAATCGTTCCGGATGCCATCGTTCGCGCGCTGGAATTGCGCAAAGGCTCGGCCGACGTCGAAATCAATTCGCTTCCACCTGACATGTCGGCCACGCTCGCAAACGTGCCTGGGCTCGCGGTGGAAGAACAGCCCGGCACTCCGCTCGCCTATATCTCGTTCAATTTCGAAGATCCTATTCTCGCGCGTCGCGAAGTGCGGCAAGCTCTCGCTTACGCGACCGATCGCGAATCCCTCATCAAATACCTGCTTCACGGACAAGCCCGCTTGGCCACCAGCCTGCTACCTCCGAACCATTGGGCCTTCGATCCGGACGTCGCTCAATACGGCTACGATCCTGCGCGCGCCAATCAACTCCTCGATTCTGCCGGATTTCCTCGCGGCGCGGACGGCATTCGTTTCCATCTCGCATTGAAAACTTCCACAGATGAATCTGTACGTCTCACCAGCGCGGCAATCGCCGAGCAGTGGAAGCGTGTGGGAATCGCTCTGGACTTGCGCCCGCTTGAGTTCGCCACCTTTTTTTCGGATATCTCGCGCGGAAGTTTTCAGCTCTACACGCTGCGTTGGGTTGGAGCCAACAACGATCCCGACATCTTCGAATACGTTTTCGGCTCAAAGAAGATTCCGCCCGACGGCGCCAACCGAGGCCGCTATCGCAATCCGGCTCTGGATGCCCTGCTCGACAGCGCACGCGTGGAATCGAATCAAGAAAAGAGGAAAGCGATTCTGTGGCAGATTCAGAAAATCGTTGCGGAAGACGAGCCTTACATCAACCTGTGGTATCCGGACAATGTCTGCGTGCACCGCACCAGGCTCACCGACATCGTGATTCCCCCCGACGGCAACTACGAATTCCTCGTTACCGCTCGGTTGCAGTAAGCTGTTCGCGCGGCTATATCTACGAAGGCGATCCACTCTTCAGCGCTTTCAGAATTTCTTCTTCAGGCAGCGCTCCCTTTTACCCTGAGCCTGCGAAGGGCGCTCGCCAAAAGGTCTCACTTGCGAGTTCTAGGTGTCCGATCCACTCTTCAGCGCTTTCAGAATTTCTTCTTCCGGCAGCGCTCCCTCGCGTGCCAGAGTCCAATGATCGCCGTCAATGCGTACGATCGTCGAAGCCAGCACCGCTCCGGTGTCGCCCGCATCGAGAATCAGCGGCAGACAATTTCCAAGTTGTTTCACGATTTGCGCCGCATTTGTGCAGGATGGAAAGCCGGAAAGATTCGCGCTCGTCCCGGTTATCGGGCCGCCGACCGCTTCGATGATCGCGGTCGGAATCGGCGAATTCGCCCAACGCAAAGCCACGCGCCCGCTGTTCCCCGTGACTTTTAGCGGAAGTCGATGCGTCGCCTCCACAACCAGCGTCAGCGCACCCGGCCAGAATTTGTGCGCCAGCAGTAGAAAAATATCCGGCACTTCGCGCATCAGCGTTACCGCTTGCTCGATCGAACTCACCAGGATGGGAAGCGCCTTGGTTTCCGGCCGTCCCTTGGCCTGAAATACACCTTCAATCGCCGCTAGATTAAACGGATCGGCCGAAAGTCCGTAGAAGGTGTCCGTAGGAATGCCTACCACCTCGCCGCGCTTGATGAATCCGGCGGCATAGTCCACCACGTCACGTTCCGGCGTTTTGGAAGATATTTTAAGAACTTCGACGGGCAATTTTCACTCGCGGGTTACGCCTTCATCTTTGGCAAACTACCACAGCCATGCCAGCGCAATCAAGCCGCCTCGGTTTTTTGCAGTGTCCTACAGCACGCAACGAACGGCTCCGACAAACCCCGCCGTTCTTCAGGGGGTCGGAGCTTCAGCTCCGACAAAAAATCGGCTGCGCGCAGCGCCTTCCTTTCGCGGTGCAGTTCCCGCGAGTTTTTCCGCAGCACTCAACCCGTCGCGCCATCAGCCCCCTGCGATGGCGCCGATTATCAACAGAGGTTCCGTTCCCGAGGCAACTTCGTCCGGCAGCGGGGCGTCCAGTTCCTGATGCGAAAGGTCTTCCCCGCAGGCGAAGAATCGCAAGAACGGCCGGCGCTTTTGCGTGATGTGATCGCGGATCGCTCCCCGCAGCATCGGGTAGCGCGCTTCGAGCGCGTCGAGTACCGAACGCTGCGTGGCCTGACCTTCGATATCGAGCTTTACTTCCCCGCTGATGTGCGCGAGCCCGCGAAGGTGCGACGGAAGCTCGACTCGTATCATGGCAGTGTCTGCACCTCGACGGAATACACCGCCGGAAGATCACGGACGATAGGCGCCCATGTGTCGCCTGCATCGGCCGACGCATACACCTGACCTCCCGTCGTGCCGAAATACACGCCGCATTTATCAAGCGAGTCCACGGCCATCGCATCGCGCAGCACGTTAACGTAACAGTCCGCCTGGGGCAGCCCCTTAGTCAGCGCCTCCCACTCGTTTCCGCCCGAGCGGCTTCGATAAACGCGCAGTTTTCCATCCGGCGTAAAATGTTCCGAATCGCTCTTGATCGGCACGACGTAAATGGTTTCCGGTTCGTGTGCGTGAACGTCGATTACGAACCCGAAGTCGCTCGGCAAGTTCCCGCTGATCTCCCGCCATAGCTCGCCGGCATCGTCGGTACGAAGGACGTCCCAATGCTTCTGCATGAACAGCACATTCGGTCGCGAGGGATGCATCGCAATATGGTGAACGCAGTGCCCGACCTCGGCCGTAGGGTCGGGAATGTACTCGGAGCGCAGGCCGCGGTTGATCGGTTTCCATGTTTTGCCGGCGTCGTCGGTGCGGAACGCGCCCGCAGCGGAGATGGCTATGAACATCCGCTCCGCATCTTCCGGATCCTGAATGATTGAGTGCAAGCACATTCCACCGGCGCCCGGCTGCCACTGTGGCCCCGAGCCATGGCCGCGCAGTCCGGAGAGTTCCTGCCAATTCTGCCCTCCGTCGTTTGAAACGAACAGTGCCGCATCTTCAACTCCGGCATAAACCGTATCCGGATCGGTCAGCGAGGGTTCCAAATGCCACACCCGTTTGAATTCCCAGGGGTGCGGCGTCCCGTCGTACCACTGGTGCGTACCAGGGACGCCGTCGTACACAAACTTGTTGCCCGCCGTCTCCCACGTTTTGCCGCCGTCGTCGGAGCGCTGAATTATCTGTCCGGACCAGCCGCTCGACTGCGACGCATATATCCGATTTGGGTCAACAGGCGATCCCTTAAGATGGTAGAGCTCCCACCCCGCAAAGTGGGGGCCGCTTACATCCCAGCGTTCGCGCTTGCCGTCCGCTGTCAGGATGAACGCGCCTTTCCGTGTGCCCACCAAAACTCTTACCTTGCTCATCTCGACCTCCTGCTTGGTCCCGCTGAGATGCTCGCGTCACCCACCGAGTTGCAGCGCAATTGTTTCCATCCTCTTGGGACGCACCCCAAGCCGTCACTCCAAAACTATATCAGCGAGTCTGTGTCGCAGCTCCGATTTTCGTCAGGGCACGACTTTAGTCGTGCCGTAAATGGTGCGAAATCACTGCGGCTTCAGCCGCTGAGGGACCGAATTTGCGCGCGTGACACAAACTCGTAAGCCCTGGCGAATACTCTGAAACTGATCCTTCAGCACGCCAGCGCCTGAACCTGCAGACGCCGCAATCCTTTTGAATTGTGGGAGTTCGCCACCGAATAGCCCTCCCGCGGGGCCCAAAAATCGCAGTTTGCCCGTCTGGAATTTCCTCTGCAACCACCACTCCCGAAAAGATTTACAAAATGCTCACACAAATTCGGATTTGCATCGTGTGTTAGGCTGGAAATGGTGCTATGTCGAGCATAGAAAATGTCGGCGCAGTAGGCAGTGCAAGGCGGGCAGACGCTCTTCGTCCGCTCACTCGCCAGAATGTCGCTCCTCAGATTGTTTCGGACAAACGGTCCACTCTGAGCAATTTCGGCGAAGGGTCTTCATCGTTTCGCACCCCGCTCTCCACAAATTCCGCCAAATTAAATCGCCAAATTCCGGAATTAGAACGCTTCGCAACTCACGGAAAACAAACAACGGTGCTCTGCTCAAATCGCCAAAAAATCAAGTTTTGCAAAACTGAAAGTCTGAGTCGAACTGCACCACGCGTCGTGGTTCACGGACCGCGCCTCCCGCTAGCCACTAGCCACTCATCACTAGCAACTGCATTTCTAACCGGTTCTGGCTCGCAAACAGAAATCGCCGTAATCTACTCAAAACAAAGAACCGCGCAGATTCTAACCGGTTCTAGAATTGCACGTAAGCGTTTATCAAAGCAGTCGAAGTTCTCGCCGAAGTCCGTTCACGGAACACCGTGCGAGGGACACGTGTCGCGCCTCAGGGTCCACGGATCGCGTCTCTCGCTAGCCACTAGCTTCTCGCTTGCCCTGACGAAGGAAGTGCCACTAGCCGCCGCATCTCAGCGTGTTTACGCAAGCTCAGCCGTTTGTTACGCTTGTTGCATGGCGCCACAGTTCCCTTCCGACAAACGAGCACAACCTGCGCCAGAAAGCGTTCCAGTGCGCGCCCAATCGAATCAATCCACCGCCGGCGCCCACGTTGGCAACTCCGAGAGCATCACCAGCCGCGACAACAAATGGCTAAAACAATTTCGAGCGGCCCTGCGTGGCACCGGTCCCGCCGAGGACGAGCCGATCGCGGCCGAAGGGCCGAAGCTTGTGGAAGAGGGCGTGCGCTCGGGGCTTGAAACGGAAGCTTTGTTGGTAAGTGAAACCGGCGAGCGTTACCTGGAACGCATACTCCTGGCGGCCAGCGAGAGCGACTCCGGCGTACCGCGCTCGCGAATTTTCCGCACGTCCGACAAGCTGTTCGAAAGCGTCGCAGGGACTGAGGCGCCGCAGGGAGTTGCAGCTCTGTTTCGCCAGCGCGAATGGAGTTTTGATGATGTTATGCGCGGCCGCGCCAGTTTCTCCGGCGCATATCGCGGCGATTTACCGCTCGTCATGGTAATTGCCGCAGTTCAAGACCCCGGCAATGTGGGCACGATCATCCGCTCAGCCGAAGCTTTCGGAGCTTCGGGAGTCGTGGGTACACGAGGCGCGGCCGATTCGTGGTCACCGAAAGCACTGCGTGCATCGGCAGGATCCGCGCTACGCGTGCCGCTTCTGCGAGGCATGGCGATTCCGATTCTGCTGGCACAATTGCGCGTAGCAGGAGTGAGGATTCTGGCCGCCGGGTCGAGACCGCATGCAACGGCTGCGGCGAGAAATGCCGGAATGCCCATCCCTGACTTGCGGGGCGGGTGCGCAATTTTTATTGGCAACGAAGGTGCGGGCTTGCCAAAAGAAGTAGAGCACGCCGCCGATGATTGGATCTCCATCGCGATGAACGACGACGTGGAGTCGCTGAACGCCGGCGTAGCCGCGTCGGTGATTTTGTTCGAAGCAGCGCGGCAGCGGAGAGGCGCATAAATCCCATGGGCCTCTTTCAAACTGTCGAGCCCGAAGCAGAATCGCAGGCCGGGCGTCCGCTCGCAGATCGCATGCGTCCGCGAACGTTGGACGAATTCATCGGACAAGAAGAGCTTTTAGGCCCGGGCAAGCCGCTTCGCATCCAAATCGAGCGCGATGATCTGAGTTCGATGCTGCTCTGGGGGCCTCCCGGCTGCGGAAAAACCACCCTGGCGCGAATTATTGCCAAGAGCACGCGGTCGGACTTCATTCCCTTCAGCGCGGTGCTTGCCGGCATCAAGGAAATCAAGGAGGTGATGGCGAAGGCGGAAGGCGCACGCCGCTACGGAATGCGCACGATTGTTTTCGTGGACGAAGTGCATCGCTTCAACCGCGCGCAACAGGACGCCTTCCTGCCGCACGTCGAAGCCGGCAATATCTTGCTCATAGGCGCGACCACCGAGAACCCGTCGTTTGAAGTAATCGCCCCGCTGCTTTCTAGGATGCGGGTCTACGTGATGCACGCTCTCACGAAGGACCAAATCGTGGGACTTCTGCGGCGCGCGCTTGCCGATCGCGTGCGCGGATTGGGCAAACAACAAGTGGAAGCGGCGGACGATATTCTCGATCGGATTGCCGTCCTTGCCAACGGCGATGCACGCTCCGCGTACAACACGCTCGAAGCGCTCGTGATGGGCACAACTCCGGACGCGGATTCGCGCCGCGTTTTATCGCAAGCTCGTCTCGAAGATGTCTTGCAGAAAAAGCTCCTGCCCTACGACAAATCCGGCGAAGAGCATTTCAACCTGATTTCGGCTCTTCATAAGTCGGTGCGAAATTCAGACGCCGATGCTTCTCTCTACTGGCTGGCGCGCATGTTGGAATCAGGAGAGGACCCGCTCTACGTCGCGCGCCGCCTGGTTCGCATGGCCAATGAAGATATTGGACTGGCAGAGCCTCACGCCGTTCAAGTGGCACTTGCCGCGATGCAGGCGTTCGAATTTCTTGGTCCGCCGGAAGGCAACCTCGCACTGGCGCAAGCGGCGGTGTATCTGGCGCTCGCTCCAAAATCGAATGCGGTGTACACCGCTTATGGAGACGTTCACGAGGATCTGCAAAAAACCATGGCGGAGCCTGTGCCGTTGCACCTGCGCAACGCCGTCACCGGGTTGATGAAGCACATTGGCTACGGCAAAGGCTATCAGTACGCCCACAACGCGGAAGAAAAAGTTACGGATATGACTTGCTTGCCGGAAAGTCTCGCGGATCGCGTGTACTACCACCCAACCGATCAAGGGTTTGAAGCGCGCATCCGGCAGAGGCTCGAAGAAATCCAGCGCATAAAGAGCAAGCCTCGGGATACCAAGGAACAGTCATGAGCGAGCGAACAAACCGCGGTGCGCTTCAGGGCGACCGAATTCTGCCGCCGATAGTAGTGGCGCTGGCGCTCACATTGTGTTTCCCGTTGCTTTCCCAAGCGCAGGGAAAATCGCTTGTGAAGATTGACGAAGACGTTCAGTCTTTTGCCATCGCGCCAGACAATCGCATCGTCTATTCCGTTCAGCATATCCGCAAGGTGAAGAAAGTCCGGCTGGAGCGCGACGATTTGTGGATCTCTTCCGCCGATGGTAAGCAGAAAAAGATCGCCGACGGAGAAAAGCTTTTCGCCGATCCACTGCTGAGTTATCAAGTGCAATCGTTCGCCTGGTCGCCGGACGGCCGCCGCATCGCGGTAATGATGCAAACCGGGGAAATGACTCAGCCGAAAGGGACTGTAGATCAGCAACTGGACGAACAGCAGACAGTGCGCGGGGCAGTTGCCATTTATCTGATGGACGCTGAAGGACATCAGATCCCCATTCAAGGCGCGAAGGACGGATTGCTTAACGACGGGTACAACGCTGCATGGCTCGCGGACGGTTCTACGCTCGTGTACGTCACAAGGACTGGCGGAGATTTCTACGAGTTGAATTCGCTGCGTCCCGCCGACGGAAAGAGCAAGCCTCTTTTCCAAGGGCATACGTTTGCAGCTCTGGCGTGGGACACTAAGAACAACCGTGCATTTGCGATTGAGGAAAGCATGAAGGTCCTGAGCTCCCCCATGCTAGTGCGGCTGGACCTCGTGAAAGAAACTAGGACGGCCATCATGCCGGTCGATGAATATGCGGGCGACTTTGCGCTTTCGCCGTCGGCACGAAAAGTCGGATATTTTCGCGACGGTGACACACTCGAAGTCCGCGATATGACCCAGCCCGGAGGCAAGCCGGTCCAGGTGAAGGTCGCCATCGGCGAGTTTCAATGGGCTCACGACGAGAAGCGAGTTTTGCTTAAGCGCGGCGATCCCCTAAAATCCGCGAGGTTGACCTGGGTGGGTTTGTATGACGGGCAGTTCGAACCGCTCTTGCACGATCTTGAATTTCACGACTACGAAATTTCACCGGATGGGCGCTTTGTGGCCGTCACGGAGCCTGGGAAACGAGCTCTCTTGGTTTACGGTTTGAACTAGGAAGATTTCGTGGGTCGCGGTAGTTCGCGCACCCGTTTGGCGTGTTCCTTCAACGTGCACTTGTCCATGACTACGAAGATTCCGGCGCGCTTGGCGCGTCGGGCAGCCTCCACGTGTACCACGCCTTCCTGCATCCAGACGCAGCGAGCGCCGATCTGAATCGCCGCATCCACGATTTCCGGTACGAATATCGAGCGCCGAAATATATCTACGATATCGACAGGCACAGGGACGTCCTGCAGCCGTGCATAGCTTTTTTCTCCGAGCACTTCGGTTTCGTTCGGGTTTACCGGAATGATGCGGTAGCCGGCAGACTGCAGATACTCAGCTACGCCGTAACTCGGTCTCATGCATTGGCTCGAAAGGCCCACGACAGCGATCGTTTTGCCGGACTTGAGGATTTGCGTGATAGCGTCGGACTCGGCGAGACTGGCGAGCTCGAGGTCTGGATTACGAGCGGAGGTAGGCTTATCCGCGGAGTCGGGCATTAAATTCCCTGAGTGTCTCCCTCAATGATTGTTCTTGCATGGGCGGCCGACTTGAGCGGCAGGGACGCGTGCGCCTGTGCAAGTGCGAGCAGAAATTTCTCGTTCTCCTCGTGAGTGCCCACGGTCACACGGATCGCGGTGGGAAAGCCCATCCAACGCATAGGCCTGACAATCACTCCGAGCTTCAGCAATTCCTCCACGAGAGGCTCAGTGTCCATTCCAAATATCACGAGAATGAAATTGGCCACCGAAGGCACGAACGTAATCTTCAAGCTGTGGAGACCCGATGCCAACTGCGCGACTCCTGCGCGATTGGATTCGACGGACCGGCGCACGTGTTCAGCATCGTGCAAAGCCGCCAAAGCCGCTGCTTGAGCCACGACCGAGGTGTTGAATGGACCGCGAATCTTGTTCATTTCCGCGAGGAGTGCCGCGGGGCCGATGCCGTAACCAATGCGGAGCCCCGCCAGGCCGTACACCTTGGAGAACGTGCGCAACACGAGAAGATTGCGGCCGCCGCGAACGACGTCTATCGAGCGCGAATAGTTCGGATCGTCGACGTAATCGCAGTAGGCCTCGTCGAGGACGACGAGAACATGCTCTGGAACTCGCGCGAGAAAAGCGTCCAGGTCATCCGTGCTGAACATTGTGCCTGTAGGATTATTAGGATTGGCCAGAAAAATAAGTTTCGTCTCTTCGGGCAAATCGCGGGCGATTGCTTCCAAGTCGAAATGATAATCGCGCATCGGGACGTCGAGATAGCTGGCACCGGTCGCGCGAATTGCGATGTAATAAAGCGGAAAGGATCCGTAAGAGGTGACTCCACAATCCCCTGGAACCAACGCCATGCGCGCAGAAAGATCGATCAATTCCGTGGAACCGCCGCCGAGGATTATATTGTCCGCCGGAATCCCGTGCTTTTTCGCCAGCGCTTCGCGAAGGTAGAATCCGCTGCCATCCGGATAGCGATTAGAAGCCGCAACAGCTTTTCGCGCAGCTTCCACCGCGAGCGGCGAAGGGCCGAGCGGATTTTCGTTGGACGCGAGTTTGATGGGGTGCATGTTCAATTCGCGCTCAACCTCCTCGATTGGTTTTCCCGGCACGTAAGGCGCGATTTCGCGAATGTATGGCGGAACGAGCTCGTAAATGAAATTGCTCATACGTGGGCGGGCCTCAACGGTATTTCCCGGGCCGCGAAGGATGGCCCTGCCTCAGATGTTTACCGTGCGGGCGCCGTTCCGTGCGATTTCGCAAGGGTCGCGTGGGTACCTGTGGCTTAGAGGCAAGGCGATCCTGTGCCGGCGAATAATTCTTTGTCCCGGTACTGCCAGCACCCGGCGCAGCGGGCACAGCATGCTGTGCCCCTACAACCGGTTTTTTGAATTTACGAGAGGGCTTTGGTTTTGGTGCGAATGGGCGGCGCTTTACGCGCATGCGCCGAGGCGTTATGACGCCCGGCTTCGGCTGCACGGAGCGCAATAGCGTCGCCACTTCGGCCTCCGAAAGCGCGCGGTGGTGACCAGGAGCGAGCGATTCGAGCGCGAGATTCCCGATTGCAACCCGTTTAGTCTTTTCGACCAGGTGTCCAGTTTGAAAAAGGCGATTGCGCAGCGCGTCGCTTCGCGTCTCGGAAAGAGTCACCTCATACCATGGAGCGTCCTTGCCCTTGATGCGCACTATATGCGCGCCGGTGGCGCGGGCAAGGTTTTCGATTTCCTCAAAAGTCAGCAGAGTTTTCAGCTTCAGGCTATACGTTTGCGGCAAATTCGCCTTCAACATCAAATTTGCCAAATCTCCATCGTTGGTCAGGAAAACGAGGCCCATGGCGTGGTACTCGAGCCGGCCGACCGGAAATACGCGCTGGGTAACTCCGTGCAGCAGATCGCTTAGCGCGCGGCGCCCTTCCGGATCGCTCATGGTCGAAACAATTTCCGGAGGCTTGTTCAACAGAAGATAAATTCGCTCTTTTTCCGGACGTAGGAGCCTTCCGTTTACTTTGATATGGTCGCGCGACTCGTCCGCCTTCGTCCCCATCTCTGTCACGGTACGGCCGTTGACCGTGACCATTCCGGAAGAGATGAGCTCCTCTGCATGCCGCCGGGAGGCAATTCCCGCGCGCGCGATAATTTTTTGGAGTCTTTCGAGCATGGAATTCGGACGTGAACCGACAGTACAGATTAGCACGGAACGCGGAATTACATTTTTCGAGTTAGGTTCCCTGCTCGGATGAACTTTTGCCGGCAGATGCCACCGCTGCGCGCGCGTTGTCGGCTTCGTCCGCGGAACGTTCGGTGCTGTTGGGATTCGACTGAGCCGGTGCTTCGGTTGACGCTTTGGGTGCAATAGCGGGGTCTTCCGGTTCGGTTGGAGCGATGCCGGTGTCGTCGCCAAGAGCGGCCTGGGCGAGAGCTTCGAATTCCTTCAAGCTGGGAAGCTCGTCTAAATCGAAGAGGCCGAAGCGCATTAAGAATTGCTTCGAAGTGCGATAAAGAATCGGCCTGCCGATCACTTCTTTGCGGCCAGCGGTGGTAATCAGGCGCTTTTCTAGAAGCGTCTTGATCACGCCACCGACATTCACGCCGCGAATTTCGTTGATTTCAGGAATTGTGGCTGGCTGCTTGTAGGCGATCACTGCGAGAGTCTCGAGCGCCGGCATAGTGAGCCGCAGAGGCGGCTGCAAACTCTTGATGAACTTTCGAACGGCATCGTGGTGCTGCGCTTTGGTATAAAACTTCCAGCCCCCGGCGACCTTGCGAACTTCGATCCCGCGATCGTCGGTTTGGTAAGTGGCGACCAACAGGTCCAGTCCGGCGCGGGCTTCCGCTTTTTCCACTGCGAGCGCTTTGGCGATCTGGTCGAGGGTAGCAGGCTCGTCCGCTGCGTAAATGATGGCTTCGAGCGAGGCTTGAAGTTCTTGCGGCGTCATGGTCACAGATATTGCTCCTCGATTTGCGATATGGCATCGGGCCCGGCGAATACGGCGTCGAACATTTTGTGTTTGCGCAAACGAATATCGGAGAAAAGCTCGGACTGCACCAGCATGACGGCCTGCATGCGCACCATTTCCAGTACCGCGAGCAAGGCAACAATCATCGCGTTGCGCGTTTCGCAGGTTTCGAAGAAATCGATCAGCGAAATGGGCTCATCGTTTCCGGTCAGACGCTGACGCAGGCGATCCATCATTTGCGCGATGGTTACCGTTTCATGGTGCAGCTCGAATTTCTTGATGTCCTTCTTGCGCTCGAGAATTTGCTGGAATGTTTTCACCAAGTCCACGAGCGAAATGACTAATTCGCCCTGGACTTCATCGCCGGCATAGAGCGAGCGGTCGGGATGCGACCAGACGTGATCCTCGACTTGTTGTTTCTGGTACAGAAGCTGCGCCGCATTCTTGAATTTCTCGTGTTCGAGGAGGCGGTGCACGAGTTCGTCGCGCGGGTCCTGCTCTTCCGGCCCGGCGAGCGGATCGGGAGGTAGAAGCATTTTCGATTTGATGTGAATCAGCGAAGCGGCCATGTAGATGAAATCGGCGGAGACGTTGACGTCGAGTTTTTCGAGCTGGTGAAGATAATCGAGATATTGCTCGGTGACTTTTGCGATGGGGATATTGTGGATGTCCATCTCCTGCTTGCGAATTAAATCGAGCAGAAGGTCGAGCGGGCCTTCGTACACCGGCAAATTAATGCGATAGGGTGACGCCATTCCACCTGCCTCGGTCGAACATCGAGATAAAAGCAGATCCCTCGCTGCGCTCGGGATGACAGTGCTCTTTTAACTACCGCCTGGCGCGTTCCCTGCTGCAGCGGAAGGCTGCTTTCGCGCATCTTCCCATTTGAAGATTGCGTTGCGCACGCGCTTCATGGTGCGCTTGGCGGCTTTGCGCGCCTCGTCCGATCCGGCATCGAGGATATCCCAAACCTGCTGCGGATGCGCTTCAAATTCTTTGCGGCGTGTCTGAATCGGCTCGATCCATTTAACGAGATTATCGGCCATGGCGTTCTTGCATTCCACGCAGCCGATGCCCGCGGTGCGGCAACCTTGGTCGGCCCAGGCGATTGTGTCGCGGGGCGAGAATAATTTGTGGTAGGCAAACACAGGGCAGACTTCCGGGCGCCCTGGATCCGTGCGACGAACGCGCTGCGGGTCGGTCATCATGTGCTTTAGAACTTTTGGGCGAATCTCAGCGGGAGAATCACTCAGCCAGATGGCATTACCGTAGCTTTTTGCCATGCGACGGCCGTCGAGGCCGGGTAGGCGCGGCGTCTCTGTGGGCAGATACGCCGGCTCACGCAAGACGTCCTTCATTACCACGACGCGGTCAGCACCAGGATATACGTTGACGAAGTTTGCGAATCCGTCCTCGAAGATCCGCGACTTGAATACGCCGTCTATGCGAAGTTTTTGGTCTTCGGAGTATGGGAGGTTGGCGTCCGGAACAAGTTCTCTGGCGGTCTTGCCTGATCGGTCCATCGTATCGAAGACCAGTCGCAGAAATGGCTTTCCCTGCTCCGCAAACCGACGCGCGATAAAATGAATACCGAAGTGGACGTTGAATCGGCGGACGATCTCGCGCGTCAGCTCTACGTGAGGGGCTTGGTCTTCGCCGACGGGGACGAGCAATTCTTGGTTTGGCTCGCCGTACATGACGATGTCGGCGGATTGCAGGAGCGGGTAGCCGAGGAAGCCGTAGGTGCCGAGGTCGCGATCCTTGAGACTTTCGATTTGCTCTTTGTAGGTGGGGACGCGCTCGAGCCAGCTTAGCGGTGTGATCATGGAAAGCAGAACGTGCAGCTCGGCGTGTTCCAGCACCTGCGATTGAACAAACAGTGTGGACTTCGCAGGATCAAGGCCGACAGCGAGCCAGTCCGTCGCGACCTGCAACGTGTTTTCAGCGATGGACGAGGTGTCTTCGTAATGCGTGGTGAGAGCGTGCCAATCGGCGACAAAGAAAAAACATTCGTATTCGTCCTGAAGTTTTAGCCAGTTCGAGAGCGCGCCGAAAAAATGGCCGAGATGGAGACGTCCGGTGGGGCGCATGCCGCTCAGAACTCGCTTCTTGAGGTTAGCCAACCTGGTGAGCTCCTGCGGCGCGAGATCCGGCGCGGGCGGGCGCGTTGCGCAATAAATCGCGCGCAATAACGATGCGCTGCATTTCGCTGGTGCCTTCGTAAATGGTGAGTACGCGCGCGTCGCGATAATAGCGCTCGACGTCCGTTTCGCGCGAGTAGCCCACGCTTCCATGAATCTGCACGGCGCGATACGCTACGCGATTGGCCATCTCGCTGCCATACAGTTTAGCGCGCGATGCAGACGAACCGAGACGGCGAGAGCCGGGTTCGCTCGATTCCTTATCGCGCATAAAGGCGGCGTAGTGCGTAAGGGCGCGAGCGGCTTCGATCTCGATTTGCATGTCCGCGAGCATCCACTGGATGGCTTGATATTCGGCAATAGGCTTTCCGAAAGTGCGGCGCTGCTTGGCGTAACGTACGGCGGATTCCAGGGCGCCTTGGGCGAGTCCGAGCGACTGAGCGGCGATTCCCACGCGGCCGCCGTCGAGCGATTCGAGAGCAATCCTCAGACCCTGCCCTTCTTCACCCAGGCGATTTTCTGCCGGCACGCGGCAATTATCAAAAACGATTTCGGCCGAACGCGAAAGATGTAAGCCCATTTTTTCTTCGTAACGGCTGATGCGAAATCCAGAAAAGTTTGGCTCAACTAAAAATGCTGTGACGCCTCGAGCGCTGGCATCCGGGTCGGTCTTGGCGAAAACCAGATAGACGCCAGACACTCCGCCGTTGGAGACCCAGGCCTTGGTGCCATTCAAAATATACGAATCGCCGTCGCGCACGGCGCGGGTTTGTATTCCAGCGGCGTCCGAACCGGCTTGCGGCTCGGTGAGACAAAACGCGCCCAGAATCTCCCCGCGGGAAAGAGACCTGAGATATTTGTTCTTTTGCACTTCGCTGCCAAACTTCCAGACGGGGACGCCTACCACGGAATTTGTGACGCTAAGTGCGACGGCTGTTGACGCGCAAACTCGCGCGACTTCTTCCAACATCAGAGCGTAGCTAATGGTGTCGGTTCCCGCACCACCCCACTCTTCGGGCACGAGCATGCCGCAGCAGCCGAGTTCACCGAGCTTGCGAATTTGCTCGACGGGAAATTTTCCCTCGCGCTCGTATGCGCGCAGGATCGGGCGCATTTCCGTCTCCATAAACTTACGGACGGTGTCGCGGATCAAAATTTGGTCGCTGCTGAGTGAAAAATCCATGGAGAAAGTGCCCAGGCGATGCTAGCACAACCGCGCGGCACACTGAAATGCTGCGCGCGAAATGTGGCATGCAGTTGTACGACAGCGAAACCCGGCCGGGATCATTTCGGGGGCGGAGGGACCACCGGGGGCGGAGGGGGCTTCAGGGTGACGCTTATTTTCGATTTATGGCCGACCTTGACAGCCACTTTGACCTCTTGAGTTACAAGGGCGTTGGCTGAAATGCTCACCTTGTAGGGCCCTGCCGGCAGGTTTTCCGCTGTGAACTGACCGTTCACGTCGGTCGACACACTGAACGAAGAGCCGGTCTGAACATTTGAGACGCTTACGCGCGCGCCTGCCAGGGGTCCTGCGTGCTTCTCGGTAACTGTGCCAATGATCGAACCACCTGGCGTTTGCGCGAATGAAACGGACGCAAAAGGGCACGCCAGGAATAGAAACAGAGCGAGCAGTTTGAAGGGCAGCGCTTTGCACCAAGGCGCTCCAAGCGGCGAAGATAAAATTAAGAGTTTCATTTAATGGCCCTCCTATAGCTTTAACAACTCACGAAGCCGTTTCGTCTGAGCGCGTGAAACGGGAATTTCGCTGGCACGCTTGTCATTCATTTTCAGCATGTAACTTGACTTGAACCAGGGGACAACTTCCTTGATGTGATTGATATTTACGAGGTAGGAGCGATGCGGGCGCCAAAAGCGATCGGAATCGAGCGAGTCGCCTAGCTCTTCAATGGTGCGATAGTTTGATACGCCTTCGAAATCGCGGGCGAAAATAGTGATGGTTCCGTCCTGGATCGCAGCGTAAATCATGTCCTCGGCGTCCACCAGGAACATGCGCGCTTGCGATTTCACGAGCAGCTTTACGGGCTGTGAAGATTTTGGCGGGGGAGCGGACAGCTGCCCTACGAGGTTTTCCAGCCTCTCCACCGGCGAGGCGTGGGCTTCCACCATTTTTTTCGCGCGCTGGACGGCTTTCGCGATACGGGATTTGTCAAACGGCTTCAGGACGTAGTCAACCGCGTTCACTTCAAAGGCCTGGATCGCATAATTGTCGAAGGCGGTGGCGAAAACAATTTGGGGGATGCGGAGTTTGCGCTCCACAAGTTTTTTGATCACACCAAAGCCGTCGAGACCGGGCATCTGGACGTCAAGAAAAACCAGGTCGGGCTCGTGTTCCTTGATGAGCGCGACGGCTTCGAGGCCGTTCTTGCCCTGAGCGATTACGTTTATTTCCGGGAAACCCTTCAATAGATAGATAAGCTCGTCGCGCGCGGGCCGCTCGTCGTCGACAATGACTGTATTGATGGGCATGATTCGCTGCGTCAGTATATGCAACCGGCACAGGCGCGGCAAGAAAACGCTCATCGAGACGCGCGAACAGTCTCGCTGTAGAATGCCGATGCCGTATTCTTACGGCGGGAGATTGCGTGGCTAAGCGAAAAGCTTTGGCAAAGGTTCTGAGCAGCAAAACCGTCTTTAAGGGACGCGTTTTCGGCGTTCGGCGGGAGAGAGTGATCGAGCCTGGAGGAGTGGAGGCGACGCGCGAGATTGTCACGCACCCGGGTTCGGTAGTTGTCCTGCCGGTGTTTGCAGACGGGCGCATCCTGATGATCCGCCAATACCGGCATTCGGTGCGGCAATATCTTTGGGAACTGGTGGCCGGGAGTAAAGATCCTGGCGAGAGTTTTGAAGTGGGGGCGCGCCGCGAATTGCATGAAGAGACCGGTTACACCGCTCGGCGAATGCGGAAACTACTCGACCTGTTCCCCACTCCTGGATTTGTCAGCGAGAACATGGTCATCTTTCTGGCGGAGGGATTGAAGTTGGGAACAGCGCATCCTGAGGCGGACGAGAAAATCGAGCTGCGGATTTTCAGTTTGCGCGAAATCGAAGATTGGATACGCGCGGGGAAAATTCGCGATGCGAAGTCGGTGGCGGGGATTTTATTTTATGCGCATTGTTTCCGCCGACGCCAAGCTGCCAGAAAGTAGTCAGCGTATTTCGAGCGGCGCGAAGATTGCAGAAAAGAAGCACAATGAGTATCCCCTGCCTGCATTACGGAACTGGCCCGCGTTGCACCGGGCGCAACGTGCTGTGCCGCTACAAAAGATGGGTTACCGCCGGGCCGCATGACCTGCTCTTCGGGACAAGTGTCGATTAGGTACGGAAATCGTGACTTGAACTGCTGGCATGTCTTCGACTGCTAAGCTTGTAGCAGGCGGAGGTCATATGCCAGACCCAGGAATTTATAAGAAACTTTATCAGTTTTTGAAATGGTCTAGCCTTGCAGCTCTAGTTCTGACGCTGATTCTCGTTTTGCGCAAATCACCGACTCCGAATATCCCTTTCGACGCGAACGCAGCAGCCAGAGCCGAGCAGAAATTCCAGGCGGCAGACCAGGCCAAGGCTGCAGGCCAGCCCAGTCAAGTTCAGCTCGATCGCAGCGAACTGAATTCTTATTTGGCGCAGAACTTACAACTCGAGGGCCAGCCGGCCACGAACCCAGTTTCGCCACCGGCAGCGGGTAGCAATGGCGTCCAACCCGCGAGCGGTACAGAAACTTCCAAAGCCGATCCCGCAACCGCGCTTTCAGGTAGCGACGACGCGACTCTGGAGCAGGTGCAGTCAACAGTGAAAGATGTGAAAGTCGATATGGACGGCGATCTGGTGAAGGCCTATGTGATTTTCGACTATCACGGTAAGGATTTATCGCTTGAACTCGATGGACATCTGACCTCGGATAACGGTTACATAAAATTTGAACCTGTGGCAGGGAAACTCGGCTCGATGCCGCTGCCGCAATCGACTCTGCAAGCGGCCGTGGACAAAATGATGTCGTCGCCGGAGAATCGCGAAAAGCTGAAATTGCCGGCGGACATCAGCGACATTCAAATTCAGGATGGCCAAGCTGTCGTGAAGTATAAATAGCGCGCCCGCGTTTTTTCCAAGTCAATTCGATTGATTTCGCCCGCGAATTGCCGTTAGCGTAGCTTGAGCCTGCTCCGCAATCTGCGGATGCATTCCATCCACGCCGCGCGCGTAACGCGCTACATCAGGCAAATCCTCCGCGTTCCCGATCAGATAGAGTGCTCGCAGAGCTTCCCAGACCATGCCCTCGCTCGGCAAGAGCGAAAGAATCGGCTGGGACACGGTCACGCTTGACCCGTTTGCAGCAAGCCAATGATCCAGAATGCCCGGAACATTCGAGCGCATTTCCCTCTTCCCTGCCGACGACTCGATATGCGCCACCATCGTCCCGGGATTCACCACGTCTCCGGGCTTCAGCCGAGTATCAAGCTTTCCCTCGAAGGGCGAGTGAAGTTCGAAGGGCCTGAGCATCGCTACGATTTGCGCGTGGCCCGAATCGTCCTTGAAACGCACGAGCGAGAGCGCCGCATTGCGCTGGACCATCGGGTTTTGATCACCGAGCAGATGCAAAAGTGTGCGATGAAAATCTTCAGACGAATTATCCTGGCCCATCACCCAGGCATCGGTGACACGGATTTCGTCCACCGGGTCGCCCGCGAGCTGGATGATTTGGGGATACCATTTGCGCGCGGACGGATCGCGAGTTTCTATGCGCGTTTCGAGTTGAGCCAATGCATGCTGGATGTCCCGCGGGTGCGAATGGTCCGCCAGCGCTTTTGATACCTGTTCATCGTTCATGGGGCGTCCGAACCAGGTGGCGTTCCAGAACAAGAACGGCATCAGCACAAATAGCAGCGCGATCGCGAGGATTCCGAGCGCCCAGCGGCCGCCAAAGGAAGTTTGTGGCTTTGGAGTTTCCGGCATGCGAGGTTCAGTTTACAGCAACGCGTACAGGAGGGGCAGGCCCATCTGCGAAACCGCTGGAAACCCAATCGGCGTGTAGGCAATGTACAAGAGCCAATAAACGATCACGCCTGTGACTGAGACGTAGAGCCAGATGGGATAGGTCCAATGCGCGATGCGGCGATGGCTGCTGAACCGTTCGCTCAAGGCGTAGGCGAGCGTGATGATCACGAGCGGCAGCGTGGTTATCGCGAGAATGGTGTGCGAAACCAGAAGCGTAAAATATACCGGCCGAATCCAGCCTTGTCCCCCGAAACGAATAATGCCCGCGTGCACGTGAAAATAAATGTAGAAGCCGAGGAACGTGATCGAGCAGAAAAACGCGCACAACATGGACGCCCGGTGCCAGCGAATTTTCCCGTTGCGAATGAACGCCAATCCAACGAGAAGAAAAAACGTACAAACCCCGTTGAGCGTGGCGTTGACGGCCGGAAGAGATGAGAGCGGGATAATTGTCATTGATTTTGCCGGCAGGCGCCGCCTAACTATCCTGAGGCTTCGCAGCCGGAGGAGCCGCGGGTTTTGCGGCCGGTTTGGGTGCGGGTGGAGGCTCGGGATAACCGGGTTCCACAGCAGCGGGTGGATGAGAAGGCTGCAGTGGCGGAGCGGCGGCCGGAGAAGTGGCCGGAACCGTAGCGGCGGTCTTTGCCACTGCCGGCACAGGAGCCGCCGCGGGCGCTTTCTGCGCTGTCGGGGCAGCGGGCTTGGCACGGAAAAAAGGAAGTACTCCTGCTTGGTACACCATCACCAGAATCATAAGGCTGAAAATTCCGCCCATCATCAGGCAGATGGCCAGCAACATGATGCCGTCGATTCCGCTGGTGAGCAGGCCGCTGGCAATCTCCCAGACGATGCCGATAAGCGCTAAGGCGACAAACAGGGCGCATATTACACAAAGCTCGATCCAGTTGGCTTTAGGTGAGGGGGTTTCGTGTCCCATAGTTGTCGTGGTCATCGGCCCATTTTATCGAAAATCATCCACGCGAGCAGAAGCGGGATGTGAACAACCGTCGCATGCATCAACCATTTCGCGCGGACGTTGGTGCGCGTGCGGTTGGCCCACAGCGAAACTTGCAGCAAAATCATTCCGAGGACTAAAGCCCCGAAGAAATAACGAATTCCGGCCATGCCCATCACCGAAGGCAGCAGGCTTACCGGCACCAGGATCGCAGAAAAACTGACGATCACGTGAAACGTCGCGTCGCCTTTGGGGTCCACCACCGGCAACATTTGAATTCCCGCCCGGGCGTAATCTTCGCGGTACATCCAGGCGATGGCCATGAAGTGCGGAAACTGCCACACGAACAAAATGGCGAAAAGAATCCAGCCGCCTTCGGAAAGTGAGCCCCGGGCAGCGGCCCAGCCGATCAGCGGCGGTAACGCGCCAGGAATGGCTCCGACGGCGGTTGCGAGCGTCGTACGGGTCTTGAGCGGCGTGTACAGGCCAAGATAAGAGACGCTGGTGGCAAACGCGACCGTGGCGGCGAGTACGTTCACCGTGAGTGCTAACCAGGCCGTGCCAACGACGATCGTGACGGCGCCGAACAGGAGAACTTCGCTGGGCTTCAATATCCCCGCTGGAAGGGGACGCGCGGCGGTCCTGCGCATTACGGCGTCCATATCGCGTTCCACGTACTGATTCAGCGCGGCAGTTCCGCCGGCAACCAGCAGAGTGCCTAACAGCGTCTGCGCCAGCCGAGCCCAATCCATCGGGCCGGTGGAACCGAGGTAAAAACCAGCAACCGTGGTTATCACCACGAGGAAGGTGACGTCGGGCTTGGTGAGCACGACATAAGCCCAAGGCTTCTCGAAAGCATTGACGGCGACTGTGCGTGCGTTGCTCATGAAATTAGGCTCTCGAGCTTTCTGGCCGCGTACCGCCGGCGCGTGTAGTTTCCATCGCCGACTTCAGTGCCACGACTGCTTTCGGGCGAATCAAACGATAGCAAGATAGCGTTAAGACCACGCTGGAAGCAAGCGTCAATGCGCCGACCAGGACATGCGCGACGGTCACTATAACGTAGGTCATGGAAGGCTGCACAGCGTGCATGGCCTGCACCACGGCCCAATATGCCGCGACGCCGAGCAGAACCTGAGTGCCGAGGAACGCCTGCAGCATAATTCCCCAGCGACGAAGGTCGCGAACCTGACCAAAACGCTTGCGCACAGCGCGGCAAGTCCAGACGATCAGGAAAGTAACAACGACGAATCCGATGAGGTGCGGCAGGATTCCGAAAGCGCCGTGGCGAAAGCCTGCGCCCAGAATGAGCTGCACAAAGATGGCGGCAGTAGTGACAGCCGCGAGGGGACGCAGACGGGGCGAGCCGCGATCGTCCAGCAGCGAGAGGTCCCGTTGCCACCAATCGCTGGTTAAGAGAGCGAGGCTGACCACCGTCACGAAGAAAATCTGTGCGAGCGTAGCGTGCATGGTCGCCGTGACTGCCGGATGTCCGCGAAGGACTCGCAGCGCGCCGAGAAGGGCTTGCGCGATGATCAAGGCCAGCGCCGCCCAGCCTAGCTTGCGAGCGACGCGAGTGCCACCGCGGGCAAGCCACACAGCTAGAACCAGCGTCAGAACGCTGACCGCGGCCGCAAACACGCGATGCGCAAATTCGTAACGGATGCCTCCTACCAGGGGAGGAATAATACGGCCATAAGCGAGCGGCCAGTCGGGCACCGAGTCGGCAGCGTCGTTGCTTGTCACCAGCGCACCGGCCATCAACAGCAGCACAGTGACTGATGCCGTAACGACGGCGAAGCGGTGAACGCCTTGAAGCTTCTCGGTTTCCGGCATTATAGGCGCGATTCCCTGTCAATCAGAACAGAGCTGCTAAAAGCTGGTGCGAGAAGAATACGCGATATAGAACACATGACCGCAGGAGCGAGCACACTCCTGCGGCCACACATCCGCAGCCGACAGCTTGCTAGTCTCCAGATGCCGCGGTGGTCTTGAACGTGAAGTTGAGCGGCTTGGATTCCTTAGCGCCGATCGTCACCGTCTGATCCAAGACACCGTATTTTTCTTGCCACGCTTCGATCGTGTAAGTTCCCGGTGGCAGGTCCTTCAATGTAAACTTTCCATCTTTCGAAGTGACCGCGTAGTAGGGATTCTTGAACACGAACATGTAACTCTTCATCCACGGGTGCACGTTGCACTTCACCGGTATGGCCATTTCGGCGCGGCTGAACGTTTCATCGATGGGAGAAGCGCCTGGCGGCTGCGACTTATTCCACTCGCGATTGTCTTTCGGCATCGGGTGAATGTTGTGAGTGGTTTGGTCGTCGTTCTTGACTTCGAAGGTCTGACCGGTCATTAGCGCGATGATGTGGGGGTCGTACATGCAACCTTGCTGGTTGAGCACGACGGGCTCTTTCGGCGTGTCAAAGGAGTAGTCCGGAGAGAGACCGTCTTTCACGTAAACCACGACGTTGGCCAGGTCGCCTTTGTCATTTACAACGACCTCAGGCGGGATAACGGGATTCGGATGTGCTTTCTGGCAATACGGCTCGGCGCTCATGTTGATGGGTTTGAGCGGCGCGGGCTTGCCGTCCAGCGTTACGGTGCCGGTAACGGAACCGACCGTCGCGGTATCGATCACCTTCTTGGCGTTTGAATTTGCCACGGGCTGCTCATTCGTGTCTTCCTTTTTGCCACAGCCGGTGATGGCAATCGCCAACACTGCCAGCAACGCGATATTAAAAAATCTAGTCTTCATTTGAAGAAAATCCTCCTTAGTAGAACGGGAACATTCTAACAATTCCGCGGCCACATGAGGCGCAATTCTTTCCAAGCGAGGCCTGCGCAATGCTCTGCTACTTCCCGCCGCCCGCGCCGCCTGAGGGCTTTGTGCCCCCACCGGTCGAAGCCGGGGTCTTCCCCACGAGCGCAGCTTGCTCCTGCGGAGTAAGCGAGAACATGTAGCGGACCAGCAAGTCGGCCTGATCGCCCTGGTAATGCTGGACAGATGCCGGGACCGGGCCTGAAAACACCCAGTGATCACCTTCCATGCGGAATAGTCCCGAAGGCATAGCCGTACCCGGAATTATTTTCGCGGGATCAATGATCCAGCGCTCGGTCCACGCCGGTTGCAAGCGGTCGTGGGCCAGCAAGAAGTTTGGCGCAATCGCGTTCTTGTCGTGCGCTTCGTTTCCGGTCATATGGCATTTCAGGCAAGGCGCGGCCGGACTGGTGAATAAAGCGCGCGCCATGGCTCGCTCGTTATCGTCCAAAGGCTTCACCTTCGGCGGAATGAACGGATCGGGTTGCGACGACAAGGCCTGGAAGAACAGCACGAGCTTGCGAATTTCGTCATTCGAGAGATAGAACGTGGGCATGCGCGCTTGCAAATACTGGCGCACGCCATTGCGATTTGTATCGGTAGTGCTGAGCGCTGGATTGGCCAGGAACTGCCTGAGCCATTCCGGATTTACGCGCGCGCCTTCGGTGGTAAGCACCGGAGGCAAATTCGCTTTGTTCTCGCCCTGGTAGTACGGCAGGGTCTGCATCACCGATTTCTGGCCAACATCAATCTGATGGCAGCCGATGCAGTTGTATTTCGTGACGACCCACCAGCCCTCCTGAATGTAGCGCCTGCGATCTGCAGGCCGGTACATATATTCCGGCGGGAGAGTTGGATCGGTGCTTCCCAAGAGCATGCTGACCAGAGCTTCGACGTCGCCATCGCCGTAGAGATTCGGCTTGGGCATGCGCAACGCGTCCATCGGGTTCGCGTGGTACTTACCCTGGTCGTAAACTGCGGGATTCCGCAGTTTTTGTTCGAAGAAACCTTTCGCGTCATACCAAGGTCCACGCGGCGAAGATTTGCCGTCGGGGAAAACGCCGCGCTTGGCATCTTCGGTCCATAGAGCGAAGTCGAGACGCTCAATCGGCTTGCTGCCTTCATTCGTGAGTTCGGTGCCGATGCGGCCTTCATCTTCGAGCCCGCTGAGTTCATGGCAACCGGCGCAACCGTAATGGCGAGCCAAGTCTTTTCCCTTGGCTGCGAGTTGCGGGTCATCCATGTAATCGGCGGAAGCGTAGGAAGCATCGGGACGCTTCTGAGCCATCAAGTAAGTGGCGATATCGCGCGCGTCGTCCATCGAAAGGCGGAGACTCGGCATCACGGTGGGCTGCTGGACTACTAGCTCATGGCCATCGTTCGGGCAGCGCGAATGATCGAGATCGAAAACGTACGGGAGATTGTGCTTGGCGTAATCCTCAGGGCCTAGGTCGCGTTTTTCGTAAGGACAGTAGGGCCGTGTGCGCTGGCGTGGATCGTGAACCCAGCGAACGACGTAATCGTAATTTTCTTTTTCGCCGACTCGACTTAGGTTGGCGGCGAAAGTTCCGCCAACAGCGGATGATCCTTCGCCCATGGAATGGCACGCAAGGCATCCACGCTCTTCGAAGAGTTCTTTGCCGTGAGTGGCGTTACCCGGCGCTTGGTGATCGAGCGGAGGACTAGTGAGTCCAGATTGCCAGACGAAAGCGGCGAGGGCGTGCGTCTCATCCTGCGAGAGACGAAACTGCGGCATCTTGGTGGTCGGACGAAATTCCGTGGTGTGGCCGATCCAGTAAGGAATCCACTCTTTGCGCAGCTTTTGGCGCGCTTCCTTCAAATCCGGACCAACTTTCTTGATTTCCTGCAAGAGGTTGTGAGTTTGTTGTTCGAGCGATTCGGAGCGCGCGTCCATGCGGCTGATTTCAACGGTTAGGTTGGTAGCTTGACTGTTGAGGTTGTCGGCGGTGGCGTTGTCAGGAGCGGCGTCTGCTTGTTTCTGCAAGCGCGGGATTGTGAGCAAATCGTCCGATTTGGCTTTTGCGAGTTGCAATATTTGCTGGCGGGCGTTGACGAGCTGCTCGTCCTGATTGTCAAAACCCTGGAAGCGATGGCATCCGATGCAGCCGCGCTGGCGATAGAGCTGCTTTCCCTCGTTGAGCACGGGCGCGTGCTCGGTGACCATGTCACCGGAGTGGCATTGCTGGCACCCCGCTTGATAATTTTCCGGGTAATACATCGGCCAGAGCCAGTGCGGGTAGCGGCCGTGTCCGCGCTGAACGGAATCGATCGCGCGGCCGTTTCCGCCGTGGCATGGCGAGCAGCCGAATTTTTCGAGCGGATGCCACTGAATCAAATCCAGATCCGGGTGACTGGAGAAAGGCGCATTGTTGCTCTTCGCCATTCCCAAGTCTGCTTTCGTCAAGGCGACTTGAGGCGGCACGTACTTAGGGTCGGTGCCCACGTGGCACGATTCGCAACGATCCACCAGTCCGGCGCCGCCCAGGTTATTGATGGATGCGCCAGTCGGATTGACGTTGATTTGAATGATGCGTTCGTCGAAATCTTCCATGGAGCGGCGCAAACCGTCGAGTGACGCGGAGCTGAGGCCAGGCAGATGGTCGGAAACATATTTCGTTAGCACGGCCTGAACGTCTTTCGCCGGCTTGTCGACTTCGCCACGCTTTGCAACCAACGCGGCGCGCTGCGCCATGATGCTGGTGAATGTGTCATTCAGTTGGTCAGCAGTGAATTCTTTGTTTTTCTCGACCTGGCCGTTTCCGGTGGGCCAATCCACTTTCCACGTGGAGCTTCGCCCTTCGTTCAATTCCTTTAGCGCCTTGGCTTTCGCGCTTTTGTCGGTGTCCGGAACAATTTCGTATTGATAAACGAGGTGGCCGATTTTTCCGCGTTCGTCCTTGAAGGCATCGCCCATTGCCGCACGCTGGTCGTCCAGGAGTTCGATTTGCTTGGCGATCTCATCGTCCTGGACTTTTGCCGTTTGCTGCGCGCTGGCGAGACTTGCGGCGAGTTGCTTATATTCCGGCGACGAGTACACGTCGCTCTCGTCCTTCTTCTGGCGCTTAATGTCTTTGCCTAGATATTCGGAGTAAGCCTTTGCAAATCGAGACTGGTAGCGGCGCCAGGGCTGCAGTCCATAGAATTCTACGTAGAAAGACCATGCGACCGTGAGAATAAGAAGCAGCGAACCGATCAGAAGCGGAAATGCAAACGATCGATTCTTAATCGGATCTTCCGGCAGGATTTCAGGCGAACGATCAGGCACCCTTATCCTCCGTGCGCAATTCCGCGATACAAGCTGCCGTTCCGGCCGTCGCTAAATGCTGAACCATGGCGTCACCCATATATATTTAATGGTGAAAACAAGCCGCAACAGAATCTTGATTGGCAGCGACAGCATAAGAATTAAAAACGTGTACATGGTCACAAGCTGCAGCAGGCTCATGCGCTTGTAGATCTTCTTGCTGAATTCGGTGCGCGTGCAAACCCAATGCACCAGAATCGCAGCGACAATAAAAAAGATCACCAGGGGGAAAATTCCAAAAATTGCCCTAGCCCAAATGGCGGCGTGATCCTTTGTGGTATGGAAGATAGGCGCAAGCCACGAACCATCTATCCCGAACACCTGATCGAGGTTTCGGTTCACCGCATAATCCACGCGTTCAGCGTCCCATGTTTGCCCGGGCCAGAACCACATCCATCCGGGACCGCGAATGAACGTGCCGATTACAATCATCAGCACCCAGAGGCCGATGAAGCCCACCAGGAAAGTCCAAATCGAAAACCGTCGCTGCTTGTAGGTGTAGTAGCCGTTGCCGAGCGGGTTCGAGTCGATATATGGAATCACCATCAAGCCGACGATAATCAAGGTCGGCATCACGACGCCAGCGATCCAAGGATCGAAATAAACCAGCATCTCCTGAAGACCCAGGAAATACCACGGCGCCTTGGCCGGATTCATGGTGACGTTCGGGTTGGCAGGCTCTTCGAGC
Source organism: uncultured Acidobacteriota bacterium (assembly GCA_963698005.1). GTDB lineage: Bacteria > Acidobacteriota > Terriglobia > Acidiferrales > UBA7541 > Palsa-295. The sequence continues at coordinate 1,290,982 of OY969113.1, forward strand.
GGCGCGTTCAAGGTCAACGACCAAACCATGAGCAGCACAGTAACCAGGATGGCCACCAGGAATTCCATACGCATCAAGTACGGCCAGGTGTGAACTTCCCTCTCCCACTTCGGATCCCACTCCTGCGTCTTGCGATATTTCGTCTTGGCGGCTTGCGCATCGCCTTCCAGGATCGCGATCAGCTTGTCATTCGCAATTCCCTGCCGCAGCGCATACCACATGAAAAACGGAGCGACAAACAACAACGCGACAATCGGCACATTGTCGGGTGCGGAAGCAATCTCCCAAATTTGGCGCCAATCAAAAGGCATCTAGCTTCGTATCCTTAAAAATGCTGGCAATTAAGGCCGCTAAAATTCCCGAGCTAACCCATCCCGCTGGGCCGCAGGATTACCGGCCGCGGACTTCTCTCTTCCTTGATTTCCGATTCGAGCATTACCGGCGCCGGACCTGATATTCCCCCGTCTTTTCGCACACGCCAGAAATGGACGCCCAGGAATATAGCCACAATCAGCGGAATGGCGATGCAATGCCAAATGTAGGCGCGCAACAATGCATTCGCGTCCACGATGGATCCCCCAAGCAGGGCGAAGCGCACGTCGTTGTATGGCGTCATGCCCATTTGAGGGCCGCCCGGGCCTTCATTTCCTAACAGCGGCGTGGCGCGGGCCATGTTCGTACCGACGGTGACGGCCCAGAATCCCAGTTGATCGTCCGGAAGCAAATATCCCGTGAAGCTCAACAACATGGTCAGCACCATCAGCAATACGCCGACGCACCAGTTGAATTCTCGTGGGCGTTTGTATGAACCGGTCATGAAGACGCGGAACATATGCAGCCACACCGCGATGATCATCAAGTGAGCGGCCCAGCGATGCATATTGCGCAGCAGCTTGCCGAACGGCACATCGTTTTCGAGATAGAGGATGTCGCGGAACGCCTGCACCTTCGAGGGGTGGTAATAGAACATCAACAGGACGCCGGTAAAGGTGAGAACGATGAAAAGGTAAAAAGTAATTCCACCCATGCCCCAGGTGAAATTGTATTTGGTAGCGTCGCGATTGACTTTGGCCGGATGCAGGTGGAAGAAAACGTTAGAAAGGACGCTGAGCGCGCGGTTGCGCGGCTCCTCGTCGTGCTTCACACGGAAAATCGAGCGGTAGAGCTGGGTCTTCTCCGGCTCTTTGAGCTCGGTGGCCTGCTGCTTTGCTTTCTCCGTCAGTGTTTCACGGAGCGCGGCGGCAGAGTCCTTGGCTTTTTCCAGGACGCCGGTTTTGCTCTTGCCGTCGCCGTTTTCTTCGGGCATCCGTCTGACCCCTTATCTCACTCAAACTTGGCAAAACCGCCGCACGCCGGCCTTCAGCGTCGCAAGGCTATACGTTCAAAAATGCTCCCGGATCGTTGAAATGGTTCACACCCGCACGCGGATCGTCCACAAACAACCGGCTCGTGTCCACAGTGATTTTCCCGGTAGGATCGAGCTGCACAAGAGAACGATCCATTGGCCGCGGTGCCGGGCCTTCAAAGTTCACACCCTCGCTGTCGTATCCACTGCCGTGGCAGGGGCACTTGAATTTGTTCTCAGCAGGCTTCCATTCAGGCGTGCATCCAAGGTGCGTACAACGAGCGAAGATGACGAAAAGGCGGTCCGGCTCGCGTACGACCCAGACGCGATTAGTCATTAAGAAGCGCTGATCGATACCCAACGCAAAGTCCGAAGGAAAGCCGATATCAAAAACAGTATTGGGTTCGTAAAGCGCGCGGGGGAAGAAAAACCGCAGAAACATCAGGAAGTTAATTCCCAAGTAGCCCCAAATACAGGCCCAAACGATTCGGCGACGGGTAGTATTCACCGTTTTTACCGCCGCTTTGGTGTCCACCGCGGCAGATGCATTTGCCGCCGGCGCCTTCGATGGCGCGCTGGTTGTTTCTCCGGACTTCCCGTCAGACATATCTGGCATCGGCCCGTTGTGCTGCTAGCTTCAAAATCTAAGAATATATAATTGCTGAGCAAATGAAAAACACGAACACTGGTTTATATGACGTAGGAATCTCCGTGTCAAGTAGTTACAGCAACTTGTCGTCAGTCGATTTCCAATGACCCGAGTCGTCGTCCACTTACCCGAGGTTCGGACTTTTACGACCAATCGGCCTTAGGATGCGATCGAGGAAACGCCGTTGCGTTTACCGACGGAACGAAGGACCAGGTCGGCGAGTGCGCGAATTAGCAGCGGCGAATCATTCAATGCGGGCATCATATAAAATTCACTGATCCCCAAAGACTCCGCCTGCTCCCGTGCCTCCATGTTAATTTCATGTAGGGTCTCGATGTGTTCGGTTAGGAACGAAACCGGAATCACCAGGACGCGCTTGATCCCGCTCCGCGCCAGCTTTTCTATGGTATCCGGGAGGGAAGGCTGCAGCCATTTCTGCGGGCCCACCCGACTCTGAAAACATAGAGCGTGCGGATTCGGCCAAGCACCAAGCTCACGCACAAGCTGCACCGTCTCCTGAATCTGTTTCGGATACGGATCGCCTTTGTCCACTAACTTCATCGGAAGGCCATGCGCACTAAAGAGCAGGTGCACTTCATCAGGGTTTGGTAACTCTTGCAGGACGCCATTCACACGGTCAACAATCGCCGCAATGTAATCGGGATGGTCGTAAAAGTGGTCAATGACGTGAACAGGGACCTGCGGCTTATACAGGCGGTTCCATTCCTTCAGGCTGCTCCCGGTGGTGGCGAAAGAATAGTGAGGATAAAGCGGCAGCAGGACGAGCTCGTCGTACGGCGCGCTCTCGAGCGCGGCAATGGCTTGTTGCGTGTCGGGGTACCAGTAACGCATCGCAACGATCGTTCGCGCGGAAATGTAGGGGCGCAGTTCGTCTTGGAGCGCTCCAGCTTGCTGCTCGGTTAGGCGTCGGATCGGCGAGCCTCCGCCAATCTCCGCGTAATATTGGCGCACGACTTTCGAGCGCGTCGTGGAAATCAATTTGGCGAGCAGCTTTCGCGCCAGGAACGCGCCGGGGAAATTTATGATATCGGGATCGCAAAATAATCTGTACAGGAATGGTTCGACCGCGGCCTGGCTATCAGGCCCGCCCAACTGAAACAGTATGACCGCAACTCTCTTCGGCCCGTCCATGACGAACTCCTCGCGAACTACCTTTCACGCAATTGCCGCTTCAATCCGTCGATGTCATCGCGCAAACGCGAGAGCCGTTGAGCGATAGACAGCTCGTAGACAAAAAATACGGCCCAAACCACCATCCATGCCGTAAACAGGTACTCGAAATTCTTCATGCGCTCTCCTTTCCAAGGATAGATGACGGCCCTAAGCTGCGGGTTTCAACTTCTTGACGCAACTCCTCGAATTCGTGCCGGAGCCGCTCGAGCCGGTACCGGTCGAGCAGAACGATAATCATCACTCCCATCACTGCAATAACGCAAAGAAGAAGAACTTTGCTCATGGTAGGGTCGAGGCCCGAGCCGTTACCTCCGAGAATCACAGGTTGCGGGTGCTGCGTGCGCCACAGGCGGTTCGAAACGTAGACCAGCGGGACGTCCAAAAAAGCAAAAATGCCGAATATCGCTGACAACGTCGCTTTTTTTTCAGGATCGTCGAGCAGGCCGCGCAATAGCAAATACGAAATGTAAAGAAGCCACAGGATGAAAGTGGTGGTCAAGCGCGCGTCCCAGGTCCACCAGATTCCCCACACCGGCCGCGCCCACAAAGGCCCGGTGGCGAGTCCGATGGTGCAGCAGACCACGCCAGCCTCCGCACCGGCGACGCCCAGCGCGTCCCATTTCGCTTTGCGCGTAGCCAAATAGGCGATATTCGCAACGAAGACAATGGACAGCGCGGTGAACATAGCTATCCAGCTCGGCAAATGAAAATAAAATATGCGCTGGATAGCGTGCATCGTCTTCTCGTCCGGCGCTATGAATAACGCCGCGTATCCCGCGAAGAAAATCAGCGCGGCGACAAGAGCCGTGGATGCGATTCGTCCTTTCATCGGTTGCGTCCCATCATTCCTCGATCAAATAATCGCACAAAAGCCACGATGCCGTCAGGAATACGATATCAAATCCGGCGAGCAAGGCGACCCAAGTGCGGTCTAGCTCCGGCTGGTCCACGAGCAATGAGGCCGTGGCTTCGACCGCGCCGATTAACAACGGGGTCAGAATCGGCAGCAACAGAAGCGGCAGAAGCAGTTCTCGCATGCGCGCATGCGAAGAAATCGCGGAGAAAACTGTTCCCGTGACGGTCAGTCCGATGGTCCCCAGCACCAGCACCAGGATCAAGCGGCCCGCCACAGCGGCCAGAGACACGTTGTACAGGACGCTAAAAACGGGAACCAGAACGAGTTCCACCAGCGACATAAAAATAAAATTTGCGAGCATCTTTGCCGAAAGAATCGCGAAGGGAGAGATGGGCGCCATGCGCAGAGCGTCCAGCGTGTCGTTCGCCTGCTCGCGCGCGAACGAGGGATTTAACATGAGCGATCCGGCGAACAAGAACGCTATCCACAGCAAGCCCGGGCCGTAACGTCTCGATTCCGCGGCGGTTGGATCGAAAGCGAAACTGAAGAGCACCACAATGACGAGCGCGAAAACGATTGTCGCACTCAACAACTCACGCGTGCGGAACTCGAGGCGCAGTTCCTTAACCAGCAGAATCGTCGCGGCGCGCGTTGTGCTCACTTAAGCCTCCGCCCGCAACGCCGCGAGCACCGGACGCGGATCGCCCCCCGGCCCGCTGTCATGCTGAACAAGGCCGCCCGCGAGCGCGACGGCACGTGTCGCTAGATCGAGCGATTCGTTGCGTGCGTGCGTGCTCATCAACACCGTGCACCCGTCTTCGCGCAGCGCTTCAAGAGTGGTACCGAGCCAGACGAGACCTTGACGGTCAAGTCCCGCAGCAGGTTCGTCAAGCAGGAGAAGCCGCGGTCCGTGCAGAAGTGCTCGCGCGATAGATAATCGCTGACGCATGCCCCGCGAAAATGTTCGAACTAGACTTGCGGCGCGCGATCCAAGCCCGCAAGCCTGCAAGGAATCGGCAACGCGCGCTGTAATATCGTCCACTCCGTAAAGTTGCCCGAAAAGCGAGAGATTTTCTGCTGCTGTCAGTTCGTCATAGAGCAGCGTGCTGTGGCCTACCATGCCGATCAGCTTCTTTGCTTCGCCCGGGTCCGAACAATCACCGGATCCGTGGCCGAGCGTGAATTGCACTTTGCCCCGAGAAGGAGATGCAAGCATCGCGGCGATTCGCAGCAAGGTTGTCTTCCCTGCGCCATTTGCACCCAATAACGCTACAAATTCGCCCGAAAGGATTTGGAGCGAGACACCGCGCAATGCCACAAACGACCCGAAACGTTTTTCGACGCCATTGAAAGAAATTCCGAAGGGAGAGACTGTAGTACGAGAAGTAGCAGGAGTTACGGACAAGGCGTTCCGCTTAGCCTCTCACCAAATCGCGCAATACTTTTTCCATCTGCTGCCGCTCGCGATCGTAATCGTCCTCCGTGATGGTCCCCGCTTGCCGGCGAAGTTCCAAGCGAAATAGGCTGTCTTTTAGTTCATCAAGGCTTCCCTTCACCGCACGCGTGACTTCGGCCGCAGCCTCCGCCGCAACCGGTGCGGCTTTCGAGGCTGGTGGGTACGCCATCTTCGTTGCGGCAGCGGCAGCGGCAACCGCAGGCGCATCACCATTTGTTGGCGCCATCACTTGCGGGCGGCGGAAAAGGTAAATAAAACCCAGCGCGAAAATTGACGCGAAGCCTCCCACCAAAATCCATTTCAAACTATCGAGGCGAGCCGGGATGGTGGTGGTCGCCGCAGTGGTAGCCTCGGCGCCGGAAGCCTCCAACCGCGAGTTCACCGACGCGTTGGCGGAATTATCCCCTGCGGGCGGAGCGCTGTTATCGCTGGCGCCTTGATTCGCCGGCGGCATTGGCGCCGCGCCGGAAATCTTAATAGCCAGCGGCGCATCTGCGGCAACTCCTGTTCGCGTGTAAACACTGAATCCCTGATCTTGTCCGGCCGGAGTGATTCCATCGCCCGATATCTGCACCGACGGCGGGGCGGCGATGATCAGACGTTCTGTAGCGTAGGACGAAACATTTTTTAGTATTACCTGATTGCCCGGGTACGGAACCTTGTACGAAATACGCACGCCGCTATCGCCGGGACGAAATGCAAACGCGATGGCCATCTTATTTTTGCCTTTATCAATGGTGCCTTGCACCACGGGCATTCCGGCAGAACCCCAGGCAGAGGCTTGATTGAAATCTGCGCCGTCGGGTATCGAGAAATCGAAGGAACCGTCTGCGCGATAAAATGCGACGGGAGGCTGCGTCTTATTTTCGATGGAATATTCTTCTCCTACCATTAGATCAGATCCATTCGGCTGGACGATTACAGCGTGATTGGTTACCGTGAATGCGCTCGGCCTATCCGTGGGCTCGAAAACCTTCACGTCAGCGGTGGCCTTCCCCGGCGGAACAGGCTCGTGATAATTCACCCCGCGGTAAACGACGCGAATGAGCATCGGCGCACCAGCACCGAGCCCGGGGTTTTCGAACGTGTATCGACCATTGGCGTCAGTCTTGGTGTTCGCGACAGGCTGCATCCCGCCCTGGAGTTGAATCAGGATCACTTCGGCGCCGGCTGCCGGCTTTCCTGTGGTTCCGTTCGTCACCGTACCCGATACCGTACCTGCGAGCGCAAGCGGCGGCGCGACGAAAAATGCGATGAAGGCCAAAAGAGAGATTGCCGTCGCGCGCGCGATTCGAAAACTAGGGAACCTGAGATTCATGAATGTTGTGCCTTTTCTGTCGCCGCTTGGCGAGTAGCCGGGGTGGGAGTGCCGCCGGTCAGCGTATCCATATCCGCGAGCACGCGGGCGGCTTCCACTTCAAGAAGTTGCTTCGTCTCCTCGTAGTCCGCTTCCGAAAACTTTCCGGCGCGATATTCAAAACGCAAGTCACGCAGATTTTCGTAAATTGCGTCGCGGCGCTCCATCAACTGGTCAAGGTTCGTGCGATGCGGCGCGGAATCAGAAGCGTCGGGTTGGACCATGAATATAAACACAATTGTGGCTGCGGAAAGCAGTGCGCACGCGACCGCGATATCCACGCTACTCATCGTAATCTCTTCCAGTTTCTCGCTTCGCCCGCGCCAGAAACTCCGCGGGAATCGCAGGTCCCGATGCCGTGGCCAGCGTGGACTTCTGCCGCCAACGGCGCACGACAACCCACACGAGAACGAACGCTATAAGCGGCACGACCACCGGCGTAACCCAGGCTGCAATGTTGAAGCCCCTCGCCGGAGGAACGATGAGGACGGTGGGGCCGTATTCCTGCACGAAGGCTTGCAGCGTCAGGTCGTCGGACTCATTGCGCGCCACGCGCTCGTCAATTTCCTTCTGCATCCCTTTTGCGGTGTCACAAGGACCCGAGAACGAGCCCCCGGTGTGATTGCATCCCGTGGCGGAATCATTGCAGCCGCCGCACATGCATTTAACCCGCTTGCCAAGTTCTTTTCCTCGCTCTGTTTGCTGGGCGTACAGTGAAGGCGAAAGGAGCGCGCCTTGTAAAACAAATGCCAGCGCGGCGAAGGCGAGAAGAAGCGATTTCGCGCGCGTGCGATAGAAGCGAACCCCGCGTATGTGGCCGTCAATCACCAGTGTCACCTCGTCGCGCAACGGCTCCGATTGGCGACGCGCTTGCTGCTACCCGATCTCCCCAAGCCTGCTCGTTCACGGGACGCAGGACCAGGGCTGCTCGCCGGTTCGGCAGCATCGCCAATCCGGTGCCTAGCACTACCACGATTCCTCCAAACCAAATCCATTTCACGAGAGGGTTCAGGTACGCGTGGATTACCGGCTGTCCATTCTCCGGGCTGCGACCCGCGTACACGATATAAAGATCGCGCAGCGGAGAACTCTGAACCGCGACCATCGTCTCTGTCACCTGGCTGGCCAGGAAAAAACGGCGCTCGGGATAAAGCATCATTTCCGATTTCCCGTTGCGAAAAACCTCCAGGGTGGCGCGCTCGGAATCGTAGTTGGCGGTCACGACGCGATCGAAATTCTGGCAGAGAATCGAGTATGGCCCGATGTTTAGGGTTTGCCCGATGGCCATTTCTTTCTGAATGTCCTTGTTGAACGGCACGCCCGCGATGCCGATAAAGATCAGCACCATTCCGAAGTGCACCACATAACCGCCATAGCGGCGCGTGTTGCGCATGGTCAACTCGCCCACTGCGGAGATCAGGTTCGAACCGTCGCGCGCGGCTATTACTCGCGCGCCGCGGAAAAATTCCGATAAAATCGTGAGCGTCACAAACACGCCGAGAATCAGGCAAACGAGCGAGTAAATATAACGAAAGCCGAACACCACCGCTATGACCCCGGCCAGCACACCTCCAGCCAGGGGCCACGCGAAGTTTCGCTTCAGGGCGTCGAATGATGTCTTGCGCCATGCCAGCAGCGGCCCTACGCCCGTCAGAAGCAGAAGAAACAGCGCAATGGGGATATTCACCTTGTTGTAAAAAGGCGGCCCCATGCTGATCTTATTTCCGGTGACCGCTTCGGAAAGCACCGGAAAGAGCGTTCCCCAAAGCACCGCAAAGCATGCCGCCAGCAAAATCAAATTGTTGAACAGGAAGCTGGATTCGCGCGAGGCCAGCGAGTCGAGCTGGTTGTCGCTGCGCAAATAATCACGATTCTTCCAGTAGGACACGAAGCAGACTACGAAGATTAATGCCAGAAACCCCACGAACCAGTTCCCTATCGATGACTGCGCAAAAGCGTGGACGGAGCTGACGATGCCCGAGCGCGTAAGCATCGTTCCGAGAATGCAAAGCATGAAGGTGGTGAAAACCAGCCAGATGTTCCACACTTTCATCATGCCGCGTTTTTCCTGCATCATCACGGAGTGCAAAAACGCCGTGCCGGTGATCCACGGCAGCAACGCGGCATTTTCGACGGGATCCCAGGCCCAGTAACCACCCCAGCCCAGCACGGCATAAGCCCAGTGCGCGCCGAGCAGAACTCCTACACCTTGGAAACACCACGCAATCATGGTCCATCGCCGCGTGATATGAATCCATTTTTCGCCCGGATACCGCCCCAGCAGCGCCCCAAGTGCAAAGGCGAACGGAACCGTGAATCCCGTATAGCCGAGATAGAGCATCGGCGGATGAATCACCATTTCCGGGTATTGCAGCAGCGGATTCAACCCGTGGCCGTCCGATAGCGCTGAAACTCTCATCGCGCCGGAGGGGTCTGCGCCGGCCAGCACCGCGAAAGGACTAGCAACAAAATTATTCAGAGTCAGAAAAAATGTTTGAACGCTTGCAAGCACCACACCCACGTATGGCATCAACTCCGGATGCTTATTGCGGTTGATAAATATGGCGAAAAAGGCGTATGTGGAGAGCAGCCAAGTCCACAAAAGCAGCGAACCTTCTTGTCCTGCCCACAGAGCTGCAAACTTGTAATAAAACGGCAGCGCGCGATTGCTGTGCGCCGCGACGTAAGCCATCGAAAAATTATCAGTGAAGAAATAGTATTCGAGGCACGCCACCGCAAGGGTCACGAGTACAAACACCGCCAACCCAGCGTTGCGCGCGCTCTTAGTGAGGAGGGTCTTGCGAGTTACGATCCCGGCTATACCCGCGCCGATTGCGTACACGGCGGCAAGGAACGCCAGTAACAGCGAAAACGATCCCAGGATATCCAATGAATTCTCCCGCCGAATATTTCTCTATTGCGCCAGCTCTCAAGATCCAGGAGGTCGCGCCGGATCAGGGCCTTTTGAGGTCTGCCCCGGCTGCGGCGTTCCGGGCGTCTGGCCAGGCGCAGCTTCATACTTGGACGCGCACTTCGCCTGCACCTGCTCGGCCTCGAAGCGATTGTCAGACATCATTTTGCCTTCTACCAGGGCCAGCGCGCCGTCTTTGAACGTATCCGGAAGCGGATCGCGGCCGACGTAACTGACCCTTAAATCCCTGCCCTGCTCGGTGAGTACAAAATCAACGCCTCCTGGCACGTGAGAAATCGTTCCATTCTTCACGTTGCCGGAGACGCGCATTCGTTGGCGCAATGACGTCCCCTGAAGCGTCGAGAGTTCAGTAATCGTATGGTAATAGGTCTTACTTTGCGTGAAACCGACGTAGGCCAAAGATACCAGCGTGATCACGATGATTCCGGAGCCGACCAAGAACTTCGAGCGGACCTTCATCTATCTTCTCCTCGCCTTCGCCGATCCGGCATAAAGGGATGATCAGCGGGATTCTAGCACAATGCCGGGGCACACCCCGAAACTCTTCACTTCAATCAATGACCCGTTCTCAGGGGTGCGCGACAGCCAGCAAGGACTCTGCTTCATTGCGGATTGCGTCCCATGCCTGCTGGACATGCTGCAGTTCTGTCCGCGTTTGGGCCACGCAAAACCGAATCGTGTATTTCCCGTTCAACCGCGTGTGGGAGAGATATAGCTTTCCGCTGCGGTTCAGTCGGCGCAAAAGCTCTTCGTTCACATCATCGGCTGCCTTCAACCGAAAACAGATCAGATTCAGCGGCGCGGGAGCCATTAATTCGAAGCGCGAATCTGCTCGCACCCAGCGCAGGAAAGTCTGCGCCAGTTCCACATGCCGGCGAACGTGAAACTGTAATCCTTCTACTCCGTAGTGTTGTATGACGAACCATAATTTCAGCGCGCGGAACCTTCGTCCGAGGGGCACGTGCCAGTTGCGATACTCGAAAACTGCGTCCGAGCCCGCGGTTTGGTTTCGCAGGTACTCCGGCAGGACATCCAGGCTTCGCGTCAGCGTTTCGCGATCGGCCACAAAGAAACAGCTGCAATCGAAATTTGTGAACATCCATTTGTGTGCATCGAAGCAGTAGCTATCCGCGAGTTCCAGCCCTTTCTGAATGTGACGGAATTCCGGACACAGCGCCGCGGTCCCAGCCATGGCTGCGTCCACATGCAACCACAGGTTGTGCTTCTTGCAAATTCGTCCGATTGCCTCCAGGGGATCAAACGCCAGCGAAGAAGTAGTTCCCACGGTGGCGCATACGAAAAATGGCAGCTTGCCTGCGCGTTTATCCTCTTCGATGGCTTTCTCCAGCATTTCCGGCCGCATAGAAAAGTCCGCGTCCACATCGATCAAACTCAAGTTGCGCCGGCCGATTCCCGCCACTTTAACGTCCTTTTCGATTGAGGAGTGCGCCTGCGTGGACGTATACGCTACCAATTCCTCGCGGCAGCCGTCCTCGTTGCTGCGAAACTCGGTCGCGCGTTCTCGCGCCGCCAAAATCGCGCAGAGCGAAGAGCTCGATGCCGAGTCTTGAATCACACCCCCTCCGCTTCCGCTGGATAGGAACGCTTCCGGCAATCCCAGCATTCTCGCCAGCCAATCCAGCACTAACATTTCAACTTCAGTGCAAGCTGGACTGGTTACCCACAGCATTCCCTGAATGCCTAAGCCTGAGGACAACAGATCGCCGAGAACGGACGGTTCCGACGCGTTTGCCGGAAAGTAAGCGAAAAAATTGGGCGACTGCCAGTGTGTAATCCCCGGCATGATCTTGGAATTGACTTCCTGAACGATCTGGCGAAAATCCGTTCCCGATTGCGGAGGCTGAGCCGGAAGGGATGCGCGAACATCACCCGGCGCCACTTGGGCAAGCACCGGGTACCGCTCCACTTGTTCGTAATAGTCCGCGAGCCAATCGATCAATTGCTTTCCAGCATCTCGGAATTGTTGCGAGGTCATATGAAAGGTTTTTTCCAAGATGCCTCCTCACATTGCCACGGCTTGTTTATTTTAATGGACGCGGAATTATAGCAGCACAGGTCCGGCAGAAATGTTCAGGGGCGAAATGGCTCGTTGGCGCCGGCCGCTCGACCGGCATATGACCTTGAATCAGGAGCGCGACGAAAGCGCCTCGGCCAGCCGGTCTCCCAGCGACGTGCCGAATTCCGCTTGGCCTTGAGGGTCTCCGAGGAAGGGATCTACGAACGGCTTGCCGTCATTCAGGACCAGCCGCTCGCCCCAGCCGCTAAATTCGAAGAGCGGAGCCAATTCCCCCATGGGAGATGAAATTGGCGCAATGTACTTTGGCTTGTATGATGCGTTCACCCTTTTCACCATGACGGGCCCTAGGCGGTTCAACGCGGCGCTCAACGCTTCCTCAGAATCGACGGGGCACTCTACCGCGTAGGCTAGAAAAAATCCTCGATGCTGAAATTCGGCAAGCGCCGCTTCTTCCTTCATGTCGGCATCAACCGGAATTCCCGCTGACTTCACGATCTCGTCAAAATACATCCGCGAGACCAGCGAGCGCTCCTCTCGATTGCTGCTAGCGCGATAGAAATAATCTTGCTCGCTCATTGGCGGAGCGGCATCGACTAACAGCACCTGAATGTGAATGGGCCGGAAGCGCGTCGCTAGTTCCAGCCGTTCGATGCGGCGGCGGATGTGCGCATCGTCAACCTGCAACCCGCACCCGTCACAAACGGCCATGCATTCCCCCCGGGACCTGCTTCGATTTTTCAAGAATGGCACGGGACGGTGTTTTGTGCAAACGTGAAGTCCTATAGTAACGCCGTCCGCCGAGCTCTAACTTCCGCATCTGATCTGTTGAAAAATTAGGACCACTGAAAAGACAACAGAAACTGCAGCTTGAGCACTACGTTAGTTCTAGTGGCTGTCCTCGTCTCGAGGAGTGATTGGAACCGCGGGAACTTCAGACAAGGTCTCCGAACTCTGCGCCACTCTCCCAAGCTTCGTTCGCAGGCAGCCAACCAATTCCGGCGCCAAGTTCGAAATGCTCATGCCTTCGGACACCAGGAACTTGCAGCTCAGGATCGGCCGCGACTGATCCTCATCGGATAACTGGCAATCCACCCTGCAATATTGGCAGTCCTGGTTCCAACAAAACCGGCCATATGGAATCGTCTCAGGGCTAATGAACTGGAAAGCGCGCAGCAGCGAATTTCGCTCAGGCACCAGAAAGGTTTTTCCCAAGATCGAGATTTCTACAAGTTTTTCGTACGGCCGAAAAACGTCCGAAATTACAGGTGTCCCCGAGTCCGCCACTGTGGCTGCTCCCTGCTGCATGAATCTGCCTGTTTATGAAACTAGATCACCGGGGCGAGCGGGGCAACGGAAAGAGTTCGGTACGTGTTCAATGCTCTAATGGCAAATCTACGCTGCCTGTGAATCTAGGCGCCAGGGTTCGAGTTCTCGTGTGGATATCGCGCATCCTTAAAGTTTACGAAGTACTTGAACCGCGAGGGACAAAAACGACGAGGGTATAGGCGCCCAACGCGATGCCAAGGGGCCCGTTGATCAAAGCGAAGAAGCTTGCCACTAGCGCAAGAGTGCGTGCTGAGCCAGCGCGTCCCAACAAGGCGATCGCGGCAAGAAGCGCGAAAATCCCCGCGATGATACTCAACACGACCGCGAAGATTAAGAAAACGTGGAACAGCGACATCAGCGCAAGAGGATTTGCAACGCGCGTAATTATCGCGCCCCACATCACGGTGAGCATTCCTTCGTACACCACGATGAAGGCAGCACCGGCAAATCGCAAAATGGCGTAGACCGCCCAGAGAACGCCCAGTGTTCCGTAACTTCGGCTAGAATCGTTCACAGTTTGCATATCACCCAACCTTTTCCCACAGAGTGAAATCCTCAATCCTTAGAGTATTAATTCCCTCCCGAGGTCACAGCGTGCGAAAGTTGTTCGTAAGCCGGTCCCGTCGGCCCCGGTAGAAGGATCACCAACGTGTACGCACCGAGCGCCGTACCAAAAGGTATGCTTATGATGCAGATAAATGCGGCAACGAGCGCCAGCGTTCGTCCATACGGCTCTCGGCGAAAAAGCGCCCACCCAGCGCAAAGCCCGAGCACGCCGGTAGCGATGGAATATACGAACGTGATGGTGTAAAAAACGTTGAAAAAGTCAAAGAAGCGCATCGTCGCGTCCGAATTCATTTGTTGCGAAAAGATGCGCGCCATCGTTGGCAAGAAGTAATGGCTGAACGCCAGTGTCCAGACACCCATCAATATGTGAAAAATACTGTACACCAGCCACAGGACGCCCAGAACACGAAGGTGATTGTTCAAGACTTCTGCTGGGTCAGGCGTCGAACGTAGAATTGATGCACTAGGTACGACGTTTCCGCATCTATTGCAGAATTTCGCGCCGGGCTCTAACTGCGATCCGCAGTGCTGGCAAAACATTCATCTTCTCCAAACACGCCGCTTCGGCTAATCCTATGCGAAAAACTGCCCCATGTTTCGGAATTTCTGGTATCGCTGCTCGACGAGCTCCTGCGCGGAAAGTTGGGAAAGTTCATGAAGCGAACGCACCAGCACCGGCTCGAGCATTTTCGCGGTGGCCTGATGGTCGTTGTGCGCGCCGCCGTCCGGCTCGGGGACGATCTCGTCGATCAGCTTCATCTCCAGCAAATCGGGGGCGGTAATTTTCAAGGCCTCGGCCGCCACTTCTGCTTTGCTCGAATCGCGCCACATGATGGTAGCGCAGCCCTCCGGGGATATCACCGAGTAAACGGAATTCTCGAGCATACACACACGGTCACCGATGGCGATCGCCAGCGCCCCTCCCGAGCCTCCTTCGCCCGTAATGGTGACCACGATCGGAACCGGCAATCTCGACATCTCGCGCAAATTAAGCGCGATGGCCTCGGCTTGCCCGCGTTCTTCGGCGTCCACGCCCGGGTAGGCGCCTTGCGTATCCACAAAAATCAAAATTGGACGGTGAAATTTTGCAGCGAGCTTCATAGCGCGCAAAGCCTTCCGATACCCTTCCGGCTTCGCTTGGCCAAAATTGCGAGCGAGCCGCTGTTTCGTGTCGCGGCCCTTCTGGTTCCCGATAATCATCACGGGCTTGCCGTGGAACGTCGCCATCCCGGTGATCAACGCCGGATCATCGGAAAAATTACGGTCGCCATGAATTTCGCTGAAATTCTCAAAAAGTATTCGAATGAAATCATCCGTGTAGGGACGCTGGGGATGGCGTGCGAGTTGCAATCGCTGCCAAGCGTCCAGGTGGGTGTAAAAATCGCGTTTTAATTCATCCACCTCGCGGCGAATGCGCTCGATTTCCAATCTTGTTTCTCCCGTGGGAGTTGAGAGCCTGGTCAAATCCCCCACGCCACGTTCCAGCGCCTCGATTTCGAGCTGGCGTTGCCGGTCAGTTTCTTTCTTCTCAGGAGACGCAGCCCGCTTGGATTTTTCGCCCGGCTCGATTTGCTTTGGCGGCTCGGACTGTTCGCCCGTGCCTTGCCGCTTGCGTGCTTTGGCAAGCTCGCGCCGCCTCCGAAGCCGTTCGCGAGCTTCCTGGCGTTTGCTCATTGCACCACCGCAACCGAATCCGTGCCGCAGATTTGCCGTACTTGTTCCAGAAGATCGCGATCAGCCATCACCGCGCTGCCCGCTTCCAGCGTCGCTTCCGAACCGTCCGATTGCACCAGCTCGAACGCTACGCGGCAGCGCCCGGGCCTCTTCGCAAATAATTCCTGCAGGCGATCCAACGCACCGGGGTCCACCGAGCCGAGGTCAACTCGCACACGCAACAAGCTTGGCGCGCGATCCGTGACTTGATCGAGCAGCCGCGCGTCTGAAACTATCAGACGTGTGCCTACATCCTCCACCGCGACACGTCCTTTGGCGAGTAAAGGAGTATTGGCCTTCAAGATTGCTTCGAGCTTCTGAAAAGCTTCTGGAAAAACGAGCGCCTCGATCACTCCCGTGCGATCTTGAAACGTTAATATAGCCCAGCGCGCGCCACGCCGGGAACGCATCGGCCGCGATTGCACGATAATTCCTGCAACCACGATGTCTTCCCCATTCCGACGGGCTTCCATGGTTGAAAGCTCAATGGCATTCAAATCTTTCAAGCGGCCGGCGTACTTATCCATGGGGTGCCCGGAGATGTAGAAGCCCAGCGTGGCATATTCCCCGGCCAACAACTGCTCCTCCGTCCAATCCTCAGCCTCGGGCAACGAGCTTTCGTGCCACGTTTCCGTCTGAGAGTGGGCGGAGCTTGATCCCGCCAGAAAAAGTCCTCCCTGTCCAACCGCTTTGGCCTGAGACTTTCTCTGACCGCGCAGGATCGCTTGATCGATCGCAGCAAATAGGCGTCCCCTCGACTCACTTAGACAATCCAGCGCGCCCGCCTTTACCAGGCTCTCAAGCACGCGCTTGTTCAAACATCTTGGCTCAATGGCCTCACCAAAGCTAAAAAGGTCGCGAAACTTTACGCCGCCCGCCCGCGCTTCACAAATAGCCTTGGCTGTGTTCTCGCCGACGTTCTTAATTGCCGCCAGCCCGAATCGAATATCGTCGCCCACAGGCGTGAAGTACAACCCGCTCTCATGCACGCACGGCGGCAAAACGCGGATGCCCAAACCGCGAGCCTCGTTGATGTATTTCACCACTTTTTCCGTGTTCCCAGCTTCCGAACTCAGCATCGCAGCCATGAATTCCACC
Organism: uncultured Acidobacteriota bacterium; assembly: GCA_963698005.1. Taxonomy (GTDB): domain Bacteria; phylum Acidobacteriota; class Terriglobia; order Acidiferrales; family UBA7541; genus Palsa-295. The sequence goes on from OY969113.1 coordinate 1,307,513, forward strand.
GGGAAATGAACCTTCAGATACGCCGTCTGGTAGGCCAACAAGGCATAAGCACAGGAGTGAGCTTTCGGGAAACCGTAGAGCGCGAATTCTTCCATCAGGTCAAATAGTTTTTGCGCTTTCTTCGGCGCAACTTTGCGCCCGGCGCAACCGGCCAGGAATTTGTCGCGCTGCGCGGCCATCACTTCCACTTTTTTCTTACCCATCGCGCTGCGCAAAATGTCCGCTTCGCCCAGCGTAAATCCGGCGATGCGGTTCGCAATCTTCATCACCTGTTCCTGAAAAACGATCACGCCCCACGTTTCCGAGAGAATTTCCTCGAGTTCCGGGAGGTCGTAGGTAACTTTTTTCTTGCCGTGTTTGCAAGCGATGAATTCGTCGATCATGCCCCCCTGAATCGGTCCAGGGCGATACAGGGCGTTCAGCGCCGTAAGATCTTCCATCCGCGTGGGCTGATAACGCTTCAGAATGTCGCGCATGCCGTGCGACTCAAACTGAAAGATACCGCTGGTATCGCCGCGCGCGAAGAGAGCGTATGTTTCCGCATCGTCGAGTGGAAGAAGCGTCAGGTCGAAGTCCACGCCGCGATTTTTCTTGATCATTTTGACGGCGTCATCGAGCACCGTCAGTGTAGTCAGGCCCAGAAAATCCATCTTCAACAGCCCGATGCGGCCCAGCGCATTCATGTCGTACTGCGTCGTGATTTCATCTTTGCTCGACTTATATAACGGAACAATCTCGGTGAGTGGTTGCGGTGAGATGACCACTCCCGCGGCGTGCGTCGAGGCGTGCCGCGCCAGCCCCTCCAGCCGCAGCGCTACCTCAATAAGTTCTTTCACTCTCTCATCTTTTCGCGCGGCTTCAAGCTGAGGCGATTGCTTCAGCGCCTCTTCCAGCGAAATATTGAGCGTTAACGGAACAAGCTTCGCGAGCTTGTCCACGTCGCCGTACGGCATATCCAGCGCGCGGCCCGCATCCTTCAACACCGCTTTGGCCGCCATGGTTCCGAAAGTGATGATTTGCGCGACATTTTTCTCGCCATATTTTTGGCGGACGTATTCGATCACCTCGCCGCGCCGCCGCATGCAAAAATCGATATCAATGTCGGGTAAGGAAATGCGCTCGGGATTCAGGAAGCGTTCGAACAGAAGATCGTATTGCATCGGATCCACATCCGTGATGTGCAGCGAGTAACTCACCAAGCTTCCGGCTGCAGAACCGCGTCCCGGACCAACGGGAACTCCCTGCGCTTTTGCGTAATGAATGAAATCCCAAACAATCAGGAAGTAGCCCGCAAAGCGCATCTTCTTGATCATCTCGATTTCATCGGTAAGCCGTTGCTCGTACTCCGCGAGCGAATGCCGCAGCCGGTTTTCCCTGACCAGCCGCTCGATCTGAGGCCCGCGCGATTGAAATCCTTCGCGAACCGTTTTCTCGAAGTATGAATCGGCGGTGTGGCCTTCGGGCACTTTGAAATCCGGGAACGGATTGCTCACGCGCTGAATCTTGACGTTGCAGCGTTCCGCGATCGCAACCGTGCGAGAGACGGCGTCCGGCAATTCACGGAATACCTGCGCCATTTCTTCCGCGGTCTTGAAATAAAACTGGTCGGTAGCGAATTTCATTCGCTGCCCGTCGCTCATGGTCTTCCCGGTCTGAATGCACATCAGCACTTCCTGTGCATGAGAATCCGACTGAGTAAGATAGTGGCAATCATTCGTAGCCACGAGCGGAATTCCGCTCTCTTTGGAAAGTTTCACCAGGTCGCGGTTCACTCGTACATCCATTTCCAGCCCCTGGTCTTGCACTTCGAGGTAAAAATTGCCCTTGCCGAAAATATCGCGCAGCCGGTAGGCGCTCGTCTTCGCTTGTTCATACTTGTCGGCTAAAAGCGCGTCGGCCACTTCTCCGCGAAGGCAAGCGGATAGAGCGATTAAACCTTTGCTGTGTTTCGCCAGAAGCTCGTGGTCCACGCGGGGCTTGTAATAAAACCCATCGAGATATCCGGTGGAAACCAACTGCATCAGGTTGCGATAGCCTTCGTCCGTCTCGCAAAGCAGCACAAGATGGTTGGAGCGCTCAGCTTCCGTGCCGCGAGTCTTGTGATTGTCCGGCGCCACATACATCTCGCAACCGATAATTGGCTTCACCCCGTGTGTGGTGGCTTGATGATAGAAGTTTGCCGCCGCAAAGAGATTTCCGTGGTCCGTCACCGCTACCGCCGGCATTCCGCGGCGCGCAGCTTCGGCTGTCAGTTCACCAATTTCGCAAGCGCCGTCGAGAAGGGAGTAATCCGTATGTAAATGCAGATGTACAAAGTTCGAAGAATTCATGCGTAGAGTATTCTAAACCACTTCTAAGCTTCGCGTACCGTCAATCGCAACACTAACAAACCGTCTTCATCCTATCGAGCGCATCCCTATCTACGATCGTCCGGCGGCGGCTAGTGAGAGAAGCCGGCCTGATAGCTCCGCATCGCGAAATTCAGCGTCGCCCTGATTTTTTTGCACCCCGCGCCTTCGCCGTGCCATGGCGACTCGGTGCGGTTTTCTTGCGGGCGCCTGACGCCTTCGTTTTATGCGCTGCCTCGGCGTGTTTGGCCTGCGCCCTAGCGCCTATCGCGGCCGCGGCGGACTGCGGCTGCTGAGGAGCGCCGTGCGCGGTCTTCGTCGCGCCCGCAGCAGGCTTCCCTGCGACCGGAACCGTAACCGTAACCACAGCCTGTTTTGTCTTACCCGATCCCTTAGCTTCGGGCTCGATGGCCTTTGCTTCGCCTTTTTCTCCCTTGCGCTTCTTCTCCGGCTTCTCGATTTTCTTGGGTTCATCTTTGATACCGGCAAGGTTGCGGAGTATTCTCGTTCGATCCTCCGGCTGTCTTGCCTTTCCACGCAACTGCATCTCAAATAGTTGCTCGATGACCTTATCGAATTTCGGCCCGCGTGCAACTCCCAGAGCGTCGAGTTCCCCAAGAGGCAGAGATTGACGTAGCGGACGCCATTTCTGGATATAGTTGCGAAATTTCGAGATCACCCGCGGATTGGGCATTTCAATTTCAATGAATGCCAACATTTCAGCGGGAAGTGACGCGATGTAGTAGAACGCGTCTTTCGGCGCATTGGTTTTCCGTCCCTTCAGTATCTTGACGACTTTCTGCGCCTCCGGAACCAGATCCGCCACCGCCTCTATTTCGTTCGATCGAAATTGCATATTTTTCATCGCCGCGGTTGCTTCGCGCGGCTTTAGCCGTCCGAGCGTGTAGTACATCACTGGATACTGCAAGCGTGGCCGCAGCCCGGCGGAGTAAAGATTCGAGCGCACCTTCGCCATTTTGTTCAGGCTATCGTAATCGGGTTTGCGCTTCTGCAGATTGGAATGAATAAGCGCAAGCATCCCGTACGTTTCCCATTGCTTGAGTGTCGCAACCGGAATGTCTTCACGCGCCAGCGCCCGCATTTCATGGCCCACATCGACCGCCTCAATATTCTTGTTCATGCCGCGTTCCATGGCCAGATCGAACCATTCCTGCGTGCGCGGCTCCATCTTGAATCCCATTCGCGCGCAATAGCGAAGAATGCGCATCAGCCGGATGGGCTGGTTTGTAAACGCGTGAATCGATAAGGAACGGATTTCCTGTTTTTCAAGATCGGCAAGCCCGTTCATGGGATCGAGCAGCAAGCCTCGCGATTGCGTGTTCAACGAAATCGCGATCGCATTCACTCCGAAATCCCGGCGGCGAAGATCTTCCATCACACCGGAAAAACGATATTCCGGCTTGGCCCCGGGCTTTTCATACACGTCCTCGCGCGCCGCCGAAATCGAGCCATCCACGTCTCCCGCGAAAATCATTTCGTGGTGCCGTAGCTTCTCGCTCTCCCACACCACGCGCGCTCCACCTTTCTCCAACTCCTTAACCATTCGGACAGGATTTCCCTCCAGCGTGAAATCCAGGTCGCGAATCGGCATGCCGGAAATCAGGTCGCGGACGGCCCCCCCGGTAAGATATACATTCACATCCTGCGTGCGCGACAATTCCTGCACGCGCTCCAGCACGGCGCGCTGCTCGGGCGACAGCCGGCTCTCCAGCAAGTACATATAATCGGGCATGTGCTTCGGTGCCTCCTCAAATTACCGCGCGTTTCAGGCGCGCGGGTGATGCGCCTTATAAACCTGCTTCAATCGTTCTTCCACCACGTGCGTATATATCTGCGTGGTGGATATGTCGGAATGGCCCAGCATCATTTGCACGGAACGAAGGTCCGCGCCGTGGTCGAGTAAATGGGTGGCAAAACTGTGCCGCAGCATGTGCGGCTTCAGCGCTTTGCGCAGCCCGGCTTTGCGTCCGTACAATCCCAGAATCTTCCAGAAACGAATGCGGTCCAGCTTGGTTCCTTTGCCGTTAACGAAAAGATATTTCGAAATGCGCTCGCCTAGAATCTCAGGTCTAGCTTTTTGAATGTACAATTGCAGCACAGTCAGCGCGCGCTTTCCCACCGGCACCAAACGTTCCTTGTTCCCCTTGCCGATGCAGCGCAACGAGCCTGCGTTCATATGCAGATCATCCACCGCCAAGTTGCACAACTCTGACACTCGCAGCCCGGCCGAATAAAGCAATTCAATCATCGCTTTGTCGCGCAATCCCAGCGTGGAGGACGTGTCCGGTTGCGCGAGCAGCCGGTCCACTTCTTCAACGCTAAGGAACTGCGGCAAGCTTTTCCGGAATTTCGGCGATTCCACTGTGACCACGGGATCTTCCCTGATTAATTCCTCGGTCAAAAGGAAGCGGAAAAGCTGCCGTAGCGAAACGAGATGCCGGGCCACCGAACGCGCATCGAGCTTCCGCACATACAATGTTGCTAGAAAATCTACGATGTCACCGCGTTTCACCTGCACAGGCTTCGCCAGCCCACGTCCTATCGCAAACTCGCAGAATTTCTCAAGGTCGCGCCGGTAAGCGTCGAGCGTATTCTGGGATAGCGCTCTTTCAACGCGCAAATAACTTAAGAACGAATGAATCGCCGCTTCCAATGCTCTCCCCCAGCTTTCTTTTCGTACTCCGTAGGCACTATTTCAGGCTTCGATTCCCGCGGTCGAAGCCGTTTCCGGCTGCGCCCGGCGCAACATCAGAAAAAGTTCCGGCAGTTCTTCGCACCGGAGAACCCATGCCAAGCCGAAATAAATTCCGATCGAACCCAGGATCATGGCCGCCAGCAATCCCGCCTGCGAGAGAAAATGCCCGACGTTTGCGAAATCCCAATATCGAAGCGCGGCGAAACATGCTCCGGCCATGGCCACGGCGCAGATCGTGATCTTGACGATCGAGCTGATAATCCCGCGCGCTCCTAAAGCGCCGTACCTCCCGCGGAAAATATAAAAAAGCAGCGCGAAATTGAAATACGCTGCCAGCGAGCTGGCCAGCGCCGGACTTGCATTCCACAAATAACGCGAGAAGGCGAACAGCAGAATCACATTGAGCACGATGTGCAAGCCCAACGAATAAATTCCGACGCGCGTGGGCGTCATGGTGTCGTGCGTCGAATAGTACATGGGCGTGATCAGTTTGATGGCCGCGAACGCCGGCAGGCCCAGCGAATAATAAAGCAGCGCGTGCGCCGTCAGCGCCGTCGACTCCGTTCTGAACTGTCCGTGCTGAAACAACACTTTCGTAATCGGTACGCGCAGCAGGATCAATCCCACGGCCGCCGGGATCGTGATAAATGAAACAACGCGCACCGCAAACTCGAACGTGCGCTTCATCTCGTCATACTTCCCGTCAGCGGCTTGATGCGACATGGTCGGCAGAATCGCCGTCGACAATGCAATCGCATATCCTCCCAACACCAACTCCATCACGCGGTCTGCTATGTAAAGTGACGTAATACTTCCAGTCGGCATTCGCGGCGACGTCGCAAATATCGTGTCCACAAAAAAATTGATCTGAAACACGCCCATGCCGAAGAATACCGGACCCATCAGTTTCCCCACCTTGCGTACTCCCGGGTCCCTGAACGACACATCCGGACGAAAGCGCATTCCTCGCTTGCGTAACGCCGGAATCTGCATCGCCAGTTGCAGTGCCGACCCGATCAAGATTCCTATCGCCAGCGCCAGCGCCGGTGTGCGATAAGCTACCGGTGCCATCCGAAGAATCGGCTTGTACACGATCCCGAGCGAAAAACCGATAAACACCAGATTGAATAGAATCGAAGTCGAGGCCGGCAGCGCAAACACATGAAAGCTGTTTAGGATTGCCGCCGCCAGCGCCGCGAGTCCTAGAAAAAAAACGCACGGAAAAATGATCCGATTCAGAAAGATCGCCAGGTCCCAGTGCACGGTGCTGAATCCCAGCAAAGTGAAAATCCCGATTACTTGTTTCGAAAATATGCACCCCAGGATGGCGATGACCGCCAGGATCACAGCCATATCCCAGAACACCTTTTGCGCGAAATCCCATGCTTCCTTTCGCGATTTGCCACGCAAGTAACCCGTAAAAACGGGGATGAATGACGCCCCTAAAGCCCCCTCCCCGGTCATCCGGCGTATCATATTGGGAATTCGGAAAGCTAGGATGAACGCGTCAGCAGCTGGCGAGGTGCCGAGAAGCAGCGCCACCCTCTGATCCCGTAAGTATCCGCAAATACGGCTGATAACGGTGACCAGGGCTATTACGGAGGCAGATTTTAGGATCTGTCCTTTGACGGTCAATCGGCGGCTGCTCCGATGCTAACCCTTTAAACACCAACAACTTGACAAAAAATCACGTAAGGATAACATAACCCGCGAGGAGATAGCAATAAAATGCCCCGAAAGCCTGGTTCGGGGAGCCAACTCTCCAACTTTTGGCGCTCACTCCACTGTTAGACTTCACATCTATGCATCTAGAGATGACGAGAGCATGGCGCGATTAAAGAGCTCGGCGGTAGCCTCCACCCACAAGAAGGTGGTTGTGCTGCTGCTCGACCGAACGTCCCTAAAGGGATATCTGAATGCCGCCGCCCTCGGACGCACGGAAACCATCGACCTGCTTACCCCGGATGGCGAGCACCGCCCAGTTGAATTGAACGAAGTGAAGTCGATCCACTTCGTCCGCGAGTTCCTCGATGCCACTTCCCCGGAGCGCAAGGTTTTCCTAAGCCGACCGAAGCTCGACGGGCTCTGGGTACGTCTCCGTTTTCGCGATGACGACGTGATGGAAGGCATCGTGGCAAACGATCTTCTGGATCTGCTCGACACCGGCGTTCAACTGACTCCGCCAGATTTACACGGCAACACGCTACGCCTGTTTATTCCACGTTCTGCGCTGGCAGAGGTTAAAGTTCTAGGCGTAGTGGGCGTCGCGCGCCGAGGCTCCGCCGACTCCCGAGCCGCAGCGGCAGCGTCACAATCCAAACTCTTCTCCGAATAGCGAGATCGCGCGCGGTGAATCATCCCTTATCGCCCACCTTTGGTCTTGTTATACATTGATTGTGCGAGACGATGACGAGAGGAGACTCCTTCATGAAACTTGAAGCAATCGCCAAAACGCTTGGTTGCCAGCTAGACGGTGACCCTAATGTCGAAATCACCGGGGTCGCGGGGATCGAAGAAGCCAGGCCGGGTGAGCTGACGTTTCTCTCCAACCGCAGGTATCGCCCTCTACTAGCGAGCACGCGGGCTTCGGCGATCATTGTCGCGAAAGACGCTGGCGCGATACGTATCGATTCGCTGCGTTCCGCGAATCCCCATCTCGACTTCGCCCGGGCAATCGAGCTGTTTCACGCGGAACCGCAGTACGCACCGGGGATTCACCCGACGGCGATCGTCGCAAAATCTGCAAAAATTGGCGCGGACGCGCATATCGGACCCTACTGTTTTGTGGACGAGGAAACCGAAATCGGATCGAAAGCGGTGCTGCACAGCTTCGTCACTATTTATCGTGGGGCTAGAATTGGAGACGATTTTTTCGCTCACTCGCACGTTTGCGTGCGCGAAGGCTCGCGCATCGGCAACCGCGTACTCCTGCAAAACGGTGTTGTGATCGGAAGTGATGGATACGGCTTCGCACACCAGTCCGACGGAAAGTGGTACAAGATCCGCCAATCCGGTACAACCGTCATTGAAGACGATGTGGAGATCCAAGCGCACAGCGCCGTCGATCGCGCTACCATCGGCGAAACTCGAATTGGCCGCGGCACAAAAATCGATAACTTAGTACAGGTTGGCCACGCCTCCAAAGTCGGCGAAGACACCATGCTTTGCGGCCAGGTTGGACTCGCCGGCACCACGCGAGTGGGAAACCACTGCATTCTGGCGGGCCAGGTTGGTGTCGCGGGACATCTTTCCATTGGTGACGGCACCACGCTGACGGCGCAGAGCGGGGTACCCAATGACGTTCCGGCCGGGGTCGTTTATTCCGGTTACCCTGCAATGGACAGTTTGGCGTGGCGAAAATCCGTCGCAATGTTCAGCCGCTTGCCCGAACTTCAGAAGGAATTGCGCGAGCTTCAAAAAGCGGTTTCGAGGCTGGCGCCCCGGCAAGAAACATCCTAACGCCGCGGTTTTAAGCTGTTCGCTTTCTGCCCTCACACATCAATCGCTAATGCTCGCAGACTTGAGCGGCTTCTGATCTTCCGGCAATCCTGCCGCCACCAGCTCTTCAACTCGCGCCATCAAATCCGCACGCTGTTCCACGGTGTAAGCCGAAACATCCACGGCCTGTCCAAATCGTACGATGACTTCTCCGGGACGAACGCTCCATTCTCCTTTGCGCAACAAATCCTGGGCGCCCACGATGGACACCGGCACAACCGGAACTCCCGCGCGAATCGCTATCAGAAATGCGCCTTTTTTGAAGGGCAATAAACGCCCGTTGTGGCTCCGAGTGCCTTCGGGATAAACCGCGAAAGACAATCCTTCTCCCAAATATTTAACGGCTGTGTCCACCGTTCCGGCGGCCGCTTCCCTGTTCTCCCGATCCACCGGAACAAGCTTTGCCATTCGCATTGCTGTCCCAAGAATCGGGATGCGAAACACCTCTTTCTTCACCAGGATCGCCACGCGGCGCGGTATCGCCGGAACGAATGCCAGAGGGTCCATGTTTGAAACATGGTTTGCAGCAAAGATGCATACCCCCGCGGGAATATTGACGGCGCCTTCCACGCGCACGCGTACACCCGCAATTCGAACCGCCGCGCGCACGAACTTCATGGCCACGCCATACATGAAATCCACGCTATGGGTCGCAAGACTCCAAAGAATCAGCCATGGCATGACCAAAAATATTCCAAGAGTGAGGTAGAGGACAGCGAGGATTGTGCGAATCATGGATCGTTTACTTAATTGACGGTACCACGCAGCCAGCCTTCCCTTATTTTCTTCTGCTTGTCGGTGGCGTGCGAGACTTCTGAGATCGAATATTTCCTCATCTCGTTGGTTCCGAGCGCGAATGAAATGTCCAATTCCTTATTGTCCCTTCGTACTCGCAACTTGACTGTTTCGCCGGGCGAATGCTGGCGCGCCCACCTCATCAGAGAGCCGGGCACGTCTTCGTCGTTCAATTGCAGCAAAACGTCACCTGCAATCAGCCCAGCACTTTCTGCAGGGCTGCCCGGGACTACTTGAGAGACAGTCGTGCCCGAACTCGAAGAGAAGCCGCCCGCAGTCCAGAAACCCAGGTCGGCCATCTTCAGCGTATCTACTTTCAATTCCAGACCCGCAGAGGCTAGGAATTTATCGTACGGTATCTCATCGGTACCGGCGACGTAGCGCTGAAAGAAATCCGCGAGACTTGTTCCGGAGACCTCTTCGCCGGCAGCGCGAATACCCTCGCTGTCATCATAAAACTTCCCTTTTTTGGCATATTCGTCATTCATGCATCTCATGACGTCATCAAGCGATTTGCGGTTGTCCGTAACATCGCGAATGGTAAGGTCGAACATCTCTCCAACAATCTGGCCCTTGTTGTAGTACGAAATACTGCGGTCGGGCTGGCGATAGTCGTCGTACTTTTCAAGCCACGCGTCCAAGCTGGACTCCTCAACGCTCTGCCACAGGCGAGCCGGGCGCGAGTCGAGTTCGCTGATCTGCGACGCCAAGTCCGCATAGAATTTCTCTTTCGGCCAGAGTCCGCTGCGCTCCAGCGTGTAGGCTGCGTAAGTGCTCGTCACGCCCTCAGCAAACCACAACGCTCGCGTGTACTGCTCCTTAGTGAAGTCCACTGGCTCAAGCGTTTGCGGACGTATTCGCTTCACGTTCCAAGCGTGAAAGAATTCATGCGCCGCTATCGCGCTTGCACCTTCTACAGAACCGGCCCCGATGGCCGTGCAGTTCGCATGTTCCATTCCCCCGCCGCCGGCTTCCGGATACGGACCGATGTGAAAAAAGAACGTGTACTCGTGAAACGGAGCTCCGCCCATCAACTTCAGCTCGTAAGAAGTGATACTCCGTAGAGAGTCTTCCAGCCGGTCGCGCCGCCAATCCTTCGCGTCCACCACTACCCGAAAGTGCGCGCCGCCTTCGTCAAATCCGAATTCCTCAAACCTTCCGATTTCAACCGGTGCGTCTACGAGCGTGTCATAGCTAGTAGCCGAAAATGAATTCGGAGTGCTGCCTGCCGGCAATTCTGCCGCGGCGTGCCAGCCCGCGGAGACATCGTCGAACTCGACAGTCGCGTCTTCGTTTCGCCGGTCCGGGATGTACATCAGAATTTCCGCAAAATTCACGAACGCATGCCTCGCATTCAATTGTGAATTGAAGGGTCCCGGCTCATCCCAGACTATTGAATACCGGATCGTCCAGGCCGAAAGGCCGCCAGAGTTCGCGTTTTCTGCCGCGCGAATTGCCCATGTTTGTTTATCCACTTCCCGAATCTGCAACTTTTCACCCGGGGCTCCGGATTCAGTATGCGAATTGGCTTCCACATCGCGGACTCGGTAAGCGAAGTCGCGGACCTGATAAAGTGCATTCCAAGCAGGAATCGCTACAGTCATGCCGTTTGCGGGATGCGGAATGGTCATGCTGACCTGGAAGGAGTGCTGCTCCGGATTTTTCAGCGAGATTTTGTAATGGATCGTCGCCGCGGCCGGCCGCGCGGCGAATAGAAAAACAAGAGCGCCAAGACTCCCCAACCTCCGAAGCCGCTTGTTGCTCATTTGCGCGCTGCCGCGAGCGATTTAAATTTTTCAAGCAGTTTGCCCGATAGACCGTCGAAGCTTCCGTTCGACATCACCATCACCATCTCTCCCGGCTTCGCATTCTCCGCCAAGTATTCCGCAATTTCATCCGAGGACTCAAACGCTTTTGCTGGACGCCCGCGCTCGAGTAACGAATCCGCAATCTGTTCCGGCGAAAGCCGCTCTTCTTCCCCGAGTAGCTGCGCGCGATTCACCGGGCCGATTAGCACGGCATCGGCAATGGCCAAAGCGTCGGGCAGGACATGCTGAAATATTTTTCGCCGCATCGTATTGGAGCGCGGCTCGACCGCAGCCCAAATTTTTCGCCCGGGCCAGCGCGTTCGCGCAGCCTCCAGAGTGAGGCGGATGGCCGTGGGGTGGTGGGCAAAATCCTCAACTACCAGCACGCCGTTCGTTTCACCCTTGATCTCCATCCGCTTGCGTACGCCTTGAAACGTCGCGAGCGCCCCCTCGATCGCCTCGCATTCCACTCCGCGCCCGTACGCCAGCGCGATCGCTGCCAGTGCGTCGAGCACATTGTGTTTGCCCGCAACCGGCATGCGGATGCGCGTCACTTCCCCGCCGTGAAACGCCACGCGAAATTCCGTTGCTGAGTCCTGCCATAAAATATCGCCTGCATACCAGTCGCATTCGGGCGTGAGCCCAAACGTCTCTACGGGGCAAAACGCCTTCGCCACGTTTTCTCGAAGCTCGGGACTTTCGCCCCAAATCAATATGCGACCGCGCCGCGGCACAAGATTAACGAGCCGCCGAAATTGCAGAGCGATCGCGGCCAGATCCGGATAAATGTCCGCGTGGTCGTACTCGAGGGAAGTAAGAATCAATTCGTCGGGATGATAGTGCAGGAATTTCGGCCCGCGGTCGAAGAAGGCGGTCTCATATTCGTCACCTTCGATAATGAACTCTTCCCCGCCCCCAAGACCGTAACTCCGCTCGTTGAAATTGGGCACCACCCCGCCTACCAGAAAATCCGGCCGCCTCCCAGCTGTGTGAAAAATCCAAGCGAGCATCGCAGTGGTCGTAGTCTTGCCGTGCGTTCCAGCCACCACAATCGATGTGTGCCCCGGAATAAAATATTCCTCGAGAAGCTGCGGCATCGAACAGTACGGTATTTTTTCGTCGAGAATGTACTCCATCTCGGCATTTCCGCGAGCGACGATATTCCCCACTACCGCCAGATCCGGCGCGGGACGCAGATTTTCCTCTCGAAAACCTTCATTCCAGCGGATACCCAGCGAGTCCAGCAATGTGGAAGCCGGCGGATAAACATTCACGTCTGAACCTGTGACCTGAAACCCTCTCTCCTTCAGCATTCCCGCCACGGGCGCCATCGCCGCGCCGGCAATGCCGAGCAGATGCATGTGTTCCGGCTTTTGTCCTACCATTCTCGCCTCGCCAACGGTTCGTATCCTACGCCGTGCACGCCGGCTCCAAAATTTCAAGTGTCGCGCCGCTGGACTCGTTCGCCGAAAGCCGCCCGCGAACTCCCAAGGGCAAGGTCAACATGGGCCGCGACGTGTGCCCGATCGCTGCACCCCATACAACCGGAAATCCCAATGGTTTCAGTATCCGTTCAGCGACGTCTCGAACCGTCTCAGTACCGGCTGGCCCTTCGCATTCGGGAAAATCGCCAAGCACGACGCCCGAAACTCCGCGGAATTTTCCCGCCTGTTTCAGATGCATCAGCGCGCGGTCAACCTGCCAGGGCTTCATCCCTCGGTCTTCGAGAATCAGGATTGCGCCGTGACTGTCCAGTTCCCACGCCGTGCCCAGCGTCGTTTCCACCAGCGTCATGCAGCCGCCGAGAAGCGTGCCGTCCGCCTTTCCCGTAGTCAATGATTCAGCGCCATTCAACCCAATCGTCCATCCATGCCGAGTTTCCGTGGTCGCGCGTGAAAAACTTTCGCGGTCGTAGCCTTCGGCGAGTCCTTCGCCTTTATTGAACCCGGAGGCGACCATCGGGCCGTAGAAAGTAACCCAGCGGAATTTCTGCCACAGAAATATTTGAAGTGACGTAACATCGCTATATCCCAGCAAAATCTTCGGCACAGATAGCGCGACGCTTAGACCATCCAGCAGATAGTTCGATCCGTATCCGCCGCGCGAACAGAAAATCGCTCGCGTATCAGTCTCGCCGAAGGCTTCCTTTAGCGTAGCAACGCGGTCCGCGGCGGCTCCTGCAAAAAAGCCATCACGCGCGAGCACCTCGGCATCATCCATTTTTGCTTTGTAGCCGAGCCGCGCGAGTTCCCCGATGCCCTTTCCCAGCCGATCTCGCTCGACCGGACTTGAAAGCGAAATGATCCGAACCATGTCTTCCGGCTGGAGAGCCTGCGGCTTAAGAGTTTGTGGCATCGGCGCAACCGAGAATAAGGAATTTCCGGCGGGTAGTCCAGACAACATGGAGTTTCGGTTTACATCCCAGCAGCGCGCGCTGTTCCGACTATTAGAAAGACGTCAGCGTGAGCAACACATCTCCATATCCGCTCACTCGGCCAGTTGAAACGGGAGATGTAGAGGAAAAGGCCGCCACCCGGCCGTTTGAAACAATCGGCACAGGCAAAAATTGATCAACATCCAATATCGGACCCTGCGATGAATTCGCCGGAGCACCTACTGCAACCGTGCGCGCGGTACATGGCGACGTCACGCCGACGCACGTATCGCGCACGAAAAGAAATGCTCCAACGGAATCGTGGCCATTCGCGCTGGTCGAAATGCCCGAGATAAAACTGATGTAGCGTCCCGACGCGCTGATCCATGGAGCAAATGCGTCCGAGTCCGTCGCGACGCCCACCGTTTCTGCACCAATTAATGTTGTGGAAGGCGTACATCCATCGGAAGCCGTAACGCCGAGACAAGTGTCGCGCAAGAAAATATTCGTTTCGGATTTCAACGCTTCGGCTACGAGGTTGGAAGCGGCCGACTGGAATACAACGAAACGGCCATCACCGCTCACGGCAGGAGCAGCGCTCTGCCCGTTCCCCATCTCTCCAGTGGGAGAAACGGAGATTTCTGCAGTTGACGGAACGCATGTTGCCGCGGCATTCGATCCCGTACAGGTATCGCGCAGCAGAATCTGGGAAGGACTGCGAACTGCTCCCGACGCAGATGTCGATCCTGCAAGCACAAACGCGACATATCGTCCGTCCGCCGAAATCGCCGGAGCTACACCCTCCGCTCCGCCCGCCTGATACTTGGCGTCGATGGAAATCTCCACCGTGCCGGCGATACAAGATTTCCCGGCGGTCGGGCCGGCGCACGTGTCGCGCACAAAAACCTGAGATCCCGAACCCGTTTGTCCCGTGACCAGATTTGCCGCCGAAGAAGCGAACGCGATGAAGCGTCCGTCAGCGCTGATTGAGGCAGATCCGCTGTCACCAGCAATCGCCAATTCCCCGGAATCGCTCACGGATACGGATTCCGTGCCCGGCACGCAACCAGACGGCGCATTCACGCCGGCGCAAAGATCGCGCACAAAAAGGTTCTTCGCGCGAGCTGCAGACGTGCTTTGCTGGCTCGGAACGAGATTCGTTGCCGCAGACTGAAAGACCACAAACCTGCCGTCTGCGCTCATAGCGACCTGGCTGCCTGCTGCTGCATTGGGCGCGCTGCCGTCCGGCGCGAAATCAACGGCGGTTGTTTTCGGTATGCACCCGCTGGCCCCCAAGCAAGTATCGCGCACAAAAATATTTCCATGCGTGCCTTGCGCCACCAAATTCTTGGCATTCGAGAAGAACGCAGCGAATCTGCCATCCGCGCTCATCGCCGGCGCCGCGCTCGCTCCGTCTGCTGGCCCCCCCGAGACGTTCACCGACGCCACCACGGGGAACGCAGCGTTGCCCGACATGAAAGTGAAATTCACGGCGGGGGAAAACACTTGACTCCCACCGGGCGTCGAATTGAACACGCTTACGCTAGCGAAACCCGAGGTTGCAATGTCGGATGCCGGAACGCTCGCCGTTAAGCTAGTGCTGTTGACGAACGTGGTAGTGAGCGGTCCGGAATTCCATGCGATCGTGGAACCGGCAGTTTGGGCTGCGGGCGCCACAAAGTTTGAGCCATTCACGGTAAGCGTGAAGGCGCCGCTTCCAGGCGTCGCGCTCGCCGGGGAAAGACTCGTAATCAACGGTCCGCCGTTCTGCACCGCGTTGATCGTGAAAGTGGCGGCGAGCGAAGGGCCGCCAGGTTCAGGATTTGTCACCGTAATCGCGGCGACGCCGGCGCTGGCCACGTCGGTCGCAAGAACAGACACAGCGAGCTGTAGCGTGGTCTTATTGATCGTGCTGGTGCGCATCGAACCGTTCCAAAACACCTGCGACTGCGGACTCGTGACGAAACCATTCCCGGAAATAAATAAAGTGAACGCCTGACTCCCGGCCGTGATGTTCGAAGGGAAAAGGCCCGTTATCACAGGCGTGGGAGGCGGCAGCGTCGAACTGGAGCTGCAACTCCCAAGCATGATTGTTAGCGCAAGGAGCGCCGCAACAGCAGTCCACCGCAAACGCATCAGTTCCATCCTCCTGCGATTCTTGCAAAACCCTGAGGCCGCTCGCCACATAAAAACTTGCAAGCGGAAAGGGGAAACATGAACAATTTCGTCTGCGCCGAACGAATCAGGACTGATGGCATCCCACTCCCTGGCCGTCAACTCGGATTCCCCGCCATACCCTTTGGTTGGCCGCTGGGACGGCTCTTTTTTAGCATTAAACTTACAGACGGCCGAATCCGGAAACGCCCAGATCCCTCTCGGTCCCCTTGGTTACAACTTGAACGCCGTGAGTTTCAGAAACCGCCGTGCTCGAGCCTTTATTTCCCGGCGCGTCAAACTCGTCAGCCGCTCAACTCCAAATCGCTCCACGGCAAAACTTCCGAGCACCGAACCGTACACCATCGCGCGGCGAAGGATCTGGTCGTTGATGCGACCCTCCCGCGCGAGATACCCCATGAAGCCGCCCGCAAAACTGTCGCCCGCTCCCGTGGGATCGTGCACCTCTTCCAGCGGAAACGCCGGCACGGAAAAAAGAAAATTGTTGTGCACCATCAAAGCGCCGTGCTCGCCGCGCTTGATCACCAAAGTTCGCGGCCCCATTTTGAACACGTGTTTCGCCGCGCGCATCAGATTATGTTCGCCGGTCAACTGGCGGGTTTCGTCGTCATTAATCATTAGTATCTGCGTGTGCTTCAGCGTCTCGCGTAATTCGGCTGGTGTCCGCTCAATCCAGTAATTCATGGTGTCGAGCCCCACTACTTTCGGCTTGCACTTCATTTGTTTCAGCACCGACCGCTGTAGCGTTGGATCGATGTTCCCGAGGAAAATAAAGGACGAATCGCAATAAGCACCCGGCAGAGTGGGCCGGAAATTCGCGAATACGTTCAACTCCGTTGCCAGCGTCGTGCGCTCGTTCATGTTCCTGCTATACCGGCCGGACCAGAAAAATGTCTTCCCGGCGGCATGCTCGAGACCCGCCAGGTCGATCTGCCGGCCATAAAAAACAGCTTTGTCCTTTGCGCTGAAATCATCCCCGACAATCGCTACCACGCGGACAGGCGCGAAATAGCTGGCGGCCAGCGCGAAATAACTTGCAGCCCCTCCCAGCGTTCGTTCCACTTTCCCGTGCGGCGTTTCAAGAGCATCGAAGGCGACGGATCCGACAACGAGCAATGACATTCAGTCTCCCGGTCAGGAAATATATTTGCCGATAATGGGCGCCAGGCGCTTCTTCGTGGCCCATGAAATCGCTGCTCGATCCGTAAGAATCGCATGAGCCAGCGCCGACCCGCATTTGCAGCTCCGCGCCTCCGGCAGCTCGCGGACTACTTCATGCAGCACACGCTGCACGTTTGCCGTATTGCGGTTTAAATTTTCGATAATCTCGTCCAGAGTCACGGCATCGTGCTGAGGATGCCAGCAATCATAATCCGTAATCATCGCGATCGTGGCATAGCAAAGCTCCGCTTCGCGCGCGAGCTTCGCTTCCGTCAAATTCGTCATGCCGATCACGTCGAACTGAAGCTGGCGGTAGGTGTGCGATTCAGCCAGCGTGGAAAATTGCGGGCCTTCCATGCAAACGTAAGTTCCGGAGCGGTGAGCTTTCACCCCAGCCCGGTCGGAAGCTTCCGCGATGTGCGCGGCCAAATGCGTACATACGGGCTTGTCGAACCCTACGTGAGCCACCACGCCGGCGCCAAAAAATGTAGCTACGCGCAGGCGTGTGCGATCGAAGAACTGGTCCGGGATAAGGAAATCGAGCGGCGGCAAATCATCGCGAAGAGATCCCACAGCACTGACCGAGAGAATCCGTTCAACTCCGAGCATCTTCAGTGCGCAAATGTTTGCGCGATAATTGATTTCGCTCGGGGTAAAGCGGTGGCCGCGTCCATGCCGGGCCAGGAATGCTACGCGCCGGCCTTCCAAAGTGCCGATGACGATGGCGTCAGACGGATCGCCGAATGGAGTTTTCACCCGAACTTCACGCGTGTTGGTGAGTCCCGGCATTCCATAGAGTCCGCTTCCGCCGATAATTCCAATGCGAACCGTTTCCTTCGCGCTTCTACTCTTCTTTTTTTTGGTCGCTTTCGCCATTCCATTTACCTTTAAAATTAAACTCGCTCAATCAATGGTGACGGGTTCCGCTTCCCATTTGCCGTCGCGTTCACGCAGATACCCGGCGGGCATTTTCGTATCGTGCGCAAAAAGCGCAATCCAGCCCTCGCGAATCGCTTCCGGAATCCATTTCTTCTTATTTTCCAGCGTGGTCATCGGGTACAGGTCAAAGCCCATGATCCACGGCAGCGCCAGGTGGGCCGTCGTCGGAACCAAGTCTGCGAAGAAAAATGCGGTTTGGTCCCCTCCGGTAAGCTTCACGCACTGCATATTCGCCGTATGTCCCGGGACGCGGATCAATTCAACGCCGGGCGCGATGGTGCGATCGTCCACCAACAGTGACCACTTGCCCGCCGGCTCAAGAGGCGCATAATTTTCGAGCATGTAACTCGCGCGGTCTCGCTCCGTGGGATTCTTCGCGTGTTCGAACTCGCCGCGCTGCACCACGTATCGCGCGTGAGGAAATGCGGAGACCACTTTGTCCTTCTCTACACGCGTGTTCCCCCCGCAATGATCGAAGTGCAGATGCGTGTTGATTACGATGTCGATGTCCTGTGGATGCACGCCGTAGTCAAGCAGGCGTTTCGTCAGGTGTGGGCCGTCCAACGCGAAAATGTCGCGCCGCTTCTGGTCCCATTTATCTCCCGCCCCGGTTTCAACCAGGATGGTCTTGCCTCCGGCGCGAACGAGCAGGCAATTCATCGCCAGCGTGATCCGGTTACTGGCGTCCGCCGGGATTTTCTTCTCCCACATCGTCTTCGGGATGACGCCGAACATCGCGCCTCCATCAAGCCCCAAATGCCCATCCACCAAAACGTGAAATTCCAGTTGCCCGAGTTTCAAATTTTTTCTCCGAGGCCTGCGCGTGCCAAAATTTGATTCACAGCTCCGTACGGATCCATTTTTCGTTCGGCTACCTGCAACGCAATTCTATCGAGTTCGCGTTCACCGAGCTGTTCACCGACCACGCGCTCCAGCAGCCGCGCCTCAAGCAGCTGCAGAATCCATTCTTTCCAGTGCGAGACTTCTCGCGCCTTTCGGTCGTGCGCCTGGTCAAAATGCGCATGAAATAGCTCAATCTGACACGCCAGCTCATCCACACCTTTGTTTTCAGTCGCAACCGTGCGCACGACCGGCGGTTTCCAGCCTTCACGCTCGGGCACAAGCTGCAAGATCCCTCGAAGCTGTTGCTCGTAACGATCCGCGCCTTCGCGGTCGGATTTGTTCAGAACAAAAATATCGCCAATCTCCATAAGTCCGGCTTTCAAGCTCTGCACGTCATCGCCCATGCCGGGCATCAGCACCACGATGGTGCAGTCCGCGAGCCGCACGATTTCGATTTCGCCTTGCCCCACTCCGACCGTCTCGATCAGAATCATTTGCTTGCCGGCAGCGTCCATCAGCAACGCTGTATCCCTGGTTGCCTGGGCAAGTCCGCCGAGGAACCCGCGCGTGGCCATGGAGCGAATAAAAATTCCCGAGTCCGTTGCGTGCCCTTGCATTCGAACGCGGTCTCCCAAAATCGCGCCCCCCGTAAACGGGCTGGAAGGATCTACCGCGATAATTCCCACAGTCTTCTTCTCCGCGCGGTAGTGGCCCGCGAGACGGTCAACCAGCGTGCTCTTCCCGGTTCCCGGCGCGCCGGTAATTCCAACGCGGTACGCGTGGCCCGTATAAGGGAAAAGCTGTCGAAGGATTTCCTCGGCTTCGCGATCGCGATTTTCAATCGCGGAAACCGCGCGCGAAATCGCGCGCTCATCTCCCGCGCGAACTTGCTCGGCCCAATTGTCGACATGACGTGGTCATTAGAAGGAGGCAACAGTTCAAGGTTTCATGAATCAGAGCGACGGACAGTGGAAAATTCACCCTTTTCCCAGGATTTGCCGCGCGATCACCAGGCGCTGGATTTCACTAGTACCTTCACCAATTGTGCACAGCTTTACGTCGCGATAAAATTTCTCCGCCGGATAATCTTTGATGAAACCGTAGCCGCCGTGAATCTGGACAGCTTCATTGGCCACACGCACCGCTACTTCCCCAGCGTAGAGTTTCGCCATGCTCGATTCGCGAGTGAACCGCGCGTCATGCTTTCCCGCCGCGATCGCCTCGTCTGCCAGCCATGCTGCCTGGTACGTGAGCAGCCGCGCCGCTTCGATCTCCATGGCCATATCCGCCAGCTTGAACTGAATGGCCTGAAACTCGGCAATCGCTTTGCCAAATTGTTTGCGTTGCTTCGCGTAGCGCAGCGACGCTTCATAAGCTCCTTGCGCCATGCCCAGTCCGAGCGAAGCAATCGAGATGCGCCCGCCGTCCAATACTTGCAGGCTGTTGACGAAGCCTTCGCCTTCTTTGCCCAGCAGGTTTTCACCCGGCACTTTGCAATCGCTGAAAACAACCTCGCTGGTATCGCTCGCCCGCAGCCCTAGCTTGTTTTCTTTTTTCCCCGGACGAAATCCCGGAGTCCCCTTCTCAATGATGAACGCGGAAATCCCGTGGCTCTTTTTTGCTGCGTCGGTAACTGCCATGCCGACGCAAACATCCGCATAGTGCCCGTTCGTGGTAAACGTCTTCGAGCCGTTAAGTAGCCAGCCGCCATCCTTCTTTACAGCAGTCGTTCGCGTCCCTCCCGCGTCCGACCCGGCTTCCGGCTCCGTCAGCGACCAGCACCCAAGCTTTTTCCCCTGCGCCAGCGGCACAACGTATTTTTTCTTCTGCTCTTCGGTTCCAAATTTGTAGATGTGGTTGGTGCACAGCGAATTGTGCGCCGCAACGATGATTCCGATAGAGCCATCCACGCGCGAGAGCTCTTCAATAATGATAGCGTACTCGATGTAACCCATCCCCGCGCCGCCATAGTTTTCGGGGAAAATCACGCCAAGAAAGCCCATCTCCGCCAGCTTGGGGATAAGTTCCGCGGGAAAATGAGAGGCTTCGTCCCACTCCATCACGTGAGGAAGTATTTCCCCTTCGGCAAACGCTCTCACCGTTCGCCGAAGCTGCTGCTGCTCGTCGCTTAACGAAAATTCCACATCACCTCACACAGCGGCACAACTGTCGCTATAGCCAAGCTTCCTTTTATACCATACGCGCGGGCACGCCGAGAATCGCGGAACTCGTGCGCGATTAACCGCTCTCTCCCATCTAGGAATGCGCCGCTGCGGGCGCGCGGGCGCTTAGGACTTCAGCTATGGCCGCTAGGGCATTCTCAATGCCGGCGCGATTCACATCGCAATGCGTCACCATCCGAATCGAGTATTTGTCCGTCGGCCCGCTGAGGATTTTCCTTTTGCCAAGCTCCGCGCAGATTTCCGCCGCCGTGCGGCCGGTGCTGCGAACGTCGAAAATCACGATGTTCGTCATCACTTTCGTTGGATCGAGCGAGATACCCTTTATCTTAGCGAGTCCCTCGGCCAGGAACTTCGCGTTTTCGTGGTCGCGATGCAGATGTTTCGGCGACTCTTCCAACGCAATCAGTCCCGCCGCCGCGAGCACTCCCGCTTGACGCATCCCGCCACCGAGCATCTTGCGCGCGATGTGCGCCTTCTCGATGAACTCGTTCGATCCCACCAGCATCGATCCCACAGGCGCGCCGAGCCCCTTCGACAAACAAAACATAACCGAATCACAATCGCGTGTGATGTCCGCAACGGTTTTCCCCAGCGCCACCGCCGCATTGAAAACCCGCGCTCCGTCGAGATGCACGCGCAATCCAGCCGCATGCGCGTGTTGGCAAACGTCTTCCGTTACGGCCGGCGGATACACCGTGCCGCCGTGCATGTTGTGAGTATTTTCCAGCGAGAGCAGCCCTGTCTGCGAGTAGTAATAAGTCTTGGGGCGAATGAGCGGCTCAATCAAATCCCACGTAAGGATTCCATCTGGCGCGGGCGTTGTACGCGGCATACATCCGGCGACGGCGGACATCGAAGCCAGTTCATACTGATTTATGTGGCCGCGCTGCTCGCAGATGACTTCCATCCCAGGCTGCGTCCATGTCTTGATCGCGATCAGGTTCCCCATCGAACCGCTGGGAACGAATAGTGCCGCCTCGCGTCCGAATATTTCTGCCGCGCGTTCCTGCAAGCGGTTGACCGTAGGATCTTCGCCGTAAACGTCGTCGCCGACTTCGGCTTCCGCCATAGCGCGGCGCATCGCGGCTGACGGTCGCGTCACCGTATCGCTGCGCAGATCCACAATGTCCGTCGCGTTCTTTTCCTGTGCCGAGGACGTATACACGTTCGCTCCTTATCCCAGCAATTCCACAAACACTTCATTCGAAACCGTCAAGCGATCCGCGGCGAGGCGAAGACGCGTGCCGTCTATCTCGATAAGCCCCTGCTGCGCCAGCGGCGCGATGCGCTTTCGCAGATTCACGTTATAGTCGCGTTCGATCCGTTCCAAATCGATCCCTTCAAGCTGCCGCAGACCCAAAAACAATTCTTCTTCGAGCGCTTGCGCGGACGTCACCGTTTCGATTTGTTCGCGCGGCGAAGTTCCTTGCTCGATGCACGCCACGTATTGGCCTGAGTCGTGAACATTCGACCAGCGTTTCACGCCATCAAAGGAATGCGCTCCCGCGCCGAAGCCGAGATACGGCTGCCTCTGCCAGTATTTCAAATTGTGCCGCGAACGCATGCCCGGCAGCGCCCAGTTTGATATTTCGTAATGTTCGTACCCGCCGTCCGCGAGCCGCGCACATGCGGAATCGTAAAACTCCGCGATCGAATCATCAGCAGGAATCTTTGCGGCGCTGTATCGTTTGCCGCCTGCGAGCGATTCCTTGCCCAGCCTGCTGCCCTCGTCAATTTCAAGCATGTAGATAGACAAGTGTTCCGGACGAATGAGCAAAAGCTGCGTGACCGATTTCTCCCACGATTCGTGGGTTTGATGCGCCAGACCGGCTATCAAGTCCATGCTGATATTGCGAAAGCCGGCCTCGCGAAGAACTGTGGCAGCGCCAAAAATATCAACGCGGCGATGCATTCGCCCGGCAGCCTGCAGTTCCGCGTCGCTAAACGATTGCGCGCCCAAGCTTATGCGATTGAACCCAGCTCGAAGCCACGCTTCCGCTTTCTCGCGTGTAATCGTTTCCGGATCGGCTTCAAGTGTGACCTCTGCGCCGTTGACACGAGCCGATTCCTGCCGTGCCGGTCTTTCAAAGCAAAAGTTATCGCTCAGGCTGCGCAGTATGTTTTTCAACGCGCCTGGCTCTAACAAACTAGGTGTGCCGCCGCCAAAATAAACGCTGTCTACGCTAACGTCTCTCGTTTCGGACGCCATCGCAGCCGCCGTCTCCGCCAGTTCGCGGCACACAGCCGCAGCATAGGGTTCGTAGCGCTCTCGTGATACCACGCCGGTGTGAAAATTGCAGTAGGTGCACTTCGTCTGGCAGAAGGGTACCTGAATGTAGACGCCGAATTTCATTTCGATTGCATGATTGTACCGCAGCGGAGTCTATGTTGAACAAATACCGGCGTATCGAACCAATCAGTCGAATCGGAGATCGCCTTGACCCAAAATGCCGCGCAGTGCCCTAATTGCCTCGCGAACATCGCCGCCGTTTTTCAGGGGGTCGGAGCTTCAGCTCCGACAAAAAACAGCGGCGCAGCGCTTTCCTTTCGCGGTGCAGTTCCCGCGAGTTGTCGCCTTCGCGGCTCTCCAAATTAGGACACTACCAACCGCCGCGAACGTTTGCAGCCAGCTTCCTCAATACAGTAAACTGCTTGATTCGATTTAGCACAGGGGGCTTTCATGCTGGTGGTGATGCAATCTCAGGCGACCGCGGAGCAGATTCGCGCGGTTTGCGATCGCATCGAGTCGTTGGGATATAAAGCACACCCGATTCCCGGTTCGGGCCGCACCGCCATTGGCATCACAGGAAATACCGGTACCGTGGATATCGCCTCGGTCGAATCAATGCCGGGCGTGGTCGAGTGCATCCCCGTCAGCAAACCTTATAAGCTGGTCAGCCGCGACGTCAAAGAAGAAAACACTGTCGTACGCATACGCACTCGTTTGGGAGATGTAATATTCGGTGGAACGGACGTCGCCATGGTTGCAGGCCCATGCGCAGTCGAGAGCCGCGAACAAGCCTTTCAAATCGCCAAACACGTGAAGGCCGCCGGCGTCCGTTTATTCCGAGGCGGCGCCTACAAACCTCGCACTTCTCCATACAGTTTCCAGGGTCTCGGCGAACCCGGGATGAAGATTCTCGCGCAAGTCAGGGACGAATTCGGTCTGGGCATTGTCACTGAAGCGATTGATAACGAATCGCTCGAGCTGGTTGAAAAATACGCGGACGTAATTCAGATTGGCGCGCGTAACATGCAGAACTTTTCTCTGCTAAAACGCGCGGGCCGTTCGCAGAAGCCCGTCTTGCTAAAACGAGGAATGTCCGCCACGCTCGACGAATTTCTGATGGCCGCGGAATACTTAATGTCGGAGGGCAATTACAACGTGATTCTCTGCGAACGTGGCGTCCGCACTTTCTCCGACTACACGCGGAACACCCTTGACCTCAGCATCGTCCCGGCAGTGCAGCGCCGCAGCCATTTGCCAATCGTTGTGGACCCGTCGCACGGCACCGGGCGCCGTAACAAGGTTTTGCCGCTTTCACGCGCGGCCGTGGCAGTGGGGGCAAACGGCTTGCTCGTTGAAGTTCACCACGATCCGGACCACGCGCTTTCCGATGGCCCTCAATCGATTCTGCCGGAAGAACTCGAGCAGCTTATCCTGGAAGTACGGCAGATCGCCGGCGTTCTGGGCCGCACAATTAATTGAGCGTAAGTTTTACCACTCTCCACATATAATTCCGCCGTTGACATGAAACTTCGAGTTAACGTCCGCCTCATCTTTCTTCTGATCCTTCTCGCCGGCCTTGCCTTCCGCGAGGTTGCGCTCGAATTGCGCCCTTCGTTTCTGCGTCCCGGGCTTCATCTTTTTGCCTACGTAGGCAACACCTCTGAAGGGACGCTGACGGCCGTCGATCTGGTGAAGTTGTCAACGGTAGCGACGATTCCAGTCGGCTTGGGCCCCAGCGGCCTGCGCGCGCATCCCACGCGCAACGAAATCTGGGGCCTCAGCTCCATGGGAGGTTACGCCTGGGTCCTCGACGCTAAGCTGAATCGTATCGTCGCGCGAATCCCGGTCGGCGCGGAACCATATGCCCTGGACTTTTCGCCCGACGGCCGCCGCGCCTACGTCGCTGCTTCTGGATCGAACATCATCGTAGCCATTGATTGTGTTACTCGCCAGATTGTGGCACGAGGAAACGCCGGACGCCGGCCTTGGATTGCCCGCGTCGCGCCTTCGGGAAAAATCGTCGTAGTTTCCAATCGAGACGATTCCTCGATTTCGATTCTTGACGCCACAACGCTGTCTTCGCTTGCCGTCGTCCCTGTGGTGCCGCAGCCGGAGCAGTTGGCTATATTGCCGGATAGTTCTAAAGTCTTCGTCACTTCCGGCACCGCGAACCAGATTTCGGTGGTCGATTTAAGAAAG
This sequence comes from uncultured Acidobacteriota bacterium, assembly GCA_963698005.1. Lineage (GTDB taxonomy): Bacteria > Acidobacteriota > Terriglobia > Acidiferrales > UBA7541 > Palsa-295. The sequence continues at coordinate 1,332,782 of OY969113.1, forward strand.
TCGGTCCTGCTTGCGAATCTCTCTCTCGGTGGCACGCCCGGTGACTTGATCCTGAAAACCGACGGCGGCGAGCTCTACATCCCTTCCGGCGACGCGCATGGCCTGCTCATCGTCAACACGTTAACGAACGAAGTCAGCGATTTCTTACTGCTCGGAATGTCCCCGGTCGCCGGGACTTTTTCGGCGTCCGATCAGAGACTCTACGTTTCCGACTCGGCAGCAGGTCACGTGATTCCGATAGCCATCGAAGTCCGGCAGGCAGGCCGCCCCATCCAGGTGGGTCAAAATCCTCGCACTTGTCTCCTTACGCCCGGAGGAGACATCCTTCTCGTCGTTGACACCGCATCGAACGACCTGGCCGTGATTCGCACGAAGACCTCGGCGCTGATTACGCTCATTCCGGTTGGTGCCAGCCCTCGGGACATTGCCGTCAAAGTCTTTTAAGGCTGGTTTCGTTTTGCCGGCCGCCTGCTCACGGGATCTGAACTCTTATTGCACGGTTAACGTCAAAGTGATCGTGCGCGTGGCGCCGCCCGACGTCGCTGTTACGGTGAAAGAGTATGTGTTCGGCTGCGTCGCGGCTGGTCCCGCACCGCCGCTGCAAGCCGACATCGCAAACCCAAATATCAACAGCAGCAAGCATGCCTGCGCAGTCCGCATCATTTTCTTTCCATAGAAATTGAAGACCGAGCCCAGCTTCCGACTTTCTCGGCGGGAGGCGGAAGCCTGCGCGGAACGATGACCTAGGCCAGCCATCCCCAACGTTGCTAACAGAACACTCACCACCAGATACCAATTCCCCGGCGGCCATCTAAATTCTCTGGCCCTCGGACGCACCAGGCTTGATGCCGTCGGGACGCTTACCGTGAACGGCGCTTGTCCGTTTGCCGGGACGTTCAGTGTCGAGGCCGACGTCGCGCATGAACCCGCGCCGGGGACCGCGCCAGTGCATGCGATCCCGACACTTCCCGCAAACCCGTTCATCGAAGTGATATCGAGGTTGAAAGTAGCCGTCGCGCCCTTCGTAACGGTTAGGCTGTTGCCGCCGACCGTCGGCGGGTTGGCACAGAAGTCGGTTGCTGTCCCGCTCAGCATCACCGCTTGCGGGCTGTCCGTCGCATTGTCCGTCAGAGTGAGGGTTGCACTCTTCGATCCGGTGGTGGAACCGCACTGCGCTCCAGACGCTGGAGCCGCAGGAGCAAACGTCATGGATACCGTGCAAGTGCCCCCGACCGGGATCGCGCTCGTACAATTATTTTTCATCGTGAAGTCCGCCGTATCTGTGACGCTCGCCCCGCTCACGGTCAGCGCTCCAGTTCCGGTATTTTTCACCGTGACGGCCACCGGCGCCCCCGGCGTCGCTCCCACCAACTGGCTTCCGAAACTGATCGTCGGCGGCGAAACCATCACCGTCGCTACCGTCACAGTTCCCGTGAGCGCTATCGCCTGCGGACTCTGCGGCGCATTGTCGGAGACGTTGATCGACGCAGTTCGGCTCGCCGGCCCACTGGCGGCAGGGTCAAACTTCACCGTGATTAGGCAGGACGCGCTCACGCCCAGGCTCTGCGGGCAGTTGTTCGTCTCAATGAAGTCCGTGGGATTCGCTCCGTTCAAAACGATCCCAGATATTCCGAGCGAAGTAGTTCCAGAGTTGGACAAGGTGACATTCTGCGGAGTGCTTGCCGTTCCAGCGGGCTGCGCGCCAAACGCGAGGCTGGAGGCAGATAGCGTGATCGCCGGTGCAACAGCAGTTCCGGTCAAAGATATTGTTTGCGGGCTTCCGGCCGCGTTATCGCTGAGGCTCAAGCTGGCATTTTTTGTTCCGCTTGATAGCGGCGTAAAGTTTATCGTCACAGTGCAACTCGCTGAGGGTGCGAGCGTGCCGCTGGAAGGGCAAGGATTGCTCCCCGCTGGTACGATTCCAAAGCTGCTCGCACCGCTCCCGGTAATGCCAATTGCCGAAATGTTTAGGGTCCCGCTCCCTTGATTTACAACCGTCACCGTCTGGTTTCCGCTCGTACTGCCCACAGCTTGCGCCGCGAACGCCAAGGCCATAGGGGATATGTTCAAGAGCGGTGCTGCCGCCGTCGCAGTTCCTGTCAACGGAATCGTTTGCACCGCGCCTGCCAGATTTCCTGAGTTGTCCGTTACATTCACCGCCGCGCTGAATGTGCCGGTGGCGGATGGCGTGAAAGTTATGCTGAACCCACAACTAACACCTGGCGCGAGGCTGCTCGGGCACGTGTCCGCCGAAAGAGGAAACTGAGCAATATTATTCCCCGCCACGGCAATATTGGTGATTAGCAGCGTTTGATTGCCCGTATTCCTCAAAGTGATGGCCTGCGATTGGGATGTCCCGACCGGCACGCTGCCAAAACTAATGCTCGTAGGTGAAGGCACCGCCAGCGGGCCCGCACCAGTCCCAAGTAACGCCAGAACTTGAGGGTTTCCAGCCGCGCCGTCACTAACGCTCAGAAACGCGCCCTCGATGCCGACAACGCTGGCCGCAAATTGCATCTCGAACGCGCAGAATGATCCGGCGCTAATCGGAGAGGCCAAACAGGGCTCCGGGTTGACGGCAGAAAAATCGCCGCTGTTTGCGCCAGTTATGCTGATGCTGGAAATGGTGAGAGGCGCGTCGCCAGTGTTCATGATTGCCACCGGCAATTGCGCGTTGTTTGCCATGCCCACTGGCTGCGACCCGAAGTTCACGTTCGCCGAACTGAATGAGACGCTCGGATTAATCGCCGCGCTCGAAGCGATTTTCACGACAAACGCGTCATTCTCCGGCGGCGACAACTGGCAACTAGCGCAAGTAGGTTGAATTCCGGTCCCCGGATTTCCAGCGCGTGGAAAATCCGCAGTCGTTGTAGCTCCTGCGACGTACAAATTGGCAGACGCATCCACCGCGATCGCGTTTCCGTTCGTTCCAGCCGTCACGCCGATTGGCGCAGTTCCTCCGAGCGGCGTGGAATAAAGTAGTGAAGCTGCGCCTGCTGAAGTCGGATCGAGCATGGACACGAATGCGTCAGAGTCGCCACTGAACGGCTGAAAATTATCCTGCCAGGGGAAATTCCAGGACGTCGTGGTTCCCGCCAGGTATATCTGGTTCACAGCGCCGAACCAAACGCTCTGTCCTGTATCCGTCTCCGACCCACCCAAATAACTGGAATACGCAAGCGAAGTCATCCCCGTCGTTGCGTTCTGGGAGATGACCGCCAAAAACGCATTCGTTGTTCCTTTTAAGCTGGTTTGCAGCGCCGTAACTGATCCATCGGTGGGAAAGTTTGACGATTGCGTGGACCCTGTCACATAAGCCGTGGCTGGCAGGTTCGTTCCAACTGCAATGGCCAGCGCCTTGTCCGAGCTTCCGCCTCCAAGAAACGTCGCATACGACAGATCGGCCGGCCCATTTCCCGCTGGCGTTATTTTCATCACAAACCCGTCGAACGGATCGCCACCATACGCAGTTTGAAATCCGCTCGTGGTATTCAATGTCCCATTAGGGTTCGATGTGAATCCCGCAAGGAACGCATTGCCGTCGGAATCCACGGCTACGCCTGCGACGCTCGCTTGCGCATTCAATCCCAGGTAGGTGCAATACATCAAAGTCGGCGTAGTCGCCGGCGCGAGGATCGCAAGAAAACCATCGCTAGTGCCGCCTCCATACGCAATTTGAAACGCTCCCGTAGAGGTCGTCAGGTCCGTGGAATTTGTGTCCATGGCTACAAAAACGTTTCCCGAGCTGTCCATGGCAATTCCCCCGGGGCCTTGTGTGGCTTCCGCGCCGTTCCCTCCAAATAGCGTGGAGAAAACAAGCTGCGCCCCCGTCGGATTAATTTCTGTAACCGTGGCGTCGTTGGTGCCGGCCGTTCGCGTACTTCCATCCGTGACCGGGAAATCGGTGGACGTGGTGGTGCCGGCTATCGCCGCGTTTCCGTTTGCGTCAACAGCGAGAAATCCCCCCTCTTCGTCCCCACTCCCGCCGATAAACGTCAAGTACACCAGAGAATTCGATCCGCTCTGCGCAGGATCGATTTTCGCGATGAAATAATCCGAGGCTCCTCCGCCCGGGCCAAGCTTCTTCGAAGACTCCGAAAAAGCCCCTGCTGAGGTAGTCGTGCCGCTTACGTATACCTTTCCGGACGAATCCACCGTGACGCTCGTTGCGCTGTCACTACCGGCTCCGCCGAGGAAAGTCGAGTATGAAACGCTTAGCGTAGGATCAATCACCAGCGTCCCGGCACCGCTAAGATTCTTCGACCCACGCCTCGAAAGTCCCGCTGGATCCATCCGAACGGCAACATCCTGCGTCGCAACTCGGAAACCCACGCTCCCGTCAGCCTCAATCGCGAAACCTCCCGCCACGGGCCGACGTTGCAACTTCAGATTCGCAGAGTCGCTCTTAGGAAATTGCTCTCCGGTCGTTTCCTCATACATCGCCGGCTTCTTCATCCGAATTTCTTGCCCCCCGGCGACGATTACAAAATCCCCATCCGCATCAAGCTTCATCTCATCCGCACCCGAAATCCGTACCCGCAAACTCCGCGCATCCGCTCCTGGCGCCACGCGCAAGTCGTATTCAAGCGCGCGGTCGTTTCCATAAGCGACCACATCCACGCCGGGCAAAACCCCCTTTGCCACTGCGCGCGAAAAATGAGGCACGTGCGTTCGCCACTTGCCGGGATCATTTCCCAAGAAATAATTCGTCTCGCCCGCTAATTTGCCGTCTCCCCGCCATTGCAAGCTCCCGCCATCCGCGCTGGGAGGGTTCTTTTGACGCGGAGCGGTCGGAATCACCGGCGCGTTTTGATTTGGAACCTGCCTCTGCGTCGGAGCGGAATCACCTGCCGCCCGTTTTCGTCGAGTTCGAGGCCGCGCTGACCTCTTCCTACTCCGCCGGTGGCGCGCCGCGCCCGACCCGCTGCCGCTTCTCTTCCTCCGCCGCGCGTGACTCTTTCCCGACGCTCTAGCCGAGGCCCGACGAGGCCGCTTCATTTTTTCGGCGGTGGATTCGCCTGACTGCGAGATTAGTGCCGCGCTCGCATCTTCCCTCTCGAATCGAAGCTTCACCACTCGACTTTCCACTCCCTTCCGCTCCGAGCCGACGACCACGTCAATTCCTTCCGTCGTCAGCAGCGCCGTCATGCCGTTGCCTCGGGCGATGAACTTCACCTGCGAACCGGCCTGCCCGTCGTTGGCTTCCAGCGTCACTGGAAGAGAAAACCGCGCAGCGCAATTCCCACCGCCTTCGCACGCGATTTGCGAACCCGATCGAGCGGGAGCAACACTTGCCAATCGCAAATTTTTCGTCGGCCGGGTGCCCCGCGAAATGTTCTGTCCGTGGAATTTGCCGGGCTGACTGGTTATTACGAGGAATGCTGCAATGGCAGTAGCTAAAAAGACGCCGAAAAAATACCCCTTCAAGCGCATGAGCTCCTCCGCCGAAACCAACTTCGGTTCCTGCTTTTGTGGCTCAAAACTGCCGAGCCGAGTGCTCTTGGTGTGCAGTCCCAAGCGTGCTGAAAGGGTTGCGCGGACGATAATTGAATTCTCGAAATGGGACGAGGATGTTAAATACTGAATTGCGATGTGGTATTAGTACGGAGCGTGCATTATCACGGAGGGTGCCTTCCTTCGTTGTCCGGATCCGCGGTTACGCCGGATTCCAAGCGAAACTCTCTTCTCCCAAACTCAGTTCCAGCATTCCATCAATCGGCAAAACGTCAATCGGCAAGCCACCCTCCCACAGCGCCACACTTAATAGCAGCGCCTTGCGATTCTTCAGGTCAAACAATTCGCGCGCTAAGCTCACTTCAATAATTTTGTCAAACGCCGCCGCCACGAGAGTTTCCGGATGTAACAGACATGCGCCGCCCTGTTCCAGGATGCACCCGGCGAATTTTCCGCCGGTCACTCGCACGGTCAGGCGCGTCTCTCGCGAATCCCACATCGTCAGCCGGAATTGAAAGTCCGGAATCTCCGCAATCGCTTCCGTGGGATCCACTCGCAAATAAAAATGTTCCGCGTCAAATCCGTAACGAAGCTGGCCGAGGACGTAGCTCCTGCCGTGCATCGTGCTGCCCCGCCGGTCCGTCGCATACAGTCCCGCCCCAAGCCACTCGAAGTAACTGCTCTCGCGGCCGTCAACTTTTACGTCTAGATATGCTTCCGGTGTTTCGCGCCGCGCGCGTTCGGGCGCGCGCTTGATCGGATGCAGCAGCGCGTCGGGAACGTGCTCACCCAGCGCGGTGTAAACCTCGGTCAAATGCTGGCGATATAACTCATCAAATTCCGCATCGTTCGCAGAGCCGTGTTCCGGGCCGTACCACCAGCACCAATCGCTTCCCTCTGCAGCAAGCAGCGCTTCAAAAGCCCGCTCCATGGACGGGATTGATGACGCTCCAACCTCCGCCGATCCAGCCGCCCCATTTGACGCGACGCGCTGCGCGACCTTCGCATAAGTTTCACGCGCATCCCGCAGCAGATCCCAGGCGCGCACGTCTTCCGAGTGCCCGATCCACACGTCGAAATTCGCGTTGATCCATGACGCCGGAAAAATTCCCTCGAGCTTCGGCGCGTCCGGTCGCGCCTCCGCCGCTTCGCTCATGGTTACGGTGCGAATTTCCGGATCATCCTGCACGCGCCGGTAGAATTGCCTCAGAAAATCCCGCCCGTTCTCCGCATAGAATTCCCAGGCGTTTTCTCCGTCCAATATGATGCTGACCGTCGCCGTGCTTCCTGCAGGTTCGCGGTCGCCAATCGCGCGGATTCTGCGATGCAAATCCTCGGCTGCGGCGCTCGCGCCCATCCGGCTGTACACGAATCCGACCAGATCGGACACGTAGTGATCCCTAAAGAACCCCATGATTTCGCGGCCGCCGCGCTGCAGCTTCCAAGGCGTGTAGAGATCCGGGCCATTCTGCGGATATCCTGAAGCATCGCGCCAGAATCCGATATTGCGCGTACGGCCAAGAACTCCTTCATCCGTGGCGAACCACTTGAAACCCAGCTCCATCGCAATCTCAAGCGCCTGATCGGACACCGAACCTTCCGATGGCCATAAACCGGCCGGCGGTTTTCCGAAGACTCGCTCGTGATATTGACGCGAGCGCACCAATTGTTCGCGCGCATCCTCCGGATAACGAAATGACGGGTGCGGCAGCGGCGTGTGCGGGTTTGCCACTCGCGCGATATCCGTATCGCAAAGTAAGGGCAGAATTGGATGGTAGTAAGGCGTGGTCGAGATTTCGATTTGCCCGCGCTCGGCCGCCAGCCGGTACTCCGGCAGGACCGCCCCCAGCAATTCAAGTTGCTTCTCGCGCAGCGCGTCTTTGTCCTCTTCCGTGTAACCGCCCCCTTTTCGCGATAGTTCCGACACTACCGGGTCCTTCGCAATGTACTCCTCGTCCATCCATGCTAGTTGTGAAAGCAGTTGCAGGTCACGCCAGTCCCGCAAATCGAACCTTGCAACGCAGGATTCCGTCCCAGCCGACTTCACTTGCGCTTGCAACTCTGCAAATCGCGGCCAGCGGCGCACGAAATTTTCGTTCACTTGAAATGCGCGCTCCAGAACTTCGCGCTTCTGCCCGGAATCCAGCGAACCCGCTGCCGCAAACGCCAATTCAAACCAAGGCTCGTGAAATTTTCCGCTCGCGTATTCTTCAATTTGTGCGGCAAGCAATGGGACAAAATTAAACGTCGCATGCACACCCGGGAATTCCCCCAGGATTTTCACCATGCCCCAGTAATCTTTCAGGGCATGCAACCGCGTCCAAGGCAGCCTGTAGCGCCCGTTGAATGGATCCCGGTACTGCGGTTGGTGCATGTGCCAGAGGATTGCCAGGTTAACGCGGCTCAACGGGAAGGGCCTTTGGCTTGCACATTCACCTCATGAACTTCTTCTGTCTTCCAAAACCTCGCCGTGCCTGCGTTGCTTTCACTTGGCATGCTAGAATGGCCTCGCGCAAACATGCGCCTGCTCGATAAATATATCGGTCGCGAAGTCGCCTCGCATTCTTTGCTCGGCCTCGCCGTTTTCACATTCGTTTTCTTCGTTCCACAGCTCGTTCGTTTGATGGATTTGGTCGTTCGCCACTCGGGCGGCATACGAACGGTCGCGCTGCTTTTCATTTGCTCGCTCGCGCCGGTTCTTGCCTTCACCATCCCGATGGCCGTTCTGGTTGGAGTGCTCATCGGGCTTGGTCGTCTTTCCGCCGACAGCGAAATCGTTGCAATCCATGCCTCCGGAATCAGCCTGCGCCGGTTACTTGTCCCTATCGGCTTTGTAGCACTCGGCTGCGGGGTGCTTACCCTCATACTCACTTTCTGGCTTATTCCTTTATCCTGGCGCACTCTGGGCCGGCTGGAGCAGCGAATACTTTCGTCACAGGTGCCTTACGCTGTTCAGCCGCGTGTATTCGACGAGCGCTTTCCCCACTTCGTATTATACGTGCAAGATGTTGAAGCCGCAGCGACGCGTTGGCGGGGGGTTTTCCTGGCGTCGTCCGGTCAATCTTCCGCCACGTCGAGTGTTACGCTTGCGCAGAGCGCTCAGGTCGTCTCCGGCGCTGAGAAGAACCAGATTGAACTACATCTGGGCTCCGGCAGCACTCACGATTATGACCCGCACGACCCAAATCGTTATAACGTCACCACGTTTGGACAGACCGTTCTTCCAATAGATATCGCCTCCTCCGCTGCTGGTGTTAAAAGTACCGTCCTTTCTGATGCCGAACAATCTGTTTCCGGCCTGGTGGCAGACAAGGGACCGAATTGGCGCGACGCGCGAGTGGAGTTCCACCGTCGCATCGCGTTTCCGGCGGCTTGTCTCATCTTCGCTCTGCTGGGCGTGCCCGTGGGCGTTCGTCCGCGCCGGGGAGGCCGTGCGGCGGGTCTGGTTCTCACGCTGGTTCTGATCGGCGGCTATTATTTCCTATTTGTCACTGGCGCGCATATGGCGCAACAAGGTTCCATCGCTCCATGGGCCGGTATATGGGGAGCTAATATAGTCGCCGCCGTCTTGGGACTCTTCTTTCTGCGACGCATTGAAAGTATCCGCAAGCCAAGCCGCATCGCAGCAGTGTTCGAATCCGTCTTCTCTCGGCAGCAGAAAACCCAGCGTCTTGAATCTGACGCGGCGCCGATCCCCGCTTCCAATGGAGCTGTTCCCGCCGGATCGGCTCGAGTTCCGAGCCCTGCGGGTACAATCCGCCAAACAGTCGGCGCTGGTAGCTCCGTCGGATTCCCGATGCTCATGGACATGTATCTCTTGCGCCAGTTTTTCTACTACTTCATCGTCTTGCTTTTAGGTTTCGTGCTCATTTTCGATGCTTTCACCCTTTTCGACTTGCTCGGCGATATCTCGAAGAACCACATACCGGTTTCCATGGTTCTGGATTATTTTCGTTATCTCGTGCCCCTCATGGTCTATCAACTTTCCCCGCTCGCTTCTTTGGTCGCCACGCTTGTGACTCTCGCCGTGCTGGCCAAAAACAATGAAGTGATTGCATTCAAAGCCAGCGGCATCAGCCTGTATCGCCTTGTCCTCCCGCTCATCTTGGCGGGCTGCATCCTCGCAGGCGCTATGTTTCTTCTCGACGATACTTTTCTTCCCTATGCCAATCAGCGGCAGGACGCGCTTCGCAACGAAATTAAGGGTCGCCCGGCTCAAACTTATTTCCAGCCGGCTCATCAATGGATTTTCGGTGAAAATAACAAGGTTTTTAACTACGAACTTTTCGACTGGGATCGCCAGCTCTTCGGCGGATTGAGCATCTTCGAACTCGATCCCAACACCTTCCAGATGCGCCGTCGTGTTTTTGCCACACGCGCCACTTGGGAGCCCAGCGAGAATGCCTGGGTCCTTACAGGCGGCTGGATACGCGATTTCGACGGAAACAAGGTCACGCGTTATTTTCCGTTCAAGGTCAACTCTTTGCCGGAATTCACCGAGCCGCCCAGCTACTTCCGCCGTGAAGTGCGTCAGTCCGCCCAGATGAACTGGCGGCAGCTGGGCCAATACATCTCGAGTCTCGGTCAAGCCGGATTCGACACTTCGCGCCTCTCAGTTCAGTGGCAAAAGAAGTTCGCTTTCCCGCTCATTGCCGCAATTATCGTCTTCCTGGGCGCGCCTTTTGCATTTCTGGTTGGGACCCGCGGTGCCGTGGGCGGCCTCGCAGTAGCAGTAGGTATCGGCATCATCTATTGGGCCACCGCCGCGCTCTTCGAAGCCATGGGCTCGGTTGGCCAACTGCCCCCGTTGTTGGCCGGTTGGGCTCCGGACGCAATCTTCGGTTTTCTCGCGGTCTATTTCTTCTTGAAAATGCCAACGTAGCTCTTTCGCTAAATCCACGATCGGAAAATTAGATCGAAAAACTACGCATGCGAATTGGAGGGGCCATATAAGCGCGGTAGACAACTTGAAGTTATACTTTAAGTGGATCGGCCTGCGTCTCGGGCGGTTAAAGCCCCGCCACAATTGTCGGCGGTCCCACAGTTGAACCCGTTGTTGCAGAAACCTCGCCGATAAAATGATCTAAGCTGTTCGCGGACCGCGCAGAATTCGCACTGGAAGCATTATGATCGCTCGGACTAACTCAAGAGCTCCGTCAACCGCAATCCCCAACAGGCGAAACGGGAGCAGGATTAGCCACACGATCGGGTATATCACTAGAGCAAGCAATGCCAGCGGCCAGCACAGCACAAGCAAAATACACCAAAGTAGAAATCCCATCTTTGCACCTCCTCGCTGCGGCTACAATCCTATACGCAGCGTGCGAAAAATTTGTTCAACGGATCGCCGGCTTCAGCCCGCTTACCCTATTTCTTGTAGGCCCTTTGCAACTCTCTTAACGCGGAACTATCTTAAGTTAGCGCTTCCCGACTTCTCGGCGCCTAATTCTTCGCCTTCCGCACTTTGCCGGCTTTGCGCTCTTCCAGAACGGCCTGCGCAGCCGCTAGCCTCGCGATTGCCACGCGAAATGGCGACGCGCTCACATAATCCATCCCAACGCGATGGCAGAACTTAACGCTTTCCGCGTCCCCTCCGTGCTCGCCGCAAATACCAATTTCCAGATGCGGCCGCGTTTTCCTTCCGCGAGCAATGCCCCACTCAACGAGCATGCCCACACCTTCCACATCGATCGTCTGGAACGGGTCGCTCGCAAAAATGCCCGCCTTGCGTTCGTCCACATAGTCCGGCAGGAACCGCCCCGCATCGTCCCGCGACAACCCCATCACCGTCTGGGTCAGATCATTTGTGCCGAATGAAAAGAATTCCGCGACTTCCGCAATCTGGTCGGCTAGCAATGCCGCGCGTGGCAGCTCGATCATAGTTCCCACCAGGTAGTGAAGTTTTACTTTAGATCGAGAAATAATCTCGTCCGCTACTCGACGGGTCGCCTGGTCCAAAATTTGAAGTTCCTTTTTATCTAAAATAAGCGGATGCATGATCTCAGGTATCACTTTGATCTTTCGCTTTTGGCAATCCACAGCCGCTTCGATGATCGCTCGCACTTGCATCTCAAGGATTTCCGGATACGTAATGCACAATCTGCAGCCGCGATGTCCCAGCATTGGATTTGCTTCGTGCAACTGCTCCACCCGGCGCGCCACAGCGTCTGCCGAGATGCCTATCTTTCTTGCCAGTTCGGCCTGCTTGGCGGGATCGTGCGGAACGAATTCGTGAAGTGGCGGGTCGATCAGGCGAATCGTCACCGGCAACCCGTCCATCGCTTCGAATATGCCGATGAAATCCCGCCGTTGGAACGGCAGTAATTTATCAAGCGCCTCGCGGCGGGCTTCGGACGTATCCGCCAAAATCATTTCCTGGATAGCTTGCTGCCGCTCGCCGCTCTTCTCCGGATGCTCGAAATCCTTGAAGAACATATGTTCCGTGCGAACCAAACCGATCCCCTCCGCGCCCATCTCGCGTGCAATCCGCGCATCGTGCGGGGTATCCGCGTTGGTCCGCACTCCCATCGTGCGTATCTTATCGGCCCATTTTAGAAGCGTGGCGAAAGCCTTCGGAGGTTCCGGGCGTACCAGGGCAATCTCACCCGTGTACACTACGCCCTCACCGCCATCGAGCGTGATCCACTCGCCTTCGCGGACCGAGTGACCATTTGAGCTCATCGACTTCTTTGCGAGATCGATGTCCAGTTTTTCCGCGCCCACGATGCAGCATTTCCCCCATCCCCGCGCCACTACTGCGGCATGGCTGGTCTTGCCCCCGGTTGCCGTCAGAATTCCCTGCGCCACAAACATGCCACCAACGTCTTCCGGGCTGGTCTCATGCCGCACCAAAATTACCTTTTCGCCGCGCGCCGCCCAGGCTTCCGCATCTTCCGCGGTAAAGACAGCCTTGCCCACGGCTGCCCCGGGCACCGCGTTAATCCCAGTGACGATCTTCCGTGCCGACAGTTCACTCCGCGACATTCCCGTCGCGATCACGGGATAGAAAAGCCGCTCGATATCGTCCGCCTTAATTCTTTCAAGTGCTTCTTCAACTTTGATCAATCCTTCATCCACCATATCCACTGCTATCTGAAAAGCCGCTGACGGCGTGCGCTTCCCCGTGCGCGTCTGCAACATGTACAGCGTTCCGTGCTCGACCGTAAATTCCAGGTCCTGCATATCGCGATAATGTTTTTCCAGAGTCTGCCGCACCCGCTCAAGCTGTTTGTAAACTTTCGGCATGCGCTTCGAAAGTTCGCTTAAGTGCATTGGAGTGCGAATTCCCGCCACCACATCCTCGCCCTGCGCGTTTAGCAGGAAATCTCCGAAAAAAGTCTTCTCGCCGGTAGAAGGATCGCGCGTGAAACAAACCCCCGTGCCCGAATCGTCGCCCGTGTTCCCATAAACCATCTGCACCACATTCACGGCCGTTCCGAGCAGCCCCGTTATTTTCTCCACGTGCCGGTAGGTCAAAGCTTTTTCACCCATCCACGATTCGAACACCGCGCCTATCGCACCCCAAAGCTGTTCGTGCGGATCTTCGGGAAACGCCTTGCCCGTCTTCTCCCGAAAGTATTTCTTGTATTCAACAATCAGTTCGCGCCAGCCCGCTGCTGTCACTTCGGTATCGTCTTTCACTCCGAGCCGCTTCTTCATCGCCCGCAAACGCGCCTCGAAATCGTCTTTTTGCAAGCCGGTAACCACGCTGGAGTACATCTGCACGAAACGCCTGTACGCGTCGTATGCAAAACGCTCGTTCTGTGTGGCCCGCGCGAGTCCCGCGACTGACGCGTCGTTCAAGCCGAGATTCAGAATTGTCTCCATCATTCCCGGCATCGAACGCGCCGACCCGGAGCGCACGCTCACCAGCAACGGGTCGCGCCCATCTCCCAGCTTTTTTCCGGTAAGTTTCTCCAGTCGCTGAAGATTTTTCTCGACTTCCGCTTTCAGTTCCTTGGGATATTTGCGGTCGTGTTTAAAGTAATAGTCGCAGGTCTCGGTCGTAATAGTGAATCCCGCCGGAACGGGCAGTCCAATCCGAGTCATCTCTGCCAAGCCGGCCCCTTTGCCGCCCAGCAAATCCCTCATCTCGCCCGTGCCTTCTGCCTTCTTCGCCCCAAAGAAATAGACGTATTTCATGTTTGCCTCGAGACTGCGGAATTCGCCCCGCCGCCGTGCGGTATCATCGGTAGCAGCTTCCGCGCGCAACATTTTTGTCGGCGCGCCAACAACTCATCCTTCACTTCACTACACTATCTTGCAATCTACTTCCCGGTTCGCTTTTGCTGAGGTGATTCTTGAAGGTCCTCAGTTCCCAATTGTGAAAAATCCGCAATGGTCGAAAATTCCTTCAACAGATTCGCCAGCAGCGCGACTCTGTTTTTGCGAACTGCTTGATCCTCAACCATCACTAGAACCTTTTCGAAGAACTGATCGACCGACGGACGTAGCTCCGAAATTACTTCAAGCGCTTCTCGATACTTCCCAGCCTTCTTCCTCCGCGTTGCTTCCTCTCCGATTTTCTGTGACGCTGCATAAAGTTCGCGCTCTGCCGGCTCCCAGAGCAGCTCATGTTGTACATTAAGCTGTCCCTTATCCAGCGCTCCTGCTGATTTCTCCAGAATGTTTCGAATGCGCTTGAACGAAGCAGCTAGCGGCCCGAAATTCTTCGTGTTGCGAATTGCCTTCACCGCTGCCACGCGTTCGACCGCATCCACCAGATCATCTGCGCCCGCAGCGAACGCCGCGCTGATCTCGTCGTAAGCGAATCCGCGCTTCTCTGTCAGCATGAAGCGCGCTCGCTCCAGCAGGAAGTCGAGGACCTGCTTTTGCACCGCCTCCGTTACATCGATCTTGGGAGCGTACATTTTCAAAGCTTTTGCCGCCGCCGAAATCGCCGATGAAATTGAGAGCGGCAGCCTCTTCTCGAGAATTATTTTCACCACTCCCAGCGCCGCGCGCCGCAGTGCAAATGGATCGCTTGAGCCTGTCGGGATTGCGCCCACGGCAAAGCACGCCACTAGTGAATCAAGTTTGTCAGCAAGTGAAACCGCACACCCGGTCAAATTGCGCGGTAGCGCATCGTCCAAACCGAGCGGCTTGTAATGGTCGTAAACCGCCCAAGCGATTTCCTCTGGTTCCCCCTGAGCCCGTGCATACAATCCACCCACAATTCCCTGTAATTCAGGAAACTCATGAACCATCTCAGTTACCAAATCGCATTTCGCCAGCTCCGCCGCGCGATCCGAGCCCGCTACATCCGCTTGCGAAATCCCGCGGCTGAACCATTGCTCCGCCAGCCAGCGGGACAGGTAGCGCATCCGCTCCACTTTGTCGCCATAACTTCCCAGACGCGATTCATACGTCACTGCTGCAAGCCGCGGAAGATAATCACCAAGCTTCCTTTTCTGGTCCGTCTCCCAAAAGAATTGCGCATCCGCAAAACGCGCCCGCAGAACGCGCTCATGTCCCGCGCGTACCAGCCCCTTCGGGTCGCTTGGCAGGTTAATCACAGCGAGAAAATGCGGCGCAAGCTCGCCGTCCCGTGTTTCCAGGCCGAAATACTTCTGATGGTCCCGCATCACCGTAATTAAAATCTCATCTGGAAGCGAAAGGAATGCAGGATCGAAGTTCCCCATGATCACGCTGGGATATTCGTTAAGGTACGTCACCAGATTGAGCAATCCTGCGTCATCGTGCACGCTCAATTTATTTCTTGCCGTCAGATGGTGAATCTCTGCTTCAATTTTCTTGCGGCGCGCTTCCGGACGGCACAATACAAAGTTCTTCTTTAACTTTGTCTCATAGTCTGAAGGGCCGTCCAACGGGATGCTCTCCTTCCCGAGAAATCGATGACCCACAGTACGATTCCCGGCGCGAAGCCCCGCATACGAAAACGGCACGGCCTTGCCATTAAGCAATGCCACAATCCATCGGATCGGCCGTATAAACCGAGGACCGTGCGCTCCCATCCAATACATCGAGCGCGGCCAGGAAATTTCCTGAATCGCCTGCGGTAAAGTTTCCGCAAGAATCTCCGCCGCCGGCTTCCCGATCACATTCTGCCTGGCAACGACGTACTCGCCCTTCGGCGTAGTGACAATCGAAAGTTTTGAAACCGGGATTCCCTGCTTCTCCGCGAAACTCATTGCCGCCCGCGTGGGCTCGCCAAGATTATCGAATGCGACAGATTTCGGCGGCCCCGTCACTTCGCGCGTCGAATCCACTTGCCGCAAACGAAGCCCGCGTGCAATCACCGTAAGCCGGCGCGGCGCTCCAAAAGCTTCAATCATTTCTTCAACTGTCGGCGTGTCGACCAACTCTGCCGCCGACAAGAGTTTTACAAGAATCGCTTTAAGTTCTGCCGCGGCCCTCGCGATCATCCCCGCAGGAATTTCTTCGCATCCAATTTCAAAAAGGAGGTCGCCCGTTCCTCTCGATGTTTTCATCGCACGAGACGAGCTCATTTCTGGGTCCCCGCGAGCTCCGAAGCAAGATGAGTTCCCGACCGCTGCCTCAACCAAAGATCTGCTACTCGGACGGCGAGCTTGCGCACCCGGCCAATCATCGCAGCCCGCTCAGTGACGGAGATCGCCCCACGAGCATCGAGCAGATTGAATAGATGCGAGCACTTCAGCGTAAGCTCGTACGCCGCCAGAAGCGGAAAGCGATCGAGCATCGGCGTCTCTGATTTCGGCCACGAGTCGAGAATACGCTTCGCTTCCGCTTCATTCAGCTCAAACTGCTTCCGTGTCGAACCGGCGTCCGCGTGATCGAAGCTGTAAGCCGAAAGCTGCTGCTCTTCCGCCAGACGCACTTGGCGATAACTCGTCGTGTTCGACCAACGCACATCGAACACATTATCTACACCCTGCAAATACGCAGCAATACGGTCCAGCCCGTACGTCAGCTCCACGGAAATAGGATCCAGATTCTGCCCGCCGCTCTGCTGAAAGTAAGTGAACTGGGTGATTTCCAATCCATCGAGTAACACTTGCCAGCCAATCCCCCACGCGCCGAGCGTCGGCGCTTC
Source organism: uncultured Acidobacteriota bacterium (assembly GCA_963698005.1). Taxonomy (GTDB): domain Bacteria; phylum Acidobacteriota; class Terriglobia; order Acidiferrales; family UBA7541; genus Palsa-295. The sequence continues at coordinate 1,349,271 of OY969113.1, forward strand.
CCAGTTGTCTTCCTCAAATCGGACGTCGTGCTCTTTCAGATTTATGCCGATGGTCGCGAGACTTTCAAGGTAGAGATCCTGCGCGTTGTCAGGCGCAGGCTTAAGTATCACTTGAAGTTGCGTATGCTTGTACAGACGGTTCGGATTCTCGCCATAGCGCCCGTCCGCCGGGCGGCGGCTCGGCTGCGCATACACCACGCGATACGGCTCTGGCCCAAGAACGCGCAGAAAAGTCTCAGGGTGCATAGTGCCCGCGCCGACTTCGATGTCATAAGGCTGCTGCAAAATGCAGTCTCGGCGCGTCCAGTATTCTTCAAGTCTTAGTAGAAGTTCCTGAAACGTCAGCCCCTTCTGCGCTTCCTTCGGTCTCGTTGGAGATTTTTTATTTTTAGTAGGACGAGCTTGTTTCTTCACGCTGGCGACTCCAGGAGTTCCCGCGCCTTGAGCTTGCGGTCGATCTGGCGCTCGATCACATCGAGCATAACATCTGTCAATTCCCGCGCCGCGGTCGGCGAAATATTTTCTTCATTTAACCGGTCCAGCCGCACCGTGAGCATTTGCCGCGCAGCAACCAGCGCCGGCACCGAAATTATTCGCAGCCCTGGTTTGCGGCACTTGCCGCACGCGAGCGCCGAAGCGCTCCTCGAAAAATATGCAGGCTCCGCGGCGGTGAGCTGCCTTCCGCACTTTGCGCAAATAGCCAGAGGCGGCAGCCACCCGCCGAGCTTCACCGTCCATAACGCGAAATACGCAAGTGGTACTTCAGATTTTCCCGTACGCTTCACGGCTTGCGCGGTCATTAGAAGTAAACGAAAATTCGCGTCCGAAGCTTCTCGGTCCGGCAGCACCGCTTCCGTAACCTCACTCAAGATCGCAAGTGCTATCCCCGAGGCGTAATCGCGAAAGGCGTTGAGAAACGATTCGATCAGTTCGCACTGGTTGATGCGAACCAGCTCCCGCGTCTCTTTTTCGAAGAACCAGATGCGAACGTGCGAAAGCCGCTCAAGCGTCGAACCGAACCGGCTCTTCGTTCTGCGTGCTCCGGAAGCCACGCCGCGCACGCGCCCTATAGTACGCGACAGAAAACTAACCAGCCTGTCCGCTTCTCCCAGCGGGTAGCTTTGCAAAACAATCGCTTCAGATTCGTGTAATGGCATTCGGGTCGGCTCGCCGACAGTTCAAGTGCCGGGTTCAACATCCGGAAGCAACCTCGCACACCTGCCGGCCACGCATATGCGAAACAAAAATTATTATCACAGCAGCGCACCGCAAGCAATTGTAAACGACTGCGCCACGCGAGTTCTCTCTTGAAAATCGCGTAGCCTCAGCTAGAGTGCTTCGCAATGATCAGGCGTCGCACGATACGTCCGATAGACGTGGTGGGCGTGGGAATCAATGCCACCGACACGATTATTCGCCTTCCGCGTTTCCCTGCCTCCGATTCGAAAGTAGAGTTGATCTCCGCCGACACCAAGGCGGGCGGCCAAGTGGCCAGCGCAATAGTCGCATGCCAACGCTGGGGTTTGCGGACCCGCTACGTCGGAAAGATTGGAGACGACGCTGCTGGTAATTTCCAGACACGCGAAATGGCCCGCGAGGGCGTCAAAGCACATTGGATAAAGACTGCGAACTCCACCAGCCAAACCTCTTTCATCCTGGTTGATGCCCGAACCGGCGAACGCACTGTTCTGTGGAAAAGAGATCCTCGCATCGCCATCGCCCCTTCAGATCTGCGGCGTCGCTGGCTGCAGGGATGTCGAGCACTTTTGGTTGATGGTCATGACACGGCGGCCTCGACTCAGGCAGCTCGATGGGCCCGCGCGGAAAACATCCCTGTGATCGCTGATTTGGATAATCTATATCGCGGAGTTAAAGCGTTACTTAAATATGTCGACTTCCCGATAACCTCCAAAGACTTCCCCGCACGACTAACGGGCGAGCAAAATTTATTGAAGTCACTTCCTCAAATCCATGCAGAGTTTAAGTGTTGCTTGACTACAGCCACGCTGGGAAGCCTCGGCGCCATCGCATGGGACGGCGAAAGGTTTTTCCTCGTTCGAGGGTTGAAGGTTCGCGCACTCGACACAACCGGCGCCGGAGATATTTTCCACGCTGGCTTCATCTACGGATTTCTTCAAGGCTGGCCGATTGAAGTAATGCTTGAATTCAGCAACGCTGCCGCAGCTCTCAATTGTACGGCATCCGGCGCCCGCGGAAGAATTGCAAATCTCGCCGAAATTGACAATTTATGTCGCACTGCAGCGCGATTCAAACCAGCATACGCGCGTAAACAGTTACTTGAAGCATCTGAAGCGGCCATCCGCAAGTTCCCCGGCCTGCGCCCCAGCTCCGCTGAGCAAGATAAATGATCCCGCTCAAAGATATGACGCCGCGAAGTTCTGTACCCGTGATGACGCTGTTGCTCATCGCCGTCAACGTCGTCGTTTTTCTCCATCAGGTTTCGCTATCGCCGGCCCAAGCGCAAACCTTCATCCGGCTCTATGGACTCGTGCCTGCGAAACTAAATCTCGCGCTGGCGGGACGCCATTACAGCTACGCGGATGCGCTGATTCCTCTTTTCACCTGCATGTTTCTCCACGGAGGTTGGCTGCACATCATCGGCAACATGTGGTTCCTATGGGTTTTCGGCGCCAAGGTAGAAGATCGCATGGGCGCATTCATCTATTTGATATTTTATCTCGTGTGCGGCATCGCATCCGGCTTCACCCAGCTCATATTTTCCTGGGGCTCGACCATTCCGTCCATCGGAGCGAGCGGAGCGATTTCCGCCGTCCTCGGAGCCTACGTCGTCTTTTTCCCCTCCTCTCGAATATTGACGCTCATCCCGCTCTTCATTATCTGGTTCACTTGGCAGATCCCTGCAATCGTGTTTATCGGCCTCTGGTTTCTGGTCCAATTCATAAGCGGCATCGGATCGCTAAACGATCCCCGAGTTGCACACCTCGGTGGCGTTGCATGGTGGGCGCATGTTGGCGGGTTCTTGATGGGAATGCTTTTGGCGCGCTTAATGAAACCAATCGGTCGCCGCACAGTCTACGACTAGCGCGTCGTCGCGCCGACAACTAAAGCGGTGGTTGAGAAGGTGGACGAAACTTCGAGGCCTGCATTTAAACTTTGGAATCTTGCCTGCGAGTTGAACCCACGCAATTGCCAAGGAACTAAAGCAATACTTGAATCTGTGAAATTTATTTCCCGCGTCGACACGCCGACATGCGAAGCATCCCCAACGAGCCCTCAAGGTAAAACTTGAACGGAAATTCCAGATGGCTGATCCTTGCTTCTATATACATTCTCTGTCGCCTTCTTGAAATCCGCGGGCTTGGCATCCGGGATATTTTCAAACACTTGCGGATTCCGATCGATCAGCGGGAACCATGAACTCTGCACTTGCACCATGATCCGGTGCCCACGCCGAAACGTGTGATTCACATCCGGCATGTTGAAGCTCACTTCTTCCACCTTGCCGGGAGTAAATGCCTCCGGATGCTCGAAGCTCTTGCGGAATTTCCCGCGCATCGGCTCGCCGCGAATTAATTGCTGGTAGCCCGCCATCTTGATTGCGGGAGGCGGCACATCGGTGGGCGGCGTCGCATTCGCCGGAGCATCATCCGGATAGTCGGCCGGATACACGTCGATTAGCTTTACCACCCAATCGGAATCCGTTCCCGTGGTTGAAACAAAAAGCTTGGGAGATACCGGCCCCACGATCGTGACGTCTTGCTCCAGCGGTTCAGTCTGATATACCAGTACGTCCGACCTGCTCGCGGCGAACCTCTGGTCCGCCACCATATATTCCTGTGGCACCGAAGTGGCAGGATAGCCCACATACGGCACCGGCTTGGCAGGATCGCTCACGTACTCGTCGCTCGCGCCTGGCTCTGCACTCGGCGGATCAAACGCGAGCCCTCCATTTTCGCGAAAATAAAGCGTCTTCGACTCCAGGTTCTTCGGCGGCCAGCTCGGATATTCGCGCCAGGTATTGGTTCCCGTTTCAAAAACGTAAGCCACCGGCAATTTCGCATCGCTTCCACCCTTCAAGTATTGCTCGAAGAATGGAAACAGAATGTGGCTGCGAAAGAATTGCGCCGTGTTTGAAGCAAAGTTCACGCTGCCGAGACGATTTCCGTCATAGCGCGCCCATCCTCCGTGCACCCATGGCCCCACCACGATTCCGTTGAAAATCTCCGGATTGTTGCGGCCAATTGCGGCAAAAGTAGAAAACGGCCCTTGCAGGTCTTCGGCATCAAACCACCCGCCGACCGTCAGCACTGCACAATGAATGTTCTTCATGTGCGGCGCCAGATTGCGCGCCTTCCAGTAATCGTCATAGGTGTCGTGAGCGACCTGGTCGTCCCACAGCCAGTTCGGATCCTTAAAGTACAGAGCCTTCGCATCCGACAACGATCCCATCTTCAGATAGAATTCGTACCCGTCTTGAGTGCCATAATCGAAGCGCGGCCCATTTTTCGGCGGGAACATAGGCGCCTGTTGCGGCCTGAAGAAAGTATAAAACCCGAAATTGGCCGAAAGCATAAACGCGCCGCCGTGATACGCGTCGTCGCCCATGAAAAGATTTGTCATCGGCGCCTCGGGCGAAGCCGCCTTAATCGCCGGATGCGAATCGATGATGCTTGCCGAAGTATAAAAGCCGGGGTAGGAAATTCCCCAGATGCCGACTTTGCCATTGTTATTCGACACATTTTTCAACAGCCAGTCCACCGTGTCATACATATCGCTGCTCTCGTCCACATCGTCTTTCGATTTCTTATTGTCGATGTGCGGATTCATTTCCAGGAACGCCCCTTCGGACATGTATCGCCCGCGCACATCCTGATAAACGAAGATATAGCCGGCGCGCTGAAACTCGTCGGACGGGCCTAGCGATTTCCTGTACTGGTCCACGCCGTAGGGAGCCACGCTATACGGCGTTCGATCCACCATAAACGGATAAGCGCGCGATGAATCCTTGGGAACATAAACGGAAGTAAATAGCTGCTTCCCATCCCGCATCGGGATCCGAAACTCGTACTTCGTGTAATGTTCCTTTACGTTGAATTCCGGAGGAGCGTCCGTGTGACCGCGCGACCAAATCGATGGCACCGCAATCAAAGTAACGGCAAGAAGAAGGTATGACGCGCGACGTGGCATTTACCGGCTCCTGATCCGTAAAATTGAACAAGCCGAAACTACAATTCGGGTCACCCGGCGTCAAGTGCTTTCGGAGTTTTTCCTGGTCGTACCGCCGACAACTCGAGCCATCTATAAAGATCCAGCCCATCCCAGAATCTAAGAGACTACTTTCACTATAAAGATTGCTGCTGCGGCGATATCAAAATTGATTAGAATACCCGGATGGAATCCTGCCGCTCAGGAGCAATCATGAAGTCCAATCAGAGATTTATCCTCTCGATTTTTCTGGCCGTGTTTTCTTTGCCATTTCTGTCGGTCATAGTGAGAGCTCAAAATTCGATCCAGGGCGAACTCCAATTTGTCGGCTCCACGAAAGCCGAGAAAACCGCGGGAGTCTGGATCGACGGCCAGTACGTCGGCTACGTCTCCGAGCTAAAAGACTTGAAGAAAGTGATGCTGCTGCCGGGACAGCATGAAATCTCTATACGCCAGACCGGCTATCTTGACATGACGCAGACCTACGTCGTCGAGCCGGGCAAAAAACTGATCATCACCGTGAAACTGGACAAAGATCCCAAAGCTCAGTTCTCCACCGTCACTTCCGAAGTGAAGCTCAAGGTCACCCCCGAGCGAGCGGCCGTATTCGTGGACGGCAATTTCGCCGGTTACGCGCAGCAGTTCAGCGGAATGGGACGAGGAATGCTCGTAAGCCCCGGCCCACATCACATAAAAATAGCCTTGGCCGGATTTCAGGAATTCGACACGGACGTGAACCTGCTACCCAAGCAGAAAATGACGATCAAGACTGATCTGGTTGCCGGAAGCATCACCCAGGCACCTCCGGCCATTAAGCAAAATTAAGAGGCAGACACACGTTAAAGTAAAAGTTGAACTATCCCGCGCCTATCGTAGCGTTGTCTTCGCTACAGAGCTAGCCAGCCAGTCGCCAACCTCGCGCGTTCCGAGCGTTCCGCCAAGCTCCGCTGGAGTCTTCCCTTCTCGCAGCGCCTCGCGAACCGCCGTTACAATCGCGTCCGCTTCCCGCTTCCAACCTAGATATTCGAACATCATCGCCACAGTTAGAACCGCTCCCATAGGATTAGCGATGTTCTTCCCCGCAATCGTCGGCGCAGAGCCGTGGACTGGCTCGAAAAGCGAGACTTGCCCCGGATGAATATTGGCCGATGGTGACAATCCAAGTCCACCAGCAATCTGCCCTCCGAGGTCGCTCGCGATGTCGCCGAAAAGATTACTCGTCACAATCACGTCAAACTGTGAGGGGTCGCGAACCATTTGCATCAAGAGATTGTCGATGTATTGGTGGCTGGCTTCGATCTCCGGGAATTCAAGCCGCACTTGCTTGAACACGCGTTGCCAAAGGTCATGCCCGAACGTTAGCGCGTTCGATTTATCGCTCATGCAGACCCGTTTAAGCTTGCGCGCTTTCGCGTATTCGAAAGCATAGCGAATGATGCGCTCCACGCCCTTGCGCGTATTCAAATCTTCCTGCACCGCGATTTCGTCGGCAGTTCCCTTCTTGAAATTTCCGCCCATTCCGACGTACAAACCTTCGGTGTTCTCCCGAAACACCATGAAGTTGATGTCTTTTTCCGTGCGGTCTTTCAGCGGTGTAAAGCGCTTGTCGAACAACACGCAGGGCCGCGCGTTGACGTAAAGATCCAGCTTGAACCGCAAGCCCAGCAGAATATCCGCGGCGTGCACGTTCGTCGGCACCCGCGGGTCGCCCATGGCGCCAAGCAGAATCGCGTCGAAGTCGCGGTGAAACATCTCCACCGCATCGGGCGGCAGCGTCGTGCCGTCCCGCAAATAGCGATCAGCCCCCCAATCAAACTCGGTAAGTTCGGCTTCGCGACCGCCGGCCGCCGCAGCCGACTTCAATACCTTAACCGCTGCCGGGATGACCTCTTTGCCGATTCCATCGCCAGGAATTATGGCGATCCGTTTCTTTGCGGAACTGGACGAACTTGTTTCAGTCATACGTTCGCGGAACCTAACACGCGACTTGGGGGATGTCAACGCAGGTCGGAAATCGCAAAAAACGGAATGCTCGGACCCCTCCCGCTTACTTAGCAGGGCCCGAGCATGCTGAAGTCTCGGCTAACCAAAACGGAGATCACTTCTATGGAAGCTCGACCTAATCCGGCCAGCGATCGTCATGGTTCCAGTTTGGCTCGGTGTGCCACTTTTGGTCCCTTCCGTCCCACCATTGATGATAAGCATCCCAGCAGCGCTGGCGCTCCGACCGAAGGTCATGCCAACGGTCTTGCGCCTCGGGGCTCTTCGCGCCGTGCTTGGCTACGGCATTGTTGAGCCTGACTTCAGCCTTTTCGATGCGCTGGCGGCATTTGTCTCTTTCGTCGGCGTGAGCGCGGGGTGCGGCGACAAGAAATAGGAACGCGCCCATCGTTACGAGCGCGGCCAGACTTCGAAGCAAACTTCGACGGTCCCAGCTATTGTTCGTTTTCAAGAGTTCCTCCTATAGATCCCGTGAGGCGAGATCGCTGATGGGTTATGGTCCGGTACTCGCAGATCCTACGCCGCCAATCACCTTAGTGAAATACTGCGATTCCTGTAGGTTCTCTACTCGTAAAACCACCCCAAACATGCCTGCGCTTAAAATCGTCACAAGCTGGAGCAAAAAACAAACGGGGCGTCTCGCAAAGACTCAGGATTTCCCCTTCTTTGAACCGCGAGTCTTCCCTTTCGCGCCGTAGTGCAGAACGAGGAACACGGCCGCGGCGATCGCCACCAGTGCGGCCACCGCCAACACGACCGGGTGTGTATGCTTTCCCATGAATGAAATGATCTCGTGCCCGTAATGAGCGGCCAACAGCGACAGGACGCTGTACCTCACAATTCGCGCCAGCGTGAGCGCTGCGAGGAATTTTTTCAGAGGATATTTCGTGGCACCCGCGGCTAGAACAAACGGCACCAGCGGCATCGGCGGCGGCAACAGTGCCGGAATAGCGATTGCGCCAAGTCCCCATCGCTCGAAGTTCTTGGTAACTATGTTCATGTTCTTGCGGGACAGCTTTCGCTCCAGCGTTTCCTTCCCTCCCTTGCGCGCGAGCCGATATGTAAGATAGCTTCCGGTCACCGAACCCACCGTGGCCATCAACGCGTAGTAAAACCACCAATCCGGCTGCTTGGCAGCCAGCACGATGGTAAGGACATCCATACTCCCAGGCAGCGGAATCAAGGAGGCATCTAGCACTCCCAGTGGAATCAAACCGATCGCGCCCAAGTGAAAAATCCAATGGGAAACCCTCTTGGTGGCCTGCATCGTCAAAATCAAGATTGCGAGGTGAGTTTCCATGTCTCTTAGAGGCTCGTAATATCGCACGCTATACGCGCGAACCTATAGATATTTCTAGGTCGCTGAACCAGCCAACGGGTTGACGTCCCCCAAAAGTACTATTGCCGTATTCAAACCGGAGGTCTAGTGTCAAACTGTCAATCCATTATCGTCGAAGGAGGCTGAGTGCCGCAGCAACTTGGGAGGCATCGGCGCAGCAAACGACTGGAAGTGTCCATCCCCGTTCGAGTTTACGGACGTACGGCGGACAATCGTCCCTTCCGCCACACCACCGAAACCAACGCCGTGAGCGTTCATGGCGGAGTCCTTCCGTTGAAAGCGAAAGTGAAAGCCGGACAAACCCTCCTGCTGGTGAACGTCGTAACCGAAGAAGAACGCGAATGTCGAGTGGTCTACGTTAAATCCAATCTCTGGAGCAGGAAAGTCGCCGTCGAATTCATGAATAGTTCGGGCGATTTTTGGCACGTTTACAGCACAGTCGTAAACATGAAATAGCCCTGAGGTTGGACGCAGCTGGATACCGCGATCAGATCAAATACAAAAGGCCTCGAATCGTTGCCGATGTCGAGGCCCTTTTTGTCTACACTCGAAATTTCAAACTTACGACGTTGACGCACCTGACTTTGACGTTACCTGCATTCTCGGTGCAGGCTGCGGTGCCGGCGGATTCGTAGCCGGCGCCGGACCATTCGGATCGCTCTTGGGAGCCCTTGCGGTATTGGTATTCGAGCCCGGCCCGCCGTTCCATGTGTCCGGGTTCGGCTTCAAAGAGAACTTCACGCCGCGCTTCGCGTTTTCGTCAACCGTACGCTGCAAATCCACTTGATTCATGTCAACGCTGTTTTCTCCGGAATAGCTTACGTTGAAGTGCATCTTGCCGTCCGCTAGCCAGTAGTCGCTCGCCGCATACGTGGTCCCATCGTTCAGATAGATCAGCACCGTCGGCGTAGTCGCTGCCACGTTACCGGTCACAGGGTTAGGATTATTCGAGCCCTGAACCGGATAAGGCAGATCGCTTTGCGCTAGTTGATCGGCACTCGCGTTGTTGTCCGCAGAGTTGTCCGCGTTGTAGCCGGAATTGCCGTAACCGGAATTATTGTTGTATGTCATGTCCGAACTGTACGAGGCGGAATCGTCGTACCCGCCATATCCACCATACCCGCCATAACCTCCCCAGTACGGGTACGCACTATACGCGTATGGATAGTACGGATAGCCCCATCCCCACCACGGATTCCAGCCCCAACCGAAGCCAAGGCCCCAGCCCCAGCCAAAGCCAAAGCCGCATCCCCAGCATCCGCCGAATCCAAACCCGCGACCCCACCCGAAGCCTCGGTTGAAGCCAAATCCACCTCGGAACCCATTTCCAAATCCGCCATTGAAGCCATTCCCGAATCCCCGCCCATTTGCGAACGACGACCCGAACGCTCCGCGTCCACCGAACGACGATCCAACATGCGCATTCAGCGGTCCACCCAGCCTTGACCCCGAAACCACAGACGAACTCACTCCAAATCGACTCGATGACCCGAACGATGATCTGCTAGAGGCGGTCATACTCGTCGAACGCGTCGCCGACGTCGCAGTCCCGCCACGACTCGTTCCTGCTACAGCCGGACGAGCCCCGCCAGACGGCGATCCTGAATTTCGAGAAAATGTAGACGACGGGGCCGCACGATTCCCCGCAGCGGTGTTTCCAGTTCCACGGTTACCCGCAGCTCCAGTATTGCCCGAATTGCGCGCCGACATGGATGAGCCAGAACGGCCCGGCGCGGCGCCGAAGCGCGCGCTCGAGGGTGGTACTGCCGCTGATCTGCTGCCGCTCATGCCGTTCGACCGCGCGCCATAGGAGCGATTCCCATAAGCGCCCGGCCTTGAAAACGAGCGCGACGCCGTTCCGCCTGGACGGCCGTAAGAACGCCCGCCACCATTGAAATTAGGGTGACTCCCGCCTCCGCCACCGTGGTAGCCCCCACCTCCACCATGGAACCCACCACCCCCACCGCCGCCATGAAAGCCGCCTCCGCCACCGCCGCCATGCCCGCCACCGCCATGTTGAGCGAATGCAGGTGCAGGAACGCAAGCGATTGCCAGCGCGGCACACAGCGCAAAGATCAGTTTCAAGAAATTGGAGTTTTTCATTGTGATCCCCCTACCAACGTCAATCCTACAGCCCGATATCTCATTCACCGTCATAACACATTTGATTGCATTAGTGCGTGACAGGTTGCAGTTAGTTAAGTCGTGCATTTGCCGCATCTTTAATCCCACTAAGGTCCTAACGAGCTATTCAACACCAGCACTCAAATAAAGTTTCGATTTTTTCACGATTTTCAGGGACCTCCGGAGGCCACACAGGTCGCACCTTCCTCCTTTTACTTCGTCCGAATCCCATGCAGCAACCGGGCGAACTCCGCCTTGTTGTTTCCCCCCGCCGCTGCAGTCGCAAACGCCATATGTAGTAGCGGAACATTGCGGCCGGAATCAGCCACAAATGGAAACGGGCTAGGCGCCCCAATGGCCCAAAAGAAGTCGGAGCGGCTTCCCTGCAGGCTTTCGGGCAAATTATAGCGCGCCGACGCGGCTCGGCCGATTTGGCCCTCCCTCTCCGCCTCAAACGTATAGAAAGTAACTCCCGAAATGTCCGCTTGCTCCATGGGCGCTAGATAAAAATCGCGTATCACTCCGTAGGCGCGAGGGCCGCTGTTCGTCTGCTCGAACGTTATTCCCGAGCTCACCTGCGCGGAATAAAATCCGGAAAGCGTTTGCGCGTGAGGGCAGGCATAGGTCACCTGCATTCTCGGCGGCGCATCCTCCGAGCTCGGCGTCATCGTCGCCTCCGTATAGTTCTGCAGCGCGTCATCCATGCAAGTGTGCGAAGGCGGAAAGAAAAAATAGAAAAGCACATCCAAGACGCTCATCCCCGAACCGCTGGGCGCATGCATTTGGGCATCGAGCCAGTAGGAATCGTGTCCAATAAGAGGATTATCCGAGAGCCCTAGCAGCAGGATGGCAGACTGTTTTTCATTCGTCAGCATCACCACCTGCGAGAAATGGAATGGCGGAGCGTAAGGCGCCAGCACCCCGAGCGAAGCATCTTCATCCGCATCTAATACGTGCCAGCTTGTAGGAATCTCGATAGAAATGCTGGAAGACAGCTTGTAGGACTGCATCTCTTCCGCAGGCGCCTGTTCCACCGGAGCCTGTTGCGCTTGCGCCTGTTGTACCGCGGCCTGCTGCACTGCGGTCGGTTGTGCTGCGGTCTGTTGTACCGCGGCCTGCTGCACTGCGGTCGGTTGTGCTGCGGTCTGTTGTACCGCGGCCTGCTGCACTGCGGTCGGTTGTGCTGCGGTCTGTTGTACTGCGGCCTGCTGCACTTGGGTCTGTTGAGCTTGCGCCGCTTGCCCCAGCACTCCGACAGCTCCCAGCGCACCTACCACCATCCAGCCGGAATGCGTCCCATACTTCACAAGAACAGTCTAGCACCAGAGGCTAGCCCGACGTGTTCACCGCAACAAGCTTGACGCAACTCTAGTAACCCTCACTGCCGCGCATTAATCCGTAGGGGCGCAGCATGCTGCGCCCGCCACAAGTACTTGGCAACGCTGGCTCTGATCGTCGCCGCCCCGTCTTTCGTAGCGCCGGTTTACCCTGACGGAGGAAGTGCGTCCTCGCCGGCTCTTTTGATTTCCGTCAATGCTCGCCAACCACCCAGCCCCAATACCTACCCCGTACCCCGCTCCGCCAAATACACCCCGAGTAGCACTAAAGCAGTTCCCAAAAGCAGATTGCGCGTCGGATGTTCGCTAAGAAACGCAATCGAAAGCAATATCACGGCAACCGGTTGAAAATAACTAATCGCCGCCACCCGCGAAGCGGTCATATATCGCAGCACCCAGTAGAAAAGCGTATAGGCCGCCACGGAACTTGCTGCCGCCATGTAAATCATCCCCAGCCATCCCGCCCACCCCACGCCGCCCCAATCAAGATGCATCCCCTGCCGCACGGTTAATGGCAGCAGCATAATCGCCGCGGCCACGCAATTAAATGTGTTCATGGCGATCGCGTCATATTCCGCCGCCACTTTTTTTCCCAGCACCGTGTAGATCGAAAATCCAATCGTCCCGCATAACGTAATCATGTCGCCCACCAGAAAAGGCGAATGTGCCGGCGATCCATTCTCAGCTTCCAGCAAAAAAACTCCCGCGAACGCCACCGCCATTCCCGTTATTTTCGCCGGCGTTACGGCCTCCAGCTTCATCGCGCGGGCGAGCAGAAGGATGATGATCGGCCCGACCGCGATGATCACCGCCGAATGAGACGATGTGGTGTAGTTCAGCCCCACAGTAAAAAGTCCCTGGTTGACCACAACTCCAAAGAATCCAAGGTAAGCGAACGGCCAAAGATCGCGCAGTCGAAGCCTCGCGCGCCGCCGCGAGAAATAAATTGGCAACATGATGATCGCCGCCAGTTCAATCCGAAAACATGCCAGCGAAATCGGATCCAGATGGCGGAGAGCGATTTTCCCTGCGATGTAATTAAAGGACCAAAGAAAAAGCGTCAGGGCAAGCGTAAGCGCCAGCACAACAGAACTCGGGCGTTTGAAAGCGGAATTGGACAACGTACTGGAAGCAGACGCAGCCGTTTCAGTGGCAGGAGATTTCAATTTCTACTCAAGCACTTCCACGCGCCGCGTAAGCGAATCAATTCGATCGATACGCGGTGTATAACCGATGCCGGGTGCAGACGGAACGCGAATCGTCCCCTGCCGCGTCACCTCAACTTCCGGCTCGGTGATGTCTTCGTCCCAATACCGCCGGCTCGCCGATACGTCACCCGGCAACGTAAAATTCGCCAGCGTTGACATCGCGATGTTGTGAGCACGCCCAATCCCCGATTCCAGCATGCCCCCGCACCAAACCGGAATCGATTTCGCCTGGCAAAGATCGTGAATGCGCCGCGCCGCCGTGTGCCCGCCCACGCGCCCCAGTTTCATATTGATGATGCGGCACGCGCCAATCTCGATCGCCGCTCGCGCGTGCTCGATATCGTGAATGCATTCATCCAGACAAATCGGCGTGTCCAGCTGGCGCTGAAGCTGCGCGTGCGAATAAATATCATCCCACCCCAGCGGCTGCTCGATCATGATCAGGTAAAACGCGTCTAGTTGCTTCAGAAGCGGCGCATCCTCCAGCCGGTACGCCGAGTTGGCGTCCACCATGAGCCGAATTCGCGGAAAGCGTTCGCGCAGCGCCCGCGCCGGCTCCACATCCATGCCAGGTTTGATTTTAATCTTGATGCGCTGATAACCCGCCCCAAGTTCCTTTTCAACTTTGCCAATCAGTGCTTCAATTGTCGGCTGGATTCCGATGGAGACGCCGCAAGGAATCTCCTCGCGCACTCCGCCCAGAAGCTTGGCCAGCGGAAGATTTTTTTGTTTGGCTTCAGCGTCCCAGATCGCTGTCTCAAGTCCGCCCTTCGCCATATTGTGCCCGCGAACCCGCGCAAACAGGTCCCAAACTTCCGACGCGCCACCAAACTCTTTGCCCTTCAGTATCGGCCACAAAAAATCCCGAATGATGTGCCACGCCGTCTCCACCGTTTCGTACGAGTAGTAAGGGTCTTCCCCCGCCGTCGATTCTCCCCACCCCGCTACGCCATCCACATCCGTTTCAACCAGCAGAATCCGCCGAAGCGAAGTTTGCCCAAAGCTCGTTTCAAACGGAGCGATCAGCGGAAGATGGATTTCCCGCAGCGTAATTTTCCTAACTCGCATTTTGGTGTTTACCGGGACGCATGTAGCTCAGGTTTACCCCGACGTAGGAACGGGTCTTCAGACCTTAAACTTTTGCCGTTGGTATTTCAGTCCTCGAATTCTTCCGGTCGGTATTCTGGCAGGCGCAGCCCGCCAATCGACCCGGCCGGCTCCAAAATATAATCGGTGGTCTCGCCGCGAGCTTCCACTCCGGTAGCAACGTATCCCGCATGAAAATGTTTTTGGAACGATTCGCGAACCTGCTTTTGGCTGCGCGCCCCGGCTCCCGAGTCTTTGGACTTGAGATGGCTGATGTGCGTCGGCAGCGAAATTCGCTCGACGGCGTCCCCGCTCGCACAAGGATTACCCGCGAGAATGCCACGCACCCGGTCGGAATCAAGCCACCATTCTGCGACCAGCCGGTCAGTAGGAAGTCCGGCGTGAAGCGGGCTCGCGGTCACGCCGTAACAATTCGGAATGTATCGCCGCACGATTGCGCCCAGCCGCGTCAGATTGAACCGCGCGTTCTTCAATTCCAGCGGATCGAACGTCCATTCCACCAGCGGCACGCCATTCTTCAAAGCGTCCTCGCGTTGAAATAGTTTTAGACGCCGTGCCACCCCTCGGTTCTGGTATTCCGGCAGCACCGCAGTCATGTGCGAATGCAGGAACGGCTTTCCCCCGCGCGTTCCGGCCAGGGCCAGCGTAAAACCAATCAACCTCCCGCGATCAAACGCGCCGAGTATCTGGCCGCCTGTGTGGTGCGCCACCACAAAAATCGCCGAGGGCACCGCAACGTGCTCGCCCCAGGTAAGCAGCTCGAGCTTTACGCACTCCTCGTATTCACCCAGCGACTCGCAATGCCGCACTTCGATATCGCCCGGCCCCGCCACTGGATGTTTCGCCGACGCATTCATCGCGTGTTAGCCACCTTCGCAATATTCGGCGCCTTCGATGCCTCTGCATCTTCGGCCGACTTCGCAAAATTCCACAGTTCCTCTTTGCGCTCCCGCGGCAGCTCCGCGAAGGTTTGCCCCTGCTCTGTAGCAGCAGCTTCCATGTGCCGAAAGCGCCGCTTAAATTTCCGATTAGCTTTCTTCAGTGCCAGTTCCGGATCCACCCCGAGGAACCGCGCTATGTTGACCGCCGCAAATAGCAGGTCGCCGACTTCTTCCTCCACCCGCGGAACGCCCGCCGCGGAAACGGCCTCCTGCGCCGCTGCGCCAAAGCCCGGCGGGTTCGGCAGCAGAGCTTCTAGCTCTCGTTTCTCTTCCTCAAACTTGTCGAAAATCTCGGAGACTCTGTCCCAGTCGAAACCGACATGCGAAGCACGACGCGTAAGTTGATAAGCTTCCAGAACGCCCGGTAGAGATCGCGGAATCCCCGCCAAGATGGAAGAAGCCTTTAGGTTCGCGTCATGCGGCTTCCCTTCTCCGCCGCCTGACTCCGCGCGTTCCTCCGCCTTAATCTGCTCCCAATTCTTCAAAACCTCCGAAGAATTTTTCGCCTTCACCTTACCAAAAACGTGCGGGTGCCTCCGCACCATCTTCGTGTGAACCGATTCGATCACGTCTGAGATGGTGAACCGTCCCGTTTCTTCGGCGAGTATCGAGTGGAAAACAATTTGAAGCAGCAAGTCGCCAAGCTCGGACGAAAACTCTCGCGAGTCGCCCTTCTCCATCGCGTCCAAAACTTCGTATGTCTCTTCAA
The DNA here is from genome assembly GCA_963698005.1 of uncultured Acidobacteriota bacterium. Lineage (GTDB taxonomy): Bacteria > Acidobacteriota > Terriglobia > Acidiferrales > UBA7541 > Palsa-295. Next base: position 1,365,224 of record OY969113.1, read on the forward strand.
TCAGGAATTTTCGCAGAGATTCGTGCGTCTGCTCGCGGTCCCACGGGCAGCCATTCGGCGCGCGCAATCGAGCCTGCAGCGCCACAAGTTTCTCGAACCATTGGCCGGCCAGCTTGTCGCGCCGGCTTCGTGGAATGCGTACTTCAGCGCCGCCTAAGCCTTTAGCGCGGACCTTCGACCCGATCCGCGAGCTGGATTGCTCCCTGGCTTTGGCGCGCTGCTTGGAAGCAATAGTCTTTGCGATAGTTTTGCGCGGAGGCAAGAGAATCCCGTTCTGCGTTGCTGAAGGAACAATCTACAAGGAAGATCACCGAGTGACAAGCAGCGAGTAAGAAGTAGCGAGCGACATGCTTCGGTTTTCGTCAGGGCACGACTTTTTACCCTGAGCTGGCGAAGGGCAGTCGTGCCGTAACTAAACAAAAATCAGTGCGGCTTCAGCCGCTGAGGGACCGAATCCTGCGGTCTCAGTCGAGTGCGTTGGCGTGCTCTGATCGAATCCGGACAAATCACAAATTCCCAAAGGCCTGCGAACTATTCCGGCTTGGCAAGCCCATGCGCAATAGCGTCGTCAATCAGCGCCTTCATTTGGCGCGAAGCATCCTTAAAAACCTGCTCTTGCTGGCGCCCCAACTCCCCCTGCATTTCTCCAATCTTGCCTTGCTGCTCGCCAAGCGCTCCCTGTTTCTCGCCCAGCTTCCCTTGTTCCTCCCCTGCCACCGATTGGAGATCTCCCAGTTTGCTCTGCAGTTCGCCAATCTCGCCCTGAATCCTGCCAAGATCCTCTTGAGTACCGCTTGCGCCCAGCTTCTTCAGCTCCGCTTCGAGTTTATGCAAATCTTCCGTCATATCCGGAATCTGAACTTTGACCTCCTCCTGCTCTTTGCCCAAAACTTCCTGCTTCTCGCCCAGCGCTTCCTGCTGCTTGCCGAGTTCCTCCTGCTTCTTGTCGATCTCCTGAACCGCGGCGAAAAAGTCCTTCGCCCGCTTGATCGTAGCTGCGTCGCGAATCACATACGACTTGCCGTCGCGCCGAAACCAGATGAAATCTCCCGAAATTTTCTCTTGGAGAAATTCAACAAACTCAGATGGATGATCCGTGCCATAACTCTCGCTGTCGCCGGAAACACTTATGTACGTGCTCCCCGATGAAACCACAAATTGATGCCCTTCCCGGTTGCCGCTCGTCACCAAACACTGTGGAACCCGACTGCGAGGATTGCGTCACAAGTTGCAGAGGCGCGAGAACGCGAACCTTCACTGGATCCTCAGTCACTACGGGTGCAATCGAATCAGCGGAAACGGCAACCGACACCTTCGGCGTCACCGCAGTCCTAACGACTACGCTTGTTACCGGGGTAGTCGGGGTCACCGGCGTGGGAGCGATCTCGATCTTGGGCAGCCCCACCGACACCTTCGGAGCCACCGCCGTCGTAACAACCACTTTCGTCACCGGGTCCACTGTGACCACCGGCGCGGGCGGAGCCACCGGCGTTGGCGCCGGAGCCGCGGCGGGAGCAGCCGCAGCGGGAGGAGCGGCTGCTTGCTCCTGCAACGAACCGTACTCAGACGATCTGAAGTTGTAAGCCCCCGGCCGCAAGGCCGCCGCCACATACACCACCGGAACCGTGCACATCACCAGCACCACCACAACCGATTTTTTCAATTGCATGGCCACACTCCCTTTCCATTCGAGAATTCGGTCCAATCGTCTTTCCGCCTGCCCTGCTGTAGCCATCGCAACTCCCTGCCACCAAGCCCGACCCGGAGCGGCCTCGAGTTCCGCAAAAAAACCAAGCAGCGTTTCGGCGTAACGCGTGCGGTCCGCCCCCGCAGCCAACGCCGCTTCATCGCTAGCTTCTTCCGCGAGTTCCGCAATACATCGAGTGAGATACCAGCTCAGCGGGCTAAACCAAAAGACCGCGCGGTGCAGCAGCGAGAGCCGATCAATGGACGCGTCCCTCCTCGCCACGTGCGACATCTCATGCGAGATCACAGCATCCAGCTCAACTTCGTCCCAGTCGCGCCAGCCGGATGGAAGCAGAATCGCCGGCCGTAGCACGCCAAATGTCACCGGAACAGAAAGCAGTTCCGACTCGGCAAGCCGCGGCACGCGCTTGATTCCCAAAGAGCCTGCCCGCGATGAAAGCAGCGCCAGCACCCGTGGATCGTAAACGCGCTGCGCCAAGCGTTCGAGCCGCACATTCAAAACTAATCCAATCGCGAATCGAACCAGAAAACCCAGTGTCACCAAAAAATAAGCTATCGCTCCGATAGCAATCCACGGCATCGCGGCAAGCTCCGACTTGCTCCATGCCGCAGCTCGCCCTAACAAAACGCCTTTATTGGTGCGCGGCAAATCCAATCCGGCGTCGTTGGAGCTCGCAGCTACCGGTCCCGCAGCTAGCCCGCGGCTCTCCAGAATGGTGTTGGCGAAAGAATGCGTAACGTGACGACCGCTGGAATTTCCTGTGGACTTCGCGAATCGCGCCTGCTCGCTCTCATCCTTGTTCGTCACCGCATTTACTGCGCGATACGCAAACCGAAGATTCTCGACACGCCGCCCCACTTGCGCCGGCAATCTAACCGTAATCGCCGGCAGGAAAACTCCCAAAAACGGCATGATCAACGCCACGCACAGCACCGCCCTCCACACATTCAGTCGCACCGAAACACTCTTCACCCGCGCGACGCTCAGTGCGAGCCCGGCAATGCAACCCAACACCAACGACCGAATCGCAGCATCCGCGATGTGGGTGAGAAAACTCGCCGCCGCGTGAGTCATCGAAGAAAGGATCATGGCTTGGCTTCCTTTCGTTGGCCGATTTTGCGGGCCAATCGCTCGAGTTGCTTGCGGTCCAGTACCGCGTTATCAACCATTCCAATCACCAATTCTTCAGCCGACCCTCCGCAAAAGCGGTCGATAATATTCTTCACCGCGCGCACCGCAACATTCTGCCGCAGCTCCGCGGCGCGATAAATAAACGTCCGTCCGCTCACTTCATGCGCCACATAACCTTTTTGTTCCAGCCGCCGCAGAACCGTGCGGATTGTCGATTCCTTCATTGGTCGTCGCGCGGCCAGCGCCTCGCGGCAGACCTCCGCGGACACCGGCCCATGCGCCCACACGTAATCCATCACCATCTGCTCTACTTCGCCGATGTTCTTGGGACGCGGACTGTGTGTGTTCTTCATTGTAGCGTTACAACTTGTAACGTACGTAAGACGCCCTGTCAACAGAAAAGTGAGCACCCACGAAATTTGACGCTAGAGGAGTAAAACGGTCACCCACGAAAAGCGATCAGCCCACCCCGGGGAGGATGACCCCGGAAAATTCCCCCGGGAACGCCAATCTCCTGATTGGCGTCGTCTCACACTCGACCCGGGTGCCATCGCGATACCGCCGCGGCACAGCCGCCGCACTCGATCAGACCCAACCGTAGGGGCGCAGCATGCTGCGCCCGCCACAATTTCTTGGCAACAATTCATCCAACGCGCCGTCTGTGCCCTGCGCCCTTCACAGTCTTCATCAGAACCCCGAGGCAGTCGCTCGCGGTTGGATAACAGAGTCCGCGAACAGCTCCATCTCCTCCATCTGCGGACTGAACTGAAGCAGAAGCAAATCCACTCCCGCGTCCTCGAATTCCCCGACGCGGTCCGCAACCTGCTGCGACGTCCCCACCAATCCCGACCGCAATCCGCGATTCGACACCGAATAATCTTCCAGCGACACGCGCTGTTCGAGCTGCGTATTGGCCAGCCAGTCCTGATAATTCTGATACCCCGCGGCGTTCTGCTTCACATCCGTAATCCGCGCAAGTTCCTGTTGCGCCTCTCGCTCGGTTTCGCGCACGATGGAGTACCCCGCCACGCCAAATATCATTCGCGGCAATCCTTTGCGTTCCCGCCGCTCCGAAAGGTCCCGAATCTTCACCGCCACTCGCTCCGGCGAATCACCGTGCATCACGTACGCATCGCATTTCTGCGAGATCAGCTCCTTCGCCGTATCGGATTCCCCGCCCGCATAAATCGTTGGACGCGGCTTCGAAACCGGCTTCGGCTGCATCACCAGGTCCTGCACCGAATAATATTTCCCGGAATAAGAGAAGTGATCCTCTTTCCAAGCTTTGTCCACCACATCCAGCCATTCCGAAGTCCGTGCATATCGATCGTCGTGCTGATCGAAATGCACGCCATATTTTTTCGCTTCCTCCGCCCACCACGAAGAAACCACGTTCAACGAAACTCTCCCGCCGCTGATCTGATCGATATTCGCCGCCTGCTTCGCGAGCAACGCCGGTATATGAAACGTAGGCCGCACAGCCACCATCAGCTCAAGCGTCTCAGTGACGGCAGCGAGCGCCGCAGCCGTGGACCACGCATCCAGCGAAGGCGCGTCAACTCCCTTAATGTCATTGAGGTTCAGTTCCGCAATCAGCGTAATATCGAACCCAATTTTTTCGCTCCGCCGCGCCAGCCTCGACACGTAATCCCACGTAGGCTGCATATGTTCGTCTTCCACGTTGCGCAGCCACCCGCCGAAAATCGGAAGCCAATATCCGTAGCGCATCAACGCCTCTCCTGAACTAAGTAGTCCACCAGCCGTTCAAACGGGTCGAATCCGATCACGCGAGGCCCGTCGGAAACAAAATTCGAAAGCGCGTTGATGTCGTAGTAATAAAGTTGCCCGTCACGATCGTCAATAATGTATTCGGCCCCGCCCACTTCGATCGTAGTCTCGCGGAAAATCCGCTCCACATCGGCAATCACCTGCGGAGGCGGCGTGAAAGCTTCCAGCCGCAATCCTGTCTTCGGACCTTCCACTACGCAGACCGTCTTTATCTCCGCGCCATCGTTCGTCTTGCAGATGTCCATCGGGCAAAGGTCAAACGTCTCCCCGGAAGTGAACACTTTAATTCCATAGAGATATTTGTAGCCGATAGTCTCGACGCGAGTAATGTGCCCTCCGCGTGCCGGAATGAATTCCTGAACGATCCCCGTCGAGTCGAGTCCCAGCGCGATTCCATTCTTCGCCGCCGCTTCCAATTGTTCGGGAGTGTCGAACCGTACAATTCCCACCCCGCTTCCTCCGATATTGGGTTTGACGATTACCGGAAACCGCATCCCCCGCGCCGCCTCCGGAGCCTGGCTGGCGTGATTGATCACCACCGAGCGCGGGTACGGCAGCCCCAGCGATTGCAGCAACGAAAGCTGCAACGCCTTGGAAGTCTCGTTGCGAAACGCCTGGCTTCCATTCACCACTCGCGTCCCCAGCCGTTCGAGATGTGCCAGGTAATTTAGCGTATAAAAAATCGCGTGTGCATTCCCGCGCGTCCAAGCCGACGGACTCATCCGGTTGAAAATCAGCCCGTAGCATTGGTTCCCATTCGGTCGCAAGTCGAAATGGCTGTGAGCCGCGTCCAGTCGTACGTACGGAATGCCCCGGCGATCCAGTTCCGCAAATACCGGCGTGAACCATCGCGGATGCTCGTAATAAATACCAATCGGATTCACTGACGATGACACTTTTACCTCCGCAGACTCTTCCAGGCGGGTTGGGGCCATCGGCCCCCTATCGCTGCCCCCTATAATAGACCATCCAACTCGAAAAATACTTGGATGCTAAAGTGTCAGGTTGGTTTCCACTTTTCCGCCTTGTGCCGATTTTGCCGGGGCAGCTTCGCTTGTCGCCAAGAGTACGCCGGTGCTAAACTGTGGTGCAATCATCCGAGCAAGCCTAAGGACACGCCGTGGCGGACCACAAAAAAGAAGAAACCTTTAAAGTCATAGACCGGCGGCATTTCACCGGCGAGGGCGATTTGCGCCCGGAAGTCGTCGAACTCGAGCGCCGCGAAGAAGAAGCCGCAGCCAAAGAAGCCGCCGCGAAGAAGGCCGCGACTCCCGCCAAGCCAGCGGCGAATGCGCCCAATCCCACAACGAAAACTGGCGCGAACCCAGCCGCAAAAGCCGCCACCGCAGGTGCCGTCTCGGAATACGACATCCTCGGCGCAAATCAGCACGCAGCTCCGAAAGACAATCCTGGCCCAGGTCTAATAACTCCCAGCACTCAGGGCGACTTGGCATCACCAGAAACCGGCGAAGCAGCAGCCGGAGAGCAAAGCCACTCCTCGCGCAGTTTTCAGATGTTGGTCGACTTCCTTACCCGCAACGCTGCCGCCATGCTCGGTGGTATGGCTGACCCGCAAACCGGCCGCCCTTTCGTCGATCTCGAAGGCGCCCGCGAAGTCATCGACATGCTCGACGCTCTCCGCGAAAAGACCCGCGGAAACCTTTCCAAGGAAGACGACCAGCTTCTCATCGAAGTTCTAGGAAGTTTGAAGCTCACGTTCATGGAAATTTCAAAAGCAGCCGCCGAGGCCATGGCGAAAAAGGCCAAAGCGAAGTAACAAATATCGGCATCGCCCGTTGGTATTGATCGGCTGCAAGAAGCACCAGGAATAATATCTTTCAGTGACGAATCGAAACCGGTTTTTGCCATTCACTCCGAAATGCCCACTCTGCAACTCACTGTACTAGGTTCCGGCACCTCCATGGGCGTCCCTACGCTCGCCTGCCATTGCGCCGTCTGTGAATCGCCCGACCCGCGCGACAAACGCACCCGCCCCTCCATCCTCCTCGCCTACAACGGCCACAACGTAGTCATCGACACCACGCCCGACTTCCGTTTTCAAGCCATGCGCGAAAAACTGGATAGACTCGACGCCGTCCTCTACACCCACGGCCACGCCGACCACATTCTTGGCCTCGACGATATTCGCCCATATAACCTGAAGCAGCGCGCCCTAGTTCCGCTTTACTCATCTCTAGAAACGCAAGCCACCCTGCGCAAGCAATTCGCTTATATCTTTGACGACGCTCCCACCGTCAGCTCCATGCCCGGAGTGGAAATGCACACCATCGACGACCCGTTCGAACTCTTCGGCTTGAAAATAATTCCTATCCCCGCGCACCACGGTCCAACTTCCGTTCTAGGTTTTCGCTTCGGCAACGCGGCCTATCTCACCGATTTCAGCTCTGTGCCGGAAACCTCGAAAGACCTCCTGCGCGGCCTCGATGATTTTATTCTCGACGCTTTGCGATACACTCCCCATCCCATGCACTCAAACGTGGACCAATCTCTGGCCCTGGTGAACGAGCTAAAGCCGAAACGCGCCTGGTTCACTCACATCTGCCACGATCTCGGCCACGAACAAGCAAACGCCAAATTGCCCAAAGAAGTGCGATTGTCCTACGACGGCCTGAAGTTCGAGGTGCAAGTCTGATGCTGAGCGATGAAATGAAACACCGCATGCGCCTCGCACCAACTCTGCGCCTGGACATCGCCTACTCGGCCGAAGGATGGGTCGAGCGCTTCGGCAACGCGCGCAAACGCACCGTCGTAACCATCGGTAACTTTGACGGCGTGCACCTCGGTCATCAAAAGATTCTTAACGGCGTAGTGGAACGCGCTCGCGCAAATGATTTGGAAAGCGCTGTCCTCACCTTTTATCCGCATCCCGCGCGTGTTCTCAGACCGGACGCCGCGCCCACTCTCCTCATGACTCTCGAACAGCGCCTCGCCGCGTTCGACGCCATGGGCGTCAACGCTGCCTTGGTCCTGCAATTCGATACCGAACTAGCCAAGATCAGCGCCGAAGATTTCGCCAGAACGTTTCTAGTGGACTCCCTGCGCGCCAAGACCGTGCTAGTCGGCGAAAACTTTCGCTTCGGAAACCGCCAAGGTGGCGACGTAAAGTTGCTACAGGAAATCGGCAGACGCTCCGATTTCGAAGTCGTGATCGTGCCGCCCGTTGTCGAAAACGGCTTGATCGTGTCGAGCACCGCGGTTCGCGACGCCTTGCGCGACGGCCGTGTTGCAGACGCCGAACCCTTACTCGGAAGGCCGTTTTCGCTCAAAGGTGAGATTCGTCCCGGCACTGGAAAGGGACGAGAACTCGTCGTCCCCACCCTGAACCTTGTCACCGAGCAAGAGACCTTGCCCAAAAACGGCGTTTACGCAACCGCCACCGTAGTCGGACCCAAAATCTATTGGTCCGTCACCAACATCGGCGTCCGTCCCACATTCAATGGCCAGAATCTAGCGATTGAATCGCACCTCTTCGATTTCGCAGAGCAATTGACCTCCGGCAAAATGGAAGTAATATTCCTCAAGCGCCTCCGCGACGAGCGAAAGTTTCCAGATCCGGAAGCCTTGCGCGAACAAGTGCTGAAAGACATCGAGCAAGCAAGAAGCGTAGTCACCGCCAACCAATAGGAACAGAAATGGAAAACAAAGAAGTCGCCAGAATCCTTCGTGAGACCGCGCAATTGCTGGAAATCGACGGCGCCATAATCGGCCGCTACCGCAGTTACGAAAAAGTCGCTGAGCTCCTCTACAGCCTTCACGAACGCATCGAGGACATCTCCAAAGACCCCAAAAAACTCCGCGAGCTGGACGGCGTCGGCGAAAACATGGCCGAACACATCTGCGAAATCCTCCAGACTGGCGATTACAAGCTCCGTCAAAAACTACTCAAAAAATATCCGGCCAGTCTTCTGGAGCTGCTCCACCTCCAGTCGCTGGGCCCGAAAAAAGTTCTGTTCCTGTGGGAGACTTTTCAAGTCTCCACGATCGAAGGCGTCGAAAAACTCGCCCGTGAAGGCAAGCTCCGCGAACTTCCCGGATTCGGCGAAAAGAGCGAACAAAACATTCTAAAGGCCACCGAATCGGCCAAGCGCTCGACGGGCCGCTTCAAACTCAATGCGGCCGAAGACGAAGCCGAGAAGTTTGCTGCCTATATTAAAAATACAGAATTGTCCAAGTCCGCCGCGGCAGTCGAATCCGTCACTCCTGCCGGCTCTCTGCGCCGCGGACGCGAAACCATAGGCGACATCGATCTCCTGGTCACCATGCGGCCCGGACACGATAAGCAGAAAAACGTCGATGCCGTTGCCGAACACATTCTGAAATACCCGGGAATCGACCAAACCCTCGCGCATGGCGAAAACAAAGTCAGTGTGCTGCTCGGCAGCGGGTTCCAGGTCGACGTCCGCATGCTCGCAAAAGAAAATTTCGGCGCCGCGTTGCTCTATTTCACTGGCTCCAAATCTCACAATGTCGCCCTCCGAGGCCGCGCCCTCGATATGGGCTGGACGCTAAATGAATATGCAATGACCACGCTGAAAGGCGGAAAAGTTGTCGCCGGCAAGTCGGAAGAAGAAATCTATGCCAAGCTCGGCCTCGATTACATCGAGCCTGAACTTCGCGAAATGACCGGCGAGATCGAAGCCGCTGAAAATAAAAAAATGCCGCGGCTCATAAGGCTTCAGGACATTCGCGGCGACCTCCAAATGCACACCACCGCCTCGGACGGCCGCAACTCCATCGAAGAAATGGGCGAAGCCGCAAAAGCCCTGGGCTATGAATACATCGCTCTCACCGACCATTCAAAAGCTGTCACCGTTGCAAATGGCATGGACGAAAAGCGCACTCTCGCCCAAATCAAGAAAATTCGCGCCGCACAGGAACGCGTCCCCGGAATCCGTCTGCTCGCTGGAATCGAAGTCGACATATTGAAGAACGGCACGCTGGACCTCAGCAACGAAGTCCTGGCGCAGCTCGACGTCGTAGTCGCCTCCGTCCATTCCTACATGCAACTCGACCGCGCGGCCATGACCGACCGTATCCTCGCCGCCATCGAAAATCCTTATGTTCAAATTATCGCCCATCCCACCGGGCGCCTGGTCCTGCGCCGCGAGGCCTTCGATTACGATATGGAAAAAGTCCTCGATGCCGCCAAGAAAAACGGCGTCGCCGTCGAGTGCAACGCCTATCCCGATCGCCTCGATCTGAAAGACATTCACCTTCGCATGGCCGAGCAACGTGGCATGAAAGTCGTGATCTCCACCGACGCTCACAACACCACTCACTTTCGCTTCATGAAATACGGCGTAATCACCGCCCGTCGCGGCTGGCTGGAAAAAAAAGACGTCATCAACACGCTTCCGCTCGCCGAATTCCTGGCCGCGCTAAGGCCCAAGCCCACCGCCGCCGTGGCCAAGCCCAAATCGGCCAAAAGCAAATCCGCCTAGCCCCCACGCATGAGCGCGGATTGAATCGCGGCGTCGGTTTTCGTAGCGCCGGGCCCGTCCCGCCGGCTCTTTTGACTTTTTGGGACGTCACGGAACATTTATAGTAGGAACATCGTATCTTTTTGTGACGCACAACTAACCGGAGACACCCATGAACCGAACAGTTCTGGCAGGCACTTTTCTCACGATGCTCGCACTATCGACGCTCGCGGCAACGAGCACCCGCGCTGACGACTGGTCCAAAACCTACCAGATCAGCGGCCGCGCCGACCTCCGCGTCTCCACCGACGATGGCGACGTCAGCATCATAGGCTCCGATCAAAAACAAATTGACGCCCACGTCACCACCGAGGGTTACAAAATCAGCTCCAGTGAAGTGCGCATCGAAGAAAGCCAGAGCGGCGACCACGTCGTCATCAGCGTAAAAGTGCCGCATTTTAATTTCTCCTTCTTCGGCAGTAGGCACAAGTCCATCAAAGTTGAAATGCACGTTCCCCGCGAGCTCGAACTCGACGTGGAAACCAGCGACGGTAACGTTGTCGCTCAAAATGTCGCTGGCAGCGTGCATTTCAATACCGGCGACGGCAACGTCACCGCCGCCAGCGTTCACGGCGACATCCGCCTCCACACCGGCGACGGTCACATCACCGGAACCAATTTCGACGGCACCCTGGACGCGAGCACCGGTGACGGCAATCTCCAAATCAGCGGTCGCTTCGATTCCCTCACCTTGAAGACCGGCGACGGTAACATCGAAGCCCAGGCTGGCGGCGGTTCAAAGGTGGCAAACACCTGGACCGTGCGCTCCGGCGACGGCCACATCACCATGCGCGTCCCCGCGGATTTGAACGCAAACGTCGACGCCCACACCGGAGACGGCTCGATCACCCTCGATATCCCGATCACTGTGGCCGGTTCCTTAAGTCACTCTTCTGTCCACGGAAAATTGAATGCCGGCGGCGGAACCCTCTCGATCAGTTCAGGAGACGGCTCAATCCACCTCGAAAAGCTGTAACAAATATCCCGACCGGGCGGCAAAAAGTTTCCAATGTGGGGAAAACCCAGGGAAACGGGTCCCTCCTGACACAAGGAATCGGAATAGAACAGCGCTTAATTCCTTAGAATCAGCATAATCCCGTGCGCTGGAATTTGGCCCCCCTCGTGCCTTACTTATTCTGTTGTCAGCTTCGATTCTTGAAGTGAGGCTACCATGCTCGCGTACACCATGATCGCCGTTCTCGCTGTTCTTGCTTTCCTTTGTATTTCGCATGTCATCCCTGCCATGGCTCGCCGCAAGACGCTGTCGAATTCGCCGTCCGAAATTGATAGTGAAGCCACCGCGCTGAGATACACCCATCCCCACGCCCGCTCCCTTTTCTTAGCGAAACATCGCAAGTAGTCCGTTCACCGGCGTCAACGACCTCCCGCGCGAAGACTGATTCGATTTGCAAAACTCACAGCGTTGCCGCATCATTAGTTGTTTTGTTTTGCACATTCATCCCGTTAAGTACGCATCCATCGCAAAACAATTTCGCTTCAGCGATTAGCGACACGGGCAAAGCCATATGGAGTGCGGCGGCTTGCCGCCGCTTTCGTTTCTTTAGTCGGTCCGGTAGCGAGGCCGGCGCCCGCGGCTGCGAAATCGCCGCCAAAATACGCTCTTAATTCATATGGGGGAAACCGAATGCGCAGGCCAGTAAGTGTTGCTCCGCCAAAAGGAAAATTGGGAATCCTGATGCCGGGAATGGGCGCCGTCGGCACGACGTTTATGGCCGGGGTCGAATTAGTCCGCCGCGGTCAATCTGTTCCAGTAGGCTCGCTGACGCAGTTGGGCACCATTCGCCTCGGCAAACGCACCGAAGCCCGCACTCCCAAGATCAAGGATTTTGTGCCGCTCGCCAAACTAGACGACCTCGTCTTCGGCGGTTGGGACGTTTTCAAAGATGACGCCTACCAGGCTGCCTCCAACGCCGGCGTGCTCGACGCCAAGGACCTCGGGAAAGTCCAGAAGTTTCTCAAAACGATCAAACCCATGAAAGCCGCGTTCGACCAGCATTACGTGAAGAATTTGAGCGGCCCCAACGTCAAAAAAGCCAAAAATAAATTCGATCTCGCCGAACAGCTCCGCGAAGACATCCGCAACTTCAAGAAGAAAAACAAGTGCGACCGCCTCGTCATGGTCTGGTGCGCTTCCACCGAAACATTCCTGAAGCCCCAGGACGTGCACAAGGATCTGAAATCCTTCGAAAAAGGGATGCGCGCGAACGACCCTTCGATTGCTCCGTCCATGCTCTACGCCTACGCCGCCATCAGCGAAGGCGTTCCTTTCGCCAACGGTGCCCCGAACCTCACCGTCGATATCCCCGCTCTCGAAGAATACGCAAAAACGAAAGGGGTCCCCATCGGCGGCAAGGATTTCAAGACCGGCCAAACCTTGATGAAGACAATCCTCGCCCCCGGATTTAAAGCCAGAATGCTCGGCATGAATGGTTGGTTTTCCACCAACATCCTAGGCAACCGCGACGGCGAAGTGTTAGACGATCCCGGCTCGTTCAAAACCAAGGAAGAATCCAAACTCGGCGCTCTCGAATATATTTTGCAGCCCAAGCTCTATCCCGAACTTTACGGCACCATCCATCACAAAGTCCGCATCAATTACTATCCCCCGCGCGGCGACAACAAAGAAGGCTGGGACAATATCGACATCTTCGGCTGGCTCGGCTACCCCATGCAGATCAAAGTCGATTTCCTCTGCCGCGATTCAATCCTTGCCGCGCCCATCGTTCTCGACTTGGCCCTTTTCTTCGATCTCGCCAAACGCGCAGGCATGCACGGCATTCAGGAATGGCTAAGCTTCTATTTCAAGTCCCCCATGTGCGCCAAAGAGCTGTACCCCGAGCACGATCTTTTCATCCAGTCCATGAAGCTGAAAAACACCCTGCGCTGGATGATGGGCGAAGACCTAATCACTCACCTCGGCGCGGAATATTACGACTAGCGGAGCAGACGGCCGCGCCTATTGCTTCGCGGGCGCGTCCTGGCAAATTTCTCCGAGCACAGATTCGCATGTCATGGCTTCCGGATCAGTTGACGTCGCCGGACGGTCTTCGGCGGTCGCGTGAATGACGCCCGACTCATCCATGAAATAGCTGCGGATCCCATCTTCGCCGAACGTCTTCGGCCGCAGCGATACACCGAAATGGACGATCTTGCCGGAAGCGTCTCGCGAGGGCTCGTAATCCAGAATGTATCCGTGATCCTCGACACGATTGGAATTGGCCGCGGCCTGCATCAGGGGATCGGGCCTCGAACCGAATAATTTCAGGCAGTCCGGGTCATTCGGTTTTTCCTTCACGCTCAAGACCGCCCCCAGCGTGGACGAATATTCCGAGCTTGCGCTCTCCTTGCGCAGTAGGTTGGAGCAAACCTGAATTCGGGGCAGCATCCACGCAGTTACGTTCCGCGGACGCTTGTACATTCCCGGCGAGTCCCACGAGATTTGGTCGGCGGAGACCATGCTTTTCTGCTCTACGGCAGATTGTCCAAGGACATAAATGCCCTTCTCGTCCATGAGCGCCGCGTCGTAATGATGCTGCATGTTGAGTTGCGCGGCGGCTGAAAAGCGGTCGTAGCGCGTGGCCCCTTCAGACTTCCCTGCCGCATAGCGGAACGAATATCCCGCGGGCGCGCCCGTGGCTTCCGTTTTTGTCAAGCACGCGGTGCCGTCGGGACCCATTTCCGCGGCATTCTCGGGAAAGCCGCTTTCGGGATGCGACTTCGAATAAAGAAAAGCACACTTGCCGTAGGCTCGGACCAGGTCCCATGCCGCCCTTTGCTGATTCTTGAGATCTTGGAGTTCGTCGCCTCCTGATTTCACCCCGGGAACGCGCATCCTTCCCTGCTGCCAATCGAAATAGAACTGCGGTCCCGCTGTTCCCAGAATCACAGGAATCAGAAACGCCAATCCCCAGATCCCGAGCATGGCGGATTTTGGACGCTTGGGTCGCAGGGAGCGAGTAATCGTGATAGCGCTCACAAACACGCAGAACTGAGCCATCGGTATGCCTTCGAGCAATAGGAAAATCCAAATTCCACCAGTTCTGGGTGAACCGGCTACCCATGCCAGACCAATGACAAAAGCCGGCAAAAAAATCGCACCCATATACGCAATTACTAGTCCGTAGCCTGCGGCCAGGCCTAGCGAGAAACGGTCCGGGCCACGCCAGGAGCGGGCCAGGATGACCACGTGAGGGGCGATCAGAACGCAGAGCAAAAGTCGAGTCGTACCTGAACTCGGTTCCCCCGATCCGAAGCCGCTCAGCAATAACGCAACTTCCATCAGCAACGCGGCGGCGGTTGCCACGAGAAAGAACTTGTACGCTTTTTGTGATCTCGCGTCCTTGTGAGCCGGGTGAGCGCTACTGCTGGATGCCGCACCAGCCCCCGAATCTGCTGGAGGGATCGCAGGCAGCCCGTCGCGAACTAATAGCCGAAGCAATGTGATTGAAATCGCCAGGCTCGCAAGGACTGCGCCGGGTCCCATCCCCGAGACGTATCCGGCGGATGCCCCTCTGTAATTCGAATCCAATACCGCTAGAAAACCCGGAGAGTTTGCAGCGAGTTGAAACAGCGTAAACGCCTGGAGAGCTGCCGTGAGTCCGCAAATGACGACCAGCGCCCAGCGCGCCCATGTGCGCATGCGCAAGATCGCAAGCCCGAGAACGACGCTAAAAACAAGCGTCAGCCCATTGATCGCGCCCGAATAAATCTTAGACCGCACCAGCGCCGGAGCGATCGACCTCGCAACGAAACTTACCACCCAGGAAATCGAAGTGGGCGATGGGAACAGACCGAGAATTCGCCACATCGCCGTGTAGAGCGGAGCATCGCCCGCCGCGCCGGTTTTCAGCGGCAGCAGGCAAAGACTGTAGAGCAGCGCCGCCGCCGTGATAAAGCAGAGGTACGCGAGAAGAGTCGTAATCCAGTGACGTCGCATCGCCGAGAGAGAAGCTTGCCTCGATAAACACTAACACCGAGTCGCCTTCGCTTTCGGCTTTTCCGTCACACGCGTGCACTATGCGTAATTCAATCAATCGCGACTCAGAAGAATGCTTCGCACGCAAAAACGCCCTGGTTTTGTCTCCAGGGCGTTTTCATTCACGGAACTTGGTCGTAAAACTCGCGTGTGTCTCCTAAAACAAGTTCCACAGAAACTGGTTGTACACCTCGTGGTGGAACTGCACTTCCGGCGACTTCACAAAAGTCCCCAGCTGTCGCGCACACCGATCTGCCGACGCCTGTTTCAAATCCGCATAACGATTCTTCACATCTTCGCCCAAAAGCTTCGTAGTCCACGGAGCTTTGCGAAAGTCGTCGATCGCAGCGTAAATATTGTCCGGCAGGTAGCGCTCCGCTTGCCGCAAATTCTTAATTTTCGACGTCTCCCCTTCCAGCCCAGTCTTGAACACCGATAGCATCACCATATAAGGATTCGCATCCGGCGACACCGACCGCACTTCCACTCGCATACTCTTTTCATTCCCGATCGGTATGCGTATCATCGACCCGCGGTCCACCGCCGACGCTTTAATCTGGTTCGGCGCTTCAAAGTGCGGATCCAGCCGCCGATACGCGTTGACGCTCGCGTTCAGCAGCAAACATATATCGTTCGCATGCGTAAGTATCCGGTCCACAAACGCCCATCCGAACTTGCTCAGCTTTTCCTCCCCCTTCGGATCCCAAAAAATATTTTTCCCGCCCTTGCTGACGGAAACGTTCGTGTGCATCCCGCTTCCGTTCACGCCCACCACCGGCTTCGGCAGGAAGCTGGCCGTCAGTCCCATTTTCGTCGCCACCTGTCGGCAGATCAGCTTGTAAAGTTGAATTTGATCCGCTGCAGCAACCACTTCCCCGTATCCGTAATTGATCTCGAATTGTGAGGGCGCCACTTCCGGATGGTCCTTCTCATTCTGAAAACCCATCGCGCGCTGCACTTCCGCAGTCGTATCGATAAATGTCCGCAGCGGATCGCCCGGAAGCGAGTGGTAGTACCCGCCCGTGTTCACGTAATCGAATTTCCGGGATTCGTAGTATCCGCGCTCCGCGTCCGCGCCGTTAAAGAGAAATCCTTCGATTTCGTTCGCTGCGTTCAGCGTGTATCCATCGCTTTTGTGCAGTCCGTCCGCAAATCCTTTCAACGCGCCGCGAATGTCCGCGCTGTAAGGCGTGCCGTCCTTATCAATCACCTGTCCAAACACAAGCACCTTGCCTGAGCCGAATACATCCGCTGGCGCCCAATAGAACGCGCTCCAGTCCATCATCAGGCGCAAATCGCTTTCGCGTTGCGCCGTGAATCCGCGAATCGACGAGCCGTCAAACGTCAGGTTGTCCCAGCTCTTGATCAGAAACTTTTTGTCGTAGTCCAGCATATGCAAGCGGCCTTCCAGGTCGCTGAACAAAACCGTCACCGCTTTAATGCGCTTCTCGTCCGTAAGATATTTGATCCGTTGCTCCTGTATCTTGTGCGCCGGAGCGCGATTCTGCCGCGCCTCCTTCGCCTCTAAATTCATATCTTCCAGCTCGTCGTATGGAATCGACAAAAAGTTTCTAAGCTCGTTAGGCATGAATCTCCTTGAGTTGGAAAATGCCGCTCTTGTATTGCTGAATTGTTTTGGGGCGAAACATCCAGGCGCTAGGGTATCGCGGAGGAATTCCAACCGTCAAATCCAAAATCGTTTTCCCCGAAAAGAAACTTTTATCGGAGCCATAAAAAAATCTTTGCCAGCCCTGGCGCTCTCATTGGCCTCGGTTCTCGCGTCCCTCAAATCTATTCCGTAGGGGCACAGCATGCTGTGCCCGCTGTAGCGCGGCCCAGCCTCAACCAACGTCATCGCCCCGCCGTTCGTAGCGCCGGCGCCCCGCCGGCTCTTTTGACTTGCTTGATTGCTCGGCAACCCGCCAGCGCGAAAAAACCTCCCAGACTCGCCTTGTTCTCTTTAGCGGCGTCTCTCACGCCGGCGGTTTTGCTGCAAACCTACAGCCAACGGCCTTCAGGGGGTCGGAGCTTTAGCTCCGACATCTCGGCCCTCTTCCTCAGGGGTTTCAACCCCTGAGGAACACGATTCCGCTTCTTCCGCGGAGTGCGGCCTTCTAATGCTTGAATCTCCCAATCAACTCCGCCTCCGCCAAAATGTGCCCTTTCATCGCCGCCTCAAGCTCCTCTTTCTTCGCGTTGGGCTTCAAACCCGTCTTCGCATCCAGCGCATACAACTTAAAAAAATAATGATGCGCCGCCCCGCCCTTCTCCGGACACGGCCCCGTATAACCCGTCTTCTTCCGAATGTTCTGCCCCTGCTCCGAACCATCGGCCAGCTTCTTCTTCGTAGGCACGCCCTCCGGCAACGATCGCGTTCCTCCAGGAATATCGTAAATCACCCAATGAACCACCGTCTTCGCCGGAACATCCGGATCATCCACAATCACCGCAAAACTCTGCGTTGCCGCCGGCGCATCAGTCCAAGCAAGTGCCGGAGAACTATTCGCCCCGTCGCAACTGTATTTCGCCGGTATATCCCCGTCCGCCTCAAACGAAGTGCTGCTCAACTTCAACACCAGCCCCGCTTCCTTTTGGTTCCCTTCTTGCGCACTCACGGCAAAGCCCAATACCGAACAAAATAATGCCGCGGCTACCAAGCCGAATAGACGGCGCGAAATATAATATCGACCAAATATTTTCAAGATGGCTCCTGTCAGTCTCAATATACCCGAACGGAATCCCGATTAGAATCTCGTCGCAAGTCCTCTCATCATTCGCAAGAAAGCCGTACAATGGCGCATTGTACTTCGAGCACCTCAGAAGGCGGACCCGCATGTACGAAACATTCGAACGCGAGGGATTTCTAATCTCCACCGATCCCGCAAAATTTGATCTCGACGCGATTCATGCCTACCTGGTTCGCGCCTATTGGTCCGAAGGCATTCCGCGAAAAACGATGGAGCGCGCCATCGCAAATTCTTTATGCTTCGCCCTGCTTCACGGGAAAACTCAGGTTGGTTTCGCGCGAGTCGTCACCGACTCCGCCACCTACGCCTATCTCTGCGATGTCTACGTCCTCGAAGACCATCGCGGCAAAGGGCTAGGCAAGTGGCTGATGGAATGCCTGATGGCCCATCCAGCTCTGCAAGGCTTGCGCCGTTTCAGTCTGGCCACTCGCGACGCTCACGACCTCTATCGCCAATTTGGTTTTCGCGAACTCAGCAAGCCCGAATCCAAAATGGAAATCCTCCGCCCGGACATTTATCGATGATCTTCGATTTACTGGCGTGGGGTTGTGTCACCTGCGAGTACTGATTCAGTTTCCGCTTAGCTGCTCACCGGCGCCGTTAGCCGTTCCTTCGACACTTTGGCTGCGGCCTTGTGAATGTACAAGTTTCGATCCGCCACTTCGATCAATCCCTCGAACTCATCTCCCGGCTCGTATGCCTTCCACCCCACGGCAAACGATACCTCCAGCGCTTTTCCGTCCGCCTCCACTGCAAATCCCACCAGGCGCCCCAACACCACCGATAATTGATCGATTTCGCAATCCAGCAGCAGCAGCATGAATTCGTCCCCGCCCCACCGTACCGCCAAATCTGACCCGCGCGTCGAACTGCTCAAACTCCTCGCGAATTCTTTCAGTACCTGATCGCCGGTAGGGTGCCCGTATTTGTCGTTGATCTTCTTGAAATCGTTCAGGTCCAACAGCACCACCACCATCGAGAGCCCTTTTCGTTCCGCCCGCGCAATCTCGGCCCTCAACCGCTCTTCCGCAAACCGCCGGTTGTACAGCCCCGTCAAGGGATCAAACAACGCCAGCCGTCTGAAAACTTCCGCCTGAATTTGCTGCTCCGACAATTCTCTTTGAATCGTTCGCAACTTCCGCTGCTGAAAAATCGTGTGCCCGGTAAAGAACACCACCAACGCCACCAAAGCCCAAACCGCCAGGCTCAGATGCCACCCGAAAACTGCGTTCGGAGTTTTTAAATAGAGCGAAATTGACAACGACACAACCAGCGCCGTCAATCCCAGAATTATGATCGCGGTGTTGCCCGAAGCCCACAAGTCGCGCCGCTCCAACTTGCGCAAGTTCGATTGGATTTCGGCTGCCCCGTAATCAGGGTCCTGGCTCGTGTTCGGCGCAATGGAAGGATTCATTTGGTTGTGCGTCAACTTGAAATACAGCGCGCATCCGACGCTAACCCCCGCCATTAGCACAGTCAAGCTCTCGCATCCTCACCGCTTCGCCCTAGTAACGCTGCGAAGAGTTTCTATTACGAACGTAGTACGGCAAGAATGCGCCGCTCTGCCGCCGAACTCCAGACCAAGCCTCGCCACGTTTCTTTGGAGTGCGGGAGCTTGCTCCCGCTTTCTTCCCCCAAACGTGTTGCCGTAGCAATCTCCCGTAGGTGCGCTGCTTGCTGCTGTGCCCGCTGCAGCGCTTGCGCGGCAATCTGATCTGCCCGACTAACCTTTGACGGCAGCCGCCCAAGCGCCGTAGGCGCGGCAGAAGTTAGCCCAGCGTGTCAACGCTGGGTCCGCGATGTATCACGACATGCAGCGCCGTAGGTGCGACACATCTCCTCGGCGCATCCTGCTCGCCCTGACAAAGGACGGGAGCGCATTTGCGCGCGGCCGGCTCTTTTCGTCTTAGAACCACCAGCGGCTCGGGGCCCAGACGTTCCCTCTGCCCGATCCTTCAGGTCATTCTCACCAATGAACCGTAGGGGCACAGCATGCTGTGCCCGCTGCAGCGCCGCCTGGCCGCCAGCTCTCCAGACCGAGCTTCGCCACGTCTCTTTGGAGTGCGGGAGCTTGCTCCCGCTTTCTTCGCCCAAACGTGTCGCCGTAGCAATATCCCCTAGGGGCGCTGCTTGCTGCGCCCGCTTGCTGCCGTTCCCGCTGCAGCGCCTACGCGGTGATCTGTGTGCGCCCTCAACCTGTGCGCTTCTGGGTTTCGCTTTTCGTAGCGCCGGTTCACCCTGACGACGGAAGGGCGTCCCGCCGGCTCTTTTCGCCTTAGAACTATTGGCGACTCGACGCCCAGACGTCCCGTCCGCCCGATCCGTCGTCTCAATCGCACCAACCGACCGTAGGGGCACAGCATGCTGTGCCCGCTGCAGCGCCTACGCGGCGATCTGTGTGCGCCCTCAACCTGTGCGCTTCTGGGTTTCGCTTTTCGTAGCGCCGGTTCACCCTGACGACGGAAGGGCGTCCCGCCGGCTCTTTTCGTCTTAGAACCACCAGCGGCTCGGGGCCCAGACGTTCCCTCTGCCCGATCCTTCAGGTCATTCTCGCCAATGAACCGTAGGGGCACAGCATGCTGTGCCCGCTGCAGCGCCGCCTGGCCGCCAGCACTCCAGACCGAGCCTCGCCACGTCTCTTTGGAGTGCGGGAGCTTGCTCCCGCTTTCTTCGCCCAAACGTGTCGCCGTAGCAATATCCCCTAGGGGCGCTGCTTGCTGCGCCCGCTTGCTGCCGTTCCCGCTGCAGCGCCTACGCGGTGATCTGTGTGCGCCCTCAACCTGTGCGCTTCTGGATTTCGCTTTTCGTAGCGCCGGTTCACCCTGACGACGGAAGGGCGTCCCGCCGGCTCTTTTCGCCAAAAAAGTTCATCCGCACCGCATAATTTTCCTCTTGACTTATGTTTACTACTATGATACTATACCCGAGGGCAGTTATTAAGGCCTCAGGGAGGAAGCAACATGCAGCACGGCGCTGGCGTTGGACGGCGAAAGGCCAAGCCACAGCCATGCCTAATCCGTGACAGCCTTCCCGACTCAACTCCGTCACGGATCCCCAACGTTCTGGACCAGGTTCCGATGGCAACTCGCTACCATTTTCTGACATTTCTAACCGGTTCTGTCCTGCGAACAGAAATGGCTGTAACTCACTCAAAACAAACGACCGGGACATTTCTAACCGGTTCTAGAATTGCACGATTGCGCTTTCGGAATAACGCACTCTTTCGCCAATCTTCCCTCCTCTCCAGCCTTCAAGACTCAGCGAGGTTATGTTAATGTGTAAGGTCGTAATCTCGATGATCGGGCAGACCTCGCAAGCGCGCTGGATCACCCAAACGGAGCTGTGTAGTAATGAAACCTTCCTATAACGGCGTCACCGTGCCGCCAAACGGAAAAGCAATCGAATTCAAGCCGGATGGCGCCTTCCATGTCCCCGATCACCCGGTAATTCCCTTCATCGAAGGTGATGGCACCGGACGCGACATCTGGAAAGCCTCCCGCCAGGTTTTCGACGCCGCAGTTGCCAAGTCCTATGGCGGAAAACGCAAAATCGAATGGCTGGAAGTTTTCGCCGGCGAGAAAGCTTTCAAGCAATTCAAGAATTGGCTGCCCGACGAAACCGTCGAAGCCATCCGCGATTTTCGCGTAGCCATCAAAGGCCCGCTCACCACGCCTGTTGGCGGCGGCATACGGTCGCTCAATGTCACCCTCCGTCAAGTGCTCGACCTCTACGCCTGCGTGCGTCCCGTCCGGTATTTTGAAGGCGTACCCTCTCCTGTAAAAAATCCGGAACGAATGAACGTCGTGATCTTTCGCGAGAATACCGAGGACGTTTACGCCGGAATTGAATGGCGCTCCGGCACGCCGGATGCGAAACGCCTGATCGATTTTCTGAATATTGAAATGCTGAAAGGTACCACCAAGCAGGTTCACCCTGACTCCGCCGTCGGAATCAAGCCCATGTCACCCTCCGGCACAAAACGCCTGGTGCGCCGCGCGATACAGCATGCGCTCGAAGAAAAGCGAAACATAGTCACGCTGGTTCATAAGGGCAACATCATGAAGTTCACCGAAGGCGCCTTCCGCGATTGGGGATACGAGCTCGCCACCCAGGAATTTCGCTCCGTCATTGTCACCGAGCGCGAGAGCTGGATTCTCGACAACAAAGACCGCGACGCCAACCTCTCGCCAGAACAGATCGCGGAAATGATCGAGCCGGGCATGGACCAGGCCAACGAAGAATTCAGGAAGCGCGTCATCGCCGAAGTTGAGCACACCCTTCAATCCATCTCCGCCTCTCACGGCAATGGCCAGTGGAAGAAGAAGATATTGATCAATGACCGCATCGCCGATTCTGTTTTTCAGCAGGTACTCACGCGCGCCGATGAATACCAAGTCTTCGCCACGCCCAATCTGAACGGTGACTATCTGTCCGACGCCTGCGCTGCCCAAGTAGGCGGCCTGGGCATGGCCCCCGGCGCCAATATCGGCGATGGATGCGGCGTGTTTGAAGCCACTCATGGCACCGCGCCGAAATACGCCGACAAGGACGTCATCAATCCCAGCTCCGTGATGTTGTCCGGCGCCATGATGTTCAATTTCATGGGCTGGCGCGAACCCGCGAGCCTCATTGAAGACGGGATCGCGCGCACCATTCAGCAAAAGCGCGTCACCTACGATCTGGAGCGGCTCATGCCGGGAGCGAAAAAACTCAAAACATCCGAGTATGCCGCGGCAATCATCGAAAATATGCAGGCTTCCAGCAGCGCATCGGCTGCGCAGCGGTCTTAGCCAAAACGCATAAGGAGACTGGGGAATGCGGAAGAAGGTCACGGTTGTCGGCGGCGGCTTCGTCGGGTCCACCACCGCGCAAAGAATTCATGACGCAGGGCTCGCAGACGTAGTCCTCACCGACATTCTCGACGGAGTCCCCGCCGGAAAAGCGCTCGACATGGCCGAATCCGCGCCCATCCTCGGCATCGATGCCCACGCCGCCGGTATCTCCACCGCCGGAGGCGATTACAAAGAGACCGCCAACAGCGACATCATCGTGATCACCGCCGGATTCCCCCGCAAGCCGGGAATGAGCCGCGACGACCTGTTGAAAGCAAATTACGACGTAATCAAGGGCGTCGTCGAGGCGGTTGTAAAAGTTTCGCCGAATGCGATTCTAATCATCGTCACCAATCCACTCGATGCCATGGCCCACGCCGCGCTCAAACTCAGCAAATTCCCCAAGGCCCGCGTCATAGGAATGGCCGGCGTTTTGGATTCCGCGCGCATGAGCACCTTCGTCGCCACGGAACTTGGCGTCTCGGTCGAAAACGTTCATTCCTTCGTCCTCGGCGGCCACGGAGATGATATGGTGCCGCTCCCGCGATATTCCACCGTCGCTGGAATTCCCCTCCCCGCGCTCTTGCCCAAGGAAAAGATTGAAGCCATTGTCACCAGAACGCGAAAAGGCGGCGCGGAAATCGTTAATCTGCTCAAAACCGGCTCCGCTTATTACGCTCCGTCTGCGGCGGTATTCGAAATGGTGGAAGCAATCTTGAAAGATAAGAAAAAAATCCTGCCCTGCGCCGCTTACCTTGAAGGCGAATACGGAGTAACCGGATTGTTTGTCGGCGTCCCGGTGAAGCTCGGCGCAAAAGGCATCGAACAGATTATCGAGATCAAGCTTGAGGCCGACGAGAAAGCAGCTTTAGATAAGTCTTCCGCATCCGTGCGCGAACTGGTAACCGTGCTCGGCCTCTAGGGTGCCTGGGAAGCGCGATGAAATTATTCGGCCGCAAAAATCGCAAAGTCAGCCAATCGTCCGCGGTGGACAGTCCGCGAACACCCGCCCGTAGCAATCCCGTCCCGCTCGCGCATCGCATCACGAGAGACCTCGAGCACGCCCAAACTCTGGCGACCATGCTGGCGCACAGCCGCGCCGCACGCGTAGTGGAAGTCGCCGACCTGCTAGCGGGAATGTATATCTACGACTGGGAGCGCCTCTCCCAATTCTGGCAAGACCAGGACGAGATCGAAACTTTTTTGCAGCAAATCTGCCGCATCAGCCCGCAACGCTGGCACAACTGGATTGAAGATTACGACGAGCACCGCCGCGACGAAGAGCCCCGCAAAGTTTGGCAATTGCTGACGGGCGCGAAGGGCCAAGCGCAGCCGTCTACTGAAGAGCCGCTCTCCAACTCGGCCGAACTGCAAACCATTTTGCAGCACGCGGAACTGCTCGCGCCCGGACGGGACATGGTCGAAGGAAGGGCAATTCCAATCCTGACCTGCGAATGCGTCCTCCTTGCCATTGCAAAAACGAAAGACTCAGAAATCGGCCACCGCCTGTTAGCCACCGGATTGAATGTCGCCGGCCTCGAACAATCCGCGCGAAACCCCAAACACGCCCCGCGCCACTAGCTCTGCTCCCGACTAAAAGGGGAAAACTCAAGTGATCGTGGTTGAAAATGGCTGGCGCTCCGGATCGGGGGCATCAGATGATCATCTTGAAGTTGGGCCAAAGAACATCGAGCGGCGCGCTCGGCTTGCGGCAGATGTAAACATGCACCCCCTGCTCGGACGGCATCGCGTGCTCGTCGGTAATCGTCCCGACCAGCTGGGCCTCCCCAAACAGCCGCGCATACCGATCCGCATTTTCTCCAAAAACAATCACGCATTCGCCGGAATAATTCCGCGGTCCCCACAGAAAATAATTGTTGTGCCCGCTGATCGCCTTGGGCAAACCAAGCGCCGGCCCGTAGTAATCAATTGCCCCCGCCTCGCCATAGTTCCCCGCCAGAATGGCGCAGCCGGATTGCTCCTGCGCCGGCAGCCCGTGATAAACCCGGGCGACGGACGAAGCCATGCTGTCCCACCCGAACATATCCGCATAAAGCTGTGGCAGCGCCACAGTGGGGTCGCGCTCCATTTTCACCGTGCGAGAGTACGGAAGTATTTGCGAGTAGCGGATAAAAGCATCCACCGGCAGCAGCGGGACGCCGAATGGCAAGCTGACCACGCCCGCGATCATAATCAGCGCGCAGTATGCCCATGCCAGCCACCGCCGCCGCTGCGTTGCGAAAAGGAGTGTTTCAAGCGCGACGCCTCCGGCCGCTATCAAGATCGGGTAAACCGGCAGCGCGTAATAGGATTTTCCATGCAGGACAATAAAAACAAACATCATGATGAGATACGCCCAGCCGAGAAAACGAAACCGCTTCCCTTCCGGCGCGGCAAAAAACCACGCAAGGCCGGCCAGCCATACCGGCAATTCAACCGGCTGCAGGAAAAGTATCTGGTCGGCGAAAAACCGTAGAGGCCCGATCTCCACGTTCTTAAACTCTTGCGCATTGCGCACCACCAGAATCTGGGGCCAGCCGTTGTGCGCCTCCCAGATCAGATTTGGAAGAAACATCGCGAGCGCAATGGCCCCGCCAATCCAAACCCATTTCGAACGGAACAAACGCGCTTGACCCGAAATTAAAAGCCCGGCCACCAGCGCGAAGCCGAAAACAAGCATGGTGTGTTTGTTTTCCAAGCCGAGTCCCGCGATCGCGCCAAAGGCAAGCCACCAGCTTCGGCGAGGCTCCTTTCACGATGCGAATCGCGACCCACGCGCACAAAATCCAAATCACCGGCTCGAACGCGTTCATCGAAAGAAAACTATCGAATGCGAGATAGGCGGGTGCGAAGAGCATCGCCAAAGCGGCAAGGAATTGCGCGAACAATCCGCCGCCGAATTCGCGCGCGATCCAACCCGTGAGGAAAACCACAGCAGCGCCCGCCAGCGCAGGCAGAAGCCGAGCGTCGAATATCGAGTTTCCGAAAGCGTGACGCGCGAACCACGCAATCAACGCGATAAGCGGTGGCTGGTCAACGTAGCCCCACGCCAGATGCTCGCCGCAAGCCATGTAATACAGTTCGTCGCGGAAAAAGCCGTAATGATTGATCCCCGCGAATTGAATCAGCAGCCTGGCAAGCGAGAGGGATAACAGCAGGACGATGCTGGCACGCGCAGATTTAGGCCCCATCGCGCTGTCGATTGCGGAACCGGCGCCTTCCAGTGAGGTCATCTGCTAGCTGCGGACCGTCCCCCGGCAATAAATTTAAGCGGGGGTAGAAATCGTCGCGGACTTGATGCGATCGAGCTTCGGAAAATTCTTATCCAGGTAGGCCTTTCCCTGGTTGGTGATTTGCCCCTGGTCCGGAGATTCGCCGTACCCGCTGTGAATTTTCTGAACTACGTCCATGCCTTCGGTCACTATACCGAACGGAGAGAATCCCATGGAATCGAGCTGCCCATTATTGCCGAGGTTGATGAAAAGCTGAGTAGTCCGCGTGTTTTTTCCCGCGGTTGCGAACGTGATATACCCCGGGCGATTGCTCTGTGTCACAGGATCGTCGTTGATCTTCGCATCTCTCCATGCTTTGTTGACGGTTGGATCCGCGCCCAGGCCGAATTGGACTACGAATCCCGGTATCACGCGGAAGAAACTGGCATCGTCGTAATATCCGGCCTTCACCAGATTATAAAAACGATCAGCACCGATCGGCGCCCATGCGCGATTCACGCGCACGACGAAATCGCCTTTCGTGGTGGTAAACGTCACGTCGTACAATTCCGGCGCTTTTTCATTGAGTGTTTCGGGCTTTAGCAAACCTGGATTCGTGGTCATTATTTTTGTCCCCGGGGCCTTGTTAAATGAAAGCTGTAAAAAGTTGACCAGCTGTTCTTTAGATTTTTCGCGAAACGAGTATAACTTGGCGCAGCGCCATTCGCTACGTTCGCGGCAAGTTTGACGCGCGCCATGTGAGCCGATCAGGCACGAGAATCCGCTACTGGGCCGGAGGCGCCGCCTTATGAGTCGCGCTCGGAGCAGGAACCGGCGAGGTGATCTTCGCCGACTTGATGCTGTCCAGCTTCGGGAAATTCTTTTCGAGATAGGCGTTTCCCTGATTCGTAATCTCGTCTTGATGACCGGTGGGGCCGTCAGCATAGCCGCCGTAGAGGTTCTTGACCACATCCATACCGGAGGTTATCTGTCCAAATGGAGCGAAACCCTGGCCGCTGTGGTCGAGCCCTGCGTTATTGCCCAGGTTGATAAAAACCTGCGTCGAGCGCGAATTCGGACTTCCCGTTTGAGCGAACGTAATGGTGCCTTCGGCATTGGTCTGCTTGACCGGATCGTCCTTTATATTGGCGCTCTCCCAAGCTTTGTTGACAGCCGGGCTGCCAGTCAGTCCGAACTGAACTACGAATCCGGGAACGACGCGAAAAAATTCGACGCCATTGAAATATCCGTGCTTGACCAGATTGTAGAAACGGTCAGCTTCATTCGGAGCCCACGACCTCGTGACCTGCACGACGAAATCGCCCTTGGTGGTCGTGAATGTAGCTTCGTAAACGTCCGGCGCTTTGGCGTTGAGCGTTGCCGGGTGCAACAGCGCAGGATCGGCGGCGGAGTGCGCAGCGGGTTTTTGAGCTGCAGATCGGCCTTGGGCCGCGAGCGGCCCTGGAACAAAACAGGCAAGCAAACAGGCGAGCAAACAAACTCTAAACCACGAAGCAAAATGTTTCACTGCTTTTCTCCCATTTTTTTCGAGGCGGCTTCCACGTCCCGCATCACGCGAAGCGTGTTGCCGCCCAGGATTTTCTTGATGTCGCTTTCGGAGTAGCCTTTTTCCAGCAATGCGTTTGTGATTTGCGGCAGGTGCGAAGCGTCTTCCATCCCGTAAGGCATGTCGGCGCCGTCAAAATCAGAGCCGAGGCCCACGTGATCCGCGCCCACGAGTTTAACAGCATGATCGATGTGGTCGATTATTTTCGTCCAATCCACACGCGGCAATTTCCCCTGCGCCACATACTCGCGCACCTGCTTGTCCGCTTCGATTAACTGGCAGGCTTCGTCATCTCCACAGCGTTTTTTTGTTTCCGCTTCGATGGCCTTGAAGATCTCAGGGTTGGCCTTTGCTGCGGTTGAATAATCCTGGCTGAGGAATCCGACGTGATAATTAATCTGCATCACGCCGCCTTT
Organism: uncultured Acidobacteriota bacterium; assembly: GCA_963698005.1. Classification (GTDB taxonomy): domain Bacteria; phylum Acidobacteriota; class Terriglobia; order Acidiferrales; family UBA7541; genus Palsa-295. The sequence continues at coordinate 1,393,122 of OY969113.1, forward strand.
CGCGGCGAGCGCCTTGATCATGTCGTCGGTCATGTTGCGCGGCATGTCGTCGAGCGCGCGGCAGGACGAATGCGAAGCGAGCACCGGCGCCTGGCTGGTGGCCAGCACGTCGTAAAAAGTTTTGTCCCCTATGTGCGAAACGTCCACCATCATGCCGACCCGATTCATCTCCAACACAACCTGCTTACCGAACTCGGTGAGGCCATTGTGCGCCGGCTTGTCCGTGGAGGAATCTGCCCAATTGGTGTTGACCATGTGCGTGAGCGTCATGTACCGAACGCCGAGCGCGGCAAATTTGTCCACATTTTTCAAGTCGTCGTTGATCATGTGCCCGCCCTCGACGCCCATCAGCACGGCAATTTTGTGCGCGGCAAAGGCGCTGCGGACTTCCGCCGCGGTGGTAGCAAGCACCAGGTCCTTAGGATGCAGGCCGATCTGGCGGCGAACGGCTTCAATTTGTTCGAGCGCGCGCTGAACCGCCGTCGGCCCGGTTACGCTCCCGGGAATGTAGATGGAGAAAAAGATCGCGTCGAGGCCGCCTTCGCGCATGCGTGGAATGTCGATGCTGCCGTCCGTGTGGCGCGCCCCAAGATCGAACTTGGGGTCGAGCAGGCGCTGCGTGGTGTCGTCGTGCGTGTCCACGACGATCGAGCGGAAATGCAGGTCGTGAGCTTTTTGTGAAACGGGTTGCGATTGTGGCTGAACAGCGAGCAGTGGCAGAATCCCTCCAAGCGAGAAGCAGAATAAGAACAAACCGAAACGAGCCATTTGACTCCTCAGTTCAGCTTCGGATTCTACGACACGCTGTTGAGAAACGGAACGGAGATTCGACTCAACGTGCTTGATTCACAGCACGGTACAAGAGCAAAAACAAAAGAGCCGGCGAGACGCCCTTCGGTTTCGGTCAGGATAAACCGGCGCTACGAACCCCGCAACCAGGACTTCACTGCGTGCACCAATACTTGGCCATTCACCGCGGCAAGCGATTCAGTGAGCGGAATTCCTTTGGGGCAAGCCTTCACGCAATTCTGCGCGTTGTCGCAATCGGCGATGCCGCCGGGCAACATGAGCGCGTCGAGGCGTTCCGCAGAATGCATCGCACCGGTCGGGTGCATGTTGAAGAGGCGAACCTGGCTGACGATAGCGGCACCAACGAATGGATCTCTCTGGTTGACCTTAGGACAAACCTCCAGACAATTTCCGCAAGTGATGCAACGCGAAAGTGGATAGCCTTTTTCCTGAACCGCGGGGGCCATGCGCGGGCCTTCACCTATATCGTACGTGCCGTCGATCGGAATCCAGCAATGCGTGCGTTTCAGGTCTTCGAACATTTTCGAACGGTCAACCACGAGGTCGCGCACCAGAGGAAATTTTGTGAGCGGCTCCAAGCGAATCGGCTTTTCGAGTTCGTCCACCAGAGCGGTGCAAGCCTGCCGCGCAGTCCCGTTGATGAGCATGGCGCAAGCTCCGCAGACCTCTTCCAGACAATTCGCGTCATAACTAACAGGAGTGGACTCCACACCGCTGCGAGTAAACGGCTTTTCGGCAATGTCGCGCAAGCAGATGATCACGTTCATGTGCGGGCGGTAGCGCAATTCGTATTCTTCCCAGCGCACGGATTCGTCCGGACGTTGCTGGCGCTTGATGCGAACGATAAAAGTTTTGTCTGGCATGGTGCCTCGTTAAAACCTCGCTACGCCTTCGCCGTGTACTTGCGCTCGCGCAACGGCAGCAGCGAAGTGTCAATCGGCTCATATTCGAGCTGGATGTTGCCGTCGTTATAGCTAGCCTTCGTGGTTTTCAGCCAGTTGGCGTCATCACGTTCCGGAAAATCGGGCTTGTAATGCGCGCCGCGAGTTTCGTTGCGTGCGAGCGCGCCCATGGTGATTACGCGCGCGAGGATCAACATGTTGCCCAGCTCGCGGACAAAATTCAGCGTTTGGTTGGCCCACTGCGTGCGGTCTTGCAAATTGATACGCGTAAAGCGGGCGCTAAGCTCGTCGAGCTTCGCAAGAGTCTTTTCTAAATTGGCGTTGTAGCGGATGACCGTGACATGCTCGGTCATAATGTCGCCCATCTCGCGCCATATCGTCAGCGGATTTTCGGTTCCCTTGTGCTGATTCAGCAGGGCGTCCGTGATGTCTTGCTGACGGACGCGTTCGCGCTCGAAAACCGCCGGCGAAGTGTTCTCGCAGCCGCTCTCGAGGCCATGCGAATAACGGACCGCCGCGGGCCCCGCAAGCATTCCACCGTAGATACAGGAGACCAGCGAATTCGCCCCCAGCCTGTTCGCGCCATGATACTGATACTCGCATTCCCCGGCGGCGTAAATTCCCGGAACGTTGGTGGCTTGATTTTCGTTGTCCACCCACAAGCCGCCCATGGTGTAGTGCATCGCGGGAAAAACTTTCATAGGCTCTTCGCGGGGATCGACTCCCACAAATTTTTCATAAATCTCGAGAATGCCTTCGAGCTTGCGATCCAGCGTTTCGCGCGGAATGTGGGTGACGTCGAGATAAACGGCCGGCTCGCCAACGAGTCCCATTTTCATTTCGAAAACAATTTTGTGGATCGCGCGGGTGGCCACGTCGCGCGGCACCAGATTGCCGTACTTCGGATACCACTCTTCCAGGAAATAAAACCGTTCATTCTCCGGAATATCTTTTCCGGATCGCTTATCGCCCGCCTGCTTCGGCACCCAAACGCGGCCACCTTCACCGCGAGCCGATTCGCTCATCAACCGGCACTTGTCTTCTCCGGGAATTGCAGTCGGATGAACCTGAATGAATTCTCCGTTGGCATAATAAACGCCCTGCTGAAATAGCGCGGATTGCGCGGACCCGGTACAGACCACGGAATTTGTAGAACGGCCGAACACGGCGCCGATGCCGCCGGTGCAGAAGATTGCCGCATCGCACGGGAAGGTACGGATCTCCATCGTTCTTAAATCCATGACGCATATCCCGCGGCAGATGCCGCTATCGTCAAGAACGGCGGAAAGAAAAGTCCAGCCCTCGAATTTTTTAACTTTACCCTCGGACTCGAAGCGGCGCACCTGTTCGTCGAGCGCGTACAGCAATTGCTGTCCCGTAGTGGCGCCGGCAAACGCCGTGCGATGAAACATCGTTCCGCCGAATCGCCGGAAATCGAGCAAGCCCTCGGGCGTGCGGTTGAACATCACGCCCATGCGATCGAGCAAATCGATGATCGCGGGAGCAGCTTCGCACATGCCCTTCACCAGCGGCTGATTGGCTAGGAAGTCGCCGCCGTAAATCGTGTCGTCAAAATGCTTCCAAGTGGAATCGCCTTCGCCCTTCAAATTCTTGGCGGCGTTGATGCCGCCCTGCGCGCAAACCGAATGGGAGCGCTTCACCGGGACAATCGAGAAGAGCTCGACGGGAACGCCGGACTCCGCCACTCGAATCGTGGCCATCAGTCCTGCCAGACCACCGCCGACAACGATAATTTTGGGGTGCTTCATTGCACGTAACCGCCGAGAGGAAACCACGCGTAATGAAATCCAAGCACGACCACCACGCCCACAAGCATACAGCCGGCGCCGACGACAGCGCCAAACCAGGCCGCGGCATGTTGCGCTTTAGGAGTTACAGCAATGCCCCACTTGCAGGCGAAATTCCACAGTCCGTTGCCCAAATGGAAAGAGCAGGCCGTGACTCCAACGATGTAAGCCGCGACATACCACGGATTCGCCATGTCCTGAGCGACTCCGGCATAGCGTGTGACGCCGTGGCCGCCGAAACGTTCGGTGTAAAGGTGCCAACCGATGAAGACGAAAGCGATCATGCCGCTCCAGCGCTGGAGGACATACATCCAGTTAGACATCCAGGGATGGCTAAGCGCGTTGGACTTCCCTCTCGACCAGATGTACATGCCGTAGAGGCTGTGAAACAAAAGAGGGACCCAAAGAACAGCTGCCTCGATCCCGATGCGCCACGGAACGGTCTGAAGTTCGCCGGATACTTGATTGTATTTTTCGATGCTCACCAGAGCGTAGCTATTAGACCAAAGATGATCGACCAGGTAAGCGCCAATGGGAACTACGCCGCTGAGGGACTGCAGTTTATCCAGAATATAGCCTGTTTTGGATTCAGGCACCGCCGCCGGCATGCACGCTCCGAAATTATTTCGTACAAACAGAGTATAGGCAGCCCTGAAGAAGTTTGCAAGAACCGGAAAGAAGCGAACACGACCGGACCGCGGGATTCGGGACCATCTTGGGGAGAAAGCGCGGCCGATCGCGCATCGTAATTCTTGAAACACACTGTCGCAACGCCAAGGTTCACGGTGGAACGCTCGTGATAAACTCGCTGGATTAGCAGAGCTCAAATGTCCAACGAATTCATCGCCGAATTGAGGAAGTGGGCCGCTGAAGTGGTGCGCAGCAACGCCTCGGGTGACGTTGCCGGTATGCATCGCGCGGTGGAGCTCATCAGCAAGCACTTCTCGGTCCAGCCGCACGAAGTTGCCATTCTCGTGGCCATGCCGGACGACCGCTTCCTGCGATTCGTACTGCCGGAAAATCTTCAGGGCATGGGTCAGATTCCGCTGACGAGTGCCAATTCACTGGCCGTGCGCACCGCTCGCGAAAAACGCCCTGAAATGATCAATCATTTCTCCGCGATTCCTCACGCCACCGTTTTCGAAGCGGTCCCGATCTCGGAGGACCAGCGCGGCGTTCCCATACAAAAGATTATGAGCGCGCCGATCCTGTTGGAAAAGAAAGCGATCGGCGTGATTCAGGTTTCGCGCAAAGGTGCCTCGCCATCAGACGCTGGCGCGGACTTCGTCACACAGCAGCTTCGGGAGCTCAAAATCGTCGCCGATACTATCGCCCCCTGCATCCCCCTCTGCGCCAAAGAGTCTGAACTTCACAGCATTTGAGCGCCCCGCGCGCGTGTTTTTCCGATAGCGCAACTTTCTGCAAGTAACCGTGTTTTATAAGCTGAATGCAACTCGTAGCGCCGCTTTGCCATCTTTCTATATAGGCGCACGCGAAGCTAAAGCTAACGATTTAGGAGTGCTGCCGGTAGCTGAGGCGGAAGGACCAGGAGACTAACATGGTTATAAACTTTGCGAACCGAGTGGGTCGCAATCTAATGGCTGGGCTGGAGATTGGCACCCTGGCGCTTGGACTTTGTCTAATCGCGATGCCTGCGTCAGCACAGCAAGACCCCCAGCAACAAGATCAGCAACAGCAGAATCAGCAGCAACAGCCGGATCAGCAACAACAGGACCAGCAACAGCAGCAAGCTCAGCCTCAGGCGCCCCAAGATGCTCCGCCGCAGAACGCAGCGCCCGACGGCCAGCAGAATGGCCAGCAGAACGCGCCGCAGGACAACTACACAGTGCCGGATTCGCTCACTTTGCCGACCGGCGCGCTCGTGCAAGTGCGCACGACCGGATGGCTCTCTAGCGACAGGAATAAAGTCGGCGACAACGTTTTGCTTACGCTGGATCAGCCCTTGGTAGTGGATGGACTAGTTGTGGCTAGGCGCGGACAGACCGTAATCGGAACTGTAGCCGCCGCGGAAAGGGCAGGCCGCGTTAAGGGAGTCTCGAAGCTGGCTGTATCGCTTAGCCAGTTGACCCTGGTCGATGGGCAGCTGGTTAACGTGCAAACTGCTCTGGTTAAAGCTACCGGTGGGACTTCTAATGGTCGGGATGCGCTCGGAGTAGCAGGTACCACAGGATTCGGCGCGGCCGTTGGCGCCGCAGCAGCAGGTGGCCCAGGAGCTGCCATCGGCGCGGGCGCCGGATTTGTCGCCGGCATCACTGGTGTGCTACTGACTCGCGGCAGACCGACGATTATCCCGCCCGAATCGCTGCTCACGTTTAGAGTGGAAGCACCTATCGCTATTTCAACTATTCATGGGCAAGTCGCCTTCCAGCCCGTCAATCCAGAAGACTATGGAACGAATAACCAGGCGCGACGGCCGAGAAGGGGTCCTCGTCCCTATCCGCCCCCGCCGTATGCGTACGCATATCCCTACGGCTACCCTTACGGTTACCCCGGAGTCTATCCCGGACTGTACGTCGGATATTACGGCGGATGGGGATATGGCCGTCGCTGGGGCTGGCGCTAAGACTTAGAACGCAGTTTTTTCAAACGATCAACCGAAGGGGACTCAATTCACCGAGTCCCTTTTTTTTGGCGTGAGTACGTGCATTGAAAAACTTGCTTTCTTGTTCATGCGCCGCGAACCAGCAGAAGTGTAACTTGCCCGAAACATTTCCCGCGCGCCATGCGTTACTACTGCGCACGAAGTCAATTAGTGATTGACTTAGCCGCGTGCGCTTGTTAATTTCCGAATGCGTTAGATTTTTTGTACTCAATCGAGTGGAGGCACCACAACTCACCGCTTATGGCGTTCGTCGCGAAGAAAATTTTCCTAACAAAAGGGGTCGGCAAACACCGCGAGCGTCTTTCGAGCTTTGAGCTGGCATTGCGCAACGCCGGAATTGCCGCCTGCAACATCGTCCGAGTCTCCTCGATTTTTCCTCCCTACTGCAAGTTGATCTCGCGAAGCGAAGGACTGAAGCATCTGAAGCCCGGCCAAGTTGCCTTTACCGTGATCAGCGAGAATCAGACTCGTGAGCCGCATAGGTTGATCGCTGCCGGAGTCGGTCTGGCGTTGCCCGCCGATAAATCCATGTTCGGCTATTTGTCCGAGCACCACTCCTTCGGCGAAAGCGAAGAAATCGCCGGAGAATATACCGAAGAGCTTGCCGCCGAAATGCTGGCCACAACGCTGAACGTTGAGTTCGACCCCGATCTTTCCTGGGACGAAAAAAAGGAAGTCTACAGAATTTCAAACAAGATCGTTCGCACCATGAACATCACGCAATCCGCGGTAGGCGATAAGCGCGGCCTGTGGACCACGGTTTTAGCCGCCGCAATCTTGATCGGCGAAGACGACTAACCCGCCGCTCTCCCGCTCTGAGACGCGTTATTCGGGGCTTCCATGTCTTTAGCTCGGCTACAAATGAATTTTACATCGACGGTATGCCTTGTGATCGTCCTCCTTCCCGGTGTCGTCGTTCGTTCTGCGGCATCGGCACGGGAATCAGCTTCAGCTAGAAATCAGGAGGATAAAGCCGGTCCGTATGTGATCGAGACATTAGATAAGGATCGCGAGAAGAAGACCGGCGAGATTCGTAGCTATATATGGGGGCATTGGAGGGACCGCCAGCGCGGGCGCTTAGTTGCAAGATTGTTCAACAAAGAAGGTGTCGCATCTGATGTCACCTACACTCTTGATCCCGATGAACACGGAGTTTGGAGTTTGAAAGTAAGTATCGAGCGACCAACTTTCCAAGGCACGAATGCAGCGCACAGTGAATATAAAGCTTATTCCATCGAGAGGATTGAGCCACGCCGTGACGGACAATCTGATTTGGTCAAGATTCCGGAACAAGAAACCCGATCGGGCGAGACTTTTCGACTGGTTTTCTACGATGAGAACGGTAAAAAAATCAGCGGTATCTAGCTAGCGTTGGTGGCGTTACCGTTTTTTCTTAGACGCAGGCGCGGGCGCTGACGACCGGTCAGGCTTTAAGTATCCGATGCGTTCCAGAACTGCCCCCACGATAAGCGGCAGCGCCACCGTCGCATCGTCCAACACTTCGGCGAATCTTCCGCCTTCTTCGCGCGGCACAAACTTCCCCCAGGAAACAGCCTCTGTGTAAGTGCTGCCGGATAAACCGCCCCAATTCACAGGCTCGGGACAAATCCGCAAGCCGTAGTTGTAACGTTTCAGTGGTATTTTTTCGTAGCCGCGCCGCGCGAGAAGCTCCGCATAGACTCCAAACTGCTGTGCCCAATTCCGAGGAACTCCGCCGCCGATGGTGAAAATTCCCATGCGCTTCGTCGCCAGCATGGTCGAAGCGTAATGCTCGAAATCCAGATAGGGATCGAATCGTAGAGGCTTCTTCCCTTCCTTCTTCCGCTGCCGCTGATACAGCGCGAAATCGATTCCAAGCTCGGAATCGGTGAACGCCGGAACGAAAACCGGAACGTCGTGCTCGACGCAGGATTTCAGAATGCCGCGGCCTTTCGCGTGCTGTTGCAAATATTCGCCCATGCGCCGATTCAGTTTCCAACTGCAAACCGTTTCTTCAGGATCCCAACGCTGGAGAACGTGATCCACCACCACTTCCACCGCATCCAGATTTATTTCCGGCTCGAGCGAATCGTAAACCCGGTTGTAACCCGCCAGAAAAAGTTCGTTGTCTCCCATTTTTTCGTCGTAGCGAAAATGTGAGCGGCCGGTGGCTTCCACCAGGCCGTGCGCCATCAACGCGCCGGTGGAAACAATCGCCTTCACAATTCCGGACTCGACCAAGTCGCAAAATACCAAACCCATTTTGCCCACGGTGAGCGCGCCCGAAAGCGTCATTACGATGAAGCAGTCTTTATCGCGAGCCATGGCTTCCAGCACGTCCGCGGCGTCGCCGATCTGCCGCGCGGTATAGGCTGTTTGCCCCATGGCGCGAACCATATCGTCAATCGTGCGCACGCGCTGCAGGTCGAGCGGGAAAATCGGCGTGAGATGATCCTCGATGGGGTCGTGCAGTGTCCGCCCCGTCACGCCCTTTTTCTTTGTCATTCACAGCCCTCGCAGGTGATGTATGCTCCCAAGAGTTTCAGAAACATTAAATTGTCTCGTTGCGCGCTTCATTGATATTACAAATGAGGCCGGCACAAAAGAAAAATTTCCGATTAGTCCAAGGAGCGCGAGCGCATTATGTCACGATACACTCCCATGCCACCGGACAATTTCGGCGGCCTGCCGGAAGAACACTCCACTTACGAAACTTCACGCGCCGTAATTTTTCCGGTACCTCTCGAGCGGACTACCACCTACGAACGCGGAACGCGCAACGGGCCTGCCGCGATTATCGCCGCGAGCCGGCATATGGAACTGTACGACGAGGAATTGCAGCTCGAACCATACAAGGAAATCGGCATCGCCACTCAGCCTCCTATCGATACACAGGACGGTACTTTGAGCGAGGTAGTAAGCGAGCTTTTCACCGCGCAACTGTCGCTGCTCGACGATAATAAATTCCCTGTCGCGCTCGGCGGCGAGCATGCGCTCACGCCGCCGCTCGTTTCAGCGACCACGCGAAAATACAAGGATCTGTGCGTCCTGCACATCGGAGCGCACGCGGAAATGCGCGACGAGTATCAAGGCAATCCGGCAAGCCATGCTTGCGCCATGCGGCGCGTCGTCGAAATTTGCCCGGCAGTGCAAGTAGGCGTGCGCGCGCTTTCGGAAGCAGAAGCGAAAGCGATTCCTAAGTTGCGTACAAAAATCTATTGGGCGAAAGACATCGTCCGCGCTCCGTTGAAGACGTGGATTGCGAAAGTTCTCGAGGATCTGGGTCCGCGCGTTTACCTGACGATTAATCTGGATGGATTCGATTCCTCTATAGTCCCTTCGACCGTTACGCCCGAACCCGGAGGATTGGACTGGCACCAAGTCACGTCACTAGTGCGTGCGGTCGCGGACCATAAGAAAATCGTCGCCATGGATGTGGCGGAACTGGCGCCGCGCCCGGGCTACCACGCAGCGGACTTTCTCGCGGCAAAGCTTGTTTATAAGTCCCTAGGGTATATATTCTGTCAGTCTTGATAAAGGAGCTCTGCGCATGACCAGTATTGCCGCGTGGTTTGCGGGACCGCAACGTCCGATGTCTCAACACGATGTCGTCGTTTACGTGGAAACGCATTCCATATTCTGGTGGCTGCTCATCGGATTGATCGCCGGATGGCTGGCCGGCACGGTGGCTCGCGGGCGTGGATTCGGATGCGTCGTAGACGTCATCCTCGGGCTTGTGGGCGCCGTAATTGGCGGATGGATTTTTGAACGGCTAGGTATCGCAGCATTTGGATTCTGGGGCAGCCTCGCGGCCGCCACCGTAGGCGCAATCGTGCTGGTGGCAATTGCACGATTGTTCGCCGGCGGCAGATCGGATTAGCGGCGAAATTCGATGGAGTTAGTTGTCCCTCTCATCACTTCAAGCCTCTCGGTATGATACGATTGCAAGCTCCTGGAAGAAAAAGAGCAATTATCCCGCCGCGCAAACTGAGCGAGAAAGCCGGAACAAATTGAGCCAAACATCACTGTGGGCCATTCCGCTAGGCGGACTGGGCGAATTCGGTATGAACATGATGGCCCTGCGCTTCGGCGATGAAATTATCGTTATTGATGCAGGACTGATGTTCCCCGAGCAGGAATTGCTCGGCGTGGACATCGTAATTCCCGATACCACCTACCTGAAGCAAAACAAACGCATGGTCAAGGCCATCGTGCTCACACACGCGCACGAAGACCACATCGGCTCGATTCCTTACATTCTCGCGGATCTGAACGTCCCGATTTACGGCACGCAATTCACTCTTGCCATCGTCAAGAAAAAACTCGAAGAGCACGGCCTGCTCGAAACCGCGAAGTTGCACGAAGTGGCCGCGGGCGATACCACAGTAATTGGTCCCTTTTCGATTGAATATCTGCACGTGACGCACAGCACTGTTGACTGCGTGGCGCTCGCTGTGCGCACGCCGGTCGGCGTCATCATTCACACCGGCGACTTCAAGATCGATCCCACTCCGGTGGACGGAAAGCCGTTCGACCTTCATGCCTTCGCGCGCTACGGCCAGGAAGGCGTGCTCGCGCTTTTCAGTGACAGCACGAACGTCGAGCGCCCCGGGTTTACTCCATCTGAACGCGCCGTCATCGTGCGCCTGGAAGAATTATTTCGCGCCGCGCCCAAAAAAGTTGTGGTCTCCTGCTTCTCCAGCTCCGTGCATCGCATTCAACAAGTGATCGACATCGCGCGAATGGTCGGACGGAAGGTCGGTTTTGTCGGCCGCAGCATGGTGGACAATATCGAAATCGCCCATGGACTCGGAAAGCTGCGCATACCCGACGGCAGCGTCGTTCGGCCGCAAGATATTAAAGGCTACGATCCGCACAAGCTGGTGGTGTTAGCCAGCGGAACGCAGGCAGAACCGCTTTCCGCGCTTTCGCGCATCGCTGTGGACAATCACCGCCTGATGAATATCGCGGAAAACGATACCGTGATTTTGTCTGCTCGAATTATTCCCGGCAACGAGAAAAATATCTTCCGCATGATCGACCATCTCTTTCGCCGCCGCGTGCTTGTCTATTACGAAGGCGGCAGGTCCGCACCGATTCACGTGTCCGGTCATGCCAGCCAGGAAGAAATGAAAATCCTGCTGCAACTCGTGAAGCCGAAGTATTTCATTCCCGTGCACGGCGAGTACCGCCAGCTTTTCCGCCACGCAGCGTTAGCCGAACAACTAGGCGCGGTAGGTTCAGAGATTTTCCTGATCGAAAGCGGCCAGCCCATCGAGTTCACCGCCGACGGCGGCGCGCGCAAACGCGAGCCGGTAACGGCAGGACGCGTATGCGTCGATTCCGGATCGCTCGAAGAGATCGAAGATGTAGTAATTCGCGACCGCCGCCACCTGGCCGAAGATGGCGTGGTTGTCCCCATCATCGCGATCGATAAGCATACTGGACGCATGGAAACGGCTCCGGAAATCGTAACGCGCGGCTTTTTGCCCAACGAAGACGGCGCTGAACTTCTATCCCGGGCGCGCGAAGTGATTCTGCGCACGGTGGAACAGTCGAGCCAGGAAGAGAAAACCGACTGGAACGTAATTAAAGAGAAAATCCGCCAGGATTTGAAGCGATTCCTGAATAAACAAACTTCCAAGCGCCCCTTGATTCTGCCGGTGATTTTGGAAGTATAGTTTCCGCTGTGAAATTCACGCTACGCGAATACAAACCGGAAGATTTCGGCGCGCTGTACGAAATCGATCAGGCCTGCTACCCGGCGGACATCGCCTATTCGAAACGAGACCTGCGCGCCTACCTTCGCTTTTCCGGCGCCGAATGCGTTGTGGCGGAAGCGTCAAACGCCGTAGCAGGATTTTGCATAAGTGCAAATCAGGATGGGCGCGGTTACATCGTAACCATCGATGTTCTCGGAGCATTTCGTAGAACCGGAATGGGTTCGGCTCTTCTTCGCGAAGTGGAACGCAGACTCGCGGCCAATGGCGTTCGCGAAGTGCGGCTAGAGACGGCAACGGACAACGACTCTGCAATCGCCTTCTGGCAGAAGCACGGATATCGTTCCCTCGGTATCCGCAAGGATTACTATCCCGGCCGCGACGCCTTTGCAATGTCGAAAACGATTCCTTCCCCTGCTGAAAAACAGGTAAAGCTCGGATAGCCTCGCCCCCCTCGTGCCGTACTTGCAGACACGCACCTTGAAGATTTTTATTAACTACCTAATCGCGTTTGGTATAGTCATTTAGTTGCTCGCGTTCCTCCGACTGGGCTCCGCGCGATCGCGCCCGCGCCGTCCAGGTCTTGCGCGTGAGCCTTCCCCGTTGTTTGCGCCTCGGTATCGCAACCGCTCCGAGGTAAACTGTGCCGTCCAGCGAGATCGAAGTTGATCGCTTCGAATCGCCCACGGCTCGGCTTTTCAATGTAAAGGGGAAGCTTGTGCGCATCCTGTCGCCTACAGAAAATAAACGTATCAATGAGCTTGTCGGATTTGTCGGACTTAGCCTCGCTTTTCTTCTCGCGCTGAGCCTGCTTTCCTATTCTCCTCACGACGTATCGTTCAATGTGTCCGCGTCACCGCCCGGAGCGGGCCCGGCAAGGAATTGGATTGGGCCAGTCGGCGCGCATATGGCCGATCTTTTCTTTCAATTCTGCGGCTTTAGCGCGTTCTTGTTTCCTGTTGGCATGTTCATTGTCGCCATGCGATGGTTTCGCAGCCAGTTAATTGAAGCCCCGGTCGCAAAGCTGGTAGGCGCCACAATGCTGCTGTTTTTTCTCTCGGCTGAGATGAGCCTGACGCACATGCCGCAGGTGCGGGGTGTTTTGCCTCCAGGAGGCTTGCTCGGAAGCGTTCTCGCCGAAGGATTGCGCGCGGCCCTGAATCCTGTGGGAGCCAACTTGGTTTCCATCGTTCTCATTCTTACCTCATTATTTTTGGCCACAAGTTTTTCGCTGCGGGCCGCTGCACATTGGCTCAAGGCGCCCATGACGCCGGACGGCATTCTTGGAAAGTGGATGGCTCGCGTCAGCGAGTGGCGCGAAGAGCGCGAATCGTCGCGCTTGAGAAAGCGCGTAGAAGAAATCAAGATCGCCGGCCGCCCGTCCGTTGCCCCGCAGCGAGTCTCGGCGAAGGAACTACCAGCCGCAGCGGATGCGCATGAAGAAGACGAAGACCCCGACGATGAAGTGAAGGACTCGCGCCGCGCGACGGCCGTGATTAAATTTCATGAACTCGAGAAGGCCGCTCCGCCGAAGAAAACCGGACCGGATCCGAAAATTTCTCGCGGTAAAACCAGCTATAGGCTTCCGCCCTCTTCGCTGCTCCAGATGGCCGAACGCGGCCAGAAGATGGACGAGAGTGAATTGAAGGAATGCGCGCGCGCCATCGAGCAGAAATGCGCCGAATTCGACGTGGCCGGACGCATTACGCAGATCAATCCCGGCCCCGTGGTCACCACATTCGAATTGAAGCCCGAGGCCGGAATCAAGTACAGCCGCATCACAGGCTTGGGCGATGATCTTTGCCTTGCGCTCAAAGCGGAATCGATTCTCATCGAGCGCATCCCTGGAAAATCCACGGTCGGAATAGAAGTGCCAAACGTACATCGCGAAACCATCGCCCTTCGTGACGTAGTGGAGTCGCCGGAGTTCAGCCACTCACCTTCCAAGCTCACCCTTCCGTTTGGAAAAGATTTAATCGGCCGAATCCGCGCGGGCGATTTGACCCAGATGCCGCACTTGCTGATTGCCGGCTCAACCGGAACCGGCAAGAGCGTCTTCATCAATTCCCTGCTGATGGGCATGCTGTACAAAGCCACTCCGGACGAACTCAAGCTCGTCCTGATCGATCCGAAGCAGCTCGAACTCGGCCTTTACGCCGACATTCCGCATCTGTTCACTCCAGTGGTCACCGACCCGAAAGTTGCCGCCAACGTGATGCGCAATGCCACGCGCGAGATGGAGCGCCGTCTGAAGCTCCTGGCCCAGCGCGGAGTGCGCAACATCGACCAGTACAACCGTACATTTGAGAAGGGCCAATCGCTTTCGCTTTTCGACAATGTGGATGAAGAAGAACACAAGCCGCTCCCCTACCTGGTGATTGTCATCGATGAGTTGGCTGACCTCATGATGGTGGACACGAACGGTGTGGAAGAATCTATCACTCGCTTGGCACAGATGGCGCGCGCAGTCGGCATCCACTTGATCCTCGCCACTCAGCGCCCGTCAGTGGACGTAATTACCGGATTGATTAAAGCCAACTTCCCCGCCCGCATTTCTTTCCGCGTGGCCAGCAAAGTTGATTCGCGCACGATTCTCGATACTAACGGTTCGGAATCGCTGCTCGGCAAGGGCGACATGCTGTATCTTCCTGCGGGTTCGTCGAGGCTGCACCGCATTCACGGGCCGTACGTCCACGAATCGGAAGTCGGCGCGGTTTGCGATTTCTGGCGCGATCAGGCCAAAGCCATCTATAACGAAGAATTGCTGAAGCCTCCCAAGGATGATGCGTTCAGCGGCGGCTCTGCAGGAGGCGAAGGTGGAGGAGAAGAAGTTGACGACGACCTCTATCAAGAAGCCGTCCGCGTAGTTTGCGAGATGGGACGCGCGTCCACTTCCACTCTGCAACGTCGCCTGCGCGTTGGTTATGGACGCGCCGCTCGTTTAATTGACTTGATGGAGAAGGACGGCATCGTCGGCCCTCCTGATGGCGCGAAAGCTCGCGAAGTGCTGAAGAAAAAGGATTGGATGAAGGAGTTTGACGATTCGGTGAGGTAGCGGCGCAACCGCCGAGTCAACGGTGCCCTGAGACCGCGGCCCGCCGTTTCAGTCCCCACTTTGCTCCGCTTTCTTAGTCGAAGAAGACCGTTTTCCCTTTTCAGCGTCGTCGCTTTTCCGTAGAATCATAAATCGTTCCCGTGCCGAGGTAGCTCATTGGTAGAGCGCGGCCCTGAAAAGGCCGGCGTAGCCAGTCCGATTCTGGCCCTCGGCACCATCCCAGCTGACACAATCATCGCCCAACAGTTTGAAAGCCCCTTTATATTCAATCGCTCCAGAAGTGCGCGGCCCGATGGTAATCGCATCGGTGATTCCCTGTCGAAGTGACGGGCTGTCGATCCGCCTGCAGCCATGTGCGCGAGGTTTCGCAATTCAGTCTCGAGTCGGACTCTCGTGCGCCGCATATTCTCAAAATCGCCATCGATGCCCTCGAGTTTTTTCGACAACTCGATTTCAAGGCGACCAAGAACGTACGTGATCGCCTGATTCGAAGGGGTTTTTGGAACGCCCGAATCCTTTTTGCATTTCCCCGACGTTGACGCTCGCTCTTGCATTGGACTTGCTGGCCTGGGCGCGGTCCCAACCGACGACGTAAGCGCCTCCTCGACCTGGCCACAAAGTGATCGTCGTGCCCCTCCCTTCATTTACGAGCTCAAGGATGACATCTCGGCAAGCAACTGCGGGGCCTTCTTGGGCCGTCATCCTTTTAAGAGGTTCGGGCCTTGGATCTAGTGCGTCGCCATCCGCTCTTAGACGCCTCGTGATGATGCGCGCTGAGCTTTCCCCATCGATGACCACGTAGGCTATCTAACGAGCGCGGCCCGGCACGTTGCTCGATTCAGGTCCCAGAGTCACCGGCTGGAACCGCCAGACTGAGAAAAGTTGAGCCCTCCTTCACCATGAGCCCCTCTTCAACCAGAGCATCGAGCGCCCTTTCTAGCTCCTCGAGTGCGATTCGATTCGGCGGGGGAAGCGACTGCCATATCTGGCTAAGCGCCATGGCTTCGTCGCAGCCCTGGTAGACCGCGCTAAATGGTTGGTTCAGCGTGATCTTCCTTGCCGGCCCTGGGCTTCGTGTGTCCATCAGCACCAAATCGCATCCATCCTCCTGCATCGTCAGATTAGCGATATGCGCGCAGTTCTGCCAAGCAGTCGTAGCCTCTACCAACTCCCGTGCATAAGAATCGACCGATCCCGCCAGGTCATGATCGAACCGAAAGTTATAAGCGAGGTTGTGGATGGCGGCTTGCGGCAGCGGGTAAATATACCCATAGGCCTCATCCGCCCGAGGCTCGCGGAAGCCGTATTCCTGCCATCGGGAAAAGTAGGGGCTGAAGCGACAAACGCGGACGCGCAGGCAAGCGTCGGGCGGCACGAAGTGATAGAGAAAAGGAATCAAACGCGCCATCTTTTCGTATTCGGACGGGTCCTCGCCCGGAAAACCGTATAGAAGATTCCACAGTGGCCTGATTCCGTATTGTTTCGCCCACTTTAGGAATTGAACGTTTTGGAGCATCGTGCAGCCCTTTTTCATGGACTTCAGAATCTGTGTACTCAGGCTCTCGATCCCCGGCTGGACTTCGTTCACACCAGCTTCTTTCAGCAATTTCAATTGTGGCTTTTTCAGGTTGACCTTGGTCTCGAAGTAGAAAGTGCAATTCAGTCCTCTTGAGACAATCTCCGGGAAAAGTGAATCCAAATATTTCAGATTGAGTATGTTGTCCACGGAAACAAATTTCGTTCCGTACTTTCCAGCAAGCACCGAAATCTCTTCAAGCACGCGATCGGCCGACTTGCTCCGATACGCCATGGTGCTGCCGTTCAATCCGCAGAACGTGCAGTGCATCTTGGCTCCCCACCAACACCCGCGGGCGGTTTCGATCGGGATCAACGCCTCGAGCTGTCCTTCCAAATGATTTTCGAGGAGTTGGGCGAAATAGTCGTCATAGGAAGGAATCGGAAGGGCATCGAGGTCGGAAACCGGGGACACCAACTTCGGCGGGATCACGGTCTCGCCGTTGCGGCGACTGATGATGCCGTCGAGTTCGCGAGTGGGCTCTCCTCGCAGAATTCCCCTTGCTAGTTCGGGAAAATTCTGGTCGCCTTCGCCGGAGCACACGTAATCGACCCAGCTGAACTGGCGGTGAAGTTCGATGCCCATCCCTGCTTCGCAATTGGCGCCGCCAAATACGATAACGACGCCGGGGTAGGCTTCCTTGATGCGGCGAGCCAGCGCGAGAGACGCCACGTTCTGCTCAAACGTCGATGTGAATCCCACGATGCGATATCGGGAGAAATCGATGGCGCTCAAACAATCGTCCAGGAATTGAGCGGCACCTTTTCTGGCACGGAAAATGCCCAGAAACCGATCGAGGTCGATCTCCCCGCGTAATCTGTCAAGCAAGATGTCCTTTCGGTACGCCTCGTCCGCCGGACCTTCGCCCGCGAACAGGGCGCGCGAAAAAATCCACTCGCCTGTGAGTGTCACTTCCGAAGCATTTGCCAGCCAGGAGTAAAGCGGAAGGCCGATTTGTGCGGCGTAACGCAGGTTCGGGTAATACAAGTCGCACCCCATGCCTTCGCGCCTCAATTCCGCCTGAAGCAAGCTGATGCCGATCGAGGGCATACTCGCGGCGGCGAAGGGCATTGAAATCAGTGCGACTTCAGCGTTCATCGTTTTTTCCGTCCCACCCCGGACCAGTCTTCGTGACCGCTCATGGGCTGCTTAGATGTCACCGCGGCAATCATTCAACGCGTGGGTGAATCGGCAAGCGGACTCGCCATCTGGCGTTCGATAGCGATGAATCGCGGCTCGCCGCGCAACGGATCAAATGCCGCCATCACGGAAATATAAGTGAGTAGTGCCGCACGGCTCTCCGCCGCCTTTTCAAGCCAGTCAAGCGCGCGGCTCGTTTCGCCTAGGCCCGTGTACACCAGCGCCTGACAAACCGGCGAAACGTACATTTGTTCCGCCTGTTTGCCGAGTTGTTCCAATACCTCAAGGGATTTGTCGCGCATGCCCGCTCGGCCGTAGCAGCCCCCGAGGAACCCGAGCAGCAGCGAACTCCCGCCCGAGGATTTCCACGCCTGCTCAAGGACTTCGATGGCTTCCTTGAATCGCCCAAGCGCCTGGTGCACGAGTCCGATGCCGAAGAGGGAATATACATACTGAGGATCAAGTTCGAGAACCTTCTTGTGTTCTTCGAGAGCCCGATCGTATTGCCGGTTGTAGTAGTACGCGAAGGCGAGCCCAGAGCAAACGAGCAATGAAAGAGGATCGAGGTCCTTCGCTTTGATCATGCTGGCGACGGCCTCTTCCAGCTTCCCCGTTTGAATCAGGTAAATGGCATAGCTGTAGTGCGCCACCGACAGCCCTCGATTGAGTTCGACTGCTTTCCTAAAATCCTGCTCGGCTTGCTGACGGTCCCATTCGTAAAAAATATGCACGTAGCCGAGCGAGATGTGTGCTTCCGGCAGAGAGCTGTCAAGCTCCAGGGCTCTCAGCGCCGCGGCTTTTGCCTTGGGCCACACTTCGGAGGGCTGCGCCAAACTCCAAAGCCCCAGCAGGGTGAAATAATCCGCGATTCCCGCGGAAGCCGCTCCATACGTCGGGTCAAGCTTGAGCGCTTCTTGAAAGTGGGAAAGAGCCTTCTGAGCTCCTTCCCCCGTCATCTGATTCCAGTAGTATCGGCCCTTTAGGTAGTGATGATAGGCATCCAGATTCGTCTGAACGCCCCGCAGCGCGAGCGACTGGCCGGGTTTGAGCGAGATCTCCAGCGCATTTGCCACCGTCTGAGCGATCTCGTCCTGAATCGCAAAAATATCCTTTAAGTCACGGTCGAATTTTCCCGACCAGATATGGTAGCCGTCTTTTACGTTGATGAGTTGCGCGGTCACGCGTAGCCGGTCCCCGGCTTTTCTCACGCTCCCCTCGAGGATGGCGTGAACGCGTAGTTGTTCTCCGATCCTTTGAATGTTTTCGACCTTCCCCTTGAAGGCGAAGGCCGAAGTACGGGAGACGACGCGCATCCCTTCGCAATGGGCCAGGACATTGATCAGTTCATCGGTTAAGCCGTCGCTGAAAAACTCGTTCTCTTTGTCCCCGCTGTTGTTGACAAAAGGAAGCACGGCTATCGATACAGCTCCGGATCGTTCGGAAGCGAACCCTGAAGCCGTGAGGCTGCTCCTGGCTGAGTGTTCAGCTGCCATGCCCGCAGGGCTCCCCAAATCTGTCAGAATCTCCCGCGCACTTTGATAGCGAAGGTCGGCAGACTTTTCGAGTGCGCGATTGATCACTTGTTCAAGCGTAGGCGGCAAGAGATCCCGGTAGGTGTGCATAGGCTCTGGCGCCTTGTGACAAATGGCATTGATGAGGCCCAGCGCATTCTCTGCACGAAAAGGGCGAACGCCGGTAAGCATCTCGTACAACACCACCCCCCAAGACCACAGGTCTGTTCTGTGGTCCAGGCGATCACCGGCGGCCTGCTCAGGCGACATGTAAGTCAGAGTACCGACGAGCGCACCGGGAGTCGTGAGAACGGAGGACTCGGGGCGTTGCACTAACCCAAAATCCACAATCTTAACAACGCCTTCATCGGAAATAATAACGTTGGTGGGCTTGATGTCTCGATGGACCAGCCCTTTCTCGTGTGCCGCCAGCAATCCGCGTGCGATCTGAATGGCGATATCCAATGACAGTTCCACCGTCAGCGGTCCGGACGCCAGTTTCTTTCTAAGACTGACGCCGGAGATGCAGGCCATCGCTATAAAGGTGTGTCCGTCAGCCTCTTCGATCTGATAGACCTGACAGATATTCGGATGGTCTAAAGCCGCGGCGGCTTGCGCTTCAAGAACCAGCCGCTGCTTTCCCTGATCACTCTCGAGAGCCTGCTGATTGAGGAACTTTAACGCCACGGGTCGTTTGAGTCGCGTATCGAGTGCCCGATACACAACTCCCATCCCGCCTTCACCTAAGGGAGCGATGATCTCATAATGCGAAATGATCGTTCCCGGGACAGGTACTCCAAAGGCCCTCGAAATGTCGTTGCGTTCCATCGAGTCGAAGATCTGCTATCCCGGAAGCATTGCGGTGAATGCTTTGTCGTAGGCCGCTGCGATTTGCATCGCACTTAAAGACATCAGCCTGATGTGCTGCGGTTGGAGAGGGAGCCCGTCTATCAGACGGTTGAGATCTTCACAGTGGTCGAAGTCGTGCTCTGAATGGATGAGTAGGGTTCGGAAGGCGGCCGGAGGTATGCCGCTTTCTGCCGCCGCCTTCTTCACCACATCGGCCGAGACCGGGTCGGTTTCCAGCGCCGCCAGATATCCAAGGAATGCAACCGGATGGTAATGATAAATCCAATAGTATTGAGCGCCTACGGCTTCGGCAATACCTGCAGGGGGCAGTCGCTCCATTATCTCGCTGCGCTTCATGCCCAGCACTTCCATGTCCTGGAGCATCCATTCATCGTGATGCAACTCTTCGACGATATGATTTTGGTAGTACGGGATCAGTTTCGCAGCCACTGCGTCGTCGGCGAAGCGTTCGCGCGAAACCGTCAAGGCAGCTTCCAGCAACGGCACCGTCGCCCAGATGGTGGAATACAAGGTGAATAGCATCTCAGGGTAAAATTCTTTTAACTGGGGATGAGTGAGTACGCTAGGGGTCGTGTCGTGAGTGTGAGGACTTACCAGGAGGATTTTTTTTTTCAACAGCGCACTCGCCGTGAGCCTGGCAACTCCGGCGACGCCGTAATCCTCCAGAGCTGGGGACGGTTGCACCATAACGGCGTTGCTCCTAGAGAATCTTCAGCGAGGTTACTGGTTTATGTCCGTGGCACACGCCTTCATACTTAGTTCTCACCTCTAGAAGAACATTAAGTTCCTGCTGACTGAGTGATTCGACTACTTGCTTCTCTTCCACCGACATATCTTTTACTGGTACGCCGGCCTTCGCGAGTTGATCTATGTTGTCCATCGACACTCCTCCCATATCGTCGCCAATTACGTCCCGTTCCTGCGCTTCAGGACGGTCAACCGACCGGAAGTGTCACTCACGCCCTCATTACTTGTCAATACTTATCAGCGCTTTTCTGTCGCAGCGGATGGGCCGAGCCCTTCAATCAAGTCTAATCGGTGAAGTATCCGATGAATCCTGCGAAAGTGGATTTTCTCTGGAGTTCCGTGATAGCCTGCGCCGTGATTAAGCCAGCACCGGTGGCAGACACGCATATAATCGTATCGTCTGGTGCCATATTATCCTGCGGTTCACGCCTTTTTTGACGCGGGAAGGGACTGACCGTGGGACTACGCTACGAGATTCATCCCTCCATCGGGGTCGCCAGAGTAGGAAACAGCCCCGACAGTTTTTATTTGGCTCCTGAAGCGATCGGAGGCCTTCCTATCGAGTGCGACCGATTCGGAAACGCTGTGCCCGAGGGTGCCGATCAGAAATCTGTCGAGAACTTTAGGGATAGTGAAGGTTACGTGCGCCGGCAAGGTGCACGCTTCCGCCTGTTCGCCTTTGACGATGCGAATCCGTCCGACCCAGGGCGTGAAGTGACGCTCGGCGATTCGCAAATCGCCGCCGTCGAGTGGACTGTTCATCTCGCGAACAAAAAAGCCTCTTGGTATCCCTTCCGGGTGTTTGTCGGGGACGTAATGTTTCCCCATAACACCTACGCGGACCACCACGTCGACTTCCGCAATCCGGACGTGAAAGGGCCGGAGCGGCAAAAGCTAATCATCGATCCGGGTCCGCGTGTGGTGAACGGTTCGAATCAGCGGGTTGCCTTCTCGCGTGACAATATTCCGCTTGATTATCACCACGGCTCTTTCCCGCCATCTGAACCTCCCTTTCCCATTGATACGTTGGGAGAAATTATTACTGACGCTCAGGGACGCCTCATTGTTTTGGGAGGATTTGGCCACGCGTCCGGCAGCAGTAACATCATTGGTCTACTAGAAGGAGCCGGGTGGTACGACGATGTTTCTGACGGGCAAGTCACCTGTAACCTCACGCTCAAAGACGGCGGGACGCTCTCGCTGCAAGCTTGGGTAATCGTCGGGGCTCCGAAGTTTGCGCCGGAGTTAGTCAACATCATCACCCTGGACGACATCATATTTGACTTGGCTGTGCGCAATCAGGGGCTCGTTCCTGAATTGTATGCGCCTGGCATGGCATGGAACTTGGAATATCAAGCCGATTTCGAACGCGATATCGCTCCCATCTTTGACCGAATCGCCGGATACATTTGGGTGGCTAACGTACCTTCCATGGTCCGTCTCGCCTCACCCCGTTTCGACCTCGGCGACCCGTCCGAGCAGAACCGCCCGAACCGCGAGAATCTTTTCCGCTACTTCCGGCAGCCCACCGGCCTCGGCAATGAAGAGCAGAGGCTGACGGGCAGTAACAATGTGCCGCTCCTGCCCTTGAATTCGGCCTCCAATTCATTCATGAACATTAATATCGACAAGTTCATGACTCTGACTGAGACGCAGTATTTCCTGATGTCACAGTGGGCCTGCGGACAATTCAAACGGGGCGATAGAGCCGGCGAACCTACGGGGATCCATCCGCTCGACCGAGTGAGCGTCGGGAACTGCGTCGGCGACCCCATGGGCCCGGGTATTGAAGTTACCTGGAACACGCGGAATCCCGTCATCTATGAAAGACCTTACCGGATCAAGCCGCGATTCAAGGATGATTCACATTACTATGAGTTCGGCTTGAACGCCGACGGCTACGACGAAACCATTTCTGGAGAAGGGTGCGAGCCGGGAGATCTGACCAAGCGCATGTCCATTCCTTGGCAGGCGGACTTCCTGTGGTGCACCGTCCAGCATGTGAATTTCGTTAACCCCGAGATCTGCGTGAATGATCAGCTTCTACCCGCTCCGCCAACGTATTACGTTTACTGGTGGCCGCCCCAAAGCCCGGTGGACGTCATTAGTGGGACTACGACTCTCGAGGAACAAAGGCTGGCGGGAACCAGCGCCGGTGTCCAGGTACATTTTTCGCGGGGGATCAACAGCTATCTGGAGATGATCGTCGCTTGGAGCTATTTGGGATTCATCATCAACCAAAACCGCGGCCCTGACCGCGCTTTGTATCCCTACTTCGTCGAGACCGAACGCAAACACGCCGAATTCGTTGTCGGCAGCATTGCTGTAGGTGGCCCGTCAAACGTGATCTTCGCCACCGACACCACCTTCATGCCTGTCTGGTTCTTGACGGATCAAAATGCTCGACGAACGCCCGTACGGCCCGGGGCTCGACACCACCGAGGAACCTGAGCGGCTCTCAGCGGACGTTGCCATCGTGGGCGGCGGTCCGGCGGGCAGCGCCGCGGCGTTGACACTTCTCAAGTACTCCGACCTCCGCGTGGCCGTCGTCGAGCGTTCCTCCTACGCGTCCTTTCGCATCGGCGAATGCCTTTCACCAACAGTCGCCGACTTGCTGCGCTATCTCGGCGCCGAGGAAACACTCGCCGAAACGCAGCCCTGTCCGGCGCATGGGGTAGCTGCCGCGTGGGGAACATCAGACCTCAGGCTTCAGGACTTTCTGTTCACCGGCAGAGGACTGGGTTGGCATCTGGACCGGCGCCGGTTTGATGAAGGGTTGGCGAACCTGGTTGGCCGCCGGGGCGGAGTAATTCTCACGCAGTCGAAAATTGAAGTAGCAGAGCGTGCCAGGGAGGACATTTGGCATCTTGTGATTCGGAAGACTGCCGACCGCCGCCGCGTACTACTCAACGCGCGCTACGTAATCGACGCGACCGGAAGGCGAGCATCAATCGCACGCGGCCAATGTGCGAAGTTCGAATCACAAGATCGCTTGGTCGCCATCTCCGGCGTTTATCAGATTCGCGGTCCGGTGGCTGACGCCGCAATTACCTTCGTTGAGGCGGTTCCCGCCGGCTGGTGGTACACAGCACCCTTACCGGACAATCAGATGATCGCGGTGTTCATGACGGATGCGGACATTGCGCGTCTTCACCACTTTCGGGAGGCGACTTCATTGAAACGACACCTCACGCAAGCCGTTCACACTTTCGACCGCTTGCAGAGCGGCGAACTTCAAACTCCCCTTCGCCTCCACGCCGCCTATTCGGGACTTATATCGCCGCCCGTGGGCACGGGCTGGATCGCCTCTGGGGATGCCGCGGTCACCTTTGATCCGCTTGCGTCGATGGGAATTGGTTACGCGGTACTATCCGGAATTGAGGCCGGGCGTGTTGCACACAATGTGTTGACCGGATCGGGAAATCTTGTGTCCGCTTACGCCCAGTCCATCGCTAGTCACTTCGCTCGCTACCTCGAGTTGCGCGCGGCCTACTATCGGATGGAACAACGCTGGCCCGATCAGCCGTTCTGGAAACGGCGTCGCTAGAACCTCCGTCCGTACCAAAATCTCATTCGTGCGCCCTAGGATCGGCGACGAAGTGCCTACTCAGTAACGCCCAAAGAGTCTTGCCAATTTTGCTCTGCGCGACAAATTCGAGTCTCCTCGAAGTTCTCCACGCTCTCTCAGCTGTCGACTGTACTCCTGCGCACGAGTGAGCTCCGCGAATTTGGGGTCACCCTTCGCTGTATGAAGTCGCCACATTTCGCTGGAGTCAGTCGTAAATTTCCGAACCAGCTTTTGAAGCCACGTGTGGCTGATGCCAAAGTCCTCGGGCCCAAGCGAGACCGGATGGCCTGTTGCGGCCGCGACAGGTGAACCACTGAAATACCAGTCGCCGGATCATCTGTGCTTCCTGGCTTCTACGCCAAGGCCGCGGCGGACGCCACTTCGCCCCGCGCTTTTTCGAGATTCCGCAATGAAGACTCACGCGATGGCATCTGCCCTCCTCCCCTCTCTAAACTTTACAGTCCGCGAATAGAACGATTTCCCGAACGCAGACTCATTGGCGCGGGTCTTCCCTTCCAGACCCGCGCGCCTGCGTTAAAACGTGCTCTCAGGCTACTCTCTTGAAAATCCCCTCAAATGGAATGGTTGGTCGGAGCTCCGGCGGCAGCATGGAGCGAGCCGCGCCCTCGGCACCATCTCCCACTAACGTTGTCGTTCCCCATCGTTTGAAAAATGCCTTTTTTGCAAGCGCTGCCTCGCGCTCTTCGGATCACTGACTATCTCCGCCGAGCCTTGGGCGCTTGCCTCTGGATTGGCTCGCGAATACGATTGTCCACCAAGGCGCACCGCTGGATTCCTCGCCAGCCGCCAACAACAAGGTTGTGTCGGGTGAGCCAGCTGTCCGACTGTGCGATTCATCAGGCATTTGTGCTGCTATTTGGCAATAAATGGTAAAAGTATTCCCAGCAAATCCCCGATCGCTAAAAGGGCGCGCCACCGCTTCAGTAACCCATTTATACTCAGTAGCTTAGATGTTCGGCAGAATCTATAACCTCAACGATTCGGTTATCCAAATGCAACCTCGTTTACGTGCTTTTGTATGCCCGCTATGCCATTGGAACGAATCGACCGAGGCGTTTGAGACAGATGACTTTTCGCTCAATCTTTGATACGTTCGCGAAACCTATTCTCGATTTTGGGAACGCAAGGCAACTGAGATTGCCTATTTCGACAATTTCCCGCAACGCGGTGCTCTTGGTTTTCGCGGCGCTCTTGGTGTCGTTACCTTCGTCCGGGCAAACAAGCATACTCACGCAGCATTACGATACGGCTCGAACGGGGCAGAACACCGGGGAGACTGTCTTAAATCCCACGAATGTGAACTCTACGACTTTCGGAAAATTATTTACGCTGACCGTCGATGGCTATGTGTACGCACAGCCGTTGTACGTCCCAGGTCTAGTGATTCCGGGAAACGGAACTCACAATGTTTTGTACGTCGCGACGGAGCATGACAGCCTCTACGCGTTTGATGCCGACACCGGATCTCAATTGTGGTACGTAACCTTTCTCATTAACGGCGCAACCACGGTTTCGACCGCCGACGTCGGCAATACGCAGGACATCAACCCTGAGATGGGAATTACCGGCACACCTACGATTGATAAAGCAACAAATACGATCTACGTTGTAGTGAATACAGTAGAGGGCGGCAACATCATCTATCGGTTACACGCCATAGATATCACCACCGGCGCGGAGAAACTGGGCGGCCCGGTATTGATCACTGCTTCGGTACCTGGAACGGCTCCGGACGGCAACGGCACCACAGTGCCCTTGAACCCACAGTGGGCGAATCAACGGCCTGGGCTTCTTCTGCTCAACGGGTTCGTGTATATCGGTTTTTCCTCACACGGGGACAATGGGCCGTGGCACGGCTGGCTCCTCAGCTACAACAAAACTACTTTGGCCCAAGCCGGAGTGTGGTGCACGTCCCCGAATGGAAAAGGCAACGGAATATGGGGAGCTGGTTCCGGACTTGCGGCCGATGCGGAAGGAAATATCTACATTGCCACGGGAAACGGCGATTACACCGTCGAGACTCCCGCGCCTCCGCCGTCAACAACAATCGACTTTGGCGACAGTATCGTTCGTGTTGGCGTGACGAATGGAGTTCCAGTTCCGACGGATTACTTCACTCCCTGGAACCAAATCTCGCTGGACAGCGCCGATGAAGACTTGGGTTCGGGCGGAGTGCTCGTGTTGCCTGACCAAACCACTGGAGCTTTCCAACATATTCTGATCCAGAGCGGGAAGCAGGGAGAAGTTTATGTCGTGAATCGCGACAAGATGACGAAGGATGGCAGCCACTACTGCAATGGCTGTACCAGTGATCCGGAAATTATCCAGTCGATATCGAGTGGCGCGGGACTCTGGAGCATGCCGGCGTATTGGAACGGCCAGATTTATCTCTGGGGGAACGGCGGAAACCTGGAAGCTTATTCGCTCACGAATGGCATGCTTTCTGCATCTCCTACTTCCGAGTCGGCCGAATCGACCGGATTCCCAGGCGCGACTCCAGTAGTGTCGTCCAACGGAACAAGTAACGGGATCGTCTGGACTGTGGAAACGAATGGATATATATCTAGTAATCCGGCCATCCTTCGCGCCTATAACGCGACCAATGTTTCCAACCTTCTATATGGATCCAATTTAACTAGCGGGCGAGACACATTGGGACCTGCAGTGAAATTTGTCGTGCCGGTGGTGACGAACGGCAAAGTGTACGTAGGCACCCAAAAACAAGTGAATGTCTTCGGATTGTTAAGCGGAGAATCCCAGGCTGTTGCGCCTGTTTTTAGTCCAGTCGCCGGGTTCTATAGCGCGGGCGTTCAGGTGACGATGGGCAGCTCCACGCCGAACTCTTCCATTTATTACACCACGGATGGCAGCACTCCCACGAGTGGTTCGACTCTGTACTCAGGCATATTAACGGTTGCCGAAACCACGACATTCAATGCCATCGCAATCAGCGAAGGCTTCATTCAGAGTCTGGTTTCCACCGCCACTTACACGGTTCAGGACCAGGCTGCTCCGCCTGATGTGTCACCCGCGGCGGGAACTTATACATCAGCTCAATCCGTTCAGCTTTCAGACACTTCGCCAACCCCCACGATCTACTACACTACCGACGGCAGCATACCGACGCATAACTCGAAGCAGTACACGACCGCTATCTCTGTTACTTCAACCACTACGATTACGGCGATTGCATCCTCGCCAGGTCTGAACGACAGCCCCGCCGTAACAGCCACGTTCACGATAAGCCCCAATGCAACGACCATAAACTTCGGTATGGGATTTTCGATAACGGGTTGTATGCGATTTAATGGCTCAACGGATCTTGACGATAGCCGCCTTCAGCTGACCAACGGCGGACAGAATGAAGCCGGAAGCGCCTTCTGTACCACTCCAGTGAATATCACCAATTTCACCACAGACTTCACGTTCCAGCTTTCCGACGCCCAGGCCGATGGCATTACGTTCACGATCCAGAATTCAGCAGCAGGCGCATCTGCCTTGGGTCCCGGCGGTGGCGGACTGGGCTACGGCCCGGACACCACCGGTGGCACTCCAGGAATTTCAAACAGCGTCGCCGTCAAATACGATCTGTATAGCAACGAGGGAGAAGGAGAGGACTCCACTGGACTTTACACCAACGGTGCCTCACCCACGGTGCCCGCCACCGATATGACTTCCTCCGGAGTGATTCTAAACAGCGGGGATACCATGGCCGTTCACATCACCTACGACGGCTCGTACTTGGTCATGACCATCACCGACAGCAGCGTGAACAAAACTTTTAGGACCAGCTGGCCCATCAATATTCCCCAGACGATTGGCGGAAACACTGCGTTTGTCGGCTTTACCGGCGGAACCGGAGGGTTGACGGCCAGCCAGAAGATAGAGACTTGGACCTTCGCCTATACGCCGCCGTCTCAATGGGTGATCCAGTCAACTGCTGTATCGCCTAACGCTATTCCATATACAACTGCGGTTCCGGGATCGACAGCGCCACTTGGCGAGCAAAACCTTTTCATTATTTTCGACACATCCAATCCAGGGGTGGTCGCTACTCTCGGCTCGCCCGACGTTTTGAGTTCAACCGATTCGCAGGATTCGACTGATGGAGGATTCGGTATACCCCCAGGATCGATCACTTTTCAAAATTGGTGCGACCCGAACAACCCTCTAATAGTGAACCTCGTCGAGGAAGACTCGACTACTCAAACGTTCACCACAAGTTCAAATAATGCGCCATGCGCCGGCGCGGCCGATGGGACGTTCACATATACTGGAATCGGATGGACTGGGACTGGGGCAGGGGGGCCGGCAGCTTTCTCGATCTTTGAATACGGGACTCCCGAGTCGATTTCAGGCAATTACCAGGGAACATTTGATAACGGAACGGCAATTAGCCAAACCGGAGTGGGCAACTCATCGATCAACATCACGGTGCAGAATAACTTCAGCGTTCAAGGATCAATCACAGTAGGCACAAATAATCTTTGCGGCACGCAAACGGCGCCTCTCACTCTTTCGCTTCAAGACCCTGCAGCCATTACGAACGGCGTGGATCCCGCCGGTAACATAAGTTCGGTCAGTTCAGGCGACGTTGTAGAAATTGCCGCAGCGAACAGTGCGACCGGCGATCTGGTGTTTTTTGCTCTCACTGGAACGGGGCCGGATGGAGTTGCGCAGGAGCCCGAGGGAACGATGTGGGCTACAGGAACTTATGTTAGCGGGTCCGCGTGTCCGGCAGGCACGGCGTTCTATGACAAGCCGTTCAAGAGAGCTGAGGGAAGCACCCACCATCCGGTGACGCACACGCCAATTGGACATCATCACAGAACGCCTTGGGAAGCGAAAATTCAAAAAATTGTCCGTGACGCGCAAGAGCGTCAGGCGCAACTGCATCAAACGCAAGTGCGACAGTCGGAAACAGTGCGCACCTTCGCATTCTTCTTGTTGCGGTAACGAAGAAAACGAGAACTTCCCTCTCGCAAAAAGATACGCCTTCCTCTGTTTGAGCATTCGTAAGCTCACGGCTTCGCCAGCACTTCGTACGGACGCATCATTTCGTTGTCTTCGTGTTCGAGTATGTGGCAATGCCAGACGTAGCGGCCGGCATAGCCTTCAAAGTGCACGATGATTCGCGTCACCATGCCGGGCTCCGCACGCACGGTGTCCTTCCATCCCGCTTCCGAAGAATCCGGGGGCACGGGCTCGCCTGTGAACTTCAACTCGCGTTTGCTCATATAGGTGGAGGTTTCAAAGCGGCGCCTATCGAGAATCTGAAATCGCACCAGATGCAGATGAATGGGGTGCGAATCGTCGGTGGGATTAATCAGCGCCCAGATCTCCGTCGTGCCGAGCACGGGATTTTCCGTGATGGGTTGGTGCCAGTAGGTGCCATTCAGCAGCATCAGAACGGGCTCTGCGACCCGATTGACGTATTCATCGAGAGAGAGCAGCCGCGTCTTCACCGCTTGGGATTCGGGGATTTTGGGCACGGGCCGCAAGGCTCCCGGCAGCAAGCTCGTGTCGTTCACCTTATCGCCCGAAACGCGGAATTGCATGATCACGAACGCGTCGTTTTTGAGAATCATCTCCTCGCCACGATGGCTGCTGAAGTCGATGATCAGATCAACTCGTTCGCCCGGCGCAATCATTAATGCTTTTAGCGAAACTGGAGCCGGCAATAATCCTTGGTCCGTTCCAATCTGGCTGAAAACAGCGCCGTTTGCGAATGACAAATGGTAGAAACGCGCGTTCGAACCGTTGAGTACGCGGAAGCGGTATTTGCGCGCGGCGACATCAAGGTACGGGAGTATTTTCCCGTTCACCAGAATAGCGTCGCCGAAAACTTCGGGTACCCACGGAGCGCTCGCATTGCCCGATACCGGATAAAAGAGCTGGCCTTCGGGAGTAAAAAAACGGTCGGAAATCACCAGCGGAATTTCATATTTTCCGGGCGGCAACTGGAGAGCGTCTTCCGCGTCGTCTCGCACGATGTACACACCCATCAATCCCGCGAAAATATTAAGGCGGTTAATCCCCATGGCGTGATCGTGATACCACAGCATCGCCGCGTCCTGCTTGTTCGGGTAGTGATACAGCGCCGATTTTCCGGGAACAATCCAATCCTCGGGATAGCCGTCGCTTTCAGGGGGCGCTTTCCCGCCGTGAAGGTGTGCCACGGTGCGAACTTCGGGTTGGTCCGCGCCAGCCCCGGCAAGATTGTGGTCTATGGGGAGAAAGTGCTTGCCGGGCAGTTCGTTGACCCACTCGACCAGAATTTCCTGCCCGCTGCGAACGTCGAACGTGGGGCCCGGAAACTGTGAACTGAATCCCCACATGCGGGCGGGCTTGAGGTCGCGATGGACTTTCATCTCGAAAGGCCGCATGGCTTGCCGGAAGTACGGAATTTTTACTGTTGGGTCTGCCGGGCTGGGCCGATATCGATCCGGTTTCGCAATCGGCGGAATCGGAAGCGGATCGACGAACTTGGCCAGGGTATTGGGGTCGAGCGTTAGAGCCTTGACCGGAGCCGATTGGGCGAACGCCGGAACGCGATCCATCAGCAGAGCCGTGGTGGCTAAGCCGGTGCGACGCAAAAATTTTCGTCTCGTAATCAAGCAGCTCCCTTGAGTTCGAGAAGATAGCACGCATGGAAAACGAAGGCACGTGCGCGGGTTTGCCGCACGTGCCTCGTCGACCGTCGCAACTAGCGTCTCGAAACTTAGTTCGAAGCGGAAGAAAACTCCACTTCCCCGGTTTTATCGTTCAGGATGAACAAATCATTGTCATTCACCTGTTTGAAATCGAACATTTGGCTGATGGAGTTCGCTATGGTGTCAAACGAACCGTCTCCGATGCGCTGGCCTTCCAGCCAATTGTCCTCGATGAATCGAATCGTGGAACTCTGATCGGTCATGGTGTGGTCCACGAAGTTGTGGCGTGCCCACGGTGAAATGACCATGTAGGGCAACCGCGGACCATATCCGCAACGGCCTTGT
This sequence comes from uncultured Acidobacteriota bacterium, assembly GCA_963698005.1. Classification (GTDB taxonomy): domain Bacteria; phylum Acidobacteriota; class Terriglobia; order Acidiferrales; family UBA7541; genus Palsa-295. The sequence continues at coordinate 1,424,450 of OY969113.1, forward strand.
GCGTGAAGAGTGGAGGCATTGATGCCGGGCAGCGCAGTCTTGCCGGTCCCGCAGGAGGCCGACCCGTCGTTCAGAACATCAACAAGAGGTACGGCAGACGAATTAATGAGTTGGCCAAGCTGGTGATCGTACCAACCGTCCGAATCATCGTAGTTGATGACAACGGCTGTGCTGGACCATTCGGGCTGGCTTTGCAGGAAATTGACCACGTCGACGATGAACTTCTGCTCGTCCAGGGGATCGGAGTATCCCGCGTGGCCATCCTGGAATCCCGGCGCTTTCAAGAAGCTTACAGCGGGAAAGTTGCCGGCCTGCACTGCGGCGTAGAAATCCGCGATGTCGTACTGGTGATTGGCGCCATCGCCTTGTTGTCCGATGAGTTTCACTGAACTGGGGCGTGCGTGAGTCGGATTAGCAGTGGACGCATAGTATTGGAAGGGTTGATGGTGCGGGATGTAATCGTTCTTAAGCATATTCGTAATTGCTGAAGTCGTCTTTCTGTTGCATCCGGTAGTGCCGTTTGCATTTACGATGCTGAGGTTAAAACCTCCCTCGAAAAAGCCCCAGCTCACACCGGCTGCGTTCAGCAAATCGCCGATATTCTTTCCACCCATCTGGACATTTTCGCCGCTCGAGGTAGAGCAAACATCTCCGACGGGATCGGAGTCACTATTCAGCGTGAATCCGCCGTTTCCGTCAGGGACGATTGCTCCGCTGCCGTTCAAGCTCTGGGTGACGCCATTAGTTTGTCCGGATACTAGATTGATGGCGCCTGGGGTGGAGGGGCCAAAATTCGTGTCGTAGGAGTTGTCGCTCATGGCGTAGTGCTGCGCGTAGTTCCAAAGCGCCGTGACGGTATTTCCATCGTAATACCCCATCACGAGTCCGGTGGTATCCGCTATCGGCGGCGCACCTGGGGGCGGGCCGGCAGTTCCAGTGCTGAGTGGAAACAGGTCCATCAAGCCGCCGTCAAAGGCTTGTTGCTCCGGAGTGTAGTCGTGATCCTGGTCGGAAGTTGCAGCATCGGAACGATCGAGACGAAAAGGATTGGTGGCTCCAGCAAGGTTCAGAGGATTCAAGTTCGGGTTATTGCTGAGAAGCGCGTTGTTTAATCCATTGATCGTTGGGGTGCCCGCTGCGGCCTTAAAGTGCGGCTCCCCAGAGGGGTTCGTGGCAACGGGATACGTCCCGAAATAGTGGTCGAAAGAAACGTTTTCCTGGAAAATGATGACCAGGTGCTTGATCGGTGTGGTCGTCTTGACGGCCGGCGGCGGTGGCGGAGCAGCTCCTAACATTCCCGGATTCAGCAGCATCCCAGCCAGTAGCATCGCGAAAACTCTGCGCATATCTTCGATCCTCCATTGGCTTCGTGGTTTGTCGGCTGCCCCGTACAGCCGGCACGAGCGAACGGAGGTTAGTTGCAAGAAGTTACAGCTTCGTGAACCTGCTGTGTTGTCATGGTGAACTCGCATGGCATCCTGCGCGGCTAAACTGGAATGCGCAATTCTGGCCCCGGTTAGAAATCTCCCGAGCATTTGTTTTGAGTGAGTTACGGCGATTTCTGTTCGCGAGCCAGAACCGGTTAGAAATTCGATTGAGCAGACCGAACCCTTCGCAGAAAACACTCTGGGCGAGCCCTCCGAGAAGACGCCGGGCAGTCCGGTTAGAAATGAAGACGGCGCTTCTTTCGTCAGCGCTGTCGGCTGCAAACTCGGGTCACAAATATTCGGGCGAGACGGCATTTCCCTCATCGGAGACAAACTTGAGTTGCCAATATTGATCGAATTACGAATGGTTCGATGTTCTCGATTAGAAACAGTCGCTTTCCTTTGTTTGCAACAACTTAGTTGGCGTTCTAATAATTCGTGTTCTCGATTAGAAATCGGGTTTGGACGCGAAGAGTGAAGGTTCGCAGCGGTTCGGTTGCCGGCAGCGATCTCAGGAGCAACAGACAAGCTGCGCAGGGCGAAGAAGTGGACGCGGTCCATTAGTCGTCGCAGCACGGATAGAATGGACAAGGCGAGGTTCCAGGCTGGACCTTCTGTCCTCCTCCTTCTGCCGCAAGCCATGGCCCGCAACCTCCTTAAACGTTACTGCTGCCTGCTGCCTTCTACCTTAGCTGCCGCAGTGGCCAATCCGCCACGGCGGGCAGGCGCAGCTCTGCCCGCCGCCCCTTTTTCGGGCGTAAGGCGTTCAAATCACCTGGTTATTTATATGGGAAGTACCTTTGTATCATATATTTATGTCGATGTCAAGGGGTGGTGTGTGTGAGCATAGTGCTGCGACGCGGGCCTGCTCCCGCTTTTGGGAAGACTTGGAATAGAAGGTCAGGACGAAACATTCAAAAGCGCGCGGTCAAAACCCGGGCCCTTCGATTGCGGAAGGGATCCGGCACCGGTCATTTATCCGAGCAAGAACCAGATGCAATCGAGGGACAGGATTTTGCTTGACCTTAGAGCGGTTCCAACGTTTAAGCTGCACCTGTGAGTTCGAACGGTTCGATAGCTCGGGCGATGCACTGTGGAGAGCTGGCGCGCTTGGCCGGAGTCAGTCCGGATACGGTGCGGTACTACGAGCGGCGCGGCCTTCTGCCCGCCGTGGCTCGTTCGGCGGCTGGGTACCGGCTGTTCTCGCCAGAGTCTTTCCGTCGCGTGCAAATGATTCGCAGCGCGCTATCACTCGGGTTTTCGGTGAGCGAGCTAAGCCACATCTTCCGCGAACGTAACACTGGGGGAACGCCTTGCGGCCGAGTGCGAAAGCTAGCTGAGGAAAAGCTGGACGCGCTCGATGCGCGGCTTCGGGAATTGCGCTCTTGCCGACGCGAGTTACGCGCCACGCTCGCCGAATGGGACCGCATGTTAGCGCGAACGCCTCGCGGAAAGCAGGCGCGATTGCTGGAGACATTTTCCGCAACTCACCCGAAGAGTGCCACTCGCAAGTATCCCCTCGAAGTAATGAACCGCGGCAATCGAAAACAGGAGAAACAACAATGAGAAGAATGATTCTCGCCGTCGCGGTCTGCTTTATTGCCGGGACCGGCAATGCGGCTGCCCGGCAATCGTCCAGCGAGCGGAAACAGGAGGCGCAAGGTTCGCAGGCTACGTGCCCGATGCATGAGGTCCATTCGCAGATGAATGAGCGCGCGGAAAAAGGCATGGGGTTTTCCCAGACTGCCACCACACACCACTTCTTTTTGAATTCAAGCGGCGGCGTGATCCAAGTGGAGGCGAATGATACTGCGGACGCTTCCGACAGGAGCAACATCCGAATGCACTTGGAACACATCGCGAAATCGTTTCAAAACGGAGATTTCGATATTCCAATGTTCGTGCACGACACAGTGCCGCCCGGAGTGCCGGAAATGAAGAAGCTGCGCGAAGATATCCATTATTCGTTCGAAGAGACCGCCACGGGAGGGCGCGTGGTAATTTCCTCGTCGGACACAGACGCTCTGGGCGCCATTCACCGATTTTTGCGTTTTCAGATTGAAGAGCATAAGACCGGCGATCCGATGGACGTTCGCTAGAAGCCAGCTTGCGCCGATCGTCCCACAACGCGACCGCTAACGCGACGACGGTGGCACGATCTAGGCACGCGATTGTGGCTAGCGGTTCTGTTCTGAGTTGTGGGCGAGGAGGACTTGCTTGGCGCGAAGATTCAGGTTGGGGACTAGCCAGCGGAAGAGGATTGTGGCGGCGACGGCTCCCAGGAACTGGGCGACGATGAACCAGGGAACATCACTGGGACGGATGCCGGCGAAAGTGTCGCTCAGGCTGCGCGCGATTGTGACGGCGGGATTGGCAAACGAAGTGGAAGCTGTGAACCAATAGGCGGCGGTGATGTAAGCTCCGACGGCGAAGGCGACCATTTCCGAACGGTGCCGCGAGCATCCCCAGATTACAGAGAGCAGGCCAAAGGTGGCAACGAACTCACTGAAGACCTGAGCGGAACCGGCTCGCGCGTGATGGGAAATAGAGATGAGCGGCAAGCGAAACATGACGTGGGCAGCCACGGCGCCGCCGATTCCGCCCAGACATTGAGCGGGTACGTAGCAGGCAGCGTCTTTCCAAGACACGCCATTTTCAATTGCGTCGACGAAAGTTACAGCGGGATTGAAATGGGCACCTGAGATTGGGCCGAACGTAAGGATCAAGGCAACTAAGACGGCGCCGGTGGCAATCGTGTTGGCGAGGAGAGCGATTGCGACATTTCCGGCGGCCAAGCGTTCACCCATGATGCCGGAGCCGACCACGGCTGCTACGAGAAACCCGGTGCCGAAAAATTCGGAGACGGAACGGCGCAAGAGTGTGGGCATCATTGTTCGCCGATGCGATCGACTTCCCTTTTGATGGCGAGAGCGTCGAGACTCGCCAGCGGCAGACACAGAAACAAGCTGATTCTGCGGTCCAGTATCATGAAGGCATCCCTGAACGCGCGTTCAATCACTTCTGGTGTTCCGTTTACGGCGGCGGGTTCTGGAACACCCCAATGGGCGGTGATCGGCTGCCCCGGCCAGATCGGGCAAGCTTCCTTTGCGGCGTTGTCGCAGACGGTGAACACGAAGTCCATTTTCGGAGCGTCGGGCTTTGCGAATTCATTCCAGCTTTTGCTGCGGGCGCCGTCGATCGGCAACTGCGCGAGTTCTAATTGCTTCAGAGCCTCGGGACGGACTGTTCCTGTTGGATAACTTCCGGCGCTGTAGGCGGTGAAAGCGGGCTTGCCTTTGCGGTTGAGAATGGCTTCGGCCATGATGGATCGGGCTGAGTTGCCGGTGCACAGGAAGAGAACGTTGTAATGATTCGGCATAGGCGTTAGCTACATTTCCCCGGTTGACAGCAAGTTCGCGCCGCGCGTTTCACATCGCCGGCGAGTTCCGGAACGTCGCGAAAACATTCTTTCAGGCATTTAATCAAGCTGCGATGAAACGGCGAAGCTGCGGAGGTGAGCCGGTAATAGGCCCAGAGGCCTTGCTTCCTTTTCACTATCAGGCCGGCTCTGAGTAGGTAGGCCAAATGGCGGGAGGCTTTAGGCTGCGGCACGCGCGTGACGGTGACGATATCGCAGACGCACATTTCGCCTTTCAAAAGCAGGTGCAAGATGCGCAGCCGGGTGCGGTCGGAGAAAGCGCGGAACATGAGATTGACAGTTGGTTTAGGCATGGACTATATTCGGCTAAGCGAATATAGTATAATTCGTTCTTGAGTTCAAGGGGAAGAATATGAGCGAGCCAAACAACATCAGAGAAGCGGTGAAAGAGAAGTACGGAGAGGCGGCCAGCAGAGTTTCCTCCGGCGGTGCGGCATCGTGCGGGTGTTCGCCATCGTCCGCGTGCTGCGGCGGCGATCCGATTACGGGAAACCTCTATCAATCTGAACAGACTGCCGGCATTCCAGAGCAAGCGGTGCTGGCTTCGTTGGGATGCGGAAACCCGACAGCACTTGCGCAGTTGAAGGCCGGCGAAATCGTCCTAGACCTCGGATCCGGCGGCGGAATCGATGTGTTGCTGTCCGCGAGACGGGTGAGTCCCGGCGGCAAAGCGTACGGGTTAGACATGACGGATGAAATGCTGACACTTGCGCGCGAGAATCAGAAGAAGGCAGGCGTGGACAATGTGGAGTTCCTGAAAGGCGAGATCGAGAACATTCCGCTTCCGGAAAATACGGTGGACGTTGTGATTTCGAATTGCGTGATCAATCTATCGGCCGACAAAGACAGAGTGCTGGCGGAAGCGTTTCGCGTGCTGCGGCCCGGCGGAAGATTCGCGGTTTCGGATGTTGTTGTGCGGGGCGAAGTGCCTAGCGAGATTCGAAAGAATATGGAGCTGTGGGTTGGTTGCGTCGCCGGAGCGTTAAAGGATTCTGAATACGTATCGAAATTGACCGCGGCAGGTTTCGAACAGGTAACGATTGAACCGACCCGGACTTATAAGGTGGAAGATGCCCGACAGTTTCTGAGCGCTCAGGGAATCGACGCGGATTCGGTCGCCGCGGAGGTGGAAGGCAAGTTCATGAGCGCGTTTATCAGAGCGAAGAAACCAACGTGAATCTTGTCGGTCAGGGTTGGGCGGTGATATCCACTTTGTTGATTTCGTAAACCTGCTGGCGCATTTTGCCGGACTGATCTAGATAGCGGATCTTGAGACTTCGTTTTCCCATCCACGCTTGAAAGCTCTGGTTGACGGGCAAGTTGGAGCAACGCGACCACTGGTTATAAACCGTGCATGCGATTTCGAGCGACTTGCCGCCGGGTTCCTGGATGACCATAGTGTGTTCGACGTAGGTTTCCGGGCTGGAGTTCGAGCAATAGGCGGAGATGTCGCGCCATTCGCAGTCGACCGGGGGAAACGGAGGGCCTTGGAATTGGCGAGTTTCACCACTTAGCACTTTAATTTGAATTGGCAAATCTTTGGCCAGGCGCTGGCCAGAAAAAGCGTGCTGAGGGCTAAGATCGCGCCAGCGACGGTCCGTGCTCGATTGTTGATTGTCATTGGGTAGTCCTTTTCGTGAGTCGGTTACCGAATGCGGCCCCTTATCCAGTCTATCTGGTAGAAGCAGGGACGGATTTTAGGTACGCGATTATGGCGACGGCGTCTTCGTGATTTAGATGGTAGATGTGCATGGGGGGACGGATGACTTCGCTGTTTGGGCCTCGGCCCTTTTCGAGGATTTCCTCGCCGTCAGAATCGGTGTATGCGGCAAAGCCGGCCAGGGGAGGGGCTTGTTGCGCCCAATTGTGATCGGGATGGACCGGCACGATCCACACCGGGGCGCCTTGCAGCGCGCGTGAGTTGTCGAGATTGCCCTGCGAGTCGCGAGGCGTGTGGCATTCGGTGCATCTCGCCACTTCTTCCACCAGATACTTTCCGCGCTTTACCTGAGATGTATTGGCGGAAGAAGAGCTGGACGCAGACTGCTTGGGAGTTTGCGTCGAAGCGATGACAGCTCCGGCGAATAAAACCATCGCGAAGACGAACAGACTAGAAGAAGTTCTCATTTGATTTTAGTAGCACACCTTTGCGGCACGCGTCCAGCAAATGATTGGGCGGAAATATTCGCAGGCTGCCGGAAGCCAAAGGCTCGTCCGTGCGCGGCAACTACGGCAGCGCAGCGAGCGCCTTATGGATACGGTCTCCAAAGGAAGACGAGGAAGCCGGCTGACGCTGCGGGGCACCGACGTTGGTGTCCGAAAAAGGCCCGCCGTTTTCGAGAACTAAACGGTCGCCCCAACCGATGAGGCCGAAGAGGCGAATCAGATCCTGGGTAGGTTTGGAAATCGGGACGATGTAAGTGGGCTGCAAGGAATATTGGACTCGCTTGACCACGGTTGGCGCCAATCGCCGCATCGCGTTGTGCAATTCGCCGGGATTTTCGATGGGACAATCGACCGCGTGAATCAGGAAGAAGCCGCGATCGCGGAAGTCGGCGAGGCAACGCGCCTCATCGATTTGCGACGATGCCGGGCCCATGCATTTCACCAGTTCTTCGAAATATATGCGGGCAGCCACGGAACGAACGGCGCGATCGGAGGCCGCGCGGTAAAAATAATCGGCATCAAGCGCGGGAGGAGCGGGGTTCAGCAGCAGAGTCTTGATCTCAACGGGACGGAAACGCATGGCGAGATCGATCCGCTGTTTGCGGCGGAGAATATGGGCATCGTCAACTCGCGCTCCGCAACCTTCACAAATAGGCATGCAATCCCTTGTACCGTCCCCCCGTCGCCTGCCAAGGGCCTAGCGGGAAGAGGATGCCATGCGCTCTGCAACAGCGCAAGGCCACGGAGTTAACGGGTTGATAATTCGATACCGCGATTCTTCGCTGCACCGGGCACAGCATGCTGCGCCCCTGTGGGATATCGCTGCGGCAAAGCGCGTCCGGGAGAAGAAAGCGGGAGCAAGCTCCCGCACTCCATAGAACCGGGGCGACGCTTAATTTGGTGAGCGGCGGTGGGAACTTTTCAGCGCGCGGTGACGCTGCGATGAAACTTAGCGGGCGGGGTGAAGTAGAGGGCGGCTGGAGGATGGAACGGCGTGGACGTCGAGAAGTCGCTGGGAGCGGACGGCGCGATGACGCGCGAGAAGATGTTTCTGCGCGCGGCGTCCCCACGAACGGACAAAATAATAATTCAGCGCGCCGCCGAAGCCGGCGCTGATGACTGGAATCAGCCGGCCGGACCATTTTTCCGCGACTTCGGCGCCGACTTTGACGGCGATGCGGTCGATGATTCGCGGGACCAGGCGTTCGATGGCTTGCTTTTCGACGAAATCGCGGCCCAGATCGAGTCCGGCTGCGCTGGCGGCGGCCATCCATAGCTCGCCGACTTCGTCGTCCGTGGAATATTCGAATCCGTGAATCAGGCTTAATTTTTGCAGCATGCGAATGGTGATGGCGGAAAGAATTCCGGCGTCGGGGACGATGGTGAGCATGCCGCCCATGCCCAGACCCATGCCTTCAAGCGTGGCGGTCTTCATGGAAGACTTGATGATGCGGTTGGCAATCGGGGTGACCACTTCCTCGCCGAGATAAAACATGTCGCGCCAAGCGGTGATGGGCAGCTTGTGCGTGCGCGTTACCTGCTTGAGAAATTTTTGCGGGTCAACCTGGACGGTTTGGTAGGCACGGTTGAATCCGGCGCGCGTGGCGGATTGCATCAGCCGGGAGAGCGCAGACGATGGTTTTGTTTTTCGTGGCATTGTAGTTGGATGCGGCGAGCCGCCAGGAAGTGACGACGGTTTCCGCTGCGTAAAACACAGAATAGCAGGTTTAGGACTCCGCGAATCTGATAAATGGTGAAGCAGTCCATTTCGGGAACCTCCAGGGTGACGTTGCTGCTTTTTAACCACGGGTGCAACGGTTAATTCACTGGCACCCCTTCAGCTGTGAAAGCGGGAGCAAGCTCCCGCACTCCATATGGGGGTTCAAACGCGCAGGGATTTTGGGCCGCTTACGAAGGGGTTGCCGCGTTCGTAAAAACGGAGGAGGCGGTGGGTTTCTTGTGTGATTCCGATGCGGACGCTGACGCCGATTTTCCCCGCCGGTTTCGCTGCGGTCCCGAGCCAGAGCGGGCCCTTCGCGCACAGGTCCAGCCCGTCCAGGCTTCTTGTGATTCGCATTGCGGCGGCGAGGCGGCCGGGGCCGCGCGAAAGCTCGGTTAAAGTTTTTGTGTGGCGATGGCGCTGCATCCAGTCAATTCCTTCGAGCGGCTCCAGGCCGCGCAGAAGGACTCCTTCGCCGGTGCCTTCGCGATTGCCGGAAAGGTTGAGCATGTAGTGATTGCCGTAAATGAAGTACACGTAGGCGTGGCCACGGTCGAGAAAAAGAGATTTGTTACGCGGCGTGAGGCCGCGAAAAGCGTGCGAGGCGGCGTCGCCGACGATATAAGCTTCGGTTTCGACGATTCGGCCGCTCAATCGCACATGCGGCAGATCGTGGACCAGCGTCTTGCCAATAAGAAAGCGAGCGAGATTGATTGTCTCGGTGGGAAGCTCGCTGCGACGGAGGCGGCGGATGCGGAGTATTCGGCGAGCAGGCTTCATGCGATTCGTTCTATCATACGAGGCGCTCGCGCGCGGCTGAGATTATTTTCCTAAAGCTGACGGCGAGATGCGGTGCTCTATAGCGGCTGAACGGCATTTGATTTCGAGGCGATCATGATCGACAAAATTTTGGAGAAAGAACAGTCGTGGCCAGCGCTTCCGTTCGCGGAATGGAAAGATACGTGCGCGACGCTGCACATGTGGACGCAGATCGTGGGAAAAGTGCGGCTGGCACAGAGCCCGCTGATAAATCACTGGTGGGAAGTGCCGCTTTACGTTTATGCCAGAGGGTTGACTACTTCAGCGATTCCCTGCCCCGGCGGAACTTTTGACGTTACGTTCGACTTCATCGACCACCGCCTCGATATTAAGACGAGCCGCGGGGAGTCTCGGACGATCTCGCTCTACCATCGCACAGTCGCCGGATTTTATCGCGAGTTCATGGAGATGCTGCGCTCGCTACGGCTGGAGGTGAAAATCTGGCCGATGCCGGTGGAAATACCGAATCCGATTCGCTTCGATCAGGATGTGACGCACGCAAAGTACGATCCCGTTTATGCCAATCGCTTCTGGCGGATACTGGTGACGATTGACGCAATCTTCAAAGAATTTCGCGGGAGGTTTATCGGCAAAGCGAGCCCGGTGCATTTTTTCTGGGGGAGCTTTGATATGGCGGCTTCGCGTTTTTCGGGGAGACGCGCGCCGGAGCGGCCCGGAGCGGACAAGGTTACGAAGGAAGCGTACTCGCATGAGGTGTGCAGCGTTGGGTGGTGGCCGGGGGGAGGCGATGCGACTAGTCCTATGTTCTATGCTTATTGCGCGCCGGAGCCAGCAGGATTCAAGGAAACGATCATCCGTCCCGCGAAGGGGTACTACGATTCAAAGCTCAACGAATTTCTGCTGTCCTACGACGACGTTCGCGCGGCGGCGGACCCGAGGGCGGCGCTGCTCGATTTCTGCCAGAGCACGTACGAAGCCGCAGCAAATAATGCCAAATGGGACCGCGAATCGCTGGAGCGGTCTCCTAGCCCAAAATAGTACTAGATACTCTTTCCCTACACGTTCCATGCCAGCCATAGGTGTAAGAGACATAGCTCTTTTATTCTTACAGCAGAGCTATGGGGCAGCCAACCAATTCGGGCGGGGGTGTGCCGGGGGGCAGTGGACCGGCGGGCGGCGATTCGCGCCATTCTTCTGACCAACACGACCACCACGATACAGTTCTGCTGAGCGACGTTCCCGAGGCCGGCTTCGCGGAGACGGTTGCGATGCCTGCACCGACGATCCCTGCTGTAAACATTGGGTCTGTCGCGCTCGCTGCGATTGGGCAGCGGTACGAGATTCTAGGCGAAGCGGGACATGGCAGCATGGGGAACGTTTACAAGGCGCGAGACCGGGAGACCGGGGAGATGGTGGCGCTGAAATTGCTGAAACCGGAAATCGCTTCGGACCACGCGGCTATGGAGCGGTTTAAGAAAGAACTTCTTTTTGCCCGCAAAATCACGCACAAAAATGTTTGCCGCATGCATGAATTCAATCGCGTTGGCGGCGTTGCGTACACCTCGATGGAATTTGTGGAGGGCGAAAGCTTGCGATCGGTGCTGAGCCGGTTCGGGGGCTTGCCGCAGCGGAAGGCAGTGGATCTGGCGTTGCAAATCTGCTCGGGGCTGAAGGAAGCGCACGCACAAGGCATCGTTCACCGGGACTTGAAGCCCGAGAACATTATGGTGGACGCGCACGGCAACGTGAAAATCATGGACTTCGGGATTGCGCGTTCGATGGAAGCGGTGACGCGGATGACCGGATCGCTGGTGGGAACTCCGCAATATATGGCCCCCGAGCAAGTGGCGGGAAAGCCGGTGGATTACCGCACGGATATTTATTCGCTGGGGCTAATTTTGTACGAGATGTTTACGGGAACGCCTGCGTTTCAAGCTGACAATCCGGTGGCGGTTGCGCTGAAGCATATGCAGGAAGAGGCGGTGCCTCCTCATCAGATCGATCCGGCGATTCCCGCTTACATCGAGCGCACGATTTTGAAATGCCTGTTGAAGGAACCTGCGAACCGATTCCAGTCGATCGCGCAACTGGAGCAGGCGCTGAATGGGTCGGAGGCGCAGAATTTAGCTGCTATAGCGCCGCCAGCCCGAACGGCAGTCGCGCAAAGAGCGGTAAGCGCGCCTCCGACTGCGCGAATCGCGACGCCTTCGGTCGCACCGTCGGCAACGCAACGCAGAGGCCCTTCGCCGATTGTTTGGGTGCTGCTGATAGCGGTGATTGTCCTCGGAGCATTAGGCACATTGCGTGGGATTGCGAACGCGAGAGCCTCGGACTTGATTCCGCCAGCGCGACTTCCCGCTCCGGTGCCGCCAGAGATTGCGTATGTGAGTTCTCCGCCAAAACCGGTCCATATCATTACTACGACTGAGCCCAGCGGGCCGGAGCCTTCGCGGGTACCCGACGAACACACCGCGGCGGCGGCTGAGCCTTCCAAACCAGCAGTTGCGAACAATGACACGCCTGCAAACCCACAGCCTGAAGCCGAAACACCAAACGGCAACTCGCGCAAGGGAGCTGGTCTGCGAAAAAGGCCGTCCGGGGAGGAGGCCGCGAAAATCCTCCGCAACGACGACGCTGCTTCGAAAAACGCGGCCAAAAAGCAGCGCCAGAGAAACGACGCCCAACCCGAGACTCCAGCGCCGGCCGCGACGGGAGCTTCCTATTTATATGTGAAAAGTTTTCTGCGTGAAGACCGCGCGAAAGAGGCCGAGACAAAAATTGAGGGCTTGGGAATGCCGGCCGGCGTGGTCCAGAAACACATCGGCAAAGCAGACGTCTACATCGTTTATAGCGGCCCCTATCCGGACGCGCAGGTTGCTAGCGCGATGCAAAAGCTGGAGGAAAAGGGTTTCTCAAACGTGCGGTCGGTTCCAGTCCCGGGAAGCGGCGGGAATGAAAAACAATAGCGCGCGAAGATGCGTTCAGGGGTCATAGGCGATGGAAATCGAATTCGGAGCGCTTAGCGACGTGGGGCGAGCTCGCGGAAACAACGAAGACAGTTTCGCGATCGCTGCGGACCTGAACCTATTTGTGCTGTCGGATGGGATGGGCGGCCTGGCGGCGGGGGAAGTAGCGAGCCGGCTCACCGCCGAGACGGTTGTAAATAATTGCCGGGCCGCAGCGTCGAATCCTTCTCTGCCGCTCATCGGTGAACATCTGCCGGGGCTTTCGAAAGCCTCCAACCGGCTGGCTAGCGCGATTCGCACGGCAAACCGCGATGTTTACGCGGCCGCGCAGAGTGACAAGAAAAAGCGCGGAATGGGCGCCACGGTGGTGGCCGTATGGATTATGGATTCACAGCTGCGAGCCTCGCGCACGTGGGAGACAGCCGGATATACAGGCTGCGCGGAGACGAGTTTAAACAGATTACCGAGGATCACTCGTTTGTGGCGGACCAGGTTCGCCGAGGCCTGATGACTAAGCACGAAGCGACGCAAAGCAACATGCAAAGCGTGCTTTTGCGAGCTTTGGGCGTGGAGCCGGAAGTTCAGGTGGACATCACCGAAAAGGATGTGATGGAAGGCGACACGTTCCTGCTCTGTTCCGACGGGCTTACGCGCGAACTTTCCAACGCGCAGATTTCGGCGACACTGAGCGAAATTGACAATCCGCAACACGCGGCGGAACAACTGATCGACCTGGCGAATCAAGCGGGAGGCGGGGACAACATTACCGCTGTGGTCGTACGGTATGCGCCAAGGCCGGTGCGCGCGTTCGCGCGAATTGGGAAATGGTTCAAGGGATCGGAAGAACGTTGACGGCGCAGCACTTTGTTAGGCACTGCGCTGCGGTCTGCGCAAAAATTGAATTCAGGAGGGTAAGGACATGTCGAAGTTAGTGCTGAAATTTGAGAGCTCGGTATTGAAGGAAGTGGCAGTAGGAACTAAGGAAGTGAGCATCGGGCGCTCGCCGGAGTGCGGAATCGTGATCGATAATCCAGCGGTGTCGAACTATCACGCGCGCGTGTTCAGCGAAGAAGGCCGCATGATGCTGGAAGATTTCGGAAGCTTGAACGGAACCTTCGTGAACGGGCAGCGAGTGAAGATGGTGACGCTGAAGCCGGGAGATTCCGTGGCGATCGGGAAGCACACGATCGTAGTGACGGACTCAAGCGAGATCAGAGGGACGGCTCCGGGCGGTTCGAACGGCACATCGTGGCCCACGGTGCCGAAAATCGATGAGACCGTAATGCTCGACACAAAAGAGCGCCGCGAATTCCTGCGTAAAGTGGCGGCGGTGGGAGAAAGCACACAGGTGGCGCCGGGCCGTCTGAAACTGCCTACGCTGCTGGTGAGCAAAGGTAAAACCGACCGGATAGAGTACACGCTGAGCGATAAGCTGACGGTGATCGGAAAATCCGGGCTGGCTACGATCAAGTTGAAAGGGTGGTTTGCGCCGAAAGTGGCCGCGCAGATTACTCGGCGCGAAGATAATTTCTTTTACATCAGCTCGGCCGAGAGGGTTCCGAGCGTCAACGGGACGGCCATCGCGCAGCCATGCAAGCTTTCTTCCGGCGACGTGGTGGAGGTAGCCGGGGTCGTGCTTGAATTTGTTTATCGCGACTAGCTGGGCTCAGCAGAACGGAACAGCGGGTAGTGGTCAGTTTCCGGTTAGCGCGTTAATCAAGCACCAGCGCAGGCGCCGGAGTTCAGAGCTCCGGAGAACTTCCCTATTTCTTGGGCCTTGATTCCGGCGGCACCAGGCCGTTGATCCGGTAGTAGACGACCAGCTGGCCATAGTGTTCGTTCGAATGCCCGATCAGGCCGTAAGCTAGGTCGTACAGCCGGTCCAGATGCGGCCCGCCATCGTCGACCGTTTCCATCAGGCCTTTGTCGCCCTTGGCCTTGATCTCCGCGGCGCCGTCTTCCACGCACTTCGTCACAAAGGCCACAAGCTCCGCCCGGGTCTTCACGCCGACGTCCTTGGGGTTGTCGGCGTAGCTTAACGGCCGCGGTTTCTTCCCCGCGGCGGTATCCGTGAAGAAGTACATGGACGCCGAAGCATGCACCAGGTTCGCGATAAACGTCCGAGATTCCGCCTGCGGCTTGTACGAAAACTTGTCCTCCGGAAAATCCTGCGCCATGGCAATCAATTTCCGTCCGATGTCATTCCACGCCTCCAGCACACCTCCTGACAGGCTGGGAGCCGGCCCCGGGGCTTTCTTCGGGGCTTCCTGCGCCCGCAGGGGAGCCAATGCCAAACCCACAGCCAACCATACCAACGCAAATCTGGAAAAACGTTTCATCTCTTTTCTCCTTTGAGCGTTGAGGCGAAGGGCTTCCTATCCCCCCTTCAGACGTATCGCCTCTCCGGATGTTTCACTGAGGTGGCAAAAAGGCTGATCAACCGGCCCCCAGCCGAATGCGCCCAGCGACCAGTGTTTACCGGTCTCAATATTAATCCTGCGAAACGCGCTGGTGTTACCTATTCAATTCCACTTGCCTGATAAGTCGCGTTATCGGAAACTCACCCACTATCGATTCAGCGCCTGCGGCGATTCGACCGCTAGATTTCACCGCCTTCACGGCAGGGATTGAGCAAAACTTCGGGGCTCTGCCTTCGCTGTTCCCGGCTGTTTTGGCCAACTGAACTTCAGTCAGGTAACCACTGGTACCGTCGTCCTATGGTCACAGCTTCTTCCCTTAAGTACATTTAGATTGTTCACTTCCCTGACTCGTGTGGGACCCGGGAGATCTCAAATGGCTACAGCCACTTACATCGACGCCAACCCAGTATCGTCGCCGGAGAAAAGCTCGGGTCACAAAGAGACCCGCCGCCGCCCGCGGTTGAAGGTTTCGCTCCCCTTGGAGGTTCGGCCGTTCGACGCGCGTTTCGCCGAGATCGTGGACGTGGGCGAGGTGCTGGATTTCACACGTGACGGCCTCTACTTTGCGACCTGTATGCCCCATTATTTCATGGGGATGCGGCTGCTTGTGACCTTCCCGTTTGGGGAAAAGATTGCTGCGCACAAGAAATTTCTAGGCTCGATCGTACGAATGGAAAACCGGCCAGAGGGCACGGTCGGGGTTGCTGTGCGATTCCTGCTGTAGGTTCGCGGGGTTTGACTTTAGGCATCGCCGACGGGATAGCGCTTGTTGGCCCGTCTCCCACCTACGACAATAAGATTTAGGACTTGACCAACCGTCGCCAAACAGTGGAACCGCCGACTTTTGAGGCGGGGAGAACAGGATAAGACAATGCACAATTCATCTCACAAAAAGCACCCCACGGGACTCATTCGCCCGCAGTGCAGGAAGCCGAACGTCGTGGAGCTGAGCGCCACATGTTCACCGCTGGGGCTGAAGTGGTGGAGCTCAAGTCCGGAGCACGGTTCTCCACGCGCACAACGGACCTGGGACCGGGTGGCTGCTACGTGGATACCACAGTTCCCTTTCCCATCGGAGCGGTGGTACGAGTGACGCTGACCAAGGGAAAGACTGCGTTTGAAACTGCGGGTACGGTAGTGTATTCGCAACATGGCCTCGGAATGGGTATCGCGTTTAGCGATCTGAACGAGGAAAAACGGCTGGAACTGGCCGACTGGATCGCCGGCGTTACTGGCGAGCGGCATGTGGCACACGAAATTGCGCGCGCTCCAAAAGATTCGAATCCTCAAAAGGGCCACGAGTTTGTCGCGCTTGTGCGCCTGGTACGGCTGATGATTGGAAAAGGAATCCTCACGGAAGCGGAAGGCTCTTCGGTGCTCCACGACCCTGTATTGTAGAAGGGTGGGCCGAAGCGGAGGTTAGCCGCAATCATTCTTGCCCCGGGCGAGTTGGCGCGGGATTGTAACCTTCCAGGCTAAAAACCATCTTAATTATATACGACGCTGACTCGGGCGGCCTGCGCCTAGTTTCGGACGGCAAGTTCAGCCGAACACCGTTTCGGGACGATAGGGATGTTCTTCCTAGACCAGGCAAAAATTGCCTAGTAACCTGTCAAAAATGCACCGTTCCGCGCGGCTAAGTGGCTTATTTTCTGCAAGTCCGATGCCTTGACTAGTGGTACTGAGAGTGCAACGTGCAGTTGGGGGTACCCATGGGAGAAAGACGAAAAGCAAGGAGGTACGAGCTGTATCTTCCCGTGCAAGTTTGTCTCTCTCGCGAGCGACCCGTTGAGTTTTTCACGGGGCAGCTCCGCGACGTGTCCCGCTCAGGGGTCTATTTTCACTCAAACGTGCCTTTGGATACCGGAACTGGTATGGAGCTTACGTTTTCGCTGCCGGCTGAGAAAGAGCGCGGCACCACAGTCCTAGTCCGGGCCAGCGCCAAGGCGCTGCGTGTTGCGACGCTGCCTGGCGAGGAAACACCGCTCTTCGGCGTGGCAGCCACCATCGATCGCATCGATTTCATTCGGCCGGTTATTTCCAGCGCCGCATAATTTTCAACGCCCCACATTGATCTTGGACTTCGGCGCAGCTTTTCACTGGCTGCGCCGATTTTTTTTGTGTCCTATTGCAGCAACATGGGCGGTAGTCTATTTCTGCGCCGAATGGGCTTATGCCGGTAAAATGGGGAAAGAACCGGCTACGCACACCCCATGCCTCAGCAAAACCCGTCAAAGCGAATTTTTGAACTAGAGCGCGAAACCCTGCGAGCGCTTTGCATTCGTGCGAGCGCAAACGCGCGGCACGAAACCACGATGCGAGATCTCTCCAACCACGTCTGGCAGGATGCGGAACATCGCGTGGTATTCGAAGCGATCCAGAGACTTAGCAGCAGCGATCCAAAACTATTGCGGGAACAGCTTCCCGCGCAAACGACACGCATGGGTTTCCCGGACGTGAACTGGGAAAACTACTTCCTGCCTGCGGGGCAAGCCGAAAGCGATTTCGATGCACTTGTGCGCGAGTTACTGGCCGCGCCGAAAGTTAAGAAATAAATTCGCGATGTAAGCGATGTTCTTTCGCGCGGACGATTGCTGCAACGGCCAATCTATTTGGCGGGTAAGCCGAATGCGCGCGAATGAAATTCGAGCGAGGCGGGGAAATGTTCCGCCACGTAACTCCAGTCGTGGCCGCCGGGATACAGATGGAATTCGTTGGGGATGTGATGCGCGTCCAGCAGATCGTGAAACGCTTGGGCGCCGACGTTGAAGCCGTATTCGTCCTCCGTACCGCAATCAAAATAAATTTTTAGCCCATTCAGATGCGGCCCGTTTTTCACAAGCGTGAAAGGGCTGTTCTGGTTCCAGTAAGCCGCGTCGGGCGGCGAACCGAACGCGGTGCCGAGAACTCGCGAAAGCATGCCGCCCTGATAGCCCGTCATTCCTCCAGCGGGAAGTTTAGCCACCAAGGCGGCGCTGTGCGCGCTGACCGAGCCAAACATTTGCGGATAGCGTAACGCAAAGCGCAAAGAACCGTAGCCACCCATGGAAACTCCGCCGATACCGCGGTACTGGCGCTCGGCGCGGACGCGGTAGTGGCTCTCGATGTAGGGAATAAATTCGCGGATAAAGAAATCCTCGTAACGCACCTTTCCATCGCGTGAGTTGATGTAGAAACTTCGGCCGGCGTCCGGCGTAACAATCAGGAATTCGCCGATTTTATTCTGCGCCCAAAGATCATTCACGAGGTCCATGCCACCTTGATCGATCAAAAGTTGCGCGTTGGAACCGAGGCCGTGAAGGAAATACAGAATGGGATAGCGCTGTTTCCCGGAATCATAACCGGGCGGAAGGATTACGCAGTAAGGCACCGGGTGGCCGAGAATTTTGCTGGGCGCCGAGCGGCATTCAGCGCGACCCGGAGTGGCAGCTTTCGCGGTGGAAGACATGCTGAGGCATCCCAGCAATATGATGAATGTTGCCAAAATAATCCGCGAGCCTCTTAGAGCTCCATCGAAGAATCTTGCGCGCCGGAAGGCACTACTCATACCGCAGTGCCTCGACGGGATTCAGTTTCGCGGCACGCGACGCAGGATAAATACCTGCCGCCAGGCTGACCGCGACAGAAAATCCGATAGCGCCGGCGACCATCCACCAAGGGATGGAAGAAAGGTCAATCGGGGGCAATTCCTGCCTGCGCAGGTAAACATTCGTTCCGAACGTGAGCGCGGAGCCGATAAGCCAGCCGAGAGCAACGCCAAGAATTCCGCCGAGCAGCCCCATGACTCCGGCTTCGGCGAAAAATAGACGGCGAATATCGCGATCGGCCGCGCCCAGCGCTTTGAGAATGCCAATCTCGCGGCGGCGTTCGAGGATGGCCATCACAAGAGTATTGATGATGCCGAGCGAAGCAACGGCCAGAGCCAAGCTTCCGAAAATTCCGAGCAGCAAATCGAACACGGCAAAGACTTGGCGGAGGCTCTTGGTCGCGTCGAGCAGCGAAAAAGTGGTGAATCCCATGGCCTGAATCGCGTCCTCCACGGATTTCACTTGCGACGGGCCTTTCACGCGGACCGTCAGGCTGTCGTAATTCCCTTTTGAGGAAGTCCCGCGCAGAATTTCGCGCAAATCATTTGCCTGCGTGATGCGCAAAGTCTCGGCAACTTGCAAGGGAATGAGCAATCGGCCCCGGCCGAAACCGCCAAACCCCGTGGCCGGCTCGGTTTCGACAACGCCGACGATACGAAAGGTTTTTTCGCGCGGCACGATGGAAAAACCCGGCGAAAGTTCAGTTTCTGCCGAGCGTGGAATTGTTCCGTCCGCGCCTGCTTTGCTCTTGCCAGCGCTTGGCTCTGCCGGGAGCGGCTGGCGTTCCGCATAGCGCAGCGTCAGATCTTTGCCGATCAGCGAATCCGGCTGTGTCGAAAGGTCCTTGGCGAACTCGATTTGAAGTATTGCTTCATCGACATTCGGGCCCGAGAAGAATGTGCCCTTCATGCCATCGAACGCGCCATCGGATTTAGCGGAAGCGGGAATGCCAGCCACGGTGGTCGAAAACGGTTTGCCTTCGAATTGGATTTCCGTGGGAAAGCGAATCTCGGGATAGACTTCGACAACATTCGCGAGACCGGCGATTTTCTGACGCGCTTCTGCGTCCAATATCTTGGCTGGCGCTGCATTCGCGGGGTCGGGGCGGGTTGGCCGCCCAAATCCGCGCTGGTTCATTCGCGAGCTGACAAAGACAGCGTCGAACAAGCCTGAGCGCGAAAGGCGCTTGCTGGCAAGTTGCTGCAGTCCCACTCCAAGCGAGAGCATGGCGACGAGCGAAGCCACTCCCACGGCGATGCCGAGTGTGGTGAGCGAGTTGCGCAGCAGCGCTTCGCGAAGGTTGCGGCCGGCGAGTTCCGTGAGGTCGCGCGCCTTCATGACTGTGTACCTTCGCTGATCAATTTGCCGTCCGCCATGGTGACGATTCGATGCGCGAAGCGAGCGGCGCGGTCGCGGTCGTGCGTCACCATCACGATGGTCATGCCCAGCGATTGATTAATTTCCTGCAGTAAGTGAAGTATGGCGTCGCCCGTAGCACTGTCCAGATTTCCGGTGGGTTCGTCCGCCAGCAAAATTGTTGGACGGTTCACGAGAGCTCGCGCGAGCGCTGCGCGTTGCTGTTCGCCACCGGACAATTCACTCGGTCGGTGCGTCAAGCGGGCCGCCAGGCGCACACGCTCGACGGCTTCGCGGACTCGCCCTGCGCGGTCTGCGCGTTCCACCTCCGCCAGACGCAGCGGCAATTCCACATTTTCCTCGAGCGTCATGCGCGGCAGCAGATTGAAGGCCTGAAAGACCATTCCGATAGTGTGGCTGCGATGTTGCGCGAGATCTTCAGAACTCATTTCGGCGAGGTTGCGTCCGTGGGCAAAAATGGCGCCGGAGCTCGGGCGGTCGAGTCCCGCCATCAAATTCAGCAATGTGGATTTTCCGGAGCCGGAACTGCCGAGGAGCGCTACGAATTCCCTGGAACGAATCGCAATGCTGACGTCGTCCACGGCGCGCACCAACGCGTCGCCCATTTGATAGCTGCGAGAGACCTGCTCCGTGCGGATCGCGATTTCGTCGATTGTCTCAGTCATTTCAGCCACACTATTATTACGTGCCGCGGCGCTCGTTAGTTACTTAAATCGATGGGAACGAGGGTTAGAGATTCAGATCCCCGTATCGTTCTGCGGCTAAAGATTCAGCTTTGCGAAGCACTTTCGCCAGCGTCGCTCCGTGCGGATTGGTCCAGCGTCCCGGGATTGCGAGACGGCAATTGGGGCAGCGACCGTCTCGAAGATTATTCTGCTGAACGTCGTGCCACGAGCGGCGGATCAACAGCGTTCCGCATGACGGGCACAGAGTAAGCGCCGCGTCGGTGTGGATGTTCCCCTCATAGACATAATGCAGTCCTGCTTCGAGCGCGATAGCGCGCGCGGCGTGGAGAGTTTCGGGCGGCGTTCGCGGTTTGTCCTGCAGCTTAAAGTCAGGATGGAACGCGGTGAAGTGCAGCGGCACGTCCGGACCTAGATTTTCGAAGATCCAGTCGGCCAGTTTGCGGAATTCGTCCGCGCCGTCATTCAAGGTGGGAATGATCAAATTCGTGATTTCGAACCAGACGTTGGTTTCATTCTTCAGCCATTTCAAGGCATCGAGTACCGGCTGCAAATGCGTGAGAGTGATGCGGCCGTAGAAATTTTCGGTGAAGGCCTTCAGGTCCACATTGGCGGCGTCCACGTGATCGTAAATATCGTGGAACGCGTCGTAAGTGATGTAGCCGTTCGTGACCATCACGGTATTCAGCCCGCGCTCTTTGGCGGCAGCACAAATATCGATGACGTACTCACCCCAAATTGTGGGCTCGTTGTACGTGAATGCAATCGACGGGCAGTTATTTTTGATTGCGAGCAGAACTACATCTTCCGGCGGGACGTGCGACGAATGCACTTGATCGGAGCGCGATTTCGAGATGTCCCAATTCTGGCAGAAGAAGCAGCCCATGTTGCAGCCGGCGGTGCCCATGGAAAACACGCGCGTTCCGGGCAGAAAATGATTGAGCGGCTTTTTCTCGATGGGATCGATTTGCATCGCGGCGGGCGAAGCGTAGCCAAGACTGTAAAGCTTGCCGCCTTCGTTCACGCGGATGAAGCAGAAGCCGGCCTGCCCATCGCCGATATGGCAATGGCGCGGGCAGAGATAGCAATGCGCTTTGCCGCCCGGCTCGGGATTCCACCAGCGAGCTTCGTGCAGCGACGCAGTCTTTTGGAGGATCTTCAGATCTTGCATGAAATGGCGCGGAGCAAAGAACGCGCTACGATGATTATACGCTCAACGCACAGATGCGCGTGATCGCGTGCACTTGCAAGTCTTTTGACATACGATTGAGGAAGCGCTCGATCAAGAGTTAATCGGCGGCGACCAGGGATAATGGAGCATGCTTTTGCGGCAGCGCCGCACGATGCCTTCGAACATGAAAATTGCCGTTTCCAGGTTTCTTAGCGTCCTCGTGGCAATACTTTTTCTCCTGATACCGTTCGACGCTTTGGGTGAAGCGTCCTTCCAGGCTGCGGCGCAGATCGTGGAATACAAAGAGGTGGTGCCCCTCTCCTCCGGCCAGGTTCGCGAGCGAGATGTATGCGTCAATTTCAGCCCGGTGATGACTTCCGGAGAATTTTTTGACGGGCTGCAGCGGCACGAAACGCCGTCCGGCGATGAATTTCACAAGAATTCCCGGGTGGTACAGAATTTTCCCGAGCAGATTACCGTTCAGATGCAGCTCTCCATCTCTGTTTGCGACGCCGATATTTACACGCCGGCTCCCGCGCCCAGCTTCGTGAACGGAATCCGGTTCAAGGCCCAATGGAAGCGAGGACTGGCCATGCGGCCGGTGGAGCAATTTGCGGTTCAGCGCGTGGCGATTACTTCCGAAGAAGGCGACAGCAGGCTGCTGTTCCTGTTGAAGATTCGCGACAAAGACGTGCCGCTGACGGACCACCTGATTATTTCGGTGATTTCACCGCAGGGAAAATTGCTTTCGCGAATGTCCGGGAGATTGTAGAGCGTCGTCTCAGGAATTCTGAGCGCCTCGGCGTATCGCCACCCATTCCAGGAAGCGTTCGATGCGAGCGCGTTCCCGCCACATCAGCCGAAAGAATTTTCGCGCGTCGAGCTCGGACGCCTCTTTGCCGAAAAACGTTTCCATACGCCACTGAATGTACGGCGAAGCCCACGGGCGCAGACGATAGCCGCGCGCGGTGATCCAGTAATAGCGCAGGGCGTTCAACATGGGACGCAAACGGGATGTGCGGCCCGCCGCCCTCTCGTTGCGGTGGACCCATTCTCAAAAGTTCGCTCGCGCCGAAATGGTAGAATCGGGGCGCTTGCGGAAGGGTTTTTAAGATGACCGCGGAAGACCACTACTACGCTGGAATTGATTTTTTTGGCGAGGGCAAACTCGACTCGGCGATTGAGGAATACAACCGCGCGCTGGAGCTCGATCCTAAGTTGATCGACGCGCTTCATGGCCTGGCGCAAGCGTATCACGCCCGCGAAGATTTTCACCGCACGATTGAAGCGGCGCGGCGAATTCTGGTTCTGGAGCCGGACGACATTCTTGCGTGGACCACGATTTCGCGCGCCTACCAGCGATTGGGGATGGTTCCGGAAGCCGAAGAAGCCGGAAACAAGGCGCGAATTCTGGGATGGAAGCAGCAGCTTCGCGAACAGAAGCCTAAATCGCAGTAGCGGCGACACTGTTCAGGGAAAATAAAAAAGGGGCCGAGCGATAAACTCGGCCCCTTTTTATTTCTAGAAGCGACGATTTACAGCGCGCAGCAGACCGACTTGACCTCGGTGTAATTCTTGAGGACTTCGTGGCCCATCTCGCGGCCCCAGCCGGACTGCTTGTAACCGCCGAATGGGAGCGCTGCGTCGAAAACGTTGTAGCAATTGATCCACACAGTTCCGGCGCGGAGCTTGGACGCGAGCGCATGCGCTTTCTTAATGTCGCGCGTCCAGATTCCTGCGGCGAGACCGTACACCGTGTCGTTGGCCTTCGCGGCAATCTCGTTGATGTCGCTGAACGGAATCGCCGTAAGGACGGGCCCGAAAATTTCTTCCTGCACCACTTTCATGGTGTCGGTGGTGTTGACGAGGACTGTCGGCTGTACGAAGTAGCCTCTGTTGCCTTCGCGACCGCCGCCCGTCACCGCTTTCGCGCCTTCTTTCTTGCCGGATTCCAGATAGCCACAGACTTTGTTGAATTGCTCTTCGGAAACGAGCGGGCCCATGTCGCTGTCGGGGTCAAATCCCTCGCGAACGCGGATTTTGCTGGCGACTTGCGCTACGCCGTCAACAACCTTGTCGAAAATTTTCTTGTCAACGAAAAGGCGCGAGCCTGCGCAGCAGGTTTGGCCCTGGTTGAAGAAGATGGCGCTGGCCGCTCCGGGAATGGTGGCGTCGATGTCGGCGTCTTCCAGGACGATGTTCGGAGATTTTCCGCCCAGTTCCAGCGAGACTTTCTTCAGGTTGCCGGTTGCGGCGTGCACGATCAGTTTGCCGACTTCCGTGGAACCCGTGAAAGCAACTTTATCGACGTCCGGATGCGCCGCTAGAGCTGCGCCGGCTGTTTCGCCGTAGCCTGGAACGATGTTTACAACGCCTTCGGGGAATCCTGCTTCCATGATCAGCTCGCCGAGACGAAGGGCCGTAAGAGGAGTCTGTTCCGCCGGCTTCAATACCACAGTGCAACCTGTGGTCAGTGCCGGGGCTAGCTTCCACGCAGCCATCAGCAACGGGAAATTCCAAGGAATGATTTGGCCTACCACGCCCACAGGTTCGCGCAAGGTGTAAGCATGGAACGCGCCCTGTTTCGAGAGGCCCATCGG
Source organism: uncultured Acidobacteriota bacterium (assembly GCA_963698005.1). Lineage (GTDB taxonomy): Bacteria > Acidobacteriota > Terriglobia > Acidiferrales > UBA7541 > Palsa-295. The sequence continues at coordinate 1,448,786 of OY969113.1, forward strand.
AATCGTGTTGCCTTCGAGCTTCGTCGCCCAGCCTGCGTAGTAACGGAAGTGATCGATTGCAAGCGGAAGGTCGGCAACGCGGGCGATCTTGAGCGGCTTGCCGTTGTCCAGCGATTCGAGTTGCGCAAATTCTTCAGCGTGCTTTTCGAGCAGGTCAGCAAGCTTCCAGAGCAACTTGCCGCGGTCGGAATGGGAAATCCTGGACCACTTGCCGGTTTGGAAAGCTGCGCGCGCAGCTTTCACCGCTCGGTCGATGTCTTCTTTGTCGCCCGCGGCAACGTTGGCGAGAACCTCGCCAGTCGCGGGATTGTACGTGGGAAAAGTTTTGCCAGAGGCCGCTTCGACCCATTTTCCGTTGATCAGAAGCTTGCCCGTCTTGGACACGAAACCAGTAACGCTGCTATCAGGCTGTACCACTGCAGTTGCCATGTGATTTCCTCCGCGATCTTGATTTAGAAATTCTGCCATCCAAATTCGCCGTCAAAACTCTGCATTCCTGCTCCGTGGGCCCGGCGACCGTCTGTGGGCGCACCACGCGAAATGATGTTGAGCCTGCGAACAGGCCGAATGGGCAATTCTAAAGTTACTCTGGCGGGGAGGAAAATTCAAGTCGCGCATCCCAGATTGGCGCGTCACTGGTGCCCGTTAGGAGGGCACGCGGCGGACCCAGAGGCGCTCGGTGGCTGGTTTGCCCAAATGGACGCGCGCGGGACGACGGCCCACCGATATGGCCATGGTCTCGTCGTACTCGCGCTTGTGGACTCGCAGGCGCGTGCCGGGGCGAAGCTTGAGGCTTTCCATGAACTCGAGAAACTTAGGATCTTTTTCGAAGACGCGGAGAACCTCGTAGGAGCGGGAGACCTCGGCATCAGACAGCCGGACCGCGCCAAATTTCCGCCGCAGCTTGGACATGCCGCCGAAGAGTGGAACGCCGTGCGGGCAGCGGACGTCGCGGCCGAAGCGCTTCAACAGCAACGCTGCGACCTGCGGCGAAATTCCGTGTTCCAAGCGCTCGGCTTCTTCGTGCGCGCGCGACCAATCAATGCCGATGACGTCGGTGAGAAGCTTTTCAGCGAGGCGATGGCGAAGAACCAAGTGCTGCGCGATTCCCTGCCCCTTCACGGAAAGGACGATGCGGCCGTCGCGCCGGACATGCAGGTAGCCGGTGCGGGCCATGCGTTTGAGCGCGTTGGTTACGGCGGGCGGCGTGACGCCAAGGTCTTCGGCCAGGCGTGCGCTGATTGGCGCTTGCTCTTCCTGCACGAGCTCCCAGATAGCTTTTAGATAATCTTCCTGGGATACGCTGGTTTTCTCGCGCCGCAAAATTCTCCTCGCAATTTCAAAAATCAATCACAGAACGCAACGGATTTTCGTAGCGCCGGCGTCTCGCCGGCTCTTTTTGTTTTCTGAAGCGTCTTATCTAAACCTGCCCGCGGGCCGCCGGCGCTACGAAGACGCGCCTTCCGATCGCTCTTCCGGCTTCGCAGCCTCATCCGTCTGCGTCCGGCGCAAACGCGTTGATAAATCCTTGACACGAGCTTCGATATCATCGCAGACGAGACGGTGGATTTCTATATCTTCGCCGAACGGGTCTTGTACCCGCCAGTCTTCAAACGCCTTGCCCGCAAAAAGAGACGCTCCGGGAATGCCGGACATGTTCACGATGAGATCCGGTTTCTTCAGCGTGTGCGTGCGGAGGCCTTTCGAAAACTGTCCTTCGAACGAAATGCCGCGTTCGCGCAGTACCCGCTGCGTGGTGTTGTCAATAAATCCCAGTGGGGAGACCCCGGCGCTCTCTGCTTCGATAATGTCGGAATATTCGTGGCGCGCAATCGCCTCCGCCATTTGGCTTCGGACGCAATTGCCCATGCACACGAAGAGCACCTTGACCGGCTGCGGCATAGCTTAGGAGGGGCTCTCCGCCATCTTCAAGAAATATTCGTGGACGGACGAGTCGCCGGTCAGCTCGGGGTGAAAGGTGGAAGCCAGAATCTTGCCCTGACGCACCAGCACCGGATGCCCGGCGTCTTCCGCCAGCACTTCCACGCCTTTACCGACGGACTCGATAATCGGCGCGCGGATGAAAACCATTTCCACAGGCGCCTCGGCAATTTTTGTCTGTCCCAGGTGAACGTTGCTGGCAAGTTGCCGTCCGTAGCCATTTCGCAGGACGGAGACATCGAGCAGCGCAAGCGATTCCTGCGAGGGGCCGTGAACTTCGCGCGCGAGAAGAATCGTTCCGGCGCAAGTTCCGAAAAATGCGCCTCCGTTGGAAGCGAACTGCTTCAGCGCGTCGAAGAGGCCCTCTTCGGTCATCACCTTCAAGTGCGTGGTGCTTTCACCGCCCGGCAGAATTACGCCGGAAACGCCCTCCAAATCTTCGGGGCGGCGAACGTACGTGTGGGCAACGCCGATGCGGTCAAGCATTTTGGCGTGAGCTTCGTAGTCACCTTGAATCGCGAGTATTCCAATGTTCATGTCGAGGTCGCACTTACCAGCCGCGGGTTTGCATCAAGTCTTTTTCTTCGAGCTGGCGGATATCGAGGCCCTTCATCGCATCGCCGAGCTCTTCGGAGGCTTCCAGCACAACTTTCGGGTCCTTGTAATGCGTTGTGGCCTTCACGATGGCGCGCGCGCGCTGCGCCGGATCGCTCGACTTGAAAATTCCGGAGCCGACGAAGACTGCTTCGGCGCCAAGTTGCATTACCAGCGATGCGTCCGCGGGAGTGGCGATGCCGCCTGCCGAAAAATTCGGCACGGGCAACTTTCCGTTCTTCGCTACCCACTGGACTAGCTCGAATGGCGCGCCGAGCTCTTTGGATTCGTGCACCAACTCTTCTTCGCCCAACAAAGTGAGGCGTTTCATCTGGCTGACGATCGTGCGCAGGTGGCGGACCGCTTCCACAATGTTGCCCGAACCGGCCTCGCCTTTCGTTCGAATCATCGCGGCGCCTTCGGTGATGCGGCGCAGCGCCTCTCCCAAATTTCGCGCGCCGCAAACAAAGGGTACCTTGAAGCCGTGCTTCCAGACGTGGTGCTCTTCGTCCGCGGGCGTGAGCACTTCGCTTTCGTCGATGTAATCGAGTTCGAGCGCTTCCAGCACCTGCGCTTCGGCAAAATGTCCGATGCGAACTTTGGCCATCACCGGGATCGAAACCGTATTCATGATTTCGCGAATAATGCGCGGAGCGGCCATGCGCGCCACGCCTCCGTCCTTGCGTATATCGGACGGCACTCGTTCGAGCGCCATCACCGCGCAAGCTCCGGCTTGCTCGGCGATTTTTGCTTGCTCGGCGTTGGTGACGTCCATGATCACGCCGCCTTTCAGCATTTCGGCCAAGCCTACTTTCACGCGCCACAGATTGTTATTCATCAGATCCATATGTTTCTCCTGTTATAAAATCGGATTACGAAATCTTTTTATCGCTGGCGGCATCAGCCGTCTCTTTAACACGCGATTCTCTAGGTTCGATCACGACGAATCGCCCGCGGCCGCGCGCAAGCAAATCCCCTGCTTGATTGCGAATCTCTCCAACGAAATGCAAGTTCCTTCCGGTCTTTTCCACCTCATATGCTTCGATCAATAAAGGCGCATCCACGGATACGGGCTTCAAATATTCCACAGTCAGCTCCGCCGTCACCGCGCGCACTGCGCGAAAGCGGCAGAGTTTGCCCATGGCTTCATCGAGGACGGTGGCGATAATTCCGCCGTGAATAAATCCCGGGCCGCCTTGATATTCAGCGCCCAACTTGAAAGCTCCGCGAATGCGCTTGGTGGCGTCGTCCTGCTCGAAGGTGAGCTTCATTCCACGGTCATTCGCGCCGCCGCAGCCGAAGCATGTGTTGGTCGGATTGGGTGAGAGCAGCATGTTTTCTAAACGAATGCCACGCGCGGCGGCAATTCGCTTCTCGCGCCGCGCTGGCGCTTGTGAAATTCCACTTTCAATAGCTCGCTAAATGTCTGCACGCCGCGAGCAATCTTCTTCTCGTCTAAGCCTGCGAAACCTAGCCGCAAAGTATTGGGCTGCGGATTCTGGAGATAGAAATAACGCCCGGGGACGAAAAGCACGCCGCGCTCACGGAGATGAATCAGCAGCTCGCCCGCATCAAACCCCGCGGGCAGGGTCACCCAGACGGACATGCCGCCTTCGGGACGCGTCCATGTGGCTTCCTTTGGCATGTATTTTTCGAGCGCGGACTCCATGGCCTCTAAGCGATCGCGATAAACTTTTTTCATCTTCGCCATGTGCCGCGCCAGATATCCACGGCGCACAAATTCGGCAAGAGTGGCCTGGGCCAGTTGGTCGGTGTGCAAGTCGGTGGATTGCTTCACCAAGCGCAAACGCTCGATGGCATTCTCCGGGCCGATGCACCAGCCGACGCGCAATCCCGGGAACGCTATTTTCGAAAAACTGTCGATCTGAATCACGTTTCCAGACTTGTCCAGCGCTTTCAGCGATGGCAGCGCGGTACCGCGCAGCCGCAGCCGCGCGTAAATCGAATCCTCGATGATGGGAACTTGATAGTGCGAGGCAATTTCGAGAAGCCTGCGTCGTTCCGCCAGAGGCATCATGGTGCCGGTTGGATTGTGAAAATCGGGCGTGACGAAAATGAATTTCACGCGATTCTGCAACAGCACGGACTCGAGCGCGTCGAGATCCAGGCCGACATGGCCGATGCGCCGGGAATCTGTCTCAACGCCAACGGCCAGCATGCGGACGCGCGCTCCGGCAAATATCGCCACCGCTCCCGGATAAGCGGGATTCTCAAGCGCGACCGAATCACCCGGACGCAGAAAGGCTTTGCACACCAGATCGATGGCTTGCTGGCAGCTACCCGTGATCAGGAGCTGCTCGCTGCGAATGTGCAGGCCGTCCGCGCGAAGGAATTCAATAAGGACGCGCTTCAGCGGCTCGTAGCCGTCGGAAGAACCGAGCTGCAAGACGTGCCTGCCGTCACTGCGAAGCACCGCATTGCAGCAGCGCCGGAATTCTTCCACGGGGAAAAATTCCTCGGAGGGCCGCGCGGTGATAAATGCAATCGAATCGGGAGGAACTTCAGGCATCAAACGCGTGAGGTTTTCGTCGGCGCGTTCGTCCGCAAAAATCGATTCCCAACGCATGCCGCCGCCATTGCCGTTCGCTCGCGGTGGCGGAGTGAACTGCTTCGCCGGAGAGCCGCAGATATAAGTGCCTCGGCCAACGTGCCCTTGAATCATGCCTTCTGATTCTAGTTCGGCGTATGCGTTCGCCACGGTTGTGCGATGGACACCCAGTTGCGTTGCCAGTTCGCGGCTTGCAGGGATACGGTCACCCGTGCGCAGTTCGCCGGAATGGACCAGGGCGCGAAGCTGATCGCGCAGTTGCACGTATAGCGGAATGTGGCTTTCGGGCTGTAAATGTAGTGGAAGCATTGGCTCGTCCCTATAGGCCAATATAAAGATCTAATTATAGCTGTAAAGAGCCAATTTGTCTTGTGGCAGGGATTGCGGCAGTAGGTCAGTCTCCGGTTGTCAAAGTAACCAGGCACTAGAAGCTAAATGGATGAAAACGGTGTCATATTTTCTTCGAGTACATCGTGGACGCCCTTAGCGACATGCGCGGACCCGCAAACTTTTCTTTCACAGCTCCAGGCCCTGGCATCACGCAAACGAAAGAATTAATAGCTGATTGGGGCTGTTCCGCGCCGAAAATGAAGCACGACCCTAAATTCTGGATATAGTCAAATGAGGAGATTCTAATCGTGCCACGTGCGCATCGAGGTACTCAGCGGATTTTGTCGGTCTATCTTCATGGCCTGCTCGGTGCCCTCGCAAGTTTTGTATCGCCCGGCGCTGCGGCGTTAGGGTCCACCGAGCGCCTTAGTAACAACCGCGTTGAAAACCATTCCGTCTTGGACCATCGAGCCATCGTTCGTGTGGCGAGCGCTCTGGTTGCAATCTTCGCTCTGCTAAGTATGTGGGCGTGCAACGGCGGATTTGAAGGCGCGAAGCCACTGCCTCCGACGATTATCACGCAGCCGGTTAGTCTGACAGTAGAGGTTGGACAGACAGGAACGTTTAGCGTGACGGCGACGGGCGCGGGAACGCTGACCTATCAGTGGTACAAGAACGGAGTGGCGATCAGCGGCGCCACGTCAAGCAGCTACACTACGCCGCCCTCTGTGTTGGGCGATAGCGGTTCGGTCTTCACCGTGACCGTGTCGAATGCGGTCGGCACAGTAACAAGCAACGGGGCGACGCTGACTGTGCTGCAGCCGCTAGCCAAGAGTCTTGTTCCCAGCTCGGCAACGCCGCCGTACAACTCATCCGTAGGACTGGTTCCCACGTTCTCAGGCGGGACGGGCGTTATCGGCTCGATGGGCGTTGGGAGTTCCGATATTACGGCAACGGCTGTGAGCGGAGCGTCGTACCCGACTCCACTTTTGACTTCCCCAAAAACTTACACGCTAACGGTTACGGATTCGAAAGGGAACGTTGCTTCCACCACATGTTTGGTCACCCCAACGATGGTGACGATTACGCCGATTTTGCCCGCGAATCAGACCACCGCGCCGGGACTAATTACCTTTACTGCCACGGCAAGCGGCGGCGTGACGAACAACTTAATCTGGAGCGCGAGCGTTGGAACTTTCAACGCCAACGTATGGACTTCACCTACCGCTGTGGGCACCTACACGATCACGGCCACGAGCGTGGACGAACCATCGGTATTCGTTACAACCACAGCTTCGATTAGCGCTCCGGTGATTATGAGTCAACCGACTAGCCAGCACGTTTGCACCGGGGGGAGCATCGTGCTCAGTGTGACTGCCACGTACGCAGCTAGCTATCAGTGGAGCCTGAATGACGTGCCGATTCCGAACGCCACAAGTGCAACCTACACCGTTCCAGCGGCGGCCGCGGGCGATGCGGGAAATTACAGCGTCACGGTCACGAATGGAGCGGGAAGTGTGACTTCGAACATCGCCGTGGTGGCGGTGGGATCGACGATCACGTCGAACCCCGCGAATCTTACCGTGCTTCCGACACAGACGGCTATGTTTGCGGTAGCGGCGCAAGGGCTGCCCCCGTTCACGTACCAGTGGTATCAAATCGCGTCCGGCGCGTCGAGCGGAACGGCGATTCCCGGCGCAACATCCAGCACTTACATCACGCCGGCGGTGGACACGACTTACAGCGGCGATCAGTATTATGCGATCGTTGCGGATTCGTGCGCGACTCCGCTTACCAGCGCCGCCGCGACGCTGACCGTGGTGGCGGGAAATGCTGCGCCGACGATCATTACTCAGCCCGTTGGTGAGACCGTTGCGCCAGGAGATACGACATCGTTTACCGTGGTGGCTTCCGGCACGCCTGCGCTTGCGTATCAGTGGTATGTGATTCCCGCCGGACAAACGACGGGAGTTTTGGTATCGGGAGCCACTTCCGCCAGCTACACAGTGCCCGGTGCGGATACTGCCGTCAGCAACGATCAGGATCAATACTATGTGATCGTAACCAATAACTACGGGCAAGCAGTTTCCCAGCCCGCGACCCTTGCGGTTGGCAATGGGATTCAGATCACCCAACAGCCTGTCACTCAATACGTCATCGTGGGCGCAACCGCGACGTACCAAGTGACGGCGGTTTCCGATCTTCCGTTGACCTATCAGTGGTACGAAGCCGCGCCGGGCAGCTCGTCATTTACAGCGATTCCGGGAGCGACCGGCTCGACGTTCGCACAGACTGACGCCACTCTCGCGGAGTCCGGTTCCGTCTTTTATGTGGTGGTGAGCAACGGCAGCACTACCTCCGTGGTCAGCGTCTCTGCGGGACTCTTTGTAGGACCTTTGTCGGTTCCGGGAGATCTCTGCGATACGACTTGGTCCCCGTTGGACGACACAGTGCCCGGCGGCCCGGCATGCAGTTTCCAATTGACGCCCGCGGTAACCGATCAGTTGGGTGAAATTGTGTGGCCTGACCTGATCTCCACCGGCGACATTCAGCTCAGCTTTACCATGACGCTCAGCAATCCTAGTCCTACTCCAGCCGATGGCTTCACATTGGTATTTGGCGATCCTTCGACTGGAGCGACGACGACGAGCTTAGGCACGCAGGGCATGGGATTGGGGGCAGCCGGAATTCCCGGCAGCTTATTCGGATTTGACACCTATCACAACGCCGGCGACCCAATGGTTCCCTACGTTGGCGTGGGAAGAAGCGACGCGGCACTGTTTGAAAAGCCTTGGTTCAACGTCAACACCAGCATTCCGACGCTGGTCGCGGTGGGCCAGTCAATTTCACACGACTACACCATTTCAGTTATTCAGGGGCAAATGACGGTGACTCTGGACGGAGTGCAGGTGATGTCAGGAAGCGTGTCGCTTCCACCCGTGGCTTATATGTATTTCACCGCGTCCACAGGGGGATCTTTCGAGCAAGCGGTGATCAGCAACGTTGCAGTGAGCATTTCCGTGCCATCCAATTAATGAAGCGCGTTTGAGGAGAATTGCGAATGCGATCGCTTGTTGTAGCAATTATTTTATTATTCGCCGGAACGACTGCCGCCGTGGCACAGGAGTCGTCGTATCGAGGAGACGCTGCGGCGACTTACGAATGGGTGCACACAAACGCCGGTCCGGGAGAGTGCGGCTGTTTCGGCTTGAACGGCGGCGGCATTTCGGGCTCGTGGAATTTTCACGGCCCCTGGTCAGCGGTTGTGGATTTCAGCGCCGGATATGCGAGCGATGCGCCGACTGCGGGAAGCTCGTTGACCTTGACTTCGTATTTGGCCGGAGCACGTTACAAACTTCGGCAACCGTGGCTGGAGGGGAAACGTAAACCAGAACCTTTTGTCCAAGTGCTTTTGGGCGGCGCGCACGCCGGAGGCGGAGTCGCCGGAGTGGGCCGGGGGTTTTCGTTTGCGACTCGCATCGGTGGGGGCATTGATGTGCCGCTGAGTCCGCGGTTCGCGGTGCGAGTGATTCAGATCGATTATTATCTGACCAACTTTGCAAACTCCACGAACGACCACCAAAACAATTTGCTGGTGGGCGCCGGCATCGTGTTTCATTGGTCTCGGTGAGAATAATATTCATGAGGCGTTTTCCTGCGAGCTTTCACACGAACTGTCTTCCTCGGCTGTAGCCTGACTCTAGTGCCTAGCGTAGCGAGATGAAGCTAGCCCGCTGCAGAATTGCGGCGGCGTGCGGTGTTGGCTACGAAGAGCGCAACAAAAAGCGCTGGATCTTGCCGGTGGCAGTCTTCGGTAGCTCGGAGACGAAACGGAATTCGTGCGGGCATTTGAAGCCGACCAGGCGCGTGTGCAGCCAGCCGTTTATTTCGCTGTCCAGGCCGCCGGCGGGATTCGTCAACCCGGCGCGCAACACGATAAAGGCGACCGGTCGCACCAGGCCCAGCGCATCGGCCATTCCAACAACCGCGCATTCCGCAATGGCCGGATGCGCGAGCAGAGCGTTCTCTACTTCCCCCGGTGAGACCCACATGCCTGAAACTTTCATCATGTCGTCGGCGCGGCCGGCATAATGATAAAAGCCTTCGGCATCGCGTGTGAATTTGTCGCCGGTAAACACCCAGCCGTCTTGTTTTACGCGCGCGGTTAGCTCGGGAATTTGCCAATACTCGGCGAAAGCGCTTTCGCCCTTCACCCACAAGTTTCCTATTTCGCCGTCAGCGACGGGCTCGCGCAATTCGTCAACAATGCGCGCTTCGTATCCAGGAACCTCGCGGCCACAAGTTCCTGGGCGCGCTTCCCCAGGCCGCGCAGAGAGAAAAACGTGGAGCATTTCGGTCGAGCCGATGCCGTCCAGAATTTCGATCTCGAAGCGTCCGCGAAAGCGCTCGAAAATCTCCGAGGGCAATGATTCGCCCGCCGACACCGCGATCCGAATGGAAGAGAAATCCACATTTAAGCCCTGCTCAGCTTCGCGAAGAAGAGCGGCGTAAAAAGTGGGCACGGCGAAAAACACGGTCGGGCGGTATTGCGTTACAAGTTGAGCGACGCGGTCGGAACGCGGGCGATCGGGATACAGCAAAGTACTGGCGCCGAAAAAAAGCGGGAAATACATGCCATTCCCGAGGCCGTATGCAAAATAGAGTTTCGAGACGGAGAACATCCGATCATCGCCGCGAAGACCCAAGACTCCCTGCGCGAAGTTGCGCGAGGTGACCGGCATGTCGCGGTGTCGATGCACCGCCGCTTTTGGAGTGCCGCCGCTGCCCGAGGTGTAAAGAAAAAACGCGGCGTCGGTAGCCGCCGTCGGATAAGTTTCCGCGGCTCCTCTATTAACCGGCAGCCAATGGCTGGAATGAACGATTTTGCTCGGCGGATTTTGCAAGCGCGAAACCGTGCGGCCGAAAACGACGACTAATTCCAGCGCACCCGGCGCGATCCCCGAAACAAATTCAGCCAGGATCGATGCATGCACCATCGCAAAGCGCGCGCCGGAATTCGAAAGGTAATGGCGATAGTCTGCGGCTCGCGCCATCGAATTCACCGGCACGGCGATCGCGCCAATTCTCGCGGCACCGAAGAAACACGCGATGAACTCAACCGAATCAGGCAGCGCGATCAGGACGCGATCCCCAGGTTGGCAACCGGAATCCAGCAGCGCACGCGCCACGCGGCTTACTTCAGTTTCCAGTTGGCCGTAAGTCGCTTCGCGCTCCACTCCCAAAACGGCAAGTTTGTCCGGATGCTCCCGCGCAGGCCGCGAGATGAATTCGTCAGCGATGTTAAATCTGTCCGAGGAAGATTGATCGCGGGTCACGCCGCCGATTCTACATCACAAGCAATTCTCGCCTTGCACTCGAATTGCCGGTTTCTGTGCGGGGCATAATTCGGAGCTTTCAAACTTGCTAGCAACGAAACGCAGTAGGAAGGGCGGCTGTTTATTGTGTGGCGGATTTTTCGCCCAACCGGCGCATGCGCTCTTGCAGCTTCTTGCGCAGCGCGGACGGAGCATTCGGATTAAACGCGACAAGGTACCAAAGTGGTTGCGTGCGATCCCTGCTGAGACGCGTGAGCGTAGCCGCGTCGCTATTCGGATGCCGAGCTATGTTTTCGCGGATCGCTGAGTAGGGATGATGTGAAAGATGCCCGAGCGTCTTGGCGGAAACCTTGGGATGCTCGCTGATCAGCCGCAGCAAATAGTAGTCTTCTTTCGGCGCCTGCCGCGACAAACTGTCCAGCGCTTCCGGCCTTACCTCTGCGCTCAGAACCAAGCCGATTTTTTCGTCCCATCCGGCGTTGATGCGATTCAGCTCCTGCGTGCGCGCATGGATCAGTTGCTCGATGACGCGACGTTCTTGTTCCAGCCGCGGCGCCGGGAGCGCGCTGCGTTCCACCGAATCAAGCACGCGCAAAAGATGCTGCCGCTCTCCAAAGACGATTTGAGAGGTCCGTACCGTCTTCCCTTTCGCCGCATTTCGCACCAAATCTGAACGTCTCATCTTTTGCTCACCCCGCAGGTCTCACAAGCCGCAAGTGCTTCCCAGGAAGCGGCTCTGGAGGAAAATGGACTCCCGCTTTCGCGCGGCAAAGTATTCACAATTTACGCTAGTGCTACGCCGACAGACAACGAGCCAAATTATCCGACCTCGGTGCCGTATAGTAAAGGAAACTGCGGCGAACTGTTCCGTAGCGCGCAATACGCGGTTCTAGAACCATCCAAATTGCCAGTCAGCAGCTTTGGAGTGCGGCGGCTTGCGGCCAAGTTTATACGCTGCTTCGGGCATCATAAGCTGCAAAATACCCGCCCCATCGCGCCTCTGTTCGGCGCCTCTGAAACGAAAGGCCAGGAAAGTACAGGTAACCGTTTTGACCGGCTAAGTCCTGGTATTACAGAACTATTACAATTTCGTTTTCCCATTACTGCTAGTCTAATCTCATCGTAAGACAAATTACGGAACGCGAAGAAATATCGAAAGCGTAAGAACAGAAGAAAGGGCCAAAAATATGGCAGTTGAACTCACCGATCTGAACAGGAAGGCAGCAGCCAACGACGAAGTGAACTGGGTCACGGCTTCGTTCATGGCGATATTCCATATAGGCGCCATCGTGGCGTTGTTTTTCTTCACCTGGAAAGCATTTTTCGTCGCCGTAGTTCTGTGGTGGATGGCGACCAGCCTGGGAATCGGAATGTGCTATCACCGGCTTCTCACGCACCGCGGCTACCAAGTTCCCAAGTGGCTCGAATACACGCTCACCGTCTTCGCCACACTTGCGCTCGAAGGAGGCCCGATTTTCTGGGTCGCCACGCACCGAATTCATCACAAATATTCTGACCACGAAGGCGATCCTCACTCACCGATCGACGGCAAATGGTGGTCGCATATGGGCTGGATCCTGATGGGCAAGTCCATGCACCACGACACGTCCACGCTCGCGCGTTACGTTCCCGACTCGCCAAAGACAAGTTTCACGTCTGGATCACGAAATATCACTACGTGCCGATGATCGTTCTCGGACTGATACTGCTTGCGGTGGGCGGTTGGAAGTTCGTTCTGTGGGGAATTTTCTTTCGAACCGTGATCGGTCTGCATTTCACTTGGCTGGTCAATTCCGCTACCCACTCATGGGGAACCCGCCGCTTTGAGACTCGCGATCTCTCCACCAATAGCTGGTGGGTCGCGTTGCTAACCTGGGGCGAAGGCTGGCACAACAATCATCACGCGCATCCGGTCTCGGCTCGCCACGGTTTGCGGTGGTTCGAGGTTGACACAAACTGGTACGCCATCTGGCTGCTCGAGAAAGTCGGCTTCGCGAAACAGGTTCACACCACAAAGCTCGCGGCCATGAAGCGCGCCGAAGAACTCGCCGAATTCGCCGTTCCAGAACCGCAGCCCGAGCTGGTCTCCGCGCAGATATAACATCAAACTGAGCCGCAGTTTTTCGACCGCGGCTCAGAAAAACGCCGCAAGCGTCTTCTCCCTCGTGAGTTAACGACACAGCCTTCGAGCACGCATCTACTGCGCCGAAACATGCACCTCCGCGGTACAATCCAGTTGAGACCTCTTAGAAACCATGCGTATCGCGAGCCGCCGGAAGACAATCGCATTTTTCCTTGTGCTGGGCATATCCCTGGTGGCGCTGGCGGTTGCGCTTGACGTGGGCTGGATCATCCTCAACTGGCGCCAAAGCGTTATGCTATTCCTCGGCGTAATTGTCTTCGCTACGATTATTCTCGGCATGATCTTGAACACTACTTTCCTCGTCCGCGAAATCCGCCTGAACGAACAGCACGGCAGCTTCATCAACGCCGTCACGCATGAACTGAAGACGCCGATCACTTCCATTCGTCTGTATCTCGAAACGCTCCAGCGGCGCGAAATAGAAGAGGCGCAACGACAAAAGTTCTACCAGCTCATGCTCGACGACACCGACCGCCTGCTGGGCACCGTCGAGCAGGTTCTGAAAGCCGGCCAAGTGGGATACAAGCGCGGCGAACAATACCGCGCCAAGATCGACCTAGGCAATCTTGTGACCGAGTGCATGGAGCTCGCGCGCTCGCGCCACCATCTGGATTCCGGCGCTTTGCACTTCGCATCCGCGAACGGCCAGCCAGCGAGCGACAGCCATGCAAAGGACGCACTGCTTGCAAAGCCAGCCGCCGAATTTCCCGTGCTCGGTGATCCGGAAGAGCTTCGCACCGCCGTATCGAACGTCCTCGACAACGCGATCAAATACTCCTTGGGGAATGTTGACGTCGCGGTCAGCATTGAGACGTCGGACGAAGAGCACGTGGTTCTCCGCGTTCGCGACCGGGGCGTAGGCATTCCAGCCGATCAGCTCAAGCGCGTCTTCAAACGCTTTCACCGCGTCCGGCGCCGCAGCACGTCCAAAGTAAAAGGCACCGGCCTGGGACTTTTCATCGTCCGCTCGATTGCGCGAGCGCACGGCGGCAAAGTTTTTGCCGAAAGCGAAGGCGAGAATCAAGGCACCACCGTCACCTTGGAATTGCCGCGGAGCGCCACATGAGCAGCCGCGTGCTGGTGGTGGAGGACGAAGCGCACCTGGCAGACGGCCTGAAGTTCAACCTGGAAGCCGAGGGATATTTCGTGCAGGTTGTGGGCGACGGCGAATCTGCGATTGACCGCCTGCTAAAAACAAAAGAAAAGTTCGATGCTGTAGTTCTCGACGTAATGCTCCCCGGAATTGACGGATTCGGAGTTGCCTCCGCTCTGCGCAAAGCCAAGAATTATGTTCCGGTCCTGATGCTGACCGCACGCGGGCGCCCGGAAGACGTCCTGGAAGGTTTTGCTTCCGGGGCCGACGACTATCTGCCGAAACCATTTCAATTGCCGATATTTTTGGCGCGGCTTCAGGGACTCCTGCGCCGCACCGGTTGGCTGAGTAACGGCAACAATGAATCGAAGCAGAAGCCGACAGGTGGGAAATCAGCCGCGTCGGCCAAGAATGCACCACAAAATCCAGACCAGGACCTCTTCGCCTTTGACGGCCGCACGATTGATTTTGATAATCTCCAGCTCAGCACGGCCGACAACACCATCCAACTTACGCTGATGGAAGCCAAGCTTTTGCGCCATTTGATTCGCCAGAACGGACGCACGGTATCGCGGAAATCGATTTTGGAAGATGTGTGGGGCTTGCACGAAGACACCGATACGCGCGCAATCGATAATTTTATTGTCCGCCTGCGGCGCTACATCGAGGACCATCCCGCGAAACCGCGGCATCTCTTGACCGTTCGCGGCGTGGGCTATCGTTTCGTTCCGTAGCCGCACCGCATCGCTCACTTTTTTGCGCATCACCGAGGAAACATTTATGCCGGCTTTTGACGAGCATCGCGAAGAATTGGAACACTACGAAACGATGATGGGTCCGCACCGCGGCCGCTTGGCCGTCACGCTCGACCTACTGACCAACGCGCTCGTGCTCGTGGGTCAACACGGCGTCTATTGCCACAGCAATCGCGACGCGGCTGTACCGGTGATGGACATTCGCATCATCACCGCCGAGATTGGCAAAGCGAAGGAGCTGATTCAAAGCGTAATGGAGAGCATTCGCGCAGAACGCAAACCGTAGCGCCGGGGTTTCGTAGCTCCGGCTCATCGTTGCTCGTGCCGGCCACAGGTCGCGTGACCGGCGATGCAGCAAATTTCGCGCAGCAACTAAATCGGATTGCCGTTGGCGTCGATGAAGTGGATCTCGCCGAAATTCAACTCCCGGATGCCCGCCTCGATCTTTGAACGGTCGCCGACCACGATCCAGATCAAGTTGTCAGGATGGACCACCTGCTTCGCCGTGGCATCCAGATCGCTCGTTTTCAGCGCGAGGATTTTCCCCGACATGGTGTCGTAGTAATCGTCCGGCCAGCGAGAGTCCAGTATGGTCGTGATGGAGTTGCCCACCGCGTCCAAGGTTTCGCGCGAACCAGGCAAGCTAAGCGTTTCGTTGGCCTGAGTGCGCGCCAACTCTTCCGGCGTCACCGGACGGTCTCCCAGAATCGCCCGCAACTCCTTGTTCATTTCCACCAGGGACTCCTTGGTCTTGTCCGCCTGCACCGGCGCAAAAGCGAGGAATGGCCGCTGGAAGCGCGCACCCAACACGAAGCTGTTCGCTCCGTAGCTCCAGTGCTTATCCTCGCGCAAGTTCATGTTCAGGCGCGAGCTGAATGCCCCGCCCAGAACATCGTTCATAGCTTGAATGGCCAGTTCATCCGGCGTGTTGGGAGGCACCGTGATGTTGGCGGCGATCACCACCGACTGCTCGGCGTTCGGCTTATCCAGGATGTAGACCGCCGATTTGGCCGGGAGCTTTACTGTAGCCACATCCTTTTTCGCAGGCTCGCCGGATTTCCAGCCGCCAAACACTTTCTCCAGTTTCGGCGTGATCTCTGCGAGCGTCGTGTCGCCCACCACTACCAGCGTGGCGTTACTCGGCTGGAACCACATTTGATGGAACTTCACCAAATCGCCGCGCGTGATTTTCTGCACGCTGGCCGCCGTTCCAGATCCCGTGAACGGGCTGCCGTAAGCATTGTTTGGCCCGTAGATAAGGCCGGGGAAAACGCGGAGAGCCATGCCAATCGGGTTGTCCTGCTCCTGCTGGATGGTGTCCAACTGCAGCTTCTGTTCGCGTTTAAAATCGGCCTCCGGAAACGACGGATGCAGAATCACGTCGCCGAACAGATCGAGCGAGGGGTCCAGCTTTTCTTTCAGCGCTGAGAGCTGGACGTACGAAAAGTCCAGGTCAGAGTAGGCTTGTAAAATCGCCCCCAACAAAGCTGTTTGGTCGTTAATCTGGAGCGCATTGCGCGTGGGCGTGCCATCCGTGAGAAGCGCGGACATGAGTTTCGCGGTGCCCGGCGCGGCGGAGAGGTCGGCCGCATAGCCGGCATCCGCGGTCATCCAGAAATTCACCAGCGGAAGACCCGGTCGCTCGGCCAGGATCACTTTAAGGCCGTTCGAAAGCGTTGCGCGCTCGAGCTTAGGCAGCTTCAACTCCGGTGGCGTGCCGAGCGCAGGCGCCTTGGAGCGATCCACCGCCGTCGACGTCGCTTTGTAGTCCGGGAACGGCTGGACCTCAGCAATGTAGACGCCATCAGAAAGCCAAGTGTTCGCCGCCGCCTTGAGATCGCCAACGGTGGCCTCGCGAACGCGTTTCAGTTTCACTTTGTAACCGCTGGCGTCGCCGGTATAAACCTCATACTGCGCCAGCCGGTCCGATGTTCCGCCGAAGCCGCCGATGCGCTGGACGCCGCGGAGGAAGCTCGCGAGATACTGCGTCTGGATGCGCTGTAACTCTTCGGCGGTGGGTCCATCTTTCAGGAATCGAGCCATTTCCTCGTCAATCGCCTTCTCTATTTCATCGAGGTTGTGCCCCGGCCGCGCCGTAACCTGAATGACGAACTGGCTACCGATCTCGCGCGTGTCGAGAAAAACTCCGACGTCGCTAGCGATCTGGTCGTCGTAAACCAGCCGCTTGTATAGCCGCGAAGTTTTGCCGTCCCCTAGACAAGAGCTGACCAACTCCAAGTAGTCGGCATCTGCGCTGCCGAATTGCGGCACATTCCAGACCATGTAAATGCGCGGCAGCGGAACGCGATCTTGCGTGAGTTCGCGATGCGTGCCCCTCATCTTTGCGACCCAAACCTTCTGATGGGCGACGGGCGGTCCGGGCGGGATTTCGCCGAAATATTTTTGGACCTTTTCCCTCGCTGTTTTCACGTCAATATCGCCGGCCAGCACGATGACGACGTTGGAGGGCCCGTAATTATTCCTGAACCAGTCCTGCACGTCTTTGAACGAAGCGGCGTCGAGGTCCGCCATGTCGCCGAGCACCTCATGGGAGTACGGGTGGCCCGCTGGATAGGTATTGTCGGGAAACTTTTCCTCGGTAAGGAAGTACGGCTGGTTCTCGTCCTGGCGTTTTTCGTTCTGCACCACGCCGCGCTGCAAGTCCAGCGTCTTCTGGCTCAAGTCGAGGAATCCCATGCGGTCAGATTCCATCCACAGTGTGTAGTCGAGCGCCGAAGTCGGGACATTCTCGAAGTAGTTCGTCCGGTCATAGTATGTGGTTCCGTTCAGGTCGGTCGCACCCACCGATTCGAGTGCCTTGATGTAACTTCCCGGGGCGTGCTGGCTGCCGCCGAACATCAGGTGCTCGAAAAGATGCGCGAACCCGGTCTTCCCCGCCTTCTCGTTCTTCGAACCGACGTGGTACCAGAGGTTCACGGCCACGATGGGCGCTTTGTGGTCCTCGTGAACGATCACGGTGAGCCCGTTGTCGAGCACGAACTTCTCGTAGGGAATATCTACCTGCTGAGCCTGTGCGCAAGTCCCTGCGATGAAAACCAAAAAGATAACCAGACAACGTACCCGCATGGCTTCCTCCTGAATTTTTTCGAGGCGGTGCACCAAACTGCATCGAGCCCCTGGCCGGATGCGCGCCGCCGAAAAACTTTGCGGTGAGTTGGGAGCGCTGGTTGTATCGCGCTTCCGCCCTTCTATTCGACATCACCGGGAAGTTATGATTTCGAATCCGTATCAGCCGCAAAACGATACTTGCTCCCCACTGCCGCGTCAACCTCGAAAGGCAAACATTCGCGGAAGTTTTATCCCAGCCCTGCGCTGTGACAGCCTGCGGAAACACAACTCTGCACGTTTCGACGTAGCCAGCGGCAAAAGATGTTTTTTCCGGCGCATTTATTTACAGGAGTCAAGTCGGCAAATCGGCCAACAGCCACCGCGGTCGGCCATACGGGCGTAGATTGCGGGTTTCGTTCAGAAACAGCGGTTCCCTATAAACTGCTTGGCGTTGGGGCAGTTTTCAGGTTAAAGAGTATCCGTCGTAGCGTACAATTCTTCTCTCGTTTCATCGTGCACTGTTCGGGCGCCGGCCGCAGGATGGAGAGGGCTAGAGAAATGGATCTGCACAAAGGATGGAAGGTCGGGGCTCCCCATCCTCAATTCGAATTATCCATGCCCAGCGATATTTCCGCAATTTCTCCGTTCGTCGATGAATTCATAGAACGCATGAAGTTTTACACCTGTTTTCACGGCGATGGCAGCGACATCGAAGTAGCGCTGCGCGAGGCCATCGCCAATGCCGTGGTTCATGGTAATCACGAAGACCCCGCCAAGCATGTGCACCTGAGTTTTCGTTGCGAGGCCAGCGGAGAGCTTTTCTTTGTCGTGCGGGATGAAGGCGAAGGATTTAACCCCGAGAAAGTTCCGGATCCCTTGGCGCCCGAAAACCTCTTTGCCGAACATGGCCGCGGAATTCTGATGATGAGGACCTACATGGACGGCGTCCACTACGAGCACGGCGGCCGCGAAGTTCACATGCGCAAGAAGCTTCTAGCGAACCCTGAGTCCTAGCGCGTCGGGCTCCGGGTAGCGAACTTCGCGGTAGAAGCGTAGCACCAACAGCGAGGCCACTATCAGCGCGATCAGCGTCAGGACGCTGGCTTCCGGGCCCGTGCTCCCACCCGTCAGCCACTTTGGACCGTGAAATTCAGCGTGCAGGAAATTCCGGCTTGCCTTCAGCCCGCTGTCCGGCACGCCGTAGAAAAAAGTTTGTCCCCAATCCCATGCGGCGTGAAATCCGATCGGCCACCACAAATTCCCCGTCCGCCGCAACGCGATGCAGGCGAAAATCCCAAAGACCGCGACTTGGATCAGACCAAAAAGAGACTCACCAGAGTTTGTTGTGTGAGCGAATGCGAAAAGCGCAGACATGAGAACAGCGGAGGGCCAGAATCCAATCCCAGTCGTCAGCGTAAATTGCAGGTACCCGCGAAACGTGAACTCCTCCGAAATGCCGACCGCTGCGAACGCGAGGGCCCATTCCAAGGCCGAGAGAGCCAACGCTGAGCCATGCGTATCGACGCCGCTGATTCGGACGCCGCGGGCCAAAAACATTACGAAGAGCACGCCGCTGATCGCCAGAAATCCCCACAGCAATCCTACCCAGAAATTTTTCGGGAAAGGCGTACGCAATGGCAGCCCGTATTGCGAAATCTTCCGGCGCTCGATCAGCGTCATAATCCAACTGGCGAGAAGAATCACGGCGAGGCTTGATAGATCACCTGCCGCGACTATTCCCGGCGTGAGCGTCGTCACCTCGCTGGCTTTCATTGGACGCGGTCCGCCCATACGAGCTGCGTAATGTCCGGCCAGATAAATGACACCGATAATACAGCCCAGGATGAGCAGAAAGATTAGGAGGCGCCATCCCGCGCGCAGGCCGTTCGGCCCGTAAAATATCTTGTTGCGCTCGGGCTCGGGCGGAAGCACCGGGGTCACAGGCGGTAGTACATCAGATCCCATCGCAGGAGGTATATTCGCTTCGTCCATTCGCAGGAAGCCTCTTTCGGCGGCGGAGAGGAGCATGCGCCGCCCGCATTGGCAGTACCGCTGCAAAGGATACAAAGTTGCGCGCTAAAGCGCAAAGCCTGTTGCGGCATCCGGCCGAAGCTATTTCGAATAATTTAGCGTAACCTTTCTCGCGCCCGGCAGTTTAAGTTATTGAAAGGCAAATGCGGAGAACCGGTTGAAGGATCGTTCCCAAGATGCCGGCGAACGGCGCCTGGTCGAAGCAGCGCAAAAAGACCCGGGCCGTTTTGGCGAGCTCTACGAAAATAATTTCGAACGGGTGTATGCGTACATCGCGCGGCGAGTAGGAAACCGCGAAGAGGCGCAGGACCTGACGGCCGAAGTGTTTCACCAGGCCCTCGCAAATCTCGCTCGCTACGAATGGCGCGGACTTCCCTTCGCGGCGTGGCTGCTCCGGATCGCGTCGAACGCCATCGCGGACAGTTGGAAATCCAAAGCGCGGGAGCAAGGCCACCCGTCTTCCGACGAGCTTTTATCGCATCACGTCGACATGGAAGACGTCGAGCAGCGCGCTAAACTCTACCGGCTGGTGACCACGCTTCCGGACGATCAGCGCCGCGTGATCGAAATGCGTTTTGCACAGGAGAAAAGCATCCGCGAAATCGCCAAAGAACTCGGCCGTACCGGCGGCGCAGTAAAACAATTGCAATTCCGCGGCCTGGAAACTCTGCGAGCTCAACTAGTAACTTCGTCGCGAAAGAAACCGGCTGCCAAATCGGCAAGCAAATCTGGTGGAATAAATGGCTAACCAAAGCCTGAGCGAACAACTCGACAAAATCGTGGAAGCGCTCGTCGCGCGCCCGCGCGTTGCGCCCCGGCACCGTGAGACGAAAGTCGGCGCGAGACTTCAAGCGCTGGGACAAATTGCCGCGCAGTTGCGCGATCTGCCCGGCGAAGATTTTAAAGCACGTCTGAAACTCGACCTCCAAAGGAGAACATCCATGGCAAGCAAACCAGCAGTAGCAACAGAAGTTCGACAGACCGCAGTTCCCTACATCTGTGTAAAAGACGCTGCCGCCGCAATCGACTTTTACAAAAAGGTCTTCGGCGCCACGGAAGTGATGCGATTGGTTGGCCCAGATAAAAAAATCGGTCACGCCGAGATTCGCATCGGAAATTCTGTGATGTATCTTTCCGACGAGTTCCCGGATCATGGAGCCCTAAGTCCTGAAACGCTCGGCGGCTCGCCCGTAAGAATGAGCCTTTCGGTGGACGACGTTGATGCGGTCGCCGCGCGCGCTGTCGCCGCAGGCGCAAAAGAAGTACGTCCGATCGAAGACCAGTTCTACGGCGAACGTTCGGGCCTATTCGCCGACCCCTTCGGCTACATGTGGAACATCTCCACGCTAAAAGAAGAGATGTCCGGCGCGGAAATGCAGAAGCGGATGGACGCCTTGATGAAACAAGGCGCTTCCTCGACGGCGCCGCCCGCCGTCAAGCCGATCCCGGAAGGGTTCCACACTTTGACCCAGTATCTCTCCGTGAAAGGCGCCGCCACGTTAATCGACTTCTTCAAGCAAGCCTTCGGCGCGGTGGAAGCCTTCCGCGTACCCAGACCGGGCACCCAGTTGATCATGCACGCCCAATTGCGCATCGGCGATTCAATCCTTGAATTGGCGGACGCCACCGAAGAATTTGGCGCCAGGGCGGTGGCCAACATTCTTCATGTCGATGACGTCGAGGCAGTCTATCAACGCGCGTTGAAAGCGGGCGGCACTTCTCTCTCCGTTCCGCACGAACAGCCGTATGGCGATTTCGAAGCCGGAGTGAAGGACCCTTCCGGGAATCAGTGGTATTTGACTGAGATTCGCAAAACGGGACACAGAACGGAAGACACCAGAGCGATATTGCCGCACTTGAGCTTGGTTGGTGCAGCGGAGTTCGTCGAGTTTGCGAAACGCGCTTTTGGCGCCGAGGAAGCATTCATGCACAAGGCACCCGACGGCAAGGTCGTCCACGCGCGTCTTCGCATCGGCGATTCGATTCTGGCTGTCGGCGAAGCTTCCGACGAACGTGCCGCTCTTCCCGCAGCTTTGCACATGTACGTGCCAAACGTGGACGCCGTATACGCAGCGGCCGTGCGCGAAGGTGTCAAGGTTTTGCGTCCGCTGCGCGACGAGCCTTACGGCGACCGTGCCGCGAGCCTGCAAGATGCGTTCGGGAACTTGTGGTTCCCTTCAACGCACGTCAAGGACGTACCATTCTAGGTGCACTTGTCACCTTGCCGGTGCTTGCGTAACTGTATTGGAGGCGCGGGATCATGAGCCAAGCTAGCCCACCAAGTGATGCGTTAATCCGAAACATTTCGGACACTGCCATGTGGGCCGCCGTGTATCGTGCGCGAGAGACGGAACGGCCGGATCACCTCTTCAGCGATCCTTTTGCGCGCCGCTTGGCAGGCACGCGCGGCGAACAAATCGCCACTTCGTTGCCGTTTAGCGATCGCGCGACCTGGGCGTGGGTCATGCGCACCTACCTCTACGACCAGTTCATCAACGAACAAATCCAGCAGGGCGTCGATATGGTCGTCAATCTTGCGGCGGGTCTCGACGCGCGGCCTTACCGCATGGCTCTTCCTGGCTCACTCAAATGGGTTGAAGTCGATCTCGCAGGCATCTTGGACTACAAAGAAGAAATTCTCGGCGCCGAAAAGCCTGTCTGCCGACTCGAACGCATTCGCTTGGATCTGTCAGACGTCAGCGGACGCCGCGAGCTGTTTTCTCAACTTGGCCGCAGGTCCGCGAAGACGCTGATCATCACCGAGGGCCTTCTCATTTACCTCACTCCAGACGAAGTCGGAGCTCTGGGTCGCGATCTCGCCGCGCCTTCGAGCTTTCAACGCTGGCTCACCGACGTCGCGTCGCCCGGACTTCTCCGCCTGCTTCAAAAAAATATGGGGCCGCAGCTCGCACAGAGTGGCGCTTCATTTAAATTCGGTCCCAAGGAAGGCCCCGGCTTCTTTGTCCCTTACGGATGGAAGCCGATCGATGTGCGTTCGCCGCTGAAAGCTGCAGCGCGGTTGAAGCGGCTGTCGTTTGGCATGCGTTTGCTGGCGCTTTTGCCGGCATCAAACGGCGCGCAAGGCTCGCGTCCGTGGTCTGGAATCTGCCTGCTCGCAAAACAGTAGTCGCCGGCCCGTTCGTGTTCCTGCAACAGAAAAAGAAGTTCGGTGGCAACGACCGGTTCTTGTTTATATTTCTCAAGGCCTTTGTTTGTGTGGGTCAGCGCCTGTTCGCGCAAATCATACAGGAGGAATGAACCCATGAAAGCGAATCACAAGCTGGCGTTAGCCGTGCTCGTCGGCGTTGCGATCGGCATTGCCGGCGCCGCGGCGGTTCATGCTCGGCAAGAAAAGGTGGCGCCTGGCTATGTCATCGCGGAAATCGCGGTAACCGACCCCAACTCCACTTCCCTGCAGAAATATGCTCAGGAGGCGCCGAGCGCGATGGCGCCCTTCAATCACCGCTATCTCGTTCGCGGCGGCAAGACCCAGGCTCTGGAAGGCGAACCGCCAAACAGCATCGTGGTGATCGCTTTCGACAGCGCGGAAAAAGCGCGCGAGTGGTACGATTCGCCGGCCTATCAGGCGATCAAGCCGCTCAGGCAAAGCGCAACGAAGAGCCGCTTATTTATCGCCGAAGGTGTCGCCCCCGAGTGACGGACCGGGTTCCGGTGGGAACTATCGCAAATACGGATTGCCGGCGCGTTCTGCGCCGATTGTCGTGTTAGCGCCGTGACCCGGAGTGACTAGCGTTTCATCCGGCAGCGTCAACAGTTTGTCGTGGATCGATCTCAGAATGTCTTTGAACGAGCCGCCCCACAGGTCCGTTCGCCCGATGCTGCCCTGAAAAAGCGTGTCGCCAGCGATCAATCGCGACACCTCGCGCGGCGCATCGTTTGCTCGCTGCGTCGCCGATGGATGCGGATGCGCGTGTTTGTGCGCGCCATGCTGATCGCCCGACCCGGACGAAGCCGTCTCCGCGCCCGTTCCGCGTTCAACCACCAGGCTGATGCTCCCCGGCGTGTGACCGGGCGTATGCAGCACGCGCGCGCTAAAACCACCCCAGCGCAACGTGTCGCCTTCCTTCACGAAGTCCTGAATGTCCATCACTTGGGGAGTCTCAACGCCAAGCCAATCCGCTTGCATCTCCAGATTGCTATACAGCTCCAAATCGTCTTTGTGGATCAGAACCGGCGCGCCCGTCGCAGCGTGAAGCCCGGCAAGCCCGCCCACATGGTCGATATGCGTATGCGTGCTGACGATTGCCCGCACCTTCAAATCATGCCGCCGCAAAATCTCCAGGACGCGTTCCACTTCGTCGCCTGGATCCACCACAATCGCTTCGCGCGTCGTGGGATCGCCCAGAATCGAGCAGTTGCATTGCAGCATCCCCACCGGAATTATTTCGTGAATCAGTTTTTCCGCCATCGCACCTCAAGTATACCAGCGCCGAACGTCCACGTTTGAGACGAACAAACGCCGAGCGACATCGAAGGCGGTTTTTGCGTCAGGGCACTATCGCTCTCGCGGTTGCCTCTGACGCGCCCGAGAAAGCGGCGGCAAGCCGCCGCACTCCAAACGGAGCCTCGCCGCGATTCTGTGGAGTGCGGGAGCTTGCTCCCGCTTTCTTCGCCCAAACGTGTTGCCGCAGCAATCCCGTACGGGTGCAGCATGCTGCGCCCGCTGCAGCGTTGCCCAGCTTCTACAAACGGCGCCCAATCCGGAAGAGGCTTCTTGCCCTGAGCCTGCCAAAGGGTAACTGAGAGCCACCGTTTTTCGTCAGGGCGCGCTTCAGCCGTGCCGTACCGCGCTCAAATTAGAAGCGGCTTTTAGCCGCTGAGGGCCGAGCTCAGAGGATCGCTGCAGTTCAGGGGGTCGGAGCTTTAGCTCCGACAATAAGTCCGCTGCTTCCTCAGGAGTTTTAACCCCTGAGGTGCAGAATTTGACATTTCCGCAACCGCGCCTTTACGCCCGACGCCGGATTTCCAAGATGACACCGCGCACCATCCTCCCGCATACTAATTGTGCCCGCCCGAGTCGAAAATCATGGACACTCCACTTCTCGCCGAACATCGCGCTGCAAACGCACAACTCGCGGAGTATCGCGGCTGCCTGCTCCCGGAAAAGTTTTCCGACGCTGCCACCGAATATCGCGCCGCCAAAGAAACCGTCGCCCTGTTCGACACCAACTGGCACGCCATCTTTTCTCTCTCCGGCCCCGACCGCGTCCGCTATCTCAACGCGATCGTCTCAAACGACATCAAGTCCGTCGGCGAAGCCTACGGCACTCGCGCACTGCTGCTGAATCCGCAAGGTCACATCCTCGCCGAGCTCGAAGTTTATGCGCTCGCCGAAAAATTGCTCGTGCGCACGCACGCGTCCGTGCGCGAACGCACCTTCGCCACGCTCGATAAATTCATCATCATGGACGACGTCACCCTCGAAGACCTCACCGACCAGCTCGGCAGTTTTGCGGTGGAAGGTCCGCAGGCCGGCACCGTCATCGCGCAAGCGTGCGGCCTCGCCCTCGAAGGCTTTTCGGAATTTGCCAACGCGGAGCTTCCCATCGACGGAGTTCCCTCGCACTTGATTCGCCTCTCTCACTTCGGCGGCACCGGCGCTGAAATCATCGCTCCGCGCGAACATCTCGGCCTGCTCTGGCAAAGCATGCACGCCAGAGTTCACGCCGCGCACGGTGCGTCCATCGGTATGGCTACGCTCAACTCGCTTCGCCTCGAAGCCGGCATCCCCTGGTTCCCCGATGATTTCAACGACACGGTAATCCCGCACGAAGCCGCGCTCGAATCTACACACCTCAGCTTCACGAAAGGTTGTTACACCGGCCAGGAAATTGTGGAGCGCGTCCGTTCGCGCGGCCAGGTAAATCGCCGCCGCGTAAGTCTGAAATTTTCATCGGCCGATCCGCCAGCCCCGTCGACACGTTTGCGCGCAAACGACGCCACAGCCGCAGAAGTCGGCATCGTCACCAGCTCCGCCTTCTCGCCAAAGGCCGCCGCAGCCATCGGCATGGCCTACGTCCGCCGCGAACACAACGCCCCCGGCACCGTCCTAGCATTCGACGCTGGCACCGCGACCGTTACAGCCTAAATCAACGCTTGCTCGATCAGACTTCCCGTCCCAGCAATCGTCTTGATCTGATCGTCAGTCAAGCCGTACCGCTTCTTCAAGTATTCAGGATCGTTATAGCTCAACCACACCTTGCCGTCGGCATCCTGCCACGCCAGCGCCTTTAGCGGCAGATCAATCGCCGCAGTTGGCGCGGCCAACATCACCGGCGTGCCACCCTTCGGATTTCCAAAGATGAGCAGTTGCGTCGGCGGCATTTTCAGTCCGGCCTTCTCCGCCTCGCCGCTGTGATCGACGCGAACAAAAATCTTGATTCCCTTCGACTGCACCAGCGCATCCACCCGGTCGAGCGTCTCCGGCACCGAATACTTGCTTTCCTTGCTGATGATTCCGTCGCCTGCTTTCATGGGATTCGACTCCTTGCGATTGAGAACTGATGTAACTCGCGGGACTTCGTGATGCTAGAACAAAAATCGGTTGACGTGGGGAAAATTCCGGAGAAGGAACCGTGGGGTTTGAATCTGAACAGCACTACTCGAAATTCATCGACTTCATAAAACTTCCGCGCGTGGTATCAATCTTTTTCTGAAGCTGCATAATCGCGTAAAGCAAAGCCTCAGGACGCGGCGGGCAACCCGGCACATAAACGTCCACCGGAATCACCTGGTTCACGCCCTGCACGACCGCATAATTATTGAACACGCCGCCCGACGTGGCGCACGCGCCCATCGAAATCACCCATTTCGGCTCGGGCATTTGCTCGTAAAGCTGTTTGATCACCGGCGCCATCTTCACCGAAACGCGCCCGGCGATAATCATCAAGTCCGACTGCCGCGGCGATCCGCGAAAAACTTCCGCGCCAAACCGCGCAATGTCGTACCGCGAAGACGCCATCGACATCATCTCAATCGCGCAGCACGCCAGCCCAAACGACATGGGCCAAATCGAGCTCCGCCGCGCCCAGTTCACCACTTTGTCCAGCGACGCGAGCAAAATTCCCTCATCCTTCAGGAAGTTTGCATCCTGTCCCGGTGCCTCCAGCGTCACGCCCTTCGCAAGTTCAATTGCCATCGTCTCGATCGATCCTCAGCCGCAAGCGCACGCCAACGCGCCCGCACCAGTTCCCGTACACATCAACATTTTGCACCTTAGCGCCACCCATTGCAATCGAGTGTAGTGGAACCCGCGAATATCCCCATGCTTTGCCAGCCGAAAGAGGCTCTTGCGGTGAACTTAATGCGTGGGAACAAAAAACTTCAGATCAACCTAAAACTGCGCCCTCTCATCTAGAACGAAACAAGATTCTTTCACTGGGCCGGTTGCGCCGTCACCGCGCTAAAAACCCGCTTCACTCGAGGCAGCGAGAGGTACGCAAGCATCCAGACGGCCGTGGTCACCACCAGCAAATGGAAATAGATTGACGGCACAGCCGGAAGCACCACATACCTCCGTACGGCGAAAAGGCTGAGAATCGTAAATCCAATACTCGCGCCGATAGTTGCGACGGACACGATCCGAGCCCACTCGCGCAATTCCAGCACTCCAATCGCCAGACAACCGGCAACTCCTGCGAGAACCAGTAGCGAAAATCCTCCCGCGACTCCCATGCCCGCAATCGCCACGGACGCAGGATCTCCCGAATCTCCCCCCGTCATTCCCAGGAAGGCAATGAAAAAGAAACCGGCGGCGCCCAAAGCCAAAATTGCCGCTCCAAGGAACGTCAGCACCGCGATAATCGTCACACCGATAGGGCGTTTCACTTTCTTAGCACCTCGAGCGCTTTGCATCGCAACAAAAAAGAGAGTTACGATATTCGCAATTTTGAAATCGCGGTAGCACCCACTATCTGCCTGGCGCGGAAGCAAAACTGTCCTGTTCAGCACACCTTCAAAGATAGATTTTTCGCGCCGAAACCGCCACAGGCCGCGCATATTTACTTTCACGGCACATGCCCCGCCAACAACCGATTACGTGGTAGTATTCGGCGCATGGCACAGGAACCCAGACGCCGGCGCCATGCGAGCCGCTTCGATCAGCCCGATCTGTCCGTGCACATGTTGGGCATCCCGAAATCGCGTCCTCAATTTCGGATTTGGTTTGTGCTGGCTATTCTGACGGGAACTGTTCTGGCTCTCGCGCTGGTTCTGGTTGGAAACTTGATATTTTGAAGTAACCGCAGCCTCGCTGGTTCAAATGCTCCGGTTTATTGCTTCCCCGCCACGAACTGCATGGAGCTTCCCTGTAATTTGTCATTGATTCCGACGTTCAGCGTCTTGCCGTCCGCCGAGACGGTGAACCGCGTCACGCTCACTACTTTCCCCGCGCGCTTGTCAGTTTCCTCGATCGTATCGTCGGCTATGCGCCTCACAGATACCATCGTATTGCCGGCGCCGCCATTTAACGGCGCGTCCGGCCCATCCATTACCGCCGTGTAACTCTGCCCCGTGGAATCCATGAAGCTAAAATTATTGCCTTCCAGCTTCATGGTTGCAGTGAGCCCGTTTTCCGAAGAATTCACGATCCTCATCGCTCTCCACGAGCCCGAAATCGGGTGCGATCCAAGCGGCCCACTTGTCACGCGCACCGAGATCTGCTTCCAGGTGACCTCTTCGCCGTTCGCGTCACAACTGTCCGCAAATTCCCAAGTGGCCGTGTTCCCGCTCGGCGCCACGGTTATTTTTTCGGTATGCACGATCTTTCCCTTGCTCTTGTCCGTTTCCTGAACCGTGCGATCGTCCAGCACCTTGATATTCACCGTGTCGTAGCACGAATCTCCGGCGACGCGGTGGTCCAGCCCATCAGCCCGCACGTCGATCGGCGGGATGCAAGTTTTGCAGTGATAAATTCCGTTCAGCAACAGATACACCCCCGGCTTCGTGGGCAGTTGCGTCTGGGACAGATCGATCTTCCAGGTTCCGTCAAACGCGCTTTGCGCCATCATCCGCGCAGGCATCAGCATCGCCGCCAGCAATCCAATCCAAAATAGCTTCTTCATCGCTTATCCTCACCTCTTCGATCGCTCGAGGTCACCATTTCTTAAAGATCACGAACACCGCACTTACTATTAACCCAAACCCCACCAGGTAGTTCCATTTTAGTTTTTCGCCCAAATACAAGACCGCAAACGCTGAAAACACTGTGAGCGATATCACTTCTTGTATCGTTTTAAGTTGGACCGCCGTGAACTCGTACGAGCCGATCCGGTTGGCCGGCACCTGGAAGCAGTATTCAAGGAACGCAATCAGCCAGCTAATCACGATGACCTTGAACAGAGGCACCTGGCGGTATTTCAGATGCCCGTACCAAGCAAAAGTCATAAAAATGTTGGAGCAGGTGAGCAGCAGTATGGTAGTCATAATCGCCATGCTGCCACGAATTGAAACTTGGCGCGAGCATCACTCGCAGCGTTACGAAGTCGTGCAGAAGTCGTTCAGGAGTAGGGGTCTCTAGAGGTTCGAGGCAGTCGAGTCACTTCACTTCAATCGTCAGCTCCGCGGTCTTCGTACTTCCCTTCCCATCATCGGCGGTAAACGTGTACTTCGTAGTTTTCTTCGGACTGATCTGCATACAGCGATTCACCGACGGCCACGTCTCCCCCACCGGCGGATCGATGCTCACCGACTTCGCATTGGACACCCCGTAACACATCGTCACTTCGTCGCCGCGATGAATCAAGCCGGGTGAGGCGTAAAAGCTGATGATCTTGAACTCGCTGCCTCCCAAAGTCTCCACCGTTGCAGCCGCGTTACGTTGGTCCTTCTCTTTTCGCTCCGTGGTCACTTCTTCGTTGATGGCATGGTTTTCGTGCCACCGCGAATAAAAAATCCAGCCCACATAACACAGCACGATCAGCAGCGCTGCGCAAAAGCCCAGCCAAAGCTTACGGGTCGTCGACATCGGAGTCGTCTCCGGCTCATAACCATTCAGCATACGCGCCTCGCCCTCTAACTAAGATACAGCATTCTGCGATATGTCGCCCGCGCGCGAAGTGACCGGCAGCGAGTGTCAAATCCCAAAATCGACCATTCTGCTATTGGCGGCTGGTTGGTCTGAAAACCAAACTCTGTCTTTGGTTCACTTAAGCGGTCACTGCCGTCCCGACCTTGGCATCCAAACTGCCATAGGACTAAGTGGGAAGAGCCGGATGGAGGCTGCGCATGGAAGCGTTTTGGAGTGACTTGCGATTTGGGTTGCGAGTGCTGCTGCGGAGTCCGGGGTTCACGCTTGTCGCCATAGCGACGCTCGCGCTCGGCATTGGTGCGAACACAGCGCTTTTTTCATTGGTGAACGGAGTTTTGTTGGAGCCGCTGCGATTTCCGCAGGCCGACCGTCTGGTCACGCTGTATCAACACAAACCGCAATTCCAGTACAGCTCGATATCATATCCGAATTTTCTCGATTGGCAGCAGGACAATCAGACATTTCAATCCGTCGCCGCTTTCCGCCCGGACGATTTCAGCTTGAGTGGACTCGGAGAGACGCAGCGAGTAGATGGAGAAATGGTCTCCGCGAATTTCTTTCCGACGCTCGGCGTAAGTCCGGTGATGGGCCGGGATTTTGATCCGCAGCAGGATGTCCTCGGCGGAAAACCTGAGGTGATGATCAGCGGTGGAATGTGGAAGTCACAATTTGGCTCCTCGCCCGACGTGGTGGGAAAAACTTTGACGCTCAACGGCACGAACTACACGATAGTAGGCGTGGTGCCGGCCAGCTTCCATCTCTACATGCAGAATTTTCGAACCAGCGATATATACGTTCCGATTGGGCAGTGGAACGACGTGGTATTTCATCAGCGCGACGTGGGGATGGGCATGGACGCTGTGGCGCGGCTGAAGCCCGGGGTCACGCTCGAACAGGCGCGCGCGGACATGGAACGCGTAACGCAAAATCTCGCGGCGGCTTATCCGGATGCGGATTCGAATACGCGTGCAACCGTTGTTTCGCTCAAGGATAAGATTGTTGGCGATGTGCGGCCGTATCTCTTGGTGTTGTTGGCGGCAGTATTTTTTGTGCTGCTGATCGCTTGCGTGAACGTGGCAAACCTCTCGCTGGCCCGGTCCATGCAGCGCGCGCGTGAGTTTGCCATTCGCGCGGCCCTGGGTGCCGGAAAGCTGCGCGTGATCAGGCAGCTCTTGACCGAAAGCGTGCTGCTGTCGCTTTTCGGCGGCGGCCTCGGGTTGCTCATCGCGAGTTGGGGAACGCAAGCCGCACTCGGATTGCTGCCGGAGAGTCTGCCGCGCGCCGAGGAAATTCGGCTGGACAGCCGCGTGATGATTTTCACTCTTGCCATTTCGGTGCTGTCCGGAATTTTCTTTGGACTTGCTCCGGCGCTGAGACTGATGAAGCCGCGCCTGCAGGAAACATTGAAAGAAGGTGGGCGCAGTGTGAGCGGCGCGCGAAGCCGGGCGCAAAGCGTCTTGGTGATCGTGGAAATGGCGTTGGCGCTGGTGCTCCTCGTCGGCGCGGGACTGATGCTTCGCAGCCTGGGGAGCCTATGGAGTGTTAATCCCGGCTTCAATCCTAAGAACGTCTTATTTTTCCAGGTGTCAATGCCGCCTTCGACTTCCGGTAAAAATCCGGATGCTATACGCGCGGACCTTCGCCGCTTGCACGATGAGATTGCGAAAGTTCCGGGAATCGAAGCGGTGTCCTTGCAGCGCGGCGGAATCCCCATGTACGGTGATTCCGAAGATCCGTTCTGGATTGAAGGGCAGCCCAAGCCGGCGCGTGAGAGCGACATGCCCTATGGACTCTGGTACGAAGTCGAGCCGGACTATCTGAAAGTAATGGGAATTCCGCTGAAGCGCGGGCGTTTTTTCACCGAGCAGGACGACGAGCGCTCACCGCTGGTCACGGTAGTCGACGAGGACTTGGCAGAGAAATACTTCCCGCACGAAGATCCGATCGGACGCAGCATCGTCGACCCCTTCATCGGAAAGCCTGCCGAGATTGTCGGGATCGTTGGACACGTAAAGCATTGGGGGCTGGATGACAAGATTGATGTGCACGCACAGTTTTACATTCCTTACATGCAGATCCGGGACAAATATATGTCGCGCGCCGGAAATAGCACCGGAGTGCTGATCCGCTCGGTGGGAATTCCGCCACTTTCACTTGTGCAACCGATTCGCAGCAAAGTGGCGGAGATGAACAGTCAGGAAGTGGTGTACGAGCCCCACAGTTACGAGGATCTGATTTCGCGGTCACTTGCCGACAAGCGGTTTTCGATGGCGCTGCTAGGCGTGTTTGCGGCGTTGGCGCTGGTCCTTTCGAGCGTCGGAGTCTATAGCGTGATCTCTTACTTGGTGGGCCAACGAACGCACGAGATTGGGATTCGAATGGCACTAGGGGCACAGCCGAGCCACGTGCTGATCATGGTGCTCGGCGAAGGAACGAAGACGGCGTTGATCGGCGTGGGGGTCGGGCTCGCAGCGGCGCTTGGCTTGACGCGACTGATGAGCAGCGTGCTGTATGGCGTCAGCGCGACTGATCCGGCGACGTTCGTGGTAGTGGCGATCGTGCTAACGGGCGTGGCGCTCGCCGCGTGCTACATTCCAGCACGCCGGGCGATGCGCGTGGACCCCATCATCGCGCTACGTTACGAATAACGCGGATTCCCATTATGCTACGCGCAACACGATCTTCCCGAATTGCTCGCGATTCTCCAGACGCGCATGCGCTTCCGCGCACTTTTCCAGCGGCAGCACCACATCGATGATCGGCTTCAGCAGCCCTCGCCGGAAAAGTTCCAGCGCGCTAAACAATTCAGCCTTGCTTCCCATGAACGACCCTAGTATCGAAAGTTGCCGCACGAACAAGAACCGCAAATCGATCTTCGCGTCGAATCCCGTCGTCGCGCCGCAAGTAACCAGCCTTCCGCCAGGCGTAAGGCTTCGCAGGCTCTGATCCCATGTGGCTTGTCCCACGTGCTCGAAAACGACGTCCACCCCGCGGCGGTTGGTCATGCGCTTCACCTCATCCGCGATGTCATTCTCCGAATGCAGGATCATCAAATCCGCGCCGAGTTCTTTTCCCTTTTTCACTTTTTCCTTGGTTCCGGCCGTCGCGATCACTCGCGCTCCCGCAGCTTTCGCGATTTGAATCGCCGCAGCTCCCACTCCGCTGCCCGCGCCAAGAACCAGAACCGTTTCGGCAGGCTTCAGTTGCGCTCTCGTGATCAACATATGCCACGCCGTCAGGGACACCAGCGGAAACGCCGCCGCCTCTTCGAACGACATGTTCTCCGGCATCGGCACAACGTTCACAGCGGCTGATTTCACATATTCCGCGCACCCTCCGTCCACCATCTGCCCGAATAGTATGTACTGGCGGCAATAACTGTCATCTCCCGCCAGGCATTGCTCGCAACGTCCGCAGGAAATCCCGGGCTGCAGCAAAACGCGTTCGCCCACTTTCAAGCCCGTAACTTTCGCTCCTATCTCCGCCACTTCCCCCGCAATGTCGCTCCCAGGAATGTGAGGGAGAGGAATCTTCATTCCAGGCAGTCCGGCGCGCAGAAAAAGGTCCAGGTGATTCAGCGCGCAAGCCCGCACGCGAACCAGCACTTCGAATGCGTCGATCTGCGGCTTGGCTGCTTCCGTGTACTGCAAAACTTCGGGTCCGCCATGCTGCGAATAAACGATCGCTTTCATGAGTTCCTCTCGTGGTGTGGGCGTTCGAACAGAAGCTAACACTCTGACGTAACCATGTCCACATTCGCCCATCACAAACGGTTGACGCAAATGGGCCGCTGGCGTATTGTGCCGCTCAAGAACTAGTTGCAACCGAACGCTTCCTCAGGCGAAACCATGCCCAATGGGCCCTCGACAGGCTGGCAAACTATCCGTGAAGGCGTGCGCTGGCGCGGATTGTTCTTTTCCTCGTTGCTGGCAGTGCGCGGAATGCTTCGTCCCTTCATGTACTGGCATGCCTGGCACATTTTTCAGACCGACCTTCGGCGGCCTTTGGAGGAGCCTTATGCGAAAGAGCAAGTCGAGGTAAAGGTATTCGCTGGAAAACAGAATCTTGCGGAAGCCAGCACCGCCATCTCTCCCATGGGAATCCCTCCGGACGAAATCAGCCTACGACTCGGCCGAGGTGACGCGGCGGCTGTCGCCTACGTGCAACGCGAACCCGCAGGATACATGTGGATCACCTTCACCGGCGGGATGGAACTCGCATTCGGAGTGAGCTGGCTTCTCGGTCCGCGCGAGGCGCTACGCTACGGCGCCTTTGTCTCCCGGCGCTGGCGCGGTCTCGGAATTCTCAGCTCCATGAATCACGCTCTGAATGAATATGCCCTTCGGTGCGGTTCAACCCATACACTCGGAGGTATCAGCGCGCTGAACCCTCAGTCCCTGAGCCTTGCAAAACACGCGCGCAATCCTAAAATCATGTCCATAATCCTCATCCATATTCGCGGCGTGAACTGGACATTCACCAAGACAACCGGAGCCCCGCTTGATTCCCGCTTCTCTCGATCGTCAAACGAGCTTTACCGCGGGCGCACGGCCGTCGGTGATGAATTCTGAACCGCGCCCGCGTGTTCAGCCCAGTTCCTGTGGAGTGCGGGAGCTTGCTCCCGCTTTCCTCGCCGAACCGAATTGCCGTAGCAACATCCCGTAGGGGCGCTGCTTGCTGCGCCCGCTGTGGCGCTGCCCAGACTCACCGCACGGCGCCGGCCCGTTTTTCGTAGCGCCGGCGTCCCGCCGGCTCTTTCGATTTTCTCTACGGCGTTATCTCCGACGCGTATTGCCATCCCAAGATCCCGCCGAGGCGCTGCATGCTGCAACCGCACCAACCCGCGACAACAGGCCCACAATGTGCTAGCGTTTCTTTGTACGATAAAGCGAGAAACTCGATGGACGTTTTCGAAGAAATTGTCAGCATCAGGAAGGCCGGCCACCGCGCCGCGCTCGCGACCATTGTGCATACCAACGGCTCGATTCCGAGCTACGAGGCTTCGCGGATGCTGGTTCGCGACGATGGCTCGATCCTGGGCACCGTGGGCGGCGGCTGCGTCGAAGCGGAAGTGTGGGCCGCGGCCAAAGAAGTGATTCAAAGCGAACTGCCCCGCAAGATGACGTTTAATCTGAACCACGAAGCCGGTTACGATTCCGGCCTCATTTGCGGCGGCACTCTGGAGATTTTCGTGGAACCCATTCTGCCCCAGCCCATGCTTTATATTTTCGGCGGCGGCCACATTTCCGCGGCTTTGGCGCTCACCGCGCATCAAGCCGGATTTTCGATCGGGATTGCCGACGATCGCGACACATTCGCGAACGCGGAACGCTTTCCCATGTCCTCGGAAATTTACGCCTCCTACGAAGAAGCCTTTGAAAAGATCCGCCCTAACTCTGCCACCTACATTGTCATCGTCACGCGCGGACACAAAGACGATATGCGCGTTTTATCCTGGGCCGTGGAAACCGAATCGCGCGGCTTTTCTCCTCGCTACATCGGAATGATCGGCAGCCGCCGCAAAGTTACCTCGGTTTATAAAGCGCTGGAAGCGGCCGGTGTGTCGCCGGAAAAATTTGAGCGCGTTCACGCGCCCGTCGGTCTGGATATCGGCGCCCTCACTCCCGAGGAAATTGCAATCAGTATAACCGCCGAACTAATCGCCGTCCGGCGCAACGCCGGCAACCTCATTCACAAATCCGTACAACTTTCCAAAATCGCAAGCTCGCAACCCTACTGAACCACCATGCTCGCCGTCGCCATACTGGCCGCCGGTGAATCGCGGCGCATGGGCCGGCCGAAGGCGCTGCTTACCTTTCGCGGAAAAACCTTTGCCGAGCATCTGGTTTCCGCCACGCGCCACGAACGCGTCGGTCTCACGCGAATCGTTCTCGGAGCCCAGGCGGAGGAAATTCGCAAACAGCTTCCCTTCGACCCCGCGTGGATTCTCGAAAATCCGGACTGGCAGCAGGGCCAGCTTTCTTCCATCCAGGCAGCGGTGCGTAGTCTTACTCCGGGCGCGACGGAGGGACTGATTGTCTGTCCCGTAGATCATCCGTTGATATCAGATTTTCTTGTCGCCCAGCTCATTCGCGAATTTGATTCCGCCGAAAAACAAATCGTTCTGCCTACCTACAACCGCAAGCGCGGACACCCCGTAATCTTTCGCGCTTCGCTTTACGAAGAATTGCTCGCCGCTTCGCCACAGGTCGGAGCCCGCGAAGTAGTGTGGACCCACGCACAGGACGTAGCGGAGGTTGAAACCGGCGAAGAGGGCGTCATACTCAATTTGAATGATCCGGAAACTCTGAAGAAAGCCCTCGGGGAATAAAACTGTCGGGCGAGATTCAAACCAGTTTCAAAGAGAGAGCGGACAGCGCGTCTCCGCAAAGTTGCGCGACGTGAAAAGTGGCTGGCGGTAGCGTCCCCAGCGCTTCGGAAATTTGTTGCGGCGTGATCGAACGAAATTCATTCGCAGATTTTCCCGCCAGTAAATCCGTGAGAACCGAGCTTGCAGCGATCGCCGCAACGCATCCCTGAGTTTTGAATCGCGCTTCCGCCACACGTCCCGCTTCCACGCGCACCGATAACCGCAGTACGTCGCCGCAAACCGGGTTTACGACCTCGACCACAGCAGTAGCGTCCGGGACCTCGCCGGCATTGCGCGGATTCCGAAAATGTTCGAGGATCGTTTCACTGAACATAAATCATGCGGCCGGCTAATGCGCGCGGCCTCCCCGTAAAATCCAGCTCTGCGTCGCCACTTGCCGGTTCGCAAAATCTTCCACCAGGACGTTTCATAACGGAACATTCACCAGCTTCTTTGTCACCGAGCTTTGTCATCGCACTTCTGCCGGCCAAACTACAAAGGCTTTGCACGCAGCGGTGCTGCGACGGACTATAGGGTGTTGAATACTTGATACACGGCCGATCAACTCTCGTAACAACGGCGTTCGCTTTTTCTTTCAAATTCATTGACAGATAGCGCATAGGAATATACCTTCTTGATGCAGTCCCAGCCAGCGCTTTACCGAACGGGCGCGGAAGCGCAACAATTAATCTCGCCTATAACAAAATCGTTAGGAGACATTGAGATGCGACGAATTGGACATATCTTCACCCTCGCGGTGGCTATCGCGCTTTGCGCGAGCGCCAGCTTCGCACAAGAAGGGAAGCTGAAGATCAAAGTGACACCGTCCCAGGCTTACGTGTTCGTGGACGGCAATGGCATTCGCGATGGAGGCCGCTCGATCAGACTGGCCCCCGGAAAACATACCGTGGTGGTAGTGAATTACGGTTATAAAATTTCCACACAGGACGTCAATATCGAGTCGGGAAAAACCACTGACCTCGTTGTGGCGCTCGAAGCCTACGGCGACAAAGTCGCTGGTCCGTGGGGCCGCGTCTATATCTCCGGAACAGACGCACGTGCTGCCGTTCTATCGAACGGAAAGACCCCCGCTTATTTTGTCGGCCACGTAGACGAATTTAATAACGATTTCTGGGTCTGGAAGCAAGAATTGCTCCTCCCTCCCGGAACGCACCATCTAACGATTACGCGCGGCGGCAAAGACCTATGGACCGGCGACGTGAAAGTCGAAGCCGGGAAGAAAGTCTCGATTAACGTCGGCAAGAACTCGCAAGTCACCACAGACTGGTCTCACCGTCAGGCTGAGCTGCAAAAGAAGGCGCCGCTGCCCCGGTTTTATGCGGGCATCGCTAGCGCAACTGTAGTCGTCTCGCCGGTGAAGCTTTCCGTCTCCAATGCCAGCGCCAACATCAACTGCAACCAGAACACGGACCTCGCTTGGCAGACCACCGACGCGGTAGATGTCACCATCGATAATGGAGTCGGCGCTGTCAATGCAAGCGGCACCAAGTCCGTTTCACCGCGCGCAACCACCACGTACACGCTGACAGCGGCGGGGCCCGGCGGAACCGTAACGAGTACCGAAGCTGTGAACGTCAACACCGCCGTGCAAGCTAGCCTCACGTCAAGTCCCGCGGAACTGCACTATCGCAAGATCGGCGACAAAGTCGTCACCGATGATAATGGCACACTGACTTGGACCACCTCCAACGCTGACTCCGCCAACATCGATGGAATCGGCAAAGTTGATGTGAACGGCAGCCAGGCGATCAAGGCGGACCCGTCCAAGACCGACATCGGCACTGTGGACGAAAACAGGAACTACAGTCTGACGGCCACAAACGTCTGCGGCGGAACTTTGACGACAACCGCGGCCGTTCACGTGACCGGCTCTATCGAGCCGATCCCGGCCGTTGTTCTGCAGAGCATCTTCTACCCCACCGACTACCCGGATAAGGGTCATCCGCAAGTTGGACTCGTAAAGAGCCAACAAATGGAACTCGCCACGCTGGCCGATGGCTTTAAGAAATATCTCGAATACGACGGCGATGCGAAGCTCTCCATCGAATCTCATGCGGACATCCGCGGCTCAAAACCCCATAACCAGGATTTGAGCGAGCGTCGTGTGGAGCGCATCAAACAGTATTTGGTCGATCAGGGTATCTCCGCCGACAAAATCCAAACGGCCGCATACGGAAAAGACCGCCAGTTGGAAAAGTCGGAAGTGAAGACCCTGGAAGAAACAAATCCGAACAAGGCTCCCAAGGCGCGTGAAAGGAACAAAGAGGGCAGCTGGCTGGCCTACAACCGCCGTGCGGACGTCGTGCTGTTGCCTTCCGGAAATAAGTCGGCGCAATTCTATCCGAACAATGCCGACGACTCCGGAATCATCTGGCAGATTCCCAAGCCGCAGCTCAAGAAGGTCGAAGCAGCTCAATAGTAATTATTTGGATTTCGTATAGCAAAAAAGCGCCGGAGAGCGAACCTCTTCGGCGCTTTTTTGCTTTGCAGGCTAAGCCCGCTCAGCCTTTATCGAGTGCGGCAAGAAGCGTAGCGGGAATTGCATTGTCGCCGAAGGTTTTGCTCACGTGGGCGAAACGGTCGATGTTTCCCGGCGCGAAAATGAAACTCCCGCCGAGCTGAAAGGGATTCTGGCCAAGTTTGTGCTGATGATGCCCGGCCGCCTTCGCGCGATTGCGGCTCTCGAAATTGTCGCGGCGAGCCAGATGCAGCAGATTAGCGGAACGCAGATTGGCGACGGCGTAAGCTTGGCGCTGTTCGTCGATCAACAGGGGAAACGCGATTCCCGTTTCTTCGCGGAAAATTCCTGCATAGTGTCTGTCGCCAACGCCGATGGCGGCCAGCGACGCGCCCTTATCCAAAAAGGCTTGTTCGTGTTCGCGCAACTGCGCGACGTGCTCGCGGCAAAAAATTCAGCCATAGTGCCGTAGAAAAACGATCACGGCCGGCTTGTTCTCCCACAACGAACCGAGACGGATTTCCCGCCCGGAGACGTCGGGAAGAACGATATCTGCGAGCTGCTTGCTGAGAGTTTCCTGCACGCCGGACCATCATCGACGAGCCGGCATTCGTCTGTCAACGCTTTACGGTTGCGCCGCCGCTCGGTGGTTAGGAAGATTCGGCGTCAACTTCGGGATAATAAATTCTTGAATCAGATTGGTTACGGCAGTTCCGCCGATCCCGATCGCCTCATCTTCGAAGACTAACCCTGCTCCGCGATCTTTCGGCGGGTAGTAGAGGTTTGAGATACCTCCCGAAGCGAGCCCTCCGAGGATGGCCGAATAATTGAACTGCCAGTGCCCGTTATCACCCTTGCAGATTACTGAATTTGCGATCGCATACAGAATCCGCGACCGCGTGCTCCCAGTCCCCTTGTAGAAATAGCGCGGATCTTGTTTCATCAGCGCCGGCAGCAGGGCGCCCCCCAGAAACGTGCCGGTAACCGTATCAGCGTAGGCCGCGCCGTAGCGCTTTCCATAGCCTTGCGCGCCCTGTCCATACGCGCTGAATTGATTTTCCGCCTGCTCAAGCCCCGCGGCAGCGCCCACGATTACAAATGTCACCGGATCGATCGTCGTCTTCCACGCAAGCTCGAATTTTTGCTTGGGCGTCAGCGGCACGGCATCGTGCACGTAACTAATATAAAAATTTGGAATCACGCCCAGGATGCGCTGCTTCTCTTGTTCCTTGATTTGCACTTCCGCCAATTCGGTGGGCCCGAGCCCAACGACACGCACCTCAGTCATTTCCGTAGCAACAGCTAACGCGATCTGCGGAACCATGTAGGACTGCCCGGCAGCCAGCACTCCAGAATATGTTTGCGTAGCCAAGCCCGTCGACGTGACGCTGATCTTGAACGCGCCCGCCGCTATCTTCGCAAACGAGAATTCCCCGTTGTCGCTCGTTAGCATTTCGCGATTGAGAGATCCGTCCGCACTCGTAAGCGTTACGCGCGCTCTGGCGACAACCGCGCCCGTTTGATCGACAACTGTTCCGCTGATGTCCCCCGTTGATCCCTGCTCCTGTATTTGCTGAACGGCTATGGTCGTGGTTCCGGCCGCACTCGCTCGTCCACTCTCCGCTCCCGGAACAGGAGCAGGCTGTTGAGTCTGAGCCCCAGCCACGTGCGCGCAGAGGAGCACGCACAGGCTTAGTCCAAGCAAGCCCCCGGAGCCAGGAATCCGTCTCCGGACGTCTCCGCCCAACGACTGCCTGCACGAGTTCTTCTTCGCAGATTTCACAGTTATTATTTTATAGCCTTCCCTCTTCGTTCCATCACACCTAAGTTTGACTGTGTGCACTGGTTTCAGGTTGCACCATAGCCCAGAACCAATTCATCACCTTTGACTCCTAGTGAATTTGGAACCGGCAAAGTAGAATCTTCGCGACCATGGCAGCCAGAAACTCGCTCCGGAAAGTCCGCATTGTTTCGCTTGCGCCCAATGTCACCTCCATTCTGCTGGCGCTGGGCGCCGGCCGTGAACTCCTGGGCGTCAGCAAATGGTGCAAGGACGTTGCCGAAGTAGGACAGCGTCCGCAAGTGGGCGACTGCTGGAAAATGAACATCGCCGAGGTAATGCGCCTCAAGCCCACGATGCTGATCGGCTCCGTGCCCTTCGCGCCGGACACCGTAGCGAAAATACTTGCCGAGCCTGTGACTTTCGTCGCGATCAATCCACGCTCGCTGGCAGACATCGAGCAAGATATTCGCACGTTAGGCAGAATCGCGAACCGCGCGTCCAACGCCGAAAAGTTAATTCTGAAGATGGAGCGAGCGTTCGACGCTGTGGCCCGTGCCGCGCGCGCAAAGCGCACAAAGCACCGTCCCCGAGTTTACTGCGAGGCCTGGCCGAAGCCGCGCATCAGTTCCCCACCCTGGGTTAAAGAGCTAATCGAAATTGCAGGAGGCAACACGGTTGGCGTCGGAGGCGAGCGCGTAACCGATGAAGAAGTGGCGCGGGCGAAGCCGGACGTGATCGTCCTAGCCTGGGCCGCCACCGGAGATCGAGCAAAGACTGCAAGCGCGTTGCGAAATCCTGCGTGGCAAGATGTCCCGGCAGTAAAGAACCGCCGCGTGTTCGTCATACGCGACGAATTGCTGAATACCCCCGGCCCGCCGCTAATCAACGGAGCCTGGGAACTTTTCCGCGTGATTCACGGACCACAGTGAAGGAGCACGAACAATGGTAGTGGTCGCCGCGCTAATCGAAGCGGACGGCAAACTGTTGGTCTGCCAGCGGCGCCGCACCGATTCGTTCGGGCTCATGTGGGAATTTCCCGGAGGAAAACTCGAACCGGGCGAAACTCCTGCCCAAGCCCTCGCGCGAGAGTTGCAGGAAGAACTCGGCGTCGAGGCGCAAATCGGTCCGGAAATATTTCGTACGCGCCATCAATACTTCGAACTCGGCGAAGCCATCGACCTGATTTTCTTTTCAGCCACGGTCACACCCGCCGACATTCGCAACCAAGCCTTCGAAACCATGGAGTGGCGCGTTCCCTCGGCTCTGCCGGGATTAAATTTTCTTCCCGCAGACCGCGAGTTGATCGAGAAATTGAGTTCCGGAACACTGAAGTTTCCAAAAACGAACCAGACGGGGGCGAGATGAATATCTCAAGGGAAGATCTGGACTGGGCTGCTTCGGAGAATTTGCTTTCCCCGGAGCAAGCGAAGCTCTTATGGACGCGGCTCGAAGCGCGTCGTCCTGACCGCTCTAGCTTCGGGGTGGCAAACGTCGCCTACTATCTCGGCGCGCTGATCGTCATGTCCGCCATGGGCTGGTTCATGACTCTCGGCTGGCAGAAATTTGGCGGAAGAGGAATTTTCCTGATTGCCGCGGGCTACGCGATTGCATTTCTATTGGCCGGCCACTATCTCTGGTTCTCGCAGAATCTTAGAATTCCCGGCGGACTGCTTTTCACCCTTGCGGTGTGGATGGTGCCGCTGGCGATTTACGGCATCGAGGAGCTCACAGGAATCTGGCCGCAAGGCACCCCGGGAACGTTCCGCGACTACCATATCTGGGTCAAAGGAAGCTGGATTCTGATGGAAATTGGAACCATCTTCGCGGGTGCGATCGCTCTGAAGTTCATCCGTTTCCCTTTTCTGACTTTTCCAATCGCGTTTTCGCTCTGGTACATGTCTATGGATCTCACGCCGCTATTGTTTAGAAGAAACGAATTCACTTGGAACGAGCGTCTATGGGTCTCTCTCGTTTTTGGCGCTCTGATCTTGGTGCTTTCCTATATTGCCGACCGCCGAACGCGTGAGGATTACGCGTTCTGGGGCTACTTGTTCGGCTTGTTGGCTTTCTGGGGAGGCCTTTCACTCATGCAAAGTAGTAGTGAGTTGAACAAATTCCTGTACTGCCTCATCAATCTGGGGCTAATGCTGCTGGCGATCTTCCTTGATAGGCGCGCCTTCCTGGTCTTCGGAGCTTTGGGCGTGTTCGGGTATCTAGGCCATCTTTCTTATGAAGTATTCAAGGACTCCATGATGTTTCCGTTTGCACTGAGTGTGCTGGGCCTGCTGATTATCTATCTTGGCATAAAGTATCAGCGAAATCGCGAATCGATCGAGACAGCGGTCTTGAATTTCCTTCCCGACGGCCTGAAGAATCTCCGGCCAACAGCTCGTTAGAAGCAGCGGAGCTCGCCCGAAAACTTAACATCGCCGCTCTTGAACCTCCCTCCGATCGTTGGCGAATTTGCTCTCGTTGATTTTTTCGAAAGTAAGACGATGGCTCCGAATGCACGCAAGCCTGTAAGGGTGTATTCTAGGAATGCGAAAAGCGTCGCGGACGTATTTGCTCTGATACTTTCCCGCGTCGCCGGCTACGAGGCAACCGAAGCGATGGAAAACGAACTTAGCACGCCGATACAGGGTTTGGATGACAACGAGCTGCAGGAATGGCTCGAATCGCTGGACTCCGTTTTGCAATCCAGCGGCCCGGACGTTGCGTCCTACATTTTGGAGCGCCTGCGGGCGCACGCCAAGCTTGTTGGCATCGACATTCCCTTCACCGCGAAGACGCCCTACGTCAACACCATCCCTCACCTATTGCAGCCCGACTTCCCTGGCGATCAGCAACTCGAGCGTCGGATCAAAAGCATTGTCCGCTGGAACGCCATTGCCATGGTTGTGCGCGCAAACCGCGAAGAGCACAACATCGGCGGGCACATTTCCACCTACGCGTCCGCAGCCACTCTGTATGAAATTGGATTTAACCATTTTTTTCGCGCGCACACCTCGGAGTTCGAAGGCGACATCATTTATTTCCAAGGGCACGCGTCTCCTGGAATTTATTCTCGCGCGTTTCTGGAAGGGCGCCTTTCCGCCGAGCAGCTTGAAAATTTCCGCCGCGAATTGAAACCCGACGGCGGCCTTTCGTCGTATCCGCATCCTTGGCTGATGCCCGATTTTTGGGAATTTCCAACGGTCTCCATGGGCCTCAGCCCGCTGATGGCCATTTATCAAGCGCGCTTCAACAGGTATCTCGAAGACCGCGGTCTCAAACCCGTAACCGACGCGAAAGTCTGGGCCTTCCTCGGCGATGGCGAAACGGACGAGCCGGAATCTCTCGGCGCCATCGGCCTGGCCGCTAGAGAAAAACTCGACAACCTGATTTTCGTCGTGAATTGCAACTTGCAGCGCTTGGATGGTCCCGTGCGCGGCAATGGCCAAATCATTCAAGAGCTCGAGGCCGAGTTCCGCGGCGCCGGCTGGAACGTGATCAAAGTTTTATGGGGCACGGAGTGGGATTCCATTCTCGAGCGCGACACCGAAGGCCTGCTCGTGAAACGCATGGGAGAAATGGTTGACGGCGAGTATCAGAAACTGGTCGTCTCTTCCGGCGAATACGTCCGCGAACATTTCTTCGGCTCCAGCCCGCAGCTTCTGAAATTGGTCGAGCCCCTTTCGGACGAGCAGCTCCGCCGCCTGCGCCTCGGCGGCCACGATCCCAGAAAAGTTTATGCCGCGTACAAAGCGGCCGTGGATCATCGCGGCTCGCCCACCGTAATTCTCGCGCGCACCATTAAGGGTTACGGCCTCGGCGAGGCTGGCGAAGGCAAAAACGTAACCCACCAGCAGAAGAAGCTCAACGAAGACGAGCTCCGCGAATTTCGCACGCGATTCGATATCCCGGTTAGCGACCAACAATGCATCGACGTTCCCTTCTATCGTCCCGCCGATGACAGCGAGGAAATTCGCTACCTCCGCGCGCGCCGCGAAGAGCTTGGCGGCTACGCGCCTCAGCGCCGAGTCCGCGCGAAACCCATCGTCGCGAATCACGACGAGTTGTTTAAGGAATTTTACGCCGGCAGCGATGGACGCGAAATCTCCACCACCATGGCCTTCGTCGCCATCCTGCGCAAACTTCTGCGCGACCCCGAAATCGGCAAGTTGATCGTCCCCATCGTCCCGGACGAAGCTCGCACCTTTGGAATGGAGTCGCTCTTCCGCACCGTGGGAATTTACTCCAGCGTCGG
Organism: uncultured Acidobacteriota bacterium; assembly: GCA_963698005.1. Classification (GTDB taxonomy): domain Bacteria; phylum Acidobacteriota; class Terriglobia; order Acidiferrales; family UBA7541; genus Palsa-295. The sequence goes on from OY969113.1 coordinate 1,493,573, forward strand.
CCAGCGCTACGAGCCCGTCGACGTGAAGACTTTGCTTTACTACAAGGAAGCCAAGGACGGCCAAATCCTCGAAGAAGGAATCACCGAGGCCGGCTCGATGGCTTCGTTCATCGCCGCGGGCACCGCCTACGCGACCCACGGGATCAACACGATTCCGTTTTTTATTTTTTACTCCATGTTCGGCTTCCAGCGCATCGCAGATTTTATCTGGGCCGCCGCCGACATGCGCGTCCGCGGCTTCCTCCTCGGCGGAACTTCCGGCCGCACCACGCTCGCCGGCGAAGGCCTCCAGCACCAGGACGGCAACAGCCACGTCCTCGCGCTCACCGTGCCGAATCTTCGCGCTTACGATCCCGCGTACGCTTACGAGCTCGCCGTGATCATCCAGGACGGCATCCGCCGCATGTACAAAGACGGCGAAAGCATTTTTTACTACATCACCGTGATGAACGAGCCGTACGCCATGCCCGAAATGCCCGGCGACGTCACCGAAGGCATCCTCAAGGGCATGTACAAGTGCCGCGCTTCGACGCACAAAAAATCAAAGCTGCGCGCGCAACTTTTCGGCAGCGGCGCAATCCTCAACGAAGCTCTTCGCGCACAGGAAATCCTCGAGCAAAAATACGGCGTCGCCGCCGACGTCTGGAGCGTCACCAGCTACAAAGCGCTCTACGCCGACGGAATCGAGACCGACCGCTGGAACCGCCTGCACCCCGCGGAAAAGCCGCGCGTCCCGTACGTCACGGAAATGTTGAAAGATTCGCCCGGCGTCCTGGTCGCCGCCACCGACTACCTGAAAACGCTGCCGCACATGATCAGCTCGTGGATTCCGCGCCGCATCGCGTCGCTCGGCACCGACGGCTTCGGCCGCAGCGACCATCGCGAATCCCTGCGCGATTTCTTCGAAGTGGACGCGCGCTTCATCACCCTCGCCGCGCTCAACGAGCTTTTCCTCGACGGAAAAATCGAAGAAAAAGTCGTGAAAAAAGCCATCACCGACCTGCGCATCAACAGCGAAAAGCCCAACCCGGTCACCTCGTAGCTGGGCCTTTGTAGCGGCGGCCTTCAGGCCGGCATCCTGCATTTCCGAATTTGTTTTTGGCCCCATGATCTAGACCACCGCCCTTCCTCCATCCACCACAATCACCTGCCCGGTCACAAAATCCGCGCTCGCCAAATACACCACCGCCCCCGCAATATCCTCGCCTTTCCCCGTGCGATGCAGCGGGACGCGCCTAATGTAATCTTCATCCGGCGCTTCGCCTGGAAACTGAATGGTCCCCGGCGCGACGGCATTCACCAGAATTTCCGGCCCCAACGCGCGCGCCAGGCACTGCATCAGCATGATGCATCCCGCCTTCGACACGCAGTAGTGCGTGTAAGACGGCCACGCGCCGAGCGACACCAAATTGATGATCCTCCCGCGTCCCTGGCGTTTCATGATCGGCGCCGCCTCCTGCGCGCAGAGGAATTGCGACTTCAGGTTGGCGTTCATCATGTGGTCCCACTGCTCTTCGGTCAGGTCTTCAAACTTTACGGCCTGAAAAATGCCCGCGTTGTTCACCAGAATGTCCAGCCTGCCGAATTCGTTCTCCGCCGCCATAAATAATTTTTCCACGTCCTGCCGCTTGGAAACGTCTCCTCCAATCGCCGCCGCGCGCCGCCCCATCGCGCGAATCTCTTCCGCCAACTCCTCCGCCTCCGCCTTCGACTCCATATAATTCACCACCACGTCCGCACCCTCCGCCGCAAGCCCCAACGCAATGCTCCGCCCCACCCGCTTCGCCCCGCCCGTAACCAGCGCCACCTGCCCTTCCAACCCTTTCCCCGCCATCGCTGCATCCTCCTCCCAACGAAACGTCTTACTGCTTCCCCCAGTCGGGGTGCGCATTCAGCGCGTCCACATAATTGTGGACCACATCCGTATGCGCATCTTCCTGCCATCCGCCCAACGAACTGCTCTTGTACAAATCGCGCGGCCGCCCTTGCTCGTCAATGGAATACTCCGTGAAGTTCAACGCCTGTCGCGCTTCCCGCGCCAGCGAATCCGAACCGATCGCTTTGGAGTAGAGCGCCAGCACGCTTCCGTAGGTTGAATTGATCCCGCCCCACGCATCACGGTCTTCATCTTGTTCCTGGCAGAGAGTCGCCCCGAATTCCCGGTGCGTGAAATTCTTTCGCACGAATTCCACCAGCGTTGCTGAATCCTCGCTCCAATTCTGGTCCAGCGCATCCCGCTTTTCCAACAAGTAGCGCGCCAGATTCAGCGGCGCCCAGGCGTTGCGGTTGGCAGGATTGTCGTGATCCTCGAAAAATTGGACGAACAGCGCGCCGTCCCCTTTCGCGCTAGGAATTTGCCGCTCCTTGATCCATTGCCACAGAGCGGCGCGAGGCGCTTCAAATTCCGCGTAGCCATGCGCGAGCAGCACATCGTAGAGCCGCAAGACGTAAGTCATATTGCTTGAAACGCGCCCGCGCCCCTCTCCGTTGCGATAGTCCACTCGAAAGGGCCACGGCGAATCATCCGCATCGCCGCCGCGCTGATTTTCCGCCAACACGCGCGCGTTGTGCAGCGCTTGCGTCAGATATTTTTTATCCTGTGTGGCATCGTACAGCAGGACCAAAGCATACCCCGCGATGCCGCCTTTATCCGGTTCGATTTCGTATGGACGATCGCTTTGCGACCCGCTGTCCGCTGGCTGCGGAAAACTTCCGCGCCGCCCGGTGGAGCGCGTGAATCGCGGATACTTTCCTGCATCGGGCGTTAGATCTTCGCTCACCAGATAGTCGCCCATCGAGCGCGCGATCTGCAAAGTTTTTGGATTGCTCTTTCCTCTTAGCTCGTAAAACTTCAGGTAGGAAATGATGCCCATGCCGTCCTGCGTGGCTGGAATCGTGTCGTTACGTTCGGCCCAGGGCCGCCAACTGCCATCAAGGAACGTCGTAGTGACGAAAATCGGGTAGTCGTGCTCCGCCGGCGCATTTTCGTAAAAGCGTATCTCGCGGTCCAGAGCAGTATTCCAGGAAATCCAAGGGAGCAGCCCGCCCTCGGAATCGAACTTCGCCTCGTGTCCCGCAATCACGACTGCCTTCGTGAGTTGGCTCGTGAGTTGCTTCGTGACTTGGCTAGTGAGTTGGCTGTGAAGCGCTCCAACGAACGCGGCGAAAACAAGTACGACCGGAAAGCCTGCGGCACGCAGAATCTTCACGCCCGGATTATAGCGTGTCTTCCTACGTCTTCCTCTGATGTCCCGCTGGCGTTCCGCTAAACTCCTCGCCTGAACTCCAGACGTTAGCATTTTGCTCGCCGCGACCGAACGACGAGCCTCGCAACCGCCTATGCTATGATGCCCTCAGAGGAAGCCATGAAACCCACAGGAACGAAGTCCAAACAAGCGGGGGCTAAAGGGTCAGTGTCACGCGATAAGGCTCGTAAAATAGGTTCGCAAGACGCGCGACGATTTGCATGCTGCGAAAAAGATTGGCAAGAGCAGAACTCCTTTGGGAGAGAGACGCGCGGGTACGCGTGCGCAGCGTCATGTGACGAAGGAAGAATTGAAGGAAGTTCAGACGAAGTTCAACGGCTAACCTACCGAGTCCCAGACCGAGCGTCAACAAACCGCAAGGACGAAAACAAACAACACTGCAAAACCAAAAGCAGGTCCCTCACCGCCATCCGCAAGAAACGCGGCTGGGTTCGGGATGACAGCTTGAACCTACTCTTGCCGCCGGCGTTGCGCCTACAAGACGTGGCGTTCACGAAAGAGCCGGCGGGACGCCGGCGCTACGAAAGGCGGCTGCGCTCCCTTCCTTCGTCAGGGCAAGCAGGGTGAATCCCGCGCTTGCGCTACGACTTTGGCCTGGACTGGAGGGCCATGGCTACGAGGGCGCCCATGAGGACGGCGGGGAAAAGTTGGCCGACGACGGATTCTGCGATGGTGAGGGAGCGGGCGAAGGGGAACACGGGGTTGATGTCGCTGCCGACGGTGGTGAGCGTAGTAAAACTGTAGTAGGTGAACTTTGCGGTAAGTTGGTCCAGACCGACGGGCACGGTAACGAAGCGGAAGGAGCCGGGATGGAGTTGTTCAACAAACTCATAGGCGGAGGCGAAGGCCAAACCGATGAGAAGGTAGGCGCTGATTCCGCCCTGGATGCGGCTCCATGTGATCGGGCCCGTGCGAAACGTCACGAGCAAAACGATGCGCACGTAGAGCAGCAACGAGATGGTGACGAGAACGCTGCCCAGCAGATGAAGAAACAGCGTCGGATGGACGCGCCCGGCCGCCAACGCCACAGCAGTTCCAAGAACGACGGCGACCACCACAGCCGTAGCGATGCGGGTTTGGTCCACCACCAGCGCCGCGGAAATCATCAGCACAACCACCGCGAGATCGAGGAAGATGCGTCCGCGAAGGCCGTATTCGCGCATCGGCGTGATTACGAAAATCAGAAGCGCCAGCGCGATGGTGACCAGAGTGAGGCCCAGGTCGCCGGACCAGAACTCGCTGATGTGCGCGCGAAGAAACGAAGTGTGGATTGGGTGTGGATCGTTCGCCATGAAAAGCGCCCTCCGATGGACAGCCGGCCTGCGACGAGCGGAATTATAGCAATGAGGATGCTACGAGGAGTTAGTACAATCTCGTACGAAATCGAGATGAACTACAAGACTAAGGTGTCGGCGGTGGCGATCCTCGCGTTGGCCTCCAGCTTGGGCGCGGAATCGCGCGGCGCGCAAACCGCGGCGGGCACTGTCGTCGTGATTGGCTGGTCGCAAACTAAGATTGTGATCGCGGTGGACAGCCGAGGGTTCGACGACTTCGGGAAATATCGCGACGATATTTGCAAAATCGTGAGGCTGGACGACCACTCGGTGTTTACTGCTGCCGGGAATATCATTCACGCACACGATGGGCGGGCGCTTTGGGACGCGCAGGCTGAAGCTCGTCGCGCGTTCCAGGAAGCGCAAAAGGCCGGGAGTTTGCGGCTATTGAGAGCCGCGGCGCAAAGCTGGGGCGAGCGTATGGTCGCGAGCATCAACCAGGCGCTCGCGGCCGATCCTGCGGGTTCCACGAAAATGGTGGAGGACAATATTTTTCTTACCGGCGTTTTCGCGGGTTTTCAAAACGGCGCCACGGCGCTGTATCAAGTGGAAATCGCCTTCGACCCCGCCACGCGACAGGCTAGAGAGAAGTTTTATGCCGAACGCCCGCGACCGACGGCTCATTTTGCCGCGTTGGGGCGAAACGAAATTGTCACCGAAGTGGTGGCGGGCAAAACTCATTTCGCGCGAGTGGAGCAGAGGAAGTGGGCCGCGGCCGAAAGAAGCATCGCGTTGAGAGATAGAGACGTGCGCTGGGCCATGCGTCTGGTGCAACTCACGATGGAATATGATCCGCACAAAATTGACGTGGGAGGCCCCACCGACGCGCTCGTAATTACGCGCCGAGGAATTCGTTGGGTCGAGCGCAAACCCGCGTGCAACCCCTGACCGATGCGCGTCGCGTCGAGCCGCCCCCTATTCGTGGCGCAGCGCAGCCATGGGATCCACTTGCATAGCGCGACGAGCGGGAACGTAGCACGCCAGCAGGGCTATCCCAATGAGGAGCAGTGTCACCCCGGCAAAAGTGAGTGGATCCGTGGCAGTGACGCCGAAGAGCAGTGACTCGACGGTGCGCGTCAGGGCCAGCGCGCCGACAATCCCAATCGCGACACCAATGAAGATCGTGCGCAGTCCCCGGCCAAGACATGAGAACTTGCCGGAGCTCGCCCCGAGAGCGACGCGCACGCCAATTTCGCGCGTGCGGCGGCTGACGGAATAGGCCATCACGCCAAACACCCCGCGGTTGCCAGCAGTAGCGCCGTGATTCCGAAGAATCCGATGAGAATCACGTTGAATCTGCGCGAGCCCAGCGAAGCGGAATAGATTTGCGAAAACGTCTGGAATTTTGCCGGAATCTCCGGGTCGAGCTCCTGCAGGATTCCTCGCGCTGCCGATGTCACCGAGCGCGTGTCGGCATCGCTCAGCATCGTTAAGGTGACCGCGCGCGTGGCCGCTGGAACAAATTGACGTAAACGGTGGGACGCGGCGGCGCATCGAGCCGTATTCGTGACGTCGCCAACGATGCCGACGATGGTCAGCAAACGCAAATCGCCATCCATATTTCCAAACTCAATCGTGTGGCCGATGGGATCCTGATTGGGCCAGCGTTCGCGCGCAAGCGATTCGCTGATCACGGCAACGTGCGGAGAATTGGGGCCGTCGTGCTCGTCGAAGATTCGTCCTCGAATCAGCGGAATTCCGAGAACCTGGAAGTATCCGTCGGTGGCGACGCAGAAATCCGCAATGCCAAGGCGTTCTTTTTGCTGGAACAGCGCACCAAAACCGTCGATGGTTTTGGGCACCTCATTCTGCGACATCAGTAGAAACGTTCCGTCGGGAAGGCCGCCATCCACCATCGGCAGGGCGCTAGTGGCGCCGACCTTGCGCACGCCGGGGATTTGTTTCAGCCGGTCAATCAGATTTGAAAAGAAAATTCGCCTGGCCTGCTTTTGCTTTGGGATCTTCCACCCACGGAAGCGAGACGTCCATCGCGACAATTTTGTCCACGCGGAACCCGGGATTCACTTCGAGCACTTTCATCAGGCTGCGCCCGAGCAATCCGGCTCCGATCACGAGAACCAAAGTGATCGCGATCTGCGCCGCCACGATTATCTGGCCAACGCGCTGGCTGCCTTGCGAACCCGCTTGTCCACGCCCGCCTTCCGCGAGGCCCTCGCGCAAGTCTCCGGAAGTCGCGCGTACGGCGGTGAACGCTCCGAGCCCCACGGCAACCGCAGTGGAAAGCAGGAACGCGAACACAAGCACCGGAATACTGATTGAGACGCTGTCCAGGCGCGGCAGATTTTCCGGCGCCAGCGCAACTAATCCCGCAACGCCCCAGAACGCTCCCAGTACGCCAAGGCCGCCGCCGACCAGCGCAAGCAGACACGCCTCGGTGAGGAATTGACGGACCAGCCGTCCGCGTGCCGCACCGAGCGCGCTGCGAATGGCAAGCTCGCGCTCTCTCGTGGAGGCTTGTGCCAACAGCAGATTCGCCACATTCGCGCACGCCACCAGCAGCAGAAATCCCACCGCGCCGAGCAAAACCAGCAGCGGCGAGCGAGCTTTGCCCGTGATCGAGTCCTGTAGCGGGACGACAATCGCATCTTTGAGAAGATAATCGCCTTGCTCGCTCGACGTATCGCGAATGCGGCGGGCTATCGCGCTGACGTCTGCGTTCGCTTGTTGGACAGTCACGCCATCGCGGAGGTGCCCGACGGCGGAATAGTTATGCGACGTCCTGCTTGGGTTTTCGCCGTCCAGATCGGCCGGGAGCCACAGATCCACATCTGCCGGGAAACGAAATCCAGCCGGTAGCACGCCGATAACGGAGTAGATCGCGCCGTCAATCTTTAGGTGCGACTGCGAAAGGTCCCGCAATGATGCGAGATCCTGCTTCCAGTATCCATAGCTGACGAGAACGGTGGGGCCAGCCCTTTTTCGCATCGCTCGGCGCTGAAATCCCGCCCGAGGATCGGCTGAATGCCGAAGACTTGAGAAAGTCGGGCGAGACGCTTGCGACCGTCGTGCGCGTGGGCTGCGAAGCCCGGAAACGGATGCGACGTTGTCGTGTATTTCGCGATCGCTGGAAGCTGCGGCTTTGATCGCGAAAGTCGTCGAAGTTGGGGTCCGCAAGGCGCGACGGGTGCCCTTCGAGGTGAGTTCGAAGACGGACATGATGCGGTTCGAATGGGTACGGCAGCGGCCGCAACAACACGCCGTATACAACGCTGAAAATTGCTGTGGTCGCGCCATGCAGAGCGAGAGTGAGGATGGCGACGGCAGTAAAGCCAGGATTCCTCGCCAGCATGCGTGCGCCGAAACGCAGATCTTGCAGAGGTTGATCATCGGAAGGCCCCTTCGCTCCCGATAAATTTCCTTGGTTTGTTCCACGCCGCCTAGGGAGATATGAGCTTGACGACGCGCTTCTTCGGGTAACATGCCGCGGCGAAGGTTCTCGTCGATGTGGAATTGGGAGGTGACTGTCGAGTTCGTCGGCCAGCTCGCGATCGCGGCGTTGCCCGGTGAACATGCCTGCGAGGCGAGCGAACAAGCTGCGCAGCGCGGGCATTACGACTCCCGTCCGGCGAGAGGAAGCGGGCCAGGATTTCGGTGGTCTGTTCCCACTCGCGGGCTTCGGTTTCGAGTTGTTTGCGGCGGCGCGCGTCAGCTTGTAATATTTGGCTTTGCGATTGTTGTCGGAGACGCCCCATTCGGAAGTGATGTAGCCCTCTTGCTCGAGTTTCAGCAGCGCGGGATACAGCGTCCCGTAATTAACCGAAAGCAGGTCACCGCTAGTCTGCTCGATGCGGCGGGCGATACCGTAACCGTGAAGCGAGCCCATGGATTGCAGCGTTTTCAAAACCATCAGGGCCAGAGTTCCCTGCCAGACGTCTTTTTTGTCGGTCATTGCCTTTTTGCCAGCTCCTATGGGAAAGCAATAGCGCAAGATGCCATAACTCGTATGGGAAAGCAATAGAAGATTGGACGCAGGGTCAACAAAAGTCGTCCCGCGGAACGGGAGCCCAAACGATGCGAGCACAGCGTCTAGCTATGAAGAAAGTAAATGAGGGGGATACGTGAAGAAATTGCTTACCTCCAATACATTTATCATCAATTGAGTATCTAAAAATATAGGTAATATATCTTGACATATGACATTCACGCTGTAATATGCGTTGCGATATTGCCTTTTGAACTACATCCGAAACGAGGAATTCGATGAAAAAGATGCTTCCACATGCATGTCTTCTGCTGTTCGCGCTCACGCCCGGCGCTGCCTTGGCAGGAACGTTCACTATCCCTGCAGGCCCCGGAACCCTCAGCTACACCGCAGTAGCCACCCGGTACGAAGCATGCGCAGAACAGGAAGTCGTAAAACTTGACGGCACTGCGCCGCTCACTCCCATCTACGGTTTCGAGAGTACCTACAGCGATTTTTCATTCACTTTGTCCGGTACCACCACATCACTCAGCGGGTCGGTCAGCACAGAATCGCCTGTCCCCGATTGCGGCATTGCGGGCTCGTATCCCACCATTACGTTTACGCTCAACGATGAACTGATCGTTTTCACGCCTTCACTAACAACCGGCGGATCCGCCACCCTGGCAGGAATCGGCGATCCGGCATATAAGGTTGTCTCCGTCCTTTACTCGCCGCCCGGCAACCAGAGTTCTCAGGGTTTTGGTACTTCGACCACGGATGGCACGTCGACAATGATCGGAAGCAGCTTCTCGTTTTCGCAAGAACTTACCTTTACCACGTCACTTCCTATGAATGTGTTATCGAGTAGTGCAAGTATTGGATATACTAAGACAACCAGTAACAGCAGCGCGTTCACCCAGACCTGGACCGACGCCACAACTCTCGCGACCGATGACAATAGCAACGCCACCTACAACCCCTCCAAATCGGACGCCATCAATCACAACCTGGACAGCTTCGTCATCTGGCTAAATCCGCAAATGACGGTTCTGTGGTCAGGAGCGACTCCAGTGAGCTACACGGCTGGCTCTCAGCCCACATCGGGCGTGTCGGCGATAGTAGCCGATATGACGCCGCCGATCCCAGCGGTCACCATGGAGCCGGTGCCGGGGAGTATCTCGGAAACGAACCCATCGGGTGTTTCTACCGTCCCCGTGGCGTATCTCATACCGCAGGCAATTGCGTCAGATGTGGACGGTGTGAATTCCTATATGCCAGGCCTGGGCGCAATCTGCAAAAACAACGCACTTTATGTCCAGCAGCTTGCCAACCCGTCAGCCACGATATGCACACTGGCGAATCAATGCGGATGCGCCCCGAGCGACTTTGTTCAGATCCTGCAGACCGATCCGCTCCTGAATTACAACGGCACTACCTTTAGTGCAACTCCGTACGCCGGCACTGAGAGCCCACTGGAATTAGACGCCTCCGGCGCCAGCGTTTGCGCGGAGAACCCAGTCCCCACCACCGCCAATTGCCGCTACGAAATCGTTCCAATAGCAAAGGGAAGCACCACGCCGACCTTTGAAACGCTCAGCGGCAGCGCCGGAATCACTTTTACGCAGTCGGATGCCACTACCACGACTGAAACAATTGGCGGAAGCAAGAGTACTAACGTCGGCATCAGCCGCGGAGGCGGGGTTATTTTTGCCTCCTTGAAGATTGCGGATACGTGGACGTGGACAGATAGCGAGAGCACGGGAACTTCAACCAGCGAAGGGAACTCCATGTCCGTCACCTTCAAAACGTCGGACACGGACTGCGAGGAAAACGTCAACATCTACGAGGACACTGTGTACCATACCTACGCCTTTCAGGTACCGACAGGCATCACCACCTGCCCATAGCACGCCGGCTGGGGCCGGACCAGGATTTCCGCCCCACTTAATGCTGGCGTATCCGTCCTTGTCTCTCTTTCTACGGGAGAGACAAGGACGAGGCTTTTGGCCTTCGACAGGCCAATCAGTACTCAGCAGCAACGAATGCCAGCCTCGTAACCCGATTTGTGACTCTTTTCCTTCGCGCTGCGGTTCTCGTGCCGATATATCGGCACTTGTCTAAGCCCACGCCTACTAGAACAACTTTTTCGGCACGTTTGCCTTTGTTCCTGTTTCGGTAAACTGACCATCAGAGACTAATGTTGGCGGCAGGGTGAGCAGAAAAGGATAGCAACGGGCACATGCTAGAATCGGGGCGCGAACGGAGGGGGGCATGAAGATAGATTTGCTGGCGATTGCGGCGCATCCGGATGATGTGGAGCTGACCTGCGGCGGAACGGTGTTGAAGATGGCGCAAGAAGGATACCGCACTGGGATCCTCGATTTAACCAAAGGCGAGACCGGGACGCGGGGAACGCCGGAGATTCGTCTGAAGGAAGCGGCGCGCGCTGGAAAAATATTGAAAGTCAGCGTGCGGCGAAATCTGGGACTGCCCGATGCGCGGCTGGAAATGCGTGAAGAATACAAAATGGCGATTGCCGAGGTGATTCGCGAGCTGCAGCCCCACACCGTGATACTTCCCTACTGGGAGGGGCGCCACCCGGACCACTACACTGCGGCAAAGCTGGGCTACGAGGCGTGCTTCGTCGCGGGGCTGAAAAATTATCCGCTAAGTGGGCGGGCGTTTCGCCCGTTCAAGATTCTGTATGCAGCGGCGTATGAAAATGCGCGGCCGACATTTTGTGTGGACATTTCGAAGCAATTCGAAAGGCGGAGGCGGGCCATTCTGGCTTACAAGTCGCAATTCGAACCGTCGGAAAAGGATCGCAAGTCAAAAGTGTATTTGCCTCTCGATGAACTGGAAGCGCGGATGAATCTGACGGCCACGGCTTACGGCCGGATGATTGGCGTGAAATACGCGGAGGGATTCATCGTGAAGGAAGCTATGCGTGTAGAGGATGTGGTGCGGATGCCAGTGCGATCGATCTAAGTGCTGCTAGAACGAGTCGGACTCTTGGGTATAGCTGAAGCCTGGCAGGGCTTGCGAGGCGCCGCGCTGGTCCACTTTGACTTTTACGGTGCCTTCGGCCTCGGCGCCGGTTTTGCGGAGGAGGGCGAATGTGGCGATGGCTTCGTTGTAAATCTTAGTAATCAAATAAGATTCGCCGGATTCGTCCTTCTTCCAGACTTGGCCGACTTGGATTTTGCGGGCGGGCACAATACGAATGTAAACAGATTCGAAGAAAGCGTCAATATCGCAGCGGCGGCGTGATTCGCAGGGGAAACCCCTGGGGCACGAGCGGTGAGCCATAAGCTACAGCCGGGCGAGGCCCGCCTCAGATCTTTGAAATTCTATGGGCATGAATTTGCAGCAGGCTGGGAAACTCTTTCACGGCATCCATCATCCAAGCAATTATCGTGAGGATGCTGGGGGCGGGGTGTATAATTCCGGCAAAGCTCCTCTGGAGGCATGCATGAAAAAGAGCCTGGCAGGGCAACTGGGAGCGCTGATTGTGGCTGCTTCGCTGCTTAGTCCCGCGACATTCGCAGGAGTCACTCAACAGTCCACACAACCGCCTGCAAACCAACAGCCTAGTAGCCAACCACAGCAGCAGCAGCCGAGCCAGCAAGCCGCTCCGCCGGCCGCGCAGACTCCGCAGCAAACACCGCAGCCGGGCCAGCAGACCTCGCCCTCGCAAACTCCACAAACGCAGCCGCCTGCGCAGCAGGGTCCTGTGGCGCCGACCGCGCAACAGACGGATACGAGCGCGCAAGACCAAAGCGCGCCGGGAACGGGTGCGCAGTCACCGGACAATATGCCGATTCAGCAGATGCCGAGGGACCCCAACGTAAAGCCGGGGTCCAAGCAGGATGTTGACGCGATCGGCAATCGCAGCGTAGGCCACGGACTGAATTTCTACTCGCTGGAACACGAAATCGCGCTGGGAAAGCAATTGTCTCAGGAAGTAGAGAAGCAGGCGAAATTCATCAACGATCCGGTCGTCGTCGAATATGTGAACCGAGTGGGCCAGAACATCGTTCGCAACTCGGATGCGCAAGTGCCGTTTACAATCAAAGTGATCGATTCGGATGTGGTGAATGCGTTCGCGCTGCCGGGCGGATTTTTTTACGTCAACAGCGGGCTGATCCTGCACGCGGATGAGGAGTCGGAGCTTGCGGGCGTGATGGCGCATGAGATCGCGCACGTGTGCGCGCGCCATGGCACCAAGCAAGCGACCAAGAGCGACATCATACAAGTGGGCGCGATGGTGGCCACGATCTTTATCCCGTACACCTGGGCCGGGTACGCCATCTATCAGGGAATGCAGTTTGCTATCCCGATGACGTTCCTGAAGTTCACACGCGTCGATGAAGCGGAAGCCGATTACCTGGGGCTGCAGTATATGTACAAGGCGGGCTACGATCCGAACTCGTTCGTTTCCTTCTTTGAAAAGGTTCAGGCGGATGAAAAGAAGCAGCCTGGAACGATCCCAAAGGTTTTCTCAACACATCCTCCAACGCCGGAGCGCATCGTAGCGGCGCAGAACGAAATTGCGAAGATCCTGCCGGCGCGCGACGAATACATCGTCACTACCTCGGAATTCGACACGGTGAAGCGGCGGCTGCAGATGATCGAAATGAACATGAAGGTGGACGACAAGAAGAATCCGAATAAGCCTTCGCTGCGGAAGAAGACCGATCAGCAGCCCAACAAGGGCCCATCAACGGGAAGCGATCCGCAGTCAACGAGCAGCGATCCTACTTCCACCGATGATCCGGATCGTCCGACGCTGCAGAGGCGGCCAGATCCGAACGCGCCGCAACAATAATTTGGGCGGGTTTTAGGTCAGGCAATTTTCAGTTTGTAAAATTGAAAAGGGCGCCCGAGATCCGGCGCCCTTTTTTATTTTGTGAAAGCTGTTCAAAAATTAGTGAGCGTGGACTTCGGCGACGCCCAGGCGCTTCAGACCTTCGGCGTAGTACTTGCGATAGAGGATGTCCCACTCTTCGCTGCCTTCCAGGATTTCTTTTTTCTGCGAGGTGATTTTTGCGCGGACTTCGGTGTCCACCTGCTCTTCGAGCTTCAGCAGCGACGATAAAATGGTTACGATTTCCTGGCGAATGGTGTCGCGGTCTTCGACGAAATCCACTTCCGGAACAGACACAAGAAGATCGATGATTCGATGAGAGATGCGGACGGTTTTCTCACGGGTCAGTCGCATGTCAGCGGAGAATCAATTTCCTTTCACGGGCGAGCTGGCCTTTCACTTTCTTGAACATTTCCTGATACGAAACGCCCGTGCGCTTCATTTCATCGGAGTACTTGGCTAGAATCTCCCGCACTTCTTCGTTGACGCGGTCTTCTACGGTCACCTCATCCGCCATGACTTGGCGGACCTGCTGCGTGAGGCTTTCCACGTTCTTTACTTCGATCATCTTCTGAGCCGCGAGGCGCTTCACCACCTCTTTGGCCATATATCCGACAAAATCCCGCGACAGAAGCATTCTGCTTGGCTCCGCGAACTATAACGAGCATTTCAGTTTACTGGCAGGCTATTCGAAGTGTCAAGGCGGGGCGTTGCGAGCGATTTAGCTCACTGGGCCATGCAGGCTTCTATTCTGCGGATTCCAATAGCGTTGCGCCGAAACGAGCAGGGCCAGCGACCCGGTGATTATGCCAGCGATTATCGAGAGAGCAAAAACGATGTCAGCGTCATGAGCGGTAACATCGGCGGGCTTGACGACGAGCCGAGTCCAGAGGAAGGCTAGAATGAAATAAGCCGCCAGGCAGCCCACTACGAGACCTATCGCGCCGTAAGCAGCTGGAATAATGCGCTTCGCCTTCTCCATCTTTCACCCCCGGTCGCTCTGGTTGCAAAATAGTGCCATGAATTTCGCGAACTCAATCGCGCGAAGATCTTGAGCGTGCCCATTCGCGCAACTACGCGCTGGGGTCAGCAAACCGTTGAATCAGTTACGGTGTTCCGGCTCTGCAATGTTCTGATAATCTGATACGCTAGTTTTCGCCACCTATTCCATGGCTACTCGAAAGGAATCATCGAAGTGAATTCACCCACTCCGTCTTCTTCACGCGAGTTCAAGCGCGCTTTCAATTTCAACGGCGGCCCTGCAACTTTGCCTCTCCCAGTGCTCGAACGAATCCGCGAAGAATTATTTGATTACCGCGGCACGGGGATGTCCGTTATGGAGATGACCCATCGCTCCGCTGAGTTCGAGGAGATACTTTCGCGCGCGGAACAAAACCTCCGGACCCTGACGGAGATTCCCGAAGACTATGCGGTGATATTCCTGCAAGGCGGTGGGAGCCTGCAATTCACGATGGTGCCGATGAATCTTTACATTTCCGGGAAACCGGTGGACGTGCTGCACACGGGAATGTGGACGGCGAAAGCCATCGCGGAGCTTGAAAAAGGCACACCCTACCGCTTGGCGGCTTCGACCGAGTCGGAAAAATTCCGGCGCGTGCCGAGAAAGGAAGAAATTGCGCTGGCGCCCGATGCTTCCTACGTTTACATGGCCTCCAACAACACCATCGAAGGAACCCAGTGGAAAGAGTTTCCGGAGACGGGAGACGCGCCACTGGTTGCGGACATGTCCTCGGATATTCTTT
This sequence comes from uncultured Acidobacteriota bacterium, assembly GCA_963698005.1. Classification (GTDB taxonomy): domain Bacteria; phylum Acidobacteriota; class Terriglobia; order Acidiferrales; family UBA7541; genus Palsa-295. The sequence continues at coordinate 1,508,728 of OY969113.1, forward strand.
CGCGAAGAATAAACATCCGAGACTTCGGGCTGATTTTCGCGGGAGCACAGAAAAATCTGGGGCCTTCCGGCGTTACAGTGGTAATCATCCGACGCGATTTGGCAGAGCGTGCGGACAAGAATCTGCCGACGCTGCTCCAGTACCGCTCAGAGATCAAGGAGCATTCGCTCTTCCACACGCCGCCGACATTTGCGGTGTACATCGTGGGCTTGGTGCTCGAATGGGTTGCGGCGGAAGGCGGTGTCGCCGCAGCCGAAAAGCGGAACGAAGCAAAAGCCAAGCTTCTGTACGAAACGATCGATGCGAGCAATTTTTATTCCTGTCCGGTAGAGAGGGATTCTCGATCCAAGATGAACGTTGTTTTCCGCGTTGCTCGCGGGGACGAAGCTATCGAGAAGAAGTTCGCGCAGGCTGCTGCTGCGGCCAACATCGTGGGCATCACCGGCCATCGTTCGGTCGGCGGGATGCGCGTGTCACTTTATAATGCCGTCACCATGAAGGCGGTTGAGGCCTTGGTGAGTTTCATGAACGAGTTCCGAAGAACCGAGGGGCCGCACCTTCTGTAACGAATCAAGCAGGAGGGCAATAGTAAGGCGTGAACATGGACTTTGAACATGCGCATCCATTAGCTTCTTTCGTTTTCGCCTTACTAGTTTTTCTGGTCCTCGCAGGTTCTGTTATGTGGCCCTTCAGCTGGAAGCGACTCGGGGATCGCTTCCCCTTCATTTTGACCGTGGCGATTCTTCCATTGGGATACGCGACTGCGATTCTGCCAAAAGCTTTCCCCGGTCTGTTTGAGTCTCTGCTTGGCCACTCGATTTATGCCCACAGGTCTGAAACCGATTGGCAATGGATTAACAGATGGGAGATGGGAATAGGACCCATATTTAGGTGGGCATTAGTGCTTGGGGCGATCGGGGGCCTGATAAACCTGGTCAGAGTCAGAGGCCGAGACGTTGTTATCAATTTGCTCGCAGTAGCGGTTGGCTTTTTGCTCTATTACATGGCGACTCATGTCGGACTCTAATTTCAATGGTCTGGATCGGCGCCGATCTCGGAGTCGAGAGTTCGCGAGTTCCGGACTCTAGCGATACTTAGGCGAAAAAAGCCACGTTGGTGTGGTTTTCACGCAACACATGGTTGACTTGGCTCAATTGACACGTTATTGTCAACAATTCATGTCCAATACCGTCGATTCGATGGCTAATCTGGCGTTTTCGCCCGCCTCTCCCCACCGGGAATGGCCTCGCAATACCTCGATTCGAGCCACAATGGCACGAGCGGCTAATAATGACGCGCAACCTCCTCTGGATGAATACTTTGACTCACTATTTACCGCACTTAGCCCTGCCGTCGGGAAGAACTGGTGCCGCAAGCGGGTCGCTGAATGCGAAAAGCGTCCGCTGGGGCAGTATCTGCTGGAGGAAGGCCGGTGAAAGACGAACGGTCAAAGTGGAAAGAGCAGTTGTGGCTGACTCTGGGCCTGATAGCGATTGTTTTGCTCGCTGCCGCGGTATTCACGCTCGGCTCTCTGAATATTCCGTTGCATCCGGAACAAGAAAGCGGATTGGTGGTTTTGTTCGCGCTGTCCACTTTCATGTTTGCCGCGCTGCTGGTTTTCACTCTGATCATGATCAGGAGCCTGGTCCGCCTGTGGAGTGAGCGGCGCGATCGGCAGATAGGCTCACGGTTCAAGGCAAAAATGGTTTTAGGCGCGATGGGCGTTTCATTGCTGCCGGTTATGTTTTTGTTTTTCTCCAGCTATGCGCTGTTGAATCGGACTCTCAATCTCTGGTTCCCGCGGCCTCTGGAAATAGCAAACGAAGAAAGCCGAGTCCTTCTGACCGGCTTCGGTACCGCGGAACTCACGCGATTGAGTGCGCTCGCTTCCGAAGCGGCAATGCGGGAAACGCCGGACCAAAGTTTCCTGGTACTGAGCCGCACTGCCGATGCCGCATGGATCACTGACGGTGAAGGCCGGGTAGCCGCCGGAATGGATTTCGAGAAGGGATGGAAATTCGGCCCAAAAACTGCGGCGCCCGCGAAAGATACTCGCTCGCAGGACGGCAATCCAGCAGCGCCTAAAATCGTGCGAACGCTCGCCAGCGGCGCTCAGGTGTGGCAGGCCGGAAGCCAGCTCTACATCGCCGGAAAAGCCCCCATGCAAAGTTCTACTTTGTTTGCGGCACGGCACCTGCCGGATGATTTTGTAGAGCGGTATCAAAATATAGAAACGCAAACAGGGCTTTACGCGCAGCAGAAGCAAGGTTTGCGCGCTTACAAGCGCGAGATTCTGCTCACGCTGATCGCGATCACCTTGATCCTACTTTCCAGCACCACGTGGATCGCACTGCGTCTTTCGAAACAAGTGACGGTGCCGATTCAGGCGCTGGCGGAAGCTACTCGGGAAATCTCGCGCGGCAATTTCGATCACCGAATAGAGGTGCAGGCGCAGGATGAATTGGGAATCCTGGTGCGTTCGTTCAATCGCATGACCGAGCAACTGGGAGAAGGCCGGCGGCAGATTAATGAGTTTACGCAGAATCTGGAACAGGCCATCGAGGAACGCGAGGGGCGCCGCAAATTAATGGAAGCGATTCTGGAAAACATTCCAACCGGAGTGGTTTCGCTGAATGCAGCCGGAGAAGTGGCGCGCGTGAATTCCGCTATCGCCATGATTTTAGGAGAGCACGCGCGGAATGCGCATACTCTGACGGAGTTGATGGGAGAAGAGGCTGGCCGCGCTGTGTTGCACCTGATGAGGCAATCGTTGCGGATGGGAGCGGCTTCGCGTGAAATTGAGATCGCCTCCGCGGGGCGGCTGCTGCGTGCTGCGGTGACTGTGAGTTCGCTGGGCCCTCGGCGATCGAACCCGGGCTTTGTGGTCGTGATCGATGACTTGACGGACCTTTTGCGCGCGCAGAAAGCCGCCGCGTGGCAGGAAGTTGCTCAGCGTATCGCGCATGAAATCAAAAACCCGCTCACGCCGATTCAGCTTTCGGCGCAGCGCCTGCTTCGGCATCTCGATCGCAATGTGCCGCCGAAGACGCAGGCCGCGCGCAGCGAATTCGAAAAGCTGGTGGCCGAATGCGCCGGACTGATCGAGCGCGAAGTGCAGACGCTCGAGTCGCTTGTGGACGAGTTTTCGCAATTCGCGCGATTCCCTTCCGCGCGGCTTGCAGCAGCGGACTTGAATTCCATCGTGTCGAGCGCGCTGGATTTGTTTCACGGACGACTGGACGGCATCACGGTGAAAACCGAACTCGCCTCCACGCTGCCGCCGGTAAAGGCCGATCCCGAGTTGATGCGGCGCGTGGTGGCCAATTTGATAGACAACGCGGCGGAGGCGATGGAAGGCTCGACGGTTCGCCGGTTACGAGTAGCGACGCGCGTGGAAGGGGACGGCGACGCGGTGGAAATCGAGATTTCCGACAGCGGCCACGGTATTTCTCCCGAAGATAAGGAACGGCTTTTTCTGCCTCATTTTTCAACCCGAGAGCGCGGCACGGGCCTGGGGCTTGCGATTGCGAGCCGCATTATCGCCGAGCATAACGGAACGATTCGCGTGGAAGACAACCTGCCGAGCGGCGCGCGTTTTCTGATTCGGTTCCCTGCCGCGGAAGTTGTGGCCGCACAAACGCAAACCGGCGGGCAGGCTTAGCAGGTTTTACTGGAATGTAACTTTTCGCGCAGGCCCTGCCGCTCGAAAAGATCGCGTAGTTCAAAGGCTCGAAAAACAAATGCCAGCAACGATACTGATAGTTGACGACGAAAGCGGAATCCGGCAATCGCTGGGTGCACTGCTGCGCGACGAAGGATACGAAATCGAAGCGGTGGCCTCGGGGGAAGAATGCCTCGAGCAGATCGGTCGGCGGAACTTCGATCTGATTCTGCTGGATGTGTGGCTGAAGAAAATGGACGGCCTCGAAACGCTCGAGCGGATTCAAGAACTCGAAACCGCGCCGATGGCCGTGATGATTTCGGGCCATGGAAATATCGAAACAGCGGTGCGTGCGACGAAACTTGGGGCTTTTGACTTCATCGAAAAGCCGCTCTCGCTCGAAAAAATCGTGCTGGTGGTGCGCAACGCACTGGAATATGTGCGGCTGGAATCGGAAAATCGCCGGCTTCGCGCCGAACTCGAGGAAAAGCACCAAATTCTCGGCAACAGCGTGCCGATGAAAGCGCTGCGGCAGCAGATCGCATTGACAGCGCCGACGAACGGCCGCGTGCTGATTTACGGCGAAAGTGGCACGGGCAAAGAGCTGGTGGCGCGCGCGCTGCATGCCAGCAGCTTGCGAGAGGCCATGCCGTTCGTGGAAGTAAATTGCGCCGCGATACCGGAAGAACTGATCGAATCGGAAATGTTCGGGCATCGCAAAGGAAGTTTTACCGGCGCTAGCGAGGACAAGATCGGCAAGTTTCAGAAGGCGGATGGCGGGACGCTGTTCCTGGACGAAGTGGGCGACATGAGCTTGAAGACGCAATCGAAAGTTCTGCGCGTGCTAGAAGAGCAGCGCGTGGAGCCTTTGGGCTCGAATACGCCGGTGACCGTGGATGTGCGCGTTGTAGCGGCCACGAATAAAAAACTCGAAGAAGAAATCGCGCGCAACGTTTTCCGCGAGGATTTGTTTTACCGGCTGAACGTGATTCCCTTTTACGTGCCCGCATTGCGCGATCGAATTGAGGACATCCCGATTCTGGCGGCGCATTTTCTGCGCGCCTTCTGCGAGGAGTACGGCAAGAAACAAAAGGAATTCAGCGCGCCGTCGATGGACGTGCTGCTCAGTTATCCCTGGCCCGGGAATGTGCGCGAACTGAAAAATCTGGTCGAGCGGCTGGTGATTATTTGCCCTTCACCGCGGATCGAGCCGCATCATTTGCCGCCGGAGGTGTTTCGCGGCGCGTCGAAGAGCCCGCAGAAGCCCTACGAGAGCTTGCAGGAGGCGCGGTCCGCGTACGAGCGCGAGTTCGTGCTGCGTAAGCTGGAGGAAAATCGCTGGAACATGACCAAGGCGGCGCAGGCGCTGGGTCTGGAGCGCAGCCACTTGTACAGAAAAATGCGAACGCTGGGTATCGCTCCGGCGAGGGAATAAGGCGCTTCAGGGGTTGAAACCCCTGAAGAAACCCAGGCGCTGACGGCGGGGTTAAAACCCCGCCCTTCCGCGTCGCCCTTTCATTTTTCCAAGACTCGCCGGAGCTCTATTCCGAAAGCCGCCGAAAGCCGCAAAGATTATTCCTGGTAGTCGGCGAGCTGTTCGAGCTGGCGGTGCCAATCGAGCTGGCGAACGATCGCGGAATTTTGGCGCCAGTGCGGCTGCACTTTGACCATGAGTTCCAGAAAGATTTTGGCGCCGAGGATGGTTTCGAGTTCCAAGCGAGCCTGCGTTCCGATTTTCTTGATAGTCGCGCCGCCCTTCCCGATCAGAATTCCCTTCTGGCCTTCGCGCTCGACGTAAATTGTGGCGCGTATGCGCGTGATCTTCTCGGTTTCGTCAAAATTATCGACCAGCACGGCGATGGCGTGCGGGACTTCTTCGCGCGTGATGAGGATTGCTTTTTCGCGAACGAGTTCGGCGGCCAGAAAACGCTCTGGCTGATCGGTAAATTGGTCGGCCGGAAAATGCGGCGGCGCTTCGGGAAGGCGCGTGAGCCAGGAATTTACCAGGTCGAGGCATCCGGCGCCGGTGAGCGCGGAGATAGGAAAAATTTCAGCGAACTCAAACACTTTGTTGTAGCGCTCGATCAGCGGCAAAAGAAGCTGCTTGTGGATGCGGTCCACTTTATTCAGCAAAAGATATACAGGACCATGAAACCGCTCGACCCACTGAATCGAGAAACGATCGCCGCCTCCGAAATCGGCGGTGGCGTCAACGATAAGCGAAAGAATGTCGATGCCTTCGAGCGCGTGTTGCAATTCGTCCATCATCATGCGACTCAAAACATTTTCCGGCCGGTGAATGCCGGGAGTATCCACCAGGACGATTTGCGCGTCGTCGCGATTCAGAATGCCTTGAATGCGGTTGCGGGTGGTTTGCGGCTTGGGAGAAACGATGGCGACTTTCTGTCCGACCAGAGTATTTACAAGCGTGGACTTGCCCGCATTAGGGCGGCCAACAATCGCGACGAAGCCGGACTTGAAAGGCATGGAGACAACGATTGTACGCCAATGGGATGTCTCAAAGCATGTTGCGTAGTCGTTCGGATCGGTGCCGCCTTCTTTTCAAAAGTCCACAGTCATAACTCGAAGCCCGTACAAGATCCAGAGGAGTTGGTTAAGGACGATGAAACATGCGGCGAAGAGGCTTTCGCCGCTAATCTCGCGCAAGCTGTCAACTAGGGCTGCTAAGTTCAGTATGCTGCCCGCAAAAGCACACAAGACGAGCGGTAAATTTCGTGACTGAAAGACGGGAGAAAAGTAAAACATTATTGTGTAAAGCAACAGAACCGCTGTCGAAGATATCGCTCCCAGGCGAAGCGCTCGCTGCAACGAAAGAACGTCCGTTGGAGTTACGTCCGGAGGATGAGATTTTAGATAGACCCTCAGAGCGACAAGCACCCCCGTGACTATGAAAGCAGTGGCGATGAGTACTAGCATATGTGCGAGCTCAACTTTCAGTTGAAGCGGGCGCGGACGCGCAGAACTTTGCGCTGATTGGCTTCGAGGACTTCGAAGCGAAGGCCATCCGCATCGATCACTTCGCCGGTGCGCGGAACGTGGCCCGCGAGGCTATTCAGCAATCCCGCGATGGTGGTGGAGCTGGAGTGCTGCATCGCGGCGTCGAGTTTCACGCCAAATAGTTCGCCGACTTTGTCCACCGGCACGCTGCCGCGAACGACCAGCGCGCCTCCGGCTTCGCGAATCACGTCGGGAGCGGGCCGCCGATCTTCCTCGCCGATTTCGCCGACGATTTCTTCCACCATGTCTTCGATGGTGACGACCCCGGCCATCAAGCCGTATTCGTCAATCACGATGGCCATCTGCTGATTCTTGCGCTGCATTTCTTTCAGCAGCTCGGAGCCAAATTTCGTTTCCGGCACGAAAAGAGCCGGGCGCTTCAGCTCGCGAACCGTGCGATGAGCGGCTTCCGTGTCGGGCACTTCGAGCATATCGCGCGCCATGACGATGCCCACGATGTCGTCCAGCGATTTTTCGAAGACCGGCAAACGCGAGAATTTTGTTTCGACCGCAAGCTCGCGCAATTCTTCCAGCGATGCATCCGCGCGGATGGCAATCACGTCGGGCCGCGGCGTCATCACTTCGCGCACGCGCTTGTCGCCGAACTCGACCACCTGTTCGATGAGCCGCGCTTCGTCCTGCTCGATGATTCCCTCTTCGGTGGCAGCGTCAACGAAATCTTCGATGGCTTGCTGCTCAGCGGCTGGAGCGCTCTGCTCCTCCTCCGAAACATGAAGCACGGAGACAAGCAGTTCGAGGACAGCGAGAACCGGCCAGGTGAGAAAAAGAAAGGCGCGCACAACGGGAACAAAGGGCGCGATCCAGTTACCCGGAGCACGAGCAAGCAGAAGCGCAGGCAAGAACTGCATGGCAACGACAACTTCGGCGCCCAAGAAAACAATCATCTCGATCGCAGCTTCCCAGGTGCCCAGCGCGAAAAAAATCACCGCGCGCGCTGTGATCGCTGCAACCAGGACAAGCCACAGGCGCGTGACCAGGCTGAATGCCAATGCCGCGCGGCGCGGCTGCATGTGGAACCGCGGCGCAACTTCGGCCTCGAATGTTTCGAGATGTTGATGGATGCGGCCAGTGGAGACTCTCTCCAGCTCGCGGTACACGCGATCGAGGTAGGAGAAGAACAGCAAAATCCCGGTAAGGGCGAGAATGCCGATGGTGTAGATGAAAATCGGCATGATTATGCCAATCCGAGATGGCGACGAAGACGCATTTCCCGCCGGTCCATTTGACCTTGATCGGCTTCGTGGTCGTATCCCATTAGATGGAGAATTCCGTGAAGGATTAGGATGCGCATTTCGGCGTCGAAATCGCGTCCCAAACGGCGAGCGTTTTGCCGGGCGACAGCCGGAGCGATCGCGATGTCACCCAAGTAGTGTAACGAAGACGCTGCGCGCTTCCCGGATAATTTGCGAATCCGCTGCTTAGAGTGTGGCTCATCCGTTGCAAACGACAATACATCCGTGGGCCGATTTTTACCACGGTACAAACGATTCCATTTCGCGATTTCCGCATTGGTGACCAGGCAGATGCTAAGGGCGCTCGCCGGAATCCGCAGCAGCCGCCGCACCTTCGTGGAAAATTGTTCGAGCCCGGCAATAGAAACTTTCACCTGACGCTGTTGGTTGAGAATCATGGAACTGGATTAAGCTCGATGATTCTTGCCGGGAGGATGCGACGCACCGTGCTCGTCGTAGGCTTTGATAATACGCTGAACCAAGCTGTGGCGTACCACGTCGCGCTCGTCGAAATAAACCATGGAGATGCCTTCGATCTTGCCGACGATTTCGATGGCTTCCACCAGTCCCGAGCGCCGCGTATCCGGCAGGTCAATCTGCGTAATGTCTCCCGTGATTACGGCCTTTGAATTGAAGCCCAGGCGAGTGAGAAACATTTTCATCTGCTCGCTGGTGGTGTTCTGCGCTTCGTCGAGGATCACGAAAGAATCGTTCAGCGTGCGTCCGCGCATGAAGGCCAGGGGCGCAACCTCGATGATACCTTTTTCAAGAAAGCTCTCCAGTTTGTCGGCTTCCAGCAAGTCATGAAGCGCATCGTAGAGAGGGCGCATATAGGGATCGACCTTCTCCTGAAGCGTTCCGGGGAGAAAACCCAAGCGCTCGCCGGCTTCCACTGCTGGCCGCGCGAGAATAATTCGCGTGACTTGCTTTGAGAGCAGCGCGGAGACGGCCATGGAAACAGCGAGGTACGTTTTTCCAGTTCCGCCGGGACCGATAGCGAAAACCATGTCAAACGTTTCGAGCGCTTCCATATAGCGCGCCTGATTGGGACTTTTGGGCGCGATGCTCTTCTTGCCGAAGGAGCGTACGCGAGTGGGCGAGAAAGCTCCGCGTAGCTCGGAGGGTGGCGAGGTACTGGCAACGCGTAGGAGCGATTTCACTTCCTGGCTCGCGGGTACACGGCCTTCGCGGATGCGGTTGTTGTATTCGCCGAGGATTAGGGCGGCGCGCTCCACTTGGACGGGGTCGCCTTCGATTTCGAGATCATGATCCTGCAAATGGGTTCTGACGTGCAGGGTTGATTCGAAGAGCTTGATGTTTTCATCGAGCGTACCAAAAAGCTCGCTGATGCCACCGACGAGTCGGACGGTCTGTTTCATTCAATATCGCGGGCGCGACGCCTCCAGAACACTGGGTGATTGCTAGCGTAGCGCGGGAGGCAAGCAGGGTCAAGGTGAGAGCAACAGGATTCTTTAAGCTGTAATGTTAATAAATCGCGCGGCTTGAAAGAAAAACCGGCCCAAATTGGCCTTATGCCGTGCGCAAGGCTCGCCTTCGGGGATGGGAGTAACTCTTGTTTCAATTTGGCGAGAAAAGGAGCCAGCCTAGTCGCGAGAATGTGCGATTCTACTAGTTAGCACTGCTCGAATCGTTACCCTGGGGGTGGAAGCCAAGATCAAGAGCCGCTTCAAAATGAGAATCGTGACGCCAGCGAGCGTCTAATAAGAACTATAGCCGGCGATAAGGGTTGTTAGGTAACGAGAGACGGGAGACATGCATGGCAAAGTTGGAACCATCGCGCGACACGGAAGGCAAAACTTATGCGGAGCCGCGGCGGACGCAGCGAGTGCGGATTGGTATGTCCGTGGAGATCCGCTCAACCGAAGCCGAGTTGTTTCAAGAAAAGACCAAGACTATTACCGTGAACGCAAACGGTTGCCTGGTGCTGCTGGCAACGAAGGTGAAGCGCGGTCAGAAGCTCATTATCAGCAATCCTCAGACTTTGGAGGAACTTGCTTGCTCTGTAATTTTCCAGGGTGATTACAACAGCGGCAAGTCCGAAGTGGGCCTTGAATTTTCCGAGCCGTCACCCAAGTTCTGGCGTATTGCATTTCCTCCCAACGATTGGGACCCGAACGAACGCAAGCGCGCCAGTGCACCGACCGCAACAGCTCCCCGTACAAACCGCTAAGTCGTCATTTCACTAGCCCAGCAAGCGCCAGGAATTGCCTCAACCCGGATCGTTTTGATCGTCCCTCGCTTCGCTACTACGGTTTGGCGGCCGGAAATTGAACTTTGGGCGCTTCGCGCGAAGTCTCTGAAGCCTGGAAATACGCATCGTTGCGCTTGAAACCCGCCCAGCGCGCATAAATATAGTTCGGGAATAGCCCGATGTACGTGTTGTAGGCCTGAATGGAATCGTTGTAGCGCTTTCGCTCGACGGCGATGCGGTTCTCCGTGCCGGCAAGTTCATCCTGCAAGCGCAGGAAATTTTCGTTTGACCTAAGCTGCGGGTAATTTTCGACGATCAGGAGCAGGCGGCCGAGCGCGCCGTCAAGCTGGCCGTTCGCAGCGATTTTATCCTGCGGAGTTTGAGCCCCCATCAAAGCGGCACGAGCTTTCGCGATATCGCCGAAGACGGTTTCTTCGTGCGCGGCAAAGCCTTTCACCGTTTCCACCAGGTTGGGGATCAGGTCCGACCGGCGCTGAAGGACTACGTCCACTTGAGCCCAGTTGGATTTTACTGTTTCGTTCAGCGTGACCATCTGATTGCGATGTGAAACGTACGAACCGCCGACGATCAGCGCGACGATGACGAGCACGACGATGATCGCTGCAACTGCCTTCATGAAATCCTCCTGTGCAAACCTATTCAATCACCCGCGGAAGAACCTGTCCCAAGAATCTTCAGGCCGATTCGAGCCGGCGATCTACTTCGTTCGTTACCACTTCTACCAGTTCGAGATAAGCATTGAGCGATACCTCCACGTCAATTTCGCTCTTCTTGCGCTTCCCTTCCCTTAAATCGAGAACGGTCTGGAACGCAGTGGGGTTGCCGCCGGTAAGTGATGCGATAGCGTCCACGGTTTCGCGTTTCGTCGCGGGCATATCGTGACCCAGAGCCAGCAGCGCGTGCCGAAACAGCGCACAGAACGGCGAAACAGATTTGAGCATGATATCTACGTGCACTTTATTGCTGAGCGGCGCAGCGAGAATAGCTTGGCGCAGGCGCAGCCACGCTGTGCGAAGTTCGCGTTCCACCTGAAGGCGGTGCAGGTGCAGCGGGACTTCGAAATCGTCGAGAAAATCCGTTCCATAAAGAATGCGGTGATGGAGCTTCATGTCCAGAAGCTCGATGGCGAACACGTCCGCTGAGCGCCGCAATTCTTCAACCGTGAAAATAAGCGGAGCCGGATTGCCTTGGCGCATCCACCACTCCGCCACGCCGTGCGCGTTCTCAAGCAGCGCGGCGTCGGCGCGATCGACCACGCACAGGACGTTCAGATCCGAATGCTCGGCGCGGAATTCTCCCGTGACCGCGGAGCCGTATAGCACGACAGTCTTCAGATTGTCGGGGATTGCTGCTTTCAGCCGGTTTACAAATTCCGTAAGTTTAGCTTCCATTCAAGATGTCCTTAGCTAAGTACGCGCGCCGCGCGACAAAATTACCAGCTGCCGCTGGCACCCCCGCCGCCAAACGAGCCTCCGCCAAAACCGCCGAAGCCGCCACCGCCACCTCCACCTCCCCCAAATCCCCCGCCGCCAAATCCTCCTCCTCCCATCAGCATTCCGCCAATCATGGGACCGACCCACCCGCCGCCTCCACGTCTCCCGCCGCCTCCGCGTCTGAATAGGTTCGCAATCAAAGAGAAGAGAAAAAACAAAATTATGATCGTGGCGATTGGACCAAGTCCGGTCCCTCGTTGGCTTCTGCGAGGAGCCGCTGCCGAAGGAAGAGCCGTCGTGGCGCTGAGTTTCACTCCGCGATCCTGGGCGATCACATCCGCGACGCGACGCGTTAGCAGTAACATCGCAGCGTCGTAATTTCCGTCGCGCAGATATGGAACTGCTTCGCGTAGGAAGCCGCCGACTTTGCCGTCGGGAAGGATCGGCTCCAGGCCGTATCCAACCTCGATGCGGTCTTCGCGGTCGTCCACTGCCAAAAGAATCAGAACTCCGCTGGCGGATTGCTTCGGCCCGACTCCCCACTGTGTAGCGAGAGCAATTGAATAATCTTCAATGGGCTTTCCGTCGAGAGACTTGACGGTAACGACGGCAATCTGCGCTTTTGCTTTCTGATCCACCTCAGCGCAAAGAGCCGTGAGCAGATTCCGAGCTGGCTGGCTCAGCACCCCCGCATAATCATTTACGTAGCCCGCAGGTTTCGTCTTGGGGAGGCCGTTCTGAGCGTACGCACCAAGCGCGAGCAGCAGCCATCCAAGACACACCAGCAGAACGGTGGCAGCCTTATGGCCTTCGTTAAGGATCCTCTGCTTGCGCCTAGATAGCATGGTGGGTGGCAGGCATGTTAGGCCCACCCGAACGACGGTGTCAACGTACGTGCCCGCCTCACTCAAGCCGCGGCTCCCTGGCGCAAGGCAAGCATTCGGCATGCGGAGTTGCAAACTTCGCAATCCATGCGGAAGAATTGTCAGTGAGCGAGCGGCGATGCTACACTCCGTTGTCCGTTTGTTCGATTACGCACAGCAATGTTCGCTAATGAACGAGCTGTGAGCCGAAATTCCCGATTAACCGTCTAATTTCAACTGGTTATCCGTGGCCGCTGCTTTGCACCGAAAAAGGTCATTTGAAACAAATGGGCCTGCGTGTGCGTTTAGATAAAGTGAGGCCGGCAAGTCTTTCGACGTTTCACTACTCTGAGAGGGAACAACGATGATTCGAAGGTTTACGCATATCGCGCTGGCATTCCTAACGGCGGCTTCTCTTGTCGTCGCCCCGGTTTTTGCACAGACCCAGCAGGGGCAAAGCCAGACCCCGCCGGCGAGCCAGCCCCAGCAGGACCAGGGTCAGCCCGGCCAAGCGCAGGGAACGCAATCGCAGCAAACTCCGGGACAAGCTCAGCCGGGGCAGACGCAAGAGCCGTCCGGCGGCCAGCTCAAAGCCCAGCCTAATACTCCTGCCGCTGAAGAAGCGCGGAGCATGAAGATGGGGCCGGACTATTCGCATGGCAAGCACTTCTTGCCGGACATAACTGGTCCATACAGGTCGCTGCAGATCGCTCAGCCGATGCTGACAAACTCCCCTCGAATCGACCAATTGATTCAGGGAGACAAGCTGATGCTAAGCCTGGAAGACGTGATCTCCCTGGCGCTTGAAAATAATCTGAACATCAGCGTGCAAAAATTCCAGCCCTGGATCGAAGAAACGCAGCTTTTGAAAGCGAAAGCCGGCGGAATCCCGCAATCGGGTGCTACGCAGCAAGTAGTGCTGGGAACTTCGCCATCCGTTTCTTTCGATCCCATAATTACAGGAACGGTAGGATGGGCGCGGTCGACAACACCGATCAACAACCCGTTCATTTCGGGCACCGGCACGACGTCCGCTACGGCGGAAGCGATTACGGCGAATACCTTCACTTACGATTTCGGCTTCTCGGAGGGGTTTCACACCGGCGCAAACTTCTCGGTAACGCTAAACACCACGCGCCAGGCGTCAAACTTGGAGGAAAACCTTTTTAACCCGTTTGTCCAGCCGGTTTTGACCGCAACTCTGACGCAACCGTTACTCAACGGCTTCGGAATATTGGTGAATACCCGCTATATCCTGGAAGCCAAGAATTTCATCAAAGTGTCCCAGTCGCAATTGGCGCAGCAGGTGATCGCGACAGTCACGCAAGCCTCCAACGACTATTGGGAACTGGTGTACGACCGCGAGAACGTGAAAGTCCAGGAAGCTGCAGTGGGTGTTTCGACAAAATTATATGAAGACAACAAGAAGCAGCTGCAGATTGGAACCATGGCGCCGCTCGACGTGCTCACCGCGGAATCGCAAGTGGCCACTGACCAGCAAAACTTAATCGTGGCGCAAACTACGCGTCTGCAACAACAGACCGTCCTGCTCAACGACATCACCAAGAATCTGCTGGCGCCGGAACTGATAGGAATTGAAATCATCCCTACCACGACCATCTCGAATCCCGAAGTGGTCGAAAATATTCCGCTGCCGGATGCGGTGCAAGAAGCCTGGAAGAAGCGGCCTGAAATATATCAAGCGGACCTTAACCTGAAAAACGCGGGCATCGAGGTGAAGGCTACCAAGAACGCGCTGCTTCCCTCGCTCAACGTTTACGCGCAATTCAGCCAGACCGGACTTTCCGGAAACGAGATCACTCAGACTTCCGGAACGCCCACGAGTTTTGAGGCGATAACCAGCGAGCCCATTGTGGACGCGAACGGCGTTCCTCTGGTCCCCAATGCATTCCTCGGGGTTCCCATCTTCCCGACGACCGTAACTTCATCCGGCTTGGGCAGCGCCCTCTCCAACATGATCAACAACAACTTCCCAACGTATGCGGGGGGAGTTACCTTTGCCATTCCGCTGCGCAACCGCTCGGCGCAGGCGGACAACGCTCGCGCCCTGCTGGACGAGCGGCAGCAGCAAACGCAGTATCGCCAAACTCAAAACACCATCGTGCTGAACGTTCGCAATACGATTATCGCCTTGCAACAGGATCGTGCCCAGGTGGCGGCCGCTGAAAAAGCGCGAAACCTGGCGCAGCAGACTCTGGATGCCGAGCAGAAGAAATACCAGCTCGGTTCGTCCACCAGCTACAACGTCGTGCTTCGGTCCCGCGATCTGACCGCGGCGCAAGGTACGGAATTGCGCGCCAAGGTCAACCTGGAAGAAGCTCTCGTCAATTTCAATCAAGCGATGGGGCGCACACTCGAGGTAAACCGCATTACCATGGCTGACGCCCTGCGAGGCAAAGTCTATCGCGAGAAACAGATTCCCGGAACGCCGGATAACGACAGCCCAATCGGAGCAAAGTAAGCCGGTCGAAGCCAAGCAGGAATTCCTCTTTAAGAGGCGGCTTATGGCCCGGCGTCCGAAGGCTCTCTCCAGGACGCACTCAATTTCCGCAGCTTGCTGGCGCTGCCACCTTGCCCTAGAATGAACAATAGCGAGCTTATGCATTGAGAATTGCCCGCCGTCCGAGGAGCCTTGCCCATGGCCGAAAAAATTGGCGAAAAAACTGCTGATCTTCCGAAGTCCAATTCGGCGGGCGCCCCGGATGCGAAGCGCAAACCGTCGCCGGCAGAGCTGAAGTGGGAAGAAAAGACTCTGCGGCCAACGCTCGAGAAATCCCCGGAACGCCCGGCTGATTTCACCACGGTTTCGAGCTACCCCATTAGACGTCTTTATACTCCGGCAGACCTGCCGGACTGGAATCCCGAACGCGATCTCGGCTATCCGGGCGAGCCTCCTTACACGCGTGGAATTCATTCCACAATGTATCGCGGCCGCCTCTGGACCATGCGCCAGTTTGCAGGTTTCGGCGCCGCCGAAGATACCAACCGCAGATTCCGCTACCTGCTCTCGCAAGGTCAGACCGGGCTTTCCGTCGCGTTCGATCTCCCCACCTTGATGGGCTACGACTCTGATCACGCGCTTTCGGAAGGCGAAGTAGGAAAATGCGGCGTGGCCATCAGCTCGCTTGCGGACATGGAAATTCTCTTCGACAAGATTCCCCTGGCCGACGTTACCACTTCGATGACCATCAATTCCCCCGCCTCGGTGATTTGGGCCATGTATCTCGCCGTGGCCGAAAAGCAAGGCGCTGACTGGAAGAAAATTTCCGGAACGCTGCAGAACGATATTTTAAAAGAATACATCGCGCAGAAAGAATACATCTACCCGCCCGAGCCTTCGATGCGGCTGGTAATCGACACTTTCGAATTCGGAACGAAACACACGCCGCGATTCAATCCCATTTCCGTCAGCGGCTACCACATTCGCGAAGCCGGCTCGACCGCTATTCAGGAACTTGCGTTCACTTTGCGCGACGGCATCGAATATGTCGAATGGGGATTGCGGCGCGGCCTGGACGTGGACGAATTCGTGCCGCGGCTTTCGTTTTTCTTCAACGCGCACAACGACTTCTTCGAGGAAATAGCGAAATACCGCGCGGCGCGCCGCATCTGGTACAAAACCATGCGCGAGCGTTTTGGCGCCAAAAGCCCGCGCTCGTGGGCGCTGCGCTTCCACACGCAAACCGCCGGATGCTCGCTCACCGCGCAGCAGCCTTACAACAACGTGGTGCGAACCGCGTTGCAAGCTCTTGCCGCCGTCCTCGGCGGCACGCAATCTCTGCACACGAATTCCCTGGACGAAGCCTGGGCGCTGCCAACCGAGTTTGCCGCCACCGTCGCGTTGCGCACGCAGCAGATCATCGCCCATGAAAGTGGCGTAACAAACACAGCCGATCCGCTGGGCGGTTCGTATTTCGTGGAAACGCTGACGGACGAAATCGAACGCGGCGCGTGGGACTACATTCAGAAAATTGATGCAATTGGCGGAATGGTTCCGGCCATCGAACGAGGGTACCCGCAACGCGAGATTGCCGAAGCCTCATACCGCTACCAGGTGGCCGTGGACCGCAAAGAGAAAATCATCGTAGGCGTGAATGATTACGTCGCCGATGAGAAGCCTCTTGAGACATTGCTGATTGACGAGTCAACCGCTGAGGGCCAAACCAAGCGGCTCCGCAAGCTTCGCGCTGAACGCTCGAACGACGAAGTGGCGCGCCGCCTCGCAGCGCTGCGCAAAGCCGCTGCGGGCACAGAAAATACTATGCCCTATATTTACGAAGCGGTGAAGGCCTACGCCACGCTCGGCGAAATCTGCGATACCATGCGAGACGTCTTCGGCATCTACGAAGAAGTGGCCATCACCTAGGCGCGCAGTTCGGAAAATTTACACCGCATAAATCAGAGGCAATCTAACATTGAAAACGTTAAGACTAACTGGAACTTCTCTGCTTGCGGTTCTGTGCTGCGGGTTTTTGTTTTGCGCGATCGCGCAACAAACAGCCGCAGCGGCGGAAAAGGACAAAAAGCCTGCAACCGTCAAGAGTGGATTTATCACTACGCCTGACGGCGTAAAAATTCATTACCTCGAAGCAGGGCATTCCGTATCGGGCCAGAGCGCCCAAGTCGGTAATCCCCTGCCGGCAGACGTGACCCCGACCAAGGGCCAAATTGCGGTTTCACCCGATCGCAAATTCCCTTCTCTCCTTTTTGTCCCCGGATGGACTATGCCCGCGTGGATTTGGGAAAACCAAATCTCGTATTTCTCGAAAGACTATCGCGTCGTTGCGATGGACCCGAGATCGCAGGGCGATTCTTCGCAAG
This sequence comes from uncultured Acidobacteriota bacterium, assembly GCA_963698005.1. GTDB lineage: Bacteria > Acidobacteriota > Terriglobia > Acidiferrales > UBA7541 > Palsa-295. The sequence goes on from OY969113.1 coordinate 1,526,031, forward strand.
TATCAGACGGCTTATACCCCGCCGCTCGTGCCCGCGACATCAAAGCGGTCGTGACGCAGTTGCATCTCGCTCCCGTTGTGATTGTGGCGTGGTCCATGGCCGTAGTTGAAACCATGGCTTACATCGACCAATTCGGAACCGGAGATTTCGCCGGCTTCGTATTTGTTGACAATGACGCTGGTGGCCGCGCTCCCGGAGACGCCGATCGGGATTTTGATCTTCTCAAGGGAGTCTTAGAGGACAGGCAAAACGCAGCGAACAACTTTGTTCGTAAACTAAATTTCAAGAAGCCCCAAGCGGAAGAATATCTTCAAAGGGTAATCCAAGCCTCTCTGCGCGTGCCGACGAACACCGCGGTTACGCTACTCGTCGGATATTTCGTCTCCGACTACCGTTCCGTTCTCCCGAAAATTGATAAGCCCAGCATCGTCTGCGCCGCAAAGACCCCTTACATGGCCACCATCGTGGAGATGCAAAAGCAAATTCACGGCTCGCAGCTTGAGGTTTTCGATGGCGCAGGCCACGCCCTCTTTGTGGACGACGCCGACCACTTCAACACCCTCCTCGAAGAATTCCTCCTGGACATAAGGTACTAACCAGGAGTTCGAGGATTGCGTTGTGGGTCAGCTTCCTGCGACGCGACTAATCAGGCCTTGGCCTTCTGATTTCGTTGTAAACTTCCCGACTGCAATGGCTATCTGATCGGCACTCGCTGCAGTGTCCGCCGACGTTTCGTCTCGCGCATTTGGAGGTGTAACCATGGTTGAGCCTGCTGACCTGCGGATGAAGAGAATCCCGCTCAACCACGGAGGCGGCCAAATGCCCGCACTCGGCTTTGGCACCTTGATTCCCGACCCAGCCGTGACGATCACCGCGACCAGAGACGCTCTGGCAGCCGGATTTCGACACTTCGATTGCGCCGAACGATACAGGAACGAGCGCGAGGTAGGCACCGCGTTGCAGTCAGGATCTGCCGCCGGAAAAATCGCGCGCGAAGATATTTTCGTTACTACGAAGTTGTGGAACTCCAATCACCGGCCCGAGCGCGTCGAGCCGGCTTTCGAGGCAAGTCTGAACAGACTCGGCCTCAAGTACCTGGATCTCTATCTCATTCACACTCCCTTCGCATTTCAACCCGGGGACAACCAGGATCCGCGGGATCAAAACGGAAATGTCATTTACGACCAAGGCGTCACTTTGCTCGACACTTGGAGAGCGATGGAAACTCTCGTCGATCACGGCAAGTGCCGGGCCATCGGACTTTCCGACGTCGATCTAAATGAACTGAAGCCCATCTTCGACTCAGCGAGAATCAAGCCAGCCGTGGTCCAGGTGGAGTCACATCCGTATCTCCCGGAAACCGAGCTGCTGGAATACTGTAAGGAGCGGCGCATCGTGCTTTTGGCTTTTGCGCCGCTAGGCCACGGGATAAAGCCGGGACTGCTCGAGGATCCAGTCATTACGGCGATCGCCGCGCGAGTGGGAAAGACGCCGGCGCAGGTCCTGCTTGCTTGGGCGATCCAGCGCGGCACAGCTCTGCTTACCACGCCCAAGAGTGCCGCCCGGGCGAAAGAGAATTTCGACATCTCTGCGCTTCCGCAAGACGCGCTCGACGAAATCAATCGCATTCAGACCAGACAGCGCCTGAACACAGTAGTGAAAACCGGCGTTCCCGGTTTCATTCCGAAAGGAGGATGAACATGGAAGCGAAACACGGGGCGACTAGGAATGTGGCTTCAGCCTTTTGCGAACCCCACGCGGTCGGAATCTTTCAAAGTAGTACCAGAGGAAGCCACCCGGCACAAAAGCTAACCACATCTTGTCGGTGAACCTCTTGTCGTGTTTCCAGCAATCGTAGAGCATCCAGTACCCGCCTACGCTTAAAAGAAAAAAGTAGCCAAACGCAATGCGGCTTGCTACGGGATTATCCTGAATATTCAAGTTCGAATAGAACACTATCCATGATGCGCATGCCGAAATGGCAACGAACAGCGAAAACCACCAAATTGAACGCATAGTGCGCATAGTGTACTGACCCAGACTTTCAGCGGCAACTCTTTTGATGCTAACCCCTAGTTAACGCCGTTATCGGATACTGATCCGCTACCGAGAATCGGCTCTGCTACCGCTTCAAGCGCCATTTGAAGTATTCTTGCCTGCTATGACCGAGAAGAAAATTCGCGTGCTGATTGCCAAGCCGGGGCTCGACGGCCACGACCGCGGAGCCAAAATCATCGCGCGCGCGCTGCGCGATGCTGGCATGGAAGTGATTTACACCGGGCTGCGGCAAACGCCCGAGATGATCGCCTCAGCCGCGGTTCAAGAAGACGTGGACGTCATCGGCCTTTCGATTCTTTCCGGCGCGCACAACACGCTTTGCCCTCGATTGATGGAACTGCTGCGCGGAAAAGGCATGGATGACGTAACCGTTCTGATCGGCGGAATTATTCCCGAGGCCGACATCCCCGCGCTAAAAAAAGGCGGCATCGCCGAAGTTTTCCTCCCCGGAACGCCCACGCAAGCCATCGTGGATTTTATCCGCCAGCGAATTACACCCGCCCCTGCGGGAGCGTAACCACTCGCGAATGGCAGTCCGCCCCCGCCGGAAGGCTTCACCGCTCCAAGACTACGACAGCGCGCGGAGGAGCTTAGTGCGCGTGTAGACCACGCGGAAATCGAAGCGCTCGTGATTGCGTTGCGAACTGCTCCCAGGCAGGGTGATGCCCTTCGCCAGATCGCAGCCATGCTCCGCAGCCCACCGGAGCCGTGCCGCGAGCAATGCGCTCTGAACTCCGCGACCGCGAAACTGAGGCAAAGTGCTGGCGCCGAACATTCCGGCGACGCCATCATGAATGAAGGCCGAGGCGCCGCCCGCCGCCACTCCATCAGCGAACGCGAGGAAAGAGTTCGTACCTTCACTGTAAAAAAAACCTTGCATAACATCCAAAATAGACTGACTCACTGGAACATCTTCGGCAAATCCTTGCGCGACGGTCCGCGTGAACAGCCCCTCGTCTTCGGGCGTAGCTCGCCGGATGGTGATTTCGGGTGGCGAAGTGAACTCGTCGGTTGGGCACAACTCTCGAACAAGAACATTCGACACCTCCACAAGCCGATATTCGCGTTTCGCGAAAGCCTCATAAAGCGGAAGCCCTGCAAGCGGGCACAGTTCGATGGCAGTCGCCGCTCCCCGCAGGCGGAAAAACTCTTCGAGTCTATCCAGCTCGGCCGTCCCAACTTCGCCATCGAGTCCAACGCCGAGGGCTTGGGTCACCGGCGAATCCGCGCCGGCAAAAACTGCGATTCCACCCGCAATTTCCTCCGCTGCCGCGCCGATATTGGGATGAAGTTTCTGCGCTGCCTCGGCGCATCTTTTGCCAGAGGTTGCTGAGGCCATTTCCAATCGCCTTGCTAATTCTAGGTTCATGAATTTCATTTCGTTCTCCGTGAAGTTCGTCGCTTTTGCGAGCGAGCAAGGACGCACGTTAAGTAGGGCCACCAAACGTGGCACAACGTCGAGTAACGGATCAAACGGAATGGGCGAGCGACGCGACGGAATCTACTGGAGCAAGACTGAAAGTTCCGAGGCACACTCGCCCTTCGCAAATAGCAAGCAGGACATAGGCGCCTCCGATAGGAATTTGGTCCGATTTGGAACAACCGCCTCGAACCGCCGCGATTCTAGCTCATCTGTGGGCGAAGTCAAAACCAATTTCGGATGGTACAATTCGTGGTTTGGTAGTCTTCGTTGGACGGTCATTGCAGCGAAGGCGTTTGTGACAGAAGGGGTCCGGTGAGCGGCTCAAAAAACGATAAGCGTCCCGACACGAAATCCGCTGACTTCGAAAAGCGCAGCCGGCAAATGGTCGATCGGCTGACCGAAATCAAAAACGAAGAAGAGCGGATTCGCCAATGCGGCGGCGCGAAAGCCATTGAAGCCCAGCATAAAAAAGGCCGGCTGACGGCCCGCGAACGCATTGCCAAGCTGATCGACGCGAAAACCGATTTCTTCGAACTGGGACTTTACGCCGCGTACGAAATGTATGAAGAATGGGGCGGCGCTCCGGCGGCTGGAACCATCACCGGCCTGGCGCAAGTTTCCGGACGCCGCGTGATGATCATCGCGAACGATGCGACCGTGAAAGCGGGCGCCTTTTTCCCCATGACCGCGAAGAAAGTAATCCGCGCGCAGAACATCGCCATCGAGAATCGCATTCCCGCAATTTACTTGGTCGATTCCGCCGGCGTTTTTCTGCCGCTTCAGGAAGATGTTTTCCCCGACACTGACGATTTCGGCCGCGTGTTTCGCAACAACGCCGTGATGAGCGCGATGGGCATCCCGCAAATCACCGCGATCATGGGCATGTGCGTGGCGGGCGGCGCTTACCTGCCGGTCATGTGCGATAAAATTCTGATGACGGAAGGAAGCGGTCTGTTTCTCGCAGGGCCGGCATTGGTGCAGGCCGCGATCGGTCAAAAAACTTCGGCTGAAGAATTGGGCGGCGCGCAAATGCATGCGCAAATCAGCGGCACGATTGATTTTCGCGAGCCTGACGATCCCGCGTGCATCAAACGCATCCGCGCCCTGGTTGACAAATTCGGCCATCCCCCCGGCGCGCCATTCGACCACAAGCCTTCAGCGCCTCCGGCCCATCCAGCCGAAGAGATTTACGGAATTTTCTCCTCGAATCCGGCGCAACAGTACGACATGCACGAACTCATCGCACACATCGTAGACAAGAGCGAATTCGAAGAATACCGCGCCGAATATGGACAGACTTTGCTATGCGGCTACGCGAGAATCGGCGGCTGGGCCGTTGGAATCGTGGCCAACCAGAAAAAATCCGTGGCGGTCGCCGCGCCCGGGACGGGAGAAAAGCGCATCGAATTCGGCGGCGTGATCTACACCGAATCTGCGGACAAAGCTGCGCGGTTCATTCTTGACTGCAACCAGAACCTGGTGCCGCTGATTTTTCTCCACGACGTAAACGGATTCATGGTCGGAAAGGAAGCGGAGTGGAGCGGCATCATTCGCGCCGGCGCAAAAATGGTCAACGCCGTGGCAAACAGCGTGGTGCCGAAAATCGCGGTGATTTGCGGCGGCAGTTTCGGCGCGGGCCACTACGCCATGTGCGGCAAAGCCTACGATCCCAGGTTTATTTTCGCCTGGCCCACCGCGCGCTATGCGGTAATGGGAGGCGATGCGGCCGCAGGCACGCTGGTCGAAATCAAAATCAAGCAGCTCGAGCGCGAAGGCAAAAAGTTGAGCGAAGCGGAGAAAAAGGAGCTTTACGAATCCACTCGCGCCACTTACGAACATCAAACCGATCCGCGTTACGCCGCTGCGCGCCTCTGGGTCGATGCGATTATTGATCCTGCGCGCACGCGCGAAGCGCTGATCGAAGCGCTGGAATCGGCGGCGTTGAATCCGCACGTTGCGGAGTTCAAGACGGGCGTATTGCAGACCTAAATGGACGAAGAGAATGCGCTTCCGAAGGCTGGCGGAGTTACAACGCTACTCTTTACCGCGCTTCTCGTCTCGCCATGTTTTTTCGCCTGGGCAAGCTCGTATGTGATTTCGCAGGGCGGCATCAATTCTCATTCGGGGATGTGGTTCCTGTATCAGGTGTCGCAATATCTCGCATATTTGGGCCTGCTAGTAGCTTTGGTGCTGACAATCATTCACGGCTCGCAACGAAGGATGTCGCGAATATTTGTTTTTGTGATGGCGCTTTTGATTGTCAGCGGAATCTCAGCGTTGTGGTACGCAAATCATATTTATCGGAGCCCTTGGTACTAACCCTATGGCAAATGAAGTCACCATTGTTGAATGCCCGCGCGATGCATGGCAAGGCCTGCGTCAAATAATCCCGACGATAGAAAAAGTGCAGTACCTGACCCGGCTGCTCAAACTCGGCTTCCGCCACATTGATGCCGTGAGTTTTGTTTCGCCCAAGCACGTGCCGCAAATGGCGGACAGCGAAGCCGTGATGCAGCAGCTAAGCGAAGTAAAAGCCGGTCCGGGGAAAGCTCCGGAAATTATCGGAATCGTGGTGAACGCGCAGGGACTCGAGCGCGCCCTTGCGACGCCCGGCGTTACCACCATCGGCTACCCCTATTCCGTCTCGGCGTATTTTCGCCGCGCCAATGCGAACATGTCGCGTGCGGAATCTCGCGAGCTGGTTGAAAGATTGCAGCGCGATACGAAAGCAGCGGGCAAGAATCTCGTGATTTATGTTTCCATGGCCTTCGGGAATCCTTACGACGAGCCGTGGGGCGCGGAAATAATCGAAGAAACTCTCGTGTGGCTGAAAAATGTCGGTGTGCGCACCGTTTCGCTCGCGGACACAGTGGGCACGGCGTCTCCCGAAGATGTGGCGCGGCTGTATGGCGCAGTAAAGAATTCCGTGGCTGGAGTCGAGATCGGCGTGCATTTGCATAGCCGTCCCGAACACGCGCCGGAAAAAGTTCTCGCAGCTTACGAAGCGGGATGCGGCCGTTTCGACGGCGCTCTCACCGGATTGGGCGGCTGCCCCTTCGCGGGCGATGAATTGATCGGCAATATTCCCACCGAAGCTATCTTGACGACTTTGGCCGCGCGCGGCGTTTCCACGGGAATTGACACGAAGTCGCTCGCCGTCGCTTGCGCCATGACGGAAGAGCTGCGCGAAAAATATGTGCACGTGCAGAAAACGATTCCCCCCATAACTTCGACGACGGTAAATTGAAATCGAGGCCCGTTTGGAATACAGCACTCTAAAATTCGAGCGCAATGGCGAAGTCGCGACGCTAACCCTGAATCGCCCGGATAAGCGCAACGCCATTTCCACTCCGATGATTGACGACCTCGTCGCCGCTCTCGGTGCCGCCGAAGCAGATAAGTCCGTTCGCGTTGTGATTCTCACTGGTGCCGGAAAAGCTTTCTGTTCCGGCATGGACCTCGATACTCTGCAAGCTCTCGCGAAACAGACTCCCGAACAAAACCTCGCAGACTCGCGCCGCATGGCGAAAATGTTTCAACTCGTTTACAGCTTTCCGAAGCCGCTCATCACCGCCGTAAATGGCGCGGCGATTGCCGGTGGCTGCGGACTGGCCACGCTTTCAGATTTCACTTTGGCCGTGCCCACCGCGAAATTCGGGTACACCGAAGTGCGCATCGGATTCATTCCCGCTCTCGTGTCGGTGATGCTTCGCAGACAAGTCGGCGAGAAACATGCCCGGGATCTTTTGCTCAGCGGCCGCATCATTGATGCCGCGGAAGCTTTCCGCCTCGGTCTGGTGACCGAGATCACGCCACCGGACGATTTGATGAAGCGGGCGATCGAAGTTGCGAACATGCTCCTTGAGGCCAGCCCAACAAGCCTGGCGCTGACCAAGCGTTTGCTGCTGCGTTACGACGAAGAACGATTGCGCGCGGAGATGGAGTTGGCCACGCAAGAGAACGCGAAGATTCGCGCAACTGAAGATTTTCGCGAAGGCCTGGCGTCGTTCCTCGAAAAGCGCCCGCCGAAATGGACCGGGCGCTAGCGCAGCCGATGCTCACGCTCGCTGCGGCACTCTGATACACTTTCCCGCCGATGCTTCCATACGCTGAAACAACCGTTCGCGTCCGGTACGCGGAAACCGATCAGATGGGAGTGGTCTATCACGGAAATTATTTCACTTGGTTTGAAGTCGGCCGCGTCGAGCTTTGCCGCCAGCTCGGCTTCGAGTACAAGCTCATGGAAATCGAGGATGATAGTTTCATCGTCGTCGCGGACGCGCATTGCCGCTTCAAACGCCCCGCGCGATTCGACGACGTCCTGGTGATCCGCACTACCGTCACCCAATCCCAGCGGCGAACCGTTCGTTTCGGGTACGAGATTATAAATCAGGCCTCGGGCGAGTTGATCGCAACCGGAGACACCATGCACGTTTTTTGCGACGGTCTCGGAAGACCAAAGTCGCTGCCCGAAAAATATCGAAAGTATTTTCCACCAAGCACTCGATGAAGCCAATCCAAATTGACGGCGACAATTTCACGCTGGAGCAGCTTTACAGCGTCGTGCTCGAAGGCGCGCAGGTCGAATTAGCTCCGCGCGCGCGCGAACGCATGAACGCTTCTCGCGCAGTGGTGGATCGCTTGCTCGAATCGGACGCAGCCGTGTATGGCGTCAACACCGGCTTTGGGAAAATGGCCTCCGCGCGAATTTCGCGCGAGCAGATTCGCGCGTTGCAAGTGAACTTGGTTCGCAGCCATGCCTGCGGTGTCGGCGCGCCATTGAGCGAGCACGAAACTCGCGCAATGCTCGCGTTGCGCGCCAACGCCATCGCAAAGGGTTTTTCAGGCGTGCGCCCGATTCTGGCGGAAACGCTTTGCGCCATGTTGAACAAAGGCGTGCATCCCGTGATTCCGTCGCAAGGCTCCGTGGGCGCCTCCGGAGATCTCGCGCCGCTCGCGCATCTTGCGCAAGTTGCGATTGGCGAAGGCGAAGCCGTCTTGCAAGGCCGCAGAGTGCCAGGCGCTCAGGCCATGCAGAGCGCCGGAATCGCGCCACTCGCGCTCGAAGCAAAGGAAGGGCTCGCGCTGTTGAATGGCACGCAAGCGATGCTCGCATTGCTCGCTCTGGGATTGCGCGCCGCGGAAATCGCCGCCGACACTGCGGATGTGGCTGCGGCTCTCTCGCTAGATGCTCTCCGCGGAAGCCCCGCTGCCTTCGATGAGCGAATCGCGCACGTGCGGCCCTATCCCGGGCATGCGATTTCCGCGCAAAATCTAAGGCGCTTGAATAGCGGCAGCTCGATCCGCGAATCCCATCGCCCGCCGGCCAAAGATCCGCGCGTACAAGACCCTTACAGCCTGCGTTGTGCGCCGCAGGTTCACGGTGCAGCCCGCGACGTGCTGGTGCAAGTGCGCGCCACTATCACGGTGGAACTAAACAGCGCCACCGACAATCCGCTCGTTTTTGCCGCGTCCGGAGAAGAATCGGGTGCCGGCGAAGTGATCAGCGGAGGAAATTTTCATGGACAACCTCTCGCGATGGCTGCGGATCAACTTGCGGTTGCGCTGGTAACGCTTGCGGGAATTTCCGAGCGCCGCATCGAGCAGATGACCAATCCTCAGACCAGCCAATTGCCCGCGTTCCTGGTTCGCGACGCCGGACTAAACTCCGGCTTCATGATTTTGCAGGTAGCCGCAGCCGCGCTCGCCAGCGAAATGAAGACGCAGGCTGCTCCCCATTCCGTGGATTCGATTCCCACGTCCGCCAATCAAGAAGATTACGTTTCCATGGGCATGGGCGGCGCGCGCCGAATCGAGCCGATGATGGCGAATCTGCGGAATGTTCTAGCTATCGAATTGCTGAGCGCCTGCCAAGGAATAGATCTGCTCGCCCCACTTCGCACCGGAGCGGAAGCGCAAAAAGCTCATGACATCGTAAGAAAAGTTTCGCCGGCTGTAGAGGCGGATCGCTCCCTTGCGCCCGACATCGCAGAGGTGGCGCGTCTCATCGACAAAGGCTCCTTCAGCGCCATCCTGCGCTAAGCAATATTTCTCGTCACGCCAACGACTCAAACAAAAACGTGCCGAACCGATACCCCGCTGCGTACTTGAACGGCGCTACACCCATCGAGTAATGCCCGCACGGAAGCGACAAATTCTCCACTTGCAAGTTCTCGCGGCGTGCAGCGTGGAAGAACGACTCCGTAAATTCCGGCCAGAACGTTGGATCGTAACGCCCGGTAATGGCCAAAATTTTCTTGTTCGTTCCGCTCAGCCGGGAAATGTACGGATACGGACTAATCGGCGACCAGTACCGCCGAATGTCGTCATGCGAAACTTTCGTGCTGAGTGATTCCCACACATTCATGGTGGTCAAGCCGCTGGCCACCACATCGCCGCAATATGTTGCCACATGCAAGAACGCTCCCGCGCGCAGCAAAGGTTCGTGGCACATCGTTACGAACCCGATGGAAGACCCGATGCTCGTCCCGAGAATTCCCAGGCGGTCGTAGCCCTGGCCGTCGAGCCAGCGAAGCGTGCGCCGCACATCCATCACCGCCTGCCGGTTGGCCTGCAGCGTGAGCCCGATATTCGGGCCCACAAGATGATCGCCGCGCGGATGATCCGGAATTGCTCGCCGATCGTGATACGGCAAGCTCATCTTCACCGCCGTAATCCCCAGCCGATTCAGCCATCGGCAAACATCCTGCTGCTCTTCCCAACGCGCGTTCCATTGCGCCAGCACAACCACCGCCGGGCCGGTATGCCGCGCGCGAAAAACTTGCGCATGCACGCGATTATTCCCCGGCCACGGAGATTCGAGCGCGCTGGTAAACGTAAGCACATCGTCCGCCAGCAAATAATCGTCCGCTGGAGTAACGGCATACCATTCGTCACTGTGCGCGAGCGTGTGATCGACGAACTGGTCGAGAAAGCCGCGCGGGTCCGGCTCTTTCGCGCTCCCGCCGATGTGTTCCAGCCCCCAAGCAAACGGAAGCGTGCGCCGATTGGGCTCCTGCGCCCAGCGCATGTGTTCGTACCGCCGTATCTTCTGTTCGAGCCAAGCCATGGTTTGCAAACCATCGAATATATCGTAGAGCCGCGACCCAATCAAACGCCGTTCGAACCGTTCAACTCGCCGCACGCTCTGCAAGTATTCCTCCGTAGGGGCGCAGCATGCTGCGCCCGTCACAAATGCTTGGCGATGTCGTACCGGATCGGAGGCCGCGCCGTTTTGGATTTTTTGCCGGTTGGCGGGACGTCTCACTCGATGCAATACCACCAAGCACAGCGCAAAAATGTTAGCAGTCGGGCACGATGCAAATGGCGCGACTTGAGCGCTCCCACCGGATATGGCAAATTCGAGAGGTGCCCCTTGAACTCTTCATCGGTATTTTCGTCTTCCTATTCGGTCTGATCATCGGCAGCTTCCTGAACGTCTGCATCCTGCGCATCCCCGGCGGAAAATCTATCGTGTTGCCTGCGTCGGCCTGCCCGAAATGCGCCGCGCCCATTCGCCCGTACGACAATATCCCGGTCATCAGCTATCTAATCCTGGGCGGAAAATGCCGCAGGTGCAAAACGCCGATTTCGCCCATGTATCCGCTCGTTGAATTGCTCACCGGCCTTCTTTTTTTGGCCTGCTACCTGGCCTTCGGCTTAACCATCGAATCGCTTAAATGGGCAGTTTTCTCCGCAATTATGATCGTTCTAGTTTTCACCGACCTGCGCGAACGCCTGCTTCCCGACGTCGTGAACTACACCGGCCTCGCGCTCGGACTTGCTCTCAGCTTTTTTACCAAGCCGACCGATGGCACAGCACTGTGGATCGCAAATCACATATTCGAGTTCCCTCCTCCGGCTCCCGTGCTTTCTTTCGCCGACGCAATCTTCGGCGCAGCTTTTGGAAGCGGCCTGCTCTGGCTGGTGTCAGAAGCCTATTTTCGGCTGCGCGGCCGCGAAGGCATGGGCCTAGGCGACGTAAAAATGATGTTGATGGCCGGAGCATTTCTGGGAACGAAACGCACGCTGCTCACAATCCTGGCAGGCTCGTTACTGGGAAGCGTCTTGGGCGTAGCCGTGATTGTGGCGCGGCGCAAGGAAGCCGACTACGAGTTGCCTTTTGGAACATTCCTTGGGATGGCCGCATTGCTAGTGGTTTTTTTCGGCACGCCGGTCGTAAACTGGTATCAATCGTTGCTGATGGTGCGATAGAAATGATTACATTATTGCTAGCCCCGCGCATTCCCGCACGTCCTCCCGGCCCTCTGCCGTTCAACCTGGACTACGCCGCAGCGCTGCTCGTAGTGCTTGTGCTCGGCGTCGTCGCGCTCTTCTACATGATGCGCAGGATGCTGCACGATGGTTCGCGCACTCAGAGCGGTGATTGGGCCAGCCCGAATCCTGACACCGAAAACGCTTCGGCATTTATGGCTGCGTCGATGCAAGGTGTGATTGAAAAACTGCGCGCGCAGGAAAAAGAACTAGCGCGCCTGCACTCGCTGGCGCAGGAGCGCGCGCAAGAATCCGAGCGTCTAACGGAAGAAGTCACCCGTAACATGCCCACCGGCTTGCTTCTAGTGAACGCCACCGGAGCGATCAGTTCCACGAATCCAGCCGCCGAAGAAGCGCTCGGCATCCGAACTCTACGCTACCGTTCGTATCAGGAAATACTGGGCGGAGATTCGGATCTCACCAAAATGCTTACCGCTTGCTTGCGCGACGCTAAAACCATTCAGCGCGGCGAAGTGGAACACATGACCGCTGACGGCGAAGTCCGCCGCCTGGGCGTGACCATCTCGCCCATCTACCGCACCGTACGAGCTGTCGCGCGCGCTAACGCAGACCTCTCCCTTCCGGCTGCTCCGGACATGAAAGTGAGCGGCGCGCTCTGCCTGATGAGCGATTTGACCGAGCTCACCGCACTTCAAAAACAAATGAGGTGGAAAGAGAATCTAGCGGCGCTAGGAGAGATGTCCGCCGGCATCGCGCACGAATTCAAAAACTCGCTGGCAACGATTTCTGGCTACGCGCAGATGATTCGCAGCGAAACAAAACCCGGCGAAACACAAGAATCGGCCGAGCGCATTCTGGACCAGACGCGCGCACTGACTCACGTGGTGACGGAATTTCTGCGTTTTGCCAAACCGCTCGAAATTTGCTACGAAACGGTGCCCATGCAGACTCTGGTGGAAAAAGTTGCCGAAGAAATCAACGAAACGATCCCGGAATGCGCGTTGCAATTCGAAGGAACGTTTCAGGATCTTCCCGGCGACGAAGCCCTGCTTCGCCAAGCGCTGTTGAACCTGGCGCGAAACGGCGCGCAAGCGGCGAAAGAAGCCACCAAGTCACCTCGCGTCACGATTTCGGGCACCATCGAAGACCTCGGAGGCCGGAAATGGCAGCGAATCTGCGTCGCGGACAACGGTCCCGGAATACCAGGCACAGATTTGCCCAAGATTTTCCTGCCGTTCTACACCACCAAGTCCGAAGGCACCGGCCTCGGCCTTGCCGTGGTTCAAAAAGTAGCGCTGCAGCACGCCGGCAGCATTGAAGCGCGCAACTGCCCGGACGGCGGAGCCGAGTTTTTGCTATGGTTACCTTTGCGGCAGGAGCCTACACCATCCCCGATTGCCTCCCGGGCAGCCCGCATCTAAACTTGTAACAGACACCTTTAGGCAGAAGTGCCTCTCAGGAGGCTACAGCCATGCGTAAACATATTAGCTTGGGAGTTGCAGCGGCAGTGTTGCTGTTGGTGCCGGCGAGCGGATTCGCTTACCAACAGAATCAGCCTGCGCAGAGCCAGCAGCAGACCACAGCGCAAACGCCGTCTTCGCAGGCGCAGCCCGCAACGCAAGCGCCCCAGACCGCTCCGCCGCCGCAACAAGACTCGTTAGCGGCCGCAGCGCGCCGCAGTCGCGAGGAGAAGAAAGAACAGTCCAAGGCTAAAGTTTTTACAAACGAGGATCTGCCGACTGCCGGCGGCGTTTCTTCCGTAGGTGAGTCCACTGGGAAAAATGCCGCGGGCGACGGCAAAGCGCCTGCAGACGACGCGGCATCGGCCAGTGATGAGAAAACCTGGCGCGCCAAATTTGCGACGCTTCGTCACAAGCTCGAACAGGATCAACAGAACTTGGACGTGATGCAGCGTGAGCTAGGCCAGCTGGACATCCAGTATTACAACAATCCGGTAAAAGCCATGCAGCAGGATTTAACGCGCGAAGACATCAACAAGAAAACCAGCGACATCGAAGCCAAGAAACAGCAAATCGAAGCGGACAAGCAGGCCATATCCGACGCCGAGGATGATTTGCGCAAGGCTGGCGGTGATTCCGGCTGGGCGCGTTAGCACCTTCTGCGATGGAACCTGTCCTCCTTGTTGAAGACAAAGCCGAGTTGCGGGCAATGTTGCGCAAGGCCCTCGAACGCAACGGCTACACGGTGGAAGAAGCTCCCGACGGAAATACCGCAATCGAAAAAATTCGAAGCCGCCGCTACCAGCTGATTCTTTCCGATTTGAAACTTCCCGGAAATTCCGGCCTGGAAGTGCTCCGCGAATCGCGGCGCGTGGAGCCTACTCTTCCCGTAATCCTGATGACTGCCTACGGCTCGGTGGAAGAAGCCGTGACCGCCATGAAAGATGGCGCGTTCGATTTCATTCAGAAGCCTGTGGACCTGGATCATTTGAAGCTGTTGCTCGAAAGGGCGGCGCGGCAGCAGGAACTGTTGCGCGAAAATCTTCTCCTGCGCGAAGAATACGCCCTGCGCTACGGTTTTCCTCGCATCGTCGGCGAACATCCTTCCATGAAAGATGCGAGCCAGATGACGCAGCGCGTAGCTGCCACGGATTCCACAGTCCTGCTGCTAGGAGAGAGCGGAACGGGGAAGGAACTTTTCGCCCGCGCGGTGCATCACTTGAGCCCGCGCGCCGATCATCCCTTTGTGGCGCTCAATTGCGCGGCGATTCCCGAAGGCTTGGTTGAGAACGAATTGTTCGGCCACGAGCGCGGCGCCTACACCGGCGCGGGCGCGCGAAAAATCGGCAAGCTCGAACTCGCGCATCGCGGAACGCTGTTCCTCGATGAAATCGGCGAACTTCCACTCGCCATTCAGAGCAAGCTGTTGCGCGTGCTGGAAGAAAAGCGCTTTGAGCGAGTCGGCGGAACGCAGGAAATCGAAGTAAATGTCCGCATACTAACAGCCACGAACAAAGATCTGCACGCAGCCATAGCCGACAAAACTTTCCGCGAAGACCTCTACTTCCGAATATCGGCGGTTCCGATCACGATTCCGCCCCTGCGCGACCGTGGCGACGACGTTTTCCTTCTCGCCGAACATTTTCTGGAGCGGTTCCGCCGCGAGTTTCGCAAGCCGGCCCTGAAATTCTCGGAGGAAACGCGCGCGCGCTTGGCGACCTATGCGTGGCCCGGAAACGTCCGCGAGCTGCAAAACGCAATCGAACGCGCGGCGATCCTCGCGAACGGCCCCGAAATCGACGCCAGCGCTCTTCAATTGCCCGCCGCCAAACCGTCCGCCGAGCAGCTTCCCGAAGGAATGCTCGACGAGAAATTTCTGTGGGAAGGCCCGCTCGAAGATGTCTCTCAGCGCGCCGTCGCCCACGTGGAGCGATTCAAGATTCAGAACGCTTTGCGAGAATCAAAGTGGAATAAAACCCGCGCCGCCGAAAAGCTGGGAGTCTCCTACAAAACTCTTCTGCACAAGATCCGCGCATTAGGCCTGGAGAATTAGCTTCGGGTTCCTGCTGCGGAGGTGATTTTACGATTGCCGTACGGGCTCGGAGGACTGCTCGGGCATTCGAGCGGAATGCAAGACAACGCTGCCGAAATTCCACGAAAAGATCTTTACATCGACGAAGCCCACTCTTTTCATCATCTCGGCTAGTTCGGTGCGGCTCGGAAACTTCGCTACCGATCCGGGCAAATATCTGTAGGCCTCTTTGCTCCCGGAAATTATTCCGCCGATGTTGGGAAGGATATGGCGGAAATACAATCGAAACATCACAGCCATGGGTCCTCCTTTAGGTTCGGAAAATTCCAGGATACCCACCTGGCCATCTTCTTTCAGCACGCGGGCGATTTCGCGCAGCCCATTCTCATAATTTGCAAGATTGCGAAAGCCAAACGCCGTGGTCACCAGATCGAAGCAAGCATCCGGGAATGGCAGGCGCAAAGCGTCTGACGCAACGAAAACTGCGGCTCGGTGATGCTGCCGGCCCTTCTCGTGCGCGCGCTCCAGCATGGGCTGCGCGAAATCGCTGCCAACCATCGGTATCCGGTATGCTCCGCGGTCGCGCCAAGCCTTCATCCGTACCCGCTCCATCGCGAACGTCAGATCCCCGGTGCCGCAGCACAGATCCAGAACGCGAGCGTTGGTGCGGCGCAGCACTTTCTGAAACTTGCTTGCGGCGCGCTTGCGCCACACACGATCGAGCGACAGCGAAAGCAAGTGGTTCAGAAAATCGTAGCGCGGCGCAATTTTGCTGAACATTTTCCGTACATGCGCGGAAGCCTCGCGTTCGCTGCGAGCGCCTTTGGGACGCGAACCCGGCGCCTGTGGCGGAAATATCGGGGTGGTCATTATCGGCATGCTCTGGTTAACCTCTGGCCTTCGCGTCTATATAGGTCAATTCTGAAATTGTGCGCGCAACGAGTTTCCACGGAAGCTCAACGCCGCGTCGTACTTTTCCAATGCCTCGCGGCAGCACCCAACGAACTTCCCCGTCGCGCGCTTTTTTATCACCCGCAATAATCCGGCGCAGTTTCGCAACGGGAATTCTGCCCAGCGGAGGCAACGGCCCGACGCTCGCTACCAAACGGATGATTCGCATCGCGTCCGATTCCGATATCCGTCCTGTAGCAAGCCCCAGCAAAGTCGCTGCGTACATTCCCCAACCGATCGCTTCGCCGTGCAAAAAACGCCGGTAGCTCGTGGCAGCTTCCAGAGCGTGCCCTACGGTGTGCCCAAAATTTAGTATCTCGCGAAGACCGCTCTCACGCTCGTCTCGCGCCACAACGCGTGCCTTAATGCGCATGCATCGCGGAATCACCCACGCCAGCGCGGACGGATCGCGGCGCAGAAGCGCCAGCATATGCCGCTCAAGAAACGCGAAAAGTCCCACATCGGCGATCGCGCCATATTTGATTATTTCGTATAAGCCCGACCGATATTCTCGATGCGGCAGGGTGGCAAGCGTCTCGGAATCGGCAATCACAGCCTTAGGCGGATAAAACGCGCCCACCAGATTTTTGCCTTCCGGCAGGTTCACGCCGGTCTTCCCGCCGACGGAGCTGTCCACTTGCGCAACCAGCGTGGTGGGAATTTGCACCAGCCTCACTCCGCGCAAATAGCTTGCTGCGACGAAACCCGCCACGTCGCCAACCACGCCGCCGCCCACCGCGACGATCACGGCGCGCCGGTCCGCTCCGGCGTGGCTGAGCGCGCGACAAAGCAACTCCACCGTCGCAAGATTCTTCGCTGATTCGCTGTCGTCAAATAGAAACGTCCGGTTCGCGCGCACTCCCCGAATCCGCTTCGCCAGCGTCCGTCCCCAGTGCCTCCACACGTTCGGTGAAGAAAGCACGAACGTGCCGGTCGGATCGCCCAGTTCCTCAATTACGGCGTCCGCACGCGCCAGCGCGCCGCGCGAACAGTACACGCGATATGCGCCGTTGGAAGATGGAATGCGAATGGTCGGCATTCGAAATGAAAACTAACCTAGACTGCGCCCCGCTTGAATCGCGCGGGCCGTAACTATACTGTCGGAATTAGCGTCAGTGAAATTTCTTCTGAAGTTCAGCTATGGATTCCAGAATCACATAGCCCACGATTGCGAGACTCCGCGGGCTTATCTTGTCGAGCGTATCCTCCGCCGTGTGCCAGTATTTCGGCTGCTGATAGCCGTCCCAATCGATGATGTCGATTATGGGCACACCTCGTTCGAGAAACGGCTGGTGATCGTCTGCCATTTCCAACTCACGCGAAACAAAAACGTCCTTATAGCCCAGCTGCGCTGCAGTCTTCCACACCAAATCCGTAAGCCACTTTGTGGAATTCCCTTCGCGCGGAATTGCCAGTCCGTATTGGCCGATCATATCCGCCAGGATCGCGGCTTTCACTCGCTTCAAATCTCCTGAAACCGCCAGGCTCGCCGCAAGTTCGCGGCTACCGTACGTGTGGTCGTTGTCTTTGTCCCAGTTGATGATCGCTTCCTCGCCATCCAAAAAGGCGATCCATACGGCATTCGCCTGTTTCTTGCCGCAGAGCAGGCGTGCAATTTCAAGCATCACTCCCGTAGACGACGCGCTGTCCTCCGCCCCCACAAAATTCGGCACGCTGCCCAGCGAATCGTAATGCGTCAGCAGCAGAATAATTCCCTGCCCCGTCCCCGGTATTTTCGCAATGATGTTCTTCATCGCCATAGAACCAGCGGGAGTGGACGCGTGAAAATCATCTTCATCCACCGTGCACCCAAAGCTCTGCAATTGCCCGCGAATGTAATCCTGCACGTGATGAATGCCTTCGGATTGCGGCGGCCGCGGCCCAAAGCTCACAATCTTGGCCACCTGATCGTAAGCTTTCGCGCCGTCGAAGCCTCCCGTTTGCGAGGCAGGTGGCGCCGATTCAGTAGGCTTTGCCGCTACCGCGGCGCTGTTTTGGCCAGCCGGCGGCTGGGATACGCCCGCGGCGCCCGCAGACGAATCTGCGCTTGCCCCGCCGTGGCTGCACGCAACAACACCCATCGCCGCTGCGATCAGCGCGCCGGCAAACACAAATTTACTGCGCGAATTCAGCATCTAGCGCGCCTCCTCGGTAGCCACGTTCGCAGCCTGCTTGCGTCTTAACACCACGTAGGAAACCAGCACGCCGAGAAAATAAAGCAAGATCATCGGCGCCATGAACACGAGCATCGTAGTGGCATCCGGCGTGGGCGTTATAATCGCCGCGGCAACAGTGATGATCACCATGGCGTATCTGAAATTCTTCAACAGAAATTTCGGCGTCACAATTCCGAACAGCGAAAGAATGAAAATCAGCACGGGCAGCTCGAACACCAGGCCCAGTCCCAGCAGAATCATCAAAGTTAAATCAAAATATTCATTGATGCTGATCAGCGGCTTGATTGGCCCTTCATTTGCAAAACCAATCAGAAACTTCAGCGTGGTCGGCAGCATGATGAAATAGGCAAACGCCAGCCCGCACAGAAAGAGAAACATCGAAGAAATGATGAATCCCGCCACCGCGTTGCGTTCGTGCTTGAAAAGTCCGGGCGCAACAAACAGCCATACTTGATAAAGAACGTAAGGCATCGCGATCGCAATGCCCAGGTACAGTCCCAGATTTATTACCAGGCTGACGTAGCCTGCAGGACTGGTGTAGTAAAGATTATCCTCGAGCCCCGCTGAACGCAGCGCCAGGTGCATCGGCTGCACGATGAAGGTGATGAAATGCTTCGAAAGCAGCAGCCCGATTCCCGCACAAATCACAATGGCGACAGCGGAGTGAATCAGCCGCTTTCGAAGCTCGACCAGGTGCTCAAAAAACGACATCCGCCCGCCGGGGTCCTTATCGGCTGCCGGCTCGGCGTTACCGGTCGGCGGGGTCAGGTTAGGATCAGTTTGGGATGCCGCCATCGCTCCCCTTTAGGTTCCCCGGCTCGGGCACAACGGCTGCGCTCGCTTGGCCTGCGTCTGCCTGCTTGCCCTGCTGGACTTGAGGGCTGGCGACGGGAGGACTACCGCCGAGCTCTTGCGTCAACTCAACCGAGTCCGCCTGCACATGTCCGGCATCCGCCTGCGTCGCTCCGGGCGTTTCAACTGTAGAAGCCGGAGGCGTCCCGGCACTGTCTCCTGAGGACGAATTCGGGGGCGCGACAGTCCAACCGTGCGGCGCATCGCCGGGAACAGTTCCTGCCGCGCTCGTGGAATCCGTTTTGGGCTGGCCGAATGTAGTCTGCGCGGGCGGAGCAACGGGTGGAGCAATAGTCGTGCCCGGCCCCGTGTTCGTCTGGCGCATGCTCGATTCGCGTTCGATATCGCGAAGATGGCCTTCGAAGGTACTCTGCAGTTCTCCCGTTGCCCGCCGGAATTCTCCCAATACCTTCCCGATATTGCGCGCCAAATCCGGCAGTTTTTCCGGCCCAAATACCACCAGAACCACAACGAAGATTATAACCAGGTGTGGAACGCTGAACATTGGGGGTTTACGTGCGCCGCTTCGCCTCGCGGTACTAGCTTATACCGAACCGCAGCCTCCAACCGCCGTTTTTGCATAATAAAAGAGGGCTGCGGGCGTGTCAAACGACCGCATAACACAGGGAACGTTCTGCGCGAAATCCGACAGAGCCAACTGAAACTTGCCCGCCGCGACGAGCTGTTCTCATCGATCGCGGCCCTTCCCACTCGGCTCTTTCCTGGATGCGCTTCTGACGCGGGGCTACTTGCCCTTGATCGAAACCAGTTCCACCTCAAAAATCAACGTGGCTCCGGGTCCGATGTCGGCGCCCGCGCCGCGCTGGCCATAGGCCAGATCAGGCGGAATAAAAAGTTGCCACTTCGATCCCACGGGCATGAGCTGCAAAGCCTCCGTCCACCCCTTGATCACGCCACTGACAGGAAACGTCGCCGGTCCGCCGTGCTTCGAAGAAGCGTCAAACTCTTTGCCATCAATCAACGTGCCTTTGTAATTGCAGACCACGGTATCAGCGGCGGTAGGTTTCGCGCCTGTTCCCGCCGTCAAAATTTTGTACTGAAGCCCGCTCGGCAGCGTAACCACACCTTCTTTCGTTTTGTTGGCGGCCAAAAACGCGTCGCCTTCTTTCTTGTTTGCTTCCCCGGCTTGCGCCATCTTTGCCTCCTGATTTTTCTGCGCCGCCGCTCTCAGAGTGGCCATCGCAGCCTTCGCTTCCTCGTCCGTCATCAGCGCTTTTCCGCCGGCCAGCCCATCTTTTATGCCCTGCTCAACGATGTTCGGGTCAACGTCGATGGATTCCTTCTGCAAGCTTTTTCCCACGCTCAATCCCACCGCGTAGCTGGCTTTGTCCTTATCCGTTTTTAGATCAGCTGAGGTTGACGCTTGCCGCGCGCAGGCGCTGCCGCTCAACATCACGACCGCCGCCAATATGCTTACCGCCATAGTGAATAGTTTTGTCATCCAGCTATTCTCGCATCTGCGCGAAGAATCCGCAAACCGCCGCATGTTTCTTGAAGGACTGGCAGGTCAATCGATCTACTGGCGAGGAAAGTTAGAAAATCGGAGAACCGTTTTTCCGAGTTCGCTTCGAGACTTTGGAAGTCCCGAATCTCGCGGAGACTACTTCTCCCAGCGGGCGGAAACTGAATCCCTTTGGAAGAACCGTGAAGAGAAAAACTTGGCCGATTGCCAAAAGCCAGCTTCTCATCGAAAGCAGTAGGTGAAATTTTTCCATATGTCTTAGCGGAACCAGCCGGAATCCGCGCCGGCTTTGCGCCCCTCTTCTGCCAAAGCATCCAACTGATCTTGCAGCTTGGCTTTTTGTCCTTCAATCTCCTTAATTTGGCGGTTGCGGTCTTCGACATAAATCACGCCCGCCTGCACCCCGCTCATGGGATCCACAGTGACAGCACCCTTCTCCTTGATCTCTTCCTGGATGCCGGCGATCTGCCTGTCCAGACCAGCCATTTGATCTCGTATGCCTTGCGCTCTGCCGCGCCAATACTTCTCGTCACTTTTCCCGGCCTGCGGAGCAGCGTCCGCCCCGGGGTTGGCGTACGGATCTCCTAAACTCGACGAAGCGTCTCCGCCTTGATTCCCGGGCCCCACCGAAGAAATGCCACGGCCTGACAGCCCAGCCAACTTTTCTTCGGTGTAAACCTTGCCCGTCCCGGAGTTGGCTTTTTGCGCTTTTGCCTTACGCGCAACCTCCGCCAGCGATTCCGCCGGCGGCCCCGACTGATCCAGCATTTGCGGCTCGGATTTCGAAGCTGCTTGAGGTTTCGCCTGTGCAGAAGTTTGTGCAGAAGTCTGTGCAGAGGCCTGTGCTGCCGGCGCCGACGAAGATCCCGATTGCGACTGCCCGAGCGCGACCGGCGCGAGGTTCGACGCCACAAGCAACACACCAAGAGCCGTCGCAGAAAACGCGAATATTCCAGGTCGACGCAGCTCGCAAATGTGCTGCCGGGTGGAGAAAGATTTTGGTAACACACTATTCCCGCGCACTTCTCTCATCGTTGTCTCCATTCAGGACGCTCGGCCTCTTAAATCAACGGTATGCCGGCCTCCAGATATGGTCAACGAGCTTCCCGGCGCGGGTCTCGTGCGCGTTACCTGTACGAAAGGCCGGGTGGAGTTTTCTTCCACCACGGCCCCGTCATTTAGTCCGCTGATCGGTGGTTCGCACACGTTCTCGCTTTCGGCTGGAACCTCTTATCGCTATACTCTGCCCGTCAATAGGCCCAAACCAGTCCGATTCAGCGAGTGACCTCAAATGGCCGAAGAAAAGCTTCGGGCCCACTTTAGCGACTATCTGAGCAAAGCCGAGGTGGTCGTCTACACCATCCTCGCCATCTTGCTTTTTATAGCCGCGCTCGCCACCAGCGCAAACGCCGCCAAATTGCTCTGGGAGGGTCTCGCTCAGTGGAACATCGCCAGCCAGACGCTGCTCGTCCTGGACCAACTGCTCGTCGTACTGATGCTGGTCGAAATTCTCCACACCGTGCGCATCTCCATCCACTCACATTACCTTGTCACCGAACCATTCCTCGTAGTGGGCCTGATCGCTTCCATTCGGCGCATCCTCGTGATCACCTTGGAAGCCGCCACACTCACAAAAGGTGGAACCTGGTCCTCCGAAGGTGCCAGCATCTTTCGAGCGAGCATGTTTGAGCTGGGCCTGCTCGGATTCCTAATCCTAGTTTTAGTAACTTCCATCGCCCTTCTACGCCGCTACGCCCCCTCCCCAAAAGGTCAGGAACTCTAAGCGCTTTCGGAGGTTTCGACAGAGTGAAAGGCTTTGAATTTCCCTCCCGTGCCCACCTCACTTCCACGCATCTCGCGACGACAAAGTACACGCCTTGCACTCCTACACGTCCTGTGATAGATATGTAGAAGTAGGAGGCATAAGCGATGACGGCAAAATCGGACCTTCCCCAAGGCACCCTGGACTTGTTGATCTTGAAAGTTGTCGCGCTCGGACAGGTGCACGGATACGCGATCGCGCAACGCTTGCAACAGGTCTCGCGCGACGTTGTCCAGGTGCCTCAAGGGTCGCTCTACCCCGCGTTGCACAGGCTCGAGAATCGCGGATTGCTCGCTGCGGATTGGAAAGACACCGACACCGGGCGCGAGGCAAAGTTTTATCGGCTGACCCGCAAAGGACGAGCACAGCTCGAAACGGAAGCCGCGAGTTGGGATCGATTGACGGCAGCCGTCGGCCTGATCCTCAAAATGTCTGAGGGAGGTGCTCAATGAGCTGGTGGCAGCGCCTCTGGCGCCGAAAACAAATGGAAGAACAGCTCGAAAAAGAACTCCGCTTTCATCTTGACCAATACGCCAGCGAGCTAATCGCGAATGGCCACGATCCTGAAGAAGCTCGGCGGCGGGCCACGCTTTCTCTCGGTGGCCCGGAGCAAGTGAAGGAATATTGCCGCGATGCTCGCGGCACACGCTGGCTCGAAGACCTGCTGCAAGACATTCGCTTTGCGCTGCGCATGCTCCGCAAGAATCGCGCGTTCGCGGCCGTCGCCCTATTGACGCTTGCGCTAGGCACCGGAGCAACGACTGTGATGTTCACCGTGGTCAACGGCGTTCTATTAAAGCCGCTGCCCTATCCTGAGCCCAATAATCTGGTCGCGGTTCACGGCCACTCGGAAACGTGGAATACAAGAGCCTTCGGCGAACAGAATATTGCATATCCGGATTTTCTCGATTTCCAGCGCGATAGCCGCTCTCTCGAGATGGCCGGGACACTCTACGACGGAGGCACGGTTAGCGAGCCCGGGCCACCCGAATATGTCGACCTCCGCCGGATCTCGTCTGGCCTATTTTCCGTTTTGCGCGTAAACCTCGCCCACGGCCGCGCGTTCCTGCCTGAAGAAGATGTTCCCGGCGGGGCGCCCGCCATGATCCTGGGTTACAGTTTCTGGCAGCGTCACTTCGCCGGAAGACCGGAAGCACTCGGTACTTCAGTTGTTCTTGACCAAAAACGCTACACGGTTGTTGGCATCGCGCCCGCCGACTTCAGGATGGACGGAGGCGAACCGGACATATATACCCCGATAGGCCAAGACACCGCAGCATATCTGCAAAATCGCTCTGCCCATCCCACTGGCGTCATTGCGCGCCTCCGGCCCGGCGCGACGCTGGCGAACGCCCAAGCTGAGTTGACCTTGATTGGGCGTCATTTGTCTGAGGAATACGCCGACACGAATGCCGGCCGCACCTTTGTAGTTCAGCGGCTCCGTCCCGAGGTTGGAGATGTGCGTTCTACGCTTTGGCTGCTGTTGGGCGCGGTCAGTCTCGTGCTGCTGATTGCCTGCGTAAACGTCGCCAGCTTGCTTCTGGCGCGCGCCGTTTCTCGCGGGCGTGAACTTTCTATGCGCGCAGCTTTGGGTGCGAGCCGCAGCCGCTTGGTGCGTCAATGCCTCACCGAAAGCGCGGTGCTCGCGCTTTCGGGAGGATTGCTCGGTCTCCTGCTTGCCAATGCTGGCATGCGCCCGTTCATAGCGCTTTGGCCCGGCAGTTTGCCGCGCGCCCAGGAGGTTCACCTCGATTGGCGTGTGATGCTGTTTGCGATCTCCGTCTCCTTGTTGAGTGGTCTTCTCTTCGGGCTGGCGCCTGCCTTACGCTCTCCAGCGCACGGGCTGGAACAGGCCCTCCGTGCCGGAGCACGTACGGTTGCCGGAACCGCGCGTCATCTGCACAGCGCGTTCGTAATCTCCGAGATTGCTCTCGCGGTCGTGTTGCTGGTCGCTGCGGGGATGTTGGGGCGCACACTTCTGCTACTGTCATCGCTTGACCCCGGCCTGAACGTGAGCAACGTGCTGGTCACCCGCATGGCGCTTTCGCCCGCCACTCTCGCAGATCCTGGCCGGATTCGTCCCGCCTGGCAGGATGTCTTGAACCGCGCCAGCCGCGTGCCTGGAGTTCAGTCCGTTGCACTCGTCGATACTTTTCCCATGCGTGACGGCAACAATCAAATTGGCTATTCCACGAGTGCGGACATCCCACCCGAAAATCTGCAACCAATCACACTGGCCACCAGCGTGACGCCCGATTATTTGAAGGTGATGGGCATACCTTTGCGCCGAGGCCGATTCTTCGATGACCAGGATCGCATCGGTAATCAGCTCGTCGTTGTGATTGACGACGTTTTGGCAAAACAAGCTTTCGGAACACAGAATCCAGTTGGGCAACGCCTCTGGCTCCCGGCGCTGTCCAGCCCTTTCTCCTCAGGCGGCAATGCACCTGACGCGGTCTTGGTCGTCGGTGTGGTCGGCCATGTTCGGCATTGGGGCCTCGCCAGTGACGACCAAGCTCAAGTGCGCGCACAGCTCTACTATAACTTTGCCCAAGTGCCGGACCCGTTGCTGCCTCGCTGGTCTCAACTCATGTCCGTGGCCGTGCGGACGAATGTCGCGCCACTAAGTGTCGTCGAATCGCTGCGCCGGGAAGTGCGCGGCGCTGCCGGCGATCAGGTTCTCTACGAAGTTCGCACCATGGAACAGCTCGCGAGCGGCACGCTCGCTCGGCAGCGCTTCCTTTTGCTGCTGTTCGGCATATTTGCCGGCGTGGCTTTGTTGCTCGCGTGCATCGGCATCTATGGCGTGCTGGCTTATTTGACCGGCCAGCGCGTGCCGGAAATCGGTGTTCGCATGGCGCTGGGCGCTCGTCCCGCCGACGTCATGTGGCTCGTGCTGCGGCAAAGCCTGGGAATGATCTTCGTCGGCGTTGGTGTAGGAATTGTTGCCTCCCTCGCTGCCGGGCGTTTATTGCAACATCTGGTGGAAGGAATGCGGCCCACCGAGCCGTCGACTCTCGCCATCACCGTTCCCGTGCTGGTAGTGGCAGCCCTGCTCGCAAGTTTTGTGCCGGCTCGTCGCGCCAGTCGAGTCGACCCAATGACAGCCTTGCGCCAAGACTAGCCCGGCGCGCATTTCTGTTCTTCTGCTCGCACTTCACTCGTAGCGCAACGCGACCAGCGGATCCACTCGCGTCGCTCGCCGCGCGGGAATATAAGCCGCCGCCATAGCCACCAGCGCCAGCAGAACTGCGACGCCTCCAAACGTCAGCGGGTCCGTCGCGCTCACTCCGTACAGCACGCTGTTCATCAATCGCGTCAGTCCTACCGCGGCCGCCAGTCCCACCCCAACACCGGTCAGCGCCATCTTTGCGCCATCGCCGAGCACCAGCCGCATCACGTCACTGCGTTGCGCGCCCAACGCAATCCGTATCCCAATCTCGCGCGTTTGTTGCCCCACCAGATAGGAAACCACTCCATAGATCCCCAGGCTCGAAAGCAGCAGCGCCAGCAGCGCGAAAGAGCCCAGCAGAATCATGGAGAACCGCCTGCTCGCGATAGAACTTGAAATAATCTCGTCCATGGTCTGCGCCCCGGCAACAACCTGCTCGCTATTTACTTGCTGCACCGAGTGGCGAATCGCATCGAACAGCCCCGGCGCCACTCCGCGCGAACGCACCACCGCTCCCATGCCCATCGGCGCCAGCGCCATCACCTTATCCGGCAATTGCATGAACGGAAAGTAGAGCTGCGCCCGCAGGCTCTCAGTATCGTCCGTATCAAGCCCCCACTGCTTTACGTGGCCGGCCACTCCGACAATCTCAGCCTCCATATCCCCCTGCCCAATTTCCAAAAACAAGCGCTTGCCGATCGGATTTTCCTTTCCGAAATATTTCTGCGCCAGCACTTCGTCCACAACCACCACCTTCGGCGCATTTTCGTCGTCCTGCGCCGTGAAGAAGCGCCCGCTGCGCAGCGGCGTTCTCATGATCTTCAAGTAGTCGGGATCCACCACGTAATCGATCACCCAGTTCATTTCGTTTCGCGTCGTCGGTTTTGGTTGTCCGTCCATCCAGAACAGCCACTCATCGTCGCCGCTCATCGGAAACGCTCCCCAGCTCATCGACACCGCTTCCACGCCGGGAGTGCCTGCAATCGCCGCGTCTGCATTGCGAAAACCAGCGCGAATCGCAGCCGGACTCGTCATCAGACTTGCCGGCGAAAGAGAAAAACCGAAGAACACCACGTTTTGCGGATTGAATCCCGGGTCCACGCTCCATAGCTGCTCCAAACTCCGCAGCGTAAGCCCCGCGCCAATCAGCAGAACGAGAGCGAGCGCTATCTCCACCACCACCAAAACACCGTGCGCGCCTTTTCGCGCACCGCTCGCCCCGCGGCCGCCTTCCTTCAAACTATCGTGGACGTTCGTGCGCGAAATTTTCAGCGCGGGAGCAAGCCCGAAAAGAATTCCAGCCAGCAGCGCGATCGATGTAGTGAAAAGCAGCACGCGCCAGTCGATACCAACATCGCCTGCTCGCGGTAAAGTATCCGGCAGCGCTCTCAGCGCCGCGTGCGTCCCCCAACCAGCGAGCAGCAAACCGAGCGCGCCACCCATAATTCCCAACAAAACGCTTTCGGTCAAAAGCTGACGGATCAAACGCGCTTTCCCCGCTCCCAGCGCCGCACGCACGGCAAATTCGCTTGCTCGGCTGTTGGCCCGCGCCAGCAAAAGGTTTGCGATATTTGCGCAAGCGATCAGCAGCACAAAACCCACTGCGCAGAACAGCACCAGCAGAATCGGTTTCACATCGCCGAGCATCCGCTGCTTGAACGGAATCAGCGCGGCGCCGATTCCTTTATTCACTTCTGGGTAAGCGGCTGCAAGATTTCCAGTCACTCCGGCAAAATCCGCGCGCGCTTGGCTCAGAGAAGTGTCCGGCTTCAGCCGTCCAATTCCATGGAAGCCCAAGCCCGCTCCGCGATCGAACAACAAATTATTGTTCCACTGCACCACCGGAGCGTACACATCGCTGGCGCTGAAGCTGTCAAGTTTCAGATCGAAGTCCGACGGAATCACTCCGACAATCGTGAATTCCTTTCCGTCGAGCGTAAGGCTCTTGCCAACCACGTCCGCCTCTCCGCTCAGCTTTCGTTTCCAGAAGCCCGCGCTAATCATCGCCACGGGAGCCGCGCCAACCTGGTCGTCGCCACGCACAAAAGTTCGTCCCGTTATCGGCTTCACTCCCAGAATTGAAAAAAAGTCGGACGTAACAAATTGCCCCTGGATTTGTTCCGCTTCGCCCAGGTTCGTCAAGCTGAAGGAATAGCTCCGCGAAACACCCATGGACGACAGCGTGTGATTTTCTTTCTGCCAATCCAGGAAGTTCGGATATGAAACGGAGCCCGTGTTGAAATTCGGCTTGCTTTCATGCAGCGTCACCAACTGTTCGGGATGCGGATACGGCAGCGGATTCAGCAGCACGCCGTTGATTATCGAGAAGAGCGCGGTGTTCGCGCCAATGGCAAGAGCCAGCGTCAGCACAGCGACGGCTGTGAACCCCGGAGACTTGCGCAGCATCCGGAAGCCGTAGCGAATGTCCTGCGCCAGCGTTTCAAAAAAACTCACGCCGCGAGCGTCCCGGCACTCTTCTTTGATCTGCTCCGCTCCGCCAAATTCCAACCGCGCGCGCCGCCTCGCTTCCTCGCGCGGCAGCCCGGCCGCCAGATATTTCTCAGTCTGCTGCTCGAAATGAAACCGCAGCTCGTCGTCCAGTTCACCTTCGACGGCGTCGCGCCGGAACAGCGCCCGCAGCCGAATCAAAATGTCGCTGAACATCTTCCACTCCTTGAGCGATTGAGCATGGCAAAGCCCCTACGCCGTCTCCAACACCTGCGCCACCGTTCGTCAGGGCAGGACTTCAGTCGTGCCGTAAACGCCGGAAAAACGGCCCGGCTTTAGCCGCTGAGGTACTTCCTACGCCGTCTCCAGCACCTGCGCCACCGCTGCCGCCAGCTTCTTCCAGTCACTCTTCTCCGCTTCGAGCTGTTTCCGCCCGCTGGCGGTCAGTTCGTAGAATTTCGCGCGCCGATTGTTCTCCGACGCTCCCCACCGCGCCTTAATCCACCCGCGCCTTTCCAGCCGATGCAGCGCCGGATACAACGACCCTTGCTGCACCTGCAAAACTTTGCTGGAAACTTGATGAATGCGCTCTGAAATCGCCCACCCATGCTCCGGCCCCAGCGCCAGTGTCCTCAGTATCAGCAGGTCCAGCGTCCCCTGCGGAAGTTCGATCCTCTGCTCCGCCATCCTCTCCCCCATCACTTCTACAGGGACAAGATACAAAATCTCCTGTCGAAGCGCAAGAGGAAAGATTCCTCATCCGCGTTGGTAACTTCCACTACCCTTCTGCGCTGCCCGTTATTATCAGTTTTAGAATTGACTTCATGTGACTTAAAGGATAGGTTCCGGCCCGGAGGGCAAGGATGGATCGAGCAATTGCAGAAAAGCTGGACGCAATGGCAGACGAAGCAGGAACCGTTGACGAGGAATACGAGTTCACAAGATGGTCGGGGCGAGTCCATCAGTTCCTAAGCACGGCGGTTGGAGCAGACGAAGCCACCCATTTTGACACGCTTGTTTCTCAATTTTGGCCCGATACCTTGGCAATGCGACGCGGCTATCTGGAGGGCCTACTTGCGAAGGATAAAGACAGGCGAGCAGGTGCGACGGCAACGTTCGAGGACAAAGCCAAGTCCATCGTTGCTACTGCGGCACAGGTCGCCCGCATGCAAAACGCTGAGCCTATAGCGACAATCCTCGAACAATCCACAGCCAGTCTCATTCAAAGTGGCTCAGACTCGGAAGGGCCCGCCGTGTACTACACGCTTATGCTCGAAGTTCCCATCAAAGTGTACGCGAGAATTGAGGAAGATCGGGAGGCCCTTGAGCAGCTGATCGTGAAGCGGCTACGCCCGATTGTCCGTCCTACAGCGACAACTGGATTTCCGAAGTAATTGTCAGTCCCGAGATCGCGGGGGGCGTTCGGCTAGCATCCATGCCCAAACTAGAAGAAGGAGCTGGGGAAGAAGCCCCCTCCTTTTGGCAGTCCGGGTCCTTCCGCATGTTTATCAGCCATACATCGGACAGCAAAGTCTCCGCACATAACCTCAAGAACGCCCTGACAAAGTACCAGGTCGCTTCCTTTGTTGCTCATGACGACATCGAACCCACAAAAGAGTGGCAAACAGAAATCGAGCGAGCGCTGCGTACAGCGGATGCCTTGACAGCAATTATCACGCCTGATTTCATTCAGAGTAAGTGGTGCGACCAAGAAGTCGGAATTGCTTTCGGTCGTGGCAAGCTAGTTATACCTCTACGCAAAGGCGCTGATCCACACGGATTTCTAGGGAAGTATCAGGGTCTTCAAACCCACGGCTTGGACGCCCCGAATGTAGCAGAGGACCTTGTCGACATCCTCATCGAGCACAATCTGACTGAGCAGCGAATGGCGGATGCACTTGTCGACCGGCTGACTAGTTCGAACACTTACCAAAACGCAAAAGCCGCGATGAAGATGCTCGAACGACTTCCTCATCTCACCAGCTCACAGTTCGCGAAACTTGCGTCGTCGATTGAGGCCAATGATCAATTTCGCGACGCCATAGGCGTGCCCGAGCGCATCCGTAAATTGGTCGGAAAAATCGGTAAGACTGGACCGACCTAAGCCGGACGGCCTCATTTCGATTTAGAATGTACTCGATGCCTACAGACCGACCCAAGAAGCCGTTCTCCAAGCGATATGGATATCGACCGAAGCCGAAGGAAATAACGGTTTGGGAGGACGCGCCAGAATCGCTCCGCCACTTCGTACTCAATGCGGCTATGGAGTTAGGGTATAGCCCGGGCACACTGCGCGCGACTGTTTGCGATATTCTTCATGTCCGCCCCGATCCGGGGAATTGGAGCGATTACCCAAACATATGGGGCGAGGTCGAAGGTCTCGCTTACAGATGCGAATGGTTCAAGTTCTATGACTTTATTGAACAGCTCTATGAGGGTCTAAAAACACGCCCCGCTTACGGAGTGATCGGTGAAGCGGCCGCCGCTAAACCAGAGCGGTTTCAGGACATCGTAAATGAATTTTTCGTAGATGAGGGCATTGGTTGGCAGTTAATCGACGGTGAAATCGTTACGCGTGGCACGGAGACTTTCGAATCAACTATCCAAGGTGCCGTCGGCGCACTTGAGGCCGCCGACCGTCTCACTGCCCGCGATGAGATTCATGAGGCGCTAATCGATCTCTCGCGGAGGCCTGAGGCGGATTTGACTGGCGCAGTCCAGCACGCGATGGCGGCATTGGAGTGCGTAGCCAGAGACATTTGTGGAGATGAGCGCGCCACGCTTGGGGAAATAATCAAGAGATACCCCGGGACGATCCCTAAACCGCTCGATGAATCCGTCGCCAAGGCGTGGGGATTTGCTTCTGAGATGGCAAGGCATGTTCGGGAAGGCCGAAAGCCGGACCATGCAGAAGTCGAACTTATCGTGGGCCTCGCGGCCACGGTTGCGACATATCTTAGCCGACGGTCGACTGGCGAATAGAGCACTGTCGGCGGGGAGGGTGGCGAATCCATCCGCGCGGCACCGGACTCCACTCAAGCACGATTGAAACTCCGGGGTGCCGAATCTTTCGTGTGTGTGAAGGGTTCGGGTCTTGACGTTTCCCGACGCAACCTACTCAACACTCTCTTCTTTTCGCTCCGCGAATAGATCCGTTTGCTGAGGGTGAACCGTCGCTCGGTCGCTATCCGGCAATCCGTAAAGTTGTTTGAACAGCGCAACCGTGCCCGGCCCGTGTCCCGCGTAGTGATTGTTCGCAAACGCGTAGATGGTCACGCCGCGGCGCTGAATTTGTCTGCAATATTTCACCCACTCCTGCATCTCGCCGGTGCGGTCAACAATGGTCTTGTCCCAGACCTTCGTTACCGTCTCAATTCCCTTCCGGTCCCCCAGCCAACGAATGTAAGTAAAGTCCGCGGTCACAGGATCATATTTCTCGAAGAGCTCGGCCGGCCTCGGCATCCAGGATTGGTCTTGCAGCACGAACGCGATGTTGTGCTCGCGAAGCACGTCCAGAAATTGAGGCTTGATCCACCATTTGTTGCGAATCTCGATGGCAAACTTTTTGTCTTTCGGCAGCTTCTTAAAGAACGCCTTTAGCCGCGAAATAAATTGCACGCCGCTCTGAAACACTTCCGAGTTGAAGTGCGGGAACTGAAGCAGCAGCGGGCCCAGCCGGTCACCCAACAGGCTGATCACTTCGATGAATTGCGCAAACTCCTCGTCGCATTCCAGCAGGCATTTTTCGTGCGTGATGATTTGCGGAACCTTCGCTGCGATGATGAAGCCCTCCGGCGTCTTATTCCTCCATCGAGTGACCGTCGCAGCAGCGGGCGTGGCATAAAAGGTGGAATCAATCTCCACCGCTTGAAATTTCGTGGCGTAGTAGCTCAGGTAGTCGGCAGCCTTCATCCCCGCCGGATAAAACGCAGTGTCCCACCCCGCAGCCGTAAAAGCAGATGTCCCCAGATAAATAGGTGCGTCCACGGGCCGAGTATATCGCGAGAGCGGCCCGCTCACCCTTCAACTTCAAACCTCAGGTCAATCGAAGCCTCGGACGAAACTCGACCTCCTGAACGCAAAGAGTTGAAATTTCACAACACGCGAGTCCTTGCATTTCCCCGGGCGACTTCCTATCATTGTTGAGATGATTAATGAGCTTAGGATTGGCGCTAACGAAGGCGGGCAGCAACCGTCTGACGGGTTGTACCTCGTACACTCGAAAACGCCTTGCGTGCACCTGCAAGCATCGCTCAAAACCGGCCGTTTTTGCGCAGAGTTAAGTCGCCAAATTCAGGAATTAGAAATGACTCTAAGTTACAGAAAACAAAGAGCGGCGAACTGCTCAAATAGCCAAAAAATCAAGAAATGGGACTCACGATTTTCGGCGCTCAATCAGCCTTTTTTTTGCGCTCCGGCGGGCGCTTTCAGCGCGTCGGAAACTCGGCAGCATCCGGCGGCGGCACGGCCAGATAGGGTCAATTCTGGCGCACTCCCGCCGACAGGCATCCAAATCATATGTGGTACAATCGTATTTTGGTGCACAGTGAGGTCGAATGGAATCGCAACCGTCATCTAAGCGCGGAATTATTGTCCTAGTTGTCGTTTTGGGAATCTCGGCCTTGCTGGGCGGCCTTATCGGCCCCACTGTCCGAGCCACCGCCGCAGGCAACAAAGAGAATGACGTCCAGGATTCGGTAAAGAGCTTCACCCGCGTCTTGTCAGTCGTCGAGCGCAATTATGCCGACCCCGTGGACACGGACAAAGTCATCTACGATGGCGCGATTCCCGGTATGTTGCACGTCCTCGATCCCCACTCAAACTTTTTCGATCCCAAGCAGTACGCCCTCTTCAAGGAAGACCAGCAGGGAAAATATTACGGCGTCGGAATGACCGTCTCGAACCGCGATAACCAGACCGTGGTCCTCGCTCCGTTCGTCGGATCTCCCGCCTATAAAGCCGGAATCCGCCCGGGCGACCTTATTTTGAAGGTAGATGGAAAACCCTGCGATGGTCTCACCACCACCGAAGTTGCCGACATGCTCAAAGGCCCCAAGGCTACCGTGGTCCACATTTCGCTCGGACGCGAAGGCTGGGACAAGCCGATTGAAGTTTCAGTCACACGCGACGAAATTTACCGCCCCGCGGTTGAATACTTCACCATGGTCAAGCCGGGAATCGGTTACGTGCGCATCGTCTCTTTCAACGAGACCACCGATAGCGACGTGGCCGAAGCCCTGAAGCAACTCGACTTCCCCAAGTTGGATGGCCTCATCATCGATTTGCGTAACAATGGCGGCGGGCTCCTGAATCAAGCCGTCGGCCTTTCGGACATGTTCCTCGACAAGAACGAAATCGTGGTTTCGCATCACGGGCGTTTGTCCCCCGAGCACCGCTATTACGCCGTACGTGGAAACCAGGGCGTCGAGGTCCCGATTGTTGTGCTGATCAACGGGCAAAGCGCTTCAGCTTCGGAAATCGTAGCCGGCGCGATACAAGACCACGATCGCGGCTTGATCGTCGGCGAAACCAGCTTCGGCAAGGGCTTGGTACAGACTCAGATTCCGTTAAGCGAAGACACCGCCCTGCTGCTCACCACCGCGCGCTATTACACTCCCAGCGGCCGCCTGATCCAACGCAACTACAAGAACGTTTCGCTCTACGATTATCACTACAATCCCCAGAAGCCTGCGCAGCCGGAAGTGAAGTTAACCGACAGCGGCCGCCAGGTTTTCGGTCAAGGCGGGATTACTCCTGACGACGCCATTGCGGAACCCAAGCCCGACGATTTCCAGCAGACCATGTATCGCCGGGGCGTTTTCTACCCGCTTCCGCAGGGTGTTGGTGATTTTACGCGACACTATCTCGGTTCGAAGCCGGACATCACCAAGGACTTCGTTGTAAACGAAGAAGTCATAAATCAGTTCCGCAAATATCTGGACGAACAGCACATTCATTACACCGAGCCCGAAATTCAGGACAACCTCACATGGTTGAAGTGGCAGATCAAGCGCGAGGTCTTTACCTCGGTCTTCGGCCTGGATGACGGTTTCAAGATAGCGCTGCAGGACGACCCTCAGCTCGACAAAGCCATTGAGCTGATTCCGCAAGCTCGTGCGCTGTATCAGAACGCGCGAAAAATCGTTGCGGAGCGCCAAGCCGGCCAATCGAATCACCCGTAGCATCCTCGAAGTCGCGCAAACGCATATAGCGGCGTGACTTAGCCCTCGCGGCGGCCCGACGGGGTCTGCCGCGCCTCAGGCAGCTATTGCTCCTCAAGTCACGCGCCCAGGAATCCCTTTCCACGAGCGCCCCAGACAATCGTATCCTCAGAAGAACCAAAACCCCTCTAGGGTAAGCATGAACAAGCAAGATTCGCTGGTAATTAACTGGCTGAGCCGCGCTCCCCGCATGCCCGGGACGTTCCTGGGATTAGTAGTCGGCTGGGTGGTCATCGTCGGCGGCTACTGCCTTGTCTCGCTCACAGTTGCCCCTGGACGGGGCCTGACGGCCTTTGGAGATATCTTCCAGTGCGCCGCCGCCCTCTTCGCCTGCATAGGCCTCTTGATGAACGCGACCCTTCCCGAGAAGCGAACCAGACTATTCTGGCTGCTGCTGGCGCTGGGGTGCTTCACGTGGCTGGTTGGCCAGTCCCTCTGGACCTACTTCGAAGTGGTCCTGCGCAAGGACACGCCCAACCCGTTCGTGGGAGACGTGATCCTCTTCCTGCATCCCGTGCCGATGATGGGAGCCCTGGCGCTGAAACCGCACGATCGCCGCGACGATTTAAATGTTCACACCGGATATCTTGATTTCTCGCTGCTGCTCGTTTGGTGGGTTTATCTCTACCTTTTCGTGGTGATTCCGTGGCAGTACGTCACGCCCAACGTATTGACGTACGGATGGATGTATGACCACCTGGCGGCCGGAGAGAACATACTGCTCGCGGTTGGCTTTGCCGTGTTGATGACGCGAGCTCGGGGAAAATGGCGGGAAGTGTACGCGCATTTGTTCAGCGCTTCCCTTTTGTATGCCGCGGGGTCGTACATCACGAATAGGGCTATCAGCCGGCAGGATTACTACACGGGAAGCGTCTTTGATTTGCCGCTCGTGGCGTCGTTCATTTGGTTCGGAACGGCGGGGCTTATAGCGTACGGCTTGAAACCGGAGCGGGAAGCCATACGCGCGGAAGACGACCAAACCAAAAATTGGCCGTCTTTATTGGCGAAGGCGGCAGTATTTTCGATTCCTTTGATGGCGCTTTGGTCGCTCTGGCTCAGCGCAAACGCGTCCCCGGTACGAAGCTTCCGAATTGGAGTCACGCAAGTAGCGGCGCTGGTTGTAGCACTGCTCATTTTTTTCCGGCTGCGATTGGTGGATCACGATCGGACACGGTTGTTGGAAGCTGCGCGCGAGTCTTTCGATAACCTAAAACATGTTCAGGAACAAATGATTCAGACGGAAAAGCTTGTCTCGCTGGGGCAATTAGCAGCGGGTGCCGCGCACGAAATAAACAATCCGCTCGCGGGAATTCTGGGGTATTCCGACTTGCTCCTGGACGATGTTGCGCTGGGTGACCGGCAGCGCGTGGTAGCCGAAAAAATCCGGACGCTTGCCCGCAGAATAAAAACCCTGGTGACGAGCCTGCTGAGTTTCGCGCGGCGCGTTCCCAGCGAGAAGGCGCTCTTGGAAATAAATCAGGTGGTTGCGACCGCTCTGCATCTGAGCAATCTGGACTTGCGAGGCCGGGGCATTGAAGTCGAGTCGTACCCCGGGATGGAGCTGCCGGCGGTGCGAGGCGATGCCAATCAAATCCTGCAAGTTTTCTTCAACCTGATCAGCAATGCGGTGGACGCTCTGGAAGAGGTGGGCGGCGGCAAGTTGATGATTCGCACCTGGCAAAACGGCTCGAAGATTATCGTGCAGTTTTCAGACACGGGGGCAGGCATAAAATATCCGCAGCAGGTTTTTGATCCGTTTTTTACCACCAAGCCGGTAGGTAAAGGCACCGGACTGGGCTTGAGCATTTGCTACGGAATCCTCCAGGAACATGGCGGCAAGATCGAATGTTTCAACCGCCCTGAAGGCGGCGCAACTTTCATAGTGGAGTTCCCCACCGAGATGGAAGAAGTCTATGCGGTTGAGACCCCCGAGGCACTAGCATCGAAAGCGGACTGATAAGGTCAGAGACTCCTGCTCCACGCGCTGGATTGGGCAAGCTGATTTTCCAGCGGGCACAGCATGCTGCGCCCCTACGAAAGTCGCGGAGGCATTCGTGCTGATCGAGGCGACGCCATCCGCGGCGTGGTATGTCCCCATAGGTTACATAGTGACTTTTAGTACTACTAATGCTTTGAGGACAGGCGGGCGCGGCGGCTGGTAAGGGCGTTGCATCGTTCGGTCATACTGTAGATTACCTGCGGGCGTCCCCCTCGATCTCGGACGACTCGATGGAGGAGCCATGGAAATTCCTTTACCCGTTCCTACGATTCCGGCGGCAGTATCCGCCGCACCTGTCTCGACGCCGGTCATGATTGCCACGATGTTGCGCGCTGCGCCGAAGATCAGCGATTTGATCTTTTCTCCCGGCCGCGCGCCCCAGGTGGAAGTGAATGGTGAGCTCGTCCAATTGAAGATTCCGGGCGTCAGCGTGTTGAAGCCGGACGACACGGCGCGAATCGCGGTCGATCTGATGGGCGGAAACAAACTAGCTTTGGATAAGCTGCGGGAAGAAGGATCTTGCGACATTTCCTATAGCGTTCCGAAGCTGTCGCGTTTTCGGGTAAACATTTTCACGCAACGAGGAACTTGCGGGATCGTGATGCGAGTGATTCCCACCGAGGTGCCGGATTTCAAATCGCTGAATCTGCCGGCTGAACTGAATGAAGCAGCGGAGCTTCGTCCGGGAATTGTTTTGGTCACGGGGCCGACGGGAAGCGGAAAATCGTCCACGCTGGCTGCGTTCGTGGACAAGATAAATCAAGCGAAGGCGTGCCACGTCATCACCATCGAAGACCCCATTGAATTTCTTCACCGGCACAAGAAAGCGACGGTTCACCAGCGCGAGTTGCATACGGATTGCCCCAGTTTTGCCCTGGCGTTGCGCGCGGCGTTGCGGCAAGCGCCCAAGCTAATCTTGGTGGGCGAAATGCGCGACAAGCAAACCATCGAGGTGGCGCTGGAAGCGGCCGAAACGGGCCACATGGTTTATTCCACGCTGCATACCATTGATGCATCGAAGACGGTGGAAAGAATCATCGGCGTATTTCCGCTCGAGGAGCAGAATGCGATCCGTGGCCGCCTGGCGAAATCATTCCGATACATCATCTCGCAACGATTGATTCCCAAGCTGGACGGGTCCGGCCGCGCCGCTGCATTTGAAATCCTGAAAGCAACGGTACGAACGCGCGAGTACGTACAGAAAGGCGAAGCCGAAGGGAAATCTTTGATCGACGCCATGCGCGATGCCGAGAACGGCGAGATGCAATGCTTCGATGATGAAATTGAGAAGATGATTCGCGCGGGCGTTATTGATATGGAAGTGGGCCTCTCTTACTGCACGAATATGGGCAACCTGCGGCTTTGTCTGGCAGACTTCGTCGAGGCACAGGGGAATTCTCCGTCTCGCGCTCGAGCGCTGAAGGCAGACTCTCCCGCGCCAAAACCTGTGGCCCCGTCTTACGCAGGGGCATCCGGTCCGACTCCTGCCGAGTCTTCTGAGAAAAACCGCGCGATGGAAACTGAGATTGAAATTGAAAGATAGGACTCCAGGCGCAGTTCCACTAAGTTAAATCACGGCTCGATCCTAAACTGGTTCCACCACTCATTTTTCAGGATAGAGCATCGGGATATTTCCCCGGCCGCGCCCTTGCTGACGTCGAGATAGGGCATAGGCCATTTTGCGAGTACATTTCGGCCGTCCGGAATTTCTGCGCGAAAATTCACTGTTAACGCTTTCCGGACTCTTGTGAGAGGATGATGCAGTCGAAATCCTGTCCAGGAGCATACGAAATGTTTCGCACTTTTCTGATTGTTGTCTCCGCAATCTTTTTCCTGCCGATCGCGGCAAATGCCCAAACCGTGGATGAAATCATCGCGAAGAACGTACAAGCGCACGGCGGCATAGAAAAAATGAAAGCGGTGCAGACTATTCGCATTACGGGAAAACTAAACGCAGGATCTTTTCGGGCGGGATTTATGCAAGAGAACAAGCGTCCGGACAAGGTTCGCGAAGAACAAATCATTCAAGGCTTAGCCGCGGTGCAAGCGTACGACGGCAAGATCGGCTGGCAAGTGAATCCTTTTGGAGGCCGGCGGGATGCGGAACTGCTTTCGCAAGACGATCTGAAGAGTCTGATAGTAGATGCTGACATCGACGGTCCTCTGGTGGACTACAAGGAAAAAGGCCACAAGGCTGAACTTGTGGGGCACGATTCCGTGGAAGGGACGGACTGCTACAAGATCAAGCTCACGCTGAAAAACGGCGACGTTCGCTATTATTTTTTGGACACGGACTCTTTTCTAGAGTTAAAAATCGAGACGCAGAGCAACATCCGCGGAACTGTCCAATATGCAGAAACGTATTATGGAGACTATGAGGAAGTGAAAGGGCTGTACTATTCATTTGCATTTGAGAGCGGCGCAAAAGGAGATACAAACCGCGTGAAATTCGCTGTGGATAAAGTGGAGATCAACGTGCCGTTGGAAGATTCGCTTTTCTCGATGCCTACCGTCAAACCAGAAGCCAAGCCTGCAGGAGGTGCACAGTGAGCCTCCGGACATCGCTGCTTCGAGGGAAGAGCTTTTGGCAATATGGCACCAGGAACTATTTCGCGATGCGCGAATTTGTCATCAGAGCTGTCGGAATATTCGCTTTGCTCGCGGCATTGCTATTTCCTGCTCATCTCGCAGCGCAGGACGCGAAGTTTGATTCCGATTCGATTTCAGGGCTAGGCGCTCGAAACATCGGCTCGGCCACCATGAGCGGCCGCGTGTCGGCTCTGACCGCGGTGAAGGAGGATGGCAGGCTGAGCGTATACATCGGCGCGGCGAGCGGCGGAATTTGGAAATCCGTGAACGGCGGCACAACCTTTAAGCCCGTGTTTGACAAGCAGACGGTGCAATCAATTGGCGCGATCGCAATTGACCCAGAGGCGCCCAAGACGATCTGGGTCGGCACCGGAGAATCATGGACGCGCAACAGCGTTTCGATCGGCGACGGCATTTATAAATCGACCGACGGTGGCGAGAACTGGACGAACGTGGGTTTGAAGAATTCTGAAAGGATTTCAAAGATCCTGATTGATCCAAAGGACGGCAACACCGTTTATGTCTGCGTGCCGGGCAGACTGTGGAGCGACAGCGAAGACCGCGGAGTTTACAAGACGACCGACGGCGGACAGTCTTGGACGAAAATTTTGAAAGGCGCGAACCTTTCCACGGGCTGTTCGATGATGTCCATGAGCCCGCGCGATTCCAAAACTATCTTCGCGGGCATGTGGGATTTTCAGCGCAAGGGATGGACGTTCCGCTCCGGAGGCGAGAATTCCACTGCGGCGAGCGGCAGCGGTCTGTTTCAGACAACAGACGGCGGCGCGACATGGGCCGATCTCAACGAAAAAAGCGCCAAGGGGCTTCCGCCCAAGCCGTGGGGACGCGTGGCCGTGACCATCGCACCCTCTAAACCCGACGTGGTATACGCCTTGATCGAATCCAATCGCAGCGCGCTGTTCCGCTCTGATGACGGGGGAAAGACCTGGCAGGAGCGCGACCGCAGCCAATTAATGGTATGGCGTCCTTTTTATTTCGCCAACTTGATCGTCGATCCCAAAAACGAGAACAAATTATATAAGCCGGACCTCGGCCTGATCATGAGTGAAGACGGGGGAAAGAGCTTCAGCAATATTTCGGGCGGCGCTCACGGAGATTTCCATGACATTTGGGTTGATCCCGATAATACGCAACATGTGATCGCGGGAGACGACGGCGGCGTTTGGTATTCCTACGACAGCGGAAATACTTGGTGGAAAGCGTACAATCTGCCGATTTCGCAGTTCTATCACGCGAGCGTTGACGCGGACGATCCATATCACGTTTTCGGCGGCTTGCAGGACAACAGCGTGTGGGCGGGAGATTCGGCTTATCCGGGCGGAATCTCGAACAGCCGCTGGGAAAACCTTTACGGCGGCGACGGGTTCTGGGTGTTCCCTGACCCGGCCGATGCAAAATACGTTTACGCCGAGGCGCAGGGCGGAGACATCGGGCGCGTGAATCGCCTCACGCTGGAAAGCCGCTCTATCAAGCCACAGCCGAACTACGGCGAAGGCAAGCTTCGTTTCAACTGGAACACTCCGATCCACATGAGCCCGAATGAAAAAGGCACGATCTACATCGGAGCGCAATTCCTGTTCCGCTCGCGCGACCACGGGCAAACCTGGGACCGCATTTCTCCGGACTTGACGACCAATGATCCGGAGAAACAAAAGCAAGAGGAATCCGGGGGTGTGACCGTCGATAACTCGGACGCGGAGACTCACACGACAATCTATTCCATCAGCGAATCGCCGCGCGATGGACAAACTATTTGGGTCGGCACGGACGACGGAAACTTGCAGCTGACGCGCGATGGCGGCAAGAACTGGACGAACGTCGTTGCAAACGTTCCCGATCTGCCGAAAGCTTCGTGGGTTTCCTGGGTTGAGGCGAGCCGGTTCGATCCAGCGACGGCGTATGCCGCTTTCGACCGGCACACATTCGGCGACATGGATCCCCATGTTTACAAAACCACGGACTACGGAAAAACGTGGACAACGGTGGTGGCCAAAGACAGCGGAGTGCGCGGATTTGCGCACGTGATCAAGGAAGACACCGTCTCTCCGAACCTGTTGTTCGTGGGCACGGAATTCGGGCTTTGGATCTCGCTCGACGGCGGGAAACAGTGGGCGCAGTACAAGGGCCACGAATTTCCGGACGTCGCGGTGCGAGATATCGTCGTGCAATCGCGTGAATCAGATTTGGTCCTCGCGACTCACGGCCGCGGTATTTGGATCGTGGACGACATCACTCCGCTGCGAAAACTTACGCCTGACGTGTTGGCGCAAGTTGCGGCTTTTGTCCCGGGAAAACAAGCGCAGCAGCAGCGGCTGGAAGCGAACGGGGGATGGGCGGAAGGAAACGCAACCTTCTTCGGACCCGATCCGCCCGACGCTGCTTTGATCACGTATTACCAGAAGAAGCGGCACATTTTTGGAAAAATGACGATCGAAATTTTCGACGACCAGAACAAGCTAATCGATACCGTCCCGGCGAATAGCCGGCGCGGTCTGAGCCGCGTTGAGTGGCCGATGCGGGTGAAAGCTCCTCGCGTACCGCCCGCAGCGACGGCTGCATTCGAGGCCAGCCAAGGCCCTAGAATTGTGCCGGGTACTTACACAGTGAAGATGACGCGCGGCAAGGAAACGTATACGATGCCGCTTGTCATAACTTTGGATGCGCGCGCGAAGTACACGCTGGAAGATCGCAAGCTGAATTTTGACGCAACCATGCGCGTGTACAACCTGCTGGGTGATATGACCTTCGATGTGGACCGCATCAACGCGGTGCGCGAAGGTCTCTCGGAGCGTGCTGCCAAGCTTGGCGCGAACGACCCTCTGCGCAAGCGGCTGCAGGATCTCGCGGCTAGAGCTGACGAAATTCGCAAGAAAATCGTGGCTACCAAGGAAGGTGGCGCGATTACCGGCGAAGAACGTATACGCGAAAAGACAACCGCACTCTATGGAACTTTCATTGGTTATGAGGGGCGTCCAGCCGACTATCAGGTAGCGCGCATCGATTCGCTGAAACACGAACTCGATGATGTCATGAAAGAGTTCGATGCGTTCGTCGCAAAGGACGTGAAGGACGCGAACACGTCTCTAGCGAAGAAAAAAATGGAAATCATCCAGCCGCTCACCCACGAAGAATGGGAGAAAGCCAACAGCGAAGCCGAATCCAGCGGAGCGCAACCTGGCG
The DNA here is from genome assembly GCA_963698005.1 of uncultured Acidobacteriota bacterium. Lineage (GTDB taxonomy): Bacteria > Acidobacteriota > Terriglobia > Acidiferrales > UBA7541 > Palsa-295. The sequence goes on from OY969113.1 coordinate 1,568,154, forward strand.
CGACTCAGTGGCACGAGCGCGATTAGGCGTTTAAGGGTTGAAGGAAATTTGGTGGACGTGGGGGGGCTCGAACCCCCGGCCTCATCGTTGCGAACGATGCGCTCTCCCAACTGAGCTACACGCCCATTTCTTGATTACTGCAACTACCTGGCCTGCCCGATCCAATCGGGCCGCTCTCCCAACTGAGCTACTCGCCCATTTCTTGATTACTGCAACTACCTGGCCTGCCCGATCCAATCGGGCCGCTCTCCCAACTGAGCTACTCGCCCATTTCTTGATTACTGCAACTACCTGGCCTGCCCGATCCAATCGGGCCGCTCTCCTAACTGAGTTGCACGCCGACCGCGCGTTTTATTCTAACAAACCAGAGAAGAGGCACCAAACGTGTTCGGGGGAGAGCATGCGCTATGTCGCCGGAATATCGTCTTTGCCGGAGGCTTCGGCTTTGACGCCTGAGCGTGAGGGGAGCCAGTAGCTAGCGAGAACGGGGATCACAAACAAGATCGCGAGCGGCGAAGTGATCATGCCGCCTACGACGACGCGAGCGAGTGGCTGCTGCGCTTGCACTCCTATTCCAGAGGAGAGTGCCGCAGGTAGCAAACCGAAGCCGGCGGCGGCGCATGCCATTACAACCGGGCGCATCTCCGCGAGGCCGCCTGCCTCGATAGCCGAGAGCTTTGACAGCGCGCCTATTTCCTTTCGGCGAATTCCGGAGATAAAAACGACGCCGCCCAGCGTACACACTCCGATCACGGAGGCAAAGCCGACGGCCGCGGAAATGCTGAAGGGCGTGCGCGTAACGAACAGCGATAGCACGCCGCCCGTGAGTCCAAAAGGCAACATGGCCAACACCAACAGCGCGTGGCGCAAAGAATTGAAAGCGGTGAAAAGTAAGCCGAAAATCACGAGCAAACTGAGAGGAAGGACGACCGCGAGGCGACGCTGCTCTTTCTGCAGGCTGTCATACTCACCGGCCCATTCGATGTGATAACCCTCGGCAAGGTGAACTTGTCTGTTGAGGCGAGCTTGGACATCCTGAATCGTCCCGGCGAGATCGCGGCCACGAACGCTGAACTTCACGGGAATGTAACGTTGGCCATTTTCACGGTAAATCATGAACGCGCCTTCGTGGAGGGAAACGTCAGCCACTTGCCCCAGGGGAACCCGATTGCCCTCAGGCGTGGGAAGAAGGATGTTGCGAATTTCCTCCGGCGTGCGGCGGTATTCGGGCTTATATCGGACGACGAAGTCGAAGCGGCGGTCGCCTTGCAGTATCTGCGTTGGCGCAAGACCGCCAACGGCAGCCTGCACGGCGGTGTTGACGTCGGCGGCCATCAAGCCGTACCGCGCGCTGGCGCCGCGATCGATCGAAACGATCAGTTCGGGCTGCCCGGTTTCCTGGAAAACACCTAGATCGGCAACGCCCGGAACCTTGGCCATGATATCCCGAATCTCCGCGGCCTTGGCAACCAGGACATCGATATCGTCGCCGAAAAGTTTCAAGGAGTTTTCGCCCTTCACTCCGGACATGGCCTCTTCGACGTTGTCCTGAATGTTCTGCGAGAAATTAAAATCGACGCCCGGGAATTTTTCGAGTTGCGCATCCATGCGGTGAATCAGCTCATCCTTGGTCAAGCCGCCCGGCCAAGCGGACGGATTCTTCAGCGACACCATGAACTCGACGTTGTTGAAAGTGGTGACATCGGTGCCGTCGCCGGGGCGGCCCAACTGAGAGACGACCTGCGTGACTACGGGAAATCCGAGCAGAATTTCGCGAATATCGTGCGACATTTTCGCGGCAGATTCGTAGGACACATCTTGCGGAAGCGTGGCGCGAATCCACAAGTTCCCTTCCTCGAGTTTGGGCATGAATTCGCCGCCGAGGAACGAACCGAGCACCAGGGTTGCGACAAGCGCAGCGACAGCGATAGCAAGAGTGGTCTTGCGGTGCGTCAGCGTCCACTGGAGTGACGCCGCGTAGCGCTTGTTAAGCCATGATACGAGACGCGTGTGGTGGGCGCGGACTTTCGCCGGTTTCCTCCAGGAAGCGAGCACAGGCGCGAGCAGGATGGCGAACAGGGTGGCTCCCACTAGCGCGAAGCCGTAGGTTTCAGACATCGGCGCAAAAATCTTGCCCGGCACGCCCTGCATAGTGAAAAGCGGAATCAGCGCGACGATGATCACGAGTACAGAGAATAAAACGGGCCGCACAGCTTCGGCCGTGGCGTCGGCGATTAAATCAAAAGTGGAATCCGCTCCGTCGGACGCCTGAAAACGGCGATAGATATTCTCAAGCACGATCACCGATGCGTCCACAAGGATGCCGAAATCAATGGCGCCAATGGAAATGAGGTTGGCTGATCCTCCGGTGAGGACCATTATGGCGAAAGCAAACAGAAGCGAGCAAGGAATGGTGAGCGCGGCGACTAAAGAAATCGGAATGTCGCCCAAGAAAATAATGAGAACTAGTGTGACCAGGGTCAATCCCATGATCACAATGTGACGGACCGTCGAGGTAGTCACATGAATTAGATCGGTGCGGTCGTAAAGTGTGACCAGCTTCATTCCGCGAGGAAGACGCCCGTCGTTCAGGCTCTTCACCTTCTGTTCAAGCTGGCGGAGGGCAGGCAGGGACTTTTCACCTCGCTGCAACAGAACGATTCCTTCAATGGCATCGTCGTCGTGGTTCACGCCAACCTGTCCGAGGCGCGGTTGAGAACCTTCATGGACTTCCGCGACATCGCGGAGGTACACAGGCACGCCATTACGCTCAGTGATCAGAACGTTTTGCATTTCAGGAATGGTGCGGAGAAGACCCAGCCCGCGAATGTTGACGCTCTGATCTCCCATGGTCAGATAATTGCCGCCGACATTGGCATTGCTCGACGTGATTGCGGCCAATACTTGCGGCAGGGAGACGTTGTATTGCAGTAATTTTTGGGGATCTACTTCCGCGATGTATTCGCGGGTGCTGCCGCCGAAAGACGTGACGTCGATAATTCCCGGAACTTGCTTGATCTCGCGCTCTACGAACCAATCTTCCGTGGCCTTCAACTCGTTGAGCGTGTATCCAGGACCAATGAGGCGATAACGATAAATTTCTCCTACCGGCGACCAGGGCGAAAGTTGCGGGGATATATTCGCCGGCAAAGTGACGAGTTGCAGGCGGTTCAAGGCTTCCTGGCGGTCCCACAAATAATTGCTGTCATAGTCGAAGTAGAGTTTCACGTCGCTCAATCCAAAGATAGTGATCGAGCGGACATACTGAAGATGCGGGATTCCGAAGAGAACCGTCTCGACAGGAACGGTGACTTGCCGCTCCATTTCTTCCGCCGACCACGAAGGATTTTGCGTGATCACTTCCACGAGCGGCGGCGAGGGGTCCGGATAAGCTTCGATGTCCAGTTGGAGAAAAATTGCGATTCCACCTGCGATCCACGCAAGAAGCAAAACGACCATCAGCGGGCGATAACGCAACAGGGAGAGTATGAAGTTGCGCATTTTGGATCAGCTCTGAGCGGCGGCGCGCAGAAGAAGAGCTCCCTCTGAAACAATCAAATCACCCGGATTTATACCAGAGAGAATCTCAATCGAGCCGTCCAGCGCGCGACCCAACTTGACGGTCCGCCGTTCGAAGCGGCCATTGCCTTTCGATACGAACACGTGCGCTTCATTCCCTTCCCTGATCACCGCTGACGCCGGGACGAGTATGCCCGTCGAAGAGGAACGCAATACCCGGATCGAGCCGAACATTGCGGGCTTGATGCGCCCGCCGGGGTTTGGGAGCACGACGCGCAGATGCAGCGTGCGCGTTATAGGATCGACAGCATCGGAGAGCACTCCAACCCGGCCCTCCCAGTGTTGGTTCGGATAAGCGTCGAGCGTTACTTGCGCTTCTTCACCCATCTTGAGACCGGCGAAATCTCTTTCGTAAATGTCACCCAGTGCCCACACGGTCGAGATATCGGCGATGGTGCAGAGCGGCTGCGGCGCATCAAGAGATTTGGAATACTCGCCACTGGCTGCGCCAATATCCAGGACCACGCCGGAACGTGGCGCGACGACACGCAGTTCCGTGGAGGCATGGTCCGGATCCATTCCGAAAACGCGAATCAGCTGCGCAGTCGCGTCCATTTCGGCCTGAGCGATCTTCGCGTCGCCCTGCGCTTGCTGGTAGTCTTTTTCCGAGATGGCGTGGTGCGCGAGTAGGTCTTCCGCGCGGGTCAGGGCTTGCTGTTTTACTTCCGCGTCCACTCGAGCCTTGTGATAATCCGCGACAGCACGTGAAAGATCGCTGCTCTGGAGCAGAGCGAGCAATTGACCCTTTTCCACGTGATCGGAGGGGCGGACTTTCATCTCGACAATTCGGCCGCCGGCGGGGGGATAAATATGGACCACGCGGGTGGGGTCGGCTTCGATGTGCGCGGGAAGCACGAGATAGTCGGGCACCGCGGAAGATTTCACCGTGACGGTCTGAATTCCCTTGGCGTTGGATGCAATGTATTCAGTCTCGGTCGAATTCGCGGATGGGTTGGCATCAGCTTGGGCGCTCTTTTGCTCAGAACCACCGCCCGAACTGCTGCATCCACCGGCGGCGATTGCAAAAACGATGGCGAACATTAGGACTGCGGACTTCATTTCATAAACTCCATGACGCAATGGCAGCGAGTGATTCCGTTAAACATGCCGGTTGATATTGTTCTGGAACGGCCCGAAATATCGAGAAGGGGCCTGCTTTGATTTCCCGCTGCCCTTCCCTGCGTGAATATTTGGCAAGCAAAGCGAGACAAGCGACGGGCCAATCAGAGCGATCCAAAGGGCGGAGGACGACCGAACGGAGCCCAAGAATTAATGGAGAATAAGAGCAGTTCCTTTGCAGGACGCAAACCATCGGCAAATCGAAGTGGATCCGGAAGTCCAGCATACAGCGGCGGTGCAATTCCAGACGACGTTTCGAGAGCTCGATGCTGCGGCGTATCGTGCGAACGCGTCAGGCTGAGCGAGTGGCGGCGGCCTGTGGAACATTCGTCGAAGACCACTAATTCAGAATGAAGGTCGTCGGTTAACGAGACCGCGAAGAACAAAAGAACGAGGGCAGAGGCAAAGGCCGTCCATTCTTGCAGGGGTTGGCGACGACGGTCGCGGAGTTCGTGCAGCCAGCGAGTCCGCCAGAAGCAGAAAGCACCCGCAGCAATTGCGACCCACAGGAGATTGAGAAAAGACTCCATCACTCCCTTTTAACCAAATACCCGATCTGCGCAGCCTGTTGCCAGCTACAAGACAAAGGCTCCCTGGTCCAATTTACTATTAATTGGGATTTCGAGTGCAAATAATCGGACATGCAAGTGCCTTATATGGACGCACACTGGTCCGCGGGGGTTGCTCCTGCTTTTGCTCGCTCGACCGCGAGAGAATATCGCAGCGCACTTGAGCCGCGTCGGAGATGTCACGATAGAATGTGAGCGTGCCAATCAAAATGATTGCGATGGACGTCGACGGGACGCTGCTGGATAGCTTGGGGCGACTGCCGGAGAAGAACGTGAGCGCGGTGGCGGAAGCGGCGGCGCGCGGAATTGAGATTGTGCTGGTTACCGGGCGAAGATTCGATTTCGCACGGCCCATTGCAGACGCTCTAGAGTGCGATCTGCACTTGATTGTAAACAACGGCGCGCTCATCAAAAGTAGAAATGGCGAGACGCACCAGCGGCTGCTGCTTCCGAGCGAGACGGCGCGGCAAGTGCTGGAAGCGACGGCAGAATTTCGCGCAAACGCCGGAGTCGTCTTCGATCGCCCGCTCGAGCGGCAAATAATCTTCGAAAACGTGGACTGGGGCGATCCGCGCCGTGGAGGCTATTTTCAGCGTAATCGCGCATACATCGCCGAGGTCTCGCCGTTGGTGGATTGCCTGAGAGGCGAGGATCCCATCCAGGTGTTGTACACAGGAGCGTGCCGGCCAATTCGGTCGGCAATGCGCCAACTGTCCGCGCTGCCGATCGCCGCGGAATTTACGCTTGCGCTCACCGAGTATGAGTCGCGCGACTTTTCCATCCTGGATGTTTTGCGGGCCGGCGTGACGAAGGGAGTGGCGCTGAAAGAATGGACCCGGCGCAGAGGAATCGCTCGAGAAGAAGTGATGGCCATTGGCGACAATTGGAACGACCGCGAAATGCTCGAGTTTGCCGGACTTCCGGTGGTGATGGCCAATTGCGTGGAGGAGTTGAAATCGTTCGGCTGGAGGATGACTTCGTCGAACGACGATAACGGCTTGGCCGAAGCTATTGGTACCTACGCCCTGGGCAAGATATGAGTTGGCGTGCGGCGAGTCCGCCGCGGTATAATTGATTATCGGGAAGCGGCAAGGGCTGCGAATACAAAGCGAAGTAAAAGACCAGGAATGCATCGCCTAACACTTCTGATTACGATTTTCGCCGCGATCATCTTTGCGACGACCGGTGCGCCCACAGCGCAGGCCGATTATGCTGTGCTGCGTTCGGGCCTTCGTCTGCACATCACTGGATACGAGCGAGCGGGTGAAGTCGTGCGACTGTCCATGGACGGCGGCTCGGTGGAAGTGCAAGCCAGCGATCTGGTCTCCGTCGAGCCGGAAGATCATTTTGCCGCGCAGCCGGCACTGGCGCCGGCCGATGGGCCTTTTGGGAATTTGATTCGCGCCGCTGCGCTGAAGCATGGAGTGGACGAAAAACTAATCACGCATTTAATCGAGGCGGAGTCGAATTTTAATCCTCGCGCGGTATCCCGCAAGCAAGCTCAGGGACTGATGCAGTTGATTCCGGAAACGGCGGCGCGCTATTCGGTGGCGAATATTTTTGATCCGGCGCAGAACATAGACGCGGGAACGCATTACCTGAAAGACCTGCTCGCGAGATATCGCGGCAATCTTTCGCTGGCGCTCGCAGCCTACAACGCAGGACCGGATATGGTGGCGCGATACGGCGGCATTCCTCCGTTCCCCGAAACGCAGAAATACGTGCGGCAAATTACTTCGAAACTGGCGTCAACGACCTCACCAACCGTCTTTAAGTAGAGCGCTGCGGGAAGACCTTCGGTATTTCAACTCCCTCATGTTGCCTGCAACACCCGATACCTCTTGTTAGCGACCCGTAACCAGTGAACATACAACCACAACGTGCACGATCAAATTTGTAGGACGGCGCTAATTCGCGAACAAATGCGGCTATTGAGGCTGCTGAGGCGGAGGTTGCTGCGGTGCAGGCGAAGTTGGCGGCATCGGAGAATTTCCAAAGGAACTGGAGCTGTTCCCGCCGATGCCACCCCCGGCGGTGCCAAAGCCACCAATGCCCGAGGATTGACCCGGCAGCACGCCTTGTGGGGCACCGCCCAAACCTTGTTGCGCGGATGCCAAAGCGTCTTCCAGCGGATTCCAGATGAACTCCCACTCCAGATATTTTTTGCCGCGACGATAGACTTTTAACGACTTGATATCCGTGGTGCATCCAACGCCGGTTAGAAAGGCCCCGAGTACGGGGCTATCGACTGGGCCGGTTGGCTTTATCAGCAGGAGCGGATTTATAGCCCCACCCAAAGTACCCGGCTGCGTCGAGGATGATCCGAAACTCGACGAACCTGACGGTCCAAAGGAGCTTGGCCCGAGGATCGACTGCGTCGGATTCTGCTGACTCTGCGGATTTTGAAAATTTTGAATGAACTGGTTCACTTGAGCTTGCGTAATACCGGCCGGAAGTTGTCCATTTTGAAGGTACGCGTTCACCATATCCTGCGTAATGCCCGGCGGGAGTTGTCCGTTTTGAAGAAACTGATTCACTTGATCTGCGGTCGGAGCAACGATCGCCGGGGGCTGCCCATTTGACTGGTCCGGCGTTTGGCCGGTGGATCCTGACGGCGACGTCCCTGACTGCAGCTGCGATGAATCCGTGCCGTTTCCCGTGCCGTTTCCCGTGCCGTTTCCCGTGTCGTTGCTCGCGCTGTTGCTCGTACCGTTGCCGGAGCCATTGCTCGTATCCGTGTCCGGAGGGACTGAACTCAATATTCCGGACAGGACGCCCTGGAGTTGTGGCGAGCTAGCGCCGCTGGCGCTGGCAAGGCTAGCTGCCGGCACTCCGATTTGACCGGGCATGGGAGCTGCCGAGGCGCCTCCTGGAACCAGCCCCGCGTACTGGTCGATTAACACCATCTGTTGGAGCGTGGCGTAGCGAACGCTGCCGGTAATTTGGCCCGTGGCATTGACGTAAATGAATCGCCAAGTACCATCGGTCTTGTTCATCGGATTCTTGTAAGCCTGGCGCAGAAAATGGAGCTGGAGGCCGCCCTTTTGCAGATCGTCCATGGTCTGAGGATAATGACCCATTTTGTGATAGTAGAGACGAATGGCGCGCTCGTACTGCTGGCCGCGCCAAATTGTTTGCTCTTCCTGCACACGCTTGCCGTCAGTTACGAAATTCTGCAGTATGACCAGGGACGTTGCGAGAACAATGAGCATCATGCCGAGAGCCATTAAGAAAGCGAATCCGGATTCTTCGGAATGCCGGGAACGTGCAACTCCACCTCGCGGGGAACGTGGGCAGAGTGGCATTCCTTCGGAACTGGATCGGATTTTCATTGGTTTGGCGCCTGCTGCGGAACCGCTTCTCCCGCGGGCGGCTGCACCATTTGAACGGTAGCGTGCCGGCCGCTGGAAATTTCTTCCACATCCGCGGAATCATTGCCGATTTTATCGAGGCGGAACCGGTTTAGGAAAACAGACCCTTCCTGAACAACGATCACATCGTCGCCGTTGAGGAAAAACGCCAAACGCCTCGGGCTGCTTGGCATCGAAGCATATCCGAAAAATTGCGCCGGAACCTCGACAGGGGGAGGTGGCGGCGGATGCTGTACTGTCGGGTATTGATGCTCCAGTCGCTTTTTTTCTTCCGCCGTCGGTTCAACCGGCAGCGCGACAGCGCTAAAAATATTGCGATGGGAGCCCGGCGGATACTGAAGTTTCTGAAGCTTTGCGAGCAGGTCAAGCCGGAGCTCCGGCTCGTCCACATTCAAAGGCTGGAATTTACTGTCAGATGCCATGACGCCTTGGAGCCCCGAGATTTGTGGGCGGTTGGCAAGGTACACCGCTACGAGAACTCCCATGAGAGCCACAAGTATCCAGATTTGCGTTCGTCGCGACATCTATCAGGTCCTAAAATAAGTGCGAAGTTCCAGATGCAGCCGTATAGCGCCCGCTGTGGCTGTGTCCAGATGAAGATCATTCAAAAGATAGAAATATTTCGAACGCTCGAGCCCATTGATGAATTGTATGATTGCCGGATAATCTCCGTCGACTGAATCCAAAACGGTTATTAACGTCACTCCCCTGTCCTTCACTTCCTTTTGGCTGAACGTAATTGCGCTGGTCCTCAAACCTGCCTTTGTGGCGATCGTTCCCAGATCTCCTTCGATCGCCGAATAGCCGTCCGGGGCGTCGAGAAACGCATCGTGGTAAAAAGTGTCGCAATCCTTGCCGACTTTGGGAAGCGAAGCTCGAATCGCTTCACCGCGGGCGACATCGGCCTTCAGGAGCTTAGCCTCACTCTCCAGACGAGTGCGCTGCGCGCGCATGCTTTCCACCCCTTCGCGCGAAGATTGCAAGAAAATGAATACGAGGGCCAGGTCCGCGAGAAGCAGAACCCCCAGGGCGCAAAGGATCAGTTTTTTCCAAGTATTCCAGGGTCGTTTTTTATTCATGTAGTTTCATACCATGCCGTAAGTTCCAGGGTGATTTTGTCGGATGTCGACGATATCTGATCTTGATGCCGTTCTGCTTGAACCTGCACTCTCGAAAACGCCGGGGATTTCTCCAGCGATTCAAGGAACTTGATTTTGCCCTCGTCGGTTGCCGCGCCGATACTAATGGTGACCAGAGCTTTTCCATTTACGAGCTTGGGCGAGATATTGATCACGCGAACGCCAGGCGGCAAAATGGGTTCGAGATCCATGAAAATCTTGGTCCACGGAAAGCTGCGCTGGTCGATAAGCGAGTTCAAAAACGCAGCGCGGTCCAGGACTTGTTGTGCTTGCGGGGAGCGAAAATAATCCTGCAAAATCGCCTGCTTTTGTTTGTTGGCGCGAATTTCGGTTTCCCAGCGCGCAATCTCCACCCGCAGGTCCCGGTTTGCACGCCACGACTTGTAAGCGCCGTGAGAAAGAAGCAGCAGGAGCAGAATGCCAAGCGTGCCGCAGATTCCGGCGGCGGCCAGAAATGGCCGTTTGTTCGCCAGCGGCGCGGTAGCGAGATTGAGCCGAAGTTTCATAGCCTACAAGCGCGCGGGCGCGCTCAGGATCCTCCGTTGATCATCCAGCCGACCAATGCATCCAGATTCTGATTCAGTAGATCCTTCGCGCCGGAATCGAGATGGAGAGGACCTTCGGATTCAGCGATCGACCCTACTGGGCACTTCAGCTCTTCCGAAAGCGCGCGGCGAAAGATTTCCTCGCGGGGGCCGAGGCCTGAGAGACGAACGCGATCCACCGCTCCGCCCCAGGTGTCTTGATAGTAAGCCACGGCGGGAAAAATCTCATCGAGTAGGGATTGGGGCTCGAGTTGAGCAGCTTCGCTCGTCATATCCGTCGAACGATAAACGCACAGATTACCTCCGCGCACGATGACCGTGGTCAGCGTTTTTCCGGACATGCGCACCAGAAGACTGGCGCCGTTCTCTTCTATCAAAGGCAGCGCGGCCAGAGTTGAACTTAAGACAACCCCAACGTTCGCTTCCGAAGCCTCAACAATCTCTTCATACTCCCGAATAATCTTTTGTCGCGCAACCGCCGTGACGATTTCGAGATTCCCATCTTTGCCCGCCTGGCGCATCCAGGAGACTACCGTTTCATCCACATCGAATGGCACGCTCTTCTTCAGGCGCCATCGGAGGAGCGGCAGGGCTTCATCCGCGCGTCGAGGGAGAGCATCGAACGGCAGAATAAAAACGCGAACGACCAGGTCAGGAACCAGAAGCACAAGACCATGCTCGTGTCCCTGAACGCGACTGAACACGCGGCGAAGAGCCGACCGAACGGCTTCCGGCTGCGCGACGTTCATTTCAACCGGAGATGGAAGCACGGCACCCAACGGAAGGGGCTCGACCGCGTAAGATTCCAAGTTGCCCTTAACTTTTCCCCAACGAGCAGCCGCAACATGAGTGGAGGCGATGTCAACAACCAGCGGCGGGTGCGGCATAGATGTAAGCCAGCGCTCGATACGGCGCACGGGGCCGAGTTCGTAGAATTGGCTTGTCAGGCTAGGTGCGCTAGTCAAGGAAAGTCACCTTATTGATCTCGCGCAAGGTGGTGACTCCCGCGCGAATCTTGCCCAACCCGGAATCGCGCAGAAACGTCATACCTTCTTCCTTCGCGACCTTTTTAATTTCCGAGGTTGGTTTGCGATTGATAATCATCTCGCGAATCCGATCGGAAAGATCGAGGAGTTCGGAGATAGCCGTTCGGCCACGATAACCACTGCCGGAACATTCCAGGCATCCTGGACCTTCGTAAAATGGCACTTGCATCCATTCTTCCGGATCCAGACCGGATTCTTTCAAAACCTCGGCCGAATATTGCACCCTCTTCTTGCAGTTCTCGCAAATCACGCGTACCAGGCGCTGCGCAAGAATGCAGTTCAGCGCCGAAACGAAGTTGTACGGTTCAACACCCATGTTTATAAACCGGCCGATCACGTCCGTAACGTTGTTGGCGTGCACAGTGGTGAAAACAAGATGGCCCGTAAGCGCGGAGTTAATCGCGATCTGCGCAGTTTCCTGGTCGCGAATTTCGCCTACCATGATTTTGTCCGGGTCGTGGCGCAGAATGGAGCGCAAGCCGCGCGCGAACGTCAGCCCCTTCTTTTCATTCACCGGAATTTGCGTGATGCCGCGCACCTGATATTCCACGGGATCTTCAATGGTGATGATCTTATCTTCGTCGTTCTTGATTTCGTTGATAGCGGCGTAGAGCGTCGTCGTTTTTCCCGAGCCGGTCGGCCCGGTGACGAGAACCATGCCGTAAGGTTCATGAATGTAACGGCGGAATCGCGTCATGTCCTGCTGGTCGAAGCCCACGACATCAAGCGTGAGGTTGTGAAACTTTTCGCTGAGCGTCTCTTTGTCGAGCACGCGAAGCACAGCGTCTTCCCCATGCACGGACGGCATGATGGAAACGCGGAAATCGATGAAGCGGCCTTTGTAACGTACACGGAAGCGCCCGTCCTGCGGCACGCGGCGTTCAGCGATATCGAGCTCGCTCATGACCTTGATGCGCGAAAGAATGGTGGCGTGCCATTCTTTTGCCAGCGGCTGCATAGCGTATTGCAGCACGCCGTCAATTCGGTATTTGACGACCACTTCGGTGTTGCGCGTTTCGATATGAATGTCACTGGCGCGGCGCTCGAGCGCAGTAAAGATGACGGTGTCCACCAGCCTGACAACCGGGCTAACGCCGGTATCAGCGCGCGTGAGCTTGTCCATCGAGATATTTTCGTCGCTGTCCTCGTCATCGCCGACTACCTGGAGCGTGAAGCCCTCGGTGGCCTGATCCAGCACCCGCTGCGATTGCTCGGTGCGTTTTAGCAGATCGTCAATTTGCGAAGTAGTGGCCACTTTTATCTGGAGGCGCTTCCCGAGCAAAAGGGAAAGCTCATCGGTGAGCTGCAACTGACTGGGGTCCGCCATGGCCACAGTCAATGTTGTCTCGTGCGATTCGAGCGGAACAAACTTGTATCGAAACATCAGCTCGGCGGGAATGCTGCGAAAGAGCTCAGGATCGATGCGCTGCTCGCGAAGGTCAACAAACGGACACCGATAGCGCTCCGCCAAGCGGCGAGCCTGTTCACGCTCCGCTTCATTGGGCGCATTGCCGGTGACCGGATTGTTATTGAGCGTAGCCATGCAATACCTAGCCTCCCGTGGATCCTATCTGCATGGAGAAGAGAGGCATGTAAAGAGAGATCAAAATAAAGCCCACCACGACCGCCATGACCACCAAGATCGCCGGCGTGACCCAGATAAGTGTACGCTGCAAGCGGGTACTTACTTCCTCTTCATAGAATTCCGCGACACTAGTCAGCATCGCCGAAAGCGCGCCAGACGCTTCCCCAACCTCGATCATTTCCAGAGCTAGGGGCGGGATCAATCGCGTTTCCGCCAGACTCTCGCTCAGAGTTTTGCCTTCGCGAACTTTTTCGGCAGCTTGATCGACGGAAGTAGCAATCAGACGGCTGCCGATGGCCGCCGAGGAGGTCTTTAACCCGGAAACGAGCGGTGTGCCACCGGCGAGAAGAGTAGACAGTGTCCGCAAAAACTGCGCGATTTCTCCCTTTAGCCAAATATCACCCACTACTGGAATTTTGGGTTTTAAGCGGTCGATCGCCAAGGCTCCCGCCAAGGTTCGCGTCCACAAGAAGATGCCGGCAGCAACAACAGCGAAGAGAGCAGCAAACACGAAGAAATAATTCCGGAGCGGGACAGCCATGTCCAGCATCAGCTGCGTGATATGCGGCAACGGCACGCCTAGATCCTGATAGAGCTTTGCAAACTGCGGCATGGCATACGTCAGTAGGTAGCTCAGGACCAGAACCACTGTGACTACCAGAATCGCGGGATAAATCAGTGCCGTTGCCAAAGCGCGGCGGAAGCCGGTGCTTACCCGCAGGTAGGAGATATATTGATCGATGACTCCGGTCAGATTCCCGCTCCGCTCACCTGCCGTAATGGCCGTGACGTATACCGGAGGAAACGAGCCTTGGGCTGCCAGCGCCTCGGAGAGCAGCGCTCCATCGCGAACCCGCTGCCGAACGTCTCCTAGCACAGGTCTCAACCGAGGCGCTGCGGCGCGCTCGGCAAGAAGATCGAGGGCCTTCAAAATCGGAAGGCCAGCTTTGATCAACGTGCTGAATTGCTGGTTAAAGATCAGAAAATCGGCGGGCCGGATCTTCTGCTGACGGCGGGCCCCGCTGAACTGAGAAAGCAAATCGAAGTGCATTCGTACCGAGAAAACGAAGAATCCCCGGTCGGCGAGTTTTTGTCTCGCCTCAGCCTCCGACTGTGCCGTTTCCAGGTGTTGGAAGACTCGGCCAGTGGTATCCCCGACTTTGCAGACAAACTCAGTCATTTAGGAGTTAGACGCCCCGCCCAGTGAGACGTTTAACCAGTAGTTTACCATACCCGTTCCAAGGTGCGCCTAAAGCGCAAGAACCGTGCATTACTATGCAGTTACACGGGTCAAACCGGCTCGCCACGCCAAAATGCGGCCTCTGGAGGAGTTCCCGATGGCAGGCCTATAAGCGTACTCGCTCAGGAAATTAGAATCTACGGAAGCGATTCTTGGGACGATTGAATTCTCGCGTCAGGCTAGTGCAAGGTGCCGGCGAGCGCCGACTCATCTACTACGGCAACTCCCGGCGGGGGGACGAAATGAAATTTAGTCTCCGGGATCGTTAGGTTTTCTTCCCAATTTCCAAAGCGAAATTCCGTCTCAAGCTTTCCAGGTTGGCGGATTTCAATGCGAACTAGTCTTGCATCGGGGTCCACCTCAAGCAGCACTTCCCGAATCTGGTCGCCAGGATCTCCCGCATTGTAACGGGGAGCGCAACGCAAGACGGTGTTCTCACCGCTGGTTGCGCGGTCCCCAGGATTGATGCCTTGCGCGTTCCCAGCATCCACGATTTCCATGCTCCGGCAAAGGCGAGTCAAATCCGTCTTGCCGGCGAGAAATGCCAGAGGCGTGCGCCAGTCCGAGCTCTCGGCTACCTTTGCCCGACTCGCGGTACGGTCGGCAGGCACATAAAACCACGCATTTGCGCCGTCAACGATGAAGAGTTTTTGTTCAGGCGACTCATACTCCCAGCGCATCCGCCCGGGCTTCGAGAAGTAAACCGTGCCGGATTCCGCGGAGACGGCTGCGTTGCCGTCGGAATAGTGCTCGTAGAAGGTGGCCCTCAGGGTTTGGGCGCGATGGTAACGCGCGTCGATCGCGCGAGCCACGTCTCGCGCGCTTCGAGGTGGCGTTGAGGATGGAAACAGAGTCGTCAGAAAGAATACGAGCGAGATCACTGACAAAGTTTAGCAGAAGTGAGGCGAGAGTTATTGAAGAGGAGGCAATGCTTCGCATGCAGCTTGAGAGCCGGCTGTTGCCCCCGATGTGTCGTAACGGATGGTTCCCGGCTCATCGCTGCAAAAACTGCGGACGCCGGTAATGAACTCCGTTATGGGGGTGGCGGTAATCAGATAGGCGTTCGTACCCGGCGTCGGACATCCCGGAGGCGGGATGACCGGCGCTCCGACTGCAGTATAAGCAAACGTAAAGCCGCTTTTCTGATTCGGTGCGGTGGTAATAGTTGGATCCATGAGGTCCGCCTGATTGCAGGTTGCCGGAGCCCCCCCTATACCACCCAGTGCCGCAAGCGAGGGCGGAAATCCGTTGTTCCAGGTGGAGCTATAGGCCATCGATGCCGTCGTTAGAGTGCGGAGATTTTCTCCTGCGGCCGCTTCGTTGGCTGCGATGCGCGCGCGAAGCAATTGAGGAATCGCAATCGCCGCAATGATCAGGATGATCGCGACGACCACTAGAAGCTCGATAAGCGAAAAGCCGCGCGATTCATGCCCGGCTGGTCTCTTCTCCTCGCGATCGATTGTCGTTGCCACAGTCGCATCCTTAGAAGCTCGCATTTGTTCGGGACCGTCACCGAAAAGACAGCTACTAAAACTGAAGCGGGAAGGATTGGATTCCTTCCCGCCTCGTGATGCACATCCCGAAGAAGAACTACTGCAGTGCCGGGAATCCGGTCATGCAGGCAACGTCGGTTTCACTGGCCGCCATTGCACCCGTCGGGTCTGAGCGCACAACCCCATCTTCCGCGGAGCAATAGGCCGTTTGGCCGGTCGAGCCGAGGTTGATTGGTTTTGCCGTGAACCCGAAGGTATTTCCGCCGGGGCCCGCACAGCCAGGAGCCGCGGCCGCGTTCAGGTTACCGACAGTGTAGGTAATGTTATAGCCGCTCTTTTGACCGGTAGCTGCTAATACGTTGTCGACCAAGAGTGCGGCTTGACAAGTCGCGTTTCCACCTGCGGCGCCGCCCAACGTGGCAAGGTTCGGAGAAAAACCATTGCCCCAAGTCGAGCTGTAGGTGATGTTCGAAGTTGTCAGCGTGCGAACGGATCCGACCGCTGACGACTGGTTAGCCGCCATGCGGGCGCGAAGCAAGTTCGGAATTGCGATAGCCGCGATAATCAAAATGATCGCCACGACGATCAGCAATTCGATAAGTGAAAAACCCTTCTGTTTCTTATTCATGTCTTCTCTCTCCTTGAAGTAAACTGCTTAAACTCTCTGTACTCCCTGGCGGGGTACACCCCAGTAAAGGCAAGCCATGTTCCATAATGGTCCACCTTGTGTACCGACACGACACAGCTAGTTAGACGGCTCATTATCAATAGGATAGCAACGGGTTCTGGGGGCTGGCGGATTGAATCGGGGCAGGATGGCTTCTTTCGCCCGTGCTTTTTGACTATTTTTGTCTATTAGAAATGCCCTGAAAGGTCCCTCAACTCTGTAATTGGGGGCCTAGGACTGCGTCAGCGCTTGCCTTTTGGCGGCAAGTTAGAGAGCTCATGCGCGATTTACAGAAGTTCCTATCAAAAAAAAAGGGGCAGGACGCGATGCTCCTGCCCGCATGAAACACATCCTCTGACGCTTCGTTTACTGCAGGGACGCCGAGGCAATGCAAGCCACGTCGGCTTGGCCAGCTGTCATCGCGGTGCCGGTGGGATCGTTGCGCACAACCCCGTCTTCGGCAGAGCAGTACGCCGTTTGTCCCGTCGAGCCGAGGTTGATGGGCAATGCGGTGAAGGCGAAGGTATTTCCGCCCGCTGCGCCACAACTGGGAGCTGCAGCCGCGTTCAGGCTGCCGACGTTATACGAAAGCTTGTAACCGCTCTTCTGGCCGGTTGCCGCTAGAGATTGATCGACCAAGAGCGCTGCGTTGCAGGTTGCCACTCCTCCCGGAGCGCCGCCCAGCGTGGCAAGCGTCGGAGCAAAACCATTGTTCCAAGTCGAGCTGTACGTGATGTTCGAAGTTGCTAGCGTGCGAACCGACCCAACCGCTGACGCTTGATTGGCCGACATGCGGGCGCGAAGCAAGTTCGGGATTGCGATAGCCGCAATGATCAAAATGATCGCCACCACGATCAGCAATTCGATAAGTGAGAAACCCTTCTGTTTCCTATTCATGTCTTTTCTCTCCTTGAAAAAGCGGCACAAGCTCTCGCGTACTCGCTGGCGGCGTACACCCCGCTAAGGCCAGCAGCATTCCTCAATGGCCCACTCTGTGTACAGACACGATACAGCGGATTACACCGTTCATCAATAGGGGTATGGGGTGAGTCCTTGAGGCGAGCGAATCGAAGCGCGGATGATAACCTCTGTCGATGGTTCTTCATTATTTTTGCCTATTAAAAATGCGCTGAGAGGCTTAGTGGCTTCGTTGCGGGAATTTCGAGGTTCGAGGTTCGCTACTGTACAGCGGCCTGGTCAATGAGGCGCTTTGCTATTGAGTTATGTTCCTACCAAAAAAAACGGGGAGGAAGTCAAGCTTCCTCCCCGCTCGAAACACATCCGAACTACTGACTACTGAAGGATGGTCACTACAGCAGCGCAGTTACCCGCGGCGGTGCCGATCGCTGCACCGGTCGTGTTGTAACGAACCACACCAGATTGATCGGAGCAAAACGCGCGCGTACCCGTCGAAACTGAGAGCGGGGTGGCGTTCACTTCGAAAGTCTGGAACGGGGAAAGAACGGTACCCGCGCCAGTCGCAGCAACTGCCGCAACGGTGTAACCGGTCTTGGTTCCGACCGTCAGGACTGGATCAATCAAGCAAGCTGTTGCTGGTGCGGCCACGCAACCCGCCGCGCCACCCAACATAGCCAAAGGTGCAAAGCCAGTGCCGTACGTCGAAGAATACGTAATTTCAGCTGTATCAAGCGTACGAACTGAACCTACTGCCGAAGCCTCATTGGCCGCGATGCGTGCGCGAAGCAAGTTCGGAATTGCGATTGCCGCGATGATCAAAATGATCGCTACGACGATCAACAATTCGATTAACGAAAATCCCTTCTCTCTCTGGTTCTTAATCATGAGCGTATTTCTCCTTGGCCGATGTACAAACTCAATCTTTGTTTGTAGCCCCTGGCGGGGTACAGCACGACTAGAGCACGCTCGACGCCGTTCAGGGGACACTCGCAAACATGAAGAAAACGCGCTGTAAGTCCAGTGTTAACACACTACGCCACGCTCGTGCTTTTCAAGCCGGCACTAGAAAACTATTTCTGTTCTAGATCGGGAATGGAAAAGGCCGATAAAGGTCGAGTGCAAGGCCGTTAAGAGCCCGCACCGAAGTGAAACACTTTCAGACGCCGTGTTTTTTTGCGTAGTGGCGGAACGAGCGGTAGGTCATCTTCAACATTTCTGCAGCGCGGATGCGAACGCCTCCGGAGGATTCCAGCGCAGCGAGCAAATAAGCTCTTTCGGTGGACCCAATAAGTTTCTCCAGATCCATTCCCACATCAGGGATGAGCAAGGCTTTGCTTTCAGAATGGCCGTTCGAACGAGACTCCTGATAGAAGCTGGTAACGCGCTCCGGCAGATTCTCCACCGATACTCGTTTGGTGGTCTCTAGCGCTACCGCGCGCTCGATAGTATTTTCCAGTTCGCGGACGTTGCCCGGCCATTCATAAACTTCAAGGCGCCGGAGCGCCTCAGGCTCAATGCCCTCGATCTTCTTCCCCATGGATTTGGAATATCGGTCGAGAAAGGCCCGGGCCAGCAGCGGAATATCCTCACTGCGCTCTCGGAGCGCGGGCAGGTGAATGGGAATCACATTCAGACGATAGAAAAGGTCCTCGCGGAATCGCCCCTCGGCGATTTCCTTTTCAAGATCCTTGTTTGTGGCGGCTATCACTCGAACGTCAACACTGGTTTCTTCGTTGCTTCCCAGCGGACGTACTTTTCCTTCTTGCAGGACTCGGTAAAGCTTCACCTGCATGGTGAGACTCATGTTGCCAATCTCATCCATGAAAAGCGTTCCGCCATCTGCCGCCTGGAAAAGCCCCCGGCGATTTTCGTTCGCTCCGGTGAATGCACCGCGCATGTAGCCGAAGAGTTCGGATTCCAGGAGCGTCTCCGGGAACGCCCCACAATTAATCGTAATAAAGGGCGTTTTAGCCCGCGCGCTGTTCTCGTGAATTGCGCGAGCTACAAGTTCTTTCCCCGTTCCGCTCTCGCCCGTAATCAGCACGCGGCTGGATTGCGGTGCGATGGTGGCAATCATGTCGAAGAGTGTGCGCATTTTCGGGCTGGTTCCGATGATTTGGTCGAAGCCCGTCAGGCGGCGGATCTGACGGCGAAGCTCACCTGCTTCCTTCTTCAATCTCTGATTTTCCGCAATCTGCTGCACCGCCGGGCGCAGTTCGTCGAGCAGACGGTCGCCCTTAACCACGTAGCGATCCGCGCCAAAGTTTACGGCATCAATTGCCGTACCTATGGTGGGAACTCCGGTGATCAAAATAAATATCGTAGAAGGAGAAACTTCCTTGCTGTAACGAAGCAACTCGACCCCATCCATATCAGGCATGCAAATGTCGGAGATAACGATGTCAAATATTTGCGCGGCCAGCCGCGTCTTAGCCGCCTCTCCGCTCGAGGCTACTTCGACTTTATGCCCTTCTTTGCGGAAGCTGATCTCAAGCAGCTCCCGAATCGACGGCTCGTCATCCACTACAAGTAAATGAGCCATAGCGCTAGCCCTTCCCTACTGTAAGCATTTCCGCCGGTCGATTTTTCGGTTGCCGCGCCGGCGTGCGCTCCACAGAGGAGCGCGGAAGTTCTACGACGAACTCGGCACCCTCGCCCTTTTCCGCTTCCACTCGGATACGGCCGCGGTGCGCCTGTAATATCTGATAGACGATGGCCAAACCCAGCCCTGTGCCGCCGGTGAACCCCGATTGAAACGGCTCAAAGATTCGCGTTAATTCACGAGAGTCTAGTCCGATGCCCGTGTCACGTATTGAAATGCGTACCCATGTTTCGTCCGCGTCGAGTTCCACGGCGAGAAGTCCGCCGTTGGGCATAGCACGCAGAGCGTTGTTGCAAAGGTTCCAGAAGACTTGTTTTAAAGCATCACGATCGGCGCGAGCGCGGGCGTTACGGACCTTGATGCGGCGGTCGAAGCGGAACTTGCCGTTGGCTGACGCGTCATGCTCGAGCAACAAGAGGGTTTCCTCGATGATCGGTACCACGTCGACATCGGAGAAGGCGTACGTCTTTTCGCGCGAATAATCGAGGAAATCCGTAATGATCTGATTCAGCCTTTGGGACTCGCGGCTAACGATTTGGACCAGCTTTTTGTCGTCATCCTCGAGAGGCGCAAGCCGCACCAGTTCCTTTAGCGCTCCGGTCATGGCGGTCAATGGCTGGCGTATTTCGTGCGCGATGGCCGCGGACAGCCGTCCCAGCGCCGCCATGCGTTCCTTGGTGAGCACTTCACGTTCAAGGCGCTTCAGTTGAGTGAGGTCTTGAAAATTGTAAACGAATCCGGTGTTCTGATTCTGGCTCGTTCGCAAGGTCGAAATTGAAAGCCCGAGAAAACGGATGTTGCCGGCTGTCGTTCGGAACTCGATCTCTTTCCGCGCCGCCAGTGGACTTCCCTGGCCATCCGTCTCCACAGGCCAGAAACCGGGAAATACGTCCTGAACTTTCTGGCCCCGCGGAGGAATCGATTCGAGGCCCATAATTTCGATTCCAGCGCGATTCATCAATAAAATGCGGCCTTCGAGGTCCGCGGTCAGCAGGCCACCACGCATGGATTCGATGATGTCCTGATTAAACGCGCGAAGATCTTTAAGTTCCGCACTCTTCTCTTCGAGTTCGACGCCTTTCTTGCGAAGCGTTTGCGCTAAGAGGCTGCCGAGGTATGCGACGGCGACAAATGCAAAGAGATTGCTGGCAAGCCATGAGTCCAGAGCGGTCTGGATCGGCGCGGAATTCGCCGTGCGCGGAAGGACGCCGTAGTGCGCCAGTTCGATTACGCCCGCCAGAAGCGCGAAACTCGCCCCGGCAACCAGAAAGACTCCGCGCCTGGAAAATAAAACACTGGCCATAAGGATGGCGAGGAGATAAAGCGAAATGAAGTAGCTATCCTGCGCTCCGGTTGTGTACACCACGCCGGTGATGATCAGGAGGTCGCAGATAATCTGCAGGGGCGCATGCACGCGCGCTTGGGGAGTCCAGCGCTGCAGAATTACGTAGACGATGGCGAGCATGTACCACAGGGCAACGAGCGGAACAAAGGATCGGACTGATATTGAGTCGGGAGTAAGCTCACGTGCCGCCACTACGATGCCCAGCAGAAAAGTAATGGCGAGGAAGCGGACACGGCCCAGCCAGGGGAGCCATTCACTCACGCTGGTTGCGGATTTCATTTGTTTTCGTCGCCGGTCCCGCTGGATTCACCGGCTGGATCCTTTTTCGAGGATGAATCGTAAACGGCGTGGCGCCGGCACAGGGCACCCATCAAACGGGGTGCCCTTTCAGACCGTCAGCACGCCAGGTTTTTAGTGACCGGCAAGCTTACCGATCAACGAGAACAGTGGCAGGTACATGGAAATAACGATGCCGCCAACGACGACGCCCAGGACCACAATCATGATAGGTTCCATGGCCGTCAGAAGGTCCTTCACCGCGGCGTCCACTTCGTCTTCGTAGAAATCGGCAATTTTTTGGAGCATGGCGTCCATGGCGCCCGTCTGTTCTCCAACGCCGATCATCTGCGTCACCATGCCCGGGAAGACGCTGGTTTCCTTCAGAGGATCCACAAGCGAACGACCTGCCTCGACAGCTTTTCTGGTTGCGGTGATCGCTCTCTCCACCACGGCGTTTCCGGAAGTACGCGCCGTGATATCGAGCCCTTCCAGTATGGGCACGCCGCTGGAGATCAACGTGCCAAGAGTCCGTGTGAATCGGGCCACCGCAATTTTGCGCAGCAGCATTCCGATCATCGGGAGCTTCAGCAGAACAGCGTCTATCGCGTAACGTCCTTGCGGTGTGCCATACCAGAACTTCAGCGCAAACCCGACGCCGCCTAAAAATACCAGGATCAGCAATCCGTAGATGCTGCCCACGAAGTTGCTGAGCCCGATCACGATTCTGGTGGGCAGCGGCAGGTCCACGCCAAGACCATTGAATAGGGTGGTGAAGATCGGCACGACCTTCCACAGAAGAAGGATGATCACGCCACCGGCGATACCCAGCACAGCGACTGGATAGATCATCGCCGATTTCACGGCGCGTTTCAGCTTTACGTTTTTCTCGATGTAGCTGGAAAGACGCTGAAGAATCGTGTCGAGAATACCGCCCGTCTCGCCCGCCTCGACCATGTTGTAATAAAGCGGGTCGAACACCTTCTCATACTGCTTCATCGAGGTAGAAAGCGTGGAGCCGCCTTCCACCGAGGCCCTCACGCCGTTGAGGATTTTTTGAAAAGTCTTGTTTTCCTGCTGCCCGGCGAGAATTTCGAGACACTGCACCAAGGGCAAGCCGGCGTCGATCATTACCGAGAACTGGCGCGTGAAGATAGCCAGCTCTTTCGAATCCACCCCTCCTCCGAAAGTGGGGATGTTAAATTCTTTCCCCTTCTCGGAAAGCTTGCTGACGTTTATTTGCTCGCGTTTGAGCGACGCGGTGGCCTCGGCCTTTGTCGCGGCCGTGCGCTCCCCCGTGACCGTCGCACCCGTCTTGTTCACTCCACGATATGTGAATACCGGCATGATCTGTTCCCTCCTATTCCTTAATTTCAGTTACCGCCGGACGGGCGTTCGGCCACCAGTAGGCGGCGACACCACCCCACGGTTAATCAAGTCTTGTAATTCGTCTGGATTCGACGAACGCGCGAGCGCCACTTCTATGGTGATTAACTTTTGTTGATAGGCATTCGCCAGGCTCTGATTGAACGTCTGCATTCCGGATGCGCCCGTGCCGGTCTGCATCGCTGAATAAATCTGGTGAATTTTGTCTTCGCGAATCAGGTTACGAATGGCGGCGGTGGGGATCAGAATCTCCATCACCATCGCTCGGCCTCGTCCGTCGATCTTCGGCAGCAGGGATTGGCAAAGAATGCCTTCGAGCACCATCGATAGTTGCGCGCGCACCTGGGGCTGTTGGTGAGCCGGAAACACGTCGATGATGCGGTTGATCGTCGACACCGCGGAATTTGTGTGCAAGGTGGCAAACGTCAAGTGGCCGGTCTCGGCGATTCGAAGCGCCGACTCGATGGTCTCCAGGTCGCGCATTTCGCCGATCAGCACCACGTCCGGATCTTCGCGCAGGGCGGCACGCAGCGAATTTGCGAACGAATGCGTGTCGGAATGCACTTCGCGCTGGTTTACCAGGCACTTCTTGTGATTGTGGAGGAACTCGATCGGGTCTTCGATCGTAATCATGTGCTCTTCATGCTCGTTATTAATTTTGTCGAGCATGGCGGCGAGCGTCGTCGATTTACCAGAACCGGTCGGTCCGGTCACCAGAACAAGCCCGCGCGGCTTATCGCAGAGCCCTCGGACTACGTTGGGAAGCCCTAGAGCGTCAAAAGTCTTGATCTCCCATGGAATGGTACGGAAAACGGCTGCGACCGCGCCGCGCTGGTGGAAGATGTTGCCTCGAAAACGCGCCAGGCTCTTCAACCCGAACGAGAAGTCCAGCTCCAGATTCTCCTCCAGCCGGTGCTTCTGCACGTCCGTCAGCACGCTGTAGGCCAGCGCTTTGGTGTCTGCCGCGGTGAGCGGAGGCATGTCAAGCGGGCGCAACTTGCCGTGCACGCGAATCCGCGGCGCGCTGTTGGTAGATAGGTGCAAGTCGCTGCCCGACATTTCAATCATTTTCTTCAGAAGTTCACTTAAAGTGATGCCAGCCATTTATTTCCTCCGCTTACAGAACAGTCTCGCGCAATACCTCTTCCATCGTCGTGTGCCCCAGGGCTACTTTCAGTAAACCGCTGCGACGCAACGTAATCATCCCGCCTTCTAACGCTTTCTTTTTCAGTTCCAACGCGGAAGCTCCCACAAGAATGAGCTCGCGCAACTCGTCGTTGATCTCCATCACTTCGTACAGGCCGACGCGTCCTTTGTAACCCGTGTTGTTGCAGGTTCCGCATCCACGGCCGTGATGAATCACCACTTTCTCCGATTCTTCCGGCGTATAACCCGCATCCCTGAGCGCCTGCGGCAAAATCTGCAGCGGTTCCTTGCACTGCGAGCAAATACGCCGCACAAGCCGCTGCGCGCAGATCAAATTCACAGAGGTGGCCACCAGAAAAGGCTCGATGCCCATGTTCATCAATCGGCTGATTGTGGAGGGCGCATCATTCGTATGTAGCGTAGAAAGCACTAAGTGACCTGTAAGAGCTGCCTTCACCGCAATTTCGGCAGTTTCAAAGTCTCGAATTTCGCCGACCAGGATAATGTTGGGGTCTTGCCGCAAGAAAGCGCGCAGGGCCGACGCGAAGTTCAGCCCTATCTGCTCCTTCATCTGTACCTGATTAATTCCGGCAAGCTGGAATTCGACGGGATCCTCGGCGGTCATAATGTTCGTCTCTACCGTATTCAGTCGCGCGACCGATGAATACAACGTATTGGTTTTGCCCGACCCGGTAGGACCGGTCACCAGCACCATGCCGTAGGGCTTCAGAATCTGCCGTTCGAACTTGGTAAGCGACTCTTGTTCGAAGCCCAGCTTGGTCATATCCAGCCGCAGATTTTCTTTGTCCAACAACCGCAAAACAATTTTTTCGCCGAAGAGCGTTGGGACGGTGGAAACGCGAAAGTCGAGTTCCTTCTTTCTTCCGTCCTTTAAATACTTGATCATGATGCGCCCGTCTTGCGGGAGCCGCTTTTCGCTGATGTCCAATTTCGACATGATTTTCATGCGGCTGGTGATTGCATCCTTCAGCTTCAAGGGTGGCGCCATGACGTTTTGCAAAATGCCGTCAACGCGGAAGCGCACGCGAAGTTCTTTTTCGTAGGGCTCTACGTGAATGTCGCTGGCCCCGCGCTTCACAGCGTCGGTGAGAATCAGGTTCACGAGCTTAATAATCGGCGCTTCTTCGGCTGCTTTTTCGAGCGTAGCCAAATCCATTTCTTGTTCTTCGGCCGAAAGCTCCACCGAGGCGTCGTCGCCGGCGAGGTCCTTCATTACCTTGTCGAGTTCTTCCACGCTTTCGACGTCGCCGTAAAACTTATGAATCGCTTCGCTGATTGCCGACTCGGAAGCCACTACCGGTTCCACGTTGAAACCGGTCATAAACTTAATGTCGTCCATCGCGAAGACGTTGGTCGGATCCGTCATTGCGATCGTGAGCGTGGAGCCCACGCGCGAAAGCGGCACAATCTGATATCGAATCGCGGTTTCTTGCGGGACCAGCTTGATTACCAGGGGGTCTACTTCGTAAAACTTAAGGTTTATCGAGGGCACGCCGTATTGCCGCGAGAGCACCGCCGTAATGTCGTCGTCGCTTACGAGCC
Organism: uncultured Acidobacteriota bacterium; assembly: GCA_963698005.1. Lineage (GTDB taxonomy): Bacteria > Acidobacteriota > Terriglobia > Acidiferrales > UBA7541 > Palsa-295. Next base: position 1,593,743 of record OY969113.1, read on the forward strand.
CCATCTTGACCAGGCAGGTGCCGAGTCTTCCGCCATTCTTCTTCTGGTAGTCGAGCGCCTGCTTCAACTGATCCGCTGAGATCAGGCTGTCTTTGACCAGTATTTCGCCGAGTCGTGAAGACATGATTGTGCGTCCGCGGTACTGTCACCGCTGGAAGATTCAGCGTAGCACGCTCGTGTGTGCGTCTTCGGAGCGTGTGAGGCGTTCGTGGTGAATCTGCTAACATCCGTTACGCTGCTTGTAAAACTGTACGTCGGTACAGGCTTTTTTTTGCCTCCTGTACCAACGGACAGGTCGGCGCTCGCTGAGGTTGCGGGGCGTGAAAAGCGGCTGAATAGCTTCGGACTGAAATCGTCAAGCGGCCTGATGGACTCCAGACCTTCGCCGGCTCCAAATTTCTTGCCGCCAAGTCTAGCCTCGACCGCGTGCCTTCTGCTACGATGGATACGTTCGACGGGCGGTTAGCTCAGCGGTTAGAGCGTCCCGCTTACACCGGGAAGGTCCGCGGTTCAAATCCGTGACCGCCCACCAGCAGAAGCACAATCGCGGGGACGTAGTTCAGTTGGTTAGAACGCTGCCCTGTCACGGCAGAGGTCGCGAGTTCGAGTCTCGTCGTCCCCGCCATTCTTTTCAGTGACTTAGTTTGGTCTCGCGATAGAAGCGTTGCACAGAATGAGCGAAATAGGGGTGATCTCCAGGAGAGCGAAGCAGGTTGTGAACGTCACGATGGTATGCGGCCACCAGTGGCGTACAAATCGCTTGCCGGGTCAGCGAGGGATCCAGTGCGGATGGCTGGTGAGCAGTCCATTCACGAAGCCGATTTCATAAACGAGGAAGAGACCGAAGGCCACACTGATTAGTCCAGAAGCAATTCGCAATCCTTGATTAAGCCGCGAGAATCGTTTATCCGCGTAGGCAAAAGGCAGAACCATCGCTCCGGTAATAAGCATCATTCCTGCAATCGTGCCAATTCCAAAAACGAGGAGATACGCAATCGCCCACTTCGGATTCTGAATTGTGGTTAAGACTAATAGAGCAACGGCGGCCGAACCGGCCAGGCCGTGGACAAGTCCTACGATAAGAGGCCGCACGACTTGATAGAGTCCGATTCGGCCGAAATGGCGATCGAACCAGCCCAGAGGCGTTTGTTCTGCCGCGTGCGGGTGGGCCTCGGGTTCATGGTGGTGTGGGTGAGTATGGATGTAGTCGCCATGGCTGTGGGGATGAGAATGAGCTGCTCCCGATATTGCAGAACCGGGAGAAAAGGTGTTGGTAATCCACTGGAGCATGCCGGTCAGGTTAAGGACACCCAGGAGAATCAGCATCAATCCCACGGAGAATTCCATGGAGAGACCGACGCGAGTTGGAATAACCCAGCCGAACAGAATGATTCCACTGCCCACCAATAGGATCGTGAGGGTGTGGCCCACGCCCCACAATGCACCGATCGCCGCAGCGTGGCCGATCTTTCGGTACCGTGCGACGATAGTTGTAACAGCGATCACATGATCGGGATCGGTGGCATGCCGCATCCCGAGGAAGAAGCCGAGCGCGACGATGGAGAGTAAGCCGATCATTCTTGTGTACTGCGCTCGTGTTCCACTGCCCGCACCTGCTTAATCAGGCGCCGCGAAAGCGTTGGCACCTTGAGAGGCTACCACCGCGCCCGCAACCGCGCGGCGCGACCGCAAGAAATCGAGAAGCTCTTCCATGCCCCCGCCGGATTTTGCCGATACGTCGAGGACTATCATCCCAGGCCTTACTGCCTGGATGTTGCGATTCGCAACGAAAGCATTAAATTCGACTGCCGCAGCCAAGTCAATCTTTGTGATCAAAGCCACATCCGCACTGTTAAAAATCGTGGGATATTTGAGCGGTTTGTCCTCGCCCTCAGTCACCGACATTAGAACGAGCCGCAGATCCTCGCCGAGATCGTAAGAGGACGGACAGACGAGGTTGCCGACGTTTTCGATGAATAGAAAATCCAATTCGTCGAGGTTCCATCCTTCGAGCGCGCTTTGGACCATGGCGGCTTCCAGATGACAGACGGTTCCGGTGATGATCTGCTTCACCGGAGCCTGACTGCGCGCGAGCCGCGCGGCGTCGTTTTCCGTGGCCAGGTCACCGACCAGGGCAGCCACGCGAAATTCTTGCCCGAGCAGAGTTAGGGTTTTCTCGAGCAGCGCAGTTTTTCCCGCGCCCGGGCTCGATACCAAACTCACGACAAAAACTCCGGCTTCATGAAAGCGTTCCCGGAGTGCGCGTGCGACGATATCGTTCTGCTTCAGTACGTTCTGCCTTACTTCGATCATGCGAGTCTTAGGGCTCAATCTTCTACCTCCAGACCCACGACCAGGAGCTCTTTGCCCTGCACCACCTCGCCTGTGGGAGTGCCGCACTCGGAACAGCAGAATAGCTGAACTGAATGAAGCGGCCGCTGCGCATCGCAGTGCCGGCAAAAAACCAGGACAGGAACTTCTTCGACCACGAGGCGGGATCCTTGCAGCGGCGTATCCTCACAGGCCATTTCATACGATGAAAGCAAAGCATCCTTCACTACACCGGACAGGAGCCCCAGGCGAAGATGTACCGCCTTGATCTGCACGCCGCCCCGGCGGTCTGCCTCTTCCTGAGCCAGGTCTACGATACTCATCGCAATGGAAAGTTCGTGCATCGCTGTCTATAAAGAAGCTTTCTCCTTCGAGTTCACTGGCGCGACGAAATCGAATTGGCCGAAGGACGCGAGCGCCACTTGTCCCAGGCTGATGCCTCCGTCGTTTGCAGGAACTGCATGATTGGTCCAAACCTTAAAAAGCGTGGAGTCGAGCATCGAGTTTAAATCCTCCAGGAGAAGTTCGTTTTGAAAAACTCCTCCTGAAAGCACGATCGTGTCTGTCCTGTGCGCACGGCAAAGCGTAGTCACAGCGTCGAAAAGTCCCTGTGCAATTCCCCGTTGAAACGCGCGAGCACATTCGCCTAGATCGCGTCCAAGGAAGCGATCCCGCGCCAAATTCGTCAGCAGCGGACGGAAGTCGAGCTCTTCATCTGCGAACGGAAACGGGTAAGACTCCACAGGCGCAGCGCTGCGCGCCAATTGCTCGAGCCACATCGCGGCCTGCCCTTCAAAACTGGTTTCACGTGTGAATCCGAGCAGCGCTGCCGCCACGTCAAAGAGACGACCCGCCGAACTTGTCGTGAAAGTTCTCACTCCCTTGCAGACTAACTCCGTCGCATGCTGGTAGCGTTCGGGAAAATTGAAAGGAGCTGAGGTTACATCCGGCAGATCATCGAGTTGCACCAGGAAACCCGCTGCTGCCTGAACTGGATGGTGCGCGGCCGCATCGCCGCCGGGGAGCACTGCACGGCGAAGATGAGCCACTCGCTCAAATCCGTCGCTAATGCTGCCAACGAAAAATTCGCCGCCCCAGATCGTGCCGTCATCTCCATAACCCGTACCGTCGAAACTAACGCCGACCACGCGTTTCTTCCATTCGCCGCGTTCTGCGAGCACGGAAGCCAAGTGTGCGCGATGATGCTGGACGCTTCGTTTCTCGGGAGAAGAAAGAGACTCTGCATGGACCGCAGATGCGTATTCCGGATGGCAATCATGCACCACGAGCAACTCATCCCAGCGAACTTCGTACATCGAAACAAAATCCTCTATGGTTTGCTGGAAGGATTGAAGCGACTGGAAGTGTTCCAGGTCTCCGATATGCTGACTCACGAATGCCTGCCCGTCCACGACTAGCGTAATGGTGTTCTTCAAATCGGCACCTACGGCCAGGATCGGCCGTTTGGACGGTACGACAGCGACCGCGCCCGGTGCGTAACCGCGAGCGCGGCGAAGTATAGTTGGGCCGAAAACTCCGGCGCGTGCGATGGAATCATCCACTCGCCGCGCGATGGGGCGTTCGCCGATCAGGAAGGCATCGGCGATATCGGAGAGGCGGTCCAGCGCTTCGATGTCGTCGAAGGCAATCGGCTCGCTCGAACGGTTGGCGCTCGTCATCACCAACACGTCCGGCGCACCCGCTGCGAATAGCAGATGGTGGAGCGGCGCATAGGGCAACATGACTCCGAGTTCATGATTGTCAGGAGCGATGCCTTCCAGGCCGACTTTAGCAGGCGCGATGACGATGGGGCGGGCGGCTGACGTTAGAAGCGCTTCTGCTTCCGCAGAAACGTGGATGAGCTCACAAGCCACCTTAAGATTCTTCGCCATTAATGCGAATGGCTTCTCTTTGCGATACTTTCGGCTTCGCAGAGCTTGGACAGCATCCGCATTTCCTGCATCGCACGCGAGGTGATAACCGCCCAGTCCTTTGATGGCGAGGATTTTGCCGTCCCGTAACATCTCAACGGCGTTGCGGATGCTCGCTTCATTGCCGCGAACCGCATTGTCGCCGTCTTGCAAATAGTATCGCGGGCCGCACTGCGGACAAGCAACCGGTTGCGCGTGAAAGCGCCGATTGCCGGGATCGTTGTATTCGCGCGCGCAGTATTCGTCGAGCGGCCACCGCTGCATGGTGGTATTTGCGCGGTCGTAGGGCAATCCGAGGATCACGGTGTAGCGCGGGCCGCAGTTCGTGCAATTGATATAAGGATACAAATACCGTTGATCGGCAGAATCGAACAGCTCGCCAAGGCAATCTTCGCAAACGGGCAGATCCGGCGAAATTCGGACCGACGGGCGATTGTTCCGCCGACTTTCTCGAATCGTAAATTCGTTGCAGCCGATGGGGCTCGATGCGCGGACTTCAATGTCTATGATCTGCGCAGAGGGCGGCGGTTCGTTCGTTAGCGCTTGGACGAATGATTTCAAGCCCTGATCGGCGCCTTCGAGGAAAATCTCGACGCCTTGCTCCCCATTTAGTACCCAGCCCGCCAGCGTATTCGCGCGGGCCAACCGAAAAACGAACGGACGAAATCCCACGCCCTGCACCACGCCCCGAACTGTGATCGAACACGCGCTCGCCATTCCGTATTACTCCACGCTCACTACGCAGCCGCGCCCCTGCCAGCCGATCTGAACGACCTTGTCCCCATCAACGAGCATGGGGACCGTGCGCTGCCCGTTTGCGAGAGAGTGCATTCGCTCGCGGGCCGCAAGGTCAGCTTCCACGTCGTATTCGACGAACTCAGCTCCCTTCCATTCGAGCCACTCGCGCATTTCCTGGGTGTACTGGCAGCTTTTTGTTCCGTACAGTTCAAGAATCGCCACGGCCAAGCGCCTCCAAAGCTTCGCGGATGACATGGTAAATCGAAGCTTGAATTTCCTGAATGCGTGGAATGTAATCGCAATGAACGACAAGCGGAAAATCGGCTAATCCTCGCCGCTTGATTTCACCACCGTCGTAGCCAAGCAACGCCACTGTCAGAAGGTTGCGTTTCCGGGCTTCTTCGAGCGGCATGATCAGGTTCCGCGATCCGCCGCTGGTGGAAATTGCGATTGCGACATCGTTGGGTTGAGCTTGCGCGATCATCTGCCGGAGAAAAATAACCTCGGTACCGACATCATTGGCGATCGCAGTGATATTTGCCGGCTCAAGCGCGAGCGAAACTGCCGGGATGGGCTTCCATCCAGATGGCGGCGACACGCAGTCGATGGCCCAATCGTTGGCGTCAGTAGCCGATCCGCCATTTCCAAAAATAATCAGCTTGCCGCCGCGGCGAATGCGTTCCGAAATTGCGGAAACGGCATTGCCGATTTGTTCCGCCTCCTCAGCAGCCACTTGCGCGCGCAGTTTTGCATCATCCGCCACTTTCATTCGGATGGAGTTGGCCACCTCAGCGATCACATCGCCCGTGGCCTGCTTCTCGCGTCCAAGGAACGGGTAGAGAAATTCGGCTGCGCCGACATCGTGTCCCAACTCGCGGTGCTCGAAGAAGACGTGCACCGTCTCCCAGAGGGTGTGATAGAGGACCTCGACCAGTTCCTGCTGGATGAATGGGTCGGCGCTTGCCGGAGGAATCGTGTACGAACCTTCGAGGCCGGGAAACGCAAACGTCATCGCTCCGCGTGCGCGGGCAGCATCGAGGGCGCCCCAGACCTCCGGATCACCTTCGGGCGGACCGAATCCCATAACAATGTCATCGGAACGTACAATCGCTTCGAGCCACGGCCGAAAAAGAATAGAAAGATCGAGCGCCGGCAGCGCGCGCTTGCCTACGATAACGGGATGAACGAATTCGACAGAAACGTGTTGCGCGTCTGTCGCATAGGGTCCTTGCCCAAACGCAAGCAGGCGGCCGCCGCGAAGAAAGCGCTCGGACATTTCGCGGCACGCAACAGCAAGCCGATTAGCTTCGCGCGCGAAGAAAGATTCCAGGACCTGATTTCGCGCCAGGAGGCGCTGTTCAATTTGCGTGGCGAGCTGGCAATCCGTAGTCATTTTTCTTCTTGCTTCGGGCATTCTGCCTTCCGATCAACAGATTCGCGGCAGAGGATCGCCGACGAGCATATCAACGATACGGCTGCCGCCGTAGAGAGTCGTCACCAGAACGGAGCCTGCGGGTTGTTCGCGAATTTCGCCGATGATGCGAGCCTCGTCGCCGCCCGGTGTTTCTTGTAGCGCTTTTAGGGCTGCGTCAGCCGACTCCGGCGCAACGACGGCAAGGAATTGGCCTTCATTCGCAATGTGAAGCGGATCGAGACCTAACAGTTCACACGCTCCACGCACGGCATCGTGCACCGGGATGCTGTCCTCAAAGAGAACGACTGCCAGGCCGCAATCGCGGGCGAGCTCGTTGAGAGATGTTGCGACGCCACCGCGCGTGGGATCACGCATCCAGCGAACTCCCGGACCCGCCGCTCGTATGACGCTGCTAACGAGCGGAAAGACAGAGCGCGTGTCGGAACGGAGATCGCCTTCCATGTCAAGCTCGCCACGAGCCAGCAAAATCGTGATTCCGTGATCACCGATCGGCCCGGAGAGCAAGACTTTGTCACCCGGACGGACCGATTGTGGATTGATCTCGACTCCCGGCAGCGGGGCGCCAAGCCCCGTCGTGGTGATGTACATGCCGTCGGCTTTGCCGTGCTCGACTACCTTTGTGTCTCCGCCGGCAATTCTCATTCCTGCTTTTTGGGCAGCATCGGCGATAGCCTGAATTTCAGCTTGCAGGACGTCCGTGCGTAATCCGGCTTCGAGGATTAGCGTGAGAACAAGCGCTTCGGGCTTTGCGCCTGACACCGCCAAATCATTTACGGTCCCGTTGACCGCGAGTTCTCCGATCGAGCCTCCGGGAAAAACGATTGGTTTGACGACAAAGCTATCCGTGGTTACCGCCATCCGCGTACCATTGATTTTCAGCTGAGCAGCATCCCCAAGCGGCTCAGCGGACGCGCCGAAAAGGAGTGGGGCAAAAAGTCCTTCCACCAGACGGCGGCTGGCCTTTCCGCCGGCGCCATGCGCCATCTCGATTTGAGGTTCGCGGAAGCGAATCTTTGGAGCAGGATTCCCGAGCTTGGCGCCGGCGCTCATGCTGACGCACTGATAGTCGTCACGAGGTTGGCCTTGCGATGCTCGTAATTGTAATAAGCGGCGCATGACCCTTCCGACGACACCATCAGCGCTCCCACCGGATTTTCCGGCGTGCATTCCTTGCCGAACAATTTGCATTGCGCAGGTTTCAGAACGCCTTTGAGCACTTCTCCACACTGCGCCGCTTTCGGATCGGTTACGCGAATTCCCGGAACCTGAAATCGCTGCTCGGAATCCCACTCTGCATACTGTTCGCGAATGCGGAGCGCCGACTGAGAGATAAACCCGAGCCCGCGCCATTCGAAATATGGGCGCAGCTGAAAGGTTTCGGCCATCGCTTTCAGAGCGGCGCGATTACCCTCCCAGGGAACAACGCGCTTGTATTGATTTTCGACTTTGGCTTCGCCTTTTTGCAGCTGAGTGAGAAGCATCACGATCGATTGGAGGAGGTCGAGCGGCTCAAATCCACATACAACTATAGGTTTGCGCTCATTTCTTGCGATCCATTCGTAAGGCCTACATCCGATTACAGTGGAAACGTGGCCCGGCCCGATGAAACCATCCAGGCGCATGTCGGGAGAGTCCAGAATCGCGCGGATCGCGGGGATGATGGTGACGTGATTGCAAAAAATTGAAAAGTTATGGATGCCTTCGGCTTTCGCTCGCTGCAAGGTCAAAGCAGTCGAAGGAGCGGTAGTCTCAAAACCGATGGCAAAAAACATCACATGCTTCTGCGGATTCATTTTTGCCAGTTTGATCACATCCGTCGGCGAATAGACGATGCGAACGTCCATGCCTCGCGCCTTATGCTCGAGCGGGCTGCCGTGTGTACCGGGAACTCGCATCATGTCGCCGAAGGCTGCGAAAATCACGTCTGGCTGCATCGCGATCGACAAACCGTCGTCGATGCGTCCCATGGGAAGCACGCAGACCGGGCAGCCGGGCCCGTGGATCAACTCGATATTCGGCGGCAGAACATCTTTCAGTCCGAAACGGTAAATGGCGTGTGTATGCCCGCCGCAAACTTCCATTAACCTGTAATGCCGATTGGGATCGGCCAGACGGCGGATCTCTTCGGCGGCCCTGGTGATTAATTCCGGATCGCGAAACTCGTCCACGTATTTCATTTCGCCCTCGGAAACGCCCCTACGACGCTTTATCCTCGATTTCTTCCAATCCGTATCCCCGCACTTCTTGTACCGCCGCTTCGCACTCGCCGAGCATTTCAAGCGTCCGCATTTGGTCGAGCGCGTCCACTTCGCTGATTTTGCTCATCGCAAACCCGACGTGAATTAGGACCCAGTCGCCCGGTACAGGCTTGTCGTCTTCGAGAAGCCCGAGGTCAACTCTGCGCCGCATGCCGACCACGTCGACTAACGCTGAATTCGGATTGTCAGAGGCAATCTCGACAATTTTTCCTGGTATGGCTAGACACATATGGCATCCTCCCGGCGGAATCTCAATTTCGTTGTCAGCGCTCATCGTTTCACTTTATTGCGGCCATTGGCCGTTTTGAATCTTCTCCACCAGAGACTCAACTAGCCTCGCCGCTTCTTCTACCGCGGCCGCTACGGGTTCGCTGAGCCCCATTTGGCCTTCTTCCGGTCCCAACGTCGCCGGTTCGCAGCCGACCAGCAAAATCTGCTTCAATTCTCCGCCCATTGATTTCGCCATGCGAATCACGTTCATGGGGTTCATGCTGTGTGCGTCGACCGAAGTTTGTCCCGCTTCGGGAGCATCAAGAGCGTTCAAGTCCGGCTCGATCACGTAGAGGCTTCCAGGCTTCCCGCCGCGCGGACACGCGTCCACCAGAATCGTCACGTCGGAACCATCCAGCAGCGCGTAGGCCAAATCGAAACCTCGGATCCCGAAGTCTACAGCTTTCACGCGCCCGGGAAATTTGCGGCTTGCCAGTCGCTGCACTACTTCAACGCCAAATGCGTCATCGCCGAGAAAAATGTTTCCGATGCCGGCGATCAGAATGGACGGCGTTTGTGCTTTCGCGTCCTGTTCCGCTTCATCCATGGGAAGCGGCTCGACTTCCTCCGGATCGAAGAAGAAACGATGCCCGGGTTGCCGCATGATTCCGATGTCCCTGCCTGGGTCATCATCGGCCACGACGCACACATGAAATTTGCCTTCGTAATCCTGCTCAATGGACTCGATCATCGCGGTCTTTCCCGCGAGGGCGATATCCATCACGTCGCCACGCTTACCGGGATGCAGGCGGACTCGGTGCCCTGGTTTCACTTCGACGCCCGCGATGCTCAAGCTTCCCGCGGGAGCCTTGTCTTCCAAGAGCCGCCACTCCCATTCGTTCATGGCTGTTCCTCGCTTGCGGGACGCAAACCTCGCAAGACACCGTGAAGCTTCATGAAGTGTTCCGCGGGCATCGACTCAGTGCGCTCCAGAATTTCGCGTGAGCGCTGGTCGGCGTGTCGCATTTCGTGCTTCTCGTCTTCAGTCAAGGTCAGAATGCGCAGCGCAAGAATTTCGTCGATCTCGGTGCCATCGAACAAATTACCCGGGCTCTCGGGGGCGATCTGCGGGTAATCGTAAAGAATAATCGGTGACGAAAGCATGCAATCGCGCTGCCCCTCTTCGCCAACTAAGACGGGCCAAGTTCCCACATTTTTGCACTCGGACGCGACGCTTTTCAGCTCAGCCGGAGGATCAATGGAAGATACGAACTCGCCCCCATGAATACTGAGAATGGTGTGGGCGGAAAGCAGCGACTTCATGAGGACAGCGTCACGGATTGCGGAACTGGGAATCATGGTCGAAGCGATATTCAAGATGCGCACCGTGATTTTGAAGAGTCCGTCTTCGACGCATTCAGCAATTACTTCCACTTTCCCCGTGACGGAGTCTTTCGTCCGCACAATGGCTGCCGCGATGCGTCCATCCGCCGAACGAACCGGTTCCAACTCCCTGCCACCGGGGAAATCAAGAACCGTGGAGTGGCCCGAGGCAAGAAGATCTTCGAGACGGAACGAAGGGAGAACGATTTCGCGCTCAATCGCTTCTTGCCAGGTTTGAAGGATCTGATCCCCCACTTGAAGCGTTTCAACAATCTGAAAATCCGGGTCGTCGCCTTTATCGATGCTGACGGGCAATTCATCGAGCGGTATCTTGAACTCGCCAATCGTTCGCGCGACTGCTTGCAAAAAGCGCACCTTGAGGCTCAACTCCGTAGAGGAGCTTCCGTTAGCAAGGCATTCCGTTTGCATGAACCAGTTATCCGCACCGTTTTGCATTTCGCTGTACGCCTTGGGGTACAAGACGCCGAAATTCCATCTCTGGCGGTTTTTCACGGACGAAGGCCGGTAGGGATACAGCATGTACCCTTCGTATAGGACGGCGTTCGCGATGTCTTCGACGAGCTTCGCGTTCACAGCTGCACCGTTTCCTCGGTTCCTTCCAGCACGCGCTCGATCACTTGCTCCCAGGTGGGAATCCCATGGCGCACTTTGTATTGATAAAGCCTGTCGAACACATCCCGGCGCAAGTAAAGCCAAGCGCTGTTGGGATAGTAATGATCGATCAAGTCCTTCCAGGCTTTCAGCGGCAGCTTGAATTTCGCTTCCTTCTCCCACGAAATCGGCGCCACCTGAAGATGGTCGTTCTGGTCGGGATAAAAAACTGTGCCGCTGAAGAGGAAATTAAGGGGCAAGTCTCCGTCCGCCAGGCCGTGGAAGTATTTTGTCGCAGCGACGTTGAAATCGAACGTGCACGGCACCAGTAAATCAACTACCGTCTCTTTCGCGAATGGCGGCACTACGACGATTGCATGGGTCCACAACAAATTGCGCAGCGTTTGGCCCCAACGATCCGGCTCGCCGAACAGGTCAAGAAGCTTCGACTGTTCCTCGCGGCTATAGTGGCGGCGCGTAACCTCGATTTGGATTTGCGCGCGGAGGACTACCGTGTGGATTGCCTCTTCAGCGCCAGTATTGGTCACGCGCAGCTTGAATGAAAGCAAAGGAGCCGCGCCATACGGGACGGCCCGCGCTTCCTCTACTTGGAAGTTCAAGTCAGGCATTTGATTCCCCGCCGACATTTTCTGCTCTTTCTTTCAAGCTAGCAAAAAACTTGGCCACTTCGCGCCAAACTTCTGTGCCGCCGGAAAGCCCGTGCCAGTTCAGGCGGATTAGACCGACAAGTCTGTAGCACTCGTCAATTGGAACGATGTAGTACTGCGCGGCGACGCCACGAGCGGCGCCGACACGATTCGCGAGGAGGGCTTCCACTTCAGGTTCCATCTCTCTAAGCGACGGATTCTCCTGCTCGATGTCGGCCCAAGCCTCAAGCGACAGCAGCGACTCTGTAGCGCCCGCGGGGCCCGGGTAAAAAGCGGACACTTTGCCCGGAGTACCGCTCCTGAAAAAAAATGCCAGCTCGATGGGGACCATCAAACCGTCCCATTGCGCCTCGGTCATCTGGAATTGCGGAAGAAACCGAATGCGCCGCGGCACGCGTTTATATTTGGTAGCGCTTTGATTGCTGAAGAGAATAGCGCAGGGATCGCAAGCACAAATTAATTTCCGGGCGGCGGGATCGATTAAGTGCTGATGCTCGGCAGGCAGCTCAGAACTGCACAATTCGCAGCACTCTACCGCCGGCCGCTTCCTGGCAAACTGGCGCAGCGCCGCAAGCGGACTATCTTTTTGCGTGACGGGTGAAAATGGCAGGCTCACATTCCACTTCCCTGAGCTTTCGAGAGGGGCAGCGCCACTCTTACCCGTCCGTTCTCACTCAATAGCGGAACAGGCTCGAGATGAATGCTATCCAAATCAACGCCGCGACCGGCACGCACGACATCGTAGTGTTGACTGCAGATGGGGCATGCCAAAACCGTGCCTTGGAGTCGAGCGGCCCCAAGTGGCTGGCCGCACCCCGGACAAGCATTGTTGTACGCATACAAAGTTTCTTCGAGGCGACAGAAAAGAATGTCGCGGCCGCTGACTTCTTCCCTCCGCAAACTTCCCGAAGGAATCGCGTCGAGGCCAAACACTTCCTCCCATCCTGCTGAATCGGCTTCCGTTTTCGGCGTGTGGCCGTTGCCGCCCACTTGTGAAAGCGGCACAAATGCGATGGCCCGTGACTTCTCCTCAATGGAACCCTGAACGATGATCGCTGTTACATCCGGTGCAGCCTCATAGATGGCTTCCTCGACGGCCAGTTTTAGTGTGGCCGACGATGAGGGGCATCCATGGCAATTGCCCTCAAGACGCAGGGTCACCGCTCCGTCATCGTCTATTCCTACGAGGCTTACGTTTCCACCATGAGATTTCAAATAGGGACGCGTCTTTTCTAGGGCCTGGGTCACGCGAGTTTCAAGACCGTCGGGGTGAAGCCCATGGATTAGAAGCAGGCTCCGAACGAGATCGTCCCGCCCCAATGCTTCGATAATGGATGGTCCGGAAGTCGCGTTCTGGTGGATTAGTTCGAGAATTCGTTCAATGCCCGTGCCGTGCAGCTCCATCAGTGACTGCACGAGATCCTTCGCGGTCGCCTTCAGCGCGGGATCGGGTACGTTTTCAATCTGATGGACCAACGCCTCAATCGACTTCAACTGGCTCTGAACTTCCCTTGTGGGCATGGACACCTTTCCCTGCTTCGTCCGACGAAGACAAGATACGGATTCGACGCGTCCGCCGCAATACAGAAATTACCGGACGCGCCATAGATCCTCCGCAAGGCCTGCCCTATGGCTGAAGACCAAACATCGGCGAATGGTGCGTTTCCAGCACCTTGCCGTTGCCCAGGTACATATGCACACCGCACGGCAGGCAGGGATCAAAACTGCGAACTGCGCGCATGATGTCGATACCTTTGAACTTGTCGGGGCCGTTCTCCTCAAAGATCGGCGTGTTCTGTACCGCATCTTCGTACGGTCCCGGCGTTCCATAGATATCCCTGGGGTTCGCGTTCCATGGCGTCGGCGGGTAGGGGTGATAATTCGCAATCTTGTGATCCTTAATCACCACATGGTGAGAGAGGACGCCACGCACGGCTTCGTGGAAACCGCACCCGATGGCGCTTTCGGGAACCTTAAAGTCGGTCCATGTTTTAGTTCTGCCCGCGTGCAGTTCTTCCAACGCTTTTTCCATGAAGTGTAGCGCGGCAGCGGCAGAATATGCCTGGAAGTAAGTTCGAGCCCGATCGCGTTCGATGGCATTGCTCCATTTCGGAATCTTCCACTCGAACTCGACTTCGGGAAGCGATTGAGTTTTTGGCAAGTAAATTTTGACGCTGTGGCCCGTGGCCTTGATGTAGCCGATGTCCACGATTCCCGCTAGCGCCGTAGCCCAGAATCGGGCGATGGGGCCGCCGCCGGTATCTAGCGCCAGATGATCTCCAGTGCGCTTATCCAGCCAGCGTGGAGACATCACCCAAGTGTACTTGCCGGCAAAATCGCGCTTCTGCGGCCGCGGGATGGTCGTTTGATTCCACGGATGGTTTTGATCCACGGCGTTCCCTAGAGGGTCCGTCTTGACGAATGTTTCAGAATTTTTCCATTCATCGTAATACGAGCTGCCCAGCAGAATGCGGATGTTCAAATTGATGTCGACCAGATCATTGGTTACCAACTTCCCGTCGACGACTACTCCGGGGGTGACAAACATTCCGCGGCCCCACTTGGTCATATTCTTGTAGGTGTAATCGCACACGTCCGGGTTGTTGAAAGATCCCCAGCAAGCCAAGAGAACGCGACGCCGCCCGACTTCTTCGTAACCGGGAAGCGCTTCGTAGAAGAAGTCGAACAAGTCGTCGTGGAGCGGAACGACTTTCTTCATAAACTCCACATACTTCATGAGGCGAACGAGATAGTCGGTGAAGAGCTGAATCGTGGGAACCGTGCCCACGCCGCCGGGATAAAGAGTGGACGGATGAACATGCCGGCCTTCCATCAGACAGAACATTTCCCTGGTCATACGGCTTACTTGCAGAGCTTCCCGGTAGAACGAGCCGGTGAACGGATTAAGGGCGCGCATGATGTCTGCAATGGTGCGGTAACCGTGAAGATTGGAGTGAGGCGACAGTGTGGTCTCAGCCCTCGCCAGAACCTTGGGGTTCGTTTCCTTCACCATCTGCTCGCAGAAGTCCACGCCGACCAAGTTGTCCTGAAATATATTGTGGTCAAACATGTATTCCGCGGCCTCACCGAGATTCACGATCCACTCGGCGATGGCGGGAGGACGGATTCCGAAGGCCATGTTCTGTGCATATGTAGCGCAGGTCGCGTGGTTATCGCCGCATATCCCGCAAATGCGGCTGGTAATGAAGTGCGCATCGCGTGGGTCTTTGCCCTTCATGAAAATGCTGTAGCCGCGGAAAATTGACGAAGTGCTGTGGCACTCGGCGACGCGGCGGTTTTCAAAGTCGATCTTGGTGAAAATTCCCAAGCTTCCGACGATCCTGGTGATTGGATCCCAATTCATTTCCACCAAATTTCGAGATTTTGTCGGCGTATCCTTGCTCACTCCAGCGATCGTGGCCATCTCTCGGCTCCTTTGGAATATTAGTAGGTCCGGGGTTGATAACCCGTGGTGAGTTTGTTGCCGGGGTGCCGCCACTTCGGTTCCTTGTTCACTGTTTTATTGGTTATGGAACGCAAGGCGCGTATCGCAGCGCCGTAGACACTGATAGTGGTCGAAGAAACCGTTGCGCCTGGTGGTTCATCCATGAAGGGCATGAATTTGTCCGGGAAACCCGGCATCGTGCAACCTATGCAGATTCCGCCCACATTCGGGCAGCCGCCAATCCCGGCCATCCATCCGCGTTTGGGCACATTGCAGTTCACCACCGGTCCCCAGCAACCAAGTTTCACGATGCATTTCGGTGAGCCATACTCCTCGGCAAAATCACCTTGCTCGTAATAGCCGGCGCGATCGCAACCGTCATGGACCGTCCTGCCGAAAAGCCAGGTCGGGCGCAGTTGGTCGTCGAGAGGAATCATGGGAGCAAGTCCCGCAACTTGATAGAGAAGGTACAGAAGGGTTTCCATGAAATTGTCCGGTTGAACTGGACATCCGGGAACGTTCACTACCGGCAGGCCAGCGCCTGATTTCCAGCCCCAACCAAGGTAGTCTGCCAGCCCCATCGCGCCCGTTGGATTTCCAGCCATGGCGTGAATGCCGCCATACGTGGCGCAGGTACCGCACGCAACCACGGCTAACGCCTTGGGCGCCAAACGGTCGATCCAATCATTCGTCGGAATCGGCTGACCGGTCTTCGAGTCGGTTCCAAGTGCAGCCCAATACCCTTCTTTCTTGATCTTTTCATTGGGGATCGATCCCTCGACCACCAATACGAAAGGGTTGAGTTTGCCCTCCGCGGCCTGATACCAAAACTTCAAGAACTCGTCACCGTTTTCATATGCAAGGACGGGATTGTGCAGATGAACTTTGGGAAGTCCCGGAATAGCACCCAGAATCACATCTTCAATGCTGGGTTGCGTTGCGGCGGTAATTGAAACTGAATCGCCGTCACAACCTAGACCGGATGTCATCCAAACGATGTGAATGTCGGAAACAGGGGAAGCTCTCTGAGTCTTATGACCGTAGGGGACCGCGTCTGCCATGGCTCGATTCTCCTTTGCAGCCAATCAATTCTGGAGCAGCGCGCTGCGCACTGCCTTCTTAGCGCCGCCATTCTAAGCTGTGATGAAAAAACCCCGCTCCGGGTTACGTAGAAACGCAAATACCGAAAATCGTCATGAGGATCCCAAGCTTTGCAGAGGAGAAATACAACTTACAACGACGTGTCTCAAGCGGGTGCTTGCTGTTTTCTGCATCAGGAATATTCCGACAATTGCCATAGGGAATTCCCCGATGCGCCAAATTATTGACGAGAAGGGATTTGCTAGAGACGGGATCGTAGAGCGGAGCAAGACGAGACAGGTCTAATTAAAATTTCTAATCACGCACCCTTGTCATTTAGGGACGACTCGATTGCATGCTGGACCAGTTCACGTGCGTTCCGGAGTGAAAGCTTCTCCTTAATGTGGGCCTGATAAGACTCAACCGTCTTCGTGCTGACGTGCAACTCGTCGGCGATCTGGCGCGTTCCATGACCCGCGCCGATCAGCCGGTACACTTCTAGTTCCCGGTCGCTGAGTTTCGCGAGCGGATCGCGCGGCGAAATGGCGCCGTGGACGAATTGCTGCAGCATCCTTTTTGTCAAACGATCGCTCAAGTAAACGTCTCCGCGCAGAATATGGCGAATTGCGTTCAGCACTTTCTCCGTTGCTTCCTGCTTCATGATGTAGCCGTTTGCGCCGGCACGAAGTGCCCGCTCCGCGTAAGCCGATTCATCGTGCATTGAAAGAATGAGCACAGGCAAATTAGGATACTCCGCACGAAGCGTCTTGAGCAGTTCGAGACCGTCTGGGCCCTCCAGAGAAATGTCCAACACAACAAAGTCCGGCAACGAATCCCGGATCGCTTGCAAGGCGGACGTTGCTCCATCCGCCTCGCCGCAAACCATCAGATCCGGTTCCCGATCGATAAACAAAGCAAGCCCCTGCCGCACGATGGGGTGGTCATCGATGAGAAAGACTTTACACTTTGTCGTCAACGGGCTGACTCGGCTCGCGTTCATGCTGAATCCTTTATCATGCGCCGTCACGGAGCGGAAAGATGCACACAACGGAGATGCCCCGAGTGGAGTTTTTCCGAACGTCGAGCGACCCTCCGACCATATTCGCGCGATAGTTCATAATATTCAAACCCATTCCCGCATGGTTCGCAGGGATTTCTGAAATGCCTTCGCCGTCATCCCGAACGGAGAGTGTGCCCTCCCCATTCTCCGCGGTCAAGCTGATGACGATGTGACTCGGATGTCCGTGCTTAATCGCATTATTCACGGCTTCCCGCGCGATATGGTAAAGGTGGGTCGCAACGTTCACGTCGTAAACCAGCACAGGAACGCCGCATTCGAAGCGGCAGGTAATTCGGAAGAGATCCTGTGTCTCCTCAGCGTAGCGCGTCAGAGCCGACATCAAGCCGTGAGCGTCGGATACGACCGGTAAAAGACCTCTCGAAAGTTCCCGCGTCTTGTTGATCGCTTCATTCACCAACTTTACGATCTTCGCGGCATCAACCGATTCCGGAAGTGACATTTCGCCCAGCTTGCTTTCCAGGACTTTGCTCATGAAGGCTATGCCGGTGAGGTGTTGGCCCAGCCCATCGTGCAAATCCTCGCCAATTCGATGTTGCTCTCGAGCGCTCACTTCCAGAATCGCCTTTTCGAGGCGCTTGCGCTCCGTGATATCGATTCCTGTGACGATCACATGTGACGTTGCACCGTTCTTGGCCGCGAGGACCGTGCTCGACCATGTGATCAATCGAGGATTCCCGCTTCGCGTCAGCCAGTACGTCTCGTAATCCCCCGGCAGCTGCGCAGAATTCGGATGCTCAAAAAGCGCCTTGAAGCTTTCTACCTCTTCCGGCATCAGGAACAGATCCCATACATACTTTCCGCGCGCTTCTGCGAAGGAATATCCCGTCGTTTGTTCGCAGGTGCGGTTGAATCGAACGATACGCCCCTTCGAATCGAGAACCACGATCAAAGCTCCCACGATATCGAGAATCGCGGACAACACGTTGCGCTCTTCCTGCAGCGCCTCTTCCGCCTGCTTCAGCTCCGTGATATCGACGCCCACGCCATGAATGAACCAGGGGCGGCCGTCCTCCTTGCGGATCATTTCGGCTTCGCAATGGAACCAGAGGACTCTTCCGTCGCGCGCGAGCACTCGATAGGCGGACTTCAGCGGTTTGCCGGAGAGAAACATCTCTGCTGCTTCGGCACTCCAACGCTGCTTATCGTCGGGATAAATCTGCTCGTACCAGCGCACCGGATCTTCCAGCCATTCGTCCTGCGAAAAGCCGAGCGCAGCTTCAATGTGAGGACTGACGTAGGCTTCGCCAATTCCTTTGTCAAGGTAAGCCATGAAAATTACGGCGGGAATTTGTTCGACGAGAGCGCGGTATCTCGCTTCAAGGCTGTGCGGCTGCCGGCTAGACTCATCCTCAGTCGCCGTCTGATCGACCTGGCCGCCGGCAGACTGCGTCGCCAGGAAACGGCTCTCCAAGAACACGCCTGCCAATTTCTGAAGAGTCGCTTCCGCATCCACCACGCTGGAATTCAGCTCGCTCGAAACCAGGGACTCCGCGAGTTCCCGCGCCCAATCGTTTTCCGTTATGGAATGTCCATTCATCATGCATTTCCCAAAATCACGTACTTTATTCCAGTGGGCGCCGTCTCCAACTCGGCTCCTTGTTAAGCGATGCTTGGGTGAAGCGCCGGAGCGCATGAATTGCACGGCCATACGTCGCCACAGCACTTGCAGAGAGCAGCGAACCCGGCGGCTGATTCATAAAGGGCATGAATTTATCCGGGAACCCGGGCATGGTGCAGCCGATGCAGATCCCTCCCACGTTTGGGCAACCGCCCACTCCGCCCATCCAGCCGCGCTTCCCCACATTGCATTGAACCACCGGCCCCCAGCAACCCAGCTTTACAATGCATTGGATCGATCCATACTCCTCTGCAAACTCAGCCTGCTCGTAGTATCCGCCTCGGTCACATCCTTCGTGCACCGTTTGGCCGAACAACCAAGTGGGTCGCAGAGCATCGTCGAGAGGAATCATCGGCGCTCTTCCCGCCACCATATTTAATAGATACAGGATGGTCTCCGTCATGTTGTCCGGCTGTACCGGACATCCCGGCACGCACACGATCGGAATATCCGCTTTCGACTTCCATTTCCACCCGAGGTAATCCGGGAGACCCATGCAACCAGTTGGATTTCCTTCCATTGCATGGATGCCGCCGTAAGTCGCGCACGTCCCGGCGGCGATTACGGCCCAGGCTTTCGGGGCCAGCCGATCAATCCAGTCGCACGTGAGAATTGGCTGGCCCGTTTTCTGGTCCGTGCCAAACGTCGCCCAGTAGCCTTCGCTCTTGTTTTTCTCGTTGGGGATGGAGCCTTCGATCACCAGAATAAAAGGCGCCAGCTTCCCTTCGGCCGCCCGATGAAACAACTGCATGAACTCCTCGCCGTTTTCGTAGGCCAGAAACGGATTATGCAGTTTCATCTTGGGAACAAACGGGAGCGCCCCGAACATCAGCTCTTCGAGACTCGGTTGCGTCGCCGCGGTCATGGAGATCGTGTCACCGTCGCAGCCAAGGCCGGCAGTGATCCACAGCACATCGATTTCAGTTAGAGCGCCCATGCGGTGGCGGGGACTCCCGTGGTGAACGGAGCATTCGCGAAGGAATGCTTGCCGCTTCGCGGGATTGTACCCAATCGCATATTGTCCTGTCGCGGTTTTATTCCGTCTGGGCGGGGCAGCCCTGGAGCTTGTGCAGCCCCTCGTTTCTCAGGAGTTATTGAAGTTCCCTGCAAACAGCCGAGCAGAACCGGACTCGCTAAGCCCCGCTGTCTGCTTGCGGTGAAAGTCCGGGTTGTCGCTTGCACCCTAGAAGTTATACTTCAACGCAAATTGAATAATGCGCGGCCCGGCATTAGTTGCAGTAATAGTGCCCAACGTTTCGGGAACGAACGCGTTGTTATTCGGTTGGGCAAAGTTCACTAAATTAAAGATGTTGAAAAACTCGCTGCGAAATTCGAGCTTGGATCTCTCCGTCACGCGAAAGAATTTCACGATACTAAAATCCACGTTCTTCTGACCGGGCCCACGCAGGAAATTCCGGGGTGAATCTCCAAACGGCGCAGCATTCGTCCCACACGAAGTTGTAGCGGTCGGTGTGACGAAGGCCGCCGCGTTGAAATAATCATTCAGCCGGTTAACCGTCGAGCCCGAAGAGGTGATGATCGGCTCTCCGGTCAAGTCAGCACGGTTATTAAGAGAGGAACCATCGGAACAAATTACTGTGTAGGGCAGGCCAGTCTGCAAAATAACGATTCCAGAGGTCTGCCATCCGTTGGCTGCCGCATTTACGAGACGAGAATCGCCCTGATAAAATTTAGGGAGATCGTACACGCCGCTGAAAACGAACCGGTGGGTACGATCGAAATCGGAAGGCCCGAATTGTGTATGCAGATTCTGCTGGTCCCCTGGGAGCGGCAAGAATTCGCTCTCTGCTCCGACGGCATTGTCGCCCGAATTGTTGTCAATCGAGTGGGCGTAGGTGTATGAGGCCAGGAACTGGAGACCATGGTTGAAGCGCTTGGTGAGACTGGCTTGCAGGGAGTTGTAGCTCGAACTGGCCTCGCTCTGCACCTGATCGAATCCAAATAATTGTTTGTTAGTAGAGAATCCGGAAGCGGTGTAGGGAGCGGTGGACGGGTCCGTGCCCTGGTTGAAATTGAAAAGATTGAGAAGGTGGCGGCCCGTGCTTCCGACGTAGCCAATATCCACCAGCCAGGTATTCGCCGGAGACCACTGAACCCCAAAGTTGTATTGCATGGCATAGGGTGTTTTCAGATTGCCGGCGGGATAGAAGCCGTTAATCGGATTTTGCTCCACCGGAAAAGGGGCTCCGTCAAAGTAAAGGGGGATCGGGGAAGGCGCCGTGGGGGCCAACGGAAAAGTTAAGCCGCCCAGATTCGGGAAGGGAGTCGCGAAAAATCCGGCGCTTACCAAGCCCACCGCCACCGTGTCGAAGGGATAATTGAACACCTGAAGATTGGCGAATCGGGAAGAGTATCGATCGTCGTAAATCCCGAAGCCGCCGCGCACTACGATGTTTTTCACCTGCCTGGGACTCCATGCAAAACCCACGCGTGGCGAGACGTCGAATCTGCTGGGATTCAACTGGCCGCCCGAGGCTCCGACCGTGAGGCCTTCAGTGCAGGGGGCCAGGAGCGTGCAAGGAAGAGTGTTTTGAGCGAAAGCGGCCGGGTTGAATTCGGAAATTCGGTCTCGGATTTCGCTGTAGCCTCCGAAATGATCCACGCGCAGTCCGGCGTTAATCGTTAGATTGGAAGTGACATGAATGTCGTCCTGTACAAATCCTGCTCCGTCACTCGCACGGAAGCCGCGGTCCGGCACGCCGGCTCCGAGCAGAGCGATGTCCGGAGCCAATATGGGACCACCGCCGGCGAGAAAATCGGCGAAACTGTTAAAGAGAATCTCGCCGCGCGAAAATGAGTGAAAGAAGAAATCTATATCGTAGCGGCGAAATTCACCCCCCACTCGGATGAAATGGCGTCCCACCGTATACGACAGCATGTCTTGCGCTTGCCAGGTCTGGGTGACAGATTTCTCGTCGGCCAGGGGCGAGGATCCGATGGTGAATAGACCAGCGACTTCGATCGTGGCCAGACCCGGAAACTCCGCCGCGAAAGGATTGTTGGTGATCCCGAATTGTTGATTGGTGAACGGCTCCTGCGGATTGGAAATAGCGCGGATGCGGCTGAATCCGAATCGAACTTCGTTTACTAAGTGGGAGCCGAGAACCTGTGTGTCGGCGAGGCTCAGAACTCGGTTGTGAAAACTGATGTCGCCGCCGTAACCGGGGACCTCGAATGGGTTGGCTCCCAAGAAGCTAAAAATTGCCTGATGCTCGGGATCGTTTGAGAAGAAGAATTTCCCAGTTAGCTTGTTGGTCGACGTAATCTGCTGGTCGATATTCAGACTAAACTGGTCCTCTGTGAAACGAGACACACCGCTGACGGGCGTTGCCGTCGTGGTGTTAGGAGGTGCACCGATAGAACCGTTTGCCGCGCTCGGAATGGCAAACTGCCCGCCGGGAAGTTGAGCTTGCAATATCGCCTGACTGACAGGGTTCAGCGCGACTCCATAGGCTGCTGCGAGATTGTTCAATGTGGCAGTGCTGCGATCGTTGGTGAGGTCCGTCGGGATATTCAGAAAACCGAGACTCGAAGTTGGCGAAGTTCCATTGCGCTCCCGCGTGCCTTGATAGGAGATAAAGAAAAATGTCTTGTCGTGAATGATGGGCCCTCCCAGGGTACCCCCGAACTGATTGCGCTTAAGCACCGGACGAGGCTCATCTGCGCGATTCAGGAAGAAGTCATTCGCGTTCAAAACATTGTTGCGGAAAAATTCGTAGATGTTGCCGTGGAATTCGTTCGATCCGGACTTGGTCACGACAGCTACGTTGCCTCCGCTATTTCGTCCCTGGGTGGCATCGTAGAGCGAAGTTTGCACGATGAACTGCTCGATTGCATCCGGAGCCGGAACGGACAGGCTGGGGGTAGAATTTGTCCCTGGGCTGTTAATTTCCGTGCCGTCGAGAATTACGTTGTTACTTGTGGAGCGCTGCCCGCTCACATTGATATCGGCGTCCCCGCGTCCGAGTTCCGCGTTGTTGGGAAGGCTGCTCACCGTACCGGGTGAAAGAGCAAGCAGCTGCGTATAGTTCCTTGTCGGCAGCGGCAGTTGGTTTACCTGCGTTTCTCCAATTACGCGGCCCTGCGCGGGACCCTCCTGCACCAGCGTTGGTTGAGCGACCACATTGACGGATTGTTGGGATCCGGCGATGACCAACTGAAAATCGATTGTAGTCGTTTCCGTGATACGAACCGGCACAGCAGTTACGGAAGCGCGGGCGAACCCGGAAGCATCGACTCCGAGTTGGTATTGCCCCGGCCCAATTGACGGGAAACTGTACCGGCCCGTAGTGTCGGTGGTGGTATCCCGAACGGCTCCCTCCGAATTCGTCAAGGTAACCTTGGCGCCGCTAACTACCGCGCCGCTGGGGTCCTTGACGACACCATTCACTTGGCCGGTGGTGGGACTCTGAGCATGTGCCGCTGAGGAACCAATCAAGATCATCGCGAGGATGAGCGCTGCAAACGATTTACGTTCCATGTTTTCTCCCCTGTCCCAATATCTTCCAGCCTTGCTTTCGGACGGAGCCGCCTGTGTACAAGCTCACGAGCTGATCGATGGCTACTTCATCGCTGACACCGAGATGGCGTTTTGCTCCGAAAAGATTTTCGAGAAGGAAGTAGGTGAAGAACTGCAAATAGATCGACGTGTAAGCCAGGCCAGGATCCACTCCGGGCGGAAAAGGAACTTCCGACGTGCGAAATAGAGCGATTGAGTAAGTCCGCAGGCCGCCGGCAATCTCCCGAAAGCCGTGAATGAAATGCTTACTCCGGAATTCGACAACGTCGATGTACATCAGACGCCAGTAATCAAGGTTTTCGGAAACGATTCGACCTATAGCCAACGCGAGTCGCTTGAGCGAGGCCGGATCGGGTGACTTCATGTGCGGCAGGATCTCCTTCTGGCGAAGGACCTCCATTTTTTGGCTCATACGCGCGACTAGCTCCACGAATATGTCTTCTTTTGTGTCGTAATAGATGTAGAGCTTGCCCATCGATACGCGGGCCTTCTTGGCGATTTCGCGGACGGTGGTGCCGTGGAAACCCTTGCGTGTGAATAGATAGAGAGCAGCCTGCTCGATCTTGAGTTTGTTCTTTTCAATTGTGTTGGCGAGTAACTTGGGCATCTTTTCCCCGCGCGCAAGGTTTGTGCATCACAATAGGACCTACCCAAAGCGAGCGCTCGCTCGCTATGCTGCCGTTGACTTTTACATGCGAGCCCCGTAACTTGTCAAGGGAATTGCGATGGGAATCATCAGCATAAGTTATAGGAGTTACGAAGCCAGGATGCCGGTCGACGATCTCGTGCGACAGTGCCCCATGTCCAAACGATTCTTCAAACAGGCAAACCCATGCGTTTGCGAAGGAGACTGCCTTGATTGGCAAAGTAGCTGTGATTACGGGCGCCGCTAGCGGAATCGGGTTCGCGATTGCGGAGTCGTTCAGCGCAGCCGGAGCCAGCCTGGTTCTCGCTGACGTCAGCGCCGAGGCTGGTCAAGCCGCCTTGGTTAAACTGAGCAAACCAGGGGCGACTGCGGAATTTGTTGCGGCCGATATTTCCAAGTCCAGCGACGTGCGCCGGCTCATGGAAGTTGCGATGGAGAAATTCGGACGCGTCGATATTTTGGTGAACAACGCCGGACTACAGCATATCGCCCCAGTTGTCGATTTTCCGGAGGACCGCTGGGAATATCTGATCGGCGTAATTCTCACCGGCACTTTTCTGTGCTCCAAGTATGCCGTACCGCACATGATCCGGCGGAAGTGGGGGCGGGTAATCAACATTGCTTCGCTGCATGGCAAAGTGGCTTCGCCCTTCAAGTCGGCTTACGTTTCCGCTAAACACGGAGTCCTCGGTTTCACAAAGGTGCTTGCGCTCGAAGTGGCCGAACACAACATTACTTCAAACGCGATCTGCCCTGCGTATGTGCGCACTCCATTCGTGGAAAAACAAATTAAAGAACAGGCCCTCAGGCATGGCATTTCAGCTGAAGAAGTCGTTCGGAAAATCATGCTCGAGCCTGCGGCTATCCGTCGTTTGCTCGAGCCAAACGAAGTGGCAGCGATGGCGCTTTACTTGTGTTCGGATCTCGCCTCCGGAATCACGGGCGCCGCGCTGGATATTGATCTCGGCTGGACGGCACGTTGATCAAATTCCCAGCATGTCGTCCTGTCGCGATTTTATTAGGACCATTCCATCAGATCACTGAGGCAGATCGAACCGATACCGTAACCCGAATCGCACCTGAAACGGTTCGACGGGGTGGAAAACGTCTGTGAACGTCGGCGCTTCTGTAGGCGTTATTCGGGAGATATAGGCGTAATCAATGTCGTGATCGCGGCGGTTAGGCAAATTCAAAAATTCGGCCGAAACGCGCAATCTCCTGTTAATTTGATAACCGACCTCCGCGTTGAGCAATGCCGTTAAGTTTGAACGATAAATTCCGTCGGACGTCAAATCGCGCGGGCCAAAGTATCGCAGGCGCAAACTCGACGAAAAGCCTTTGTAATTGTGCAGTGTGACGCCGGAGGAAATCACCAACCCAACCGCTTCGGGCACACGATAGCCACCCGGGCCTTGCACAGGATACTGGCCACCACCTACGTTGGTGAACGCCGCATCATCCGGGTCTATTTGGGTAAATCGGGCGCGGGAGTCCGCAAGGTCAAAATCAAAAGTCAAATGTTCCAGTGGCGTGTAGTAGTTCGCACATTCGACGCCATAGCGGTTGCTCGACTGTTCCGAAGCAACCGTGCCTCCGGTGTCGCCATCCTGCTGCAGTTCGGAGTTACTGTGGAGATACCAGAGCGAAAGGGTGCTTTGCAGATGGGGGACGACCACAGTACGCACGCCGACTTCCCCTCCTTTGGTTTGGACCAGGGGAGAAATTGGGGTGCTGGGCGTGGGGAAAGGATTGGCCGGCGAAATCGGTTCCGCCCTTTGCGTTGCACCACGCGCGTCGTTGCTGTGGAAGCTGAATCCGCCCTGAATATAGAACTCAGTCTTGGCCCATGGGCCGAAAATCAAGCTTGCTTTGGGACTGGGCAGGAACTTGGTGGCCGAGCGAGAATTGAGCTCCGCAAAGTTGACCACTGGAGCGCCAGGTAATTCGGTAGCGACATAAGGGGGAGTCAAGCTGGTCACGTTGTATATTGCTTCGTCGCCGCGCAGTGCCAGGACCGAGCGGAATTTTTCGCTCCATTGAATTTTATTTTCCACATAAAAACCGACCATAGTGTCGGTAAATTTATTCAAATCCGTGTCCGCGGGCAAGATTGCTGCCAGATTCGGATTGGTAACGCACTGGGGGATGGGTTCGTCATTACAGGCGTTGATATCGTTCTTGTCCGTGCGCACACGGTCTTCCGTCCGGAAAAGGCCGTTGTGGACCCAATCGTTGCGGAGCTGCAGGCCGAATGTATTTGCCACCTTGAGATCAAACCATGTGCTGAAAATCGTGTGGTGTGCGTCAAACCCCGCCACCCAGCGCCTGTCCTGCTGTTCGAACTGATCGCCCTTAATGGGGTCATTCAGGAAGTAAGTGAAATCAGAAAATAAATTGAGATCATAATAAAATCCGTAGACCGTGACTTTCGTCTCGGAATTTGCGCTGCTGCGATGCCATTCAGCCTGCAAGCTATAACGCTGTGATTCGCCACCGTCCGTCGGGTTCAGTGCTCCAAAGAAACCAACCAGGGGTATGGCGTCAACGGGGATTTGATCGCTCGAGTGCCAAGTTCCACGGTAAGCGCGGGCCGTGATGCTGAAACCATTGTCGTCTCCGCCCTGGCTGTAAGTTACAAGGCCATTGTATTTGTAAAAATTATCCTCATGCGTCGTCCATGGGCCGTTATCGTGGTACACCTCTCCGCCGTACAGCAAATTGCCCTTGCCGAGCTTTTGCGATACGCCGAAAACAGTCCGCCCGTATCCATACATGCCGCCTTCCACTTGGAAGAAGTTCTGGGGCAGCGTCTTGAAATATTCCAAATGGGCCGATCCAGCCGAGCCATAGTTGCCGACATCAGCGTAATAAGGACCTTTCTCGAAATTCACCTGCTCCACAAACTCCGGGATGACGATGTTCATGTCCGCGTAGCCCTCGCCGTGCGCGTGCGACGGCAGGTTAAGCGGCATGTCGTCGATGAAAATGGCGAAATCTGTGCCGTGGTCAAGATTAAAACCGCGAAGAAAATATTGGTTGGCCTTGCCGCCGCCGGCGTGTTGCGTGATGATGACACCGGGAATCGTCTCCAAGATTTCTCCCGAACGAAGAATCGGACGATCTTGGATTTCCGTCGCGCCCACCGTTCCTTGGGTGGCGGAGTCGGCAATTCCGATGAGGCTATCCTCCCTGCTCTTCACGTTTATGGTGGTGGTCACCGAGCTCACACCCAGAGAGATGCGCAGCGGCGCCGGCGCCTCAGCGGTCCCTATGGTGACGGGGATTTCTTTGGTTTCCAGGCCTGGACTAGATACCACGAGCCGATAATTACCTGCCGACAGGCCAGAAACAATGAAGGAGCCGTTTGCGTCCGTCTTTGTCGTGATTTGTACAGTACCGTTCGCGCTTCGAACCTGCGCGATAGCCCCGGCAATCACCGCGCCAGAGGTGTCAACGACAGTTCCTGATAGCTGAGTGATTCCTTGGGCATTTGCCGCTGCCCACGACGAAGCTGCGGAACAAAACAGCATTATCAGGGCCACCATGCACGTGTGCAGCCCGCCCGTCGAGCGCCTGGATCGCATGACGTCTCCACATACGACTCCGGAAATCGTGTTACTGAATGCGACGGCGTGTGTGTAACACGTTCCAAATAATCGTGCTATCAGGTTTCCCCTGATACTGTCATAGGGGTTTCTCCTGTTGCCAGCCCGAATTCTTGGAAGAGAGGCAGCAACTCAATCTGGCCTCCAACACGCCCTGCGTGCTATACACCAAGGCTCAGTGTTGTGAACTCCTAAGCGAAGGATCAAAATATGTCAGAATTAGCCCGAACGGGACTTTCGATAGACAGGGAGTTGCTTGCGAGGTTCGACCTAGCTATCGCCAAGAAACGCTACAAAAATCGATCGGAGGCCGTGCGGGACCTGATTCGCGATCATCTGGTATCCGAGGAAGCCCACTCCGACAAACTGGTGGTTGGAACCTTGACCATCGTGTACGACCACCATCGCCCGAATCTCACCGAGAAGCTGGTGGAAGCACAACATCGAGCCGGTAGCAGAGTCCTTGCCGCGACGCACGTGCACTTAGACCATCACAATTGTCTCGAGGTCGTCATCATGAAAGGGCGCGGTGGGGAGCTAAACGATTTGGCCAACGGAATTCTGAGTCTTCGCGGCGTCAAACACGGCAAGCTCGTTATCACCACGACCGCAAAAGACCTCCCCTGAAATCCGCGCCCATCGCCGCCAAAGAGCTAAAGATACACATCTTCCTGTATGTTCCCACTCTCGTATTTTGGTATGATCACCCGGCAGTTGACTTGAAAATATCAACCGAAGAAATGCCAGGAGCCCACATGCGATATTTTGTGATTGGCGCAATTGCCGTGGTTGTCGTTGTTGCAGGGGTAAGCATTCTCCCCGACCTCGTGCGTTACATCAAAATTAGCTCCATGTAGATAATTCGTCGCCTGCGAGCCGACTCTCACCGTTGATGCGCTTGAGGGCTGCGTAACCCGCCTTGAAATATACCCAGGGACGCCTGTCGGCCTGTCATGGCAGAGGTCGCGAGTTCGAGTCTCGTCGTTTCCGCCATTACTTCAAATGACTTGCGGTGAAGGAATGGCATTCCGCGGTTGGTCTGTGTCCATTGTTGAAGCGCAACCTGCCGTTATGCCCCCTCGTTTCGGATCGTCTTCAGGAGCGGACTGTTTCCCAGACCCTTGCGAGGAATTTGATATCCGTTGTCGCGGGGACATCGCCGCCGGTTGTCACGATCGCTGGACGCGACTTCAGGATGAATGCGTGGAGGAGTTCCAAAAACTTCTCCGCGGCCGATGCGTCCGGCTGTAACGCTTCGAGGCTCAAGGCCACGCCTCGATTGGCGAACTCCGGCGGAGGAACCGTCTCCGATGCGGTAAATGCTGACGCTGCCAGCGTCGGACATAGGATGCAATCCCAATTCTGCCGAAGGATTACTTGTTCGTTTTCCGCGAACAAGTGGCTGTCCAGTATCTGGAGAACGGGAAGTGCTTCATAAAATCGTACGATGTTAATCGCCGGGGCAAGCAATGACGCCCAGGCCTCGCAATCTTCCACTGACAACTTTGGAATTACATCTTCCTGGATGAAGATTACGTTTGCACCCGCCTCCACAAATTTGGAAGCAATCTGCGTGATTGTTGCGGCCGCAAGCTCCAGCGCTGCATCAGAAAAATCCTCGCGCCGTGCCGCATCCTCTTTACGGAGTCCAGCGATTCGCGCGGCCAGCGTGAAGGGACCCGCAACCCCGGCCATCAGGAGCGGCTCATCGCGCAACAGCGACTTGAGCCGGCGAATCGCTTCGACAGCAACGGTGACTCGACTGCTTTTTGCTGCGTCTTCAGGCGACCGAAGACCATCGGGCACTTCGCCCTTCTCCGCGGATTGTGGCCATTGAATCGCGGCCGGCTTGTCGCCGGTTTGCTGGAGCACCGCTCCGAGCGCTTCCACTTCTAGATAGGGATCGAAGTAGCAGGCCACTCCGTCCGAGCGCAGGTGGCTGCGGATTTGCCTCAGGGAGTTGGAGATTTTCGTAGCGTTCCCGAGAAATTCGCGCAACGGAAGATTTTCCACCTTGGCGCCGAGCGAAAACACGATGGGCAGGAATAGCGGCCGCGTCTGCGGAATTCCTTGCAACAACCCCTTGAGCATCTGACGCGGAGTCGAGTTCTCCGTCATCGCTTAAGGCCGGAAGCAAGGCCCGGTGGACTTCGCATCCGGCCAAGTGCCGTAATACTGCAAAATTTCTTGGGGAGGACTCAATTTGCTCCACTGCTTCTGGAATTCATCGAACGGCTTACCACGCGCCAGGCGAGCGCGCCGTTCTTCGTCTCTGAGTTGCTTGGTCTTTTCCGCGTCCAGCTTGCGCCGCACAGGATCGTATGCAATGCGATAGACATTTTGCGCCGTCCCGTCCGAGATGATTTTTTTCTTCACGTCTTCCAGAATCTCCAGGGGATCGCGCTCAAGCGGATCACCGTAGCCTGGCCCGCCTCCGCTGAAACCAAACAGCAGATCGCCCTCCTCATACACTTTGGGAGTGCGCGCAATTAATTCCATACTCCAATTGCCTTCGATGGTGTGCCCCTCCAGGATCGTGCGGGAGTCCATGGTGAGGTTCGGATTGGCTTCCGCCATCTGTTTCAGCAAATCCGCCTTGCGTATGCTGATCCCAGGAATGGGCGGGGAAGCGTATCCGCCGAAAAGCGGCTGGCCTAGAGGAACCTTGCTTCCGTTTCCCATGCACAGCGAAACCAGGTTGGGAACTTTGTGAATCATCCATTGCTGCACACCGCCGGAACCGCCGCGATGAAGCCCCGGGCCGCTCGAATCTTTCCAATGCTGCGATAGCGTTACTGTAACGGGCAATTCGCTTTCCACCTGCTCGGAATCCGGCGCCCGGCCAAACGCGCACCACGCAAAACCGTAAGCGTCCATGCCGTCTTCAGCAGAGCGCCCGCCCTGCCCTTGGGTATTCAACGAAAACGAAAGCACGTCCGAAACGGCGAGGTTCCACTGTGAGTGCCCTGCGCAAATTTGGGCTGTGTGTTGGCTGCCGGGCGCCGCAGCCACTTGTCTCCAAAGTCCGGCGCTCGAAAATACCATCTTGGCGAAACTATTATGCGTGGCATTGCGCGCCTGCATTCCGATATACACGCAGCAACTGGTGGCCGCCATTTTGTCCGGGTTCAGGATGATTCCTTCCGGAAAAATAAAATCGATGGGCGCGAACGTGGAACTGGATATCGGCAAGTCGTGGAAAATATACTCGTACATGAAATTGGCGATGTGGCCAACGACGGCTTGCGGATGCACGTTGTAGGAAGAAGGATTTTCCGGCGAAGTGCCTTCAAAATCGAAGACAAGTCCGCCGTCTTTCTTGGTGAGCGTCAAATAGCAGGCGCGGACCAAAGCGGGCGTCCAGCCGATCGCGTCATTAAACACCACGGCTCGGAATTTACCGTCGGGGAGAGCTTTGATTTTCTTTCTGGCTCCCGCTTCGGCTGTTTCACTCATCTTGCGCATCAAGCCGACGACATAGTCCGGCCCGCGTTTTTCAGCAAGCTCCAGCACGCGGACTCGCACGCGGTCCGCAGTGGTACAGCGCGCGCGCAGGTCGGAGATGAACATGGCGGGCGCCCGCAGACCGTACACCGTGTAAAATTCCAGAAAATCGTTGCGAATCTCGAAGTTCTCTCCGATTTTAATGGGAGGAAGATTCAGCCCTTCCTCAAATCGCGATTTCGCGCTCACCGGCATGCCGCCCGGTTCAATGGCGCCGGTCTCGGTGGTGTGCAGCGCCGCAGTTCCCCATCCCAGAAGTTGCCCTTTATAAAAAATGGGCATCAGCGCCACTTGATCTGGATTGTGAATGCCGCCGTAGAGAGCGTCGTTGGTATACCAGATATCTCCATCGCGGATTCCGGGATTTTTTTCGTAATATTTCAAAATAAATTTAATGACGATAGGCTGAATGATGGCGTGCAGGTACGTGCCGCAGGATGCGTTGATCAAATCCCCGCCGGCAGTAAACAGCGCCACCATGGAATCGCCCGAGACGCCGAAATAGCTTCGCGACGCGCGGACGAACACTTCCATCGCTTCATCGAGAATGTCGTTGGTTACCTGCACGCCGATTTCGTAATCGCCCTGCGCGATTTTCGCGGCGCACTGTTTTTCATAAGGTGTGGCTGGAGCCGGTTTGAGCCATGCCAGTTTTTCGGCAAGTGTTGGAATAGGCATCTGTCTCCTCTTCTTCTCGGCGAACTAGCTTTCCAGTATGCCGAGGCCTCGCTCATCAATCGAAAAACGCATCGCCGGCGGAACGACAAGCGTGGTGTATTCGCTCTCGACGATTGCCGGTCCTTGCACCACATTTCCGGGACGCAGCAATTCGTAAGTAAAAATCGGCGTTACGCGAAAATCTTTCTCCGGCGGCCAGTACACTGGTCGCTCGGCTTTTCGCGCAGCCGCCGGGCTGTGCCCTTCCAGCATCAACTTCGGCATTTCAATCTTCTTCGTCGGGACGATGGCCTTCAGGATGAAACTCTCGATGAAGATTCCACCTTCCGGGTTCACCACAAACGGGCTGAAGGCTTCGCTGAATTCCTTGTTAAAAGCGTCACAGATGGCGCGCACGTCTTCACCGGAGTGAATCGCCAGCAGCGGGGACAGCGCTCTTTTTACGTGGAACTGCCCGCCATAGAGCATGTCCAGTTCGAGCACGAACGACGCATCGTTCAGATCCAAGCCGTCTCCGGTCAAATCCCGACGCGCCTGCTCGATTAGGTTCTCCACCGTCTCGTTGAAGACTGAGAATTCGTTGGAAAGCTTTTGTGTGCCCGGCTCCATGAGCGTAAGTTTTTTTGAGACTTCGTAAACGTGCATGATGTCCATGGTCGAAGACCCGAAGGCGCAGAACACGGGTGAAAACGCGAAGGTCACGGCTTTCGGAATATCGGCCTTGTATCCTTCCGCGTGCGTGGGACCCGCGCCGCCGCCTACGAAGAGAATGAACTCCTCGGGGCTGTAGCCGCGGAGATGAACTTCCTTCATGATCGCGGAAGCCATATTGCCGTTGACGATTTTTCGTATGATCACCGCGCCTTCTTCTACGCTGATTCCGAGCGGCTTGGCGATCTTGTCGCGCACCGCGTGAATTGCGCGATTCTTGTCCAGACGCATTTTTCCGCCAAAATAGTATTCCGGGTTCAGGTATCCGAGTACCACGTCAGCATCTGTCACCGTAGGCTCGCTTCCGCCGAGATTGAAACAAGCCGGGCCGGGAATCGAGCCGGCGCTTCGCGGACCCACCTGCACGCGATTCTCGAGCAGCTTGTTGATTGACGCGATCGAGCCTCCTCCGGCGCCGATGGAAAGCGTTTTGATCATGGTGATGCCGACCATCCAGCGGTCAATGATGGGCCTGAAATCGTAGCTGCGCACACTGTCCTTCACCACCAGGCCCACGTCGAAACTGGTGCCGCCCATGTCCGTCATCACAACATTTTGGTAGCCCAGAGTTTTCGCCACATGATGCGCGCCCATTAGCCCGGACACTGGTCCGCTGTTGAACGTGCGGCTGGCGGCGGTGCGAAAGACTTCGGCGATTCCACCTGAACTCTGAATCATGAGCAGTGGTTTGGAGTAACCTTTCTCGCGCAGCTTGTCCCACATGGCCGAAAGTTCGATTTGCATGGAACGTTGAAGATAAGCATCGAGAATCGCGGCCATGGTTCGCTCGTATTCACCGAGCTTTCCAACCACTTGTCCAGCGAGGACCACCGGCAAATAGCCGATGTGAAATTCCTTATATTCGTCGCGAATAATTTCCTTCACCCGCCGCTCATTCACCGGATTTAGAAAACCCCAAAGCAATGAGACCACAAATCCGCGCGCGCCACGGCTGGTTAGATAGCGAACTTTCTCTCGCAGGTCGTTTTCATCCAGCGGCCGGATCACTCTGCCGCGCGAATCCACGCGCTCTTTTACGCCAACGATCATGTCCCGCGGTATCAGCGGGTCGGGTTTGTTCTGAACGGCAAGATTTCTGCGCTCGGAAACTCGCGTGCCGTCGATCCACTGCGCTCCCCGGCCGATTAGCACTACATCTTCGTGGCCCTCGGTGGTAATCAACCCCAAACGCGGGCCTTTCTTTTCGATCAGGCGGTTCAGCGCGATGGTGGTCGAGTAGCGGATCATTTCGATGCCCGGCAGCAGATCTTCGATCTTCATGCCCAGCGCTGCCGCACCGTCTTCAATCACGCGAGTAAAGCAGACCGAAAGATCGTACGGGGTCGTCGGAGACTTTTTGATCAGGGCCTTCCCGTTGTAATTCAAGACCAGATCGGTGAACGTTCCGCCGACATCGATATCGATGGAATTCATTCGGCGGCCTCCAGGCGCTGTTCGCGAATCACGAATTCCCCCTTTTGCAATCTTTCTTTCAACCGGTCAACGTCAATTTCGATATCGTGCGTGATGGGATGCCCGGGCGGCAGGTATTCCGTCTCCACTTGCGTGCCGCAGCCGGGACAATAAAATTCGACGATGCGAACCCAAAGCGGGTCGGGAGAAAAATTAAATGGTCCGGAAACCAGCGGCGGATGAATCTCCCGCGGATCGCGATCGTGAACCAGGCAGCCTTTCTTGTAATTTTCCCGGGCGGGGCCGATTACGCGATTGCAACGGTTACACATCCACTGTTCGCTATCGAGATCCAAATCGAGATACTCGGTGATGCGCAAACGGTTCTTCTGTGGTGTCGCCATTGAGCTTTCCTCTTTCGCTGACGCAGGCTACGCTTTCTTGGAAATCCGGCTGAGCGAACCGTTTCCGAAACGGTCCATGATCATTTCCCAGCCCTCTGGAACAAAGTAGGTGCTGTTCACGTCTTCGAGCACTGCGCACCCATTCACTCGGTTGCCGGGCTGCAATGCTTCCCAATTGTAAATTTGCGCTTCGCCTTTGCTGCTGCCCCACAAAACCTTACGCGTTCCCTTGCGCGCGTGCGACGAATCGGCACCTTGTAACGGGCGTTCGACCAGCCGCGGCTTGGGCATCCCCTTCTTCACCGAAACGCGGATTAGCTCGAGCGAAATCGGGGCGTCTGGCGCGCTTCCAGGTTTGCCTAGGGCCTTGGCGAGCACGGCTTGCAGATCCTTCTCGCTGCGCAGAGACGATTCCGCGCAGGGCACCGAGATGGAACTGTGGCCGTTTCGCGATGCATCCAATTCGTAGGTGTAACTAATTCCATCCGGACGAATGCCTTCACCGAGAAGATCTTTCACTCCCTCCGCTTTCATTTCCTCAATCATCTGCCGAATCCGGACGAGGCCGGCATCTGAAATCGCCACCCCTGCCAGCGAGCCTTCGTACAGATGAGAAATGTCGGAGACAGAAGAGCCGAAGGCGCTGAATACGGGCCCGAGAGAAAATAATTGCACCTTATTGAGCCCCGCTTTTTCCGCTACGCCGCAGGCGAACAAGCTGCCGTTACCCCCGTAAGCAAAGAGAATCGATTTCGACAAATCTTGCTTCAGCCCTTTTTTTGCGGCGGCGATCAAGTTCGCTACGGATTCAAAGGCCCGGTCGAGAATGATCCGGCAGGCTTCTTCGATGTTTACATTCAGCGGACGCGCAACTGATTCGGCAATCACCTTGCGAGCCAGTTCCAGATCGATCGTTTTGGCCCCGCCAAGAAAATAATCCGGGTTGATTAGTCCTGCTGCGACGAACGCGTCGGTGAGCGTCGGCTGATCCCCTCCCAGCCCGTAGCACGCAGGCCCCGGAAATGAACCCATGCTCTCCGGCCCCAACTGAACACTTGCCTTGCCTGCGCTCGCAAGAGTTTTCACCACGCTGCCGCCGCCCAGTGCGATTGAATGCAAATCGGGAAGCGAGATCGCTACCTGGATGCCAAAAAAATCGGATGGCCGGCGGTAGATCGGCTCGCCGTTGAGTAGCACGCTGATCTTCGCGGTGGTTCCGCCGATGTCCATGGAGATCACATCATTGAAACCGTAAGCCTTCGCCAAGTAGGCGCTAGCATGAATTCCCAGAATCGGCCCGGATTCGATGGTGTCAATCGCCTTGGTCTTGGCGATTCCCGCCACGCCGCCATTGATATGACTCACCAGGAAAGTGCCGGTGTACCCGGCCGTCTCGCGAAGGTCATCTTCGGCCTTGAACAACGTCGCTGCCAGCGCTCCATGCGTGTACGTGTTGATCAGCGCGGAATATGTGCGCGTTTGGTCTTCCGCGGATTTGGAAATATCGCTCCCGGCCAGCACCGGCACGGAACCCAGGAAATGATCCGGATACTGTTGGTCGATGATTCGTTTGATCGCAATTTCCCGCCGCGAATCACGATGTGAACCTTCCAGGCTGACGCAGATGCGTCGCACGCCGCTTTCCAGCAGCTTGCGCGCGGCATTCATGATTTCAGATTCGCCTGCGGAAGCATTCACACCGATTACGTCCTGCTCGGAAATCAGCCGATTCAAAACGCCGCTGCGGGATTCCGTGCCATATAGGTCTCTCTGATGGCCTTCGGAGACAATCAATCCGATGCGAGGCCCGCGCGATTCCGCCAGCACATTGGAAGTGATCGTAGTGGACCAGCGAATGAGCTCCACCTTTTCGAGAAATTCATTCGTGCCGGGGAAACCCAGTTTATCGGCGGCTCGCGACAAGCAATCAAACAGGCAAACCGTCAAATCGTGCGGCGTAGTATCCACTTTCACGCAGAAGGCTTCCTCGCCGCTAGTGAAGATGCCGTCCGTTAATGTTCCGCCAACGTCAATGTCCACTGTCCACACAGCATCCTCGCCGGGCCGCAAATTATTTCCGCTTGATTCGCAAAACTTGTGAAGAGGGTTCCTCAGCATAAAGCTGATTGATAATCGGAGTGCGTCGATCGAGGACTGCACGCTGGTTCAGCGAACCTTTGTCCGTGATTTCGCCCGCATCCAGTGAAGGCGGCTCTTGCGCCACGATTGCTCGCGTGACGCGGTTGGAACTCCCTGTGGCATTCACCGCAAAGCTCTCCAGCAACTCTTGGAAACGCCGGTGCACGTTTGGATGTCCGAAAATCTCCGCTGCAGATGAGGAGCGCCCAAGCCCGGAACAGAGAGCGAGACATTCATCGATATCTCCAAAGATCATCAGACCAACCTCGTCTCGATCGTGGCCGGTTACAACAACGTCGCGGACAAATGGCGCGAAGTGGCTCAGAATCCCGCCACGAAGCACGCCTACGTTAACCCATGTCCCGCTCGCGAGCTTGAAATCCTCCGAGAGGCGCCCATCGAATTCGAAACCTTTGTTCACGTCGGACGGATCCACGAAGCGTAGAGCATCTCCGAAATTGTAGAAACCGTCTTGGTCAAACGTCTTTCGCGTGAGTTCCGGTTGGCGCCAGTAACCTGGAGCTACATTTGGTCCGCGAACACTCACCTCGAGTTTCTTGCCGCGCAGCACAAGTTTAGCTTCCACGCCCGGAATAGGAATACCCACGACGCCGGCCCGATCTGTTTCCCAGGAGGTTTGAATGGCCATCGGAGAAGTCTCGGTGGCGCCGAGACCCGTGACCATCACAATTCGCTCGCCGCAGGTCTCAAGCGCCAAAGCTCGGTAAGCATCCCAGACCGGTTGCGATAAGCCTGCTCCGGCATAAAACATCAGGCGCAGACGGCGGAAAAAATTTTCACGGAGCTTGATCTCTCCGCGCAGGGCCGGCAGCAGATCTTCATAGCCCTTGGGAACGTTGAAGTAAACCGTCGGAGAGATCTCGCGAAGGTTTCGAATGGTTTCTTCGATGAAGCTGGGTCCCGGCTTGCCGTCGTCAATATAAAAACTCCCGCCGTTGTAAAGAGCGATGCCCACGTTGTGGTTTCCGCCAAACGTGTGATTCCAAGGCAGCCAGTCCACCAGAACGGGAGGTTCGTCCTGCAGAAAGCAAAATACCTGCGCGATCATTTGCTGGTTGCAACAGATCATCCGGTGGGTGTTGATAACGGCCTTGGGCATGCCGGTCGAACCGGATGTGAAGAGAAACTTAACCACGCTGTCAGGCTGTATCTGCTCGTGCGCAACTTGAACAGCCAATGTCGGCGCTGTAGCCAGGAGTTCCGCAAACAGAGTTGCCTTTCTGCCCTTTGGAGCGGGACTTGTGACAACGAGCTCGGCATCGCCGCTCACAACCGTTTCGATAGCGCGGCCATAGCGCTCGGCATTCGATGCAAAGACCAGTCCCGGCGTAAGAAGGTCGAGGGCATGGCGCAACCGGCCGAAATCCTTCGAGACCAGCGAATAGGCAGGCGAAAGATGGGCGGTAGGAATTCCGACGTGCTGTCCGGCCAACATGAGCACCAAATGGTCGAGATCGTTTTCGGAAAGAATCGCTACGGGCCGCTCGGCCGAAAGACCTCGATCAAGCAGCGCCTGTCCAACGCTTTCCACTGCCGCGAGCACTTGCGCGTAAGTAAGCCGCCGCCATTCGCCGCTTGCTTCTCTCTGAGCCACGCAAATTCTTTCCGGAAACGCCCCGGACCAATGGACCAGGCGATCGGTAAGAACCTTCGGATACGGACCAAGCGCTTCATCCGCTCGCACACGCAATGTACCGTCGGCCAGCTTTTCAACAGACGCTCCGGACGTCCGGAGGCGCACCTGACGGACGCCTTGGCCCTTAGCAGCGTGCTGCACGCTTGAGGTGTCCTTAGCGTGGGGCGAGTTCATCGTCTCCATGATATCAGTAGGAATAGTTTTACAGACCCCCGGGTGTAGGTAGGGACAGCCGCTAAGCGGTACAAGACGAGCACCACACTGAAAATAGGCGTCGGCCGGGAACGGTCCGAACATTAATCTTGCGCCGAAACCAATCCCCGGCGATGCAGCCGTTAGAAGGAAAACTTCGCTGCAAATTGGAACTGCCGTGGATTCAGCATGGTCCTCGGAGCGCCGAAGAGACCGTTCGGAACCGGCGGGCTTGGAACCGGCGACAAGTTCGGGCAGGTGAACGTGGCCGGATCCATGGGATTGAAGTCGGCAGCTTGGGCCTGAGTCTCTCTGGTGGCCTTATCTCGGTAGTTCCTTGGAACCGCTGTACCTCCGCATATCACTGCCGCGCCGTACACCGACGTCACCTCGTCCACGTTCGGCCGGTTGAGTAAGTCGAATGCGTCAACCATCAGATCGAGTCTCAGCCGTTCTCGAATCTGGAAGTAACGAGAGATGCGCATATCCCATGAGTAGAGAGGATCGCCGTAATATGTGTTCCTCCCCAGATTTCCAACGCGGTCCGTAACGGGATTCGTGTCTCCGTTGGCATCAAACCCTACGAACATGGTGAAGGGCCTTCCGGTTTGCAGAGTAACGATGTTGCTCATCGTGAAGTTCCGGAGGATGCTATGGATAGGACCCGTTCCCGTGAAATTCGCTATGAACCGCTGACGAACATCTTGGTTCGAATTCGCCCGTTCCAGTCCCCGGTTGTAGAGGTCTTGCGGTGTGCTGACGAAGGTTGTAAACGTTCCATCGTCAAGAGTGTGTGAGAAAGTGTAGTTCGCGTTGAGGCTGAAATATTGTCCTGCTCGCTCGGTCACCTGCAGCGTCAGACCGTTGTAAACGGAGTTGCCCGTATTATCCGTGGAGTATAAAAGTCCGGCATTGCTGTACGCCGCACCTCCGCCCGGTACACCGGCGGCACCAAAATAAGCTTTACCAGCAGGCCAGCCGGCAGGAGGTGCCGGAGTTGGCGCGCAGTTCGGTACGCCTGGGTTAATCGTAGGGACAGTCGTGTCCGCAGGCGCGCCGAATGGCGGGCAGACGTTTAGGTTCGACGCCCGGACCAAATGGTGCGCCGCAACCCAGAGATATCCAGCGCTGACAGTAAGTCCATGTCCGATTTCCCGGTCGATTTCAAGATTGGCTTGCTCCGAATAAGGGATTTTGCTGTCGTGCTGCACCATGCCCGCACCCGCAGTGCACGAAGGCGGGCAAGGCCCGGTAATGAATTGCGCCGGCACCTGGCCGGTGGTGACCAAAGTTGCCGCCGCGTTGGCGGGAAGTAGGAATGTGGGTGGACCGGCCAATGGCCCCGGCGTCAACTGGTTCAGGACCCAAGTCGCCGTGTTTGCACCTTCCCGGATTCCCGGTAGCGTCTCCCCAGGAATTATTACAGGTCTTTGCGGCTGTGTGATGAACAAGAAAGACAGATTGTAGCGATCGTCAAATAGCCCAACGCCGGCTCGCACGACTGTCTTGTTATTCGGAGACCAAGCAAAACCGAGACGGGGCTGGACACCGTTATAGTGAGGGTTGATTTGCTTCTGCAGCCCTGACTCGAAGTCATACCGCAGACCATAATTAATCGTCAAACTGGGCCGGACTCGCCACTGATCCTGCGCGTAAAACCCATAGTAAGCGTGATCAAGAGTTTCGGAAAAGTTGCCCGTTTCCGATGGCAGATATGCGTGCTGCCAGTTCGTTGGGATCGGGGGCGGAGTCGGAAGCTGACCGCTCGGAGGATTGGGCGCGCTTCCAACCGGGGCTCCCCAAAAGACGATCGGAACGCCGTTCAATGGGTCAAGCGGATTCGGCCCCGGTACGGTAGGGAAACCTGTCGAAGTCGCGCACTGTCCGTCGGCAGGATTCGACGGAATATCTGCAGTCGTATCTACAAAGTTGGCAAAATCCACCAGGCAATTGAGCCCGGGCAAGACGATCCTCATGGGAGTGAATCCCGGCCAGATCACAAAATTGCTGACGTAGTTGTAATCGATGCCGAATTTCGCGACGTGGTTCCCTTTTACCCACGATACATTGTCAGCAAGTTGAGCGCGGCTTTCGTAAATGGCATCGAAAACTCCGAAGTTGTGTCCGAACAAAAGCGTGTTAGGAATGTCCAAGTTCGGCTGGCCGGTCACGCCTGGAAAATTATAGTGGCGGCGCGCATATTGAACCAGAACGCTGTTCACCAGATTGGGCTTAAGTATCGTGCTCACCGTGCCCACCAAAGATTGGTCGCGAAGAAACAGATTGTGGCCGCTGCTGGGAGCGCCAATGCCGCCGCCGTCCAGCGTGCTGCCTACTAACTGATTCAAGTCGCGCCCATCTTCCACGTTGTAACGCAAACTTAGGTGATTGTTGGAATTGATCTGGTAATCAGCCTTGATGATTCCGTAGTCGTTATTCTTGGTCTTTAGAATATTGGGGTTCTCAGGTGCGATGCCTAGAGCAGCTTTCGACTCATTGATCAAATCCAGGTTTTGATAAAACACGCCGGGAAAGGTGGGCGATTCCGCGCGCCTCTGGCCTTCGTAATTGGTGTAGAAAAAGAATTTATCCTTTTGGATCGGGCCTCCGAGCGACGCGCCGAATTGATTTTGCCGCAGCACGTTGGCGTCCGGCTCGGGCTGGAGAAGCGACCGTGCATCGGCGGCGTTGTTCTGCAAATAATCATATACCGTGCCATGAAATTCATTTCCGCCCGATTTAGTAACGATGTTGACGATCCCGCCCAGCGCGCGTCCGTACTCCGCGCCAAATCCGTTGTTGACCACACGG
The DNA here is from genome assembly GCA_963698005.1 of uncultured Acidobacteriota bacterium. Taxonomy (GTDB): domain Bacteria; phylum Acidobacteriota; class Terriglobia; order Acidiferrales; family UBA7541; genus Palsa-295. The sequence continues at coordinate 1,634,833 of OY969113.1, forward strand.
AATTCCTGTACTGATTCCTGCGGCGGCGTCGACCGTTGCGAACCAGTCACCGTGTTGATGTTGTCTGCGCCGTCCACCGTGACTTCATTGCTGAGATCGCGCATACCGCCAAATGAAACTCGGGTCACCTCGAATTCTGTAATCGTGGACTGCAGGCTGGTGCGGCCCGTGGCCACGCCCGCGGTCAGCAGCGCAAAGTCGGTGAATAGCCGCCCGCTGATTGGCAAATCGTTGATCTGCTTCGTGTCGATCACCTGGCTGATTTCTGTTTTGGTCGGCTCGATAGTCGGCGCTTCTGTGTTGACGATCACTTCTTCGCCGTGCGCCTCGACTTTTAGGGTGATATTGACCGTGGCTGTCTGGCCAACGTTAAGTATGGTCCCCGTCTGCGTGTACTTCGCGAAGCCCTTGAACTCAGCCTTCAGTTCGTAACGTCCGGGAGGAAGATTGGGTATGGCGTAATAGCCGGATTGGTCGGAGGTGGCACTGTACATGGTATTTCGATCCATTTCGCGCAGGCTGATGCTGGCTCCGCTTACGGTACCGCCGCTTTCGTCTAGGACGGTTCCGTTTAACGACGCTACGCTGGTTTGCGACCACGTTGGACGTGGATGACCAAACAGAATCGCAATCGCTAGAATAGCCAACAGCCAAGTGCGTACCTTCATCGATCACCACCCCTTTTCATTTGCCCCGCCTAACGGGAGCTAACCCCTGCCTCGTGTTGGGATTCCTAGTTAAATTTGCAGCAGGTCTAACGCCTGTGCCGCGTTTTGTCAAGCACTTTAATCGTCCGCCCGTGCGATTATCGGCGTCAGCTATAATCCGATTTGATAGGCTGAATAAAACAGTTAGTTCCGGCCAATTTATGATCCGGGCCAACAGTAACTCTTCGTCTATCTTCTTCCGATTTTCTCTTGGGGTCCCTTCAATGCACGCTTCGGTCACGACTGGTCCAATAAGGCTTGCGAAGCGCCTTTTTGTCCGTCTTCCCCGCCGCAGTCTTTGGGATCACGTCAATAAATGCCACCGACTTGGGCGCCTTCACTCCGCCGAGTTTCTCTTTGCAATGCGCAATGATGGCATCCTCACTTAGCGATTCTTCGGCGCGGAGCACCACGATTGCCTTTACCGCTTCGCCCCATTTCTCGTCCGGCACGCCGATTACAGCGCACTCGTGAACTTGCGGAAGCGCCATCACACCGGCTTCTACTTCCGCGCAGTAAACATTGAAGCCTCCGGTGATGATCATGTCTTTCTTGCGGTCCACGATATAGAAGAATCCGTCTTCGTCCCGATAGCCGATGTCGCCGGTGTGATGCCAGCCATGCGTGCGAATCTCAGCGGTAGCTTCCGGAAGTTTGAAATAGCCGCGCGTGACCAAAGAGCCCCGCGCCACAATTTCGCCAGGAGTGTTATCAGGAAGTATTCGGCCCTCTTCGTCCATTACGGCGAGCGTGACAGCAGAAGTAGCCTTGCCGCAGCTTCGCAGCCGCTCGATATGTTCTCCGGCGGCTGCGGCGGCAACAGTTTTCTGGTCTAACCAAGTGAGCAGCATCGGTGCTTCCGTCTGACCGTAGCTCTGGCACATGCAAGGTCCAAAAACCTCCACAGCTTTCTTGAACTTGTCCGGCGAAACTGGCGAAGCGACGATTAGGAAGACCCGCAGACTTGAGTAATCGAAATTGCTCAGTTGCGGATGGTTGAGCAGCGCATACAGCGCAGTGGGCGGCAGGAACATGTGGGTGACGCGGTGTCGTTCGATATTCCGCAAAACCTCAAGCGCATCGAATGCCGGCATGACTACATTGGTGGCGCCTAGGGATGTCATCACGAACGCCACCACGCCGGCCGCGTGTGAGAGTGGCGCGCTTGTTAGGCAAACGCGGTCCGTCGTCTCTCCCGCCCAGTATTGGCCAGCCATCTCCGTCATGGTTCCCCACGCCAGATCCGTGACCATCACTCCCTTTGCCGCGCCGGTGGTTCCTCCGGTTGGAACCAGGCCCATCAGCCGCTCGGGGTTTCCGTACGGATCACCCCAGTCGATTTCTTCGCTAGCCGAAGCCGAGCCGGAGTCCCTAAACTTGTCGAGAGAAGGATTCAGGCCATCTTCGGCATCGATACAAATGAAATGCCGTAACGTCGGAACGCGCACTTTGAGTTCGTCAACCTGCTCGCGGTAGCTGCTGTGGTAGAAAAGCCAGGAAACTTCGGCATAAGCCATGTATTCAGCGTTGGCTTCTGGAGCGTTACGGGAGTTGATCGGCACCCACACCGCGCCTGCTCGTAAAATGCCGAGCATACAAATCAACACGCGCGCATCATTAGGTGAATAAATCGCGGCGCGTTCTTCCCCGCCCAACCCGTTCACCCTCATCGCGCGCGCGATTCGGTGCGTGATCTCCCGCATTTCCCGATACGTGTAGCGGCTCTCGCGGTCGACGATCGCAGTCCGCTCGGAGTTCGCGTCAGCGCCTTGGTCAAAATAATCTATCGCACGCATTTTTAATGGTCTTCTCTCAGTACGGAGTTTCACCATCGACCGGCATCGCTCGCGCTAAGGCTGCTCTCGGAATCTGCCGGTCGCGTCTTCGCCAATCGCCGAACGCAAGCAATCAGTTCAAGAGCATGGAAAGCTCTCGTGCTGTAGCGCGAAGCTGCGGCAGGAATTTATTCTGTAGCTCTTGAATGGAAAGCCGCTGGGCGTGCGCCCCCACGTTCAATGCCGCCACCACTTTTCCGTTTGGGTTCTCGATGGGGACCGCCATCGAACGCAAACCAATCTCCAGCTCCTGATCAACCAGCGAGTAGCCGTTCCGAGCGACGAGGCGCAGTGCCTGCCTTAATTTCTCCGCGGTCACGATCGTTTTGCTTGTATGGCGCGTGAGTTGAACGCGTTCGAAAAAAGATTCAAGCTCGGCGGGTGGTAAATTGGCCAGCAGCACCCGCCCCATGGACGTGCAAAACGCCGGCAAGCGGCTTCCAACTCCCAGGTCGATGGACATGATGCGCGTTACGTTGGCGCGCGCCACATAGATAATGTCGAGGCCTTCCAGAGTGGCGATCGAGCATGATTCGTGCAACACCTGGCTGACATGGTCCAAAACGGGCTGCGCGGATGCGGCCAGCGGCATCGAAGAAATATAGGCGTGGCCGAGTGCTAAGATACGGGGCTGAAGAAAAAAGTGATGGCTATCGTCCGAGCCGGCAAATCCGAGTTTTATAAGCGTGTAAAGGCAGCGGCGCACCGCAGCTCGCGAAAATCCTGTTTTAGCGCTCACTTGCGAAATGGTAAGCTGGCGTTTCTGCGTCGAGAAGGCTTGTATCACCGCCAAGCCGCGCGCCAAAGAGGTCATGAAGTTCGGATCTCCGCTGTATTCATCGAAGGGCGTCGACGGCATCAACGGTTGCTTGGCTGGTCTCTCTGCTGACGGTACAACGCGTGTTCGTCTCTCAATGGTGGCGCGAGAATTGGCAGGCGACATGGGTCCTCCGCTGGGAAGTCGCAAAGGATACCCTAGTCGGCCGATATGCGCACGAGATTTCGATAATCGGTCTTGACAAACTTTCCCTCCCTTGCATAAATTCCTCTTAACTTCCGCGTTTTCGGCCGTGCGCTAAAAGTGGTGTGAAGACTGTCAGTTCTTGTAACATCGCCGGAAGACGAAATTTCGTTTCTCGTCTGTGGTAAAGGAGGAAGTGGCGTGGCCAAAATTGTTCCATACCGAAGGCCAAATCCGGACACGCAGCCCGCTTATCTGCATTCTGCGTATGCTTCCTCCATCAAGCGCGCGCCCGAAAAATCTCCGATTTATCTACCGCAGACGCTCTCGGAGGTCACTGGACCTTCCTTCGCAACAGCCGCAATTGATGTGAAGGCCTGTGACCTTACCCACCAGCATTCCGGCGAACCGCTGGGCGAACGCATCATCGTCAGCGGGTGCGTACTGGATGAAGACGGAAGACCGTTGCAGCATTCTCTCATTGAGGTCTGGCAGGCCAACGCGGCCGGTAGATACTTGCATAAGCGCGACCAGCATAATGCTCCACTGGATCCGAACTTCACAGGATGCGGACACACCCTTACAGACGCCGAGGGCCGCTATCGATTCGTGACCATTCGCCCCGGCGCGTATCCCTGGGGAAATCATCACAACGCCTGGCGCCCCGCGCACATGCACTTCTCAATCTTCGGTGCGGGGTTCGCGTCGCGTTTGGTTACCCAGATGTACTTTCCCGGTGACCCGCTTTTGCCTTTCGATCCGATTTTCAACTGCACGGCTGACGAAAACGCGCGCAACCGGCTGATCTCGCAGTTTGATTGGGAAAACACAATTCCCGCACAGGCCCTGGGCTTCCGATTTGACATCGTGATGAGCGGGCGCGAAGCCACGCCGATGGAGACTTAGCATGGGGCGGCAAGCTTCGACTTCACAAACCGTCGGTCCGTTCTTCTCCATCGGTCTGTGCACAGCAATAAAAGAAGACCTTGTAGGCTCCGACACAGCCGGAGAGCGTGTAACTATTGAAGGCCGCGTGTTAGATGGCGACGGAAAGCCGGTGCCCGACGCGATCCTTGAAATCTGGCAAGCGAACTCCTATGGGAAGTACGCGCATCCTGAAGATCAACAGGATAAACCGGTGGAGGCAAGCTTTGCAGGCTATGGCCGAATCCCGACCAATGACGAGGGAAAGTTTCGCTTCACGACGATCAAGCCGGGGCAAGTGCCGGACCTGGATGGAAAGTTGCAAGCCCCCCACATCGTCGTTTCCGTCTTCGCACGAGGATTGCTGCGGCGTCTGGTGACTCGGATTTATTTTCCTGATGAGCCGGCGAACGCCGCAGATTTCGCATTGAACCTGGTTGAGCCGTCCCGGCGAGAAACATTAATCGCCAAAAAGGTTTCGGGCGTGAGCGGCGCGTTCAAATGGGACGTCATCCTGCAGGGATCCGGCGAGACCGCGTTTTTCGACTGCGGACTTTGACGTTGAAAGCGTGCCTTCGGTTTATTTCCAAACGCGCTTGGCCGTTTCAACCACGAGCCGCAGCTTGGCCCACTGTTCGTCCTCGGTTAGCAAATTCCCTTCCATGGTGGATGCGAATCCGCACTGCGGGCTGAGTGCGAGATTCTCGATCGGAAAATGTCGCCCGGCTTGCTCGATTCTCCTGACGAGGTCGTCACCATTCTCGAGTTTCGGGAGTTTCGAGCTGACCAAGCCGAGCACGACGACCTTGTTTTTGGGAATGAAACGCAACGGTTCGAACGTCCCGGAGCGCTCATCATCATATTCCAGCAGGAAGCGATCCGCAGCCATGGTGGTGAACAGTTTTTCAGCGATCACGTCGTATCCGCCCTCGGCGTACCAGTGGCTGCGATTGTTTCCACGGCAAAGATGCACCGCCAGCGTCACCCCGGGTCGGCGCGCCGCTTCCAAACAAGCATTGTCGGCGCGTATGGAATCATCGAGCAGCGCTTCCGGATCGACTTTCATCTCCGTGCGAATCCATTCGCGCCATTTCGGGTCGAGGTAATAGCTGTAGCGCGGCGCATCGATCTGAATATATTTCACGCCTTCAGCGGCGAGCCTCGCTAGCTCCGTCTTCATGATGCCGACGATGTCCCACAAAAGCGCGGAATGATTTTCGTACACTTTGTCGGTGACTCCGCGCTTGAAGGAAATTGCCGGGAACTGCGTCGCGCTGGGCAGCGTCATCTTGATCGCGCCAGGCGAATTCGCCTTCAGAAAAGTAAGTTCGTGTCCGGTGAGCGGGCGCACCTGTCGCAGTTTTGAAGTCACAATTCCCGTCACGCTGCTTTCGCGAGCGCTTTTCGCTTCGCCGGTTTTCCAGGAACGCGCTACGGCGTCGCCCATATCGAAGCCATCCACCGCGTCGGTGAAATCGCTCATAAAATTTCGACGGCGCAATTCGCCGTCCGTGAAAATCTCCAGGCCCAGTTCTTTCTGTTTAGCGAGAACGCGAAGGATTTCGCGATCCTCCACCTCGTGAAGGCGCTGCGGATTCTCTGCGGCATTTTGTCGGGCGGCCAGTAGCTCGGGCGGCCGAAGAAAGCTGCCTACTTGGTCGGCTCGATATTCCGCGGGCATTCGTCGATCCTCCTATTTTATGAGGCGACGAGGGTAGCGGCTGGCGCGCGCAGTGTCAAATCGGCTGACGCGAGGAGAATATGGAGCCTGCCGTTGAGAGTTGCCGGATTGGCGATGGACTTCCACTTGTGGCAAGATGCACTTCGCTTCGTAACATGAAGCAAGGAGCGCTGCGATGTTTCTGCGAGACGCTTGGTACGCAATCGCCTGGGATCACGAAATCAAGCACGCGCCGTTCGGGCGCGCGGTTTGCGGCGAGCCCATCGTGCTCTATCGGCAAACCAACGGAGCGCTCTCTGCTTTTGAAGACTGCTGCCCACACCGCCTGCTTCCGCTCTCCAAGGGATATTTGAAAGGCGACCACCTGGTCTGCAAATACCACGGCTTGGAATTTGACGAGTGCGGCCAATGCGTGTGGATGCCCGGCCAGCAAGGGATTCACAAGGAAGCGAAGATGCGGATTTATCCGGTGGCCGAACGCCATCGCTTTATTTGGGTTTGGATCGGCGATCCCGCCTTGGCCGATGAAAAAAAGATTCCCGATCTTCGCTGGTGTTCGGACCCGAAATGGATTTTTGAAGGAAGCACCTATCACGTGCAATGTAACTATCAGCTTCTGGTGGACAATTTGATGGATTTGTCGCACGAAACCTACGTTCACCCGTCAAGCATCGGGCAGCACGAGATCGTGGAGGCGCCGATCAAGGTGGAATCGGACGATACTTCTGTGACGGTCACGCGATGGATGTACAACATCGATCCGCCGCCGTTCTGGGCCGCCAATCTGAAGTCGCAGGAAAAATGCGATCGCTGGCAGATTTGCCGGTTTTCGCTGCCCGCGAATGTGATGATCGACGTAGGTGTTGCGATGGCTGGAACCGGCGCGGCGCAGGGTGATCGCTCGCGCGGCGTGACCGGAATCGTGGTGAACCTGATGACGCCGGAAACGGAGACTTCAACCTGGTATCACTGGGGCATGGCTCGCGATTTTCAGACCGACGATCGCGGCCTTACGATGCGCATCCGCGACGGCCAAGCCGCAGTATTCACCGAGGATCTGGAAATTCTGAATTCGCAGCAGGAAAACATTTTGCGCCGCACCGACCGCGCTCTGCTCAATTTGAAGATTGATGCCGGCGGCGTGAACGCGCGTCGAATTATCGAGCACGAGCTTTCGCGGCAAGGATGAGGCCTTTGAAGTAAGTAGCGCCGGCGTCGCGCTGGCTTTTTTCTTCCACGCCGCCGAGACCGCTGATTTGCGCATGTTCCTTCCGAGGTCGAAACACCGCACCTCTGAAGAGATGAGCTACATTCCACGCTCAGCGATTTACACCCAGAGCTTTTCGTTTATCTTCAGACCATGTTCCCGACAATACGACACGTAATGGTTGATGAACCAGAAAACGTCCAGCGTGTCGAGAAGATTGTCGTTGTCATCGTAGAACTCAAGAGAAGCGTTTAGATAGAAGAAAGTCTTCATGCCATTCGGGTCGTCGGAAACCAGCGTGTGAATCGCTCCGGGATTTTCGCGCACGTAGCTTCCCGGCCTCGCGACCCAATCATATTCGAGGTAGCGCCAACTGCCTTCCAGCGTGCAGGCGAAAACAGGCCCGCGATGCCGGTGGCGCCCGAGCTTCCCTCCCTTTTTCACCCAGAGTATGTTGGCAAACGCTCCGTTGCGCACATCAAACGCCACGTGGCGAATGTAAACGTTCTCCATGAACGGCACGTATGGAGATTCTTCCTCGCTCGCGCCAATGTGGACATCAGGGCACGCGAACTCGCGCGTGGTCACCTCTAAACTGCTCGCAATGTCGATTTTCGGCATCTTTTCCTCCGCTAACTCGACCTCGAAACGCAGCAATGAATTAACGTAACGCGTTGCGAATGTCAATTCAGGAAGTCTTCACTCGACTAGGCTACATTGCCACGGCCGGCTCTGATGTAGCTCACCTCTTTAGAGGCGAGGCCTGTTCCGCTTTCGTTTCGTTGGCCCGCGCAATCACGTAAGCGCGGATGGATTCGGCATCCCGGCGTGACAAATCTTTTGAAAAGGATACCATTCCGTTCGGCTGGAGCAAGCCGTCCAAGACCACATTGAACCATTGATCGTTCGCGAGCGTGGCCGAGTATCGTAGGTCCGGCAGGACTCCGCCGCTCACCGCTACGTCGCCATGGCATCCGGAACAAAATCGCTGGTACAGGCGCTTACCGTTCTCAATAGTCGCTGAACTCGCCGTCGATTTCGGAGGATTTAGAATCGGCATCTCGATTTCTTGGACGGGTGGCAGCGTCGCCTTGCCACCTAATTTGAAGGCAAGCATGTGCCCTATGTTTGGTCTTCTTCCGGCTTTCAAAGCGATCTCGCCGCTGGCCAGCGCAAAGACTCCGCCCCAGCCGGAAAGCACCGCAATATATTGTTCGCCTTTCACTTCGTAAGACACCGGCCCTGCCATAACGCTGTTCTGAACCGCCATCGACCAAACTTTTTCTCCGGTGTCTGCGCGATACGCTTCAAAATGGCCGTCCGCTGTTCCTTCAAACACAAGATTGCCCGCTGTCGAAAGCACACCGCCGTTCCACGGCACCGGGCGCTGCACGCTCCAAACTTGTTTTTGCTGAATCGGGTCCCACGCTATCAAGCGGCCGGTGATACTTTTGAGAATGGCTGCTTTGACTTTTGGATCTTGAGGCATGCCTGCGGCTGCGAAGTCGATGCCATCATTTGTGGCGAGCGATTTCCATTCGAATTGCGCATCGGACTTGTAAAGAAAACCCGTCTCCTGCGTCGGAATGTAAACGAGTACCGTGACCGGGCTATAAGACATGGGCTGCCAACTGTGCGCGCCCAGCGGTCCCGGAACAACGGGCATGGGATTCTGTCCTCTGGAATAACGCGCACTCGCGTTTTCCACCGGACGCCCGGTCTTTATATCGATCGCGCTCGCCCAGTTGACGAATGTGTACGGCTTTGCGGAGATGAGTGCGCCCGTGGCGCGATCCAGCACGTAGAAAAACCCATTCTTCGGAGCATGAAACAAAACTTTGCGCGCCTGTCCATCGATCGGAATATCGGCGAGGATGACCTGCTCGTCGGAATCGTAGTCCCAGTCGTCCGCTGGATCTTCCTGGTAATGCCAGACGTATTCGCCCGTCTCCGGCCTTAGCGCGACGATTGAGCAAGTCAGAAGTCCGTCGCCGCGCTTCGGATTCCGATACTTCTCGTTCCACGGCCCGCCGTTCCCAGTCCCGATGTAGAGCAGATCGAGTTCAGGGTCATAAACAATGGCGTCCCAAACTGTGCCGCCGCCTCCGTGCTTCCACCAATCTCCGCTCCAGGTTTTCGCGGCCTTTTCGAGGATTGGCATCTCAAATGGTTTCGAAGGATTCCCCGGCACGGTGTAGAAACGCCAGACGAGATTGCCTGCTTCAGCGCCATACGCCGAGACGTAGCCGCGGACTCCCATCTCCCCGCCGCCATTCCCGATGATCACATTTCCCTTCACCACTCTCGGCGCACCCGTGATCGTATATCTCCACCCGGGGTCGATGGTCAGAGTCTCCCAGATTTTTTTCCCGGTCGCTGCGTCGAGCGCCACCAGCCTGCCGTCGAGTGTGCCAAAAAAGATTTTTCCGCCCCACGCCGCTACGCCACGATTGACCACATCGCAGCATGCGTTCACACCCCACTCCGGCGGAACCTTCGGATCGTAGCTCCACAGCAATGAGCCGGTGGCGGCATCGAGCGCGAAAACTTTGCTCCAAGCGGAAGTAAAATACATTCTTCCGTCAACGACTATCGGAGTGGCCTCCTGTCCTCGTCGCGTGTCCAGGTCGTAATGCCACGCGAGTCCCAGACGCGTGACATTGTGATCGTCGATGTCTTTCAAGGGGCTGAAGCGCTGTTCGTTGTAAGTGCGCCCATAGCTCATCCAGTTCCCCGGCTCGCGATCGGCATTCACTATTCGGGCGCCGTCGATGTCTGCCGCTTTCGCACCGTTCGCTGCCGGCGATTCAACGGGCTTGCGGGAACTGCGACTACACCCTGAAATCGTTGTCAGCGCGAAAAAAATTGTCGCAATGGAGGAAATACGGAAGGTAGTGTAAGTTCGTCTCATGCAATTCATGTCGGTTATATCGCAATCGCTGCAAACTTCTGTTCCGGAAAGAACGGGAGAGTGTACACCAACATCGGGCACCACGGCTCCGCGCGCCGCGGCCACACTTACGAAACCGGAAAAAGCTGACGTGGACGGAATGGTTGGGAATTAAATCCTATCAAACTGGGAAACGTAATGAATACAACCGCAGGACTCAAAATCGAAAATCTCGTCGCCATCGACACTCACGTTCACATCGAGTCCGACGGCGGCCACGAAGTGAACGAAGCTGCACGCAAATATTTCGGTGCAACCGGCGACGTTCCTAGCGGCCCGGCCATCGCTGAATATTATCGATCGCGAAAAATCGCGTGCGTCGTCTTCTCAGTTGACGAGCGACTGACCGGCAGAAAGCAGATCCCCAATGACCAAGTCGCCGCGCTAGCGGCAGCGAACAGCGACATCATGATCGCGTTTGCCAGCGTGGATCCCACGCGCGGCCCCGAAGCCGTGCACGAAGCGCGTCGCCTAATCGCTGCCGGTGGAATTCGCGGCTTCAAACTGCACCCTCCCATCCAGCAATTCCATGCCAACGACCGCATGGCTTATCCGTTTTACGAGGTCCTCGCCGAAGCGCGCATGCCTGTAATTTTTCACACCGGACACAGCGGCATCGGCACCGGCATGCCTGGCGGCGGAGGAGTGCGTTTGAAGTACGGCAACCCCATGGACATCGATGACGTAGCCGTGGATTTCCCGGACATGCCTATCATCATGGCCCATCCGTCCTTTCCCTGGCAGGACGAAGCCATTTCCATTTGTTTGCACAAACCGCAGGTCTATATCGATTTGTCCGGTTGGTCGCCGAAATATTTTTCGCCGACGCTCATTCAGTACGCGAACACTTTGCTCAAGCAGAAAGTGCTCTTTGGTTCGGACTTCCCGCTTATCACCCCCGACAGGTGGCTTGCAGACTTCGAAAAAATTGCCATTCGAGACGATGTTCGTCCTCTGATCCTGAAACAAAACGCAGTTCGCCTTTTGAAGCTGGATCAAACGAATTAGAATCCAACGCCGGCTAAATGAGATCGTGAGAAGGTGAGATTGTGAAGTCCTACCGCAGGGCCATTCCCTTTTCAACGGGAAATTGCTCACCATCGGCTGACTCCCGCCATTCCGCGTTATACGCCGCGCCCAAAAGCACCACGATGGCGGTCAGGTACATCCACAATAGCAAACCGATCGCAGCCGCCAGCCCGCCGTACACCACGTCGTACGGCATCTTCCGAACGTACACGCCGAAAAAAATATCAACCACCCACCACAGCACCGTTGCGACCGCCGCTCCCGGAAGCAGATCCATATAGCCTTTGTGCTGCGGCCGCCCGATCCTATATAGCAGCACCAGCACGAACATCGAGAGCGCGAACACCACGCCAACTTGAAAAATAAACACCACCGCCTTGATCAAATCAGGCAATCCGAATTGCAAGATCAGCCACCTACGCGCTTGCTTGCCAAAAATCGTAAGGATGATTACCGAAAGCGAAGGCACGATCGTCAGAACCAGTAGCGCCAATGCACGCAGATGAGTTCGCACGTAGCCGGTCTGAATTAAATCGCCCTCGATAATCCGGAATCCTTCGACGAAGCCCACCATCACTTGCGATCCCGCCAGCAGCGTTCCTCCGAGCCCAAGCAAGAACCACTTCCAGGGATGCAGCCCTTTGCGCATGAAATATTGCACTACGACGTCTTCGCTCCCCGGCGGAAGAATCACGCGTAGATGTTCCGGCAAATCTCTCAACGCGGTGTGAAATGATTCTTTACTGCTCAGCACTCCTAGCACCAGCAGCAGCATGGGGAAAAACGCGAGAAACATATTGAACGCGATCGCCTGGCTCAGCGTGATGCAGCCGGGAAACACGCGCCCCAACCCGCGAAAAAGGAGCTTCAGTATGCGATCCATCGTTTCGTCCGGGATTATACGAGGACTAACCCTAAACTGTGCTGATATTTATGCCGCGTGAACCCTGCTTTCCAACTGTTTGTTACCCTGTCCAGCGACGAGGGTTCCACAACCTTAGGGTCGCTTTAGATTCAAAATTAGGACAGCACCCCCGCTCCCGCGTGACTTGCCGCACCGCGCATCGCGGAGTAAACTTCTCGCGAACGTTCGCAAGGACAGGCATGACCACCACGCCGAAAGTTGTCGCTCCCACGCGCAGCGAAGAAGTTATCCGCAAGCACAAGGAATTCATCTGGCCTTCGGTCGCCAATTATTACGAGCACCCGCTCGTCGCCGACCACGCCTCGATGCAATATCTCTGGGACGTGGAAGGCAACAAGTACCTCGACTTTTTCGGCGGCATCGTCACCATCGGCGTGGGCCATTGCAATCCCAAGGTCACTTCCAAAATCAAAGCGCAGGTGGACAAGCTCCAGCACACTTCCACGCTCTATCCCAACGAGGCCATCGTCGCGCTCGCTGAAAAACTCTCCGAAATCACTCCGGGCAAATTACAGAAAAGTTTTTTCACCAGTTCCGGCACGGAAGCGAACGAAGCGGCGATCCTTCTCGCGCGCAGCGCAAGCCCGAGCTATGACATCGTCGCTCTTCGCCACGCCTATTCTGGCGGCTCCGCGCTGACTAAATCCGTCACTGCGCAATCCGCCTGGCGCAAAGCGGGAGTGATTAGCGTAGGCGTCTCGCACGCCGTGAATCCGTATTGCTACCGCTGCCCGCTGCATCTGAAATATCCCGAATGCGGCGTGGCTTGCGCGAATGACGTCGAAGGCGTAATTCAAACCACCACCAGCGGCTCGATTGCCGCGTTCATCGCCGAACCCATCCAAGGCGTCGGCGGATTCATCACTCCTCCGCCCGAATATTTCAAAATCGTGCATCGCATCGTGAAAAATTACGGCGGCCTTTTTATTTCCGATGAAGTACAGACCGGCTGGGGCCGCACCGGCAAAAAATGGTGGGGCATCGAGCAGTGGGAAGTCACGCCGGACATCATCACCTCCGCCAAAAGCATGGCCAACGGCGTCCCAGTTGGACTCACGATCACTACCTCCGAACTCGCCGGCAAATTCCAGGGTCTGAACATCGCCACGTTCGGAGGCAATCCCGTCACGTCCGTCGCAGCCCGCGCCGTCATCGAAGTGATCGAGGAAGAAAATCTGCTCGAGAATACTCACGTGGTCGGCGGCTACTTGCGGAAAAAGCTCGAAGAGTTGCAGCAGAAATATCCCCTCATCGGCGACGTTCGCGGCATGGGCATGTTGCAGGCGCTGGAACTCGTAAAAGATCGCCAGACCAAAGAGCCCGCCCCGCAGGAAACAAACCAAATCATGGAACGCGCCCGCGCCAACGGCCTCCTCGTCGGCAAAGGCGGCCTCTACAGCAACACCATCCGCATGGCCCCGCCTATGAACATCGGTAAAGCCGACGTGGACGAAGGCATCCGCCTTCTCGACAAATCTTTCAGCGAGGTCCCGACAAGATGAACATTCAAACTATCGAATCGCCCCCGCTGTCGCCGACTGACCCGAAGGATTACCGCCGGGGAACACTACTCGGCTCGGTAATCGCGCTCGTTGGAATGTTGTTCGGACTCGTCGCAATCTTCGCGATCGCCAGCCGAATACCGAATATCCGAGTGGGTTCGATTTTGGCAATAATGATAATTCCGGCATCGTTTGTTTTAATAGGGCTCTTGGTGATTGGCAGAGCAAAATTAGCGCTTTGGCTGATGTATCTCCTAGCGGCAGATCTCGTATATTCGTTCTCGTTGCAGGTCGTGCATGCACTCAAGACAGGGCGCCGCGACGATGTCTACGGCGCCATGCTAGATCTCGTTTGCGTGGGATTTTGGCTATGTATCGTTATGTACTTTCACAATCGACGCAGAATGTTTACGGGTATTTGGGGCAGTCTCGGGACTAATGCCTCGGCCGACAGGACAATTCATGGCGACGGCGACTAGTGCAGCGACGCTTTGCAGGAATTACATCAACGGCAAGTGGGTGGAATCGCGCTCGACGAAGATTGTCGAGCGGCGGAATCCTGCAAACACCGACGAAGTCGTCGCGCGCATCCCGCTTTCGACGCGCGAGGAAATGAAAGAGGCCATCGCCGCCGCCAAAGCAGCCTTCCCCGCCTGGCGCGAAACTCCTGCCCCCAACCGCGGAAAAATCCTTTTCAACGCGACTCGTCTGATGCAGGAACAAAAAGAACATTTGGCTCGTCTCTTGACGCGCGAAGAAGGCAAAGCGCTAAGAGATTCCCTCGGTGAAGTGCAGCGCGCCATCAACATTACAGAATTCATGGCCGGCGAAGCGCGTCGGCTGAACGGCGAAACACTCACCAGCGAACTGCCCAAGAATTTTTCTTACACCATTCGCCAACCCCTCGGTGTCGTCGGCGCAATCACGCCGTGGAATTTTCCCGTAGCGATTCCCGTGTGGAAAATTGCTCCGGCTCTCGTTTGCGGCAACACCATGGTTTTCAAGCCCGCAACGCTCACCCCGCTCTCAGCCATGAAAATTGTCGAAATATTCGAGCAGGCCGGCCTTCCGCCGGGTGTTCTGAATTTGGTGATGGGTTCCGGCCGCGAGACGGGCGACGAACTCGTGCAGAACCCGCTTGTCCACGGACTTTCTTTCACTGGCTCGAACGAAGTCGGTTGCGCTCTTTACGCTTCCGGTGCGCAACGCTTGAAAAAAATCCAGTGCGAGATGGGCGGAAAAAATCCTCTGGTCGTTCTCGCCGACGCCGATTTGCAGCTTGCCATAGAATCCACGCTAGCGGGCGCCTTCGCTTCCACCGGCCAGCGCTGCACGGCGACCAGCCGCGTCGTGATCGAAGAAAAAGTGGCTGACGAATTCGTCTCAGCGCTCGTCGAACGCGCAAAAAAATATGTCGTCGGCGATGGCCTCGAAGTCGGCGTCGATATGGGCCCGTCGGTGGACGAAAACCAAATGAATACCGTGCTCAAGTACATCGAAATCGGCAAAAAGGAAGGCAAGCTGCTCTGCGGCGGCGCGCGCCTAACCGGCCCGAAGTATGACCAAGGCTGGTTCGTTTCCCCAACCGTTTTCGACCACGTCGATTCAAACAGTTCCATCGCGCAGGAAGAAATCTTTGGCCCCGTGCTCAGCGTCATCCGCGTGAAGAATTTCGACGAAGCCCTGCAAGCCGCAAACTCCGTGCGCTACGGTCTCTCCAGCTCGATCTATTCCACCAACTCGAACAAGATTTTTGAGTTTGTGGACAAAATCGAAACCGGCATGACCCACGTGAATTCGCCCACCGTTGGCGGCGAAGCGCATGTCCCCTTCGGCGGAGCAAAAGATTCCAGCGTCGGCCCGCGCGAAGTCGGCCACGCCGCCATCGATTTTTACACCGACACAAAAATCGTTTACATCGACTACACCGGTGGCAAGCGCGAATCGAGCATCTATTAGTCTTTACAAAAACACCGACATGACGTCTTCACACCTTTCGTTGACCCGAACCATAAGCCCTTGCCACGGTTTGCCCGAGGGGCGACGTTCCCTTCGCCGCAGCGCTTTTCGCGTCCTGCGCCCGCTGTGTTTTTGCATGATGCTCACAATCCTCGCAATTGCCGTAGCAGCGCGCGCCAGCGGTGACGCCGAGCGCATGCGTTGGAAGCCCGTTGCCATTGCACAGGTTAAACTCGACGATAAGACGCCGCTAGCATTCAACGTTTACCAGCCCGAGAAAAAGAAAGATCTGCACTTCGTCCTCGTCCTCCTCGGCCGCCGCTACATCGAGCTCGACATCAAAGCAAAGCTCGCCTACAGCGTGCCTTTCGCCGATGTGCATAAAAACGGCAACGGTCTGGAGAGCGACAATTTTGCAGTACCCGGGCGCTTGCTTCCAACCTCGGATTGGACCGTGCGCGACGTCGGACCATCCGAGCAAATTAAGTTGACCTTGGGAGATTACGGCCGCCTTCTGCAAGTAGATCTGCCGCATCCACCCGATATGCGCGCGTTTTATTAGCTGCGGAGGGAATCGCCGCGCTGCGCTTGCGGCTGTGGAACATCATTCAGTCCTCGCCATACCAGCCAGATCAGCACGCCGATCATTCCGAGCCAGCCCAAAGCTCTCACCGCGCTCGCAATTTGCGTGTCGTGCTCCAGCAAACCCAGCTTGCCGAAAAGATAAGCCCAATCGTGAATCACGTACTCCGCGTCTCCCACCGTGAGCAACGGCAGATCCTGCGCCCGCGCGTCCGCCATATATGTCGCGATCGGCAGGAATTGCTCGAACATAAAAAATAAACAAAATGCAACGCCTTGCGGCTGCCGGCGAAAGAAAAAATAAAGCCCGAGCCAGAGCGGCACGAGCAACTGCATCGCGGTCCCGCCAGCCACCATAATGAATTCGCCGAAGAACCGGAAAAGCAAATGGCCGCCTTCGTGAATCGGGACGAACACGCCGTCGATCAGCAGCAAAATTCCCTGCCCGCGTGCCGCTTGGTACAGGAACAGCAAGTAGAAAATAACCCACGCGATCAGCGCGGCCCGCGGAATCGGCTCCCAATCTTCTTCGATGGCTTCGAGAAAAGTGAAGCGATCGGTCCAGGATTCCGGCAGGCGCACGATGTGTTAATTCCCCCAGCGCGATGAGCTATTCACTGCAGCGAAACCCCTGCAACCCACGGAATCCCCACCAGTCCTTCCCTCACTTGCACGTCAACCATATCTCCTCGGCTAACGCGGTCGAAATCGCCGCGATCTACGGGGATTCGTTCGAAACGGCGTCCCCCACGCCAGGACGTAACGATCAGGCGGCGGTTCGGCACCGGTCCGGACATCGAGAATTTCGAAATCACGCGAGCCGGCTCCACCCGCACCGGATAGCGATCGAGCGCCCCATTTCCGAGCAACAGGATCGCAAGAAGCCAAGGAAGCGGAATCAGTCCGTAGTAGATGCGTTTCAAAGCTTCCACTTCCTGGTGCCGCAAGGCGCGTCTTTCAACCAAAATTCCCAAGCCCAGTGTAAGAAAAAAAAGAACGCCGGTGAAAATTAGAATCCCGTCGAGTTCCAGAGCGGGGTAGCATTCGCTGGCCGCCACCAGCGCGAGCCCGCCCACAAGGAGGATCGCGGTGCGGTTCAACAGCCTTTGTCGCAGCGACAATTCCGCCGCGGTTGAATTCAAGCCGCACGCCTCGCATATATCCGCGTCCCGCTCGGATCCGCAATTCAGGCAATGGGTCATCTGGCAGCCTTTTTCATTTCACCTCGATGCTATGCAGCGGAAAGCCGTGTGTCAATTCGGCGTGGAATATTTGGTTTTCGCATTTCTTTGCGGTAACCTGCTCCCGCTTGATGTCCCGAAAGATGCCCAACAAGCAAAAAGAGGAGCCCGCATGCGAAACTTTGCCATCCTGACGCTTCTGGCTGTCTGTTGTTTCTTGATCCCCGCAGGGGCCGACGAAGAGCCTCTGCAGGGTTTCACGCGCACGAGTTCTACCACCGAGCGCGATTGGGAAGCGAAATTCCGCGCAATTCCCAGTGCCGATAACCAGCGCGCTTACATGCAACGACTCACCGCGCACCCTCATCATTTGGGCTCCGCTTACGACAAGCAAAACGCCGAGTGGATACTTTCGCAGTTCAAAGCCTGGGGATGGGACGCCCACATTGAGACTTTCGAAGTACTTTTCCCCACTCCCAAAGAGCGCGTGCTCGAAATGGTATCGCCCACAAAATTCACACCGAAGCTTCAGGAGCCGCCCGTCTCTGCCGACCCCACATCGAATCAGCAGAACGAGCAGTTGCCTACTTACAATGCCTATTCGATTGACGGCGACGTAACCGCACCGCTCGTCTTCGCCAATTACGGCGTCCCCGAAGACTACGACAAATTGGATCGCCTCGGAGTCTCCGTAAAAGGCGCAATCGTGATTGTGCGATATGGCGGAGCCTGGCGCGGCGTCAAACCCAAGGTCGCCGCGGAACACGGCGCCATCGGCTGCCTGATTTATTCCGATCCGCATGACGACGGCTACTCCGTCGAGGACGTTTTCCCGAAGGGCCCCATGCGTCCCGCCGACGGCGTTCAGCGCGGCAGCGTAATGGATTTCCCCGCTACGAATCCCGGTGACCCGCTCACACCGGGCGTTGGCGCTACTCACGATGCCAAGCGAATTCCTATCAAGGGCAATCCTTCATTTACGAAGATTCCCGTCATGCCGATTTCCTACGGTGACGCGCAGCCGCTCCTCGCAGCGCTCGAAGGCCCCATGGCGCCGGAAGAATGGCGCGGCACTCTTGCGATTCCTTATCACGTCGGTCCGGGCGCCACAAAAGTCCACCTGAAGCTGGCGTTCAACTGGGACATGGTCCCGCTCTATGATGTCGTCGCTAAAATTCCCGGAGCCGAGCAGCCCGACCAATGGGTCTTGCGCGGCAATCACGAAGACGGCTGGGTGAATGGCGCCGAAGATCCCATCTCCGGTCAAGTGGCCATGTTGGAAGAAGCTCGTGCGTTGGGGGAATTGGTGAAGGAAGGTTGGCGCCCCAAGCGCACCATCATTTATTGTGCATGGGACGGCGAAGAAGAGGGCCTGCTCGGCTCGACCGAGTGGGCCGAAGCTCACGACAAGGAGCTTAAGCAGAACGGCGTCGCCTACATCAATAGCGACGGCAATGGCCGCGGCTACTTCTTTGTGGGCGGCTCGCAATCCCTCGAACATTTCATGAACGGCGTCTCTCGCGATATTCAAGACCCGGAGACGAAGCTTACCGTTCGACAGCGATCTTTGTTCCGCGCAATCGAGCGGGCACACAACGATGAGGACCGCAAGGAAATCCGTCAGCGCGCGGACCTGCGGATGCCAGCCTTAGGTTCCGGCAGCGACTACACCGCTTTCATCGATCACCTCGGCATCGCTTCCATGAATTTGGGTTACGGCGGCGAAGGCAACAGTGGAATCTACCATTCCATTTACGACGATTTTTACTGGTACACACATTTCAGTGACACGGACTTCGTCTATGGCCGAGCTCTGTCCCAGACCGCCGGCACCGCGATCATGCGTCTGGCAGATTCCGATCTGCTTCCCTTTGAATTTACCGACTTCGCCGATACCATCCACCTCTACCTGAAGCAGCTTAAAAAGCTTGCCGACACTTCGCGGGACGAGGCCATCGAACGCAACAAAAATCTCGATGAAGGACTCTTCTCCGCCACGAGCGACCCGCGACATCCGACCGTTGCTCCGCCGCGCTTGGACGTTCCCCCGCATCTGAATTTTGCGCCGCTCGACAACGCCGCCGACTCGCTTACGCAGAGCGCCCAACGTTACCACGATGCTCTCGCAAAAGCATGGACCGCCGGAGTTCCCGCCGCGACGCTTCAAGACTTGAACCAGAAACTTATGCAGAGTGAACGCCGGCTCACTACCGAGGAAGGCCTGCTCCGCCGCCCCTGGTACAAACATATGATCGACGCTCCCGGTGTCTACTCAGGTTATGGCGCCAAAACGATTCCCGGAGTACGTGAAGCGATCGAGCGAAAGCATTGGGACGAAACCAATTCCGAAATCACTCGGGTTTCCACCGTGCTTGAAAGCGAAGCCGCGCTGATCAACTCTGCGGCCCAGGAACTCGAACAGGTCAAATAACATCTATTTTGTTACCGGGCGGGTGCTGGTCGGCGGAACGTCCAGGCAAACCATATTTTCGTCGCGTCCGTTCGCGAGCATGGCGCAATCAATCCCCTGTGCGCTGCGAATGGCTTCGGTCTGGGTCGCGCCCGCGGCCGTGGAACAGTGCATCGCGCCTTTGAACGTAACGCATACCTCATATTGATTCTGGTTTTGCCGCTCCGAAAGATAGACAAGCAATCCGATGAACGCGACGCCCGCCAGAATCATGATCATGCGCACTCGGGTTTTTTTATTCGCCATTCTTTCCTCGCGTACAGCCTCTAGCCCGTTCTACAAAGTGCTCTGCTTCGCATCGTCAGCACGCCGCGCCAATTCCTGCTGAATATATTTTCGGACATGCGGCGCAACTGCTTCGAGCGTTAGAGTGTCCTTCAAATCGCGCAACGTGATATCTGGAAGAAATTGAAGCAGCGCCGGCACCGGCGTATGTGCATGTCGAACGAGAGCCACGCGCACATTGTACTGCAAGGACCATTTCGCGTGCTGCGCGATAGCCGTCACCACGCGCGCAGGAATCTCTGGCTTCGCCAGAACTTTCAGCACCTGGCTTTCCGTCAGCAGCGAATTCGCCAGCGCGAGCTTCACCGCTTGCGGATGCCCCTCGGCCAACACCGCAGCGGCCACCCGCGGCGGGCCGCGCCTCGCGAGAGTCAGCTTTTCTCCTATGGGAATATGCGGTACACGCGTAAGTATAGATTCTTCGGCCGCGCGGCGAATATCCGCCGGAGCAGAAGGCAGCAAACTCAGCCGCACGAGGTCGAACAAATAAAGCTGCCGCAGCATGGAGATTGCAACACGTCTAGGTGTCCGCGGATGGCGAGCGAGACTGAGCCGGATGCTTTCGCTGGAAGTCCACTTCCCTCCCTTGGCCACTGCGGTAAGCACGCCGGCGGAGAGGTCGAGCCGCTCTATCAACCGGCTGACGTGAGGCTCTTGCATGTTTGGATTTTCGAGCAGGGCAAGCAGAGTTTCCGCATCCGCTTCGTGGATCAGCAGATCCAGATCGTCTCCGGAAGCGGACCGAGCGCGCTGCAAACGGGCAGCGGCTCCATCATCCGGCATGGGCCTTTCGTTTCGCCAGGCGAATCGCCATTCTCGCCGCGGCCTCGGCTGGCTTCACAAGCAGCGGGATCAAACTAGCGCGTGGCGCAACTCTGGCCAGCCCGGATTCGACCGCGCCGTCGAAAAATTTGCTCCGGCCGATAGTGCCGCCGGATTTCGCAACGCGCACCTCGCGATCCTGCATGCCGAGTTTCTGCAGCACGCTGGACACTAACTCGGCCAACGATTCCGCAGCGGTCGAAAGTATTTCGCAAGCAACCGCGTCGCCTTGATCTCCCAGATCAGCAACCAACGGAAAAATGCGCGGAAAAACGTCGTCGGGATTTTTTACCACCCAATCGAGCACCCGGCTCCAGTCCTTACATCCCAGCCAATGCAACATTTTCTGAGAGAGCGCGGTTGCGGGGCCGCGTTTCTCTTCGGCGCGAACCACGGCGGCCAAGGCGCGCCGTCCAATGTCAAAACCGCTTCCTTCATCGCTGAACCACGGCCCGCGTCCGCCGGCGCGCGCGATATGGCCTTCCTCATCGCGTCCATAGGCCGCCGAACCCGTGCCCACAACAAGAATCACTCCTTCGCCGTCACCCACCGCTGCTTGCAGCGTAATCTCGAGATCGGTGGTAACCATCACCCCGGCTTCCGGAAACCCGCGTTCGAGGAATACTGCGATGCGTCTGGCGACGGCGTCGCGCCCAGCGCCTCCGATCCCCGCGCAAATTCCGCGAATGTCGCTCGATTTCAAATGGCACCGTTCGAGCACCAGATCCGCGGCATCGCTTAACGTGAACCACGCCTTGGCGTAACCGGCGCGAATCGGATTCGAAGGTCCGGCCGTAGCGTGTGCCAGCACATTACTTTCGGCGTCAATCAGGAAGCAGTCTGTCTTCGTGCCTCCGCCATCGAAGCCGAGATAGTAAGCTCCGCCAGGAAGCGCATTAGTTTCCGGCATATTCTCCACCGTGCTTGACAGTTTTCGAAGCGGGCGGTTAGCATCGCGCGCGACTCAACTCGCGCGGCACATGCAAATCAACCCAATCGACTTCGCTATTCTCGCGCTCTATCTCGTGGGCATCACGCTTTTTGGCGCCCACTTCCGCCGCGGCCAACAAAATCTGCGCGATTATTTTTTGGGCGGCCGCACCGCGCCCTGGTGGGCTATCGCCTGTTCGATCGTCGCCACCGAAACTTCCACGCTTACGATCATCGGGACGCCCGGAATTGCCTACGGCGGAAATCTGGGATTTCTTCAGCTCGTGCTCGGCTACCTGGTCGCCCGCGTGATTCTATGCGTCGTCCTGGTCCCCCAGTATTTCCAGGGGGAATTCTACACGGCTTACCAGCTTCTGGAGAAGCGTTTCGGCCCGCGCATTAAGTCGGCGGCCGCAGTGGTGTTCGTATGCACGCGCGCGCTCGCGGAGGGCATTCGAATTTCCGCCATCGGCAAAGTTGTAAGCGTGGCGTTTGGCACCGGCGAACGAACCTCCATACTGATCATTGCAACGCTCACCATTTTTTACACCTTTGAAGGCGGAATGCGCGCCGTGATTTGGACGGACGTGATTCAGTTCGCGCTCTACATGGCCGGTTCCGTCGCTGCCTTTTTTCTCTTGCTCCACAAAATTCCCGGCGGCTGGCCCACAGTGACGCAGGCTGCTGCAGCAGCTGGCGGAAAGCTGACCATTTTCGATTTCGCGTTCAGCTTAACGAAGAGCTACACGTTCTGGTCCGGTCTTCTCGGCGGAACATTTCTAACCATGGCGAGCCACGGCACCGATCAGACCATGGTCCAGCGCCTTCTCTCCTCGCGCAACGAACGTGACAGCAAAACCGCGTTGCTCGCTAGCGGCGTGATTATTTTTGCCCAGTTCTCTCTGTTTCTCGTGTTGGGCGTCATGCTGTTCGTTTACGCTCAGCATTTCGTTCTCGCAATACCAGGCGGCGACCTCGACAAGGTTTATCCCGAATTCATCGTTCATCACATGCCGGTGGGTCTCGCGGGCATCGTGCTCGCCTCCATCTTTGCAATTGCGATGTCGAACGCAAGTGGCTCGTTGAACTCGCTCGCTTCCTCCAGCATCATAGACTTGAGGGCGCGTCGCAACGAAAGTGCGGCGGGGTCTCTTGTTCGCTCACGCAAGCTCACATTGGTCTGGGGCATCGTGCTTGGCCTCCTTGGACTTGTTCGCTGGGGCCCGGTGCTCGTGGCTGGCCTAACGATTGCATCGATTACGTACGGCGCAACGCTCGGAGTTTTCTTGCTCGGCACCTGGAATCGCCGCGCAAATGAAACGGGAGCGCTCGTCGGTTTTGTAACAGGTCTTGTAACGATGATCGCGGTTCGATTTCTCACGCCGCTCGCGTGGACCTGGTACGTGCTCGTCGGAACGGTAATCACGTTCGCCGTCGGCTCGCTGGCAAGCATGTTCGCGAACGTCGCAAGGAAAGAATCTCACGCGCCGCAGCCGTTATAGATTTTAATTTTTCGTCGAGGAGAGAAATATCGCAACCGGCACGCATCCGAAGGAACGCCTCGATCTGATACGCGGCCTCGGTCCCTGGGCTGCAGCGGCGATTGTCGTCGGCACCATGGTCGGCACTGGAATATTTCTCAAGCCGGGCGAAATGGCGGCGGTCGGCGGCTCGGTCAGCTTGGTTTATGCCGCATGGATTGCAGGTGGGCTGCTTTCGCTTTTTGGAGCGCTGTCCTTTGCCGAGCTCGGCGCAGCGATGCCCGAAGCCGGCGGACAGTATGCATACTTGCGCAGAGGCCTGGGACCCGTCTGGGGCTTTCTTTTCGGCTGGATGCATTCCACTGTTGGCGAGTCGAGTTCCGCGGCGTCGATTGCAGCAGGCTTAGCGCGATTTACAAGTTTCCTGATTCCTGCTCTCGCGGTTCCCATCTTTTCCTGGCATTTCAAGCTTCCCTTCAGCGGCGCGCCTTACGAATTTGTGTTCACCCGCTCGCAGCCCATGGCGGCTGGAGCGATCATCCTTTTCACCTTCATCAATTATCTTGGCGTACGCCTCGGTGGACGCGTGCAGGTTGCGCTCACGCTTCTAAAAGTCGCCGCCGTGCTCGCCATCGTCGCGGCGGGTTTCTGGTTCGGACACGGAAACATGTCGCACTTTCATCCATTCTGGCCGATGCAAACGAGTGCCGGCACATTGACCGCTTTCCTCGCTGCGCTCGCGGCAGCGCTCTGGGCTTATGACGGATGGGAAGACCTGAACCGCGTCGGCTCCGAAGTTCAAAATCCGGAGAGAAATTTTCCCCGCGCGCTGGCCGGCGGAACCATTCTCGTCGCCGTAATATATCTCCTGTTCAGCGCGGTCTGTTTCTACGCTCTCCCTTTTGCCAGCGTTGCGAGTTCGTCGCACGTTGCTTCCGATGTGGTGGAAAGTTTTGCGGGACCGGGCGCGGCATTCTGGATCACGCTGGCAATGATTGTCGCCGCCCTCGGCACTCTCAATTCTTCGATCATGAGCGGCGCGCGCGTGCCATTCGCGATGGCCCGCGATGGTTTGTTCTTCCGCGTCACCGGCAGCGTGAACCGCCGCTTTCGCACTCCCGGCGGCGCTCTAATTTTTCAGGGAACACTCGCGGCGCTGATGGCGCTCTCAGGAACTTTCGAAGAACTAACTTCCCTGTTCGTCTTCGCCGCTTGGATTTTTTACGCGCTTTCAGTGGTGGCGATGTTCCGCCTCAGGAAAATCGCGCCGGACATGAAGCGCCCCTACCGCACATGGGGTTACCCCGTGGTGCCTGGCTTGTTCGTTGCAGGCGCTCTAGCGCTAACAATTAACATCTGGATTCAGCGGCCAGTTCGGTCTTCCATCGGATTGGCAATGATTCTGTCAGGCCTATTTTTCTATCGTTTGTGGCGCGGGCAAACCGAAAACAACGCGGATTAGTTTTTGCACCACCCTACAATTTTCTGAATGAACCTTCTGGCGGCTGAGCCGGAAACAAGCTGGGATGAAATAAATGTGCGAGTATCGCGACTCCATCCGCGAGCCGCGGCCCGGGCCGCGCGGAATAACTGTTAGCGTCTATCGCGAAGACGCGCCCCTCGCGCACTGCCGGCAAATCCAGCCATCCGTCCGGGAATTTCGCCGCCCGGTACTCTGAAACCGCCCGTTCGACGCCGAACCCGCACGGCATCACGATAATAATTTCCGTATCTGTCGCTGCAATTTCTACGGCGGTCACTCGAAACGATGCCTCGCCCGCGCGCCCTAAAACATCTTGCCCACCCGCCTTCGCCACCATTTCGGGCACCCAGTGCCCGCCGACGTAATACGGATCGAGCCATTCGATGCACAACACGCGCGGCCGCGTCTTAGCTTGCGCAGCCCTGGCTTCTATCGCCGCCACTTTCTGTTCGAGAGTAATCGAGAGCGCCTGGGCTTCACGGCGGCGTTGCGTGGCGTCGCCGATCTTTCGCACGTCGTCCCAAACGTCGCGCAACGAATGCGGCGTCAGCGCAAGCACGCGCGGCTTCTTCGGCAGCCGCGTGAGCGCCGTCGCCAAATCGTCGGGTGAAGCCGCGCAAACGTGACAAAGGTCCTGCGTGATAATCAGGTCCGGCGCCAACGAGCGCAACAATTCCGCGTCCACCGCGTAAATACTTTCACCGCGGGCAACAAGTTCGCTCACTTGCCGGTCGATTTCGTACGCTTCAGCTTGCGGATCCACTCGCGGCCGTATCAATGCAGGCTTCTTCGCCGCGTCGGCCGGAAAATCGCATTCGTGCGTCACTCCGACAACGGAATCCCCAAGACCCAGCGCGTATAGAATCTCCGTAGCCGAAGGTAACAACGAACAAATCCGCATCAGTGCCGCTTCCTATGAATGCAATCGCGCCTAAGATTTTGAACGAATCAGAACCCAATTCTATGAGGTGCCTGCCGCCGTCGCGCGTGGAAGAAAGTCGGCGAAAACAAACCCCTCTCTCTCCACAATCTCGCCGGCCGTGACCGGTATACCTTGTTTGAACATCGGCCCGCCATTCGCGAACGTATGAAACTCCCCGTTTTCGCCGCACGGGTCCACCTCCGGCGGAAGCTCACGCAAAAAATCCGCATCGAATCTGCGCCCCGCGAACGAGCGTTCCAGCTTGCGGGGATCCACGCACGTCAGGTAAACCGACAAACCGTGCGAGATCATTTCTTCGGCGAGCTGCCGAGTATTCCGCCGCCAAAGCGGAAAAATCGGCGTCATGCCGCAAGCGGCAAGCTGCTTCTCACGATACGCGCGGATGTCTTCCAGAAAAAGATCGCCAAACACAACGTGCCGGACGCCTTCGGCCCGCGCGCGCGCCATCGCTTCGCCCATCGCCTGCTCGTAAACCTCATTCGTACAAGGTGACGGTATCGGCACCTTTATCAATGGAAGCCCCGCCGCAGCCGCTTGCATCTCCACCAGGCATTCTCTTACTGCGTGCATGGCCACGCGTGCGTATGTCTGATTCACGGTCGTCAGCAACGCTACAACTTCAAATTCGCCGCTTTGCCGAACCACGTGGAGCGCCCAAGCGCTGTCTTTGCCGCTGCTCCAAGCCAGCCACGCCCTAGGCCGTCTAGCTTTTTCGGATTGAAAATCGGCTCCCATTAATCCATCCACCACTGCGGAAATTTCGCCACCCAAACGAACTGCGCCTTTGTCCTGCCGCCTAACGATAGATAAGATATTTCGCACGCATCGCGCGAAAGTTTTTCAACTCAGCCGCCCAGCTCGCCTCAATGTCCTTGGGATTATCGTCGGCTTCCAGCCGCTTGACCGTGGATTGCGACCCCAATAGCTCGATCATCTTCGCAATCTGAAATTGCTTCGAATATGGACGGCGTAACGCCTCCGCAATTTCAAGTCCCATAAGTACGGACTCGAAATCATCCCGATCGGTAATTTGCAGCTTAACCCCATGGCACTCCTGCCCGGCATACGGTCCCGCCTGGGGAGTAAAAGTCTGCGCCGAAAATCGCACTCCAGCAATCGAGCGCCTTTTCAATCTCTCGACCAGGTCATGTTGGAATATCCACGGCGCGCCAAATTCCAGAAATGCAGAATCGGTGCCGCGCCCGACCGACACTCCGCCCGCCTGCAGAATCTCGATCCCCGGATAAGGAATCAAATTCGCGACAGTCGGCAAATTCGGCGAAGGTGGGATCCACTGAAGGCCCGTCATCCAATACATATCGCGGCGATGCCAATTCTTCATTTCAACCACGTGCAGGTCCGCGCCAATTTTATTTTCCGCGTTGAACATTCGGGCCAGCTCGCCAAGCGTCATCGCATACCGCACCGGCATCGGAAAATATCCCACGAATGACAGTTTGTCGGCGTCCAGCATCGGCCCTTCGATAATTTCGCCGCCCAGCGGATTCGGCCTGTCGAGCACAAAAAACGAAATGCCGTGCTTCGCCGCTGCTTCCATGCAATAGCCCATCGTCGTCACGTAAGTGTAAAAGCGCACGCCTACGTCCTGGATATCGAACACCAGAGCGTCGATCCCGTCCAGCATCGCATCGGTTGGCCGGCGCGTTTCTCCGTAAAGACTGTAAATCGGCAGCCCCGTCGCGGTATCGGTTGTGTTCGCCACAACCGAAGCGTCGGCGTTACCGGCGATCCCGTGCTCGGGACTAAAAATCGCCACCAGCTTTACGCCGTCCGCCTTCGCCAGCTCATCAATCGTCCGGCGACCCCGTGAGTCAACTCCGGTCTGGTTTGTAACCACTCCCACGCGTTTGCCGCGCAGCGAAGCGAACCCTTCGTCTTCGAGCACATCGATTCCGGGCTTGGTGCGCGAATCCGCCTTTCCCGGCGATGCATCCCGCGCCGGAAGGCCGAAGCCCAGGAAAATACCGGCCAAAACTGTGCCTAGCAAAAAAATGCGGAGAGAACGGATACGAAACACGCTCGGGGACGACTCGTTGTGCCTCATAGAACCGTGTGCTATATACAGCCGCGGGATGCAGGCGTCAACATGGAAGGCCTTCGGCGAATGCGATGCGTAAACTTGGCCTTTCCGCACTGTTCGTCCTTCTTCTCATGACACTTTCCCTTCGCGCGCAGAAAACTTCCACGAAAAATCCCCGGCTGCCCGCCGCCAACGCAGCGTGGGTGGAAGCTACGCTCAAGAAAATGACGTTGCGCGAAAAACTTGGCCAAATGCTGATGCCGTATTATTTCGGCGTCTTCACCTCCGCCGAAAGCGCCGACTACAAAGATTTGTTGCACCAGGTCGAAGTAAATCACGTTGGCGGATTCATCCTCGGCACGCAACGCGGCCCTCTCGGCATCGAGCGCAGCCAGGTTTATCCAACCGCGGTCCTCACCAACGATTTGCAAAGGCACGCGAAGACTCCGCTGCTCATCGGTGCCGATTTTGAATCCGGAACAGGAATGCGAATCGATGAGGGCACGTCTTTCCCTTCCGCAATGGCTGTTGGCGCAGCGAACGATCCGCGAGCCGCTTACACCATCGGCAAAGTGACGGCCCTTGAAGCCCGCGCCGACGGCGTCCGCTGGATTTTTGCCCCCGACGCCGACGTAAACAATAATCCCGACAATCCCATCATCAATATTCGTTCGTTCGGCGAAGATCCGCAGCAAGTCGCCGAGTACGTTTCGCAATTCATCCGCGGCGTGCAAGAAAACGGATGCCTCGCCGCCGCGAAACATTTTCCAGGCCACGGCAACGTCAGCGTGGATTCGCATCTCTCGCTCGCCACGGTTCCGGGCGACCGAAAGGAACTGGAAAGCACGGAGCTCGTTCCCTTCCGCGCAGCGATTGCCGCAGGCGCCGCTTCGGTCATGCCAGGACATCTAAACGTCCCCGCGTACGAATCCGACCCGACGCTCCCCGCTACGATCTCGCGAAACATTCTCACCGGCTTGCTCCGCGATGAATTGAAATTCAAAGGTCTCATCGTCACGGACGCGATGGACATGGGTGGCGTAACCTCCATGTACGCGCCCGGCGACGCCGCAGTGCGAGCAGTGGAAGCCGGCGCCGATGTGCTTCTGATGCCTCCCGTGCCGGATGCAGCCATGGCTTCACTCGAAGAAGCCGTAAAATCCGGCCAAATTCCCGCTTCGCGCATCGACGAATCCGTCCGCCGCATTTTGCAAGCCAAGTCCCGGCTCGGTCTCGAAAAAGATCGGCTAGTTAATGTCGAACATCTGAACGAAAAATTTGCCAAGCCGGAATATGCAGCGCAGGCTCAGGCCATTGCCGATCGCGGCGTTACGCTCCTGCGCGACACCTCGCGCCTGCTGCCTCTAGACGCAACGCGCCCGCTTCGCGTTCTGCTCGTCTCGCTTTCCGCCGATCCCGATCCCTATCCTGGCGAAACCATCGAGCCCGAAATTCGCTGGCGTGTGGATTCGCTGAAGGCTTTGCGCGCAGACACGCAGTTCTCAACCGCTAGCGCGCTGAAGCTCCCACCTCCCGAAAGTTACGACGTAGCCATCGCCGCTCTTTTTGTGCGCGTCGCGGACCGCAAAGGAAACGTGGGCCTCCCCGACGATCAACGCGCGTTCGTAAATCAAATCCTCGCCACGGGAAAGCCTGTCATCGTAATGTCCTTCGGCAGCCCTTACCTGATCGAACGTTTCCCGGACGCAAAAACCTGGCTCGCCGAGTTTTCCACCAATGACGTATCCCAGCGTGCTGCCGTCCGCGCGCTTTTTGGCCAAGTGGCAACCGAAGGACAAATTCCAGTCACCGTTCCGGGCACTGTGAAACGCGGAGACGGCACTCGCATCGGGGCCAATCCCATGGCGCTTCAGCCCGCGCCGTCCGATATGGTCGCCCGCCTGAAACCGGCCTTCGACGTTATGGATCGCGCAATCGCAGACGGAACGATTCCCGGCGGCGTTCTAGCCGTCGGATTTCGCGACCAGCTAATCGTGCGCCCCTTCGGCAAGCTTACGCGCGACGCAAAATCTCCCGCAGTAACTGCGAACACTCTGTACGACATGGCTTCGCTCACCAAAGTGATCGTCACGACGACCTCTGTAATGATCCTGATGCAGCAGAAGCGTCTCGATCTCGATACGCCCGTCGTCCGCTATTTGCCTGAATGGGCTGCGGCCGCGAAGTCGGACCCTGACCCGACTTGGCGCGCACGCGTCACCATTCGCAATCTTCTCCTGCACGATTCCGGCCTTCCGGCCCATCGCGATTTTTACAAGGGAGCGAAAGGTCACGACGCCGTCCTCGCGCGCGTCCTAGCCCAGCCGCTCGTACACCAACCAGGAACTCAGGTCGAGTATTCCGATTTGGGATTTATCATGCTCGGTGAAATTGTTCAGCGCCTCACCGGCGTCGGGCTCGACGAATTCGCGAAGCAGCACATTTTCGACCCGCTCGGTGTGAACGCTTCGCTGTTCAACCCTCCGCGCAAGTTGTGGCCGACGATTGCGCCCACTGAAAACGACCTCGATTTTCGCAAGCGCGTGATGCAAGGCGAAGTTCACGACGAAAACGCTTGGGCCCTTGGCGGCGTTTCGGGCCACGCGGGCCTTTTCTCAACTGCTGGCGACACGGCCATATTTGCGCAAATGATCTTAAACGGCGGCATTTACGCCCACCATCGCCTGCTGGCGCGCGCAACGCTTCAGGAATTTACCGCCCGCGAAGCAATTGGAGACGCGGCCCGCACGCTCGGATGGGACGTCGTCACCCAGCCTTCTTCCTCCGGCCATTACTTTTCTCCGAGCAGCTTCGGCCACACGGGTTTCACCGGTACTTCGCTTTGGATCGATCCCGAGCGCGGGCTTTTCGTCATTCTGCTCACCAATCGCGTGAATCCTACCCGGGCCAACGAGCAAATCCGCCAACTCCGCCCCGCCGTGCACGATGCCGTCTTGCAAGCCCTGGGACTGGCAAACCAGCCAGCGTCGGTTCGATAACTCCAACGTCACAATGTCCTCCGGAAGTCGTCTCCGCCCGCGAACGCGGCGCACGCTCCCGGTATAATCAATTCAGCATTCTCAGGGGCTGCGTTTGAAGCCGTTAAAGACCGAGCAGCGAAATCCGCGCTCGCGCGGACTCGACAGGAAGTCCACGCTCGAAATTTTGCGCGTTCTAAATCGTGAAGACGCGCGCGTAGCTATTGCAGTCCGCCGCGAGTTGCAGAAAATTGCGCGCGCCGTGGATGCGATCGTGAAAAGTTTTCGCAAGGGGGGACGGCTCCTTTACGTCGGTGCCGGCACAAGCGGGCGTCTCGCAGTCCTCGACGCCGCCGAGTGTCCGCCGACGTTTGGCACGCCGCCAAAAATGGTGCAGGCAATCATTGCCGGCGGCTCGCGGGCCGTACGCGGCGCAGTGGAAGGCGCCGAAGACTCGGCAAAGAATGGTGCGCGCGAGCTGGCGAAAGTAGGCTTGCGACGCGGAGATGTGGTGGTCGGCCTGGCGGCCAGCGGAACCACTCCGTACGTTTTGGGCGCTTTAAAGTTTGCAAAGATGCGAGGTGCGGTCACAATCGGCGTCACATCAAATCCACGGTCGCCGCTCGCTCGCGCCGCGAATATCGCCATCGCGCCGGACACCGGCCCCGAAGCTATCGCCGGTTCCACGCGCTTAAAAGCCGGCACAGCTCAAAAAATGGTTCTCAACCTGCTCTCTACTGCTTCGATGGTGCGGCTTGGCAGAGTTTATGAGAACTGGATGATCTACGTGGCGCTGACAAATCAGAAGTTGCGGCAAAGGGGAGCGCGGATTCTCGAAGAAGCTTCCGGCGCGAGCGTGTCAAACGCGCAACGAGCATTGCGTCAATCGCAACACGATTTGCCCGTTGCTCTCGTGATGCTAAAGACAGGCGCAAACCTGCGCGACGCGCGCCGACGGTTGCAGCAATCCGGCGGCAGCCTGCGGCAAGCACTCGAATCGCAAAGCAACAAACAGCCTCGCGCAACACGCAAGGGGAAATAACATGGACCGATTCAAAATCCAGGGCGGACGCAGGTTAGAAGGCACCGTCCGAATCAGCGGAGCGAAAAACGCCGCTTTGCCCGCGATGGCCGCGGCGCTCCTCACAAACGAGCCGGTAACCCTGCAAAATATTCCGCACGTCCGCGACATCATCACCATGGCCAAGCTCCTCGCGCATATGCGTTGCCGCGTCGAAAGCCCGGATCTGCCGCCCAGCGAATTCACGATTCAAGCAGAAACTGTCTCTCTGCAGGAAGCTCCCTACGAATTGGTAAAAACGATGCGCGCCTCGGTCCTGACTCTCGGGCCGCTACTCGCGCGGTTCGGCTACGCGCGCGTTTCGCTGCCCGGCGGTTGCGCTATCGGAGCGCGTCCAATCGATATTCACATTCAAGCGCTCGAAAAACTCGGCGCGCAAATTTCCGTCGAACATGGCTACGTCGAAGCCCGCGCGAAACGCCTGCGCGGCGCCACTTTCCGTTTTCCGAAAATCACAGTCACTGGCACGGAAAATATTTTGACCGCCGCGGTCCTGGCCGAGGGCGAAACCATCCTGGAAAATTCCGCGCTCGAGCCGGAAGTCACCGATCTCGCCGAACTCCTGATAAAAATGGGCGCCAAGATCGAAGGTGTGGGCACCTCCACGCTGCGCGTTCAAGGCGTCTCGAGCCTGCATGGCGCCACACACGCCATCATCCCCGACCGCATCGAGACCGGCACATTTCTCGTCGCCGGAGCCATCACCGGAGGAGACTTACTCCTCACCGATTGTGAGCCGAATCATTTAGTCGCAGTTTTGAACAAGCTGAAAGAATGCGGCGTGGAAATTAAGTGTGAAGGAAATGGAAAGCTGCGCGTGCGCGCCGCGAAAAAACTTGTCGCAGCCGACGTCACCACCGAAGAATACCCAGGGTTCGCCACGGACATGCAAGCCCAGTTCATGGCCCTAGCCACGCAAGCAACCGGCGTCTCTCACGTTCGCGAAACAATCTTCGAAAATCGCTACATGCATGCCAGTGAGATTATGCGCATGGGAGCGAACATCGCGGTGGACGGCAATCTCGCGGTCATCACCGGCCCCACACCGCTCAGCGGCGCACCTGTAACGGCATCCGACCTGCGCGCGAGCGCTTCTCTAGTTCTCGCAGGTCTCGTGGCCGACAACACAACCTGGATCGACCGCGTTTATCACATCGACCGCGGCTACGAACGCATCGAAGACAAACTCCGCGACATCGGCGCCCGAATCGAACGAGTTTAGCCACCAGGGTAAAGAAAAAGGGGGAAGCGATTTCTCGCTTCCCCCATTATTCCGTTCCGGTTTAGCTTCTCGCTGTCTTAGGACGCCTAGGAGTGCCCTTCCGCAGTTGCCGTCTCCGCCTTAGGCTTCTGATCGCGCAAAACTGCCTTGCGGCTCAACCGGATCTTGTTTCCTTCGATGGCAAGAACCTTCACCAGGATCTGGTCGCCTTCCTTCAACTCATCGCGAACCGCGCGAATGCGCGCTTCCGCAATTTCGCTGATGTGCAGCAGTCCATCCGTTCCCGGGAAAATTTCGACGAATGCGCCGAATTCCGCGATGCGTACGACTGTCCCGAGATAAGTCTTCCCCATCTCGGCCGTCGCCGTCACATCCCGAATCATCTTCAGCGCTTCTTCCGCTGATTTTCCACCCGACGCGAAAACGTGAACCTTGCCATCGTCCATCACGTCAATCTTCACGCCCGTCGCTTCGATGATGCCTCGGATTTTCTTTCCGCCCGGTCCGATCAAATCGCGGATTTTGTCCGTCGGAATGCTCAGCATGAAGAGGTGCGGAGCGTATGTGGAAATTTCCGCGCGGCCCGTGGAAATGGTGCCGTCCATGTTGTCGAGGATCTGCAGACGCGCCTTCCGCGCCTGGGCCAAAGCCTCGCGCATCATGGCGATACTTACGCCGCTCACCTTGATGTCCATCTGCAGCGCGGTAATTCCCTGCCGCGTGCCGGCAACCTTGAAGTCCATGTCGCCGTAGTGATCTTCCGCGCCGGCGATATCGGTCAGGATGGCGTACTTATCGCCTTCCACCACCAACCCCATCGCAATTCCCGCGCAAGCAGCCTTGAGCGGAACGCCCGCGTCCATCAACGCCAGTGAAGCTCCGCAAACGGTAGCCATCGACGAAGAGCCGTTCGATTCCAAAATATCGGAAACCACTCGCACGGCGTAAGGAAAATCCGTTTCGGGCGGAAGCAAATTCGCAATTGCCCGCTCGGCCAAAGCTCCGTGCCCGATTTCACGGCGTCCCGGCCCGCGAAGGAATTTCACTTCGCCTACCGAGAACGGCGGAAAGTTGTAATGCAGCATAAAGCGCTTGAACGTTTCCTCTTCGAATAGCAGGTCCAGACGCTGCCTGTCTTCTTTGGTACCAAGAGTTGCAGTCGCAAGAGCCTGCGTCTCTCCGCGAGTAAAGAGCGCCGATCCGTGCGCGCGCGGCAGAACGCCGACCTCGCACGTAATCTGCCGAATCTGGTCGAACGCGCGAGCATCCGGACGCCTGTGGCGGCCAATCATGTCGTCGCGGAAGATTTTTTCGCGCAAACGTTCGAATGCGCGGTACGCCAGCTTGCGCTTTTCCGCATCGTCTTCCGGAATCGCCTTGATGATTTCCGCCTTGATGCCGTCCACCAAGCTGTAGCTTTCCGACTTCGGATGCTTCTGCGTATCCACCGCGTCGCGCAGCTTCTCGCCGTATTGTTGCTGCATCTGCTTGTACATCGCTTCGTCAAACGCAGGAGGCGTGACCGCAACCTTCTGAGGTTTCACGCGGCTCTGTAGTTCGCGAATCGCAGCCACAATCTTGCGAATTTCCCCATGCGCAAATTCCAGCGCATCCGCCACCACGTCTTCGGAAACCTCCAGCGCGCCCGATTCCACCATCACAATCGCTTCGTCCGAACCCGCCACAATCAGATTCATCTGGCTGGTTTTTTGCTCGGCAACGGTAGGATTCACCACTAGCTTGCCTTCAATCAGCCCCACGCGAACCGCCGCAATCGGCTTATCAAACGGAATCTTCGAAATGAACAGCGCCGCCGAAGCCGCCGTCACCGCAATCACGTCGGGATCATTCTCGCTGTCCGCCGAAAGCACCATCGCGACAATCTGGGTTTCGTTGGACCATCCTTCCGGGAACAGCGGCCGCAGCGGCCGGTCGGTCAGCCGCGAAGTCAAAATTTCGCGCTCCGAAGGCCGTCCTTCGCGCTTAAAAAATCCTCCGGGAATTTTTCCCGCCGAATAGGTGTACTCGCGATAATCCACGGTCAAGGGCAAAAAATCTTTTTCAGTCGCCTTATTGTCCATGCAGGCCGTGGCCAGCACCACCGTATCTCCATAACGCGCCACTACCGCGCCGTGCGCTTGTCGGGCAATCTTGCCCGTCTCAAACGTCAATGTGCGTCCGCCTACTTCCAAACTTACTTTTTCAAACATCAAACACGTCCTTTTTTCTCCGATTCATCGGAGGCTGATTTCAGATACGAGAGACAACTCTCGGGAACTACATCGAGGAAGGATATTGCGAAGAAAAACGAGCGGAATTCTATCGATCCAACACTCTCTCGCGTACGGTTCTGTCGCCCCTAAAAGCCGCTCAGGAAACCGCGTTACTTACGCAAGCTCAGTCGTTCCACAATCTCGCGATACCGATTTGGGTCGCGCCGGTTCAGGTAGTCCAACAGCCGGCGGCGTTTGTTGACCATCATGATCAACCCGCGCCGTGAGGCGTGATCTTTTGCGTGGGACTTAAGGTGGCTGGTCAAGTAGCTAATGCGTTCGCTTAACAACGCGATTTGCACTTCCGGTGATCCTGTATCTTTCGGGTGCGTCCGGAACTGCTCGATCAACTCCGCTTTAGCTTCCATCAACTTGCCCCTCCCCCTGAATCGTCGTGCCCTGCTCTACGCTCTTATCTCTTCTTCGATCGTAAAAATGCTAGCACAGTGGCTCTCTACCTCAAAGCTAATTTCCGTTTACCCTGAGGTTGCTCCGGCGACCGAAGGGCGGCCCAAATGTCTCGCCGCCGGCTCAAGTCACGGCTTCTGCGAATTGATTAGCGCCAAAAACTCATCCCTTGTTTGCTTGTTTTCGCGAAACGCCCCCAACATCGCGCTCGTCGTCGCCATTGAATTTTGCTTTTCCACTCCGCGCATCACCATGCACAAATGCCGCGCCTCGATGATCACGCCCACTCCTTCCGGGCTTAGGTGCTCCTGAATCGACTGCGCAATTTGGCTGGTCAGACGCTCCTGTATCTGCAAACGCCGCGCGAACATATTCACCAGCCGCGCGATTTTGCTCAGTCCCACCACCTTCTTCGACGGAATATACGCCACATGGCATCGCCCGAAGAACGGAAGCAGATGATGTTCGCACAGGCTGTAAACTTCGATGTCTTTCACCACCACCATTTCGTCATAGCACACGCTGAACATCGCCCCATTCAACAGCTTGTCCGGATCCTGGCGATAGCCGCTGGTCAGAAAGCGAAGCGCCTTCTCGAATCTTTCGGGAGTCCTCCGCAAGCCTTCGCGGTCCGGGTTCTCCCCGAGCAGCACGATCATCTTGCGCACCAGATCGGCGATCCCTTCCGTCCCCGCCGCCGGCGGAATTATAATTTCGGTTGTTTCACTCATGTTTTCCTGGCTCCTCTTTATCCTCAAATCTCATCCAACTCATCTTCGATCTCGAAGCTGTTCTTGCTGGTTTCCTCAATGCGAACCCGCTCCAGGCGCGCCAAAGGAAAACTTTTCAGCCTGCGAAAAATCTCGCGCGCAACATTCTCCGTCGTCGCCACCTCCGCCCGAAATTCCGCCACTTCCTCGTTCAGGAATTTCTGATCGAACGGCTCAATCACTTCCCGCTGCACGAATGGGTCCAGACCCCCCAAATTCGTGATCATCCCCGTCTCTGAATCCACCGGGCCGGTCATCGTCACTTCCAACACATAGTTGTGCCCATGGCCGTACGGATTGCTGCATTTCCCATAAACGCGCTTGTTCTCTGCCTCGCTCAATTTCGTCGTATGCAGACGGTGCGATGCGGCAAAACGATAGCGTCTCGTCAGCGAAATTTTCACGCCCGCGCCCCGTTTCCACTCGCCACATCTGCTGTGCAATCCACAAAAAGGTCAGGCGACTCATACAGCCGCACGCGATCCAGTTTCCCAGTCGTGATTTTTGGCTCCAGCAGCTTCCAAATCACCGCCGCAATATTTTCGCAGGTAGGAATCTTCCCAGCCAGCTCCGGCACTTCGTAATTCAAATGGCGATGATCCATCCGCTCCATCACTTCCCTCTGCAAAATATCCTTCAGCTCCTTCAAATCCAGCACCATGCCGGTAGTCGGGTCCGGCTCCCCCGCTATCGTCACTTCCAAAACGTAGTTATGCCCATGCCCGTGCGGATTATTGCACTTGCCAAAAACGCGCCGGTTCTCTTCCGCTGAAAAATTCGGGTTGTGATAGAAGTGCGCCGCCGAGAATTCCACTTTGCGTGTGATTCGTATCATGCAGTCTTTGCGGGGTATTCCCGCCCCTTCCAGTGTACCGCTCCGCGGGTGTTCTTCCACCAAGAGGCAATTAGCGCAGCACAATAGAGGCACATACCGGGTACGTAATATTTGATGTATGAAACGGGGTACAGATTCCTGTAAAGCTCGATTCCGTAACGAAACACTCGCCAAGAGAGCAGAAATGCAGCCAGAGCGGGCCAAAACCATGCGGACGCAACGTGCCTTCGCGCCCAATCCATCCATAGTAACGAAAAAACGAAAAGTTCAGCCCACGGAAATACATCTCCAACCTCGAGTAGGACCGCCATGGGCTTCCCGCCCATCAATGGATAGAGATTCTTCGTCCACCCCTGCCACATCGCGCCAAAACTTCTGTACATCCTCGTTCGCACCGTTCCTATCGGCGCAGTAAAGTAGATCCCGTAGCCCGCGTTCTTCACGCGCCGCGCGAGAGCCACATCCTCCAGAATCTGCCCAGCAATCGCCGTATGTCCGCCCAGCTTTTCGTAAACGTCTCTGAGCAACAGCAGAAACTGCCCGTTGGCCGCCGCATCTGGTCGCGCGGGATCGTTCACCTTCGCAAAAGAGAATTTGTTGGCCAGCCGGCAATAAACGAACGGAATCAGCGCGCGTTCCCAAAAGCCCCCCATCTCTTGCTCGGGCGAGTAGGAAACCAGGACTGCATCGTGGTCTACAGCGTCGATAAGTGCTCGTCGTGTTGACCCGTGCAAATGGAATGTGTCCGCGTCGGTAAAAAGCAGCCAATCCCCTTTTGCTGCGGCTGCGCCGATCGACACGGCATAATTCTTGCCCGCCCACCCCGGCGGCAACACATCACCCGTATTCAAGATTTTCAGTTTAAGTATGCGCGAAGCAAGTTCAGCCAGAATCGCGCCAGTGCCGTCGGTGGACTGATCGTCCACCACGATAACCTCGCCAATCTCCGCCTGCGCCGCGACCGATTCCACCGCGCGCGCGATAGACGCTTCCTCGTTTCTAGCCGGAATGATGGCGGAGACCATAGGTGTGCGCAAATCGAGGCGAGACTAGCGCCGGTCTCGTGGCAGCGGCCCGGCGTAAAATGCTCGCTTTCGATTCGCGGATACTCGTATTATAGGTCGCTTGGACAAAGGATTAAAACGGAAACTCAACACTGGCGTCGTTCTCGCGTTTATTGCGGGCCTGCTCTTCCTATTCGCCCGTCCCGACTACCGCCAAGGCGAAGCCAGCCTTCGCGGACGCCCCGCCAAAGACTTCGCCTACACCCTTGACGGCAAGCCCGCGCATCTTTCTGACCTTCGCGGCAAGGTGGTCTTGCTGAATTTCTGGGCCACCTGGTGCCCTCCTTGCGTTGACGAAACCCAATCCCTGAATCAGTTGCAGCGCCGCATCGCGCCCCTCGGCGGCACAGTTCTCGGCGTCAGTGTGGACGAAGACGCCGCCGCCTACGAAAATTTTATAAAGACGTACAACCTCAGCTTCCCCACCTACCGCGACCCCGGCAAAGAAATTCCCCTCTCCTACGGCACCACCATGTATCCCGACACCTACATCATCACCCGCAGCGGCCGCCTCGACCGCAAAATCGTCGGCGCCCAGGACTGGACCGGCCCCGACATGACCGCCTACATCAATTCCCTCCTAGCCGAAAAGTAGGTTTTCGTACCGCCGGCTTGTCCTGAGCGCAGCCGAAGGGTCTCCTGCCCCGGACATTTCGCTTTCGCCCTTGCCGCTGATGCGCCCGCGAAAGCGGCGGCAAACCGCCGCACTCCAAACGAAGCCTCGCCGCGATTCTGTGGAGTGCGGGAGCTTGCTCCCGCTTTCTTGTCCCAAGCGTATTGCCGTAGCAATATCCCGTAGGGGCGCTGCTTGCTGCGCCCGCTGTAACACATGCAAAAAATTTCCTTCGCCAGAAACCGCACTCGAACTGCTCGCTTGTAATCATCCGCGCACGCAAATGTACACCGCATCGTACCCTTGTATTTGTGCTCCTAACTTCCTATGATTGTTGCGATGAGGATTTGTCTTACGACAGTCGATGAACGGGGCGGGTCGCAGAGGCTCCCCACCCACCCGTGTGCCCTGGCGAAAGCGTCTCTGTTACAAGCGCGGCCTGCTACCCTGCGGACATCTTTCCCCACGAAAAAATCTTGCGAAATTGCGCCGTTTTGCCGAGCTGATCGCACCACTTCTAACCGGTTCTGGGCTAAAAACAGAAGTTATAGAAAACAAACGATTAAACCCTGTCTAACCGGGGCTAGAATTGTACATAGCGTTCCCCGAGAACTGGCTATGCCCCACGCCTTCACGGGCGCCAAATCTCGGCAGTCAACCCGCGCCCAAGCGACGTAAATCGAGCCACCGAATCTAATTCACCTTCATGCCCGACGAACTGAAAAAGCCCATAAAAACCATGGAGAAGGACCCCGTCTGCGGAATGACGGTGGACCCAGACCGCGCCGCCGCACAGTCCGCGCGCAACGGCAAAACTTTTTATTTCTGTTCCAAGGGCTGCGCCGCGAAATTCGCGGCAGCGCCGGAAAAATATCAGGACGCGCCCGCGGCTTCCGCCCATAGAAACGATTTCGTGGTTCCGTCAGCCGAAGTCACGTCCTCGCATACCACTCCGCCTAAGCAAGTGCCCGGCCTCAAACAGAGAACCGCCGCAGAGTACATCTGCCCCATGGATCCGGAAGTGCACCAAGATCACCCGGGCGCGTGCCCTAAATGCGGCATGGCGCTTGAACCTGCCATTCCCATTCAGCCGGCCTCCCGCATCGAGTACACCTGCCCGATGCATCCCCAAATCGTTCGAAGCGCTCCCGGCTTCTGTCCGATTTGCGGCATGGCACTCGAACTTCGTGACGCCGTTGTCGACCAGCAAGAAGACCCCGAGCTCCTCTCCATGACCCGGCGGTTCTGGACCAGCGTTGCGTTCACCGTCCCGATACTCGCGCTCGCGATGTCAGACCTGATCCCCGGCCGGCCCTTGCAGAATATTTTGTCGCCTCGCGCGATTGGATGGATTGAATTTGTTTTGGCCACGCCAGTCGTCCTCTGGGCCGGTTGGCCCTTCTTCGAGCGCGGCCGGGCGTCTATCGTCAATCGCAGCCTGAATATGTTCACGCTGATCGCGATGGGCACCGGCACCGCTTATCTGTTCAGCGTCATCGCTGTCCTATTTCCGGGAATTTTCCCCGCTTCCTTCCGCGTCATGGGCGGCGGTCTCCCGATTTATTTCGAAGCCGCGTCCGCCATCACCGCTCTGGTTCTGCTCGGCCAGGTTCTCGAATTGCGCGCGCGCAGCCAGACCTCCGCTGCGATACGCTCGCTCCTAAAACTCTCCCCCAAGACCGCTCGCCTCGTTCGCGCAGACGGAACCGAGATCGATGTCCCGGTAGAACATCTCAACGTGGGCGACTCATTGCGCGTGCGCCCCGGCGAAAAAGTTCCGGTGGACGGCGTCATCATTGACGGCGAAAGTTCTGTGGACGAATCGCTAATGACCGGCGAACCGATTCCGGTCGAAAAATCCAGCGGTGCCAAGGTGATTGGCGGAGCCGTGAACGGCACCGGAACTTTCGTGATGCGCGCCGAGCGTGTTGGAAGCGAAACCCTTCTCTCGCAGATTGTGCGCATGGTTAGCCAAGCGCAGCGCAGCCGCGCGCCAGTGCAAAAACTCGCTGACCGCGTGTCGGGATATTTCGTTCCCGCCGTGATTCTCGCCGCGATCCTTACCTTTATCGTTTGGGCGATTTACGGTCCCGAACCGAGGATGGCTCACGCCCTTCTCAATGCCGTCGCGGTGCTTATCATCGCGTGCCCGTGCGCTCTCGGCTTGGCCACGCCAATGGCCATCATGGTAGGAACCGGCCGCGGCGCGCTTGCAGGCATCCTGGTGAAAAATGCCGAAGCACTCGAAATTCTTGAAAAGGTGGACACGCTGGTTGTGGACAAAACCGGCACGCTGACCGAAGGCAGGCCGCGCGTCACATCCGTGATTGCCGCAACCGGCTCGGACGAAAAGCAAGTTCTACGGTACGCCGCCACCCTCGAACGCGGCAGCGAACATCCGCTCGCGGCAGCAATTCTTGCGGAACTAAAGGAACGCGGCGTCGAGTTCGGAACTCTCGCTAATTTTCAATCGCAAACAGGAAAAGGCGTCACCGGAAAAGTTGATGGACGCAGCGCCGCGCTGGGAAATCGCGCACTTCTAGCTGAAATAAAAATCTCCGCCGGAGCTTTGGAAGAAAAGGCTAAGTCATTGGAAGCCGATGGCCAGACCGTAATGTTCGTCGCCGTGGACAACGCCCCAATCGGAATTATCGGCGTAGCTGATCCCGTGAAATCAACAACGCCCGAAGCCCTCGCAAAACTACACCGCGATGGAATCCATATCGTCATGCTCACGGGCGACAGCCGCGCAACAGCCGATTCCGTGGCGCGCAAATTGGGAATCGACCAAGTTCACGCGGAGATTCTGCCCGGCCAAAAAAGCGAAATCGTGAAGCAACTTCAAGCCGAAGGACACATCGTCGCCATGGCCGGCGACGGAGTGAACGACGCGCCCGCGCTTACGCAAGCCAACGTCGGCATCGCTATGGGCACCGGAACGGACGTGGCCATAGAAAGTGCCGGAATCACCTTGCTTCGCGGCGACCTGCGCGGGATTGCGCGAGCGCGAATCCTCAGCCGCGCCACCATGCGCAATATCCGGCAAAATCTTTTCTTCGCGTTCGTATACAACTCAGTAGGAGTGCCCATCGCTGCCGGCGTGCTCTACCCGTTCTTCGGTTTGCTGCTAAGCCCCATCCTGGCGAGCGCCGCGATGACCTTCAGCTCCGTCTCCGTCATCATGAACGCGCTACGCCTCCGCAAGGTTCAGTTGTGACTCAATTAGCCCCTCTCCCGCAGCATCGCCTCAATCCTTACTGGCGGGCAGGTTCTAATCTTCGCAACACCGGGATTCTTGCTTGGCGCAAAACACTTTCTACCACATTGTCTGTCAGGCGCGAGGCGTCGTAGTCAAAATGGAGGAGGTTTTTTTTCTCGTCGTAACGAAATTTCTGAAGCCCGTAGGTATTCGAGAACTCGCCCAGCGCCCGAAAATGCTCCGGCTTAAGCCGTTCTTGCAATTCGTACGTAGAGGTCATTAACGTCATGCAGGGATTATAACAGGAGAAATCTTGAAGCGGCCGAACGACCTTTTGAGTGAAAGGAGCTACCCGGCAAAAGAGAAAAAAGAAGGGGCCCTCGCTTGGGATCGAGAGCCCCAAAGGTCGCGTTCCTTAGGACCTGCAGTAGGCGACTGCAAGCCCATGGGGTCATCCATCCTAGCTTCCCTCTCAGAGGCAGGTGGGAACGACCCGTTCCTTCCGGTAAGTGGGCCCCTTCCTCCCCACAAA
This sequence comes from uncultured Acidobacteriota bacterium, assembly GCA_963698005.1. Lineage (GTDB taxonomy): Bacteria > Acidobacteriota > Terriglobia > Acidiferrales > UBA7541 > Palsa-295. The sequence continues at coordinate 1,677,706 of OY969113.1, forward strand.
CCATTCGGTGCGGATCGTGTAGGAACGCGACCCACACAAGGCCATATGCAAGTGGAATGCCCAAACTTCGCCGCCACTAGGGCATCCCGGCCGCACATTATCAATGACTTAACCGAACCGCATCATCGGAGCCGGGCCCGTCTCGAACCAGTTTGGAACCAGATCGGGAACCACTGTCCCGAATCGGTGTGGGCCGATGCCACGGGTGCCGAAGAGGCGATACTTTTGCGATTAGTCTCAGCAACTCGTTGTTCGGCGCGCATGCATGCGGCATAATGGAAGCGCACTCGGAGTTGCAATGAACAAAGGTTTTATTTTCATTTTGGCATTAGCTGCTGGGCTTGTAGGGATCGCGATTGGCATTGCCGCGGGGCGATCCCATCTTTCCACTGTACGGCGAATTCCCGACGCTCGCGCGCATCTTGAGCCGGCGCGCGTTGTTACCTCCGTGAAAAATACGTCAACCTCGCAGTCCGATCGTATGAGTGTTATTCGATTCGCAAGCAATCCGCAGCCTGCTCCCCCGTTTCTTGTTCGCGACATTAACGGAGGCGTTATTTCCACAGCGGAATGGCATGGCAAAGTTGTATTCCTAAATTTCTGGGCCACTTGGTGCCCTCCGTGCCGCGAAGAAATTCCTGAGCTGGTCGAACTGCAGAACCGTTACAAAGATCGTTTGCAGGTGATCGGAATTTCGATGGACGATCCGGAAGATGTAGCCGGCGTAAAGAAGTTCTCCGAAAGGGAAGGTGTTAATTACCCGATCGTCATGGCAAGCCGCGAGATTTTGAGGGAATACGGCGGCGTTCCCGCGCTTCCGACTTCTTTCGTGGTGAACACCGACGGCAAAATCGTTCAGAAACACGTGGGATTGTATCCCACTTTTGTGTATGAGACCGAGTTGCGCTCGCTGCTTGGACTGCCGGTGGAAGCTACGGTTGAAACATTCGAAGACACCGGACAAATTTTCCTGAAGAACGCAGCCCTCGCCACCGAGCTCCCGGACGTTGATTTTACCGGATTGACGCCGGAATTAAGAAGGGCCGCGCTGAAACGCCTGAATTCTGAAAGTTGCAGTTGTGGATGCAAACTTACGCTTGCGCAATGCCGCATTAACGATACATTGTGCCCGGTCAGCAAAAAGACGGCCGCCCAAGTCGTGAAGGAAATCGCGGCGGGTTCTTCAACCTCTCCGGAAGCACCTCCCGCTCCGGCGCCCATGTCCGTTGCCCCCGCGTCGGTTCCGAATCAGCGTTAATTCCCCTGCCTACTCTTTGGCCTTTGTTGCGCGTTGTGTGAGCCTGAGGCACTTTCGCGGGCGGATATTCCTGGTAACGCAGAGGCCTCGTCATCCTGCTAGTTTCTGTCGGGATTCATTCGAGCCTGCGGTTGCCCGCATCAGCCGTTTTTGCTGGGAGACAGCCGGAAGAAGCGGAACACACTTCGCCTCGGGATTCGCGTACAGCCGCGCGAACAAGCGCGCCCGAAGATGGATCATAGCGCTCGAATGAATCTGCGAGACTCGCGATTCTCCGATGCCCATCGCCACACCCACTTCTTTCATCGTGAGTTCGGCGAAGTGATAAAGCGCCAAGACTTCGCGCTCGCGAACGGGCAACTGATCCACCGCGCCCGTTAACAAGCCCTGCATCTCCAAACGCAAGGTTTGGTGATAGGGATCCTCTTCGTCCTTGCACGCACAGCAGCGGAGCGCCTCTTCGCTGCTTCCCGCCAGGTCTGAATCAGGCTGCAAGCTTCCGACATCCAGGCCGCTCAAATCACTGAGTAGATGCTGAAGTTGACTGAGGCTGATCTCCAACGCTACGGCAATCTCAGTCTCGGTGGGATCGCGTCCAAGCCGGCCTTTGCAATCGAAAACGGCTTGTTCCAGTCGACGAGCCTGACTTCGAAGTGTCCGCGGGCTCCAATCCACTTGACGGAGGCTATCGAGGATAGCTCCGCGAATTCGGAACTCGGCGTAATACTTTAACTGAACGTTTTTGGCTGGATTGTACTTGCCTATGGCGTCCATCAGTCCTAGCACGCCGGCGTGAACGAGATCCTCAAGCAGCACTTGCGGCGGAAGTCGGCTATGAATTCGCCGCGCTATAAAATTTACTTGAGGCAAATGCCGAAGCAACAGTTGATCGCGCTGCGCTACATCCAGCGATGAATTTGAGCGGGGCGCGAGGTCATTTCGGGCTTCCACGCAAGCCGTCGACAAATCGCTCGGGACCGATATTGCGAGCGCAATGGTTTCAGGCGCGGTCATGAAACCGCTCCGGCTAATAAAATGTTCGCAGAGCGCTTGCCCGAGTGAGCGCCGGAATGTAATTCGTAGCCTACGCCTCGAACCGTGTGGATCAGTTTGCAATCGTCCCCCGTGTCAATTTTCTTCCGCAGGTAATTAATGTAAACGTCTACCACGTTCGTTACCGTTTCGCCGGAAAGGTTCCAGACATGCCGGACGATCTCCGCTCGGGAAACACGTTTGCCGGGCTGCTGCATTAAATATTCGAGTAATGAAAATTCGCGGGGCGTCAGCACAATTCCTCTCCCGGCGCGCTTGGCCGTGCGCTCGACGCGATTCAATTCCAAGTCCTGCACCCGTAAAACGACTTCCGGAAGCCGGCTTCCGCGACGCATCACAGCGCGCACCCGGGCTGCCAATTCAGGAAAAGCAAAGGGCTTCTGCAACAGATCGTCCGCCCCTGTATCAAGGGCGTGCACACGCTCCGCCACGCGGGCGCAACTTGTCAGAACCAGAGTCGGCAAATGCTGATATGTGTTGCGAACAAACTCCAAAATTGCGATGCCCTCCGTGGGAGGAAGATCGAGATCGATGATCGCCGTGTGATATTCGCGATCCTGAAGCATGGGAATTGCTTGATGAGCGGAGCTCGCGGTGTCGACGGCATAATGCTCTGCCTCGAAACCTCGTTGCAGCACGCCGACGAGCGCGGATTCATTTTCAGCGATGAGAATATTCATGAGTACTCCTACGGAAGGGGGAATCAGGAAAAATACGGAGAGGAGATTTAATGTATTGAAACAACGAAAGAGTGTCAAAGAAAATCGTTATCTGAACATAACTATTTCCCGAAGACGATGCAAATCTGTGCCGATGTGAAACTGAACCGCGGATATTCCAAGAAGGACACAGCGATCTTCGAGAGCCCTAGGGCAAACCCCACCTTGAACTACGGATGCGTCATCTTTTCTGGGCGCACGAGCTCGTCAAACTCTTGCGCGGTCAGATAGCCTAGCTTTAGCGCGGCTTCGCGAAGACTGAGATGTTCATGATGAGCCTTGTGTGCAATTTCGGCGGCTTTGTCGTAACCCACCTTTGGGCTGAGAGCCGTGACAAGCATCAGTGAATTCTGAACATTTTGCGCGATGCGCTGGTGATCCAATTCCATGCCGACGATGCAGTGGCGGGTGAAAGAACGGCAAACATCGGAAAGCAGACGCACGGAATTCAGAAAATTATGAATGATCACAGGCTTGAAAACATTCAGTTGGAAATTCCCCTGCGAGCCGGCAAACCCGATAGCGGCGTCATTCCCTAAAACTTGTACTGCTACCATGGTCACGGCTTCAGACTGCGTAGGATTAACTTTTCCCGGCATGATAGAGGAGCCAGGCTCATTTTCCGGCAACACCAGTTCTCCGAACCCGGCGCGCGGCCCGGAAGCGAGCCAGCGAATGTCATTCGCGATTTTCATCAGCGAATCCGCTAGCGTCTTCAGAGCACCGCTGGCGAAAACAATTTCGTCATGCGCGGACAGCGCGGCAAATTTATTGGGATGAGACCGGAAGGGCAAACCGGTGAGTTCGGCAATTTTTCTTGCGGCGCGTTCCGCGAATTCCGGATGCGCATTCAGACCCGTGCCCACCGCGGTGCCGCCGATGGCGAGATCGTAAAGCCCAGGGAGGACCTTCTGGAGCCTATCGATATCGCGGTCCAGCAGGCTAACCCAGCCTGACATTTCCTGGCCAACGGTAAGAGGCGTGGCATCCATAAGATGCGTGCGGCCAATTTTTACCACACTCGCAAAAGAACGCGCTTTCGCATCGATGGCATCGCGCAGTTCGCTGACAGCCGGGATTAAAGCTTCAGCGACCCGAGACGCGGCGGCAATATGCATCGCGGTAGGAAAAGTATCGTTCGACGACTGCGACATATTTACATCATCGTTGGGATGAATAGGCTTTTTGCTTCCCATCACGCCACCCGCTATTTCAATGGCGCGATTCGAGATCACTTCATTGGCATTCATGTTCGTTTGCGTGCCGCTACCGGTCTGCCAGATGTGAAGAGGAAAATGCTCGTCAAGCTCTCCAGCGATCACTTCATCGGCGGCTTGCACGATCAGCCGAGCCTTTTCCGCTGAAAGTTTCCCGAGATCCTGATTTACGAGCGCGGCAGCCTTCTTGAGGATTCCAAACGCGCGAATCAGCTCGGGCGGCATGGTTTCGCGGCCGATATCGAAATGAATCAACGAACGCGCGGTCTGCGCGCCGTAATATCGGTCCACGGGGACTTCAATTTTCCCCATGCTGTCAGATTCGATCCGCGTCTGCGTCTTATGCGCAGGCGACGCTTTAGCATCCAAGGTCAATTCCTCCCCACTGCAACCACCGAAAGATAGCAGGCCCAACTAAAGGATACTGCGGAAAGTGCCGCCTGCGCAGCCCAGTTTCGCAAAACGAGTAACAAACCCGGTGCGGTGCGCTTAGACCGTCACGTGGCCGTTTTGCACCTGGCTTGAATTTCCGGGAAAGGACGCTTGGGCAGCTGTCCGACGGCTGCACTATCGTACAGGAGAGATTTGGGAAACGTCCGCGATAGGATTCTCTGGGCGACTCTTAAATCAGACTAAAATTGATGGAGCAGAGGAAGCAGCAAACGCCGTCTGATCGCGACTTCTTTCTCGGGGACAATGGGTTTTCCAAATGGCTTCTATTTTCAAGCGGCTTTTCTCGTCTGGCGGAGCGCAAGCAGGGACCGCGCAAATCGAAGAGCCTACGGCAGATGTCGCGGCAGCCGAAAAGCTTCTGGCTGAAGAAGGCCTTGGACAGAGCCCTGGCGAACAACCACCCTCCGAAGAAGAGCTGAAGGAATTCCTCATTAAGAATTTTTTGGAAGATTCCAAGGCGGATGAGATATCGCCCGTTCCAAACTTGCCGGTCACGAATTCTAAGGTTGCATATGCGCGCCCACCATCACGGACCCTGGCGGAGATTCTCGACTTGCCTTCTGGAGAAGAGGAATCCGAAGTCGCCTCGACAATGCCCCCAGCGGAGCCTGCAGCAGAGTTTCCAGCCGGCTTCCGCGGAACCGAAGCTGTCTTCGCGGCGAATCCAGCGGGGGCTGGTCCAGACGCTTCACCGACCTTGGAAGCCGAGCAAATACAAAAATCCTTAGCTGAAATTTACGGCATGCCCGTAGGCGCGTTCGTACCGGATACAATGACGGAAGCCGAAGATGACTCTCTAACGCAGGATCGTCCAGAGATTCCCGCACAATTTATAGATGAGCCTGTCGCGAAAGGCCTGCCGCCGACTCTGACGGAAATTCCGGAATCTCTGCCTCCGACTATTACAGATGTTCTTCCAGAAACCGAAACGGAAGCGGCGGCGGACGAGACCATCGTTATTCCTTCCGCGGAGTCCGCGGAGCCTTCTGAGGGCCCTACCAGAATTGATGCCAGCGAATGGGCGCTGGAAGAAGCGCTCGGAAATCACAAGGAATGGCTCGATTCGCGAGGAGCAGCGGGAAGGAAGGCCAATCTTCGCGAAGCCAAGTTGGAAGGCACCGAACTGATCAGCGCCAATCTGCGCTATGCGGATTTGCAAGATGCGAATTTCAAGGCAGCCGATCTGTTACTCGCGGACCTGCGCGATGCTTGCCTGGTGCGCGCGAATTTGCAGGACTCCTGCCTGGTGGGAGCGAATCTGGAAGGCGCGAATCTGGAGGGCGCTTCGCTTGAAAGCGCCATGGGTCTCGTGCCGCGGCAATTGGCCGGAACGAACTTGCGTGACGCGTCCGTGCCGGCGCAGATCCTGCAATTTGATGCGCTGGCGGAGTTTTCGCGGGCTTCGCAAGCATCGGCGCGTATGTTCGCCGTGGTGATCTCGGCTAGCTTTCTTTCATGGCTGATGATCTGGAAGACGAGGGACGCTCAACTAGTGACGGATTCGGCGATCATTCCGTTCCTGCATTCCTCGGCTGCCGCTGCCGCGCTCCCCACGGCGGAAATCTACTTGATTGCGCCGGTGCTGCTGCTTTGTGTTTACCTGCTGTTTCAATATCACTTGCAGCGTCTGTGGGATGCGGTGCTCGAATTGCCTGCCGTATTTCCCGATGGCCGCATCCTGGGCGAAAAACAGCCGCGAATCATTACCGGACTTCTGCGTTTGCATTTCCACTGGATGAACCAGGACCCTCCCTCCACGCGCGTGATCGAGAAAAGCGTTTCGGCTTTACTGGCGTACTGGACTATTCCAGCGGTGCTGGTTCTTTTCTGGGGACGCTATCTGACACTGCAAGAAATTCATGGCACGATTCTGCAAGAACTTTTGGTTATGACCGCCGTTGGCATAGCTATCTACACGACGACCCAAATCGGACGACCCGAGGCGCGGTGGATCACATCAGGGAAAACCAAGAAAGGTTTGTTCGAGAAACTCAGATATGCGAATCCAGCAACGCTGGTAATTATTCTCTTTGTTTTGCTATCGTTTCTCTCGATTGGAACTATCGCAGGAGTTCCACACGGCAAGGATCGCGCGCCGCAATTTTCCTCGTCTAGTATTCGACGCTGGGCTCCCTCTGTTTTTTGGTCGCTGGGATACGATCCTTACCCGGATGTGACGGAGGCTGCAGTTTCCGTAAGACCGTCCGCCTGGCGTGGCGATGGCACGGAAACTAACGAAGAACTTGCCGCGGTGCGAGGCGCCCGTCTGAACGAATCGCATTTTCGCTACGCGCAGGCCTACGGAATCTTTCTGGTGAACGCTCATCTGTGGCGTTCGGATTTTTACGGTGCGTTTTTGTCCGAAGCGGACTTGCGGGGAGCCGATCTCGGCCAGGCGGATCTTCGATTGGCGATTCTAGATCGCGCGCAGATGAACCATACGAATTTCGATCGAGCGCGGTTGGATGGCGCGAATCTCTCGCGCGCAGATCTGCGAAGCGCCAACCTTTCCTATTCCTCGCTGGAAGGTGCCAATCTAATTGACGTACGGCTGGATGGCGCGAGCCTTTATGGCGCGCACCTCGCTTCCGCAAACCTGCTTCGCGCGAACATGCAGAAGGCCGACCTTCGCGACGCGCAATTGGACGGCGCGGACTTGGAACACGCGGACATGCAGCAAGCCTATCTTTGGTCTGCGAAATTGCCGAACGCGCGTATGGTAAACGCGCAGCTTGCCACCGCTATCTTCATCGATGCAGACTTGCGCGGCGCGGATCTTCGAGGTGCGCAATTCAACGGTACCGTGCTGAATGGCGCAAACTTGCAGGGCGCAAATCTGGACGGCGCTGATTTACGGGGCGCGTTGCAATTGGGAGCCTCGCAAGTTTGCTCCGCGAAGTCCCGCGAGGGCGCGTTGTTAGACGACGCGCTGCAAAAGCAGGTGGACGCGCAATGCGGCGGCCGTACTAGTGCTTCGGTGCCGTCACTTCCTTAGGTTTTTCCGCGGGCTTTTCGAAAAGCCTGCTGTCCACCGGAATATTGGCCTGAATCTGTTCCCACTTGTAAATTGTCACGCCATCCGCGCGCACGATTCGAATCAAAAACGGAACTTTCACTCCGCTCACATCGCGATAATCCTCATAGTATGCATCTTGGGGAATTGCGCCCAATGGGCTGTCGATTTCAGTTGAAACGCGCAGCAGCAATCCAGATTGGGCGTCGAAGCAATACTGATCGGATGTGCCGCTAGCGCGCGCAGCGATGACGCGATATGCATCACGCCCGTCGATTTTCGCGATGTCCTTCACTTCAAGGTGCGCGTAGTTCTTCTTGAGATTCATGCCGGGAACGAACGCAGCCGAATCCTTCAAGCGTATTAAATCATCGCCGGACAACTCTTCCACTTCTCCGCCCCGCTGTTGCCACCCGATCGTTCCGTCGTAACCTTGCGAAATATCGCCCCGAGGGCCGTGAACGATTATCAAAAGTTTCTCCGGCGCTTTGCGATAAGTCTCAATCTTTGAATGCATGTTGTGCGATGTAACTTCAAGAGATCCGGTATCCACGCGAGTTTCGATTTTTTGAATGGCCGCGTGGCCTCCGAGTGCCTGGATGTATTTCTCGATGATCTCTTGAGCGGACGGAAGCGCGCTCGCCGTCGCGGAGGTCGCGGCCGGTGAGCTCGCAGGCTTGGTTGCGTCCCCGGCGGGAGCAGCAACGCTGGCAGCAGGGGCGCTGGCCACTGAAGTAACATCCGAGAGCGTTGGCACGTTAGCCGCCTTCGCCGCGCCGCGATGGCAGGTGTAGCAAGTCACCGCGCGATGTCCGCCGAAACTTCCGTTATCGATCGCGAACATCATTTTCATCATTTCTCTGGCGCGTTTTTTCGGCGCCTTCTCATCGCTTTCAAATTTGTCCTGAACGTGGCAATAATCGCAGCGGACTCCGAGAGCGAACGTCATGTAACGCATGGCCGGCAGAAGTTGATCTGCGGGAATATTACCGAGCACTTCCACATTCATATACGCTTTGTCTGCGGTTTTCACTCCCGGCGCTGCTGCTTGCGGTAGCGAAGGAGACTGCTGCTTGCCGCCCGTTTGCTGGGACACATCGGTATTCTGCTGCGTCGATCCTGTATTAGCGATCAAGCTCACCGGAATCCAGACCAGAGCTGCCATCGCCAATACGAATGAAATTGCGTTTCCAGAAACTTTTCGTGACGAGCCTTCGGTGTTCATGAATTTGCGGTCCATCCTTTCCGGAATTGAATCATACAGGTGATGGCCGCGGAGGCAGAATGTATTTGTGGAGTACCGGCTGACATGGGCGGGGGAGAGAGCGCATGTTCGCACGAAGAGCATCAAAGAAAGCAATCGAAACACGGAATTCCGTTGGGAATCGGTTAGAATGGGCCTCTGAATTATAGACGGAAAATGTTCCTGTGAATTCAATCTCGCGCGCGCTTCCCCCGTCCACATTTTTATCGAAGGCCTCCACACTCGGGGTCATCATTGTTACCTGGGCGCTCATTTATCTGCCGGCGCTTTCGCAGCCCGGACTTCTTGACGACGCGGATTCGATCCACGCGGAAGCAGCCCGCGAAATGCTCCTGAACCACAACTGGGTCACGCTCTATGTGAACGGGATTCGCTATCTCGAAAAAGCGCCGCTGATGTATTGGAGCGTCGCTGCCAGTTACAAGCTGTTCGGCGTGGGCGAATGGCAGACGCGTTTGCCGCTGGCGTTGAGCGTTTTGGGACTTGGCCTATGCGCGTATGTGTTTGGCCGGCGCTTTCTGAATCCGGAGGCGGGATTTTACGCCGCTTTGATTTTGATCACGGCGCCGGGAATTTTTGTTTACACGCGATTTTTGATTCCTGATGCCATCGTAGCGATGTGGCTCACGCTGGGCCTTTATTTTTTTCTCATCGCTTACGAGCAGGAAAATCCGTCGCGATGGGTTTGCTGGGGCTTCGCAATCACTGTAGCGCTGAACGTGCTGACCAAGAGCCTGATCGGCTTGGCGTTCCCGGGAATGATTATCTTTGTATTTCTTCTGCTCACGGGAAACTTCAAGAAGCTTTTCAGCATGCGGCCGTGGTCCAGCGCACTGGTGTTTTTGATCGTGGCGGCTCCGTGGCACATTCTGGCGGCTATCCGCAGCCCGGCGCAGCCAAGCGGGCCGGAAAAGGGTTTTCTGTGGTTTTATTTTGTGAACGAGCAAGTGCTGCGTTATTTGAATAAGAGGATTCCGAGGGATTACGACAAAGTTCCTCTCCTGCTTTTCTGGGCCTTGCTGCTGGCGTGGCTGATTCCGTGGTTCGTATTCCTGTTTCCTGCGCTGAAAGAGATCCCGCGACGCGTGCGCGACTGGCGCGAGGGTTTGGATGCGCGCGCTCGAGCAAATCTGCTCTTTGGAGTGTGGGCCGGCGTAATCATGTTGTTTTTCAGCTTTTCAACACGCCAGGAATATTATTCGCTGCCGGCGCTGCCGGCTTTGGCGTTGCTCACCGGCGGCTGGATGCAGAGAGAACGCGAATCGGCGGCCGCAAGTTCTGAGCGAAAGTCTGGGAAAACCGCCTCACTTGTGCTGCTAATCATTGGTCTCATAAGTTTCGCCGCTGCGATGAGCATTCTCGCCATGACTCACTCGTTCCCTCCGGGCACCGACATCGGCAGTGTTCTCGTGGCGCATCCGGGACAATACGCTTTGTCTTTGGGGCACATGGAAGATTTGACCATCGAAGCCTTCGGCTTGTTTCGCACGCCGCTTTGGCTGGTCGGGTTCGCGCTCCTGATCGGCACAGCGCTAAATTGGACTTTCCGCCGGCGTGGAGCGCCGTGGAAAGGCAACATCGCTCTCACAGCCATGATGGTAGTCGTGCTGTTCTGCGTGCATCAGGGATTTACGATTTTTTCCCCGGAACTCACGTCAAAAACTATTGCGCTGAAGATTCAGAGGGATTACAAGCCCGGCGATACGATTGTGGTCAACGGCAAGTACGAAACCGGGTCTACTCTGAATTACTATACCGGGGTCGAGCTTCACGTACTCAATGGCCGCGATGGGAATTTATGGTACGGCTCATACTTTCCGGACGCTCCGAAGATTTTTGAAGATAACGAATCTTTTATTCGCCTGTGGCGCGGCGACGGGCGCGTGTTTCTTTTTACCGAAGATTATCTAAAAGACAAGGCGTTGCAGGACATCGACCCCAAGACAATTTATGTATTCGCGCGACAGGGCGGCAAGGTCGTGCTCACGAATCGCCCGCTGTGACCTACAATTAGTCCGCAAGCTTGGAGGCCTGCGATGCATCCTTGGCACGACCTGAGTCCTGGCGAAAACGTTCCAAAGGAATTCCATGCGGTCATTGAGATTCCGCTCGGTTCGAGCGTGAAATACGAACTCGACAAGGGCAGCGGCATCATCAAAATGGATCGTGTGCTCTACTCCGCGGTCTACTACCCGGCAAATTACGGCTTTATTCCCCAATCTCTCGCGGAAGACCACGATCCACTCGATGTTCTTGTGCTCTGCCAGGTGCCGGTGGTTCCACTCACGATCATGGATGCGCGGACCATTGGATTGATGTCCATGATTGATTCAGGTACGAAGGACCACAAAGTTATCGCCGTCGCCACCGCCGATCCGGAATACAGCAGCTATCACGAAGCGAACGAGTTGCCTCCGCACAAACTCGCCATGATTCGTCGATTTTTTCAGGATTATAAGAATCTTGAGGGAAAAATCGTGGAAGTGGACGACATCCTGCCGGCCAAGATGGCTTATCCGGTAATTGAAGATGCGCTAGCTAGGTACGATAAGAAGAGGCGAGCGGGTCACCACAAGAAATAACCAGCCAGATAGACGTTCTCGTGCTGTGTAGTGCCTTCCAATAGAGCTACACTTAACACCGGCACGATTGCGGAGGTGGTCCGATGCGATGGATTCGAGCCCTGTTGCTGATCGCAATAATAATTTTGCCGTTGCGGCTCTTCCTCGGCGCCGCACAAATCGGCCACGCGCACTCTCGTGGGGCCCGCGCGGAAATTTTCCGTCCAGCGCAGCTCGGCAAAATAAACTTCCCAACTTCCTGCTCCTCCGCAGCGCAACCCATCGTGGAAAAGGCCGTGGCGCTTCTGCATTCGTTCCAATACCAGCAATCGGAGCAGACATTCACGGAGGCTGCGCAGCAGGACCCACATTGCGCGATGGCTTATTGGGGAAAAGCGATGGCTCTTTATCACCAGCTCTGGGATTTTCCGGAAGCGCGAGACTTGCGCGAGGGCCGGGAGGATTTAGAGCAAGCCGGAAAGATCGGCGGCACAACCCCTCGAGAGAGCGAATATATTTTCGCAGCCGCTGCGTTTTATCAGGACGACTCTAAGCTTACTCACACAGCACGGGCTCAAGCTTACTCCGCGGACATGGAAAAGCTTTACCGTGACAATCCCAAGGACACGGACGCGGCGGCATTTTATGCCTTGTCGCTTGTTGCCCTGGCGGAATATGGAGAGCAAGGCCTGGCCAACCGCAAGAAGGCTCTCACCATCCTTGATCCCCTTCTTATTACCGAGCCCGAGCATCCTGGCGTGGCTCACTACATTATCCACGCAAGCGATACGCCGGAGTTGGCTTCCCAAGGCTTAGAAGCTGCGCGCGTGTACGCCAAGATTGCCCCCGATTCTTCGCACGCGATACACATGCCGTCGCACATTTTCACCCGTCTAGGCCTGTGGCAGGAATCGATCGATTCAAATATCGCCGCCATCACCTCGGCGGCGAAAGCAACAGAGATGCACATGGCTGACGCGCATTATCAAACGCACGCCATGGATTTTCTGGACTACGCGTATCTTCAGAGCGGACAAGAATCAAAAGCGCGTTCTGTAGTAAACGACTTGCAGGCTGTTCCGGGCGCGCACCATGGGACCATTGAAAATATGCGGGCGACTTTCGAAGCGCGCAATGCAATCGAGTTGCACCACTGGAAAGAAGCTGCCTCGCTTGATGTCCCGGAGATTCCGCTGCGCGACCAGGGCATGACTTACTGGGCGAAGGCCATCGGAGCAGCTCGCAGCGGTGACCCGGAGAATGCTAGACAGGACGTTCAAAAGCTGATCGAGGCGAATGACGCATTTGATAAACACGAAAAGGACATGGGAGACAAAGTGTATCCCGGAGAAGGTGTTCAACAGCGAGAAGCGGAGGCCTGGTTGGCGTATGCCGAAGGAAAACCCGATGAAGCGGTGAAAATCATGCTGCTAGCCGCCGAGCGGGAAGAAGCCGAACACGTGGATTCTCTTGCCATGCCGGCACGCGAGATGTTGGGAGACTTATATCTGGATCTCAAAAAGCCTTCGGAAGCGTTGGCGGCTTACCAAGCGTCGCTAAAAATATCACCGAACAGGTTTGACGGGCTATACGGCGCCGCGCGGGCTGCTGAATCCGCGGGAAACGCGCATGAAGCGCGTGAGTATTACACGCAACTGGCGAAAATTGCCGCGCCTGGTGCGGATCGCTCCGAGCTTCAAGAAGTCAAAGTGAACCTCGCCGAAAAGTAGAAATCGACCGTTCCGAAGAGAATACCCAACAGTATCATTCCTGGCCTTGTTCTGGACTTTCGTCCAGTTGTGGCCTAAATTACTGTTCGCACATACTTACTGTGCAGATTCAGCGCTTTTGCGGTATATAGATTCGATATGCGTTCCCACTCCTTTCGCAAATTGTTCGCGCCGGGCCATCGCGGACATTTATTGCGCGCCGAGGCAGAAACAATCGCTCGTTTGATAAACTGCGAACGACAGCCGGCTGTCAGCAAGCTTCCCGGAATCATAAACCCGCTGCGTGGCGCCGGAAGCTTTGGAAAAACCATGCGTGGACCTTTCGCTCCGATGCTCGTCTTGGTCTTCTTGTGTTGTGCATTCCCTGTCCGAGCAGCAGAAACGGCACCGATACAGTGCGGCGCGAATGAAGATCGCGTTTGGGTATATGACTCTCTGGACAGTTTTGACGTATCAATGAAACTCAAATGCGGCGAGCAGGTAGAAATTATTGGCCGGCAAAAAGGGTACGTGAAGATTCGCACTTCCAGCGGCAAAGAAGGCTACGTGCCGGAGAAGGCTCTTCCCAAACCCCCTGAGTCGGAAGAAAATAATCAAAATCCGGATCAAGCGCAATCCAGCAGCCAGGAAGGCCCGCAATCGATCGCTGCCGCAGCGCGCGTCAAGAGTTCCGCCAGCAGCACTCCGAGCACTGGTCCCAAGCCGATTGAACACGCTTCCACAAACGTGAACCAGACGAAATCCACTGCCGGGGCACCTGCTTCAGCAAGAGCTTCGGATGAGAATCCCAGTTCCGCGGCGCAGACAACAGGCAGCCCAGTTGAAACGAACAGCTCCACCGCGACTGCGACCGATGCTAGTAATCAAGAGAAGGCCAAGCCTCAACCAATTCCGGCGCACTCCCGGACCAAGCCAGTCACGCATCCCCCTGCGAATTCGACGACGGGGCCTGCCGATTCAGCAAAGGCCGACTCGAAAACTGCATCAGCGAGCCAGGGCAAAACGAAATCTTCCTCTTCGAGTCCTGCCGGGGCGAGCGCTAAAGGCGCTGCAACAAAGACGAGTTCAAGCAAGCCTGTTTCAGTCTCCGACGCATCGGCGGCCCCCTCGACGTCTGCTCCCTCGGCCCGAAGCAAGATCGAACTGGCTGACAATCAGCCCAGCGAGCCCGCCGCATCGAGTGGAAGCGCTCACGCTGCGGCGAGTCCACGCGATCCCGACGACGAAGAAGAGCCCGTCATGAAGCCGCTGGAACACAAAGAGGCTTGCAGAATTTATTTCTCGGCCTACGGCCTCTCGCCCAATCAGTACAAGTGGATGATGCGGAACCGCGGCAAGAGTTTCCCGGGGATTTGTCCCGCCCCTGCACCAGCTATGGTGGATTTCGTCGTCATTTTTACGCACGATGCGGACTTTTATAACGGCACGATGCCCACGCCCGTTCACACCGATAAGAACGGGTTTTCAGATTTCACACCTCTGACCGCGGTTGACACCGCCATAGTCTCGCCCTCCGAGGCCGATAAGAGCCGGCGAGAGTATGTTTGGGTATTTCATACCAAGAGGGGTACTTTTGATCCGGCGAAATTCTCCCCCAAGCGCCGGCCGCTGTTTTCGACCACGGAGTCGAATAAGCTAGGGACGGCAGCGGGAGGCCGCTCAGCGGAAGATGCATTGCGCTTTATTGAGCAACATGGCGTCGATCGCTGAAACGAGCCGGGAAGGCTTCGCAAACGCCCCAGTTTGACCCCCGTTAGATAAGAATCACACTCTCATTTTCTTCGTTGAAAGCAGGCACCGCTTACCATAGAACTAGCATCTACATGATTATGACTTCGAGTGTCGTCAATCCGAGCATTACGCCTCGCGAAATTCTTACCTCGTGGGGACGCATTCTAACCGGCAGAGTGCCTTTGCTCTCCATCGAGATCACGCGTGAATGTCCGCTGAGTTGCCCAGGCTGCTACGCCTATGGCGATACGCATCTGTCGGGCGGCGTTACGCTGCGGGATTTGGCAGACAAGCGAGGAGATGCCCTGGTCGAGGGCGTGCTTAGCCTCGTGCGCCAACACAAACCTATGCATGTCTCTCTGGTGGGCGGCGAACCCCTGGTTCGGCACCGCGAACTCAGCCGGATTTTGCCGGCGCTCAGCGACATGTCCGTGTTCACTCTGGTAGTCACCAGCGCCGTGATTCCAATCCCGAAAGAATGGATGAAGATACCTCGACTGCGCGTTGCGGTATCGGTGGACGGCCTGCCCGAAGATCACGACGTTCGGCGGAAACCTGCCACGTACGAGCGCATTCTAAAAAATATTGAAGGGCGAGAAGTGAATATTCACTGGGTAATAACGCGGCCCATGCTCGCGCGACCGGGCTACCTGGAAGAATATGTTGCCTACTGGAATGCCCGCCCGGAGGTAAACAGAATCTGGGTGAGCCTCTACACTCCGCAAATTGGCGAGCAGAGCGTGGAAATGCTTACTCGTGAGGATCGCGAAACTCTTGCAAGAGAGCTTCCGGCAATGACATCAAAATATCCCAAGCTTCTGATAAATGAAGGTGTCGCGAGAGCTTTCGTAAACCCTCCCAACAACCCGGATGAATGTCTCTTTTCCAAAATGTCCGCGAATTATTCCGCCGACCTGAAAAGTCGGGTGGAACCGTGTGTTTTCGGCGGCACGCCGGATTGCTCTCAATGCGGCTGTGCCATCAGCAGCGGGCTCCACTGGATTCAGACGGTAAAAGTCGCGGGTCCGCTGAAGGTGAAGCATTTTGTGGGAGGCTCGGTCGGCGTCGGGCTGGCGATGAATCGTCTCAGGTCCGGCTCGCTGCGCCCGTCTCGGTGGAAGGCCCGCAAGCCGAACAAGACTGCGACACCAGATTTCGTACAAATACAACCCTAGCCGCAAATGTGCTTTTGATTTTTGTTATCTTCATGTTTTCCTGCAGATAGATCATCGTTGCGCATGCCTGTGCTTAGCTGCGATTTACATCTTGTAACCTCCAGATACTAAGTGGCTTGAAGAACCCTAAGAGAGCTAAGGGTCATTCGCACGGGTTTTACAGGCCTTACGGTATGGCAGATATTCAGATGAAGTAGGACTATCCACCAGTCGCAGCCGTAAGCAACGAATTCCAACGGCTGCTGGCGAGTGTGCACAAAGGAACAGATTCTCTAAGTCCATTCGGGTATTAATAGCCCAGTCGCTCAATCGTTCTTGGATTTTAAATTTAAAGGAGTGAGAAAATTATGTCGAAACACTTTCTAACATGTTCGGCTTTAGCCCTGTTTTTGATTATGCCCGCAGTTTCATCCGCCTCTTCCGACAAGGAAGACGACGCAAGCCGCGCACAGAGGGCCGCTACCGTCTTTCAAGAGATCATGAACGCGCCAGACAGCATTCCTCAGGACGTGTTGAATAAGGCGCAATGCATCGCGATCGTCCCGGGGGACAAGAAGTTTGCGTTTATTTTCGGCGCTGACTACGGGCGCGGGCTCGCGGTTTGCCGCACGGAACACGGCTGGGGCGCGCCAATCTTCCTTGCAGTCGAAGGTGGCAGCTTCGGTTATCAAATCGGCGGCTCGTCAACTGATCTGATTCTGCTTTTCATGAACGACCACGCGCTTCACAGCTTGCTAAGCGATAAATTCAAGCTGGGTGGCGATGCCACGGTGGCTGCTGGCCCCGTTGGACGTCAGGCTTCTGCAACCACTGACCTAAAATTAACTGCTGAGATTCTGTCCTATTCGCGCAGCAAAGGCGTTTTTGCCGGCGTGAGTTTGGATGGGACCGTCGTGCAGGCGGATAAGAGTGGAGACGAAGCAATGTATGGCGCAGGCGTATCCCGACACGACGTTCTGGACGGAAGCGTTCACACACCGGAGTCAGCGCGTCAATTGGTGCACGAACTAGACAAGTATTCGAGGTAAGTAACGAGCCTAACAGCGCGGGCGAGGAGGCTCCCGTAATCGCCTCCTCGGCTTCGCTCCCCACTGCAAAGCGAAGTGCCGGTAAAACCTCACAATACCCAACTGCGCGGCGACTTTGCCTTTCTGGTCTTGAAGTAAGATACATTGTCCCGATGGCGCGCCAATCTCTAGTCGAATTCTTCCCGGAATATGCCCGCCGAAGTCGCGATATTGCCTTCATCCGCCACCGCGGATACCGCATTCAGCGATTGACCTACAGCCACATCTCCGTCGAAGCCCAACGGTTCGCGCGAGAACTGGAAGCCCGCGGAATTGGCCAGGGCGATGCGGTTTTGCTCTGGGCGGAGAATTCGCCGGAATGGGCAGTTGTGTTCTGGGGATGCGTCCTGCGCGGCGCAGTGGTAGTCCCGATCGACCAAATCTCTACCGCTGAATTCGCATCGCGCGTAGCACAGCAGGTCAACGCAAAGCTGCTCGTGTACTCGCTAGGGATTTCCGCGCCGGGTCTGGAAATTCCGCGATTAGCCATCGACGCTATTTCCGAAATCATTGCCGGTCATTCCGACACGCCCTATCCCTCCTCGCAACTCTCGCGGCAGGATATTTTGGAGATTGTCTTCACCTCCGGCACAACCGCTGAACCGCGTGGAGTGGTGATCACCCACGGCAACGTTCTTGCAAATATTGAGCCGCTGGAGCGTGAGATTAAGAAATATCTCCGCTACGAAAGGATTTTTCACCCGCTCCGATTTCTAAACCTGCTGCCACTCAGCCACATTTTCGGGCAGCTCCTCGCGCTGTTCATACCCCCAATGCTCGGCGCTGCCACCATCTTTCTTGATTCTATGCGGCCATCGGAATTGTTAGAGACCGTCAAGAGTGAGCGCGTATCGGTTCTGATCGCTGTGCCGCGCGTAATCGAGTCGCTTCAGCGCGAAATCGAGCAGCAGTTTGAAATCCAAGGCCGAATCGGACAATTCAGAAGCGACATTCTTGCCTCTGAAAAAGAGCACTTTTTGCTTCGCTGGTGGCGGTTTCGGCGAATCCATCACCGGCTGGGCTGGAAGTTCTGGGCCTTCATTTCCGGCGGTGCGGCCCTGCCGGCGGCGACGGAATCCTTCTGGAACCGCCTCGGATACGCGGTGATTCAGGGCTACGGCCTGACGGAAACCACCTCGCTCATCAGCTTGAATCATCCGTTTCGGTCGGATAAAGGGTCGATCGGAAAGCTTTTTCCCGGCTTGCAAATGAAAGTCGATCCGAGCGGAGAAATTCTCGTTCGCGGCGAAAATATCGCTGCGGGCTATTGGAGCGGCCAGCAGCTTCAACCGGTGGTCGGCGAAGACGGATGGTTTCATACCGGTGACCTGGCCGAAGTGGACGCGCAAGACCGGCTCTTTTTCAAAGGCCGCCAGAAGAATGTGATCGTCACGCCCGCAGGCATGAATATCTATCCGCAAGACCTCGAACGTGCTTTGCGCGAGCAGGCCGGGGTAAAGGAAAGCGTTGTGATCGGTCTGGAACGCGACGGCAATGCGGAACCTTGCGCAGTCTTGCTGCTGGATAGCGAGACCGTCGATCCTGGTCTTGTGGTCCAAAACGCGAACAAGTCGCTTGCCGAGTTTCAGCGCATGCACCAATGGGTGGTTTGGCCGGAACCTGATTTTCCACGCACTCCCACTCAGAAACCGCTTTTGGCACGTATTCGCGAAGTGGCTGAAGCAAAACTTGGGATGCGCACCGAGGTTCAGAGTTCCAGCGCGCTGAGCGAACTCATCGAGCGCATCACTGGCCGCCCGCACGGTGCTCTTTCCGCCGGCACAACTCTGGACGGCGAATTGAACATGAGCTCGCTCGATCGAGTGGAGCTGATGGGCGCGCTCGAAGGGCGCTATCAGGTCGATTTGAGCGAAACTAAATTCAGTGAAGTAAAAACTGTGGCGCAACTCGAACAGCTTCTTCGAAACCCGACTGCTTTGCGCGCCGAACAAGTTTACCCACGGTGGGGCCAAGACTGGCTTGTCACTTGGATGCGTCTCGCGGTCTATTACTTAGTTGTCAGGCCGGCAACCTATATCTTGGCCGCTCCAAGAGTGAAAGGCCGCGAGAACCTGCACGGGCTTAGCGGCCCCGTTCTGGTGGTTTCCAATCACGTTACGTACATCGATATTGGATGGATTCTTGCCGCGTTGCCTGCGAGGTTTCGCAACCGCCTTGCAACGGCCATGGACGGCGAACGGCTTACCGGAATGCGCCACCCGCCGAAAGAAATGAATCTGTGGGAGCGCTTCGTTAAACGCTTGAACTATTTCCTTGTCGTCTCGCTTTTCAACGTGTTTCCACTGCCCAAAGAATCAGGCTTCCGCCGAAGTTTCTTTTTCGCCGGCGATCTTGCCGATAGGGATTGGAACGTTTTGATATTTCCAGAAGGAATCACTACACCGGACGGACAATTGCTGCCCTTTCAAGCCGGGATCGGTTTGCTGGCAGCACAATTAAATCTACCCGTAGTTCCGATCCGCTTAACGGGCCTGTTTGATTTGAGGCAAGCCGAACGCCGCATCGCGTCCCCCGGCCATGTTCGCGTGACCATTGGTAAGCCCGTCCGTTTCCCTGCAGGGCAAGACCCGAAAGAAATCGCCCGCGAACTGCAGCGCCGAGTGGCCGAATTAGGCTCGGATTAAAACGCAGCCGCAGATTTCACAGCGGGTATGGGATTGCCGAGCGGGTGATGGTGATCCAACGCAATTCAGTGAACTCGTCCAGAACTGCTTTGCCTCCGAACCTTCCCCAGCCGCTGTCTTTCACGCCACCGAACGGCATTTGTGGTTCGTCATGAACCGTCGAACTGTTGATGTGGCACATACCGGTTTCAAGGCGCTCGGCAATTTTCATCGCTTTGTTGATATCGCGGCTGTAAATCGCGCTGGATAAACCGTACTCCGTATCGTTAGCGATCCGCAAAGCGTCTTCACTATTTTCCGCGATGACAACGGAAACAAGAGGCCCGAACGATTCTTCGGAGTAGACGCGCATGTCTTTTCCCACGCCGTACAAAACGGTAGGAGTGAAACAGGGCCCCGCTGCTTTTCCGCCGCAAAGCAGCTTCGCACCCTTACTGAGCGCGTCAGCGATGAGCGCTTCCAAGCGGTCGATTGTAGTTTTATTGATCACCGGACCAATCTGCGTATCCGGCTGAAGAGGGTCTCCGACTTTCAATGCAGTAGTTTTGGCGACAAGTCTCCGCGCGAACTCTTCGGCGATTGGCCGCTCCACGACGATCCGCTCGGTGGACATGCAGATCTGCCCCTGATTCATGAACGAGCCGAACTTCGCGGCCGCCACCGCGGAGTCAAGATCCGCATCCTCTAGAACGATCAGCGGCGCTTTGCCTCCTAGTTCCAGCACGGTCCTCTTCAAATATTTCGCGGCCTTCTCGGCGATAATCCGGCCTACTTTCGTCGAACCCGTAAAATTAATCCTGCGCGCCTTGGGATGCGCTATCAACTCGTCCACCACGTCAGCGGCATCCTTGGGTGCATTCGTAATCACGTTGATGACGCCCTCGGGAAATCCAGACTGTTGAAGTATTTCTGCGATAGCAAGATGGGTTCCCGGCGATTCCTCCGACGCTTTAAGCACTACCGTGTTTCCGTAAGCAAGTGGAAGAGCGACGGCTCGCACGCCAAGAATCAGCGGCGCATTCCAGGGCGCTATTCCCACCACGACGCCAACCGGCTGTCGCGTCGCCATCGCCACCGTGTCGGGCAGATCCGACGGAATAATTTCTCCGATTAGTCCATACGTTTGCGCAGCAGCTTCCCGCAGCATCCCGGCGGCCAGGATGCAGTTAAATATCCCCCAGCCGAATGTTCCGCCCGTTTCTTCCGTGATCAACCTCGCAATCTCCGGTTGACGGGAATCCATCACGTCAGCCGCCTTCAGAAATAAACTTCGCCGCATTCCGGGAGGCGTAGCGCTCCAAGCGGGAAAAGCTGCGGATGCAGCCTCCACGGCGCGCGCAGCATCCAGGCGGCCAGCCGCGGCCACGCGCGCAATCACTACGCCCGTGAACGGATTCCTCTTCTCGTATTTTCCGCCCTCGGCAGCATCAGTCAGTCCGCCATTGATGAACATCTTTTGGTTCCGCAGCGCGTTGTCCGGCATCTTTGTCTCCCGCGCACAGTTGTACCACTAATTTCAATCATCTTTGGCGCGTCGCATTATATCTTCTTCAAAAAAATCGATTATCGCACAGGAGAAAATGTTGACGACTTCAGCAGGTAAAAGTCACAGAGTAAAACTTCCACCGGAAGCTGTTGCTATGCTTGCTCTCGCAAGTTGAAGGAGAAAACTTGGTGCGCAATTCCCGGGGCTACCAAACCGGCCTCGTTGTTCTAGTGTTCTTCACTTGGGGCACGGTATTTCTCGACCGGATGAGCCTCGTCTATCTCGCTCCGTTCATTGCGCCCGATCTTCACCTTTCCCACGGTCAAGTTGGTCTGCTGGTGTCGTCGCTCGCTCTCACCTGGGCGGTGTCCTCTTTGATTTTCGGAGCGCTTTCGGACCGCATCGGCAGGCGCCCGGTGCTGATTCCTGCGGTGTTCGTGTTTTCAATTTTGTCTTGGCTCTCAGGCGTCGCTCGATCTTTTGCGCAGCTCTTCGTCATCCGCTCGCTGATGGGAGTAGCGGAAGGACCTACTTGGTCCACAATCACCGCAACTGTGGAAGCGTCTTCCACTCCCGAATCGCGAGGGCGCAATGTCGGCATCGTCGTCAGCGCAGCCGCTCTTGTAGGACTAGCCATTGCTCCGGTTCTCACCACGCAAGTTGCCGCCCGCTACGGCTGGCGCTCCGCTTTCTTCATCGCTGGAGTTCCGGGCGTCATCCTGGGTCTGCTCCTTTGGCGCTATTTGCGAGAACCAAAGCCGAGCGACTCACAGACGGGACACCTCAAACCTTCCTTGAAAGGATATCTCTCGATCCTGCGGATTCGAAACATATGGCTCTGCTGCGTCGCGAGCGCCGGCTTCATGACCTGGCTTTACGTGATGAACGCTTTCGCTCCTCTTTACATCACCGAAGTCTCTAAACACTCCGCTACTTTGGCGGGCTTGGTGATCGGAGCCAGCGGCCTGGGAGCGTTCGTCTGGGGTTGGATTTTCCCGTGGGTCTCCGACCGCGTCGGCCGCAAGCCCACGCTTCTCTTCGTAGCGCTTCTTTCCGCAGCCGTGCCTTTAACCTATCAAATATCCTATCTGGTCGCGCATCCATGGCTCATGGCCACTGCCGGTTTCATTGCCAACGGAGGACAAGGAATCGCAGCGCTAACCATCGTTCTGATTCCCACGGAGAGCGCGCCCCCTGAATTCGCCGCCACAGCCATTGGATTGTCCACACTAGTCGGCGAATTATGCGGCGGCACGCTGGCCCCTACCATTGCCGGCGCTTTCGCCGAACACTATGGTCTCGTCGCGCCACTGTGGATCGCAGCCGGAGGCGCAATCCTCGTTTTCCTCGCAGCCCTGTTTATGCGCGAGACAGCGCCCTCGCAGCGTCGTGAGCCCGCGCAAGCTCCCGCCTAATCTGACCGTATGAATCCCTGCACAATGGTCGGTCGGCGGCGGTTGGTAGCCACCAATAAAATTTCCGCTAAGCGCAGTTGAAGTACCACCCGCCGTATCGTAATCTAGAAGCACTGCATTCGCATTTCGGCGCGCCCGTAGCTCAGCTGGATAGAGCGTTTGGCTACGAACCAAAAGGTCGGGAGTTCGAATCCCCCCGGGCGCACCATTCTTTCTCACACTAAGAACTTAGAGTTACGCTGAACTCATGGTTCCACTTCCGCCGAAAAAGTTATTCACCGACTCAGGCAAGATTGCGCTCGCACCCCAGCTGATTTTCTCGTCATGATAAAATAAATTGGTTGTACCGTTGCAAGACTAACTCAAGGATTTCTGGGCGAAGCGATAGCTGCCAAGCCGAAGGTCACAGTATCACCGATGATTTACAAACCTACGCGACGCGAACTTCTCGCAACCCTCGGCAAGACCGCGGTTCTCTCCCCTTTGCTCGGCAGCATATTGCTGAATGCGGGCTGCGAAGGCGGAGCCCCCAGCGTCGCCCCTCCGGGCGGCGGGTTCAACGGTACTGACGATCAATTAATGGACGATATTGAGCGCGCGGCTTTCGCTTTTTTCATGCAAGGAGCAGATCCCAACACAGGCCTGATGAAAGACCGCAGCCTCGCCGCCGGTAACGACGCCAGCACGGTGTCAAGCATCGCATCGACGGGATTCGGGCTGACGACGCTTTGCATCGGCGATTCCCGCGGGTATGCCGACACCACCGAAATCGCAACCTTGGTGAAGACCACGCTGAATTTCCTGTTGAATGAAATGCCCAATGAGAACGGATTCTTCTATCACTTCGTGGACCTATCGACCGGGGCCCGCGCTTTCACCTCCGAAGTATCCTCCATCGACAGCAGCATATTGATGTGCGGCATCTTGACCTGCCGGCAGCATTTCACCGATCCCGAAATTATCAATCTGGCGACGCAATTGTATGAGCGGGTGAACTGGCCGTGGATGCTCAATGGGGGCATGACTTTTTCGCAGGGATGGACGCCGGAGAGCGGGTTCCTGACTACCCGGTGGGATACCTACAGCGAACTCATGATGCTCTACCTGCTGGCGATTGGCTCCACTACAAATCCTGTGTCGCCGGCCACATGGCAAGCATGGGCGCGACCCAGCATCACTTTCGACGGGCTAACCTACATCTCCGGCAGTCCGCCACTCTTCATCCATCAGTACTCGCACGCGTGGTTTGATTTTCGAAATAAAAGCGATGCATTCACGAATTATTTTCAGAATTCGGTCACAGCCACCACCGCGCACCGATTGTTCTGTACTTCGCTCGACTCGCAGTTTCCCGACTACACGGACAGCCTCTGGGGTATCACTTCGTCGGACACCGTCAACGGCTATCTCTCCTGGGGTGGCCCGCCGGCAATGGGTCCTATTGACGGATCGGTGGTGCCCTGCGCGACTGGGGGGTCGCTTCCCTTCCTCTTCTCGGACTGCATTCAAGTACTGCGAAATATTCGCGCGAATTTTCCCGCTGCATGGCAGCTCTACGGTTTTGTCGATGCCTTCAATCCGCTGACCGGCTGGTTTGACAACGACGTGGTGGGCATCGACCTAGGTATCATGGCTCTGATGGCGGAAAACCAACGCACAGGTTTTGTGTGGCAAACGTTCATGGAAAATCCCGAAGCCGTGAATGCGATGACCCTGGCCGGATTTACCGCCGACGCCTAGCATTCTCTTCAGGAATGTCGCAACTGCCTGACTCGCCCGAGAAATCTCTACTGAATTTCAATGAGGAACAGAGATTTCGGCGGGAGGCTCAACGCGATTGTGCCGCTCTTAATCTTCTCGATGCGTGCGGGCGGCAATTCCGCAGCCTTCTTCAGTTCAACGTCCTGTTGCATGGTTGGCGACACGGGGTCGCCCATTGCATGATATGCAGGCATCGGCGAACCATGTTCGGAATCGACTTCGCTGATCGCCGCTCGACGGTCCGGCTTCAACCCTTTCAGATGGATCGTCATGTTCACGGTGCGACCCGGGTCATCCGGCAGAGACAGATTCCACACGGCGAGCACCAGGGAACCGTCCGCGCGGCGCGTAACCAACATTGAATCTGAGTTCACGTCGATCCGCTGATCCCCCAAAAAGTGCAGCAATTTGAAGGCGTTGAAGATGGGTTTTGGAATTCCGCCTTCTGCCAATATGCCGAAGCCGCCGAAGAATGGTTTTTTAATCACGCCCTGTTCTTCGAACACATCTGAGAACGTCCAATAGCTCATCATGTCTACAAGGCCGTCGCATTGGCGAATTGTGTCGCCCAGCCAGGGGCCCATGAATGCGGAGTCTTCAATTTTCGGGTCCGAGGTGTAAACGGCATTAAATTCAGACCAGATCAACGGAAGGTCTGGCTTGGCAGAAGACTTGATCTGTTTGTGCACTTTGTCCACGGCGCGGCAAACCATTTTGTTGATTGGGATGGATTCGTCGGTGCCAAACACGTCTTTGGCGCTGTCATTGCCGTACACGTGCGTAGAGACAAAATCGACGGGGATCTTGTTTTCGGAGCAATGGCGGATGAAGCTGTCGGCCCACGCGGCTTGCGCTGTGGCCGGACCACCCACGCGCAGGCGAGGGCTTACACTTTTTAGCGCGAGCGCAGTGACGTCATACAGATGGTAGTAGGTAGCTTGCTTCGGGTCGCCGGCCCAAAAGTCGAGATTCGGTTCATTCCATACTTCGAAATACCACTTGGAAACTTCTTCGATACCGTAGCGATCGATAAAATGTTTCGCGAGCGCTGAAATCATCGCGGCCCAACGGTCATAATCCTTCGGCGGGGACACGTTTTGCTTGTACCAAAACGGATGAATATCATTCGCAGCTGCGAGTTTCTTGGGCATGAAGCTCAATTCCACCATGGGCCGAACGTGATTCTGCAGCAGGCCGTCGTAAATTTGGTCCACGTAGGAAAAGTTATAAACCGGTTTGCCCGCAGCGTCCTCGCCGTACAATCCTACTTCGTCGTGGAAGATAGCGTGAAAGCGCACGTACTGAAAATCAGTGATCGCTTTCACCTCACGGAGATCATCGCGATAGCTCTCGCGCAAGCTAAGAACGGCGCGTCCCGAGCCGAACATCTGCTCCCAAAAATGAGGAAAAGGATGGGAAGGCGCTTGGGTATCGATCTCGATCACTTCCGGCGATGGAGCTTTCTGGGCGCTGGCGGGACGGAGAGCTGCAAGTGAAAGAGCTGTCAGCAGACACACAAATGAAAGCGTTCGTTTCATGCGAGTCTTCCCAGGAAAGAAGATGCGCGGGCGTGGGGAGAACGGGAAATTCTCCCCACACTTGAGGCGCTAGTTTCTAATTAGAAAACAAACCGGCCTTCTAGTTCAAGCGTCCTGCCGGCCAGCCCAGTCGTCGCAATTCCGAAATTCGGATTGGCCACGGGCGTACAGACGGCTGGTGTACCCACGCAATTGTTACCATAGCTGACTGTTGTGGAGTTGCTCTGGAACGTAAACGGTGCCAAGTTTAGTTTGTTAAATGCGTTGTAAACATTCATCCGCAGTTGAATCTTTGATGATTCCCCGACGAACTTCATCGCAGGCAGCCCGAAGTTCTTAACGAAGCTAAAATCGAACTGGCTGAAGCGCGGGCCGCGTTCGTTGTTACGTTTGAACGCCGGAAAGCCGGACGCAGTCACGTCGTAGACGGCTGTCGAGCCATTCGGAAAATTGGTACCAGAGGCAGGCGGAAGGAATGCGTTGGTGTCATGCTTATCGCCCGGCGCGGCAAGAACTCCAATCGGCCTGAGCGGGCAGATCGTTGCCGATCCGAGAGTCAAGTTGCAGTTGTTAGTTGCAACCGGAGTCCAAGGGAACCCCGAATGAAACTGGAAATCTCCGTTCAACTCCCAGCCGCCCAGGATCCTGCCCTGAAAATCGTTACGGCCTCTGTAGATCGGGAGATCCCAAAGACCGAACACTCGCAAGTTGTGTGTGGCGTCATAGTCCGACGGCCCACGCTCAGTCGAAAGGACGGTGGGAAAGGTTTGATTGGTGCCATAGCCAGGGCCTTCCGAGGAAACCTCGTCAATGGATTTGCTGTAGGTATAAAGGAAGTCCACCAGCAAGCCATTGTGGAAGTTGCGTTTCACTTCGGTGTTGAGCGCGTTGAAATTCGCGTTGGTGTCCGGCGTGAATTGAAAAACGGCGCCGATCAAGGGGCTAGACTCACCAAAGAAATATTGCAGGTTCTTGATTCGGAGTAAGCCATGGCTGCTGCTTCCTTGATAACCTGCGGTCGCGACCCAATTCGCCGGGAGAGCGTACTGAACCTGCAGCGAGTAGAGGTAAATGTATGGATTGTTGAAATTTGCCGGGTTGCCGTAAACGTTAGGAGCGCCTCCGCCGGGTCCGATGATGGGAAGATTGGTTGCAGGATCGAGCCCGAGTCCCAAGGCGGTATTCTTTGGAAAGCTCAAGGGGTTTCGCGGGTCTGTTCCCAAAGAGTATTGGATAGACGAGTTAATAGGAGCCCCGGGACCTCCGCAGCAGAGGCCGTAGTTGGCCACGAAAGGCGGATTGTCGCGTGTGTTATTAAATGAGTTGGCGTCGTACGCGTTGTAGGCGATTCCGAAGCCGCCGCGAACAACTGCGTTGTTGTGGAAGCGGTACGGGCTCCATGCAAAACCAATGCGCGGCCCGAAGTTGTTGTAGTCCGGGTTATACATCCGGTGCGGGTTGACAGCAACGGCGTTCTTGAGTCCGTCAACTGGACTCGCTCCCGGAATAATATTAGCCAAGTGGCCGTCCGCATCCGTCGGCGGGGCGTCATAGTCCCATCGAAGTCCCAAGTTGATCGTAAGGTTTCGGCGAATCTTCCAATCATCCTGGATGAAGAGACCGTACTGGGTGATTCGATAGGCCCGAGCGGACATCGGCGCTGCACCGGTTAGGGGATTCACTTCAAGCGCTTCAAAAATGGCTGTACCATTTGCGAAGTTCCAAGGCTGCTGGAAGACGATGTCGGGGCGGCCGCCACCAATTAAATCGTCATTATCCTGCAGACGGCTGACCTCGAAACCAATGTGAACTGCGTGCTGGCCGTGGACTTTGGTCAAGACATCGCGGAACGCAAATGTATTCTCGGCGTAAATCCCGGGTGTGTTGTCGCCTTGCGCAGCGCCGTAGACGATTCTTTGCCCCAACGGCAAGGCGTTTTGTATCTCAGTTCGCGGAATCGCCCAGTTGATCTGCGGATTGGCAGAGATATCGTTAAATGACCAGCGGGTAAAATTGAAGCGCGCCTCATTGACCGTGCTCGAGTCGATATTGAATACCCACCCGAGAAATCCGGAGGGGGTAAAGCGGTTGGAGTTATAGTCCGCCATCGGACGACCTTGCGCGCTGGCATCCGCCGCGAGTTGGTGATAGGTAGTAAAGAAGGTGTTCACCGAGAAAACGCTCCGGCCCATGTTGTAATCGGCGCGCGCATTGTATTGATTCCCGGACGTATCTTGAGGCAGGGCGATCTCGGCGAATTCAAATTCGTCGATGGCGGTGAGGCCTGCTCCACACTGAATGTTGTTCGGACAAGTTCCCATCGGAGCACCCGAAAGATAGGTGCCATAGGTCCCGGTGGGAGAACCGATATTCACGCCGTCACCAGCTAACTGGCAGGGCACCGGGAAATTTGCGCAGCTCGCGGGTAACACTTCTTTAATGCGAGGAGCGGCGCCAGGGTCGTTGACAGTAGTAGATACTGGGGTGTTCGGACTATTAGCGGCAAGTAAACTGCGGAAATCCGGCGTATCAACCCACTGGTCTTGGAATGTTGAGTTGTTGTCGCGCAAACCCTCATAGTTAAAAAAGAAGAAAAGCTTGTTCTTGATCAGCGCGCCGCCCAGGTTTCCGCCGAACTGGCGATAGGCGTTGTCATCTCTCTCCTTAGGGTCAAAAGTATCGGCTCCGAAATTGAATCCATTATATTTGTTGAACGCGTTCAAATTGGGGTCCTGGTACTGGAAGAATCCTGAACCGTGAAACACGTTCGATCCGGATTTGCTTACGACCTTGATGTGCGCGCCGGAAGATCGGCCGTCAGCTGCATCATAATCGTTCGCCAATACCGTGATTTCCTGCACCGATTCAACGCTCGGCGTAATCACGGCAGCGCCGCCCCACTGCAAGCTGTTGACGCTTACTCCGTCGACCAGGTAGTCATTCGCTGTAATGCGTTGACCGTTCGCGCTGATCGGCTGCTGGTTTTCAGTCTGATAAATAGCAGTGTTCGATCCGCCCGGTCCGCCGCTTCCGGCATTCGAGCCCGGACCATTCGGGAATCCCGTCGAAAGGCCCGAACCGCTGCGTGCGCCGTCCCCAAAGACGCCAGGGGAGAAACGCAAGAGCTCGTAGGGATCACGCGCAAAGGAGGGCAATCGTTCAACTTCCCGGTTGGTCAGAGTGCCTTCAATATTTGCTTCTTCCGTTTGAAGATCGGGCTGGTTGGCCCCGTTGACGGTGACGGACTGGCTCACCTCGCCGACCGAAAGCGTGATATCCAAACCGCGGGCAGTTTCAGCCGCGACGTCTACGTCATTCACGATATTCTTTTGGAATCCGGGCGCTTCCACCGCGACAGTGTATCTACCCGGTGCGACCTCGGAGAAACTGTAGAATCCTTCGGTGCCGGTTTTTGCGGTCTTCGAAACCTGCGTGGACTGATCGGTGAGGGTGACTGTTGCGCCTTGAACCACGCCACCTTTCGGATCCAGCACCGTGCCTTGCACTTTTGCTTGGAATTGCGCCTGGGCTGTTGAGGCGAATAGAACCAGGAGCAACACGGGGACCGCCAGCCGCAACACTCGGAACGCGCGATCTATCACTGAAGGTTCGGAAAGACACGCTGCGAATTTCGAAAGCTTCATATCCGGTTACCTCGGCTAAGTTAGATTGGTGCTGCAAAAAACCGAAATCACAAACCGATTGGAATCCTACAGGCGAACCAGAAGACGCGAAGCCCAGGCTAAAGCTCGAACTTAGCCTGCTGGTTAGGCCAAGACTGATACTCAGAACTCTTTTACAAAATCGATTTATCCCCGTCTGTGCGCCTTTGTAACACCAGCCGGGATTACCTGTCAATAAGATTAATCGAACCTATTCATATTTGTGATGCGTGGTTGCCACCTGGTATGCCACACTGCGCGGATGACGCGGAAAACGCTCGAGCCGATACCGGCGAATTCGATGGTGCCACGAGCGGTCAGCCTGAAGGCTTTGGCTGAGCACCTGCAACTTTCACCTGCCACTGTCTCGGTTGTATTAAACGACGCGCGAGGCGCGGCGTCCATACCGCAATCGACCAAAAATAGAGTCTTTGCTGCTGCCGAGAAACTGAAATACCGGCCGAACTTTGTTGCGCAATCGTTGCGCAAGCAACGCACATTTACCATCGGAGTCGTGGTGCCGGAAGTGAGCGAAGGCTATGCGACTTTAGTGATGAGCGGAATCGAAAATTATTTGCTTCAGAGCGGCTATTTCTATTTTGTCGCCAGCCATCGGCACAAACCGGAACTGCTGCGCGAGTGCGCAACTTCTCTCCTGGGCCGCTCAGTGGACGGTCTGATTGCTGTGGACACAAAATGGAAGAATAGGGTTCCGATACCCGTGGTATCCGTTTCAGGGCACGACGAGGTGGAAGGAGTAACGAATATAGTGCTGGATCATTTGGCAGCGACATCGATTGCGATCGAACACCTCGTCGGACTTGGCCACCGCAAAATTGCCTGCATCAAAGGGCAAGCCTTCAGTTCGGACACCGAAGTGCGATGGCAGGCCGCACAGGCTGCTTGCGCGAGGTTGAAAATTCCCCTTGATCCTGATTTAACAGCGCAACTGACGGGTGATTCTTCGTCTCCCCAGATGGGCTACAAGGCGACGCAAGAAATTATCGCCAAGGGCAAACCGTTCACCGCTCTCTTCGCATTCAACGACATCTCCGCAATCGGAGCCATTCGAGCTCTAAGGGAATCCGGCCTGCTCGTGCCGCGGGACGTCTCCGTAGTGGGGTTCGACGATATTCTTAGCGCTGCTTTTCAAAATCCTTCCCTGACCACTGTGCGTCAGCCGCTCCAAAGAATGGGCGAAATCGCTGCGGAGTTGATGGTCCGCTGGATTGAAGGGGCCAGCGCTGCTCCGGAAACGGGTGCTATTGTTCTTGAGCCGGAGCTAATGATACGCGAGTCCACTGGACCAGCTCGGTTGAATCTCTAGCCGTCTGTTTGCGCAGTGGGCGCCGTGCAAATTTCCAGTCGCCACCGTGAGCATGTCGCCCCTCGTCGAATCCAATTCGAGACTGTCCCCCTCCCGTCGTTTAGTTTTGCTCGTGCACTTCGGTTTCGTCCTGACGGGAATTGCCACTACGTTGCTGGGACCGTTGCTTCCGACGCTGGCAGCGCAGTGGAACTTGAGGGATGTGCGATCTGGGGACTTTTTTCTGGCTGAGTTCCTCGGCTCACTCATTGGCGTCATCGTGTGCGGACGTTTGTTGCGGCCTCGAGGTTTTCGATTCTGTTTCACTGCGGGCTTTGCATTTATGGCCGCCGGTTTGGCAACTCTCGGGCGCGGCCCCTGGGGCGTGGGGCTGCTTTCGGTATTCGTCTACGGCTGCGGGATCGGTTTCAGCGTCGGCGCGACCAATTTATGGATAGGAGAATCGAATCCCTCGCGTCGCGCGAGCGCTCTCAGCCTCGTGAATTTCTCGTGGGCGGCCGGTGCGGTCTTATCTCCCTCGATCGTTACCCTGGGTGACCGGGTTCATCACACTTGGCTCATCGTCTTGGCGCTGGCGGTGACGGCTGCTCTTCTAACGCTCGCGTTTTCCGCTTCGAAATTCGAAACGGAACCGATGATTGGAAAAGAGGATTCACGCTTCACTCCGGCCCTGAGCATTTCGAAAATGTTTTCCAGTCAAGTTGCGATCATGTTTGGTCTTCTCTTCTTCCTCTATGTGGGCACCGAAAATTCGATTTCGGGATGGGTAGCGACGTACGCGCGAAGAATCCAGGCGTCACAGAACGATCTGTGGGCGTTGATGCCTTCGTTCTTCTGGGCCGGCCTTTTGTTCGGCCGACTTTTTCTGCCTGTTGTCCTTCGTCGCGTCCCGGAGTTGAAGTTGCTCCGCGCATGCTTGATCTTGGCGGTTAGCGGATGCGTCTTGCTGCTCTACGCCGTGAAACTTACTGTAGTCGCGGCAGCGTGTGCGCTTTGTGGTGCGGGACTTGCCGGGGTGTTTCCGATAGCGATGTCTCACCTTTCCGCATATTGCGGAACAGAAAATCGCGAGTTCGCAGGAATTGTACTGGCTATCGGAGGATTGGGAGGCGGCGTAATTCCTTGGCTCGTCGGATTCGTGTCGAGTTCGCTAGGCAGCTTAAGAGCGGGACTGCTAATCCCCCTGATAGGGGTTGTTTTGATGATTGTGATCAGTGTGCTTCAAACCTCGGTGCTCAGTACTCCGCTGGGCAAAACTTATGACGCCGCGAAACCGGAATGGGAATGATTTGTGTCTTTGAGGCTTCTAATCATTTTCGCTCGGCCGAAACACTCGCGCCGTGGCGCGGCGCACGTCAGGCGAGCGATTGAACCATTGCCAGACGCGCCCGGACCGCAAATTTTCTGCGCTTAAGAGCGTAATACCTTGGTCAATTCCAATGACGTCCGGATTGACCCATAGTGTCAGAGGGTTGAAAGCGTCCGCAAATCCATAGCGGCCGTAGATGTGTTCCGCGAAGTTATCATGCATGTAACGAAGCGCCGGCACGCAGATCTCGGGCGCGAACATTAGGGAACCGCCCGCAGCGCATGGGACCACACTGCCATCCAGGTCGCGCCTTGAAATCGGATTTCCCCACGTGACGTAACCGATATTACTGTCAGACACCGTAACGCCCCATAGGTCCTTTGAATAGCCTGGGTAAATTCCACGCAGGCTGAGACAATAAGCGCGATTAGCGTAAGTGGCCGTCACCGAATTCTGGAAGTAATCAATGTTAAATGGCGGTCCATCGCGAAGTCCCGCCAAATCTAGCCACGCTTGCGAGTATTGGTGCGTAAACAGTGGTCCACGCCCAAAAAACCTGTACCCTCCCAATTCAATTGGCTGGCGGTCGAAACGATACCAGGATGAGCTCGGAATCGGGTGAGTGGGCGAACCGATGCCAAGCAGATACAAGATATTCTCCTCATCGTATGCCGCCCACTCGGCGCGCAGAACTCCTGTTTCCGGGTTCCAGCCCATGTGCAGTAAACCTGTTTGCTCGTCCATCATCCACGGAAAATCCACTCGTTCGTAAAGCCCGGACGCGAGATCGAAAATCTCGGCGTCGTCTTGGTAGAATTGTTGCGCAGTCAAAACGCCCGCGAGCATCAGGGCGGTGTCGATGGTCGAAAGCTCGGAATGCCACGCACGCTCGCCACTCTTGCGGTTCACAAAATGGTAGTACCAGCCGCGCACGTGGTCTTGGTCGTATGCAAAATGGCGAAGCGTAGCGCGGACCCTCTCTCGAATTTGATTGGGATCGATCCATCGTCTGTCGGAAGCGATGCACATCGCCGTGAGGGCAAACCCCGTTAGTGCCGTACTCGATACTTCCAAGTTTCGGCCGGTGATAACCGTTCCGTCTGCCCGAGCGCGGTCTAGCACAAGTCCTGTGTGAGGATCGCTCTGCTCCCAAAAGAAAAGAAATGCCCGGCGCGATAAATCTTCGAGGAAGGAATCATCGGAATCAGAAAGCCGCTTTCTCAGGCTCGATAGCGCCGGAAGTGCCGCTGCCAGGGAAAGGAACCGCCTGCGCGAAAGTGCTCTCATACCTTAAGGCTCACTATGGCCTCCCGCCGCGGATCTGCGGTTCGGCGAGAAATGGAAAAGCGAGCATCGTTTCATCCTTCTCTTGGAGATTTTCGGCATCGCAAGTTATATTATCGGGTCGTCAGACGGAAGTGTCACTTTTACTTATTCGATGCATAAGATCACGATTCCGCGGTCTCGGGTGCAAACATAAAGCAGTCATTCTATCCAAGATTAATATGCGTGTAACGGAAAGGTCCAAAATATGCGATTCATTAGCGTTTTTCTAATTTGCACGGCGATGCTGCGCGCGCAGCAGATCTCACCGGTCGCCCAGCCTCCTTTCATGCGCGTACATGGCGAGGCGACAGTCTCTGTCGAGCCGGATCAATTGCAATTTGATATTGGAGTCGTTACGCAGGCGAGCACTGCGAAAGAAGCGGCCGATCAGAATGGTAGCCAGTCCAAGGCGCTCGTCAACGAGCTCCGCGCCGCGTTCCCATCGGCCAGCGTGAAAAGCATCAATTTCTCGGTCAATCCCAACTACCACTATCCCGCTCAGGGACCGGCCACAATCGCAGGCTACACGTCGAGCAATACGGTGCGTCTCCTCTTGAATGATATCTCCAAGCTCCAAAACGTAATTGATATCGCCATTAAATCCGGCGCGAAGAGCATCAACCGCCTTACTTTCACCCTGCAGGACGAAAGCCCCGTGAGGGCTGAGGCTTTTGCAAAGGCGGCTGATCAGGCGCAAGCCGGAGCTCAGGCTCTCGCCGCTTCGTTGAAGCTCAGGCTCGGAAAGCTGCTGAGCGTCGAAGAAGGCCAGCCCGTGCTCGTTTCTCCTCCACGGCAGATCACTTTCGAGAACTTAGGTTCGACAAATGTCGCGCCTGTCTCGCTTGGTAAGATTGATGTTCACGCCGACGTGAATTTGACTTACGAGATCGTACAGGCTCCAGAGCACCCTCGTGAGAATAATTCCTCTGCTGCGCCTCCTCCCGCACCCAAGTGAAGATCCTTCATAATTTCTTTTCTCTGAAAGCGCCTTTTTCAAACACAACAACCTGCCCTCTCGTTCTCTGTGTGCTTCTCTTATCGTGGGCCGCCGCGGCGATGGCGCAGTCCGCACCCGGCGCGCCGGGGACAATTCCAACCTGGGCACCGGGAAGTAAAGAAGCCGTAGGAACCTCCGCCTCCATCGATTCGCACGTCTGGTTCACGCTACAGGGCGGAATTTTGAGCGAAGTGTATTACCCGCGGCTGGATACGGCCGATGTCCGCACTCTGGAGTTTGCTGTGAGCGACGGCAAAAACGTCTGGCTCGAATCGAAAGATATGAACCATTCGATCGAACGCATTAACGACGACGCGCTATCCTACCGGCAGACCAGCCGCGATCCTGCCGGCCGCTTCGAAATCTCGAAGACTTACGCGACAGATCCGGCACGCGACACCCTCCTGATCGACGTCACATTTTCCGCTTCTGATGATTTTGCGCTCTATGTCCTCTACGATCCGTCGTTGAAAAATTCCGGGATGGGCGATACTGGATACACAAGCGCTGGTGCCTTGGTAAGCGAGAAACCGGGAGTAGCTTCAGCTCTTTTGTGCAGCAGCGGATTCCAGCAGATGAGCAACGGATTTGCGGGTGCGAGCGACGGATACACCGACCTCCTTCTGCATCGAAAATTGGTTTGGTCGTATGCGCGAGCTGAAAACGGCAATGTAGTCCAATCCGCAAAATTGGCAGGCGCTCATTTCACCTTGGCTCTGGGGTTCGGTGCTAGGTCCGCGTCTGCGATCGAAAGCGCGAAGGCCAGCTTGCAGCGCGGCTTTACACTTGTGCGCGCTCAGTACGAGTCGGGCTGGAACGAATACGGAAATAAGCTGCGACACGTGAATGGGCCCTACGCCCGCGAATTTCGCCTGGCGGCGATGGTGCTGAAAGCCCACGAGGACAAGACCTACCCCGGCGCGATGATCGCTTCGATGACCGTACCCTGGGGTTTCGCCGTGAAGTCAGACACTGCAAACGTTGGTGGATATCATCTCGTTTGGGCACGCGACCTATATGAAATCGCCACAGGCCTGCTTGCCGCGGGTGACCGCGCCGCGGCCGAGCGCGCGCTCAACTATTTATTCACCGTGCAGCAAAAGCCCGATGGCAGCTTCCCGCAAAATAGCTGGCTGGACGGAAAACCCTACGGCTCCGCGCTGCAGATGGACGAAGTGTCCTACCCCGTGATATTGGCGTGGCAACTGGGCAAGACTGATACCGACACTTGGCGGAAGCACGTTCGTCCCGAAGCAGAATTTGTGCTCGCCCACGGGCCGATCACGGAACAAGAACGCTGGGAGGAAATTCCAGGATACTCCCCCTCAACGATGGCGGCAGAAATCGCGGGGCTTGTTTGCGCTGCCGACATAGCGCGACAAAACGGAGCGATCGATGACGCCGCGCGCTATCTGAAGACCGCCGATGATTGGGCCGCGAACATCGAAAAAATCCTGGTAACAACATCGGGCCAACTTGGCGGTGCCCTGGCCTCCCAGGGCTACTACCTCAGGATAGATAACAACACAGACCCGAATGACGGTTACCAATTCAGAGATGCGGGTGGCACATGGGACGAACGCGACATCGTCGATGCCGGATTTCTCGAATTTGTTCGACTCGGAATCCGGACCGCGGATGACCCGGCAATCGATCGCACCATTCAAATTATTGACTCCACACTTCGCGTCGAAACTCCAAATGGCCCCAGCTTTCATCGGTACAATCACGATGCCTATGGCGAAACGTTTTTTGGCGGGCCGTGGTTGGGCGAAGGAATCGGTCGGCTTTGGCCCGTCTTAACCGGTGAAAGAGGAGAATACGAAATCGCTCGCGGACACGACGCCTCTATGTACCTTGACGCGATGCTGCACTTCGCCAACGCGGGAGGAATGATTCCCGAGCAAGTTTGGGATCGCGCCGATTCCACGGCATCTCATTTCTCGTTCGGTCAAGGCACCGGCAGTGCCACACCCCTGGCCTGGAGCATGGCGCAGTTCGTCCGCTTAGTAGTCTGTTACGAAGAAAAAAGAATCGTCGAACAGCCCGCAATTGTCGCTGACCACTTTCTCAGAAGTCCCGTTAAGCCGCAGCCAAGCCGCGAATAACCGCAAACGTGGAGCGCGTCCACGCGCCAATCAGGACTCGGGGGGTCTCCAGTGCCGCACGGATCTCAGTCCTGGTCTTGCCAGTCATTAACGAGGGTCGCTTATAGCGTGGTTTTGTTTCTAATACCGGACATAAAGGCCTGCTGAACGCGATTAAAACTGCGTCCACGCAGCACAGCAGTAACGATCGTTCGAGTAGCCTGAGGGTCACTGAGGCGCACGTAGCGGCACGCGACGTTGCGGTCTATAGCCATTTCAGGAACGAGCGAGACGCCGACACCGGCCGCAACCATCCCCAAGAGGCTACTGAACTGCCCGCTTTCAAACGCAATGTGGGGCGTAATGCGGGCGCGTGTGCAGGTGTCAATACTCAGATCTCGAAAACAATGCCCGTCGCGCAACATCACGAACGATTCTCCGCGAAGGTCTTTGAGGGCCAGCGATTTTGCGGAGGCGCGCGGATGATGTCTGCTCAACGCCGCAAAGAGCGGTTCGGTTCGGATGGGGAACAGCTCCAGCTCCTTGTGGCGCAGAGGGAGTGCAAGAATCGCCACATCAATCGAGAGGTCCCGCAAACCTTCTATTAGCACAGCAGTGGTTTCTTCAACGATGCGCAGTTTCGCGTCGGGGTACCGCTTGGCGAAACGGGCCGCATAACTCGGTATCAGATAGGGCGCGACAGTTGGAATCACGCCCACGGCCACACTGCCGCGAAGGTCCGTATTCTGATCGGCCGCGCTGGATCGCGCTGCCTCCATCTGCTCCAAAATCGTGCGCGCGCGGGGAATGAAAGCGCGGCCCGCCTCGGTGAGGCGAATGCTGCGACCCAGCCGGTCGAAGAGCTTGGTACCCAGCTCTTCCTCGAGTTTTAGCACCTGCTGGGAAAGCGACGGCTGGGTAATCTGGCAGCGCTCCGCGGCACGGCTGAAATTGCCCGTGTCCGCGATGGCGCAAACATATCGAAGCTGGTGAACTTCCATAGGATGTGCCTATACCTAAAATGGGAGTTTGGTATTGGAACTATCTCCCCTTCTGATGTTAAGTTAACTTGATCGAAATTGCTGCATGGATTTCTTCGAACTTATGCGGCTGAATTTAAATGTCTGAAGGAGAGTACACATGGCTTCCGAAGCAAAGTGCCCGTTCCATCACGGCAGCAGCGCAAACCCGACGAATCGTGACTGGTGGCCGAACCAGTTGAATCTCAATCTGCTCGCTCAGCATTCATCGCTGTCCGATCCGATGGGCAGAAATTTTAATTACACAGAAGAATTCAAGAGCCTCGACTACAACGGCCTGAAGAAGGATCTTGCGGCGTTGATGACGGATTCGCAGGACTGGTGGCCTGCCGACTTCGGTCACTATGGTCCGCTGTTTATTCGCATGGCCTGGCACAGCGCCGGAACGTACCGCATTGGCGACGGTCGCGGAGGCGGCGGCCGAGGTCAGCAGCGTTTCGCTCCACTGAACAGCTGGCCGGACAACGTCAACCTTGATCGAGCGCGCCGCCTGCTCTGGCCGATCAAACAGAAATATGGCAAGAAAATTTCCTGGGCCGATCTGATGATCCTCGCGGGTAATGTCGCGCTGGAAACGATGGGCTTCAAGACTTTCGGCTTTGCCGGCGGACGTCCCGACGTTTGGGAACCGGACCTGGACGTCAACTGGGGACTGGAAACGACCTGGATGGGGACGGAGAAACGCTATTCGGGTGATCGCGATCTGGCAAATCCCTTGGGCGCTACGACTATGGGACTTATTTATGTGAATCCCGAGGGCCCAGAAGGCAAGCCGGATCCACTTGCGGCAGCGAAGGATATCCGCGAGACTTTCGCGCGCATGGCCATGAACGACGAAGAAACTGTCGCTTTGATCGCAGGGGGCCACACCTTTGGGAAAACCCACGGAGCCGGACCCGGCGCCCACTTGGGCAAAGAGCCGGAAGGCTCGCCGATAGAGGAGCAGGGCCTCGGCTGGTCGAGCGCCTACGCGACTGGTATCGCAGGTGACGCAATTACGAGCGGCCTCGAAGTGACCTGGAGCAGCACGCCGACGAAATGGAGTAACAGTTTCTTCGAACACTTGTTCAAGTACGAGTGGGAACTTACCAAGAGCCCGGGCGGCGCGCACCAGTGGAAGCCGAAAGGCAATGCAGGCGCGGGTATGGTTCCCGACGCCCATGATTCCTCCAAGCGTCACGAACCGGCCATGTTGACCACCGATATCTCTTTGCGAGTCGATCCCGTCTACGAAAAAATCTCGCGGCGTTTCTACGAGAATCCGGCTTTGTTGGCCGATGCGTTCGCGCGGGCGTGGTTCAAGCTGACGCATCGCGACATGGGACCCCGCGCACGCTACCTTGGTCCGGAGGTTCCGAAGGAAGAACTGCTATGGCAGGACCCCGTCCCGCCGGTAAATCATAAATTGGTGGATGACAAGGACGTGGCGGCCCTGAAGGAAAAAATCCTTGCCTCTGGGCTGACGCTCCCGGAACTCGTCACAACCGCTTGGGCCTCGGCGTCCACCTACCGTGGGTCCGACAAACGGGGCGGCGCAAACGGCGCGCGCATCCGCCTCGCCCCGCAAAAGGACTGGAAGGTCAATCAGCCCGAGCAGCTGCAGAAAGTTCTAAAGGCACTGGAAAAGATTCAGAGCGAATTCAACGCCTCGCAGTCCGGCGGTAAGAAGGTCTCGCTGGCCGACTTAATCGTCCTGGCGGGTTGCGCAGGCGTTGAGCGGGCCGCGAAGAATGCGGGCATCACCGTGACTGTTCCCTTTGCCCCAGGCCGCATGGACGCGTCTCAGGAGCAGACCGACGTGCATTCTTTCGCCGTGCTCGAACCGGCCGCGGACGGCTTCCGGTCCTACCGCAACGGATACGCTGAGGCAACCGCCGAAGTCGAACTGCTCGATAAGGCGCAGCTCCTCACGCTCACCGCGCCGGAACTCACCGTGCTAATCGGCGGGATGCGGGTGCTGAACACCAACTACGGACAGACCAAGTTGGGCGTCTTCACCAAGAAGCCGGAGGCGTTGACCAACGATTTCTTCATCAACCTGCTCGATATGCGCACGGCGTGGAAGGCCACCTCGGATGCGAAGGACAGGTTTGAAGGACGGGATCGCAAGACCGGCGAAGTCCGCTGGACGGCAACGCGAGCCGATCTCATCTTCGGCTCAAACGCGCAACTTCGGGCTCTTTCAGAAGTGTACGGAAGCTCGGACGCGCACACGAAGTTCGTCCAAGACTTCGTGGGAGCCTGGACCAAAGTGATGAACCTCGATCGCTTTGACCTCGCCGCGTCCCGAAGCGCGGCGTGAGGACATTTGAAGTAGAACTTCGCTTTACAGGTAACGGCGTTAATCGAGCATTGAGAACTGTTTCAGATGCTTGTCTCATAGTTGGCCCTGGAGTTCGGCCGGAAACTTAATGGCCGGCAATACGGCGAATTTCATCGCGGTCGCGAACTGCTTGTTGGGCTGCTTTCCCGAAGGCGAACCACACCAGAACCAGAGCGATTGCAGTAGTGAGGAATAGCCACGTGGGAGCGGAACCAGAGGCAAATGAGCCTTTGATTATCGTGGGCGCGCGACCGAACCAACACGCGAGTATACCCGGAACGAACAAAAGTAAGCGATTTCGGATGCGAAGATAATGACGCCTTCTCTCCTCATGCTCCCTTTCCAGAAAAAGAGTGCATGGTTCGCAAGCGCCCGCCGGTCGTACTTGGTTTTCAAATGCGGGCCCGAATAGGTAAACAACTACGCACAGCGTCCATGCCACCCCGATCCTGATCCACGGTTGATCAACTCTGTACACGTCGTAGAGAAGGCCTGTGGCAATAGCTACCATAACAACCAAACTGGCTGAACGTACAAGGGCCCTTAATCTTTCTCGCGACCGCGCCATGGCACACAATTGGTCGGGGGTTAACGCAACTCGCATATTCTGCTGCTCCTTTCCCTGCGCTCTCCAGGCAGTTTGTGACATTTCTGATTCCGACGCCTCAGGATCTCGCATCTGCTGCTCCTTCCATGTATTTTTGCTTAAGTGCCTTTTTGATTCGATGTATTTTTGTGCCGACGTTAGCCGCAGAGAGCCCGGTCACCTCTGCTATCGGTCCCGCTTCCTCTCCTTCGAGGTAAAGCATAATAATTTGACGGTCCAGAGGCTTGAGCCGGTGAATAAGATCGAATATTCTTGCATTCACA
This sequence comes from uncultured Acidobacteriota bacterium, assembly GCA_963698005.1. Lineage (GTDB taxonomy): Bacteria > Acidobacteriota > Terriglobia > Acidiferrales > UBA7541 > Palsa-295. Next base: position 1,718,733 of record OY969113.1, read on the forward strand.
AGTTGGCGATCGACCTGTACCTCGTCAATCCCGGGCATTTCGTCTTCTAGATTTTCTAAGTCTGTTAACCGCGAACTCAAGCGGCGACTGCGTACCACGTGCGAAGCTCCGACGTTGTGCGCCACACGATAAACCCAAGTTCGCAAACTGCAGCGGCCGTCAAATGATCCGAGGCTTTTCCATAACTCCATGTGTATCTCTTGAAGCAGATCCTTTTGCTTATCAGGATCGGCCTCATAGCCACGGGCGAGTCTCTGAATGGCTGCGCCACGCAGGGAATGTGCCTTTGCATACATCTCATCTTGGTTGAGTCGAGAAACCGTGACCGTATTTCGCCTCCATTTGGGTAGTCTCCGCTGAAGATGGATTCTTTACATTACCCGAAGAAATAAAATCCGACACCGGAACGTGCCGACTCATTGAGACCACCCGGAGAACCGAATAGTTCCGCCAGTGTTCACACGTCTATAACACTGCATTAACAAACACCCGGTAGCTTCGGTCCGCCAAGTTGGATCCCGAGCTCGCGAGGTGAATGATGGCGACCAGCACAACCGTTCTAGACACTAAGATTGGCGCAGGACCAGGCCGAATCGGCATGCTCGTCTTTGGAGTTGCCTTGATCATCGGCTTGATCTATGCGGGAGGACACCTGCTGTCTGACCTTTCGCAGATGCATGCCACGTCGGTTGGCCCGTACGTTTTGCTCGGCGTCGCGCTTCTGATCGCTCTGGGTTTTGAGTTTGTGAACGGCTTTCACGACACCGCCAACGCCGTGGCCACCGTTATCTACACACACTCATTGGAGCCCCACGTCGCTGTGGTTTGGTCCGGAATGTGGAATTTTATCGGTGTTGTTCTCTCCAGCGGAGCCGTCGCCTTCGGCATCGTCTCCCTACTGCCCGTGGAATTAATTTTGCAGGTCGGAAGCAAAGCGGGATTCTCGATGGTCTTTGCTTTATTGGTTGCGGCGATCATCTGGAACCTCGGGACCTGGTATTTCGGTCTGCCATCCTCGAGTTCGCACACTCTGATCGGTTCCATCATCGGCGTAGGCATCGCAAATCAATTGATGTCGGTCAAGTCCGGAACCAGTGGCGTGGACTGGGGACAGGCAGCGAACATCGGAAAGTCCCTCGTGCTTTCGCCGATTGTTGGATTCGTTGTAGCAGGCGCATTGCTCTTGCTAATGCGAAAGCTGATTCCCAATAAGGCGCTCTATGCCGCCCCCGTTGGAAACGAACCGCCTCCCTTTTGGATTCGCGCGCTTCTGGTGACCACTTGCACCGGCGTGAGCTTTTTTCACGGTTCGAACGACGGCCAAAAGGGCATGGGTCTGATCATGCTCATCCTGATCGGCACGGTGCCGACCGCCTACGCCGTGAACCACGCTGTCACCTACAGCCAGTCCCAGGATTTCGTCGCGGTATCCACTCAGACGGCAGGTGTGCTGGACCATTACGTTTCTTCCAGCGCCGTAATCGGCGATCCCACAGTCGAAGTCACCGATTACATTCGTTCGAAACAATTCACGCCGAACACGATGCTCGCTCTGCGCGAACTCGTGAATGGAATCGGCACGGAAATTTCGCAGTACAAAGAACTCAAGGCCGTCCCTCAAGACAAAGTTCGCAACTTCCGCAACGACATGTACGTGGTGAGTGAAGCGCTGCGGCTAATGAAGAAAACCAAGCAGCCGGTGTTTTCGACCGCCGATGCAGCCGTCATAGATAATTATAAAAAGCACATCGATAACGCGACAAAATTTATCCCCACTTGGGTAAAAGTCGCGGTCGCCATCGCACTGGGCCTCGGCACAATGATCGGCTGGAAGCGCATCGTCGTAACCGTCGGAGAAAAAATCGGCAAGGAACACTTAACTTACGCGCAAGGCGCCGCGGCGGAAATCACGGCTATGGCCACCATCGGAGCTGCCGACGGATTTGGATTACCCGTCAGTACCACGCACGTGCTTTCTTCTGGAGTGGCAGGCACCATGGCCGCCAATCATTCCGGTTTGCAGTGGGGCACGGTGAAAAATCTAGCGATGGCGTGGATCCTTACGCTTCCCGCGTCCATCTGCCTGGCAGGCATTCTCTTCTGGGCCTTTACAAGACTGAGCAGCTAACAGCATCCGATAAAATTGACCGCTAAGCAGAGAGGGAGACTCCGTATGTCTCTTGGCGGAGCTGCGCCCTAAATGATACCCAGAATCCGAAAACGGTATGTACTCATCTACTCTATTCTCTGCTTTGCTTACTTCCAAGCGGGCATCTCCGCACAGGAGTCCCCGAACGAAATGTGTGCTCGGCCTCCCGCCGGAAGCGTCGTGCCCGAACCACGTGATCTGCGAAGCCGGAACGGTGTTCTAAGGGTTGATTTGACCGTGCGCAATGTCAGTGAGTCCGGCAAGCCCGCTCGGTACTGCTACATATCTGCGGACGGGAGCGAATCTCCCACTCTGCGGCTGCGCCCCGGCGATCTTCTCATCTTGAATTTGAAGAACGATTTGACCGATCCGGAGCATGCCACCGACGTACCCAACCAGCATCGCGCGCAGAAACTCACCAATAATCGTGATGCGCCCTGTGCGAGCGGTGCGATGACTTTAACTTCGACGAATCTCCACTTTCATGGCTTGACCATTCCTCCCGTTTGTCACCAGGACGACGTCTTGAAAACTTCGGTGCAGCCGGACGATCCGCCCTTCGAGTATCGGTTTCGCATTCCAGCCGACGAGCCACCCGGATTGTATTGGTACCATCCGCACATTCACGGGTTCAGCAAAGTGCAGGTTCTAGGCGGCTTATCAGGCGCGATGATTGTGGAAGGAATCGAGCGCGCGAACTCCGAAGTGGCGGGTTTGCCCGAGCGTGTTCTGGTAATTCGCGATCAGGATTTGTTGAACCCGAACGCGCCGCCTAATAAATCGGAGCCCGTCATCCCGAAGATGCTGATCGACCATGACGGCGATGCTGCAAACACCGGCACCGGCTTCGGCAAACCGGCCAAGGATCTCTCCATTAATTTTGTCCCTGTCCCATATCCCGATTACCCAACCGCCGTCATCAAGATGAGGCCGGACGAGCGCCAATTCTGGCGAGTACTGAATGCTTCGGCCATCACTTATTTGAATTTGGAGGTCCTGCATGGGCATGCGCCGCAACAAATCGGAATCGTAGCCCTCGACGGCGTGCCCGTGAACACAAACGGCGTTTCCACAAATAGCGTACTGTGGCGAACGCACATCGGAATCCCTCCCGGCGGCCGAGTGGAATTTATCGTAAAGGGACCGCCTGTCGGCGTAACGGGCTTATTCGTGACGCGTACGGTGGATACCGGCCTGGGAGGCGAAAACGATCCCAACCGCGCGATTGCGACCATCGTATCTACGAATGATGCACCTGAGCCGCGTTCCGCGCTTGCCGCCTCGCCGGAACCTCTCGTTCCATCCAGCCTTCCTTGGTTAGGAAATGTCTCCCCTGTGCGTACTCGGAAATTGTATTTCTCCGAAAAGTTACTCGACCCGAACGACCCCAACAGTGCAACCACTTTTTATCTCACTGTGGATGGACAAGTACCAGCGCCTTTCGATCCGAGCTCCGATGTTCCAAACATCGTTGTGAAGCAAGGAGACGTGGAGGACTGGATCATCGAGAATCGCTCCACTGAATTGCACGCGTTCCATATTCACCAAGTGCATTTCATACTCCTTGATTTTTTCGGCGCTCCTGTAAATGAGCCCTTCCTTCGCGACACCATTAATGTTCCCTTTTATGACGGTAAAACCCTTCAATATCCCAGCGTCAAAATTCGGTTGGATTTCCGTGATCCGAATGCCGTTGGCACCTTCGTATATCATTGCCATCTTCTGGAACACGAAGACGGCGGAATGATGGGACTAATTCGCGTGGAGCCCGCAAACCCTGCGAAAGCAGCCGTCCATAAACCTTCCCCAAAGAATTTACCTGACCGCGCGACTGGCGCCAATTAATCCGTTTCCTTGACCCAAATTGGATCTTCCCAATCTGAAACGTAATTTGCCCGCTAAGTAACGTATGCAACCAGGTTAATCGACGAACGATCGCTGACTGGCGCTCTCGTTCTTCACTTTGTTCCTCCATTCACACTAGAAAAATCTTATCGCAACACTACGCGGTTATTAGTTTCCCACGCGGTAGAAAACCGCTCACAAAGAGGAGGATGCATGTCCTACAGGCATTTTGCTTCGAAATCGACGCATTATCTGCGCATCGGATTTACGTCACTGGCCCTTTTCCAGTTCACGTTCGGTGGACCTTTGGCAAGTTCGCTTCAGGCCCAGGAAGCCACCTCGGCCAAGGTACAAAAGAGCAATGACGGCAACACACGCTCGCCCATCAAACATGTGATCGTGATCATCGGTGAAAATCGCAGCTATGACCACGTCTTCGCCACATACGTGCCCAAGCACGGGCAAACAACCGAGAACCTGCTTTCGGAAGGTATTATCAACGCCGACGGCACGCCCGGTCCCAATTTCAAAAAAGCAGAACAGCTCGCCGCTACAGACAAGATTCCTGATGCCTTCCTGCTAGACCCACCCAAGCAGCAGTTTCCGAACAATCAGCTCCCATCGCCCCTAGTGGGCGGTGCCGAGACCGCCACAGGCGCTCCAGCGCTGTCTTACATCCCAGGAAACAGCTTGGCCCTTGCCGAGGCGTCCGAAAACGGTTTGCCCCCGGCCGGTGCTTTCCCCTATTACCAATATTTGGTTTCCGGAGGGACACTCCTGGCACATAAAACGCCGGACACGCGCATCACAAACGTCAACTCGTTGCCCGCAGGTCCGTTTCAATTGACGAACGGCGGCAGTTTTACCTATAACGCGTACGCGGCAAGCCCCGTCCACCGCTTCTACCAAATGTGGCAGCAGCTGAATTGCAGCCTGGAGCACTCCAGTTGGGAAAATCCTTCCGGTTGCAACGGCCGTTTGTTTTCGTGGGTCGAAGTAGCGACCGGAGCGGGCTCCTCCAAGGAACTCAACGGCCTGCCACTGCCGGCAGACTTCAGCACAGAATGGGCGCCTAGCCCGACCGTAACTACGGGTGAAGGCTCGACCGCCCTCGGTTTTTACAACGTTCAGCAAGGCGATGTGCCCTACTTCAAGTTTCTAGCGGACAATTTTGCGATGAGCGATAACTTCCACCAGTCCGTCAATGGGGGCACCGGCGCCAACCACATCATGTTCGGCCACGGTGACGCGATCTGGTTCAGCGATGGAAACGGTCATCCTCTTCAACCGCCGCACGGAGTATCTACGGGCGGAACTACGCCGGCGGACACGCCAACTGTCCTTGACGAAGTCGAAAATCCGAATCCCCAGGTCGACACCAATAACTGGTACGTGGAAGACGGCTATGGCGCTGGCTCCTTTGGTTCACCCGCTTACGGCGGTGGATCCTACAGCGACTGTTCGGACCGCACTCAACCCGGAGTCTCCACCATCGTGGATTACCTCCGCTCGATGGACATCGATCCGCGTTGTGAACCGGGCCACTACTATCTGCTGAACAATTACAACCCGGGCTACTTCGGTCAAGGCGAAAACGCATTCACCGATCCAAGCCCGCTCAACACTATATTCACGATTCCGCCCTCGTCGACGCCGAGCATCGGCGACGACCTTATTGCCCACAACATTTCGTGGAAGTACTATGGCGATCAGTGGAATGACTATGCCGGCGTCGGTCAGCCAAGTCAGACCGCCTGTTCGGCAACGGTGACCACGAACTGCTACATCCCAGAGGACAAGTACCAGATCAACTACGGCCCGGTGGGCTCCGAGAATCAACTCTTCGACGCTCTCATCACGAACGCTGATGAGTATTGCAACATTTGCAACCCTTTCCAATACGACACGTCCATCATGGCCAATCCCGCTGTGCGCGCAGCCCACATCCAGGACACGGTTAACCTCTACAGTGACATCCAGGGTGGCACGCTTCCTGCCGTTTCGATCGTGAAGCCCAGCGGGCTTGTGGACGGCCACCCCGCGTCTTCGAAGCTCAACCTGTTCGAAGGCTTCACACAGAAAATCGTGGATATGGTCCAGAACTCGCCGTATTGGCAGGACACCGCGATCTTCATTACTGAGGACGAGGGCGGCGGCTACTACGACTCGGGTTACGTACAGCCGCTCGACTTCTTTGGCGACGGCACCCGGATTATATTTCTCGTCGTGTCCCCCTACGCAACGGGCGGGCGCGTAGCGCACGACTATGCGGATCACGTCTCCATTCTCAAATTCATCGAACGAAACTGGAATTTGCCTCCTGTCACGCACCGCAGCCGGGACAATTTCCCCAACCCGTTCGCACTGCCGAACAACCCATACGTGCCGCTTAACAGCCCGGCGATTAGTGACTTGTTCGAGCTGTTCGATTTCGGGCCACAAACGGGAGGCGGCGGCAAATAGTAAGTCTTTCGGTTACGCCGAGTCGTTTATTTTCTGTCGCTCGGCGAAAACGTAACAAACATCTGGCGCCGGTCTCTCATGAGCCTGGCGCCAGTTTGTTTTTACGGGTTCCAGCGCGTCGCTGTTAGCGGTGCGGCCCTGCGGCGCTGAACTGCCCAGCCGCGTGAACTTCGATCTCCACAGTGTCGCTGGCGTGAAGAAGAAAAGTACTGGCGCTCTTGATGCCCCACTGAACGTACGGCACGGAAAAGTGTGTGGACGCCTGTATCTTATCGCCCGCAGGAGACTGAACGGAGAAGGTCATTGTGATGTCGTGATCCTGCCCGTGAATTCGAAAGACGCCTGATACTTCCACTTGCGAAACACCTTGCGGATTAACAGCTCCTTTTACGTGCTGCGGAGTGAAAACAATCTCCGAATATTTCTGGCTCTCCAGAATTTCCTGATGCATTTTTTTGTCGCGGCTCTTGTTGTCGCTGTCGCCGCTCGCAGCGTCCACGATGACTTCTCCGCTCGCCTTCCCCGTCGCTGCATCAAAACTGATATGCCCGCTCTTGAGCCTGAAGGTTCCGTGAACCGTGTGCAGCGTGGAATCGAGCGTGAATTCGATCGTGGTTTGCGCTGGATCCAGGTTGACGTCTGATTCTTGCGCGCACGCAGTTGAGCTCGAAAAAATAAGAATCGCAAAAGCCAGCGCCGCATACGCAACACTGCATGCCGATCTCGCGACCGTCCGCGAAAGCCACGTTCGCATGAGATCCCTCGCGGGATCGCCGGTGGTGAAAGCAGGAAGAGGAGCCATTTTTTCGGCCAAGATCAAGCCCGCAAAACTTGCCATCCAAGCCCCAATACCTCGGTGGCCTTCAGGCTGTCCTGCGCAGCTTCAGCCATGTGCGCGGACATGATTTTCGTAAATAGTGCGGGGTTGCCGGCGAACAGCCGAAGCACTTTCCGCCTCAGCCACGCGCTCTGGTCCATCAGCAGCAGCAACCGCGTCATTCGCCACGGCGCTCTGGAAATTTCACGATGTGCGATTTCGTAATAGTCGAGATCCCCTCGCTCAAAAGCTTCTGCCAAAAGTACCGCTTGCTGAAACGCAAGGCTCAGTCCCTGCCCAGTGATTCCATCAACCGTAAAAGACGCGTCGCCCACCAGCGCCACATGTCCGCTCACCGCTCGACGAGCGCGCCCCAGCGCGGTCACACCTCCCAACTCTGGCGTCAGGAGACGCGAGCCTTCCAGCCGCTTCGCAACTTCCGGAAAATAATTTAGAGCTCGGGCGATTCTCAACTGTGGATCGTGCGATAGGAGCGCGATGCAAATTTCATCGTCGCCTGTGGGTGTTAGGAATAACTGGCAGCCCGGCCCCCAATGGACTTCAGCCAGATCGGTCCAGGGAGCTACAGAGCAATGACGGGAGAATCCAAAACGAGCAAGGCGCGGACGCCGCGAACTAAGGTTGGCCCATGTCCCCACAGTGGAATTCTGCCCGTCTGCGCCGACAAGCCACTTGCACGGAAAATAAGTCCCGCCAGCCTGAGCACCTCGTCCATCAAATCCGGTTACCCGCGCGCCCCAGTGGAAAGAGACGCCCACCTGGCGCGCGCGTTCCACCAAAATTCGGTGAAGCTCAGCCCGGCGCACCCCATACGCCGTCCCTCTGGTGATTCTCGCGCTGGCAGAAAATTCTTCGTCTGAAAAGCGGATCCCGCAGAATGGAAATCCAGCGCTGGAATTTAAACGAACTCCCAGGCTCCGCAGGTTGCTAACAGCGCTGGGCAATAATCCTTCGCCGCAGGATTTTTCAATCGGAGGTTTTCTGTAGTCTAGAACCGTTACGCGGAGTCCCTTTAGGCTCGCTGCAATCGCAGTCGCGATCCCTGCAGGCCCTGCTCCAATAACCAGGACATCCGCGCGCTTGGCCACACTGGGCCGCCTTTTACCATCTCAGAAGTACCAGCTCGGAACAAAACCCGGGCCCCATTGCCGCCAGAATGCTCAGTGATCCAGGCTCAGGTCGCCGGTTCATGTACACATCTTCAAGCACCAGCAGTACCGATGTGGACGAAATGTTGCCGACCTTGCGCAGGCATTCCCACGAAGCAGCCAGATCTTTTTCTGTCAAGCCCAGCGCCGTCGCCGTTGCTTCCAGCACTTTCGGACCGCCCGTGTGCATCACCCAGGTTTTGATGTCGCTTCGCTTGTGGCCTTGCTCCGCCAGAAAAGCGTCCACATCTTTGCCCAGATGTTTCACCACCGTATCCGGCACTTCCGGCGATAGTACGATGTGGAATCCTTTTTCGGAGATGTCCCAGCCCATCACTCGTTCCGTGTGCGGATAGAAAATCGATTTCGTCGCGAGAATCTCGGGCCCGTCGGACTTCCTCTTCGATCCCACCACGATGGTCGCCGCCGCGCCGTCGCCAAACAGCAACGCCGAAATCAAATGCGCCATCGACAGGTCATTTCGCTGGAGCGTCAGCGAACACAACTCGATGGACAGCAACGCCGCCGCTTGATCCGGATAGCCGTGCACGTAATCCGCTGCGCGAGCGATGCCCGCAGCGCCCGCTACGCATCCCAAACCGAATATCGGCACACGTTTGATGTTCGTCGATAGCCCGATGCGGTTCACCAGCCGCGCATCAATCGAGGGCGCCGCGATTCCCGTAACCGAGGTCACGTAAATCGCGCTTAGGTCTTTCGGCTTCATGCCCGCGCCATGCAGCGCCTTGCACAGCGCCTTTTCTCCCAGTTCGAGCGCGTGTTCGATCCACGCGTTATTCGCCTGCCCCCAAGTCGTCAGGCTTTCATAAAATTCGATCGGACGAACAAGATACCGGCCTCCCACTTGCATGCTCTCATCAAGGCGATCCAGGATCGCCGGATTGGGCAGCCGGTGCCGCCAATCGTTTTTCAGAGCTTCGGTCAACACCTGCTGGTCGTAGTAATGTTCCGGAAACGCACTCGCAACGCTGGCAATCCTCATCTAGTCTCCCCTCGTTTTTTGGCGTGATTGCGCATAATACCCCGACTCGGAGCAATCTCCCATGTCGATTTGCATATTTTGTTGCTTCTTATAAAAGCAATGAATACATGCCTGGATTGTTTGCTTCGCCTGCCGGCAAACGATCAACCACGGATAGGCTCGGTGCGGACTTTGACAAATGAACGCCGCGCAATCACTAGACCACTTTACCAGATTCCGTCCCAAGTCCTAAGCACAGGAATAGTTTTTGGCAAGAAATGCAACGGGCTGCGGTTTAGCCCTAAATTGGGGAGAACACGCGGGTAAATTTTCGCAGAAGCCATATTTCTCTTACCTGAAGAGGAAAAAAAAGAACCCCAGGCCTGGGGGCGCAGGCCTGGGGCGGGGGGTTGAGGGGCATTGGGCCGGGGAAGCTTTTTTGGCTATGAACGGCTAGTAATTCCAGCGCCGTAAAAACAAAGTCGCTCTGAAAACCATCTGAACTCCGACTACCAGAATCGTGTCGCGTAAGGCCGCCAAGCGCGCGCTCATATGCATCTCCTCCGAAGATCCCGTGAACGGCAGCACGCTTGCCATTTCCTCGCTTTCGGGCGCCGTCCTACCGTTTGTCAGCGCACTCATCCCGCTCCCTTAGTTGACTACGTAAACCGGATTATCGTGTTCCACTGCGACCACCATCGACTTGAAGATGTCTATGTCCCAGCTGTCAGCTATCCGCAGGCGCACAATTTCGTTTGTTTCAGACATCAATCGCCCGCGCAACGGCACCCGCAGGTTCCCCGCTAAGACTCGAAGAATCACTGGCTGGCCCATCCAGACTGCGTAGCCACCTTCCATGAAGTCCCCCTCCAGGTGCTTTCCGCGTACTCCTGCATCTTCGGACAGGGGACCGGGGTGGCCAATGGTACAGGGGGCTATAGCTCGTAGGAGGAAAGTACTACCGCATCCAGACTCGGCTCGCGAGGCGTTTCTGCTATTGTAGTTACAGCCTCTCACAATCGGCTTGGGACGAAATCATTGGAATCATCTAGATGATCGAATTTTTGAAGGAAGTTCTGGCCCGCCTCTACGACATTCGCGGCCTGCTCACCTGGGGCGGCACGCTGATGGTTTGCGTCATTGTTTTCATCGAAACGGGGATGTTTGTTGGCTTCTTTCTGCCGGGCGATTCCCTGCTGGTTACGGCGGGCGTCTTTGCCGGAGCTGGAAAACTCCAATTGGCCTGGCTGCTTTCCCTTGTCACGCTATGCGCTATTGCGGGTGACCAACTGGGCTACCTAATCGGCCGAAAGGCGGGCCCGGCCTTGTTCCGCCGCGAAGATTCCAGATTCTTCAAGAAGCGCCATCTGGCGCGCGCTCATGAGTTTTATGAGCGTTATGGCGGTAAGACGATTATCCTGGCACGATTCATCCCCATCATCCGGACCTTTTGTCCCCCTGTAGCAGGTGCGGCCGGGATGAAGTATTCGCGCTACCTTATCTATGACATCGTCGGGGGCATTTGTTGGGTCTGGGGAATGATCCTGCTGGGATACACGATCGGCAAGACGGATCCGCACATCGACAAACATATCCATTACGTAATCGCTGCAGTGATCGTCGTCTCGTTGCTTCCCGCGGCTTACCACTCTTGGAAGGCGCGCGGACACAAAAGCGCTCTTCCACTCAAACCCGCGGAGTCCGAAGAAGACTAAATCTTGAATGACCTGAAAGAAAGCTACTTGAGGAAAAGCCCTTCGCGCACCTGATCGCGGCCCACGAAAGTCTTCGACGAGCGGAACTTCCCAAAAATATCCAGGATTTCGCGGTTCTGAAAAACTCGCGCGTGAACTGATACCGTGGACGCAGGAAGCAACTCGAACGTTTGCATATCCGCAATCCTATAGCGGCAGAAACGTTCGGGCGTGCGGCTGTGAAACAGCGAAAGCACCGCGCCACCGGGCCGCAGCATCGAGTACACCCTATCCATTACCTTCGGCAAAAGCTGCGCGTCCAGATAGTCGAAAATATCCCACGCCAACACTCCGTGAAAATGCTCCGCGGGATACAGCAAAGCGTTGTCCAGAAACTTATCCGCGAACATAGAAGGCGACACTTTTGCAGCTTCGTTTCCTACCGGTGTCTTTCGAAAATCTTCCTCCTCCGAGGCCAGGAACTCCTTCCAGGCCCGCAAGAGGTCTTCAGTGGAAACGCGGAACCCTTCTCAATGAAAAAACTTACGGTCGCCTGCCACACTGGGCCCAGATCGAGGATGCGCCCCTGTTCCGAATCGCTAATAAGCCAAAGAAATTCCTTCAGTCCGTTCGAGACGCGAGCATTCGCAGACGGTCCCGCCGCGGTCGCCGGACCCGGTTTATCGCGCCCGCCGGATATTGGCGTTGTATTGATGCGAGTTTTAGCCACCCAGCTCATCGCTAGTTCTATTCGTCCTTGCCGCTCGCGGACATCACCTTCGCTCTGGCTGCGTCCGCAGCGCTCTCAGCGCTCGAGCTAGTTTGCGAAGCGCCCGTCCGTACCATTTCCACCTTGCCTCGCAACCGCGCCCCATCTTCAATCGCGAACCGCGGTGTCAATACGCTGCCCTGCAATTTGCTCTGGGCTCCTAATTGCACCCTCTCCCCGGCCTTCAAGTTCCCTTGCACCGAGCCCTCAATGATAATTTCGCGCGCTTCGATGTCCGCGGTTACGCGGCCATTCGGCCCTACAGTCACACGAGCATTCGTCAGGCGTATCTTCCCCTGGGTTTCGCCGTCAATGTACAAATCAGACGTCCCGGAAATTTCGCCGTTGATCTTCAGCCCCGACGAGATTGTGGTCATGCCATTGGGTACCGCTGCATTGATCGGAGGCGTGTACGCTGCCGGCTGAGCGACCGGCGGGCTAACTGCCTGTGTATTCTGCGCTCTTTCTTCTGGTTCTGGTATTACTGGAACTGACGCCTGCGGAGACGGCTTGGCCTCAGCTGATTTATTCCACATTAGATTCCTCCCCCGGTATCGCAGTATTGCGCCGGGGTGGCCTGGGTCCCGGACGGTATCCAAACTATAGTACAGAGTCGCCCCGGAGTAAATCGTGACCCTAGAACGGGTGCCGATAGGGTACCGACACGTACTGCCGGCTAGCCTGCTAGTTCAGGTCCCTGGGAGTCTTTCTGGCGATTGAATCTCATCCAGGTGGTCTGCACTTCGCTGTGACGCATTTCCCACATCGCCACCACGTAGCCCGCCGATTCGTACAAGAATCTCTTCAGCCCATTGCGAGTATGCCACCAGGTGTTCGGATCGTATTCCGAGTCCGGCGCCGAGACCACTCGCAGCTCCGTTCCGGGTGGCAGTGTGCGCTCAAAAATATAATCTGCCCGGCGCGTGTGGTAATTCGAAGTCACCAGCAAGACTTTCTTCCAGCCGTGCGCCGCGATCGCCTGCGAGTCCGCAATCGCTTCTTCCCGCGTGTTCGTGGCTCGATGCGTTACCGGCACAATCGCATTTGCCGGCACTCCCAGAGCCTTCAAATCGTGCTCCATCAGTTCCGCTATCCCCGCATACGGGCGCAGCAAACGTCCGCTGGCCAGGATGCGCGGAGCCATGCCCGACTTGAAAAGCTGCGCCGCTCGCGCCGCGCGATCGGCCCCGTAATTGTCGTCGCTCAGAATCACGATGACGTCGGAAACTTGCGGCGTTTCGTCCACGATCCAGAAATCTCCGGCGTAACGCAAAATCGGCTGCCGCGCCAGATACAAAATCGCTACCAGCACGACCACGAAAATCAGAAACAAAAGCTTCGAGAAGATTCCGCCGCGCTGGCCGTCGCGTCTCTTCAAGACACTTCGCTCCCGGTTTTCCTCATTTGTTCCTCATTTGCTCGGATCGATCTTGCGCAAGCTTTCTGCCGCGTCTTCCGGCAGCGTCCCGTTAAAATAAATTTCCTTGATGCTATACGACTTGCTCCGTTGCTGCACGATGGGAAGAATTTCGATGTGCCAGTGATAATCGCCCGCAATCGTGCGCCAATAGTCGCTCAGTTCCCCTTTGGTTTGCAGTGTATTCGGCGACGTATGCAGCACCATGTGGTAGCTGTCCGAAACCTGTAACAATCTTCGCAGCGTCCGGCCCAGCAGGCTGGCCATATTGCGCCGGTTTTCTCCCGGGAGCCGCCCTTCGAACTGATGATTGTGAGTCCTCGGCATCAGCCACACTTCGTACGGCACGCGAGAAGCGTAAGGGCAAAAAGCATAGTAGTCGCCGGCGTTATCCACCACGCGCTTGGCCTGGCGAATTTCCTGGCTCAGGATGTCGCAGAAAACGCAGCGTTCGCGGTCGCGATACCATTCGCGCGCGCTCCGCAATTCGTACAGAATCCGCCGCGGCACGAATGTCGTCGCTGTAATTTGCGAATGCGCGTGCGGCCATTCCTCGCCCGCTTGCGCCCCTTGATTCTTGAATACGGTCACATACTTGAATCTCGCGTCGCGCTTTAGATCGGCGATGCGCAACGCGTACGCCTCTAACACCCGCTCAATCTCTTCATCGCTCATGCGCGAAAGCGATCGCGTATGCTCCGGGCTTTCTACAATTATTTCATGTGCTCCCGTCGCCGCCATCCGGTCATAAATTCCTTCGGCGCTGCGCCCCGGCTCACCCTCGATTCGATACAGCGGACGGAAATGCGGATACACACGCACCTGCCACGGCCCGTGCGCCGGCAAATCCAAAATTGCGCGCGTCTCCGGCCGGTTTTCCGAACACAGTGGACATGGATCCGGCCGAACCTTTTCGCGCTCCGGGTGCCCGACAACCACCCAACTTCGAGTGATAGGATCTTTACGAAGTTCCATTTTTCCTCGTGAAATACGCTCCACAAAATTCGACGCGCCATAGTATTACAATGCAGCGTCTCGACGGCAAAAGATAATCGCCGCTGATTCGATGCCGCAAATCGCGTCAGTTCTCACAGAGGAACAGCGAGACGGGCTTATCGCTCGAGGACCGAAGAAGCTTCAAAAATTATCGCGTGTAATGTGTCGGAGTGGGCCCAACTTCCAGGCGGTGTCGGTCCCAGATAGCGCCTTCGCGGTTGTAATGCGCCATCTCAAAATCCTGCGTCAGTTCGAGACAATCGGTGGGGCAAGCGTCCTCGCACAATCCGCAGAACATGCACCGCGAAGTGTCGTAGGTGAAAGTGGTCAGCACTTTTCGCCGCGTGGCGTCATCTCGCTGCCATCCGACCACAATCAGATTTTCCGGGCAGGCCAGCGCGCATAGATTGCACGAGATGCAAAGCGATTCGCCGGTCTCGGGATTCATGTTCAGCCGTGGCGCGCCGCGATACCGCTCCGCCACCATCGGCCGTTCCTGAGGATATTGCTCCGTGACCACATTCTCGGGTGCCTGATAGCGAAAGGTCAGCATCATCCCCTTCACCAGGTCCCACAAAAAAATCCGCTTAAGAAATTCTTTCATTCACCGTAGTTTGACTTCCGCCCCTCCCAAAGTCAAGCCATCCGATGTACTTCCGTCAGTATATGATGTTGCCCTTAGGTGGCTTTCCGTGCCTCAACACGAAATCTTCCTCCTTCTCGAAGGTGGCGATCGGCGGACGATCGGCCGCGCTGACCAGGTAGCGGCCATTGTGGCCAAGAGCCTAAGACTGTTCCCCAAATTGATTGCAGGGCTGTGGTCTGCCGATCCTCTGATACGAATGCGCGCTGCGGACGCTGCCGAGAAAGTCACGCGCAAGCATCCTGAGTTACTCACTCCCTTCAAGAAAGAATTGCTGGGTTTGATGACCGAGGCCACCGAACAGGAAATGCGCTGGCATCTGGCGGTCATGGTTCCACGGCTTCCGCTGAACGCGGCGGAACGGAAACTCGCGATATCTTCGTTGAACGGTTACTTGGAAGACCGCAGTTCCATCGTCAAGACTTTCGCCCTTCAGGGGCTGGCCGACTTGGCGCAGAAAGACTCAAGTATTCGACCCATGGTGGTAGAGACTCTGCGCGAGGCCACTCGAAACGGCACGCCTGCGATGAAGGCTCGCGGCCGCAAGTTGTTGCTTCGCCTGGAACGTGGCTGATAGTCCTTGATCGGCCATCGAAACGCAATTTACTTGTATATTCCGTATAGCTAAGTAGCCCGCTGAAATTGGAAGGAGGAGACGCTGTGAAAAACACAATTAGAACAGTCATGATCGTGGCTCTCGCCATCGTTGGTCTTGTCTCTCTGAAGATGTATGCCGCCACGCCCAAGAAACCTGCGCCGCAAGTGTGGACTCCCGGCTGCGTTGCAACCGTGCCCAAATCCTGGGGTGCGTACAAAGGTGGTTCCGCGCAGTCCGGCCTAGCATTTGAGGACAGCGCCGGCACTCTTCGCTTCCTGACTAACATCCCCTGTGACGGAACGCCGGCTCGTCGCGCTCGAAATCCGCAGGACTGCGCCGAGTTCCTCGAACAGCGGAAATTAGCGAAGCAGAAGCTTCCAGATGTTATTCTGGCGTTTCATGCCGGAAGATACAGCATCGGGACCGCGAATTCATGGCCGCAGCCCTGGCCGAAGCTCACCAAGCCGCCGAGCGAGGCGAAGTCCCGGTCGGCGCCGTTCTAGTCTTCGACAACCGCATCGTCGCTCGCGCCGGCAATCGTACTATCTCCGATTGCGACCCTACCGCGCACGCCGAAATCGTCGCTCTCCGCGAAGCCGCAAGAACTCTCGGAAATTACCGCCTGCCCGGCGCGACGCTCTACGTCACCATCGAGCCCTGCGCCATGTGCTGCGGCGCCATAATTCAAGCGCGCATCGCGAGGCTCGTTTACGGTGCGGACGATGCAAAAGGTGGCGCCGTCGGCTCCTGCTTCTCCGTCCTCGATCATCCGCAACTTAACCACCGGGTAGAAGTCACCTCCGGCGTGCTCGCTGACGAGTCCGCCGCAGCCCTGAAAACTTTCTTCTCCGCCAGACGTTAACCTACGCCCTCTCGGTCGCTGTTCGTCTTCCCTCCAAAGATTCCGCTTTCGAGCGCTTATCTGATTTGCCGTCCGTGTCTCAATCTGCCTTACGCTGGCTCTTCTGTTGCGTTACACTTTCGACGGAGAAAATATCTAAATGTTCAGCATGCGTAGAATGAGTCTCAGCGTCAGAAGTTTTTGGCGAATACTTGCGATTTGCGGTTCGGCTTTGGCGTTTCTTTCGGTGCCCGCTTCCCTTCCCGCGCAATCCTCCCCTTCGGCGCCTCCTGCCACGCAGACGCAAAATCACCCTTCTCCGCCGTCGCAGACTCCCTCCCCAACGCCGCAGCCGCTTTCCCCTGCAGCCAGCAATCGCGAAAACCTTCTCGCACAATTCAACGATTCTCTCGAAGAACTCACTTCGCGCGTTTCGCCTTCCATCGTCCAGGTCCAAGTCACCGGCTATCGCTCCATCGAAGCAAAAACTCAGGACGAAACCGGCCTGATCGGCAGAGAGCGCAGCCTGGGTTCCGGCGTGATTGTTGACCCGGACGGCTACATCGTCACCAACGCCCACGTCGTGAAAGGAGCCCAACGCATTCGCGTCGTCATCTCGTCTCGATCTTCCGGCGATTCCCAAGTGCGCGACAGCCTCGGGCTTAGCGACCACATTCCGCCCATAGACGCGAAAATCGTGGGCGTCGCCCCGACCATTGATCTCGCCTTGCTGAAAATCGAAGCAAAAGGTTTGCAAGCGCTTCCCTTCGCCGACTATGCAAAATTGAGAAAAGGACAGCTCGTGCTCGCCTTTGGCAATCCTGAAGGTCTTGAGAACTCCGTCACCATGGGCGTCGTCAGCTCCGTTGCGCGCCAGGCTGATCCGGGCGTTCCTTCCGTCTTCATTCAAACGGACGCGCCCATCAACCCTGGCAACAGCGGTGGCCCTCTCGTGGACACAAACGGAGAACTCGTCGGCATCAACACTTTCATTCTTTCCGAGTCCGGCGGCAGCCAGGGCTTGGGTTTCGCCATTCCTAGCAGCGTGGTGAAGTTTGTCTATGAAGAGCTTCGCAAGTACGGCCGCGTGCATCGTAGCGTTATTGGAGCCGTCCTCCAGGACATCACTCCCGATCTAGCGGCGGGACTCGGCCTTACCAGACAGCGCGGGGTCATCGTTTGCGATGTGGATCCCGACGGGCCCGCTCAAAAATCCGGCCTTCAAATTCAGGATATTGTTTTGAGCTTGGATGAGCGCTCGATCGGAAGCGTCCCCCTTGCCGAAATGATTATTTCCACGCGGCCCGCCAGCGCCATCGTCCAAGCTGAAGTGCTTCGTGGCGACAAAAAAATCACGCTGGAAATTCCAGTAACCGAAGAAAAGAATGACGTGGACCAACTCGCCAGCCTCGTCGATCCGGAAAAATCTCTAATCTCCAAACTCGGTTTTTTCGCCGTCGAAATCGATGACAAACTCGCGCAGCAATTGGAAGAATTGCGCGAACCCTCGGGCGTGATTGTCGCAGCCATGGCCGCGGATCTCATCGGTCTGGACACTGAGTTGCAAGCCGGTGATGTGATCCACGCGCTCAACGGAAAGCATATCGAAACCATCGCCGGCCTGCGCTCCGCTCTGAAAACCATGCCTCCCGGCGCTCCCGGCGTACTGCAAATAGAGCGCGACAGCAAATACATGTACGTTACTTTCGAAATGGACTAAGAAATTAGAACGCGGATATTCACTGTTCGGCGAGCGCAGTTGTGACCGTAGGGGGCCTTTGCTAAGCTAGGGACGCTGCAAGCCGCGGAGAGGTGTCTGAGCGGTTGAAAGAGCTCGCCTCGAAAGCGAGTGTCGGGGAAACTCGACCGTGGGTTCAAATCCCACCCTCTCCGCCATATTTCTCGCAACTCAATTACTCACGGGCAGCAACAATCTCCAGCGGTTGAACGTCCCGCTCGACCTTCCCCGCCATTTCATCCTCGGCAACTTCCAGTTCGTATCGTGTCTGCAGGTTCATCCAGAAAGTCGGAGTGTTTTTGAAATATCGCGCGAAGCGGAGCGCCGTGTCCGCAGTGATGCCGCGGCGCCCATTGACGATATCGGCGATCCGCGTAACAGGCACGCGTAAATCCATCGCCATTTTGTTCATGCTCAGGCCGAGAGGGACCATGAATTCCTCACGGAGGATCTCCCCCGGGTGTACCGGCTTGAGCTTCTTTGCCATTCTGCCCTCCTAGTGGTAATCCACAATCTCAACTTCGTAGGCGTGTCCGTCTCGCCATTCAAAGCAAATGCGCCACTGATCGTTGATACGTATGCTGTAGTGGCCTTTGCGATCTCCTTTCAATCGCTCGAACCGATTTCCTGGCAGATTCGAAAGCGTCCGAACATCCGGTGCCGCATCGAGCATGTCCAACTTGCGAAGCGCCGGCCGCTCGATAGCCCTGAACTTGCGCACTGAGTCCCGGTGGAAGAGGCGCTCGGTGTCGGCGCAGCGGAAGGACCGGATCACAATTCAAAGTGTATACTGGTACTCATTGAATGTAAAGCGGTACAGTATTGCGCGGTATATCGAGTCGAGCTAGCGCCTTTCTACCCTCCTAACAGGTACATCTAGCTGTGTGTCGCGACCTGCCTTGCACGCATCTTCCTAATGGTACTGCTCGCAAGCTCCAAGCTCGTTGGCAGCGACCAAAGCTGAGATATAGTTGAATGCGACCATGACTGCTGATTTCGTGACAAAAAAGAGTCGAGCATTCCGCCTTCGCGCCGCCATTTGGATTCTGATTTTTGTTTTTGGCGCAGTCTCGGCCTGCGAAGGCTATTCGGTGCTCACCCACGAAGCCATCATCGATTCCGCGTGGGACGATGCCATCAAGCCGCTGCTTCTGACGAGATTTCCGAATTCAACCAAGGAAGAACTGAAAACCGCGCACTCCTACGCCTACGGAGGATGCGTGATTCAGGATCTTGGCTACTATCCCTTCGGCAGCCATTTATTCAGCGATTTGGTTCATTACGTCCGCACCGGCGATTTCGTGCAGGCCTTGATACGCGACTCGCAGGATTTGAACGAATACGCTTTCGCCTTGGGCGCTCTCGCGCATTACGCCGCGGACAACGAAGGCCATCGCATCGCTGTGAATCGCTCCGTACCCATGCTCTACCCAAAGCTACGCGCGAAATATGGAGACACCATAACCTACGATGAAAATCCCCCCGCCCATCTCAGAACTGAATTCGGTTTCGACGTCCTCGAAGTTGCCAAGGGACGCTACGCGCCGGACGCCTATCGCGATTTCATCGGATTTGAGGTTTCCAAACCGCTTCTCGATAAGGCCTTTCGGGAGACCTACTCCCTGGAGCTGAAGTCCGTCTTTTCGGACTTCGATCTTTCCTTGGAAACTTATCGATATAGCGTAAGCAAAGCCATACCTACCGCAACGAAAGTGGCCTGGGCCACGAACCAGGATCAAATTCAGAAAGACACTCCGGGGATCACCAAAGAAAAATTCTTGTATCACATCTCCCGGTCGAGCTACGAAAAAAACTGGGGCCGCAACTATCAGAAACCCGGATTTAAGGACAGTTTGCTGGCGTTCCTCTTCCGCCTGGTGCCCAAGATCGGACCATTCAGCGTTTTCAAATTCAAAACTCCCACACCCGCCGCTGAAAAACTATTCGAGGCCAGTTTCAACAAATCCGTGACAGAGTACGAACGTTTTCTCCATGAACAAAAGGACTCTGGCAAGATCGACCTCGTCAACGACAACTTTGATACTGGCACCGTGACTGGCCCAGGACAGTATCCGCTTGCTGATAAAACCTACGCGCAATTATTGGATCACCTGTCCAAAGATCATTTCGCGCAAGTTTCTCCGGAACTGCGCAAAACCCTGCTGGATTTTTACAGCGATCTGAACGCACCCTTCGCCACGAAAAAAGACAAGGCGGAATGGGCTAAAGTCTTAAAAGAAGTTGACGAATTGAAGAACGCCGGCGCCACGGCCGAACTTCGCTGACCAAATGTTATTTCAGTCCGGACCGATTATTTCGCTTCTGACACCGCACCCGTCAGTACCGTAATCGACGCCGCGGGAAGCTCGTACTGAGTCGCAGGCGACGCCGCAAGCGTCGTACGCGCTGGCGGCCCATCAGGATCGGCCTTCCCTCCCCCAACGAGCGGACGCCACTGATACTGCGCGCTTCCAAATGTCACCATTTTGACCGGACCGGCAAAATTCCCGCTGCTGCCGGACTTCAGTCCCTCGAACGCAATTCGCACCGTGTGAGAATTCTCCTGATCCTTATTGACCACCAGCAGCGACCACTGCCCGTCCGGCCGCAGCGCCGCATACACGGTCACAAGAACATGCCCCGCTGCGTCTTGTATATCGCTCGCAGCCGGAAACAGGCGGTGCGCGCCGTCACCCGGTTGTACCCAATCGAGATTGATGAGTTGGCTGGCAAAATATTGCGAGAGCGGCTGCTCGACTTGCAGATTTGCGTCCGTTGAAAACAAGCCGAATGTGCCACGCGACTCGTTGCACCCGCGGTGAACTCCCAGCGGCAGGTAATGAAAAAAATAAACGGCGTCGCCTCCGTTGCTTAAAAACGCTCCCACGTAATCCGCCAGCCACAAAGCGCCCCAGATATCCACGTAAGCTTCCTCAGACTGCCACGCGATATTCGATTCGGTGATGAACAGCGGAACATTCGCCGGCACGCCGTCTTCGCGCCACACCTGAGTAATGTGCGTCACGAGATTCGCTTCGTCGTACAGACTGCTCCACGGAATCTTGCACGGTTCCATCGGATAATGTTCGAAAGAGAAAAACGCCAGGTCCGACAACCGTCCGTGAGATTTTAGATAGTCGATGAATCGCGTAGTCCACGAAGTTTTTCCCTGCGCATCGGGCCACGCCTCGATGTCCTTGTTCACTCCCGTAAATATCGGCCCGCCCAGCCTCAGATTCGGATCCACTTTGTGCAGCGCCGTAGCCCATTGCAAATACAGCGCGGCGTAGTCTTCCGGCGGAGTGTAATGCCCGTCCGGCTCTTCCCCCATTTCGACATACGAAATTGGATAGCCGCGCTTTTCGATATACGAAATTTCCGCCGCCGAGTCTTCCGGAGTGCCGTACAGCATCGCAATCGGAATCATGGCAGGCAGTCCGCGCGTGAAGCCGCTGGTGAAAAACAGATCGAATCCCACTTGGTCACCCGCCTGTTCGTCGAGGTCGGAGGGTTCGTGCCATGGATCTGCCGACGAGCAATACGTCGCAGTCTGATCCTGATCCGGCGTGTGGCGAATCAGGTCGTGAAACTTTCCGTCGGAAGTCGTGGTCCCGAGATAAATTTCACGAATGGCGTAGCCCAGGCAATTTCTGCGATCCGCCGATCCGTGCGTGTCGCACGTGTTGGATGATTGCGTCATCAGCACGCGAACCCACTGCGCGGATATGGTAGTAGTCGCCAGTTGAATCGTAGCGGTGCCACCCTTTCCATCCGATACTGCGCCGGCAGGAAATGTTTGCCACACGCCCACCGTCGGCTTTTTTATCGGGTCTTCGCCGGTCCAATACTGCACCAGATATTTTTTCGCATGGGGCTCAGCCCACGCGATCCGAATTGCGCTGATGTCCTGCCGGCTGGAAAGATCCAGAAAAATCCATTGCGGATGAAACGAATCGTCTTCGCCCGTGAACGCTTGCGTCAAATATGGATTGCTCTTCCAGTAAGAATCCTTGTCGCCGTCGGTAAGCCTTGAATATCCCACCATGTCCGTGCCATCGTCGCGCGTGACGCCGCGATGCGGCAGCGGATAGCCGTACGAATGCCGTATGAACGCGCCCGGAGCAGCGCTGCCGGTGAAATATCCCTTGCCGCTGGGATCGCTCCACGTGCCCACAGGATTCCAATGCCAAGCTTCCATGTGCAGCTCGGTATTTTGGCGATACGAAACCGGTTGCCAGCCCGCGGAAAGTACTTCCTTCACCATCGGCTCGACGAAAAGTTTGTCCGTAGCCCCGTACGGCAGCCGGTCGATTCCTGCTCCCAGCGCGCGATTGGGGACAATCGAATTCGTGGAGTGTTCAGGCGCGGCATCCACCCGGATCGTTTGCGCTTGCGCCGCAGAAACCGAAAAATACAAAATAACCGACAGAAATAGCGCCAGTGCGAATGAACGCCTCGGTCGTTGCAAAACGGAACGCGATTCGCATTGGCTCGAGCGCATGATGAACAAGTTTCGTCTCCCGATTTGATTGCAGTAAAAATAACGTGCCGGCGATTCGCTACGAACTCTTCTTCGTACTCTTCCTTGAAACCGGTCCGCCAATCTTATTCAGCGTCTCCTGCGCTTTCGATTTGTACGGACTATTGATCGAAACCGCTTCGGTCAGCACCGTCCGCGCTTCCGGAATCCGTTGCATCTTTGCCAGCGTAAAGCCCAGTCGGTACAGATTGCGCGCGTAGAGAACCGTGTTTGACTTGAGCAGCGGGCTCGCCTGTCTGAATGCATCCACGGCCGGCTGGTTACGCCCCTTATCCACGTTCACTTCGCCGACCGCCGAATATGCCAGACCTTTTTCAACTGCTACTTGTTGTTGCCACTGATCGTCGCTTAGGTTGTCCGGTTTCTTTGCCTGCGCTAATTGATCGAGCGCGAGCTGAGCGTCCGCGGCTGCCTTATCTAGTTGCTGGTTGTTTTCACTCCAATAATCGGAGACCAGGATCAGCATGGAGATGTTATTGGGATCGGCGGCGAGAATTCTCTGCGCCGTGTCCATCATTTTTGGAATCTCCTGCGCCTGCTGGTAGGCGATCGCGGTTTGTTCGCGCACCTTTTGCGTGTAAGGAGAATCGGTAAACGCGTTGACGTATCGCTCAAACAGCGCCGCGCGACCTACCGGATCGGCGGTCTTATATCCGGCGTTCACTAGCGCGTATTCCACGTAACCAATGTCGCCTTGCACGTTGTTCAAGCTCACACTTTTCTGCTGCGCCCATTGGTCCGGCGGCATGCCTTCCGGCGCGGGCGAGCTTTTATATTTTGCGATGATTTCCGCAACTCTATCGCCCGCCGCGAACAATTTTTTCGTGTCGCCCTGTTCCTCCGCAGCATGAACCATACTGACGGCGGCGGAAAGATTGCTCGGATCGAGAACAAGCGTTTTCTCGCCGAATTCGTAAACCTTGGCGTAATTTTTCTGCGCCAGATATGTCTGCAAGTAGAGCTGGTCTACCAGCAGGGCCATATCCCCGTTGCCGAAGTCGGCCGCAAATTTGTCGAGCAGCGCCACTTTTTCGGGTCCGTCGGGCGCTGCGTAAATATCCGCTAGAGCTTTGTCTTCTGGCGTGCCGGCTGAGACCGTAACGCTCTTACCAATCTGCGCTGAGGCCGCTGTCGCCATGCCGAGGAAGATCGCCATGAGAATCGCGAATCGTTTCATAGTCGCCTCCTGTTTCATTTACTTCACAATTCCGGACCGCTAGAAGTCCCCGCCGGGCCTGGCAAATGAAGGAACGAATCGCGGGACGAGTCGGCAATATTCCTCGTAAGCCGCGCCAAACCGATCGCGCATTTCGCCTTCTTCCAACGAAATCGCAATCCGCGTAAGCAAGATCCACGCGGCCGCGATGATCCACGTCGCGCGCGTCCCGGCGAGAATACACGCTCCGAGGATCGCCAGCAACGAGCCCACGTACCGCGGATGCCGGATCCTCGCGTAAATTCCGCGATGAACAATTTCTCCGCCGCCCGAAAGTTCGGTCTGTCCCACAAGCCGCCTGCCGCCCAAATCCCGCTGCACTCGCCAAAAAATCCATAGCTCAAATACGATAAGCGCGAAACCCGCAATAATTTCCCACTGCGCCGGCCGGTCTACGCGAAATAATTCGCGATGGAAAATCACAAGGACCACCGTAACGGGCAGCCACGATAGCAGCAGCCCGGTAATAAAACCCGCCTTCTGATGCCGCCTCCAGAAATTCACCTGTGGGTGCATCACAAACCAATAGAGCGGGATCGGCAATTGTAGAAAAAGAACGACCGCCGCAATCCAGCCGAGAAGGGTCACGCGCGCATCTTATTCGAACCCGCGCCGCGAGACACATTTTTTTACCCGCTCCGGCTCGCAGCCATTGACGATTCGACCGTTTCGATGGACGATTCACGGCGCACCAAACGTCCGATAGGAGGACCTATGCCCGCAGCGACATCTTTTGAAAAAATGGAAAACGAAAAATTGAGCGACCGTATTTCACGCCGGATGCTCAATGGCGAAGACGCCACGCTCGCGCGAATTTTTATAGCACGCGGAGGGATCGTGCCGCGCCACTCCCATCGCAGCGAACAGTTCTCGTTTATCCTGTCGGGCGCGCTAAAATTTAAGTTTGATGACGGCGAGCTGGTCCTGCGCGCCGGCGAAATCGTCTTGATTCCGGCAAACGTACCACATATGGCCGAAGCGCTGGAGGACACAGTGGACATAGACTTCTTTGCCCCGCGCCGCGAAGATTGGATCAGCAAAAATGATGCCTACCTTCGCGGTAACGCGGGCAAGGCCTAAAGCGAATGGACCTCGGATTGAAAGGACGCGTCGCAATCGTCGCCGCCGCAAGCAAAGGCTTGGGCCGCGCAGTCGCGGCAGAATTCGCAAAAGAAGGATGCGAAGTCGCCATCTGCGCTCGAACGCCAGCCGATCTCGAACGCACAGCCAACGAAATCGGGCAGTCCGCTAGCCGCGCCATATTTTGGCGCGCCGTCGATGTAACCAAACCGGACGCCGTCCGCGCTTTCGTCGAAGAAGTGGACAAGAGATACGGCCGCATCGATATTTGCGTCACGAATGCGGGTGGCCCTCCGGCAAAAAAGTTTCTCGAAATCAGCCTCGAAGATTGGCGCGCAGCTGTCGAGTTGACCTTGCTGAGCAATGTCTATTTCGCCCGCGAAGTCTTGCCTCGCATGCAGCGCAATCATTGGGGACGCCTCCTCACCATTACCTCCGTGTCCGTAAAGCAGCCCATCGACGGCCTGCTGCTTTCCAATTCCCTGCGCGCAGGCGTAGCGGGCCTCGCCAAAACCCTCGCAAACGAATTCGGCGCCGACGGCATCACCGTGAATAATGTCTGCCCCGGGTTCACGCTCACCGAGCGCCTGGAAGAGCTAGTGGAGCTGCGAGCGAAAAACGCAGGAGTCAGCCGCGAGCAGGCCATCAAGAATATGACCGCGCAAGTTCCCGCCGGCCGCCTCGCGCAACCTGAAGAGTTCGCAGCGCTGGTCGCATTTCTCGCCTCCGAGCGCGCGAGCTACATCAACGGCACCACAATCGCCGTCGACGGCGGCTTGGTGAAGAGTCTTCTGTAGCTCTCAGAACAATCTGGTGATGTCCTAATTTCGCGAGTCGTCAGGGCACGGCTTCAGCCGTGCCATATTGTTATCGAACCCGAAGGGGTTTTAACCCCTGAGGCCTCGTACTATAATTATCAGTTTGCTATACGCAGTCGTTCGTCCAAGGGGGAAGAATGAATCACACATCCGGGTCCGCGCACCGATATTTGGCGCTAGTGAGCTGCGCTTTTGTTTTAACAGCAGCCTTGTTATTTTCGGCCATCGCCCGCGCTGATGAACCCTACGCCCCGAGCAAGGACTACGATTTGCAGAACGTCAAGACTCACCTGTGGTTCGACGTCGAACAGAAAAAAGTCCGCGGCGAAGTGACTGAGAGTATTTCCATGCTGCGGGACGGCACCGAACAGATCAAGTTTGATTCCGTGGATCTCACTATTCAGAACGTAACCCTGGACGGCAAGGACGCGAAATTTTCCACCACCGATAAAGAACTCATCGTTTCGCTGGAAAGCCCTTCGAAACGCAGCGAACATCACGACGTTTTCATTCGCTACGGCGGCCAGCCCAAGAAGGGCCTCTATTTCATTCTGCCGGACAAGAATTATCCAAACCGTCCCAAGGAAATCTGGACGCAGGGCGAAGCCGAAGACACTCGCTATTACATTCCCATCTACGATTATCCAAACGACCGCACCACCTCGGAAATGTTGCTCACCGTCCCCGCATCGTGGATCACCGTCTCCAATGGAGAGCTCCTCGGCACCAAGGACGAGCCCAACGGAATGAAGACCTGGGATTGGAAGCAGTCCCAAACTCTTTCCACTTATCTGATCTCCGCGGTTGTGGGCGAGTTTGTCGAAAAGAAAGACACTTGGCGCGGCATGCCCCTGCGATTCGTGGTGCCTCGCGGAGATGAGTTCAAAATCGATTCAACCTTTGTGAACACAAAGCAGATGCTCGATACCTTCTCCGACAATCTGGACGTGCGTTACCCCTGGGCGCAATACGCACAAACCTCGGTGAACGATTTCGTCGTGGGCGGCATGGAAAATACCAGCGCGACAACGCTGACCACTCGTGGGCTTATCGATCCTCGGCTTGCAGGCGAAACTCCGTCAGGGTCGGACATGCTTGATTCGCACGAAATGGCGCATCAGTGGTTTGGAGATCTGGTCACCTGCAAAGATTGGGCGAATCTCTGGCTGAACGAAGGTTTCGCCACATATTTCGAGCATTTTTGGACCCAGCAGAAATACGGCGAAGACGCAGTGGCCTACGAATTTTGGCGCGACCAGAGCCAGTGGTTTCGGAACCCGCGGCTTTTCAACAATCCGATTGTGACCCACGATTTTGATGACTCACTCGAGAATTCCGGCAACATTTACACTAAGGGCGGCTGGGTGCTGAAGATGTTGCGCACCAAGCTCGGCGATCGGAATTTTTTCCGTGCGCTGCATTATTACCTGGAAACGAATCGCGGCCAGAACGTGGTTACCGCGGACCTGCAAAAATCCATCGAGCAGGCCACCGCGACGAATGTGGACCAATTCTTTCAGCAGTGGATTTATCGCGCCGGGGCGCCGAATTACAATGTGACCTACACGTACGATGACGCCGCGCATCAGATCAAACTCACCGTCAAGCAAACGCAAAAAGTGGAAGGCATGGTAGGCCTGTTCGACATGCCGGTGGACGTGGAAATTGCCACGTCGACCGGACGCGAGACCTATCCCATCGAAGTGAGCAAGGCCGAGGAAACCTTCACCCTCGCGGCGGACAGCTCTCCGCTCATGGTTGTTTTCGATAAGGGCGACAAAGTCTTGAAGACTTTGGATTTCAAGCGCGATGCCGCAGCGCTGATTTATCAACTGAAGAACGGAGAGACCGTGCCGGACCGCGCCGAAGCCGCGTCAACTCTGGCTACTCCCGGCATCCGCGATAACCCGGGCGTGGTTCCTGCACTGGGCGAAGCGGCGCAGCACGATCCTTTTTGGGGAGTTCGCTCGGAGTCTCTGCGAACGCTCGGCAAAATTGGAGGAGCCGACGCGGAGAAGCAAGTTCTCGGAGCCGTGACCGACGAAAAGCCCTGGGTTCGCGAGGTCGCTGTACAGCAGCTAGGCATGTTCAAAGACGATGCCTCGCTTGGCCCCAAACTCACGGACATAGCCGCGAACGACAAAGCTTTCCGCGTTCGCGCCGCTGCTCTGCGTTCTCTCGCCGGAATCAAAGCTGCGAACGCTTTCGATTTACTCACGGCAGCCGTCAAATCGGATTCGCCTGACGACATTCTCCGCGAAGCCGGGCTTGGCGGCCTTGGAGAACTGGGCGACAACCGTGCAGTTCCACTATTGCTGGAATGGTCCGGACCGGGCAAACCGCTCGACAGCCGCGGCTCGGCGATTAGCGCCGTCGCTACGCTGGACAAGAAAAATAAGCAAATAACCCAAGACCTCATTTCATATCTGAAGGAGCCCTATTTCGACGTGAAACTCACGGCGCTGTTTTCCCTGGGCCGGCGCGGCGATCCGGAAGCCATTACCCCGCTTGAGGACTGGCTTAATAGCGGCGATTTGCCAATCGGTACAAAGTCATTCGTAAAGGCGCAGATCGCGGCCCTAAAGGCGCAAGCTTCTGCGAAACCCGCGGGTGCTGAGAAAGCCGCAAGCGGCCCGCCGGCCGCGACGCCATCCGTCGGGCCAGACGCATCAGCGCAGCCTTCCGCGAATGCCATCGGCGGCCAAGACACAACCATGGATGCGCTAAAGAAACTGCAACAGCAAATGACCGAGATGAACGCGCGCCTGGCGAAGATCGAATCGCAGCTCGCAACTCCCAAGTCGCCAACTCAAAAATAATTTCCGAACGGCTTCCGCGTTTTTTGTTCGCGCCCCATTTTGTCCAGACTGATGAATCGTGCCGTGCATCTGGTGACGCTCTGTTACTCAGGTTAGCGCCCGCAATTGACTGAGAGTTTCAGAAGGTTCCGGGCGGATGGTGTAGTCCGCATTCACGTCGGCAGCACGAATCATCCCTTGCTTATCGACTACGTATCGTGCAGGCATCGGTAATCGGTATTCCGACTCATCGTGGAATCTGTCCAGCGTGCTCCCGAATGACTTGTAAAGCTCGCGAAGATAATCCGGTAGAGTGAAGACAAGCCGAAACTGCTCTTCGATCTTCAGGTGCAGATCTGTCAAAATGTCGAAGTTCAGATTCAGCTTTTTGTGAAGTGCTCGCGTATAACGTTCGAGTTCTGGAGTGATTACAATGATCTCCGCTCCCAAAGCTCGGACTTCCGAATGGATTTCCTTTAGAGCCTCCAGCTCCATGTTGCAGTACGGTCACCAATGTCCTCGGAAGAAGCTGACTACCAGCGGACCCTGCTGCAGAAGGTCCGCCGAGGACACCTGCACATGGTTCTGATTGAACAACGTAAAGCTCGGCGCATGATCCCCAAGCTTCAAGGCGCGATTTTCGATACCCGAGGCCGCGAGTTCGGCTGTCGCTCGATGCATTGTTTCGATGGCTTCGCGTGGCGCGTTGTATGGCGGAGCTCCGGATTCGAATGACTTCTTAAAATCGTCCAGTCGTTCCTGAAGATTTCCCATTGCATTTACCCTCTTTGCGCTTCACGACCAAACTCAGTTTCAGACTCTTTCTTGGATGCCGGTGCGCCTTCTACGGTTTCAACGCCATCTGCCTCCTCGGCCTGGAGGCGGGTGGCGAACCCTTCCGCGCGGCACCGGAGTGAACACCTGCACGATTGGAACCCGCGGGGACCGAATCTTTTCTGGCCGGGTGGCGAATCCATCCGCGCGGCACCGGACTGAACCCATGCACGGTTGAAACTCGCGGGGTGCCGCACTCTTTGCGTTTTTCTTTTCTGCAAAGGGTGCGGGTTTAGATCCACTTAGCCCGGCTGGACAACCATACATTCATCTGAGTTTAAGAACAGTCAGATTCTAGTTCCTAATCGCTTAGTCAACTGACGCAGAAGAGTTATCCGAATTCGACCAGTGTGGAATACACCTACGATCTTGTAGGCAAAGTATTGCAGGTGAACGATCCAACCGGTACGTACGGATTCTCCTACGACAACATGGGGCGGTTGATTGGGACCACGACGCAGTACACGTTCTTGCCATCGAATAATTTCACAGACTCGTATACCTACGATGCCGATTCGAACCGGCTGACCCTGACTGACCCGCAGGGCGGCGTGACATCCTATGTTTACGACACGCTGAACCGGCTCAGCACGCTTACGCCGCCGACAGCGTTCTCCAGCACCGGCTTTGGCTTTACCTACGACGCGCTGAGCCGGCGAACCCAGATGACGCGGCCCAACGGAGTGACCACAAACTACAGTTACGACAATCTATCTCACCTGCTCTCGGTGCTGCACCAGGTGTCCTCAAGTACTATTGACGGGGCCGCATACACTTACGATTCTGCGGGAAACCGGACGGCGAAGACGAACGAGAAGACGGCGGTGACGTCGAACTATACCTATGATCCGTTGTATGAGCTGACGAAAGTGACCCAATCGACGAACACTACGGAGAGTTATTCGTACGATCCAGTCGGCAACCGGCTGAGCTCGCTCGGCGTGTCTTCCTACACGAACAACTCATCGAACGAGCTGACTTCGGTCCCTGGCACAACCTACACTTACGACGCCAACGGCAACGAGCTCACGAAAACCACTTCCTCGGGCACGACCACGTTCGCCTGGGACTTCGAAAATCGCCTAACGAGCGTTACTGAGCCTGGTAGCGGTGGAACAGTCGGCTTCAAATATGACCCATTGGGCAGAAGAATCTACAAATCTTCATCGAGCGCTACGAGCATCTACGCATATGACGATTATGACTTAATCGAGGAGACCAATGCTTCCGGGGGAGTGGTGGCCCGCTATGTACAGGGGGTAAACATTGACGAGCCGCTGGCTACTCTGCGCAGCGGTACGACTAGCTACTACCATGCCGACGGCCTCGGCTCGATCACTTCGCTAAGCAGCGCGGCTGGTTCGATTGCCAATACCTACACTTATGACTCGTTCGGCAACCTGACGGCCTCCACGGGCTCGCTGACGAACTTCCTCCGCTACACCGCTCGCGAATTCGATACGGAAACCAACCTTTACTACAACAGGGCGCGCTATCTCGACCAATCCACAGGACGGTTCATCTCGGAAGATCCCATTCGCTTCAGAGGTGGAGTTGATTTTTACGCGTATGGGGCCAACAGTCCAACTAACGTGACAGACCCTTCGGGATTGTGTCCACCAGAAGGGTGCCAACCGCCCAACACACACAACCCTCAGCCACGCAGCAAGTGCTCGACCTATCCAGACTACAAACATCGGATTGCCTGCAGAGCATTAGCCGGCGACGACCCAATCGGTCAGTGCGTAAGAGGATGCCTGCTAGATCAGTACGACACCAGTACGCACGCCTACAAATGTGATGAGTCCAAGCTACATTGTTTGTGTTTTGATGCATGTGGGTACAAAACCGGTTTTGCCGCGTACCGTGCGCGTAATCACTTCGATTGCGACGGTCACGCCGAGGCCCCCGGACCGCCCATGTAAAACGGATTATCACTATTCTGGGCTTTACAGAAGT
Source organism: uncultured Acidobacteriota bacterium (assembly GCA_963698005.1). Classification (GTDB taxonomy): domain Bacteria; phylum Acidobacteriota; class Terriglobia; order Acidiferrales; family UBA7541; genus Palsa-295. The sequence goes on from OY969113.1 coordinate 1,750,099, forward strand.
GAGGTGCGAAATGTTCTCTTGGAAATGGCTTTGGCTGAGCTTCCTCGGGTGCGGGACTGCCTTTTGGATTCCCGACGTGGTTATCCCCGCTTTGGACCGTAACGAGCAAAGAGGATTGGTGACAGTTGCATGCCCGGTCGCCTTAATTCTGTTCTACGTAGCCGTGCTGCGACTTAGGAGAGCTGAGCGCTCGGGACCATCCACTGCGATTTTTGCCATTTTCGGAATTTGGCTTTTAGCCATCTCGTTCACTTTGCTGGCTCAGGAGGTTCGCGCACGTGGAGGCGGGTACACGTGGGGCGATTTCGGCTATGTTCTCGTTTCGAGCTTTCTGCCAATGCGAATTGCGGAATTCGTCGCGCTGGAGGGCAGTATCATCGCCTTGTGGATAGGAACCATAACCATGGTCATCTGCCATTTGGCATTCGAAAGAACGCGCTGGATAGTTCCTCCGAGCCTCTGGGCCACGCTCCGCCGCGTGACGCAGTAGGTGAATCAGTCTCATCGTCGGGCGGGTGGCGAACCCTCCTCGTCCACACATCAGTTCGATCAAGCCACCGATTGAATTTTCGGGTGACGGCGGGTGGCAAATCCTTCCGCATCACACCGGAGTTCACTGAGGCCACGTTTGGAATTTCTGGGTGCCGCGTCCTTTGCTTTTTTCTTTTCTGCAAAGGGTGCGGAAGTTGGTTGCCGTCGCTGGTCCGAGCGATAATCCATATTATCGGCGTTTAAGCACAGTCAGACTCAAGTCCCAATGTGTTTAGCTAACCAATTAATCGCGACTTGCCCAAAATCCTCATCGCCCTCTCGGCGGGTGGCGAATCCTTCCGCGCGGCACCGGAGTGAACGCCTGCACGATTGGAACTCGCGGGGTACCAAATCTTTTCTGCGGTTTCTGCAGAAAAGATTCGGGGGTTGACGTGCTCCTGATTTGCCTTTAGGCTTTCGTTCTCGGCGCGTAGCGAATCCTTCCGCATCACACCGGAGTTCAATCAGGTCACGGACTGAATTTTCGGGTGCCGCGTCCTTTGCGTTTTTCTTTTCTGCAAAGGGTGCGGGTTTAGACGCCGCGTCCCCAAACCCTTCCGTTCAGCGCTCCGGTCGAACTGAAAATCATTTGGCCGGAGAGCGACTGCCCCAGGAAAGAATCAATACGCTAGCAGAATCCGCAAATCGCGCAGATTATTTCCGGTGGGACCCGTGGTGATTGCGTCGCCGAGAATCTTGAAGAAATTGTAGGCATCGCTCCGGCGAAGAAATTCCGCGGGTTCAACGCCAGCTTCTCGCGCGCGATCGAGCGTTTCACCATCCGCCACTGCTCCGGCTGCCGGGCTGTTGCCGTCAATTCCATCCGTCCCCGCGCTCAAAACTGTAATCTTCTTCCCCGCGATTTTCGGAACGCACGCCAGCACGAAGGCCAAATTTCGACCTCCAATGCCTTTCCCCGTCACCGGACTGCTCACTTCCCCGCCGGCCAGCAACGCAACATGCCTTCCTGGATTGTCCTTCTTCAATGCGTCGAGCAGCGCGAGCAAGTGATCGGCAGCCTTTTCCAGCGGCCAATTATCCGTGGTGTTATCGGCCAGGCTGACGAACCCCTCCGCTTCGCAAGCGTGATGGCCTGCGTGCATTAAATCGTGCTCGCGCAGCAACAATTCAAAACGGGATCGCGCGAAAGCAGGATCGCCGAGTTTAGGAGTTTCCGAAAGCGCGTGTCGTTCGAACAAGCCGCGAATGGACACCGGCAGTTTGGGAAGCAGATCGTACTGGCGCGCGATTCGTTCAGCGTCCTGGTTCGTCGTGGGATCCGGCAACGTCGGCCCCGAAGCCAGCGCCGATTCTTCCCCTTCGGGAACATCGCTGATTGCCAAAGTAATTTTCGTCGCGCGCGGTGCCGCAGTGGCTAGGCGTCCCCCTTTCGTGGCGGACAGCCGCTTTCGAATCACGTTGATTTCTTCAATGGGCGCGCCGCATGTAACTAGCGCCTGGTTCAGTCCCTGAAAATCTCCCAACGTGATGCCCGGCACGAGGGGCTGCTCCACCAGCGCTGAACCGCCGCCGGAAACCAAAAAAAAGATCAACGTCCGCTCGTCGCACCGCGCAAGCCGGTCAAGGATCGCGCGGCCTGCTGCAAAGCTTTCCCCCGAAGGAATGGGATGGCCGCCGACAAACGATTTCCATCCCGGCAGAGCGCCGGGCGGAGAAGCAGGCCCAACCAGGATTCCATCCACCTGAAATTCCGGCGCCAGAATTTCGCTCAAAGCCTCCGCCATCGGAAACGAGGCCTTGCCGAATGCGATCGCGACAATCTCGCGAAATTCCCGAAGATCGATCGCAGCGCCTGCTGCATGGATAACAGAGCCCGCGCGCCCAAGTTTTCGCGCAAGAACTGCTGGGATTTGAATCGCCGCCAGCGTTTCCAGAAATACGCGTTGCGCTGTCTGTTTCACGATTTTTTGCCCGCGTTATCACTGCGGGAAAAGTTCTGAGGTTTCAGTGGCAAGTACAAACAAGCGATCTGAGGCATAGACACAAGACCTGTTCCTCTAACCCCCGTAAACCGACGATCCGCGCTATTTCAGCCCCAGAGCATCCGCATTCAGCGCGTCCGGCGGTCGTTTTCCCTCGAACAACGCGACCACGTTGTTCGCCGCCATCACCGCCATTTTCGTCCGCGTATCCAGCGAAGCGCTCGCGATGTGTGGCGTCAGAATCACGTCCTTGCGCGTCAGCAGCGCGGGATGAACTTTCGGTTCATGCTCGAAAACGTCCAGCGCCGCCCCGGCAATTTTCCCGTTTTCCAGAGCTTCCGCCAGCGCCGCTTCATCCACCACGGGCCCGCGCGAAGTGTTCACTAGAAATGCGGTGCGCTTCATCTTCTCCAGATTGTCTTTCGAAATCAGATGCCGCGTATCCGGCAGCAACGGAACATGCAAGCTGACGAAATCGGACTCGCGAAACAGCCGGTCGCGATCCACGAATTCCGCGTTCAGCTCCTTTTCCACATCCGCCGGTGCGCGAACTGCGTCGCTGTAAAGCACGCGCATGCGAAACCCCTGTGCGCGGCGCGCCACCCCGCGGCCGATTCGGCCAAAACCGACTATTCCCAGCGTCTTGCCCCAAACATCGCCGCCGACGAGCTGATCCAGGTCCCAGCCGTTCCAAGTGCCGGAACGCATCCACGAATCGCCTTCGAGCAGTCGTCGTGCAACCGCCATCAAAAGCGTCCAAGCGAAATCCGCCGTAGTGTCGTCGAGCACGCCGGGTGTGTTCGTAGCCACGACTTTATGTTTCGTGCACGCCGGCACGTCGAGATTGTCGTAGCCAACTGAAACCGTGGCCGCAATGCGCAGCTTCGGCGCCGCTGAAAGCAATTCCTCGTCCACTTTTTCCGTCAGCACGCAAATTAGCCCCTCCTTATCAGCCACGTGCTTCAGCAGGTCCGCGCGGGAAAGTTTGTCCCCGTTCCAATAGTCCACCTGAAAATGTTCGTCAAGAATCGTACGTGCCGCCTGAAAAAGTTGTCGCGTGGAAAAAATCGCCGGCTTGCTCACTGCGCACCTCGCAAAAATGTTTCGTCCAGGGCGACTAGCATACACCGACTAGCGCCCGCGCGCAGATGCGCAATCAATCGTAGTCCGCTGGAAGTTTTTATTAGACCGTCACCACGATCTTGCCGATCTGCTCGTTCGACTCCATGTACCGGTGCGCCTCAACGATCTGGCTCAACGGAAATGTCTTGGCGATGCGTGGTTTGAAATCGCCCTTCTCGATATGCTCAAACACGTATTTTTCCGCGTGCGTCCGCAGCGCCGGCGCTGAGACAACCTCGAATATCGAGTACCCGCGCATCGACAAACCCTTCGGAAGAGTGATGAGCAGCGGGAACGGAGTCGGTTCCATCGCCAGGCTGCCATATTCGTAGATCGTTCCGTACTGCGCCGCGGCTTGGCAGAGCAACTCGACGCCCTTCCCCCCGATCGGATCGAATACCACTCTCGCGCCCTTGCCGCCAGTGATCTCTCCTACGCGCTTAACCAGATCTTCTTCTTGCGTCGCAATCACATGCTTCGCGCCCAACGCCAATAGTTCCGCCTTTTTCTTCGATGTGCGCGTAGTCGCGATACTGACCGCGCCCTCGACCTTCGCAATCTCGATCGCCGCAACTCCCACGCTGCTGCTCGCCGCCGTAATCAACACAAAGTCGCCTCGCGTTATTTTCCCGAGATGTACCAGCGGGCCATAAGCCGTCAGGTACTGCATCCAGATCGAAGTCCCTTCCTGAGCCGACAGCTTCTCCGGATAAGCCGCTAGCGAATATGCCGGAACAATAGCCACCTCGCCATACACGCCATATTTATCCGCGGCAAACGACGGCACGGTGCTGAATCGCTTGCCAAGCAATTTTTTGTCAACGCCGTCGCCTACTTCCTCCACCACTCCCGCCGCTTCGTAGCCGAGTGTGCATGGCGGATTCGATCGCACCACATACTTGCCCTGCCGGAAAAGCACTTCAGCGCGGTTCAACCCAATCGCCTCCACGCGCAGCCGCACTTCTCCCTTACCCGGTTCCGGCGTTGGAACCTCCTCCAACTTCAAAACCTCCGGCCCCCCGCATTCATGAAAGCGGACAATTTTCGCCGTCGCACCAACGTTTAAGTTTGCCATGATTTTCCTTGTACAGCGTTTCAGCCTTGGATGCAACGCCAACCCCGCGAGATTCATTCTGTGATCAGAGGCTCGTTGGATCGCGCCAGAAACGTCGCGCTTTCGACAATTCGCCGCATCCGCATCGGCGCCCCGCTGGTCCCGTTGACGTCCACCGACGCGGGCGTCTATAGTGACCGTGAAGACCGCGCGACTCATTTCGCCGCGCAAAACTATGGATTCCCGCGTTATCACTGACCTAAAAAAACTTCTCGGGGCCGAAGCGGTTCTGCACCGCCCGGAAGAATTGTTGCTCTACGAATACGATGGCTCGGTCGAAATCGCGCGGCCCAACTGCGTCGCTTTCCCTCGAACGACTTCCGACGTGGTCGGTATCGTCCAAATCGCGAATCGTTATCAAGTCCCCCTCGTGGGCCGCGGCGCCGGCACCGGCCTTTCCGGCGGAGCGCTTGCGCGCCAAGGCGGCATCCTGGTGCCCTTTTCGCGGATGAATCGCATCCTTGCAATTGACGCCGAAAATCAGCGCGCCACTGTGCAACCCGGAGTTGTGAATGCAGACGTGAGCGTGGCAGTCGCCCACCTAGGCCTTCATTTCGCCCCCGATCCTTCCAGCCAGCGCGCCAGCACGATTGGCGGCAACGTGTCCGAAAATTCGGGCGGCCCGCACACTCTGGCCTACGGCGTCACCACCAACCACGTGCTCTCGCTCGAAGTTGTTCTGCCCACCGGCGAATTCGTGCGCTTGGGCAGTCCCGCTCTCGATTCTCCCGGTTACGATCTTGACGGCCTCTTCGTCGGCTCCGAAGGAACGCTGGCACTGGTCACGGAAATTACCGTGAAGCTCACGCGCAATCCGGAAGCGGTGAAAACCCTGCTCGCCATTTTCGATACCGTGGACGACGCCACCGAAACCGTCGTCGACATCACCGCGCGCGGAATCACTCCCGCAGCTTGCGAGATGCTCGACGGCTGGACCATTCGCGCCGTCGAGGCCTACGTCCACGCAGGATTTCCGATCGATTGCGCCGCCGTCCTCCTGCTCGAAGTGGACGGCTTGCGCGAAACCGTCGAGCAGCAAGCCGAAGATGTTGCGGATGTTTGCCGCCTCCATCACGCCCGCGAAGTTCGCGTAGCGCGCGACGAGGCCGAACGCGCTCTGCTCTGGAAAGGCCGCAAGAATGCCTTTGGCGCCGTGGGGCGCCTCTCTCCAACCTACTACGTGCAGGACGGCGTGATCCCGCGGACCAAACTCCCGGACACCCTCCGCCGCATCAACGAGATCGGAACAAAATACGGCTTCGAAATCGGCAATATTTTCCACGCCGGCGACGGCAACCTCCACCCAATAATTCTTTTTGACGCCCGCGAAGAAGAACAATTTCGCCGCGCAGTCGCCACCGCTGACGAAATCATCGGCTTCTGCATCGAAATGGGCGGCTCCATCACCGGCGAACACGGCGTTGGCATGGAAAAAGACCGCCTGATGCCGCTCCTCTTCAGCGAAGATGATCTGAACTTGATGCGCGGCGTCCGCGATGCCTTCAACCCCGCAGGCCTTTTGAATCCCGGCAAAATCTTCCCCACCGCGAAAGGCTGCGGAGAAATTCGCGTGCGCCCATCGCCCGTCGGTGCGTCGCGCGCATGAGCACGGCCCGCGCAACCGTCGGATCCCGGCTGGCCGATATTGTCGGCCCGCAGCACGTCATCGCCGACCCCGCTCTTCTCGCCGTATTCGCGGTCGACGACAAAAAGCCCGCTGTAGCCGTTCGTCCGCAATCAACTGCGGAAATTGCTGAGATCGTAAAATTCGCAGCGAAACAACAACTAGCCGTCATCGCAACCGGCGCACGGACGAAACTAGGAATCGGTTTGCCGCCGCGCCAGTACGACATCGCGCTGGACATGACGCGCCTTGACCACGTCGTCGCTTACGACCCCGGTGACTTGACCCTGAGTGTCGAAGCCGGAATTCCATTGCGCATTCTCGGTGGAATTCTCGCCGAGCACCGCCAATTCCTTCCCCTCGGCGTGCCTTATCAATCCCAAACCACAATCGGAGGAACCATCGCTTCTGGTGTGGATAGTCCACTGCGCCAACTCTACGGCACCGCGCGCGATTATCTATTAGGCATGGAATTTGTGACCGGCGAAGGAGTAGCGGCAAAAAGCGGCGGCCGCGTGGTGAAAAACGTCACCGGATACGATATTCATAAATTAATGATCGGTGCGCTCGGAACGCTCGGCGTTATTACCCGCATAAATTTCAAGACGTTTCCGATGCCCGCGGCAAGCCGCGCCTTCGTTTCCACCTTTCAAACCGTGGAGCGCGCCTGCGGAATGAGGAATCGCCTGTCGCAGTCGCCGCTCGCTCCCATGACCGTGGAACTTTTCAGCCCCGGTGTCGCCGATCTTTTCTCCAGCGAAGACGCATCTCAAATCGAACCGAAACCCATGCCGGACAATGTGCTTTCCGGAATGCGTTGGTCGTTTACCACGGGTTTCGCCGGAAATGAAAATACGCTGAAACGCTACGAAACAGACCTTCGCAAAATGGCTGAAGAATGCGGTGCTGTGGATATGGTCGTTCTTGGCAGTTCTCAAATCGGTGCGGCCTTCGCACGCAAGCGCGAATTCGTTCCTATTGCGTTATCGTCATCGCCGACGGCCACAATCCTCAAAATATGTCTCGTTCCTATCAAGATGTCGGAAGCGCTGAAAGCTGCGGGGCGAGTGGCCGAAGCTAACCACTTGCCTTGGGTCGCGATGGCCCGCGGTGTCGGCGTGATTTACTTCGCCATGCTACCAAAGGAACGCAATGACGAAACGAAACGGCAATCTGCGCTGGCGTCGAACCAGATTTTCCAGGCGTGCGCCGCATTGGGCGGGCACGCAACCATCCCGTGGTGTCCCGCCGAGTGGAAAGACGTTCTGAAAGTTTGGGGACTCGATCGGCCCGATTTTGCGCAAATGCAAAAGCTGAAAACGGTTTTCGATCCTCTCGGCGTGTTAAGCCCCGGCCGATTCCTGGGAGGGATTTGAACCAGTGGCTGAAAATCCTCTCCAATCTCACGAAGATGCCCAGCGCGAATTCGCACTCACGCTGAGCGGCTTTTCAGCCACGGACAAGCCCGAATATGAAGACTATTCCCGCTGCGTGCATTGCGGCTTGTGTTCGAATAATTGTCCCACCTACCGTTTATGGGGACGCGAAGCGGATTCACCCCGCGGCCGCATTCGCCAAATGGCGCTCGTCGATCAAGGCCGGCTCGAAATCGGCGATACGTTTGTCACCCACATCGATCGTTGCCTGAACTGTCGCAACTGCGAAAGCGTCTGTCCCTCGGGCGTGGAGTACGGAAAGATTCTTGAGCTAACCCGCGCGCAGATCGAACAAAAGTACAAAAGACCTTTCACCTCGCGCGTCCTCCGCGATTTCGTCTATCGCCGGCTGCTTCCCCATCCTCGCAGAATTGCCGGAGCCGCGCGTCTGCTCCGGTTTTATCAACGTTCGGGCCTCGCATCCTTCGCGCGAGCAACAGGAATTCTGCGCCTCCTGGGCCTGCAGGACCGCGAGCAATTAATGCCCAAGATCGACTCCGATTTTTTCTTCACCGAACTCGGCAAAACTTTTCCAGCTCGCGGACAGCAGCGCGCGCGAGTTGCTTTCTTCGCCGGATGCGTGGCGCAGGTCACATTCAGCGAACTCAACCGCGCAACCATCCGCGTCCTGCAGGCCAACGGATGTGAAGTGGTCGTCCCGGCGCAGCAACTCTGCTGCGGCGCGCTAGCGGCACACGCCGGCGTGCGCGATGTCGCGCGCGATCTAGCCCGCGCAAACTTCCAGGCGTTCAACGTGGACGGGTTCGACGCCATCATCAGCAACGCCTCCGGTTGCGGCTCCACGTTGAAGGAATACACGCATTTGTTTGAAGCGAACGGCGCCGATCGCGAAAGCGCGCAGAAATTCTCCGCGAAAGTCCGCGACATTTCCGAATTCCTGGCCGACCTCGGCCTCGTAGCGCCCTTGCGCCCTCTTTCCATGCGCGTCACCTACCAGGATTCCTGCCATCTCGTTCACGGACAGAAAATTCGCGAAGCTCCGCGAAAGTTGATTCGCGCAATTCCTTCGGTGGAGCTCGTCGAGATGGCGCTCTCCGACCTTTGTTGCGGCTCCGCCGGCGTTTACAACGTGACCGAGCCGAAAGCCGCGCTCGATCTCCTGACCGACAAAATGGCTAATGCCAAGCGGACCAACGCTCAAGCCATCCTCACCGCAAATCCCGGATGCATTTTGCAATTACGCGCAGGCGCCGCGGTTCACAATACCGGACAGGAAGTCCTGCACGTCGTGGAACTTCTCGACCGTGCCCTTGCTAAATTCTGACCGGTCTGAACCCGCGTCTCGCTATCTGTTGATTGATTCCGGGACCGCCAATCTCCTGATTGGCGCCGTTTCAATTTTCTAGCGGTTACTAGCTTAGAGGGGGGCTTGCGGGCGAAGCGTGGGTGGAGGTTCCGCCCGCAAGTATTGACTGCATCGGGGTGAACTCGTTCGGCGAACCAGCCGTTATTCCTCGGCTGGCGGCAACGGCGGAGTCGTATTGCGCCCGCCGCGGCCCTGCTTTATCGTGTAATCCGACGGCACCTGGAAGAGCGTCGCCGCCGGCTCTTGCTTCTGAATATTCGTCAACTGCGAAACCGTCTCGCCCATGCGCGGATCGGTGCGCTTGGTCATGACTGTGATCTGCAACTCGGGCGAATACCAAGTCTCCTTCACAATCACGATAGGCTTCTCGTTGCCCATTTCACCCGCAGGGATGGTGCGTGTGGTGCGAGTGCCTTGTGCTGAAACACCGTTGATCGTTTGTGTGCCCAGCGATTCGGTCGTTGTGTTCTTCTGAACTCTTGCCGCCATGCCGGCCGCGCGGGCGCCGTCCGGCCCATGGTTATGAGCTGACATTTGGTGCGCCGTTTTTGTGTTCGCTTCCAGAACGTAGTGCGTTCCCGCCACCGGATCATTGATGAACGATACCTGCGGCGGAGTCTTGCCCGAAGCCGCCCACGGCCCAATTGCCGGCAGCGTCATATCGCGTCGAGTGCGCCCCTGGGTATCGCGCGCAACCGTGCCCGTCGTGTTACGCTCGATTTTATTTCCATCAGTGAGCGTCTGCGTCTCCTGCGTTGAAAAGCTTGCCGTAAAAGGCGCGCCCGTCACGGTCTTTCCTGCCAGACCCTCCTCGAAACCCTCAAACCCCATGCCGTCGAATCCCGGCCCCATTCGCTCGAACATTGCTCCCCCATGGTGTGGCGGGGGCGGCGGAGCCTGTTCTGCCGGCGCGGAGGATTGGGCCCACCCGCTGCTGCTTGCCATCAAAAACAACGTTGCCGTTGCGGCCATGCCGAGAAACCTGTTCCTGGCTTTCATTCGAATTTCCTCCAGATGTTTTTTCTCAATCAAAAATTAATTCGGATTTGTGTCAGACACCAGCCGGATCGCTTGCGGCGTCCCGTCTTCGCTTACCAATAGATCTGCGAAAACCCTGTCCGTTCCGTCACTCTCCGTAATCGGCAACCCAAACGACGGGAGCGCCGATCGCGGAAGCGTCACTCGCACAATCGCCCCGCCTTCCAGTGCTGCAGGATCATCCGCATACGGCACCGGCACAAACTCCTTCGCATATTCGTCCTCGTCCGCTTCGCTCGCAGCCGCTTCGTGCTGTGCTGCCGTTGCAGAAGCCTGCGCCCCAGGAGCTGTCGCCAAATTTGCAGCCTGCGGTGTTACCTTGTTGGGCCTGGACGCAATCCGGTGCTGCACGCCCAATCCCAGCGCCAGCAGAATCGCAGCCGCAGCGCCAAGTGCGGCAAGCTGCCCATGAACTCTTCGCCGCGATCCTGCAAGTTTCGACGCCTGGAATTCGCGCAATAGCGCTGCCTCCACTCGCGGAGGCGCCTCGCAACCCGCATTATGCTGACTCAAATTACGCAGAGCGAAATCCAGCGCTTCTCCGTCGGTAAGCAGCAAACCGCAGGATGAACACGACTCCGCATGCGCCAAAGCGCGTTCGCGAATCCGGAACCCCGAAGTTCCCGCTCTGTCCAGATCGTGATAAATCTCGTTGAATTCGACGCAATCCATAAAATCTGCCTGTTCCTTCATTCTCCCACCGCCGACGCCCGCCGCACCGGCTGGCTATCGTGCAACTTCTCCACTAGCAACGCACGCGCGCGATGCAGTCGCGACCTCACCGTACCCACCGGGCAGTCCAACGCCGACGCCGCGTCTTCGTAACTCATTTCTTCCAGCTCGCACAGAATCACAACTTCCCTGTAATTCTCCGGCAGTGTCGAAATGGCTTGGCGCACTCGCCCCACTGTTTCCAGTGACGTAAATTCATCCCGGCTCAGCAAAAATGGCCCGCGCCCATTGCCATGGCCGTTCCCGTTTAAGAGCCCGTCCCTCCCAACGCGCGCAGAAGACGACAACAGCGAATCCAGTTCGTCCGCGTCGTCTGGAAGAGGCAACGAGTGCCGTTCCTGTTCCCAGCGCCTGCGTAGATGATTCCGCGCAATCCCAAAAAGAAAGCCGCCGAGCGTGCCGCGTTCTGGGTCGAATCTTTTCGCGTCTCGAATCAGCGTCATGAAGACCTCTTGCGTCACGTCTTCCGCCAGAGCCACGTTCCCGCTCATATGCAACGCAAACCGATAAATCGCTGGATGCCTGCGGCGGTAAAGCAGCGTGAACGCCTCTTCATCGCCCGCGATCATCCGCCGAAGCAACAGACCGTCGCCCATCAAATCCATCTCGCTCTTCATCTCATATCGTTTGACGGCTGGCCCCGACTCTCGTTACATATTCCCGCGCGCACCCCGAAAAGTTCCCCAATTTTGTCCGAGTTTAAGATACCTGCCTTCGTTTTTCCACCGGCACGGCGCAATCCGTAACCGCACCCGCGGTTTTTCGTAGCGCCGGCGTCCCGCCGGCTCTTTTCGGCTCCCCATATCGGTCAACCCGAAGTGTCCTAATTTGCCTCGCGAACATCCACTGCCGCAGTTTTTCAGGGGGTCGGAGCTTTAGCTCCGACAAAAAAAGCCGGCGCGCAGCGCCTTCCTTTCGCGGTGCACTTCCCGCGAGCTCTCGATTTTCCGGCTTTCCAAAGCTAGGACGCTACCGTGTATCGCGGTTCTTGACCAAACCCCCGCTCTTGAATAATGTAGGGGCGGGCGAGCGGTCCTTTCGCACTTCCTGCCACCGGCCGCGGCAGGCTTTCGGCGTGCGCCCGGCCACCGGAGAAGCCATGCTAGAATTCGACCCGCACGTTCTCGAAGAGAAGCCCATCCCGCCGCCGGAGGATTTCAGCAAAAAAGCTCACGTCAAATCCCTCACAGAGTACCGAGAGATGTATCAAAGGGCCTTAGCCAACCCCGAAGAATTCTGGGGCGAGCAAGCGAAAAAGATCGAATGGTTCAAAGCTCCCACGAAAGTCCTCGAATGGAATCTCCCTCACGCGAAATGGTTTGCGGACGGCAAGCTCAACGTCTCCTACAACTGTCTCGACCGCCATCTCGAAAAGAATGCGAATAAGCCCGCGCTGATGTGGGAAGGCGAAGACGGCTCAACCGTTCAGTTCACCTATGCCGAGTTTCACGAACGCGTCTGCAAATTCGCGAACGTTCTTTGTTCACTCAGCGTGAAGCCGGGCGATTGCGTCACGATTTACATGCCCATGATCCCCGAGCTCCCCATCGCTATGCTGGCTTGCGCGCGCGTCGGCGCGGTGCACTCGGTTGTCTTCGGCGGATTCAGCGCCACCGCTCTCGCCGATCGCATCGTGGACTGCAAATCCACTCTGCTCATCACCGCCGACGGTGGATACCGCCGTGGAAAAATCGTTCCGCTGAAGGAAACTGCCGACGCCGCCCTGGAGAAGTGCCCCACCGTCGGGAAATCCATTGTCGTTCGACGCACGAAAGAAAAAGTCGCCTGGAAAGCAGGACGCGATTTATGGTGGCACGAGCTCGAAGAAAAAGCCGAGAAAAACTTCCCCGCCCTTGAGCTTAATTCCGAGCATCCTCTGTTCATTCTCTACACCAGCGGCACCACCGGAAAACCCAAGGGCGTCCTCCACACCTCCGCCGGCTACCTGCTGCAATGTATGTGGAGCACCCGACTCGTTTTCGACCTGCGCGATGAAGACATTTATTGGTGCACCGCCGACATCGGCTGGGTCACCGGCCACAGTTACATCGTTTACGGCCCGCTCGCGAACGGCGCCAGCCTCGTGATGTACGAAGGCGCGCCTGATTTCCCGCGCAAGGACCGCTTCTGGGAAATCATCGACCGTTACAAAATTTCCATCTTCTACAGCTCCGCCACCGCCATCCGCGCTTTCATGGCTTGGGGCATGGACTGGATCAAGCCATACGACCTGTCGAGCCTTCGCGTTCTCGGCACGGTCGGCGAGCCCATCAATCCCGCCGCGTGGAAATGGTATTTCGAAGCCATCGGCAAAAATCGCTGCCCCATCGTGGACACTTGGTGGCAAACAGAAACCGGCTCCATCCTAATTTCTCCGCTCCCCGGCGCGACGCCCACAAAACCCGGCTCCGCCACCCTGCCGCTTCCCGGCATCGCCGCTCGCGTTGTGAACCTCAAAGGCGAGCCCGTCGGCCCCGGCGAAACCGGTTACCTCACCATCCAAAAGCCGTGGCCCTCCATGCTCCGTACAATTTACGGCGACGACGAACGTTTCAAGCGCGAGTATTGGGAACGAATCCCCGGCGTCTATTTCGCAGGTGACGCCGCTCAGTGCGACAAGGACGGCTACATCTGGGTCCTCGGCCGAGTGGACGACGTCATCAAAGTCGCCGGCCACCGCCTAAGCTCCATGGAAATCGAAAGCGTCCTGGTAAGCCATGCCGCAGTCGCCGAAGCCGCGGTAGTCGCGCGTCCAGACGAAATCAAAGGCGAAGCCATCATTTGCTTCGTCGCCCTACGCACCGGCCACACTCCCAGCAAGGAGCTACGCTCCGCGCTAATGGATCACGTAGCCACAACCATCGGCTCCATCGCCAGGCCCTCTGACGTTCGTTTCGCCGACGGCCTGCCCAAAACGCGCAGCGGCAAAATCATGCGCCGCCTCCTCCGCGAGCTAGCCCACAAAGGCGGCATCTCCGGCGACACCACCACCCTAGAAGACCTTACAGTTATCGACCGCCTGGCAAAAGCCCAGGCTCAAGAGGAAGAATAGAAGACTAATCTCGCGTCCGTGTAATCGATATGTGCGCTTGCTAGGAAGCTAAAGCGTCAGGTAGTTGACCGGGCTCTGGCCCTTAAGGGAAAACTTCTCGTGCCAAGAGTCCTGATGAGGGCACCACAGACAAGGAGAATAGCTTTGGGGAAGTGCATGGCGCTTGTGCTCTTTGTAGCCTCAAGCGCATTCCCCAGCCTTGCCCAAAACTCGCAGACCCTTCGCACTTGCAACGAAAAAGCCAAGACTCAAATGGAAATGAACGCCTGTGCGAGCACCGAACTGGCACGCGTGGAAACTCAGATGGACGATGTCTACAACGCTCTGCTGTCAAAAACCGAGTCTCAGCCCGAAGCCCTGGCAAAAATCAAATCCGCCCAAAAGGCTTGGCTCGTTTACCGCGACGCCTACATCGCCGCCATGTACCCCGCCAAAAATAAACAAGCCGAGTACGGCTCCATGTATCCAATGAAAGTAAGCCTGCTCCGCGCCAAGCTCACACAAAAGCAAGTAGCCGCCCTGAAAGAGCTGCTCCGCAAATCCACCGACTAGCCCAGGTTCCGCCAGCACCATGTCCGCCGATCCGCTGGATCGATCCTAGGTTTCAATGTAGCGCCGCGGCCTTCAGCGCGGCATCTTGCCTTTGCCTTAGATTACCATCCACACTGACGTAGTTTGCCGAAGCGGCGTCCCGCCGGCTCTTTTGACTTCCTTAACCGACAAGCTCAGCCCAGACGTTATATCGCGCTGAATGAACGCGGAAAACTTCGCTCTGTCCCCACACCACCTGAGCCGCCCAAATCAATTCCGTAGGGGCACAGCATGCTGTGCCCGCTGCCACACCGCCTCGCATGACCGGACACGCCCAGACCTTATTTTGAAGGCCATCCCGCCGTTCGTAGCGCCGACTTGTCCTGAGCGCAGCCGAAGGGCGCCCTCGCCGCCTCTTTTGACTCTTAGGGGGTCGGAGCTTTAGCTCCGACTTACCTCTCGCCCACGAGAGCGATGACGCAATCAACAAAGCAGCCCTAGCTAGCCCCCGCAGCTCTCTGCATCGGCGCACGCTCCGCGTGCATCCCGCTGACAATCTCCGCCAAAAACCAAGTCCGCCGCTCCGTCTGATCGATCCAAACCTCGATCAAACTGGTCGTAGCGACGTCGTTGTTCTTCTCGCACACCTCATGCGCCGCGCGGAAATACCGCGTCAGCGCCTGATTATCAGCAGAAAGTTCCGCCAACATGTCCAGCGGCGCCACAAATTCCTCGTTGTTGTCCTTCAGCCGTTGGTACTTCGAAATCTCGCTGATCGAATGGATCGTCGTCCCCCCAATCTTGCGCGCCCGTTCCGCGATGTCATCCGTCATAGCAAAAATCTGGTCGCCATGCTCGTCCAGCAGCAAATGGTAGTCGCGAAAGTGTTTCCCGCTCATGTGCCAGTGAAAATTCTTCGTCTTCACATAAAGTGCGAACGTGTCCGCTAGTAGTTTTCGCAGTTCGCTGGTAATTTCCTCCACACCTTTACGCCC
This sequence comes from uncultured Acidobacteriota bacterium, assembly GCA_963698005.1. Taxonomy (GTDB): domain Bacteria; phylum Acidobacteriota; class Terriglobia; order Acidiferrales; family UBA7541; genus Palsa-295. The sequence goes on from OY969113.1 coordinate 1,765,544, forward strand.
AAGATCCGTCGGAGTTTGCAAAGCTTCGTTTTCCCGTCCTTTCGATTGCGCCCCACCATTCTTTGCCATTGCTGCCTCCTTAAAATAAATTCTTCGTTCGAACTACGCTTCCAGTCCTTCAGCCATCTCCAGTAACTTCCTCACCGTGTTCCAATTTCTCCCCGTCCACGACGTCTTTAGCGTCCTCTCCACCAGTGCCATCGACAGCTTCGGCCGCCCCATCCCGTTGGGGAAGTAAATATAAACCTCGCGCCCGTTAATTCGCAACTCCTCCGGCTCCGCCTTGATGCGCAGCACATTCTCCCGGGCTTCCGCCCCAGGATCGCTCACGAGAAACGAAATAAGCAGTTTGCTCGCATCAACGCCCGCCCTTTTCGCAAAAGGATTCCTCGCAATCACATCTCGCAATTCAGAAGACGTGCGAACAACCACATCCGAGTGAAACCCGAATTTTCTCTCAATCGCGCTCTCAATCTTCTTGGTCAGCGCAACCAGATCCTTCCGCTCTGTCCTGAACACCACGTTCCCGCTCTGCAGCAAAGTCTGCGCGTCCCGCAGTCCGATGGACTCGTACAGCGCCCTCAGCGCCTCCATCTTAATCTTGCGCTTCCCCGCAAGATTTACGCCGCGCAGCATCGAAATAACCACAGCCATACTCTACCCTCCGACCTCAAATCAAGCGGCGCCGTCATCGCAACAATGATTGATGTCATTATTTTCCAACAATCTCTTCTCCGCTCCGCGCTTCGCCACGCAAATCATCGCCCGCCCCACCTGTTCACTCGTCGTCACATACTTCGGAAACATCGCAAGCAACATGGGGTAAAACACCCCGACAACCGAGTAAAGCGTGTGGTACAGCTTCGTCTTCGACTTGATTCCGTGTAGCGGCTGAACGTACCCCGGGCGAAACATATAAGCATTGAGCGGCAATTTGAACAGCGCATTCTCCGTCTTCCCTTTCACCCGCGCCCACATAAGGCGCCCATGCTCCGAGCTGTCCGTACCCGTCCCTGAAACATAGATAAACGTCATTCCCGGATTTTGGGTCGCTAGAACTTGCGCCGCCGCCATCGTAAAATCATACGTCACCCGCGTATAATCCTGCTCCGCCATCCCCACCGAAGAAACGCCAAGACAAAAGAAACAAGCGTCATACCCAGTAAGCTGATCCTCGATCATCGAAAAGTCCAAAAAATCCCGATGCACGATCTCCCGCACCTTTTCATTCTGAATCCCGATCGAGCTGCGCCCAATCACCAGCACCCGTTCCACGCCCGGATCGCGCAAACACTCGCGCAACACTCCTTGCCCCACCATCCCCGTCGCCCCAAATAGAATGATCTTCACGTCTCCAGCTCCACGTGGCTTTAGACGATAGCACCTGTTCGATTCTCGAGCTGACATACGCTCTCACAGCTCAATAGAGAAGTGAGAAAATCAGCGGGACCCGAGAGTCGCTTTCACCGCCGCTTGGTCCACCAGAAATAGGCAAAATTACACAACACGCAGGTCCTTTGAAACTGCCCTTCTTCGTGCTAGCGTAATTCCGGAGCTATGAAGATGGAGACCGTAGTAACGACGAACCGGGTCGCCACGGCGACCGACGGACCACTCCGCCCGGCCGTTTCCGCTACGGATCCCGGCCCGCTGACAGTGCTCGCGGTCGAAGGGCTCGCCATGACGACGGAAGGGAGATGGATGCAGGGGGGACTTGCCCCGAGCGCAGCCGAAGAACTTGTCCTGAGCATAGCCGAAGCGCCAGCCCTACAGGTCTTACCCTCTCGAATTCTGCCCCAAATCGATCCCATTTCTGGTCGCAAACACACGGAATTAAATCGCCAAACTCGTGTTATAGAACGCCTTGTATCTCACAGAAAACAAACAGCGTCGACTTGCTCAAATAGCCAAAAAATCAAGAAATGGTCTTCCAAGTTTTCGGCCGAAATGGACCAAGCCCGGACGCCTGTTCCCCCACTCGACAGCCTGCAAGCAACCCTCCTACAGGAGGCCACTCTATGACAAGCAGGCGAGTACCGCATGTTCGTGCTGATCAAGCGCGCTGGCCGGATCGAAACCGGCGTCTTCGACACTCAGGTAACACCGTGAAGGGTCAACTACGGTCGCATCATTTTTGCCGCGGTCCTGGTGACGTAGCGGCGCGGAGCGAGGCGCTGCCCCTCTTTCATCAACCGGTTCATGAACCCGGAAATAACGTAGCTTTTCCCTGCGGCGAGCGCCTCGAGACCCACGCGCGCAACTTTCTCCGCCGTCTCGGAAGACTTGAAAACTCGGTCGGGCTGCTCCGCCACTTGCTGAAATTCAGTGGTCGTGGTTCCCGGGCACAGCGCGCAAACCCGAACCCCAAATTCGAGAACCTCTTCCGCGACGCCCTCCGCAAACAAAAGATCGAACGCCTTCGTTGCCGCATAGACGGAATTGAACGGCACCGCCTGGAATGCTGCCAGCGAAGCCAGGATCAAAATGTCGCCATGTTTCCGCGCAACCATTTCAGGAAGATAGAGCCGCGTGAGATGCACCACGGCGGAACAATTCACCTGAATCATATCCAGCATCTTCTCGACAGGTATTTCCTGCGCGTATCCAAACGCGCCAAAACCTGCGTTGTTGATCAGCAGTTCCACTTCGATCTTTTTCCCGGCGGTAAACTTGAAGATTTCAACCGGCGCTTCGGAACGGAGCAGATCCGCGGAGAAAACTTCTACCTGTACGCGATGTTGCGCGGAAAGCTCCGCGGCCAGTTTTTGCAGCCGGTCAACGCGCCGCGCCGTCAACACCAGATTGGTGCCGCCAGCGGCCAGCAGCTTCGCGAACTCGAGGCCAATCCCGGCGCTCGCCCCGGTAATCAACGCCCATTTCCCGGCCCAAGTTTTCAGCTCGTCATCTGCCACGACATCCTCCGGTAAAAAAATGCCAGAAAAGGATGAAACCACAAACGAAGAATCTTCGGAAGCTTAAATTGCTCTTAGCCTGCGGAGGGCGAGACATTTCCGCGAAGTGCGGAACAATGTTCGCACAAACTATCGAAAGGGCCTTAGAATTTGAAGACGATGCCTGCGGATATTTTGGGGCTGTACTGGTAAACGCTGAAGTAGCGCGTGCCGAGCATGTCGGCCTCAAGGCGGTAGCCGAAGCGGTGATGGGGCCGCATCAGGTCCACCCCTCCGCCAACCTCGTAGGCAAAGGCGCTCTCTCCACCGAACGGAGTTTGCGGCGTAAGGTGCGCGTACCCGACCAGACCGTGGGCAAACACTTCCAAGCCGCGCGGGAGGGTATAGCGGAAACGCGGCCCTCCTCCGCCGAAGAAAGTCCACGAACTATCGCCCGATAGGGTGCCATATGCACCCATGAGCTCGCCATCGAATCCAATCCAGTCGCGGTAAAACCAGACGACTGAGGCGTTCACGCCATTCTGATTTACGGCGGTGCCGGGCACTACGTAGGCCCGCAGGAAGGTGTATCCGACATAAGCTTGCCAGCTATAGTTCTCGAACACGCCCTGGATACCCTGGGGCTCCGGAGCGGGAGCCGGCGGCAGAAGCGCGGGGTCCGCGAAAATTGCGGGCATAAACACATTTTGAGCGACAGGCGCCGGCGCCGCTATGGATCCGGCAAATGGCGATGATGTCAGGGCGTAAGACGAAAAATTCACTTGCGCGGCCGCACCTGAAGCTGCCATCAAAAGGGTTATGAATAAAAAGGCGATGTATCGCATAGGCTCGTTACCCCCGACCGACAACAATTCCCCGTGTTACCAAGCTTCAATTTGAGCAATGAGGCAAGCGGCTGTCTATAGCTATGATTCGCGATGCTGCTAGGGAATTACCACCTGTCCGTTGGAACAGGCCGATCGGCTTTTTAAGGCTAGGCGCTCGCAACGCCGAATGCCCCCGCAACGACGGAATTGGGCCTGTCTGCGATACCCCGATTGCGGGACAGTCTGATCCCTCATTATTTTTGCGCCGCGATCCAATTTCCCCACTTGACTGCGTTCCCAATTTTGCTATTCTGCATTCGCTGCTTTAACAAGCAGCGCTTATCAAGAGTGGCTGAGGGGACAGGCCCGTTGAAGCCACAGCAACCTGGTGCAAATGCCAAGGTGCTAATTCCTGCCCAAGTGGGGAGAGATAAGATCCTCGACTGACCGGAACCCCGGTCGATTGAAGATTCAACTCCCAAATTGAAGGTAAACCAGGCTCGGCGTCCGCGCATGCGGATTTGCCGATATGCCCATCGCAGCGCATGGAGCGCCCGCGCGGGCGGTGCTGCATCGCTATTTGGTGCGGAACTGTCCGCCGAGACCTCGCGGCGCAGAGGCGGATTTTATCCGCCGTATCGGGAGAACCTTTTATGCCAGGCAGTTCGTCGTGGAATGAACGCATTGTAGTGATCAAGTTGGGCGGCTCGATACTGACCAACCCGAAGGCTTACAAACGAGCGGCCATTTTTGTGCGCAACCGGCAGCGCGCCGATCCGGACGAATGTCTCGTCATCGTAGTTTCGGCGCAGCAAGGCGCGACAAACAAACTCGAGCGTGCAGCGCGAAAAATTGTTCGCGAGCCGCTGGCAGTAGCGCTCGATCTCCTTTGGTCCACGGGAGAAATCCGTTCGGCGGCTATTCTCGCGTTGGAATTGCAAGCGCTGGGCGTACCGGCTGTTCCCCTGAATATTCATCAGGCCGGATTGAAGCTCTCCGAGAGCGGAAGCCAAGACGCGAATTTTTCGGCAGCCGTGCGGTTCACTCCGGAGCGGCTCTACGGTGCTCTTGCGAAATGTCGAGTCGCGATAGTCCCCGGATTTTTCGCAATCGATGCTGAGGATACGATCGCGTCACTCGGACGCGGCGGTTCGGACCTGACGGCGGTTCTGCTGGCGCAAGGTCTGCAAGCCTGCCGGTGCGAACTCGTCAAAGACGTCCCGGGATATTTTTCCAGCGATCCGCACCAGAACCCGGATGCGCGCCCTATTCCGCAGCTCACGTTCGAGCAAGCGCTCGAGTTTGCGGATGGCGGTTGCGACTTAGTGCAACGGAAAGCAATCGAAGCCGCGGCACGTTGCGGGCTTCCTCTCGTGATTCGAAGTTTAGTTGAGACAGAGCCGCTCAGCCGCATTGTGAGCCAGGAAGCAAACGAGACTTGGGCGAATGAGATTCCGTCGGCAATGCAGGTGGCCTAGGAGATTTGCGATTTTGGAAACGCATAAAGTATGCCGGAACTTATTAAAAACCAATTGTTGAAAAAGGAGCAGAAAATGGAATTTGCAACCAAGACGATTCATGCCGGGCAGCCCTCCGAACCAGAAACCGGCTCGCTGATTGCGCCGATTTTTCAAACTTCCACTTACGAGCAAGAGTCGCCGGGGCACGACAAGGGTTTTAATTACTCGCGGACAAACAACCCCACGCGCGCGAGGCTCGAAACTGTTCTGGCGGAACTTGAAGGTGTCTCGCACGCGGCGCTGTTCGCTTCGGGACTTGCCGCGGAAAACGCGGTGCTGCAGGCGTACTTGCGGCCCGGCGATGAGATATTGATCTCGCTGGACGTTTATGGCGGTACCTACCGGATTCTCAACAAGGTTTTTCAGCCGCTCGGGGTGACGGTAACGCAACTTGACGCTGCCGACCTGATGAGGCTTGAAAAAGCTATCAGCGAGCGCACGCGACTCGTGTGGATCGAAACGCCGACGAACCCGCGCCTCCTGGTGTACGACATCGCAGCAATTTGCAAAATCGCGCACGCGCGGGGCGCGCTGGTGGTGGTTGACAACACCTTTGCCACTCCGTATTTCCAGCAGCCCTTTGCGCTCGGCGCAGACATCGTGGTTCACAGCGTGACAAAATATCTTGGCGGCCACTCGGACACGATTCAAGGCGCCGCTCTGGCCAAAGATCCCGCGATTTTCGAGCCGATTAAGTTTTTGCAGAATGCAACGGGCGCGGTTCCCTCCCCTTTCGATTGCTGGTTGACGCTGCGCGGGCTGAAGACGCTCGAATTGAGAATGCAGCGGCACGAAGCCAACGCCATCGCCATTGCGAATGCGCTGAAGGAACATCCGTTGGTTCAGCGCGTTTATTTTCCCGGGCTCAGCGATCATCCCGGCCACGAAATCGCACGGCGGCAGATGAGCGGATTCGGAGGGATGGTTTCGTTCGAACTGGATGGGACGCTGGACGAAGTTGTGGCGTTCGTTTCTTCGCGGAAATATTTCACTCTGGGCGAGAGCCTCGGGGGCGTGAAGGCGCTGGTGTGCCATCCGGCGACGATGACGCACGCTTCAATTCCGGCGGAAGCGCGCGCTGAGCTGGGATTGTTGGACACGCTTATCCGCCTTTCGCCCGGGTGCGAGAACGCGAAGGATTTAGTTGCGGATTTGTTGGAAGGTCTCGAACGATTGAGCGAGGAGCGAGTTTCGAGAAAGGCAGTCGCGGCGGGTGCGGATTAGTTCGATCGGAAAGAAATCCGGGTACAGGCGATAAACCGATCCACGGGAGAGGCGGCAAGTTGAGATTGGAACTTCGGAAACGACGGAAATGGCCCGCTAATGCGCGAGTTTATGCAGCATGGCCTTGCCCTCTCCATCGGTTAGGATGCCTTTGCGCATCAGAGCGATAATGACTTCGTTCAAGACATAGGATGATTCGTTGCGGGATGTTTCCGCGACAGTTTCCAGACTTTCTTCGGAAGATTCATCGTCGGGTGAGGATGCGCCGCTCAACTCGCTGAGCCATTTCTCGAGGGTCAGAATCTGTTCAGGCTCGAGCTCCGTAAACTTAACCCCCATTCCCATCCCTTCTGTAGCGTAAGCGACGCTGGCGTGCGCCAGAAAGGGTGTTTTATTCTTCATGATGCGCATTTTCAGTTGGGAGCCCCGCGGAAACGGACTCATCATTTCAACATAGCAGCCCGAGCGGCTAAGGTCGCTGACTCGCGCGCTCATTTTCGTGCGGCTTTTTGACTCAACTATCTCTGCGTCAGCGCTCAAAGAATAGCGCGGGTGCACGCGTCGCTCGTCCGGGGCCACGGAGGAAGAACCCGCGATTGGCTTTTCGAGACTATTGGGCATAGCCCTGCGCTCTCATATTAGGGTTCGAAACAAAGGTTTGACGGGAAGGGGGTAGTCAAACCGGCTTTAGGTGACAACTATCGTAATTCTAGCGTTCCGGGCTGCGTTCACACAACTGCGTTGGTTCCACGGGGTGCTTGCCCTGCAACGGCGACGTGGACAGTGGTTCAACTTGGCACGGGGATCCATGTCGCGGTCTGCCTTCCCTTTCTTGAACGGAAGCCTAAATCCCCAACAATTCGCTGATATGCTTGCGCGCGCCGAATGAGCGGCACAGGATTTAGGAGTGCGGTACATGCCTGAAGAAAACCAGGCGTCACGGGTTGCACCTCCCGGGCTGGCCAAGAGTCTTGGCCTGATCGACGCGAGCATGATCGTCGCAGGTTCGATGATTGGCTCGGGAATATTTATCGTTTCGGCCGGCATTGCCAGGCAAGTCGGCAGCCCAGGATTGTTGTTGGTTGTCTGGCTGGCTACCGGATTAATGACGATCATGGCGGCGCTTTGCTACGCGGAGCTTGCCGCCGCGATGCCGCTTGCGGGCGGCGAATACATTTTTTTGCGCGAATCACTCGGGCGCATGTGGGGCTTTCTGTACGGTTGGGCCACGCTGCTCGTGATCCAGACGGCAACAATTGCCGCAGTGGCGATCGCTTTTGCAAACTTCACGGGCGTACTATTTCCGTGGCTCTCGTCTTCCAAGTGGATTTTGAAGTTGGGTGAGCTCGGGCCTTATGCAACGTGGTTCGGTTCGCTGGGTCCCTACAACGTTGGGCTGAACACGCAAAACCTGCTGGCCATTTCCTCGATTGTTTTTCTCACCTGGATCAGCACTCGCGGCCTGCGCATCGGCGCCGTGGTGCAGAATATTTTCACCACAGCAAAAATCGCTGCACTGATAGGGCTTACGCTGCTGGGTTTTGCCTCCGCCACGCAAGCGGCGCGCAATGCCAATTTCATGGATTTTTGGCACAACGCGAACCTGTTTGAACTGCACGCTTATCAGGGCGGCCAACAGACTGTGTGGGTCAATACTTTGACGTTGGTTGGGCTGGCTATGGTGGGTGCACTGTTTTCGTCCAGCGCGTGGACCAACGTGACGTACGTCGCAGCCGAGGTAAAAGAGCCGAAGCGCAACCTGCCGCTTGCCTTGGCATTCGGCACCGGGATTGTGACCCTGCTCTACGTTCTAGCGAATCTAGCTTATTTGAAGGTGCTGCCGCTGGCTGGCACGGCCAGCGCAGGATCGATCCTCGGACGGGGAATTCAGTTTGCAGATGGAGATCGCGTAGGCACGGCCGTGGCCGAGGCGATCGTTGGATTGAGCGGAGCAGCTCTGGTAGCGATCGCGGTGATGATTTCGACTTTTGGCTGCAACAACGGCCTGATCTTAGCTGGCGCTCGCGTTTACTACGCGATGGCCAAGGATGGTCTATTTTTCAAAAGTGTCGGCACGGTCAACCGGCACAATACCCCTTGGGTGGCGCTGTGGGTTCAGTGCGTCTGGGCGTGCGTCTTGTGCCTCTCGGGAACCTACGGGCAATTGCTCGAATTTCTCGTTTTCGCTGTGGTGATGTTCTACATCCTGACGGTTCTGGGTCTCTTCATCCTGCGCTTCCGGCGGCCGCACATGGAGCGACCCTATCGAGTCTTCGGCTATCCATTTCTGCCCGGCTTGTATCTCTTGATCGCTTCGTTTATCGAAGTCCAGTTGTTGCGTTACAAGCCGCAGTACACTTGGCCGGGACTGGCGATTATTTTGTCTGGCGTGCCGGTTTACTGGCTCTGGCAAAAATCGCAAAGAACGCGAAGACGAAACGATAGTGAGAAGTAAAGGCGCAGTTGTTTTTCGTTTAGTGCAACGCTTTGAGTTCGACGCCGGCTTGCCGCAGAGTTTGGGCCACCGCCGCGGCAATCTTCGATGCACCCGGAGTGTCGCCGTGAATGCAAATGGTCTGCGCGCTGACGGTAACTTCGGTCCCGTCGCGGGCAATTACGGTGTTGCGTTCCGCGATTTGCAAAGCTTGCCGGCCAGCTTCGGCGGGATCGCGGATCAGCGCGTCCTCAAACTTGCGTGACCGCAAAGTTCCATTGGCCTCGTAGCGGCGGTCCGCAAACGCCTCAGCAGCTACTCGGAAGCCGGCTTCTCGAAAGACATCAAGCATTAGCGAACCAGCCAAGCCCACAAGGATGACGTCGCGGTCCCAGCGAGCAACTCCGTCTGCGATGGCTTCGGCCAGCACGCGATTCCCTACTGCTTGATTGTAAAGCGCGCCGTGCGGCTTCACGTGGGTTACAGCGACTCCGCAATCGGCGGCAATTTTAGCGAGCGCCCTCACCTGTCCGAATACGGAATCGGCGATCGCTTCCGGCGGCAGATTTAGTTCCAATCGGCCGAAATTGGCGCGATCGGGATACCCAGGATGCGCTCCCACCGCCAACTTCCAACGAAGCGCCTGATCGACGGTTATTTTCATGGTTTGCGCGTCGCCCGCATGCCCGCCGCAGGCGATGTTGACCGATGTGAGCGAGGGCATCAACGATTCCTGAGTACCGTCGATGATGGCATCGGGCAGTTCGCCCATATCGCAATTCAGATCCATGCGCTTCATTCTAGAATCAACTCCGCAGATGCCAGCAGTTTCTCTTGTTCTACCAGCAGAGATCGCGCGGTCTCCAGAGTGACCTGCTCAAATCGAATTTCGTCGCGAGGACGAAGCTGTCCCACGCAATGGATATCCGCGGAAATCACGTTAGCGATCTTCGGATAGCCGCCTGTAGTTTGTTGTTCCACAAAAAGTATGATGGGCAGGCCTCCATGCGTCACTTGGACAGCGCCGAGCGAAACGCCTTCGGTAATCATCTCTCCGCCGGAACTCTGTGTCGCCGGCGCGCCCTCCAGACGAAGACCCATGCGATTGGATTGTTCGCCGACGCGATAGGTTCCGGAATAGAAAGAGCGCAGCGATAACTCGGAAAACCAATTCGATTGCGGGCCGGGAGTGACGCGCAAGGTCTGGCGGGGCGCTAAAACCTCTAGAGCTTGCGGAACGACGATTCGTTTGCGGAAAGAGCCGGTCGCGGACCCGATGTGGAGCACGTCTCCCCTCCGAAGCGGCCGGCCTTCGAAACCGCCAAGCCCGCTTAATATGTGAGTCGATGCGCTACCTAGAAAAGGCTTCACGGCGATTCCGCCCCGGACGCATAAGTAGCAACGCGCCCCCGAACGCGCGGGACCCACGCGGACTGTTTGCCCCGGCCGAACTTCTATCGACGTCCACGGATCGACGACTGTGCCATCGAGAGTCGCGCCGAAATCAGAGCCCGTCAGCGCCAGAATGGCACCGTCTGGAAATAACAATGTTCCGCCGAGAAGTGTCATCTCCAGTCCAGCCGCGCCTTCTGCATTCGCGACTAGCCGGTTTCCGAGGCGCAGCGAAATCGGATCGGCAGCCCCGGATGGCGACACGCCCAAAGGGCCGAAGCCGTCGCGGCCCAGGTCCTGCACGGTGGTGAGTAAGCCCGGCGCTTGCACTTGAATGACACTCATGACTTCTCCAGCGCCGCGAATTGAGCTCTGGAAATCGGCGTAAAGCGCACGAGATCTCCGATGGACACGAAGCTCATGCCGTTTCGATCCGGGAGAAACATCGCGATAGGTGTACGCCCGATCAATCTCCAGCCGCCCGGAGTGGCGAACGGGTATACACCGGTTTGTTTACCTGCAATCCCTACGCTGCCGGGCGGCACGCTCCGGCGGGGCGTGGCCAGGCGCGAGGTCGCCAGCGCGTCCGGCAATTCACCGAGATAGGCAAAGCCGGGGACGAAACCAAGGAAGTACGCGACGTAGGCGACCGACGAGTGCAATCCGACTACTTGAGCCGGCGTTATTCCGCAGATCGTAGCTACCTCAACTAAATCGGGACCAAATTCATCCCCGTACGATACGGGAATTTCCACACGCCGCGGCTCCGAGAGACGCACGTCTTCCAATCGGCCGAGATAGCGACGGAGGGTTATTTCCAACTCGTCGTGGCTCAATCTCAACACATCGAAGTTGATCAGAAGCGAGCAATACGCAGGGTGAAGATTTCGGACGCCGGGTATGGGCTCTAGTTCGAGCAGCCGGAGCAGTTGCCTAACGCGCTGATGGGAAGCCAGTGCGATCTTTTCGCCGAAGTAAACCAATAGCGATTGATCGCTTGCGGGTTGGAATCGAACACCGTCGGTCAAATCGATTCCTTTTTGTTGAACGCTGTAACTTTACGGGCCAGAGGCCGAATCGAGAAAATCGTTGGCATCGTAGCACGCGACGACAAGCTCGCAACAGGATACAAATGTGTGCAGTAGTGAACAGACACCCCCCTGCTGCACCTTCTAAGATGTAGCCGTCTGGAAGAGGCTGGAAGACCAAGTTGAAACTAGGTCCAGAAGCTTCCGCCTGAAAAACACCGGAGTTCGCAGGTTCCTTCCCACACTGACCGGTAGCAGTTCTTGGGTCTACACAGATGTAGCTGCAGCAGCTTGGGAGCGGTCGGAGTGAATCCCTGCGAAGAGGAGACAGCTCAATGCCGTTACTTCAACTTGTAATGGTCCTGATCGTGGTAGGCGTCCTGCTTTGGCTGGTCAATCGCTTCATACCGATGCAGGGAACGATTAAGTCCATCTTGAATGCAGTAGTAGTCATCGCTGTAGTGTTGTGGCTACTGAACGTTTTCGGACTATTCAACTCTTTATCCCACATCCACGTTGGGGCATAAGAAAACCCTAATGAACGTAGGGGAATTAGTGGCGGGTCTTTCGAGGTAAGCAACAGCTTGCGCCAGGCGATCAACGCCGGGCACATAGATTTATCGTAATGGAGGCAACACTCATGAAAGTAATTAGAGTCATCAGCACAACAGCCGTGTTCTTGCTGCTCGGGGCCGCTGTTCCTGCGTTCGCGCAGGAGGAGCACCACGAAGAAGCGGCCAAGCCGGCGACGCACGAGGAAGCCGCTAAGCCTGCTAAGCAAGAAGAGGCCAAGCCCGCAACCCACGAGGAAGCCGCTAAGCCAGCCAAACAGGAAGAAGCCAAGCCTGCAAAGCAGGAAGAAGCCAAGACCGAAAAACCAGCGAAGCAAGAAGAACAAGCCAAGGCTAAGCCAGCAAAGCGAGAAGAGGAAACTAAGGCCAAGCCGGTAAAAGAAGAGAAGCAGGCAAAGCCGGCAGAGCGAGAGGAGCACGCTAAGTCTGAAAATCAGGAAGGCCGCGGCAATACCGCAGCGAAGGAACATGGTCAGCCCCAGCGGAGTGCGGAAGCACAGCGGAAACAACGCTCAGAGCCGGCACTGCGCCTTAGCGCCCGGAGCAGCGCTCGCATACCTGACGATCGGTTCCGTGCCAACTTCGGCGCAGAGCACACGTTCGTGATCAACCAACCGGTGTTGGTCGGCGGTTTTTCGCGATTCCAATACGGTGGTTTTTGGTTTGGATTCGAGAATCCGTGGCCGGCTGGCTGGTATTACACCGATAACGTCTATGTAGATTACATCGACGGCGGCTATTACCTGTGCAACCCGTACTATCCCGGCGCTCGAGTTGGCATTAGCGTCGTGATCTAAGCAGTTTCTCGGTTGAGCTTCGGGGCGACAGACACGCAGCAGGCGGAGTCGCCCCGGCAATGCTGGGAGAAAGACGAAGTTGCGTTCGTAGCACCGGCGAAAACGGGAGGGAATGATGTTAGGGACTATATTGATCGTAATTTTGGTACTGGCACTACTTGGTGTTTTGCCCAGGTGGTCGCATAGCCGGGAATGGGGTTATGCCCCGACAGGCGGGGTCGGGTTGATCCTGGTAATCGTCGTCATTCTCCTGCTTCTCGGCCGCATCTAGACGGTAGTTCTGTGATGCTCAAGATGGAATTCCTTACTTCCCGTCAGTCGCGTTTGAGCGAGCGCGCGGTATCGGTCGAGGCTCGAAAATAATCTCGAGTTTCATTTATTTTCCAGCGTAGGCATCTGCGCCTTTCCGAGGTGAAAAATGGACGAGTCCAAACGACAAGCGGTTCAGTTTCTGGAAAAAGAAATTAAAACGTACACAGCGCTTGCGCTATTCTTGTCGAAAGCAGACACCAGAGAACGAGTGAGAGAGCGCGACAAAAAAGGCGTCACAAGCCCCGCGTACTACAGGGAAAGACTGAGAGAGGCCAGAAAGGTCGTAACCGAACTCCGGAAGCAGAACTAGTGGGCCTGATTCAGAATCTTGGCTGGCGTTGAACGTCTAAGTAGCCTTCCGCTTTGCCCGCACGAAGAAAACCGGTACGCCAGTAAGTTGCGTCAAAAACGAATCTTTGACTGAATGGCGGAGAGGGTGGGATTCGAACCCACGGTTGAGTTTCCCCAACACACGCTTTCCAAGCGTGCTCCTTAAACCGCTCGGACACCTCTCCGTTTTTTGTTGTCGATCAGGTTAGCATATTCACCATGCGTGCCGGAGATGCTTTTGGGCGAGACCAGCTCACGCTGCGATTTGGACAGTCGCGAAGGGCCGTCACGCTAATATATTGCATACAGCGAGCCGTAATTCTGACGGCCATATTGCGGGACAGTTTCTTTAGAGGGTTCTGCTCCAAAAGTCTGGAACAGGTTCCTGAAATCCGATTACCACTGCGGTTCGCTCCAGGTATTTCGACCGTTCGGCCACTACGCGGCATTCATGCTCTTTCTGGTTTACTTTGTTGATGAGCAAGAGGCGTTGGCCGCATCTCACCGGAGTCGTGAGCGTGATCAGTCCACCGCCGGCATTCACGCGAAGAGCTTCGGTACCTTCGTGGAAAGGTTCGCTTTCCACAGTTCGTCCATAGACCAGGACCGGAAGATACACCCACAGACGGTCACTCCTGCGGCGTTCCAGAATCCGGTTGCCGTCTTTGGACACAACTCCGTCGTGGGCGCTCGCCAAAATCGGTTGTTCGGCTTCCTTCAAGAAGTTCCAAATCCCGCTCACGTGTTATTTCGCTCCCGAAACTTCGTATTTTATTCGATTGTAACCCAAACACCGATTAAGGGGACTTCGCGCCTTATGGAACGGACGCATGTGATATGAGTGCCACATTAAATATCGCTAGTAGTTGCAGACAAGACCCCATTGCCGGATAATCGCAGAATCAGGGCGCTTTCCGCCCGTCCATCCATTTCTTATGATGAATTGTCCGCACTGCAGCACGGCAAACCCGGACTTCGCAACTTCCTGCAAGGAATGCAGCACCCCCCTTCTCTCCTCCGGAGATATGGATTCAGAAACAATTCAGATGGTCGATCCTGCCGCTATCACTCTCGGCAGTGATTTTGGAACGCGCTACCGCATTGAATCGCTCTTGGGTCAAGGCGGCATGGGGCGAGTCTATAAGGCCTACGACAAAGAACTGGATCGCACCGTTGCCATCAAGGTGGTTCGCGAGGGGGCGATCGGGCAGGCCGACGCTTTAAAACGATTCAAGCAGGAGTTAGTACTCGCCAGCAAAATTTCGCATAAAAATATTCTGCGCATTCACGATATGGGGGAAGTGGGCGGAGTGCGATTCATCTCCATGGCCTACATCCAGGGGAAGGATCTGCAGCACATCATTCGGGAAAATCCGAAGATGCCGCTCGATCGCGTTTTGAAATTTTCTCAACAGATTGCGGAAGCGCTGGCGGCCGCGCATGCCGAAGGCGTGGTACACCGGGATCTGAAGCCGCAAAACCTTCTGATCGGCAATGACGATCAAGTTTTCGTTTGCGATTTCGGCCTCGCGAAATCCTTCGAAGAAAGCGCGATTGGCATGACCCGCACCGGAGCTTTCCTAGGCACTCCGCGTTACATGTCGCCCGAGCAAGTGGAAGGCAAGCCCGCCGATCAGCGCGCCGACCTCTACGCCTTTGGTTTGATTCTCTACGAGATGGTGACAGGGGACGTCCCGTTCACCGGCGAATCCACACTGAAGGTGATGTACCAGAGAATTCAGGAAAAGCCAAAGAGCCCGAAGCTGATTAACGCGGACCTGCCGAATTGGTTGGTTCGCATCATCATGCGCTGTCTCGAAAAGGATGTTGCGGATCGTTACCAAAGTGCTTATGAAATACTGGCTGACCTTCAAGGTGGTAGGACACCGTCGAGTAGCGGCGTGTCACGCAGTGGCTCTAGCATCCAGATCCAGATCCCGGAGTTCGCGGAGCGGCGCTGGGTATGGGCCGCCGGCGGTGTTGTCCTGCTAATTGCTCTGGCATTTGCTATCCCCCCGGTGCGCCACCTGATCCTCCCTGGCGGCAAGGGGACTTCGAGCGTCTCCGGTGTCCCGCCCCTCGCTAGCGGCCGAATTATCGCTGTGCTTCCGCTCCAAGTGCTTGGCGACCCGTCGCAACTCGGCTACTTGGCTCAAGGCATCGAGGAAGCGCTTTCGGCAAAATTATTTCAGTTGACTGAAGTCCACGTGACTACCGGTGAAGCCGTTGCGAAAGTTGATCAGAAGCAGCCTCTCGAGAAGATCGCTAGACAGCTTGGTGTGAACCTCCTCGTTCAGGGAACAGTTCAAGGGCAAGGCGATAAAATTCGCGTGGTCCTCAGTCTGCAGGACGCCGCCGAAGTCAAGCGCCGCTGGACCCATGAATTCGATGGCGTCACTGGGGACCTCTTCGCCCTTGAAGATCAGATTTACAATCAATTGGTTTCTGCGCTCACCATCACCCCGACGAATGAGGAGCTTGCCAAATCAGTGGCGCGCCCCACGGATAACGTCGCGGCATATGACTTCTACCTTCGTGGGCGCAATTCCCTGCGCGGAAACGACGCTAAAAGCATTCAGGCAGCCCTCGACTTCTACGATCAGGCATTGAAAGAAGACCCAAAGTTTGCGCTGGCATACACCGGAGTGGCCCAAGCCAGCTTGCGGATGTATACAATTAAGAAGGATGCCTTTTGGACCCAGAAGGCACTGGCCGCTTCGCAACAAGCTCAACAGCTCAACGATAAACTTCCGGAAGTGCACTGGATGCTTGGCGCCGTTTATCGTGCCACCGGCAAGTATCCCGAAGCAATTGCTGAGCTGAACCGGGCTCAAGCTTTGGCGCCCAATTCAGATGACGTCTATCGGCGTTTGGGTAACGTTTATTTGGCGAGCGGCAATGCACCCCGCGCGATAGAAGCCTATCAAAAGGCCATCGACCTCAATCCCTACTACTGGATCAACCAAAATTCTCTCGGCGACGCCTACTATGAAGTCGGAGAATACGAAAAGGCCCTGCAGGCGTTCAAAAAAGTTACTGTGCTAGAACCGGACGTCAATGCGGGGTTCGAAAATGCCGGAGGCGTGCTGGTTCAGGAAGGCAAATACACCGAGTCGATCCCATTCTTGGAGAAGGCTATTCAGATTGAACCGGCTTCTGGCGCCTACTCGAACATTGGTACGGCCTACTTTTTCCTAAAGCGGTTCGGCGAGGCCTCTCAGGCATTCGAGAAGGCTGTAGAGCTCAACCCAAATGATACCGTCACGGTCGTGAATTTGGGTGACGCTTATCGCGGTTCGGGACAAGCGGACAAGGCCAAGGACGCGTATCAGCGAGCGATCTCCCTAGGTTACAAAGAATTGCAGACGAATCCACAAGACGCGACAGTTATGGCGGAGATTGCGTTAACGTACGCCAAAATTGGCAATCCTCAAGAAGCGGAAAACTTTATTCGGCGCGCTCGGGCGCAAGACAAGAAAGACGTCAACATAGTCTATACGGAAGCCCAGATCAATGCCCTGACCGGAAAGTCGAGCCAGGCGCTCGTGCTCCTGGAAGATGCGCTTCAGAACCACTACTCCGCCGAAAACGCAGCGGTTGATCCAGATCTGGATAATCTCCGCAACAACCCGCAATTCGACACTCTGATCAAGAAATATTCAACTAAGAAGCCATAGGTCAACGTTGCAGCAGAGTTAAGCTTTCGCCTCTGAATAGGAGCGCAAGGAAAGCCCTGTTCGGGATTGATGCCACTGAGGAACAGCGAGCAGGAACCCCACTCGCTAACCCGGTCTTCAAGGGTAAACGAAGAAACCACCAAATCTAGATGGCTGAAAGCAGAGGGACAGATCTAGCTTAGGCTCTCGGTCAACCGTCTTAGCTGACTTGGCTAGCCCCAATTACTTTCCAGCCCTTCCGCCCACCGAATCCGAGGAGGAATATACCACCCACACCGAATAGTAACAACTCTGCCTCTGCTGGCTCGGGCATATCCACGTCCGCTCCAACTCCCTCGAACGACGAGAGTCCATTGCAACCGTCGCCATCGCAAGTAGCCGCAAAGATAAGCTTTGTAGGCGTGCTGTCTGAGCTCGTTTCGCACTGTCCAGAGTTAAACGCGGCGTTAGCTATTGCTACGATGTTGCAGGAGTAAAGGGCATGTGGAATAGTGGGAGTAACATCGATGAACAGCTCTTCGAGAGTGACCGAACCGTCGTACGTAAACACGGCCGAGCTATTAATCGTCCCGTCGACCGTAATGGTATCACCTGAAAAGCAGAAAGCGGAATTTTCACCAGGCGCGCACACTGGTTCATCCTTCGGCGCGGTTATTTCCACCTTGGGATCTATAATGCCGCTGCCGTCCGCCCAAGCCATGCCAGCGGAAACAGCCGCAAAAGCGACCAGAACCGCAAAACGCACCGCACCTTTAAACGTCATTCGAATCCTCCCCTAATAATTGCCTGCCGATCCTATTGCACTTCCGTAACCAAATCAACTTCAAACCTTCGGTCCGTAGGTCCTTTGTTTTCTTCACTCATACCACTGCTCTCGGGGCCGTAAATTCCCGGTATGCAAACAATTGTCCATTTCTGGAAGCCATTAGCCCCGATTGCTTCGTGATGTGGCGCTCGTATCCATCGTCAAACAAGGGCTCGCGTCTTGCAGCACATCGCAGCAACAGAACCCATCAATACGCATGAAGAAGTGCGGCTAGAAACGGCACCGAGCCTTGGTTCTCTCGCAGGAACGTAACATCGGCAGGTTTTTTTCTGCTGGCGCCCATAGGCTCAGCTGCAGTTCGCCGACGTGCAATTAGCTCGCTCGGCCTCGCGCTGCATGTTTCGGGGAGTTGCACATTGGATTGCGTCTTTCTACCACCAAAGAAGAGCGTAACCACTACTCCCAGTACTTGACATGTTGCTATGCATGGGTTAACACTCACGCGGAACTGTTTGCGGGCGCGGCATCGAACACCAATTTCAATGCAAAGGCTCATCGAAAGGCGGCTTACTTTTTTCGTGACGCTACTCGGCGCCTGCATCCTGTCGTGCCCCGCTGTTTCACGCTCGCAGAGCCTCCAAGAAGGCCCCAATCGAACCGGAAAGCCCGCTCAGCCGGAAACAACCGAGGATTTGAATCGGCGACTTGAACAGTTGAATCCATCGCTCGCAACTCCTTCAGCGGACAGCGAACCAGGCGAATATCGAATCGGTGCGCACGATCTCCTCGAAATAAATGTATTTGAAGCGCCTGACCTGAATCGCTCGCTCCGTGTCTCTGCCGGAGGAGAAATTTCCATGCCGTTGCTCGGCGCCGTTCAATCTTCGGGGCTTACCGCGCGCGAGCTCGAGGGAATCTTGGAAGTAAAGCTGCGCCAATACATGAAAGATCCGCATGTCGGCGTTTTTGTCACCACGGTCGAGAGCCATCCCGTCTCCGTCGTCGGCGCGGTTAAGAAACCCGGAGTCTTTCAAATCCGCGGCACGAAGACTGTGCTGGAAATGCTTTCCATGGCCGAAGGTCTGGCCGACGATGCTGGTGACCAAGTGCTTGTCATGCGCGGCGCAGGCCTGCACTTCGGATCGGATTCGAATCGCGGCACCGCGGATTCCAATGGCGCGGCTGCGGTTGCCGGCCCAAACGATAACGACACCATAAAAATAAATCTGAAGGACTTGCTCGAATCCGGAGATCAACGATTTAACGTCGCCGTTTATCCTGGTGACATTGTCAAAGTTACGCGTGGCGGCATCGTTTACGTCATTGGTGACGTCAAGAAGCCCGGTGGATTCGTGCTTAAGACCGATCAGAATATGTCTGTCCTCAAAGCAATCGCGCTGGCGGAGGGGTTGAACGCGACCGCAGCCAAGAGCCGTACGAAGATAATTCGGACGGACGAAAAAACTGGCAAGCGCGTCGAATTCCCTATCGATCTGGGAAAAGTGCTGGCGGGAAAAACTCCGGATACTCCGTTGAAGCCGGCCGACATAGTATTCATCCCGAACAGCTCGGGAAAAACCATGCTCTATAAAGGAAGCGAGGCTGCCGTCGCAACCGCCAGCGGCCTCATCATCTGGCGCTGATGGATCAAGAAACCAAGATCAGTCTCTACGACACCGCGCCCGCTGCGAGCGCGAAGCGCCGCGCGCCCACTCCTCCTTCGTTTGAAGTTGACGAAGCGGAAAAAGTCCCCGACCTGGTTGAATACGCCCGAGTCATAAAGAAGCGTCGCGCCACGATATTCACGATCGCTTTTGTGGTTTTCACCATCGGACTTTTCGCCACTCTCAAGGAAAAACCCGTTTATCGCGCACGTGTGCTGGTGGAAATTCAAAAGGAAAACCCGGACGTCCCTACGCTGCAAGAGCTTTTTCAGGTTGAAAGCATCTCCGACACCTACCTCGAAACGCAGTATCGAATACTGAAAAGCGAGAATCTCGCGCGTCGCGTGATTGCCGACCTCAAGCTCGACCGGCTCGCAGAATTTAATCAGCCCGCGTCTTGGTGGAGTCGCCCGAAGCAGGAAGCTTCTTTGTCGCCGGCCGTTGATGCGGGAGGCAATGTCTCGCCAGAGTCCGTAATCGACAATGAAGTGCTAAAGAAATTTCAAGATCGCCTCGATGTTGAGCCGCTGAAACGCAGTCGCCTCGTCGAAGTCAGCTTCGAATCCAACGACAGAAATTTGGCCGCGCAGGCTGTCAACACACTTGCTGCAACCTACATTCAGCAGAATCTGGAAGCTCGCTGGCAGGCTTCTCAAAAAGCTTCTGAATGGCTGTCGCAGCAACTTATGGGCATGAAATCGAAACTCGAGAAGTCGGAAGACGACCTGCAGCAGTATGCTCGCGATAACGGGCTCCTGTTCCTCGAGACGGACAAGGGAACTTCTGAAAACATCGTCACGCAACGGCTCCGCCAGTTGCAGGAAGAGCTCACCAAGTCGCAAGCTGACCGTTACGAAAAGCAATCGCTGTACCTGCTGGTGCAGCAGGGGGACTTCGCGTCTCTTCCCGGCGTCTTCAATAATAAATTGATGCAGGACCTTACCGAAAAATTGGCGGAGCTAGAACGCGAACGCTCTCGCCTGTCTTCGATCTTCAATCCCGACTACCCCCAAGTGAAAGAAATACAGAGCCAGATTGACGAGGCTCAAACGACCTTGACGGGCGAACGCGAGCGCGCGGCGAAGGCCATCACCAACGATTACCGCGCGTCCGTCGAGCGCGAAAATATGCTGCAACAAGCCTTCAAAGACCAGCAACGCGACGCGGACCTTATCGCTGAAAAATCCGTGCAGTACAATATTCTTAAGCGCGAAGCAGACACGAATAAACAGCTATACGTGGGTCTCCTCGAAAAATTGAAAGAGACCGGCGTTTCCACCAGTATGAAAGCGACGAACATCCGAGTAATTGATCCCGCATATCCGCCCAAGAAGCCTGACAGTCCTCGGATTCCGCTCAACCTATCTCTATCGCTTCTCTTGGGCCTGAGTCTCGGAATCGGTGCCGCATTCTTGCAGGAGCATCTCGACAATTCGTTCAAAACCGCTGGAGAAATTGAGCGCTTTCTGCAATTACCGGCGCTCGCGTCGGTCCCCGCAATTGCATCTTCCACCAACGGCAATGGAAACGGTTTGTACGCGCGCGCGCGCCACCTGGCAAACGACAAATATGGCAGCAATGACATCGTTCCCTCTTGGAACCGAATCGAGGGGAATGGCCAAAACACTCCTCTAGCCGAGGCTTTTCACGAATTGCGCACCTCCGTTTTGCTTTCGACTGCAAAACATCCGCCGCGAACTTTGCTGGTGACGAGCGCGAAGGGTGGTGAAGGTAAAACCACCGTGGCTGCCAATCTTGCTGTGTCGCTCGCTCAACTGGGAGAGAAAGTCCTTCTCATTGATGCCGACTTGCGCCGCCCAAGCCTTCATAAATTTTTCGGAGTTCCAAATACCTCCGGCCTCGTGAACTTTCTCACCGGAAATCCGGATTGGCGAAGCCTTCTCTCCCAGGCAGCGCCTATCGGTCTCTCTGTGCTTCCCAGCGGGCCCGTGCCGCCGAATCCGGCGGACTTGCTCTCATCGGATTACATGCCTGTGTTGATCCGCGAAGCCTCCAAAGAATATAAGTTCGTGGTGCTGGATTCTCCACCGCTCCTGAATCTCGCGGACAGCCGCGTTCTCGCTACTCTTGTTGACGGCGTAATCCTGGTTGTCGGTGGCGGAATTACTCCGCGCGAACTCGTTCATCGCGCTTATGCCTCCGCTGTCGATGTAGGCTCGCACGTCCTCGGGGCGACTATCAATTTTGCCGACGCCAAGAGTGATTATTATTCCTACGGTTATCACCAGGAAAATAATGGCCACAAAGGTTGATGCGCGAGCCGCTGAATTTGGCTTAGAGCCATCGTCGATTGAAGCGCCTCTAGCAATACTGATTCAAGTTTCTCTCACTCTTGGATTGGCGCTAGCTGTTATTGCGTTCGGTGGCACCGGGAAAATTTCATTTGCAATCTCTCAACTTCTATTTTTTGGCATGGCAGCCTTCTTTGTTGCGAGCGCGCCGGAATCCGCGTTTCGCTCATCTGCGAAATTAATCGTCGTTCCGGCGGTTTTAACCGCCGTCGTTCTGCTGCAGCTTTGTCCTTTGCCCGAATCCTGGCTGCATCGTTTTGCCGGACGCGGGACCTACGCGGCTGGTATCGGCACGGGATATCTTAGTTTCGAGCCCTACGTGACGCGCGGCCATTTCCTGATCCTGCTTGCCTGCTTCGCCGCCTTTTGCTTTGCTCAAATCGTCAGCCAGGATCGCCGTCGCAAAAGATTCTTTATCGCTTCTCTTGTCGCTCTCGGAATTTTTGAAGCTTTCTACGGCATGGTCCAGTATCTGACTGGCTGGCAACAAGTCTTCACCTACGTGAAAAAGTTTGACCTGGAGGAAGCTACCGGCACTTATATCAACCGCAATCACTACGCGGGTTTTCTCGAAATGATCCTTCCCTTCAGCTTGGCCCTCGTATTTTACGAATATGCGAAATTACGCGGAAATCGTGGCAGGAGCATGAGCTTCAGAAGTCTGATCGCAAGATCGGGACTGCAAAGGCTGATCCTATGGCTGTGCGTTTCAGTGATACTCTGCGCTGCCCTCATTTTCTCGCGGTCGAGGATGGGCATCCTGGCAGCAGCCTCTTCCGTTCTCGTCATTTTTGCCCTGATCGCAATTTCCAGATTTCACGGACGCACGAGCTCCCTGCTGGCCTCGATGTTCATCGTTCTGAGTATCGGCCTGGCTCTTTGGATCGGCCCGGGTCCCATCGTTTCCAGATTTCAAAACGTTGGTGATGAATACTCCCTCGGCGGTCCGAGCCGCGTCTCTATCTGGCGCGACGCTCTTCCGCTCATTCAGCATCACCCATGGCTCGGCACAGGTCTCGGCACCTTTCCGATCGCCTTCACAAGCGGGCAGACCACATTCCTCACCCAGTTTGTAAATCACGCGCACAACGATTACCTCGAATTTGCCGCTGACTTGGGAATTCCCGCCGCGTTCTTTCTCTTCGCGTCCGTCTTCCTAATATTGGCTCGCGCGGTGCGCGCCTTTCTCTTTGGCGAAGGGGATTTCGAAAGAGTTGTAGCTCTCGGGTGTGTAGGAAGTATCATGGCCATCTTGCTGCACAGCTTCGCCGACTTTAATCTTTACATCCCCGCGAACGCCCTTTTATTCTCTGCGGTTTTAGGGCTTGCAGTATCAGTGCGGCCTCAAGTTGCGCATCTGCGGAGCCCGCAAATTGCTGCGTAAAGTTCAGCTATCGCTAAAGCGCATTTTCGATGCCGGTGTTTCTGTGGTTGGACTGTTGTTTCTAATTCCCCTGTTCGCCTTAATAGCTCTCAGCGTGTGCCTTGATTCGCCGGGAAGTGTTTTTTTTAAATTGCGCGCCGCGGGCCGGGACGGAAGACCCTTCGACCAATGGAAATTTCGGACTATGGTGCAGAACGCGCAGGATACGGGACATCGTTTCGAGACGTCCTCGTCGGACCCGCGAATCACTCGCGTCGGGCGCTTTCTGAGGCGATGGAGCCTTGACGAACTTCCGCAACTTTGGAATGTTCTCCGAGGCGAGATGAGTGTCGTCGGACCTCGCCCGACTTTCATAGAACTTGCCGCGGCCTATTCGCCGGTGCAAGCGCAACGCCTTCAGATGCGTCCCGGTCTCACCGGGCTGGCCCAGTTGCAAGGAAGGAATCTTCTTCCCTGGCAGCAAAGAGTCATTTTGGACGTGGCCTACATCGATCATTATTCGCTCTGCCTGGACTTCAAGATTCTCCTGCGTACGATTCCGATATTGCTTCGTGGCACAGGTATCTATGGAGCGGACGGCACAGTTAAAATGCACGACTTGGCCTGATTCTGAAAATAATGAACCACGAAAAATGCCGGGTGATCGTGTGGGGCGCGGGCGGACATGGAAAAGTGATCGTGGACGCTTTGCTTGCTTCCGAATCTTGCAATCTGGTTGGGATCTTGGACGACGACCCGGTGAAATCTGGAACAATACTGCTCGGAGTGCAGGTTTTGCATTCTCCCGGAAGCTTGCGGTCTCTTTTGGATAAGCTCGATTTCGACGGGGTTGCGATTGGAATCGGTGACAATTATATCCGGCATCAAAAATTCCAAGATGTCAGGGCATGCGGATTAAAGCCAGTGAACGCAATACATCCCAGCGTTCATCTTTCACGATTCGTAGAGCTGGGAGTCGGGGTAACGATCCTTGCGGGTGCCACCATTAATCCGGGCACGGTGATCGAAAACAATGTGTGCGTAAACACGGCGGCTTCCATCGATCATGACAATTATCTTGAGACTAGCTCCCATGTGTTCCCGAACGCAACCTTAACCGGAGGTGTGCGAGTCGGTCAGTTTGCCTATGTAGGCTCTG
Source organism: uncultured Acidobacteriota bacterium (assembly GCA_963698005.1). Taxonomy (GTDB): domain Bacteria; phylum Acidobacteriota; class Terriglobia; order Acidiferrales; family UBA7541; genus Palsa-295. The sequence continues at coordinate 1,789,812 of OY969113.1, forward strand.
GTGCGGTTGTCGCGCCGAATATCGTAGTTCACAAATATTCTCAGGTCGGAGCGGGCGCGATTGTGTTAAAAGACGTGGCGGAAGGCGCGGTTGTTGCGGGCAGCCCGGCAGTAGAAATTGGCAAACAGCTGAAGCGGCCCGAATACTTGGAGTGAAGCTATGTCCCCGATAAGTTCAGATCTTCCCGCAATTGCGGGAGGAAAACCGAGGTTTGAAGAGCGCTTGCCTATCGTTTCTCCGGAGGGCCTACCTGGTGACGACTTCCTTCGCGACGTGCAAGAGATTTTGCGGAGTCGTCAACTAACCAACGCCACGTTTGTCCGCGAGTTCGAGGAAGCGGCCGCCTACTATCTCGGCGTCTCGCATTGCGTCGCGGTCTCCAGTTGCACGTCGGGACTTATGCTCACTCTGCGTGCGCTGGATCTTCAAGGCGAAGTGATTCTTCCCAGCTTCACTTTTCATGCCACTGCTCACAGCGTTATCTGGAACGGACTCAAGCCTGTCTTCGCAGACTGCGATCCTGAAACATTTTGCGTCGACCCGCAAGCAGTGAAGCGCCAGATTTCTCCAAGTACCGCTGCGATCCTGGCCGTCCATTTATTCGGAAATCCGGCACACATTGCAGAGCTACAAACCATCGCTTCCACCTCGGGCGTCCTGCTGATTACCGACGCAGCGCATGCGTTTGGAAGCGACATAAACGGCCGGCGGGTTGGAACGTTCGGAACCGCTGAAGTCTTTAGCTTTTCTCCCACTAAACTTCTGGTGGCAGGCGAAGGCGGAATAATCGCCACGCAGGATGCGAATCTCGCGCGGATACTGCGCGCCGCGCGCAACTACGGCGATAGCGGCAATTACGATCCGGAATTGGCAGGCCTGAACGCGCGCATGAGCGAATTTCACGCCGCCCTGGCCATCCGCGGCCTTCCCGGCCTCGAAGCGCGCATCGCGCGCCGAAATCAGATACGCCTCCAGTACGAGCAGCGCCTCGGCTCAATTCCCGGCCTAAGTTTTCAGCGCATTCTGCCTGCCGACCGCAGCGCCTGCAAAGATTTTTCGATCCTCGTCGATGAAGCCGTGTTCGGCAAATCGCGCGACTGGCTCTTCGACGCGCTGGAAAAAGAAAATATCCAGGTGCGGCGCTATTTCTGGCCGCCGGTACACCGCCAAAGACTTTACCGCGATATTTGGGACAGGCGGCCTCTGCCGGTTACGGATCGAATTTCGAGCAGCATTTTGAACCTGCCGATCTATTCCACTTTAAGTACCGAACAAATTGACAAAGTTTGTGACGCTGTTCTTCGCAGTTACGAGTTCGCGAATAAATCAGGCTGTGCCAGGGCGCAACGCGCGTGAAAACTGTGGGCCTGCATCGTTATTGGACTTCGTTGAGAAGTGAGGCGCGCGCCTATCCGTGGGAAAGTAGTTTACTGCGAATGGCGGTCGATATTTTCCTGGTGAACGCTTCTCTGATTACCGCGTTCGCTGTTTGGTTTCTTTTTTACGTCGTGATTCTGCAAACGCCCGACCCGCAAGCGCTCGCCGAGCGGTTCAAGAACTTCGTAACGCATTACTGGCTGCTGTGGTCTTTTCTCGCGCTGCTGGTGTTTCAGCTCAGCGGATTTTATCCGCGCATTCGAGACGCGGGCGGCACTCGCAAGGCCCTCGCGGTGTTTCGCGGTGTCAGTTCATTCATTGTGATTTTTGTGTTCGCTGATTATTTTCTTTACCGTGGGGCGCTCGTCCCCCGGGGGGTCGCGGTGATCGGATGGGTTCTGATGCTCGCCACGGTGGGCGGCGTTCGTCTTACGAAACATAAAATCCTCGAGCGGTACCACGTCGAACTTAAAACCGATCCGGAGAGTGTGAGGCAGGTTTTGGTACTGGGCGGAGCAGGGTTCCTGGGGTCGGTCGCAGTCGCGAGGCTGCTGGAGCGGGGGTTCAAAGTCCGGGTGCTGGATTCGTTTTTGTTCGGAGAGAGGGCGCTGGAGGATTTGAAGGGGCATCCGAGCTGCGAACTGGTCCGAGGGGACATACGTGACATTGGCGCGGTCGTGAAGGCGATGAAGGGATGCGACGCCGTTGTGCACTTCGCCGCGATTGTCGGGGATCCGGCTTGCGAAGAAAATAAGCAGCTCGCGATCGAGGTGAACCGGGCGGCGACGCGGATGCTCGCCGACGTGGCGCGCGGTTGCGGGGTGCGCCGGTTTATTTTTGCTTCATCGTGTGGGGTGTACGGGGCGTCCGAATTTTGTCTGGGCGAAACTTCCGCGGTGAATCCGCTTTCGATCTACGCGCAGACCAAAGTGGATTCCGAAAATATATTGATAGCGTCGAAGGCTGCCGATTTCGCGCCGACGACATTGCGATTCGGGACTTTGTTCGGGCTTTCCGCGCGGATGCGGTTCGATTTGGTGGCGAATTTGTTCGTGGCGCGAGCGGCGTCGTCCGGGAAGATCACGGTGCTGAACGGGGACCAATGGCGTCCTTTCTTGCACGTGCAGGACGCGGCGCGCGCGGTGATTGCGTGCCTGGACGCGGAGACGAGCGCGGTTTCGGGCGAGATTTTTAACGTAGGGTCTTCGGCGCTGAATCTTCAGATCGAGCAACTCGGAGTGGCCATCGCGCGAGTGGTCCCGAACACGGAGATCGTCAGGATCGAGAATGCGGATCGACGAAATTATCGCGTCTCGTTCGAGAAAATCGAGAGAGTTCTTGGGTTTCGATGCGAGCGGAGTTTGGAGTCCGGAATCGAGGAAATTTACGCGGCAATCCGCTCCGGCCTGATCGCTGACTTCACTACCAACCAGTTCAACAACCAGACGGCGATGCGCGCTATGGCTGCGGCGGCGGGCGGAAAACTCGCGCCGGTGGGACAGCTCGGCATGCTGGAGCGCGCGGAGGCGAAACCTTCTTGAAAGTTTGCGGCGCGAAACAGCGCCGAAATGGGCGGGGAAATGTTGATAATCGCTGCCCTCCATATTTGAATTTTTTGGCGATTTGAGCGAGTGGCTGTTCTTTGTTTTCTGTAACTTACGGTGTGTTCTATAAATCGGAGTTTGGCGATTTAATTTCATGGGCGAGGCTCGGAATTTCGGGTACACCCGGGGCGGCCAGTTGAGGGCAAGCAGACCGGGAAAAGGCAAAAGCCTCACCTCTTCCCGACAAGGGAGTCGGGACGCAGAAGACGCAAAAGGCCCTTCCTACCTCAGGGTAAAGGTGAGCTACATTGAGCGCGGCAGAGCTAGATGCCGCTCTGGCCAACCCGCCCTGCGCTGCCAATTTGATGTCGTTACTCATATTCATATGCAGAGTGGCATGGTGGGAGAAAAAGGTCAAGGACTTGAAGGCTGTGTAATTTGACCCCAAAAACGGATTCAGGGGCTTCCAGGGCTGTCGCAAAACCAGAACTTCAACGGCGGAAGCCGACTGGTTCTGACGGCCTTATGTCGCGGCTGCCCTTCGCGGCTCAGGGTAAAAAGCCGCGACCCAGAAACGTTAGGTTATCGCCCGAGAGAGTTTTCGAGGAGAAGCTCAGGCGGATCATTGCACCCGGGGATCGTGTCCTCGATGCTGGGTGCGGCACAGGTAAATTTTTTGGCATGGATTTTGCGAGAGAAATCGGCTGTCAGTTGGTGGGAATCGACCTGCGGGAAGATTTGAGGGTAAATTCCGAAATAGATTTTGGCGTACGGTCGGAACTAAATGGTCTGCCGTTTGCAGACGGTTCATTCGACGTGGTGAATTGCCGATTGGTGATTGAGCATGTGGATTTCCCGGATATGGTGTTGACGGAGTTTTACCGGGTGCTCAAACCGGGTGGAAGGCTCGCGATTTTTACTCCGAACGTGCTGCATTATTTCGGAGCGGCGGCTAGTTTGACGCCTCACTGGTTCCACGTGTGGTTCAACGGCCGAGTGCGGGAATTCAGCGATGAAGACACGTTTCCGACTCGCTATCGAGCGAATACGCGACGACGACTTGGGAAACTATTCCTGAAGTCAGGATTCAGCCGGACCGATATCAGCATGGTCGAGGGGGCTCCTAGCGTGCTTGCTTTCAATTCCTTGCTGCATGGGATGGGCCTGGTTTACGAGCGATTGGTGAGTCGGTACGATTTCCTTTCAAATTTTCGGCTGAACATAATCGCGGTGGCTTACAAGGATTGAGAAAGCTATTAGTCTTGCCTTCCAGATTTCCCAGCGCTCCCCGAATGGTCTTTAACGTATTGGTAGAAAGCGCGGCGCACCTCGCGTAGAGCTTGCGGGTCGAATTGCTTGGCCCGAGCCAAGTTTCGTTCAGACATGGCTTTCATGCGCTGAGGGTCGGCAGTCACTTCCATAATTTTCCGCGCTAACGCTTCGGGATCGTTGGGAGGTACAAGGTCTTCGGCGGCTAGCAGCTCAGGAATACCGCCTACGTCGGAGCCGATACATGGACAGGCTCGCGCCATAGCTTCGACTAATGCACGGGGAAGTCCCTCAGCACGGGATGGCATTACAAATAGATCTATGGAGTCCAGGAAATCACAAACTGGCCGGCCGAAGCCGAGTTGACCCAAGAAACTCACGTTGCGTTCAACTGATAGATTATGGGCCAGCGATTCCATGTTCTTGCGGTACCCGCCTTCGCCAACGAAGGACGCCTCCATCTTGGCACCGCGTACCAGGCAAGACGCCAATGCTCGCAAGAGTGTATCGCTACCTTTATAGAGTTGCGCGAAGCTACCTATGAAGCCGATGCGCAGCGAGCGGTCTCGGGATTGATTCAACCCGCTCCGTACTTCCATCCTTGGGAATCGCTCCGCCATATGTTCGGGTGACGCATATCCGCTACTCAGAAATATTCGTGGCGCGACACATGTGTGAGCGCTAATCACTGACGGATACCGTCGCCGCATCGTCTGTCCATTCCAATAAAGAGTAGCGAAGGCGTGCCCGCATATTATTCTCAGGTTTCGGCTAGCTATCCTTCGATACAGAATACGGAATGGGCTCGAAATGGCACCGGCACTCATGGTGTCCCACGGATCGGACATGACTTCTGCTGCGTAGGGGCGTCTCAGCCGTGTGATCTCTTTCCATGCAAGCCGACCGATTAGTCCCGGCACGCGAACTAAAAATGAGTCTCCCTGGGCCACTGCGCGACGAACTCGAAAACGGAGGGTTGGAAGTGTGAGGAGGTACTGCCAAGGGCCCAAGTAATCCGGCAGTTCCTGAACGGAAACGGAGGGGCCTTCGACCTTGTTTCCATCGGCGCTTACACCATGGCGATTTCCTACTCGCGCCAGCAAGATTACTTGTTCAAACGAATCGAGTAGCTCGGACCAGATGGCATAACCGGTGGGCCCGTGACCATAGATACAGCCGTTAGCGGCGCGCCACAAATGATCTTCAAGTGTGACCAATACCTTCAAAATGGGTTTCCCCAGTCGCTGAGTGAATACGGTTTGTAGAGGCAAAGAGGGCCGTTGCGATCAGCACTCCCTGCGTAAGCACTGCATACACCAAGTTGTCGCTATCACCTACCAGGACAATCGCAAAGAGTATCGAAAAGAAGGGAGCGAGCAGCATGCGGCTGTCTGACGGTGCCCAACTTTTTAATTTCCGTCGATACCATCCGAGAACGCCACCGTAGAGCGCGAACATAGGCGGCACACCCCAAGGGCCAAAGTTGAGCATAGCCTCTCCCCCCAGTCCATATGTTCGAAGTGAGCGCCAAGGCGTAGCTTTGCCGAGTTGTGCCTCAGTTCCAGCCTCGATTTTGAAGTCAGGGCGATCGGGCCAAAGATTCTTAGGGATTAGGATGGCCAAGGCTCCGACGTACGTAAGTCCCCAACGATAGTTATAATCGCCCGGATCCTTTATAAGGTTGCGGAGGATATACGCATCGGAGTCCGAGCGGGCTAGATCGCCCAGAAGAAGGTATTTGAGGTCCCGTTGATAACCCTTTGGCTCTAGCCACATCGCGGGCGAACGAAGTATTTCCAAGCTGGCCCGCTTTTGTTCTTTGTAAAAACCGTAGAAATACATGAACCCGAGCAAGAAAATTAAACCGCCTGCCGTCATGGCAGGAGAAAGTTTTCGGAAGCGGTAATGAACGATGCCTGCCATCCAAAATATCGCCCAAACAGTTGTACCCCTGCTTCCGAACCAACCCAGCAGGAGGAAGTGACCGATTCCAGCCAGACTCAAGAGCATCATTCCAGTTGCCAGGCGGTGACGGTCCTTTTCGCGAGGGTCGGTCCACATAAAAACTAGAATAATAAAAGACAGAACTGCGAGGGGCCATGCAAGGACGAGTAGCCAGCCTTTGCCCACAAATGCTTCGGGGTTGTACTCGTAGGCGTCGAGCAAACCGGTAATGCCACCCAATTCCCAGAGGAAAGTGGCCACCGCAGCAATCGAACAGGCCAAAGCCAGGGCAAATACCGGATAAAACTTCCTGGGGTCAATTTCCCAGAGCGTCAGCGAAGGAATGGTCGTGCCGAAGGCCCAGTTGTGGCAAAGCCGATAAACCAGCAATGCCGTCGCATTAAGGGCCGCCATCGCCCCGAGCCACGGCCGCCAGTCTCCAAACAGCACCAAATCGTAGCCCGCTCCGAAGCTATCCCAGCTTACGTGAAGGAGGGGAGTAACGAAGAACCCATAAAAGGCTAAGCAGGCAATAATCGTTCTAGGATCGAAGAGATCCAGACGACCGCGGAGCCATCGAACGATATCAACTCCTGTTAACACTCCGCACAGCATAACCGGGACGATGAACCAATGTACGACCGCTCGGCTCCAGAGTATGAACACCAACGTCACGATGATCACCGCGACGAGGGCGATGACGTAGTCCCCACGCAAAGATCTCTGATGGGCCAGTGAACCCCGTCCACGGGCGGCAATATGGGTGGTACGGACGGAGATCGCGCTAGACATGTTGTTCGGCGGCAATCAGATGGATCGCGTCTTGGTCCGTAGAGTAGATGGACATGAGTTCCCGCATCGATCGTTGCGTCGAAAAACAGTATTGCAAGTCACTGTCCAGAGCAGGAGCCAACTTCAGTCGAGGCGCGTCCAGAGTTTGAATAACTCGTGTCGACCAGTAATCCATGCCGGCAGACAGCGGTAGAAACTCGACAGCCCCCGGGACTCTAACGACCTCTTCTGGAATTGCGTCGGAGACTAGACATCGCAACCCTGCTGCCTGAGCTTCCAACAAACAAACCCCGAAACCCTCATGCAAAGAAGGGAACAGGAACAGATCCATCGCTGCGAGCATCAAGCCCGGCACATCGGTGCGAATCCCGAGGAAATGTACGTGGCGCGATAGGCCCATCCGGCGCGCTAGAACTTCGATTTCGGGACGAAGAGGTCCATCGCCAACTAAGAGGAAATGAGTATCCGGTCGGCATTTGAGGACGGCTGCGGCTACTTCAAGAAGGAAGCGGTGATTCTTCGAATGGTCAAAGCGTCCAACATGCCCGACAACAGGAGCATCTTTTGGTATGCCATGTTCAGCGCGCACGTGATCGCGACTGAAACGCTCGTGAAACGGGCGTAAATCCAGACCGTAATCGAGAGCCTGAAAACGCCCGTCCGCCAGCCAGTTCTCGCCAAATAATTCGGCAGCGGCAAGTTTGGAAGCTGCCAATCCGTGCGTCGCGTAGCGATTAATCCAGGACTTCATCGTCCTGCGGTAGAAACCGCGAGAAAATGAGTCGGGCTTCCCATCATCGGTATTATGGCTGTGGGCTATTCGAATGGGAACGCCTTCCTGATTGGCCCAACGCAGGAGAGCGCCAGAGAAAAAAAATACGTGGCTATGCACAACGTCATACTTTCCTTCACGCAGGACTGTCCGGAAGCGACGACGAAATGACCATAGGTCCGCACCCTTGGGGCACCGCAATACTGTGCCGCCGAGCCTCTCGACTTCTCGGCCATAAATGCCCGTTTCCGACCCGCAAACGCAGAAATGAAATTGAAAGCGATCACGTTCGATGTGCGCTAGAACGTTGAGGAGCCAAGTTTCGAGACCACCTGGATTCATGGTCCCGACCACGTGCAGGATTCGGAGCTGATTTTGGCTCATTAGCTTAGGCGCGATAACTCGTCAATTGATCGAATGCGTCAAAATTTTGTCGTAGGTGGAAATGACTTCCTGTCCTGACTTTTCTAAATCGATCAAATTGCGCGCTAACTTGGAACCCTCGACAGCCCGGCGGCGAGCTTCTTTCGGGTTGTCGAGCGCTTCGCGCATCGCACGTGCGAGAGCAGCCGGATCGCCAGGCGGAACAAGCCAGCCGGTGTCACCGTCTCGAATTAAGTCGGGAATCCCGCCAGCATTTGTCGCAACAACCGGCACGCCGCCTAAAAGAGGTTCCACGACGCTGTACGCCAAACCGTCCGAATAAGTGGGAACGACAGCCAAATCCAGATCAGGGTAGATCGCAGCTATATCTGACCGGGTCCCACTGAATTGCAGGCCGCCGTTGCATATCCTCTTGCCAAAATCTCGGACGCGATCTTCGTACCAGTGTCCCCTGCCCCAAGTTCCACCGATCATTATGCCCCGTACGTTCGGACGCTCTTGCCGAAGTCGAGCCAAAGCGATGATGAAATCTTCATGGCCCTTATGGCCTCGCGCACTGCCGAGATACCACTTGGGCGGGTAAAGCAGAGAGACCATCCCGACTAACGGAACGTCTGGCGGGATTTGGAATTCGCTCCTTAAAATGCCCGTTCGATTGCAAGGATAATTTTTGACATCCGTGCCGAGGTAGGCGAGGAACACTCGATTAGTCGGGATACCTAACGTCTCATACTTGTGTTGGGTCCATTGGCAGGTAGCGACCCAGTAGTCTCGCGGCCCTGCGAGATGTGTATCGAGCCATGCGAAAAAATCATGTTCAAGATGAAGAGTTCCTGTGACTCCAAAGATGCGGGGGATGGGGGAATTTTTGCCGAGGGCTAGGCGGGCGACGAAGGTCGTGCCGACGTGGTGGGTGTGGATGAGGTGGGGGCGGACGTCGGCGACGAGTTGACGGCAGGAGCGAAGAGTGGCTGGGACGCGCCAAGGCTCACGCGCAGGGAAATCCAGGTTGGCGCGGAGGACTGTGGCGCCGGCTTCGCGATATTTGGGGGCGAGGCCTTCGGTGTCGGAGGGGAGCGCGACAACTACTTCGATGCCGAGGGAGCAGAGGACGCGGACCTGCTCGTAGGCCCAGTTTGCGCCGACGGCGGTTTTGACGATGTGAAGAACCTTCATCGCGGCGACCATTCTAATCCCGAAAGGCGGGAGAGGTGGGGCAAATTCACGCGAGGAGCTGGCGCGTCGGCCGGAAGCGTCTCGTCGACGGTAGGAGTGTCCGTCTCGAAACCTCAGGAGTTGAAACCCCTGGGCCTGGGGAGGCGGTCGGCACGGCTGAAGGCGTGCCCTGACGGAGGCGATTTACAATGACGGAAGCGATTTACGATTACGGATGCAATTTACGGTGACGGAGCGATTGGTCAAGACAAGCCGACACCAAGGAACACATGCGAGTGCGGTTCTTGATGGACAAAAGAAAGAAGGGGTGGTAAATAATCAGCGGCGGGATTTTGTTGTTTGAGGGGGATGCGTTGAGTTCATTGCGGGCCAACCCCGAAGACAAGATGCGGATTTCAACTTCAAGACTTTCCTCTGTGTTGCTCGCGCTGCTTGCGATTTCCAATTTGCTGGCTCCCACGATTGCGCAGGCGGGTGCGCGTTCGCAAGAACATCAGGCGCTGGGGTCGTTGAGCAGCGTGGGGGAAGTTTACGTGAACAATTCTCCGGCGCCGGCGGATTCGACGATCTTTAGCGGAGACACGGTGCGTACGGGCGCGGCGGGGACGGCGACGTTTACGAGCAGCGCGCAGGGTCAGGGTACTTTCCAAATTTTGGCGCAGAGCCAGATTGCGTTCAATGGCGGCGATCAATATGTGGCGGAGCTGCAGTCGGGCACGGTGGTGATGAGTTCGATGCGCGGGCCGCAAGGGCTGAATTTGCGACTCGGAAGTTTTACCGCGGTGGGAGTGACGGACGGAGAGCAATCGACGTCGAAGATCGAGAAGGCGGGGGACGGGACGTTCGCGGTGACTTGCCTCGACGGCAGCGTGATTCTGGTGCCGACGACGGGAACAAACGGTCTTTTGATGCAAGCGGGACAAACGGTGAGTATTTCGGGGCAGGGGCAATTGTCGGCGGTGAAAGAGACGTTGGCAGCGCCGCCGAATCCGACGCCTGGGACTGTGCAGCAGAAGAAAAGTTACACGTTGTGGATAATTGTTGGAGCGGCGGGCGCGGGCGCGGCGGGCATCGCGGTGGCCTTGGGCGGAAAGCATTCAAGTACGCCGCCGGTTAGTCCTGCAGAGGTATCGGATTAATTGGGCTGCGAGCGGGGAGTCCTTCACGGTAGACCGGAAAACCTTTCGGTAATTCCATCCCAGCAATTCAATTCAATGCACTAACAGACTGGTTCTTGAATTTGCGACGCTGCGGCGGAGAGCGCGCTAGTTTGCGTGGGTGGTTTGGAGGCGGAAGGTTGCGGTTACGTCCACCCCGGCTTCGACGGGCTGGCCGCCGAGAGAGGTGGGTTTATATTTCCACTGGCGAACGGCATTCGCAGCGGCAGCCACTAGAAGCGGCGGGCCGGTCATCTGGTCGATGTTCTGGATGTTGCCGTCACGGTCGATGATTACGTGCAGCTTGACGACGCCTTCGATGCGCTGGCGCTCGGCGTCTTCGGGATAGACGGGTTCGACACGGGAGATTAGTTGGCCGAGTTGCAGGCTGGCGCCTTGTTTGGATATTTGGGATTTCATCTCGGGCGGAACGTGGATCGAGGGGAATGGACTCGCGCTAACAGAGACGGTGCCTTTGACGACTTCGACCGGTGCGGGCGGTTTTGCTGCGGCGGGCGGCGTGTCGACGTGGGCGGGCGGCCGTGTTGCAACAGGACTCGGATTGGGCGTTTGGGACGCGACAGCGCTCGTCGGCGGCTGCGGCGATGGGTTTGAAATGGCGGGAGAAGGTGAATTCTTCAGCGCAGAATTTGAGGCGGCAGGCGCGGTCACGGGGTGAGCAGGCTCGGGCCGAGTTTCTCGGGGCTGGTTTTGAGCCAGCGTGCTGGAAAAATTCGACGCGGTGCTTGGCGTCGAGGGCTGGGCCGAGCGCGTGTCGCGGCTCGTGGCGCTTGATGGATTGGGCGGAGGATTTAAGCGTGCGACGGGCGGCGCGGACTTCTGCGTTTGCGGCGTTGGAATATTAGAGGCCGAGAGATTGGAGCTGTTGGAATGGCTCGGCGACGGCGGGACGCTTCTAGTTAGCTTTGTGGGTTGAGACTTGTCTGGCGTCGGATTCGTCACGATGGGCGCAGACCGAGTTTGTTGTACATGCTGCTGCGGCGCTTCAATTGCCGTTGGGGTGTTCGGGGGATTTTCCGTCGCAACAGCGCCGGCGGGCGTCGGGGACGAATTCTGCGCCGAGTCGGAGGCATTGCTTGGCTGTCTTTCGAACATTGCTAGGAATTGCGCTCTGCCTCCCGGCCCAGCCACCATCCATCCGGCAACAAAAGCCAGGAGCACTGCGACAAAAATTACAGCCACAAGGCCCCGCCAACTTCGCGGTTGAACCGTGGCAGGACTGCTCACTTCCGCGTTTGCCTCGTCGCTGATTACCGGTGGCGGGCCGAGACGCTTTTGCAGAATGGGGCCCGCCAAGTGCAGCAATTCAAGCGGACTTGAAGCGGCAGGTTTTTCGGATGCGACAATCGGAGATGGAACGGAAGCACTGTCCCGGCTCTGCGGAATGCGAGGTAGAGCTTCCGGAAAATTACCCGCCTTTTTGGACTGGGTCGGAGCAGGCATTTCGAGCAGGCGTTCGGCCTTCTTCCGAACGGGAGCGACGGTCGCATCGGATGCGATCGCACTTTCAACCGGCGGCAGTTCTAAAGCAACCCACTCGCGTATTTTCAAACGCGCTTCTTCGGGCAGATTCACAAATTGAATTCCGGCATCTTTTCTCGATTCCCCGGTCCACGCGATCTGGGCGTTTGTCTTGACGACATATGTGGAGTCAGGCAGGCGAAAATTAAGCTCGGGAAGCTCGTCGTTGGACAAGCCTGCAACGGCCTGCACGTACATCCCTCCCTCACTGAGGTTTAGAAGGATGCCGCCATTGAAAGAACCTAGATCGATGTATTCGAGGGACAGAACGCGCCGACGTCTGTGCGAGCGGCGTTCCGGGACATGCACGTTGCTCGGTGCGGGACGCGGCTTGGCTTCCGCGGTCTTCGCGGATTGCGGAGCAAGCTTTTCCCTGGCGGTCTTGGTTTCGCGCAATAATCTGGCGGGATCCGCAAGAATAGAATTCAAAGCCGCACCATCCACAAAAGTGCCGGGCTTGGCTTCCGAGCTTGCACTCGAGGCAGGAGCGGGTGTGCCGCTCCGGGGACTCTTGGCTAACTCGGGGACGGCAAATCGTGGGTGCGGGGGTTGAGCGCGTGAGGGTTCGTGCGCAATCCAGTTGCGTATGCGCTCGCGTGTCTCGTCAGCCAAATCAACGAAGCGTACTCCTGCTTCTTTTTGCGAGTCGCCGATCCAGGCTACTTCCCCGCTGGTTTCGATCCATTCTCGAGATTCCGGCAGAAGAAACCGCATCTTCGCGACTGCGCCGACGGCCAAAGTTAAAGTGCCAGTGGGGGAAAATACCAAGCCGGTTTCGCTGATATTGAAAACGAAACCGTAGTTATTGGCACCGAATTTCACAAAGGCTTGGGGAGAAACGGGTGCGCGTACACTGAGACGTCTCTCGTCAATCGCGAGACGCTTCTTGTCGGCGTGTTGTGGGTTCTCCGACATGAGTTCCTTTTTTGCGCGGAACAGCGAGCGAGAGTCTGGCCGAGGTACTGCCCGATAACCGCTATTCAACCGAGTATACGCCCGGCATAAAGCTGCTTACAAGGCAAGCGGGGCGAGGAGGTGTCGTAACTGGAGACCTGCGAAATTCGGTTCTGACATATTAGTTGAAATGAGGGACTTGTGAGATTTGTCGATGCACAAATTCACTTAGTAGGCGGGAATTCTGGCACCAAGAGTCGGCGCACTGCGGTAGCATCTCACTTTCAATGTCCTTCGAAGATGCACTTATTGAGGTGTGGCGGCAGGCTCTCGTCGAGGACGCCGACGTCGTGAAGCTGGGCGCGCAAAGCTATCCCGTGACTGTGAGTAAGGCGGAGCGGCTGCGACAAGTGGCATTTGTGTTTGCTGGAAAGACGATCATGGGGATCGAGCAGAATCCTAAAACCAAATCGCGATGGGCGCTGATGGCGCGGTCGGGCAAGAAAGTGATGCAGTTTATTCAGGAGCGGAGGTATATCGCGGTTGTGGCGGACGGGAAAGTGATTTTGTACGGGAAGTAGAAACCCGCTTGAGCGAACTCCTGTATGGGGCAAAAGGGTTCGCCGCCGGGAGATCTAAACCCGCACCCTTCAGAATTCGAAGAGTGCGGCACCCTAAAAAGCTAAGCTCTAGGACCGGAAGGGTCGGCCACCCACCGGGGATCTAGCTAATCGGGTGTAGCCCCGAGATAGCCGCCGTGACCCTCTAAAATCGGCGCGGTCGTTTTGTTAATCGCGCGCTCGCAACTTGGACGACCAACGCCGCAGCCCCAACAGTCCCACCAATCCCGGGCCAAGCATGAAGAGAATGCCCGGTTCGGGCATCACCAGCATGTCGGTGGCCGGATCGCCCGGAGGGTTTACATCCCAAACCAGTGCATAGGTCCCTCTCGCAGACGGCGCCGGTAAGGTAGAGGGCAGCAGCGAATAAGTGTAGGAGCCGGACCCGCGAGTGGCTTCAAGACAAGCTGCGGAGGAAGCCTGGCAGGTGAATTTGAAATATGTGCCGCCGGCTTTGGTCACGAAATGAGCTTCGGAAACAGAGGCTGCCCAATTCGGATTGTCGAAGGTAACGCGAATTTTATCCGGCGCTACGGATGGATTGCCGGGGACCATAGACCGGACCGAAAAAGCCAGCGTGGTTGTAGGGTATGTAAGCACCTTGGGAATTACAATGTTGCAACTGGATTTCCTGGAATATGCGGCGGCCAGAATCAACAGCACCGCGACGGCGAAGGTTCCAACAATCATCTTGCGTGAGCTCATTTTAGTTTCCTCCCAATGGTTTCGGGGTCCTGAAGAAATGTAGGCATAAGGTAACGCCGTTGCGAGAAATGTGCAAATTAAATCCGTGGCTTCGGCTGCGAGATTTCGGAGCGCGAACTTGCTGCGGACATCAGGACTGCCAGTACTCGCTATCGCAGCGGACAGAAAAGCGATTTTGTATGGCGAGTAGAAACCTGCACGGTTCTAGAAACGAAACATGCGACACACTGGTGTTTTACCCGTGGCAGGTCAAAAGCCGAACCCTTCAGACCCCGAAGGGTTCGGTACCCCCGCGAGTTTCAGACGCCCTCTGAGTGGAGTCCGGTGCCGCGCGGAAAGGTCGCTTGCCCGCCGATCGAGAAAATCAAAAGAGCCGGCGAGACGCCGGCGCTACGAACGGCACGTCAATGCCTCACCTCTAAAGAGGTGAGCTACATTGAAAGCGGGAGCTTCAAGACCCGCGCCTGACACAGGCAACCGTACCCCTTGCCCGCCTAAAGGCGGCCGCTACAAAAGCAAATATCGCTGCACGCCGAAGGGATCGGCAGTCGTATTGCGCGGGGGGCGGGCGCGGCCTATGATTTTGCGCGATGAATGCAGAGGAATGGATACGGAAAGGGATGGCGGAGGCGTCGGCGCGGCAGCATGCCGAGGCGCTGGCGTGTTTCGAGCACGCCATCGAGCTGGAAACGGACAATCTGCAAGCTTGGGTGGGAAAAGGGGTGTGCCTGGGGAATCTCGGGCAGATGGAGAAAGCGCTGGCGTGTTACGACCGCGCGATTGAACTGGCGCCGAAGGCGAGCTTCGGTTGGCTGAACAAAGCGCAGGCGCTGATCAATCTGAAGAGGTACGAGGAAGCCATAGAAGCGGCGAACAGCGCGCTGGTCTTGAATCCACGCGACCCACAAGCATGGTTCAAGAGAGCGACGGCGCTGCTTTGTTTGCAGCGGAACGAGGAAGCGCTGCTTGCGTGCGAGCGCGTGCTGGCACTAGATGCCGCGAACCGTGGGGCGTGGTTCAACAAAGGCCTGGCGCTGCTGCGGCTGGGACGGATGGAGGAGTCGAACGCCGCTTTCAGCGAGGCCTTCCGGCTGGGGGATCGCGGCGCCAGCCAAGGGCTTTGCGAAACACTTTTCGCGTTGGGAAAATTTGAGGAGGCCTTGTTTCACTGCGAAAAAGCGCTAGAGCTGGAGCCCAATTACGCGATGCTGTGGCTGCGAAAAGGAAGGACTTTGCGCGAATTGAAGCGGCCTGCGGAAGCGATCCCGTGCTTTGACCGGCTGATCGAGCTCGAACCGAAGAACCATCTCGGGTGGTACAACAAGGGAGTGTCGCTCTTGGATTTGAAGAGATACCGAGAGGCTCTGGACTGCAACGAGCGCGCGATCGAGATTGAGCCGAGCTTTGCCTGGGCATGGTGCAACAAAGGAGCGGCGTTAGCGGGGATGCGCAAGTATCGCAAAGCGCTGCCATATTTCGAAAAGGCTGTAAGCATGGGAGACGCAGAGGCGAAAGCGGGGATCGGATTTTGTTTGTCACGCGTGGCGTATATCTTTCGGTTTTTTCATTGGGTGGAGAAATTAGGCAGTCCAAAGTAAGGCATGCCGGCACGACACACTCGCTCGACAAAATGTAGTGGCCGCTTGGCACGAGGGTGTCGGGTACGACATCGTGCGTCGGCCAGTGGCGGTGCGGGGCTAGAATGAAGGGATGCAAAAGAAGATCTTTTGGGCCACGTTTGCGATGCTAGGGGTGATTGCGGATATGGCGCTGCCGATGTGGTGGGCGCTGGCGGCTACTATTCCGATTGGGATTGTGAGCTGGTGGTTTGCGTATCGGACAGATTGGTTTGGGTAGGATGCTCCGGATGCTCTCCGGATGCGGGATAAACACAGGGCCAAATAATAACGACACGCAGGGGGAGTTCTGTGTTATACTGCGTTTGCGCTTAATACCGCGGTTGTGTTGTGCGGTTCCTCTGGTAGCAGTTGATCTGAGAACACCCGCCATCAGTCTTCTCCGTAAGTCTTCAGCGTAATTTAAAACAAAAGAACTGGTTATGAGCCGATCGTTGTGCCCCGCCTAAATGGTGTGTGTGCGCAGCGACGGCCTGCCAGACAAAAAAGGTAAATGATGCAAAGTTCCACAGAAGTGATTTCAGAAGTAGAAGTATTTTCAAAGATGGCGATTTCCGCTTACACCAAGGAGCGCCTGGCAGCAGCCGGGTTTTCAATACCGACTCCGGTGCAGTCAGCGGCGATCCCGAAGGCGCTGGAAGGCAAAGACGTACTTGCCACGGCGCAAACGGGGACAGGCAAGACTCTTGCGTTCCTGATTCCGATGATCGAGCAGCTATTGCAGCAGGTGACGCCGGGAATCGCGGCGCTCGTGCTGGTTCCTACGCGCGAACTTGCGATGCAGGTTGTGGCGCAGTACGACGCGTTGCGAGGCAAACAGCTCGCACCGGCGGCGCTAGTGGTGGGAGGCTTGTCCGAAGGGACGCAGCTGAACGCGCTGCGCAAGGGCGCTCGCGTGGTGGTGGCAACACCTGGACGGCTCGAAGATTTTCTCGGCCGCAAGCTGGTGAACTTCCGTTCGCTGCGTGTGCTCGTGCTTGATGAAGCCGACCGCATGCTGGACATGGGTTTTCTGCCGGCGATTCGCAGGATTGCAGCAGTGCTGCCGAAAGAGCGCCAGACGATGTGTTTTTCCGCAACGCTGGAAGCTTCGGTCGCGCACTTGGTGCACGATTACATGCGGAATCCGGTGCGGCTCGCATTCGGGTCGATACTGAAGCCGTCGGAAAACGTGCAATTGCAGGCTTTCGAAGTTTCGAGCGATCGGAAATTCGGAGTGCTGCACCGATTGCTGGCTAAAGAAAAGGGTCGCTGCCTGGTTTTCGTGCGCACGAAGCACGGGACCGAGCGGTTGACCAAGAGCTTGAACCGCGAAGGAATTGCTGCCGCGATGATTCACGGCGGACGTTCGCAATCGCAGCGCACGGCGGCCCTGGCTGGATTTCAGCAGGGACGCATTCGAGTGCTGATCGCGACGGATTTGGCTTCGCGCGGGATTCACGTGCAGGATATCGCGCACGTGATCAATTACGATTTGCCGGACATCGCGGAGAATTTCATCCATCGCGTGGGACGTACAGGACGCGCGGGCGAACGCGGAATTGCTTCGACACTTTTTGGGCGCGAACAACGCTCGGAGTTGATGCAAATCGAGCGGACGCTCGGTCTTCGTATCGAGCGAGTCCAGCTGGCCGATGAGCCGGCACCGACCGTTCTCAACCGCAAACCAGTCCTAATCGGGCGCATGGAGACAGCGTTGCGTCAGAGGACGGGGCCGAGTTCGCAACGGATGACCCGGCTTGCGGGAGAGATCTTGCAAGTGCAATTGGAAAACTAACTAAACCTGCTTTCGAGCAGCGCGCCGGTCGGCTATTTTGCGACCGGCGCTTTTTTATTACTGCCTCGCAGTTTAACTTCGCTTCAAGTTCCCTTTCGGCTGTCGTCTTGCGCACGATTGCGTCTAAACCATGCAGGCGAAAGTCGCGTTTGCCAGGCGCAGAGAAAATGTGCACAATAAACACCGATATTTTGGAGGTGTGAAAATGTTTGTGAAGCGGAGATCGGCTGTGGTTCTCGTCGCAGGACTCGCCATGTGTTTTGGGCTGAGCGCGGCGCTGAATGCATCGCCGGATAACGATTTAAAACTACCGAAGCTTGAATTTCGCGAAGTGAAACTAGATAACGGACTGCGCGTGATACTGGTGCCAGATCACAGCGCGCCGGTATATTCCATCGACGTCTGCTACAACGTCGGCAGCCGCAACGAGCGGCCGGGGCGAACGGGATTTGCGCATCTCTTCGAGCACATGATGTTTCAAGGCTCGGCAAACGTGGGCAAGGGCGAACATTTCATCCAGGTGCTGAACAACGGCGGCGGGATGAACGGAACCACGAACGAAGACCGCACGACGTATTTCGAGGAATTGCCGAAAAATCAGCTCGATCTCGGGTTGTTTCTCGAAGCTGACCGCATGAAGTCGCTGAACATCACGCAAGCGAACCTGGATAACCAGCGCAACGCGGTGCAGGAAGAGCGGCGGCAGGGCATCGACAATCAGCCCTACGGCCGGGCGGAACTGGATGTGGACAATCTTTCCTACGACAATTTCGCGTACAAGCATTCCACGATCGGCTCGATGTCGGACCTGAATGCGGCGACGGTGCAGGACGTGTCCGATTTCTTCCGCATCTACTACGCGCCGAATAACGCGGTGCTGACGCTGGTGGGCGATTTCGATACGGACGAAGCGTTGACGAAAGTGAAAAAATATTTTGGCGGGATTCCGTCGCAGCCTGAGCCACCGAAAGTGCTGCTCGATGAAGAGCCGCACTACGGCGAGCGGCGCGAGACGGTTTACGATCCGCTGGCGCGGCTGCCGCAAATCATCATGGCGTATCACATTCCGCCGGGCAACACGCCGGAGAATTACGCGATGCAGCAACTGGCGATTATTCTGGGCCAGGGCGACAGCTCGCGTTTTTACCAGCACCTGGTAAAGGATAAGCAACTGGCCTCGGAAGTAGGCGTGGAAGGCGATGAGCGAATCGGCGCGAGCCTCCTATACATTTTTGCGACTCCGCGTCCGGGCGTCAAAGTTGAGGATTTGGAAAAAGGTATTGATGACGAAATCGCGACGGTGGTGAAAGATGGCGTGACTGCGGACGAACTCGCAAAAGCCAAGACGCAGCTTTTGCGGCAATTCATCGAGCGTAGGCGGTCCTCGCTGTTTACCGCGATTCTGATTGGTAACTACACCGTTTATTTCAACGACCCGAACCTGATTAATACCATCCTGGATAAGGAAAACGCGGTGACGCTGGATCAAGTGAACGCAGCTGTGAAGAAATTTCTAGTGCGCGATCAGCGAACCGTGGTGATCACCTTGCCGGCGGCGGACGAAGCGTCCAAAGCGCCAAAGGCGGGAAAATGAGCGGAGCAAATGTTCGGTTTGCCAGCAAAGTCCAGATGAAGGGAGAAGGGGCCATGAGAATACCGTTTTCGAAATCCAGCGCGTGGACGGCTGCTGCCGGCGCGCTGTTTGCCGCGCTGATTTTTGCTGCACCGATCGCGCGAGCACAGGGGCAGGGGCAAGACAAGTCCGCTCCGATGAGCCAGGTTCAGCGGCTAAACCGCGCGCCGGTGAATAAGGAAATACTGCGCGTTCAGCTTCCGCGTCCCAAGGTCGAAACATTGCCGAATGGATTGACGCTCGTGCTCCAGGAAGACCACAAGCTGCCGACGATTGCGTTCACCATGTGGATCCGTCCGGGACAGCTTGCCGACCCCGCGGATTTGCCGGGACTGGCATCTTCTACCGCGGAAATGTTGCGTGAAGGAACCGAACGCCGAACGAGCGCGCAGATCGCGGAAGAAGTGGACAAGCTGGGTGCGACGTTGGATGCGAGTTCGCGATTTGGCGCCAGCTACACATCGGTGAATGCTTCGGGGTTGATCAATAGCACGCCACAGATTCTTGACCTGATGAGTGACGTGGTGCTGCATCCGGCGTTTCGAGCCAGCGAACTTGAAAAGTACAAACAACGCGAAGAAGCAGCGCTGGAAGAACGGCTCGCGAATCCCAATTTTCTGGGGCAACAAGCGTTCCGCCGCGTGCTCTACGGCGACGCGCCCTTGGCTATCACTTCGCCGACGAAGGAGTCGCTCGAAAATCTGACGGTAGAGGATCTAAAGCGATTTCACGACAAGCATTTTGTTCCCGGCAATACGATCCTGGGAGTGACCGGCGATTTCAAGGCTGATCAGATGCAGGCAATGGTGGAGAAATATTTTGGCGTGTGGAAGGGCGCGGCGGAAGCGGCGGTATCGTACCCCGTGCCATCTCCGCGGGCGACAAAAATCACGCTGGTTGACCGCCCTGCTTCGGTGCAGACATACATCGTCGGTGGAAACCGAGGGATTCGCCGTGTCGATCCGGAGTATTACGGGCTGGTGGTGATGAATCAGGTTGAGGGCGGCGGGCCGCAGGCGCGGCTGTTTCTTGACTTGCGCGAAGAACACAGCTTGACGTACGGATCGTACAGCCGGTTCAACGCCGACATTTATCCCGGTGACTGGTTCGCGTTTGCTCCGGTCCGCACCACGGTGACAGGGGACGCAATGGAGCGTTTCGTGTATGAGTTCAAGCGCATCAACAACGATCCGGTGCCGCAGAGCGAACTCGACGACGCGCACCGCGCGATCATCGCGAATTTCGCGCTGTCGCTGGAACAGCCTGCGCAGCTGTTGAATGACTGGCTCGTCGTGCAGCATTTCGGATTGCCGATGGATTATTGGGATAAGTATCCGGATCGCATCGCGGCGATTGACGCAGCCGGCGTTCAAGCGGCGGCAAAGAAATTCGTGGACCTGGAGCACATGCAATGGGTGGCCGTGGGCGACCGCAAGCAGATTCAGGACGCGCTCGCAAAGTACGGCCCGGTTATCGTGATCGATGTCACCGGAAAAGCGGAGAACTGACTGCAGTAAAGCGATCGTGCTTTTCGTCATCGGGCATGCACCAGAATCGTGCATGCCCTTTGCTCTTTTGGCTAAGTTCGCTTAATCAAACGGACCAACAGAAGCAGCACTACGGCGCCGACGACTCCCATCACAAGTTGTCCGATCAGTCCGTAAGCGGCAAGGCCCAGCAATCCGAATATCCATCCGCCGAGCAGCGAGCCGATGATTCCTACGATCAGATCAACCAAGACGCCCATGCCGCGACCTTTTACAATTTGTCCGGCGAGGAAACCGACGAGGATACCGATCAAAATTTCCCAAAGCAGCCACATAGTTTGCCTCCAATGTGAGTGAATGGACTAAAGGCGCCTTCCGACGGCGGGGTGGGACGCCTGACTGGGCGCAACTTTAGCACAAGTAGAAACTAGGCGCTTTGGAATGCGTGGCCAAGAGAAATTCGGTCGCGAGTCCGCGCGAATCTAGTAGTTCCCTTCCGACGAATGCTGAAGTCTGACGAGGATGCTTCGCACGGCGGGTTTGAGAGAAATGCTAGAATGCGGGTGCTGCGAGTTCACGTGCAGTGAACTCGGCCGAATGAAAAAAATATGGACGAGCGGGACGTACGAAAATTTCTGGCTGAAGTGCGAAGCGGGAAGCTCGCGGTGGAGGCGGCCGTGGAGCGGCTGCGCGGGCTGCCCTACGAAGACCTGGGCTTCGCGAAGATCGATCATCATCGGGCGCTGCGGCAGGGGTATCCCGAAGTAATTTTCGCGAAAGGCAAGACGCCAAAACAGGTGAGCGAGATCGCGAGAGGGATGTTGCGCGCGAAAGCGTCACACAATATTTTAATTACGCGCGCGGACAAGAAGATTTTTGCCGCAGTGAAGAAGGTAGCCCGCGCGGCGAAGTTTCATTCGCTTTCCGGCGCGATTGCGATCCAGCGCACTCGTGTGACCAACGGCAAAGGATTGATCCTGGTTGTTACCGCTGGCACGAGCGACATACCGGTGGCAGAAGAAGCGGTGGTTACCGCGGAAACGATGGGCAATCGAGTGGAAGCAGTATATGACGTTGGCGTGGCGGGCTTGCACCGCCTGCTCGAGCACAGGAAGAAACTTGCGGAAGCGCGAGTGATCGTGTGCGTGGCGGGAATGGAAGGGGCGCTGCCGAGCGTGGTCGCGGGATTGGTGGGCGTGCCGGTGATTGCGGTGCCGACTAGTACCGGATACGGGTCGAGCTTTGGGGGGCTTACGGCGCTGCTTGGAATGCTGAATAGTTGCGCGTCGAATGTGAGCGTCGTGAATATTGACAATGGTTTTGGAGCGGGTTGCGTGGCGAGCGTGATCAACCGGCTGTAAAAGTATTCGGCGAACTTCAAGGGCGGAACTTCAGCGGCTAAAGGCGCTCTGATCCTGCGGGCGTTATGTCGCGGCTACCCTTCGAAGTCTCAGGGTAAAAAGCCGCGACCCACAAAGATTATTGAGAAGCCGATGTGGTCGCTGCTCTTCGGTTGCCGCCCTGATCCGGCGAGAAAGTCAAAAGAGCCGGCGGGACGCCGGCGCTACGAAAGGCGAATCTCGCGCGCTGGACTTGATGACGCGCAAAGTTCGGCCTGGGCGGCGCTTCAGCGGGCACAGCATGCTGTGCCCCTACGGGGTCTTGCTACGGCAATACGCGTATGGGCTGATCGCGGACAAACTCTGTAGTGCGCTTAGCTGAGGGCGGAAGCGAGGGTGGCGGCGAGTTCGGATTCTTCGCTCGCGGAAACGGTGCGGAGATCGAGGATTAGCTGTTTGTTTTCGATGCGCGCGATGACGGCCGTTGCGTTAGTGGGCTTGCGCAGACGCTCTTCCAGTTCCGCGGCGGAATGGCGCGGGCTCAAAATTGAAATCAGGTACGTGGGAAGCTGCTGGTCCGGCGTGGAGCCTCCGCCAATCACCGAAAATCCCGCGGCGATTCGGAAAGTTACATCGCTCGCTACCGATGGCTGCAATTGCGCGATAAATTTTCGTGCACGCTCGCCGATGATGCCGGATTCTAGGCGAATCATTCGAAGCGTGGGAATCTCGTCGAGCGCGCCGCGCAGGTACGCACGCAAAGTGACTTCGAGCGCGGCGATGGTGAGTTTATCCACACGCAGCGCGCGAAAAAGCGGATTCCGACGGATGCGTTCGATGATTTGCTTTTTCCCGGCGATGATTCCAGCTTGCGGGCCTCCGAGCAATTTATCTCCACTGAACGAAACCACCGAAACGCCCGCGGCGCAGCTCGTTGCCACCACCGGCTCGGAAATGCCATGCGCTGAAAGATTGGCAACGCATCCCGAGCCTAGGTCTTCGAATAGAGGAATTTTGGAGCGGCGTCCTAGCGCGATTAATTCTTCGAGCGGACGGGCGCTCGGTGAAGCCGGTCATGCGGAAATTCGACGGGTGGACGCGAAGGAGCAGACGGGTGCCTTTGTTGATGGCGCGTTCGTAATCGCGAGTGCGCGTGCGATTCGTGGTTCCAACTTCGCGGACGATGGCGCCGCTTTCGGCCATGATGTCCGGGATGCGGAAGCCGTCGCCGATTTCGATTAGTTCCCCGCGCGAGACGATCGTTTCGGCGCCTTTCGAAAGCGTGTTCAACACAAGAAATACGGCGGCGGCGTTGTTGTTCACGACGATAGCGGCTTCCGCGCCTGCCAGGCCGGCGAGCATCCGGGAAGTGTGAATATCGCGCTGGCCGCGGCCGCCGGTTTCGATTGCGTACTCGAGATTGGAGTAGCGCGTGGCAATTTGAGAGATGTGCGCGGCAGCTTCGGCGGAAAGAGGCGCGCGACCAAGATTTGTGTGCAGGATCACGCCCGTGGCGTTGATCACGCGGACCAACGATGGCGCGAGCCGCGCTTCCACTTCGGCGACCACGTCCATTTCGAGTTGAGCAGAATCCGTGGCCGAATCGCTGCCGGCGCCCTCTTTCAGGCGCTCTCGCAAATTCGCCAGGACGGTGCGCGCGGATTGTGTCACCAGTTTGCGTCCGGATTTCTCAGCAAGAGCGAGCAGGCGCGGGCGGCCGAGCAATTCATCAACGGAAGGAATTCCACGCATCCTGGCGCTAGAGCTATTTTGCGTTTTCTGCGCCGGATTGGTTAGCCGCTTCATGGCCGGAGTATTTGAACACAAGCGGAAACAGACTAGCAATCATGCGTATCGCCGGGGGATTTCTCTTGCGACATGGCCGCGCACACCCGCATTGACGCAGACCGCCGCAGCCCCTACGCTGGAAATGCCCTGACACGACTATGGCTACAGTTGACGAAGAGCTGAATCAGATCGAACGCGACATTCGGACGCTGAAGATTGAGTACGAACAATACTTCGGCGGCGGGCGCCCGCGTCCTCCGGCGGACACGCAATGGCGCACGGAATCGCTTCTGCGGCGGTATAACGAGCGCACAGCTGAGCTGAGCTTCGCTCAGAGATTTCGCTACAACAATCTTTCGCAGACGTACGCGAAATATGTGGATATGTGGCGCAAGAAAACGATGCAGAAGGAATCGGGCGGCCAGCAACGCCATTTCGGCGCAGCCGCGAAAGCGATTGAGGAGGAACGGGCGCGCAAGGTGGCTGCGAACCCGCCGGCTCCTTCTTCCGAGGGCCGTGGGGTTGCGGTGGCGGAGAGAAAAGCGGCGGAAGCGTTTGCCGCATCATTCTCAGACCCGGAGCGCGAAAAAGAAAAAGTGCAGGAGCTTTATCAAAAGCTGATCGAAGCTCGAACGGAAACCGGGGAAAAAGCCGGGGCGCCGAGCCTGAAGGATTTCCAGGGCTTCGTCCGTAAAAAGACGAAAGAGCTTAAGGACAAGGGCGGCCAGGAAGTGGAATACACAGTCAGCATAGAAGGCGGCCGCGTAAAACTGAAGGCCCGCGTTTCCAAGTAACGATTTTCACCAGCAGACCAGCCATTCTGGCCAAAACATTTGCAGTGAGTCAACTCACCACGTTCAGAACGAATGATGGGAAAGAAAAATTCCTCACCCTCAGCTCTATTGGGTTATTCGTGGCGGAGGGCGATCATGGGATCGACTTGCATGGCGCGGCGGGCGGGGAGGAATCCGGCTAGAGCGGCTACGGCGGCGAGAGTGAATGCGACGGCGACGAGGGTGACCGGATCATTGGCGGAAACGCCGAAGAGCAAATGGCCGATCAGGTGAGAAGCGGCGAGAGCGCAGGGTATTCCGATGAGCAGGCCGGCGAATGTAAGGAGCAGGGTTTCGCGCAAGATCATGCGAAGAATTGTGCCGCGCGAGGCGCCGAGGGCGACCCGGATGCCAATTTCGTTTGTGCGACACGAGACGGAATAAGAGATTACGCCGAAAATTCCGGTAGCGGCGAGAATCAGGGCCATGGCGGCAAAAAGGCCGAGTAAGAAAGTGCGGAATCTTTGTTGCGAGACGGAAGCGTCGATAAAGTCCGGCATTTTCCCTACCTCAGTTATGGGCAAGTCTTTATCGATCTTTTGAACTTCCTGGCGAATCGCCGCCGCTACCGCGGAGGTGCTCAATGTACTCTTGACCACCAAATTCGCGCCCCAAAAAGGCGCTTGCGCGTACGGCACGTACATCATCGGGCCAGGAGCTTCACCGAGCGAAACGTCGCGCACATCGCCGACGATTCCGACGATTTCGCGGTCGACGTCGGCATTGGGAGGAAAGCCGACGTTGAGGCGCTTGCCGATGGGATCCTGATTTGGAAAATAACGTTGCGCAAATGTTTTGCTGATCGCCGAAACGCGCGCGCTCGAGAGGATATCCTGCTGATTGAAAAAGCGGCCTGCGAGCAGTGGAATTCCCATCACACGAAGATATTCCGGACTGACGGAGGCGTAGTCAGCGAGCCGGGATTCGCCTTCGGACGCCGGCGGAGTGCCCACGATATCGAACGCAAGATTGATTTTGCCGTTCACTATGGGTAACGGAATTGCCACGGCGGTGTCTTTCATTCCGGGTTGAGCCTGGACTCGCGCGAGCAATTCGTCGGAGAAAGCGATCCACTGTTGCGGCGTGGAATACTGAAATTGCGGCAGAGAAATTTCGGCCTTCACCAGATGTTGTGCATCAAACCCCGGACTGACCGCCGTGAGTTTCGAAAAGCTCCGCAGCAGCAAACCGGCAGCCACGAGCAAAGCCATGGCGAGCGCAATTTCTGATGCCGCAAGGAGACTGCGCACACGCCTGCGGGTTCCGCTTTCGCCCGAGCGGCCGCTGCCGTCGCGAAGACTCGCTTGTATGTTCGACTTCGATGCAAACAGCGCGGGCACCAAACCAAACGCCACGCTGGCGATAGCGGAAAGAACGAGCGCGAAAGCCAATACCGCATTGTCAACGCGAATCGCGTTCAAGCGCGGCAAATTATCAGGTATCAGGGAACTGAGTACCTGAACTCCTACGTAGGCGAGAGCTATGCCGATAATTCCACCGAGCAAACCGAGGACGGCAGTCTCACTGAGCAACTGGCGAATAATTCGGCCGCGCCCGGCGCCGAGGGCAACACGAACAGCAATTTCTTTCGAGCGAGAAGTGGCTCGCGTGAGAAGCAAGTTGGCGATATTGGCGCAGGCGATCAGCAGCACCAGGCCGACAGCGCCGAGAAGCACGAGAAGAGCGGTTCTAACGTCTCCCACAATTTCTTTCTGCATCGGCACGAGACGGACAGTCCATCCTTTGTTCTCCGCCGGAAATTCGCTCGCCAGCCGATCGCTGATCGCGTCCATTTCGGCCTGAGCCTGCGCGATGGAAACACCGGACTTCAACCGCCCAAAGACTGCCAGCCAATGCCCTCCACGCCGGGCCATCCAGCTTCCAAAGAGGGGGTCTTGAACCAGCGGGATCCAGACCTCCGGCTTGCTGTTGATAAAAGGAGAGCGAAAACTCGCGGGCATGATCCCAACGACGGTGAACGGACGCTTGTCGAGGCTAATCGAGCTTCCAAGGATCTTTGCATCTGCTCCTAGAGTGCCGCGCCACAGATTCTCGCTTACGATTACGACGGGCGGAGCGCCGCGCTTGCCGTCCTCAGGAAAAAAAACGCGCCCCTGGAGCGGCTTCACGTCGAGAACCGCAAAGTGCTCCGGCGTCACGACACAGGTGTTCACCTCGGAAGGCTCGCCGCGTCCCGTGAGCGTGAGTTGATGAAAATCAATTGTCGCGAGTCCGCTGAAAACATGGTTCTGCGCGCGCCACTCTTCGAAATTCGGATACGAAGTGCCATTTTCCGGAATTCCTTCCTGGGTGTTCGCCGCAAATGCGCTGACCAATTGATTGGGATTCGCGTAGGGCAGCGGCTTTAGGAGCACGGCATAAACCACACTGAAGATGGCGGTATTCGCGCCGATGCCGAGAGCGAGAGTGAGCACGGCTACAGCGGAGAAGCCAGGACTCTTTCGAAGCATGCGGAATGCGTAACGCGCATCTTGAAGAAATGTTTCGAGGAAGGGCAGGCCGCTGAGTTCGCGGTTGGTTTCTTTGAGTTGCGTGAGCCCGCCGAGTTTGAGGCGCGCGGCGCGTCTGGCTTCTTCGGGCGGCAAGCCCCGGCGAATGTTTTCTTCCGTCAGCATGTCGAAATGTATGCCAAGCTCGCTCTCGAAATCTTGGTCCACGCCGCGGGGCGAGAGCCACGTGCGAATTCGAGAAGCGACCGCTGTCATCCAGGCAAACATTACGATAAGCCCACTTGCGATGTTGCGCCGGCGGTGGCATTGAGTCCTTCCTGATTTTGTGCGTGATCTTCGACCTGTTTTCGGCGGCTTGCGATTGCGTCGGCGAATATCCAGCTAGCACCCACAAAAGCTAGATTGATTGCGTTCCCGCCCCAGGCGGCATGGTTCTTGGAATCGGCAAAGATAAAAGGAGGCAATGCGATTAAATTAAAAGCGAAAAACAGCAGCGCAAGCAGCCGCGCAGCAAGGACGTCCTGGATACGCGCTAGGATGGCGAGGCCAGCGAGGACGAAGCAAATTCCGGTCAGGATGACCCAGAATTCTTGTCCGAAAGGCATCCCCTTGGGGACATAAAAAAGGTTGTCCGCAACGGCATCCAAATGGTTCAGACCAAAGTTGATTGAACAGAGTCCAAATATCCAGCGGGTGATAAGAATCGTTCGCGGCCATGAAGAACTGCGCGTTGCCAGCGACGCGTAGATGAGTGCTCCTCCGGCGAGCGCGATGAGTTCTATGCCGAATCCAGCCGCCACACCGATAAAGACGGGAATTCGAAACCCAAGATAGTGAGGGGCCGTAAAAAATCGAGGCAACCAGAAGACGGCAAACACGAAGTAGATAATGGCGAGCGCTGCACCACCCACCCGGGCGCTGCGGCGCCACAGGATTGCCAAGCCTCCCGCGATCATCCAGACGGCAGTGATATACGCCAGAATCGCACTGCCGGGAATGTGGTCCCCGAAAGCCTGGATCGGTTGATGGGCGGGGTCAAAACCGCCCCAGATGAAGTCCATGATGCCGACAGCGGCTGACGACAGGCCATATACATAAATGCCGAGCTTCGATAAGGCGTCGCGATTTAACATAGGCGAACCTCTTTCTTTAGCCGGGGCACGCAACAATAATTAGGCAACGCGTTCACAGAATTATCCGCGGTCCGCGAGGCGCAGGACGCGGCCGATTACGGTGGAAATACGCTCCCAGTTCTCTGCTTCGGTATTGAGCTGCTTACGTCCGGCCTTGGTGATGGAATAAAATTTGGCTTTCCTGTTGTTGTCCGACGTGCCCCAAGCCCCGCTGATCCAGCGCCTTGTGCATGAGGCGCACCAGAGAGGCGTAGATTGTGCCCTGATTGATCTGCAAAGCTTCTTCGCTGATTTGTTCGATGCGGCGGGCGATGCCGTAGCCGTGCTGCGGACCCATGGCGTCGAGAGTTTTTAAGACCATCAAATCGAGAGTGCCCTGGAGAATATCGGATTTATCGGCAGCCATGCGGCCTCCTGTGGCGTGCACACAGGAGTATCGCGCGGGACGTGTGGGATGTCAACAGAGGAAACGGCTGGCGCGAGATTGGAGATGAGAGGGTCCCGGGAGATACCCCGGGATAAAAAAGGGTGCGGCAAGATCCGGCAATGGCTTCAGGGGCTAAAGCCCCGGCAGGCAGGCCCGGCCCTTCCGTGACGCAAATCGGGAGATTGGCCGAGAAGATGATGGCGCCTGCTCAATGCAGGATGGCGAATTGGACGCGGGTTTATGCAGAGCGGAGGGCGTCGGTGGGATTGATGCGCATCGCTCGGCGCGCGGGTAAATAACTTGCAAGCGCGGCTACGACGGCAAACACAAGAGCACTGCCGACAAACGTGACTGGATCGGTCGCGCTGGTCTGAAACAACAGGCTGGCCATCAGACGCGTGAGGGCGAATGAAGCCACGAGACCGATGACGGTTCCGGCTACGGCGAGCCTGAGTCCGTTGCCGATGACGAGCCTGA
Organism: uncultured Acidobacteriota bacterium; assembly: GCA_963698005.1. Lineage (GTDB taxonomy): Bacteria > Acidobacteriota > Terriglobia > Acidiferrales > UBA7541 > Palsa-295. The sequence goes on from OY969113.1 coordinate 1,818,991, forward strand.
AAATATCGGCACTGGATGCGCCGAGAGCAATGCGGATGCCCAGCTCTTGCGTTCGCTGTGCGACTGAGTACGCGATGACTCCGTAGATTCCGACCAGGGCGAGGATCAGCGCCGTCGCCGAAAATACACCGATCAACAGCATCATCGAACGCGTTTGCGCGCTCGCCGATTCAAGACGTTCCTCCATCGTTTGCACATCGGAGATTGGTTGGCCACGGTTCACGGCAACAATTTCGGCGCGCAAAGCCGATACCAAGCTGTGCGGATCCATGGAGCTGCGGATGCTGACGTAGAGCATGGGGGAAGCAAGCTGAGGATACGGAAAAAAGACTTCGGGTTGCGTGGGCGAAGCGAGGCTGTCGTTCTTAATGTCTGCGAGCACGCCGACGACTTGGCACGGAGGGAATCTGCCGACCCAGACGAGCTTGCCGAGCGGATCCTGGTTGGGCCAGAAGCGCCGCGCGGTGGCTTGATTCACCATTACTACTGGGGTCGACTGGGCATCGTCGAGATCGTTGAATGCGCGGCCTGCAACGAGCGGCATGCGCATCGCCTTAGGATAATCGGGGCTAATCGATTCGATAAGGACGACTGTGCGGCGTCCTAGATCCACATCCGGCTCGCCTTCAAACCGAGCAGGAGCGCCGTGAGTGGGAAGGACTGGCAGCGCGGTGGAGATCGCGGCTGCTTCCACTCCCGGAATCGATTGCAGATGCTGAAGCGCGCTTCGGTAAAAAGCGATGCGATCAGCGGGTTGCGGGTAAATGGATGGCGGAAGGAACGTCTTCGCGGTCAGCGTATTTTTAGCGCCAAATCCGGGATCCACCATCCGGAGCCGCATGAAGCTGCGAATCAACAGGCCGGAACCGATTAGCAGAACCATTGAAAGGGCAACTTGGGCCGCGACGAGTATGCTGCGAACACGATTTCGCCGGCGGCTTCCCGTGGAGCTGCGACCTTCGTCGGATAACGTGGAGCCGAGGTTGGGGCGGGATAGTTGCAATGACGGAGTAAGTCCAAAGAGAATTCCGCTCAGGACAGAAATCGCCACGGTGAAAGAAAGCACACGCAAATCCATGGGGATATCGGCGACCTGAGGCAAGTTCGTTTGCGTAAACGCTCCGAGAAATCGCGTGCCCAAATAGCCGAGAAAGATTCCAAGGACGCCGCTCATGACCGCCATCAGCACGCTCTCGGTGAGCAGCTGGCGGATGAGCGTTGAGCGCGGAGCTCCCAGAGCGCTGCGAACGGCAAATTCTTTCTTTCGCGAAAGCGCACGGAAAAGCAGAAGGTTTGCTACGTTGGCACAGGCGATCAACAAGACGAAGCCGACTGCCGCGGAAAGGATCAGCAAGGTCGGACGGACATTCGCGACGAGATTTGACTGAAGGTTGCTAACGGTCATGGCGACGTCCGAGGTCGCGTCGAAATTGCCGGGCTTATCGTGCTTGTATTGCTGAAAGATGACTTCGGTTTCGGCAAGCGCCTGCGCGCTGGTGACGCCGGGACGCAGCCGCCCGATAGCTTCGTAATACATGCCGCCGAGATTGACGCGGGCGGGAGTGGTCAGGCTGAATTCGATGATCCGGGGCATCCAGACTTCGGGCTGGCGACCGAGCAATTGCACGCCGAACTTCGGCGGAACAACACCGATAATTGTGTAGTCCTTGGAATCGAGCGCGAGGTGTTGGCCGACCGCGTTTTGTGCTCCGCCAAAAAGCCGGGTGGCCAATTCATATCCGATCAGCACTGCCTGATTACCGCCTGGTTGATCTTCTTCAGGTGTGAAAGTCCGTCCGGCCGCCAACTTCGCTCCGAGAACGTCGAAGAAGTTTCCGGTCACGCGCTCTGCTTCGATTTGCTCCGCCCCGTCAGGCACAGCGAGATTCACGGCGTCGAACTGATAGGCGGTTACGCCGGAGAAGGAACGATTCGTTGCGGACAGAACGGTGAAATACGGAAGCGAAACGCAGCAACTGCCGTCACGGTGGGTGCTGATGCGCACCAGCTGGCCAGGATCCTTGTAGGGCAGCGATCGTAGCAATACGGAATTGGCTACGGTGAAGATCGCTGTATTCGCGCCGATTCCAAGAGCGAGCGTGGCAATCGCGAGTGCGGCGAATCCCGGCGCTTTTGCCAGCATCCGCAGGCTGTAACGTAAGTCTCGAGCAAGAGTGTCCATGGCGCCCATCATCTCTCAACTAAAGTGCAAAGTGGAGCAAGCCTATAGCGTGGTGTAGACCAGGGTGACGAAGACGTCGCCGTTGATCGCTCCCTTTCCCCAGGCGCTGTCGAGATCCGCCGTCGGCTTCGCGGCCACGGCTTCCTCTTTGGATTTTCCTGCTGTCTTCAAGGCTTGCACGCGATCGCGCACCGTTACGAGCATGTCGTGGCTCTTTGCGAGAGCAGCTTTATCACCCACGGGACCATGGCCCGGTACGATCCGCGTGTCCGCATCCGCAAGATCCTGTCCGCGAGCGGCACCCGCAATCATTCCGGCGATGTTGCCGCCTGTGCTCGGATCGATGAAAGGATACGTTCCGTTGAACCACACGTCGCCCATGTGCAGGACGTTGCCGTTGTCATAACGTACGGAAATATCAGAGTCCGTGTGCGCCGGCGGAAAATAGGCAAGCGTTAGCTGTTCGCCGTTGAGATAAAGCTTGGTTCCTTCCGTGAAGGTCTGCTGGGGCCACGCGTCGGCAGGCGCCGGATCGAAGTGCAGACCGAAAAAGGCGATGTCCTGCGGCGTCGAAAGGCGTTTGCGGGTGTTTTCGTGCGCGATGATCACCGCGCCGGCCTGGTGCATCGCTTCATTTCCGTCTGTGTGGTCAAAATGCCAGTGGGTGTTGACCAGCACCTTTAGCGGAGCTCCGCCGAATCCATCCATGGCCTGCTTAATCTTCGGGGCGGCAGCGGCGATGCCTGAATCCACCAGTACCTTTCCATCGGTGCCGCTTAGAACTACCATGTTTCCACCAGGGCCGGAGAGCAGGTAGATATTGTCCCGGAGCTTTGTCGTTTGCAGCGGGATTGCGGCCCACTGGGCTTTCATTTGCGCAAGCCGATCCGCGGACGAGGTTATTTGCTGCAAATTGCCAGAACCAGCTTTCGGTTTCGAAAGAAGGCTGCCGGGCATCAGTCCAGCGAGTACGCTCGCACCCGCCAGCGCACCTCCGGCTCGCAAGATTTCCCGCCGAGTGGTTTGCTTGGGGAAGAAGTTTGTTACCACGTACGCCTCACTTACGAACTTCAGAATTCGAACGGCAGCATTCTAGCACAGCGTCCGGGGGCCACCTGTCCCAGCCCAGAAGGCCAGCCTGTCCCAAAGTACTATTGGAGACGGACGGTGGCCTCGCGAAAATAAGTTTGCCGTGTGATTTCTTGTGAATCCGGGTTTGCGCAATTTTTACAGCCTCCCGGACTTGGGGCACAGGATGAAGGCTCGAATTTTGGTTTTCGGCTTTTTTGTGGCTTCCGTTACTTCCGCGCACGCCAGCTCGGTGAGCTACGCGCAATGCGGCACGTACGACTCCTACATCTTCATCTACAGGACGACAGAGAAATTCGAAGAGGCCGGAAAACTGCGCTGTGACGAGAAGGTTGAAGTGCTGAGCCGCTCGGAGGGTTACTCGCAGATCCGCACTCTCGACGGACGAGTGGGTTGGGTGCACGATGCCGACCTCTCAGAGACGCCTCCGCCGCCGAGGCGAGAGTTTTCTTTCGGCTTGACCGAGACGAGTCCGGAAGTCCAACCCAAGCCGACGCCCAGTCCCATCGCGGCCGCCCGTCATTCGGATTCCTACCTAACGAACGCGGACGTCGTGGCCATGTTTAGAGAGCGCTCTGACTCCGATGCGATCGTAAAAAAAATAAAGTCTTCTCGCTGCGCTTTCGATACGACGCCCGACTCGCTTCTGCAGCTCAAGGCGTCCGGTTTGTCCGACAAAGTGATCCTCACCATGCTTGGGGCGCCCGACGCTTCTGAGGCGCCAGAGCAGAAAGCGGCAGAAACCGTGGACGTAAGGATTCCGGACGGCACGCCTTTGGAAGTCGAACTCAATGGCACTGTCTGGGCCGAGGGAGTCCGCGAAGGCATGATTGTGGAAATGGTGGCGGCTGAAGACCTGGTTGTAAACGGAGTGCCCGTCATTCGGCGAGGCGCGGAGGCGCGCGCGCGGGTCATAGCCGTGAAGGAGCCGGGTTCGCACGGTGGTTCCGGAGAAGTGGCGTGGTTCATGCAGGATGTTGTCTCCGTGAGCGGCGACCATATCCCTGTGACATTTGCCGCGAAACAATCGGGAAACAATCGGACACGAAATTTTGAAGGCTATCCGTATTTCTCGTCGGAATTCCACAAAGGCAGTCCGGCGATCAAAGCGACCAACCAGCATTTCCGCGTCGTGATCCACGGCGACAGAGTGCTGAGTGTTTCTCAATCACTTACGGCCGATGTACCGGCGCCAGCGCCGAAGACGCAATCTGCGCGTCAAGCCTCCCCTCAACCGGAGGTGCTACCAGTGGCCGCGCCGTCACCACAGACCTCGGCACCGGGCGAAGCGCAGCCTTAAGAAAAGCTCGCCGGTCGATACCCCCATCACACCAACTCTTCGTGCAAGGATATAATCCGGCGAAACTCATAAAAATAGATCGCGAGTTGCTGAACCGCGAACTTTTCATCCTAACGAGCCACGGTGAACAGCTTATTTCCGTATGAGGGTGACGCGAGCGATCCAAATCGTTCCTGCGAGCTGATTATCGAATTTATGGCTGGCGGGCCGGGCAATTTTGACGGTTAACATGTGAGTGTCAGCGCTGGTCTTAAACTCCGATTGGTGCGCGGACCAGTCCGAGGTGCCGGTTACGTTTTCGGTTGAGACGAAGAGTTTCGAAGGATCGTAAGCGTCGAGCGCCACGAATCTTGGGCCGCTGTCGGTGGTAATTCCCCGCGCTCGCGTGTAAGCAGAAAAAGAGTAAACGGTGTTGGGGGTTACCGGCACGTACTGGAGGACGTGGCCGTAATCCAAGTTTTGCTTGCCGTCGAAGTCGACGCGCAGCGATTTGCTGCCAGTAACACCGACGGAGGCGTCCTCGCTTACTACCGCTCCTTGCACTGGAATCACGCGCCAGCCCAGTCCCCCATTCAGCGGCGCGAATGCGAAGTCGCCGTTGGTGATTAGATTTGGACTGGATTTGCGGGCGCAAACCTCCTGTGGGAAACGGGTGCACAGAGCGGCCCAGGCCGCGGTAAGACGGTCCACATCGCGACGCTGAATCAGCGCGTCGAGATAAGGAAATGAGTGGGTAAGCTCGAACGGTAATTTCGATTCCAACAGCGTAGCCCAAGTTTGATCGGCGGCTTCCATTCGACTCGTTTCGATTTGGAAATTCAGATAGTCGAGTATTACCGGCGCGCGCCGCGGCAACATTTCGTCCAGGATTTTCTGGTTTTCGTTCGTGGCGTTGACAGCAAGGACGAATACTTGGCGTTCTTTTGTGCCATCTTCCAGTAGAACTTTTTGCAGCGTGGCGAGCGCTTCTGAAGTTCGTCTGGTCCGGACGTAAAAATTGGCCGCTTTCCAATTGATTTCCGGCGAATTCGGGAAAAGAGCGCGAGCGCGGGTGAAGGCGCGCAGAGCGTCATTGTTGCGCCCCGCCCACTCATACGCTGCGCCGAGATCGGCCCAGTAATCCGCGTTGTAGGGACTTAGCTGCGTGGCTTTTTCGCTAAGGCGCACGACGTCTGCAGGATTGCCACCGCTTGAATACAAGTGAGTGAGCGTGGCAAGAGCGTCGTAATACTCCGGATTTCCCGGGTCCCATTTGATCGCGGTTTGAATATCCTGCGGCGAGTATTTTCGAAAATACCACGCTCCGACTGCCTGCCGGGTGACGAGGTACATGCAGTAAAGCAGACCGCAGACGAGAAAGGTCCGCAGCAACAAATTAATGCTGCGGTTATTGCTCAAGTTTCCGCCCGAAGAGAAGCCTGGAGAATTCCACGTTCTTGGTCACTCGAGTTTATGAAGATGGGAAAGCGCGCTGATTGTATCGAAAGCGCCGGCAAGTAACTTAGAAAATCTCTATGGGGGAACATTCTTGCGTGCCGTAGGGAGATGCATCGTTTCGCTCTGGACGAAAAAACCCCACCCTCTGTCTGAGCAGAGGATGGGGCTTTTCCCAAACAGTCGTTGGATTACGATAGTTAGATTACGACGACCAGCGCGAGACGAAGACCGGGATGCACCGGATCGATCAAGTAATATTGGCCGTCGATGAAATCGACATAAACGTCGTCGCTGTAGCCCCAGCCTACCGGCCACGCTTCACCGAAACCGAACCAATATCCGCCATATTGGAAGCGCGACTGGCCTCCGACGATTACCGGATGGCCTACATGGAAGGTATGTTCACGCCCAAAGTGCGAGTGGAATTGGGCGTCCGGGATGCGGCCGTTCTCGATGGGGCCGTGCTTCACGGTGGACTTGGTCTCCGTGCGAGTGTCAGATTTCTTCACAGTTTTTGTTTCATGTGTATCCCTGGCCTCTTTCGGTGCGTTGGCGTCCTTGGGGGCCTTGTCCTCTTTTGCAGGCTTGGCTTCCTGATCATGGGGCTTGCTTTCAGCCGGCTTGGCGTCTTGCGGGTGCTCTTCCTGATACGCGTGTGCGGGAGCAGTGACGCCGAATAGCAAAAGCAGAGCCGTTGCGCCGAAAACAGCATTGATGGTTCCAAATCGCTTCATGACATGCCCTCCGTAAGAGTATTTGACATCTCAACCGAGTCAGGTCGTGACCTGACTCCATATGCCAACCCTAAAATGTAGATGTAGAACGCATGGGACGAGTTACAAGGATTAGCGGCCCGATTACCCAAAATTCACAAACATAGGGACGGCTAACCGAACCTGCTTTTATTTTGCCGCGGCGGAAGCAGCGGAAAGTTTTGCCGCCGCGGAGGACACCAGAGTTGCTTCGTCCTGAAGGACGGCGGCGGCGCGGGCCATGGCTTGCTCCGCTTCCTTCCATTTCTTCTGTTCGATGGCTTCGCGGACGGCCGGAATTGCTTTCGATTCGTAGCCCGTGTAAACGCCGGGTGCGTAAATCTGGTGCTTGTACCAGAATCGCCCCGGCAAACCCTCGGGAGAAGTCAATTTGCGCTCGCTTTGGATAAGCAAGCCGTTGACGTCGGCAATGGACGCGGAAGTGAGCGACGAACCGCCGTTTGCATTAGCGGCGGTGAGAGCTTTCTGGTATTCGCCGGCACTTCGCGTGAGAGCGTCCGCGCTGTTCTGAAGCGGGGCGAAATTCAGATAAGGGGGCACGTCTTCCCTTTTGGGCGGAAAGTACACTTTCTTCGGATCGGCGCTGGCAGTGAAAACGCCTTCTTCGATTTCCAGATTGCGTTCTTCGATATCGTCTCGCATCTTGGCGGAAAACTTTTGGAGGCCCTTCACGTAGGTTTGCACGGTGTCGGCAAAATTGGAGAAATCAAAGGGCAACAAGTCCGCGTCGGCGAGCCGCAGGATCATCGAGCCGTTAAATTGGGAGAGCGTGCGGCCGTAGACAAAGTCGGTGTCGGCAAAGTGCGTGTACCAGTAAAAATCGTCATAAATCGAGTGGTAGATGCCGCCCCCGTCTTCGCCGCCGAAACTGGCATCGATCACGGCAATACCGAGAAAATTCTGGAAGCCAGCGTGGTCGGAACCGCCGCCTGAGATTCCGATGCGAATATCCTTGCGCTGGCGCAATTCCTGGCGCTCTTCTTCGGAGCTCGCAGACTTGATGCTGTCGAGCTGCCAGCGCTTCCAGACTGTGAGCTTCGTTTCGGGATCCTGCACGTCGTGAGCGACATCATTCACCAGCTTTTCCAGTGTGTGCGAACCTTCGGCCCCCAGAACGCCACGGCCGTTGGAATCCGAATTGATATAGGCGACGGCGTTTTTGCGGAGTTCATCTGCGTGCGTCTCGGCCCATTCCACTGAACCGAGCAGGCCCGGTTCTTCGCCGTCCCACGCGCAATAGATAATTGTGCGCTTCGGCTTCCATCCGGCTTTGAGCAAGGCGCCCAGCGAGCGAGCCTCTTCTATGAGCGCGACTTGGCCGGAGATGGGATCTTCGGCGCCGTTCACCCACGCGTCATGGTGGTTGCCACGCAGGACCCATTCGTCCGGAAATTGCGCACCGGGAATTTTTGCGATCACGTCGTAGAGGGGCTTGATGTCCCAGTTGGAGAACATTTTCAGATGAACTTTTCCGGGGCCGGGGCCGAGTCTGTAAGTAATGGGGAGGCCTCCACGCCATGCAGGCGGCACCACGGGGCCGGCGATTGCGGCGAGAAGGGGTTCAGCGTCCGCGTAGGAAATCGGGAGGACGGGAATTTTCGTCAGCGTGGGAGCATTCTTTATGGGGAGGCGCTTGGCTTCGGCGGTTGCGCCGATTCCGGGAGTTAGAGGATCGCCCATGAATTCAGTGCTGTCTTGGACGCTACCGCGCTGCACTCCTTCTTTCGGGCGGTACGCGCCTTGGGGATAAGTGACGCCGGGAGAGTAACCATCGTCACGCGGGTCAGAATAAATAATGCAGCCGATGGCGCCATGTTCGGCTGCGACCATGGGCTTGATTCCGCGCCATGCGTGGCCGTATCGCGCGATGACGATTGCTCCCTTCACCGAGATGCCGTTGCGCTCGAGCGTTTCGTAATCGTCGGGGATGCCGTAATTCACGTACACGAGCGGGCCGGTGACGTCGCCGTCAGCGGAATAGGCGTTGTACGTGGGGAGCTGCTCGGATTGCTGGTTGGATGTGGGATCCTCGGGCACGGCGGGTTCCTGGAGCTTAGCTACGAAGTGAGGGCCGCCTTCGACAAGCTCGACGAGACGCTCTTTCGGCGTGGGAAAGAGGACGTTGAAAGATTCGATGTGCGCGTCGAGGCCGAACTCTTTGAATTTGGCCAGGATCCATTCGGCGTTGTCTTTATCGTAGGGCGAGCCGACATTATGAGGGTGTGCGGAAAGCCGCTGCATGTAGGCGCGTAAGTTTGCGGGATCGGGTGTAGAGCGAAATTTCTGCTCCCAGTCGCGTTCGACACGTGACGATTCGACGGAGTAACCTGCGAGCGGAGCTTCGTCGGCAACAACGTAGCTGCCAGCGGCCGCAAACGATACGGCCAAGAGAAACGATCCTGCGAGCACATTGCGATTCATGGTCCCCTCGGTATTGCGCCCATATTCTGCCTGAAGCTTGCAACGAATAAAACAGTCCGCCGAAAAATGAGTGAACCGAAACTGCCGGTTGGCCTTCAGCCGCGACGCTAGGCCGAATGAACGAAGTGACGCTTCGGGAGGGCGGGCCAACAAATAGCGAGGACGTAACTTTCCGCGTGATTCGTAATCTAATTGACGGGAGGAATGAGATGTCGACAAAAAAAGGATCGAGCAGGAAATATGGTAAGGCTGCGGGAACGAGCGTGAAAAGCGCGATGCATCGAGAAAAGCGGGGCACGTTGCGGTCGGGCAAGGGTGGAAAGGGCGGAAAAGTGACGTCGCGAAAACAGGCAATCGCTATCGGTCTTTCGGAAGCGCGCAAGAAGGGCGCGAAAGTTCCGAGAAAATCGAGTTAAGGCACAGCGGAAAAAAGAAATAGCGAAGTGCCGCTGCTTCGCGCCGCTCGTAGTACTTCGGTACCATTGAGACGCCTGCGCGGCACTGTACAATTCCGCGCCATGGCCGCAAAAACACACTGTGAAGCGCTGGATCAAATCCTGCGAGAGGCCGACTCCACATTCCGCGAGTCGAGAGAAGTTCGCAGATCCAAGGACCTTTCATTCCACGAGGACGGCGAGCTTACGCGGGGCGAGCACAAAAAGATCGATAATCTGGTGAAACATTTACTTGCCGGGCATGACGGCAAACCTTGTCCCGCGGGAGATAGACCTATCGTGGGTGAGCCAAGACGGGTCGAATTGCTGCGAAAGAAAGCTACAGCTTAGGTGCCGGTGCGTTTGTTGGTTCCGTGCAAAAGCTACCTGCATCGGGAATAAATTCCGTTCAATTCTTCTGATAATTCTGCAAGTTGACCCCAGGATTCGCGAAAGCTGCTCCTGCGGAAGTTAAGTCCTGCCCTTGTGCGATGTTTCGACTTCACTAACAAAACACATCCGCAAAAAAGATCCGATTGATTTGCCGATTCGGCATGGCCATTGCTGGTGCTCGATCATCAAACCGAACCACGGGCGGGCCATGAAGACAAGAGACCGGATCATTGGTGATGAAGAGAAGCTGATGGAAATGCGGCTTTGGCAGGCGGTGGTCGTGACTACCATTCAGGAATGGGTATCCGGGCCGCTTCGGCGTAAGCGCGAAGCTGAGGATTACCTGTTTAAAGACCAACGGGACTTTCCGCTGGTTTGCCAATCGGCGGGACTGGATGTCGGCCAGCTGCGTTCAAAGCTGGCTCGGCTTAAGCTGCCTGAAGATTTCCGAGTTTCAAAATTGCGCTTGGTGTGATGCGTTGTCAGTTCCGCAGTAAGCGACTCGGCAACGCTTTTGGCAATTTCCCCTAATTAAACCTACGTGGCATAATCCTATGCTGTCGTTTAACTATTCCGGGGTAGTGCAATTGGTAGCACGCCAGCCTTTGGAGCTGGTTATCCTGGTTCGAGTCCAGGCCCCGGAGCCAAATTTTTTCCGATTTTGCGAACGAGCTAGAAACTCCTGAAAGATACTCGGATTGGGCATCGATGCGAAGCGGGATGTGGAAAGCGGAAGCGAGCCCGGGTTGGAGCGAGTGGTCGAATTTAAGGAAGGTCCAAGTCCAGTTCATAGATGTCTCCGCCGCCGCGGGTGGCCAACACCATTGGCGATCCATCCGGCGTCAGGCCCGCGAATCTGCAGCGAAGGACGCCAGTCTGGAGCAAGGACTCAAAGCTCATCACGCGCTCGAGTTTCCAATCTCGAGTATGCACGCGGTAAAGAGGCTGCCCAGCTTCGAGAAGATCTTGAAAATAGAGATACTCCCCATCCCGCGTTGACTCCAGGTTATAGAACGATTTGCCATCGCTCGCGATAGCCTTCCAATCGCGCGTTTGAAAGTCAAACAGCATCACTTCTTTTTGATCTTCCGACAACGCCGCAAGATATCGACCTCCCGGCAATGAACGGGGAGTTTTGAAACCATCCGATCCGGGCAACTTCGTCGTTTTCCTCGTCTTTAATTCCAGAACAAAGATTCCGCTTTCCTCCGGACTGGATGCTCCGCTAGCCGGAGGTGTGGAATAGACAAGTGATTCCCCGTCGGATAACCAATCTGGAGTTTCACGACTTCGATCATTGGTCAGCAATTCCTGGGATGACCCTCTCTCAGTATGCACCAGATAAATATTCCAAGGCCGATCCTGAGAGCGGCCTTGGAAGACGATTCGTGATCCATCTGGACTCCAGCGTGGAGAGTCAATGCCACCAGGAAAACCTGCAGCCAGTTGAATGCGTTCGGAGCCGTCCGTCCGGCTGCGCCAGAGGGTCCAACCTGGAAGAATCAAGGCAAGCCAGTCTCCTTTCGAAGAGAGGTTTGCTTTGTAAACCACAGGGATGTTGAGCATCGGCAGAAACGCCTTCTTATCGCGAGCCAGCGCCAGCAATTCGCTTTGATCGTCTGTAGCGCCTGAGATCAGCAACCGCCGGCCGTCCTTGGTTGGAATAAATGTCCCAAAATTCATCGGGCCGGCAGCCAGACGTACTGGCGCACCGGGTCTCGACCAAAGCGAAAAGCTTCCTCTCTCCCTGCGGGCCCAAACACTTGCGTTTCCGAACGGGCCGTCGCCTTGACTGGACAAAAAAAAGTAATATCGGCCATCAGCCGACCACTGGCCGCAGCAGTCGTTGGAGGGCTGATTCCAGCCAGGAAGCAATGGATGGAGATTCGTGCCATCGGCGGAGGCCTCCCAGAGGGAAACGTTACTGGTTCTCTGATCCTCCACGGTAAAGCGCAGTGCCTTTCCATTAGGAGACCAAGCCAATCCCCAGGAAACGTCAGGCAGGCTCACGATCCGTCGAGCGTCATTTCCGTTGCGGGTGCAGATGTATATCCCGTCGAGCTTGCTGTAGGCGATCTTCCCGCCATCCGGGGAAAAGGCAGCATCCCTTCCAGTCAAGTCACCCAGACGACGTGGCGATCCGCCAACCACCGGAAGAGTCCAGAATTCCAGGTTCGACGTGGGCGCGGTGAAGGACTGAACCAAAAATTCTGACTGGTCCGGCGAAATATCCAGGATACGAGTGTTTTGGAAAGGCGACGGGAAAGACTGCGATTCCCCTCCGGAAATCGGCACCTGCATCAGATTCCACCGACTACCCTCCCTTGCAAGGAAAAAAACGCGAGCGCCATCCGACACGAGTTTGCTCCAACCAACATCGAGGTGGCTGTAGTGCGTGAGCTGAGTCGTGCGCAGGACTCTTGGAAGGGGCAAGAGCCAGCGATAAAGAAGTGAGCCAGCAAGCAGAAAGAACAGGGTGGCGGCCGTTATGACGGCGGTGCGCATCAGCCGCGGGCGAGTATATGAGGTGGATATTACCTCGATCGGGGTGGAGACGACTCGAACGATGGAGTCTTCCGCCGCTGAATGTTCGTGTTCGACCTGGGCAATGAAGCGATAACCACGGCGCGGAAGAGTCTCAATGTACCGGGGTCTGTCGGCACTGTCCCCTAGAGCTCCTCGGATCTGGTTGATCACGAAATTAATTCCATGTTCGAAATCGACGAATGTCGAATCACTCCACAGATTCCGCTTGATATCTTCTCGCGTAACCACCGCCCCGGCGCGATTCACTAGCAGCAGTAGGACGTGGAACGGTTGCGGTTGGAGCTTTATGAGGATGCCGGCCTTTCGGAGTTCGCCCGCAAGAACGTCCACCTCGAACGGGCCGAACCGAAGATTAGGAGAAGTTGGCGCAATTGATGACATCAACCACCTTGGTCCGAGATTCTAACAGCCTAACTGCCGCCGGGGCAGCCAAATCTCGTTATCAGTCTAGCCAGTAATCTATTCGTTTTCATAAACCTGGCCGCTAACCAGAAATTAACCTCTTGCTTACTCTCTCCGCATTGCCTTCTCGCCGAACCAACTCTATTTTGTCCTCCATCGGTCATCCTCTGGCCTTTGCGACTTTGGATGGCTCCTTGGGAGGAAAGAGAATGAGAAGCAAGGCGCCTGCGGGTCAGACACTTTTGGGAATGCCAGAAAAGTGGGCCAAGGGGTGTCAAGTTCCTGGGCACTCCCCTTCCGCTTATGCGGGGGTCGAGTCTGAGGATCGAAGGGAGTACCGAGCATGGCTCATGATTTCGTGGACGTGCCAATTGCTCGTTACTGTGGTGCTTCTGATCTCATTGGTGGGCTGCGGATCTGGAAGCTACACGGGTGGCGACAATCCCATGCATTGCGTCGAGGTGCGCTAATCATGCGAAAACTCTGGATCCTGGTATTTGTCTTGGCAATGCCGTGCGCGGCTTTCGGGCAAACAGATCGATCGTCGTGGGAGGCTCTTAGCGCGCTGGGGGCTGGACACAAAATTCAAGTGGTTGAAATGAACTCGAAGAAAGTCTCCGGGGCGTTTGTGAACGTCACGGACGCGGGGATCTCATTACAAGCGGCAGGAGGTGAGCAAACGATAGCGAGGCAGGACGTTCGCAGAGTGAAACTCATGGAAAACAAGCATCGTCTTCGCAACACAGCCATTGGCGCCGCGGTGGGCGCTGGAGTTGGAGCAGGTATCGGCGCGGCGTCATTCCAGGATTGCAGGGGCCAGGCGTTCTGTATCCAGCCTGGCGGGAGAGGCGCGGTCGCGGGTATCGGCGCAGCCGCGGGAGGCGTGATTGGCGCAATCGTGGGAGCTTTGTGGCCAAGCCACCAGACCATCTACCGTGCGGCGGAGAAATAGTTTTGCGGGCACCCTCGAACTCACCGCCGTGAATTCAATGCGGGCTCTGGCGGCAAGACTTGCGCAAAATCCGCTGACGCACTAGTCTAGGCGCCGACATGCAGATGCCAGGCTCGGAGTTCACGCCGCAATTTTTAATTCTTGGCGTAATTTGGTACATCGTTTTCCTTTTCTCGACCACCTGCCATGAGGGCGCGCACTCCCTAGCCGCGAAAATTGGTGGAGACACGACTGCGTTCCACGGCGGGCAGGTAACGCTGAATCCGATTCCGCACATACGGCGGTCGCCATTTGGACTGGTGGTGGTGCCGATTATTTCCTATTTCGTGGCGCACTGGATGATCGGGTGGGCCAGCGCGCCGTACGATCCGACATGGCAACAGCGCTACCCGCGACGCGCCGCATGGATGGCGCTTGCGGGGCCGGCAGCAAACTTTACGCTGGTGATCCTCTCCGCGCTGGCGATTCGCGCCGGAATCTCTTTTGGGTATTTCACCGTGCCGGAATTTGTTAGCTTTACGCACATCACGCAGGCCTCCGGCACCGGCTTCGCGGAATTTGCCGCTACTTTCCTCAGCATCATTTTTCTGCTAAATCTCCTGCTGGGGACCTTCAACCTTCTACCTGTGCCGCCACTGGACGGAAACACCGGCATCACGCTCTTCATGAGCGAGAGCACGGCATTGAAATTCGTCAACTGGTCGCGAAGCCAAGGTTTTGGAATGATTGGTTTGATACTGGCTTGGTACGCATACGATAGAATCTTTCCTTTCATCTTCCGATTCGCTTTGGCCGTGCTCTATCCAGGCTCGAATTGGGGCTAGCGGTTAGAACCTGCGAGACGCCCCTGTTGGCTTGGTTCAGAAACGAACAGATGTTTCGATAAGCACGGCTGCGAAGCGATAGCACCGATCGAGGATCTCCTAAGTCCTTCCCTGTTCATGTTTGCAGCCACAACTCTTTGGCATTCCTTCTGCAATGATTAGCGTGCGGGAGAGCCAATGCATACATTGACAGATGAACCGAACAGCTATCGAGTGGAAGTCTCGGGGTGGAATGTAAAAGGCATTTTCTTTGTTGAAAAGGCGATGCTTTTCTGGACCGCAGAGGACGAAAAGAGCGTCGAATTGATGTCACGGTTGCAGAAGGGCTGCGTAGTGTTTGTGCGGTTGGTTCAGACAGCCGTGGGAGACGCCAGCTTTCCCGTCGCCTACCGCGTCTTAAGCATTGCATCTGACGATTCAGCCGGCCGAGGAAAGGTAAGTCTCAGGCAGTTGCGTCCGAATATGGATGCCGAGCACCACACAATTGGCGCAACCGGAACAGCGTCAAAATTGGTTGAGGGGCAGAAGGTTTTCACTAACTGAAGCGGCAATCAAGACAGAAATTCCGGGCGCTCGCGGGCGAGAGAAATGTTAAGCAAGTCTTAGACAAGTTCCGTTCTGAAATCGCAAGACCAATTCGGAACGAAAAGATACTTGATTGAAATAACTTTCAAACACTTACTTTCTTTCGTTGGCATCGGCACTCTCCCACCGCTCTCGATTAAAGCTAACAATACGCGACTCTTACTGAGGAGCTTGAATCAACCCGAGGCCGGATCTTTTTTTATTCGCCCCCCTGCAACGATGGCACGAAACGGCACGGTCCTTGCCTATTCATCCGCATCATGCTAGCCGTAGAAGAAAGACCGCTTGTCGAAGCAGCGCGAAAGAATCTTCCCGTATGCGTCCTAGACGAACAATCCAACCAGGCAGATCTAACATCCGCACGATTGCAAAATTTCGGATTCCCCGCAATGGGGACGACGCACCCGGAAGACGCCTTGCAAGCCGTCAGGGCGGGCACATGCCGCGTAGTAGTCGCGGACGTAAAAATGCCGGGAATGGACGGTTTGGCTTTTCTCGAGAAAGTTCTGAAGTGCGACCCCGGAATGTTCGTAGTACTGGTTTCCGGCTACTATTCGGTGGATGCGGCTATTGAGGCTATCAAGCACGGTGCTTACGATTTTCTCTGCAAGCCGGTGGATTACACACGGCTGATGAAGGCTCTCGACGACCTGGCGGAAAACTTTACACAGCGTTCTCAAATTCGCGATCTGGAAGACAAGCTTCTGGATAACCTGCTGTTTCACGGCATCGTAGGCAGAAGTCCAGCCATGCTGGAAGTTTTTGATCTGACGAAGAAAATCGCCAGGCATTATACCAACGCGTTGATTACGGGGCCGACGGGAAGCGGCAAAGAGTTGATCGCGCGCGCTCTGCACCAGATGAGCCCGGTGGCCAAAGGGCGCTTCGCGGTGTGCAATTGTTCCGCGCTGGTGGACACGCTGCTGGAGAGCCAGCTGTTCGGACACGTGCGCGGATCGTTCACGGGCGCGACAGAAACGCGACCCGGCCTTTTCGAGTACGCCGATGGAGGGACTGTCTTCCTGGACGAAATCGGCGAAACTTCCCTGCACATGCAAGCGAAGTTACTGCGGGTGATCCAGAACCGGGAGATTCAGCGCGTAGGCTCGCCCGAAGTTAAAAAAGTGGATGTGCGTTTGATCGCCGCTACCAACCGCGATCTTCGCGCCGAAGTTCTTGCCGGGCGCTTCCGCGAAGATCTTTTCTATCGTCTAAGCAGCATCGAAATCCACGTGCCAGGACTGTCCGAGCGCCCTGAAGACATTCCTATCCTGGTGCAGCATTTCCTGAAGAAATACAGCGAAGCCTACGGAAAGCCGATCCAGGGTCTTACTCGGCGCGCGCAGATTCTTCTGCTGCAGCACGACTGGCCGGGAAATGTCCGCGAACTGGAAAATGTAATCGCGAGCGCTGCCATTACCACCACGGCGGACTTTATCGACATCGGAGATTTTCCAGAACATCTGCAGAATCCTCACAGGCAAAGTTCGGCGTCGGACGAAAGTTGGCGTCCGCTTCCGCTTGAGGAAGTCCGCCGCATTCATATTCAGCGTGTGCTGGACATGTGCAAGGGTAATCGCGTGCGCACTGCACAAGTTTTGGGAATCGGACGGACAAGCCTGTACCGCTTCCTTAAGCGCCCGGCGAACGGAAAGTCTGCACTCAGCGCTGCGTAAACGGTGCTTCCGCCCATTTTCGGGTGTGATCGGCGTCCCCGAGTTGACGCCAAGGATGGAGCATATGAGAAAGCAACAAGCGGAGTGGCAACAGCTGGGAACAATTACAACGGATGATCGGCGGCGCGAAGACCGCATGCCGTTAGCATTGGCGATAGAGGTTTGTGGATTTGACTGTTCTCTTCGTTTTTTCACCGAGCGCACGGAAACGTCCGACGTCAGCGATTCGGGCTGCCAATTCCGGTTGCGCATGGAAGTAGCAAAAGAAGCGGTCGTCGCTATCCGAGTAATTCATCAGAACGGCGGCGAGGAGTTCAGCTCGAAATCAGCTTTGTTTCGGATCGTTCGCGTGCTCCCGGAATCCCAAGCGATATTAGCCGGAGCGCAAAAACTGCAGCCGCACAGTTTGTGGAATCTTGGAGTCGCCAGACTCAATTAAACGCACGCGCGTTAATTCTGAAGCTGACCAGGTCCATGGCTCCGCTGGTAAGCCACGAACCAAGTCATTCTTCGCTCCCGCGAGGCGAACGATCGCAGACTAGGGCCAAAATCCTGCAAGTCGCGAGAGTTCTCTCCTACTTTCCGCTCGATGTGTAAGCCGCGTTGTGGAGCAGCGAAGCAGGAAGAGAGATCGTGGAATCCATCCGCACAAGCATGCCGGTCTGGGCCGGGAGGTCCACGTCCTTACCCTTCTTGATTGCGATGTAAGCACTCGTACCGACGATCCCGATGACCGTACCGCGCGCGACGTTGGCAAATAACACTCCAACAAGAGCGCCGGCGCCAGTACCCAGGCCACCGGTCATGAGGTCGCCTTTTATGTCGCGCTTCTCCTCAATCACCACTCCTTCTGTCATTTTTACGTCCTTGCGCTTTTTCTCCGCTTCGGGTCCGCCGCTGTAAACAGAAAGAATGCTCATCTGTACGGGAAAGATCCGGCTTTCCACTTCGATCGAATTGAAGACAAGATTCATCGACGCGCCGCCACGAAAAAGCCCGAAGAATTTTGGACGCGTAACGCTGGTTACCGTCCCATGGACTTTTGCACCCGCCGGCAGCAGGAGCTGATTTCCGATGAATACGGGTTCGGCGACGACTGCGGTGAAAGGATCGCCGTCATGGGCCACGCCGGTGCTAAGTCCACTGGACATGGTGAGGCGGACCTGCGTGCCAGGCTGGATTGCATTGGATTGTTGAGCGTGTACTGCGGGAGTCAAACACAACAGAACTGCCAGTAATGCGCAAACACTGATCAAGCGCTTCATTGTTTCCTCCGGGCTTTGGAATTTGGACATGCCAAGCCATCCCCGTGTCGTGGGGTTACCGCTGGCGCCGCGGTGTGAGTGCGGAGGATGCACCCGCAGATAAGATACTCCGCCGCGGGAAATGGATACCCGAAAAACAAGCCTCGTGTTCCTAATCGCCAAGCCCGGGCAAATTGGGCCTTGTTGCGAAGAAGCCTCGCAGCAGATCAGAAAACCGATGCTGGCCTTCCGTACAGGTAGCTGGGACGACAACGCGTGACGCACTCGCGAGTTCGCGTGCGACGTGGAATGTTAACCTCGCTTACAGACGGGCATCAAAGGCCCCCTCAACTTTAGAAATTGAGTTGTAACTGAAGAATTCGATGCGAAAACGTTTGCTGGCTCTGGGTCTGTTGCTCACCGGTGTCACGGCTGTCGCCTTCGCGACTGATTTTGCCGTCATCGTGCACTCGTCGAACCCCATTCGAGTGACGACTTTGGTCGAGCTTGGAAAAATTTTTAAGGGTAAGACGCATACGTGGCCCAACGAGCGGAACATAACAATCGTTCTGCGCGATCCGGATTCGCCGGGAATGAAATTCGTCATCGAGAAAATCCTAGGCGGCACCGTGGAAGAAGGGAAAGCGATCTTGAACGATCCAAGCCGGAAAACGACTGCGCCGGTGGTTTTCGTGTCGAGTGACGAGGAAGTCATAAAGATTGTGGAAAGCAGCCCCGGAGCGATCGGGGTAGTGGACGTTTACAACATCACCAGCGGAGTGAAAGTGATCAAGATTGACGACAAGCAGCCCTTCGACCCAGGCTACGTCCTGAAGGGCCACTGATCGACGCTTGAAAATTTCGCGCGAGGAATCATGAGAACCCAAAACCCCTTTCTGTATCCGGCTATCGTACTAGTAATTGCCTGCGCTACGGTTGCTTCGGCGCGCACGCAAGCGCAAGAACCCACGATCGCCACGCACACGGCGGCCGACGGGGCGCCTGCGGCGGAAGTGGTTCCGGTGACGACTTCCTCGCCGGACGCACGGCACGATTACGAGTTGGCGCTGCTGTACCACGAAGACCTGCTGTTTGTTGACAAAGGGCTTGTTTCCCTGCGCAAAGCTGTGAAAGCCGATCCGCGCTTTGCCCTGGGGCACGCCACGCTGGCTTACTTCACAACCGATCCGCTCGAAGAAAGGCGTGAATACGCCCTGGCACAAAAATATGTGGCGAACGCGTCACCGGACGAACGTTTGCTGATTCGCTGGATGGATGGCGCGAAGAATGGAGGACTCGTTCCGGCCATCGCCGCGATGAACGATCTTCTAGCGAAGTATCCGAACGACAAACGGCTTGCAAATCAAGCCGCCGAGTGGCTGTGCTCGAATCAGGATGCCTACGAGCACGGCGAGAAAATTCTAAAGAATGTCCTGCGAGATGATCCGAATTATTTCCCTGCGCTGAATAATCTTGCGTACTGCTACGCGCTGAGCGGGCGGCCTAACTTAGCGCCTCCACTGATGGATCAGTACGTCGCAGCACTTCCGGCCCAGCCCAATCCGCAGGATTCCTACGGCGAGATCATGCGCATGCTGGGTGATTATCCGGCCGCTCTCGATCACTATGGAAAAGCGCTGCAAATCGATCCGACTTTCAATACTTCGCAAGTCGGCATCGCTTCCACCTATGCGCTGATGGGAGATCAAGAACGCGCTCGCGCGGAATATCTGAAAGCGATTTCGGGAACGAAAGAACGCGCCACCAAGTTGGATTATCGAATCCTTTGGGCCATGACTTTCTACCGGGAAAACCAACTCGAGCGAGGGTCTCGGGAATTCGCCAAACTCGCGGTGGAAGCGCACGCCGCGGACTTACCTGTGGAGGAAGCGGAAATTCACCGTGATATGGCGCTATTCAATCCGGATGCGCATGCCGCATTGAGGAACCTCGATGCCGGTCGGCAGGTTCTCACGGAAAATCATGAGATCTCGCAAAACAGCCGCGAAATAGAGCTGGCGAGCATTCTGCAAACGCGCGCGTTCATCGCCGAACGGGCAGGCATGGCGGACGCGACGCAGAAGGCCCTGAAACCATTAAGTGCAATGTCGCAGACGAGCCGAAGCAACCTAGTCCAACAGTCCTATCACTCTGCAAACGGCGCTGCGCTGATGACGCAGGAAAAGTATGACGACGCGATCCCGGAACTCATGGAAGACCCCCAAAACCCGCTATCGCTGGCGTTGCTGGCGGATGCCCAGGACAAAGCGGGGCAGCCGGTTGACGCGCAGAAAACTCTGACAACTCTGGCGGCCATCAGTGACGAGCGCGTCGAAACTGCATTTGCCGTGCCGCAAGCGCGCGAGACGTTGAAACAAAATTTGGTGACGGGCGCCCAAGCCGGAGGCCACTAGTCGATCCGGCGTAACATTCGAGCTGGTAACGAAGTTCGCGGCGGTAACGAGTTCTGTTTCGTTCCTTGAAGGCTTCGCGACACAATCCGCAGACAATCTGCATTCCATCGCCTATCTTTCACGTAGTAGAGCGCTGTGCTAGACTTCGCCATGCAGTTCTGAAGAAAGAAAATTTTCTGCAGCGACTGCCGATCGGTGGGACTTCGGGCTCTGTGCGACGATTCCCCGCAAACTCCGCCAGGCCCGGAAGGGAGCAACGGTAGCGGGTCAGCTTCGTGCGCCGCGGAGTACCCGAAGTTCCTCTCATTGCCCGCGCGAGGAAGACTGGGACATTCAAGACATGGGCTATAAAGTCATCGCACGAAAATACCGGCCGCAAACGTTCAGCGAAATCGTGGGGCAGCAGCACGTGACGCGAACGCTTGCAAACGCAATTGGTTCGAACCGCGTGGCGCATGCCTACATTTTCTCCGGCGTTCGCGGCGTAGGGAAAACAACCACGGCGCGCATTCTGGCGAAAGCACTGAACTGCGCGAACGGCCCGACGGCAGATCCGGACAATACTTGCGACTCCTGCCGTGAAATCTCCGCGGGTACCTCGCTTGATGTGCTCGAGATCGACGCGGCTTCCAACCGCGGCATCGATCAGATTCGCGAACTGCGGGAAATGGTGCGCTACGCGCCGGCTTCGAGCCGCTTCAAAGTGGTAATCCTGGACGAAGCGCATCAGCTGACCGACGAGGCGTCCAACGCTTTGTTGAAGACTCTCGAAGAGCCACCCGAACGAGTGGTCTTCATTCTGGCGACAACGCAAGCCGAAGATTTAGCGGATACGATTAAATCGCGCGCGCAACTTTTCCAGTTTCGCTCGCTTACGTTCAAAGAGATTGCGGAAGAAATCGAGCGCATCGCGCGCGAAGAAAAACTTACGATCGAACCGGGGGCCGTGGCAGTGTTAGCGCGCGCCGCCGAAGGCAGCCTCCGCGATGGCCTCTCGCTTCTGGAGCAGGCCATCTCCTACAGCGACGATACGGTAACGGATGCGCAAGTACGCGAACTTCTGGGAGTGGTGGCAGAAAACGTTCTGGATGATCTTGTGGAAGCAATTGCGACACAGTCGGCAGAGCGCGCTTTGGGACTGGTCCACCGGCTGATTGGCGACGGGCAAAATCTTCAGCATTTTTGCCGGGAAGCAATTCGACACTTCCGCAATCTTTTGGTGGTGCGAGTATGCGGCGCGAGCTCCGAGCTGGTTGCGGCGCCGTCCGAAGAGCAAGAGCGTCTTTCGGAGCAAGCGGCGAAGTTCAGCGAAGAAGACCTTACGCGCTTTTTTAACATTCTGCTGGCGACCGACGATGACCTGCGCAAGAAACCCGACCCGCGCCTGCATCTCGAGCTGGGGCTTCTGAAGCTGGTGAACGCGCAGCGTCTCGCGCCGCTGGAAGAAATTCTTGCCGACTTGCGCGGCTCCGGGACCCCGGCGAAATCAGCGCCTTCATCCTCTGGCGGAGCCCCGCGTGCAATGTCCGCCGCGCAATCAGCTTCAGCTACGGGCCATCCTGCTGCCACCACCGCGCGCGACACCCCCAAGGTAAGCGCAGTCGCGGCACCAGGAGCAACGATTCCGACGGCGCGTGCGGCTTCGTCGGCGCCGATTCCCGCGTCGCCTCCGCGGATTATCGCGCGCGCGGCAGGGGATGCGACCGGTGGTTTGGCCTCAGCGCAAGTAGAGGCCATTAAAGCGGCGTTGCAAGGACAGAAATTTCTGTGGTCCATGGTAGAGCACGCAACGCGCTGGGAAATTGAAGGCGGCGAACTGCATCTTTTTTTTCCGACCGAGAGCCGTTCGCTTGCGGAAATGTTGCAAGCGCGAGACCCAATGGAACGATTGCGCACAGTCCTGAACCAAGTGGTCGGCGAGCCGCTGCGCGTCTGTGTTAAGCTTGAGAGCGGCCGGGCATCTGTGCCGCGCAGCTCTGAATTGCGCGCCCGGTTTGAAGAAGACCCGATCGTTAGGGCAATGCTTGAAAGGTTCGGCGGCCAGATTTCAAAGGTCAAGCGCCCGGGCGAGGAATAACCATGGAAGTGAAAGCTCTACAGCAGATGTTGTCGCAGTTCCGGCAGGTCCAGGAAAAGCTCGAGAAGCAGATTGGCGAGATTTCCGTGGAAGCATCGTCCGGCGGCGGCATGGTCACCGTGAAGATGAACGGCCAAAAGCAATTGACCGAAGTGCGCATCGAGCCGGACGTCTTCAAGAGCAAGGACCAGGAAATGTTGCAAGAGCTAATGCTGGCGGCCGTAAACGAAGCGGCCCGGCGCGTGGATGAAGAACTGTCCAAGCAGGTAAAGGATCTCACGGGCGGTTTGCCTGGGCTCGCGGGAATGAAAATTCCAGGGATGTTCTGAGCTGGACTTCTAGCGCCCCGTCTCTCAGGTGCGGTACTGATTCCCTTCTCTTCCGAAATCCATGAAACGGATGTGATGGCATGCCTGATTTTGCGCCTTCAGTGACGCGATTAATTGACGAATTGAAACGCCTTCCGGGGATCGGGCAGAAGACCGCGCAGCGTCTGGCGTTTTTTCTTCTGCGCGTGGATCGCGACCAGGCGTTCGCGCTTTCGGACGCGATTCGCGAGGCCAAGGAAAAAGTGCGCGAGTGCTCCATCTGCAACAATATTACGGATGCGGATCCCTGCCATTTCTGCGCGAGCGCCACGCGGAACCGGGCGATCATTTGCGTGGTGGAAGAAGCTACAAATATTCAGGCGGTTGAAAAAACGCGAGAATTCAACGGGCTGTATCACGTGCTCGGGGGCTCGTTGTCACCGCTGCAAGGGATCGGACCCGATCAAATCAAAATCAAGAGCCTCATCGAGCGTCTGAAAGGCAACATGGTGGAAGAAATTATTATCGCCACAAGCCCGACAGCCGAGGGTGAAGCCACAGCCGTTTATCTTTCGAAACTCATCAAGCCGCTCGGCGTTCGTGTCACGCGCATCGCTATGGGCATTCCCGTGGGGTCAGACCTTGAATATGCGGACGAAGTCACAATGATGAAGGCAATGGAAGGACGCCGCGAGCTCTAGCTTCGCGGGATTTAGTTTCCGTGATGCAGATCCAGCCCGAATGACGGATGATCCTTTGTTCCCGCGATCTTAATCGGTATCTCCGTTCCGCCGTGCTTGCCCTTGAAAAACGGATCAACCGCCTTCAAGAAAAATGATTTAACTCCGGTTGTGGTCTCCGAAAGCTTTGCGTCCATCCGCAGTTTGCCGTGGAAATTCATTTCACCGCTTGTCATTTGATAGGTTCCGGCCAATTGCACCAAAGCTCCCGGGATCGCGAAGGACAGATCCGAGAAGGTGATGAGACCTTTGTTCACATCGAATTTTCCATTTAACGCGGAAACGGCGGTTCCCAGGTCCGTTGCCTTCGGTTCGCCTTGCGCCTTCTTGCTGAACGTGTCGATCCTCCCTTGCACCGTTGAGCTTGTGAACTCCGCATTGTCCACTCCGAATTGTCCATGAATGGTCAAACGCTGAAGGATGTCCGTGTCGGCTTCCGCGATTTCTATCTGTGCATTCAGGGTGGCGGAGCCGGTCATCACAGGCTGGTCAGACTTCACGGCAAGCCAAAGGAGATCTTCGATTCGCGCATCGTTGGAGACAGCGTCGAGCTTGATCGTTCGCCCTCTGACGTTCTTCTCCATATCCACGACTTCGCCTTTAACGTGCAACGTGCTGTTCCGAAGTTTCGCGAGAATACGGTTCAGAATCACATTTCCGTTTGTTCCATCCACAGTGGCGTCGTAATCGGTGTGCAGGCGCTCGGGATGGCCTGCAATGTTCAACGCGAAATCGGGAGTTTCCGTTTGTCCTTGGACTGATAGGTAGTTTAGAGGGCCTTTAAACGCACCGGTGGAGTTCATCGTCCCCGAAATGCCCTTGATGGTGCGGAAGTCCGCATTCTTGAAATTATATTTTGCATCGACCGGGAGCTCGCTGGGCTCTTCCGGCTGCCACGGACCGAATAGGCCAATCGAGTCAATTTCTCCCTTGGGAGTCGGATTCGTCAGAATGGCGTGGAAATTAGCAGGACGGTCAAAGCTAAAATCGTTGATCTGCAGATGATGAATCTGGAAGTCTTTGGGCTCCTTTCCCGGCTGGGGCCGAAGGATTTCGAGAAGCGCATCATCCGCGTGAATATCGTCGATTACGATTGGATATTTTTTTGAGAGATCTTCGTCCGTCTTCTTCAGCAGCGGTTGCCCCCCAGGGCGGTGAGGCGGCGTATCGATCTGCAAGCCAATCAAGCGGACGCTCGCGACATGCATCTTTGGAAGCAGGAGACCGGTCAAGGTAGCGTCAACGATTAGCTCCTTCGCCTGAATTAGCGGGAGCACATCTGTTCGCCCGTTGTGGCGCAACACCAAGTCCGAAATAGTGACTCGCGCCCGTGGGAATAGCTGGATCTGAAGGTTAGAAAACTGCACATCGCTTTGGAAGTGCGTACGCAGGGTTTGGATTGCGCGCTCCCGCAGGTAACCCGGCAGCCGCACTGATGCTACGAAGATACCGATGCCGACAATTACAACTAATAGTCCCGCAATGAGGATAAGTTTGCGGATGAGAGAAACCGGCGCTTTTTCGGTCACGTTTCACATCATAGCTAAGCACGGAACTGTTTGCCAGAAATGCCAGACATTGCCCGGCGCTGTCACCTTCCGTCCTCTTATTCCGCAGAACCGGCGCCGTCTGGAGTGTGACGACGCGTTACCGCCAAGTAACCCTTTCGCACAGTTCCCTTATGTCGCTCGACCCGTCGCACCACGGGTGCTACCCTTAACAGACACCCCTCTTGGAGGAATGGTGACTGAACCTCTAGCATCGGCCGAACCCGACGGACAGAAGCGCCGAAGCACGCGAATCGTGCAGGCCGTACCTATTACCGTCACGGGTGTGGACGCGCTGGGTCAGCCATTCAAGGAACGGACCACCACCGTGATGGTGAATTGCCACGGGTGTAAGTACCAGTCAAAACACTATGTTCCAAAGAATTCCATGGTTACGCTCGAAGTCCCGCGTCCCGAGGCTGGACAAAAGCGCACCACGCAGGGCCGGGTGGTCTGGGTACAGCGACCGCGCACTGTTCGCGAGCTATTCCAAATTGGGCTTGAGTTTGAAGTCGCCGGCAACGTCTGGGGCATAGCATTCCCGCCCGAGGACTGGGTCACTTCCTTGGATGACACCGGTGCGAAATCTTCAGCGGGGTATGCACGATCGGATCCTGCGCTATCCATCGCGACGGCGGATGAGGTGACGGCGCCTGAACCGCCCGCGCTAGTCGCGGATAAGAGACCTGAAGCGCCGGCTGCTGTTCAGCCGGTTGCGGCGCCTGTCGAGGCGGCTGCAAAGCCAGCGGCTCCTGCGCAGCCTTTATCGGCTCCAGCGGCTTCGACATCAACAGCAGCGCCGAAAACACCGACAGCTCCTGCGCCACCACCGCCCGCACGTCCAGTTTCGGCTCTGGCGTCGTCGGCATCAACCGCAGCGCCAAAAACACCGACGGCTCCCGCAGCGCCCACGCCGCCGTCAGCCGTGCCCCAAGCTCCAGCACCAGCACCAACGGCGCACGCAAGCGTACCGGCTACCCCGGCAGGGGAAGGCAAGATCCACGTGGTTCCAAATACAGCCCAGGATTTGCAGGGACCGCTGGGGCGCCAAATGGCCCAGATGGTTGATGAAGTTAAACAGAATCTCGACAAGTCACTGCGCAGGGGCGCGGAAGCGGCAATCACGGAGGAAATGGTGATCGCTCGCCAACAACTCGATTCGCAACTCCATGAGGCGATTGAGAAGGCGATCAAGGCGTCGATGGAGCGCGTGTCCGAATCTTCGGTAAAAAAGGTGGTGCAGCAGGCGGCAGATCGCACCGCAGCGATTGTGGAAGAAGCGCGAAAATCGACCGAGGCCTCTGCGATTCATCTCGACGAAAAAATCCGCGATGCCGTGCAGCAAGCAGTGAGCCATGCAGCGGAGCAAGCCGCAACTCAGGCGGCTCAACAAGCTGCGGAGCAGACGGCCGCGCATAGTCTGAAGCAAGCCGTTGATGAAGCTGTGGACCGCGCGTTGGTGGAGCGCGCCGCGGCCACGCCATCGCTGGAAATTCTTTCTTCGCCCGAAGCGGCCCAGCAACATCTGGACCAGTGGCGGAAGAGTCTGGAAGAAACGGCCCAGAGCGTGCGAAGCCAGACGGTGGAGCAATCGCAAGCGGAAATAGCCGCGACGAACCAGCGCTGGAATCAGCAATTCGAAACCAGCCTGGCGGGAGCCTCTCGCGAGCTGGACGAGAAAATCGCGAACTCGTCGCAGAGGATCGACGAGAAAATTTCCGAAGTATCGCGGCAAGCTATATCGCAAGCCGAGCAGAACATTCTATCGCGCAGCCAAAGTCTTCGCGCTTCGCTGGATGAGGTGATCGGCGGCGCAGCCAACACGATCGAATCGCTCGGAGCCGGACTGAAACAGGAACGCGAGCGAGCAGAAGAAACGAAATCGCAGCTTCACGACGCCGCGAGAGTTACTTTGGAACAAACGCGCCAGCGGCTCGACGAGATCCTTGCCGATCAACATCAGGAGATCGCCCGGAAGGCGGACCAAATTATCGCCGAACGCGCGCAGCAGATCGAGCCGGCGCTGGAAACGTCGGCGCAAAAAGTCGTCGCGCGTGTTTCATCCGAACTCGACCAGAAAATAGGGACAAAGATCGAAGCGGTCCAGAAAATAGCTTCCGAGTTGGAAAACGCCGAACAGCAAGCAACGAGTCTGCGAAACCAAATCGGCGAACAGATGCGTCAGGCCACGGAACAAGCACTACAACTGCAAAGCTCGGTTCGCGAGCAAGTGCAGCAATCTTCCCAACAGGTCGTTCAGGAATCGATTGCGCAACTCCGCACGGAAGCTTCCAAGGTTCCGGCGGAATTTGAGGAATCCTGCCGGGCTTCCCTTTCGAAAGTTCAAGAAGATCTCCAGCTAAAAAGCACGGAGACGCAGCACGAGACATATGAGGCCCTTTCGAAGGCTTCCGATTGGTATCAGAAGAAGGCGCAGACTTCAATGCAGACCTCGCTCGAGAAGGCCGTCGAGCAATCGGCCACGACGCTTCGCGATCGCGCCGCCGAAGTTTCCAGCATGCTGGCTTCCGAACTCGACCACTACCGGCGGACGTATGTGGAGCACAGCACGGCGCAAATCGAAGATGCCGCGGGCGAGGTGGTGGCCCGCGAGCGAGAGAAGCTCAACGAAACCGCTCAAATCGCGACGGCAAGTTTTTCAGACCAAGTGCAGCACGTTACCGCGGAATCGCTGCGGCGGTTCGAACACAGTTCCCGCGCGGCGCTGGAAAAGGCGCGCTCCGATATGGAGTTCAACCGTGAAGGCTCGCTCGCGGAATATCAACAGAAAATGGACGAGCGCATGAGGGAAGGCGTCGAGCAGGCGCGCACATTTCTGCAATCGCAACTTGCGCCGCTGATCGAAGCCTGGGAAGAGAAGCGCGAAGTAGAGAAAGAAGAGTGGAAGCTGCAATTGAAACAATCCACCGACGAGTCCATCGAACAATATAAGGCGCGCCTCGAGAACGCTTCGAATTCCTGGCTACTGGCCTCCGCCACCACGCTCGGCCAGCATTCGCAATCGATGCTCGATACCATCGCAAAAGCGGCTGAAAAGCGGCTGCGTGACACCTGTTCCGACGTTCTCGCCGGGATGGGCGACACTCTGAAGGAACGGCTCCTGGGCATGTCCAGCGACTTCCATACCGAGGAAGACGAAGACTCTCCCAAGCACAAAAAGTAATCCACAGTCTGCAATTTAAATCTCCTCCGCTTCCGCTGCACAATTTCGGCTCCAAGCTGCATCCCGGTATAATGCTCGGCATGTCGAATCAGGCGTACTTGAGCATCTGGTGCAAGGATTTTCCCGAGGATCTGCTTCTTCAGCGGTTTGGCGATTTTCTTTCTACGGTTCCCTTTTCTGCGAAGCAGCCGGGATTCACGCATCTCGAAATTCGAGCGGTCGATTTGACCGAAACCCCCATCTACGAGATGGACCTGCGTTCACTTCCTCTGGACGCCGCCAGCATCGTCGAATTGGCGAAGAATTATTTGAATAACGACAGCTCCTATTCGGTTCACTCGCGCTGGGATCTGTGGGTTTACGAAGGGGACCCGGCACGATGGCAGGTCCAACCACAAGCTGTTGAACTTATTTGTTATGGGGAGGACTTTGACGGGGAAATCTGGCGGCAAGACGGTCATCTGGAAGTGAATTTCGGCTTCGAGCATCTCTTCACCGGGCACGCGGGATTGCTTGGAATTCGGCAGATCGGCAGTTCAACCCCGGAAAGCCCGGAAGAAAGACTTTTCCTTGAGGCCATGGCGCGCCCTGAAAATTTGCACAATTATTATGAGAAGACTCGGGAAAACATCAAAAAGCTTTTCGACTGGGTTCGCCGCATCGAAAAGGCTTTGCCGGTCGAAAGGGTACAGCTGTGGTCAGAAGGGGAGGAAAACTTTGAGGCGCGCCTCGAAGAAATTTTGGCAGCTCGCTAGCGCGGCTTCCATCTTGATGTTGGCGGTTCCAGCCGCACCTGAAGCCCGGGCTTCGAAGCGAGTAAACGAGCTGAGTCTTGCCGGTCTTCGTCCGGGCCACGACCGGCTCGAATCGCCGCAGAAAAATTTCCGCGAACTCGATCGCGACGAATCTGTAACGGATGCGTTGTTATGGGGCGACATCTGCACGCACCGCGAACTTCGCGTGGAAGTAGACTCAAACAAGATCGTGCAAACCATCACGGTGGACAACAACTACAAGCCCGAAATTATGGCAAAATGCCTGGCTATCGTTATGGCTCCCGGGCGGTTGAAGCTATTGGCATCCGGCCAGGGCTTGCAACTCGGCGACCCATGCAGCCGCATAGCCGATCTATATGGGAGGCCGGAATCTCAGAGCCCTTCCGTGAGAGGAAGCGAACAGCTAGAATTGTGGTTGTATTCATTCGATTGGGCCGGCTCGGCAGTGCCGCAGGTGATGGAGGTGTCTTGCAGCGCATCCTCCAAGCAAGTTGTAGCGATCACACTGGCGGCCTCGAGTCTCTAACTTGGATACTCGTAGAAAACTCATGAAAGCAATTGCACTGATTGCCGCCTCCGCGGCCGCACTCACGATTCTGTCTTGCGGAAGTTCGTCTCCGGCCCCGACTCCCGCTAAATCGGAGGCTGTGGTCCCCACGCCTCCCGCTCCGGCGGTTCCCGAGGACGTACAGAAAGCGGCCGACTTGGCGCTGGGTTCAGAAACGGAAGTTCTAGTCTTCGGCGATCTTTCCATGACGGGGCCGCAGCAAGTTCTCGCTGTAAATCGCCTGAAGGCAACTCCGCCCGGAGTCGCGCCAGGCACGCTCGTGACGCGCGCTGTTATAATCGAGAACGACGGCAGCGCATGGAAACAAATCTTCCTCTGCGACGAACATCTCAAGAACACCAAGGGATTTCTGGGAGGGTCTCCGCTGGCGCCTGTGAATGGCTGGCGGTTGCAATATGAACAACACGAGAAAGGATTGGAGATGTTTTTCACACCGATCGCGTCACCGAAAGGAGAAGGCGGGCACGTGCTTCCGGTCGGGATTCGGTGGAATCCAAGAGTGAAGCGCTACCAATCGCTTGATCGGAGCTTCGAAAATTTTCTCGGCGAAGTGCCAACGCTGGAGACTCCGGAGTCGCAGATTCGTCAATGAGCGCTATTGCCCAACCTGTTGTTGCCACGGCGCGCCGCGCGCAACCGAAGCTTTCCGGCTGGAAGGAGCTGAAGACGCTCGTTCCCTATGTGCTGCGGTACAAGGGGATGACGGCTCTGGGTCTCTTAATGCTCGCGCTGATGGGGCTCGTGGGCGCGCTGCCTCAACTGATCATTGGGATGATCACGGATCTGGTGCAGGGATCGCCACGGACACTTGGTACTCTGGGCGGATTTTCGCGCAGACTTCTCTCGCCGCTTTTTTCAATCTATGCGCCCTTCAGCCGTCACGCGCTGGGGCTCTTCTGCCTGATTCTGGTAATCGTGATGCTGGCCAAGGGATTTTTCTCGTTCTGGACGCGATGGATATTGATCGGAATTTCTCGCGAGATTGAGTACGACCTGCGCAACGATCTGCTGGCGCGCCTGGTCTTGCTCGAACCGGAATTTTACGTGCGCAATCGCACCGGCGATTTGATGTCCCGCGCCACGAATGACCTGAACGGAGTGCGCATGGTGCTCGGTCCCGGCATCATGTACAGCGCGACGACGATCTCCACGATGGTCCTCGCGATTTTCTTTATGCTTAAACTTTCGCCGGGGCTCACTATGTGGGTCTTGATTCCCGTGCCGATCGTGGCCATCGTCACCCGGTATTTCGGCGAAATTATTCACCGGCTCTCGGAACAGATTCAGGCGGCGCTCGGCGTGCTTTCAACTCGCGCGCAGGAAAATCTTACGGGCATGCGTGTGATTCGCGCGTACGCCCAGGAAAAGCAGGAAGTTGCGAAGTTCGACGAAGCCAATCGCGACTATGTAAACCGCAACATCAAGCTCATCAGCACTTGGAGTCTTTTTTTTCCGGGGCTTTCCGCGCTGATCGGCATGACCGTACTGATCCTGTTGTGGCTGGGCGGCAAGCAAGTCATTGATCATCGCGTTTCACTTGGAACATTTAACGCGTTTTACATGTTCTTGATCCAGCTCGTCTGGCCGATGATCGCTCTCGGCTGGGTGACGAATATCTTCCAGCGCGGGGCTGCGTCCATGGGCCGGCTGAACTACATCATGAACGCGGAGCCGGGGATTCGAGATTCGTCCGCCCCAGCGCATACGCCGACAGATCCCTTCAACATGCGGCCGAATGGAGACTCTCCCGCACCCCAGGAGAAGTCCACGATCCGCGGCGAGATTGATTTTCGAAATCTTACGTTCACATATCCGACCTCCGGTTCGGAAACACACGCGGGAGATCCGGTCCTCCACAACATCAACTTGCACGTTCCAGCAGGCACCACTCTGGCCGTCGTCGGGCCGACCGGCAGCGGCAAGTCCACTTTGGCGGCTCTGATCGCGCGCTTGTGGGACGCGCCTCCCGGCACATTGTTCATCGACGACCGCTCGATCCGCGAATACCCTCTCACTGAGCTTCGGAGCGCGATTGGGTACGTTCCGCAGGATACCTTCTTATTCAGCGAGACGATCAGCGAAAACATCGCATTCGGCGCGGTGGACGCGGCTGAAGAGCACATTCTGGAAGCGGCTGAAATCGCGAGCATCTCCGGCGAAATCGAAAGCTTCCCGCAGCGTTTCGGGACGATGGTGGGTGAACGCGGAATCACTCTCTCCGGCGGGCAGAAGCAGCGGACCGCGCTGGCGCGGGCCATCATGCGGCAGCCGAGAATATTGATTCTCGATGATTCTCTGGCGAACGTCGATACGGATACTGAAGAACGCATCTTGCGGCGCCTGCGCGACGTGATGAGCCGACGCACGACCATTCTGATTGCTCACCGAGTTTCGACCGTCAAGAATGCGGATCAGATAATCGTCCTTCGCGAGGGCTATATCATCGAGCGCGGAACGCACGATGAACTGCTCGCGCACAACGGCTATTACGCGGACCTGTATCAAAAACAACTTCTCGAAGAAGAGCTTGAACGCGAATGAGCGATTTCCGCGAAGAAGAGAAACTTGGAAAACTGTACGACTCGGCGCTGACCCGCCGGTTGATGAAATATCTGCGTCCCTACCGCTGGCACGTCGTCGCCGCTGTTTCTATCACGCTCGGCGTCACCGCCATGGAGATCGTGGCACCTTATCTTTTCCACATCGCGGTGGATAACTATATCGTCCCCGGCTTCAATAATTCCATTACGGCAAGGGAAGCATTGAAAGGACTGCTTTGGGTGGTGGCCGCGTCCGCTGGGGCGCTGATGGGCAGTTTCGGTCTGCAATACGCGCAAGTACGGATCATGCAGTGGGTCGGGCAGGAAACCATGTACGACCTGCGCAAGGAAATTTTCGAACACCTCCAGCGTCTGCCGATGAGTTTTTTTGACCACAGCCCCGTGGGACGCCTGGTGACTCGGGCGACCACTGACGTTGACGCCTTAAATGACCTTTTCGCGTCCGGCGTCGTGGCCATGTTGAACGATTTCGTGTTGCTTTTCGCCATGATCGCCATTTTATTCAAGTGGCATCCGTTTCTCGCCTTCGCGACCCTTTCTCCGCTTCCGTTCATGATTCTCTTGACGTATTTCTTTCGGAACAAAGTGCGCAATGCCAACCGCCGCATCCGCACGGCTATCGCGCGCATTAACGCGTTTCTGCAGGAGCACATCAGCGGCATGGCCATCGTTCAGCTCTTTAACCGCGAATGGAAATCGCGAAAGCAATTCGAGGAACTGAACCGCGTCCACATGGAAGCTTACAAAGAGGCCATTGACGCGTTCTCCTTCTTCTACCCAGCCGTGGAGTTTCTCAGCATGGCGGGTCTCGCGTTGCTGTATTGGGTGGGCGGCCTGAAAGCGATTGCCGGTACGATTGAGATTGGCGTGCTGCTCGCATTTATGCTTTACGCCCAGCGTTTCTTCCGACCCATTCAGGACCTGAGCGAGAAATTCAATATTTTGCAGACGGCCATGGCCGCGTCCGAGCGCATCTTCCGGCTCCTCGACGAGCCTTTTACGATCACGTCGCCTGCGCAGGCGCATTCCCTTCCCTCGGCTCGCGGCGAGATCGAGTTTCGCAATGTTTGGTTCGCCTACACTGGCGGAGATGCGCCGAAAGACGCGGATTGGGTTTTGCGCGATGTGTCATTCCGAGTCGAATCCGGGCAAACTCTCGCGATCGTCGGCCACACAGGCGCGGGAAAAACTACGATCATTCAGCTTCTACTGCGCTTCTACGATATTCAGCGCGGTGAAATCTTGCTCGATGGCGTGGACATTCGTGCGATCGATTTGCAGGAGTTGCGCCGCCTTTTCGGAATCGTCCTTCAGGACCCATTCCTTTTCACCGGCACGCTGGAATCCAACGTCAAGCTAGGCACGGAGACGATAAGCCGCGCGGCCACTATAAGCGCGCTGCGCGAAGTAGGGCTCGGGCCTTTTCTCGAATCGCAACCTCAAGGTGTGGAGACACCGGTCACCGAGCGCGGTTCCACGCTTTCCGTAGGCCAGCGCCAGCTTGTAAGTTTTGCGCGCGCTTTGGCGCACAATCCAAAATTTTTGATCCTCGACGAAGCTACCTCCAGCGTGGACACCAAGACAGAGCTCTTGATTCGCGAAGCCCTCGACCGGCTGCTCCAGGGCCGCACCGCCGTGGTGATCGCGCACCGGCTGAGCACGATTCAACACGCGCATCGCATTCTGGTGTTTCACAAAGGCCGCCTCCGGGAACAAGGGTCACATCAGGAGCTTCTCGCGCTGCGCGGAATTTATTACCGTCTTTATCAACTGCAATACAAAGAGCAGGAATTCGCGGCTCCAGTTCCCGGCGGCGGGGCTGGATTTTCGCATCCACTCCCTGCCGATGATTAGAAAATATTCGGCGAGCTTCAGCTTTCAGTTGGGCTGCTTCACGAACTTCCAGCGTAGCGGCGCACTCGCAGCCCGATTCCCCTCGCGTTTGCCATGAGTGAAAAGAATATTTTGATTTCCGCGGGAGAAGCATCCAGTGACATGTATGCTGCGAGGCTGGCGACTGCCTTGCGCGCGCGCACCGGCGCCAAATTTTTCGGAATGGGTGGCCCTCGCATGGCTGAGGCGGGCGTAGAACTTGTCGCCGACTATCACGAAGTTGCGGTCGTCGGCATCGCGGAAGTTCTGCACAAAATTCCAACCGTGATCGGCGTGCAGAATCGTCTGAAGCGCGAAGCCAAGCGGCGCAACGCTGCGCTCGCGATCCTCGTCGACTCGCCTGGGACCCATTTGGGCGTTGCGCGCCGCCTAAAACAGATTGGCGTGCCGGTCGGCTATTTCATTGGTCCGCAGATTTGGGCTTGGCGCGCGGGACGCGTCCGCATCATCAGGCGGCGAGTAAATCGCATGGTCGTGATATTTCCGTTTGAAGAAAAAATCTACCGCGACGCGGGCGTGCCGGTAAATTTTGTAGGCCATCCGTTGGTGGACGTGGTGCACGCTCGCACAACCCGCGGGGAATTCGCCGCCCTGCACGATCTGAATCCGAACAAACCCATTGTCACCATTCTGCCAGGCAGCCGGCGAAATGAGATTAGGCAAAATTACGGGCGCATCGTCGAGGCGTGCGAGAGTCTGCGTCGCTCAGATGGCAACATCCAGTTCGTCCTGGCAGCGGCACCGAATCTTAGTCGGGATTTTTTCGCCTCATGCACCAGTTCCTCGGTGGATATAAAGCTAGTCCAGGGAGCCACTTACGACGCACTGGCGGCAGCTGACTGTGCCATCGTGGCTAGCGGAACGGCTACCATTGAAGCTGCGCTTCTGGGCACGCCTATGGTCGTCGTTTATCGCGTTAGCCGGCTTTCCGCATTTATCCTTCGGCGAATGATTCGGACACCCTTCTTCAGTATGGTGAATCTGATAGCGGGAAGAAGCGTGGTTCCGGAGTTGATTCAGAATGATTTCACACCAACCGCAGTCGAAACTGAAGTTCGCCGCCTGCTGGATTCGCCGGCCGCTCGTGACGAGATGAAATCAAGCTTGGCTGAAGTGCGAGCGAAGCTCGGGCCGGGCAGTGCCATAGAGCGCGCAGCGGACATTTTCGGGCAGATGTTGTAACCTTTTCTGCGTACTACTTGCGGGCAACTTTGTGCGGGCCTGCTGTATCTTAAAGAAAAGCAGATAGTCCGCTCATCGCGAGAGGGTTTCTTGCACAAAACTTATCGGCTGCTAAGCCTCCTGGCCCTGTCGCTGCTCGCGGCCGTCGTCGCGTCGGCGCAAACCCCTCGCCGCTTCCCTTTTCGCGCGGACCATTACGACGTGCAAGTTTTGATACATCCCGAAGATCAGACGATCTCAGGCTTGGCTCGCGTGGATTTTATCGCCAACGAAGTCGCCCGCACGGTAGTCGTGGAGCTGCATCAGGACTTGAAACTGAATTCGGTCCACGTTACAGGCTCAAAGAAACCACTGGAATTCGAGCGTGATAGATCTTATCCGCTCTTGCTGACCGTCGGACTTCCTGACTCCGTAGCCCCCGGGCAGCCAGTGTCCCTCGAGTTCGATTACACCGGGCCGATTTCCAGCGAGGATGATAGCCCGACGAGAGGCGTGCGCTTCGCTTCGATTGACAAGACCTCGGCGTATTTGCTGCTTCCCGCTCGTTGGTTTCCGCTCACAAATTATCCCGCGAATCGTTACACCGGCACCTTCAAAATAATCACGCCCGACACGATGTACGTCACCGGTACAGGCAAAGCGGATCCGCCGACGATGCAGCCCGGCATCGGAAAGGGTGAGGGCCAGGCGTCCTACGTTTTCCACTGCGATCGCCCAGGTCCGGTAGGCACTTTCGTCGCGGGGGCTTTGCAACTCAATCCCATCCAAACGGAAGGAATCACCGTTTCCGTGTTTACGCCGCCGGCCCAGGCATCCACCGCAGCCGCATATGGAAATTCCCTGGCGCATATTATTTTGTATTACACCGATGCATTCGGTCCGCTCCAAGAGAATGGGCCTCCGCCGTTTACTATCGCGCAGATGCCCGACGGTAGTTTGCCTGGATATTCCGGTCCCGGGTTGCTGCTGATCAGCGCCCGCCAATGGACTACGAAAGCCAACGATCGCCTGCTCTCGGAACTTGCTTCCCAACAATGGTGGGGTGACCGCGTTCTTCCCTCAACTTCCTCCGATACTTGGCTGACGGATGGCCTCTCGCGCTATGCGGAAGCGATGTATGCGGAGCAGAGCGACGGCAGCGCCGGCTTGCACCGGGCTCTCGAGGATTTCGCAGTCGGCGCACTGATGTATGAGGATACCGCGCCCATTTCTCAGGCCGGCCGCTTGCAGACTTTCTCGAACGAGTATCGCTCGGTTGTCGCCGACAAGGGCGCTCTGGTTTTCCACATGCTTCGCACCGAAATCGGTGACGATGCTTTCACCGCGCTTCTGCACGAGTTCTACAAGAAATACGAAGGCAAAAACGCGAACATCGCGGACTTTGAAAAGATGGCTTACACCAAAGTCCCCGCCCCGAAAAAGGGCGAGCCCCCCATCAATCTGGTTTCTTTCTTTTCCCAGTGGGTAAATTCAACGGGCATTCCGGAGTTCAAGCTCGAATACATCGTCTATCGCACGAGAAAAGGCTTCAAAGTGGTGGGCAAAATTCATCAGGATCTCGACACATTTCGCATGCCGGTTGAACTTCGCGTGGATACCGAAGGAAACCCGGAATACAAGAAAATCCTGGTGACCGGAACAACGCAGCAATTCGAGATCGACACTTTCGGCCGTCCCAAGCCCAACGGAATCGTGATCGATCCGAACAACAACATGCTGAAATCCAGCGCCCGCTTGCGAATCCGAGC
Source organism: uncultured Acidobacteriota bacterium (assembly GCA_963698005.1). Classification (GTDB taxonomy): domain Bacteria; phylum Acidobacteriota; class Terriglobia; order Acidiferrales; family UBA7541; genus Palsa-295. Next base: position 1,856,248 of record OY969113.1, read on the forward strand.
GTTCGTCGCGCGCGGGGAAGGCTTCGCGGAAAACGGCCAATACTACGAGGCCATTCAGGAATATCAGCACGCTCTGGACTTGCAGTCCAGCAACTCGCTCGCTCACTTCCGCATGGGTGAGGCCATGTTTAACCAGAAGAACTACCAGTCGGCCGCAAATGCGTTTCGCGCAGCGCTCGGCGGCGACCTTGATCCCAAGTGGGTCGACGTGTGGTGCCACATTTACATCGGAAAAATCTATGACATTCTTGGCCAGCGCGAGCGCGCCGTCAACGAGTACAGTTTGGCGCAGCATTTGGGAGACGACACCGCCGGTGCGCAGGAAGAAGCTGGAAAGTATTTGCAGCGACCGTACACCGGAGACGCTGTCGCGGATGCCGCTCCCGCCGGCGCAACACCTCCTGGCACCACAAATGCTCCCGCTTCTGCTGCCGACCCGGACAAGCCGGTCCTCAAGAAACGTCCATAAAGCCGCGAAGGATACTGAGTCTTCGGAGTTGCCGGATTAGAGAGATTGAAGTCCCGCCAGATTTACGGGCTCGATCCCCTTATGTTGAACGAGAACTTGAAACGTCTCGCCCATTCCTTCCGGGTTGATCAAAGTCTTGAAGAGTAGCCGTCTCTGCGTTTGTTCCGCTTCGCTCATCTCGTCCGATTGCAAGTCCGCAAAATTGCCGTGCCGCGCCAAGGCCAACAAAAAATTGCTTTGCGATGTAAATCCGGCACGAACGAGTCCGCTTCTTCGCCCATATAAGTCCAGCGCGCTGAAATTCACGTGCGCCGTCAAGTCCTGTTTGCCCGCCGCGCGAAACCAATCCTCGCCGGCACGGTGACGCTCGTAGGCCAGCAGAGTTCCTCTCATGTGCCGCTCGTCGTAGAGTTCTTTTGCTTCATGTCCATAATCGACTGTTAAAACGAATCCGCGCTTAAGTTTTTTCCCGGCTTCTTCGATCCACCGGCGAGCGGCGAGATTTACTTCTGCCTGCTGTTCGTCCAGTAAGGCGATCTGCTGTTCCGAGAAATATTCGTCGAGAGCGTTGGAAGATAACGGCCCGATTTCATCGCACAGCCCGTTTTTGCTCAGGCCAACATACATTTCGCGCAGTTCATTGCCTTCACGCAACACACGATGAATCGGCATCGCGTCGATAAGTTCATTTGAGAAAATGCAGCCACTCGCGATTTCGTCGGGCAATCCTGCTTGAGACGCGAATTTGCCGCGCGCGATGTGCGCTTCCATGGATTTCGATTGCAACGTCCGGCGCGCAGCCGATCGTTCCACGGCCAGAAATCGCAGCGCCTCATAAAAATCAGGCCATGCCTCGGCTGCAAAATCGAGAATTTGCTTCGCCAGTTGGCCCGTCCCCGCCCCCGCTTCGACGAGCCAGAAAGCATCTGGCCGTCCGACCGCGCACCACATTTCCTGAAATTGCCGCGCCAAGAGCCGCCCAAAAAGCGGGCTTGCGTCCACGCTCGTAAAATAGTCGCGCCTGGGCTCCTGTTCCGCCTTCGTGTAGTACCCGTGCACCGGGTGATAGAGGCACGCCTCCATATATTCAGCGAAGGTAAATGCGCCGTGCGAACGTATGCGTTCCGCCAGGATGAGCGCGAGGGGCGTGGGCTCGCTGCGCGAAACCATCAATTCACGCGCTGCGGGTTCCGCGTAAACATCTCGATGATGTAATCGTGCAGACAATCGTAGAGTTGTTTCTGGAATGTCCACGGAAATTGCGCGTGTTCAATTTCACGCGGGTGCAGCTTGAAAGTATAATTGTGCACTTCCGCGTTCGTCGGTTTGTAGCGGATCTCTACTTCTACGCCCCCTTCCGCGGGACGCGCTTCGAAATCAAAAAGCGGATGCTCGTAGTGGGCGAGCTGATGCCGGACTTTTTCCGCGAGCAATTCGCTCATTTGAAGCTCTTCGCCTGCAATTCCGTCCATACGCTTGCAAAGCTCGCCAGCGCATCCTTGTCGAACAGGACGAAATCAACTTTCTCGAGCGACGTGGGTTGCTCGAAGTGTTTGGCCACTTCACGGAACATGATCTCGGCGCACTCGCGCAGGGGAAATCCCGCGATGCCCGTCCCAACTGCCGGAAACGCGATGGTCTTGAGTCCCTTTTGCGCCGCTATTCGCAGCGAATGCGCCGTTGAGCTGCGCAAAGAATGGGGGGAAGTTTTTCCGCCAAGCTGCATGCTGGCTGCGTGTATCACGAAGCGCGCTTTCAATTTTCCGCCCGTCGTGATCGCCGCTCCACCCACCGGAACCTGCCCAATGTCATCGCATTCTTTCTGGATTTCCGGGCCGCCCTTTCGCCGGATTGCTCCCGCCACTCCGCCCCCAAGCTGCAAATCATTGTTCGCGGCATTCACAATGGCGTCCACGTCCATCTCGGTCAGGTCGCCCTCGATAATTTCTATCCGATCGGCAAAATTCATCTTCAAGAGGATCCTTAACGTACGATCGTCGCTTTGAAATCGCCGAACTATTTCTTTGCCGCTTCTTTTCCGTACTCAAACACGCCGCGGCCTGACTTTCGCCCTGTACGCCCGGCCTTCACATATTGCGCCAGAAGCGGACACGGCCGGTATTTTTCTCCCAGCGTTTTGTGCAAGTATTCCAGAAGATTCAGGCGCACGTCCAACCCAACCAGGTCTGCGAGTTCGAACGGCCCCATCGGATGATTCAGCCCCAATTTCAGGGCCTTGTCGATGTCCTCGGCACTGGCGATGCCCTCCTGCAGCATATAAAAGGCTTCATTGCCGATCATGGCGTCGATGCGGCCGGTGACAAACCCGGGCGATTCGCGCATCACCACCACTTCCTTGCCCATCCGACGCCCCACTTCCACGCATGTCTGCAGCGTAGCCTCAGAGGTTTCCAGCGCGCGCACGATTTCCAGCAGTTTCATCTTCGGCACGGGATTGAAAAAGCGCATGCCGATGCAATCTTCCGCGCGAAAAGTGATGGACGCCATTTCCGTGACCGAAAGCGAAGAGGTATTGCTGGCCAGAATCGCGCCGGGCTTCGCGAACTTATCGAAGATCGTGAAAATCTCGAGCTTCACTTCCATTTCTTCCGGAACGGCTTCGATTAGCAGATCCGCTTCGCGGCAAACATCTTCCACCGATCGCGACGTCGAGAGATTCGCAAGCGCCTTCTCTTTCTGTTCCAGCGTCACTTTTCCGCGGGACACTTCGTCTTCCAGCGCTTGCGAAATATAGGCAAGGCCCTGCTCCCGCATTTCAGGAGAAACGCCCTCAAGCACCGTGTGGTAGCCGCCAAGCGCCGCCGCGTAAGCGATTCCGCGGCCCATCGCTCCCGCGCCGATCACTCCGATGGTTTTTATTTCCATTCACAAACCTCGCTCAAACCGGAAAAAGGCGCGCGGCATTGTCGTATAGAATTTTTTGTTGCGCACTCGGCGCAATCGGCAGCGCGCGAAACTTCTCGATGTTACCTTTCACTCCGGGAACTCCGGGCCCCGGCCAGTCCGTCCCGAACAAGACTTTGTCCGCAATCTCCTCGATGCGCGGAAAATGTTCCAGCACTTTCTGCGGAGGTATACCGGAGATATCCATGTACATATTTTTGTGCCTGCGAACGAGGAAAAATGCTTCGTTCATCCACAGTGGACGGCCACCATGCGCCAGGATCACGACCAGGTTGGGAAAATCCACGCCAACGTCGTCCGCCAACATCGGCTGCGCGTACACGTTTCGCGCGCCGGGAAAAATCGAAGTCCCGGTATGAATCATCACCGGCAAACCGAGCTCTTGCGCCCTTTCATACATCGCGCGTAGCGGCCCCAGGCCATTGCGATACTCGTTAGGCGCAAACAATTGATGGGAGGGATGAACCTTCAGCCCGCGAATTCCAAGCTGTTTCAGCCTGGTCACTTCGGCGGCAGCATCGAAAATATATTTTGGATGCACGGAGCCGAAGGCGAGCAGGCGCCGCGGGTCAGCGGAGCAATAATTTGCGACCCAATCGTTGACTTCTGCCGTATATCCGATCACGTCCGGGCTGACGTAGTTGATGATTCCCGCGCGCTCGATTTCCGCGTCATCCAGGAACTTCAGGAACTCTTTTGCGCTCTCCGCGTACTTCACAATCTCGTCATTGTCCCGGCGCCCCCTGCGGACCAATTCGAGGGCTTCCGGCTTGATCGCATCATTGGGCTGCACGTGAATGTGAATGTCTATAATCGGCGGCAAGCTTTGGTTTCCCCTGACTCCCTATTGCAAAACGCAGGCTTCACTCTTCGGCTAGATTCGATCGATCCCTTCTTGATCGAACCCGAGTACCACACGGCCGCCCGCGACAATTACCGGACGCCGAATCAAATTTGGCTCCGCCGCCATCATTCGAATAGCGTCTTCGCGCGACGGTGGATGGTCCTTCATTTTCTTCGCGCGGTAAAGCTCGTTGCGCGTGTTCAGAAATTGCTCATGGTCCCGGTCGCCGATCAACTTCTCGAGTTCCGCCGCGCTCAAGCGCTCTTTCCCCAAATCGCGGAAATGCATACCGAAGCCGCGCTTTTCCATGTACGCCCGCGCTTTGCGACAGGTTGTGCACGAAGGCTTGTGCAAGAATTCAACTTTCTTCCCCGCTCTCGCCGCTCTACGCGGCTGTCTTCCGGTATTTTTCTTCGCGGCCATGGCCTTTTTCCTCGCGCCGTTCTCAGCGCTCAATACCGCGGTACGTTGGGATCGATTTCTGCCGACCAGCGGTCAATTCCGCCGGCCATCGACCGCGCGCCTTTCACGCCTTGCGAGCGCAACCATGCGGCGGCGTCCAAGCTTCTCATCCCGTGGTGGCAGAACAGCACAACTTCGTCGGCAGCTTCCAGTCGCGCCAGATTCCCCGGAATCTCGCGGAGAGGAATCAGCACCGAGCCTTCGATGTGTGTAGTGTCATACTCCCATTTTTCGCGGACATCCACGAAAACAAATTTCTCACCGCGCGCGAGTTTATCTTTCACTTCGCCCGGCGCAACTTCCATGTTCGCGTAGAGATCTTCTGTCATTAGTAACCGAAGTCCGCGGGAACAGTATAGGCGTGATCTTTCACTCCCAAGGTTTGCATTTGCGCCTCGCCAATTTGCTTCAAATATTCGCTGCGCTCGCTCACATTCATCACCCACCGCGCGAGCCAATCCTCGAAGTCTTCCGCGCGCCGGGTCTGCTCGTGATACTTAGCGAAAAACGCATGATCGCGCCCGTAATATCCCTGCACCGGCGAAGGATGCGCGCCGCCCGGTTCATGCACCACCGCTTCAACCAAAAATCCCGGCACCAGCGTGCGATTCGGGTCTGACGAAATCAGGTTGGGCTCGACAATTTCTTCAGCTACGATGATTATTTTCCTCGCCGCTCGCGCGCCATCGACGGCCACGCCCAGGCTGCCCCAAATATGTGCATTACCTTGAGCGTCCGCGCGTTGCATGTGCAAAATCGCCACGTCTGGCCGCAGCGCGCGGACTGCAACAAGTTTTTCTTCGCTGACGGGCGACGAAAACTCGCGTAAATTTCCGTTTTTCTTCAACAGATCGCTGCCGAGCGTCGCATAGGTCGGCAGAAACGGCACACCCAGCGCCGCTGCATGCAGCGCCAACGCCATCGTAAAATTCGAGTAATCCACCACTTCGATCTTTCGCGGGACTGCCTGCTCCACGGCCCGTCGAAAACAGTATCCCACTCCCGCCGAAACATTTCCCACCCAGGCCGCCATCACGCGCGACACGCATCCCGCGCCGATCATCTGATCGAATAAAATGTCCGAGATAGGGCCCACGACGGTAAGATCGCGCTGTCCCTGCCGTATCAGCTCGTGCCCCGCCGCGAACGGAGTCATCTGTTCCAGTTGCGCGCCGAGAAGCACCATCGAGCCCGAAGGCACGTGCCGCGCGATCGCATCGCGCATCGTCATCAATTTTGATTCAGCCATAACTTTTACGCGCGCTATCCGATTCAGCGAGTCCAGAAATGATTCGGGTCCAGCTCGCGCATCACGGCCAAGGCCTCGTCGCGAGGCGGAAGCGTCTCAACCAGTTCATCGGCCACACGCAAGGTCCATCCTGTGTTGGCCAGCACTTCTTCCACGCTCACTCCCGGATGAACCGAAGCCAGATACGCTTCGCCATCTTCACCAAAACGGATCACACCGAGCGTCGTGATTACGGCCGAAGGACCAGAATTCGCCGGCAAGCCCTGCGCTCGCCGCCAGCCCTTACCGGTGCCGTAGCCTGGCGAGGTGATATGTCCCACGCGCTCGGTTAGCCGGCTTCGATCGTGCGCAAGCAAAACCACGGTGCGCTGCGCGAGGCACGCGATATCGCAAGCTCCGCCCGATCCCGGCAAGCGTTGCTTTTCTTTATTTCGAAAACCCCAGGTGGTATTCAGATTGCCGAAGCGGTCCACTTCCGCAGCGCCGAGAAAGCCCACGTTTACACGGCCTTGCTGCAGCAGCGACATCACATCGAGCATTTGACCGCATTGCGTGGCGCGAAGAAGATTCGGCGGATCGCCCATGGTGTAAAGAAGTTCAACCGAAGGTGTTTCGCGGACTACGCCGTTTTCGAAGAGTCCCACAGCGCGCGGAGCGTGCGTGCGCCGAGCCACCAGAAAAGCCAGCATCGGCAGACGCATCCCAACAAATACGAGTTCCCCGTCGCCGATTTCTCTGGCCGCCGCCGCAACCATCAGTTCGCTGAAGGTGTAACCACGGCTGGCGACTTCGGCTTCGGGCCGAGACGTCACGATAAGTCCATGTTCCCTTTCGGAGCAACCCACTTCGGCTCGTTGTCCTGTATTTCGCTCACCAGCTTGATATCTTCCGGTTGCGGTAACGTTTCCTTCAGGTGCTCCGCATATTTTTCCGGCGACAGCAGCTCGCCCGTCACGCTGTACGGCTGATCGGCGAACTCACCGATGTGCCGGTTGAATTTCATATCCGGAACGTAGAGCGGAACCGCGCCCACCGGGACGTGCTTGTTGATCTGCTCGATCAATTTCTCGCACTCCAGAAAATAAAGATGGCGATTGTGCTCGTTCATGTGACCGAGGTCCACTTCCTGCTGCGTCTGGGCCTCGTCGTAACGCCCCTTCAATCCCCAAACGTAAAACCAATGCGCGGAACTCGACTGATCCACGCCGAACAAGTCGTAGCTGACCGGGATCCATTTGTTCACGTATTTCTGAACGATATTGAGCGGCACTACTTCCGCTTTCACAATGCGCTTCAGCCCGTCATGTCCCGTGCCCAGATGGAACGACTCTTCCCGCAGCATCGGATTCATCGATTGCGCCAGCGGCTCGAATCCCGAATAACTCAGCATTGTGAGCTGAAATTTTCCGTCGCGGTCCACGAAATCCGTGTAGGTGAAAAAGTCCAGCCAGTTGGCCACTTCCTGATTGAACGCGCCCAGCAGGCGCTTCGATTCAAACGCGCGCCGCTCCAGCATTTTTTGCGCTTCCACTTTTCCACTGTAACCAAAGTGATTGATCAGCAGGTGGCACATTTGCCAACCGTGCCGCATTTCTTCGGTCACCACGCGGCATAGCGACTTGCGGTCGTGCTCGCTCGGCGAATGTTCGAAGAGCCGCCGCTGCTGTTCCACCGAAGCAAATTCCGTGTCACCCTGATAGATAATCAGATTCATCAGGCCATCGCGAATCCGCTGGTCTGGAATGTCCAGCACTTTTTGCCATTTCGGGCGTCCTTTGAACGCGCCGAATTCAATTTCATTGGACCGCGTGGGGCCGAACTTCGCTTCGAAATGATAGCTGTCGATTTCGGAATAATTCACCCCAATGTCGTTGCGCCAAACTCGGAATAAATCGACCCAGTCATCAAACGTAGCAATGCGTGTTGCGGACATTTATGAAATCCCTCCCATTTTCTGAATCTATTAGTTCTATAAACTCTTTGCCGAGTACCCCTCGAGGTGGATTCGCATCGGCCGCCAAATTCAGCGCTCAGTGCCCGCGAAAATTCGGCTTGCGCTTCTCGAAAAACGCGTTCAGCCCTTCCAGACAGTCTTCCGACTGGAAGCAGTGAATCTGCAGCCGTATTTCCTCGTCCAGCGCCGCCGTCAGCTCGGCGCGGTTATTGCTCGTCATGGCGTGCTTCGAATCTCGAACCGAGAGCGGCGCGGCCGCAGCCAAATCCTGCGTGATTTTTTTGGTTTCTTCCTCGAATTGCGCTGCGGGGATGATCCGGCTAATGATGCCCATCCTAAGAGCATCTTCCGCCGCCAGTTTCTCCGCAGTCCAGAATAATTCTGCGGCTCTGGCGCGCCCCACAAGCCGCGGTAAAAAGAAGGTTCCTCCGAAATCCGGGTACAGCCCGATCTGTGCGAACGCTTGCGCGAATTTCGCCTGATCCGATCCCACGCGTATGTCACAGGCAAGTGCCAGATTCATTCCTCCGCCCGCAGCCGGACCGTTCACAGCCGCGAGCACCGGTTTCGGCATTCCTGCGATCACCAGGCAAATTTCTTTTCCCGAAACCAGGAGGTTTTCGAGTTCCTTCGAATCCTTCCGTTTTCGCAACCCGTGAAGGAGTTCCAGATCGCCGCCAGCGCAAAACGCCCGGCCCGCCCCTATGAGTCTGATAGCGCCAATCCCTTTATCGTCACCCGCGCGTATAAGCGCGTGAACCAGCTGGCGTCCCAATTCCACGTTCAGTGCATTCAGCTTGTCCGGCCGGTTCAAACGCAGCGTGACAATTCTGCCGTCGCGCTCCTCGAGCACCAGTTGATTCGCAGCGTTTTGTTGTGTGGTTGCGGCCATAACATCGCTCCCCTAGTCCTTTAAGCTTTTCAGCAGCGCCGCGAGCTTCTTGAAATACCGTGTTTTCACTCCGCGATCCGTCCCGGCATTTGCGCCGCTCGTCGAAGGCAGCACGAACACTTGCGCGCCGTAAAGCTTTTCTTTTTGCAACCCCAACTTGCAGACCCGCCCCGTAAATTTCTCGTAAACCATTTTTCCGTTGAAGGCGATCACTCGCGGCCGCAAGTCTTCCAGCTTCTGCGCCAGCAGGACGCGCCCCTCGGAAAATTCTTGTCGCTCGATTTCCTCCACGCCACGGGTGGGGCGCTTTACCAGATCGGTCATCCCGATTCCAAATTCCAGCACGCGGCGGTCATCTTCATAGCCGAGCGGTTCCGGAATCACGCCGGATTCATACATCATCGGCCAAAACTGGTTGCCGCGTCCGGCGTAGTAATGCCCCACGCGTGCCGAACGGTCGCCTGGATTGGCGCCTACCAATATCATTTTCATTCCCTTACGAAGATAATCGGGCAGTGTGCGCATTCAGTCCTTTGGATTCGCCGCTCGTATTTCGCGTGCACGTGAATCTGCTATATCGGCCCTTTCTTACTTCCCCTTGAATTCCGGTTGCCTCTTCTCCACGTAGGCTTTCAAACCTTCCTTGGCGTCTTCACTGGTGAACAGAAGCTGTTGCATCTCGCGCTCGATGCCCAGCGCTTCGCCGAATCCAACTTCGGAGCCGGTCACCACGGCGCGCTTGATGCGTCCCACAGCGCGCGAAGCTTTATTTGGGGGGCAGAACTGCTTTGCATACGCCATCACTTCTTCCCAGAAAGTTTCTTTCTCATAGATGTAATGAATCAAGCCGAACTCCAGCGCCTCTTCGAAGCTGAACGTGCGTCCCGTGGCCATCAACTCGATCGCGCGCGCGCGTCCCACCACTCGAGACAACCGCTGGGTTCCGCCCGTGCCGGGCAGCACGCCGAGATTCACTTCCGGCAAGCCGATCTTGCCGCCTTCTTTTTTCGCGATGCGGATGTCGGCAGCCAGCGCAATTTCCAGTCCGCCTCCCACCGTGTGGCCGTTGAGCGCCGCAATCACCAGCTTTGGCGTCTGCTCGAACCGGCAAAGCGTCTCGTTTGCGTGCAGACAGAAATAATATTTAAACGTCGGATCGGCTTTCGTGAGCATGGGAATGCTGGCGCCCGCTGAAAAGAACTTTTCACCCTTGCCGCGCAAAACGATCACGTGCGCATTCTCGTCCATGCGCGCCTGTAAAATCGCTGTGTCAATCTGCTGCATCATTTCGTAGGTGTAGGTATTCGCCGGCGGGTCATCCATCTCGATGATCGCCACTCCGCCTTCTACTCCGTAGTGAATCAGTTGCTTCTGCTCTACTGCCTGCATCGTCGCCATTATTTCCTCCGGGAAATTATTTTAAGCATTTGTTCGATCGGTATTTAAAGATTATCCGCCCGCGCGCGGCGGTTCCGCAAGAGTGCTCCGGCGGGCCGCAGGTCTTTCGCACGCGTATCTCCATGCCCGTTCATAACTCCGTGCAAAAACATTCCCGCAATCGTTTCAGCTAGCGCCTCCGCCTGCGGATCCATTTCCGCGCGGTGCCACGTGTACGTCCAATTCATCATTCCGAAAAGTGACAGCATGGCCACGCGCGGATTCAATCGCCGCGCCACTCCGGCCCTGCGCATCTCTTCGAAGATTTCCAACGCGATTTCCACATAACGCCTCTTAACTTCCAGGACTTCCTTGCGAAACGTGCCTTCCAGCGCTTCGTCCTCGTGGGCCAAAACTTTCATCTCGACCGGATGCTGCAGAAAATAATCCAAATGGTTGTGGACAAGAATGCGCAGCTTCTCCACCGGCTCATCAACGCCGGACAGGCTATTTTCCAGCCGCGCAAGAATGGTTTTGAAGGTGTGGATCTGAATCAGGTACAGAAGTTCCTGCTTGCTCTTAATGTAGTGATACAACCCCGCCAGCGAAACGCCGCTCGATCTGCTGATGTCGCGTATCGAAGCGCCTTCGTAACCCTTCTCGCAGAAAACTTGCGCGGCGTGGAGCAGGATCACTTGAAGTTTTTCTTGGCGCTCAGGCTGTGGCACAGAAGGTTTTGGCATAAAGGAGACGCGCGGTTCCGTTCGAACGTTCGTTCGGTAAATAGAATACTTCCCGTGGCCCAGCGTGTCAAGGCCGGCCGCCCGGTTAGGCTCGCCGGCACTCCATTTTTCCGCCTCATACCTCAATCCGCGGACCCCACTCGAGCATCTAACCGCGAGCGAGTTGACGGCAGCGTGGACTTCTCCCAACCTGTGCTACCCTTCTGTCTGCGAGATACGTCGAAATGAGCGCATCCAAAATGAATCCGGCAGGTGAGAACCCGGCGCAAGCTCGTTCCCTTCCCTCCCAGGTGGTGAAGGAAGACGAGCCCATTCTCGTCGCTGCCGCCCAGTCCGGCGACATCACCGCCTTCGAAACCCTGGTCGGCCGCTACGAACGCAAGATTTTACGCTTGGCCCAGAACATCACTCAAAACCGCGAAGATGCGGAAGACGTGATGCAGGAAGCGTTTCTGAAGGCTTACGAACATCTCTCCGGATTCCAGGGCAACTCCCGATTCTATACCTGGCTCGTGCGCATAGCCGTCAATCAAGCGCTGATGAAATTGCGCAAGCGCCGCCCCAACGTGGTTTCCATCGACGAAGAAGTGAATACCGGCGAAGATTTGATACCACGCGAGATAGAAGACTGGGGCCCTTCGCCCGAAGATCGCTACAAACAAACCGAGCTTTCCGACATTCTCTCCGAAGTGATCGGTGATTTAGACCCATCTTTTCGAATCGTTTTCCAGTTGCGCGACATCGAAGAATTATCGACCGAAGAGACGGCCGAGGCGCTGGGGCTTTCAGTCCCAGCGGTGAAATCGAGACTCCTTCGCGCGCGCCTGAAACTGCGGCAGAAACTGAATAAATATTTTCGACGGAGTGAGATTCAGTGAATTGCAAGACCATCGTTGTTGAGTTGGAAGATTATCTGGATGAGGCGCTCGATCCTGAATTGCGCGTCTCGATCGAAGTGCATCTCGCCAAATGCAAGAACTGCAAGCTGATCGTGGACACTACCAAGAAGACCATTCAGATCTACTGCAACTCCGAGCCCGCCCCGCTTCCCGAAGATATGCGCCACCGCCTTCACGATGCGCTAGTCAAGAAACTGGGCCGTCCTCGCGCCTAGGCTAAGACCAAACTACTTCCTCGCTCCAGTACGCTTTTCAATTCCGGCATTGCCTTCCCACATCGGAACATCGCGGCCCATCCCGCGTTCACGCGCGATCTCGAATATTCGTCCAGCTACAACAATGTCCTCCGTAGCAATCCCGTTGGACTTGAATAGTGTGATCTGATTCGGGCTCGTTCGGCCGGCGCCTTTACCTGCGGCGATTTCAGCTAGTTCTCTCACTTCAGCCCATCGCGCTGCATCTTCTCCGAAGACGTGAATCAAATCGCCCGATTCAAGTTTCGACTGCGCGCGAGAATCCACCACAATCACATCGCACCGCTCGACAGCTTCCGAGTCCAACTCGCGCTTCTGCGGAAAATTAGCGCCGATGGCATTGATATGCACGCCCGGCTTCAGCCACCGTCCCTGAAGCACCGGATTCGTGCTCGTGGTCGAAGTTACAACGATGTCTGCTTCGCGCACTGCATCTTCCGCCGACGCAGCCGCCGTAACAGGAATCTTCAGAGCGTCGCTCATTTCCTCGGCGAATCTTTCGCGCCTCTCCGCGTCACGGCCGAATACTTGTATGCCGTCCAGCTTCCGGACTTGCGCAATCGCTTGGAGCTGCGTGCGCGCCTGCAATCCGGTCCCAATGAGTCCCAGCTTGCGCGCATTTTCGCGCGCCAGATACCTCGTAGCGACGCCGCTCGCAGCGCCGGTGCGCATTTGTCCTAGAAAATCAGCTTCGATCAACGCCACCAAATCGCCTGATTCGACGCTAAAAAGAGTGACCAGAAAACGCAGTCCTTTACCCGAGCTGGTGTAGATTTTCAAGCCCATGTAACCGCTGACGCCGTCGGCTGCCGCCATATAATGCAAGTAACTTTTCGACGGCAAATGCAGCCTCTGCCGCGAATGCACTAGCGCGGAACCGTCTCCGAGCCGGCGAAAAGAATTCTCCACAGCGTCAATTGCAATTGGCATCGTCAGCAGCGATTTCACATCCGCTTCGCTAAGCAACAGTGGCACGGTATTCTCCCTATGCGATCCATCCGAAATGCACGGCGAAATAATATCGCGTTGTGCGTTTGCTAAGAAGCTATCTAAATTCTGGGAAGTGGTCTGCTTCCGATTAGGCATTTATCAAATTTGCCTAATTGGCTCGTAATGGCAGATGATTAGTGTTCCTCTGACAGAATGGAAAAGCCGTAAGGCTAGCTCATGTCCAGAAAGATTTTGCGGTACGGATCGTGGTCGACAACGAATCAAAATGTCCGGTCAGCGGGAAGCGGAAGTACGCAACCGAAGGCGAAGCTCTGGCTACAGCCGCACACCAGATCGCAACCGCCAATGCGCCAAAGGACCTTCGCGCCTATCTGTGCTCCTGGTGTGATGCCTGGCATCTAACGAAAAATGCTGGAAGAACGCCTACTTCGAGGTGAGGCTCTGTTCCAGCTAAGCTAGCCTGCCCGACGCGCCTACGGCAGCAATTCCTGTGTCAGTACGGCTCCGCCCATGGACGGCAGCACTGCGGATTCCTTCACCGCCTTGTGAGAATCCTTGGATACCCAAAGCGTTTCCTTGTCGTCGCCACCGTCGGCCGAAGTGATGTCCACTTTATAAGCGTCAAACGTGCCGGCAGGCACCGTCACTTTTTCCACGCCTGAAACGTTCAACTGCATCAGCTTCACTTTTTGTTTCTGGACATCGAAGTCACGGAACGTGGTGCTGTAGCCCTCGGCCAAGGGCAGGCACGCGATAGACTGTTTCGAACCTGCGCCATCAGCGAACAGTGGTCCCCCCAGATCGACTGAGACGGGTTTATCCGTCCCGTTCATGTTCACGTTGCCCACAGCTTTGTCGCCGCTGAAATTCAGGTCGATCGTTACCGGCCCCTGTTTCAAGTTGAGCGTGCGCGCGATCAAGGTCCCTTTTTCCAAAGTCGATATTTCGGTGATCGACCCTTGAGGTGTGTCAATGACGTCCGTTGCGGTCCAGCCGACACCCTCAGCCGCGATAGTAGTCGAGACACTGAGCGGGATCTGCTGGCCACTGATTTCGAGCTTAGCCTGATACTTGTACGTTCCGGCCTCAAGGTCTCTTGCCGTTTTGGGAGCAGTCACTGAACTGGCGTCAACCTTCTTCGCCAGCACCACAGTCTTGGGGTCGACGGTGATTTCTTTCAGCCGCGCCATAACTTCCGGCGTTCCATCTGTCTGGTCACGGCCGCCCAGATACTTGGCGAAGAATATCTCCGTAGCCATGATAGCGGCCATGTTGTTCACGGGACGAGCAAACCCGTGGCCTTCGTCAGGAATCAGCAAGTATTCCACAGGAAAACCGCGGTCGCGCAGCGCGATCACGATCTGCTCGGATTCAGCGTGGTTGACGCGCGGATCATTGGCGCCTTGCGCAATCATAAGTGGCGTTTTGATTTTGCTTGCCCAAGTGAGCGGAGAGCGCTCTACCAGCAGCGCTTTCCCTTCAGGCGTTGTGGGATTTCCCATGCGCTGATAGAACATCTGGCGGACGGATTCCCAGTACGGCGGAATGGAATCCATCAGAGTAATCAGGTTGGATGGGCCGAATAAATCCACAGCCGCCGCGTAAAGGTCGGGCGTGAACGCTACGCCGGCTAGCGTGGCGTAGCCGCCGTAAGATCCGCCGAAGATGCCCACGCGCTTGGGATCAGCAATACCTTCGTCAACCATGTATTTCACGCCCCACGTGACGTCGTCCTGCATCTTTCGGCCCCATTGTTGGTTGCCCGCATCTTCGAATTTCTTGCCGTAGCCGGTGGAACCGCGGAAGTTCATGCTCAATACTGCGTATCCCCGGTTAGCAAAAAATTGGGCATACCCGTTGTAACCCCAGTAGTCCCGGCCCCAGGGCCCTCCATGCGGGAAAATAATTGTGGGAAGGTTTTTAGCAGGCACGCCTTTCGGCAAAGTGAGATAGGCCGGAATCTCCAGCCCGTCCGACGACTTGTAGTGGACCGGCTTCATCTCCGCCAAGTCTGCGCGGGGAAGTTTGTCGCGTATCCTGTATTGCAGGGCGAGTTTGCGGCCTTTGCGATCGAAGAGGTAGGTCTCGCCCGGTTCGGTGTCGCTGCTGGCGGTAATCAACCAAGTCTTTTCGTTCAGCGTGGCCGAACCAAGGCTCACTTCCTTGCCGGGGAATTTTCCATCGAGCCATTTGAAATCGGCGCCGAAGCCTTTGTCCTTGAAGTAGTAACGCGGTTTGTCTTCGACATACACGGTGAAGGCCAGTTCGTCGGTAGCTTCACTGAAAAACGCGCCGCCGAAATCCACTTTCTTCAGCGGATCGGATTCCACGATCTCCGTTTTTCCGGTTTCCGGATCGAGGAGTGCCAGAGCGGTCAGGTTCATATCGGCGCCCTTGTTGGTCTCCATGTACGCGCGCTTGCCGTCTTTCTGAAAGCGGATCACGCTGCAAGTTTCAAAGACACTGCACGAATAAATCTTGCTGAATTTGCCGGAATCGACGCGAAGAATTTCTGTGTCGCCGTTCTCCGCGGAACGCGTGGCCAGACGCAGATTACCCTGGAGATCGAATTGCCAGCCTTCGATGCGCTCGGTATTTTTGCGTATCAACGTCTTCTCGCCTGTGGAGATTTTGAGCTTGTAGAGATCGTGCCAGGCTTTGTCGCGGTCGTTCAGCCCGATATAAACCACGTCAGGATCATTTTTGGGGACATCGACAAGCTCAACGCGAACACCCTTCAGCCCGGTCAAATCGCGCGAGGCCGGGGCGTCCGCTCCCGCCGCCGGACTGGCGCTGGGATCCACGGCATAGACGTTGTAATTTTCGTCTCCGTCGTTGTCTTTCACGTACAAAATGTATTTGCCGTCGCGGGTCCAGAAGAATCCGGCGATCGGCCGTTTGGTTTCCGTGGTCAACAGCCGTGCCGCGCTGAACGGTTCATTCACCCCCTTCACATAGACGTTGCGCGTGTCTTTCCACGGCTTCTGGAACGCCACATACTTTCCGTCGGGCGAAAGTTGCGCGCCAGCGATTTCGGGATTACCGAAGATCAGTTCGCGATCGATGATCGGCGGCAGACCGGCGGTGGAAGCCTTCTTATCACTGGAAGTCTGCGCTGCGAGCGATGAGGCCGCGAGCGCAAGACACAATAGGCCCTTGAGTAGCGTTTTCATTAGATGATTTCCTCTCTGCATGGAGATGATTCGGATTGGATCGCGAGTAGGTCGCTAAAGATTATCGGCGCAAGTGGATGCTGCTGTCCACCGGAATTTCCGATTGGGACTCGATGCCACTCTCCTGACGTCGAAACAACGAATTGCGACAGCCGTCAGCGCGAATTCAACAGCCCGTGACATCAACGCGTCTGCTAGATGGGATTTTTCTAAAAAGAACAATCACGAGGTTTATAGTGAAGCAGTGGTCGTAAGAGAGGGCGAGAAATGAAAAAGAATCGTTGGATCATCCTGCTGCTGGCGATATTCACGCTCCCGTTGACCGCGCGACTCAGCGCGCAGCAGAACCAGACTCCTCCCCCGCAGAAACCGGATATGCCCGGAATGGACATGGGCGAAATGCAACACGACGCAAAGATCGCTCCGCAGGCGGCTATGTCCGCGAACGAGCAGATGTCCGACATGCATATGGAAATGGGCCCGCATATGCACATGACGGATCTGCGGAAGCCCTCGCCGGGAGACGAACAGCGCGCGCAGCAAATCCTGGATAAACTTCGCCCCGCGATCGAACAATACAAGGACTATCACAAAGCCTTGGACGACGGTTTCAAAATATTTGGTGCCGGCGTTCCGCAGGAGCATTATCACTTCACAAATTACCGCTACGCGATGGAAGCGCAGTTCTCTTTCAACCCCGCGCATCCTACTTCATTGCTCTACAAGAAAGTGGGCGACGGTTACGAGCTCGAGGGCGCCATGTACACCGCGCCGCGGCGTTTTGACGAAGAGCAACTAAACGAACGCGTTCCCCTGAGCATCGCGCGCTGGCACGAGCACGTGAATCTCTGTTGGCCGCCGAAGGGCTCCGCCGGAGTGAAGCAGGCGAATTGGAAGGAGTTCGGCTTGCGCGGCTCCATCGCCACACAGGATGCATGCGAAGCCGCGGGCGGGCGCTGGATTCCGATCATCTTCAGTTGGATGGTCCACGTGTATCCGTTCGAGACCGACCCTGCCAAAATCTGGGCGCATTGATTGCGTTGCGGAAGCAGCCCGGCATCGTTGCCGGGGATTATTCAGATTAACGGTCCTACTGCCAGGTAAGGCGAAGAGCCGGAAACTGAGCCATTAGCAAGTCTTCACTAGAAATTGATGCGGTATCCCAGGACGCGATGTTCTGGGGCATCAAGAACCAGCAACTCATGTTGCGGGCTGACTGCTAGCGGCGGCGCCGGCCGCGTTCCCTGTCCCAACTGAGGCGCAAGATCCATGTCCAGCCTTGGATTGCCGTCCGTCGTTACCACGTGCAGCGTTCGTCCATTGTCGTCCATCACGAAAATTTCGTTGTTTGAAACGGCAAAACCCGGCGTCGGATTCCATTTGGCTTCATTTTCTCCCGGAGCTATTTCTGTTACAAAATGGCCTTCGCGCGTGAGCTTCAAAATGTTGCCGGAAGATTTCGCGAGGTAGAGAAACCCGTCCTTGCCGGATTCGATTGGGCCAAAGATTTTTTTAGCTCGCGGATCGCTGCCTGGAGGAGCCCACGTTTGCTGCAGCCGCAATCGTGCGTCAAAGGTGAAACATTTCGACGCGTCGGCATCGAAAACATGGATAAGTCCGTCAGCCGCTACGGCGAGGCTAAGAGAATTGCCCGCGCTTGCATGTGTTCTCAACCGCAGCTCGCGATAGCGATTGCCTTCTCCTCCGGGAAAGAAAAGGAAAACGCTGCCGCGCGCCGGATCCGTCACGTAGATCACTCCGCCGTTATCCACCGCAATCGATTGTGGATGCTTCAAACCGTCTTCTTGAAACGAGAGCAGCGCCTTTCCCCGCGGTCCGAATTTATGAATGAAACCTGTTCCGGGGTCCGCAATAAAGACGTTGCCGAGCGTGTCCGCGGCGATGCTCGCAGGATCTTGCAGTTGTCCTGGCCCATCGCCCTTCGAACCCCACTCGCCGATATATTCGAGCGCGAGACCCAAAGGCCGTTGTTGTAACGCTTGTGTTTCAGTGTGCCAAGATCCGGCGATCAAGAACGCGCAAATAAAGACCGCCAAAATACGGAAAGATGAAGTGCGATTACGCATATAGATAAATTTAGCGCAATTGAAGACCGGCGTTCGATCGAATGAAGAGGGGTGAGGCGCTCTGATTAACGCTTGCGTTTGAGGGGTTTTGCTTCGCCGGCTTCGCGCACGCGGCGAACGACCGTCTGCTTCATCACATATTTCCGCTCTTCGGCTCCTTTGCCGCTCAAATTCTGAAACTCGAACCTCACTTCGCCGCCCGGTGCGGAGGCCTTGGTTATTTTAACGGGCAGTTTCCCGCACACATCGCTTTCCACAAACGCTGTTTCGTATCGTTCCTTCTTCTGGCCCCATGTGTACACGCGCAGCAGTGAAAAATCGCACGGTTGCCCTTCGGCTCCGTGCGTTCCGACTAGAAGATATTGCGGCTTTGCCTTCTGGGAACCATCCGCAACGCGATTTAATTCGAACCACCCTACGATGCGCATTCCCGCCGAACTGGCATAATCGGGCAGCGGCTCGGGAACATCGAGATCGATAAATCGCCCCATAATCCAGCCCGCCATGGTGGTCTGATCGCTGTTGTGCTCTATCACCAGCCACCAATCTTCCTTCTTCCCCGGTAAAGCTGTCGCAGGATCTTCCCCCGCGCCTGCGCCGCGAACCGTCGCGGCAGCCACCGGTTGCCTTGCGAGCACATCCAGCGGAGTGTTTTTATTCAACTGGCGGAGGCGCAACGAATCGCGTCCCGGTTCGATGTGGAGATTGCTGAGAACCTTGGTGTGCCCGCGCGCTTCAATCGGCATTTCTGCGGCCTTTTTGTCCAGGTCCTTCGCCTTGTCCCATACATCCGCCGAAAGCAATTCGCGTTCCTCAATCCAACCGGTGATTCCTTTCGGGGTGCGCACTTTTACTTGATCTTGAAAACGCTGAAGCACGTCTAGTTTTTCGCCGAAGCTCACCGTCGTCACTACCTCGCGTACCTGCGCGGAGGTGCTCCACACAACTACTTGGCGATCGCCCGCATAACCCACTTCCATCGGCGCTTTCGGATGACGGAACCGAAGATACGCGCCCGTCCCTAAAATCAGCAGCACCAGCAAGCCCAGCAAAACCTTACGCATCAGTACCGGTCTCCAACTTCATTCTTACGAACCTCTGATATGACACTGGATTTTACACTAACGATGGCGCGCCTCCTGCGTGGGGTTGGAGAGGTTTCCAAACGCCCCAACTTCAGCGCGATTTGGCTCGTCTGGTACAATGCGGGCGCTTGAGTTTGAGCCATATGGCTCAACGCTAAGAGCCGACAATTCAGCGACTCTTGTGATTAGATGCCGGGAGATTACGAATGGAAAGTCTGGAGAAACTGAAGCCTCTCGCTTTGCTGCTGTTGCGGGTGGGACTTGGAGTGATATTCATCTCGCATGGGTACCCCAAGCTGTTCACTCAGTCGCAGCACGCGACCGAAGCTTTCGCCCACCTGGGATTTCCTGCCTACTTTGCTTACATCTCCGGGGTGCTGGAATTGTTTGGCGGGATCTTACTGATCGTCGGGCTGTTCACGCGCATCGCCGGGGTGCTGCTCGCGGTGGAGATGGCGGTCGCGCTGGTGAAGGTGCACGGAATCCTGGCGAATCCGATGGCGGTACATAATTACGAATTTCCGCTGGCGATGATGGTTGGGTCATTCGCGTTGGCGGCGGTCGGCGCCGGGTTGATTTCGCTGGATCAGGCCATTTTCGCCAAGCAGCGAAATTTCTCGAAGAAGCCGAAAGGCAGGGACAAGCGGGACTAGCCGCTTGCGTCTCCTGGCCGGCTCGCCGAGTTTACGCGGGCTGGCTGAAGTTTGGCGCTGTCGCCGGCGGAGGCGTAACGATTACAGTCGCCGGAACCGGCAGCGATGCTTGCGGCATCACGAGCCATGCGACGAGGTAGGCGATCAGGCCTGGGACGATGCCGGTGAAGAACGAGACGAGCACCCAGACCAGGCGAACGACAGTCGGGTCCACGTCCATGTATTCGGCGATACCGCCGCAGACGCCGGCGATTTTGACATCGACGGATGAGCGCATCAGGCGCTTTTGAACGGGCGGCACCGGAGGCGCTGCTTGCTGGGGCGCTCCGCAGTAGTAGCAGAAATTCGAGTGCTCGGCGAGATCTCTCTTGCAGTGGTTACAAGTCATTTTTGCCTCCTGCGCGACACACAAGGGCGATGTTCGCGCGGGTTCCTGTATTTAGATACGATCCTACCACGTAAAAAGTTTCCTCGTCAGAACCGGCGGCTGCCACGCGCGGTGCCAACCCGGCTGTTTGCCCAGTGCTTGAGAAAATCAAAAGAGCCGGCGGGACGCCGGCGCTACGAAAGGCGCGGCATGGCGATTCCGTTCGGTCCCGCGAGTTGTTAGAGCGGGCGCAGCATGCTGCGCCCCTACGCGATCTTGCTACGGCAATACGCGTCCGGGAGTAGAAAGCGGGAGCAAGCTCCCGCACTCCAGAGAAACCATCCGATCCGCTGGGTGCGTTGAATTGTGTCATCAGAAAGCCGCCAGGGAGCGGACGGCGCGGACTATGTCTTCAGTTTGGGGGAGGATGGCGTCCTCGAGTTTGGGCTGGTAGGCGCAGAAAGTGTCGGTGGCGGCGACGCGGCGGATGGGAGCATCAAGGTCTTCGAATAGTTCGTCGGCGATGCGGGCGGCGATTTCAGCGCCGTATCCCCAGGATAGAGTGTCTTCGTAGGCGACGATAACGCGGCTCGTTTTGCGCACCGTTGCAGCGATGGCTTCCCAATCGTAGGGGCTGAGCGAGCGCAGGTCAAGTATCTCGACGGAAATTCCGGCGCGGGACAATTCCGCGGCTGCGACTTCGGCCCGATGGACTACGGCGCCGTAGGTGATGATGCTGACGTCGGTGCCTTCGCGCACTACGCGCGCTTTGCCGAACGGGATGGTGAAATCAGCGCCGGGATATTCCGAGCGATTGTAGGGCTGGCGATAGAGATGTTTGTGCTCGAGAAACATCACGGGATCGTCGGACCGAATTGCGGTGCGAAGCAAACCGCAGACATCAAGGGCGGTGGAAGGCATCACTACACGTAAGCCGGGAAGGTGTGTGAACACCACTTCGCCACACTGGCTGTGATAAATCGCGCCGCCGGTGAGGTAACCGCCGATCGCGACGCGCACGACGATGGGGGCTTTGAAATGCCCAGCAGAGCGCCAACGCATGGTGGCTAGCTCGTTGCGGAATTGCATGTAAGCGGGCCAAATGTAATCGAAGAACTGAATTTCGGGTACGGGCTTCATTCCGCGCAGGGCCATACCGATAGAGCGGCCGACGATATTCGCTTCGGCCAGCGGTGAATTGAAGACTCGCTTAGAGCCGAACTTGCGCTGCAAACCTGCGGTGGCTTTGAATACGCCGCCCTTCCCTTTGACTAGTGACAGGCTGTCTTCGCGGCTGCAATCGGCTACGTCCTCGCCAAAGACGACGATGCGTTCGTCGGTTTGCATCTCGTCGAGAAGAGTGGCGGAAACCATCTCGACCATGGTTTTGGGTTCGCCTTGAAGCTTGGGCTCGGCTTCGAATTTTTTCCCGCGCGGATCAACGTCCGGGGAGTAAACCCATTGATAGATAGAATCCTTTGAGGGTAATTCGGCGGCGAGAGCGCGGTCGGTAGCTTCGCCAATTTCGCGCTCGACGTCCGCTTCCAGTTTGTTGAGTTCGCCTTCCTCGACGACGCCTTCACGGACCAGGAAGAGACCAAATTTCGGGAGCGGGTCGCGGCGCGATTCGTCTTCGCGCTCGGTCTCGCAGCGGTAGAGCTTTTCGTCGTCGGAGAGAGAGTGCGAGTACGGACGAATCACGTGTGAGTGAACGAGCGCGGGACCTTTGCGCGCGCGGCAATGCTCGACGGCGCGTTTCATGGCGGCGTAACTTTCGAGCGGATCGGTGCCGTCGCATTCTTCAATATGCATGCCGGGATAATTGGCGAGAAGTTTCGAGATGCTGCCGCCCGGCGTTTGGACTTCCACCGGAACGGAGATGGCGTAGCCGTTGTCTTCGATGTGAAACAGGACCGGAAGTTTTTCGGTGCTGGCAGTGTTTAGAGCTTCGTAGAATTCGCCTTCGCTGGTGGTGCCTTCGCCGGAGGAGACGTACATCACGTCGTCGGGCTTGTACTCGACGGTGTCGCCGAGCGGGGCTTTGCGAGCTTGCTCGAAAGCTTTTGGAAACTTTTTGTAGTAAAGCGACGCTTCGGCGGAGCCGACGGCGTGAAGGAATTGCGTCCCCGTGGGTGAAGAGCGGGAGACGATGTTGAGTTTCTGATTGCCCCAGTGCGAGGGCATCTGGCGGCCGCCGGATGCGGGGTCGTCTTTCGCGCCGACTCCTTCGAGCATCATTTCGTAGGGAGTGACGCCGAGCGCGAGCATGAGAGCGCGGTCGCGATAGTGCGGGAAAAACCAGTCGTAAACAGGCTTCAGGACGAGGCCAGCGGCGACGAGAGCGGCTTCGTGTCCTGCGCCGCTGATTTGGAAGTAGATTTTGTTTTGGCGCTTGAGCTGGATTTCGCGGTCGTCGAGGCGGCGAGAGAGAAACATTAGGCGGTAGATGCGGATTAGGGTGTCGCGATCGAGGCCTTGATATTTCGAGGCGTCGAATTTGGAGGACTTCGATTTGGTTTGCGTGGGCATGGCGTTAGGTTAAGTTGCGAGCCTCGCGGGAGAAGTTTGGGCAGGGGGCATTATAGCGAAAAGCAGTGGCTGGAAGAAGACGCGATCCGTGGACCACGACCTGTGGTCCGTGAAAGAATTCCGGACAGAACTTTGGCCAATTTGATGAAAGCTTACGTCGCTGTTCTGGACCCGGTTAGAAATGGGGCGATTCTTTGTTTTGAGTGAGTTACGTCGATTTCTGTTTGTGAGGCAGAACCGGTTAGAAATGGGCGAAACTCTTCGTAAAAATTACTCAAAACTAGCCCTGCATCAAACCGAAAACGCAACTTCCCTTGCCCGTGAACGCCCTTGGGATTGAGGAAAATGGGCGGACGAAGGACGACCGACTGCTTTCGACCGCTTTCTGCGCCGAGCTTTTCTGTGCTGCACATAGCTCCATTTCAAGACTAACATACGATGCAAGGGCCTAAGGCGGTGAGCATAGTGCGGGTCTTTTGTAGAGGGGTGGTTGGAAGGGCATTCCTAAGATGTGAAACTCCGATTTTAGAGCTTTGAGCTACAAGTGTGGAGAATGAACCTAGTGTACTAGTGACATAAACAGGGAGATTCTGAGAATATCAGCTTTGGAGGACAGTTTCCGTGCTTTTGTTGTTGATGCTGCTCTCTACGCTTTGCTTTCCCTCACCGACTCAGTTGCCACAATCAACTGGATCACAACAGGTTAGCGCTCCGAGTACCGCAGCGGTGGAACTTGAAATCTCCGGGCCGCGGCTGATTCGCGCTGGCGACAATCTGAAATTCCGGGCGTTCCTGGTGAACCGATCGTCGAAGGTAATAGCATTTCCTTCTCCGACGGGACACTCTCCATCAGGCTATTATGGCCCCGCGCTTCAGTGGAGAATTACACGCACGGACGGCCGCATATTGCCGTCGCCACGGCTAGTTTATTGTCCGATGGTGGGTCCTCCGAGAGTAGTTGATGACAACTTTGTGTTTCTGCAGCCGGGCGAGCAGGTAGAAATTGCTATTCCTTTCGATCCGTCCGACTATTTTATCTTTTCGGGAAAGGGTTTCTATCGAGTGTCGCTGCAAATTTTGTTCACACCACCGAGTGCCCGGCGTAACGCGGACGGTTCACTGAGGTGGTTCTCTGGGGTCGCGGACCCCTCCGCCATGAGTCCAGACAGGCTGGAAAGAGTCATGAGGAGTCCACGCATCGAAGCCACTTCGAACACCTGGACAATGTACCTATCTGAATAGTCCTGCCCGCTTTGAAAATAATTGAACGTCAAAATCCGCACCCTTTCTGCACAACCCGCAGAAAAGGAAGCTGTGGACTCATAATGTTCCCGTGAGGCGGTCGCTGCATTCCCGGTCTATAATCCGCGGGCAGATGGGCAATCTGCGGACGCGAGGTTTCATGAACAAGCTACTTCGATTGGCGATTGTGGCGATGCTGTGCTTAACGGGACGAGCGGAGGCGCAGGATACGAATGCGGCGGGATTTCAGCCCGTGCCGGAACTGGGCTACCGCGTGATGGCTGATTTTTTTCATCAACCGGACGGAATGACAGTGGGGGAAGCTTCGGGAGTGGCGTTGAATTCGAAGGGGCACATTTTTTTGTTTCAGCGAGCGACGCCGATGTTGAGCGAATACGACGAACATGGAACCTATCTGCGCAGCATCGGCGAAGGGCTGTTCACGCATCCGCACGGATTGCGAATCGATGGCGACGACAACCTGTGGACGACGGACGACGGCAGCCACGTGGTGTTGAAGCTAAGCCCCGCGGGACGGGTTCTTTTGGTGCTGGGACGCAAGAACGTGGCGGCGGAATCGGACTGGCTATTCAATCAGCCGACGGACGTAGCTTTCGCGAAGAACGGGGATATCTATGTTTCCGACGGGTATGGAAATTCGCGAGTGGTGAAGTTCGACCGGGAAGGGAAATTCCTGAAGGCCTGGGGGACGTACGGGACCGGGCCAGGCGAGTTCAATTTGCCGCACAGCGTGGCAGTAGACGGCGAGGGGAAAGTTTACGTGGGGGACCGCGAGAACAAGCGGATTCAAATTTTCGATGCGGACGGAAATTTTCTGAAGGAATGGACCGGGATCGGGTATCCGTACGGACTTTTCATCACACCGGATCAACACGTTTGGATGATTGATGGAGGCTACGACCGAATTGTGGAGCTGGATCAAAACGGGAAGATTCTTGGCGCGCTCGGCGAGCCGGGACACGCGCCGGGACAATTTGCGTGGGGACATTTCCTGGCGATCGGGAAAGACCGGAAAATCTTCGCTGCGGATGTGCTGAATTGGCGCTTTCAGGTGTTTGTTCCGACGGCGCCAACTGGAAAGATGGCGAAGTACGTTCCCACGAGGAGGATGTTTTGGGACCGCGTGGCGAGCACGGGCTGGTCCACTCGAACGAACGTGCCGAAGAATTAGGCTTTGTGATGATTGGGATCTGCGACGCAACCTTCGGTTCCTACGCTGCTTATTTCTGGGATGCGCGATCCGGTGCCGCCGCCGCTAGTGATAAGAATGTGGCAAGAGCGAGGAGCGGGCATTCGTCGTAAACTTTGGGCTGCTTGCGCTTTGAGGACGAAGAAGCGCTCGGGCGGAATAAAAAACCATGACGAGAAGGAGAAAGAGGATGAGCAGCAAGTCAGGGATTGACGGGAGACCGGGGGTGAAGATACCTCCGGATGATTTTCGGAGAGGGCTTGCGGTGGCGCGGGGTGACGAGGATGGCGGGCTGGCTCACATTGCGGTTGTGGGGGACACGTACACCATTCTGCTGACGGGTAAGGATACGAAGGGGCGGTTTTGCCTGATCGATATGCACGTTCCGCCGGGGGGCGGACCGCCTCCGCATCGGCACGATTTCGAGGAGACGTTCGTTCTGCTCGAGGGCGAAGTTGATGTGACCTTTCGCGGGAAGAAGTCGGTGGCGCGCGCAGGGGAGACGGTGAACGTTCCGTCGAATGCGCCGCATCAGTTTCATAACATTTCGAACAAACCGGCGCGCCTGCTTTGCCTATGCTCGCCGGCCGGAATGGAGAACTTCTTTTTGCAGATCGGAATTCCGGTTGAGAGCCGCACCTCGCCAGCGCCGAAATTGGACAAAGCTGCGCACGAGAAACTCGTGGCCAAACTCGAAAAGCTTGCGCCCAAGTTTCGGACTGAGATGCTCAAGAGCGCATGAAAAGACTCACAACTTGAAGCAGGAGTGACGACTAGGAGCGCGGCACTATTCTCTGCATTAAGCTCTGCGTACCAGCCAAACGATCAAGCAGATAATCAATAAGGTTCCGACCAATCCATATCCAAACATTGTAGCCTCCAGTGAGTGCGGGATCCTCGGAATCAGGATCACAGTGGAATTCAGTTTGAACCACACGTGTGGGGGTGTCTGTTCAATTTGACACATAATGGGGATAATTCGGGGGATAAATTTGACAGAGGAAAGACGCAAACGCGGGGGCTAGGCGGTTCCCTTTCGTGGTCGGCAACGTATCAGCGGGCGCAGCCCGCGAGAACATCCGGGACGCAAAGAGCGCGCATGCTCCCGTGCCCCTACGGAAAACTTAAGAACAAGGGCTGGGGCGAAGGTGTGAAGTTGGAGAAGCGGAAGATCATCGCGGCGGCGGGGTCGTTGTGGCTGATTGCGGCGGTGGCGATTGTGTGCCGCGTTGGGTATGCGTACGTGCAGGTGCGCGAAATTTCGGCGGAGGCGCTGGCGTCGGCGCCGTTCGAGCAGGAGACGGGGAACATTGCGATGGCGCTGGCGACGGGCAAAGGGTACAGCTCGCCGATGAGGAGCGACACGGGGGCGACGGCTTGGCTTGCGCCGGTGTATCCGTTGATGCTGGCGGGGATATTTTGCGTGTTCGGGGTGTTTACGCTGCACGCGTTTTACGCGGCGGCGGCGTTGAATATAATTTTTTCGGCGGCGACTTGCGTGCCGATTTATTTTGCGGGGAGGCGAATTGCGGGAATCGGAGCGGCGAGCGTGGCGGCTTGGTTGTGGGCGGTTTTTCCGAACGCGATCGTGATTCCCTTTCAGTGGATTTGGGATACGTCGCTGACGGCGCTGCTTGCGGCGACGATTCTTTGGGCGACGCTGGCGCTGGCCGAATCTCGGCGGATGGGCGATTGGTGCGGGTACGGGTTTCTGTGGGGCTTTACTTTGCTGACGAATCCGGCGATGGGCGTGGCGATGCCATTTTTGTTGGGCTGGGCGGTTTACATCGAGCGGCGGGACGTGAGTGTGGGAGGAGCAAGCGGGCAATTTGCTAGGCCGGCGGCCGCGCTGGCTATTGCGATCTTGTGCTGCGTACCATGGACTGTGCGGAATTACGCGCAATTCCACCGATTCATTCCGCTGCGATCGAACTTTTCGTTCGAGCTGTGGATTGGGAACAACGAGGTGTTTGACGACCGCTCGCCGAACGTCAATGCGCGGGTGACGCGGTACGGCGAGGCCCGGCGATATGGACAGCTTGGCGAGACGGCGTTCATGAAGGAGAAATGGAGACTTGCGAGCGAGTTCATGCGGACGCATAAGGGTATGGAGGTGCGGCTGACGAAATGGAGGTTCATGTCTTTTTGGGTGGGGTCGTTTCGTCCGGTGGAGGATTTTGAGAAGGCGGATTCGGCTTGGATTCGAGCGATCTTTGCGTTGAATTTGCTGACGGCGATCGGCGGCGCGATTGGAATTGTTATGCTGTGGCGCAAACGAAGTACGGATGCATTTCCGGCTGCGGTGTTCGTCGTGGCGGTTCCGGTGGTGTATTACGTGACGCATGCTTCGCTGCGTTACCGACATCCGATCGATCCCATTTTGTTGGTGCTGACGGCGATTGCGTTGACTGGTGTGAAGCGACCAGAGACTTTTGGCACGCGCGTAGAGTCGGGACGAAAATCCCCGATCTCCGGCTGAGAATCGCAAAGAGCAAGGCGATACCGGGCTATTCGATTCTCAGGGCGGTCATGGGCGAAATGGAGGCTGCGCGGTTGGCGGGAATTATAGCGGCGAAGAAGGAGCAAGTGGCGAGCGCGCCGGCAGCCACGGCCAACGCGAGCGGGTCCCAGGAGGAAACGCCGTATAGCTGAGATGAGATCAAGCGGCCGGCGCCAACTGCCAGCGGCAGGCCCAAGAGCAGGCCGATCAGGACGCGCTTGAACGCGCCGCGAAGGATGAGTTGAACGACGTTCGAGCGGTCAGCGCCGAGGGCCATGCGAATGCCGATTTCGTTGGTGCGCTGCGCGACGGTATAGGCAGTGACGCCGTAGAGCCCGATGGCAGCGAGCACCAGTGCTACGATGCCGAAGATGCCAGCGAGGCTCGCGACGGCGCGTTCCTGATCGAATGAGAGAGCGACTTCCTGCTGCATGGTGCGGATGCTGGTAATGGTCAGGTTGGGATCCAAATCGCGGAGCGTTTTGGTGATCTGCGGCTCAAGGACGCCGGTGGGAACATCGGTCACCAGCATAATTCCGCTGACAAAGTGAGAGCGGAGCTCGACTCTGGTCATTACGTTGTCGGCGTAATTGACATTCTGGGAAAGCGGGACGTAGAACATCGGGCGCGCCGGTTTGTCCAAGGCGTAGCCGGCAAACTTTGCGTCGCGCACAACGCCGATGATACGGAACGTAGCGGCGTTCTGGGGCAAGTCGAGGCCGAAGTGCTGCTCAAGCGGGTCTTCTCCATTCTTGAAAAAACGCTTCACGAAAGCTTCATTGACGATGGCAACCGGGGCGGTGGTTTCGTTGTCGGCTGAGGTGAAGGAACGACCACGCAAGACCGGGATCCCGAAATTTTGAAGATAGTCGGCGCTGACGCGATCCCACGACGCCTCCGATTCTTCGCTCATTGTGGGAGCAGGATGGCCGGACACCAGAATCATTTCGCCCCAGTTGTTGGTGAGGGGGTTGTAAAGTGCCAGGCCGGAGCCGCGCACTCCAGGCAAGCGATTGAGACTTTCTTCAAGCTGACGGTAGAGCGCTTCAAGCTGGGGCAGCGCGTAACTTGCTGGAGGGTCGTGGAGCGCCACTACCACGCGGCCTTGCAGTTGATAACCGAAATCCTGGTGCTCGAGTTTGTTTAGGCTGCGCGCGAGCATGGTGGCACCAGCGACTAGGACAACCGAGAGAGTGGCTTGGACGATGAGAAGTCCGGTGCGTGCAAAAGAGGAATGGTCGCCGGTGCTGCGGCCCGAGCCGCGCAATGCTTCGGCCGGATTGGTGAGTGTGGCAAACCACGCGGGAGCGGCTCCGAAGATGATTCCGGTAATGAGCGCCAAACCGAAAGCGAAGGCCAATACGATGAGCGATGGCGCGGCGCTGATGGGAAGGAAATGCGCGCTGTGAAAGGCAAGCGCGAGCAGCAGGCGCGCGGCGGCAATGGCGACAAGGAGGCCCGCTATGCCGCCAGCAACGGCGAGCAGGACGCTTTCAGTGAGAGCTTGCATGATAATTTCGCGTCGCGTCGCACCCAAGGCCAAGCGTATGGCGGTTTGTCCACGACGGGTGACCGCGCGGGCGAGCAGCAGGTTGGCCACGTTGGCGCACACGATCAGCAGAACCAGGCCGCAAACGGCTAGAAGAATCTGCAAGCTGCGTCCGTAGTTTTCTTTCATCTCCGCGACACCGGCACCGGCGGGGACGACGTTGATGAACTGCTTGGGGAGCATTCGAATTACGTCGGGCATCCAGTTGGCGGGGTAGCCGGAATCGTTTTGCATCCATTGACGCAGGATTCCAGTCAGGCGAGGGGACATTCCGGCAACGGAAGCTCCCGGGCGCAGGCGGCCGATCACGCGCAACCATGCGGAGATAGACTGATTCAATAGTGCGCCGTCGCCATTAATGACGGGCTCCTGATGCAGCGGGATCCAGATGTCGGGCGGGTCGCCGCGCAGAGTTTCGCCGAAAAATCCAGGAGGAGCGACGCCAATCACGGTAAAGGGATGACCCTCCACCACGAAGCTTGAACCTACTACCGAAGGATCGCTGCCGTAGGTCATTTGCCAAACGCGGTGGCTGAGGATGGCCACGGGCGGAGAAGCCGCTTTGTCGTCATCCAGCGTGAACATGCGGCCGCCGAATGCGCCGACGCCGAGCGTTTGAAAATAATTTCCTGTGACGTATTCCGAGCGCAAAGGTCTGGCGGCGGATTCGACGCCTTGACGCCGCACGCTCAAGCGCGCACCGCCGGCCTGGAAAGCGGCTACTTCTTCGAATTCAGGGGTTTCGGCCCTGAGCCGCTGGTACAGAGGATACGAGTACATTCCCCAGCGGTCCTGAGGACCGGCTTCCACGCAGCAATCGTCGCCTTCGCCGATGCGGTAGAGTTTTCCAGGATCAGAGACGGGCAAGGAGCGGAGCATCACCGCGTGGATCAAGGTGAATATTGCCGTGGTTCCACCAATTCCCAGAGCCAGCGTGAGGACGGCGGCGGCAGTGAAAATGGGCGACAGCCGGAATTGCCTAAAGGCGTAGCGAAGATTGCCAATCAAGTTTTGCATTGCATGCCTCTTGGTATTGTACGCAGCTAGGCCGCTGCAAGTTCCGCTAAATGGATGCCGGCCAATCACCGGGCAGCGGTTTCCGGCGGGCGTGTTGAGGCGATATTGAGTCTCCCGGGTTGACGTTGACTTGAGTCGGTCGGTGTCCTAGTATCCGCAGCAGAATACGGCG
Source organism: uncultured Acidobacteriota bacterium (assembly GCA_963698005.1). Classification (GTDB taxonomy): domain Bacteria; phylum Acidobacteriota; class Terriglobia; order Acidiferrales; family UBA7541; genus Palsa-295. The sequence goes on from OY969113.1 coordinate 1,886,851, forward strand.
AAGAAATTGAGGAATAGTGAATGAGCGATTGGGAATATATACATGCACACGCGGCGGAGATGTTGACGCGGCTGCATCAGTTCACGATTGCGAAGCAGCAGACGGACGGGCACGTGACGTTTGGGATTACGGTCAAGGAGTTCGCGGTACCGCCGCCGGGTCAGCGCGCGCGGTTTTATGCCGAGGCGGACAAACAAGTGAACCAGAAGACGGCTCCGTTTGTGCCGTGCGGGTGGGGCGATTCGTTGGCCGCGGCGCTGGGAGATTGCGTGAAGCTGATCCAGAATTTTCCGTATGAGGGAACGGGGAGCGCTGCGTCGTGATCGTTCACTTTTCAAAGCGAACCTTGGAGCCCGGCATGGCTGCACTGGAGATGAAAGGCAGCATTCACGCCGGAGCGGAATGTGCGCGGTTGGAGAAAGAGCTGGATGAGATCATCGCGGCGCGCGAGACGCGAGTGATTTTCGACATGGCAGGCGTGACGCATATCGACAGCGCGGCGATTGGAACACTCGTAAGGTGCTTGACCAAGCTGAAGAAGGTTGGCGGGAAGCTGCGGATAGCAACGGCGCAACCGATGATTCAATACAGTTTGAAAATGACCAAGCTGGACACGCTGATCGAGATGTTTCCCACCGTTGATGAGGCAGCGGAAGGTTTTGCAGCGCCGGACCCGAGCGCCGGCTAGCTAGTCAGACATGCCAGCGGAGTGCGGTTTGAATCAGCCGCGGTGCAGATCTTGGCTGATGATGCGCTTGAACTCAGGATCATCGTGGATACAGGCAAGGTCACTGTCGCGGGCGGCCCAGTCCGGGTTGCTGAAACCCGATTCGACGGCGCGACGGAACATGAGCAGCGCCTCTTCTTTCATTTCGACAATTCCGTAGGTGCATGCAGCGTTGTAAAGAGTGTTGGGGTCCTTCGGGCGCAGGGCGACAGTTTTCTCCAATTCGCTGACGGCTTCGCGGACCCTCTTCAGCGCGCCAAATTGAACGGCCAGCAAGCTGCGCGCTCGAACATCCTCAGGCACCAGTTCGATCTGTTGTTGCAGGGCGACCACGGCCTTTTCCCTCATCTTGCGTGAGGCTTCGGGGTCTCCCAGCGCCTGGAAACAATTCACCAGCGGAGGATAGACGTTGTAATCATCACCGGCAGCTTCCAGCACACGATCGGACAGCTCAGCGACTTCCTGATACCGCCCCGAAGCGAAATAGGCGCGGAGCAAGACGCTATAAGCGCCTTCGCAATCCGGCTTGCGATCGACGGCTCGCTTAGCCCATTCGACGGCATCGTCGTATTTGTTCTGCGCGTAAAAGATTCGAGCCCGCGCGGCCAGCGCTTCCGCGAGTTGCGGCTCCAGCGCAATCGCACGATCCGCCGCCAGGGTGCCTTTCTCGATGGAACGCGGATCCTTGCCGTGCAACTCATATTGCATGCCACAAACTTGCGCGATTCCGGCATGGGCGGCCGAAAAATCCGGATCGAGCCGTATAGCGTGTTCGAACATCTGCGTGGCGAACTCAAGATTCTCGCGCCGGGCGTAGCTGCGGCCACGGAGCAGGTAGTCGTAGGCCTGCAGATTTTCCGTCGGCTTGCGCGCCATGGTCTTTTCTTCTTGGGGAGAAAGGGTGATGCGCAAGGCCTGAGCGATGCTGCGGGCGATTTCCTCCTGCACGTCAAACACATCCTTCAATTCCCGGTCGTAACGTTCGGCCCAGAGGGGGAAATCGGTGGTGGCGTCCACCAGTTGAGCGTTAATGCGCAAGCGGTTCCCGGCGCGGCGCAGAGTGCCTCCCAGGATGTATCCGGCATTCAGGTCCTGACCAATCTGTTTCGCGGTGGCAGGCTTGTCGCGATACGGAAGAATTGTGGCGCGGGGAAAGACCTGGAGTCCTTTGATTTTCAGCAGCTCGGTGATGATGTCTTCGGTCATCCCGTCACGGAAATACTCATCTTCTTTGGCGCCGCTGAGATTTTCGAAATAGAGAACCGCCAGCGATTTTTGCGCGCGAGCTGCCGGAGCCGCCAAACGCCCGGAATCGGAATCATGCTTCAGCCGCGTAAAGTCGGTGCGCATGCCGGCAGCGGTCTGGTACCGATTTTCCGGGTTCTTTTCCATGGCCTTAATGATGATCGCGGAAAGTTCGGACGGAAGACGCGGATTGAGCCGCGCGGGCGGAGTAGGAGTGCGGTTCAGAATTGCGTCGAAAATCACGGCCGAAGTATTTCCTGAAAATGTCTGGCGTCCGGTGGCCATTTCATAGAGCACGGTGCCGAAGGAAAAAAGATCAGTGCGATGATCGAGTTCCGAGCCGCGGGCCTGTTCGGGTGACATGTAGGCGATGGTGCCGATGGCTGAGCCGGGAATTGTGAGATCGTCACTCGAGTGCCCTGCGGTCACCTCTCCCGTCTCGCCCCCCTGGCGTTGTTGCAGCCCCTGCTTGGCCAGGCCGAAATCGAGGATCTTGGCGCGTCCTGAATGGGTGATGAAGATGTTCGCGGGCTTGATGTCGCGGTGCACGATCCGCTTGGTGTGGGCGACTTCCAGGGCATCGGAGATCTGGATGGCCAGCTCCAGCAATTCCTCAATTTCCATGGGCTTATTATTAATGCGATGTTTCAGGGTCACGCCCTCGAGCAGCTCCATGCAAATGAAGGGACGCCCCTCATGCTCCCCGATATCGTAAATGGTGCAAATGTTGGGATGATTCAGCGCCGATGCGGCACGCGCTTCGCGCTGAAACCGCTCCAGAGTAGCGTGGTCCTCGGCCATATTATCGGGAAGAAACTTCAACGCAACGTTGCGGCCCAGGCGGGTGTCTTCCGCCTTATACACCACTCCCATGCCGCCGCCACCGAGCTTTTCTACAATGCGATAATGAGAGACCGTGCGGCCAATAAAGGGCTGAGTGTTCGCCATGCGCGTGTAATCTTAGGTTGCCGGCTGAGGCAAGTCAAATTGACCAGGATGCTGAGCGGTTGAGCTTGCATCTTGCCGGGGATTTTCGGCATCGAAAAAATACGGCACGATGATGTGCGCGAAGAGGATGATTATGAAAAGCAGAGTGAGGATGGTGGTGAGTTTGATTTGCATGTTTGCAGCGGGGAGCCTGGCCGCTCCGGGACTTGTGCGGGCGCAGGAGACGCCGGGGCCGTTGCCTGCGCCGCCACCGCAGCTGGAACCGCTAGAGCCGGCGGCGCCGTCGCGTTCGCCGGAGGAGTCCGCCAGCAGCAAACCGATACCGCCTCGCACCAGTATTGTGGGGGCTTGGAAGCTGAATACTGACGACAGCGACGATGGGCGCAAGAAGGTGCAGCAAGCGCAGTCGAAGAACCAAGGAAATGGAGGAAACGGGGGCAACCCGCGGGCGGGAGGCGGAGGCAATCCTTATCCGGGACAAGGCGGGGGGAATCCTTATCCGGGCCAGGGCGGAGGAAACCCTTATCCAGGGCAGGGCGGAGGAGGAAATGGGGGCGGGGCGCGCCGCGGTGGCTCGAACCAGCCAAGTGACATGGACCCCGGGACGATGCGGGAATTGACTGATCCGCCGGAGACCTTGAGCATCGCGCAGAAAGATCCGAAAGGCGTGGAAGTGGATTTGACGGACGACACTGCGCGCAAGAAAGTTTTCTTTACGGATGGACGAAAATTGCAGAAATCAAACGACGACACCTATCAGGAGATCGCGGCGAAGTGGGATGGGAGGAGTCTGGTGACCGACGAGAAAACCCCGCATGGCGGGAGATTTTCGCGGACGTTCGATTTGGCGCCTAACGGGCAGCAACTATACGAAACGGTGAGGATAGATGCGAGTGCGTACGGCGGAGCAAGGTCTGCGCCGCAGGTCTATATACAGTATGTGTATGACGCGGACCAGGAAGTGCCAAGGTAATCGGCGAGGACACGGAACTTCAGCGGCTAAAGCCGGCTGACCTTTCAGGATCTTATGTCGTGGCTGAAGCCACGACCTACAAAGATTCTACGGCTGTCACGGTCCACGCGATCGCTACCCTTCGCCAAAGCGCTCAGGATAAAAAGCCACGACCCACAAAGATTCTACGGCCGATGGCGCTGGGCTCGCGATGGCGCTTGCCTAAGGTTGGACGGACTTGGGGACTTGGCCGACCACGGTTCGCTCGCGTGGATCGAAAAGGACGTAATCGGCGTCGGAAACAGTCCTTAAAAAGTCGAGGCGTGCGCGAGCTTCCTGAAGTTCTTCAATGTTTTCGATCCAGATAAACTTTCTGTCGGGCAGCTTCCTGAAAATTTGGTAGGGGGCCGTCATCTTAAGTTTTCTTCACCGGGCTTTCTTGATATTTGAGTCCAAATAGAAGGAGCTATTTTGCGACCTAGGGAAGGCAGCCGCCATACTGTAATCGCTGTAGATTTTGAAGAATGAGCGCGCAGAGTGAGCCTAGCGCGCCGCTTCTGTCGTCGGGATTGGCTTGAGGTGATCGAGTGTGCGCTCGCGTAAATAGAGAAAGAGCGGCAAGGCGAGCGAAACGCCTACGAATATCAGCGCAGTGATGGGCAACCAGCGGGCCGGGATTTGGAGCTTGCGACGCTCCGTTCGCATAAAAACCAAAAGAGCTGCGGCGGAGACGAAGACGTCCATGCCAAAAAAGGCGCTGATACGATTGGAGAAGAGCTGGTGGAAGAATAGGGAAATGTTCAGGCCGTTCTGCGCGACCCACGGTACGAACTGCCAATACGTCAGGATCAGGCCTAGAAAGCAGAGGATGAGATAGATCGTTTTTGGCTTCATCGTTCCCTCCGTTGAAACTGTCGCCGAGCTACGCGACACAACGGTTTCTAAAGAGCTCGGAAACGCTCTTTGGTATACGTGGCAGGTAGCCGAAAAGACGCAAACAATTGGTGGGTTGATGTCTCGTTGAAGTGAAAGCCTGAAGATAAACCTGCCAGCCTAAAGGCGGCCGCTACAAATTCGAAGACAGGCCTGCCTCGCCTGGACGCGGCCGCTACAAATTCGTGGTGCCGTAGCACGGCCGGGGCCAGGGCTGAACGAGTGCGGCGGCTGTGGTACAATTGGGTCTTCTTGCTCTCCGTTAACAACATCTCGATGCGCTTTGGTCCCCGAATACTGTTCGAGGACGTTTCATGCGCGTTTCTGACCGGGCGGCGCTACGCGATTAGCGGGCCGAACGGCGCGGGCAAGACTACGCTGATGAAAATCCTCACGGGCGAACTAGAACCTTCCAAGGGCGACGTTACACGGCCGAAAAAACTTGGCGTTTTGAGCCAGGATCAGTTTGCGTTCGACGAATTTCGCGTGATCGATACGGTGATCATGGGGAATAAGGCGCTATGGAAGGCGTTGCAGGAGAGAGATGCGCTGTACGAGAAGCCGCACGACCAGTTGACGGATAAAGACGGAATGCGATTGGCGGAACTGGAAGGAATCGTCGGCGAAGAGGGCGGTTACACGGCGGAAGCGGACGCGGGAGTGCTGCTGGACGGATTGGACGTGGAAGATTCGCTGCACGAGCGAAAGATGGGCGAGCTGCAAGGCGGGCAGAAAGTGCGCGTGCTGCTGGCGCAGGCTTTGTTTGGAAGCCCGCCGGCGCTGCTGCTGGACGAGCCGACCAACCACTTGGACTTGGATTCAGTTCACTGGCTGCAGGACTATTTGTGCGAATACGAAGGCGTGCTGATCGTGATTTCGCACGACCGGCATTTTTTGAACAGCGTGTGCACGCATACGGCCGATATCGATTACCAAACCGTGATTATGTACAACGGCGGATACGACGATATGGTGGTAGCGAAGACGTCGATCCGCTCGCGCATCGAATCGGAGAATGCACAGCGGGAAAAGAAAATTCAGCAACTGAACGACTTCATTGCGCGGTTTTCGGCGGGCACGCGTTCGGCGCAAGCCACTTCGCGGAAGAAAGAAGTAGAGAGGTTGCAGACGACGGAGCTGGCAAGGTCAAATATCGCGCGGCCGTACATTCGTTTTCAGATGGATCAGCATTCCGGGCGGCATCCGCTGGAAATCAAGAGCGTGGCGAAATCGTACGACGGCGTGAAGGTGATTTTGCCGTTTTCGGCGAGCGTGGCGCGCGGAGAAAAAATCGCGCTGACGGGGCGCAACGGCGCGGGCAAGACCACGATGCTGAAGTCGCTGGTGCGCAACGCTACGGGATACATCGACGATGTAGACCGGCAATTCCCCGTTGATGGCGGGACGGTGGTGTGGGGACACAATGTTGCGGTGGGATATTTTGCGCAGGACCATAGCGATTCGATCGTGAAAGGCACGACGGCGGTGGAATGGCTGCATCAATTCAAGCCGCAAGCGACGCAAGAGGAACTGCGCGGAGTGTTGGGGCAGATGCTCTTCAGCGGCGACGATGCGCTCAAGCCAACGAAGGCGCTTTCGGGAGGCGAGTCGGCGCGGCTGATTTTTTGCAGGCTGATGCTGCAGAGGCCGAACGTGCTGGTGCTCGACGAGCCGACGAACCATTTGGATTTGGAGTCAATCAACGCGTTGAACATCGCGCTGCAGAAATATGACGGCACGGTGCTTTTGGTGACGCATGACTACGACGTGATCGACGAAGTGGCTACGCGGATTTGGCATTTCGTGGCGGGCGGCAAGGTTGAAGACTTCAAGGGTCCGTACTCGGAATATTTGGTTTACGCGCAGGAAAAGGCCTCGTAGCGCTGAACTGCGTCGCGGAAGGTTGCTGTTCTTTTTTTGAAACACTAAGAATGACGTGCTGAATCAGCCGCCTTTCGAGGCGGCTTTTTTTATGACGCAACGGAAGAGCAGATCCCTCGCTCCGCTCGGGATGACACGTAACCTGGGGTGAGCGACTCTTGCCGGAGCGGGATGACAATGCCAGGGATGAGGGGGCGAAAAGAGCCGGCGGGACGCTGGCGCTACGAAAAGCGCACGGTCGCCGCGGCAACGTCAGGGCAAGCGGGACGGCAGCAATGCAGTACGGCATGCGACGAAGTCGGACGACAGACACGTGACCAGTGGTGCGGTGAGTCGGTGATACTGCCAGTTGGTTCCTGGTGTAAAATGTTGGAAGTGGGGTGAGACAAATGGCTGGAACAATTTCGCTGCAACCACCGATTCAGGCGCGGAGCATCGAGAGAGCGCATGCCGAGACGGCGTCGATTCCCTGGTACATATGGTGCTGCATGGCGTCGGTGTTGTCGGCGGTAGTGGGAAGCGCGTGGGACATTTCCTGGCACGAGACGGTCGGGCGCGACACGTTCTGGACGCCCGCGCACATGATGATCTATTTGTCCGGCGTGCTGGCTGGGATTGCGTGCGGGTATTTGATTCTGTCCACAACATTTCAAAAAGATTCGCGGCTGCGCGATGTTTCCGTTTCGATGTGGGGCTTCCGAGGTCCGCTGGGCGCGTTCATCTGCGCGTGGGGCGCGGTGGCGATGATCGCGGCGGGGCCGTTTGATAATTGGTGGCACAACTCGTACGGGTTGGACGTGAAGATTCTGAGCCCGCCGCACGTGCTGCTTGCGCTGGGAATGACTGGCATCCGTTTTGGCGCGCTGGTGCTGGTGCTGGCGGAGATGAATCGGGCGGAGGGAGCTTATTACCGCAAGCTGGAGCGCATGCTGTTCCTAGCCGTAGTTTTCCTAATGGGCATGACGGTAGGAATCATGCAGGAAATGACCAACCGCATACTGATGCACGGGGGGAGGTTTTATCTGGTGATGATGTTTGCGGCGCCTATTTGGATAGCGACCGTCGCCTGGGTTTCGAAAAATCGGTGGGCGGCAACGATCATGACCGCGATGTGGACAGCGGTCCATCTTTGTTTTGTGTGGATCCTTCCGTTGTTCCCGGCGGTGCCAAAGCTGGGGCCGGTGTATCAGAACGTGACGCATCTGGTGCCGCCGGATTTTCCGATGCTGCTGATCGTTCCGGCGATTGTGTTTGACCTGTTGCGGCGGCAAACGGCGATGTGGAGCCGGTGGAAACAGGCGGCCGCGCTGGGAGCTGCGTTTCTGGTGAGTTTCGTCGCGGTGCAGTGGCCCTTTGCTGATTTTCTGCTGTCTCCGGCGTCGCGAAATAGAATTTTTCAGACTACGAACTATCCTTACTTCATACCGTCCACGTCTCCGTGGGTACGAAACGTTTTCATTCACACGGACCATACGCCCGGGGCGTTTTGGCTGCGCATGGCGATCGCGCTGGTGGCGGCGATCTTGATGGTGCGCCTCGGAATGGCCTGGGGTGAATGGATGCGACGGATTCGGCGATGAAGAACGACTTTAAGCGGCGGCTATTGATCGCGGCGATTATTCTGCTGGGCGCTGCAATTCCCGTGCTCGCGCACGTGGGCAGCCCGGACGTTTTTTACGAGGGCGATGCAGGCCCTTATCATCTGTTCGTCACGGTGCGAATGCCGCAGGTGATTCCGGGAGTGGCAGAGATTCAGGTTCGTTGCGAAAACGGCGATGTGAAGTCGGTGCAAATCGTGCCGCTGCGGCTGAACGGACCGGGGTCGAACCTCCCTCCCACGCCCGATCTGGCCAAGGTTTCCAAAGACGATCCACAATTTTTTACCGGCAGCCTTTGGCTGATGGAATCCGGCGCGCTGCAGGTGCGCGTGATGGTGGACGGAGCGAAAGGCAAAGGGGAACTGTCGGTGCCGGTGGCTTCGTTTGCGCAACGCACTTTCCCGATGGAGAAACCGCTGGCCGCGTTGATGGTGGTGATGCTGCTTATTCTCGGCATCGGAGTGATTTCAATTGCCGGCGCGGGCGCTCGCGAAGCAAGTTTGGAGCGGGGCGAAGCCCCCGGACCTTCCAACGCGCGCAGAGCCAGGATCGTGATGGTGGTTACGTTTATCGTGGTAGTTGGCCTACTTTATCTCGGGAAATCGTGGTGGGGACTGGAGGATTCCGATTATCAGGGACGAGTGAATTTTTACAAGCCGCCGACAGCAGAGACCACACTGGAAAACGGGAACCGTTTGGTGATTCGGGCGAGAGGCCAGAATCTGAAATGGTCAGACAGAATTAATATGGGAGAAGTCATTCCGGACCACAACCATCTGATGCATTTGTTTCTGATCGAACTGCCTGGAATGAATCGGATGTGGCATCTTCACCCAACTCTTGCGAAGGGCGGCGCGTTTGCGGACGACTTGCCGAACATGCCGGCGGGACACTATCAGGTTTTTGCGGACGTGGTGGATTCACGAGGATTTCCGTGGACGCTGGTGGGGACTGTCGATTTGCCGGAAATAAACGGCAAGCCTCTCTCTGGTGACGACTCCACCTGGTCCGGGGAGGCGATTACCGCGGTGCCGGGAAAAGACAACACTGTTTCGCAGCTTCCAGACGGCGGCCGGATGATTTGGGAGCGCGGACCTGGACCGTTGAAGGCTACGACGGCGATGGATTTCAAGTTCAGCGTGCAGGATAAAGACGGAAAGCCGGCGCAGGACCTGGAGCCGTACATGGGGATGGCAGGGCACGCGGAATTTGTGCGGTCGGACTTGAGCGTGTTCGCGCACGTACATCCGGCGGGGTCGGTGGCGATGGCTTCTCTGGAGATGGCGCAAGCGGGACTGATGGGAGACGGGTCTTCGATGCAAGGCATGATGGCGATGGCACCCGCGTCCGGACCGATGCCTGCTGAGGTGAATTTTCCTTACGGGTTCCCGAAGGCCGGCGAATACCGGATTTTCGTGGAGGTGAAGCGGGCGGGGAAAGTGGAGACGGGAGTGTTTGACGCGCACGTGCAGTAAAGTCTCTTCGCTCTTCTACAGGTTTTACCGGATGGTAGTTCGGAGTTAAGAGATTATGCTGGGCGTGACTGAATACCCATGTGGATGGCGGCTCTGTCCCATAAGGAGTGACTGCACACGGTGGTCCTTGCGGGCCTTTGCAGTTTGACCGTACTGGAAGCCGCCCTTAGCCGCCAGCCCATGTGTTTGCTGTTTGTACTGAAGTGAATACGTTCGTGTGCCCGCCGATAGAGTCCGCCTGAGATAAAACCTGTAAACGATGACTTCGAAAATCCGCGTGAGGATCGATGCGAAAGGTTGAAGGCGATTCCTACGGGCACTGTTCGCCGTGCTATAGTTTTCGTCTTAGGTTATGAACTGGGTTATGAACTGGGTTATGAACTGGGTTATGAACGCAGGATTTGAGCTATGCGAGTGAGCGCCTGACATGCTGCCCCGGAACCGCGCAAAGCTTGCCTTCGTCTCTGCCGTAGCTTTGGTGCTAATCGGTAGTGTGGGGGCGGCCATTGCAGTTGTTCGGCTCTCTAACAGTGCAGCGTGGGTGGCCCACACCTACCAAGTGCAGCTGGCCGTAAGTAACATCGAATTCATTCTCTCCGAAGCGGGGCGCGCCCGCTTGAGCTATGTAGCTTCCGGCGATGAATCCTACCTACAGGCCTTTAATTCGGCCAGCGACCAGACGGCTGCCAATTTACGGAACATTCGGCAATTAACAAGTGACAATCCGAGACAGCAGGAACTATGCAGCCGGCTTGAAAATCTCGCGAATCGCAGATTAGGAATTTTGAGGGCAGCCATAGAGCTACGCAAGACTGGGGAGGTGAACGACGCCAAGCAGGCTATGTTTTCGCGCGATAACATGGCGGTGTCCCGGGATCTCGAAGATCTAATGCGGCAAATGGAGCAGGAAGAGGCCATGCTTCTGCAGCAGCGCTCGCACCGATCGAAATCGCTTTTCGTGATTTTTCTGTTAATCGTGGCGGGGGCGTTCGTGACGGCGGTGGCCTTCCTGTGGATTCATTATCATTTGCTCCTTGAAGAGCTTGGCGCGCGGGAAAAAGCAGAGGCCAGCGCCCACAGGTTAAGCGCCCGAGTGTTGCGGCTGCAGGATGAAGAACGCAGAAGACTTTCACGGGAGCTTCACGACGGCCTAGGGCAGAATCTGGTAGCGGCCAAGCTGGCGCTATCCAATCTGGCGAACTCGTATCCGGATGATAGCGTGGTAGCAGATTGCCTTAAGTCCATTGACGAATCCCTGGCAGAGGCTCGCACCATCTCTTACCTGCTACACCCGCCGCTTCTGGACGACATTGGAATCGCCTCCGCTGCGCGTTGGTATGTGGAAGGATTCGCAAAACGCAGCGGAATCGAGGTTGCAACGGATATTCCCGATAGCGCGGGGAGAATGCCGCGCGCGATGGAGCTTGCTCTATTTCGCGTTCTGCAGGAGTCGCTGACCAATATTCACCGCCACGCTAACAGCTCCCGCGCTGAAGTTTCGCTCCACATGCTGAAGGATCGCGCGGTGCTTCGCGTGCGGGATCACGGGAAAGGACTTCCGATCGATACGCTGGACCATTTTCTGCACGACGGAACACACGTTGGCGTGGGACTAGCGGGGATGCGGGAACGGGTGGCAGAGCAGGACGGAGATTTCGAGATTCATTCGGACGAAACTGGTACAGAGATCGAAGTCACCATGCCGATTTCCGCGGCTGGAAACGCAGAGGAAACGCAGGTTGTGAACACTCCGACGAATTGAACTCTGAGGCCAGGAAAGCGCGAAGGATACTGCGGCGCGACGGAGGCAAAAGAAAGCTTTCGCGCCCGTCGCGAGAAAAGAGTTTAAGCAGCCAAGGCGAGACAGTGCCACTTGCCGCCGATGGCCTTCAGTTGGTGCACTCGACCGTCGTCAGCATGCAGGAAGTACGTTCCATCCGGAAATACCTGGGCATGGGCCGACCGAACGGAGCACTTCGCCCAACGGGTCGGTTTCAGGCCCCGGCCGTATTGCGACGTCTCGGGTGCCATATTAATTCCGAACTCCACCTTATATTCCACACCTGTTGCTTGTGCCGGAACTAAGCGTCCACGGCCTTTAACTTTTTCGCTCATATAGGTTTGATGCGTGAAGCAAATGTAGGTTGCACGAAATTACCTAGGTATAGTACCTCAAAGAGGGGCTAAAGCTCAAGGGGTGATTCCCGGTCAGTTAACCCCACGGTAACAGTATGTTAAAAAAAGACTTAAGAATCGTGAGCGGCCGTGGGCGGTGACAGGAGTGGCTTTCCGCACTCACCCTGTCTCCGTAAATCAGTACTTCAGAGCCATTGAACCCGAAATCTAGGGATATCCATAGTTTTTCAGCGGTTTTCAATAGAGGTGACGGAGTTGGCGGTGCTGTTCGAGGGCCCTATTGCCCCCAGCCCTGCTTACCGGGATATGCGGGCTACCCCAGCGCTTCAAACAGTTCGTTAGTCTTTACGAACTCAGGATCACCCTGGCGGATGATTTCGACTTCCACGGACTTGAACGGTTCCTCAGTGGGGATGCGATCGAGCCACCGTTGAAGAGAAAGTTTCTCGTGGTCGGAGAAATCGAGACGAACGAGCACGCGAACGTTCGCGGCGTCCTCTTTGTCCGTTTCGGTGTGCTTCCCACCCTTGGCGGATGATTTTTTGTTTCCTGCGTGCTTCCCTTCTCCGGCATGCCGTTTGGCGGCGGAATGTTTTTCCGCGGGATGTTTCGCAGAAGTTTTTGAGGTTTCGTGTTCGACGGCAGAAGGTCCAGCGTGTTCTTCCGAGGCGTCACCGTCGGCGTCTTCCGGTTCCTCGCGTTCAAATTTGATACTGATTTTGTTGCCGAGGCGAAAACCTTGTTTCCAGCTTTCCACTTTGTGGCGAGCCTGCTGAGCTGTTTCCTCATCTTTGCCGAAATCGAAAATTAAGTAAGAGTGGGCCATACATCTTCTATAGCGGCAGTCTGGCTATGTGTCAAGGGACATTGAGGTCCACAGCGCGACAGATGGACGGAACGCAACAAGGAAATACCAAACGGAACACTGGGATTGGGTACAGCGGCGATGGTAGAATATTATTGAATATTGGAAGGCGATGGAGTTCGCCTGAACCGTCCGCAACACGGACTGATGACTCCTGGCCGCCGCCCGGCGCCAGGGGTTTTTTTGTGGGACGGAGCGGCGCGCAGAGGAAGGAGGTGCTGTGCGCATCACACTGCTGCTCGTTTTCGGGGCTTTAGGCACTCTGGCGCGTTACGGATTGCAGGGGCTGGTGCAAGGCCGCACGGGCTGGAGCTTCCCCGCAGGAACCCTGGTCGTAAATATCTTCGGATGTTTTCTACTCGGTGGAATCGCGGAGTATGCGTTGACGCATTTGTCCGTACCTCCGGAATGGCGCATTGGGATCACGGTGGGGTTCCTCGGCGCGTTCACCACATTTTCTACTTTCACTTTCGAGGCGGTTCGCTTGATACAGGATGGAGAATGGGCACGCGCCGGGACGTATCTGTTGGCGAGCGTGGCGGGCGGGATGCTGGCGATCGTGGCAGGAATGCGATTGGCGGACAAGATTTAGGAGAGAGCGATATTTAGGAGTGCGAAATGGAACACGAACGATTTGAAGGCGAACGAACGCTGATGCGCATTCATATCGGCGAGTCTGACCGATGGCACGGAAAACCGCTGTACGATGCGATTGTGGAATTGTTGCGAAAAGCCGAATTCAGCGGGGTTACGGTGCTGCGCGGCGTGGGCGGTTTTGGATCTTCCAGCGTTTACCATACGGATAAAATCATGCGGCTTTCGCAGGATTTGCCGATCGTGATCGAATCGGTGGAGTTCGCGGAGCGAATCGAGAAGATTCTGCCGCAGCTTGATGAAATGATTAGCGGCGGGTTGGTGACGTTGGAGAAGGTACGAGTGATTTTGTACCGGTCGCATAAATAGGTAGTCCGCAAGTAAAGATCCCCCTGAAAACTTAACGAAGAGTGGTGTTGTGTTAGCCGGTTGACCTATGTTAGGGTAAGCGAACAAAAAGCGAATGGGCCAGAGCGGGCGGAAGCTTGCGAAGGCGTGATGCTGGAGGAAACCAAAGGAGCCGGCGAGACGCCGGCGCTACGAACGGCGGTATTGCGGTGTTTCGGCAGCAAAGGGCGGTTCTGCTACAGGACGTAGGAGGAACCATGAGCGCATCGGGGTCTAGACATGGTCTGGCGCTGCAGCCGGCGGCCGAGACGGCAGCGGCACGGTATCCTCGAACGACGATTGATACGGTGCAGGAGGCTCTGAGCGCGCTGGCGGGACGATATAGGGCGGATGAAGTACTGACCGCCGTGAGGCATATTCCTGCGCGCCGGGCGCAGTTCGTTGGGATGCCTGGCTGGGTGCGGCCGGAGTTGGCTGCTGGGTATCGAGGCAAAGGGATTGAACAACTCTTCTCACATCAGGGCGCGGCGGCGGAGCTGGCTCGTAGCGGCAAGAACTTTGTCGTGGTGACTCCGACGGCTTCAGGGAAAACGCTTTGCTACAACCTGCCGGTGTTGAACGCAATTCTCGAAGACACGGATACTCGCGCGCTTTACCTGTTCCCTACTAAGGCGCTGGCGCAAGACCAGCTTTCAGAATTGCACGATCTGGCGATGCGGCTGGACGACTGCTTTGGCGTCTTTACCTACGACGGCGACACGCCGAGCGATGCGCGGAAGGCAGTTCGCGAGCGCGGGCATGTGATTTTGACGAATCCGGACATGCTGCACACGGGAATTCTGCCGCACCACACGAAGTGGACGCGCGTGTTTGAGAATTTGAAGTACGTGGTGTTGGACGAGCTGCACACTTATCGGGGCGTGTTCGGGAGCCATTTAGCGAATGTGCTGCGGCGTCTTGCGCGGATTGCGGAATTTTATGGGTCGAGGCCGCAATTTATTTGCTGCTCGGCGACGATTGCGAATCCGGGTGAGCTTGCGGGACAACTGATCGAGCGCGAGGTGGAAGTGGTGGAAGAAAATGGCGCGCCGGCGGCGGAGAAACTTTTTGTTTTTTACAACCCGCCGGTGGTGAACCGAAATCTCGGTATTCGGCGCAGCTATTTGAACGAGACTACGCGGGTGGCGAAGGAGCTTCTTGCGCGGAAATTGCAGACGATCGTTTTTGCCAATAGCAGACTGCACACGGAAGTGCTGCTTACATATTTGCAGCAGGCCAACCGGCCGCAACCGGGACAGCCCGAGCCGGTGCGCGGATATCGCGGCGGATATTTGCCCAGCGAACGGCGCGAAATCGAACGCGGGCTGCGCGAGGGACGAGTGCGCGGAGTTGTCGCGACGAATGCGCTGGAATTGGGGATCGACATCGGATCGCTGGACGCAGCGGTGATGGCGGGGTATGCAGGCTCGATTGCTTCCACATGGCAGCGGGCAGGGCGTGCGGGGAGGCGGAGTGGCGCGTCGTGCGCGGTGTTGGTGGCATCGTCCGCGCCGCTGGATCAATTTATCGTGCAACATCCGGATTATTTTTTCGGACGCTCGCCGGAGCACGCTTACGTTCAGCCGGACAATCTGGAAATTCTTATTAATCATCTGAAATGCGCGGCGTTTGAGCTGCCTCTTTCTCCCGGCGAACGGATGGGCGGCGTGGATTTACAGCAACTGTGCGAGAGGCTGGCGGAGGCGGGATATCTCCATCGCAGCGGCGGGAACTGGCATTGGACGCAGCAGGCGTATCCGGCGGACACGGTGAGCTTGCGGTCGGTGACGTCGGACAACTTTGTGATCATCGATGTAACGGGCAAGAACGACGCGACAGGTGAAAACGATGGCGAGCCTGAAGTGATCGGCGAAGTGGATTTCTCGTCGGCGCTGACGACGGTGCATCCGAAGGCGATTTACATTCACCAGGGGCAGCAGTATCACGTGGAGCGGCTCGATTTTGAGCAGCGCAAGGCGTACGTGAAACGCGTGAATGTGGATTACTTCACAGATGCGATTCGCTACACGCAAGTGCGCGTGCTGGAAATTGCCGAGGAGGAGAGTATCGCGGGGCCAGCGGCTCGCGCGCATGGCGACGTACTGGTGCGGTCGCAAGTAGTGGGATTCAAGAAGATAAAGTTTTTCACCAATGAAAACGTGGGCGCGGGGAAACTTGAATTGCCGGAAAACGAAATGCACACCACGGCGTTCTGGATCACGCTGGAGCGCGAGTTACTCGCTGACTTGCCGTTTGCGCTGTCCGACCGGCAGAGCGGGATTTTCGGTTTGCTGTACGCGCTGGAATCCATGGCGACGCTGCTGCTGATGTGCGACCGGCGCGACCTGGGCACTGCGGTGGGCGAGCGGCCGGCCAGTCCTGGAATTGAAACGGATTGGCAGGAGTTCACGACGGCGATGAGCGATCCGTCGCAGATGAAGGAATTCTTCGAGCCGAATCTGTATCTCTACGATGCATATCCGGGCGGGATTGGGTTCAGCGAGCCGCTCTTTCGCGTGCACGATTTGTTGTTGCGGCGAACGCGCGAGTTGATTGCGGCGTGCCCGTGCGAGCAGGGATGTCCTTCTTGTGTGGGGCCAGTGGGAGAAAAAAGCGAGCGGGCTAAAGAAGCGGCGCTGAAAATCCTGGAGCATCTGTGCGTGTGAGCAAGACGACGCTAGATCGGTTTTCGCGGGTGAAGGCGTTGCAGAGGCCGCTGAACGGGTCGGCGCGCGCTGCGAACTCGACGCTGCCCAAGGCTTTTGGCGGACGAGAAGGTGTGGTTGGAGAGCCGCGCGGATTTTCGCCGAATTTCCCCGAAGGCTCGGAGCGGCTGGCGGAACTTTTGGGAGCGGCGGCGCTGCGAAATGAATTTGGCGAACATCTGGCGTTGCGAAAATGGTTTTCAGACGTGGCAGAGGGCGTGAAAACGGATTGCTCGCCGCTGGGCCACGGCATGGCGGATGAAAGGCTGGATGCGTCGGCGCTGCGCCTTCTGCTGCCGGACGCGGCGGAGGAAGCGGCAGACCCGCGGCAGTGGCTTTTTTTGGACACGGAAACTACAGGGATTATGGGCGGGAGCGGAACCTACGCATTCATGGTGGGGATTGCGTGGTGGGATGCGGGCGGGCTCGAGGTGGAGCAATTTTTCATGCGCGATCATAGCGAGGAGCACGCGCTGCTAGTCACGCTGGCGGAGCGCATAGCGGAACGGTGCGTGCTGGTGACGTTCAACGGCAAATCGTTTGACTGGCCGCTGCTGGAAACGCGCTATCGCATGACTCGAACGGTGCGGCCGCCCACGCCGCGCGCGCACCTGGATTTTCTGCATCCCGCGCGGAATTTGTGGCGATTGCGGATTGGGTCGGTTCGGTTGCAGGAGCTCGAACGCCACGTGCTGGGATGGAATCGCGGGGCGGACGTGGCATCGGAATTCATACCCGAGATATATTTTGATTTTCTGCGCGGAGGACCGCCGGAACCACTGGTTCCAATTTTTATGCACAATCAAATGGATTTGCGCGGATTGGCGGCGCTTTCGAGCCGCATCGTAGCGTTGCTGTCTGAAGCCGACAGGCAAGGCAAAGACGGATTCGAGCTATTTGGGCTTTCACGTATCTGCGAACGGCGCGGTGAAGCGACGCGGGCTCGGGAACACTACGAACAATCGCTGGCGTCGGATGAGTTGCCTCCCGAGACAGACAGAATGGCGAGGCGGTCGTTGGCACGAATGGCGAAGCGCGAAGGCGATCTTTCGCAGGCGCGTGATTTGTGGGAGGGCATGCTGGGAAATTCTCGCGAAGGATTCGAAGCCTACGAACAACTCGCGATTTATTACGAACGCCACATGCGCGAGCCGCGGCGTGCGGCGCTAATTTCACGAGATGCGCTTACCGAGCTGCGACAAGCGAGGCGCCTCGGCGCGATTGCGCCCGGGGCGTACCAAAAGATGCGCACACGATTCGAGCGCCGTCTGGCGAGGCTTGAGCGAAAGGCCGAGCGCCTGCCGCTGGAGCCGATAGTTGTGGAATCTCCGGCGCGAGCTGCGGAATCAGATAGGAGAGACAAAGCGAGGAGTTCCCGTGCCCGAACCGGATAGCACTGCGGCGAGACTTGCGAGAAGCTCGAACCTGGAGAGTATTCCGATGCCTGAAGTAACGGACCCTTATCTGCGCGAACAACTTGAAAAACGGCGCGCCGAGTTGAATTCCGCGGTTTCGGCGGCGATGCCTGAAGCGCCCGAAGCGCCATTGCTGGAAATTCTCGGCGAAGTGAACTCCGCGTTGCAGAGGATGGATGACGGAACGTACGGCATCTGTCCGACGTGCAACGATACGGTGGAGAAAGAACGGCTGCTCGCCGATCCTCTGGTGCGATTTTGCCTGGATCATCTTACGAGCGGGGAGCAGCGCGCGCTGGAGCGGGACATGGAGTTGGCGGCGAAAATTCAGCGTGGACTGCTGCCGGAGACAAATCTGCGATTTAACGATTGGCGCGTGCAGTACCAGTACAAGCCGGCGGGCCTCGTCAGCGGCGATTACTGCGATTTGATTTCGCCAACGAACAGCGATGGGAAGCTGGTGTTTCTCTTCGGCGATGTGGCGGGCAAAGGCGTGGCTGCCGCGCTTTTGATGTCGCACTTGCACGCGATGTTTCGCAGTCTTTCCGGCGTGGGGCTGGAACTGGACGGGCTGCTGGAGCGGGCGAATCACGTTTTCTGCGAGAGCACGATTGCGGGCCAGTACGCGACGCTTGTTTGCGGGCGCGCGGGCGGGGCCGGTGAAGTGGAGATCGCAAGCGCCGGACATTTCCCGGCACTGATCGTCGGGAAAGACGGAGTGAGGAAGATCGGCTCGACGGGAGTGCCGCTCGGGATGTTTGCGAAAAGCCGGTACACGATCGAGCGGGTGCTACTGGAACCCGGAGACAGCTTGGTTCTTTATACCGATGGAATTTCGGAAGCGGCAAATACCAAGGGCGAGGAATACGGCGTGGCACGGATCATGCGCGTGGCCGGCGAACGCCACGGCTGGGTGCCGCAAGAACTGCTGGCGGCTTGTCTGAAGGACGTGAACAGCTTTTCGTCAGGCGCGCGCCAGGCCGACGATCAGACCATGATGGTAATTCACCGAACGGATTCAGCGGGGCTTTCGCTCGACGACTGATTCGGGCGTCCGATTTGGAGATAAGAACCTGCGTCTGCCACAAGACTCTCTGCAGCGCCTGAGCCTTCCCTTCACTAGCCACCAAAACCAGAATCGATAGTGGGAACTGAGCGTGTGATTGCTTGCGGGGGCTTGGCGTCCGCGTCGGCGGGAGCGAGAGCAGCGGGCAAGCCCATTGCGCGGTTAATTTTGTCGAATGTATCGCGGCCGGCGTTTTCAACGATCAGGCAGGTAGTAGCGGCGCAGTGGAGGAAGACTCCGCCGGCGTCGGTTTGAAACTGGAAAAAATTGGGGCGGCGGAAAAGTTCCCTGCGGTCCGTGTGCTTTAGTTCGAGCACTTCACTATACTGGCCGAAAAAGCGCGCCGCGTCGTCCGGGTTGTCGAGCGCAATGCGAAACACCAGCGAAGTTTGCTTGGTGGTAGCGTTTTCAAATGTGGCGTAGCGATCACCTTTCCAGGCGGAAGAAATCCTGTCGGCGCGTTCTTGTCCGATGAACTGTTTCAAGACCTCGCCGAGACCAAATTCACCCAGGACGTTTTCTTCCAGCAGCTTCCAATCCTCCGGCACCAAACCTTTCCAAGCAGGCAAAGTAACGGATTCCGGCTTTACATTGGACAAATACAGATCCGGATGGATGATTTGCTGAGTGGAGACGGGAGGATTCTCGAAAATCAGGTGAATATCTTTCCAGCCAGAATGAGCTTTCAGAAACTGCTGGGAAAAGCCGGTGCCCGCGAGATAGGGGAAAAGCAACTCGTCACGGATAAAGAGAGGAGCCTTGGAGAGTTTAGGATCTTTGTCCATTTCGCTGACAGCACCGGAACGTATCAGAAGCGAAACGTCGGGCAAATCGCGGACGCCCATCTTTTGATCTCGCATGGTGTAGTCCACCATGGCAGCGAGCGCTGAGCCTTCGCTGACGGACTGGCGCGCGAGTTCGGCGTCATCGTTGGGCCGGGCAGCCTTGATCCAGGGATCGATGTGAAAGGATTGGTCCTCTAATGCGTGGGTCAATTCGTGCGACATTACCTCGCGCTGCTCATCGGCTGGGATCCAGTCGGCAATATAGAATTCCTTCGCTTTTGGGTCGTACAGGCCGGCTACTTGATCGGTGAGAACGTCGAGCATGAAAGAATCGAGCGGAAAGTCCTTCGGGATCAAACCAAAGGCTTCGAGGGTTTTCGTGTCGGCGTGGCGCTGGGCGTCGGTTCTGTCTTCTTTTTCCTCGACAACGAGATACTCGCGGATTTCCTGCTTCGATCGCAGGCTCTTTTTAAGCGGCTCCTTAATGGGGAGAGCCAGGATTTGGCTCATCTGCGCAAGCACTTCGTCGGCTGCTTTCAAGAATTCGGGATTGGAGGTTGAGGGAACTTGCGCCGGCGCGGGCGTTCGCGCGGGAGCTTCTATTCTCGGCGAAGCAGACTGCTGAGCGGCCACCACCGTGCCCAATGAAATGGCGAGTAACAAAACTGCAAACCGCTTCATCTCCACCTCCGAAGAACTCGACGACAGAACCCACTAGATTTGGATGTCATTGAAGAATAACAGGTTTCCCCGGGTTCTCGGGAGGACCTCTAAATATGCGGCCGCCGGACCGAATTGAAGTACGGACCGGGGTCGTTGCTATGCCCAATCTGAAGAAAGCTGCGATACGAGACAGGCATTGTGCAAACTAGCACGCGGTCGAAACAAGGCGTCCACGCCGGAATGTGGCCAAGCTTATACTTACGACAGGCACGCTTCGGAGCCGACAGTGGAGCGAGAAAAAATCCTAGTAGTAGATGACGAAGAGGCAATTCGAGAGGTCGTGTCGACTCTGCTCGATTCGCAAGGCTATAAGTGCACCGTGTGCCCGAACGGTGTGATCGCGCTGGAAGCTTTCGGGAACGATTCGTTCGACCTGGTGCTGAGCGACATCGTAATGCCGGAAATGGACGGCATACGCCTGCTTTCCGAGCTGCGCGCCGAAGATCCGGACGTGCCGGTGATTATGGTCACCGCGATGCACGATATTTCCATCGCACTGGAAGCGATCCGCGCCGGAGCGTACGACTACATTCTGAAGCCGTTCGAGAAGGACCAGCTTCACCTGAGCGTCAGGCGAGCGCTGGAACACAGGCAGCTGGTGCTCGAAAACCGGACTTATCAGAGCGATTTGGAGCATTTGGTGGCGGAGCGGACGCAGCAGCTATCGATTGCGCTGCAAGACCTGGAACAATCCTACGATTACACGCTGGAAGCACTGGGCGGCGCGCTAGACGCGAAGGACGCGGAAACGGAAGGACATTGCCAGCGCGTGACGGCGTTCACGATCACCATGGCTCGAATCATGGGCGTGGACAAAGCGCTGCTGCGGCACATCGCGCGCGGCGCGTTCCTGCACGATATCGGCAAGATGGGGATTCCTGACAGCATCCTTCGAAAACCGGGGCCTCTGACAAACGAAGAGCGCGAAATCATGCGCACGCACTGCGATATAGGATTTGCGGTGCTCAAGCGAATTCCATTCTTGAAGGATGCAGCCGAGATCGTACTGACGCACCAGGAATGTTTCGACGGCACCGGATATCCTCGAGGGCTAAAGGGCGAACAGATTCCGCTGGGTGCGAGAATATTCGCGGTGGCGGATACGCTCGACGCGATGATTTCCGACCGTCCATATCGCAAGGCCATGCCGATTTCTGCCGCCCGTGAAGAAATTCGCCGATACTCCGGCCGCCAATTCGATCCGCGCGTGGTGGAAGTGTTCTTGTCGCAGTCGGACAGCGTCTGGCTGGAACTTCATCATAAAGTGGGCGATCCGTTCCGGCTGGCCCAACTCGAACACGTTTAGAAGTGTTTTCGCGCGAGCCGCGAGATTCTGCTGCACGTTCCTACCTTGCGCTGCGAAACGCGCCCCTGTAGTATCCTGCGACGGAGGAATTGCAGATGGGACTGGTTCCAATCAAGACTGCTTCGACCACCGGGTATTGCGACTGCATTTGCGATTGCTACGAACTTGCCAGCCAGCGCGATGAAGAGACGGGAAAAGGATATTGCCCTCGCTGCGCCAAAGAACATTTCGAGATGAACCGGGGAGTCGGAATTCCACAGTTGCCGCCCTCGAAGTTGCCGGACCACGAAGGGCCGGAATTAAAGCTGGAGACGCCTGAAACGGCGGACCCGCCGGGACGCTTGCGCTAAAACATCGAGAGCAAGCGTTTTATTCCCTCGTGGAAATCGGGCTCTGGCGCGATCAAGCTGACAATCAAATAACCATCAGTTGGGAAATCGTAGAAGTGTCCGGGATGGACGTAAACTCCCTGCGCGTTTAGAAGCTCTATAGCTAAATCCTCGTCCGAGCGGGTTGCTGGAACGCGAATTACTGCGTACCAGCCTCCTTCCATGTCCAAGCGCGCGCAGGAACTTTGTGCGGACAATTGTTTGTCGAGTTCGGCCAGGTTTTTGCGCACACGCGCCAGTACTTGTTTTTGAAAACCGTGACGGAGCTCTAAAAATATAGGCATGGCTCGCTGCACTGGGGCGTTCATGGAAAGGAAAGTGTCGGCGATCACTTCGAGTCGCGCAAGCGCTTCGGATTTCAATCCCTCGGGACCGCTTGCAATCAGCCAGGCGGCTTTCATTTGAGGCAGGCCTGAGATTTTGGAGAGGCCGCTCATCGTAAAGGTGAGACTTGCGGTATTTGCGGCGAAACTGCGTGGCTGGGTTGCGGCGAGGTGAAAATCCAGGAAGACTTCGTCGGCGATGATGGCCATTCGGCGAGGCGAGCAAATTTCGTTGAGTTTTTCCATCTCGCGGGACTTGCAGAAATGTCCCGTGGGATTGTTCGGATTGACCACGATGACTCCGCGCGTGCGCGCAGTGATGGACTGTTGCAGAGCGTGAAAATCGATCTGCCATCCGTGGTCGTACAACAACGGATAACCGACGAGTTTTACGTCGTGAATGTCCGCCAGAAGACTAAACAGCGGATAACTGGGTTCAGGGATTAGAAGTTCATCGCCCGGGTTGCAAAGAACGCGGAAGGCGAATGAGTAAGCTTCGCTGGTGCTGGTGGTGAGGATCATGTCTTCCACTGGGACGATAATTTCTAGGGATGAATAATATTCAGCGACCGCGCGCCGGGCGGAAAGGAGGCCCTTGGCGTCTGGATCGTAGGACAAGGACTCTGGAGTTGATAGAGCTTTCAGGATCGCCTGGCGGTCGTATTCGAAACCGCACTCGGTGGGGTTTGAGGCGCTCAGGTCAAGTAACGGTTTCCCGGAGGCGCGATGCTTGGCGAGAGCTTCACTCAAACGATTGGAGAGCAGATTCCAGTTCGTGCGGCCGGCAAACATTTCGCGCGGCTCAGCGCGCGACGTTCCGGCGGCGGTAGATGAGGGCGAAAATGCCGGTGAAGAGAGTCAGCGTGGGGAGCAGGAGGATCAGGATGCCGTAACGAAGAGCTTGCGCGCCCTGCGGGCCGGAAGCGGAAGCGTTCTGGTAACACATGGCGCAGCCTTGGGCTGCTGCGGAGGGAGCGAGGGACACCAAGAGTGCGATAAAACTGAAAACTAGAAACGCCGCGGAGCGAATTGTAAGGTTCCTCTTCATATGCTTGCCAAATCGCCGAATGGTGCGACCGCCGTTTCGCCAGACAAAGCGGAACTTCAGCGGCTAAAGCCGCCGAACCTCACAGCTTTCATGTCGTGGCTACCCTTCGCCAAGGCACTCTGGGTAAAAAGCCACGACCCACAAAGATTCCTCAACTCTAGTGCGGTCGCAGGTTCATCAGCCGGATGCTATCCGGGAAGAACATGATCAGCATCATGCAAATGCAGAATACCATGGCTGGGACGAGGAGCAGAAACAAGCCAAGGCGTTCGAAGCGCAAGTGCATGAAATAGGACATGATCAAGGCAGCTTTGATCAGCGAGAGGCCGACCAAGATCGTGATCATCAAGTGGACTTCGAGGCGTTCGTAGGCGAGAAACACTTCGACGGCGGTCAGCAGCAGCAACCAGACCCAAACCGTAGCGAAGAGCTTTGTAGTGCCTACGGAATGCTCGTGAGAAAGCTCGGCGTGTCCGTGCGCGCTCATTATGAAGTGCTCTCCTTGTTACTTCGGATTCACGCTCAGCAAATAAACCATGGGAAAAATGAACATCCAAACGAGGTCAACGAAATGCCAGTAGAGGCCGCTCACTTCCACGTGCTCGGCGGTGTATTTCCCTTTTCCAAAACCCCAGGCGATGATGGCGAGATAAGCAACGCCGATCGTGACGTGCAGCATGTGAAGGCCGGTGAGGCCGAAAAATGTGCCGCCAAACAGCGGCACGCCCCAGGGATTTCCCCACGGTGTGACGCCTTCGCCAAAGAGCGTCACCCATTCGGTGGCGTGAATCAGGACGAAAGCGATTCCGCAGATGATTGTCGCGATCAGGTAACGGACGGTTTTCTTGCGGTCGCCTTTGAAGGCGGCGTTTACGCCCAAGACCATGGTCAAGCTGCTGGAGAGCAGAACGAAAGTCATCAATGACGATTTCGCGATCGCCGGCCAGATTTCAAACGGCCGGGGCCAATTGGGAGTTTCGAGGCGAACGTAAGCGTAACTAATCAGCAGGGCCGAAAAGGTCAGCGAATCGGAAACGATGAAAAGCCACATCCCCAGCTTTTTGGAGTTGATCGCAAAGGGAGAGGCGCCTCCCGACCATCGCGATTCAACTATGCCTTCGAATTCCGCTTCACTCACTTTTCACCGTCCAAGAAGGAGAAGTAAAAACAGAAAAACCCAAAGCCCGTCCATGAAATGCCAGTACATCGAAACCACTTCGGTGGCCGTGCCTTTCGTCAGCCGATGGGTCGGCCTAAAAGCGACATACAGAAGCGCGAGGACTCCGCCGATAAGGTGCAGGCCGTGCGCGGCGGTGAAAACATAAAAAAAGCTGCTGGCCGGATTCGTGGCGAGAAAAACGCCGGCGGCCGCGAGTTGGCGCCAGGCGATTAGCTGGCCGATCAGAAAGAAGATTCCGAGAATCGTGGTGACGCCCCACCAATGGCGAAAGCCCGCGTCGTCGTTTGCGAGAAAGCGCGAGCGGGAACGAGCGAGTGTGAAACTGCTGGCGATGAGAATGGCGGTATTCAGCCAAAGGATCCGCGGGATGTTGAACGGCACCCATGCGCTGTTGGGCATGTCCTTGCGGACGATATAGGCGCTGACCAGCGCCATGAAAAACATCAGGACGCCACTGAGCGCAATCGTCATTCCGGTGACGTAGGCGCGCTGCGGCACACGTCCGGAGCCGGATGGACCTTTCCACTCGTCGCCGCCTCCGCCAGAGTTTCCGCCGTCTCCGAAGGAAGATCCGCCGCCACCCTTGCCGGTGCCGATTAGTTCAGTTTCATCTGTTACGGTACTGCTTGGCATCATCACTCCTGCATCGACTAGCTGCTATTTCAGAAGCGCCGCTTGATCGGGCGTCAGGTTTTGCGGGATGAAATCCTGCCGGTATCCCGGAACACTGAATTCATAGGGGCCGCGATACACGCTGGGATAATGGCCGCCGAAATTGTCGATGGGCGGCGGCGAATCCGTAATCCACTCTAGCGTGGTGGCATTCCAAGGATTCTTACCTGCGACCGGGCCGTGCTTCAGGCTCCAGAAAAAATTGAACAGGAAGATAAGCTGTGCCGCACCGGTGATGAATGCCGCATAGGTCATGAACATATGTACGGGTTGAAGCACTCCCGCATAGGTAGTGCCGGTGGCATCCGCGTAGCGGCGTATGCCGCCTGCGAGTCCGACGAAATGCATGGGCATGAAGATGCAATAAGCGCCCGCAAACGTAATCCAGAAGTGGATCTTGGCCAAAGGTTCGCTCATCATGCGGCCAAACATTTTCGGAAACCAGAAATACGTGGCGGCGAAAATTCCGAAGATGGCGGCCACGCCCATGACCAGATGAAAGTGCGCGACTACGTAGTAAGTGGCGTGAAGCATGTTGTCCACCGCCGGTTGCGCAAGAAACAAACCAGAAAGTCCGCCGCTGACGAACAACGAGACGAAGCCGAGCGCAAACAGCATCGGCGATTTGAACTGAATCTTTCCGCCCCACAGAGTTCCTATCCAGTTAAACGTTTTAATAGCGGAAGGAACGCCGATGGACATCGTCAGGACGGAGAACGCAAAACCGGAATAAGGACTCATGCCACTGAGGAACATGTGGTGCCCCCAGACCATGAAGCCCAGGAAACCGATAGCGCAAAGGGCCATGGCCATTGCACGGTATCCAAATACGGGCTTGCGCGAAAAGGTGGAGAGCACGTGCGAGGCCACGCCCATGCCGGGCAATATCGCGATGTATACCTCGGGATGGCCGAAGAACCAGAAGAGGTGCTGCCAGAGTAGCGGAGAGCCGCCGCTATGAGGCTGCAGTTGGTCGTTTACCACGAGGCCTGCGGGGAGGAAGAAGCTGGTCCCAGCCGAGCGGTCGAGAAGCAGCAGGATTCCGCCGGCGAGAAGGACTCCGAAAGCAAGCAAACCGAGAATTGCAGTCACGAACCAACCCCAGACTGTGAGAGGCATGCGGAACAGAGTCATGCCCGGGGCACGGAGATCAATCGTTGTGGCGATGAAATTCAGAGCACCCAACAGAGAAGCAAGGCAGAAAAGAGAGATGCTGACGATCCACAGCGTCTGCCCCATTCCTTCGCCCGGTCCGGTGACCTCGCCCATTCCGCTGAGCGGCGTGTAACCAGTCCAGCCGCTGATCGGTGCGCCGCCGGGGACCACAAAGGCTGCAATAATCGCCACGAACGCGAGAAAAGTGACCCAGAAGGAAAGCATGTTCAAGCGCGGGAAAGCCATATCCGGGGCGCCAATTTGAATGGGCAGAAAATAATTGCCGAAACCGCCTTGCGGAGCCGTAGTCAGGACGAAAAAAACCATGATGGTGCCGTGCATGGTTACGAGCGCAAGATACTGTTCGGGAGTCATAATCCCGCCGCTCACGAAGGGAAGGTGCGCTCCCGGATACACCAGGTGAAAACGCATCAAAAGCGAAAGAACAATTCCAACGCATACCGCGGTCAGAGCGAGCAGGAAATATTGAATGCCAATGACTTTGTGATCGATGCTAAAGATATATCTACGAATGAACCCGCTGGGCTCAACAACCACCGCGTGCCCGGTGTGGGCGTGCGAACTCATGCATGGCCTCCTGACAGATCGGATGAGCTCATTGCCCGGTGCTCTGATCTTTGAGGAATTTTTGATAATCACTTTCCGAAACGACATCCAAGAAGCTGCGCATGCGGTAATGGCCTAACCCGCAAAGTTGGGTGCACACAATTTCATAACGCCCAATTTGGTTTGCCGTGAAGTGGATGGGGATAACCATTCCAGGCACGGCGTCCTGCTGAAGCCGCAATTCGCGAACGTAGAAATTGTGAATCACATCTTGCGAACGGATCAGCAACTCGACTTGGTGATCCACCGGCACCGTTAGAGTGGGCATCACGATGTCGTCTTTTCCGGCGGGATCCTTCGGGTCGAGGCCGAGCGGATTGCCGGTGGAGGCGCTCACCTGCGTGGGATCGAGCTTGCCAAATTTTCCGTCCGGCCCGGGATAACGGAAATTGAATACAAACTGGTTAGTGGTGACTTCCACTTGAACGGCGTTCGCTTCGGCAGGCGTGAATCGCACTTCGGCCCAGGCTTTACGGCCCATGAGGCCCAGTCCCAGGAAGAGGACGATCGTTGCGGTAGTCCAGATCATCTCCATGGTGTTGTTCCCGCGGGTGAAATGAGCGGTCTGGCCGCGATCGCGGAAGCGCCAGATGGCGTAGGCAAGTCCGAGCTGCGAGAGAATGAAAACGGTGCCGGTGACGCAGAGGGTGAGGAAGTACTGATGGTCCACCAGGAGGCCCACGCCGGTGATGGCCGCAGGCGGCCTGGATGGGAACGGGTTCGCGGCAAAAACATAAACAGTCGCAGCAACCATAATCACTATAAGCGCCGCCAGCATGGCTGCTGGGGCTGCAGAACCGCTCATGCTGTTGCGATTACTGAGTCGCATCAATCTGGCTCCCGTTGCCTCGCGCGCGTGGAGCGCCCGATGGGATTGCGTCTTAATTTTCAAACGGCATCATATACAAGCGGTGCCGAATATCAAGAGTGATTGTGAGGAAAATACGACGGTTGTGTGGGACATGGGGCTCGATGAGACCTGTAGATCAGAGTCCATAACAATAAAGAAACACTTCGAATGGGCGGCGAACAAGCTGCGAAGTATCTGATAGTAACTCTTAGAAAATCGTAACGCCGATTTGCGAGCGTTTCACCTGCCCAAAGACTTATCCTAAGCTTCCAGTCCCTGAGAGACTCTTATGTCGAATAGCTCGGCTGCACATCGGCCGTCGCGGCGCAGCACGCGTGTAGAACAGGCCATTCCCCTGAAAGTGGAAGGAGTTGATTCCTTTCGGGGCCCTTACAGTGAAGAAGTTTCTACGCAGACCATCAGTTGCCACGGCTTCAAATACCTCTCAAAGCACCAGGTATTAACGAACGCAATGGTATTTCTGAAACTCCAGGACAAAAAGCCGAATTCTGCCGAGCTTTGCGCGCGGGGACGCGTGAAATGGGTGGAAAGGCCTCAGGACCCAAGTGGTCTTTTTTTGACAGCGGTAGAGCTGGAATCTCCGGGCAATATCTGGGGCATTGAGAGTCCTCCGCAGGATTGGCTGGCCTTTAGCGGCGCCCGCAAATTGGAAATGGATACGTCGAAGTCCAAGCCTTTCGCCGTTCCACGCCCGGAAACGTCCGCCGCCGCGGCAGAAGACAAACGTGTGAAAGGAATCAGCGGTCGGCAAACCGCGCCGACTCCGTCGCCGTCCTCAGCGGCGCGACCGATGGGGCAATTAATGGGCGATTTCCAGCAGCAGATGGAAGGGATGCTCGCGGAAGCGGCGGGCTCTGCGGTTCGCGACCGAGCCGCGTCGATATTGGTTGAGTTGCGGGCCACGCTTCGCGAAGAAGCGAAAAGCGTTTTGGCCGAAACGAGCGCTTCGCAAGCAGGCCCGTGGATCGAACAGTCCATCAAGCAATTGAACAAGGCCAGCCAGGAAAGCGCGCGAATCCTTTACGGCCAGTGGAAAAAGAAACTCGAAACGGATGTGCAGGAAGCGCTGGAGCGAGTGGAGCAGCAAAACCGGAAACTCGAGGAGTCTTCTCAAGCGCTGGCAGCTAAAGCCGGGGAGCGCATCCAAGGAGTTCTCGAATCGTCCCGCAAGGAAGGCGTCAGCCGAATCGTTACACGCTTGAAAGAGCAAATGGCTCCCAGCATCGATAACGCGCTGAAAGTGACCTCGGACTTGTCGAAGCGCAAAGACGATCTCGAGAAGGCTTTGGAGCAATCCATACAGAAATCAGCGGCGCGGATCGAAGAGACTTACATTCGTTTTGAAAAGCAGTTTGAAATGGTGATTCGAGAGAGACTCGATGCCGCTCGCGAAGAATTGGAAGTCCAGAGCAAAGAAGTGGCGCAACTCGCGTTTAACAACCTGCGCGCGTCCGGCCAGAAGCATTCGGCGGAAGCGGAGCGTCTCTTCCGCGAGTCATTCCAGCCCATCGTGGACAAAGCTTTAAGCACGCTCAAAGAAAGGGCCGCGGAGACGTCACAGCACTTTGCAGATGAACTGGCCGGTTATAGCCAAAGCCATCTGGAATTCGTCGGCGGGTCGATTTCCGAACTTGCCAGGGGAATAGGGAAAGGGCCTAAAAACAAGTAAAATATACGTTCAGCATCAGCTAAGGCATATGATGGAAAATCAAATGGAATTACCAGGCGCGCCGCAGACGGTTCAAGGAAATTTTTGCAGCTCCGAGGCCTGCGGTGAACCGGCGGTTGCAGACTTCGACGCCCGGCGTCTTTGCATGGAGCATTTTCTGGTTGTCTGCTTCCAGGAACTTGAGGCGCGGAACGAAAGATTGAAGAGTAACGCTGCCGATCCTGAAACTGACTCCTTGAAAAAATTTTTGAGCGCCAGCGTGGAACAGGTTCAAAAGCTCTCTGAGTGCGACCAATTCACCGACGCGCAGACGAAAAGCCAACTCCTCGAGTTTCTTCTTCGTGCTTCCCAACTGAGCAAGCGCTTGCGGCGCAGCCCGCGGCTTTCTTCAACCGTGCCGGTGTGGCTGCGACGCGAAGATCCCAGCCGCACGTGGGAAGAAGAAACTTGGACAGTTACCGTAAGCCGGCACGGCGCAGGGCTCGTGTGCCGCCACCCGGTGGAAGCGGGCGGAACGGTAGTTCTTTGCCGAAGGGACAAAGGGAGCCGGGTCCAAGCACGAGTGGTTTACTGCCGTTACGATGGCGATGGGCGAAGACAAATCGGAGTCGAGCTTCTAGACCGCGATGATTTCTGGGACTAACCTCAGCGCCTAGCTGCCGCAAGCTTTGCTCTACAAGCAGAACGGTCACCGTAGTTCGTATCCCACAAAAAGATTGTTTAATCCTGAACGGGCGGATTAGAAGCCTAGGCCTGTAACCTTGGCGCGTTACGCTGGGATTCCCTCCACGACGGATTCGGTGGCAGCAGTGCGGATGATCCGGCTCAGCTTCCAGCCCGCGGCCGCAAACAAATCGCGAAATTGTTTTTCGGTGCGCTCGCACCCGCTGGGAAAAATCAGCATTTGCAAATCGAGGAACTTGCTCGGGGAGAAGTCGTTGCCCGGCTGAATGACGCAGTCAACGACGAGGAGTTTGCCGCCCGAATTCACGCTTTTTCGACAGGCTTTGAGTATCTGGACGCAGCGATCGTCCGTCCAGTCGTGAATGATGTGTTTCATGATGTAAGCGTCGGCACCCGCGGGGACGGAGGAAAACATATCGCCGGACGCAAGGGTGCAGCGGTCCATCACCGACTTGAGCGGACCGTTCTGGGCCCCCTCAAGAACGTGGGGCAGCTCGTAGAGCGTACCGCGCATTTGCGGATTCTTTTTCAGGATGGTTGCGAGCAGAAGACCATGGCCGCCGGCGATGTCCACAATGGAATGGATGCCGTCAAAATTGTAAGCATCGGCTACGGCGGGACTATCGATCATGGAGAATTGCGTCATGGCGTCGTTGAAAATCTGACCTTCCTCCGGATTTTGCTTCAGATAGTCGAAGACGTGAGCGCCGTAGATTTGTTCCAGCGCTTGCTTGCCGGTGCGGATGCAATATTCCAGATGCGACCACCCGCGCCCGTGCCACTCTCTCCCTCCCATGATCGCGAGGGCCCGCAGACTGGGAGTCGCATCGGTGCGCAGAACAGTCGACATCGGCGTTTGCGAAAACTTCCCGTCGGGACCCTCCGAGAGCACTCCCACGCAGGCGGTAGCACGCATGAGACGGTAGAGCGATTGCGGGTCGGCGCTAATTTGTTTTGCAAGTTCCTCAGCAGATTTGGGAGTTGCTTCGATGAGGTCCGGGATTCCGAGTTGTGCGAGGCAGGAGACAGCGCCAGCGACGTGAGCGCCATTTAACAGCTGTAATATGCCGACATGGGCCGGGGGAGCTGGGTGCTCTGCCACCATTTTTGGTCCACCTAGATTTTGAATTTGAAGTATCGAGCGCGGAAGTATACCGCGAATTCTGCCCCGCGATTCAAGATCGCCGCAGATCGCGAGATTTGAGTTTCAAGCAGAATGAAGACTATGGGCGAGAGTGGTTGAAAACAAAGTGCACAAAGAAGTGGTGCGGCTGAGTGGATTCGAACCACCACGGTCTTGCGACCGCCAGCCCCTCAAGCTGGTGCGTCTGCCAATTCCGCCACAGCCGCAATTTGGGGCTACTTTCGGAACCTACAATACTCTTAGAAGCTCGCTCCCGGAGACGAATATTTATGCCATTATTTCTTTGGAGGCGCAGCGGGCTGCACCGGCGTCTGCGCAGGCGGAGCCAGCGGTATCTGAATGCCCTTAGGAGCTGCGGGCTTGTCCGGTTTTGACGCCGGGTGTTCCGTGTCCTCGATAATCGAATTAATGCCGGCTCCTTCCGAAGGAGCGCGCTTCACTGACAACGTGAGCGAGGTCATCATGAAAACGATGGCACACCAGGTAGTCGCGCGCGAAAGAAACGTCGCCGCTCCGCGCGGACCAAACGCGGTCTGACTGCCCGCTCCGCCGAATGCTCCGGCTAAATCCGCAGCCGAACCGCTCTGCAACATGATGACAATGACCAATATAAAACAAACGGCTACGTGCAGAGTCACGAGAATAACCGTCATGCGCCAACCTACCCAGATCAAGGCGATGGCAACTATTAGTGACAAACCCCATTTCGTCCATGATGACATTTCCAACTCCTAGTAAATGCGGCCGCGAATTCCGAGTGACTAGCGGCGATTAAAAATTCACGATTGCGGCGAACGACTTTGCATCCAGGCTCGCTCCGCCCACCAGCGCGCCGTCAATCTCCTCCTGCGCCATCAACCCTTTTATGTTGTCAGCCTTGACGCTTCCGCCGTAGAGGATACGAAGTGCGGAGGCACATTCCGGCGAAAACTGCTTGGCGGCGAGCTCGCGCAAAAAACGGTGAACAGCGGCCGCAATTTCCGGCGTCGCAGTCCGCCCCGTACCAATGGCCCAGACCGGTTCGTAAGCTAAGAGAATACGCGAGAAGTCCGCATCGGTCAACGCGTGCAAGCCGCCCTGAAACTGGCGTTGCAGCACGGCGTGGGTCAGATTTGCGTCGTGCTCGGCGGCCAATTCCCCGACGCAAACGATGGGAGTGAGTCCAGCCTGAAGCGCGGCGCCCAGCTTATGATTCACGGATTCGTCGGTTTCGCCGAAATATTGCCGGCGCTCCGAATGGCCGATAATTACGCCGCGGCAGCCTGCTTCCACCAGCATGGGCATGGATATCTCGCCGGTGAAAGCGCCTTCGCGTTCCCAGTACGCGTTCTGCGCGTCAATGGCAATCGCGGTTCCGGCTGCGGCCTCCACGGCCACAGAAAGCGCCGTGAACGGAGGCGCAATGATGATGTCGGAATGCCGGGAGTTGGCGACGAGCGGTTTGAACGCGGCAAAGAACTCGCGCGTTTGCGCCTGAGTCTTGTACATCTTCCAATTGCCGGCGATGACGGGGCGACGAGACATTTATTTTTCCTTCCGGCTTTCGGATTTGTTTGTAAGCGCTTCGACACCCGGGAGTTTTTTGCCGGCGAGAAATTCGAGGGAAGCGCCGCCGCCTGTCGAGATATGCGAAATTTTTGAAGCGAGGCCGGACCGTTCGACAGCCGCGACGGAATCTCCTCCGCCCACGATTGACGTAGCGCCAGCGGCGGAGGCCGCGGCTACCGCGCGCGCGATGGCCAGAGTGCCTTGCGCGAATGCGGGTTTCTCGAACATTCCTACGGGACCATTCCACACAATCGTGCGAGCTGCCGCAATCTCCTGATTGAATAGCGCGATAGTCTTCGGGCCGATGTCGAGGCCCATCAAGTTTTCCGGAGTCTGCGCGATATCCGTGACGCGGGTTGAAATCGAGTCGGGCGATTCAGCGAGAACGTGATCCACCGGCAGAACGAAGCGGAATTTACGTCGGCGCGCTTCTTCGAGAAGATCGCGCGCAAGATCAAGCTTGTCGTTTTCGACCAGAGACTTCCCTACCGGCAGACCTTGCGATTTCAAAAAAGTGTAGGCCATGGCGCCGCCGATCAATATGGCGTCCGCAAGTTTCATAAGATTCTGCACAACTTCAATTTTGTCGGAAACTTTTGCGCCGCCGAGAATGGCAACGAACGGACGGTCCGGGTTGGAGACAGCTTTCCCAAGATAGGTGAGTTCTTTTTCCATCAGCAGGCCGACCGCAGACTGGCGAACAAATTTCGTGATGCCGACAACCGAGGCATGCGCGCGATGCGAGGAACCAAATGCGTCGCAGACAAAGAGTTGGTCGCACAATTGCGCCAGCTGGTGCGAAAATTCCGGGTCGTCGGCTTCCTCTTGCGGATGGAATCGCACATTCTCGAGCAGTAGGACTTCTCCATCGCGCAAAGCTTTGCTTTTCGCTTCGGCACCGGCACCCACGCAATCTGCTGCGAACGCAATCGGTTGGCCTAGAAGCTTGGTCAGCCGCGCTGCGACCGGCGCGAGACTGTACTTCAGATCGATTTTGCCTTTGGGGCGGCCGAGATGCGAAGCGAGGACGAGCCGCGCGCCGCGGTCGATGGCGAGGCGCACAGTAGGAAGCGTTTCGCGGATGCGTGTATCGTCCTCGATTTCCGCGCCGTCCATGGGGACGTTGAAGTCGACGCGGATGAACACGCGCTTGCCGGACATTTCAAGATCGCGAATGGACAGCTTATTCATATTCGCAGCGCCGCTACCGTGCTGTGGCATCGCTTGTCAGGAGAATTAGGACCGCGCGGCAAGGATTTTGATCAAATCTCGGCAGCGGCTTGAATAGCCCCATTCGTTGTCATACCACGCAAGGATCTTCACGCAGTTCGTGCCCACTACGCGCGTGTAGCCGGAATCCACAATCGAAGAGTGCGGATTGCCGCGGAAGTCGATGGAGACTAATTCTTCTTCGGTGTATGCCAGGATGCCTTTCATCGGACCTTCGGCTGCCTTCTTCAGTGCCGCGTTTACGCTCTCCACCGTCGCGGGCTTATCCGTCATCACCGTCAGATCCACCACGCTAACGTTGGGAGTCGGCACGCGCAGCGAAAAACCGTCCAGTTTTCCTTTCAGCTCCGGAATCACCAGGTGCAGCGCTTTCGCAGCTCCCGTGGATGTGGGAATCATGGAGAGAGCTGCCGCTCGCGCGCGGCGGAGGTCCGGATGCGGCAGGTCGAGAAGTTTCTGGTCATTCGTGTAGGAATGAATCGTGGTCATGGTTCCGACGTTGATACCGAATGTGTCGTGAATTACTTTTGCAACCGGGGCGAGGCAGTTTGTAGTGCAGGAAGCGTTGGAAATAACGTGATGCTTGGCTGGATCGTAGAGTTTGTCGTTCACTCCGAGAACGAAGGTGGCGTCCGGATCGGTAGCAGGAGCGGAAATGATTACTTTTTTCACCGAACCGCGGATGTGCTTGCGAGCGTTGGCGCCTGCGGTGAAAAGCCCGGTGGATTCAACGACGATGGTCGCTCCAACGGAGGTCCAGTCAATTTCCGCGGGATCCTTCACGCGGAAAACCTTGAATGCCTTGCCGTCCACCGAAATCGTGTCTTCTGTATGAGTGACTTTATTGGGAAGGTTGCCCAGGATCGAATCGTACTTAAGCAGATGCGCAAGCGTTTTTGAGTCGGTGATATCGTTGACCGCTACAATTTCAATGGAAGGGTCTTCCAGCGCCGCACGAAAAATATTGCGACCGATACGTCCGAAGCCGTTAATTCCAACCTTGATCGACATTCGCCCTCCCGGCAGAAGCGATAGACGCGGACAACAACGGAACTATGCGAACGAATTTACCGAACGTGATGCTAGGGTGCACAACGAAAAAAGTCAACGCGGTCAGTCGAATTCCTTCACGCGGATTACCTTATCTCCGGTAAAGGTGACAAAAGTTGTTCGCGCGGGTGGATTGCCGTAAATCCAGTCCTCGGTTTCGGTGCCGTCCGGATCGCGTTCGCGCACCTTGTGGTCCGGCCGGCCAAGGGCCGCGAGCACCATCTCGTGATCCATGCCCGCCACCGCTCGCTGATCTTTTATTGCGTCTCTAAACTGCGGGGGCAAGGTGTCAACCCAGTTCACTGCGGCGGATTGTTCCTTGGAGAAAGTCAGGAAGGCTTGCAACGCAGTCATCACGTCGTCGGCGCTCATATCCGGCACAGGCTTGCCGTAATCGAGAATCAGCGTCCCGCCCGGTTTTTGTTCCGGGCCTGATGGAAGAGGCGCCGCTGAACCTCCGGCGCTAATCTGAACGTGCTCGCGCAGATTGAAATGTCTTTTCCCGCCGCCATTCACCTGAACGACAATCTCTTTCGCGCGGAATTCGATGTTCGTCACTTGCACG
Source organism: uncultured Acidobacteriota bacterium (assembly GCA_963698005.1). Lineage (GTDB taxonomy): Bacteria > Acidobacteriota > Terriglobia > Acidiferrales > UBA7541 > Palsa-295. The sequence goes on from OY969113.1 coordinate 1,922,747, forward strand.
GTTTCGCCGGCTTTTACAGCGGCGCCGTCGTGACGCAGCGCATTTCTGAGTTCTTTGTCATCTAATTTCTGGCCGACTGGGATTCGGAAGCCTTTTCTTCCCGCCGGAATCGGGGCCACGACCTTTGCAAATTCTCCCGAGACATAGCGGACAATTTCCAGCCGCGACTGCGGTTGCAGCGGCGTCTGCTTATTCGTGGATTGATCGACAACGGAGATAAAAACGGGAGAGCCGAACAAATCGTTCGAGCGAGTAGAAGTGGGCAAAGAATTCAGGACGGGCCCGTCCGGAAGCACAGGCGTGCGATAACGATTGATGTCTGCGCGGTCCGCGCTGACAGCGAGCGCGGCCCCGAGCACAATAATGTGGCGGATATACATGGCAGCCTGACCGGTACCTATTTTAGGGCTTTTTGCCCCTCAGGTGAATATGGATTCTTCGCCGGACCAGATGGTTGCAGGAATGGGGCTTCGATCGAGGGAACAGCATTTCGGGAGAAATTCGCGCCGCGGCTGAACCAAACAATCCCTCGAACTTAACTGATCGCTGCGCGAGCTTTCGGTGCCGGCGCCACTTTCTCTTCCTCGGTATTCTGCAATGCGAGCTGCGGCTCAAAACAACGCCGGCAACGCGCTTCGTACATTCCACCCGCACCTACAACAATCAACTCTTCCGACGCGACTAGCCGTTGCGTATGCACGGCAGGATTACCGCAACGCATGCAAATCGCCAGCAATTTGGTGATTTCTTCCGCGACGGCCAGCAGGCGAGGCATGGGCTCGAAGGGACGCCCCATGAAATCCGTATCAAGACCCGCGACGATCACGCGCTTGCCCAGATCGGCCAGCTTTACGCAGCTCTCGACCAGGCTTTCGCCAAGGAATTGCGCTTCGTCTATGCCAACAACTTCCGTGCGCGGAGCGACTTTCGAGAGAATGTCTTCGCCGGTTGTCACCAACTCCGAATCCAGCTCCAGGCCCGAGTGGGAAACGATTCCGTTCTTGGAGTAGCGCTGGTCAATTACCGGCTTAAAAATTTGAACGCGCTGTTTTGCAATTTCCGCGCGCCGCAAGCGGCGAATCAGCTCCTCGCTTTTGCCGGAAAACATCGGCCCGACGACGACCTCGATCCAACCCATATTGCCCTTGACGATATCCACGCTTCCCCCCTTGCCTACAGGCTAGCACACAGTGCGGTGAAAATTGATAGTTGGGCTGCCGCGTCTCGCTTCGCAAATGGTCAGTAGATCGCACTATTAAAAAAGGGCGCGAAAGCGTTGACGACGGCGACCCGAAAAGCGTCTTGGCGCTTGATGAGATTGCGCGTTAGGACGCCCCAGGCGCCTTGCGCGTCGCGAATGCCGTGGCCTCCGGCAAACTTATCAATCGCTTCAGACAGCTCCACGCCATCGTCCACCACGGTTTTTGCGAGCGCTTTGGGAAGCACGATGCCTCCCGATTGGCCGAAAAAGCCCTGGCCGTGGCCATCTTTTACGTAGGCCCAATTCTGGAGAAAAACACAACGCGTGCCGCCATCGCTGACGATGTCCAGACCCCCTTCCAAGCCGACGAAATATTTCCACGGCTCGTTTTTTTCGCGTGCGATGCGCAGGAGGGCTTCGGCGCGGTGACGTGCGCCAGCCATTAGATCTTCGCGTGTTAGCGGGGTGTGGCGGACGCCACTCGGAACATCGATCCCTCTAATTTCAAATTGCGCGTCCTTACTCAGGAATGATCCGAACAAGGCGAGAGCCTCTGAAACTGCGTCCAGTTTCGGACGGCGGGTGCTACCAACAGCGATAATGATTTTTTCCATGCGGCGCGGATTCTATCAGGGACAGCATAAACAGGCGAGATGAACTCTTCTATGACGCTTCTTCAAGTCTGAGCGAACAAGTGGAACGGAGAGAGCGCTATTTCCAGAGTTGAGTTTGTTTCTCGCGAGCGAAGCGTGCTGCCAGAAATTCCTTCAGGTCTTCGATTGAGGTGAACAGCTGATCGGAACACGCGAGCATCCAGCCGCTTACCTGCTCTACTGCAACCGGCGTGACGAGATACACGGGTATGCCTTTACGGTGCGCCACGGTCAACTCGGCGGAAGTCCCGCCACTGTGTGCATTTTCCGAAGGCCAAAAGCAGATTAGGTAGTCCGCCTTGTTTTCTATTAGATCGAGATCAAAAGCTATGATCTTGCGGACGCTACGGCGGAAGCGGTCAAGATCGGTGGTCTTCCATTCGCGAAAGTGAGCGGCTTCTTCTTCGGTGAGATTTTTCAGCTCGTCTTCTGCCGGATCATACACACGATGACCCAACTGGTCTCGAAGGAAAGGCGCCAGCTTGCGCCGCCAGAGTCTACCGCCATCTTCGGCGAATTCGATCGGACCGCAAAGATAAGCGAGCATAGGGTTGGAGGGGAAACTCTAGCATGCGACCGCCGTGTTAGCCAGCCGCCGCGCGAGATGCTCACCCCGACGTTCTTACCCGGTGTGAGCGTTTTGGCGACATTCCCCGTCTTCACACGTTGACATCCCCAAGGCCTCTGCCAAAATTGGACTTACGAAGCCATTTCAAAATAGGAAATAACATGAACTCACTTAAACAGCTGCTTGTGGGGCCACTTTGCTTGCTGCTCTGTTCCTTTCCGGCGCAGGCCAGCCCGCAGTCCGCAGCACAGCATGCCGGCCAGATCAACGCATTGATTCCGGCAGCTAGCCGCAACGCCCAACCTGCGAAGGTACAGGACCAACTGCAATGGAATGACCTGCTGAAGACTACGCATTCGGGCCGCGTGCGGGCCGGTTTAGACGACGGCTCAATGCTGAGCCTGGGTTCGGACAGCGAGCTTCGCATCGTTCAGCACGACAGCGCATCGCAGCAGACTTCGCTTGAAATGAATTTTGGAAAGGTGCGAAGCCAGGTAGTGAAGATTGCCAAGCCGGGCGGCAAATTTGAGGTGACCACGCCCAACGCGGTTATCGGCGTGATCGGCACGGATTTCTACGTTGGGTTTGAAAGAAGTAAAACGACTGTTATTTGTTATGAAGGAAAAGTAATGGTCACACCGAGGGCCAACGCTCAGGCGCAGAACAACTCCGGGCAATCCAGCGGAAATTCGATCACGGTGGCCGCGGGGCAAATGGTGGAAATTATTAGCCACATTCCTCCGGGTGGTTTTCAAACCGTGTCAACTCCGCCAGCCGTACAACAAAGCAGCCAGTTGGCGACGGATACGAATGCGAACACGCCCCCCGTTTATCAGACTCATTCTCATGTGCTGCGAAATCTTCTGATCGGGTCTGCCATCGCAGTGGGGCTGGGTGTGGGTCTTGCCGTAGGCACCGGTAACACCACGCCGCCGCCGACGAGAGGGAATCCGCCCTTTAAGCCGGTCAAGTAGAAGGCTTGCTTAGTACGCAGGAACTCCGCCTCAGTAGGCCCAGAAGAACTTCCGCGAAGGCTGCTTCGCGGTTGCGATGCTTATGAAACTGAAGGCACAGCAGTGGTCGGCGGGGCTGAAAGAGTTCTCTCGCAGCCGAATCGACTTGGGCCTAGCGCTGCTGGTGACCCTAGCAGGACTCACGCTGTTCGTTTTCTCCGGCCTGAGCGCCGACAATCGGGCCGGGTTCGTTTTCCTTCAGAATATCGAGCAGAGCTCCTTGGACTTGCGGTTCGAACTGCGCGGCAAGCGCCCGCCTGACACCCGTATCGTGATTGTAGGCATTGACGAGAACACGCTTCAAAAAATCAACTCATTTCCCCTGCCACGGAAGGACTACGCACTTTTAGTGAATCGTTTGAATGCCGGCGGCGCCCGCATTATCGCGTTTGACGCAACGTTCCCCACTCCGGAAAGCAACTCGGCGGTGGAGGCGCTGCAAGAGTTGCAGAACAATGCCGGTCCTTCCATGTCTGCAAATGTTTTGAAGCAGGTAAAAGAACTGGAAATTTCCAGCGATCAGGACGCCGCTTTCGCCGCGGCGCTGAAAAGCGGCGGCGACGTCGTGCTGGGCCATATATTTCTCGACCCGGAGAGGGCCAAGGCCGCTAATGCCAAATCAGCGGAAGAATATTACAACATCGTGTGGGCGCAAGCGTTTCCCCTGGTTGTGCCGGCTAAGTCCAAAGATGGAAAAGCCGTGGACATGGGAAAAGCGTGGATCAAAGCCGGTGGAACAGTTGCCGCGGGTGTGGAAGCAAATATTTCGAAAATTGCGGAAGCTGCGGCTTCTTACGGCTTCTTGAACATTAATCCAGATGCGGACGGGACTCTGAGGCACGCGTCATTGATGATTCGTTACCAAGATCTGGATTTCTTCCCTTCCCTTCCGCTGCAAGTGATTCGGCTGTATGAAAAAATTCCCGATCAGGATATCGCAGCCTACATCTCGGAAAATGGATTGGAACGAATCCAATTCGGGCGCCATCTGTTGCGGCCGTCGCGCAACGGCACCGCGCTGATCAATTACACCGGCCCCTACAACACGTATCAACACTATTCTATGGCGGATGTAATCAGCGGAACCACCCCGCCCGATGCATTTCGGGACAAGATCGTTCTAGTGGGCGCGACAGCTATGGCCATCGGAGACGTGCGCAACACTCCCTGGCTGGATGCGGGTTACATGGGCGTCGAGGTGCACGCGAATATTATCGACAATCTGCTGCATAGCGACGAGAAAGGCCGCGGATTTCTGACGCGAGGATTTAACGAGGAGATAATCGATTTAAGTTTTATCCTGGTTTTTGGGTTGCTTTTCGGATTTCTGTTTAGCCGCATCACGCCGCTGTATTCCACTGCATTAATGCTCGCAACGCTCGCTGGGTTCGCCGTATTCGTTTATTTCAGTTTCGCCGATAAGGGAAGATGGATCAGTTTCGTGATCCCGGCTGGCACTCTGGCGTTGAACTACGCAGCCATCACCAGTTTTCGGATGATCCGCGAGGAGCGCGCAAAACGCCTGATTCGTAAGACTTTTTCGCAGTACTTGTCACCCGGCGTAATCGAGCTCATCGAAAAGGATCCCGAGAAGTACATCCGGCCCGGCGGCGAGATGAAAGAACTGACCATCATGTTCAGCGACATTCGCAGCTTCACGACTCTCTCGGAAGGGTTGACGCCGGACGAACTCGTGCAGCTGTTGAACGAATATTTTGGGGCTATGACCGAGATTATTTTTTCCAATCAAGGGACGCTGGACAAATACATCGGTGACGCCATTATGGCCTTCTGGGGTTCACCTTACCCGCAGCACGATCATGCCTTCCGCAGTTGCACCTGCGCGCTGCAAATGGTGCGCGGTTTGGAAAAACTCAACGTGAAATGGAGCCGCGAAGGACGTCCGCCGATCGCCGTCGGAATCGGACTGAACACCGGCCCTGTGAACGTGGGGAATATGGGATCAGATAGGCGGCTGGCATGGACGGTGATGGGAGACAACGTCAACCTTGCTTCGCGTCTGGAAGGAATCACCAAGCTGTATCACTCCAAGCTGGTCATCAGCGAGGCGACTTACAGGCAGGTGTCAACGCAGTTTGTCTGCCGCGAACTCGACAAAATCAAGGTGAAGGGAAAGAACCAGCCGGTGAACATCTACGAGCTGATGGACGTGATCGCAGAAAAATCTAAATATGAAACACTGCTGACCCAGTTCGATCACGCAATGGCCGCTTACCGGAATCAGGACTGGCAAGAAGCGTCTGATCGATTCGCGGAAGTTCTAACAAGTTATCCGGATGACGGTCCGACGCAGGCGTTTCTAGAGCGCGCGGTGGAATTCATGGAAGAAGCGCCGCAAGCCGGCTGGGACGGCGTTTACGTGATGAAGACCAAGTAGATTTGTAAAGATTATTTGCGAACTACCTTGGAAGTAGAAACTCAAAACGTTGCACGCTCCAGTTTACGGGCTTCTTTTTACCGTCGCGGAAAATTCATGGCTGTGTCGCCCGCAACAATGCTGATGGCTGAGGCAGCGCTCGATCCCGGAGCAGCCGAACCGTAGGTGATTGCCACACGCGTGTGCGAAAGGGGCGCATCATTCACAAAGCGGACTGTCCCGCCGTCTCGTTCGATACCCAGTTGTTTCCATAGCGCTGGAAGATCGACATCGTAGGGTTGATCTTTCATCTTTTCGTAAAGTGGACGCAAAACCGCAACGCCGGTCGCTTGGTCGCCAATATCCAGAGCTTTTTCCAGCGGCCAGTCTTGCCGGATATCTCCGCCGGCCGCGAGAATGCCTCGCAGAGCGTCGTCCAAACCTTTTCGGTTCGCCGTTTTTTCGTGAATCTGAATATCTGCAAGGAAACAAAACAGCGCGCCGCCCCAGTACGTTCGTCCCCAGGTATGCGTGTTGTCGAGACCTTTGTCTCCCGCAGCGGGAAGGCCTTGATGGAGATCCCTTACCATTTCGAACCACATTTCCGTCGCGTCCATGTGTTTCGCTCTGACGCGCGCGATCGGCTCGACGTACGTTGCGATTCCCTCTTCAATCCAATGGTGGTTGTCTGCAACGGACGGAAAAGCGAGATGAACCATTTCATGAGTCAGCATCCAGTCGGTGGCAAGACCCTCGAAAGTCGTTTCGCTGCCGACGTGAATGCTGATGAATCCGCCCTTTTCTCCGAACGTCTTGCCACCTCGCACGCCTCTTCCGTCGGCCGGAATGATGCGCAGCAAAAGATGAGGAAGAGGAAAACGGCCGTAGTAAGCGCTTACCGATTCTGCGGCCCACTGAACCCACTTGAGGAGTTCTTCCTTGGAGACTTGGAGCGGGCCTTTCTCAATGACCACGTCTATTCGCGAATTTCCGATGAGTATTGTTGAGGTCATGTCGTCAGCCGGAAAGGCGCCTGCGGAAGCTAGGAAGAACACGAATAGGCATAGAAGAGTTATACGTTGAAACGTCTTGGAATTCCTGTTCGCATGATCTTTCATCAATCGGGCGACTGCTACTTCATCCGGCGGCCGTCAAGTACCGGAGGGGCCGCTATGCTCTGCTGCTGAATATTCTCTCTTTCGAATCATCCGATCGAGGAGCGTGTCGAGCGAGAGTTTGCCCGGCCCGAAGATCAGTACCACCAACGCCGCAAAGAGGTACATGTATGGCGCGGCAGCGGAGAACTTATCCGGGGCGGTGAAAATAGAAAGCAGGGCCTCGCGATCACCCGTGACATACGCGGTCAGCATGTTTACTGTGAGAACTAGAGCCGTGAGGCGCGAGAAAAGCCCGACCGCCAGCAGCATGCCTCCCACCAGTTCGATGATCGAGACGAATAGTGCCGTCTGAGCCGGCGCCGGAAGGTTCAGGCTCGCGAAGTACTCTGTCACTTTGGCCAGATTGTGCAGCTTGCCCCAGCCATCCTCCATAAATTCCCAGCCCCAGTACAGTCGCACGAAGAGGAGGAGAAAGGGCGACTGCAAACTCGATACCGCTCTCACAAATCCGTCGTACATGCGCAGAATCTGATTCCTCGCGTCGCTCATGCAGGGCGTTCTCCTCTCCGCGCGGTCGTCGAACGATCCGCTCTCGCACTCTGCTTACTTCCGTTACGGCAGAACCAGCCGAGCGCGGCCCAGGTTTGAAACCAATGCTGCACGTTGGCTGCGCGTTCGTCCGGAACAATCGAACTCTCTCTCATAGCTCTTTCAACCGCGGTCTTGAGCGGCTTGCCGCTGCGCAGAGCGGTCAGGATGGCGAACTCGTCGCGACGGAGACGCCGAAAATAAACAGAATCGTCCATGCGATGTACGGCCAGGAAAATCGGGCTGGGTTTTAATTTCGCCACGGCTGAAACTCGTTTCTGGTGGTGGCGCTCGCTGAAGGCGTTGCTGGCGACCTCGGTGTCATCGTCGCCCTTACGAACTTCCAACAGGAGATCGTCAACCGGATAACGCAGATCGAGAAGCTGAACGTATGGTTGAAGCCGCAAGTGCAGTTTCGCGGGATTTGCCGCCGCGAGGTCTTCCGGCTTGAGCGTAGGCTCGGCGCCGCCATCGAAGGCCTCTATATCGGCCCATTCGAGCCGCGCCATATCGAGCGCGAGATTTCCGCGTCCGGCGGTCCAAGCGGGATTTTTTCGCAACCAAGTTTCCAACCGCGAACCCAAGTTGCGCAGCGTGAACGATTGCGAAGGACAGTCCGTTAGATAAGCCTTTGCCATGCGATCGAAGCGACTTCCTCCGAGCACGGCGCGCAGTCCCGGAAAATCCTCTGCAAAACCTGACAGCACGCGAAACCAATATTGCCGGTTATAAATTTCCAGGCGCTCGAAAGACGTAAGACGATCGTTCGGCTTGATGATCGCGGAGGCTACCGCACGCATCGAGCGGCCATCGGGCGCGGTCGAGCGCATGCGTTCGGAAGGAGTGAGGGGCGTCATCACCGCGCGAGCCATGCGGCGTTGCAGGCTTAGCAGCTTCATACGGCCTTGGCCAGTGAGGCGCTCGCGAGGAATCGATTGGCTTTCAAAGCTTCGTCATGGACTTCGTCAAACGAAGGGATGCTATCGTCCCATTCGAGGAGAGTGGCAGTGTGGCCAACGCGTTCGATGGCGCGCTCGTACAATTTCCAAACCGGGTCAATCACGGGATGATCGTGGGTATCAAGAATGTACTTTTTGTATTTCGAATGGCCCGCGATGTGGATTTGCGCGACTCGGTCTGCCGAGACGCTGTTGACGTAGGTGTACGGGTCGAAGCTGTGATTTCGCGAAGACACGTAAATGTTGTTCACATCCAAGAGAATTCCGCAGTCGGCTCGCTCGACCACCTCGTTCAGGAATTCCCACTCGGTCATCTCGGAAACGTGGAACTCTGCGTAGCTGCTCACGTTTTCCACTACCACCGGCACTTCCACGAAATCACGAACCTCGCGAACTTTTTGCGCGGTGATGCGCGCAGCTTCGAAGGTGTAAGGCATCGGCAGAAGATCGTGGGTGTAGCGGCCGTCCACGCTTCCCCAGCAAAGATGATCCGATAGCCAGGGCGTCTTGGTGCGCTGGACCAGAGTCTTCAGCCGGCGGAGATGCTCTTTGTTCGGACGTTCGGCGGAGCCGAAATACATGGAAACGCCATGCTGCACCACTTTGTATTGTTCCAGGATTTGATCGAGGATGTGCAGCGGACGTCCGCCATCGATCATGAAATTCTCAGAAATGATTTCAAACCAGTCCACGACCGGCTTGCGCGTCAGGATGTGATGGTAATGGGGCGCGCGCAAACCAATCCCGATTCCATAGTTAGTAAAATTGTTAAACCGATTCGCCGGCATTTGGGACTCCGAAGATGCAGAAGAAGTGTCGAGGGCCGGTACAACGAAGTCCGGCCCCAGGCAGGACAACTTTCGCTTTGCTGCTAACGCTCCGAAGAGCGTTATCCCGGCATCTTTGAACCGTCAGTTGCGCAACCGCCCTTGCCCTTGCAAGAGTTCTTGCCTTTGCAGCCGTTGTCGCTCGATTTACATCCACCCTTGCCCTTGCAGGAATTCTGACCCTTGCAAGCATGCTTTTCCTTCACCTTAGTGTCCGCCGGCTTCTGATCGGATTGAGCAGCCAGCCTCGCGCCGGACAGAAGATTTGATGCTTGAATTGTCGCACCGGTGCCCGCCAAAAGACCTGCAAGTGCGGCGCCGGCAACTAGAGCTTTCTTCGATTTTGTCATTTCCCGAATTCCTCCTATTGAGTTTGGACTTCGACTGCTCCTCTTGTTACTACGCTATCCGAGAGAGTTCGGATGTTCGTGTTGGGGTTGATTTTTCAGACGGGCTGGGTCCCGACCCGGGCGTAACCCCGGAAGCTGCGTGGGGCAGCATAACCCAACCAATCGGTCGTCGACAATAGCTATTACCCGCGCAACTTGGCAGGCTAAGGAAACATAGCGGAAAAGTGGATATACGAATCCGGTATCAGCTGGCGACGAAAAGGATCAAGCGGCGCGGATATTTGGAGCGGGATAAGAGAATCGAACTCTCGCCTCCACCTTGGCAAGGTGGCGTACTACCACTATACGAATCCCGCGCGGATGAGAACTCCGCTATTCGCAATTATTTATAGCACGGCGCCAACACTCGAACAAGGCCTCGAGCGCAGCGAGCATCGGACAAGCAAATGAAGGTTGGTTGCGCGGGAAAAAAAGCGACTTTCCCTAATCTACCTCAAGGATCCGCGTGGCTTTGACGATCGGAGACTTTTTCTGGCGTTGGGCAAAACGCTGGGCGCGGTCTCGGTCAATGTACACACGGGCGAACCTCTCCCCGTCGTGATAAAACACGGTCACTTGCCAGTGCTGGTGTTTCCGCCTTCTATCACGATGCATTCGGTTCGTCTTCTTGGCTCTCTTTTTTTTCACGATGAGTTTTTCCCCAAGGCCTCGGACTATTACAAGATTATCGGCGGCGCGCAAGTATCTAATTAAGAGTTAACGCCGAAATACTTTTTGGGTACCGTCTTGGTGCTCAGAATGCTCCTTATCGGCACAGTTACGCGGCAAAACTCAGCGGAGCGGGAACTTTTGACTTTAGCCTAACGTAATACCGGGAGAGAGACGATTAATGGGCTGGAGGCACCATGGAGATGTGCTTAGAACGCGAATTAGAAATCGAAGACTTGCGAAAACACCCCCAAGAAATGATCGCGCAGCTGCGCGACCTGCTGGCTAACGGCGCGGGAGTAACCCCGGACCCCAAACGGCTGGGTTTTTATGAGGTTAAACGCCGGGAGCAGATCTACTACATCTACGTTTCCCCCAATACGGGGAAGGTTCTGTTAATTGCGGCGTGGTCGCATGAGGAAGTATTCCTGGCTGGAGCTGCAGTTTCAGTATGATTGTTAAAGTAGCCCCTAATTGGGTGAGGCGGAGAGAGCCATATCGCTCGGTTTGAAATTTAGGTCGCTCAGAATCTGCTTGTCGAGCTTGTAGATCGCCGGACTCCCGCTGGTTCTCGCATACACGAAGCCGTTGGATTCTTTCGATATTTGGACGGTCAGTTTTTTGCCGGATTTGTCGGTCAATATGGCTTGAAACTCGGGTTTGGCCAGAATGGCGCGGATGTTCGGCGCCGGCTGGTCAAAAATTTGCCCGGCGCTAGCCTGCTCCAATGACGTAAACAATTTTGAAATATCGGCGGGCTTTCCCTTTAGCTCTGCGGGCTCCTCAATCGTCCACTCAAATTCCGATTTGCGGGTGCAGATAATCGTGCCGTTGGCGTTGTGTATCTCGACCTGATTGACCGCAGCGGGGTCGAAGTGCGCGAGTTTCTTGTCGCGCAGGTCGCTGTAATTTTCCGCCAGTTTCTTATAGAGGTCCTCGTTGATAAGGAAAATCATGGGCGCGGAAGTATCTCGCGTGAAGTACTGATCGCCTTCTTTTTTGCCTACAATCAGCGTGGCGCTCTTCCCTTTGTCATCCACGGCGGTAAACGTAAGAGCTGGATTCGCCAGTCCATACTTGGCCGGATTGTCCGGAGATTCGCTCGCAACATTGGTCCATTTGGCCGAACCAAGGCTGGTGAGGAGAGCGCTGATATTTCCGGCATCACCGCGCGAACCGGCCGGCTTCGTAAATTCCCACTGATCTTTTTCTTTCTTTGCCGAAAGCCGGCCGGAGGAATTCTTCAGGTCGAAGGAGACTACTTTATCGCCGGCGATGTGCAGCACTCCTCGATCGCGCAAATCCTGAAGAGATTTGCCGGAACTGATCAGAAGCGATTCCGGAAGGAGCGCGACATCTTTGCCACCATCCACAATCGAGTAAACCGAAATCCCGGAGAAATCTTTCTTGCCCAATGCCACGGTGTGTTTCGCGGCGCTACGCAACTGGAATTCGAGCGAAATAGCGGGCGGATCCAGACCGTAGACCTTCAGCCGGTCGGGTGCGCCTGGTTCCGTTTGCGCAATGCGCGCGCTGGACAGGCCGTCAATTATTCCATCCAGCGACGCCTGATCGGCCCGCGTCTCGAGTGGTTGAGTTATTCTCCAAACTTCATCGCGCTTCTGAAACTGCAGGATAGGCTCAGCGGGATTCGCGGGATGCTTGATTACAAGTGACGTTACGTCCTGCGGTTGAATCGAGAACGCGAGCTTCGTTGCGTCCGCGGGCGGCTTCTCGCTCTCCTGGCTGCGCCGCCAGTCGAAGTAATACACAGCGGCGCCCAAAATAACGGCGCCGAGAAGCAAAAATAGAGTCGTCTTCTTGATCATGTGATGTATTTTCAGCAAGCGCGGATTATCGGCGCTTCCACCAGATATAGACTCCCGAAAAAATCACGATGCCAGGAAGAATGATAAGGTCGAGCCACGTAAGGGCGCTGCTCTGACCTTGAGTCAGTGTAACGCGGCGGTTTGTTTGCGATTTCGGGCGAATGGAGATCAGGTTTTCGTCCTGGGCCAGCCAATTAATCGTGTTATAGAAGAGGTCGCCATTTTTCTGCTGGCCCAGATACGGATTCGCGGCAAATGTTGAGTTGCCAATCACAACCACTCGAGCTTCGCCTCCGGCTGATTTTCTGGAGGCGGCAATACCGAGCGAGAGCGGACCCAGCACGCCAGTCTTCGGGTCGTATGAGACTTCGTTTCGTCCCTTTTTCAAATTCGGAACGGTGAAACTCTGCTGCGACGTCTTCAAAAGTTCAATGATCTGAGGATCCGTTTTGGATTTGTCCGCAATCGAAACGGTGCGCGCTAGCGGGAAAAAAGTCATCGAACCCGCAAAATTCTTCGTGATCGGGCTGTCACCGAAGTTTGTAACCAGCGGTATCGCTGGACCGGCACCCATCAGACTGCCAACCCCGCTTGCGTCGATCACCACATTGTCACCGACGCTGGTATTCCACGCCTGAAAAATTTCTCCGAGCTTCGGATCAGTCTGAGGGTCAACAAGAATCAAGCCTTTCCCCGTCCCGGCCAAATATTTGTTGAGCATGTCCGCTTCCTGCGGAAAGAATTGCTGGGCCGGGCCGGCAATCACCACCACGCTGCAATCGGACGCTATGCCTTTTTCAGATACTAGATTGATGGTCTTGGTGACGTAGTTTTCTTTCTTTAATCCTGCGTCGAGGTGGCTATAGCCATTTTCGCCGTCATCACTCAAGGATTTTTCGCCGTGTCCGGTGACGAAGCAAACCGTCTTCAACTTATCTTGTGTGACCTTGATGATCGCGCTGGTGATGTCTTCTTCTGACGGGACGCCACCGGATTCCAAGTGCTCTTTGCGCTGACCTGATGCGACGATCACGTCGCCCGGTCGCGTGGCTCCGTAATCCTGAGCAATCTCCGGCTTCTGATCTGGATCGATATTCTGAAATTTCAGATGGTGGCTCACGCTGGTGTACTCACCCATCTGATCGTCGAGAGCGGCGTTCGGAGATTTGTCGAAGTGGACGATGGTAACGTCTTTCTGCAAGCCGCCCACGATTTGTTTAGTCTGATCGGAAAGCGTGTACAGCTTTTCGGTGGTCAGATCGAAACGCTTAGGATGGCGAAACCCCACGAAATTGACGATTATCAAGATTGCGATTACAGCCACGCTTAGAACCGTGGTGTTCGTCCCTTGCTGCGAAGACCGCTTGGAGAAAAAACGGAGAATGCCGCCAAATCCGATGACAATCGCTGCGAGCAGCAGCAGAGCTCCGACAGCCAATACAACCTTGCTGAACGTTAGAAGCTCGCCCTGAATCGAATAACGCAAATATCCGGCTACCAGCATGGCTATGCCGGAAGTGCCGAGAAATCTTGCCAACTCTTCCCGATCCCATTTCATCCTGCAAGTTCCTCCATGATTTGCGAGCGCGAAGTAAAACCCGCCTAGGCTCGCCGCCAGCGCATTGAATCGACCGAGCGCACCGTCAAGAAAACGAAAAGAGCGATAAAGCTTCCGTAATAAATCAGGCTGGATGTATCAATAACGCCGCGTGTGAAATCTTCGTAATGACGTATCACCGAAAGATACTGAAGCACGGCGCTTGCGCCGCTATCGCTGCTGCGTCCGATGTCCAGCACCCAAATAAACAAGGAAGCCGCGAACGTTACTACCGCTGCAATCAGCTGGTTTTCCGTGAGGGACGATACAAATGACCCGAGCGCCAACAGCGATCCGCCAAGCAACAACACGCCTGCGTACCCCGCGGCCAACATGCTCCACGGCGGCCTGGGGTCGCTGTGGAGGACCATGAAAATCATGTAGCTCGCGGTGGGCAGCAGCATGAGCGCGAACAAAGACAGCGAAGCCAGATACTTTCCCAGCACGATCTCCAGCTCGGTGACCGGCGAGGTCATTAGCAGTTCCATCGTGCCGCGCTTGCGCTCTTCGGCATAGACGCCCATGGTCAAAATCGGCGTAAAAAATAAAACGAGAGTAGCGAGCAAGCCAAAGAAAGTGCGCATCACAAATGCGGGCGCGTCGAAATCGGATGGCATGCCTCGCATTGCCTGCATCTCCATTTGAAAAGAATCCCTGATCGCTGACGCCAGAATTGCGTTGAAGAAAAACGCGGTCAAAATCAGGAAAAGCCCGATGAAGATATAAGCGATGGGCGAAACGAAATAGTGGCCCATCTCCTTGCGATAAATTGCGTACAAACTCCCCATGTTTGCTCTCCGCTCCTTTGTCGGCTTGCCTAACTGGACGCTTGCGCGTGGGCCGCGTCGTCCGTGGTGAGTTCGAGGAAAATGTCTTCGAGACTCAGGCTCACTCCGTGCAATTCGTAAAGCGGCCAGCCATGTTCCACAATTTTCGCCGCGATCTGATTGCGAATGTCGTTCCCTTGCGCCGCTTCCACGGTAACGGCCTGATGCCCACCAGCACGGGCCGGTTCGATCACCACGCGGCTCGCTCCCGGAATTTGCGCCAGCATATCGCGAAGCGGTTTTTCCGGAGCGTCCGTTTCAACGCGAATCTTCTGGCCGCCTTTGAGCTGCGAGGTCAGATTCTGCGGCGTATCCACCGCGGCGATTTTGCCTTTATTGATGATCACCACGCGGTCGCAGGTCATGCTGACTTCCGGGAGGATGTGCGTGGAAAGAATAATGGTGTGATTTCCGGCCAGGCCTTTAATCAGGTTGCGGACTTCGATGATCTGCTTCGGGTCCAAACCAACGGTCGGTTCGTCGAGAATGATGACTTCGGGGTCATGCACGAGCGCCTGTGCAATGCCCACGCGCTGTTTGTAACCGCGCGAAAGCCGTTTGATGAGTTCCGAACGCCGGTCTTCCAGATTGGTTTTTCTTAGGGCGTCATCGATCCGAGCGGGACGCCGCTCTGCTGGAACATTTTTAATGCGTGCGACAAAATCGAGGTAGGTCTCAACGGTCATGTCTGGGTACACAGGCGGATTTTCCGGCAAGTAGCCAATCCTGCGGCGGACTTCCATCGAATCGGTGAACACATCGAAGCCTGCTACGCGCGCCGTCCCATGCGTGGCGGGCATGTACCCGGTCAAGATTCGCATCGTCGTGGTCTTCCCGGCGCCGTTGGGCCCTAGGAAACCGAGAATCTCGCCTTTGTTCACTGTAAATGAAACGTGGTCAACAGCAGTAACCGCGCCGTAAGACTTCGTCAGGTCCTGAACTTCGATCAAAGCATTCCTCCGAACAAGAACGCCCACGCGGATTGCCGGGCGCTTCCAAACCAATCTTTATACTAAAGTTGGAGGAAAATTGAAAATTCAGAGCCAGTGGTCGCTGGAGTGAATAATCAGTGTACTCGATTGAGATGCAGCCGGTGTCCATGAAAGTTGTCATGGAAATGTCTGCGCGGGTGATCTCGCGGCTAAGTCTCACTGCACTGCTTGCCATAACTCATTGACCTCCATAGAATCGAAACAGACGCTAGGCAACGGCCTGCTCATCCGGAGCATCCACATTTCGTACACATGCAGCTTATCGTTCTTGTCCCCACATGCTTAGCCCGGTGCGATGAGAGTCTGCGACGATGAAACCGCCGCTCGGTGGCTGTTGGGAGATGTGCGTTGACACATCGCGGGCGTTTTGTTATTCAACTTGTTTCGCATTCTTAGCTTGCTATTCGACAACGGGTTCTGTCCCACCTCTTTGGGCGGATCTGAAAAAGAAATCCAAGGTGATATGACAATTTCGAAGGCGTATGCCCAGATGTTCGAAAATGCCGGAAGCCGCCGCGCAGGTGGTACGGGCCTGACGGTTTGCGGGATTCGAGCGGAGCGGCTGCGATTGTTTGCGTTCGCGCTATTGGCGTTTCTCGGCGCAGGGTTTCTCGCGGCTTGTGGAGGCGGCAACTCGGGCATCACGCTGGAAGTGATGCCGAATACGGCGCAGACAGTGGATCAAGGCCAGGTAATACAATTCACCGCTATTCTGGGCAACGACACCGGCATGAAGGGTGTTACTTGGCAGCCGCTCACCGGCACGGGCTGTGCGGGCACAGGTTGCGGCACTTTAACCAACATCACGAAAACTTCGGCGACCTACACTGCGCCTACCAATAGCTCGATAGCCCTTACGGTCAGTTTGAAAGCAACCGCGAATGCGGCCTCCGGCGTTAGCGTAACCACCATGATCAGCGTTGTTCTGCCTCCTACGTTTACAACCACTACTCTTGTTAATGGCTCGAACGGCGGACAGTACAGCCAACAGGTGATGGTGACAGGTGGCGTCCCACCGTTAGTATTCAGCGTAGTCTGTCCAAACAACCAAACCACTTGTCTTCCCCCTGGATTGACCTTGAATCAGAACGGAACCCTGCTTGGCGTGCCCACGACTTCCGGCACGTATCCATTTTTCGTGAAAGCAACGGACCGCGGCGGTGTTCCCGTGCTTGGCCAGCCCCCTCCGTTTTCTGTCACGTCTATGCTTTTCACCGTGATAATCAATCCGGCCACGCCGCTGTCCGTCACGACGAGTTCCCTGCCTCCTGGAAACGTAAACCAGCCGTATAACATTTCGCTTACTGCAAAAGGCGGAGCAACACCATACACATGGAGTGTGACTCCAAACAGTTTGCCTCCCGGATTGGCCTTGAATACTTCGACCGGACAAATCTCGGGGACTCCGACCACCGTTGGTTCGTATCCATTGGTCGCGACCGTGCAAGACTCCTCCGTTCCGGTGCAGTCCGCTTCGTCCGGCCCGCTCACGATCTCGATCCAATCGCCTAGCCCGCTGCATATAACTACTGCTTCGCTGCCTTCAGGAATGACGGCAACTTCCTACAGCACGAGTTTGAATGCCAGCGGCGGAACTCCGCCTTTCACGTGGAGTGTTATAAACGGCCAGCTTCCGGCCGGGCTGACTCTTGACGCCCAGACCGGGCTAATCTCGGGAATTCCGATTCTTTTAGGTACTTCTACTTTCACGGTCCAAGTGCAGGATTCTTCCGCCGGCCCTGGCGGCCCGGCAAAGGCTACTCAGCTATTTCACTTAACGATTACGGCCGGTTCCACGAGCAGCAATTCTCTGATCAAGGGAAACTACAGTTTCCTCTTCAGCGGGTTCGATGCGAATGGAACGGTGGTTATCGCAGGTAACTTTTCGGCGAACGGGTCCGGAGGAATCACAAGCGGCCAGGAAGATATTAATCGTGTTACCGGCGTTGCGGTCGGAGCGACTCTGACGGGAAATTACGCGGTTGGAACGGATGGCCGTGGCACCATGCAGTTGGTCGCAACGAATGGAAACCTCACGATCTTCACCTCAAACTATTTGTTGGCGCTCGATTCGAGCGGCAACATTCATGTAATCGAGGATGAGACTGTTCCCACGAATGGCGTAGGAATCACGCACGGCTCGGGAATCATGAAAGTGTCCGTCGGCTCGTTTGTAACATCAAATTTCTCCGGAAATTACGCGTTCGAATTCAGCGGGCAGGATTTTTTGACCGAACCCGCCGTGCTGGCAGGCGTCGTCAATCCTGATGGCGAACAGACCTTTAGGTCGGGTACTGTCGACTTCAACGACGGAGGAGTTTATTCCCCGCAACTGTCTCTCACAGGAGGCTTCGAGGTCGGGAATTCGAATTCGAAGGGCCTCGCAACGATGACGTATCAACCGCCGACAGGCCAGCAGATCACTCTCACGTTTACGTTCTATTTCGTCTCAGCCGATGACATTTTCTTCGCGGAGATTGACACCGCCTCTTCAACGAATACCCTGCCCAGGCTGAGCGGCGAAATGTTTCTTCAAGACGCCGGAACGCAATTCAATCAAAGTGTTTTGCAAGGATCCGGCGTCGTAACCGGTACAGGACTCGCCGGCACCGGGATCGCCGGCTCGAACTCGACCGTTTTAGCGGGTTTGTTGACCTCGACTCTAGGCGACGGCACCGCGAACCTGACTTTCGACCAGAATGCGGGCGGCACGGTCACGCCGTTGAACTCGGCCTCTGGCACATACCAGGTGTTTTCGAACGGCCGGGTAGGATTTACGAATTTGGGCAACCGCCTGGCCGCAGCTTACCTGATCGGACCCGATCAAGGCTTTATCATTGGCTCTGACTCGGCTGCGACGTACGGCCTGCTCGAACAACAAACCGGCGCTCCATTCTCACTTTCGTCCGTTCAGGGCAGTTATGTCCTGTCCGCCCCCAAAGAAGCTGACACCCTAGCGGTAAATATGATCGGCGAATTGAGTTCCGCGGGTGCTGGTAATATCGTCGGTACTCTGGATGAATTTATTCCTCCAAGCCCTCCTCCGTCCACGGACATTCCGTTCTCTGCCAGTTATACGGTAACGCCCGACGGCCGCGGAAACATGACGCCGACTCTGATTGCCGGGTTCCCGACAAATCTTGTCTTCTATATAGTTTCACCGAGCGACGTGCGGATGATTTCATTGGATTCAAACATAGGGAATGGCCATCCCCAGGTTATTTTCCTTAGCCATTAGAATTCTGGTTGGATAGTTGCGAAGAAGTGCGCGCGGTTCGATCGCGGATTTCTACTTGTCTTTTTTTTCGAGCTTCAAAGCTGCAGAATTAATGCAAAATCGCAGGCCCGTGGGTTCCGGCCCGTCCTCGAAAACATGACCTAAATGCGCGTCGCAACGGCTGCAGATCGCTTCCGTGCGCGCCATTCCGTGGCTGTTGTCTCGCTCCAGCTCGACGTTCTCGGCTGCAATGGGTTGGTAGTAACTGGGCCAACCTGAACCGGAATGGTATTTCGCATCGGAGCTGAAAAGCGGCTGGCCGCAGCAAACGCAAACGTATGTGCCCTTCGTTTCCGTGTCTGCATACTCTCCGGTGAATGGCGGCTCGGTCCCTTTTTTCCGCGTGACCTGATATTGCTCTTCCGTCAGCTTCGAACGCCACTCCGCATCGTCCTTCTTGATTTTCTCGCTCATGTTTTTATTTTACACCCGGCACGGCTGTTCCAGGAAATGGGAGTTGGAAATTTTTGGCCCGACGCCGGCAGCGACAAATAGAAACTCCGTGGGCGTCAGCTATACTAGAGCGGTTCAACTGATGTGCAGCCGCTTTGCGTGCAGCAATCAGTAACCGATTTCTGGAGACTTTTGTGAATGAGGTTTTCATTTGTGATGCGATTCGCACGGCTTTCGGTCGTTACGGCGGGGCGCTAGCTTCAATTCGAACCGACGATCTGGCTGCCATCCCGCTACGCGGACTCATCGAGCGCAATGCTCGCGTGGATTGGATGGCGCTCGATGACGTCGTCTTCGGCTGCGCGAACCAGGCTGGTGAGGACAACCGCAACGTCGCGCGCATGGCCTTGCTGCTCGCGGGTCTTCCAAAGGAAATTCCCGGTTCCACGGTGAATCGGCTTTGCGGCTCCAGCATGGACGCCATCGGCGTCGCTGCTCGCGCCATCAAATCAGGAGAAGCGGATTTTATAATCGCCGGCGGCGTGGAGAGCATGACGCGCGCTCCGTTCGTGATGGGCAAGGCCGATAGCGCGTTCAGCCGGGTAGCGGAGACCTTTGATACTACGATCGGCTGGCGTTTCATAAATCCGCTGATGAAAAGCAAGTACGGCGTTGACTCCATGCCCGAAACCGCTGAAAACGTGGCCGAGGAATTTCAGGTTTCGCGAGCGGACCAGGATGCTTTCGCTTTGCGCACGCAGCAGCGCTGGGCCCGCGCGAATGCCGCCGGTTTCTTCAAACACGAGATTTTACCCGTTTCAATTCCGCAGAAAAAAGGCGATCCCAAGATTTTTGACACGGACGAACATCCCCGGCCGGATACTACGCTCGACGCACTCTCTAAACTGAAGCCTATCGTGAAACCGAACGGAACCGTAACCGCGGGAAACGCTTCCGGGGTGAACGACGGGTCGTGCGCGCTCCTCATCGCCTCTAAAACGGCTGCTTCAAAATATGGTCTGATGCCTCTCGCTCGCATTATCGCAACCACCGCCGTAGGAGTCGCACCGCGCATAATGGGATTCGCTCCCGCACCCGCCACGCGCAAAATCCTCGATAAGACTGGTCTAAAGCTTTCGCAAATGGATGTGATCGAGCTGAATGAAGCCTTCGCCGCGCAGGCACTGGCCGTAACGCGTGATCTAGGTCTGCCGGATGACGCCCCGCACGTGAATCCCAATGGCGGTGCTATCGCCATAGGACACCCGCTTGGCGCAAGCGGCGCTCGCTTGGTAACCACAGCGGCCTATCAGTTGCAGACGACCAAAGCGCGCTACGCTCTTTGCACCATGTGCATCGGCGTAGGCCAAGGCATCGCTACAATCATCGAACGCTGCTGAAGGACTGATTCCCGTTCTGCTTTTCCGGATCCGTACGCCTGTTTTCGACGGCCTTAAGTGTAGGGTTGCGTTAGCGGAAGTGGAGTCATATTATACGGGTCGAAAGAGAGGACTCATGAAGGCTGTCGTAGGCGTATTCAAATCTCGACCAGATGCGGAGCGTGGTGCTGCTGAACTCACCCCGCTGGATATTCCGAAGGATCGAGTCACCGTTCTTACGCCTCACGCGACCGCAAAGGAACTCGCCGCCGTCCCGACTGTTGCAGGAGAAGAACCGGGCATGGGTAAAGCGATGGGTGCTGCTCTGGGAGGCGCCATCGGGGTTGCCGGAGGCGTGGGACTGGTACCGATGCTCGCAAGCTTTCTGATTCCGGGCGTGGGGCAAGTGCTCGCTATTGGAGTGGTCGGCGGAGTGATTCTTGGCGCGCTAGGCGCAGTTGGCGGCGGCGCGGCTGGGGGAGCCATCGAGGGCAACGTCTTCGAGGGATTGCCGGAAGACGAGATGTTCGTCTATGAGGACGCCTTGCGCAAGGGCCGCTCCGTCGTAGTAGTGATGGCTGACAATAACGAAGCCGACGCAGTTCGCGGCGTACTGGAAAATGCAGGCGCGGAGAGTATCGATCAAGCTCGTGACAACTGGTGGTCCGGTCTGCGCGACGCCGAAAAAGAGAAATACGAGACCAGCGGCGGCAAATTTCAAGACGACGAGCGCTATTTTCGCTGCGGCTTCGAAGCCGCTCTGCATGCGAAGAATCGCGACCGAACCTACGAGCAATGCCAGAAAGTTCTCGGTGACCTATACCCGCGCATGCACGAGAGCGGACCCTTCAAGCGTGGCTTTGAGCGCGGCCGCGAATATATAAAGACAATCCGTAAACACGTCAACTAACTCTTCGTCGCGGCACTGGCGGCATAGGCGTTCGCGTTTTTCCTCCAAGTATCGAAGGACGCTCGAATGTTCCATCGATTATTTCCACGAAGTTTCTCTCTTCGCGGAGAATGATCCGCTTGTTCCGCGCCATGGCGAAATTCTCGCGCGCTTCCGGATCTGACTTTAATCGCGCCCGGTAAGTCTCATAAGAGGCGAGGCTATCGAATGCGATGAGACCCCAAGCCACATCATTCGTGCCTTCGTAAGGAAGAAAATATCCGATAAGGCGGCCGCCGCATCGAGGAATGATGCGCCCCCAATTCTCGGCATACTTTTTGAATTCATCTCGCTGGAACGGATCGATCTGGTATCGGATCACGCAGGTTATGGTCATGAACATCCTCCGGTGGACAATCTGGTCGCCGCAGTGAAGCGAAGGGTTTGGTTGGCTGCATGTCCGGCAGTATGCCGGTTGCTTAACATGAACGATTCGTTTATGATGAAAGTATGGATGTAGTGGAGCACGCCGAAATCGGGGTTTCCAGAATCGCAGCGGCGATCGGCGAAGCGGCACGCGCTCGTATCCTTTTCTGCCTGATGGACGGCCATGCACGAACAAGCACCGAGCTTTCGGTGGTGGCTGAAGTGAGTCCGTCAACCGCGAGCGTGCATCTGCAGCGGCTGAAGACAGCACACCTGGTCAAAGTGCTCGTGCAGGGGAAGCATCGCTTCTACAGCCTCGGAGGACCCGACGTGGCCAACGCGCTGGAAGGATTGACTGTTCTCGCCGGCGGCTCGCGCGACAAATTCGTGCCAACGGCGCCAAGCCGTCTGCGTGCCGCACGCACTTGCTACGATCATCTGGCCGGCACAGTGGGCGTGTCGCTGCACGACCGCTTCAACGCGCTGGGCTGGCTTTCAGCCGGTTCGAAGCGCGGCGACAACGCATACGAACTCACCCTAGCCGGAACGAAGGCGTTTCGGGCGCTTGGTATTGACATCGAGAAAACGCGGATGCTGCGCCGCCGCTTCGCCTGTGCCTGCCTGGATTGGAGTGAGCGGCGGCCTCATGTCGGCGGGGCGCTAGGCGCAGCCTTACTGAAGGTCGCGCTGAAAAGGAAATGGCTGACGCAGGATCTCGACAGCAGGGCCGTTGGCGTCACCAGCCTTGGCCGGCGCGAAATGCTGGCTCGATTTGGTCTCCGTGTTTGAAAGATTTAATTCGTTATCGCTTACCAGACACGCCGCAGGAGCCATTAATCTTCTGCAGTTGAGTATAATATCCGTGCGCCGGGATCGTATTTCCGTGCGCGTATCGGAGAACGAGTGACATCCGGTTCGAAGCTTTTCCAGAACTACGTCAACGGCAAGTTCGTACGCGGGCCGCGCGAGTTCACCGATATCAATCCGGCTGACGGTTCGGCGATAGGGCAAGTTTCCGAAGCCGATGAATCGCTGGTGAATCAAGCGGTCGAATCCGCGCGTCGTGCGCTTGGCGGAAATTGGGGCAGGCTCTCCGTTCCCGCCCGCGCTGCCCTTTTGCACAAAATCGCAGACGGCATCGAAGCGCGGTTCAGCGATTTCGTTCAAGCCGAAGTGGCGGACACCGGCAAGCCAGTCTCGCTGGCCTCGAAAATTGACGTTCCACGCGGCGCCGCGAATTTCCGCGTCTTTGCGGACCTTATTAAAAATGCGGGGATTGAAGCATTTCGGACGGAAACTTCTGATGGCGTTTCCGCGCTCAATTATTCCGTTCGCAAACCACTCGGAGTGGTTGGCATCATTACTCCGTGGAATTTGCCGCTATTGCTGCTCACTTGGAAAGCCGCTCCGGCGCTAGCTTGCGGAAATTGTGTAGTGGTGAAACCCTCAGAAGAAACTCCGGCGACCGCGACGTTGCTCGGCGAGGTGATGCAATCGGCGGGCGTGCCTTCTGGAGTCTTCAACGTGGTGCACGGTTTCGGCTCCGGTTCGGCGGGCGAATTCCTCACCAGCCACCCGGACGTGAACGCGATTACGTTTACGGGCGAATCGAAAACAGGATCGGCCATCATGCGCGCTGTGGCGCCCACGGTGAAGCCCATTTCGTTCGAGCTTGGCGGCAAAAACGCGGCAATCGTTTTCGCCGATTGTGATTTCGACGAAACGGTCAGCGGCCTCGCTGATGCTGTGTTCCTCAATACCGGCCAAGTCTGCCTCTGCGCCGAGCGTGTTTACGTGGAACGCCCGGTCTTCGATCGTTTCGTTTCGGCGCTAAAACAAAAAGCGGAAGGCTTGTCGCTAGGTTGGCCGGCCGACAGCAAAACGACCACAGGTCCGCTGATTTCAAAAGAGCACCGCGCAAAGATTCTTACCTACTACGAACGCGCGAAACAGGAAGGCGCTACCATCGTGACCGGCGGCGGCACACCCAAATTCGGTGACGCTCGTGACAATGGCTTCTACGTTCAGCCGACGATTTTCACCGGCCTGCCCGAATCAGCGCGCTGCGTAAAGGAAGAAATCTTCGGACCGGTGTGCCACATCGCGCCTTTCGATACTGAAGAAGAAGCTATTGCGATGGCAAACGACACAGAATACGGCCTGGCCGCTTCCGTGTGGACCACGAATCTGAAACGCGGGCACCGCGTCGCGGAAAAGTTGCGCGTCGGCATCACCTGGGTGAATTGCTGGTTCTTGCGCGACCTGCGCACGCCGTTCGGAGGCGCGGGCCTGTCCGGCATTGGCCGAGAAGGCGGGCTGCACTCGTTAGATTTTTATTCCGAACTGAACAATATTTGTGTCAAGTTGTGACCGGAATCTCGCGAGCGGGAATTCGAGGTGGTCTGAAATGGAAAACAAAATCGTTGAAGGCAAAGCCAAACCGCGGGGCAAGTTTCCGCACATAAAACGCGCAGGCGATTTTCTCTTCGTGTCGGGAACGAGTTCGCGGCGCGCTGACGATTCCATCGCCGGTGCGGAAACCGACAAATTCGGGTCGACGCATCTTGATATTCGCGAGCAAACCCAAGCCGTGATAGAAAATATTCGCGGCATTCTTGGCAGCATGGATGCCGGCCTGAAAGACCTGGTCGAGATTTCGACCTATTTAGTCAACATGGATGATTTCGACGCTTACAACGAGGTTTACGCGCAATTCTTCGACGAACAAGGCCCCACGCGAACCACCGTTGCGGTCCGTCAATTGCCGCACGCGTATTTGCTAATTGAAATGAAAGCAATCGCCTACAAGCCCGTGGGGCGCGCCGAAACGCCAGCCGAAGCCGGGAGGACAAAGTAATGCCATCGATCAAGACGTTGAAGGCTTTCAACTTCCAAGGATGGATCGACGCAAATCGCGAGAAGTTGAAACCTCCGGTGGGAAACGCCCAGATTTGGGAAGACGGTGATTTGATGGTAACGGTTGTGGGCGGTCCCAATAATCGCAACGATTATCACGACGATCCCACCGAGGAATTTTTCTACCAGTTAAAAGGGGGCATTTTTCTGCGCCTGATGCCGGAACCAGGCAAACTGCCGGTAGAAGTTCCCATTAAGGAAGGTGAGATTTTTCTTTTGCCCAAGCACATGCCGCATTCTCCGCAGCGTCTCGCTGCCGGCACCATCGGATTGGTTGTCGAAATGCCGCGGCCCGAGGGAGTGATGGACGGCTTCGAGTGGTATTGCGCGAAATGCAATCACCGCGTGTATCGCGCGGAAGTTCTTTTGAAAAGCATCGTGCGCGATTTGCCGCCGCTCTTTGAAAAGTTTCAACAAAGTCCGGAACTACGGAAATGCAAGCACTGCGGCGAAATTCACCCGGGCAAACCGGCTCCGCAGAAATAGCGGCATAGGGACGACATGCCAGTCATAGATATTCACACACATTTTTTCCCGGAGTCTTGGCCCGATCTCGCCAAACGCTACGGTACTCCCGATTGGCCGTCGATCAAACATACCGGCCCGGGCAAAGCCGACATCATGCTCGGCGATCGCATGTTCCGCCACGTCACTTCCGGTTGCTGGGACGTGAACGTGCGTCTCGAAAACATGGATCGCAACGGCGTGGACATGCAGATCATTTCCGCCACACCTGTTCTTTTTGCCTATGCGCGCGAAGCCAAACATGCGCTCGATTGCGCGCGCTTGTTCAACGACGTCGCCCTTGAAATGTGCCAGCGCTCGAAAGGCAGGTTGAAATCTTTCTGCCAGGTTCCCTTGCAGGATATCGACGCTGCTTCCGCCGAACTCTCCCGCTGTATGCGCGACGGCCACCTCGGGGTTCAGATCGGCAACCACGTCGGACAAAAAAACCTCGACGATCCCGGCATTTTGAGATTTTTGCAGCATTGCGCCGCCGAAGGAGCAGCAGTCTTCGTTCATCCCTGGGACATGATGGCCGGCGAGCGCATGCCGAATTACATGATGCCTTGGACCGTGGCTATGCCGGCCGAAACGCAGCTATCGCTCGTATCCATGATTTTGAGCGGAGCTTTCGACTGTTTGCCGCCGAGCCTCCGGATCTGTTTCGCGCACGGCGGTGGAAGTTTTGCATTTCTTCTGGGCCGGCTGGAAAACGCTTGGAAAAATCACGAAGTCGCGCGCGGAGTTTCGCAGTTCGCGCCGAGCCATTATCTGGATCGCATTCGCGTCGATTCCGCGGTCTTCGAACAGCGCACGCTGCAATTTCTGGTCGAGGTAATGGGAGCAGATCGCGTGCTTCTCGGTTCCGACTATCCTTTTCCTCTGGGCGAAGCGCGCGCCGGCAC
This sequence comes from uncultured Acidobacteriota bacterium, assembly GCA_963698005.1. Classification (GTDB taxonomy): domain Bacteria; phylum Acidobacteriota; class Terriglobia; order Acidiferrales; family UBA7541; genus Palsa-295. Next base: position 1,949,043 of record OY969113.1, read on the forward strand.
GCTTATTCGCGAAAGCCGTTCTTCCGCGGAAGTGAAAGCGAAGTTGCTCGGCGGCAACGCTGTGAAATTTTTGAATTTGCCTAGCGTGAATGCGGCGGCGAAAGCAGCGGTCTCACCGACATCATCAACTGCGCCAGGGTCAGAAACTTCCGCGGGCTGCCCATTTGGAAGCGGCGCGCCTCCATACGACAAGCAGGCCTCCTCATCCGGCGCCGATTCAGGCGAATCCGAAAATCGGTTGACCTACAGCTCTTATCTTCGCATCCCGGAATTGCTTTCACTTCATCATCCAGTCTCCTCGCCCGAACATCACGACGAATTGCTGTTCATCATCATTCACCAGACATACGAACTCTGGTTCAAGGAATTGCTGCACGATTTGGACGCTGTTATCGCCCATCTTCGCGCCGCGGGCGCTGATCCGTCTTCGCGAGATGGTGTTTACGAAGCCGCACGTTTGCTCCGACGCTGCACGGAAATCATGCGCGTGCTCGTGGAACAGTTCACCATCCTGGAAACGATGCTTCCGTCTCACTTTCTCGCCTTTCGCGGAAAACTAAATCCGGCCAGCGGCTTTCAGTCGGAGCAGTTCAGAGAGATCGAATTCCTTTGCGGCTTGAAAGACGAAAAAATGCTGCTCTACCACCAACTCACGCCAGAAACACACGCCATTCTTTACCGCCGGCTGCGCGAGGATTCGCTCCACGATGTTTTCTTTCAAGCCCTGAAATCGCTGGGAAAGCTTCCGGAGATGAGCCCGACCGCGACCGACCGCGAGCAATTCGAAGCACGGGCGAAGGCCGTTCAAGCCTTGTATCAGGACGAGCGCGATCATCGCGATTGGATTGATGTCTGCGAGCGCTTGACGGAATTCGACGAGCTCGTTGTGAGCTGGCGGCTGCGTCACATTCAAATGGTTGAGCGCACCATCGGCGTGCGCATGGGTACGGGCGGCAGCACCGGCTCCTCCTATCTGAAACTCACGTTGGAGAAAAAATTCTTTCCGGAGCTATGGGAAGCGCGCTCGCGTCTGGGAGATTGAACCTTCCGCTGCGAATCTGAGGCCGTCGAGATTCCAGGAACACATGCCAAGTCCATCCGATACAATCACGCTCATCGGCGCCGGCCTCACCGGTCCCCTGCTTGCGATTTCTCTCGTTCAACGCGGCTTCCGCGTCGCGATTTACGAGCGGCGTCCGGACATGCGCCGCGTCCAGTTGACGGCCGGACGTTCGATCAATCTCGCCATCTCCGTTCGCGGGATTCACGCGCTTCGGGAAGCCGGCCTTTGGGAATCCATGCGCGGCATCATCATTCCGATGAAAGGCCGCATGATGCACTCGCTCTCCGGCGAGCTTACGTTTCAGCCGTACGGCAAAGACGAAACCGAAGTCATCAATTCGATTTCTCGCGCGGACTTGAACGCCGCGCTGATGAATGAAGCCGAAAAGCGAGGCGTCAATATTCATTTCAATGAACGCTGCCTCGGATTCGATCTGCATTTCGGAATCGCACAGTTCCGCAACGAAGAAACTGGCCGCGAATCAATCTCCGAACCCGGAATTGTCATCGCCGCAGACGGCGCGTCCTCTGCAATTCGTCTCGCGATGCTCAAACTTGGCGGCTTCAATCTTGCGCAGCAGTATCTGGAATATGGCTACAAAGAGCTGACCATCGCGGCGGGACCGAATGCAAAGCATGTTCTGGAAACGAACGCATTGCACATCTGGCCGCGTGGTTCCCACATGCTGATCGCATTGCCCAATGTTGACGGTACTTTTGCCTGCATCCTGTTCTTGCCGTTTGAAGGCGAACTGAGTTTTGCCGGCTTGGATTCAGAAGCAAAGTTCCTGAAATTCTTCCAGTCGAACTTTGCAGATGCAGTTCCGCTGATGCCCCATCTCCGCGAGAATTTTCGCGACAATCCCACGGGCTCGATGGTCACGATCAAATGTTCGCCCTGGCACGTGGACGCAAAATCGCTTTTGATCGGCGACGCCGCTCACGCCATCGTCCCCTTCTTCGGACAAGGCATGAATTGCGCATTCGAAGATTGCACGTGTTTGCTCGAGCTTCTCGATCGCTACGGCGCGGACTGGCCGAAGGTCCTTCCGGAGTTTGAGCGCTCGCGCAAGGCAAATACCGATGCCATCGCGGATCTAGCTCTCGAGAATTTCGTCGAAATGCGCGACCGCGTTGGCGATCCGCGCTTTCTCTTCAGGAAAAAAGTGGAACTCGCCCTCGAAGCTAAATTTCCGCGCCGTTTCGTTCCGAAATATGCGATGGTCACTTTTCACCGTGTACCCTATTCCTTGGCTCTTTCTCGCGGACTCGTACAGGATGCTATGCTTGCCGAATTGTGCGGCTCAATCGATCGCATTGAGGATCTTGACTGGGCAAAAGCGGAATCGATGATTCATCGCCAGCTAACTCCCTTGGAGCAGCTTTAAGTGCCCGGCATCGAATTCAAGGCTACGAAGGAATTTGCCGCGGCGCAAAACTCTAGTGACCCGTTGGCTCACTTCCGCGAACGCTTTCACATTCCTAAAATGCCGGACGGCTCCGATTGCATTTATCTTTGCGGCCAATCGCTCGGCCTGCAGCCGAAAGCCGCGCGCGAATACGTCGAGCAGGAACTGCAAGACTGGGCGCGGCTCGGTGTGGATGCACATCTACAAGCGCGCAATCCTTGGATGCCGTATCACGAAATTCTCACCGCGCCAATTTCCTGGTTGGTTGGCGCGCTTCCGATAGAAGTAGTGGCGATGAATTCGCTCACTGTGAATCTGCACCTCATGATGGTTTCGTTTTACCGGCCCACTCCGCACCGCCACAAAATCCTGATCGAGGCCAACGCCTTCCCTTCCGACCAATACGCGGTGAAATCACAAATTCAGTATCACGGCTACGATCCGGCAACTTCGTTGATTGAAGTCGCGCCCCGCGCAGGCGAATCTGCCATCCGCACTGAAGACATCGAAAACCTGATCGGCGCGGAAGGAGAAAAGATCGCGCTGGTGATGTTCGGCGGCGTGAATTATTACTCGGGGCAAGCTTTTGATTTTTCGCGCATCACCGAAGCCGGACACGCAAAAGGATGTGTAGTTGGTTTCGACTTGGCGCACGCCATAGGAAATCTTCCGCTGAAGTTACACGACTGGAATGTCGATTTCGCGGTCTGGTGCAGCTACAAATATCTCAACGCCGGCCCTGGCGCGATAGCAGGCTGTTTCGTGCACGAACGCCACGCGCGCGATCCCAAATTGCCGCGTTTCGCCGGATGGTGGGGCCACGATAAGGAAAAACGTTTCCGCATGCAGCCGGATTTTCACGCCATCCCGGGAGCCGAAGGCTGGCAACTCAGCAATCCATCCATTTTGTCGGCTGCGGCATTGCGTGCCTCCGTAGATATTTTTGACGAAGCAAATATGCAACGCTTGCGCGCGAAAAGCGAATTGCTCACAGGTTATTTGGAGTTCCTGCTGGATCAAGATCGGTCGAAGAAGTTTTCCATCATCACGCCGCCCGAAAGCACGCATCGCGGAGCGCAACTCTCCCTGCGCGTAAATGAAAATGGCCGCGCAATTTGCGACGCTCTCGCGAAACAAGGAGTCATTTGCGATTGGCGCGAGCCGGACATCCTGCGGGTTGCCCCGGTGCCGCTTTACAACACGTTTCTAGACGTCTACACCTTCGCCGACAAATTCCTGAGTGCGACACAGCGCTAGCATCGGCTTCATTTTGGCGCCGAGCCTCCAATCAATTCCAACGTCGCGCGCCCTAAAGCGGTTTCCCGATCAGCCAAACCCAAAACAATATCGAAATGATTCGCTCCAGCGACTTCAAAAACCAAGACCGGAAAGTCAGCAGCCTCCAATCGCGCAGCGTAACTTCTACTCTGGCGTTTGAATTCGCTCGTCTCGATCTCGCCCCACGCGACGATCGTCGGCACGGGCCGGCCAAGACCCAAGCGCATCGGACTCAACCCAGCAGCATCCGACGCTGTTAAGTTCAACGGCGTTGCAACGCGCGTCCCCACTAAAGGCTCGATGTCGTACACGCCGCTCAGCAGAATCGCGCCGGCGATCGCATTGTCAGCTACACCGGCCGTGTGTTGCCACCCTTTCAAAAGCATCATCGCGACCAGATGAGCGCCGGCCGAGCTCCCTGAAAGATACAGCCGGTCGCGATTGAACCCGAGCGCGTCAGCCCGTCCATGAAGCCACGCAACCGCTCGGCGGCATTGGTCGACGATCGTCTCCACGCCGGCATGCGGCGCCAGTGTGTAATTGATAGCCGCAAACGCGATGCCGTTCGCCACACAATCAGCCGCCGCGAAAAGGGATTCGTCCTTCGATAATTCTTGCCAATAGCCGCCATGAATGAAAACGAGCAGCGGCGCATCGCGCGAAGCAGCGGGGAAAAAATCCAAGGTTTCGTCTGGCTTCTCTCCCCACTGCAAATCCTTTTGGCAAACGAGCGCCTGCTCCGCCTTGCGGCTCCGGATTGCATACTCCGCTAGAAACGGCTCAATCGAGGGCACGCAACTACTCGGAGAATATTCCTTCTCGATCCGCACGAGCGGCCAATTGCGCCAGGCCTGGTCCTTCGGGTTCATTCTTCCCTCACAAATGTCGGTATCTAATTCTGCACTCACTGAGGTTTCAGAATCGACACAAAAATCGCTGCCGATTGTCGGTGGACTTTAGCAGCTTTGCAGATAGAATGTGCCTTCTGAACGGCGCTTTGAAACGTGCATGTTGCTCAAACTTGCTGCCTGGCGCGGTTCGTCAAAAGTTTTTGCGTCAGAAGTTAGTCTGAAATCTAAATCGAATGGATTCTTCCGCATCCTACATTAAGAGACTCTTGCCTCGGCCACTTCTCTCGGCCAAACTTAGGACGCTATTCCCGGAGGCTCGATCATGATCGTCGGCGTTCCCCGTGAAAGTTTTCCCGGGGAGCTGCGTGTAGCGCTGACGCCGGCAGTTGTTCCGAGTCTCGCGAAAGCAGGCCTCGAAGTTGTAGTAGAGGCCGGCGCAGGCGTGCGAGCAGGCTATCCAGACGCCGACTACGTCTCGAAGGGCGCTAAAATTTTCGCCCAGCGAGCCGAAGTCTTTCGCGCCGCCGACATCATCGTCCAGGTACTCTGCTACGGTTCGAACGATATATCCGGAAAAGACGACCTTCCGCTTTTCCGCCGCGATCAGATTCTGATTGGATTTCTGCGGCCTCTCGGCAGCCTGGAAACCGTGCAGGAAATTGCTGCCGCAGGCGTCGCTTCATTCTCCTTGGAGCTGATGCCGCGAACCACGCGCGCGCAAAGTATGGACGCGCTTTCTTCCATGGGCACCATATGCGGCTACAAAGCCGTTTTGATCGCCGCCGACACTCTTCCCAGAATCTTCCCCATGCTGACGACTGCGGCCGGCACGATTACGCCGGGACGCGTTTTCATAATCGGCGCCGGCGTTACTGGACTTCAAGCCATCGCCACCGCGCGCAGGCTCGGAGCTGTTACATCCGCTTACGATATGAGGCCGGCCGCCAAAGAGCAGGTCCACAGCCTCGGCGCGAGATTTGTCGAGCTTCCGATCGAAGCAACGGACGCGCAGGATGCCGGCGGATATGCCCGGGCCCAAGGTGAAGATTTTTACCGCCGCCAGCGCGAACTCCTCGCTCGCGTGGTAGCTGAAAGCGATGTGGTGATTACCGCCGCTGTAATTCCCGGCCAGAAGTCGCCCGTGCTCGTTACTGGAGAAATGGTCGCGCGCATGGCGCCAGGCTCCGTGATAGTTGATCTAGCTTCAGAACGCGGGGGAAACTGCGAACTCACCAAGACGGGTGAGGTAGTGATCGAACATGGCGTCAGCATAATCGGCTGGATCAACATCGCCGGCCGTGTGCCTTACCATGCCAGCCAACTCTACGGCCGCAACCTCAGCGCCTTTCTCTTGCACTTGGTGCAGGACGGAAAGCTGCGGCTGAATCTCGAAGATGAAATCATTCACAGCACGCTGGTCACCCGGGAAGGCCAAATCGTCAACCCTCGGGTTAGAGAGTTTTACGCGTTGCCGGCCCTCACCGGGAAACAAGGAGGACAATAACCAGATGAAATTCGATTTGATGACTGATCTGTACGTCTTCATGCTCGCAGCGTTTATCGGATTTGAAGTGATCCGGCGCGTGTCGCCGCTACTCCACACTCCGCTCATGTCGTTGACGAACGCGTTGGACGCAATCGCCGTTGTCGGCGCCATCCTTCTCGTCGGGGCGCACAAGAGCACTTTTTCGACGGTCCTCGGCACCATCGCGATTGTTGCCGCCACCAGCAACGTGGTCGGCGGCTTCCTGATTACCGACCGCATGCTCAAAATGTTCAAATCCAGCCGCACTAAGAAATCGTGAACTGAATGCAGGTCTCCCAAAACATCATCGAAATCACTTACCTCGTCGCCACGGCGCTTTTTATTCTGTCGCTGAAATGGATGAGTTCGCCAAGCACTGCGCGGCACGGCGTCTGGGCCGGCGAGTTGGGGATGGTTCTCGCAATTGCGGGGACGCTGCTGAATCACGGGATTGTGGACTACACGTGGATTGCAATCGCACTCGTGCTGGGTACTATCATCGGCGTTCCTCTCGGGATGGTGCAAATGACCGCGGTGCCGCAGCGAACCGCGCTCAGCCACGCGTTTGGAGCGCTTTGCGTGACGCTCGTCGGTACTGCCGAATTTTATCTTCGCGGCAGCGATGTTTCGCGATTCACCATGTCAGTGCTCTGCATGGAAGTGATCCTCGGCTCGCTCACGTTTACCGGCAGCCTGATGGCGGCGGGAAAACTTCAGGAAGTTTTGCCGCAGCGTCCCATCACTTATAAGGGACAGAACATCGTCAACCTTGGCGTTCTGGCGATCGCGATCGGACTAGCGGCTTTCGTTGTGATGCATCCGGGCCACACGCACGTGTTCCCTTTCATCGTTGGAATTCCTCTTTTGTTTGGCGTGCTGATGATCATTCCGATCGGCGGCGCGGACATGCCCACGGTGATTTCTCTCCTGAATTCTTACGCCGGCCTTTCCGCAGCGGCAATGGGATTCGTTCTCGATAGCAAACTGTTGATCGTGGCCGGCGCGTTGGACGGAGCTTCCGGTTTCATTCTGTCTTTGAATATGTCCAAGGCCATGAACCGTTCGTTTTCGAATGTGTTGTTTGGAGCGTTCGGCCAGGAACAGCCGGCCGGTGCCGCCGCGCTAGAGACACGAAACGTGCGAAGCGCCACCGCCGAAGAAGCTGCCGCGATTCTTTCCGCGGCGAACAGGGTTGTGATTGTTCCCGGCTACGGTCTCGCCGTGGCGCAAGCACAGCACAAAGTGCGCGAGCTTTATGACGCTTTAACCAAGCGAGGCGTTGACGTGAAGTTCGGCATCCATCCGGTTGCGGGACGCATGCCGGGGCACATGAATGTTTTGCTGGCCGAAGCGGACATTCCGTATGACAAGCTGCTCGACCTGGACGAAATTAACGGCGAATTCCCGCAAACGGATGTTGCGCTGGTGATCGGCGCGAACGACGTCACCAATCCCGCGGCTCGCACCGATCCCGGCAGCCCGATTTACGGCATGCCCATTCTCGACGTGGATAAAGCCCGCACTGTAATGGTCATCAAGCGCGGCATGAGTCCCGGCTTCGCCGGAATAGATAATCCGCTCTACTACCTCGACCAAACCCTAATGCTCTTCGGAGACGCAAAATCCTTCGTCGGCGCAATCGTTCGCGAACTCGGCAGCGCCGCTCAGGAGTAGCCGCGTCACGTTTCGTCACCTGAGAGCAGCGAAAAAGCGTTTGCTGCAACCGGCGAACTAATCATTCCATTGGCGCACGCGGGCGTTTCAGCAGATTTGCCCTTGCCTGTGGCACTTCGCTTGCAGTCCAATTCACGGATTTTTCTTGACTTGTCGCGGCGCTAACTGTAAACCGCGAGTACGCATTAGGCCAATCGCCTGGGGGTGTCACATGGTCTCGCAGCAGCCTATTCGAATTGGAAAACTAATCCCGTTTGCCATACTGGTAGCGTACGTTTTATGGGCAGCAACGCCGCTGCTGGCGCAGAGCACCACTGCGACCGGAAGCATTCAGGGAACGCTGACGGACCCCAGCGGCGCGGTTGTGGAAGGGGCCAAGATTACCATCACCAACAAAGACACCGCTCAAGCTCTCAAAGTCGCCTCTTCCTCGGCAGGCGCATACAATTCCGGCGCGCTCGTCCCGGGAAATTATTCTGTGCGCGCTGAGGCCACGGGTTTCAAAACTGTGGAAGAAGGCGTGATAGTGAAAGTCGGCGTGGTCTCGGGCATTAATTTTGCTCTCCAGGTGGGTGCGGCAAACACCGTGGTCGAAGTTGCCGAGCAAACGGTGGCAGTCAATACCGAGCAGGCCAGCGTCCAGGGAGTCTTGAACCGCGAACAAATCGAGAATTTGCCGGTAAACGGACGAAACTTTCTCGACTTGGCGCAACTCGAGCCCGGCGTTCAGATCCAGGACGGCGCCGATTTCGACCCTACGAAAGTGGGCTTCTCTTCCATCTCCGTCGGCGGCCGCTTTGGGCGCACCGCGCGTATTGAGGTGGACGGCGTGGACGTAAGCGATGAGACGGTGGGCACCACCACTGAAAATATTCCAGCGAGCGCGATCGACGAATTTCAGATCAGCCAGTCCACTCTGGACCTATCGAACGAACTTACCTCCTCGGGCGCCGTCAACGTCACCACGCGCTCTGGATCGAATAATTATCACGGCGAGGGTTTTGCGCTTTTTCGCGACAGTGATGTCTCCGCGGCTCTTCCCGGGCCACCTTCGCCGTATCAGCGCAACCAGGATGGCGGCAACTTTGGGGGTCCAATCCTGAAAGACAAGCTCTTCTTCTTCCTCGACGCAGAACATACGAATCAGAACCTGTTGGCGCCAATCGTGCCCGCGGCACCATTCGATGTCTATACCGGGAACACCGGCACTCCTTTCCGTGAGACCGACTACGACGCAAGGCTCGATTGGAATTTGTGGAAAAATGTCCGCATGTTTTACCGCTTCAGTTATTTCGACAGCTTGGCGGTAGCCACTGGCGGGACTATTGGCTATCAGCCGTTCGAGGATAAGAACTATACCCGGACGAACGTCATAGGCGCGGATTTCACCACCAAGGGCGGATATACGCACAGCTTCCGCTTCGAGTACTTGAAATTCATCAATAACCTGGGAGATACGGTTCTCGGGTCGGACCTTCCATTTGCGAATTTCCCGGTTAGTTTGAATTTCAGCAGCTTCGGCTTTCTTACCGGCCCTAATTTTCTGGCCCCGCAGCAAACTTTCCAGACGGATCGTCAGCTCAAGTACGACGGTAGCAAATTGCTCGGCGCGCATATTCTTCGATATGGCGTCTCCTACAACCGTCTCCGCGGCGGCGGCCTCTTTTCATTCAGCGCGATCACCGCAAACGTGAGCCCGATTGGAAGCTCACAAGAGATAGCCAATGCCATGAACGGTCCCTTCACATGTCCCGGTGGATTCCCCCTCGCCTCTTGCCCGCTCAATTATCCGTTGGACAACGTAACTCTGGGTAACGGGGAAGAGTGTGACACTGAAATCCCCGCATTCAACGCGCCTTGCAGCGGCACTCCTCCAGACAACAGGATCGGCCTGTATGTGGGAGATAGCTGGAAAGTGAAGCCCAATCTCACCGTTACCTATGGAGTGCGCTACGTTCGCGACACGGGGCGAGCTGACAGCGACCTTCCAGCGCTTCCTGCAGTCAATCTACCAAGCGGATCAGTGCCATTCAATACTTTGCTCCCTGGTCTGGGAAATCGAGTAAATCAGCCGAACCACAATTTCGGTCCGCAGTTAGGTATCGCCTGGGACCCGCGCAAAGACTCCAAGACAGTAATCCGGGCCGGAATCGGAGTGTTCTATGAGAATGCCATCTGGAACAATGCGGAGTTCGATCGTCCAGAGCGACTTGCAACCGGAGCATTCCTTGCGAACCCAACTCCCTGCTTCAACGGGACCGGTTCGGGCGTTCCCTTTCCCAATAACTCTAACCCTGTGTTCCTCGGCGGAAATCAGAATGCAGCTAACTTCATTTGTGGTTCGCTAATCGGCGCAACAATCAATGACACAGTCAATCCCGACAACTGTAACGGCGTGACCGCAGCACAGTGCGTCGCGACTTTCCAGACAACCTATCAACAGGCTTCCGCAGCCGTTGGCAGCAAAGCGGCGAATCCGAACTTTCTTCCTAATCTGATTGCCAGCGGTTCGGAAGTACCGCTCGGAGCGTTGGCGCCAAATTACAGAACACCTTATTCGGTTCAAATGAATGCCGGAATTCAGCGGGAGATAAAGCCCGGCATGGTGCTGAGCGTCGACTATCTCCGCAATGTGAATTTGCACTACCTGATCGGGATTGACGCCAATCACAGCGGCGACGTCAATCCGAAATTTTTTAATCTTGCCGCGGCGCAGCAAGCCATCGCGGCAACAAATGGTCAATTCGGATGTCCTGCCAACTTTAGTTCGGCGGCAATCACCTGCGCGGTGAACTCGCCCATAGTTGACCAATTCACTGGCCTGCCCGGCGCGTCAATCGCCAGCTACGCCAATAACGGACTTGATTCCGCCGCCGACCTCGGCGTGGGGGGATGCAACATAGCCCTCGGCTTCCAATGCGCGTTCCAGGGGAAAAATCAGAATGTGGGGCCGGCTGTCTTTTTGTATCCGGTCGGCCGCTCTGTCTACAACGCCATGGACGTAAAGCTCGTCGACAATGTGAAGACTCCATTTCGCGGCGTCAAATATATTAACTTTCAGTTTGCGTACGCGCTGTCTCGGTTCACGAATTGCGGAGCTGCCTACAGTGTTAACGGCACCTCACCGGCAGCGGCTGACCAGGACTTCGTCAATCCTACAGTCGACAACAATAATCCGTGCGGCTTCAGCGGCCCCTCCGCTCTCGACCGTACTCACCAGCTTTCTTTCGGTGGCTACGCAGACCTGCCCGGACATTTCCGCCTCGGAATGATTTTCCATTTCGACAGCCCGCTGGCCAGCGCGCTCGTGGTTCCCGCCACGGGCATCGGACCGGGAGAAATATTCCGCACTGATTTCACCGGCGATGGCACGGTGGGTGATCCAATCCCCGGCACCAAGCAGGGCGCGTTCATGCGCAGCGTATCTCTGAGCGACCTGCCCGGCGTTGTCAACAATTACAACAACACGGTGGCGGATAACCTCACGCCCGCCGGCCAATTGCTTGTCTCTCAGGGATTGTTTACGGCGCAGCAGCTGGGCGTCGGCAACGGGCTCTGTGTGAATAATCCGAATGGCGTGTCGGCAGCATCCGCCTGCGCGGTGGCTCCGGCGCTTTCGCCGGTGGTGCCGGGGGAAGTTGGGCTGACTTGGCTGAAGACGTTTGATATGAGTTTGACTTGGGTCGGGAAGGTGAAAGTTAAAGAGAGAGAATTATCGATCCAGCCCAGCGTCAGCGCCTACAATTTGTTCAACCTTGCGAACTTCAATATTCCCGGCAACGTCCTGAGCGGCATCCTCACGGGCGGGGCAGGTTCTCTGAACGGCACGACGTACGCGGGCGCTGACTCCGTGAGGGTTGGCGTGGGGACTGGCGTGTTCTCGCTCGGCGCGCCGCGGACGGTTGAGTTTGGGTTGAAGCTGGTGTTCTAGGCACGTTTGCGGCGGGGGCGAAGAAACATTCGGCGGGGCGCGGGGCTAGCGCTGGTAGGGGGTTCTGCGTTGGGAACTGGTTTCTAGTCTCGCGACGATTTCTTCCAGTTTGCGGACGCGTTCGTTGAACTGCGTCATCTGGGCTTCGAGCTGGCCGAGGCGGTCAAAAATCTCAATCTGCTTGTTGCGCATGGTGTTGAACTCTTTTAGAAATTCCTCAGGCGAGCTCATTCGGTTCCCCCAGGCAAATTCAGCAATTGTTCGGCGGTGACGAAGATCTGGCGCCTGGAGCGTGTATCTTCCGCGCGGGCCCAATCCTGCCTGAATTCCACTGCGGTTTCGCGGCTGTGCTTGGGGCTGTCCAATTCAGATTCCATGCGCGCCAGAATGATCTGGTAGGCGAACTGCGTATCGGAGTCGGGAGCCAAAATATTGCTGGCGCTCAAACCTACGCGGACGGGAGTCTCCTGCTCCGGCAAAGCCATCCAGAGATCGCCGCGTTCATCGACGGAAATCGAGCTTCCTTCACCGAGGATCTTGAAGACGCGTTTCAAATAATTGCGGTTGGGAATGACTTCGTCGTGGATGGCTTGGTCCACAGCAACGTCTAGATTGGCGCGGTACTGCGTCCATTCATCTTCGGTGCCGACAATTTCTTCGCGCTTAAGCTTTTCTTCCGCGGCAAGCTGCTGGACGCTAACGGTGTACTCGCGCGCAGAGGGATCGCGGAGATCGTCGTCCGCTCCGACGGCCTGCGTGGAGGGGTGCGCTTCGAACACGTGCTCGGGATTGAAGCGGCCGGTGATGGCGTAGGAAGCAGCAACGGCAGGAATCCCCTGCCAGGCGAAAACGGCCAGCGGAATCAGAAGTTTTTTCGAGTGGTATAACTGCTCGGTTCCGCTGCGGCATTCGCTGCTGCGTTTGATGGTTCCGGGGACTTGCGCAAAATGCAGAACGCGGAAATCGAGCTCGGGATTGTCCTGCGCGTATTTCGTCAGCGAGTGCGCGACGGCTTTCGGAGTGGTGATGAGAAAGTCGTTCATGTAGTCGGGCTTTACTGATTTGGGGAAATAGAAATTCATGACGCGGCGGGTGAAATCGGCGCAATTTCGCGTGAGGCCGTGGAAGTGGTTCACATTCGGCTGGGAATTAAATTCGGCGATGAGCGCGCGGTCCTGCTCGACGGAAGTGTTCACCACGAACATATACATGCTGCGTTCGAGCGTGGCGCCGACCATTTCGCGCCATTCGGCGCCGTTGCTATAGCGGCAGCGCGCGTTGGTGCAGATGCCGGCGAGATATTTTTCGCGGTAGCGCTCTTCGAGCGCGGTCTTGATTTCCCTGGAGCTGATCAGCGGGCGGTCGCTCGGGTCTTCTACACCGTACAGATAGACGCTAAGCGGGACGATGTTCCATTCGAAGGGCTGGTCTTCGCCCAGAGTAGTGTAATTGCTGATGACCGAGCCTTGCTCGCCGGGACGGCACAGGCGCATTTTTACGGGGGAATCGTCGGGGCAGATATTCGAGAGATAGACATCGCTATGGCCGGAGCCGGTGATGCGGGCGACGCTGGTGTCGAGCGATTCGTTCAGGATCACTCCGGCATCGGCGAAGGCGGAGGACGCGAGCGCGCACACCAGTACGGCAGCAAAAGCGAAGATGGCTAACGCGCGTTTATTCAACGACAAATGAAGCCTCCGAATGCGTAACATCGACGTTATCGGCACGGACAGGGATCTCCTGCATATGCCTCTTATTACAAACACCGGCCGGCGGAAAAAGTTGCAACCTATTCAATCTACAGTTAGTTAGATGCAGTGAGAGGGCGTTGAGACACGTGCTGCGCGGGCCGCGACCCGTGTTCCGTGAAACGGCCCCGGCGAACCGTCCGCCTTCGCGGACGCTCCGGCTAGGGGGACGCAGATGTGCATCCCGCTGAGGCGTCCGAAATGCACAACGTGCAATTCTAGAACCGGTTAGAAATTCGCCGGCCCTTTGTTTTGAGTGAGTTACGTTGATTTCTGTTTGCGAGCCAGAGCCGGTTAGAAATGCAATTATCAGTGGCTCCGATTCGACGGTGAGAGCGATTTCGTACGCATGACCAGGCACAAAAACGCGTGCGCGGTTTGGTTTAAAGTTCTCGATTAGAACGGCTCGCTTTTGTTTGTTATCAGCGAGTTGGGAGCTGTTCTGATTCGAAGAGTTCTCGATTAGAAATGCGAGGGATTTCGATCGGAGGGGCACCGTGGATCTCCTGAGGATTTTTGGATTGCTCGTTGTTGCAAGCGGATAAGGACAAGGGGTTTGGGGCGGTATTGGTCAGCGGCGAGGCGAGGTTCTGTTCCAGGTCGGCCAAAAACTCCGCCGCAAGCCTAAGTTCGGCGTCGTCATGCATATCGCCTCCTCGTCGCGACTCAATAAAGCGCCGAGGGATGTTAACATATAAGTTAATACAAGTCAAGAGTAACAGGAGTGTTGTGTAAGTGCTTTATTTCGAGGTGGACGGAGTCGCGGCGTCTCGCAACAGTCCCGTTTTGGGAATAAGATTTGAGCCGAGCGGAGCGCTTTGGGAGCGCAGCATCTAAACCCGCACCCTTTGCAAAAAAACGCAAAGGGATGCGGCACCCGAAAATTCGGTCCGTGGTGTAATTGAAGTGCAGACGCGGAAGGATGTGCCACCCGCCTTATCTGGCGCTCGTTCTTGACTGACGGAGTATACTGCCGCGCAACGGGAGGTTTTCTAGCATGAGCACTCGGCTTCCGGGTTTCAGGGGCGAATATCTTTGGGAATATGACATTGCTGAACGGCAGCTGATTGCATTGGCAGAGGCTTTTCCTGCGGAGCGCTATGGGTGGCGTCCGGCGGAAACGGCGCGCTCGGTAAGCGAAGTTCTGGTGCACGTTGGAGCAGGTGGCCGTTTTTTCCTGGCCCTTCTGGGCGTGGAAGCAGCGGAAGATCTGTACGGCAAGCTGGAAGGCGAGGGCGTGGCGCGGGCCATGGCGATGTTGGCAAGAAACGAGAGCCTGGAAAAAAGCATGACGGACAAGGCTGACGTTCTTGCTTTGCTGAGGAAATCGCTAAACGATATTCGCACAGCTTTTACGGAAGCCCCGGATGCCGAGTTAGACAGGCCGGTAGTGTTCGCTGGGGAGAGCTCGACAGTTCGCCGCCTCTACATGCGAACCGTGTGCGAACTGCACGCGCACATGGGACAGCTCATCGCCTACGCACGTGCAATGGGCTTACGCGCGCCGTGGCAGGGCGAGCGCGAAGCTCAACGGAAGGCCATTGAGAAAGAACTGGCGGCCTCAAAGAACTGAGGGCACTCTGATATTGGCGATACGTCCCGATTCCACTATGCGTCTTTTGGTGCTTGTTATGTCGTGGCTAAAGCCACGACCCACAAGGATTCAGCGCAGCAGAACTGCGACGTAGATCATCGCGGCGAGAGCGATTATGGCTGGGTGCTAATACGAGGCGAAAAGAGCCGGCGAGACGCCGGCGCTACAAAAACCGGTGCTGCGCCCGGGACTTGTGTCGCACCGATGGCGCTGGGCGTCATTAGACCCCGGCACCCAGCGTTGACACGCTGGGCTAACTTGTGGCGCGCCTACGGCGCTACGTACGACGAAAGAAGGCAAGAGCAGATCCCTCAAGGCGTCCGCAGGCTGCGCGGTTCGGGATGACAACGTACGTATAGGGTAAGGCGAAAAGAGCCGGCCCTTCGCAAAGGACTCGGGGTGAATTCCTTCGGGATTCAGGTGCACGGCGCCTTTGTGTTCGATCTGCGGGACGGATTTGATTAGGTCTTCGTACAGAGCGAGTTTATCGGCGGGGATGGCGGATTTTTTTGGCGGGGGCATGGGCGGATAGTAACACGGGGATAGTTCACTACTAAGATGACGACGCCCGGCGGCGCAATCCCTATCGAGGAGCGAGGAGCAAGGCTCGGCGAAAAGGCCTCCGAAAGGAAATGCGTCGTTTGGTGCTTGTCATGTCGTGGCTAAAGCCACGACCCACAAAGATTTTAGAGCGTAACGTCTAAACCCGCACCCTTTGCTGAAAAGAAAAGCGCAAAGAATGCGGCACCCGCAAATTCAATCCTCGGCGTCATTTAACTCCGGTGTGATGTAGAAGGATGCGCCACCGTCCCACGACCCACAAAGATTTTAGCGCAGCAGAAACGCGACGTAGATCATCACGGCGAGAGCAATTATCCACAGGACGATTTGAAGCCAGCGCGGGACGTATTTCCAGCCGTCGCCCGGATTGCCCTTCGAGTGGGGTTCGGGATGTATGATTTCATAAGGCATGATCCACATTCTAGTGCCGATTCTGGCTGGTGCTAATGCGTCCGCAAGGAAACAGCAGGTCCCTCAAGGCGTCCGCAGACTGCGCGGTTCGGGATGACAACGTATAGGATAAGGCGAAAAGAGCCGGCGAGACGCCGGCGCTACGAAAACCGGAGCTGCGCCCGAGACGTGTTTCGCGCGGCGCTCAGTGCCCTTCAAAGGACAGGGAGAGGACGGTCCAGGGTTTTCCGGAGCGATTGGCAAACGTTGTTTTGGATGCGGGCGGGAGCCATACCACGCTGCCGGCAGAGAGCATTTCCTCGGGCTTGCGGTTTACTATTCTTTGAATTTCAGAACCGCTGACGATTACGAACAGGGTTGCCTGTACCGGACCAACTACGACACCTCCGTTAGGGCCATGCGAACCCAGTCGGACAGTTACCTCATCGGTCTTAAACTGCGGCGGGCCGAAGATTTCGTTTTCCCTCTCCGCGGGCGTTTCGGGGCAAGGAACCGATGTGGCCGCGGGGACAATCTTGGCGCAGACATTTTGCGGGTCGCCTTGAGGCTTCAGCAACTCGATGGTGAGGTTGTTGAATACGACGCCGGAATCGGTGCGGGCGATGTGCGCGAAGCCGCCGCGAGAGTAGCCGATTTGTCCATCGGCCAAGACCACGTGCGCTTCGGGCTTGCCGGGGACGGCGTTGACGAAGTCGGCGGGGCCGAGAGAGACGGAGAGGTAGGGCAAGTCATGTTGATGGAGGAGCGTTGCGCTATGCGCGGGAATGCTTACGCGATAAACGCGGACGTAGGAATTTTCAAGTACGAGCTGATGATGCGGTTCCGTTGCGAGCGGAACAGCGGTTGGCGGCGCGGGCGTCTGAATATTGGGAGCCGAGCACAGCAGAGCGATTGACAGCAACCAGACGGTTCTAAGCGGTGAATGGTTTAGAGGGAGCATCAGGAGCACATTCTAGCTTCGTTTCGCGCCTTCTCAATAGTTGAGTTATTTATTCGGCGCTTGCGGACCGAGTCTTATCCGCGCTGGAACGGCCCTATACTACACGGGGCTGGGGAGGCAAATGGTCAGAGGGAAATTCATTGCGGCGATCCTATTGATCTTGATGGCATCGAGCAGCATGGCCGACGAGCATCAGCGCGGCAATGGCGAAAAACTGGGAACGGTGCACTTTGCCACATCGTGCAACGAAGTGGCGCAGACGGAATTTAACCGGGCGGTAGCGTTGCTGCATTCCTTCCAGTTCAGCCGCGCTATAGAAGGATTCAACGCGGTGCTAGGTGAGGACCCGACGTGCGGAATCGCGTACTGGGGAATCGCGCTAAGCGATTGGAGTAATCCTTTTGCACCGGGAGCGAAAGACAAGAGCCAGTTGCAGGCAGGGCACGAGAGCGCCGAGCGAGGCGAGACCGTGGGCGCAAAGACGGAGCGCGAACGGGCGTATATCGCGGCCGTCGGCAAGCTGTACAGCGACTACGAGAGCACGCCACAGCGAGCGCGCTTGATCAACTATCGCGACGCCATGGCGGAAGTCGCAGCGAAATATCCAGAAGACGATGAAGCGCAAATTTTCTACGCGTTGGCGCTTGCGGCTTCGGAAGATCCCGCGGACAAGACCTACGCCGACCGGCTGAAGGCCGGAGCGATTCTCGAGAAATTGTTCGAGGAAGAGCCGACGCATCCCGGGCTGGCACATTACATTATTCATACGTACGATGTGCCGGCGCTGGCGGGGCGCGCGCTGGTGGCGGCGCGGCGTTACTCGGAAATTGCGCCGGATGCGCCGCATGCGCTGCACATGCCTTCGCATACTTTCACCCGCACGGGGTACTGGCAAGAGTCTATCGACAGC
Source organism: uncultured Acidobacteriota bacterium (assembly GCA_963698005.1). Taxonomy (GTDB): domain Bacteria; phylum Acidobacteriota; class Terriglobia; order Acidiferrales; family UBA7541; genus Palsa-295. Next base: position 1,966,937 of record OY969113.1, read on the forward strand.
AACATAGCGGCGGCGGCAGCGGCGCGGCGCGAGGGTCAGACGGCGGAAGAATTGCACGCCAGCGACTACGAGATTTACGCTTATCTGCAAACCGGGCAGGATGAATCGGCGGGGCGGATAGTGAATTCCCTGCCGGGGATCGCATCACGATTCGATCCGAAAGCGGTGTTGAGCGGCGCCGGCGGTCCCGCGGCTGGATATTTTGCACTGGCGGCAATCCCGGCACGGTACGCGCTGGAACGTCAGGACTGGAAGCAGGCCGAGCAACTCGCGGTGAGGGAGACACCGTTTGCTTATACGGAGGCCATGACGTGGTTCGCGCGGGGATTAGGCGCGGCGCGGTTGGGGCAACCGGCGGCGGCGAACGAGTCAGCGACAGGGCTGCAAAAAATTCAAGAGCGGCTTTCGAAGGCCGGCGAAAACTACTGGGCGCAGCAGGTGGAAATCCAGGAGCTTGCGGTCGGGGCGTGGGCTGAGCTGGCGGCCGGTAAAAAAGACGAAGCGCTGCGGCAGATGAAGTCGGCAGCGGAAATGGAAGATGGGACGGAGAAAAGCGCGGTGACACCCGGGCCGCTGGCCCCGGCTCGCGAGTTGCTGGGCGAGATGTTGCTGCAGATGAACCAGCCTGCGCAAGCATTAGAGCAATTCGAAGCGACGCTGAAGAAGGAACCGGGGCGCTTTCGCGCACTCTATGGAGCGGCGCACGCCGCGCAGCTCAGCGGAAATCGCAATGCGAGCGAAAGATACTTTCGCGAGCTTTTGAAGGTTTGCGGTCACGGCGACAAGCCTGGAAGATCCGAGGTGGCAGAGGCGCAGCGAGCGCTTTTGCAGAATTAGTCCGGCGCTCTGCGTTGACTTGATGGGCGGGCCAACCTAAGGATTCACTAAAGCGCAGCTTGAGACACCGTTTTCCCCGAGAGGTGCTTGAAGATTATTGCGACTGGGAAGTTGGCTACGAATCGGCAACCAAGTGGAGGAGTGCGAAGGGGCGGGAAGCCCGCCCCTTCGGAACGATCAGGCGCTTGATGCTTGTAGTGTCGATTGTTCTAGTTGCGGCCGGCTAGGCCGGTCGTGGTTTTTGCTGGTGCTACGACAACTTCGACGGTCAGCTCTTTTTCAGCTCTGACCCAATCCTCGACAGCTTTTCCGGGCTCACTGCCGCGTCGCACATACAGATCGTACGCTCGGTGAGCGATATCTTCTCTGGATGGTTCATTGTGTTCGATCATGGCAACCTCCCTGGTTGTCCGCACGATGGACAGACTTCGTCCCCGCCGGATGTGAACTGCGTGGAACTACTTACCGTTTGTTGCGACGCTTACTTTGATCTGCTTGGGCTTGGACTCTTCACGCTTGGCCATATGCAGGGTCAAGATCCCGTTGCGATAGTCGGCTCGAATGTTTTCCGAGTTGACTGTGTTCGGCAGCGAAAAGCTCCGCATGAATGAACCATATGCGCGTTCGATGCGGAGGTAATTGTCTTCCTTGACGCCCGTGTCAAACTTGCGCTCTCCGCGGATGGTCAAAGTGTTGTTGGTAATGCGGACGTCGATGTCCTTTTCTTGAAAATCCGGCAGTTCGGCCTTTACGACCAACTCATTCTCGGTCTCGTAGATGTCCACGGCCGGCGCCCAGGTTGCTAGGTCAGCATGAGCCGAGCGGTCGCGAATAAAACTGTCGTCGAATAGACGATTGACTTCGTTCTGAAGCGTAAGACCACGTAATTGGTCTCTGTGCGTAGTGGTATTCATAAATCTCCTTAAATATATTGCGGTTTGGTGTGGCCGAGGGTGGATCAGGTAACTTCCGTCTGATTCAGGTGAACTGAAGAATCCAGGGTCCGTAATCACACTGTGCGCATGCGCTGCTCTTGTCAATGGAATAGCGACACGAGAATGAAAGTAATTTATTTTTTGCGCGTAGGCGCTTCGCAAGACGAGCACACGATAGGCTTTAAAGCCGCGGGGCAAGTTCGACCCATTTCCGCAATAGAGCACCCATTTGCGCTTGCCTAGCCAATTCGCCGTTGCTGATCACTCACTTGCCCTGAAGCGGCGAAATCGGGAACCTCATTGCGAATGTCTGTGATGATTTTCCGCTATCAACAATTGTTAGGCGACTTCCGACTTGGCTTTGAACAGCAGAAGGAGCGTGCGGCAGAGGCCGGGAGTCTTGGCGAAGGATTGCGCGCGGAGAGGTGAATCCATGAACGTGCTATAGCCGGGAACGTCTCGGGGATCCATGTCGGTGAGATTCCGAAAGCCCATTGACCAGTCCGGAAATTCGCGCGCGGTGCAAGAGGCGTCAAGTAGCGTATTGACGCGACTGTGCCGCGGATCTTTTGCGATTCGCGCGCTTAACGCATGTACTTTTGCCTCGTCGCCTTCCAGCGCCTGCATGAAATCGCCGTCCTTGTAGAGCAGCATTCCGGTAATGCCGAGCTTTTCGTTGTTCTTTCGGGATTTGTCCAGAAGTTGAATTAATTCATCCTTGGTGAACGGTTTGGTGCTGGAACTGACATAAACAAGCTGGATCATGACTTGCTCCTTTATTCGCAGGTTTGAGCGTTTCCGCTAGCGAGCAGGCCAAGGGAACAGCACAAGGAGGGGTACAACTTTTTTATCACAACGCTCGGAACAACGCGGAAAAAACGAAAACCGAGGTGCAATGCAAGTAAACGGCCGGCGGGCGTGGTGGTTCCGGCTCCCGGTAGGTCAAAAGAGGGAATGTTTTCTGGCGGGTTAGAGGAATTCTATAACTCGAGTGCACTCGAATGTGAGCTAGATCGACCCAGGCACGGAGGCTGCAGGAGCGGGGGTAGCGTTTGGCGCGGAGCTGATTATTTTACGGCGATGACAACGAGGGTGAAATCGTCCTGGAAGCTTCCGTTGCAGAAGGAGACTACCTCTTTTTTAATTTCGGCGAGCAATTCGGAGGCGCTTAAGGCCATGTTGCTACGGCCCAGATCCAACAATCTTCGCTCTCCAAATTCCTGTTCATCGGAGTTGGTGGCTTCGGTTAGACCGTCGGTGTAAAGAATCAGGCGGTCGCCGGATTCCAACGGAAGGCCTATATCCTGATAATTCTGGTTCGGAAAAATTCCGAGAGGAGGTCCGCCGTCCTTCAGAGGGACTGCGTCGCCTGATTTGCGGAAGAGAATGGGCGGCATGTGACCGGCGCTGGCGAAAGTGAGACGGTTATCGGTGGTATCGATGATGCAGTAGCAGAAGGTGATGAATCTATCGGGAGCGATGTTGTTGGATATCACCTCGTCCAACTTGCCCACGAGAGTGCCGGGTGAAACCGCTTCGGAAGCGAAGGCTCGGAAGCTAGCCTGCAGGTTGGCCATCAACAACGCCGCGCTAATTCCTTTACCGGCGACGTCACCGATGCAGACGCCGATCTTTTTCTCGCTGAACTTCAAGACATCAAAATAATCTCCGCCCACGACGCTGGCGGGCTGCCAGGCTCCCGCCACTTCCAGTCCCCTGACCTGGGGAATCTTTTTGGGTAAAAGGCCTTGCTGAATCTCCCGAGCCTTGTCCAGATCCAGGTCCTGGCGTTGCGATCGCGTGTTTCCGATCTCGAGGGTGCGTTGGAGTTCGAGATTCTTGCCCTCGAGGCGCGCTTGCGTTTCGGTATATAGATGGCGAATGGTGCCAACGATCAAAATCACGAGGACTATGAGTTTGCCGGTGGTCCATAGCTGGGTGAAAAAGGTGTTGAAGGGAGCGCGATACACCAGCATCGTGATGACCACAACCAACGTGACGCTGACAACCGCGGTGAGGAACAAAAATACTATGTAAACGACCCAGTCGAGCGGAAAGTGGAGACGCGCACACACTGGGGCGACGCGATTCATAATCGGCGTGGTGAAATTTCCGATGAAGAGAGTGTAGAGGAGCACAGGAACGAAGCCGGTGCCCTGCCCGCGCACGTTGGTGACCCATAGAACCGCAAACAATGCGAAGGCCACCATGAAGAACAGCAACTGCCTGTCGAGAAACGCGCGCGCGCCAACGGAGCGGGACATGTGAACGAGGGGCGTCCTCCTTCTGAGAGTGCGGGGAGTATACACCAGGGCCATATATGGCCGGGCTTGATAACGGAAGTGGAATCGGTGTGCGGGTCGAGCGCCGCGCGAACTTGCAGTTATTTCGCGATGCTCGCGTTCAACAGGAAGTGATGTCAGCGCTAAGTCTGTTTATGCGGCGTTCGAACATTCTATGCCGCATGTAATGAATCGCTTGGACGCTCACCTGAATCTCACCATCAGTTCACCACCGCTGCATTGATTCCGGGAACAGAATCTGAGAGATTCCGGGCTGGGCCGGGAGTTAGATCCTTGGAATTATGCGATTTTCGCTTGACACTATTGGTTGGGAGGCGTAAACCTGCGGGCACTCATTCGATTTTTTTACGCTGCGGGCGCCCAGTCTCGTGGTGAAAACGAAGCGGCTCTGTAGGTTCCAGTACTCCTAAGTCATTTAACGGCGAGTTGACAGCCTGTGCGTGTTCGCTAAGGCTATGCGACACGCGGGCTCAGTTTCTCAGTTTTGTCGAATGCCGTTCGATCCGAGATAGGCAATCGCGGACCGACTTAAGAACTGCATTTTCGCGGGCCACGAAGTGGTTTTTGATTCCGTAGGCTATTGATAAAGGAGATTGAAGATGCGTAGAGGAATTTTGCTGGTTTTGTTCGTTTTTTGCTTGGGTGCTATGAGCCGAAATTTGAGTGCGCAGACCGTTTTTGTCTCGACCGGCTCAGGAAGCCAGATCCTAAGTGTTAACGGTCAGACCGGAACCTTCACGGTGGTTCCCCAGACCGCTGAGAGCTTTGACTTGGGATTCGCTCCCGAGGGCTCAGTGATAGGACCTGACAGCAAGCTCTACGTCGTGGACCCAAACCACGGCGTAATTTGGCGGATGAACCAGGATGGGAGTCAAACAGAACCTATCTACACCGTTCAAGCTTGCGAGGCTCCCATTTGCCCAAGTACACCACAGGGACCGAGTTTTAGTTCCAGTTCGACGGGCGACCTATACTTCAATACAGAGGGTAGCGGCGAGTTTTCTGGAAACGGGGTATTCGCGATTACCAGCGTGGGGACCACCGCCTTTCAGGGAACGATTAATCCTCCAGTGAATATTGTGCCCGGCACCTGCAATCTCCCGTCTTGCTTCACCCCGGGTAACGGTGCGGGTACCGCGTTCGATAGCACCAACAACTTGTTGTTTGTTGAGCAAGCAGGCGGATCCTCCCCTGACGCAGTGCTGAGTGTAAGTCCGCCCTATGCGAGTTCCAGTCCTAACGCTCTCCTCAGCGGTCTAACCAGTCCTACTGGCGTAGCTTTGAATACCGCCACCGGCGCTTTGTTTGTGGCCAATACTACTTCCGGCACAATCTTGCAGATTGGTTCGGCAACTCCTTACTTTAGTAGCTTTGGTAACAGCAACGGTAATTGTATGGAGAACCAGGGCGCACTCCGTCCCGAATTGCCTCTTTATATGCAGTTCGACAGCACGGGCCACCTGTTCGTAGTCACTGCCATCAACGCAACCGGTAGCTGCGGGCAGCTATGGAGGATTGATCCGCCGGTCGGCCCCGGTGCAGTCGCCACCGGAACGTTAGTCCTGGATCTCGTTCCAGCGTTCAACAGTGACGCCGTTGACTCGGATCAAGCAATCGGAGTGGCGATTGGCCCTGCCTCGAATACAGTCATCGTGGGGCCGTACGCGGTCGCTCCAGGCACCACAGTCAACTTTATCGACGGGACATTCATCAACCAAAAAATAACTATTCCTCCCGATGCAAACATGAATGGCGTTGCCACTATGCAGATGAGCTTCATCCAAGTGTCGCCTGCGGTGTTCAACGCAACCAGGCTCACCGGGGTGGAGGGCAATACTTTTTCTGGCGGCAACCAAGGTCCGTTCATCTCGCCACCTACAACCTGCACCGTCATCACGGGGACGGTGAACAACAGCAATTGTGTGGTGATGGAGGCCAAGTGTTTCACAGCAACCGGCACCGCGCTTCCCACTTGCGACATAACGGCCCCGACGACTCTTATTACACTGACTACTTCGTATGAGACGCCGTTTCCACAGCCGACACCGGGATTCCTTATCGCCGACGATAATGAGAACAATTGGGCGGACATCCTGATCGCGTATAACGCATCCGCATTTAACGTGAACGATCCGATCATGGTAGGGGGAACTAAAAGCACCCAGGAAGACACCGTAATCGTTAACCTGGGAGGCCCGGTAACTCCGTCGCCGGAGAGCGTGAACTTCGGCAACGTTCCTGTCTTCGGGTTCCCGATCGCCGTCGTTACCGTAACAAATACCGGAAGCTCAGCCGTGAACATTAGGAGCAAGCTCGCGGGCGTACCCGGAGGAGACTCGGACGACTTCGGTGCCTTGAACTTGTGTCTAAAACCATTACAACCCACGAAGAGTTGCTTCATCCTGGTGAGCTTCTTTGCAGATCCGGATGACTTCAACCTACAAACGGCCACGCTGGACATCACCAACAGCGCGCCGGGCAGCCCTGAGCTAATCGTGCCGTTGTCTGCCACCGTCGTGCTGCCTGCGAAGAAATAGCAGTACCGGCGGAGAAAATGCATTCAAAGGCTGTGACCGGGATTGACCTCGACCCGGTCACAGCCTTTTTACTTTTTTTCAGCTTGAGACCAACGGTTGGATTCGGTGTAAATCACGTTCAGGTCGGAGCGTTTTAGAACTGCATCGCTTCCCGTGTCTTTCTCGATTTCATCGAGATATCGAAGCGCCTCGCGGTAGTGGTCTGAGGCCTCCGAAACATTGCCCGTAAGGCGGTAGACCGTAGCCAGCAAGTAGTGGGTTCTGGCCAGCAAAGTTCGCAATCCTAATTTTTCACTTTCGTTCAGGGCGCGATCGAGCCCTTCCCGGGCGTGCGAATAATCCCTGGCATTCACCTGCGCCTCGGCCAAATCAATCGAGCACTCCACCGATAAATACTTCAGCCCCAAGCTGTCCGCCTCCCCAGCCAAGTCTTTTAATGAGCTGATGGCCTCGCGCGAATGCCCTTCGCTGATGCCCACTTTCGCCAACCGGATTTTGGACTCCAGGATCTTCTCACGATCCTTACTTTGAGTCGCCGCTTGGAGGGCCTTCTCGTAAAGTGCTCTTGCTGATTTGAAGTCACCCTGGTAGAAGGCGACGTCTCCCTGAAAGTTGAGCGTCTGTGCCACGAGCGCTTGAGCTTTAAGCTCGCGTGCCAGGCTTAGCGCTTCACCCAGGGCTTTCTGAGCTTCGTCCCAGTGTCCTGCATCGGCAAGCGCGCCGCCATAGCCGCTTAAGATTTCCGCCATCATGTCGCTGCGGTCCTGTAGCTCCCGAAAAGCCTTAACAGCCTCTTCCTTGGAACTCAGAGCGGCGCCGTAGCGCCCCTGGATGCCGAACAGAGAGCCGATACTGTACGAATCGATAGCCGCGTTCCGCTTGTCGCCGGTAGTCCGGAAGAGATCGAGGGCGCGATGATACTGGCTGAGCGCTTGATCATATTGCCCCAGCCTCGCTTCAGTCTCGGCCAGATTGTAAGTGGTCTCGGCGATTTCGCCCTGGACCTTCAATTTCTCGCGCAACTCGAGGGCTTGCTGGAAATACGTTAGGGCGTCATCGTACTGCCCGTTTGTGAAGTACACACCGCCGATGTTGTTCAGGCAAAGCGCCTGATAACTTTCATCGCCCGAGTCGCGCTGGATCTGCAGCGACTCCTTGTACATCTGGAGCGCTTTGTCGTTTTGGCCGAGACCGGAGTAGAAGTTTCCCAGATCGATCAGGGTGTCGCCGACCTCCTTCTTAGCGCCAATTTCCTTTCGCACTTGCATAGCCTCGTTGAGGCTGGCCAGGGCTAGCTGAGGTTTGCCCAGGAGCGAATAGACCTGGCCCATTTCGTTGAGGCTGGCGGCTACGCCACGCTTGTGGCCGATGCGGCGCTGGATGGCAAGCGACTCTTGATAGTTGCGCAGGGCTTCCTCCGGCTTATTCATCAGCCTGTAGGCAATGCCCATATTTTGGAGAATCAGAGCTTTTTTCTCGTCGTTCCCGTTTTTGATTGAGAGAGTAAGGGCGTTGTTCAAATATTCAAAACTGCCCTGCGGATTACCGCTCTTAATCTCCAGGACTCCCATGGCCCAGAGCGCCTCTACGGATTGCGGGTCGGATTTCAGTACCGCCGCATAGTGCTCGCGGGCCTTTTGAAACTCGCCGGTGTCCTGGTAAAGCGAACCAAGAGAGAATTGGACGTCGGTATCATCCGGTGAAGCCTTTGCCAAATTCTCATAAGCCTGGATGGCTTTTGGGTAATCCTTCATGATTCGCGCATGGCCGGCATCGATCTCGTATTTCTCACGAACCGGAAGAGTCTCGGCTAATGCGACGGCCTTTCGGGAGGCCTCCTCCGCGTCGTTGTCCTGCCCTAGATTTGCGTACGTCTGCCCCAACTTCGCATATGCGAGGGCAAAATTGGGATCGGCCTGAGTGGAAGCCTGAAAACGTTTCAGGGCTTCGAGATTATTCCCCCTGCCCGTGAGATCAACGCCTTCGCTGTAAAGCCGGATCGCTTCGAGCGATTTCGATGAAGGTTTGAAGGACTGGGCTTTCAGTTCGTTCACAATCTTCGGCGAGAGAGCCAGATTTTCGCGAATCTTCTGTGCGAGGTCATCGACAGCAGCAGGCAAATCTTTTTCGCCTGGCGCCTGAGTCTTAAAGCTGACGGTGCGATCCAGTTTTAGATTTCGCAAAGTGGCGTCGATGCGAATTTGATCTCCGAACTTTGCGTATTGCCCGGACACCACCGTGTCCGCAGCTATCATCGATGTGATCTGGCGCAGCGTGGCGGCATCCGAGGTGGCGTCGGGCGTGATCTGCAAATCGTGCAGCACCTGACGCAGCCTATCGGAAGATACGGGATGCAGATAAGCAGACTGTCCCACGTCCGTGCTCAGCATGTCCGCGAGACTTGCCCCCAGCCAGTCGAGCGATGGATCGCCCGACGCGTTTCGAAATGGCAGAATCGCAAGCGCGATGCTGGGCTGGAGCGGCTGATCCGCTTTGGGAGCAGAGAGAAACCCGAGTTTCTTGATGACGACGAATGCGCCCACCGCTATCAGCACAGCCAAAGCCGGGACAAGCCATTTTCCCAACGGCGCAGCGTTGCGCAACCGGCGTTGCATTGGAGTTGCCGCGGAGACCGAGGTTCCCGCCTGCCACGCTTCCAAATCTTTCGCGAAGTCCGCGACGCTTTGATAGCGCCGATCCCGGTCGATTTCGAGGCACTTCACTACCATGTCGCTAACGGCCCGGGGGATTCCAGGCTCCAGCTCAATCGGAGGGCGCGCGGCTTCGTGTGTCCGCTTCCAGAGCGTCGCCATGGCAGTGTCGGCTTTGTAAGGAGAATATCCGGTCAACAATTCGTAGAAAATAATCCCTAGCGAAAACAAATCCGAGCGCGCGTCCAAGTGCTGCCCCTTGGCTTGTTCCGGGGACATGTACTCGGGAGTGCCTACGAGCGCGCCAGTCTGAGTCATTCCGCCGCCCACTTCCATACTGCGGGCGATCCCGAAATCCATCACTGAAACTTTCCCTTGCTCGTCGACCATAATGTTTTGGGGCTTAAGGTCGCGGTGAATTACTCCTTCCGCATGCGAAACTTCGAGAGCCTTGCAGACTTGCACGACAATTTGCACGGCTTCCTTCGGCGTGAATTTTCCCTTTTCGCGGATCAGGCTTTTTAGATCGCGCCCGTCGATGAACTCCATGGTGATGAACTTCAAGCCATCCGCATCGCCTAGATCGAAAATGCGGATCACATTGCGATGAGTAACCTGGCGGGCCAAAACCAGCTCCTGCTTGAACCGATGAAGGGCGTCCGCGTTCTGTGCCAATTCGGGACGGATTACCTTCAGCGCCACCAGGCGATCGACTTCCCGGTCGCGCGCTTTGTAAACGGTGCCCATTCCGCCTTCCCCAAGCATTTGGAGAATTTCGTAGCGGTGGCCAAGCACGCGACCCAGATCTATAGGGGTCGAAGAGCCAGAGCCGACCGCAGCGGCTGGGGCCGACCATCCGCTCATGCCATCGATTTTGCGACCGGAAGCTTCTGGGGTGCCGGGGGTGGCGCTAGGAGTAATCGTCAGTGTGCGGTCGCTAACGGGCAGAGGGGTGCTACACGAGGTACAAATGATGACGCCGGGCGGATTCGTCAATCCGCATTGGGGACATTCCACAGTAACTGCCTCGCTGTTTTGAGTTTACGGTACACCCTCAAGCAGGCCTTTACAATAACCATGCCTTCAGAATTCTACACTTAAAAGCGGAAGTTCCGGGGGACACACCATTCCAAGTTCTCAACCGTTATGAGAGTGCTCGCCCGCAGGCTTGCCCGGGGGTGGCTTGAGGAATTAGCTGACTCTAATGAGCGCAGCTACAAACTGGCCATTTCGCTGGTCCCGTTTCCCGCGATTACGGAGCGCAGACTAACCTATCGAAGAAAAGTGGTGAGCCGGGCAGGACTCGAACCTGCAACCCGCTGATTAAGAGTCAGCTGCTCTACCATTGAGCTACCGGCCCAACAAAAGAGAAGTATTGTAACACGATAAAATCGCGTCCCCAACGAAGCTACAAAGCCGCGGGATTACACTCCAGCCGTGCCAAAAGAGCCGCCGACGCATGACCGGAAATCACGAGGGACGGCGGAGGGTTGCGGCGATTTCCTGGGCTACCTGGCGGGCACGAACTAACTCACCGGGGCCGAGGGAAATGGCAGCGACGCGCGCGTGGCCTCCGCCGCCATATTTTTCGCACAGAGACGCGAGATTCACATCGGCGGATACATCTTTCCAGGGACTGGTGCCTACGGAAATCTTCGTGCGTATGGGCGATGCGCTCACGCCGACGGAAAAGACGGCGTCGGGATGCAAAAAATACGGGATGAATTTATTGTAGCCTTCGAGGTCGAGGTCGCTGACGTCGAAATAGATTACGCCGCCGCGAGAATCGGTGCGGTCGCGCAAAATATCGAGAGAGCGCCGGTGGCGTTCAAGCAGGCTGCCCAAATATTTTTGAACGATAGGCAGCTTCACCATTTCGGCCAGGGAGAGCACGGCCATATGCGGAATTAATTTGGGCACGAGATCGGGTTCGGGCGCGGCTTCGATCACGAGCGCGAGTTGCATGGCCGGCTCCGCGAGGCCGACGGCGATCGCGGGCGTGTCAAATTGCGCGCCGTCAATAATATTTCCCCAATGGATTAGTTCAGTCAGCGGGCTGGCGTCGAATCCAAATTTTTCCGCGGCGATGGTGGCCAAAAATTTCGTGCAGGACTTGAACGCGGGGTCGTAAAACTTCTTGCCAGAATGGTCGCGGCGAAAATGCTCGGCGTCCTGAGGAGTAAGGAAGGCGCTCTGGTGATGGTCAAACCACCAGGTGAGCAAGGGCGAACTGGAATATTTGAAATCCACGATGGCGTTTTCGTCGCCGTCGAAAATGCCGTCTTCGAAGGGTTGCGAAGCTTTGTGGGTCATACCGGTGTACATAAACTCGGTATCGGGATGGATGCGTTCGCGGTAAAAGCGGGTGAACACCGCGGCCGAGGCCGCTCCGTCGAAGCATTTATCGTGAAAACAAAGGCGAACCTTCACTTCTGTCTCCCCTCACTCCGGATACTGCGTGCCATAAAGGAAAGTCAATAAAGATGGACGCTGGACTGGCGGATGTCAAGGGTTAAGGAAGACAGAGAGCAGGCCGCTCCGGACGGCGATATCGGGCATTATAAGAGCGGCGAACGTCAACGCCACGACTTCGAAAAGGAACAAATTAAAGCGACGTGTGGCTCGCGAATTAGGATTTCCCGAAGATCTTGTCTGCTAGGTCCGCAGCGATGGGCACGCGGTACCGCTCGCCCTGGTAAGCCTTGACCATCAGGAGGACCCAGAGAATCAGGCCCACCAGAGAGATGAGCCAGAAGAGCAGGATTCCCAGCGAGAGTCCTGTGGTAATGCCGGCGAGACCTCCGGTGACGAACATCATGCCGACGATAATTCGGATGATGGTGAGCGCGCCGAAGACTACGATGGATTGCGCTGCGTGGAAGCGAACGAATGGCCTCTTGTCCGTGAGGTAAAAGATTAGGCCGGTGATCCAACCGAGAACGTAGCAGAGCAATCCAGCGACGTTTTCAGCCAATCCGGATTGCGTGGAGGCAGCGGGCGATGATGAGGCTGCCGCTCCCTGGGTGGCGCCACAACTTGGACAGAAAGCAGCGTTATCTGCTATTGCGGCTCCGCATTTCGAACAGTGTGGCATGGCGTTCCTCCCTGGGATTGGTTAAGGCTTGTTGGGCCGGAAGCCTAGCAAAACAGGGTGAGGGCTGCAAGGGCATTCGCCCGGCCGAGCAAATGAGCCGCGGCGATGGGGATGGCAAATGTTGTAGCTGTTTAGGGGAACGAATTGCGGGCGACGAGCCTTCCGCTGGCGTTTGATTGTTCGAGGAATCCAAGTCGCCTGTATAATCGAACGAGCCAGCCGACGCGGAAGTGGCGGAATTGGCAGACGCGCCAGCCTTAGGAGCTGGTGGCCGAAAGGCCGTAGGGGTTCGAGTCCCTTCTTCCGCAGAAATATTCGTGCTTTTTTAGTAGACCTCTTCGTAAAGCAATTTGAGCTTGGCAAGGTCGATGAGCATTGTTAGTCCCAAGGCGCGCACAGGGCCTTTTTCGGGTGACCAACGGTCCGCAATTTTATACTTTCCATCCTTCACCCCTTCCAGAATCCACTCCGCTCCATCCACGTGAACTTCAACAATCTTTTTCCCATCTGGCCCAACTTCTTCCCGTTCATACGTTGCTAAATCCCAGAAACCTACTTCATTAATTTGATCAAGGAACGAGGCGGTGTGCTCTTTCGTCAGACTACGCGATTTGTTTACCAATAGTTTCCGGGATTCGTCACCACCTTGACCACTTGTAATTTTCGTTGTCACGACGGCGGTGCCGTCTTCGGATACGTCCAAACACACAGAAATTGGGTGGTTAAAAGAACGCAGCCACAAGAACCTATACGTCTGTGTCTTCTGGGTCTTGGATAACTGCCAAAGCGATGGCTCTTTCAGAGCCCGTAGTTGCTCTGAATACCATTGCTCCTTAAACTGACTGGATTGCGGTGTTTCATCCAAAATCCCAGGCGGGAAATAATCGATTTGCGTGGCACTCTTCTGGGTAACAAAAAGAACCGCCGTGGCAGCGACTAAAAGAAGGTGTTTCACGGGACCAGCTCCCAGTATAAGCCCATCGTTTCTCCATCTAACCAACGACTTGTCTGAAACTGATCGATTCCACGAGGTACGCCGGGTTGACGCGAGACTGCGTCTTGCCTATACTGGAAATTCAACCGCGGTGGATGCCAGCCGCAATTCCCTGCCAGGTTTCTTGGATTAGGAACAAGTGAAAGGCAGATTGGGTCAGGGCTTGGTGTAATTCCCTGAAAAACTTCGATGACCGAAGCAACATGCAAACGCGAACTCGAGTTGGAAATTCCGGCCGAGAACGTAACTAAAGCGACCGAGAAAGTGGCCCGGGATCTTGCGCGGGTGGCGCGTGTTCCGGGATTTCGTCCGGGCAAAGCGCCCGTTACGCTGATCCGGCGGCGCTTCGCTGAAGATATACAGGGCGAAGTGCTTCAATCCCTGGTGCCAGAGTATATCGAGAAAGCTCTCGAAGAGAAAAAGCTCATCCCGATTACGCGTCCATCTGTAGATAAAGTTGATTTCAAGGAAGGCGAGCCGCTGCGATTCCGCGCGGTGTTCGAAGTGCTGCCTGAATTCGAACTGGGCGATTACAAAAACCTCGCAATCAATGTGGACGCCGTCGAAACCGGCGATGCGCAAGTGGACAAGACGATTGAGAACATTCGCGAGCGCGTGGCTACGTTCGTTCCGATCGAGGGACGAGCAGCCAAGGACGGCGACTACGTCCTTATCAAACTCGCGGGCGTGCCGGTGGGAGAAGGCGAGCCGGTGCAAGCCGACAACATTCTTTGCCACATCGGGGCGGAAGAAACGCTGGAGAGTTTTACCGAGAATTTGCGTGGCGCAAGCAGCGGCGAAACCAAAAGATTCCGTTCGCAATATCCGGACGATTATCCGGACCAGAAGCTGGCGGGAAAGGCCTACGATTACGCGGTGGAAGTTCAGGGCATCAAGGAAAAGAAGCTCCCTGAGTTAAATGATGAGTTTGCGAAGGACGCCGCGGGGGAAAAAGGATCGTTTTCGACTCTGGAAGAAATGCGCAAGCTCATCTCGAAAGATTTGGAAGCGGCGAAGGAAGATCAGCAGAAGGCGCAGGCTCACGAAAAGCTGCTGGAAGCTCTGGTGAAGCAGCACGATTTTCCGGTGCCGGAAGCGCTGGTGGAGCATCAGATGAATGTACGGCTTGAACGCAGCGTTCGTTCGCTGACGGCTCAAGGAGTGGACCCACGCGCCGTGAATATCGATTGGGTGGCGCTGCGAAACCACCAACGCGAGCGCGCGGTGGACGACGTGAAGGCGGAGCTTCTGATCGACCGCATCGCGGAAGCGGAAAAGATCGACGCGACGGATGAAGAGGTGGAAAAAGAGATTCATTCGCTGGCGGAACACAGTGGCGAATCGGCAACGGCATTGCGGGCTCGCTTGACAAAGCAAGGAGTGCTCGATAGGATGAAATCGAAGTTGCGAAGTGACAAAACAATCGAGTGGCTTTACCGCAACGCCCGGATCGAGACGGCCAAAAGTGAGAAGTAGGTTCGGGTTCCTCAGCGCGCAAAAGTTCTCCCTATGACACACAAAGACGACGCCTATCCGCGTGCAACAACCCTCGTACCCATGGTCGTCGAACAGACGAACCGAGGCGAGCGAGCGTACGACATTTATTCTCGGTTGCTGAAGGATCACATCATCTTCATCGGCACGCCGATTGACGACCATGTCGCGAACCTGGTGACCGCGCAGTTGCTGTTCCTGGCGTCCGAGGATCCGGAGAAAGACATTTCGGTGTACATCAATTCGCCCGGCGGATCCATTTCGGCTGGAATGGCGATTTATGACACGATGCAGTTCGTGCGGCCGGATGTCGTCACCTATTGTATCGGGCAGTCTGCTTCCATCGCGGCCGTGCTGCTGGCTTCCGGCACGCCGAAGAAGCGCTATGCCCTGCCCAACTCCCGCGTGCTGATTCATCAGCCGTGGATGTCCGGGTTGTCCGGGCAGGCCACCGACATTGACATTCACGCCAAGGAAATTCTTCGCACACGCGAAGCGCTCAACAGACTTCTCGCCGGCCATACGGGCCAGAGCATAGAAAAGATCGAGCGGGACGTGGAACGCGATTTCATCATGACCGCAGAGCAGGCCAAGGCGTACGGGATCGTCGACGAGATCATTACCAAGTACCGCTAGTGAGTTCCAAAGGGTTAGTATCTAAAGCGATGATTCTCTGCTTCCGGCCCGCCCTTCGTCTTACAATAAGGAATAGATTCGTTGTCGGCGTTGCAGCTTCCAACAGACGAGGTTTCACTTTGTGAAGCGGTTCACTCCAGAAGAGCCGTTGCGTTGTTCCTTCTGCCATAAAACGCAGGAGCAGGTGGAGAAGCTCATCAGCTCTCCGAATGAGTATCCACGCTCGTACATTTGCAACGAGTGCGTGGGCGTTTGCCAGCAGATTCTGGAAGACGAGAAGCGCGAGCAGGCTAGCCCGGTTAATCGCCGTCTGCCGCGGCCTCCCGAGATTAAAGCGTTCCTCGACGGCTACGTGATTGGCCAGGACAAAACCAAAAAGAAACTCGCTGTCGCGGTTTACAACCATTACAAGCGCATTTTTCTTAACAAGCAGCCAGGCGATGTGGAACTCGCGAAATCGAATATTTTGCTGATTGGGCCGACCGGGACCGGCAAGACGCTTTTGGCGCAAACGCTTTCGCGCATGCTGGATGTGCCGTTCGCGATCGTTGACGCGACGACACTTACAGAAGCGGGCTACGTGGGCGAGGACGTCGAAAACATTATTCTGAAGCTGCTGCAGGCTGCCGATGGAGACGTCGCGCGGGCCCAGCAAGGCATCATATATATAGACGAGATTGACAAGATTTCGAAGAAGGACGAAAACCCCTCGATTACGCGCGACGTTTCGGGAGAGGGCGTGCAGCAGGCGTTGCTGAAGATTCTGGAAGGCACCGTTGCGAATGTTCCGCCGCAAGGTGGACGCAAACATCCGCACCAGGAATTCACGCCGGTGGATACCACGAATATCCTGTTTATCTGCGGCGGAGCTTTCGTGGGCATGGAAAAGATTATCGAGCGCCGCGTGGGGCAGAAGTCGCTCGGGTTTCATGCGGACGTGCAGCCGACAACTTCATCGCGCCGCAATATAGAGGTACTCGAGCAGGCGCAGCCGACGGATCTAATTCGTTACGGCCTGATCCCCGAATTTGTGGGGCGCTTGCCGGTAATGGGCATTTTGGCCGACTTGGACAAATCAGCGCTGGTGCGCATCTTGACCGAACCGAAAAACGCGCTGGTGCGCCAGTATCAACGGCTGTTTGAATTCGAAAATGTTCGGTTGCGGTTTACGGACGACGCGTTGGATACCGTGGCCGAATTGGCGCTGCAACGCAAAGTGGGAGCGCGCGGATTGCGGATGATTCTGGAAGATTTGATGCTGGAGATGATGTACCACTTGCCCGCTCAGAGGAAACTTCGCGACTTTGTCGTCACCGGCGACATGGTGAAAGGCCGCGAGATCAACTGGAGCTTGCTCGAGAAGGCTGGTTAGACTTTTGGCCCAAAAGGAACCGATGTTCAACCGCGAAAAGACCGAAGTAAAACGCGTGCCTATGATGCCGGTGCGGGAAATGGTTATTTTCCCGGAGATGATGCATCCCTTTATCGTCGGACGCGAAGCGTCCGTGCGGGCGCTGGAAGACGCGCTGGCCGGGGACAAGAAGATTTTCCTGGTTACGCAGCACGACGCTTCGGTTGACGATCCCAAACCGGAAGAGATTTATCAGGTGGGAACGCTCGCCAACATCGTGCAGAGCGTGAAACTACCGGACGGAAACATAAAAGTCCTGGTGGAAGGCACTACACGCGCGAAAATCATTCAGGTGACCAGCGACGAAGGCTTCTTCCGCGCTTCGATTCGCGTGGTTACAACAACGGTCGAGTCCACTCCGCAGCTTCAGGAAGCTTCCAGCCGCGTGACTGCCCTTTTCGAGCAGTATGTGAAGCTTTCACAGAGCCTGAACTACGACACCATGATAGCGGCTGTGCGTGTGGAAGACGCGGGCAAGCTTTCTGACGCTATCGCGGCAAACTTGCAGATTCCCGTAGAGGAAAAGCAGGAATTGCTGGAGCTTTTCGATCCGCTCGAGCGCCTGAACCGTATCGCTGACATCCTGGAAGTAGAAACCGAGAAACTGAACGTCGATCGCTCGATCAATACGCGCGTGAAACGCCAGATGGAGCGCGCGCAGAAAGAGTATTACCTCAACGAAAAACTGAAGGCCATCCAGAAAGAGCTGGGGCGCGGCGAAGCGAACGAAATCGAGCAGCTCAAGAAAAAGATCGAGACGTCCGGCATGCCCGAAGGTCCGCAGGAAAAGGCCATGCAGGAATTGAAGCGGCTGGAAATGATGCCGCCCATGTCGGCGGAGTCCACCGTTTCCCGCAATTATCTGGACTGGCTGCTGGCGGTGCCGTGGAAAAAGCGTTCCAAGGAAATTCGCGACATCAAACGCGCGGAAACGATTCTTTCCGAAGATCACTACGGCCTGGAAAAAATTAAAGAGCGCATCCTGGAATACCTGGCGGTTCGCCAGTTGGTGAAGAATCCGAAAGGCTCGATTCTCTGCTTCGTGGGGCCTCCGGGAGTTGGAAAAACTTCGCTGGCGATGTCCATCGGGCGCGCTACGGGCAGAAAATTCGTGCGTGTGTCGCTGGGCGGAGTTCGTGACGAAGCGGAGATTCGCGGCCACCGCCGAACCTACATCGGCGCTTTGCCCGGGCAGATCATCCAGATGATGCGCAAGGCCGGAACCGTGAATCCGGTGTTCGTCCTCGACGAAGTGGACAAAATGTCGATGGATTTTCGCGGCGATCCTTCCGCGGCGCTGATGGAAGTGCTGGATCCCGAGCTGAATCATGCGTTCACCGATCATTACCTCGACGTGGAGTACGATCTTTCGAAGGTAATGTTCATCTGCACCGCCAACGTGCTGCACACGATTCCGCAGCCGCTGCAGGATCGCATGGAAGTTCTGCGTATCCCGGGCTACACGGAACATGAAAAACATCAGATCGCGCAACGCTTTCTGGTGCCCAAGGAAATTGCTGCTACCGGACTTACCAAAGCGAATCTTAAATTTACGGACGAAGCCGTCACGCACATCATTCGGCACTATACTCACGAAGCCGGCGTGCGCAACCTGAGCCGGGAAGTTGCCAACGTTTGCAGAAAGATCGCGCGCAAAGTGGTGGCCGACGGAAAAGGCGTGGAAATTGAAGTCACGAACACCAACGTCAACGATTATCTGGGCATCCTGAAATATCGCGATTTCCTAGCCGAGAAGAAAAACGAAATCGGCTTGACCACCGGCCTGGCCTGGACCGAAGTGGGCGGCCAAGTACTTTCCACCGAAGCTATGTTGATGCAGGGTAAAGGCCGGCTGACGCTTACTGGAAAATTGGGCGATGTGATGCAGGAGTCGGCGCAAGCGGGCATGAGTTATGTGCGCTCGCGCACGCATCAATTCGGGCTGCCGAAAGATTTTTATCGCCACCTCGATATCCACGTGCACGTTCCGGAAGGCGCGATCCCGAAGGACGGCCCATCGGCAGGCATCACGCTCTGCACTTCTATCGTGAGCGCGCTGACCCGCATTCCGGTTCGCTGCGACATCTGCATGACCGGAGAAATCACGCTGCGCGGCAAAGTGCTGCCCATCGGCGGGGTCAAGGAAAAACTACTTGCGGCGCACCGGCTCGGCTTCCGAACGGTGATTCTGCCGAAAGATAACGAAAAGGATCTGGCGGAAATTCCACCGGAAATCGTGTCTCAGATGTCCGTCCATTTTGTAGAGAATATGGACGAAGTGCTGCAAATCGCGCTCGAACATCCCCTTCCGGTTCCCGGACTTCCGCCGGTGGCCGATGTGGAACCCAAGTTTGTTACAGATGTTGCACAAGACAGCGAATTAACCAATTGAAACCCTCCGGCTCTCTCCCATCCTGCTAAGCAGGTTCGGCCCGCAACCGGGGGATTCAGATTGTCTGTAGTTCAGCCCATTCGTGATGAAGTAGTTTAGAAAAAGCGGCAGGTTCGAATTTGTGCCCGCCCGTAGTCCATTCAGAAAATCAATCATGCCTGAAAACCAGGCTAGAGAAGGAACGAACTCGATGAGTATTAGTCTTGCAGAACTAAAAGATAAGAACATTACCGACTTGGCGAAGATCGCCAAGGAACTGAACATCCCCGGCGCTTCCGGAATGCGCAAGCAGGAGTTGATCTTTCAAATCCTCCGCGCGCAGACCGAAAAGAACGGGTTGATTTTCTCCGAGGGGGTGTTGGAATGCCTGCCGGACGGCTTCGGCTTCCTGCGCGCTCCGGAATACAACTACCTGCCCGGCCCGGACGACATCTACGTCTCCCCTTCGCAGATCCGCAAATTCGATCTGCGCACGGGCGACACGGTTTCCGGCCAAGTGCGTCCGCCCAAGGACGGCGAGCGCTACTTCGCGCTGATTAAGGTGGAAGCAGTCAACTTCGAGGATCCCGAGGTTGCGCGCAGTAAAATTTTCTTCGACAACCTGACGCCGCTTTATCCGCAGGAACGGATACGCCTGGAGACCACCAAGGAAAACCTTACCGGGCGAGTGCTGGACATGCTTTGCCCCGTCGGGAAAGGCCAGCGCGGATTGATCGTAGCTCCTCCGCGCACCGGCAAGACTATGATGCTGCAATCCATCGCCAATTCCGTCACCACGAATCATCCGGAAGTCGCGCTAATCGTTCTGCTGATCGACGAGCGCCCGGAAGAAGTTACGGATATGCAGCGCACGGTGAAGGGCGAAGTGATCAGTTCCACTTTCGACGAGCCGCCCCAGCGCCACATTCAAGTGGCGGAAATGGTCTTGGAAAAAGCCAAGCGTTTGGTGGAACACAAGCGCGACGTGGTGATCTTGCTCGACTCGCTTACGCGTCTAGGGCGCGCCTACAACGCCGTGACGCCTCCATCCGGAAAAGTTCTTTCAGGAGGTATCGACGCTAACGCTTTGCAGCGCCCGCGCCGCTTTTTCGCCGCCGCAAGAAATGTTGAAGAAGGCGGTTCGCTCACCATCATCGCTACCGCGCTGATTGATACCGGCAGCCGCATGGACGACGTGATCTTCGAGGAGTTCAAAGGTACCGGCAACATGGAAATCAACCTCGACCGCCGTTTGGTGGACAAGCGCGTGTTCCCCACGATCGATATCAACCGCTCCGGAACGCGTAAGGACGAATTGCTTCTGCCGCCGGACGAGCTGAACCGCATCTGGGTGCTGCGCAAAGTGCTGAGTCCCCTTTCGACCGTGGAAGCCATGGAACTTCTGTTGGGCCGCCTCTCCAAGACGAAGACGAACGGGGAATTTCTGTCCTCGATGTCCAGCCCAGCCTAACTTTCATCGCGACAATCTCACTTCGGAAACGATTTTCTTTCCAGCTCCTGTAGCGGTCATTTCGGGAAAATGAAATTCAGGTGCGAAGGGCGTTTCTCACTTCCGAGTGGGCAACGATGCGCTTGAAACCTCATGCTTTGCAGTCCTAGTCTTGGCGCAGCGCTTGTGCCGGGTCGATCCGTAAGACTCGCGCCGCGGGAATGGCACTCGCGATTGCTGCGACTGCGAGCAAAAAGGCGGCCCCGCCCACGAACGTGGCCGGATCAACCGGCGAAATACCGAACAGAAGGCCGCTCGTAAATCTCTGCATCGCCCATGCGCCGAAGAGTCCTATAGCGGCGCCAATCGCGGCCATTTCCAGGGCCTGCTTCAGTACAAGCCAGAGAACATTGATGCGGCGCGCGCCCAGCGCCATACGCACGGCCAGTTCCTGCTTGCGTTGCGCGACGAGAAAGGAGACCACGCCATAGATGCCCACAACTGCGAGCGCCAATCCTGCCACCGCGAAAGAAGCCAACAAAACGGTGGTGAAACGTTGCCCGCCGGTCTGGCGTTCGACCAGTTCGTCAATCGTTTGGACCTCGGCGAAAGGCATGTCGGAATCCAACGCATGAAGTTGACTTCGTATTTCGGACTCCACTAAATGCGGCTTCGAAGCCGTGCGAATCAAAATATCCTTGAACCCGCCATTCACCAGGGGGTGTTGGGAATACAGCACGGTAATCTGCGGCTGTGGCGCGACGGCCAGACCAGCATTCTTGAAATCGCCAATAACGCCAATGATTGTGACGTCCACGTCGTCCGTTATATTCTCCTCAACAGTGATACCCGGTAATGGCGGAGGCCCGATGTGAATCTTCCGGCCGATGGGATCTTCTGCCGCGAAATAGCGCCGCTTGAATTCCTCGCTAATCAGGGCCACCGGAGGGCTCGCGGCGCCGTCCGAGAACGCGAAATCTCTTCCGCGAATCAGCGGAATTCCCAAAGTTCGAAGGAAATGTTGGTCCACAACTCCAAACTGCGCCGACGGAATATCTTGAATTCGTGTGACAGGATGGCCCGGAATAACCAACATCTGAGTCCACCCGTTATTTGGCGGGTAGACGGTTGTCACCGTCGCCTCAATCACGCCTGGCAATGCCCGGACCCTCGTTGCAAAATCATCGCAGAAGCGCGTTCTTACTCCGGGGTTTGTATAGCGGACAGGCGGCAAATAGATGCGGCCTCTCAATAAATGGTCCTGACGGATACCCAGATTCTGACCTTCCAAACGCAGGATGCTTCGAACCAGCAGGCTCGCTCCCACCAGAAGCATCAAACACATCGCCATTTCCGTTATCACCAGCAGGCTGCGCATACGCTGACTCGAACGTCCCGACGTTCCGGATCGCCCGCCTTGCTTCAGTGCATCCACAAGGTTGAGCCGAGTGCCCATGAACGCCGGCGCCAGCCCAAAAAGCAAACTAGTGACAAGAGATACCAATAAAGTGAAAGTCAGCACTTGCCAATCGATTCCCACCGAATCAAGCTGGGGTAGATTTTCCGGGTGCATCCTCGCGAGAGCTCTCAGTCCAATCTCCGCGCAAGCAAATCCCACCACTCCGCCGATGAGCGACAACAATAGCGTTTCCGCAAGCAATTGCCGGACAAGCCCGCCTCGTCCCGCACCCAAAGCCGCGCGCACGGCCAGCTCCCGTTGACGCGCGGAGTTGCGCGCCAAGAGCAGATTAGCCAGATTCACGCAGGCTATCAGCAGGATCAGGCTCACGGCTCCCATTAACAAGTACAGCATCGGCCGCAGCGCCCCTACCCGGGAGTCAGCCAATCTCTTCACGGCTACACCGACACCTTGATCCACCGGATGTTCTGCTGCGAGCGCAGCGGCGATCACCGAGAGATCTGCCTGAGCCCGTTCGAGCGACACTCCAGGCTTTAGCCGTGCCAATACTGCGTACCCGCGCTCTCCTCTCCCACTTTCCGACCACATGTCGGGCGAATATGGAAAGGGAGTCCAAATTTCGCTGTGCCGCCCAGGTTCGACCCATGCCGGAATCACGTCCGGCATCACTGCGACAATGGTGTAGGCCTCCCCATTGATGTGAATCTTGCGGCCCAGTACGGATGGGTCGCCATCGAACCGGTTTCTCCACAGCCGCGCGCTGATTGCGGCCACGTAGTTTTTGCCTTCCTGATTTTCATCCTCGGAGAAGAGCCGGCCGATGATAGGTCGAATATCGAGGATTTCGAAATACGCTGCTGGGACCAATCCGACCGCTATCTGCTCCGGTTGGCCCGCGGACTCACCGAAACTCACATTCTTAGCCCAGGTGTCATAAACCACCATCTTCTGAAAGCTGCGACTTCTCTGCGCGAAGTCCCGAACGTCCAGTGCCGAAGGTCCATCAGGATTGGCAAAGGTATTAAACATGCCTTTCTGAATGGAGTAGATACGCACGAGTTGGTCCGCGGCAGTGAAAGGCAACGGCCGCAGCATTAGCGCATCGATGGCGCTGAAAATTGCGGTGTTGGCGCCAATACCCAATGCCAGGGTGAGAACGGCAATGAGCGTAAAACCAGGATTTTTGCGAAGAAGTCTGGCACCGTACTTTAGGTCCTGAGCGAATCGTTCCAGCCAAACCACACTCCAGATTGCGCGCACGTCCTCTTTGACCAATGCGGTGTTGCCGAAAGTTCGTCGAGCGGCATAATGCGCTTCCTCAGGCGGCAAGCCGGATTCCCGTTGCTCCTCTGCTTCCAGCTCTAGATGCGAAGCGAGTTCCCTGTCCAGATCCTTATCGCGATCGCGACGTTCCGAGAACCGATCCGTGCGAGACTTAAACCATGTCCGAACGCTCATGACTGATCGCCCGGAGCCGGCCACATCACCGTCGCCACTGCTGCCGCTAGCTGCTTCCATCTCGATTCTTCGCGAACGAGCTGTTTCCTGCCGGCCGGCGTCAGCCGGTAATACTTGAACTCACGATTCCCTTCCTTCGGCGTCTCCCACTTCGCGATGATCCAGCCCCTGCGCTCCATGCGATGCAGAGCGGGATACAGCGAACCGTGCTCCACCTGCAGCACGTCCTCGGTAGTGCGTTGTATGTGTTTTGCGATTTGATGGCCATGAGCCGGCCCGAAAAGCAGCGTGCGCAGAATCAACATATCGAGCGTGCCTTGCAAAAGCTCCGTGCGGTTGGGAGACTTCCTCGGGATCATGATAGTAGACATCCTACCCTAACAGAGGTAGACGCGCTACCCTCGTTAACGTTAGCAGAAGCTCCGGGACGCGCGATCGTGGGGACGCACCGCCCCGCTGAGACGCTCTCTCTCAATTCCGGGCGCGTCAGGGTGGGGCACTCGAGAGTGTGAGATTCGCTAGTGCGTCGAATCCGCGTACTTCACCGAACAGCCGTAGGGACGCGTCGTGGGCGTCTCCACCTGTTTGCCGGCGAGGGCCTGCTCAAGCGCGAGGCTGACGTAATTCGTTGCGGTGGGCACGTCCTCTAGGTCGGTGGTCGGTTTGTCGTCAATGGCGCCATCGTAAATCACGACGCCCTGGGGATTGATGACGACCATCTGGGGCGACGTCTTCGCATCGTAAAGATGACCGATCTGGCCGGTGGGGTCGAGCAATGCGGCGGTCGGTGCAGCGTGCTCCTTCGTCAAGTAGTCGTTCTCTTCGTTCGCGGTCATGTATCCCTGGTTGCCTGGCGCGGAAGAGAGAATCGTGAACCAAACAACGCCGCGGCCGGTCCACTGCTTTTGCAGCTTCTGCATGTTGCCACTGTTGTAATGCTTTCCTACGTAGGGGCAGCCGTTGTTGTGCCATTCGAGGACCACATACTTTCCGCGATAGTCCGACAGGTGAACGGTCTTGCCGTTGCTGGCCGTGGCGGTGAACTCCGGCGCTGCTTCGCCGGTTTTCCCAGACAAAATCAGTGGCAGAGCTGTGCAGAGCAGCAGGGCTATGAGTATCGGGTACAGAGTCGAGCGCTTCATTTTTGTTGTCCCTCCTTCAAGGATTGTGCCGCGTAAATTGCAATGTCGCGAGTGTTTTTCGCTGCGCCAGGCTTGCTAAGAGGCGCGTCAATGAAGTAGGCCCGGTCGGCAGAGAGTACGAGTACGCCTTTTAAGCGCTCGATCGGTTTGAGAAGTTGAGCTGACTTTCGCAGCGTCAGCCGGAAGCCGGCGGCCTCGGGTAACAGCTTCTGCGGCGCGGCATTGTCAATCTGCGACTCAGCGAGCGGGAAGAAAACTGCCTGCGAGATTTGATGTCCAACGTTCGCGCTGAGTACTAGGGAGTCCTTCGCATCGCCCACACTAAATTTCCAGTTCCGCGGCGCGGGCTGCGGCAATGATTTTCGCGCAACGGCGAATAAACCGCTAGTCCGCGCGTCCGGCACAGGCGCTTGCGATTTGACGGGGAGAGTGAGCGAGAGTTGGGCCTTGCCGGGAATGCATATTTCGCGGCAGACCAACACTTTTACTTCGGCACCGAGCTGCTCCGGCCCCTGCGACGCCAACTTGGCATCCGCGTGCATCGGCACGATCAGCGTCACTTCGTCCTCATAACCAAAATCCACGATGGTCGGCGTGCCAAGACGCCGCGGCGTAGGCCACTCCATTGCGCCCGCGCTGAGACCCGCTGGCAACTGCCACTTAACGCGCGGCGGCTCGCCCGAATCGCCTGGATTGACCCAATAGATGTGCCAGCCCTTCTCGAGTTGCAAATGCAAACCGAGATAAACGTCATGCCCCGGTGCAATCGATTGATTCTCGGCGACGAGCTCTAGTGTACCGTGCGGAATGGGTGTACCGGCGGCCTGCGCGGCTATAGAGCAAAGCACGAGTGAGACCACAAGCGTCAGCGCCCGGGAAAAAACTAATGTTGGATTACGACCTCGCACTTCCCTTTTGATGCGGCAGAAGACCCGCCCGTTTCTTTTAGCCGGACGACACGCGGGAGTGTAGTAGCAGAACCATATGGAGCGCAGTGCAGCGAGCCCACGAAAGGGGCGAGATCACCCCTTTGGCGCGATGTGCCGGGGCGCTCTCGATTAGCCGAGGAATCCCAGATTGTTGCTGCTGAAGTTGCCGATGTACGGCAGCACGTACGGGAGATCCGCGGTGGCGAGGCCGAACCATTGGGCCAACGTCGCTGCGTACTGAGCCGAGGCAGTGCTTGGGATCCAGCGGCCGTTGGAGGCGACATCGTCGGGGCCGCCGAGCGCCAGAGTTGGAAACGTTCCGTAAATCTGCCCGCCCTTCACCGCGCCGCCAAGAATGATGTGGTGGCTGCCCCAGGCGTGGTCCGTTCCGTCGGCCGAATTCGGCTGAAAGGTACGCGCAAAGTCCGAGCAGGTGAAAGCCGTAACTTGATTCGCCAGATTCATTTCCTGCAATGCCTGGTAGAACGCCAGTAAAGCTGGGCTCACTTCGGCCAGAAGCGTTGCCTGCGTAGCCAACTGGGCCGAATGCGTATCGAAGTTGCCTGCGCCCACGAAGAAAATCTGCCGCTTGACTCCCAAAGCCGCGCGCACGTTGATGAGTTTTGCGACCTCGGCCAACTGAGCGCCGAAAGGAGTGGTAGTAGGAAAGACAGTTGTCAGCGGCGTTGCAGAATTCAGCGCACCGGACAGCACCGTGTTGTAGGTGAAAGCATTGTTGGTGATTGCGTTGTCTTCCTGAATCAGCGAGACGCCGCTGCTCATGTTGGCGAACTGTTGCGCTGTCGCCTGGCGAGACGAGCAATAGGAGTGATCACTGCAGCTCGCGGCTCCGGGCCCTCCAGACCCGACAGAAACGGGTGAAGTGCCCGTTCCATTGCAGAACAGAGTATCGCCGCTGATGGAAGCGATCATCGGTACCAGCGCGCCTGGGTTGAATTGCGTATTCATCTTGTCTGCCATGCGGCCTGCCCAACCGGTACTGCCCGCAGAGCTATCCATCTGGTTCTGCCACTCCAGTTGCTGGTCTGGATGAGAGAAGAGGTTGCTGGGCGGCACGACTTGATTGGCCTGATATTGCGCGCGAGTGGTCGGCTGCAGGAGTGTCCCGACATTCGCCAGGAACGCCAGGTTGCCGCTGTTAAACAAAGACTGCACTTCCGGCAGGCTGGGATGCAGGGCAAAGTTGGGCTGCGGCGTAAGCGGCAACAGCGTGTTCTGTGCCAGAGCCAACGGTCCGCGAATGGTCGCGTAGTTGTTATAGCCGGTCGTGTCGAACGGGATGAGCATATTGTTCGAGTCGTTTCCGCCGAACATAAAGATGCAGACCAGCGCCTTGTAATCCGAAGTTGTTTGGGCCAGGGCGTTGAGCATTCCGAAGGGACGGAAGCCCAGAAGATTGCCGGCTGCGAGCAAGGAAGCATTGGTTAAAAAACTTCGTCGACTGTGTGACATAAAACTCCTTTTCGGCCCGTATTCCTGCGATTAGTGCATGATCTTGTACTGCGACGAAGTGACCACCAGGAACACGGCTACTTCCGCGCGGCTCTGGAGGTCGGTCGCGGGAATGGCGGTGATGGTCTCGATTAAAGCGGTGCGCATATCGCTGGGCATCTGGCTGTGCATGAAAAGCATCCCCAGATAATCCACCAGTTGCGTAGGATCGCTCGCTTGTTGTCCGATGACGCTGGTCGCGCTCAGGTCTATGACCGGCGCCGAATCTTCGTTGTGAATAATCTTGTCGGCAAGACTCATGCGGGGTATGACCGAGCCGGTGTTCTCCAAAGAAAACTCAGGAGCGTTCAACGTGGTTTGCGGAATGATGTAACTGGGCGGGAAGTAGTTGAACACGCTTGACTGGTTGATGGGCGCTTCTCCGACCGACGTCAACGTCGATGACATGAAGTTGACGTACGAATAGGAAGTTGCCGGAGTCTGTGCTGCATTCAATCCGCGGAGCAGATTCATGGTCCAAAGGAGCGGCTCGCGCAGGTGCCCGCCATCGACGGCCGGAGACATGTCAGCCTGATCCCCTGTTTGCGTGTCTCCTGCACGTGCTTCCGGATCCATAATAATCGCGGTCAGGACGGCCTTCATGTCACCGCGCACACCGCTGCCGTTATTAGCGAAGACCGCAGCCACGCGCGCTACATAAGCCGGGCTTGGATCGCCGCTCACCAGATGCTGTATGAGCTGCCTGCAGACAAAGGGACCGATGTTCGGGTGCGCAAATATGTTGTCGAGAGCGCCTTTCAGATCCTGCTCGGCCGACTGGCCAGCTGAAAGCGTGGTTCCGTTCAGAAGGATTTTTGAGGTCTCGTCATGCTGGCTTTCGACTGGCACCATAAAGTTGAGCCAATTGTGCGTGTAATTGAAACTTGACGGAGTGCTGCCATCCGAATTTGCAAAGGTCCAACCGGTGTAGGCACGCGCAAAAGCTTCCACCTGAAGCTGGGTGTAGGTGGGAATCGGATTACCGCTGCCATCCGTCTGTAGGCTGCCGTCCGAATTCAAGAGATTTAGTCCCAGAGTAAAGAGCTGCATATTCTCGCGGCCGAAATTCTCATTCGCGATCTGACCGGTGGGAGGTTTTCCACTGTTCACCATATTCAGGTAGTCGCCCATTGCGGGTGAAAGCGTCGCATCCTGCATGATGGTGCGGTAATTGGTAAAGGCGTCGCCGGCCAGAGTATTCAGATAGAAAGGCATGGCATTGTCCTGCACGATGGGTGCGACGAATATCTCGCTCAGAGCCATGGCTACGCGTTGGCGGAACTGATCGTTCCCCCAGACCGCGACGTTCAGGAATTCTGACTGCGTGCAGCGCCAGTTTGTAAATCCGCACACCGCCGTGTCAGGCGATGGCGGTTCGCTGAATTTCGTGGTCGGCTGATTGAACTGCTCGGTCAGCGCCGCCTGCAAACCGAGCTGCTGGACATGCAGGATCGTGGTCGCCGTGGGACCAAAGCTGGTCTGATCGAGGAAGCGCGCCGCTGCCGTAGCGCTGATTGTTGTCGCTCCGACGACTTGCGCATTCACGCTGTTTGAATTACTTGAACCGGGGTCGGGGTTGGTTACCACGACAGCTTCAGTCAAACCTGCTTGAGCAACGGTAGCCGTTCCGGTTGCGATTATTTGCGTGCTGGATACCGACATGATCGTTAAGTTGGCGCCGCCGAACGATACTGTGGCGCCGTTGACAAAGTTGGTTCCGGATATCGTCAGCGTAATCGCGCCGACATTCACCTGGGCCGGTGAAATGCCGGAAATCTGTGGCACGGGATTCCAGAGCGTGACGGCACTCGAGCTAGTAACCGAAGGCTTTTTGGTTTCCGCCACTTCAATCGTCACCGTGTTCGGGGAAGGAAGCGTTGCAGGCGCGGTGTAATTCCCAGTCGCGTCAATCGTGCCGGTCGCAGCGGCTCCCCCCATCACTCCGTTCACCGACCAGGTGAATGTCTTGTTAGCGAGAGAAGGGGTAAATTGCTGGGTCGCGCCGGCGCGTACGTCCGCAGTGCTCGGAGATATCGTTAAAGTGTCGGAAGTGGGCGGGGTCGAGCCCGGGGGTGTAAGCGCACAACTCGTAGTCATTAACGCCAGAAAGACGACTGCAGCTGCGAGCATGGTTGAGCGACGCAAGGTTCCCTCTCAGTTCCTTCAAGATTGCGAATTGACTCCCAAAACCCTGCCTAGCGGAAAAAGTTCCATTATTTTTGAGAATTCGCAATTTAATGAGCTGGGCGCGTAAGAAGAGGAGACTAACTAGCTGTGATGTATGGTGCAACTGGCGAGAAGTCCAGATTAGTACACCTGTCCATGAGTACTAGGGGACGCGGGAATAAGCGAGCGAAGCCGCCGAGGCATTTTCGTATTTGTTTCGCTGTCGAGGAGTATGCGGTTCCCTTCTTGGCGAACAAAGCCAGAAATTATCTTTTCCAGGCTTTTCCGTCAAAGTGGCTGGGAATCCAGTAAACTGCGCTTCGGATTAGACCGAAAGGCGAGCGTATGGGACGTGCGAGGTTTCTTGAACCTGGTCGCGTCCGCGCGGCATACGGTGCGCGGCGCAGGTCGATCCGACAGTTTCGCTGCTGTGTGAGTAATAATTGATGAACAAGAAATTTATCTACTGAGGGACAAATGATTCGCACTTACCTTGGCCACGCGCCGCAAATTGCTGCAACTGCTTACATCGATCCGCAAGCTGTCGTCATTGGTGACGTCGTCATCGGCGAGCATTCCAGCGTGTGGCCTTGCGCGGTGCTTCGCGGAGACGTGAACTTCATGCGCATCGGCTCGCGCACCAATATTCAAGACGGTTCCGTTCTTCACGTGATGCGGGACACGAATCCGTTGATCCTCGGTGATAATGTCACCGTAGGTCACGCGGTCGTGCTGCATGGCTGCACCATCGAATCGCGCTGCCTGATCGGTATGGGCAGCATCATCCTCAACGGCGCAAAAATCGGCGCGGGCAGCATTATCGCGGCTGGGACGCTCGTCCCCGAGCGCACTATTGTTGCGCCTGGGAGCCTCTTCATGGGACAGCCCGGCAAGTTGCGCCGCGCGCTTACCCCCGAGGACCTCGAATCCATTGACCGCTACGCCCAGCGCTACGTCGAGTATAAGGACACCTACAGAGCAGAAAGTGGCTAGTGGCGAGTGGCTAGTGGCTAAAGAAACAACGGGAGTCCTTAGAATGCCCGAACAACGAAAACCCAAACACTACGAGGAATTGCTGATTTGGCAAAAAGGGATGGCGTTGGCAAAAGCGACGTATCATCTGACAGCGAAATTTCCGGTTGAAGAAAAATGGACTAGCTTCGCAAATGAGGCGTGCCGCCGTTTCCGTGCCGTCGAATATTGCGGAAGGACAAGCTCGCCACGGCACGCGCGAGTTTTTGCGGTTCCTATCTCACGCGAGCGGCTCGGTTGCAGAGTTAGAGACGCAGGTCTTGCTAAGCATCGACCTCGGTTATTGCAAGGTGACGGATGTGACTGTCATTTCAAATGACATCTCGGAACTACAGAAGATGTTGGCGTCGATTCGCCGCAAGCTCGCCGATGTGGCTTCACTAGCCACTCGCCACTAGTCACTAGCCACTCTAAACTGACCGCTCGCCCATCGAAATTCCCAGCACGCTGAACTTTACTTGCGTGCGTGTTGTAAAATAGCGTGATGGGCGGAGCGCCGGATTCTCGGCAGAGCGGCGGCCCCGGAGGAATGGCTCCCGGGTGTCGCGAGAAAATCTACAATTTTTTTAATCGAGAACTCGATTTATTAGAATCCATCGTAAGCTATTGCAAACAAAGGAGAGGGTGTGCGTCTAATCGAGAACTTTGAACCGTTTGCGAATGTCACGCGCACGCCGGCCTATGACGGATCATAGACGCCAATTTCGCGCCATCAAAGGCACTCGCGACATCTTGCCGCCGGATTCCGCGCTCTGGAATTGGTTCGAGCAGACTGCACGCGACGTCTTCGAATCCTACAATTTCCGCGACATCCGCCTGCCAATCTTCGAGGAGACCGAACTATTCGCTCGCTCGATAGGGGCTGAAACAGATGTAGTTAACAAGGAAATGTTCACATTTAGCAGCGGCCACGATCCAGACTCGGTCGAAGACACCGCCGCTGACCGAACCTATTCGTTGCGGCCAGAAGCGACGGCGAGTGTTGCGCGGGCGTACATCGAAAATGGAATGCAGACGCTTCCCGGCAACGTAAAGCTGTACTACATCGGGCCGATGTTTCGGCGGGAGCGGCCGCAGAAGGGGCGATACCGGCAGTTTTACCAAATTGGCGCGGAAGTGCTGGGGCAGTCCGACGCGCCAGCGATTGACGCTGAAGTGCTGGAAATGCTCGTCGTGTTTTTCAAGCGCGTGGGGCTGACGCGGACGACGCTGTATGTGAATTCGATCGGCTGCAAAGAGTGCCGTCCGAAATATGTCGAGGTTCTGCGCGAAAAGCTGCGCGAAGTGAAAGACCAGCTTGGCACCGATTCGCAGCGCCGCATCGATACGAACCCGCTGCGCGTTCTGGATTCGAAATTGCCGGAGGAGCAGCCCATTATTGCGAAGCTGCCGCGCATCTCCGATCATCTTTGCGCCGACTGCCGCGAGCATTTCGCGAAGCTCAAAGAAGAACTGAACATGCGTGGCATCGCGTACGAAGAAAACTGGCGACTCGTGCGCGGCCTCGATTACTACACGCGGACCACGTTCGAAGTCACGGCGGAAGGTCTCGGCTCGCAGAACGCGGTGTGCGGCGGCGGCCGCTACGACGGATTGGTCGAGCTGCTCGGCGGGCCTCCGACAAAAGGGATCGGTTTCGCGATCGGCAGCGACCGCGCGATTTTGTCGATACAAGAGGGCGGAAAATTGCCGCATCTTCCCGGCCTTGCGGTGTTCGTCGCGTGGATGGGCCAGGCTGCGTATCCTACGGCAGTGAACATCACACGGAAGCTTCGCACCGCCGGGCTCTCCGTCGAGCTACCCGGCGAAGAAATGAAATTCAAGAAATCCCTGGGCCTCGCGGATAAATTGGGCGCGCGGTACGCCCTGATCATCGGCGAAGACGAAGTCGCTGCCGGCACTTTCACCCTGAAACGCCTCGCCGATTCGGAGCAGAAAAAACTTTCCGAATTGGAGTTACTCGAATATCTTGAATCGGAACGAAGAGGCAGTCGTTAGTGCAAGTGGAGAGAACAACTCGTGCTTGAAGCGCTCGGAAACTTGAAACGCACAACCTATTGCGGCGATCTGCGCGCGGCGGATGCGGACAAGGCTGTCGTGTTGATGGGCTGGGTTCACCGGCGGCGCGATCTGGGCCAACTGATTTTCATTGACCTGCGCGACCGCGCTGGAATCGCGCAAATTGTTTTCAACAAAGAGATAGATCCCGAAGCGCACGCGAAAGCGGAACAATTGCGCTCGGAATTTGTGGTCGCGGTGGAAGGGCGCGTTCTGCGGCGGCAGAAGGTAAATCCGGACATTGCGTCGGGCGAAGTGGAAGTGATGGCCACGCGGCTGCACATTTTGAACAATTCGAAGACGCCGCCGTTTCAGATCGAAGAAGAAGTGACCGCGAGCGAAGAAACGCGCTTGCGTTACCGCTATCTCGATTTGCGGCGGCCGAAACCGCATCGCAATCTTGAGCTGCGCCACCGAATCATATTGGAGATTCGCAAAGCGCTGGACGAACTTGGCTTTTTCGAGATTGAGACGCCGATGCTTACGCGCTCGACTCCGGAAGGCGCGCGCGATTGCCTGGTGCCGAGCCGCATCCATCACGGGAAGTTTTATGCGCTGCCGCAATCGCCGCAGATCTTCAAGCAAATATTGATGATTTCAGGGATGGACCGCTATTTTCAAATTGTGCGCTGTTTTCGCGACGAAGACTTTCGCGCCGACCGGCAGCTTGAGTTCACGCAGCTCGACCTTGAAATGTCGTTCCCGCGCCAACAGGATATTTTCGAAGTGATCGAACGCGTGATGGAACGCACCTGCGCGGTTGTAGGAGTGCAGGCGAAAGGACCGTTTCGCCACCTGGACTACAAGGAAGCGCTGCGGCGCTACGGGTCGGACAAGCCGGACCTGCGTTTTGGAATGGAATTGCACGATGTGACGCAATTCTTCGCGACGGGGCGAGAAAAACTGCAGATTGAGGGCAACGTTCAGGCGGTGGTCGCGCCGGGCGGGGCTGCATGGTCACGCAAGCAGCTTGATGAACTGGGCGAGTTCGCGAAATCGTCGGGCGCGCGCGGCGTTTACACCGTGAAGGTCGCGGCCGAGGGGATCACTTCGCCGCTCGAAAAAACCCTTGGGCCTGAAACGCTGAAGAAGCTCGCGGAAGCTGTGGGGGCTAAGCCGGGCGACTTGATTGTAGCTGCGGCGGCGAAAGAACAAGTCGAGCACAACGACACGTCGCTCAACGTCGCGGGCCAGATTCGCCTGTATCTGGGAGACAAGCTTAATTTGATCGACCGCAGCAAATGGGAATTCGCGTGGATCACCGGCTTCGCTCTTTTCGAATGGAGCGCGACGGATAAGCGCTGGGTGAGCGCGCAGCATCCGTTTACCGGAATCTTCGAAGAGGATCTCGACAAGCTAGAAACCGCGCCGTGGGAGTGCCGCTCGAAGGGCTACGACCTCGTTTTAAACGGCAACGAGCTGGGCTCCGGAAGCATTCGAATTCACCGCCAGGATGTGCAAGCGCGGATGTTCAAAGCGCTCGGGCTGACCGACGAGCAAGCGAGGCAACGTTTCGGTTTCTTCCTCGACGCGCTCACGTATGGCACTCCGCCGCACGGCGGGATCGCGCTGGGCATCGACCGCGTCGTCATGCTGCTGGCCGGCGAGAAATCAATTCGCGAGGTGATTGCCTTCCCGAAGACGACAGCGGCCGTAGATTTGATGGCGGACTCGCCCTCAGAAGTGGGCACCGACCAGCTCGACGAATTGGGAATTGCAATCAAGCGAGCGGAAAAATGAATCTCGATCCGAGCCAGAGTGTGATTTCCTACCGTGCGCTGGTGCTGATACCGATCGCCGCGGCAGTAGGCGTGAGTCTCCTAATCCGAAGCATGCGCAGGCTGAGGCTGAGAGCGCAGTTCATGGTACTAGTGATCCTGGGTGTCGCGATCGGGTTCATTTTTTTGATTACGGTACAGATGCCTGGATTTCCGGAGTGGCTCGGCGTTTCGCTTTTTTCTGTTGTGTTCATCGCCAGTTTCTTCGGCACACGGATTTTTCTCCGGAGCCTTGCCCAAGAGGCGAAGGAAGAAGATGAACAGGTACGCAGAGAGGATCTGCGCAATCCGG
Source organism: uncultured Acidobacteriota bacterium (assembly GCA_963698005.1). Taxonomy (GTDB): domain Bacteria; phylum Acidobacteriota; class Terriglobia; order Acidiferrales; family UBA7541; genus Palsa-295. The sequence continues at coordinate 2,001,437 of OY969113.1, forward strand.
CGGGTTCGAGATTTCCAAATATAAAGCCTACGAAACACACCCTATGAGCCGGATACGCATACTCGCGGAGAATGTGGCGAACAAGATCGCGGCGGGCGAAGTTGTCGAGAGGCCTGCGTCGGTGGTGAAGGAGCTGCTCGAAAACGCGCTGGACGCGGGGGCGCGGTCCATTCGCATCGAAACTGAATCGGGCGGAAAGCGCATGATTCGCGTGGTTGACGACGGCACGGGAATGAATCACGACGATGCCCTGCTGGCCTTCGAGCGGCATGCCACTTCCAAATTGCGCACGGCGGATGATTTGCTTTCGATTTCGACGCTGGGGTTTCGCGGCGAAGCGCTGCCTTCGATTGCTTCGATTTCACGGCTGGTGCTTGAAACGCGCTCGGCAGAGGATGAGCAAGGGACACGAGTAGAGTTTGCGGGCGGAAAGCTGATCAGCGTGAAGCCGGCGGGGCTGCCTGCGGGAACATCGATCAGCGTGGCAGATATTTTTTATTGCGTGCCGGCGCGGCGGAAATTCCTGAAGTCCGAGACTACGGAGTTGGGGCACATCGCTTCGCTCGTCACGCACTATGCGCTGGCGCATCCCGATTGCCAATTCCTGCTGAAGACGCCGACGCAGGAAATTCTGAATTGCACGCCGGTGGCGAAACTTTCCGAGCGCGTGTATCAGATTTTCGGACGGCAGGCGCTGGACGAGCTGACGGAAATCACGCCGACGGAAGGGCCGGTGCGGAGCGCCATCACCGAACCGCCGCTAGAAGCGGAAGAACGGGCCGCTACCCTTCGCGTGACTGGGTTTACTTCGCGCCCGGAAGTGCAGCGGACGAATCGCAACGGAATTTATATTTTTGTGAACCGCCGGCTGGTCCGCGACCGCTTGCTGCTGCACGCCATCGGTGAAGCGTACCGCAACATCATGCCGCCGGGAGTTTTCCCGTTTGTTCTGCTTTTCCTCGATTTGCCGTACGAGGAGGTGGACGTGAATGTCCATCCGGCAAAAATCGAGGTGCGCTTTCGCCATCCGCAATTCGTTCACGATTTCACACGCGACGCGTTGCGACTGGCGCTCTCGCACGCGCGGCCGATTCCTGGATTTCCCGCGGCGCGCGCGGCGGCTGCGGCGGGTGAACAGAGCGTTGGCGGTTTATCCTCCTCGTCGCCCGTCGGAAACGTGCGAGGTTACGCGCCGATGCCCGACGCGAACACATTTCCAGGCCCACCGCGCGCTGAGATTCCTAATTCACTTGGCAGCTCATCAACTGGTATCGCCGAGGGATTCGAACTTTCCGGCGCGCCTGACAGGCCGGTTCCTCAACGCTTGCGGTTTGGAACCGGCAACGGAAGTGATTATTCAGATCCAACGCGAGAGGCACTCGGTGCTGAGGCCGAAGGTGCTTCTGTGGGGGCTGCAAATGCTCCCGGCACGTTGCCGAGGCCGGACCAGATCGTTGACCTGAAGCCGCTGGGGCAAGTGAACAGCAGCTTTATCGTCGCGGTGAACAGCGAAGGCTTGTGGATCATCGACCAGCACGTGGCGCACGAGCGCGTTCTTTTCGAGCAACACTTGCGCGCGCGCCGCGAAGGAGAACTGGGCGGCCAGCGGATGCTGGTGCCGCTGATCGTGGAACTGAACCCGCGCCAACTGGTCATTTTCGAGCAAATCGGAGATGAGCTTCACGCGAACGGATTCGAAGCTGAATTGATGGGAGCGAGAAGCGTCGCAATTCAGGCCGCGCCAGCGGGCATTACGAGCGGCGACGCTGAGAAACTGTTGTACGAAATTCTGGATGGGATTGCGCGGGAGAATCAAGCGATTTCGATCGATTCGCTGCAAGCGAAGATCGCCGCTTCCACTTCTTGCCATGCGGCGATCAAGGTGAACACTCCGCTGGACCACACAAAGATGGAATGGCTGCTCGGCGAACTGGCGAAAACCGAGTACCCCATGAGCTGCCCGCACGGGCGGCCGATCGTGCTGCGCTACTCCGTGCGCGAAATCGAAAGAGCGTTTAAGAGAATCTGAGATCACTCCATTTAAGATGACTGCACCGCTGAAAAAATTGATTATCGCGATTGACGGGCCGGTCGGTTCGGGCAAGAGCACGCTCGCGCGGCGCGTGGCGGAAATGCTGGGGTATGTGTATGTGGATACGGGAGCGATGTATCGCGCGCTTGCACTGAAAGCGGTGCGGCAGAAGATTGCACCCGAAGCTGCGGATGCGCTGGTTGCGCTCGCGCATGACACACGCATTGATTTGCGGGCAGAGGAAGGTGGCCAGCGGGTTTTTCTGGACGGCGAAGATGTGACAATGGAGATTCGCACGCCGGAAGTTTCGCAAGTTTCGTCAAAAATTGCGGTAAATCCGGGCGTGCGGCAAGTGCTGGTCGCCGAGCAGCGGCGCGCGGGACAGCAAGGCGGAGTGGTGATGGAGGGGCGCGACATCGGAAGCGTGGTTTTTCCCGACGCGGGCTTGAAAATTTTTCTTACTGCGTCGCCGGAAGTTCGGGCGGAGCGGCGATGGCGCGAGCACGAGCAGAAGGGCGACGCGATCGACCTGAAAAGGACACTGGACGAAATCCGCGAACGGGACCGGCGCGACCTTGAGCGTGCTACTTCCCCGCTGGTACGCGCGGCCGACGCCGTGATTGTAGACAGCACCGCGATGGAGCCGGAGGAAGTTGCGCGGCTGGTAGTGATGCTGGCAAACGGAAACGCAAACGCGAGCGCGAGTAAAGCGAACTAGGAAGCGGGCGCGAGCCGCTTCCTCTACAGAATCTGAACTACCGGGGCGCCGGCGGATTGGTTGACAACTTCGAGGCGCGCGACGACGTTGCGAGCCATGGCGTAGATGCTCTTGCTGCCGGGAGCGTCTTCGCCGAGCGATGCGACGGGCTTGCCGGTGTCTCCCCCGATACGAATCTGCGGATCGATTTCAATCTCACCTAAGAACGGCACGCCGAAGCTCTTGGCCATATGTTGGCCTTCACCATGACCGAAGACGTCAATGCGGCCTTTGCAATGCGGGCAATTGAAATAGCTCATGTTCTCAACCACGCCGAGAATCTCCACGTTGACCTGGCGAAACATTTCGATGGCTTTGCGAACGTCGGCCAGCGCGACAATGGAGGGCGTAGTGACGACGACGGCGCCGCTGACAGAAACGCTCTGAATCAGCGTGAGCTGGACGTCACCAGTGCCCGGAGGCAAATCCACGATGAGGTAGTCGAGTTCGCCCCATTGCGTGCTGCGCAGGAACTGCTGGATTACGCTGTGGAGCATGGGGCCGCGCCAGACGAGTGGTTTGTCGCCGGGATTGAGCAAGCCCATGGAAATCATTTTCAAGCCGTAGGCTTCGACGGGGATGATGGTGCGCTCGTCAACGGCGCGCGGCTGTTCGTTGGTGCCGAGCATTACGGGGACATTGGGACCGTAAACGTCGGCGTCGAGCAGGCCGACCGAATGGCCCATATTTTTTAGCGCGATGGCAAGATTTACGGCGACGGTGGTCTTCCCTACTCCGCCCTTGCCGCTGGCAACTGCGACGAGATTTTTTACGCCCGTGATCGGCGCTTTATCCTGCAAACGCTTTCCTGCGGCTGGTCCTGCTGGTCCGCTTAACATGGTTTCCTTTCGAATGAGTGCTGGGTAGATGCAACCCTAACGACTTCTCCTGCACATCAATGATAGACCTGTGAAGCAACGGCGGCAAGGAAGCGAACGCGAGGAGCGACCGGGCATTCTTTCCCCAGTAAAAAGTGGGCACGGCCGGAATGGCGGAACGGTTAGAAAAGGAGGACGGCGACGCGGAAGCGGGAGAAGCCTGGTGCGGCGTTGGCGGCGCATGCGGCTACGGTTGCGGCGTGAAACTTGTGGGTTTGGAGCTGTTGATCGAGGAGGTCGGGGAGCTTGTCCAAGTTGGGGGTTTCGTAACGGACTAGAGTGGCTGCGGTGTTGGGCGCAAATTTGCGGTTGCCGTCGCAGGATGCACCTGCATCGTCCGCGGCGGTGGCTTGCAAGCCGCGCGCGGCGAGCAGCGAAATTACTTGCTGCACCTGCTGGTTTGGATTCGAGGTTACAACCCTTTGCGAAAAATCTTGCGCGGCGAAGAGGCCTGAGCTGCCCTGAACTACGGCGATGCCCACAGCAGTGAGCTGAGGGCTGAGGATGTTCGCGCGGTGACCTGGGGAGTGCATCCACATGGTGTGTATGAGCGCCGGGTCCGGGCCGATGGCAACATTTTCGGCGATTACGCTGAAATGCGCGCCTGCCTCGCTCGCGCGCGCGAGCAGGTTGGGCTCGCCGGGAAGCTGGTGAGACATTTGATCGAGTTGCGCCATGCGGACGGCATGCTGACGGGCGGCAGAGGCGAGGGCATCGTCCCACTGAAGGGCGGGCAGGCCTTGGGAGGCGCGTTCACGGTTTAGGGAGCTAAAAAGCTGGCCTTCCGGGGTGGTGATCTGCGGCGGTCCGGCAAACAAGGCCCCAGGAGCCATCAGAAGGATGACCGCGAGTAGCGCGAAGGTGCGTGTGAACTGCGACATGCAAAAACTCCCCTGGAAATGGGCTTAAACCGCTTGTTTGCCTATTGAAAGGCTAGCGGAAGGCCGCGCGGAAAGATGCTGGTCAGAGGTTCAAGGGCGGCGGTACTTTAGGGACATGTACGAAAAGACAGGGAAAATGAGGCAAAAAAAAGGAAGTACAGGTGCGGTTGAAAAAGCAGGCTTCCGGACAAGACTTGTGGCTTGAAAAACACTGAAAAAAGGATGCAACGTACAGATTCCCGGCGTTGATATGACAAAATACGACCACTAGGAGCTCAGGCAGGCGCTTTGCACGAAAGCGTGCGAGCGGCTACAATGGATGGTTGGGTTTTGCAAGATTCGGGTAAGGGCAAGCCTGCCGCATTTCGAAACGCAACACCAAAAGGGACTAAACTGAAGTTATGGACGTCGAGAAAGTCATAAATAAGGTAGTCGCGCGATTTATCGGGACGAAGCACGAGCGCGACGTGAAGGCCATCCAGCCGACGGTGGCTGCCATCGGCGAGCTCGAGCCGGAGATGAAGAAACTCTCGGACGAGCAGATTACGGCGCGGACCGAGGCGCTGAAGGCCGAAGTGCAAGGCCGACTGGAAGATCTCGAACGCGATGATCCGGACTACAAGCGAAGGCTGCAAGAGGCGGTTGAGCCTGCGTTGATTCCGGCGTTCGCGTTGGTGCGGGAGGCCGGGCGGCGGACGCTGGGCATGCGGCACTTCGACGTTCAGCTAATCGGCGGCATCGTTCTGCATCAGGGCAAAATCGCGGAGATGAAAACTGGTGAAGGCAAGACGCTCGTTGCGACGCTGCCGGCGTACTTGAACGCGCTGACGGGACAGGGCGTGCACATCGTGACGGTGAACGATTACCTGGCGCGACGCGACGCGGAATGGATGGGGCCGATTTACAAGATGCTGGGGCTGACCGTCGGTGTGATCGTTCACGATCTGGACGACGTGCAGCGGCGGGCAGCGTATGGCGCGGACATCACGTTTGGGACCAACAACGAATTCGGGTTCGATTATCTGCGCGACAACATGAAGTACGATTTGAAAGACTGCGTCCAGCGCGGGCACCAGTTCGCGGTGGTGGACGAAGTGGACTCAATTCTGATTGACGAGGCGCGCACGCCGCTGATTATTTCCGGACCGGCGGAAGAATCGACAGACAAATATTACCGCATCGACAAAATCATTCCGAAGCTGATCCTGGACATCGATTACACGCTGGATGAAAAGCACCGCACATCGACGCTGACGGAAGAAGGCGTGTCGAAGTGCGAACGGCTGCTGAACTTGGGAAACCTGTACGATCCCGCGAATATGGAGATCATTCACCACGTCTACCAGTCGTTGCGCGCGCACGCACTTTTCAAAAAAGATGTGGATTACGTAATCAAAGACGACGAGATCGTGATCGTGGACGAGTTCACCGGACGGCAAATGCCGGGACGGAGATGGTCCGACGGGCTGCACCAGGCGGTGGAAGCGAAGGAAGGCGTGAAAATCGAGCGCGAAAATCAGACGCTCGCGACGATCACGTTCCAGAATTATTTTCGCATGTACAAGAAGCTATCGGGCATGACCGGCACGGCGGATACGGAAGCGGCGGAGTTCGACAAAATCTACAAATTGGAAGTTGTGGCTATTCCCACAAACGTGCCGCTAATTCGAATCGAGAATCCGGATGTGGTTTATCGCACCGAAGGCGAAAAATTTGAAGCGGCGGTGAACGGCATCATTCAGGAAGACGGCACGCGCGCGGGTGGCATCAGGCAGTATTACGAGAGCGGCCAGCCGGTGCTGGTGGGCAGCATTTCTATCGAGAAATCGGAGAAGATCGCGGAGATTTTGAAGAAGACGGGCATACCGTACCAGGTGTTGAATGCGAAACAACACGAGCGCGAAGCGAAAATTATCTCGCAGGCGGGGCGCAAAGGCGCGGTAACTGTTTCCACCAACATGGCCGGCCGCGGGACGGACATTCTGCTGGGCGGAAATCCCGAAGCGATGACCCGTGAATATGCGCTGAAAAATAAGCTGGCGATGCCGTACGCTCCGGCGAGCGCGGTGATCGGAGCGGCTCCTGGAACGGAGACACCGGGGCAGGCGGATGCTGCGGCTACCAGTGGGGCGGTTGCGACGTCAACAGCGACGGCAACGACAACGAGCACTTCGACCTCAACCTCTGCAAGTTCATCGAACGGCTCGAGTGCCACGGCCAGCGCGATGGTGCTGTTCCAGCAGGAAGGCAAGATTTTTCAAGTGCCGCTGGATCAATGGAAGCCGATCTTCGATCAGTTTGCGGAGCAGTGCAAATCGGAACACGATGAAGTGGTGGCGATGGGTGGTCTGCACATCCTGGGAACGGAACGGCACGAAGCGCGGCGCATCGACAATCAGCTTCGAGGACGCGCCGGCCGCCAGGGAGATCCGGGAGCTTCGCGTTTTTTCCTGTCACTGGAAGACGACCTACTTCGCATTTTTGGCGGCGACCGCATGAAGGCCCTGATGTTCCGCCTGGGCATGACCGAGGGTGTGCCGATCGAGTCTAAGTTGATCAGCCGGCGGATCGAGAACGCGCAGAAGACGGTGGAAGCGCAGAACTTCGAAGCGCGCAAACATTTGTTGGAATACGACGATGTGATGAACAAGCAGCGCGAAACGATTTATGGACTGCGCCGCTCGTTCCTGGAAGGCCGCGATCAGAAGGATTTTATTCTTGAGCGCGCTGAAGCGATTGCGAATCAGCTGGTGGAAACGTACTGCCCGCGCGAGCAACATCCGGACCAATGGAACGTGACGCAGTTCGGCAATGAGGTATTGAATCAGTTTGGCTTCGACCCGAAGGCAGCGGGCTTGGACTTTGCCACACTGAATCACGATACGCTTGCGGACGCAATGATCGAGAAGGTGAAGGCGCGATACGAAGAAAAGGAAATTCTTTTCAGCGCGCAGACGCTGCGATGGTTGGAGCGCCACATACTGCTCGACGTGGTGGACGGGCAATGGAAAGACCACCTACTCACGCTCGATCACTTGAAAGAAGGAATCGGGCTGCGCGGCTACGGCCAGAAAGACCCGCTGGTCGAGTTCAAGAAAGAAGCGTTCATACTGTTTGATGAATTGATGGACCGCATCGACACGGAAGCTGTGCGCTTCTTGTTCCTGATGCAGCCTGCCAGGCCTGAAGATGAAGCAAAAAAGATCGAACAACGCCAGCAACGCCAGCAGCGGGATTTACAGTTTCAAGCCGGACCGGCACAGGCGGAAACCGCTCCTAAACCAGTTCGCGCCGGAGCCAAGGTCGGACGCAACGATCCCTGCCCCTGCGGCTCGGGAAAAAAGTACAAGAAGTGCCACGGCGCGACCGCCTAAAACTGCCTTCTGTTCTTCAAATTTTAGAGTGCGCTTGTTTCCTCCCCAAAAAACGCGGATCGGATAAAGTGGACAGCGCGGCCGGGATAGCGCGCCGTTTCGTGCTCACCTGAAACACAATTGTGCTTTTGAACTTTTCAGCGACGTATTGCGTACCTTTTGCTTGGGTAGGTTCAATTCGCATAGGAGGAGTGAAGATGAGAGTTCGTCTGCGCGCAGTTCCGGGATTGTTCTTGTTGGTGGCGCTGGCCGCCAGTTTGACGGCGCTTCCCGCCTTGGCCGGAGACAGCCAGGGACATTTCGATCGCACGTTGAGTGTGACCGGGCCGGTGGATTTGGATGTGCAAACGGGTTCCGGGAACATTACGGTGAGAACCGGTGATTCCACGAAGGTCGAAATCCACGCCAAGATTCACGCGAGCGGCTGGGGAGACGTGGAGCAACGCATCCACGAAATTGAAAATAATCCTCCCATCGAGCAAAACGGGAATACCATTCGCGTGGGACACATCGAAAACCGCGATTGGAGGCGCAATATTTCAATTAGCTACGAATTAATTGTACCGGCTCAAACGAAGTTGCGCTCTGAATCAGGTTCGGGAGACCAGATCGCCGATGGAATCGGCGGACCGGTGGATATGAATAGCGGGTCGGGAGGTTTGCACGCAAAGAATATTGGTGGCGAAGCGCGCGTGCGAACCGGGTCGGGCGATATAGAACTGGATGGCATCCACGGAAGCGCTCATGCTTCTGCCGGCAGCGGAACGATTCGTGCGATTGGGATTGGCGGCGGGCTAACCGCGTCGAGCGGAAGCGGCGACGTAAAACTCGAACAGACGGCCGCCGGAGATGTGGATATCAGTACAGGATCGGGCGACGTTCAGATGAAGGGTGTGAAGGGCGCAGCGAAGGTGACCACGGGCAGCGGCAGCATCACTGCTCAGGGAGATCCGACAGGAGATTGGCGGCTGCACAGCGGATCGGGAAATGTTAGCGTGGATTTTCCGCCGCAGGCTGCGTTCAACGTTGTGGCGCGAACCAGTTCGGGGAACATCGAGACAACTCATAATATAAGCGTGCAGGGCAAAATCACTCCTCGCGAACTGCAAGGCAAAGTAGGAGCCGGCGGGCCGGTGGTGGAACTGAGCACGAGTTCAGGAAGCATTCAAATTCACTGACAAAGCTAGAATCGGGGGGCGCATGGCGAGCGCCCCTCGACTTCTGCTTTTTCCTCCCGGCTTTTTCCTGTGTGACCCATGTTTCGATACGCTATTGTGCTTTTCGGTGCATGTGTGCTCGCTGCCAAAAAAATGTGTTAATCTCGCCGTACCTTGAGGTAGCAACTACTCGAGAATTTGGGGTGTATGTGATGAATGCCACCGTACCCGGAAATTGTCAAAGGGCCGGGTGTGCAAGTCGGATTCCAGCGGCGTTGACTAGCGCGCAACTATGTCTGGACCATTTCGTGGATGAAGCCTTTGTGCGAACGGATGAGGCGCTGGGCCGCTGCCGCGAGGGGCGCTCGCTGGATTCGGATGGGCTGGAATGGCTGCTCTCGGATGCATTGGCGGTGGTGAAGAATCTGGAGGAAGGGGCGGACGAGCCGAACCCCGAACAGCGAGACCGCATGCTCGAGTTGCTGCTAGTTCTTTCGAACGTGCACGAATACGTCGCGAACCAGTCGGTTCGAATTAAACGACCAGCTTAGCGCGGATTTATTCTCACGGATTCCGGCTGTAATTCCCCGGCGCAGAACGGCATGCGAAAAGGTAAACCCCGGCGCACCCTCGCCTCTTGCATTCGGATGCTGGACGATTCAATCTGAGTATCCCTTTCCAGCCCACTATGTCTGACGAAAACAAGCCGTACGATCCTTTTAAACCTACTCAGCCGAATATTCCGGGCGTCCCGACTACGGCGGGACCGGGAGGAAAGACGGGGTCCTCAAAATTTAGATTGTCCGAAATGCAAATGCCGCCGAAGTGGCTCACCGTCACAATCGTGGCTGCGATCGTGGTTGGCATCGGAGTCGCGTGGTTGAGCCGCGAGCGGCCCTCGGAGGAAGTGACTCCTGCTCCCGTGCGTGCAAGCGCGCCGATTGCCGTAGAAGCCGCCGCACTTGCAGAGGAACTGCCCAATGGCCCGGGGGAAATCGCCACAACCGATGAACTTGAAAAAGTATGGTCGTCAAAGCGATTTATATATCGGGATCAATCGACGGGCGAGCAAACCAAGGCGATCGTGATACGAATGCCGGGCGGAAACCTTTGGGGATTCTTGTTACGGGAACCATACGGCACTTGCGATCTGGAATATGTTACCGACCTTCAAAAAATCGAGAAACAGTATCACTACAGAGCAGAACACCCTATGGTCGGCGATCCGTGCAATCGCACGGTTTTCGACATGACGCGATACGGAACGAACACGGCGGGAAGGCTGGTGCGAGGGCAGGTTGCGCAAGGGTCGGCTATTCGCCCGCCTCTCGCAATCGAGATTCACACAAGCGGCAGGCAGGTGATAGCGGGCCGGATGGAATAATCTAACGAAGAGTTTTAAGTTGGGGAAATATTTAGCGTGATGTTGCCGGACCTTCGGACACTGTAAACCGCTGCACTTCCTGATTCATACGTCCCGTAAGAACCAGCGCAACCATTTTTTGATCGGCCAGCCAGGACCACAACGGGTGATCGAATGAAGCGGGACGATTGTGTTCGACGAAGAAGTGTGAAATCCAAGCAAAAGCGTACGGAACCAGCAAGCCCGCTAGAATAAACCACGGCTGCCGGAAAACAACGGCCGCGAGCAGGAGCGCCCATCCGATGAGAGTTCCGACGGAATGAAACATGCGCGTGAGCGGTTGACGATGCGCTAAGACATAGGAAGGCCAAAATTCCGAGAATGTGCGCGGGTTCTGCACGCCGCGATTCTAACTCAACACTGCAATGCTGCAAGGCTGAAAACGAAAATGCCAATGTCCCGCTCCGGCGAAGCGGAGACGGGACATTGGCGCTGACGCGGATTTCCGAGCCAGTTATGAAACGAGTTGTTCGACCGAGCGAGCTACCATTACGGGCTGACCGTTGGCCTGATTGATGAGTATGAACCCGACCACTCGAATCTGAATGGGACCTGCGCCGGAAAGCGCGCCGAGACCGCTCAGATTTATGAAGTTTGTGTCGTTGGTTGTGAGCACGGTGAGCGGAGCCGGCAAGAGAATTCCGGCGGTCCAGTCGTCAGTTAGCTGGAAGCTTCCGGCGTTACCGGACTGCACGACGGTGCTGCCCGCTACCCACGATCCCGACTGGCCCTGACGCCGCAGAATGACGCGATGGACGGTTAGAGTTTCCGTGCCATTGGAGGTCGCCAGTGCGCCGCCGATATCAACGCGCTGCCCAGGAGTCAGCAGGGTGTTGTTGAAGAGAAGCGTAGTCAGCGGAAGATTAATGTTTCCGAGTCTGTAACGCTCGCTCCCGTTTAAGCTGAGAGTTTCAATCTGGCCATCCGCAATTCCGGAAATAGCTGGCAGTTCTTCGCGGATGTAAATGTCTGCTCGCGTAGCCGGTTGAGGCGACACGGGATTGACGTATGTGAGCAAACCGCCGAGGAAGAACTTGTCATTGGAGATTACTTCCACTTCGGACGCGTCGATCGCATGCGATACGGGATCAATCGTCCCGGTGAGCGAAACAATCGTATTCGTGGTGAAGGAGCTCATCGGAATATCCGGATCGTCGAAGACAGTGCTGTCATCGGTGGTCACTTGCCATTGCCGTCCATGAGGACCCTGGACTGTGAAGGTGTTGGGGCCAGTGATGCCAATGACGCCCGCGTGGAAATCATCGATCGAAACGCCGGCGTCGGTTGAGTTGAGCAGGTTCATTTCGAATACAGGGTTGACAACACCAGTCACTTGGCCATTGGCGTCAAGTTGCAGCGACTGACGTAGGTCGAATTCCATGCGAAGTCCAACCAGATCGCCGGCCTGCAGAACGAAAGGCTGAGGGAAATTCACAGGCACGGATGAAACCAAGAGAGACCCATTAATTGTGGATGCCGTGGGCGCATTCGGCGGATTGACGTTGATATAGCCAATCACGGGAGATGCAAGCGTTACCGTGGCCGAAGTGTACGTGCCGTTGGGCACGGCGCTGAGATCGAGAAGTTGGTGCAGGCCGTTGAACTGAGCGAAGTCCACAACTTGCGGCGCGGAAAGGACGCTTACATTTGTTGTGCCGTTGAAAATCGTAATGCCCGTTACCATAATTTGGCACGATACGACGCTCGGAAGCGGAGCGTCCGTGCCCACTGTAAATACTGACGCCTGGGCGTTGGGAGCCGGCGAAGAAGTCTTCATACCTCCGCCACAACTGGAAAGCAAAATCGCTGCAAACAATGAAGCGAACACACCCATACCTTTGCGGTTTAACATTAATTTTCTCCTAATTTAGGTATTCGATAATTGCCGAGGGCCGAGGCCCTATTCGGCTGCTGAATGTGAAACCCAGGCAACCAAAAAAAGTTGCTGCGGTGGAAAGTTTTTCTGAGGGGCAGACAAAATATGGCGCACGCCAATTTATGGCGTTTTCGGCAGGTATTTCGCGCGTGCTAACACCGCGCATCCGCGCGGTGAATCGCAGCTCGCTGCTTGCGCCCTCGTCGCGAGTTGTTTAGGATGATTGCGCGAATGCTGGGCGAAACGATATCGCATTACCGAATCATTGAGCCTCTCGGCAGCGGGGGTATGGGCCAGGTGTACCGCGCAGAGGACACGCGGCTCGGCCGCCAGGTCGCGCTGAAGTTTCTCTCTGAGGACTTAGCACGCGATTCCGCATCGCTCGAGCGATTCCAGCGCGAAGCGCGATCCGCATCTTCGCTAAACCATCCCGGCATCTGCACAATCTACGATGTAGGCTCGCACAATGGCCGGCCGTTTCTGGTGATGGAACTGCTGGAGGGACAGACGCTTCGGGAGCGAATCGCTGGGCGGCCTCTTGCGGCGGATGCGTTGCTGGATTTCGGCACGCAAATCGCGGATGCGCTGGATGCGGCTCATGCGCGCGGAATCGTGCATCGCGACATCAAGCCTGCCAATATTTTTATTACCACGCGTTCGCAGGCGAAGATTCTGGATTTCGGGCTTGCAAAACAATCGGCGTCGCGGCGCATCGCGGAACCGGCAGGCGGCAGGGCCACAGCGTCGGAACTTACTTCGGACAATCTTTTGCTCACAAGTCCGGGTTCTGCGATCGGCACCATCGCGTATATGTCACCCGAACAAGCTCGAGGCGAAGAACTGGATGCCCGCACCGATCTTTTCAGCCTGGGGGCGGTGCTGTATGAGATGGCTACCGGGCAGGCGGCGTTCAACGGAAATACTTCGGCGGTGATTTTCGATGCAATTTTGAACCGAACGCCGGCGGCGCCATCTTCTTTGAATCCCCACGTGGCGCCGAAGCTGGAAGAAATCATTGGGAAGTCGCTGGAGAAGGACCGCGACCTACGATATCAAACAGCCGCAGAGCTTCGCGGGGATTTGAAGCGCCTGAAGCGCGATTCGGATTCCGGGCGCGCGGGCAGCGGTACAGCGGCAGCGTGGTCCGGCGCTAGCGGGGGACCCGGATCTGGAAGTCACGTAGCGCCGCCTGCGTCTTCTCAGGTTGCTGCGACGGCAGCACAGACTGCGGCCGTTGCAGCGGCGCCGGCGAAATCAGGCTGGAGCACTTTTGGGAAAATTGTCCCCGTGATCTTCGGACTCGCCGCGATGGTCGTTCTGTTCCTGCATTACCGGAACGCGCACCACGAAACGCCGTCCTCTTTTTCGCAAATGACCATCACGCCGGTGACATCCACCGGGAATATTCACTCGGCCGCAATCTCGATTGATGGCAAATGGCTTTGCTACGTCTCGGACGAGAAGGGATCTCACGGGATTTGGATCCGACAGTTGGCCACGGGAAGCACGGCGCAAGTTGAGCTGGGCTCGCCCGGCGAGATTGAGGGGCTCACATTTTCGCCGGATGGAAACTATCTCTATTTTGTAAAACGGGACGAATCCGCCGGCGTCGGAACTGTCTTTAAAGTGCCCTCCTTGGGGGGTTCTCCTCATCAAATCATCGTTGACGTGGACAGTCCCATCAGCTTTTCCCCGGATGGCAAGCGGTTCGTTTTCGTGAGGTATTCCAGCAAGTTAAACACATCCAACCTGCTGGTTGCGAATGCCGATGGGACGGGGGAACAGAATCTTTTTACTCTAAACAGGCCGAGCTTTTTTTCCGGCTCAGGTCCCGCGTGGTCTCCGGATGGAAAGCGAATCGCCGTTGCAGACAATCCGGACGGAGAGTTCAACAAGTTTGCGATTGAGATGGTGGACTTGGACACCAAGGTCAAAACCCGGCTTGGCTCCAGTGACTGGATTGCGCCCGACCAGATGGCCTGGTTACCCGACGGGTCTGCCATTCTTTTCGGAGCACGCGTGAGCAAGAGCTCTTTGAACTCTCAGCTATTTGAGCTGAGTTATCCCGGAGCCGAATCGCGGAGAATCACAAACGATTTGAATTTTTACGTGGGGGCTAGCATTACTTCGGATGGCTCGACTCTAGCTACTGTTCAGGTCGAACTCGCGGGAAACCTCTGGCTTACAAACTTCGGCAGCAGCGCTTCGCTCTCGGCGCCGCGACAAATTACCAGCGGCATCAGCCGTGCGGACGGTATTTCCGGAATCATTTGGACTCCTGGAGACAAGATCATCTACGGGTACTACTCCTCCGGAGCGCTTCGGCTGGCCAGCGCGGCAGCCGACGGCACAAACGTCCACGACATTTTGCCCGGCGTCGAATCCTCAAACTGGCTTTCGGGTTGCGGAGATGGAAAGCATTTTGTGTTTAGCTCGAGAGGTTCGGAGGGAGGCAGCTCGATTTGGCGGGCGGATATCGACGGGACGAACGCGACGGTACTCTCGAAGGATAAGTTAGATGTTCAGCCCTCCTGCTCCCCGGACGGCAAATTCCTCGTTTACGTTGACGTCAGCAATATCGTAAATCGCCTAATGAAAGTGAGCATCGAGGGGGGCGCTCCAGCCGAGATTAGCAAAGCTGAATTGCAGAGCCCGGCGATCTCGCCAGACGGCAATTCCGTCGCCGTGACGTATACGCCGGATCTCAGCAAACCCCCGAAGCTGGCCATTGTCGGGCTCAACGGAGGCGAAATTCGCAGCACGTATGACTTTCCGCAGGAAGTAGCCCTCAACGGAGACGGCGGTCAGAAGCTGGTCTGGACAAAAGATGGGCATGCGGTCCTTTATCCTGTCAACAAGAGCGGGGTTGCTAGCATTTGGGCCCAACCGGTCACGGCGCCCGGTGCGTCACCAACTCCCGCAAAGCAAGTGATGAGTCTGGGAGGAGATTTTGGGTGGGGAGCTTATGCTTTATCTCCTGATGGGAAGCAAATGATCTATGCGCACGGCCGCGTACTCACCGACGCTGTCCTTATTTCGCACTTTCATTAATTCGTCCAGGCGGAGCACAAAATGAAAATATCGCGGCGCGATTTATTCAAGACTGCCTCGATCGCGTCGGGAACAGTACTAGGCGTCGGCCTTTTCGGTAGTTTAACCGAGGCCGAGGCACAAGGTGTCGGCGCTGCGCGCGCGTCAGAACAACTGCCACCGGCATTCGACAAGCTACAACCGCTGGGCGATCGCGTGAAGCCGATCAGCACCCCGGAATTTCAAGGACGCATCGCGCACGCACAGCAATTGATGAGCGATGTGAAGCCGCGGTTTGAGGTCCTTTACGTCACGCCTGGAACGACGCTCCTGTATTACACGGGCATCCACTGGTGGCCGAGCGAGCGCATCCTCGCACTATTGATCCCGCGCAGCGGCGAACCGCTGATCGTTTGTCCGGCATTTGAAGAAGGAAGGTTGCGCGAACAGCTTCGCTTGCCGATTGAAATACGCGTGTGGCAGGAGGACGAAAGCCCGTACGCAATTGCAGCAAAGTGGTTCGGTGAGCGCGGCGTGCGCACGGGAAACGTCGGCGTGGAAGAGACGACGCGCTACGTTTTCTACGATGGACTGCGCCATGCGGCTTCTTCGCTCGAATACACGAGCGGCGATCCCATTACAGTTGGCTGCCGCGCGCAGAAGAGCGACCATGAACTTGAATTGATGCGGCTTGCTTGCGGTGCAACATTCGATGTGTATAAGGCCACGTTCGCGTCATTGAGAGAAGGCATGACGCAGCGGGAAGTCGCTGACTTGGTTATGAGAGGCTACGCTCGGATCGGGCTCAGAGGCGAGGCGTCCGTGTTCTTCGGACCTTCGTCCGCGCTTCCCCACGGTTCGCGCGAGGAGCAAGTTCTGCGCGAAGGTGTAGGCGTGATGATCGACGATGGAACGACGGTGGAGGGCTATCAGTCGGACGTTACGCGAATGGGAGTGATCGGTAAGCCACCTGAAAAGCTGCAGCGCGCATTCGAAATCGTTCGGCATGCGCAAGACGCCGCGCTGGCTGCGGCAACTGCGGGCCATGAGTGCGGTTCCGTGGATGAGGCAGCGCGCAAAGTGATTACCGACGCCGGCTTCGGTCCGGACTATAAATATTTCTCGCACCGGCTCGGGCACGGAATCGGAATGGACGGGCACGAGGCTCCCTACCTGGTTTGTGGCAACCGCACGATTCTAAAGCCTGGAATGACATTTTCGAATGAGCCGGGAATTTACGTCGTCGGAGATTACGGCATGCGTTGCGAGGATGACATGGTGATCGCTGAGTCCGGCCCTGCGCATCTACTCACTCGCGGATTTCAACCGTCTCTCGAAACTCCTATCGCGTGATCGCTGTTCGAAGTGCAGCGCAAAAAGTCCCGAACTCCGCTACGGCACATTGACAGAGGATTTGCTCAAGCAGAATTCCATTATCTGAGATTCGGCCCAGAATCGGCCCGGACCTGCCTCTTGGGAAATGAACGCGCAATGGCCTCCGTGAGGAGGCGCGACCAAAGTGATATGCGAATTTGCTTGAATCGCGGAATTCTGAAATGGCCTGAACGGAACGAAGGGATCGTCTTGTGCGGTTAATATCAGTGTAGGCCGCCGGATGGCCGCGATAACGTTCCTTGCGCTGGAACGCGCGTAATACTCGGCCGCGTCCTGGAACCCACAGAAACGCGCCGTTACCACGTCATCAAAATTTCGGACAGTCCCGATGCGGCGAAAGGAAGCAGGGTCGAGCCGAAAAAGATCGGGGAATAGGCTGGCTTTGTAACGCATACGTTTCTTGAGCCGTTTCACAAAATGACGGTTGTAGAGAAAATTCTGCGGCTCGGCAAGAGCGTCGGCGCAAGCGGCCAAATCAAGAGCGGGGGCGATGGCTATAAATGCACGCAATTGCGGAGGCGCGGCGTCACCAAACTCTCCGGCCATCTTCAGAACCAGATTGCCGCCCATGGAAAAACCCGCAGCGAAGATTTCGGGTAAACCATCGCGCTCGATCAGTTCGAGCAGCACGGCTCTGATATCGCCGCTCAAACCGGAATGATAGAGGGTTTGCGTCAGTTTTTCGGTGCCGCCGCAATTTCGCTGGTTCAGCCGAACCACGTTGAATCCAGCAATGAAAGCTTTCTCTGCGCTGCCGAGCATGTAGCCGGATTCGCTCGACCCTTCCAGGCCGTGAAGCAGAACCAAAGTCGGGTGGGTTTGAGGATTTTTCTGCCAATGACATTCTCCGCGAACTTGCGTGCCTGGCTCAACTTCGAATAAGCGCGAAACGCTTTTGCTCAGACGCGGGAATTTGCGAGGCCAGAAATTCGCCGCGATGGTCATGAGGTGAGGATTGCGAAATGTTTTGTGCGGGACGAATTCCTTCACAACTCCCATCGTAGGGGCTCGGGGGGCGTCATGCAAGGCATGCGTCGGGAACTCGGAGGCGTCCGCACGCTATCGTGCGGCGGGACTTCCAAGACCCCTTTTCAAGAGTGGCTGCGGGAGAGTCTAACCCGAAATGTTGACGCCGCTGAGATATCCGCCTAAGTGAGCGGTGATCGCGACGAGGCCCATGGCCGCGAGTTCGATTGCGAAGCAATAGCGGGGCAAAGTTTTTTCTGGAGCGCGGCGGCCTCGGAAGTGAACGTACCAGACTAAGCAGATCATCACACTTGAGACGACACCGAGAATCAGATGCTGGAGCAATATTCCCTTCAGCCGTTGTCCCTCGAGCTGAAACTGCCAGGCGAGGAGGCCGGTCGCGATTACCGGCACGGTAAAAACTGCAGCTACGGTGAAATTGTAATAGGCCGCAGTGGCGAGAGCGCTGCGCTTCGTCCAGTATGCGACGAAGTCAAACGCCACTCCGGACATGCACAGAGCGATCGGAAAGTGGATTAACACGACGTGTTGCGCGTGTTTAGCCAGCAGCGCTTCGCGAATGTTGAATGGGTGCATGGCTGAGCCTCACTTCACGATGATCTTGCCAACCATCTTCGGATGGACCGAGCAGAAGTATTCGTATGTGCCGGGATCCTTGAAGGTGAACGAAAACTTCTCGTCGGTATCAAGCGCCCTCGATTTGAACAACTTGTGATCGTCGCTCACAACGGTGTGCGGCACGTCATCCTTGTTGATCCATATAACTTCCGTGCCGGCCTTTATTTCGAGCTTCATTGGCGCGAAACTGAAGTTATCGATGGTTACTGTGGTGGTGCCGAGTTTTTCCTGAGCTGCGATTACGCCGCGCGGCCGCAGCGTGCCACTCGCGAGAGAAAGCGAAAGAACAGCCGCGGCCCCGAGAATTGCGGTTCCGAGAATCCGTGCAGTCCGGCTTTGTTGCGTTTTCGTGCTTCTCATGTGACTTCTCCTTATTTTTAAAGTGTTGAATCCACGATTGCCAAAGTGTGTTTGCCGCGAACAAAGTTCACGTCGGTGATACCCAGCAAGCCGCGTAGTTTTTCAGCCGGAACTTTCATGGGGCCCGGAGAATCTGCTTGTCCCGGCTGAGGTTGCGGGAAGGCCGTGGAGCACGCGGTGTGAAACGTGATGTTTCCTTCGACTTTCTGCATAATCTGGTGAATGTGTCCGTTCAGAACCGTTACTGACCCAAATCGCTTCAGGTAGGAAAGCGCTTGTTCGCTGTCATCGGTGCCCCAGCCCCATTGCGGGTAGACGGACCAGAGCGGGATGTGGGCGAAAACAACGATGGGAGTACTGCTCTTCAATTTGGCAACGTCCTTTTCGAGCCATTCGAGCTGCTCGTGGCCGAGAGTGCCGAGACCGCCGGCCTTCAGATTCAGCACGTTGACCAAACCGATGAAATGCGCTCCCTTCTGATCGAAGCTGTACCAGCCGTCGCCTTGCGTCCCCTGGCCGAAGCGCTCGTGGAACATCGCGCCGTTGTCGTTGAGGACGTCGTGTTCGCCTGGAACGTAGAAGATGCGCTCGGTCTTCAGGCTCTTCAGCGATTCAGCCAGCGTGTCGAATTCCTCGGGCTTCGAAAGATGCGTCAGGTCGCCCGTGTGCAGAACGAAAGAAGGAGGCGTGGGAAGCGCGTTGACCTTGGCGATGGCTTCGCGCAGCGTTCCCGTAACGTCCGGGTTGGCCGGCTTGCTGAAGCCGATGTGGCTGTCGCTGATTTGGACGAAGCTGAGATCGCCTTTCAGATTACCCACGTTCTTTTGCAATACGTCAGTCAGGGCAAAGGATTTCAAAACGCCGCCCTGCACCAGACACAGGGTCCCCGTACCGGCCCAAGCCATGCACTTCAGGAAACCGCGACGATCCACGCCATCGTTATCTTGATTCCGTTCAATGTAGTCCGACATATCCTCTCCTTCGATTGCGCAGCGAGTCGGCCAAAAGGCCCTTGGCGCTGCGTTCACCTACCTAGACACCTCAGGCCCGCGAAATATTCCCGTGATTTGCGATTCGCCTCAGTGCCGAGTCGCACCATTTATTAAGAACTTTGCGGGAATAAATTAGGTTGATATCCAGTCTGGAAGACTGAGAATCTAATGCGCGTATGGCGGAACAGAAGCGCGGATCAAGCCAGGCTGGGACGTTTGAGCAGGTTGTGCTGCCGCACCTCGATGCAGCCTACAATCTTGCGCGCTGGCTTGTCCGCAACACATCCGACGCCGAGGACATGGTTCAGGAAGCGTATCTTCGCGCCTTCAAATTCTTTGGTGGTTACCAGGGAGGCGACGCCCGCGCCTGGGTGTTAAAGATCGTGCGCAACACCTGCTATTCATTTTTCGAGAAGAATCGTCCCGCTGAATTCGCGGAGGAATTCGACGAAAAGATTCATACGGCGGAAACCGAAGATGCAGGCGCGGAAGCAACACTCGTAAAATCCGCCGATAGCCGAATGCTTCGCGAGGCGCTCGACGAATTGCCTGTGAATTTTCGTGAAGTCATTGTGCTGCGCGAGCTCGAAGGCATGTCCTACAAGGAAATTGCCGAGGTGACGGGAGTGCCCATGGGCACAGTGATGTCGGGTCTGGCTCGCGCGCGCACCCAATTGCGCGAGCGATTGCTGCATGCGCGCGCAAAGGAGGAGCAAGGTGGCCTGCGAAAATAACGAAAGCTTGCTCCGAGGATATTTCGACGGCGAACTTGACCTCGTTCGCAACCTCGAATTCGAGGAGCATCTGAAGACGTGCCCGGATTGCGCCCAAGAACTGCGCGATCAGCAAGCCCTTCGCGATTCCTTTCGGGCGGCGAATCTATACGAACGAGCGCCGGAGAGCCTCAGGAACCGTATTCGTGCCGCGCTTCCGGCGGAGGCCCGTCCGCAACCGATTGCCATGCCGCGCCGCCCGGTGCTCGAGTGGTTTGCGGTTGCCGCTGCCATCCTGATCGCAGCTTTTCTGGGCGCGAAAGTGCTGCCGAATATCGGAGGCCAGAGGCAAGACCTGGTCGCTGAGGAAATCGTCGCGAGCCACATCCGCTCGATGCAGCCGGGGCATTTATACGATGTGGAATCCACGGACCAACACACAGTGAAGCCGTGGTTTGACGGCAAATTGGATTTTGCGCCCCCGGTAGTGGACCTTAAGGAACAGGGTTTTCCACTCGTCGGAGGGCGCCTGGATTACGTCGATCATCGCAACGTCGCCGCGCTTGTCTATCAGCGGCAAAAGCACTTTATCAACGTGTTTGTCTGGCCGGAAGAATCGAGCGCTGCGAAGCTACCGGAGGTAGAGACCATCCAGGGCTACAACGTCGTTTACTGGTCCCACGACGGTATGAATTTCTGCGCCGTCTCTGATTTGAATCTCGCCGAGCTCCGCCAGTTCGCCGGGCTGCTTCAACGCTGACGGTTGCCCGAAGGACTGGATGTCTCACCAATTGCTGCGCGAATTCAGCGCCTTGATTTCGGCGCGGGTTAAGCCTAAAATCATAAATTCACTAATGAAGGTCTTTCGCGACAAATGAATCTCTCAGCGGCCCAGCGGACCTTGCTGGGCTTTGTTGTTTATGGCTGATTTGCAGGTACAGGAGCAAAGATGATCGAAGGGGCCATTCCTGAAGGGTTGACTTTCGACGACGTGCTGCTTTTGCCCGGAAAGTCGTCGGTGCTTCCCGCGCAGGCTGACACGCGCACGTGTCTTACGCGCACGATTGCGCTGAACATTCCGATCGTATCCGCCGCGATGGACACCGTAACAGACGGGCGCCTTGCCATCGCTATCTCGCGGCAAGGCGGCATCGGTTTCGTTCACAGAAACATGTCGATCGAGCGCCAGGCGGAGGAAGTGGACAAGGTAAAGCGGTCCGAAAGCGGGATGATCGTGGATCCGGTGACGATAGCGCCGGAACTGTCGGTGCGGCAGGCTTTGGACATCATGAACAAGTATAAGGTTTCGGGCCTTCCGGTGACCCGCGGAGCACACCTGCTGGGAATTTTGACGAACAGGGATTTGCGGTTTGAAAGGAATCTGGATCAGCCGGTCAGCGGAATCATGACCAAGGATAATCTGGTTACTGTCCCGGTGGGCACGACGCTGGAAGAAGCGGAGAAAATCCTGCAGCGGCATCGCATCGAAAAACTTCTGGTGGTGGATGCGGATTTCAATTTGAAAGGGCTGATCACGGTAAAAGACATCCAGAAAAAGATCGAGTTCCCGAGCGCAACCAAGGATGAGCACGGGCGGCTGCGCGTGGGCGCGGCGATCGGAGCCACCGGAGATTTCCTGGAACGGGCACAGGAGCTAACGCGAGCGGGTGCGGATGTGCTGGCTATCGACACGGCCCACGGGCACACGACACGCGTGATGGACGCTATCCGCGCGGTAAAGTCCAAGCTGCCGCAGATGCAGATAGTGGCTGGAAACGTGGCCACGGCCGAAGGAACGAGCGACTTGATAGCGCTGGGTGTGGATGGTTTGAAAGTGGGAATCGGCCCGGGATCGATTTGCACCACGCGCGTCGTCACCGGAGCCGGCGTGCCGCAAATCACAGCGATACTGGAATGCGCGCGAGCGGCAAAAGGGACGGGAGTGCCGCTGATTGCCGACGGAGGGATTAAATTTTCGGGAGATATCAGCAAGGCTCTGGCCGCGGGAGCGTCTTCCGTGATGATCGGCGGACTTTTTGCGGGCACGGAGGAATCACCGGGCGAGACAATTCTGTATCAGGGCCGCACGTTCAAGTCCTATCGCGGAATGGGCTCGATTGGCGCGATGGAGGCGGGCTCGGCAGACCGGTACGCGCAGGAAGGCGCGGCAAGAGGCAAGACGGTGCCGGAAGGCATCGAAGGCCAGGTGCCGTATAAAGGGTCGCTATCGGCGCTTGTGGAGCAGCTTGTGGGCGGGTTGCGAAGCGGCATGGGCTATTGCGGAACGGCAAATCTGGAGGAGCTGCGGGAACGCAGCAAGTTCGTTCGTATTTCACAGGCCGGCTTGCGCGAAAGCCACGTGCATGACGTGATCATCACGCGCGAAGCGCCGAATTACCGGTTGGAATAATGCGACGGACTGGGGAAGCCCATCCGGCAAGACGTTCGCGATGCGCCGCGGCGCTGGTTCGCTAGCATGCGGTGGCTTCAGCGTTGGTGGCCGGCACTATTATGGGCTGTGGTAATCTCCACGTTCTCGACCGGCGTGTTTACTTCAGATAACACCAGCCGGATTATCATTCCGATCCTGAGATGGTTTTTTCCACACGCGTCACAGCAGACTCTGTTCTTTCTTCACTATTTCATCCGCAAGACGGGCCACGTCACTGAATATTTCATATTGAGTTTGCTGGTTTTGCGTGGAATCCGCGCGGGAAAACGAGGCGTGCACCTCGCGTGGGCGCTCGCTGCCATTGCGGTCGTGGGATGTTATGCAGCGCTCGATGAATATCATCAATCATTTGTTCCCGGCAGAACTGCTGCTGTTTCTGATGTGCTGCTCGATACTGCGGGAGGAATTGCGGCGCAGGTGGTGGTAGGGCTTGTGATACTTTTTGGGGATGTTCGAAAGAAACGGAGAGACAATACTCTGCGCCCGGCTTAGTCGAGCGTAAGGCTCCCGCTAAATCTTCGGTTTTTCTTGAAAGGAGACTCTATGTCTCGCCGGATTCTGAGGAAGTTACTGACGCTCGCGATGTTCGCGGCTCTAAGTTGCTCCGCCCTGCACGCTGCCGATCCGCTGCACTACGAATTGCGTTTCGAACGTCCGAGCACGCATCTGATGGATGTGACGATACACGCTGGGGATTTGAAAGGGCCAAGCGCCGAGTTCGCCATGCCCGATTGGGCGCCTGGCTCTTACTATCTTGAGAATTATGCCGCGAATGTGCAGGGATTTCGCGCGGTTGGCTCGGACGGAAAAGAAATGAAATGGAGCAAGACGGATAGCCAGACGTGGCGCGTCGAGCTTGCAGGAGCGAGCGCGGTCACGGTTTCCTACCAGGTGTTCGGCGATGTGTTGCGCAACAATCAGGCTCAATATAACGACCGACACGCCTTTATCGGCGGACCGTCCGTGTGGATGTATATGGTGGGTGGAAAAGAGCGGCCGGTGGACCTTACGATTGCGGTGCCGGCGGGATGGAAAGTGGCGACGGGAATGGAGCGTACGTCCGATCATACGTTCCGTGCGGCCGACTACAATTGGTTTGCCGATGCGCCTCTAGAGATTTCGGATTTTGCGGAGAAGGATTTCCAGGTGCTCGGTACCACTTACCATGTGATCGTTCACGACGTGGAAGGCCAGACAGATTTTGCAAAATTCGCGCAGGACATTCAGAAATTTGTTGAAACGATCGTGCCGATGTTCAGCTCGGTTACGGGCGCCGAACAAGCCGCTCCGTTCAAAGACTATTGGTTTCTATTTCATGTTTGGCCGAACACCGGAGGCGGGCTGGAGCATTTGAACTCTACGCAAATCAATTTTTCCAAAGGCTGGGAGTCGCAAGAGCCGGTTCCGGGGTATGGCAACCAATACAACCTAAAGCTATTCGTGACCGCGCATGAATTTTTCCATGCATGGAACGTGAAGCGTCTGCGGCCACAACCACTCGGGCCGTTTGATTATTCGCAAATGGTCCATACGCCATCGCTGTGGATTTCCGAAGGGCTCACGAGCTATTACGGGGCGCTGGCGCTGGAACGTACGGGGCTGATCACGCCTCAGCAATACCTCGACGCGATAAGCCATACGATCACGAATTTCGAGCAGAACCCGGGGCGACGCGAGCGGAGCATCGCAGACACAAGTTGGGACACATGGTTCAACGGCGATACGGTGACTCAGCCCAACAATCTGAAGAATACAAGTTATTCGTACTACGACGGCGGGCAGATCATAGGGCACATTCTGGATTTCGCCATCCGGCAAGATACAAAGAATCAGAAGTCGCTCGATGATTGGATGCGTTTGCTGTACTCGCGTTACGCGCTTCCCAAGCCTGGATTCCTGCCCCATGATGCGGTGAAAGCCGCGTCGGAAGTGGCCGGAGAGGATGTGAGCGAAATCTTCAGCAAATACATCAGCGGGAAAGAACCGATTCCGTACGAGAAGTATTTTGCTTATGCTGGAATCGATGTAGAGAAGAATCTCGAACCTGAAAAGCCGTGGCTGGGCGTCAGCCACAGCAAGAGCGACGACGGCCACGCGAAAATCACCAACGTGATTCCGGGCAGCTCCGCTGATACGGCGGGATTGGACCGCGACGACATCGTTATCGGAATCGACGGACGCACCGTGGATGAGGACGCTTTTAACGAAACTATCCTGGAGCACAAACCGGGCGATACGCTGCATATGACGGTGATCAGACTGGGAGAGATAAAAGAAATTCCGGTGACGTTGATCGCGAGCCCTTATTTCAGCTACAAGCTGAAACCAATGGAAAGTCCTACGGACCAGCAGAAGGCAATCTACAACAGTTGGATGGGAATCAAGTGAGGGGCCTTTGATCTCCGGAAAATAAAAACGGCCCGCTTCGAGTGCGTCGCGGGCCGTTCGTGATTGATTTGGCGCGGATTACTTCTTAGCAGCCGCGACTTCTTTTTCTTCAGGTACTTCTTCCGACACTTCTCTTCTCGGCTTCTTTTCTTTCTTCTTCAACTCCGAGCCGATGAACTCAAGAATTGCTAGCTCGGCGCCGTCGCCGAGGCGCCAGCCAACGCGAACGATCCGCGTGTAACCGCCTGGGCGATCCGCAAACCGGGGAGCCAAGTCAGAAAAGAGTTTCTGAGTGGCGCCGGGTGTGGTCAAGAAGGCAGCCGCCTGACGGCGTGCGTGGAGCGAATCGCGCTTGCCAAGTGTGATCATGCGCTCGGCAAGCGGACGAGCTGCTCTGGCGCGCAGAATCGTGGTCTGGATGCGCTCCTTCTCGATGAGGTTCGTCACGAGATTACGCAACACCGCGCGACGGTGAGCCGGCTGCTTTCCGAGTTTGTGCCCTGAAACGAGGTGTCTCATGATTTATCCCGCGGCCTAAAGCGCCCCGTGTTCCCCTTCTTCGGACGGCGGCGGAGCAGTCTGGCTAGGCAACGGCGGCCAGATGATGCGTCCGTGCTCGTCAAATTTCATCCCCAAGCTCAAGCCCATCTTCACCAGGATGTCCTTGATCTCATTCAGCGACTTGCGGCCGAAGTTCTTGGTCTTGAGCATTTCGGATTCAGTCTTCTGCACCAGTTCGCGCAGATTCTGAATATTTGCGTTCTTCAGGCAATTATAGGACCGCACCGAAAGCTCCAACTCTTCCACGGAACGGTCTAGATATTCGAGGCGCGGATCGCTGTAATTTTCGATTACTTCTTCCGGCAGGTCGGGCTGCTCTTCGAAATTGATGAAGATGCTCATGTGATCCTTCATCAGTTTCGCGGCGAGTCCGATGGCGTCCTGCGGAGTAATCGCAGCGTTGGTCCACACTTCGAGAGTGAGCTTTTCGTAGTCGGTCATCTGACCCAAACGAGCGGCCTCAACAGCGTAGTTCACTTTGCGCACCGGAGAGTGAACCGAGTCAATCGGGATATAGCCGATGGGCAAATCCTCGTCGAAGTTGCGGTCGGCAGCGACATAGCCGCGGCCATTCTTGACGCGCAATTCGAGTTCGAGCTTGCCGCCTTCGCTGACCGTCGCAATATAAACGTTCTTATCGAGCACCGCGATATCGGCATCTTCTTCGATTTTCGCGGAAGTGACCGGTCCCGGCGTATCGACAATGAGCGTGATAGTCTTCGGCTGATCGGTATTCAATTTCAGCGGCACCTGCTTCAGGTTGAGAATGATGTCCGTGGCGTCTTCCACAACGCCTGGAATCGGCGAGAATTCGTGCAGCACGCCTTCAATCCTGACGGCGGTGATGGCCGCGCCTTCAATCGAGCTTAGCAGCGCGCGCCGCAACGAGTTGCCGACCGTGGTTCCCCACCCGCGCTCGAAAGGCTGCGCGGAGAATTTCCCGAATTTGTCCGTAAGTGTTTCCGGTTCTGCTGCCAACCGCTTTGGTTTCTGGAATCCCTTCCACATATGCGACATTCCTCCTGGTCCGCCCGCAGCGAACCTACAAACTGTTCAACGTTAGAGATCTTTTACGCGCTACTTCGAGTACAACTCGACGATGAGCTGCTCGTTCATCGGCGGCGTCTGCACGTCTTCGCGGCGAGGCATGGCCACGACACGCGCTTTGAAATTTTCCCGGTCTATATCGAGCCACGGAGCCACACCCTGGCTATTCGCCAGGTTACGAGCTTCGAGCACCATGGTGTTCTGGCGCATCTTTTCCTTGAGCGCGATATCTTCGCCTACCTGGACGAGGTAGCTAGGAATATTGACCTTGTGTCCCTTTACGCGAATATGGCCATGCAGCACGAGTTGGCGCGCCTGCGAACGCGAACCCGCAAGGCCCATTCGGTAGACCACGTTGTCGAGACGGCGTTCGAGTGTAACCATCAGGTTTGAACCAGTGGGGCCCTTGGTCCGTTCCGCCTTCTCAAAATAGGTGCGGAACTGGCGCTCGAGCAACCCATAGGTGCGCTTCACCTTTTGTTTTTCGCGCAATTGGATTCCGTAGCCGACCATTTTGGGGCGGCGGGACTGGCCATGCTGTCCCGGAACGAAATTGCGCTTCTCGATGGCGCATTTTTCCGTAAAACACCGCAGACCCTTGAGGAAGAGTTTCATCCCCTCCCGGCGGCACAAGCGGCAAACTGCTTCACGATGTCTTGCCAAAGCTTTGTCTCCTTTTCAGAACTTCCAAATCTGCTTGCGTGCTATACGCGGCGGCGCTTCGGCGGACGGCAGCCGTTGTGCGGCACCGGCGTCACGTCTTTAATCGCGTTAATGTGCAAGCCCGAAGATGCCAGAGCGCGCACAGCCGATTCGCGTCCTGCGCCCGGACCTTTCACGCGTACTTCCACGGATTTCATTCCGTATTGGTCGCGCGCAACGCCAGCGGCAGTCATTGCAGCTTGCTGCGCGGCGTACGGCGTACCCTTGCGCGATCCCTTGAAACCCACGGAGCCAGCCGAAGACCAGCTCACCGCGCGGCCGTCAGGATCCGTTAAGGTGATGATCGTGTTGTTGAACGTCGCCTGAATGCAGACCACTCCGTGCGGAACGATGCGCTTTTCCTTCTTCTTGCGAAATTCCTTCTTGCGCTTCGAACTTTTCGCCGCTGCTGCATCTGGAGCGGCCGCTGCGTCTTTGGGTTCTTTTGCCACGCTGGTGTCTCTCCTATTTTCCTACCGCGTTCAATCTTTACTTGCGCGCCATCGTTTTCTTCTTAGCCGCTACTGCACCCTTCCGCGGGCCTTTGCGCGTGCGCGCATTCGTGTGTGTTCTTTGGCCGCGCACCGGCAAGTTGCGGCGATGACGGAGTCCGCGGTAGCACTGAATTTCAATCAGCCGACGAACGTTCATCTGAGTTTCTTTGCGGAGATCGCCTTCCACGCGGCCTTCCGCTTCGATGGCGGCGCGCAGATGCGTCACTTCCTCTTCCGTCAGATCCTTGATCTTCTTCGTGGCATCCACTTTCGCTTGTGCAGCGAGCGAACGGGCGCGCTGCTGGCCAATGCCATAAATGGCCGTCAATCCAACCCACAACCTTTTGTTCGGCGGTAAATCAACACCTGCAATGCGAGCCATTTCGTGTTCTCCCTGTTCCTAGCCCTGACGCTGGCGGTGCTTCGCGTTTACGCAAATGACGCGCACTACGCCACGCCGATGGACGACTTTGCACTTCATGCAGATTTTCTTTACAGAGGCCCTGACTTTCATTTTCTTTTCCTTTTAGCGTGTGACTCTTTCTACTTATATCGGTACACGATCCGGCCGCGCGTAAGGTCGTACGGCGAAAGCTCCACCGCCACGCGGTCCCCGGGCAGGATGCGGATAAAATTCTTGCGCATCTTCCCCGAAATGTGAGCCAAGACCTGATGCTTGTTTTCCAGCTCCACGCGAAACATGGCGTTGGGAAGCGGCTCGACGACAGTGGCCATCACTTCGATGGCGTCTTCTTTCCCGCTGCCTTCGGTCGATTTCTTTTTTTCCGGCTCTGGCCTTCTAATCATGTGCTCCTATTTCAAGCTCTCTAGAATATCCGCCTGTGTTACCAACACGGGCCGCTAGCTTCGCGTGGCCGGGTCAAGATCCAAGGTCCCTTGGCCGTAACAGCGACGGTATGTTCAAAATGCGCTGAATCACTGCCGTCCGTCGTGACCGCGGTCCAGTCATCTTCCAGGATTCGCACGCCCGGGCCGCCCGTGTTCACCATCGGTTCGATGGCCAGCACCATGCCCTCTTGAAGCCTGGCGCCTTGTCCCGCAGAACCATAGTTCGGAACTTGCGGGTCCTCGTGCATCTTCGTTCCGATACCATGACCAACAAACTCACGCACCACCGAGAAACCGTTCTTTTCGACCCACTGTTGCACCGCGGACGAAACATCACCGAGGCGATTGCCGGGACGAATCTTTTCGATTCCCTGTTCGAGCGATTCACGCGTCACTCGCAGCAGCTTCTGCCGTTCCGGAGCAACTTTTCCCACCGGAACCGTCAGAGCCGCATCCGCAAAGTAACCGTCCAGCTCGACGCCGAAATCCATGGACAAAATGTCACCTTCGCGAACTTTCCGCGTTGATGAAGGAATGCCGTGCACCACTTCCTGGTTGATCGAAGTGCACACCGAACCCGGATATCCGCGATACCCTTTGAAAGCCGGCCGCGCATGATGCTCCGCGGTGAAGGCCTCGGCAAACTCGTCGAGTTCCTTGGTCGAGATGCCCGGCCGAACGATGGCGCGCATCTTTTCGAGCGCACCCCAGACGATCTGCCCGGCCTGGTACATCTTCTCGAGTTCTTTCGGCGATTTACAGATGACCATCTCGCCCCGCCGCGCGCGCAAAAATCTCACTCAGTGCACGACTAACTTCTTCCACACTCTTCGAGCCATCCACGGTTTCCAAAACACCGTTCTTGCGGTAGTAATCCGCCAGCGGTTTCGTCTTGCGCTCGTAGGCTGCCAAGCGCTCTTTCACGATCGCCGCGGTGTCATCCGACCGCTGCATCAATTTCCCGCCATCCACGTCGCAAATCCCCGGCACTTTCGGCGGATGCTCGTAAATATTGTAGGTCTCGCCGCCAACGCTGCACGTCCAACGGCCCGACACGCGACGCGCAAGCATGTCGTAATCCACGTGAAACTCGATCACCAGCGGCTTCCCGAAACCGCGCCGCTTGAGAATCGAATCAAGCTGTTCCGCCTGCGGAACGGTGCGCGGAAAACCGTCGAAGATAAATCCTTCGGCGCAATCCGGCTGCGCCAGCCTTTCTTCGACCATCCCCATCACGATATTGTCCGGCACCAGCTCGCCGCGTTCCATGATCGGCTTTGCCAGCCGACCCAACTCCGTGCCGCGCGTTACGGCATCGCGCAGCATGTCGCCGGTAGAAAGATGCGGCACGCCCCAGCGTTTCGCGGCACGCGTGGCTTGTGTGCCTTTACCGGCTCCCGGCGGGCCCAGAAAAATAAACGCCCGTTTGAGCGTCATGCACACCGCCACCGAGCCGTCATTAACTGCGACGGCCTCGCACTCGACCCTTACGAACAAACCCGTCATAATTTCGCATGACGAGCTGGGCTTCGAGTTGTTGCACCGTATCCATGGCCACACCGACAACAATCAGCAGCGAAGTGCCGCCAAAATAGAATTGCACGTTCAGACCGTCGAGCACAAAACGCCACATGTGCTGATCGAACCAATTGCCGACGAGCCACAAGTGCTGCAAGTGAATGCCGGAAATCATCCATTCGGGCAGCAAGCAAACGATGGCCAAGTAAACTCCGCCGACAAACGTCAAGCGCGTCAGAATGCGATTTATATACTCCGACGTGTTCCGCCCTGGGCGAATTCCGGGTATGAAGCCCCCGTATTTGCGCATGTTGTCCGCAAGCTCCGTGGGATTAAAAATAATGCCCACGTAGAAAAATGCGAAGAAAATGATGAGCGTCACATAAATCAACGTGTACAGCGGCTCGCCCCACTTGATTTGGTTCGCCAGCCTTCCGAAAAAGGGCGACTTACTCTGAAAAAACAGCGCCAGCGTCTGCGGAAAGGTAAGCAACGAACTCGCAAAAATCGGCGGAATCACGCCGCCTGAATTCACGCGCAGAGGCAGGTAAGTCATTTGCCCGCCCATCACTTTGCGCCCCATCACCCGTTTAGCGTACTGCACAGGTATTCGCCGCTGGCCGCCTTCGACGAACACAATAAAGGCCACGACGCCTACCATCAGGACTATTAGACCTATCAATGCAATGGGTGTGAACGAACCCCACTGCTGCGTCTTGGCTTTGTCCCAGAGATCGCCGACTGCGCGCGGCAATCCCACTACGATTCCGGCGAAGATGATGAGCGACATTCCGTTGCCGATTCCGCGATCGCTGATTTGCTCGCCCAACCACATAATGAATGCCGAACCTGTGGTGAGGGTGAGCATGGTCATCATGATAAACCGCGGGCCGGGATGATAAACGAGCGCTTGGCCGCCCATGTTCTGGCGCGTCAGGGTTTCAGCGATGGTAAACGACTGAAATGCGCTCAAAATGATCGTCAAATAGCGAGTGTATTGCGTAATCTTGCGGCGCCCGAGTTCGCCTTCTTTTTGCAAACGCTCGAGGTAAGGCCACACCACGACCATCAACTGCAAAATGATGGACGCGGTAATGTACGGCATGATGCCAAGAGCGAAAATCGTGAGCCGGCGGAAATTGCCGCCGCTGAAAAGATCAATGATACCGAGCACCGAGCCGCGGCCCTGCTCGAAAAGCTGTTGCAGCAAAGTGGTATTGATCCCCGGCGTGGGAATAAAAGCGCCGAGGCGATACACCCCCAGCAACGCCAGCGTAAACAAGACGCGATTACGCAGGTCCGGCGTGCTGAAGATATTTCGAAATGCCTCGACAAGCTTTCTTAGCGGGTTCATTTTAAGACTTCTACTTTTCCTCCGGCGGCTGTAATCTTTTCTTCCGCCGATTTGCTGAACGCGTGCGCTTGCACCGTCAGCGCCACTTTCAAATCTCCACTGCCCAAAATCTTTAATGCTTCGCGCTGGACGCGGACGATTCCGCGGCCGAACAGCAGATCCGGTGAAATTGTTTCGCCAGCTTCAAACACGTTCAGGCTTTCCACATTGACGACCGCATACGCCTTCCGGAATGGGCTCGAAAAACCGCGCTTCGGCAAACGCCGGTGGAGCGGCATCTGGCCGCCTTCAAAACCGGGGCGCCGGGAATATCCCCGGCGTGACTGCTGGCCTTTGTTGCCCGCGCCGGAAGTCTTGCCGAGCTTTGACCCCATGCCGCGTCCCACGCGCACCTTTCGATGACGCGAGCCGCGCGGAGGTTTCAGATTAGAAAGCGTCGGTTTAATAGCCATGCCTATTCCTCAATCCTGACCAAATGATGAACTTTCGCGATCATGCCACGAATCGAAGGGTTGTCGGGATGCTCCACCACTTGCTGCATGCGGCGGAAACCCAAACCTCGAATCGTTTGCCGCATGCCGCGAGGGCAACCGATAAAGCTTACGACCCACTTGATCTTCAGAGTGCCCGACTGCTTATCGGACTTGCCCGCTGATTTTTTCTTGGTCGGTGTCATTGTATTTTTCAGGAACAGCGGCTAAGAGGCCGGCTCTTCCGCTCCCTTGCCGCGATTTTCGGCTACTTTCGCAGCGTCCTTGAGGTGCAAAAGCGCGTCGAAGGTCGCTTTGATCACGTTATGCGGATTCGAAGTGCCCAGGGACTTGGTCAACACGTTCTGGATTCCCGCAACCTCCATCACTGCACGCACCGGACCGCCTGCAATCACGCCAGTTCCTTCGGGAGCGGGCTTCAATAGAACCTGGCCGGAGCCGTAACTTCCGAGAACCTGGTGAGGAATCGTGGTGCCTTTTAGATTCAGTTTCACCATGTTCTTCTTCGCCGCTTCAATGGCTTTGCGGATGGCCATGGGGACTTCGCGCGCTTTGCCCATGCCAAAGCCGGCATGGCCGCCTTGATCGCCCACTACCACGAGCGCGGAGAAGCTGAGATTCTTACCGCCCTTCACCACTTTCGTGCAGCGGTTGATCGAAACCACTTGGTCCTTGAGGTTCGCCTGATTGGTTTCTACCAGCCGGCGAACTGAAAGCGTATCTTTGAGCTCTTGTTTCGGCATAATTGTTAGAACTTCAGGCCCGCCTCACGGGCTGCTTCGGCAAGCGCTTTCACGCGGCCGTGATATTGATAACCGCCGCGATCGTAGACAACTTTTTCGACGCCTTTGTCGCGTGCGCGCTCGGCAATTGCTTTACCGACGATTTTCGCGGCGGCGATGTTTCCGCCACCTTTGATGAGCTTTTTCACTTCTCCGTCGAGCGAGCTCGCCGAGGCGAGCGTTCGGCCGGTTTGATCGTCCACAACCTGCGCGCGGATGTGCTTGGTCGAGCGATGCACGCAAAGGCGCGGCCGCTCGGATGTTCCTGAAAGCGTCTGGCGCGTGCGTACGTGAATCCGGCGACGGTGCGCTTCCCGCGATAATCTTCGAACCGGTGCTGCCATTCTAGTTCTCCCTCCGAGCTAAGCGGACGCCGACTTCGCGCCAGCCTTGCCTGCTTTTTTCTTTAACCGCTCGCCCGTGATGCGAATGCCCTTCTGCTTGTACGGGTCGGGCGGGCGCAACGCGCGAAGATTCGCGGCTACTTGTCCGACTTGATTCTTGTCCGCACCAGAAACCGACATGTGCGTTTGCTTTTCCACCGCGATCAAGATGCCTTCCGGAATCGGGAACTCAATCGGGTGCGAATATCCCAGCGCCAGCA
This sequence comes from uncultured Acidobacteriota bacterium, assembly GCA_963698005.1. Classification (GTDB taxonomy): domain Bacteria; phylum Acidobacteriota; class Terriglobia; order Acidiferrales; family UBA7541; genus Palsa-295. The sequence continues at coordinate 2,035,152 of OY969113.1, forward strand.
CCACGTTCTTGCCTTTCACTTCGGCGCGATACCCGACGCCTACGATGTCGAGATCTTTCTTGAAACCGGTGGTTACGCCGGTGACTGCATTGGCTACCAGAGCGCGCGCCAGTCCGTGCAATGCGCGCTGTTGGTCGGACTCGCGCTTGGCGACGAGAATGCCGTCCTTCTGTTCGAAGGAGATCCCGCGCGGCACCGGCACATGCATTTTGCCCTTAGGGCCCTGCACATCGACGGCGTCGTCTTTGATCTGCACTTTTACACCGGAGGGTACTGGAATTATTTTGTTCCCAATTCGCGACATAGCTCTCTCAAATCCTCTTAGTTAAGAAATGCCTACCAAACTTCGCACATTATTTCGCCGCCGACGCCAGCCTTGCGCGCCGACTGGCCGGTCATCAATCCGCGGGGCGTGGACAGTATCGAAATACCCATCCCGCCGACTACCGGACGAATTCCGGTCTTGGGAATGTAGCGCCGCGAACCCGGCCGAGAAATGCGCTTCAGGTCGGTGATCACGCTGCGGCGATCCGGCGTGTAGCGCAGAAAACAGCGCAGCGTTTTCTTTCCCTTCTGCTCTTCCACGACTTTGTAATTCGCGAGGTAACCCTCGTCCTTCAAAATGCGCGCGAATTCAATCTTCAGCTTCGACGAAGGCATATCGACTCGCGAATGCTTCGCCCGCGAACCGTTTCGAATTCGCGTCAACAAATCAGCAATGGGATCGGTGGTCATTCTTCCTTCCTTACCAGCTAGCCTTCACCACGCCGGGAATTTCTCCCTTGAGCGCGTGTCCGCGGAAACAGATGCGGCACATTTCAAACTTGCGGAGAAATCCGCGCGGACGTCCGCAAATCCGGCAACGGTTCCGGTTACGGATCTTGTACTTCAGCTTCTTCTTCATCTTCGCGAACTGACTGGTACGCGCCATGCTTTGTCGCTCTCCTTACGCCCGGAAAGGAACGCCGAGCAGCTTCAACAGCTCGCGCCCCTCTTCGTCGTTTCGTGCGGTGGTGGTTATAGTGACGTTCATGCCCTTGATTTTGTCTACCCGGGTGTAATCGATCTCCGGGAAAACGAGTTGGTCCTTAATGCCGATGGTGTAATTGCCGCGGCCGTCGAACGAATTCGGCGGCAGCCCTTTGAAGTCGCGGACACGAGGCAGAACGATCGCCGAGAGGCGGTCGAGGAATTCGTACATTCGCTCGCCGCGTAACGTGACCATGCAGCCGATGGGCATGCCTTTGCGAATCTTGAAATTCGCGATCGACTTCTTGGCGCGCGTAATCACGGGCTTCTGTCCGGCGATTTGCCCTAGCTCGGCTACGGCCGTATCGAGCAGCTTTACGTTCGCGCTGGCTTCGCCCATGCCGATGTTGACCGTCACCTTCGAAACGCGAGGGACCGCCATCGTATTGGTGTACCCGAAACGCTTTGAAAGCGCCGGGATGGCTTCTTTGCGATACTTTTCATGCAGACGCGTGATCATTTCTTCTCTCGGCCTCTAGCTCTCAAAAGTCGTATCGCAGCGGCGGCAAGTGCGCACTTTCGTGCCGTCCGGCAGCGTGGTATGTCCTGCGCGGGTATGTTTACCGCATCCCGGGCAGAGCAGCATTACGTTTGAAACGTGAATCGGCCCTTCCTTTTCCAGGATGCCGCCCTTGATGTTCTTCGACGGATTCGGGCGCGTGTGCCGCTTAATCATGTTCGTGTGCTCGACCGTGACGGTGTCCTTCCACAGATTCACGGACAGCACTTTTCCGCTCTTGCCTTTCGAGCGGCCTGCCATCACTTTCACCATGTCGCCGTGGCGAATGCCGTGCGCGTCGGGTTTTACTTTAGGTTCTCTCATCGCTACCACACTTCCGGAGCGAGCGAGATAATTTTGGTGAACTTCTTTTCGCGCAGCTCGCGGGCTACCGGCCCGAAAACGCGCGTACCAATCGGCTCGCCCGCATCGTTTATTAGCACCGCAGCGTTGTCGTCAAACCGGATGTAAGTGCCATCCCTGCGCCGGTGCTCTTTCCTTGTGCGCACAACCACTGCGCGCACTACTTTGCCCTTTTTCACCTGGCTGTCGGGCGTCGCTTCCTTCACGGCGGCGGTAATTACGTCGCCCAATCCGGCCACCAATCCCGCATCTCCTCCCACTGGGAGAATGCAGGTCAATTGGCGAGCGCCGGAATTGTCGGCCACCGTCAGCCATGTCCGCATCTGAACCATGATCTTGCTCCCTTAGTGCCGCTTCAGTTTCTGCTTACGCTCGCGTTGAGCGCGCTACTACTTCCTCAAGCCGCCAGCGCTTCAATTTCGAAAGCGGCCGGGTGGAAACAATTCGTACCGTATCGCCAACGCGGGCTTCGCCCGTTTCGTCGTGCGCGTAATATTTCTTCGTGTGCCGCACCACTCGATGGTAGAGAGGATGCTGAACCGCGCGGATTACCTTCACCACGATCGTTTTCTGCATCTTCGCGCTGCTCACCACGCCGGTCAGTTCCTGACGCACTCCGCGTACGTGAGCGCCTTCTTGACCTGACGCGGCTTTCGTTGCTGTTTCGTTCGCCATTACGCTTTCCTCAATTCGGCTTCGCGCAGAAGAGTTTTGATTCGCGCGAGATCGCGCTTCGCTTCCCGCAATTTCCTTAAACCTTCCGCTTGCCCGGTGGAGAGCTGGAACCGCAGGCGGAAAATCTGCTCGGCAAGCTCCTGCTGCTGCACTTCGAGCTCGCTGGGATTCATCTCACGCAGTTTTGCAGTACGCCCCGCCATTACAGTTCCTCCGCACGGCTTACAAACTTCGTTCGAATCGGCAACTTGTGTGAAGCAAGCGCCATCGCTTCCGTGGCAGCCGCAAGATCTACGCCGGCCATTTCGAACATCACACGGCCCGGCTTTACCACTGCAACCCAATGCTCCGGTGGCCCTTTGCCCTTACCCATTCGAGTTTCAGCCGGCTTTTTGGTGAACGGTTTGTCCGGGAATATCCGGATCCAAAGTTTTCCGCCGCGCTTGATAAACCTCGTGATCGCCACGCGAGCCGCTTCGATTTGCCGGTCGGTGATCCATGCCGGTTCCATCGCTTTCAATCCGTACTCGCCGAACGCGAGCGAACCGCCGCGCCAGGCCTTTCCGGTACGGCGCCCGCGCTGTTGCTTGCGGTATTTAACTTTTTTCGGCATCAACATGGTATTGGACCCGTTTCCTTAAACTCTAAACTTCCGAGGTTGTTCCGGTTTTCCCGCCGCGCTGCGGGATTTTCTCGCCCTGGTAAACCCAGCACTTCACGCCAATCACGCCGTAGGTTGTGTGCGCCTCAGCCGTGCCGTAATCAATGTCGGCCCGCAGAGTCTGTAGCGGCAAGCGCCCTTGCAAGTACCATTCTTTGCGCGCGATTTCAGCGCCGTTCAGCCGGCCTGCTACACGCACCTTGATGCCCTTGCAGCCAAAACGCAGCGCGGAATCTACAGCCTTGCGCATGGCACGCCGGAATGCGACGCGCTTTTCGAGTTGCAACGCAATTGATTCTGCCACCAGTTGCGCATCAAGCTCGGGACGGTGCACTTCCTGAATGTCGATGTGCACCTCGCGCTTGGTGCGCTTCTGCACGTCGCTCTTCAACTTGTCAATTTCGGAACCCTTGCGTCCGATGATGATTCCAGGACGCGCGGTGTAGATTCGGACGACCAGCTTGTTCGCGGCACGCTCCACGTCAATCCCGCTGATGCCAGCCGACTTCAACTTCTCCTTCAGCACCTTGCGAAGCTGAACGTCTTCATGCAACAAGTCGGCGTAATCGCGCTTGGCAAACCAGCGTGACTTCCAGACTTTGTTGTAGCCCAGCCGAAAACCGTACGGATGTGTTTTCTGCCCCAAACTGTCCTCCTACTTCTTCTTTTTCGGTCCTTGCTGCTTTGCGCGCTTCTCGAATGCTTTGCGAGCCTTACGCACTGCTCCGCGCACGCCCTTGGATGCTTGCGCTTCCTCAGCGGCTGCAGTTATTCGTTCTGCTGCGGCGCGGTGGTGTTCCGCTACTTCCACAACAATATGAGCGGTACGCTTCTGATAACGAAAGCCGCGGCCCATCGGCGCGGGACGCATACGCTTCCAGCGCGGGCCTTCGTTCACGTAGCAGCGGGTTACGAACAGCGCATCCACGTCCAGCGATTCGCCCGCGTCTTCCGCTTTGCGCTCGGCATTGGCGATCGCGCTGCGCAGCGTTTTCTCGATTTCCTTGGCTACTCGCTTCTTAGTGAATCGCAGAGTGTGCAACGCAGCTTCCGCGCGCTCACCGCGAATCAAGTCAATCACCAACCTCGCCTTTTGCGGCGAGACGCGAATGTAGCGAGCCTTCGCTATCCCTTCAATTTGCGTTGAAACTTGTGTCGCCGTTGCCATCATTTATGCCTTTGGCGCCGCTGCTGCGCCGCTACCAGCCGCTCCTGCACCAGTAGGCGCTCCAGCGGGAGCTGACGCCGCAGCCGCCCTCTCGAGCGCCGCTTTCACGGCGTGGCCCTTAAAGGTGCGTGTCGGCGAAAATTCGCCGAGTTTGTGTCCCACCATCTGCTCGGTGATGTAAACCGGAATAAATTTCTTACCGTTGTGAACCGCGATGGTGTGGCCGATCATGTCCGGCAGAATGGTTGACCGGCGCGACCACGTCTTCAGAACTTTCTTTTCGTTCCTGGTATTCAGCGCTTCCACCTTAATACGCAGGTGGTCGTCGATGAAGGGACCCTTCTTGAGCGAGCGCGGCATCGGGCTTCTTACTCCTCCACACGGCGCAGCTTAATCCACTGCGCGCGGCGAATTTTTTTGAATCCACGCACCGGGCCGGAGACTCGGTGCGACAAAGGACAGAAAGGGCACACGAAACGGGTCCCTTGCGCGTTGGGAATCTTTTCCACAATCACGGCCCAGCCCGATTTGCACAATCGGAGCTGCACTTGCGGGGCGGGCGTAAGTTTCGAAACTATTTTCGCCGCCGGCTTCGCAGCGCGCCGCGGAGTAGATTTCCGCGCTCGCGCGGTTCGCCGTGGCGTCCGCCGTGCTGACCGTCGAGATGTTCGAGTGGCTGTCATTAGGTTGCTCTCTGTTTTCGAAACTACGGCTTGCGCCGTTGTTCGATCATCCTGCTGCTCTTGCGCTTCTTGCGCGTCTTCGCGCCAAGGGTCGGAAAACCCCACGGAGTCTGCGGATGGTTTCCCTTCACGCGGCCTTCACCGCCGCCGTGCGGGTGATCCACCGGGTTCATCGCCACGCCGCGCACGGTGGGCCGTTTGCCATGCCAACGTGTGCGGCCTGCTTTTCCGTAGGTCACGTTTTCGTGATCCAGATTTCCGAGCTGGCCGATGGTGGCCATGCACTCGACGCTAAATCGCCTGACTTCGCCCGAAGGCAGCTTCACCAGCGCGAGGTCGCCTTCTTTACTCAAAAGCTGCGCTGCTCCGCCGGCGGCACGAACCACTTGGCCGCCCTTGCCGGGAAAAAGCTCAAGATTGTGGACCATCGTGCCGGGCGGAATGTTTCGGAACTTCATGGCGTTGCCGGGAAGAATGTCCGCGCCTTCGCCGTTCTGCACCGTCATGCCGACTTCCAGCCCCACCGGCTGCAAAATATAACGCTTCTCGCCGTCCGCGTAGTGCAGCAATGCAATTCGCGACGAACGGTTCGGGTCGTACTCAATCGAGGCGACCTTCGCCGGGATGCCCGTCTTGTCGCGGCGGAAATCGATGTTGCGATACTTTCGCGCGTGCCCGCCACCACGGTGCCAGGAAGTGATTTCGCCCTGTGCATTGCGGCCGCCGGTACGCTTCTTGGATTCCACCAGCGATTTTTCCGGCGTTTGTTTGGTCACCTCGCTCTTATCGAGCATGGTGAGAAAACGTCTTGACGGTGTGTACGGTTTAAATGTCTTCAGTGCCATCGTTGCCTCTTGCCTGCTCCGGAGCGGGTTCGCTCCCAAACCTCGCCGAAACTAAATGTTGTCGGCGTACTCGATCATTTTTTCGCCTTCAGCCAGCCGCACGTACGCTTTCTTCCAATCGCTGCGAAACCCTTCAGCGCGTCCGCGGCGCCGAAACTTCCCGTGAAAATTCGCGGTGCGAACGTGATCCACTTTCACTTTAAAAACGCGTTGCACTGCTTCCTTAATTTCGGTCTTGGTAGCATCCGACGCGACTTCGAATACCACGGTGTGCTGCGTCTCCTTCACGCCGAGACCCTTCTCGGTGATGATGGGCCGCTTGATCACTTGATAAAGCCTGGTATCCATCGCCTATTCCTTTTTCGCCTTGGGCTTATGCTTGGCTTTTGCCTTCGGCTTTTCTTTCTTTTCAGCCGCGTGCTTCTTGGCGGCTTTTGGCGCGGCATGGGCTTTCGCATGCGCCTTCGCCGGAGTCTTGGCGTGCTCGCTTTTTTCGGCAGCCGCATGTTTTGCCGGCGCAGACGGCGCCGGCTGAATCTGTATCGGCTCTTCCTGCGGCGTCGCGGAAAGCGCTCGGCTGAGCTTCACAGCTGCTTCGCGCGACATCATTAGATGATCGTGCCGCAGCAAATCGTACGCTTCGAGAGCATTCGTCGGAACCAGCGTCAAGCCATCGATATTCCGGCTGGCACGCTCGAGATTCACATTCGAGCTGTTGTCCACGAGCAGGATCGAAGGCGTTTCTTTATCGAGCCGCGTCAGAGTCTCTCGAAATGTTTTCGTCTTGTGCGTTTCGAGCTCCCACGCATCCACAATCGTCATTTTCTGTTCGGCCAGCTTTGAAGAAAGCGCCGAACGCAACGCGCCGATGATCATTTTTTTCGGCAGCGCATACGAATAGCTGCGCGGCGTCGGACCATGTACCGTGCCGCCGTGGCGCCAGAGCGGAGAACGAATGGAGCCGACGCGTGCGCGGCCGGTTCCCTTCTGCTTCCAGAGCTTCTTGCCCGAACCACTGACTTCGCTCTTGTCCTTGGTCTTGTGCGTTCCGGCGTGCTTGCCCGCGAGATAGTGCCGCACCGCTTCATGCAGCAGGTGCGCGTTTACCTTCACGCCAAACACATCGTCGGCCAGGTCAATCGTGCCGATCTTCTTGCCTTCAAGATTTTTTACGTCCGCTACAGGCATCGTCGTCGTCTCTTTACAGGGCCGCCTTGGCCTTGCGAATGAAAATGTATCTGCCCGCCGGGCCGGGAACGGCGCCGCAAACGAGCAGCAAGTTTTCTTCTGAATCGATTCTCACAACGCGCAAATTCTTGGAAGTCTTGCGCTCATTCCCCATGTGTCCCGGAAAATGCTGGCCGGGCCACACGCGCGACGGAAACGAACTGGCGCCAATGCCGCCGGGTGCGCGATGAAACATGGAACCGTGCGAAGCGTCGCCGCCGCGGAAGTGCCAGCGCTTCACGCCGCCTTGAAATCCCTTGCCTTTGCTGACGCCGGTTACGTCCACGAACTCGCCGATTTTGAAGTGATCCACCAGGACGCGGTCACCGGGCTTGGCTTCATCCTTCGAATCGTCGATTCGAAATTCTCCGACGTATCGCAGCGGCGCCACGCCGGCCTTCTTGAAGTGGCCGGTCAAAGCTTTGTTCACGCGCTGGGGCTTGATGAATTCGACCAGGCCTAACTGCACAGCGTCGTAGCCATCTTTGTCTTTCGTTCGCCGCTGGACCACCACGCACGGGCCCGCTTGCAGAACCGTGCAGGGAACCGCGGTACCGTCTTCGGCGAAGACCTGCGTCATGCCAAGTTTTATTCCGAGTATGCCGTTGACTGCCATTTCGTTCGCTCTTTCCTTCGCGTTTTTATTTCGCGTTTGTTACTTGCCTGTGTGCTCTCGTCCAAAAGCCTTGATCTCGACGTCCACTCCCGGAGGAAGATCGAGCTTCATTAGGGCGTCCACCGTGTCTGGAGTGGGATCGAGAATGTCGATTAGCCGCTTGTGCGTGCGCATTTCAAATTGTTCGCGCGATTTCTTGTCCACGTGCGGCGAGCGCAAAACGGTCCAGCGGTTGATGACCGTCGGCAGCGGAATCGGGCCGGCTACATCTGCGCCGGTACGTTTCGCGGTTTCGACAATCTCTCGCGTCGATTGATCGAGAATGCGATGATCGTATGCCTTCAAACGAATCCGAATTTTTTCTCCGTTGGGCATGTTTACTCGATGATCTCGGCGACAGCGCCGGCTCCCACCGTGTGGCCGCCTTCGCGAATCGCGAACCGCAACCCCTTCTCCAACGCTACCGGCGTAATCAGCGTAATCTCCGCCGACACGTTATCTCCCGGCATCACCATCTCCACACCTTGCGGCAGCTTCACGTCTCCGGTCACATCTGTAGTCCGGAAATAGAATTGCGGCCGGTAGCCCGTAAAGAACGGAGTGTGCCGCCCGCCTTCTTCCTTCGTCAACACGTACGCTTCCGCCTTGAACTTCGTGTGCGGCGTGATCGAGCCCGGCTTGGCCAACACTTGCCCGCGCTCCACTTCATCTTTTTCCGTGCCGCGCAGCAGCAACCCCACATTGTCTCCCGCAATCCCTTCATCCAACAGCTTGCGGAACATTTCCACGCCCGTCACCGTCTTCTTCATCGTCGGACGGAAGCCCACAATTTCCACTTCTTCTCCCACTTTCACTTTGCCGCGCTCGATTCTTCCCGTCACCACCGTTCCGCGGCCGGAGATCGAAAAAATATCTTCAATCGGCATCGCAAACGGCTTGTCGATATCCCGCACCGGCATCGGGATGCTCTTGTCCACCGCTTCCATCAGCTCAAGTATCGACTTCTCGTATTTCGCATCGCCTTCGAGCGCCTTCAGCGCCGACCCGCGCACTATCGGAATCGTGTCTCCCGGAAATTGATAAGTCTTCAGCAAATCCCGCACTTCCAGTTCCACCAGTTCCAGCAATTCCGGATCGTCCACCATGTCGCACTTGTTCAGAAACACCACAATCGCCGGTACGCCCACTTGACGCGCCAGTAGAATGTGTTCCCGCGTTTGCGGCATCGGCCCATCCGTCGCAGCCACGACTAGAATTCCGCCGTCCATTTGCGCTGCGCCCGTGATCATGTTCTTCACATAATCAGCATGCCCCGGGCAGTCGATGTGCGCGTAGTGACGGTTCGCCGTCTCATACTCCACGTGCGACACCGCAATCGTGATGCCGCGCTCGCGCTCTTCCGGCGCGTTATCAATCGAATCAAACGCGCGGAACGACACTTTCGGATTGTTCTTCGACAGCACTTTCGTGATCGCCGCCGTCAAAGTCGTCTTGCCGTGGTCGATGTGCCCAATCGTCCCAATATTCACGTGCGGCTTATTGCGTTCGAATTTCTCCTTCGCCATATCTTTGTCGCTCCTCTATCCAGCGCTCTTACTTCCAAACTAATGGACCGCAGCTATTTCTTTGGCTTATCGCCGTTTGCTCCACCAATAATTTCTTCCGCAATGTTTCCGGGAACTTGCTCGTAATGCGAAAAGTGCATGGTAAAACTTCCGCGCCCCTGTGTGCGGCTGCGTATTTCAGTGGCGTAACCGAACATCGCCGCCAGTGGCACCTTCACATTGATAATTTCCGTGCCGCCACGCGATTCTCTTCCCTGCATTTGTCCGCGGCGAGAGTTCAAGTCCGAAATCACAGGTCCCATGTAATCTTCGGGGACCACAACTTCAACACGCATAATCGGCTCGAGCAGTTTCGGATTCGCTCGTTTGCAGGCTTCCTTGAACGCCATGGAGCCTGCGATCTTGAAAGCCATTTCAGAGCTGTCCACATCGTGGTAGCTGCCGTCTGTGAGGACCACCGCGCAGTCAACCATTTCGTAGCCGGCCAGAACGCCGGTTTCCATGGCTTCGCGCACGCCATTTTCGATCGGCTGGATAAATTCTCTGGGAATCGAACCGCCAATCACCTTATCAATGAACAAAAGGCGGTGTTCCTTGTCGAAATGCCACTTGCCGCCCTTGCCTGCAACGCTTTTTGCGAGTTCGTCGATTTCATCCGTGGACATTTCGTGCATGTCTTCGTGCCCAGCGTTCGGAAGCGGATGAACGGAGAGCACTGCATGTCCGTACTGGCCGCGCCCGCCCGTCTGCTTGATGTACTTGCCTTCGCCTTCGGCGACTCTCAAAATCGTTTCGCGGTACGCCACCTGCGGCCGGCCTACGTTGGCCTGCACGCTGAATTCGCGCATCATGCGATCCACGATGATTTCAAGGTGCAGTTCGCCCATCCCGGAAATCAGCGTCTGGCCCGTGTCGTGGTCGGTGTGAACGCGAAAGGTGGGATCTTCCTGCGCCAATTTTCCCAGCGCAGTACCCATTTTTTCCTGGTCTGCTTTCGTCTTCGGCTCGATAGCCACCGAAATTACCGGCGCGGGAAAATCAATATTTTCGAGAACGATCGGTTTTTCTTCGTCACATAGCGTGTCGCCGGTGGTCACGTTCTTCAGGCCTACGCAGGCCGCGATGTCTCCTGCTTCGATGGACTCGATTTCTTCGCGCTTGTTCGCGTGCATGCGCAACAATCGTCCAATGCGTTCACGGGTTTTTCTGGTCGAGTTGTATACGTTCGCGCCAGCTTTCAGCACGCCGGAGTAGACACGGATGTAAGTGACGTGGCCGACGTAGGGGTCGGTCATAATCTTGAATGCAAGTGCGGCAAACGGCTGATCGTCGGAGGCGCGCCGCAAAATCGCTTCCTCGCCATTCGGATCCTCGCCTTCTACCGGCGGCACATCCGCGGGCGAAGGAAGATAATCCACGACCGCATCAAGCAGCGGCTGAATACCCTTATTCTTGAAGGCGGAACCAGCCAGAACGGGTACCAACTTCAGCGCAATGGTCGAGCGGCGAATGGAAGCGCGCAGCTCCGCGGGTTCGAGTTTGTGCTGCTCGAGGTACTTGGTGAGCACGGCGTCGTCGTGTTCCGCGATGTATTCGACCACTTTATCGCGATGCTCTTTGTAAAATTCCGGAGTCAGCGCAGAAGCTTTTATGGCAATTTCGAGTTCGGGGCGCGACTTGAGAAATTCCGCGTCCCATAGCTTCTCAAGAGGCAAAGTCTCATACTCCGCGCCCAGCGTTTCATCCTTCCAGATGATGGCGCGCTCTTCGATGAAATCGATGACGCCGATGAAATTATCTTCTCGTCCGATGGGATATTGCAGAGGAACGGGGTGGGCTGAGAGGCGCTGGCGCATGGAACGAATGGAATGATCGAAATCCGCGCCGATGCGGTCCATTTTGTTGATGAACGCGATGCGCGGAACGCGATACTTGTCCGCCTGGCGCCAGACCGTTTCCGATTGCGGCTGCACTCCGGCAACTGCGTCAAAAATGGCGACTGCGCCGTCGAGCACGCGAAGCGAGCGCTCTACTTCCACGGTGAAATCAACGTGTCCCGGCGTATCGATAATGTTGATGCGGTACGTTTTGTCGAAGCGCTTCCAGGAAGCGGTCGTTGCAGCAGACGTGATCGTGATGCCGCGCTCGCGCTCCTGCTCCATCCAGTCCATTACCGTAGTGCCTTCGTGCACTTCGCCAATCTTGTAGGTCACACCCGTATAGAACAGGATGCGCTCGGTTGACGTCGTCTTTCCGGCGTCAATGTGAGCCATGATCCCGATGTTGCGAGTTTGATCGATTTGGACTTGGCGTGGCATTCGAAAAGTTATTTGCGCTACCAGCGATAATGAGCGAAGGCTTTGTTAGCCTCAGCCATGCGGTGCACGTCCTCCTTCTTCTTCACGGCGCCGCCGCGGCCGTTCGCAGCGTCGACAATTTCTCCAGCCAGCTTGTCGGTCATGGTCTTGCCGCCGCGAGTCCGCGAATACAACACCAGCCAGTGGATCGCGAGCGATTGCCGCCGAAATGGATTCACTTCCACCGGCACTTGATAGTTCGCGCCGCCGACGCGCCGTGACTTCACTTCCAGGACCGGCTTGCAGTTCTCGACGGCCTTCTTGAACAGCTTGAATGCGTCGTCGTTGGTGGTTTTCGCCACTTGGTCCATGGCCTTGTAGAAAATAGCCTGAGCCGTGGCGCGCTTGCCGTCGTACATCATGCTCGAAATGAATTTCTGCACGAGATCACTAGCGTAAACCGGATCTCCCGGAATTTTTCGTCGAAGAACCCAGCCTTTACGTGGCATATTTCCGCTCTCCTACTTCTGTGCGGCTTTTGGCCGCTTGGCGCCGTATTTCGAGCGCCCTTGCTTGCGATTTTCAACGCCTGCTGCGTCAAGAGTTCCGCGAATTACGTGATAGCGAACGCCCGGCAAGTCTTTTACGCGGCCGCCGCGAACCAGCACGATGGAGTGCTCCTGCAGATTGTGTCCGATGCCGGGGATATAAGTTGTCACTTCGGCGCTGTTGGTCAGGCGCGCGCGAGCAACTTTCCGCAGCGCTGAGTTCGGCTTTTTGGGCGTCTGGGTATAGACACGGACGCAAACACCGCGCTTTTCGGGGCATCCCTCAAGCGCCGGCGATTTTGTCTTCGTCCGGATTTTTTCCCGGCCGTTCCGCACCAATTGTGAAAACGTCGGCACTCGTTCCCCCTCGAAGTAACACCAGCTTTTTATTTTTGCGGCATAATTCTGCGCATAACAAATCCGCCCGCGCAAAATTCTGCGGGTGAATGAACAGAAAAGGCGCCATAACCCGAAGGAATTACCCAGGTACTCCGCGATGATGCTTCACCCCGAGGAGTGAACTCCATCTCTTGCAATAGCGGAGAGGCTCACACGGCTTTGCGGGGCTGGCGCCCCATTTCGGCCGTTCTTCTTGTCCCCGTTCCGTTCTTCTGTGTTCCGGGGTCGGAAGACTTCCCTAATCACCACCAAGTCCAACTGCGTCAATGCAACCGGGAGAGTATAGGAAAAATAACAGATATTGTCAACTCGATTCCCGGACATGAATAAATCCAAAAAAAGTTCGCGATCTGGCAAGCCACCTCAAACTCACCGACTTCGGCGGAACGTGATCTTCATAGACCACTTTTTTTCGTGTTCCGACGCATCGAACCTCTCAGGGCGGAATTGAGAGCATATATAGCTGATTACAAATGACTTATAAATCCGCTCGGGATCCCGCCTTGGAACGCGGACAGGACGAGAATTAGGGAGACTCCGGAAAGAGGTCGAAGCTCCGCAGACTGCTGTGTTTCAAAGTTGCTCACCAAGGTCTTTGGAGTTGCTTTACCGGCCAGACGAACCCTTCTAGACTAATGTCCGTCAAACTCAACGGGGAGCATGCATGAAACGTTTCTGCCTCAGCCTCGGCTTACTCTGCATTTCTCTAATAGCCCGAACCGCTGGCGCACAACAAGCGGCGACGCCCGAGGGATCGCGCCACTCAGACGAATCCTCGGCAGCGCGGAAACCCGGCGCGTCGAACTACGCGCAAGAACCGTTTGTGATCGAGCAGTACTACACAACGGCGCGCTTTGAAAACGACGGTACAAGCCAACGCGATCTCGCCGTGCGGATTCGCGTGCAAAGCGACGCCGGGGTCCAGCAGTTGGGAGAACTTGTTTTCGGTTACAACTCGAGCAACGAGCAAATGGAAATCCGAACCGTGCGCGTCCACGAGCCGGACGGAACTTCCGTCGACGCAGCGCCCGAATCGATAAAAGAAATGACCGCCAGCGTCGCACGCGATGCCCCCATGTACACGGACTACAAGGAAAAACACATTACCGTTCCATCTCTGCACGCCGGCGACACACTCGAGTACGAAATCGTTACGCGCTCGCTTACTTCGCTGGCGCCCGGAGAATTCTGGTTCGCCTATAATTTCCTTGGAGACGCAATCGTTCTCGACGAGCGGCTTGCAATTGACGTGCCGCAGGGCCGCGCGATCACCCTGCGCTCGCCGGACATTTCTCTCACCAATGGACGCGAGGATTATCAACTGCGTGTTAAGCCTGGGACCGGCGGCGACCTGGCTTCGCGCAAGATTCCGTTTTCGAAGTCCGATGAAGACGGGCGAACCATTTATCACTGGCAGCGCGCCAATTTAATTCGCGCGCCCGAAGACGAAAAAGCCAAGAAAAAGGAACGGCCCGCCGAAACGAAGCGGCCTGACGTAGAGCTAACAACATTCGGGAGCTGGGAAGAAGTGGCGCAATGGTATGCGAAATTGGAAAAGGGCCGCACTGACCCCACTCCTGAAATTCGCGCGAAGACCCTCGAACTGCTCCAAGGCCGCGAGAATAAACTCGACAGAGTCCAAGCGCTCTACGATTACGTTGCCAAAAATATTCGCTACGTAAGCCTTTCCTTCGGGCTTGGGCGTTACCAACCGCATTCGGCCGCCGACGTCTTCGCAAATCAATACGGCGACTGCAAGGACAAGCACACGTTGCTCGCTGCAATGCTCCAGGCCGCAGAAATCCCTTCGGACGCGGTTCTAATTCCGTTTTCGAGCGCTCTCGACACGTCCATGCCTTCCCCTTCGCAATTCGATCATGTGATCACCGCCGTTCCGGCGGACGATGGGCTGCTCTGGATGGACTCAACGGCTGAGGTTGCGCCTTTCCGCCTGCTTTCTCCGGCGCTGCGTAACAAATCCGCGCTACTCGTACCGTCCGATGGTGCTGGAAAAATTGTCGAAACCCCGATCGATCCGCCATTTCTATCAACGCAGCGCGTGGAAATCGATGCCGAGGTAAGCGACCTCGGTAAGCTTTCGGCCAAGCTGCGTTACTTTCTTCGCGGCGATAACGAGCTCGCGCTGCGTGTTGCCTTTCGCCGCACGCCGCAAACTCAATGGAAAGAACTCGGACAGACGATCGCCGCTCTGGACGGCATCCACGGCGAGGTGACTTCCGTAAAACCGAGCGACCCTTCGGATACGCAAAACCCTTTCGAACTCGATCTCGAGTTCTCGCAGGCGAATTTTCTTGATTGGTCCAGCAAGAAAAGCAAAGTCACTGTCCCGCTGTTGATGATCGGCATGCCGGATGCCTCCGAGGACACGGCTGAGCCGATTCATTTCGGAAGCCCTCTCGATGTCACTATGACGTTGAAACTGAAGTTGCCGTCCAGTTTTACGGCGCAAGCTCCCGTGGCAGTTTCGATCGTGCGGGACTACGCGGCTTTCAAATCGAGTTACCGCTTTGAATCTCACACACTGTTGGCCGAGCGTACGCTTAACTTCAAGATGCGGGAGCTTCCTGCTTCCCGCGCAGGCGATTACCGCGCTTTTACTCGAGCCGTAGAATCCGACGAAGGCCAGACATTGCTGGCCGAAAATTCCAACCCCGGCGCACCGGAGATTCCCGAAGGCGCGAAACCTGGCGAACTCCTCGAAGCGGGGCTCGCCGCACTCGACTCCGGAAACTTGAAAGCGGCAATTCCACTTCTGAAGCGGGCGCTTGAACTGGATCCCAAGAGCAAACAAGGATGGAACGATCTGGGCCTTGCGTATCTGCGCCTGGGTCAGCTCGATGATGCGGGTGCCGCATTCCGAACGCAGATCGAACTAAACCCGTACGACGAGCACGTCTACAACTATCTCGGATTTACGCTGCAGCAACAGCAGAATTACACAGACGCTGCAAAGGCGTTTCAAAAGCAGATAGAAGTAAATCCAATCGACCCGATTGCACATGCGGCTCTCGGCGCTCTCTATCTCGAAGAACATAAATACGCCGAGGCCGTTCCCGAACTCGACAAAGCCACGATTTTGTCGCCGGAAAACGCCGAGCTTCAGGTCAGCCTTGGTCAGGCCTACATCAACACGGGCGAAAAGGAAAAAGCTCTCGCCGCATTTGAGAAAGGAGTAGAGCTGGCACAGACGCCCGCGGTTTGGAATAACGTGGCCTACAGCTTGGCAGATCATCAATTGGAGCTCGACAAAGCTCAGCAGTATGCCGAGTCGGCCGTTGCGGCGACGGCGACAAATCTGAGGAATGTGAATCTCACGCATCTTTCCATGGATGATCTGCAAGCGGTTTCGAATCTGGGTATTTATTGGGACACGCTCGGATGGGTTCATTTCCAAAAAGGTGAGCTAGAGGACGCCGAACGCTACATTCGGGCTTCCTGGCTGCTAGACCAGCACGGCGAGGTGGGCGATCATCTGGCGCAGATTGACCAAAAACGCGGCGAAAAAGATCGAGCCATTCACATGTATTTTCTGTCCATGGGCGCAGTCCACTCGGTTCCGGAAACCCGAGCCCGACTTGTGCAACTGCTGGGACCACACGCCAAGATCGAAGACCTGGTAAACCAGGCCAAGCCGGAACTTACTACGCATCGAACCTTCTCTATTGGAAAAGGCTCCGGTGAAAATTCCGAGGCTGATTTTCTGGTCCTGCTATCGCCGGGAAGCAAAGACCCGAAAGTGGAAGCTGTGAAGTTCGTGAGCGGAAATCAAAATTTGCGGCCATTCGCGGATCGCTTGCGCACCGTGGATTTCGGCCCGATGTTTCCCGATGCCACACCGGCAAGAATTGTGAGGCGCGGCACGCTGGCCTGCTCGGCTACGACAGGCAACTGCACCTTTACGCTGATTCTCCCGGAAAATCTGCACACTATAAATTGAAGATCCTCATATGGTGCGGCCTAATTGTCGTACAGACCGACGCAAGCCTTGCTCGAACGAGGATTTTTCGCCTAAATTTCTGCACTCATTAAATGCCCCAGGCTGCTTGTGACGCGGAGCTGGTCGGCGCGATTTTTAAAATAGCGCCGGTTGATCTCGTCCGCATCGAGATCTTCCACGCGGCGGAATCCGATTCGTTGAAGCTGCTGCGCCATCGCGCCCGGTTCAAAAAATGTGCGAAAGGGCTCGCCCGCAGAAGCTACGCGGCGCGATAGAGCGTCCAGAGCCAGGCGTCCAACCCAATTCAATGACGAACGCGGAACTGCGTAATCGAAGGCGATACCTCCGCTGGGCGAACTCGAGGCGATGAAACCGAAGGTGGCCATCACTGCTTCTTCGGTGAGGTACATGGTGACGCCCAGCCAAGAGAAGAAAGCGGCTTTCGAAGCGTCAAATCCCGCTAGTTTCAATCCTTCGGCCAGCGTCTGCCGTTCAAAATCCACCGGCGCGTAGGTCACGGACGGCGGAATTGCGATCCCCGCTGCCGCGAGCTTCTGACGCTTCCATTCCTGCGTAGCCGGGTAGTCCACTTCAAATACTCGCGGCGCGAAATCTCCATGAGGGTTTCGATACGCGAATGTGTCGAGGCCGGCGCCGAGGACCACATATTGCGTCACTCCACGTTCTACGGCCCGCGCCAGTTCATCTTCCGCGAACCGGCTGCGCGCCACCAGGAACGCGCGAAGGTTTCGCGCCACACGGCTTCTATGATTATTCCGTTCGGCATGCAATCTAGCTGCTGCCTCAGGCCCAATAATCGGCAGCGCGATTGGATCCACTAATACCTTGGGACTATCGAAGAGTTGGTGCGCCGCGCGCCGCATTGCTACCCGCATCGCTGTCCGGCTGGGTCGTGCTTCCTGCATGGATCAATTTATACGACGAAAAAGTCTCTGCGTTCTAGCTGAGTTTCCGAGTGGCAGGCGGCTGATTGCAGGAGGGCCGTCACTTAATCTCGAGGACTTCCTTTTCTTTCAGCGCGGAATGTTCTTCGATTTTCTTCGTTTCGGAGTGCGTCAGCTTTTCAAGCTCATCGAGGGACCGTTTCCGATCGTCCTCGCTGATTTTCTTGTCCTTCTCCAGCTTCTCGACGGCTTCCTTAATATCGCGCCGAATATTGCGGACCGCCGTTCGATGATTCTCCAACACCTTGTGAATGTGCTTCACCATGTCTTTGCGGCGATCCTCGGTGAGCGGCGGAATCGGGACGCGCACTACTTTCCCGTCGTTCGTCGGATTCAAGCCGAGGTCGGTGGTGCGAATCGCTTTATCGATCATGGGAACCGCGCTGGCGTCCCACGGCGAAATCATGATCATCGTCGCGTCAGGGACGCTCAGTGTGCCCAACTGGTTGAGCGGCATCGAGGTGCCGTGATAATCCACGCGCACGTGATCCAGCAGCGACACGTTCGCGCGTCCCGTGCGCACTCCCGCCAGTTCCTTCCGAAAATCCTCCACCGCTTTTTCCATGCGGATCTTCGCCTGCGCGAGAGCGTCTTTGCTTGTGGCAATCGTGGTCATCTGAGAATTGCCTCCGCCTTCTATTTATGCCGCGGTGACGACCGAGCCCACCTGCTCGCCCAGCACCACGCGCTTCAGATTTCCCGGCACGGTCATGTTGAATACGACGATCGGCATCTTGTTGTCCATGCAAAGTGAGATGGCGGTCGAATCCATCACCATTAAACCCTTTTGCAGCACGTCCAGATAGGTGATGTGCTGGAACATTTTTGCGCCGGCCACTTTTTCCGGGTCGGCGTCGTAAATTCCATCTACCCGCGTGGCCTTTAAGATGACTTGAGCTTTGATTTCCATCGCGCGCAAAGCAGCGGCGGTATCAGTCGAGAAGTAAGGGTTGCCCGTTCCACCGGCAAAAATCACCACGCGTCCTTTTTCCAAATGGCGAGTGGCGCGTCGCCGGATGAACGGCTCCGCCACCTGATGCATTTCAATCGCGCTCATCATCCGCGTCTGGCAGCCTGATTTCTCCAGCGCGTCCTGCAGCGCAAGTCCGTTGATTACTGTCGCAAGCATGCCCATGTAGTCGCCGGTGGCGCGGTCGATCGCGAGCTGCTTTTGGCGCGTACCGCGGAAAATATTTCCGCCGCCCACCATGATCGCGACGGCTACACCCAGATCCCGGACTTCTTTCACTTCGCGCGCAATTCCTTGG
Source organism: uncultured Acidobacteriota bacterium (assembly GCA_963698005.1). GTDB lineage: Bacteria > Acidobacteriota > Terriglobia > Acidiferrales > UBA7541 > Palsa-295. The sequence goes on from OY969113.1 coordinate 2,053,918, forward strand.
ATTGTTTCAGCGTGGATGCCGGAACCCTGCGGGCCCGAGAGCGATTCGCCCGAAAGTTTCAGTACCAGACGCTCATAAACGGGCGCGCCGTCGCTTCGTTTTCCCGCCAAAGCGCTTCGCGCTATCGATTTCGTTTTCGCCATTTTTAAAGACCTGAAATTGGCCAGGGGCATTCTAGCAGACAAACTTCGCGGCGGTAACCGTTCCGCAAAACTTAATGAGTTTTGGGCAAAAAAAATCCGCCGCGAAAGGCGGCGGATTTTCACGAGTGCTTCAATTCTATGCTGACGGCGACGCTGACGCATCCGGTTCGTCCGCCGTCCCCGCGGACGACGACGCGCCATCCATCTCACCCACTTTGAAGCGGGCAAAACGGCGGATCGCAATGTTTTCGCCGAGTTTGGCGATGGCTTGGTCCACCAGCTCCTTCACCGTCACACCCTCATCCTTAATGAAATGCTGTTCGTAGAGGCAATTCTCTTCATAAAACTTTTCCATTTTCCCATTCACGATCTTTTCGATCACATTTTCCGGCTTGCCGGTAGCTTTCGCCTGTTCCTTGTAAATGTCGCGCTCGCGGTCGAGGGTTTCTTGCGTCACTTCCTCGCGGCGCAAAAATCGCGGGTCCAGGGCGGCAATATGCATGGCCACATCGTGGCCCAGACGCTGAAACTCGGCAGTCCGCGCAACGAAATCGCTCTCGCAATTCACTTCCACCAACACGCCGATTTTTCCACCGGCATGGATGTAGTAGCTGACCAATCCTTCAGAAGTAGTGCGCTGGGCTTTTTTTGCAGCAGCCGCCTGTCCCTTCTTGCGAAGGATGTTGATAGCTTGTTCGATGTCGCCCTTAGATTCAAGCAACGCTTCACGGCAAGCGGTGAAACCTGCGCCGGTACGATCGCGCAGCTCTTTGACGAGCTGAGCCGAGACGTTTGGATTGCTAGTTGTAGCCATAGATTTACTCGATTCCTCTTTGATGAATTTGGGCTTTGCCGCTTACGATGCGGGCTCAGCAGCGCTACGCTCAAGCTGCTTTAGCCGACGGGCAGAATCTACGACTTTCGCGGCGCTCCGGCTACTGTATCTTCTTCTCCAGCCGCCGCTGCGTTCGCTTCAAGAGCAGGCTCGACTGCGATCTCAGCATCGGGCTCGACGAAATCGCCTTCCTGCTTTTCGTAAACCTCATAGGCGCTCGTGTCGACGTAATCCACGCTTTCTTCGCCCGCGCCTTCGCCGGATTTCTGGTCGGCGATCTGCGTTTGTTCAAACGACTGGCGGCCCGACAGAACCGCATCGGAAATCTTCGAAGTGAAAAGACGGATCGCACGCAACGCGTCGTCGTTCCCGGGAATGACCCAGTCCACCAGGTTGGGGTCGCAATTTGTGTCCACGATGGCCACTACCGGAATGCCCATGCGTCGAGCCTCGCGAACGGCGATCACTTCCGCGTTAGGGTCGATCACAAACATCGCGTCCGGCAGTGTCGTCATGTTCTCCACACCGGAAAAATTCTGTCTCAAGTGCTTCAGCTCGCGTTCGAGCCGCGCCGCTTCTTTCTTGGAAAACTGCGCCATGCGGCCGTCTTCCACCATGCCCTTCAGCAGCTTGAACCGCTTGATGGATTTTTGCAGCGTCGCCCAGTTCGTCAGCGTGCCACCCAGCCAGCGATGGTTGACGAAAAACATACCGCAGCGGTTGGCTTCTTCAGCGATGGCTTCCTGCGCTTGGCGTTTGGTGCCCAGAAAAAGCACTCGCTTGCCTTGTCCGGCCAGCTCGGAGACATACCGGGCGGCATCGCGGAACATCTTCAAAGTTTTTTGCAGATCGATAATGTGGATGCCATTGCGTTCGCCGAAAATGTATTCCTTCATCTTCGGGTTCCAACGCCGAGTCTGATGGCCGAAATGCACCCCAGCCTCCAGAAGCTCCTTCATCGTAATTTCAACTCCCAATGTACCTCCGTTAGAGGGATGCTTTTCTCTCCGCGACAGATCGGAGCAGCATCCTTTTTTGCCGGTCCTTCCCGGCCGTGAATTAGGTCCGGCTCGACGAATCGAGCCGAACCTTAAAAATTAGCGCTTGCTGAACTGGAAGCGGCGACGCGCTCCCTTTTGTCCGTACTTCTTGCGTTCCTTCATGCGCGAATCGCGCGTCAGGAAACCGTTCTTGCGCAACGCAGGCCGCAGCTCCGGATTAATCCTCGAAAGCGCACGGGAAAGTCCCATGCGCACGGCTCCGGATTGCCCGCCGACGCCCCCGCCCTTCACGATGCACTTCACCTCGAGCTGGTCCAGCATCTGCGTGAACTTGAGCGGCTCGACCGCGGCCGTATGCCATGCAATGTTGCGGAAATATTCATCCACCGGACGGCCATTTACAGTAAAGCGCGCAGGTCCCATCTTGATGTACACGCGGGCGATTGATTCCCGGCGGCGGCCGGTGCCGTAGAACTGCTTTCCAGCGTTGCTTGCTAGCGAACTCGAAGCTGAACTCAAAGTTCCTCCCTCCTATGTTGCACGTGCGGAACGCTCTTCACAAAAAAGCGCTGAAGGCAGTAGCACGAAGCGCTTGTGGCGAATTACTCCACAAAGCGCAGAAATTTTCGAATCCCTATCTCTGGTTACAGCGCGAGTGGCTGAGGCTTCTGTCCGGTGTGGCGGGCAAGCGCTTCACTTCCGGCATAAACACGCAGCTTCTTGGCCCGGCGCGCGCGGAGTTTGTTCTTTGGCAGCATTCCCAGCACTGCTTCGCGCACAACTTCTTCGGGACGGCGTTGCAACATCACCCGGATGGGAATCTCTTTCAATCCACCGGGATAACCGCTATGGTGACGATAAATTTTTTGATCGATCTTGTTTCCAGTCAGCTTCACGCGCTCGGCGTTAATTACTACCACGTGATCGCCGCAATCCAGATGGGGCGTGTAGTTCGCCTTATCCTTCCCGATCAGGAGGCGCGCAATACGCGTAGCAAGACGCCCCAGAACGACGCCCTCCGCGTTCACCACAAACCAATTCTTCCCTACTTGCAGATCTTCGGCCTCTCGGCCCTTTGGTACATGCGTCCGCATTAGTCCAGTCACACCTTTCCGTCTAAAGACAAACCATGAGTTTAGATTACGAAGTGATTTCTGTCAACGAGGAGTCGCGCGAGGGCGCGGGCCTTCGAAAGGAGAAGAGGGCCGCACCAGGGCGGCCCTCCTCAAATATGAATCCAGTCGTGTGGGCCTCCGCTGGACGGCCCAGTTGTTCTCGCCAGCTTAGTCAGCCGAAGAAGACGCTGCGGCTGTGCTGCGGGAGCCCCGATACGTAGGCTTATCGCTGTCGCCCGCGTCTCCGGTCTTGTCAATCTCGATCGAGCCCTTGAAGTAGGCGCCGTCCTCGATCATGATTCGCGCCGTCGTGAGGTCGCCAACTACCGAGCCGTCCTTCTTAATCTCGATGCGATCGCGCGCGCGCAAATTCCCTTTGACGTTGCCGTAGACCACGACTTCGCGGGCGATAATGTCTGCCGTCACTTTAGCGCTCGCGCCTACAGTCAGCTTACGGTCTTCCAGTTGGACCAGCCCCTCGACTGTACCGTCGATGTGCAAGTCCTCATTGCCAGTGATTTCGCCCTTTACGTGCAGGGTCGCACCGAGCCTCGCAATACCGCTCGATGAGCTTGATGATGTAGCCGGGTACGTCGAATCGATAGGTGCCATTTTCTTAGCCTCCCCAGGAAATACTGGTGCTGCTTCGGTCGATGCGGTTGATCTTGGCGATGGTTGTGGCTGCTGCGGGAGCGGACTCTTTGCCGGAGCGTCCGTTTTTTTATCTCCCCACATTTACGCCTCCTTGGCCCCTTCATATGCCTGGACTCTATGCAATGAGGTCTGGTTTCTCAATGTAGCCCCCGCCAAACACGAAGCCTAATCCAAAATAGTACAGTTGTGTCCGGTGAGGTAACGCTACGGCTGGGGAGTTGGATAGTAAAGCTCCTAGGGAGGAAACTGCAAGGTATTTTGGCATGCCAACAGCCTATGAACCCCGGCGACCTTGATACTCACTCCGAGTCACACTTAGAAGTTACAGATACCGCTCTTGGAGGATTGCAATGTGGTGCGCGACGTGTCCGGCAATTATGTAGGCCAGCGCATTGACCGTGACGGAATTCCCGCTGGCGACACCGCTGCGGCCCCAAGCTTGGGCTGGCAAACTCCGAAAAAGCGCAAGGGTGGCTTGGCGGATTTTCTGGAACTCCTGGACGTGAGTGGCCCATGAGGAGTCGTCCGCTTGAGCGGCATTAGCGCTGATGTTCTGGTCGAAGCTTGGCATGGGATCTCTGAAGCCGCGTGCAAACCAGAAGGCGCGGAACGCGAATACACGCTCGGTATCGTTGACATGATTCAGTAGTCCTCGAATACTCCATTTGTCAGGCGCGTACCGGTGAAGAGACTTTTCCTCGGAGATACCACTGAAGAAGGCAGTCGCACTTTGTAGCTGGGATTCCAGTACATCAACGATATTGTCGCCAGAGATTCGATCGATATATGTGGAATAGTACGCAGCGGCTTCCTCAGGCTTCGGAAATCCCATGGTCCGATCCGCCTGAGCTAATACTTGCGCAGGACGCCTACCACTCGCCCCTGCACCTTGACGTCCGAGGCCAAAACTATGATTGGAGCCATCTGCGAGTTCGCCGGCTGCAGTCTAACTTTTCCGCCTGGCTCGCGATAAAAACGCTTCACCGTGGCCTCGTCTTCTCCGACCAGCGCGACTACAATTTCGCCGGGATTCGCCACCTGAGTCTGTTCCACAACGATGTAATCACCGTCAAGAATGTGATCGTCCCGCATGGATTCGCCCCGCACCTGCAAAACGTATGTGTTCTGTCCGCGCGCGAAATCGGCCAGCGAAATTGTCTCGCGTTCCTCCACGGCTTCTAACGGCCGCCCGGCCGCGATGCGCCCAGCTAGCGGCAGTTCGACCACATGGCGGTCGAGCAGTTGTTCACGTATGGGCTTCGGGAGTTGCATTACTTCGATAGAGCGGCTCTGATTGTAGCCCCGGCGGATAAAGCCCTTCTTCTCAAGAGTGGAGAGGTGCTTATGCACCGTCGCCAGCGAAGTCAGCTTCAATGAGCTCGCAATTTCCTCAAAGCTCGGCGAGTAACCATTCTTGTTAAGGAAGCCGACCAAGTAATCCAACACTTCCTTCTGCCTTTTCGTCAGTGTCATCCTGCCCCCTCTGCGCGGTAGCATGGCCACTGTAGGCGAACTAAAAGCGAAAGTCAATAGTACTTCAGGTCACTGTACTTTTAGGCAGGATGGAGCCTGCCGTTTTCCTCTAGACTTAACGACTCCCGCAAGCGCAACTCGGTTTGCGGGAGACTGACCATGTCGAACGCCTCCACGGATCAACAAGACCCTGAAGCCGAATATCGCAGCCGCCTGAAAATTCTGCGCGAGACCGAAGCACGTTACAAGCAGACCGCTGCGAAACTTGGCCCGACAACTCTGCTCTTCTTGGCCGTTTCGGTTGTCTCTGCGGGCTGGATTCTCACGACCAGGATCAGCGCAATCTATTGGGTCTTACTCCCACTCTCTTTGCTTATTTTCTTCGCGATAACACACGAACGTGTGATTCGCGCGATTCGAGAGTATTCCCGAAAAATTGCTTTCTACGAACGCTGTCTCGCCCGAATCGGCAATAAGTGGATGGGAACCGGCGAGCCGGGAGACCGCTTTTCTGACCCTTCTCATCCATACGCTCGCGATCTCGATATTTTCGGCGTCGGATCTCTGTTCGAACTGCTTTGCACCGCGCGGACGCGAGCGGGTGAAGAAATCTTGGCCAAGTGGCTTTTGGCACCGGCCCCGCGGGATGAAGTCCGCCTGCGCAACTCTGCTGTCAGTGAACTGCGCACCCGCCTCGATCTGCGGGAAGACTTGGCCGTTTTGGGAAAAGATTTTCGGTCGGGCGTTCAACCCGAAGCCCTGTCGGCATGGGGAGAGGGTTCTTCAACACCTCAACCAGGAATGTTGCAGATTATTTCGGCGCTGCTTGCGTTCTTGTGGATGTGTAGCCTGCTCGCCTGGGCTATTTTTGGTCTCAAATACCCTGCCATCTTGATTTCCGTTTTGAACTTGGGTCTCGCCTCGAAATTTCGCCGGCAAACTTCGATGAATGCTTCTGCCATCGAGGAATCCGCCCATGACCTGAATTTGCTCTCACAAGTGCTCGCGCGAGTCGAGCAGGAGAAATTCTCTTCGTCCAAGCTCATGAACCTTCACGCAGTATTCCCGAAAGACGGCGTCCTTGCTTCCAGGTCCATCGCCCGCTTGAATCGGCTGGTTGATTTCTTAGTCTCGCGCCGCCATCTGGCTGTCCAGGTTCTCGATCCATTCGTTTTGTGGAGCTTGCAGTGGACGCTCGCCATCGAAGCTTGGCGCAAGAAATATGGGCCCGCTATAAAAACTTGGCTCGTTGCCCTAGGCGAATTTGAAGCCCTCTCGGACCTCGCGGGCTACGCGTACGAGCACCCCCAGGACGTTTTCCCCGAGTTCACCGATGAAGCGCCGCTCTTTGACGCCAAAGGACTCGCTCATCCACTGATCCCCGAGAGGCGTGCCATTCGAAATGACGTAATCCTTGGAAGCGACTTGCGCCTAATAATTATCAGCGGCCCCAACATGGCCGGCAAAAGCACTTTTATCCGCTCGGTCGGAATCAATGCCGTGCTCGCGCAGTGTGGCGCTCCGGTACGCGCACATAAACTTCGGCTTTCTCGTCTGGCGGTGGGCGCCTCCGTCTGCGTTTTAGACTCTCTGCAGGGAGGAATTTCCCGCTTTTATGCGGAAATCACGCGCTTGAAAGTTATTGCTGACTTGACCGGCGGACCGTTGCCCGTGTTGTTCCTGCTCGACGAATTGCTGCAGGGAACGAACTCGCACGACCGTCGCATCGGAGCGGAAGCGGTTGTGAGGAACTTGCTGAAGCGAGGCGCCGTTGGATTGCTTACCACTCACGATCTGGCCCTGGCTGAAATTGCCGTTGCCATGGGAGCCACGGCCGCAAACTTCCACTTTGAAGATCACCTCGAAGAGGGCAAATTACGCTTCGACCACCGGCTGAGTCCTGGAATCGTTCAAACCAGCAATGCGTTGCAGCTCATGCGTTCGATTGGACTCGATGTCTAACAAGAGTGCCCTTCGCGAATAAATTCTGTCACTTTCGTGCGTTCGTGACATCTTCTATACACCCTCCATTCTTCAGCTCGTTCCACTAGGGAGCGCGATGATCAAGAAGCAGGAAAAAAGCGAGCCGCCTTCAACCGAAGGCGCCGTCAATACGCGAATCGAGAAAAAGCAAGTCGAAGAACGCATCGCGATTACCGCACACGTCGTCTACGAAACAATTCGCCGCGAAGGCGATGAGGAATTGCATCGGCCCGCGGCCGCGCTAGCCTGGTCGGCCCTCGCCGCGGGCCTGGCCATGGGATTCTCGTTTATTGCCGAAGCGCTGCTGGCCTCGTTCTTGCCGAATCATCCCTGGCGCCAGCTCATATCCCGCCTCGGATACAGCGTTGGTTTTCTTATCGTGGTCCTCGGGCGTCAACAGTTGTTTACGGAGAACACACTCACAGCCGTTCTGCCATTGCTGCTCCACAAGGAATGGAAAATATTCGTGCGGGTAGCTCGGCTTTGGAGCGTGGTGCTAAGTGCAAACCTGGTGGGGACTTTTCTGTTCGCTCTTTGCATTGCGCACGTTGCGATCTTCGATTCGCCGGTGAGGCAATCTTTGATGGAAATCAGCGTATCGCATCTCGGATCGAGTTTCTGGGTTGTGTTCGTGCGCGCCATTTTCGCCGGATGGTTGATTGCTCTGATGGTCTGGCTTCTGCCGGGGGCGGAATCTGCCCGCGTGAGCATCATTATCATCATCACCTATCTGATTACTCTCGGCGGATTCAACCACATCATCGCTGGCTCAACCACCATGTTCTACTTGGTGCTTATGAAATCCATTACCTGGGGAACCTACTTCACGAATTTCTTCTTCCCAACACTGCTCGGAAATATTCTCGGCGGGGTATCCCTGGTAGCCGCGTTAGGCCACGCTCAAGTAGTAGGCGGCAAGGAATAGCGTTCCTCGACGGTTCCTCATTTAGCCAGACAACGAGCCATCGCTCCGGAGCATCTTAACGAATGCCCGAAGCGTAAAGATCGCTTCCCAATTTCCGTTCTACTGTTACCCGCGTTGTGCTACGCTTTCCTAGGGCATGAGGGTTCTCATCCGCATGAAAAATCTCAGTGAAAGAGATCAGAATCCCTCGCATCTCTCCGCATTCATGGACGTGGGGTCCTAAAAAACTATGGCTTTGACTACCATCGAAATTCCGAAGCGCAAGCGGGAAATAATCGAGAACGCCGTGATTCGATTCTGCGGAGACTCGGGCGACGGCATGCAGATTACCGGCAGCCAGTTCACCAACACAGTCGCTCTCTACGGCAACGATCTGGCCACTTTCCCGGACTTTCCGGCTGAAATCCGCGCCCCTGCCGGCACTCTGCCGGGCGTCAGCGGATTCCAGGTCCACTTCTCGTCGAGTGACGTTTACACTCCCGGCGACTCGGTGGACGTTCTCATCGCCATGAACCCCGCCGCCTTGAAGATGAATTTGGCGGATTTGAAAACAAACGGAATTCTGATCGTAAATCTCGACGACTTTCAGCCAAACGATCTGCGCAAAGCTCAGATTGTGACGAATCCGCTGGAAGATCATTCGCTCGACGGCTACCGCCTTTTTGCCGTTGAGCTCACCAAGATGACCCGCGCGGCGCTGAAAGATTTGGGCCTCGACGCCAAGAGCATGGATCGCTGCAAGAATTTCTTCGCTCTCGGAATGTGTTACTGGCTCTACAACCGCTCCATGGAGCCCACGCACGGCTGGCTGGAAGAGAAATTCAAGTCTAAACAGCAATTAGTGCAGGCCAACAAACTCGCCATGAAGGCGGGCTACAGCTACTGCGAAGCCACTGAAGCGTTTCAGATCAGCTACGAAATTCCGCCGGCGAAGCTTGCGCCCGGTGTGTACCGCAATATCAGCGGAAACGCGGCGTTGGCGCTAGGCTTCGTGGCCGCCTCGCAAAAGGCAGGCATCCCGCTCTTTCTCGGTTCGTATCCGATCACGCCAGCTTCAGACATCTTGCACGAGCTGTCCATGTACAAAGATTTCGGCGTCATCACTTTTCAGGCCGAAGACGAAATCGCCGCAATTACTTCAGCCATCGGCGCTGCCTATGCGGGCGCTCTTGGCATCACTTCAACTTCGGGGCCGGGCATGGCGCTCAAGACTGAGGCGCTGGGCTTGGCGGTCGCCGTCGAGCTGCCCCTGGTGATTTGCGATATTCAGCGCGGCGGCCCTTCCACTGGCCTTCCAACCAAAACCGAACAGGCAGACTTGCTGCAAGCTTTATTCGGACGCAACTCCGAAGCTCCGATTCCCGTTGTAGCGCCTTCTTCGCCTGGCGATTGCTTCTGGATTGCCCTGGAGGCTAGCCGAATCGCGATCAAGCACATGGTGCCCGTCATCATCCTGTCCGACGGCTATCTGGCCAACGGCGCGGAGCCTTGGAAAGTTCCGACGATTGACCAATTGCCCGAAATACCTGTGCACTTTGAAACGAATCCCGAAGGCTTTTTGCCCTATCGACGCGATCCAGTCACGATGTCTCGTCCCTGGGCGATCCCGGGAACACCGGGCCTCGAACACCGCATCGGCGGAATCGAAAAGCAGGACGTTACCGGCAACATCAACTACGAGCCTCTAAACCACGAGCACATGGTTCGATTGCGCGCGGCGAAAGTCGAGGCAGTGGCTGACGATATCCCTCCGGTGGTTCCTGAAGGCGATCAATCAGGCGATTTGCTGATTATCGCGTGGGGTTCCACGCATGGTCCCATCACAGCCGCGCTGAATGCTCAGCGGGAAAAAGGGCGCAGCATCGGGCACGTCCATCTCCGCCATCTCAATCCTCTGCCGCGAAATCTCGGCGATGTGATCAAACGTTTCAAGAAAGTGCTCGTCCCGGAGATGAATATGGGCCAGCTTTTGATGATTCTCCGCGCAAAATATCTAGTGGATGCTCAGGGCTACAACAAAATTCAGGGCAAGCCTTTCAAGACCTCAGAGATCGAGAACAAAATCGAACAGATGCTTGGCTTTGCTCCTTTCACGTCGCAGGAAGACGATTTTGATGAGCAGGCGGGAGAATAGATATGACCACGGCCACTTTGCCCGTCTATACAAAAAAGGATTTTCAGACCGACCAGGAAATTCGCTGGTGTCCGGGATGCGGGGACTACGCCATCCTTTCGGCGGTGCAAATGGTCTTCGCCGACCTAGGTATCCCGCGTGAAAAATTCGTGGTCATCTCCGGGATCGGATGCTCCAGCCGCTTTCCGTATTACATCAACACATTCGGATTCCACACTATTCATGGACGCGCGCCCGCCGTGGCCACCGGTTTGAAGATCGTTCGTCCGGACCTGGAAGTATGGGTCGCCACCGGTGACGGCGATTCGCTGTCCATCGGCGGCAATCACACCATTCACATGCTGCGCCGCAATGTCGGGCTGAAAGTGCTGCTCTTCAACAATAAGATCTACGGACTCACCAAAGGCCAATACTCGCCAACTTCCGAAGTCGGAAAGAAAACCAAGTCGACGCCCTTCGGCACCACGGATCGCCCGTTCAATCCGATCTCTCTTGCCATCGGCTCGGAAGCCACCTTCGTGGCGCGCTCCGTGGACGTGTTCCAACAGCACCTGAAAGATACTTTGAAGAAAGCCGCGGCGCACAAGGGTTCGGCTTACGTCGAGATCTTGCAGAATTGCAACATCTTCAACGACGGCGCGTGGGAAACGGTCACGGAAAAAGAGGCGCGCAGCGAAAATATTGTTCAACTCGAACACGGCAAGCCGCTCATCTATGGCAAAAACCGCGATAAGGGAATTCGCCTGAATGGGCTGGACCTGGAAATCGTGCAACTTGGAAACGGGATCACCGAAAGGGATCTGCTGGTTCACGACGAAAAGCATCCGCGCGCGGCCTACGCTTTTTTGCTCGCGCATATGGAGCATCGCCCCGGATTCCCCACTCCCATTGGAGTCTTCCGCTCCTGGGGTGACGTGCCGCGCTACGAGGATCTGATTAACGACCAAATTCGCGAAGTGCAAGCGAAACGCGGCAAAGGCGACTTGGCAAAACTCCTCCGCTCAGGCGACACATGGGAGTTGAAAGGCTAACCCAAGTTCTTAGCAGCAGTGTGATCCTGAAATATGAAAAATCGGCACCTCTGGGGAAACCAGACGGCGCCGATTTTATTTTCGAAGCAGGGTGAAATATTGAGCCTGAACGACAGGCCTTCTATGGAGTCGATCCCGGCTGCGCCGCAGACGCCGAGTTCTTCGCCAACACCGCATCCGGCTGCGTCAATTTAAGAGGCATTAGAGCGAGCGAGCGGTCACGGAGAGCTGAGAATTCACTCCAATCGCGCTTTGCAACCGGTTCGGACGGCGGCAGCGGCAATCGCTCAAAATTCAAAAATTGCCCCTGCTTCTGAATTCGAAAATCAAGATGCGGCCCGGTAGCCAGTCCGGTCATCCCTACAAGCCCGATGCTCTGGCCTTGTTCCACACGCTGCCCGGAGCGGACCAGCACGCGCGACAGGTGCATGTAATAAGTGGTGTATCCGTTCGTGTGCTGAATCTCGACGAGATTCCCCGCTCCACCCTTCATTCCTGCGAAAACCACGCGCCCTTCGCCAATCGTCTGTACTGGTGTTCCACTAGGCGCGCCGTAATCAATCCCCAGATGCGGCCGATATTCTTTCAAGATGGGATGGAAGCGATGCGCGCTGAAGTGCGACGTAATCGGCGCGGCGAACTTGAGCGGCGAATGCAAAAACGCTTTCTTCATCGACTTCCCTTCCGGCGTGAAATATGCCGGAGCTCCCGAAACGTCATGGAAGAGTACTGCGCCGTACGGGCGGCCGGCATTTTTATACTCCGCGGCTAGAATCCGGCCGTAAGAGAGTAGTTCGCCGTTCGGAAGAAGTTTCTTTTCCACCACCACGCGGAACGTGTCACCCGGACGCGGGTCTGTGTAGAAATCCAAATCCCAGCCGAAAATCTGCGCCAGGCGCATCGCCAGTTCCGGTTTTTCACCGGCGTTAATCACAGCTTCAAAAAGCGAGCCGTGGATTTCTCCCATCACTCCTGTCGTCTGCGTTTGCGATGGAATGGTTTGAATCTCCGAATGAAATTCGCCGCCCTGCGGCGCGATGGAAAGAACTCTGTCAGGATCAATTCTGTAGCGAACGGAGCGCAAATCGCCAAGAACGGAGCGTCCCACCGACAGGCGATTTCCGGCGCGCAAATGCCGAAGGTCGAAAACAGACTGCGCCGAGGAAATCATGCGCGCGGTAGTTCCCGCATCGATCCCCAGGCCTTGCAAGAGTATGTGAAAAGGAACACGGGAGGGCACGATTCGTTCGCTATAGAGAACGACCTGCTCCTGGATTCGGCGCGCTTCTGCTCGCGCAAACGCCGCCTCGGAACTGATTCCACTTTCCGCGGAACTGCGAACGTAATAGGACGCACCCACGCAAGCGGCGCCAATGGCCACTAGAGCGACCCAAAATAATATTTTGCCCAGCTTGCCCATATCCCCCAAACCGCCTTACTCAGAGAGGTCACGAGGATAACGCAAGCGGACCTTCACGGAAAGAAAATTGGCCGATCCTGCCACATGCGAGTAAACCTCGGAAAATTTCCAAAACGAGGGAATCGAGGGACTGAGTTCGAGGCTTCTAGCGCGAGCCGCGCGCGGAAGCCTCATATGCCGATTGGCGTGCGGATTCGACGAAGTAATTGCGTTCGCGCAGACCATGGTAGATTCGGCCGGCGATCTCAGATGCGTGCGGCCCGCTAATAGAGCGGCTTCCTCCGCGAATGAGCACTACTAGAACAATCTTCGGATGCGCCTGATCGGCGTAAGAAACGAACCAGCCGAGCCGGCCGCCGAGCGATTCATCATTACAAGTGCCGGTTTTCCCCAGCGCCTGCTCATCGGGATCGTAACTCTGTTTTGCCGTGCCATACATCACCGCCGCGAGCATGCCTTCGCGCAAATCCGGGAGAAGCGGCGCGATATCCAGCTGCTGTCGCACCCGCGGCTGAAAATTCTGACGGTCCTGTTCCGTACGCGGGTATTGCAAGTAATATTGCGTGCCGCCATTGGCCAGCGTGGAAACAAGCGACGCAAGCTGCAGCGGCGTGATGCGAATGCCTTCACCAAAGCTCGACATACGGGCGACTCCGCCGTAAGCCGGAATGCGCGGTGGCAATTGTCCCGGCTGCTCTTCCTGAATGTTGTAGCCCGCGCGCGAACCGAGTCCCATCAGCGTCGCGTATTTTGATACTCGCTCGAATCCCAATTGCTTGCCGACTTCCTCGAAATACACATTGTTAGAATGCGCCATGGCCTCGGTGAGGTCCATATAGCGGCGGCGGCCGACCTTCAGCATCGTGTCGCGAGTGATCACTCCTTCTTCCAGCCCGGCAAGCGCAATCACCGGTTTGATCGTCGAGCACGGCTCGAATCCGGCAGAGAAAGCCATTTTTTGATTCACGATCGTAAGGATGCGCCCGGTGCTCGGATCCATGGCGAGTACCGAGCCGTTGGCGTGTCCCAAAGCGTCGAGCGCGACCTGGCGAATGACTGGGTCGTCGTATTCCACCATGTCGCCTTTTCCCGGATCAGCGTAACTAGGAGTACCGCGCTTGTGATGAGCGTTGGTCGCCGGCGGCGCCCCAAACGCAACTCCGAGAGCGCCTGCGAGAAACAGGCAAAGTATCGATACCGTTTGATAAAGGACTGGTTGGCGATGCATTAGGATTTGTATTAGCCCGTAACCTTCTTAATCAGGATGCAAACGTAGTTTAGGGAAAGGGCACAGGTTCACGCAACTGTAAAGGAGGACAGCTTTCCTGGTGAGCATGACTGGCCGGGAGTACCAGTCTAGATGCACGCCGCGGCATCGATTACCGTGACCGGCGACGTCAGCTCTGCTCGGGTCGGCGAGAGCCGCGGAGTCCTGTTTAAATGTGTGATGCTGACTAGAAGATCAGCGCTACCGGGCCGAGCGCCCTTGCACAGCGGCTGCCGCTTTCGGCGCTGGTTTCGGAAGTTCGGCCGCTGCTACCGGTTTTGCGGGACTATCTTCCACCGAAGCAAGATTCGTCGGCAGGCCCAACAGTTTGCGCAGGTCGTGTTCGATCTTGGCGCGGATGTCCTTATTTTCTTTGAGAAACAGGCGGGCATTGTCACGCCCTTGTCCCAGGCGTTCGGTCTTATAGGAAATCCAGGTCCCTGACTTTTCGAGCAGGCCCTTAGCGACGCCCAAATCGATCAAATCGCCCTCGCGCGAAACACCTTCGCCGTAAATGATATCGAACTCAGCTTCGCGGAACGGCGCAGCCACTTTGTTTTTCACGATCTTTGCGCGAGTGCGCGAGCCCACCACGCGGTCGCCTTCCTTAATCGACTGTATGCGCCGAATATCCACGCGAATCGAAGAGTAAAATTTCAACGCCCGTCCGCCCGTGGTTGTTTCCGGGTTGCCGAACATTACACCGATTTTTTCGCGAATCTGGTTGATGAAAATCAGGCAGGTCTTCGATTTCGACACAATTGCAGTCAGTTTTCGCAGCGCCTGCGACATCAACCGCGCCTGCAAGCCCATCTGCGCGTCGCCCATGTCGCCTTCCAGCTCCGCGCGCGGAACGAGGGCCGCGACCGAATCGACGACGATGATGTCCACGGCATTTGAGCGAATCAGCGCCTCGGCAATCTCGAGCGCCTGTTCCCCATTGTCCGGCTGCGAGACCAAAAGATTATCGACATCTACGCCCAGTTTTCGCGCATAGGAAGGATCTAGCGCGTGTTCGGCGTCGATGAAAGCCGCTTGCCCGCCAAGCCGCTGGGCCTCGGCGATCACGTGCAGCGTGAGAGTGGTCTTGCCTCCAGATTCAGGTCCGTATACTTCGATAACCCGCCCGCGCGGAAAGCCTCCCACACCCAGCGCTGCGTCAATCGAGATCGAACCAGTCGGAATCACGTTAACCGGAACCAGCACATCCTTGTTTCCCAGGCGCATAATCGAGCCCTTGCCGTACTGCTTTTCAATTTGCGATATCGCTAGATCCAGATTTTTGGTTTTTTCGTCGTTCATCGTTAGACCTCGAGAGGGATTTCGTTTAGCTTCCTGGGAAAGGCGCGCTGAGTGTACTACCAAGTATCCTCACCCCCAAACTTGCCCATCCTAACATGAGGCGAAGAAAAAGCAAAAGGTATTTTTAGCCCTTTTTGGTATTCCCGACATCTCCCAGCACTACTGATCCAGGTTGCTGGTGTGCGTCACCGTCGCATAGATTTGATGCATAAAATCCCGGTCAACCGAGACTGCTCCGGGGGCGAACCAAGGCTTCCATGCTTCAGGCAACCCTTCATCCACGATTTCCTTTTCACTTTTCCCCGCGGATACCTCCTGCCGGACGTGCGCGATCGTCTGCTCCAACAGCGGCAGGTACATTGCGAGTTCCCCGCGATTCGAGAAACGGCTGTGCCCGGTGATGATGATCGTGTCGTCGTTAACCCGCTCCAGGATCGCCGAAAGAGAGTGTGCAATTCCCTCCATGTCAACGCCGCCTGCAAGACCTCCCTTGCTATCGAAAATGTCTCCGACATCCACAACATTCGCTTTCGCGAAATAAACCACGGAATCCCCGTCTGTGTGCCCGTTGGCGTAATGATCCATCTCGATATCTTCGCCATCAAAATGAATCGTCAGCGAATCGCGGAAAGTGATGCGCGGCCAAGCGCGTTCGGGATATGGACCGATCGGCGTTGGAGACCATGCCGGCGTCTGCTTGATCATCAATCGCTTGCGCACATTCTCCTGCGCGACAATGATCGCATCCGACCCGTAAATTTCGTTGCCGCCAACGTGGTCGTAGTGCCAGTGCGTATTCAGCAGAAATTTTACTGGGCGCTTTCCCATATCATCCAGCGCTTTCTGAACGAGAGGATTTCCGGCCGCTTCCGGGTGATCCACCAACAGATAGCCCTCCGGACCCGAGAGCACGGCAATATGAAACACGTCTTGCGGCACGTGAATCTGGATCAGGGTAATGTTTCCGCGCACCGGAATAACTTTCGTTTCGGCTCTTGTAAAGTCCGCTTCACCGATTTGGAAAGCGAACAATGGAGGGCAAGCGAAAAGCAACGCAAGCAC
Source organism: uncultured Acidobacteriota bacterium (assembly GCA_963698005.1). Taxonomy (GTDB): domain Bacteria; phylum Acidobacteriota; class Terriglobia; order Acidiferrales; family UBA7541; genus Palsa-295. Next base: position 2,070,263 of record OY969113.1, read on the forward strand.
ACCCGCCAAACGGAGAATAGTTTTCATAAGCTCCTCATTCAGGCGATCCATCTGTTAGGACACAGTTCTTCCGGCTTAGACGCTTGCGGAATTGAGTCGTGAGCGTGAGGAATCGAGCTGATCGCACGCACTTACTAATATTTGTAGAACCCGCGCCCCGATTTTCGCCCAAGCCAGCCGGCGGCAACATATTTCTTTAGCAACGGGCACGCGCGATACTTCGGATCGCCGAATCCTTTCGAGAGCACTTCGAGAATGTCGATGCAAACATCAAGTCCGATGAAATCAGCCAGTTCGAGCGGCCCCATGGGGTGATTCATCCCCGTTTTCATCACCGCGTCCACCGCTTCGGGCGTCGCCACACCTTCCATCACGCAAAACGCGGCTTCATTAATCATCGGCATCAGCACGCGATTCGACACGAAGCCCGGCGCGTCATTCACCGCCACCGGCTTCTTCTCCAGCTTTTCGCACAGCGACATCGTGGTCTGAAAAGTCTCGTCGCTGGTCGCCAGCCCGCGAATCACTTCCACCAGCACCATCATCGGCACCGGATTCATGAAGTGCATTCCGATAAATTTTTCCGGGCGCGAAGTTCGCGTGGCAAGCTGCGTAATTGAAATCGAAGACGTGTTACTAGCCAGAATCACGCCCGGCCGGAGAACCGCGTCCACATCTTTCAACACGTGCAGTTTCAACTCGAGCTGCTCTGGCACGGCCTCCACCGCAAAATCAGCTCCGGCCAGCGCAGCGACATCCGTTACAGGCTTAATGCGTGAGAGGATCAGCGGCTTATCCGCCGCGGCAATTTTTTCTTTTTTCACTTCGCGGTCAAGATTCTTGCCGATCATCTCCAGGCCGCGAACCACGAAACGCTCTTCGACGTCTCGCAAGATCACGCTGTAGCCCGCGCGCGCGAACACATGCGCGATCCCGTTCCCCATCGTCCCCGCGCCGAGAACTGCAACAGTTTTGATCGAATCGGCAGTCATAGCGCCGTCGATGATAGCGGAACCAGGGGAGACAAGGGAAGCGTCAGTCGGCGCCTTCAGCTTCACGAGCTAGAACAGAAGATGGAGAGACCAAAGCCATCCACGCAATCAGCGAAGCAGACTTTTCGTCCTGCGACCACGGAGGGCCGATTTCACGGCCTAGGTCGGCGATCCGCCGCGTGAGCTCGTCCGGTTTGAGTCGCAGAGTGCGCGACGCCCCACTCAACAGCTCCCGCTCTTTCGCGGCCACATTCCTGAGACCGCACCGCGTGCCCGCGTGCTGAAGCGCTCCGCGGAAAAGTTCGCCATCGGCGGTGTGAATCAGCGCATGGGATGCCAATATCTGAGCCAGTCGAGGCAGCGGCCTTCCAGAGGCAAGAACCGAACCAGTACGTATGAGCCGGTAACCTTGCGCTTGCAAATTGTCCTGCAGCTCACGGATCGCACGATAGGCAAGCCGTCTTGCCTCTGACTGGACGCGCGCAACGAAGGCGCGTCCTTCGTCCGGAACCATTCTCTTCGCCGTGTGGTAAGGCTGTCGAAATTTGTAGGTAAAGGTCTCCACGAGATGAACTCGCTGCCGCGCGAGCACACTAGGCACACCCTTCGAGACGGAGAGCGCCACCAGGGCGGTCCAACCGGAATGGGCACGGAATCCGAGGGCTGCAGTTTTCACGTCGCTAAGGAAACACAGGAGGAATACCAACGTCAAGTATTGTTGAAGCCTATCGAACGAATCCGATTTAGCTGCGTGACGAACGCCGCTTGCTCGTACTCGCCAACCGCCGTGCCCTCCGGATTAGATCCCTCAGAGCATCGGGATGCACGCGCGACAGTCGAATTAAGATCCACTCGTAGTTGAGGTAGTGATCTGTGATGTAGTACGTCTCCGGATCGGAGGCCATCAACTCCTCGCGCTGTTCAAAATCCGTTCGAACCACCAGCGATTCGCCATCCTGATGCATCCGCACAAACAGCGCGCCGCCCACCTTGAATGCCGGCGTACCGTAGGACGTCCCTTCTTCGACCTTGTCCAGGGCAAGCGCTATTCGCCGAACCTCGTCGAACGCCGCAGGCGTGTTCGCGGCCCTGCGACCTTGCTTGCCTGATTTTGTTTTTGGAGGCTTGGAGGTAATGCGCCGTGTCGGCATAAAACTCCCGGGACGAGGGACTAAAGATAAGTAATCTCACCAATGCAAAAACACCGGACTCAACTAGTCGGGTACGAGGCCCGCGAATGTTTCGCGGATGACTTTGTCCGCGCGGGAAACATCCTCTCGCCTCACAAAAATTCCGTAGCTCGGTCGAGATGCTCCGATGTGTGACAGTTGATCGTGGTCGTCGATCTGGAAGCTCTGGATTTTGTGGTCTCGCAAAGCCGCGAGTGCGCGGCTAAAGGAGACGGGATCATTCCCGCGCCAGGCGAGGGCCGGACCGTCCTGCCCGGGCGTTTTTGAGGTTTCCAATTTTGCGACCAGTGGTTCGTCACAATCCGGGCACCGCGTGACATCCGCGCGGTATTCGGCTTTGCATTTCGGACAGAACATATGGGCAGCGCTAAGGACGCTCGACAGCCAGGGCCACCGCGTTTCCGCCGCCCAAACAAAGCGCCGCGATTCCCCGCTTCAAGTTGCGCCGCTGCATTTCATAGAGGAGAGTCACGAGCACTCTGGCTCCCGACGCGCCTATCGGGTGTCCGAGCGCGACGGCTCCGCCATTCACATTCACTTTTTCGGGATTGAGTTTCAGCACCCGCATCACCGCAATCGCCGCCACGGCAAACGCCTCGTTCAGTTCAACGAGGTCTACGTCCTTGTCGCGATCCCATCCCGTTTTCTTCAACAGCTTTTCGATTGCATCCACCGGCGCCATCATCACCCATTTCGGCTCGACGCCGCTCACCGCCTGCGCCACAATCCGCGCCATCGGCGACTTCCCCATGCGCGCCGCATTCTTTTCGCTCGTAACGATCAGCGCCGCCGCCCCGTCATTCGTTCCCGGTGCGTTCCCTGCTGTCACCGTGCCATCCTTTTTGAACGCAGGCTTGAGCTTGGCGAGCGCTTCCAACGAAGTATCTTCCCGTGGCGATTCGTCCGTCTTGATGATGACCGGCTCGCCCTTTTTCTGCGGAATCTCCACCGGCACAATCTGCGCGCTAATAAAACACGACTTGATCGCGCGGACGGCTTTGCGATGGCTTTCCAGTGCGAATTGATCCTGCTCCTGACGCGTAATGCCGTATTTTTCGGCTACCAGCTCGCCCGTAACGCCCATGTGATAATTTTCGTAAACGTCCCACAAGCCGTCGGTGATCATCGAATCGAAAATCTCCTGATTGCCCAGCCGAAACCCGCTTCGCGCGCCCTTCAGCAAATACGGGCAGTTTGACATCGACTCCATCCCGCCCGCAACCACGACCTCCGACTCGCCAAGCTGGACCGCCTGCGACGCCAGCGCCACCGCTTTCAGTCCCGACCCACAAACTTTGTTGATCGTCATCGCCGCAACGCGCGGATCGAGCCCGCCGCGCAACGCCGCCTGCCTCGCCGGATTCTGCCCCAGCCCCGCCTGCACCACGTTGCCCATGATCGCTTCGTCTACTACGTTTGGCTCGATGCCAGCCCGCCGCACAGCTTCCGCGATCACCTTCGCGCCCAACTCCGTCGCGGTAAGCGGCGCGAGCCCTCCCATGAATTTCCCAATCGGTGTGCGCACCGCGCTTAAGATGACAGCCTGCTCCATTGTGACGGCTCCTGTACCTGCAACCTGCCTCAAAATTCAGTATAAAGGCTCCAAAAATCTGCGTCAAATTGGACTCCTAGCACTCGGCAGCCAGCTTTCAGAGTCTATTCACGGTGGCCGGAGCGGCGTATATTGTTTGCGTCTATTGGCGGAGAGGAGGTTGCTTCATGGAGCGCGACGATTTCCTTCACAATTTCGAACAGATTCGAGGCCGCACGATGCGCCTTTTGCGCTGCGTTCCACCGGAGAAAATCGAGTGGACCTGCCGCTCGGGAGAATTCACTTTGGGCGATCTCGCACGACACATCGCCGCCACCGAGCGCTACGTCTTCGCCGAATGCGCCTTGGGACGTCCAAGCCGTTACAAAGGATGCGGACGCGAACTCGCCGACGGCTTGGACAACGTCATCGCGTTCATGGAACGCATGCATTCGGAATCCATGGAAATCTTCAGCGGGATGACCCAGGCAGACTTCGAGAAAAAAGGCGTCTCTCCGGACGGCATTCCCATCACAGCCTGGAAGCTGCTGCGTTCCATGCTCGAACACGAAATTCACCACCGCGGCCAGATGTACGTGTATCTAGGGATTCTGGGCGTTCCGGTTCCGTCGCTCTACACCCTCAACGAGCGCCAGTTGCAAGCGCACTCCTCCTAAATGCGGCGCAAAGGCAGGTAGATTCAGTGAAAGCAGCAGATTTTCGCCGTATCGCTCTCAGCATGCCGGAAACAGCCGAAGGCTCGCACTTCGGCAACGCCGACTTTCGCGTAAACGGAAAAATTTTCGCCACGCTCAGTCTTGAAAAAGAAGGTTACGGCGTGCTGTTGCTGACTCCAGAGCAGCAAACCGGAATGGTAGAGGACGAGCCGCAAATCTTTTCGCCCGTGCCCGGCGGCTGGGGACGCAAAGGCTCCACGCGCGTGCGCCTAGCAAAAGTCGCACCGGATATCTTGGAAGCAGCACTGCGCACCGCCTGGCACAGAAAAGCCCCGAAGCGTTTATTGAAACCGTCCAACTAAAGCGCGAATTCGTAGGGGCGCAGCATGCTGCGCCCGCTGAAACATGGGCAGCTTGCCGTGGAACGGAGTGGACTGCTCCACGAGTTCGAGGCCTCAAGTCAAAATCGAATGATTACTAATCGGCCGCGCGAATTTACCCTCACAAAACATTCACCGCCCGCGCCGCCAGCAGCGCGACGATCGTCAGCGAAATCAAAGATTGCGTCATCATCCCCGCCTTCGCCCAGCGTGAAAGCACAGCCGTATCCGTCGGCGAAAAAGCCGTGCTGGTATTAAACGCGAGAAACAGGTAATCCATAAAACGAGGAGACCACGACGCATCTCCGCCTTCCTGGGTCAGCATCTGCGGAAAAAGAAACGAACTCTCAATGCGTCCGCGCCTGGTTTCGCGATTTAGAGGGCCGCCCGCATCCAGTTTCCAATACCACAGCGCGAATACCAGGATGTTGGTAAACCACAGCGCTGTCGCCGCGCGCAGCAGCGTCTGTGCCGGGTCCAGATGTTGTGGAATGCCGTGAATCAGAAAAGCCAGCGAAGCAATCATAGCGAACGTGATCGCGCCGTTCGCCGCGAACGTCAAAATCCGCGCCGCGCTGTAATAACCCCGGCGGTGCGAAATTGCCAGCGCGATCACCAGCACGAACATGATCGCCAACAACAGCCACCCGGGCCCAACAGAAAGTCGCTCCGGCAAGGCCCGATACACACAGCCCGCAGCCAGCATCGCCACCAGCGCAGGCCATCGAGGTTCACGCACAATTTGAGCGCTCATAAGTTTGTCGCGAGGCAGTATAGGACGCGGCTCGCAGAACCGCAATTCAGCGCACACCTTCGTGTGTACTGGAGAGCGTGGCAAGCGGGGTCGGCTACAATTTGGGCAGGCCCTCCAGCCATTCGATCACTGCCGTTTCCAGCGCGATGCGATGGTCCGAGTAGCCATGGTCCGTAGCCATATGAACGAGCGAAACTTTCGTGTCGCCAGCTTTTCTCAGGGCCTCGGCAAGCGCGCCATTCGAAGGAGCAGACCCATCGTCTGCAGTCGTGATTAGCACTGGACGCGGCGCAAGCTTGCCTGCGTAATCGACGAAATCCCACCGGCTGCGATTTGCAAGAATCTCACGTGCAAGACTTTCCGCCGTGCAACCAACCAGCGGCGATAGGCCGTTTTCCGCAAGAGAAGCCGCCAGCGGCTTGACCGCTCCTTCCTCATTCCCCACGCTTACAGACGTCAAACCGTCGCGACCGATATCCCACGCCGAGATCATTCCAATGGCCTGAATTGCAGAATCCTGAGCCGCTCCGTGGCTGGCCATGAACCCGCCCATGCTGTGACCGATCAGCACGATCCGCGAGGGGTCTGCGCGCAGCTTTTTCGCCGTGGACGGATCGCGCAGAAAAGCAATGGCCGCCTGCGTGTCTTCCATCGCATGCGTGAACGAAAAATCTCCCGGAGAGCCCCACGACCCGCGATAATTAAAATACAAAACGTCCCAGCCCGCGCGCCGAATGGCTTGCGCCAGATCCAGATTTTTCTCGTTGCCGGGAAATCCATGCAGCAGCACCACCACGGGATGCGGCCCCGCGCCGGGAGCAACGTAAACAATTCCATTCAACAGCGCACCATGACTCGGCACCTGCACCGTCTCCATCGCCGCAGGATTCTCTTTATCCCGCACGGGATCGCTCGCGATCGCAGCCGGCACTCTCTGCGATTGCGCAAACACCGTCGGAGCAAAACTCAGCAAAGAAAGTAGAAGCCCCGCGAAAGCCGCATAACGGAATCGCACGAAGTGATTTTGCAGTGGACTGTCGACAAGTTCACAGGAAATCATGCGTGAAGTTTAATACAGTTCGAATCGCTAGGACTTGAGGAGTTTGAAGTCCCTTCTTGGCTCCTGGGGCCGCAAGCTTGCCTCGCAAAATCGTCCGGTCTATAATCCCCGCATGAAACTCAACCGAGTATTGGGCATCGCCCTGCCGCTCTGCTTCGTAGCTTTCGCGCTGTCAATCGCAGCGAAAACAGTCGTCCACCTCACCGATGCTCAAGGCAAAAGCGTCGGCACCGTCGTCCTCTATGAAAACAAGGGAGGCGGCGTGGGCTTGGAACTCAACCTCGAAAATCTGCCGCCAGGCGAGCACGCGATCCACTTCCATCAGAACGCGAAGTGCGATGCGCCAGACTTTAAATCCGCAGGCCCGCATTTTAATCCGGATGGGAAGAAGCACGGCTTCGACAATCCGGACGGTCACCACGCCGGCGACATGCCCAACTTCACCGTAGGCGCCGACGGAAAAGCCAAAGTCCGCCTAACCGATAAGGACGTAAACTTCGGCGACGACGCTCACTCGCTATTCAGCAACGGTGGGACAGCACTCGTGATCCACGCAAAAGCCGACGACATGAAAACCGATCCGTCCGGCAATTCAGGCGACCGCATCGCCTGCGGCGTCGTACACAAGTAATTTTTCTGCTGCTACATGAATATCTAGGCTTAATGTGCTCTTCCGCGGGAGTCCTCATTCTTGATTGGCGAACCCGGTCCAGACACCATTAAGGAATCGGAAACCGAGCAGCAACTCGTCGCTGGCTCGGATCGGCAGCAGGCGCCGAGCACGAGGCAGCCTCAGCCTTGGGGGCGTGCCGACCGTAATCGCCTTCTAATCTGGGTGGGAATAGCATTCATTCTTCCACTGCCCTTTATTTGGGTATTGCATCACTGGATCAAACCGACCGGCTCGGTCTTCACAATTAAAAGCGATCTACCTACCAAAGCCATCATTTCGTTTTTTGTCCTCCTGGCAACCTGGATTGTATCCCGCATGGAGCAACGCCCTCTCGGCGATTACGGCATTCCTCCTCGTCAGGCATTTGGGAAAAGATTTTGGGAAGGTGCGGTGTGGGGCTTCGCTGCTCTTTCCGCTCTGCTCCTGACTATCCGCCTATCAGGTCACTTCCAGATTGACTCCGTGGCTCTCTCAGGAGGCGCAGTTTTCCGTTACGCGCTTGGCTGGGCGGTCGTATTTCTCGCTGTATCCGTCAGCGAAGAGTTGGCCTTTCGCGGATACTGGCTCTTCTCTTTCGCCCGCCGCATTCGCTTCTGGCCCGCTGCTCTGTTTACCTCGGTCGTGTTCGGCGCCGCCCACCTGGGCAATCCCGGAGAGAACATCCTCGGCATCCTGCAGGTCATCGCGGTCGGCTTGCTTTTATGCTTCACCCTCCGGCGCACCGGAAATCTCTGGTTCGCTCTTGGATTCCATGCAGCCTGGGACTGGGCCGAGACTTTTTTCTACGGCACGCCCGATAGCGGCCTGCTCGGCGTCGGCCGATTTCTGAAGAGCTCCGTTCAGGGCCCGAGTTGGCTCACCGGAGGCTCGGCAGGCCCCGAAGGAAGCGTCCTCGTGTTTTTCGTTTTCGTTCTCTGCGCCCTGCTAATCCATCTTCGATTTCCAAACGTGCTCTACCCGGATCGCCCTGTGTAGTACCTGTCCTATTAGCCCAGTTGAGCTGCGCACTGCGTTCGATGCCCAAAACCCAAGGCGAAAGAAAAGCGTAACCCGCCCGAGAGGAATTCCGCTATCATAGTTGTCTCGTGTCTCTAACAACCTCACGTGAAAACCTCGCCGCGCTGAACCCTCAGCAGCGCCGTGCCGTGGAACATGGCGAAGGGCCGCTCCTCGTCGTCGCCGGCGCCGGAACCGGCAAAACCCGCGTGATCACCGAGCGCATCCGCTACCTCCTGGAATCAAATCCGGAGCTTGCCGGCGAAAACATCCTCGGCCTCACGTTTACGGACAAAGCTGCGGGCCAAATGAAGTCTCGCGTGGTGAAAGCAGTCGGCGATCGCGCGGAGGGCATCTGGCTCAGCACTTTTCACAATTTCTGCCTGGAAAAAATTCTTCGCGTGGCGAATCCGGATTTAAAAGTACTTGAGGACGTCGACCACTGGATCCTGCTGCGGCGCCACATGGCCGAGCTTGACCTGAAACATTTCAGGCGACTGGCGGCGCCGGGTGAATTCCTGAACGATTTCCGTCAATTCTTTTCGCGCTGCCAGGACGAGATGGTCACGCCCGATGATTACCAGCTTCACGTTGACAAGTCGCGGCAAGCATACCTTCAACGGCGAGAATTACTCGATCCGGATGTCCGGAAACTTGAAGAGGAAGAACTGGCACGCCAAGACGAGCTCGCGCGCGTCTACCGCGTCAGCGAACGATTGTTGCGCGAGCGAAACCTGCTCACTTTCGGAGCGCAATTGATGCAAACGGTGCAACTGTTGCGAACGGATCCCGCGCTTCTCCAAAGCATGCGCGATCAGTTTCGTTACATCCTGGTGGACGAATTCCAGGACACCAACATCGTTCAACTGGAACTCCTCTGGCTGCTCGCCGGCGACCGCGGAAATATCGTCGCGGTGGGCGATGACGATCAGGCCATCTACCGTTTTCGCGGAGCTTCTTTCGGCAGCTTCACGATTTTTCTGAAGCGCTTCTGCGGGGTCACGGACAAAAACCTCACGGACGGAGTCCGGCGGTTCATCGCGCCGTTGACGCAGAATTACCGCTCTACTACACGAATCTTGCGCGTGGCGGGCGAAGTGATTTCGCACAACGAAAAATCGCCGCTCTTGCCTCCCAAAACTTTGACTACCGACAATTCCGACGGCGAAAAGATTCGCGTCACCGAATTCGGCCGCCCCGAAGAGGAAGCGTACTGGATCGCTACCGAAATTGAACGCCTGCACGTACCAGGAAATCCTTGGCGCAACTTCGCCGTGCTCTATCGCAAACACGCGCACGTGAAACGGCTGATCGAAGCGTTGCAACAGAGGAAAATCCCGTTTGTCATAAAGAAGTTCTCGATTTTGTCCAGCACGGTTGTCAGGGATTTGTTGGCTTACCTGCGGCTTATTGCAGTCCCATCGAACAATGTGGCTTGCGCGCGCGTGCTGGCAGCGCCCTACTGGAGACTTCAGCCGCGCGACCTGGTCCGTCTCGCGGAACGAGCGGATAAGAATCGCCGCCGGCCGCTGAACGACGAAATCGACGCGGCGCAAAGCGAATTGCAATTTGCTTCAGAGGCATCGCGCCTGCCTGAGCTTGTAGGTTTTCTGTCGCGATTCCGGAAGTTAGCGCGCAAAGCATCCGCCAGCTCGTTGCTGGACGAATTGATCTCCGCTCTTGAGCTTGCGCCGCTTCCCTTTGAAGCGGACCGCCGTTATCTCGAACGTTTCGTCCAGTTTGTAAAAGACTGGGAACAAAAGAGCGAGAAAAAACACCTGCGCGATTTTATCGAGTACCTGGATTATTTCGCCGAAGCCTCCGGTGACATTTGCCTGGAGGAAGAATCGGCCGACGACGCAGTGCAGTTAATGACTGTGCATTCGGCCAAAGGGCTCGAATTTCCTCACGTTTTTATCATGCACCTGAATAAGAATGACTTCCCCTCCAACGCCCGCCCGGTCAAGTTCGAATTCCCTCCGGAAATGATGAAGGAGGAAAAACCGACGGGAGATTTTCAGATTCAAGAAGAGCGGCGATTGTTTTATGTCGCCCTCACAAGAGCACGCCAGCGCCTCACGCTTTCGACCGTGAACAACAAGTGGAAAAAGCCTTCGCCATTCCTGGAAGATTTTCTCAGGAACGCGCAAATACAAAAGGGTGATACAGCGCAGTCCGCACCGCAAATCGCCGTGCCGCCGTCGCGGGAAACCACCGGATCGGCGCCCGAGTCTTCCGATCCTTCGCAGTTATTTGCTGCAACCGTTGGGCAGGATGAAAACACCCGCGCTTACTCCCGCGTGGCGCTCTGGGCCAAAGCCTACCATCCGCCTGTAGCCGAACCCCTGCAACTTAGCGCCTCCGCCATCGAGTGCTACTGCAAATGTCCGATGCAATACTTGTTTCAAAACCTGTGGAGCATTCGCGGCGGCCCGCGCGCTACCATGACTTTTGGAAGCGTGATGCACACCACCATCAAGGAATTCGCCAGTGGCATGGCCAAACGCGGGAAATTCCCATTTGAAGATGTGATGACCGTCTACGACCGCGAATGGCGCTCGATGGGCTTTCCCGACGATTATCAGGAAGAGGAGTACCGCAAAGCAGGCCGCGAACAACTCGAAGGCTTTCACCGCACTTACCTGGACGCCCGGCCGGATATGCTTCACCAGGAAAAATCGTTCGAGCTTCACCTCGATCACGACGTGATTGTGAAGGGTCGAATGGATCAGGTGAACCGGCTGGGTTCAAAAGAAGTGGAAATCGTGGATTACAAAACCGGTAAGCCGAAGGACGCCAAGAAGGCGAAGGACAGTCTACAACTAAGTGTTTACGCCCTGGCTGCTGAAGAAGTGCTGGAACTAAAGCCGGAACGCCTGGTTTTTTACAACCTGACGACCAATGAAGCCGTCGCGAGCGAGCGCGACGCGAAGGCCTTGGCAAAAACGAAACAAACTATTTACGAAGTAGCTGGGCAAATTCGCGCCGGTGAGTTCCCCGCTAAGCCGAGTTTTCTCTGCGTATATTGCGATTACAAACCGCTGTGCCCGGCACACGAACAGTTAATTTCAATTCAGCCGGCGAGATAAATCGGTGGCCTTACGCTGCGGTATCGCCGCGCGACTTATTACGTTTCGCGCTTGATTCTTTCGCCGCTTCACACCTACGCAAATTACTGGGATCCGGCCTGGAAATAGCCTTGCCGCGCGGTCACGTCCAATTCCGGGCGCCGGACGCGCACTTCGATGGTGTGATAGTCCTTGGTGCGGTCCGCTTCCTGGGGAGCGAAAGTGATGGTGTATACATTCCGAGCTTGTTCGGTGACTGCAGAATACAAGCGCGACAATTCGTTTTCTTTCGCGGCATAAAACGTATCACCCCCAGTGGCGGCGGCGTACTTGTCCACCTCAGCCGTTCCGTGCTGAATGATCGAGCGACCGATCGGACTCTGATGAGTGACGGAAATAGCAAACAAGGAGACATCGGCGAGAAGCAGGGAGTGCAGAGTTTCGTTGAACGAATGCTGGTTGTTGTGCGTATTGCTGCCGTCTGTAATAAGGAAAATTATTTTCCGGCGATCGCGCCCGCGTCCTTTCAGCATTTGGCCCGCCGCGTAAATGGCGTCGTCCAAGGAATTGTGGACGGCAGCTTTTCCAAAGCCGCGAACCTGCGCGCCGCCTTGGCCCGTGGTTCCGGTGCCGTCCGGTTGCGTCTGCCCGTTGATGATGGGACCGGCCGTCGTAGGGTCGTTAATAATGGTTGAACTGTGCGAGCTCAGGTCCAGGCGCTTGAGTGCGGTAAAGAGCGCATCGTTATTGAAGGAAAAATCGGAGATCGTCTGTGGAAATTCCGCGTAGGTGACCAGGGCCACTTCGTCATTTGGTCCGAACCCCGCGGCGATTGCGTCCAGACTTTTCTTCACTTGTTCGGCTTCCTTCTCCGCAAGATCGTTGTCGAGCAGGATCACAGCCGAAAGCGGATAAGGTTGCGAATCGAATAACACAATCTGCTGCTCCACTCCGTCGGAGAAAATACGAAACTCATCGCGCTGAAGATCACCTAAAAGCTGTCCATCCCGGTTCTTCACGGTGACTGGCACGATCACGAGTTCGGTTCTGACCTTGATGCGATTGCGAGTATCTGCCTGCTGCGCGGGCGCTGTGGACGGTGAAGGTCTCGCCGGAGAGTTTTGCGGCGGCTTGCTGGGTGGCGCGGTCTGCCCCGGTTGGACCGGCGCAGCAGGAGCCGCCTGCGGTGTGCCAGGTTGCACAGGCTGCTGCGCATGCGCGGAAACGCAAAGAAGTAATACAATGGCACTCGACAGAATGATTCGCGTCATCGGCGTATCTCGTTTCGCGCCGTTCGGCGCGTTTTGAACAAGTTGCTCGTCCATAACCGGTTCTGCATCGACGAAAAGTTCACGTCGGAAACACCGGCCGAACATCCGGCCGCGCCCTAAATGCATCGTAACTAGCGCGACTAGTCTGGGGAGATTATACAATGCGGCTGACCCGCCTCGTGGCAGGCTTTTTCATACTGGCTCTTGCAGGGTATTGTGTTGCAGGCGGAGCCTCGCCCGCGAACCCAGCGCGCGGTTCAGCGGCGGTTGCACCGCCTTCGCCCACGGCCGCTCAACCGCAACAGGATCAGCAGCAACCTCCTCAGACACAGCAGCCGTTGAAAGTACAAACAACCCTAGTGAACGTTTTCGTGACCGCGCGTGACAAGAAAAACGGAATCGTCTCCGACTTGACCCAACCTGACTTCAAAGTCTTTGAAGACGGCCAGGAGCAAAAAATTGCCTTTTTTCAGAAAGAGGTGAATATGCCGATCACCCTCGGTCTGTTAATTGACACGAGCGGCAGCATGTACAACGTGATCGGAGCGGAACAGGATACAGCTTCGCGTTTTCTGAGGGAAGTGATGCGGAAGAAAGACGAAGCCATGGTAATCAGCTTCGATTTTGACGTGGACTTGCTCGCTGACTTTACGGAAGACACCAACGTTCTCGAACGCGCCATTCGCCGGACGAGTATTAGTTCCGTGGCAGGCGGAGGAGTAGTGACCCCAGGCACGATTCCGCAAGGAAACAATGCCGGCGGAACGGACCTTTACGACGCGATCTACTTGGCGTGTCACGACGAACTCGCGACGGAAGCGGGGCGCAAGGCCGTGATCGTGATGAGCGATATGGAGGACACCGGCAGCAAATTAAGATTGCAGGATGCTGTTGAGGCTTGCCAGCGAGCCGACGGTGTGATCCACGTGCTTCTGATTTCGGACTCCGGTTTCTTTCAGGGCGGTGGCGGCGCGGGAGTAGCTCGAAAAATGTCGGACGACACGGGTGGCCGCGTAATCAACGTTCACAGCGAGAAGTCACTGGAAAAAGCATTTGACGTAATCTCAGAAGAACTGCGCTCGCAATATGTTATCGGCTACTATCCTACCAACGACAAGCACGACGGAACCTTCCGGAAAATTAAGGTCGATATCGATCGACCCGACGTCAAGGTTCTTGCGCGCAGAGGTTATTACGCTCCATTTAAGTAAGCCCCTACCTGACTTCGGCGCTATTTCCCTGCCGGCGGCGGGGCGACTGAGTAATAGCCTTTGCGCGTTCGAACGGTGAGACCCTTGCGATCGGTTTCGACGTCAATCTTGCGGTATTTGCCCACCGCTTCGGTATCCTTCGGCGAATACGCGATGAAATACTGGCTGCGCAATTCCGTTCCGATGTCCACAAACGACTGCGCCAAATCTTCGACCTTGTAAGGATAGAACACGCGGCCGCCAGTTTGCTCCGCAAACTCTTCTAGCACTTTGTCTCCGCCTTCCACGTGCATCTTACGTGGTTTGTCGCCGCTGATGGAGAGCCAGTCAGTGTTCGTGCTGATGGCGTAGATAGCGGCCTCTGCGCGAATAGCGGATTCAATGGCGTCACTGAGGGCGTGGTCGCTCAGATTATCGTCGCCATCGCTGATCACAACAATCACGCGCCGTACCTCTGGGTTGGGGCCTTTCGGCGCAGGCGGATTTAAGAGTTTTTCGGAGGCGCGATAAATTGCGTCGTTCAGGGCGGTCCCTCCGCCCGCGCGTTGTTTGCGGATCGCGGCCGTGAGCAGGCCGAGATCCCCGGTGTAATCCTGGATTACATCCGGCTCATTATCGAAGGTCATCAGAAAAGCCATGTCTTTGTTCCTGCGAATTACCCCGTCGAGAAAATCAATAGCAGCGTCCTGCTCGAATGCGAGGCGCGGCCGGATGCTATTGGAGGTGTCGAGCAGCACCGCAATGCGCAGCGGCAAATCGGTTTCGCGTCCAAAAAAGCGGATTTCCTGCGGCGAGTTGTTCTCGAGAATTTTGAAGTCGCTTTGTTCGAGATCGGTGACGAAATTATGGCGGCGGTCGGTGACGGTGGCGACTAGATGAACCAGGCCGGTGGTGGAAACGATGGGCGGCACTTTGTTCTGCAACGCCTGAGCGGTGTCTGCGGGATTCTGCGCCGGTCGGGCCTTTTGCCCTGGTTCGGCAGATTGCGAAGCAGGAGCACTCCAGTCCGGGCGCGGAGGAGCGGGAGGAGGAGCGGGCTGTTGTGCGTACACGCAGATCCCCGAAATACAAATCAGCGCTGCCAGAACGATAAGACTGCGCAATGGTTTCAAGGTGAGCAATTATAGGAACTCCCGCAATCCAGCGTCAATCACACTGGGCTCCATTTTTACAGCTTGGCCCAAACCCTGAAAGTATGCCGTCAACTCGGGCGGCAGCAGAGCGTGGCACTCAATTCGTTTGCCGGACCGCGGATGAACGAAAGCAATTCGCACCGCGTGGAGAAAATTTCTTTCCAGCGGAGGCAAGAGTTCATTGCCGACGCGTTCCTGGCGCGGCGCTCCATAAACCGTATCGCCCACAACTGGGCATCCGAGCGCGGAGAAATGCACTCGGATCTGGTGCGTTCGGCCGGTATGCAATCCGGCTTCGATGAAGGAAAAGCTGCCCAGCCGCAGGCGCAAGCGCCAGTCGGTACGCGCCTCGCGCCCTTCCCGGCGCCGCGCCGTCATGCGCGAACGGCGGCGCAGGTCGCGCGCGATTGGCAAGTCAACGACGCCAGATTCGCCTTTTAGCTTTCCGTGCAGCAACGCCAGATATGTTTTCTCAATTCCGCGTTCGCGAAAATCTTCGACGAGTTTTAAGTGGGCCATATCAGTCCGTGCAATCAACAAGACTCCCGAAGTCCCTTTGTCGATTCGATGCACAATGCCCGGCCGGAGAGGCCCGCCAACTGTGGATAAACCTTGGCCGCCACCAAAGCGGTGCAGCAGCGCGGCAACGAGAGTCCCAGCGTCAGCGCCCGCGCCCGGGTGCACGATCATTCCCGCCGGTTTATTCACGACCGCAACGTCGGCGTCCTCGTAAAGGATATCAAGCGGAATATTTTCAGCTTCCACGCCCGGAAGCGGAGGTGGAGGAATATTTACCGTGACCGTTTCACCGGCTTCGAGACGATGAGAAGACTTCCTGGCAGAACCGTCCACGAGGACGCGTCCATCGTCGATCAGACCTTGTACGTGCGTCCGGCTTATATCGCTGAGGTGTGTGGCGAGAAAACGGTCGAGACGCTGGCCCGCGCTATCTGCGCTAACGGCAAACGCATCGTGCCCGGAAGAGTCTTCATCAGTTTCAAAATGTTCGTGCATATTAGATTTTGGCTGCATGGAGGTTTTTACAATTGGAGGCGATCAACACCTAGCGCGCAACCGTGGTGCGTGCAACGGAAACGGAAGGCTTGGGCGGACCCTTCAACCCGCGCCACCAAAGGAATGTCCCCGTAACGATCAACGCGAGGCTAACAAGCTGCATCAGCGAAACCGTATCGTGGAACATCATCGTACGTCCCGGATCGCCTCGGAAGAATTCGATGGTGCCGCGTTCGATCCCATAGAGAAGGAAATAAGTGCCGAGGATTTGTCCGGTGAAGCTCTGGCGTTTGCCCAGCCAAACGAGAATCAGAAAATTAATAAATTCCGCGCCGGCTTCGTAAAGCTGCGTGGGATGCAAATGAACGCCGAGCGGAGTTCCCGCCAGCTGCGCCGCTGCCGGATTGGTGAACGTAACACCCCAGGCCACGGTCGTAGGTTTGCCGTAGCAGCATCCCGCAGCAAAACAACCCAAGCGGCCAATAGCGTGACCGAGCGGCAATCCTGCCGCGAGCGTGTCCATCACCGGGAGCAGCGGCATTTTCTGAAAATACGAATATAAGCCAATCATCAAAATGGCGCCGACGATACCGCCGTAAAAAGTTCCCCCGGATTGAAACGTGTTCAAACTGAAAATGTCGCGCGGATTGGCCTGATAATAACTCCAGTCGCTCAGAACAAGCCAGACTTTCGCCAGGAGCAGTGCAACCAGGACTGTATAGATCCCCATGTTCCAGATTTTATCGGGATCGAGGCCGGCGCGTGGGGCTTGCCTGCGGGCCCACCACAGTCCGGCCAGCACTCCCGAAGCCACAAGCACGCCGTACGAGTAGATATTAATTCCGCCGACTTGAAAGAGGATGGGATGCATCGCTAGGCTCGCTCGTGATTAGGATGCCGCCAGTCGCGGAAGAGTTCCAGAATCACGAGACCCGCGCCGACAACAATCGCTGAATCAGCAATGTTGAATGTATACCAATGATGGGTGCCGATATAAAAATCGATAAAATCAGTTACGCTCCGCCGCATAACCCGGTCGAGAACGTTCCCGGCTGCGCCGCCCAAAATTAGCGCGAGCCCGCATTGCGCAAGCTTGCCTCCCGCGCGCCCGCTCACTAACAGCCAGACGAGCATCGCGATAACGGCTACCGAGAACGCAATCAGCATGGGGGCAAGCCAAGGAGTGCTGGAATCGGCCAACAACCCGAAAGCCACGCCCGGATTGCTGGTGTGCACCAGGCTCAGCAGCCCAGGAACGAGGACACGAGTCGACCCCGCGGGCATGAGCCGCTCCACCGCGTGTTTGCTCAGTTGATCCGCCAATAGCGCGGCGAGCGCCAGGAATGCCAGGATGTACCAACTGGAACGCGACGCGGAAGGTGTCAAACCTTGGCACTCCCGCTGGCGACGCCGCTGTCTCGGTCGATCTCAGCAAGTGCGGCGAGGCAGCGCTCGCACAGCGTGGGGTAATCCGCGCTCTCGCCTACATGCGTGGAATAATTCCAGCAACGTTCGCACTTCGCGCCTTTAGCGCGCTCGATGAGGATTTGAAGTCCTTCGAGGCCAGCGGCGGGCACCGCGCCCTCCAAGTGGCCTTCCGCGATCTCGACCTGCGAGACAATGAAAAGCCCCGGCAGGTATGCGGCATATTTTCGCAGCAAATCCAGAAGTTCGCCGCTTGCCACGAGCGTGACGCGGGCTTCGAGACCACCGGAGATTGTTTTTGCCGCGCGTGCAGGCTCGAGCGCTCGCAAGACTTCCTCACGAACGGTAAGTAGCCGGTCCCAACCCGCGGAGCGCGAGCTATCGAGGACTCTTTCGAAATCCTCGGCAGCGGGGAACATAGACATGTGCACGCTTTCGGTTTTCGAACTGGAATGCGGCACGTGCCTCCAGACTTCTTCAGAAGTAAATGCCAGAGTAGGAGCAATCAGGCGAACGACAGCGCTCGCAATCCGGTACACAGCGGTTTGCGCCGAACGGCGGCCGCGATTCTTCGGCGCGAAGGTGTAAAGACGATCCTTGAGCACGTCGAAATAAAACGCGCTTAAATCCACGGTGCAAAAATCATGCAGCGCGTGGTACACGCGGTGGAATTCGAAATTGGCGTACCACTCATGACACTGGCGCACCAGCGCGCCCGTACGGCGCAACATCCACGCGTCCATTTCCCAGAGGTCGGCGTCGGGGACCGAGTCGCGCTCCGGCTCGAAATCGTAAAGATTCGATAGCGCGAATCGGAACGTGTTGCGGATTTTGCGATAGGCTTCAGCGAGCTGCGTCATTACTGCATCGGAGAGCCTGACATCGGCGGTGTAATCCTGAGAGGAAACCCAGACACGAAGAAGGTCTGCGCCCCACTTCTCGCAAATTTCCCTGGGCTCCATGGAGTTCCCGAGTGACTTCGACATCGGACGCCCCTTTTCGTCGAGCGTCCAACCATGCGTGACCACCTCATCGTACGGGCGTATGCCATCGACACCGATCGCAACCATCAGCGAACTCTGAAACCATCCGCGAAACTGATCCGGGCCTTCGAGATAAACGTCTGCGCGAGGCTTCCCTTCCCTTTTCTGCAGCACGGCCAAATTGCTCGAGCCGGACTCGAACCAGACATCAAGGATGTCGCTTTCTTTACGCCACTTTGCCGCGCCGCAGGAACCGCACTTAGTTCCCGGCGGCAACAACTCCTCGGCAGAATGCGTGTACCACGCGTCGGCGCCTTCGCGCTCAAAAAACGGAAGGACGTTGCGGAGTGCGTCGAAATCCTTGAGTATTTTTCCACAAGCGTCGCAATAAAAAATGATCAGCGGTATTCCCCAGAAACGCTGGCGCGAAATGCACCAATCCGGCCGATCCACGATCATGTTATGGATGCGCTCTTCGCCCCACGTCGGCAGCCACTTCACCTTCTTGATTTCTTCCAGCGCGCGGCTGCGCAGCGCGGGAGCCTTTGGAGCAGGTACCGTTGCGCTGCCGCTATCGAGTTGTATGAACCACTGCTCGGTAGCGCGGAAAATCACTGGTTTATGGCAGCGCCAGCAATGCGGATAGCTGTGCGAGAATCTCTTCTCGCCGACAAGCATTCCTCGATCTGTTAGCAGCGAGATGATGGCCGGATTCGCTTCGAACACGGTCTTGCCTTTGTACTCCGGCAAGCCTTCGACGAAGCGGCCATCGTTATCGAGCGGAGCGTAGGCTTCGAGGCCGTATTTCTGTCCCGTCGCAAAGTCTTCGGCGCCGTGGCCGGGAGCGGTGTGGACAATTCCGCTGCCCTGATCCAGCGTGACGTAATCAGCGAGCACGGCCGGCACGCGCAGTTCTTTAAGGAAGGGGTGCTGAAACTGCACGCCTTCGAGGTCGCGGCCCTTTCCAACCTTGACGAATGGCCCACCCGATTCTAGCGCGAGGAGCACTTTCAACTCAGGGTCGTTGAGTCTTTCTTCCGCCAGCAGCAGTTTGCCGGCCGGAGTCTGAACAACGGCATATTCATAATCCGGGTGAAACGCGAGCGCGCGGTTCGCCGGCAACGTCCAAGGAGTGGTGGTCCATATGAGCGCGCTGACATCGGCGTCCAACCCGAGCTTGTTAGATTTCTCGCCAGCAACCACGGGAAACTTCACCCAAATCGACGGGCTGGTGTGGTCCTCGTACTCCACTTCCGCTTCGGCTAGCGCGGTGCGGTCATAAATGCACCAGTAAACTGGTTTCGACCCGCGGTAGATGTAGCCCTTTTCGAGAAATGTGAGGAAGGCGCTGGCGACACAAGCTTCATAACTTGGGTCCATGGTGAGGTAGGGCTTTTCCCATTGGCCGAACACGCCCAGCCGCTTGAATTCCCGACGG
Organism: uncultured Acidobacteriota bacterium; assembly: GCA_963698005.1. Taxonomy (GTDB): domain Bacteria; phylum Acidobacteriota; class Terriglobia; order Acidiferrales; family UBA7541; genus Palsa-295. The sequence continues at coordinate 2,090,059 of OY969113.1, forward strand.
TGCGCGTCAATGTAGCCGAGGGCAAATTCCCGGCACATCCGTCGAAACTCCGCTGCAGACACTTTGTCTGTCTTACCGCCCAGTTCCTTCTCAACTTTTGTCTCGATCGGCAAGCCGTGGCAATCCCATCCGGGAACGTACGGGGTCCGGAACCCTGCCATGGTCTTCGACTTAACGATCATGTCTTTCAGGATCTTGTTCAGGCCTGTGCCGAGATGAATTTCACCGGTCGGGTAAGGCGGACCGTCGTGGAAGACGAAAACGGGCGCAGCCGACCGCGATTCCATGATGCGGTGGTATAGCGCCATCTTTTCCCAAGCTGCTAATTGCTCCGGTTCCCGCTCCGGCAGCTTCGCCTTCATAGGAAAATCTGTCTTGGGAAGATTCAGCGTACTCTTCAGGTCGCGCGTTTTCGCCATCTAATAGGAATGAACAGCCCTTTCCCACTGATGCAGGCCGGGAAACTGAAAGCCTCAGTTGAGAACCGTATGTTACAATGAATCTTGAACCGTGTCAGCCGCCCGGCTCCGTACATCCTTTTTCACAGTAGAGCGTCTAATCACTGGTAGAGCCGTGACGGGGGACCCTAGGTAAGCCCTATGCCAGACTTTACTTCCAGACTCGACGACGCCGGTCGATCAACCACTGAGCCTACACTGAGGATTGGGCGCCTGCCCTCTCCAGTACGCACGTCCGCTTTTAAAGACTTCTTCTCCAATATAAAGGATTTCCTGTCGGAACGGCCCGCAAACGTCAAAAGCGGGAGGTCTGACGTATTCAAGAATCCCGAATTTGGCGAAGGTATTGGCGACAATTTCAAGGAATTTTTCCATTCAGCCCCTCGCGGACCTGTGAACTCGGATCTGTTGGTGAATTGGAATGCCGGGTTCGGCGGATTCTGGCAGAACGTTCGCGACTTGATTTCGCCGCGGAAGATGGTGCCGCTGAAAACAACTAGCGCACCCGTGGCAGTGCCGGAGATTTGGTCTAAGAATACGCAGTTCACGCGTGTACAAGCGCTTTCATTGGCGTTCCACGTAGTGGTGATCGTGCTGATTATTGTGCCCTTTTGGTCGGAACTGATGGCGCCTGGAACGACGCAGGCGAAGACAATGGTCGTAACGCCACTTGATATTACTTCGCCGTATCTTCCGAAACTCCCGCCGGGAGCTAAGAAAGCGGGTGGCGGCGGAGGGGGCGGAGCACACGAATTGCTGCCTGCCAGCAAAGGAAAACTGCCGAAGTTTAGTTTGACGCAAATCGTACCGCCCAAAGTGAAGCCGCCGGACAATCCTAAGTTCGCGGCCACCCCAACTGTTCTTGGAATGCCGGACATGAAATTAGCAAGTCCCAATATGTCGAACTGGGGCGACCCGATGTCCAAGGTGACGAACGATTCCAACGGCCCGGGGAGCGGCAATGGAATCGGATCTGGGAATGGCACTGGAATTGGAAGCGGAAGCGGAGGCGGCGTTGGACCAGGCGAAGGCGGAGGAGCCGGAGGCGGAATATTTAACGCCGGCACCGGCGGATACGGAATACCGGCTTGTATTTATTGTCCGCAGGCGCAATTCTCTGATGAAGCCGTAAAGGCAAAATATCAGGGAACGGTTTTGCTCCAGGCTATTATCACTCCGGACGGACGTGCGACGGACATCCGTGTGCTAAAAGGCTTGGGACTGGGCCTTGATGAAAAAGCGGTCGAGGCGGTTCGAACTTGGCGATTTAAGCCCGCAGCTGGACCGAACGGAAAGCCCGCGTCAGTGCGACAAACTATTGAAGTAACCTTCCACCTGTACTGATCCCTCCTTCTACTGACATGTTGTCTCGCTGAATCTGTTTTCTCCGCTGAGCAGCTGGAGGAAACTTTGCGCGAAGGGTTTACCTTTCCGACCACCTTATACCCGCGAGCTTGTCATTCTGCTACGATGAACGTCATGAAAATTGGAATCTGGACTTCGTGTTTTCTGATTTCTGCGATTCTGGCTGTGGGGCCGCAAGCGGCCGCACAAAACAGCACGATTGAGTTCGTCGCGAAAACGACGCCGTCAAGCGGCACGGACGAACCGGTGCGCGGGCTCACCTTCTACCTCCTGCGCAAAAGTTTCGATGACATCGGCAAGGAAGCGGCGGAGACGTTTCCGTTGGTTGCCATGGATGCGTTTGTCGACAAGCTGGACGTTTCAAAGGAATTGAAGGCGTGGATGAAGAAGAATCACTGGGTAAATCTGGCCGGCGAGGACTTCATCAAGAAGCTCAGCCCGGACGACGTGATGAACGTACCGGAATTCTACAAGGCATATATAGATAGAATGACCGGAGATCAGTCCGTTTTGTTTCCCACGCCGAAATATAAGCCCGCTGAGAAAAAGAAGAACCCTGCGAAGTATGACGAGCAGGTAAAGCAATATCACGCCGCCATCCGGGCGTTCCTGGTTGCGAATCCTACGAGCACCGATGGAATCGATCTCGCTCTGGAAGACGTAAACCCGGGGCATAAGTGGGACACGATCGAAGCAAACAGCACGGCTGAGCTGCATCGCCACACGATAGAACTTGCGGAATCGAAGTATCTTGTCGCGCGCACGGAAACAGATTTGGAGGGCCACGGATACCTGCACGGCGTCGCTCCGGGAACGTACTGGCTCAGCACGCTCGACATCGTTGCGCAAGCGGGCGACGCGCGGAAGAAATGGGACGTGCGCATAACCGTGCCGCCTGGAAAAACGACTTATGTTGCACTTTCAAACATCAACGCGGTTCAACCTCCGCACGCCACACCTTAGCCGACTGCCGGGAATGTGACTGACGCCGTCGATATCACTCGTTGGATCACTCAACTGGCGGATCGCAATCCGCAGGACAAAGCCGAAGCTGCGCTGAGGCTATATTTGGCAGGCAGCGGGCTGTGTACGCCTTTGCTGAAACAATGGCTCGCTGATCCTGAATTTCGCGCCCTGATTTTGCCCGGTGGACCAGAGTCGTCAGGTCGCTCAGATTTGGGGCCCGCGTCCATCGTGGTGGGAATTGCCGTGCAGCCTGAAACATTCGAGAAGATTCGCGCAGCAAACAATCTTCCGCCGCTTGCCGACGTTCCTCCGGACCAGGATGCCCGGGAATTTGAACTGCACTTCGAGTCCCGCATCGAGCTTGATATTTTGACCACGCGAGCACCAAGGGGCAAAGGCGCGATCTCTCGGTTCTTAGCGAAATTTGGAGAAGGAATCCAGCAAATTGAAGTCTATGTGAGCGATGTAGACCGCGCGACGGACCTTCTACGTTCCCGATTCGGGCTGGATCCCATCTACCCTGCAACACGTGTGGGAGCCGGAGGCACACGCATAAACTTTTTTCTTGCTCCAGCGTCAAAAGGAAAAAAGGTACTAATAGAACTCGTGGAAGCCAAATCGAAAATCCTCTAGAACGCGGCAGAACCACTTGCAGAATCCCGCGCTTCATTCTCCGCTCTGCTGCAGCAGTTTAGCCACTAGTGCAGTCCAGCCCGTCTGATGGCTGGCGCCGAGCCCCTCGCCTGTTTCGCCGTGGAAATATTCGTAGAATAGAATGAGGTCGCGCCATAGAGGATCGCTTTGGAAGAGCGCATTGTCGCCGTAAACCGCACGGACCCCATCCCGGCGCAGGAAAATATGTGAGAGCCTGCGAGACATATCCGCAGCGGACTCCCAGAGCGTCATTTGGTGTCCTGAATTCGTGGGGTATTCCACCTTGAATTCGTCGCCATAATAAAAATTAACGCGCTGGAGTGACTCGATCAGCAGGAAATTCATGGGAAACCAGATCGGTCCGCGCCAATTTGAGTTTCCTCCAAAAAGATCGCTGGTCGATTCGGCAGGCTCGTAGTCAACAGCGCTTGAATGCCCGTCCACCGTGAGTACAAAAGGATGGTCAAGGTGAAATTTGGAAAGAGCGCGGATTCCGTGAGGCGACAGGAACTCATTTTCGTCGAAAACGTAGCGATAGATACGCTCAAGCTTCGTGCGATTGGCGATGGTGAGGAGCAAACGGCTGCCCTTCTCCGACTTCTGGCTCATATCCACGTGCTTGCTTACTTCCGGATTGTGGTCTAGGAACCATTGCATTCGTTTTCGAAAATTCGGCAATCTTTCCAAAACCTCCGGCTCGAAAACTTCGGCAGCGAAGAGAGGGATCAAGCCGACCATCGATCGAACTTTCATCGGCACGGGGGTGGATTGCCCCAGATGCAGCACGTCGTAATAGAAACCATCCTTTTCATCCCACAGGCCCACTCCCTGGCCGCCCATGTCGTTCATAGCCTGCGCAATGTAAACGAAATGCTCGAAAAACTTGCTGGCGACGTCTTCGTAGGCGGGATCCTGATGGGCGAGCTCCATGGCAATAGCGAGCATGTCGAGGCAATACATGGCCATCCAACTGGTGCCATCGGATTGCTCGATATAATTTCCGGGCCCGAGGGGCTGGGAACGGTCGAAAACGCCGATATTATCGAGGCCGAGGAAGCCGCCTTCGAATACGTTTTTCCCCTCCGGGTCCTTGCGGTTCACCCACCAAGTGAAATTGATCAGCAACTTGTGAAACATGCGGACGAGGAACTCGCGGTCTTCCTTTCCCTGCACGCGGCCCGCAATTTTATAGACGCGCCAAGCCGCCCAGGCATGCACGGGCGGGTTCACGTCAGAGAAATTCCATTCATAGGCGGGCAATTGGCCGTTGGGGTTCATGTACCATTCGCGCATAAAGAGCACAAGCTGCTCTTTGGCGAAGTCCGGGTCGATGAGGGCCATCGTGACGCAATGGAAAGCCAAATCCCAGGCCGCATACCACGGGTACTCCCACTTATCGGGCATGGATATCACGTCGGAGTTGTAGAGATGCGTCCACTCGTAGTTCCGGCCGGCAAGACGCTCAGGCGGTGGAGGCGGCTGCGTGGGATCGCCCTCCAACCAGCGACGAACGTCATAGTGGTAGGTTTGCTTGCCCCAAAGCAGCCCTGCAAAGGCCTGCCGCTGGACCTCATGGGCATCCTCGCTGGCGCAACGGCCGACGCGCCGGGTGTAAAAATCGTCCGCCTCCTTCAATCTCTGTTCAAACATTTGGTCGAACGCGGGCCCGAAAAAATCCTTCGCTGTTTTGTGCTCCTGCGAGGGGTCCTTATCCAGTAAGCGAAGACGAATCGTGAGATTCTTTCCAGGTTGAATCACCTCGGAATAATGTGCGGCCGCTTTCGTTCCGGTCATTGCAGGATTTACAGCGTCTCGCTCGTTCTGAATCAGGTAACGGTGGAAAGCATCTTTCACGTAAGGCGAAACATTTTTAGTATCGAACAACCGCTCGGTGTTGGTTTCATTCTCGGTGAAGAGCGGTTCGGGCTTGCCCTCGGCAATCAGCCAGCGCTTGCCATAGTGAAATTCGTTTAGGGCGAAGAGTTCCCCGCCCCGAAAATTCGGTACCCTCGCTACTTGCGGTTTGTCATACCCTTCACCCCAGTCCCATCGATTCCGAAACCATAGCGTGGGAAGCAAATGGAGTGGAGCCGCATCCGCGCCGCGATTCCAGGCCGTAATGCGGATGAGGATGTCCTCGGACGAGGCTTTGGCATATTCGACGAAGACATCAAAGTATCTGTTCTCTGAGAAAATGCCGGTGTCCACCAGTTCGTATTCCGGTTGCAGGCGGGAGCGCTTTGCATTTTCCCGAACGAGTTGATCGTAGGGGAACGATCGATGTGGATATTTGTACAGGCACTTTAGATAGGAACTTGTTGGCGTGGCATCCAGATAAAAATAGTATTCCTTTACGTCCTCACCGTGATTTCCTTGTGTACTGGTGAGGCCGAAAAGGCGTTCTTTCAGGATCGCATCTTCCTCATTCCAAAGCGCAATCGCGAAGCAGATATGCTGGTGGCGATCGCAGAAACCGGCGATCCCGTCCTCGCCCCAGCGGTAAGCTCGCGAACGCGCATCGTCGTGCGGGAGATAGTTCCAGGCGTCACCATTCGCGCTGTAATCTTCGCGGACGGTACCCCACTGGCGTTCTGAAATATAGGGGCCCCAGCGCTTCCAGTGAACTTCGCGGCCCTCACTGGCTTCCAGCCTTAGTTCTTCCGCAGTTGCAACGCGGTCTTTTCCTTTTGGCTCGTCAGTCATCGGGTCCATGCTACCGCGAGAGCGCTCTAAATTCCCGCATTTTGCGCGAACTTGTTCGGAGTTGAAAGTTTGTCGGCCGTCGCGCGTGGCATAGTGGGACAAGAAGTGCGCAATTCTGTATTCTCTACTGCGTAGATCTTGACGTTAATCCAGTGTGAAAAGGTTCACTCATTCAAACATCTCCGATAGAAGCTTCCGGCCAACGAATTGTGGCGGAAAGCTCGAAGTACTCCTGGCGGATCGCGCTCCTGTGCGCGGCAGCAGCCGCTTCGGCAGTGGTTATGCCCATGTTGTTTCTTGGCAACGCCTCCGGCCATGATTTTCAGTTCCATCTCGCTTCGTGGTTGGATGTCGCCGGACAGTGGCGGGAAGGAATCGTGTATCCACGCTGGGCAGAGTGGGCGAACTGGGGATTCGGTGAGCCGCGATTTATTTTTTATCCGCCGGCGTCGTGGATGCTCGGCGCGGGGCTGGGTACGTTGTTGCCCTGGAGAATGGCTCCGGGAGCATTCATTTGGCTGGCGCTGGTCATCGCGGGACTCAGCATGTGGCAACTGGCCCGCGAATGGCTCCCAAATAGGCAGGCACTGACAGCGGGAATACTCTTCGCCGTAAATCCATATCACCTTGTGATCATTTACTACCGCAGCGATTTCGCTGAACTCCTCGCCAGCGCGCTGTTTCCGCTCGCTGTTCTGGGAGCTTTGCGCGTGATTCACGACGGTTGGAGGCGTGTTCCGGGCCTTGCGCTCGTGTTCGCGCTCGTATGGCTTTCGAATGCACCCGCCGGGGTAATCGCCACATATTCGTTGCTTCTGATCTTCGCAGTGGGATGCGCGATGCATCGCAGTGTGCGGCCGCTGCTTGGTGGCGGCGCCTCCATGGCCGCCGGATTTGGTTTGGCGGCGTTTTATATTTTACCAGCCGCCTGGGAACAACGATGGGTGCAGATTTCGCAGGTACTGGCAGAAAACCTTCGCCCCAGCCGGAATTTTCTCTTTTCACACTCGAACGACCCCGAGTTTACGCTTTTCAATTGGAAAGTTTCTGCCGTGGCGCTCGGAACCATTCTGGTGACTGGAATCGCCGCAGTCTTCGTTGCGCGCCAACGGCGGAATCTCTCAGCGCCTTGGTGGACGCTCGTGACGCTCGCTTCTGCTTCGTCGTTACTAATGTTTCAGCCGAGCATTTTCTTTTGGGAGCATTTGCCAAAACTTCAATTCGTACAATTCCCATGGAGATGGCTGCTACCGCTCGATGTCGCTCTCGCGTTTTTTGTAGCCGCAGCGTTACAAAGCCCTCGCAAACAGTGGCTCGGATGGCTTGTAATCCTCATCGCAACTGGAGCTATCGGTACTACCTTCGTTAAAGACGCTTGGTGGGATAGTGAAGACATTCCGCTGCTCGCGGACGGAATTCGTTCTGGGCATGGCTACGAAGGCACGGATGAATACCAACCGCTGGGCTGCGACCGTTATCAATTGCCAGGACAGCCGCCTGCGTCCGCGGAGGAGTCCGATGCCCCGAGCCAAAGTCCCAATGAATCGACGGAAACTCCGAAGTTAGCAAAAATTGATCCCGAATCGGACGCCGTGATGCCACTCACTGTTGGGGAAGTCCATATCAATCGTTGGACCGCCGAAACAAGATTATTTACCTTGAAGACGAGTATGCCGGTCACATTAGCTCCCCGGCTCATCAACTATCCCACGTGGGAAATCGAACTGGACAAAGCAACCGTGCGCGGTGATTCGCTTCCAGAGACTGCCCAGTTGTCGCTCGAAGTACCAGCGGGAGAACATTCAGTGGAGATCCATTTCCGGCGGACATGGGACCGCACGACCGGCAGCGCGATCTCGATTTTCGCCGCTTTCTTGCTTTTCGGCTTCACTCGATACACACGACGGAAGGCATCCCATATAACCTAAATATTGCAGCGCCCAGCACGGCTGTTTTGTGCATCGCAAACTAGAGTATTCTTTCTCGCGGCGAACTGTTGATAATACCCGGACGTTCACAGTTCCCTTCCCGCTGCCGCGCCAGAGGCCCAAGCCCATTGGAAATTGTAGCCACCCAATTGGCCAGTCACGTCAACCACCTCGCCTATAAAGAACAACCCCGGCGTCTTCTTACTTTCCATCGTGCGGCTGGACAATTCGTTTGTATCGACGCCGCCTGCAGTTACCTCAGCCTTTTCGTAGCCCTCTGTGTCCACGGGCAGAATCGACCACTCGTGAATCTGATTCTCCGTTTGCGCCAGCGTTTGATTGCTCCACGTTACCGGCGCGTGCAGTTCAAGCCAGCGCGTTGCAAAACGTTTGGGCAGAATTCCTTGAAACGCTGATCGCGCCGAGGTGACGTCGCGAACCTTGTCTTTGCTCGCAGTAACCACATCCCGGCCCGGCGCAAGGTCAATCCGGATCGGCTGGCCCGTTTCCCAATAGGAGGAAATTTGCAGGATTGCCGGACCGCTCAATCCGCGGTGGGTAATCAGCATCTGTTCGCGAAATGATTGGCCGTTCGTGGAAGCGATCACTTCGGCCGAGACGCCGGCCAAGTCGCAATAATGCTTTTGATCGTTGGGACCGAATACGAGAGGCACGAGCGCCGGCCTTGTTTTTTGGACTTTCAACCCAAATTGGCGTGCAACGTCGTACCCAAATGGCGTCGCGCCCATTTTGGGGATCGAAAGGCCGCCGCTAGCAACCACCAAGACGGGCGCGCGAAACTCCGCAGACTCTGTAGATACCTCGAATTCGTTCGTGCGTTTGATCTCGCCGATCCTGGCGTTGAGAAAAACCTTGATTCCCGCTGCGCGACACTCCGCTTCGAGCATTTCGGTTATGTCTTGCGCAGAGCGGTCACAAAATAGCTGCCCCAGTGTTTTTTCGTGATATGGAATGCGGCGAGCCTCCAGCAGGGCGATGAAGTCTGCAGGCGTGTAACGAGCTAGGGCAGATTTCGGGAAGTGAGTGTTGCCGCAAATGAAATTCTCCGGTTGGCAGTAAAGATTGGTGAAATTGCATCGCCCGCCTCCGGAGATAAGGATCTTTTTCCCGGCGCGCTCGCTCCGCTCCAAAATCGCGACTTTGCGCCCACGTTTGCCGGCTTCGATGGCACACATGAGTCCCGCAGCTCCAGCGCCGAGGACCAAAGCGTCAAATTTGTGAATTGCTTTTTGAGCCAAGAGCCTTCTCAATTTCTTGGATTGATCTATCTCTGGATGCCGCTGCTGGTATGCTCAAGGGTAAACTAATTCCAGGAGAAGACTGAAACATTTGCCTCCGATTATTAATGCTCAGGGATTGTCAAAACGATATGGACTGGCTCCGCTGTTCGAGGATATTTCGTTCACCGTATCGGAAGGTGAGCAGATCGGACTGATCGGCCCCAACGGCTCCGGCAAGTCCACTCTGCTTGAGATTCTCTTCGGGCGTGTAAAACCGGATAAGGGAGAAGTCGCGATACGTAAAGGCGCGAAGGTGAGTTTTGTCGAACAGATTTCGCGTTTTGCTCCGGAAACGACTTGCAGGTCCGTTATCCAGGGCGCGCTCGAACGATCCGGCGTATCGGAGCAAGAGCTTTCATTCAGGACGGAAGAGGCTCTCAGTCGCGCCGGTTTCGCAGATTTTGAAACGCACGCTGCAGCTTTGTCCGGCGGTTGGCGCAAGCGTTTGGCGATTGTTGAAGGCCTGGTCCAGGAACCGGACATTCTGCTCCTGGATGAGCCCACCAATCACTTGGACCTTGAGGGAATCAAGTGGCTCGAAAGGTTGCTCGAGGATGCGGAGTTCGCCTGCGTCGTCGTGAGCCACGACCGCTACTTTCTCGAAAATGTGGCGAACGATATGGTCGAACTCGACCGCGCCTACCAGGAGGGCTTCCTTCGCGTAAAGGGAAAGTACAGCATCTTCCTGGAAGCGAAAGAAGCGCACCTGCACGCTCAAGGAAACCGCCAGGATGCGCTGGCAAATCGTGTTCATACCGAGATTGAATGGCTGCGGCGCGGCCCCAAAGCGCGAGCGACCAAATCAAAATCCAGAATCGATAAAGCGCATAAGATGATCGGCGAACTGGCGGATATGAATGCCAGAAGCCGCACGGCTACCGCAAAAATTGACTTCTCTGCTTCCAACAGGCAAACGAAACAATTGATCGTACTTGACGGCGTGAGTTACTCCATCGGCGGCCGCTCGCTTTTCAAAGGAATTGATTTCACAGTTACGTCCGGGATGCGCATTGGTTTGGTTGGCCCGAATGGCAGCGGCAAAACGACGCTGCTCCGCTTGCTGCGCGGCGAAATTGATCCGACGGCCGGTACGGTACGCAAAGCTGACTCGTTGAAAATCGTTTACTTCGATCAGAATCGCGAACTCGATCCTAACTTGACCCTGCGCCGCGCATTGGCGCCTGACAGTGACTCCGTGATTTATCAGGAACGAGTAACGCACGTAGCTTCCTGGGCCGCCAGATTTCTTTTCAACGCTGAAGATTTGAACCGGCCCGTTGGCCGGCTTTCCGGTGGCGAACGCGCGCGCGTTTTAGTTGCGCAGCTCATGCTCCAACCGGCCGACGTTTTGCTGCTGGATGAACCGACGAACGATCTCGATATCCCCACTCTGGAAATATTGGAAGAGAACCTTCTGGAGTATCGCGGCGCGCTGGTGCTCATCACACACGATCGCTACATGCTGGATCGTGTCTCCACCATCGTATTCGGCTTGGATGGCCTCGGAAACGCCGAACGTTTTGCCGACTATTCGCAATGGGATGCTTGGCAGGGCACGCAAAAAGCGGCGAGCGTTTCCAAACTGACGAAGGTGACGAAGCCTCCTCAGATAAATCTCGAAACCCCGTCCGCAGTACCCAAGAACAAACTGACACATAATGAGGCCCGGGAGTTCGTATCCATCGAAAAACAAATCGCCAAGGCTGAACAGGCGCTGATAGAAAGGCGGGCCGCATTGGAGGACCGCGAAATTGCCAGCGATGCGTCCCGCCTTCAAATCGCATTCGCCGAAATGGAAGCAGCGCAGAAGACTGTCGACATTTTGTACGAGCGTTGGTCAGAGCTGGAACGAAGGAAAAGTTGATTCGCGGCTGCGAATCTCTCTCGCCGAATTGGAACTGATTTTGCTTCGACGAGAACCTATTCAGGAGATTGGCTGGGAGGCCTGGACTCGAACCAGGATAATCAGATCCAGAATCTGATGTACTGCCAATTGTACGACCTCCCAGCAGGCCGGAGACAAAAAAAAGGGGCCGTGAGCACGACCCTTCACTACTTTACCGGGCGGAAGGCTGTTCGTCAATCATCGGGCCGAACTGATTTTTTCGTCATGGACAGCAGCCTTACGGTAATCGGATGTGGTGGACCCACCATCCGCAGCCAATCAGGGCGCTGGCAAAATGCACGGCGCGCCTCGACTCTAGGGCGAATGAGGTGGTGGTACGGGGATTAGCCGTTTATCGCGGACAAGAAACTGCCGGTCGCGCCAGTGAATGCGCTGTGGGAAAAAACTCGAGAGCCATACGATGAATGCAAATGCATCACGCGGCACTAGCATCCAGATCCTCCGAAGAGCGAGACGATCTTTCATTCCCTCAACGCCGACCACAACGGCCACCCAACTCCTGCAGCAGAAATAGCCCGCAAGATAGCAAACCGCGAGTAAACGCGATGGCGCGACGGTCGCAGCCAGGACTGCCCACGGCATGCCTTGGGAGAATATCAATCCAAGATGCCCCCAGGGACGCGAGTAGCGGATGCTCAGGTTCCAACGAAGTTGATGGCGAAATGGCGTCGCCAATCGTTTCTCGTGGGTAAACAATGTCCACGGGGAAACGGCTCAGCTCGACGCGATAGCCACGCGAGGCAATGCGATTGCCGAGCTCGTAGTCATCGCAGAAGTAATCCGCCAGTGATTCGAATCCGCTGATCTCGGTAAGGTGCTTCTTAGTGGTCGCCATCACGGCGCCCAGCATGAAGTCGAGCCCGCCTAGGTAACGGGCCACGAGCACGCCTGGCGCGAAATCGGCGGTATTGCCCAATGCTTCTAGATCAGCGGCAAATCCGCCGTCGGTCAGGCCGCGGTAGAGGCACGTCACTCCACCCACTTTGGGATCAGAAAACGGTGTTACGACGGCGCGAAGGAAACCCGGCTCAACGCGCACATCGCTGTCGCTGACGATCACGATGTCGTGGCGCGCTTCGCGAACCATGCGGCACAGTTTGTTCACCTTGTCGCTCGCGCCCAGCGGCTCCGAGCCGATCAGCAACCGAATCGAGCGTTGGGGAAAATCGGCGATTAGTTTCTCTATGACCGAGACGGCCGGATCGCGCTCATTACCCACGCAAAAAAGAATTTCAAATTCCGGATATTCTTGATTGCAGAAGCTTGCGTAATTTTCATAGGTTTCGCGGTCGAGACCATGAATGGGTTTCAGAATACTGACGGAAGGAGTGAAGTCCGAATCTGGTCGGTGAGAGCCAACGGACTCGGCGCGAAAAAACCTCGCCGCTGCAAGGATCGCGATCAAGTAGTAGATGAAAGGCGCAACCGCCAGCGCGAGAATCGCGTCGCGAACCACCATCCACACCATAAGACCGCTACCCCTTGCCCTTCCACACGAGGACGACGCCAAAGCAGACCAGAAAAACTCCAGCCCAACGGAGCTTGGTGACGCGTTCGCCCAAAAACAAGCGGCTGCCGTAGGCTCCTGCCGCGTAACTGAGAGCGGTAATGGGTACAACGAAGCTGACGTTTTCCATCGAGAGCATCGTGAGCATGGCGAAAAAGCTGATGCCCATGAGCGACAGACCGAGCCACATCCACCCAACTTTCAAAGCTCGTCCGAACACCCGCAGGAGCGCCAGAGGACGAAAATCCTTTACTTCGCCGATCACTTTCATGGCGCGCGTAATGCAAAGCTCACCGGCTGTGCTGCCCAAAACGATCGACAGAAGCAAAATCGCCTCTAATAACATCAGGCGCGCTCCGTGGTACTCAGCGACGTGTTCCCCACGAAAAAAACGCCGAGACAAATGATCGCGATGCCAATCCATCGCGTGGTGCTGACGTACTCGCCAAGTAAAAAATGACCCAGCAGGGCGACGATTGCGTAAGCGATCGCAGAGGCCGGCTGGACGAAACTAAAATCCGCCCAGGAAAGCACGAGAGTGTAAGAAATGAAAAATGTAAGCAACGAGGCAATTCCAAGCCAGACCGTACCGGAAGTAAAAGCGCGAAAGAAGAAGTGGAAGAGTTCGTTCAGCGTCCACGCAGTAGGAACGCCGACGATCTTCATGCCTTTCCCCAGTAGAACGTCCCCTACTGGGCCGAAGGTCACCATCAAAAACAGCAGGACATAAGTCTTAAAATGAAGCCCTGCCGCAGGTTTCATGCGCTCTGCGATTCGCTGGAACGCGGCTCCATGGGCGGCGCTTCGACAAGGACCCTTTTCTGAACGCCTTTCTTCGCGACTTTCCTGCGCTCGTGACGAAGTTTCATAAAGTCCACCGCTTCGTGGAACAGGCGTTTGCGCTCGTGCGAATCCCAAAGTGATTCACGCACGATACGCCAGGCGACGCGCGGGCGCAGATAGTAGCTGTCGTAGAAACGGTTCACTGATTCAACCATGTATTCACGCGAGAGCTCGGGATACTCAAGATGCGGAAGCTGGTGGCCGTTCACGTCCGTGGCTGCTTCGCCGGCCAGGAAGCCTTCGCGCATGCCCTGGTCGTAAAGTTCTGTGCCCGGGTAAGCATGAGCCATAGAAACCTGAATCGTTTCGCAGTCAATCTCTTTCGCGTACTCGATGGTCTTCTCGATGGTTTGTTTCGTCTCGCCCGGCAACCCGATAATAAAGTCGCCGTGAACGTGGATTCCCACCTTCTTGCAGTTCTGCACGAAGGTGCGGCCCATTTCCACCGTAGCGCCCTTCTTGATGTTCTTCAGGATTTGCGGATCGCCGGATTCAAAACCAACAATCAATAGTCGAGCCCCGGCGTCCGCCATTGCTTTTAACGTCTCGTAGTCGCTATGGACGCGCGCCGTACAGGACCATTGGAAGCCGACCGGCTTGAATTCCTTGCAGAGAGCTAGCACGCGATCCTTGCGGATGTTGAAGGTATCGTCGTCAAAGAAAAATTCCTTGGCCTGGGGGAACATCTTGTGCGCTTGCTTGAATTCGCGCGCCACACTGTCCACCGATCGCACGCGCCAGGCGTGGCCGGAAAGAGTCTGGGGCCACAGGCAGAACGTGCACAGGGCCGGGCAACCTCTTGCGGTATAAAACGAAACGTACGGATTCAGCAGAAATGGAACGTTATAGTTCTCAATCGTTAAATTCTTCTCATAGACTTCGGTGGCGAACGGCAATTCGTCAAGTTCCGCGGTTTGAAGCAACGCACGCGGCGGGTTGTGGATTACCTTCCCGTCCTTCATGTAGCTCGCGCTCAAGATTTCCGAAAGCGGCTTGCCTTGGGCATATTCCACCACCGCATGATCGAACTCACCACGCACCACGAAATCAATATCCGAGCTTGCCAATAGACTTTCCGCCGGCTTGATTTGCACCTGCGGCCCGACGAAGCAGATCTTGATGCTCGGCTTCTTGTCTTTCATCGCGCGAGCCATGCGCAAATCGCTGAAGAAACCAACAGTGGACGTGAACAGAACCACGAACTCGTAATCCTGAGCGATGCGCACAACTTCCTCGGGCGTTATGTGATGCGGCGGCCCATCGAGCAAACGGCTACCTTCGAGCATTCCTGCAGGATAGGCCAGCCAAACCGGATACCAATAAGATTCAATCTCGCGCGTGGCGGGCCAGCGAGAGCCCGCTCCGCCATCGAACTTCTCAAAGCTCGGCGGATTCAGAAACAAGGTTTTCATTACTGACGGCATATTTACTCTTACCCCCTCAGGGTTGAATAAGGACCTTATGAATTTAGCTTCTGCTCAGTCGCTATAGTTTACCCGGTTTTGACGGCAAGCCCAAGCCATGGTTGCTTGGTGTTCGTCACTGAAACACCTTTGCCAACTGGCCCGTTGCCTGCAAAAGACTTAGCTGCCCTTGCTGACGCGCAAAATCAGCATCAAGAAAGGCCACCCACTTGTCGCTCTCATCCAAACGCGCCCGCTCAATATCTCGCAGCGTAAAACGGCCGTCGTCAAACTTGGACTGGGCCACTTGCAGGGTTTCCTGCGCCAGCTTCAAGTCGAGACGGGCAACCTCGCGAGTCGCATCCAGTTCGCGGACAGTGCGGGCTTTTTGCTGAATGTCCAGTCGAACTTCTTGGCGCTTATTTCCCAGTGTCAGCTCGGCGGCTTCCAATTCGCTCTTCGCCAACGCGACAGTCGCACGCGTCTTCGAAGCGAAAAGAGGAATGGTGACCTGGACGCCGAGGTTTATGTTATTGCGCTCGAACTTCTTATAGAACTCATCGTAATTGTTGAATTTGCTTAAGATACTGTACTGTCCGACGACATCCACGGTAGGCCAATAACTAAGATGCGCGCCGCGCAACAGGTGTTGGCGCGCCAGACGCTCGTTTTCAGCTTCCTGAATTCCGCGATCGCTCTTGATAGCCGCGTTCATCATGTCGTTTACCGGTAGATTGCTTTCGAACGACGGCTCCTCGGTATCTACTTCGACGGATTGCCCGTCCGAAATCCCCGTGAGGTTTCGTATCTGTTGCGTCAAGGTTTCGTCGCGGCCTTCCAGCTTGATGATTCTTTCCTCCACGCGCGCTTGATCTAACTCACTGCGAGTCACTTCGATTGACAGTTCCTGATTTGCTGCGACGCGGTCGCGCGTCACACCCAGAATTTTTTCCACGCTGGCTTCTTCCTTTCGCATCAACTCCAGCGAATGTCGGACTTCAGCCAGTTCGAGGTAGGCCGTTGCGGCCCGCACGATGACGTCGTCATGCATTCGATCCAGTTCGAGTTTCATGTTCTTCGCGCGATCTTCCGCGGCGCGTTGCTGGCCTTTCAGCAGCGGATTGAAAACAGCCTCGTTGTAACTCATTTGAAAAACCGCAGGCGGTGAGCCTGAAATGGACGGGAACCCGGAAGTGTACGCAGCCCCAGAACCGGTATAAAGGTTTGGCAGAAACGCGGCTCGGTCAAGCCCCGCTTCGTTAAGGGCGACGGTGTACTGCACGCGCGCCAGAGCTGAGATCCCGGCTGTTCTGCAGCGCCAGCGTAACAGCCTGACGCATGGTCAGCTTTTCGGCGTCCTGCGCACGCGCAAGTCCTGCCGGCAAAAACGCCGCGATCACGCCGGCCGCAGCTAACATTCGCAATTTTTTACTCATAGCGCAGCGATTCCGTCGGGTGAAGGCGCGCCGCGCGGTTCGCAGGGAGATAACCGAACAGCAGGCCCGTCGAGCAGGATACTATGAACGCCAGCAGCACGGAGAGCCACGACACAGGAATAGTAACTCCCCGCAGGTCAGGAATGAATCGGATGAAGGAATTGATGATGATGGGAATGGAAACTGCGATCACGATTCCCACCAGCGCTCCCGTGCCGCTTATCAGCAAAGCTTCCATCAAAAATTGATACAGAATGGAATCGCGGCGGGCGCCAATAGCTTTACGAATCCCGATTTCGCGCGTTCGCTCCGTCACCGTGACAAGCATAATGTTCATGATCCCGATGCCGCTAATCGTAAGAGCGATCAAGGCCACCAAAATCAATAAGACTGTCAGCGCCAGCGAAATGCTATGGGCGGTCTCAAGAATTCCGGAAAGGTTTTCCACTCTGTATCTGGCGCCAGAACGATGCCGGCTCAGCAAGATCTGTTCCACCTGAGCTGTCACCATGGGGACGTCGTCAGGCTTGTCTGCCTGCACGTAAAACGACTTGAAGAATTCAGTACCGGTGTAGTACTTGATCAACGCAAAAGGAACGATCACGGACTCCGGGCGAAGCTCGGACAGGCCAAAACTACTCACTCGCTCCTTGTAAACACCAATGACCGTGAAGTGCAACTCTCCGATGCCAATATCCTTCCCCAGCGGACTTTCAGAGGGAAATAGCAGATTGGCGAGAGCGGGCGTCAGCAGACAGACTTTGCTTTGCGTTCTTAAGTCGTCCTGGTCTAAGTACCGCCCCTGCAAAACAAGTAGGTTGCGGATCTTTTGAAAACCTGCCGTCACGCCGACCAGATAAACGGGATGCTCCTGGCCATCTACGCTCGTAAACAACGAAATATCATTTGTGCCCGCCGCTTCCACCACGTTGGGGATACTTGACTTCACCGCTTCCAGGTCCGCCGGCGTCACTTCGTCCGCGACCGTCACCGCTCCGGAGTGGATTACCGACGCATGGACGAGATTCGCCCCTATTCCTTCTATCAGTCCGATAATGTAGAGTTTCCCCGATAGGGCCACGGTTACCACCAGCACGATGCAAGCGCTTCCTATAATCACGCCCAGCATGGTCAGCATGGCGCGTACTTTATTGGCGCGCAGCGCTTGCAGAGCAAGCTGCCACGTCTCGCGCCATTCAGTTGGTGAGCTGCGAATAGTTTGCATACGGGTTGCCTGTTAATGAGATGCGCTTGGGCGAATGAGAGTTTCCAGCCATCGTCAGGCGTTCAGTGCGCTGACTTCTCGAGTTTTTCCAACCGGGATTTGGCTTCTTTCTGCCCGGGATCCAACTGCAGAGCTGCGCGATATTGCTCTGCCGCTTCCGCGCGCTTTCCTTCCGCTTCGTAAAGTCTCCCCAGCCACTCACGGGCTCCCGCGTGCGAAGGCCAATCGCTTCTGTCGGGTGAGCTCGCTAGGTAGGACTTCAAATATTCTTCTGCGCGCGGCAGCTCTGTTCCGGCAAGCACTCGCGATACGCCACGGTAATATCCGAGGCGCGGATCACTAGGACTCACCTGCGCCGCCGCCTGAATCGCCGCTTCTGCGTCGCCGGGCTTGTTCTCATGAATAAAGAAGCGAATGACGTCGAGATACGGCTCGACGCGATTCGGCTTTGCGGCGAGCACTGCACGATATTCTTTCTCAGCAAGCTCGGGCCTCTTCGCATTTAGCTCGTAAGCGCCGTGCGCCAGATGCCCTTCTACCGGGTCGATGGCCTCGATCGCCGTCACTTGTTCGCGAGCTTCGTCCTTGCTGCCACCGACCACCCAGGGAGCTTCCATGTCATATTGTTCGAGGTCGCGGCGGGCTTCCACATTCGACGGATTCAAGCGCACCGCTTCTTCAAATTCCTTCTTTACTTTCCGCGCATACGAAAAGCTGCGGTCTCGGTCTGCTTTGCCTCCATAGATCGTGCCAAGCCATTGATGGTAGACAGAATTTTTCGGATCAAGTTCAACAGCTTTTTCAGCGGCAGGGATTGCATTGTCATAATCGTGCAGTTCGTAATAGCAGCGTCCTATCCAATATTGCGCCTCGGCGCTAGCGGAAACTTGCCCCACGGACTGCAGCGTTTTGATTGCCGCTGTGTAATTTCCAGAGTTGAACTGGCGTTGCGCGGATTGAATTGCTCCGGACGCATCTGATGCAATTACTGAACGAGATTCTACCGCTGCTCCAAGCAGAACGATTGTCGCGAGCACAGCTGTCCCGGCGAAAAGCGCCAGTGAAAATCTGGGAATACAGGGGAACCGCTGGTTCATTTGGCCTCCGTGGCTCGAACTTCCATACCGTCCTTCAAATCTACATCCCCAGGCAGCGCGATTTTGTCACCCAGCGCCAGGCCCGAAACAACTTCATAGCTTTTATCGCTTGCTATGCCCACTTCAAACTGGCGGCGATGAACTTTTTCACCGTCGAATACAAAAACATAGTGCTGTCCGTTTTCGTAACTTACCGCTCGCCGCGGCACTACCAGCACTCCTGGTCGTTGCCGGACGAGGATGTGCACTTCAACGTTTACATTTGGCAGAAGCTCCACCTTGTCATTCTGCACCGAGCACAGAACCTCACCCACGCTGCGAGTTCCGCGCGCTACCACCTGCTTGGGAACTTGCTCTACTTTCCCTGTCCACGTGCGGTTCGGCATGGCGTCCCAATTTACGTTTACATCTTCGTTCGGCTCGAGCGATCCGAGATCGGGCTCGTCCACAAATGCGCGAACGCGCACTTGGCGCAAGTCAGCCATTTCCGCCAGAATGTCGCCCACCTTCACGTAATCGCCTGCATGCACAGGCAATGAATAAAGCGTGCCGTCCACTTCCGCCGTAACGGTCGCCGAGCGCAACTTTTCTTCGAGCGATTGAACCTGGCCCTGCGTCTGCTTTACTCGCAAATTAGCCGCTTCCGCATCGACTCCTGTTTGCTGTTTTAGAGCTGCGGTCTTCTGCTCCAGAGCTTGCTGATTGGCACGAGCCTCGGCCAAAGCCGCCTGGTTCTGATTGAGCTCGTCCTGCGTGGCCGCTTGCTTGGCAACGAGGTCGGTGAGAGCTGCTTGCGTGCGTTCAAGGTTCGCCACCTGCGCTTTCGCCTTCTCCAAGTCTCCCCCAAGCTGCGCCACTTCATTGGGAGGGCCGCCCGCGCGAGCGTTTCGCAAAGTGGTTTGAGCGGAAAGCAAATCCTGCCGCGCCTGTGCCAGCTGACTTGCAATATCTGCCGCATTCAGGCTCAGAATACGCTGCCCGCGGTGAACGGACTGCCCCTCGCTAACCATTACTTTATCCACGAATGTGGGAAACTGCGCGCGAGCAATAACGGGAGAAATCGGTTCGACCTTTCCATTGCTCGTGATCGCTGCAGTCAAATCCTCTCGAGACACTTGGACGATCGAGACCGTCGGAGCTTGCCCACGCCCCGCGAGAACCACTAGAACTATGACGACAAGCGCCGCAGCGAGGGCCGCTACAATCCATTTTCGTCTGCTATTTTTCGCCATCGTCGGCCCCGCGGTCGAACTCGCAGCTACCCCCGAAGCGTAAAATTGTAGCAGACCCGTTTGACACATGCCTGCGCAAACGCCAATGCGTGCCAGATTGGCACTCTGGGAAATGCTGTCGCTTATGTCGCACGATCTTGCGCTGCCGGTGGACCGTGTTAGAATTCCTTCATGAGCGAGCCGCACACAACTCAGCATTCTAGCCCCGCTGACGAGAGCAAGCCTGGCAACCAACCACCCAAAATTCACCGCGTCTGTATAGGCTGCAATAATATGTTCGAAGTCACCATGGAGAATTACGAAGCCAAGCACTGCTCCATCTGCCACAAGGGTTAATGCGCTCGATTCATTTCGCACCAAATCAGCCTGGAAGCGTCATTCCTTCCCAGTTTGTCCGTCCCATTGCGCGCCTTTGTTCCGGTCCGTCGCTGGAGCAATGACCGCCCTTCGAGAAATTTCTCAAGCACCCAAAATAAATTCTGCGCGTCTAATCTCGGCATGGTGACACGTTGCCGCGCACGTTCGCAACGCTAGTGCTAGAATCCGGTGATTCATGAGCGCTGATTCGCTAATTCACGTCCACGAATTATGCAAACACTTCCGCACCTTCAAACGCCGCGAGGGCGTCTGGGGCTCAATTCAAAATCTGTTTGTCAGGGATTACCGCACGGTTGCCGCCGTGGACCGCGTGAGCTTCTCAATCGAGCGCGGCGAAATGGTCGGCTACATCGGCCCGAATGGCGCCGGAAAATCGACGAGTATCAAGATGCTGACCGGCATCCTGGTGCCTACCAGCGGCGAAATCCGCATCAACGGCTACGTTCCTTACCGGCAGCGGCGTCAATACGTCAAAACGATCGGCGTGGTGTTCGGCCAGCGCACCCAACTCTGGTGGGACATCGCCGTAATTGAATCCTTCAAGCTTCTGCGCCGGATTTATGACGTCTCCCAACGTGATTTCGATGCACGCATGGAACGCTTCGACGAAATTCTGGGCATCCGCGATTATCTGCACACTCCGGTGCGCAAGCTTTCACTCGGAGAGCGAATGCGTTGCGACTTAGCCGCGGCATTGCTGCACAATCCGCCGTTACTTTTCCTCGATGAGCCCACGATTGGCCTCGACGTAGTCGCAAAAGACCACATCCGCCATTTCCTGCGCGCCATCAACCGCGAATTTCGAACCACTGTTTTGCTGACAACTCACGACCTCGACGATATCGAGGAGTTGTGCCGCCGCATCATGATTATCGACCACGGAAAGGTGCTCTACGACGGCCCCCTGAGCCATCTGAAAGAAAAATTGCTGCGTACCAAACAAATCAAATTCGCGCTGAAAGACCGTGCGCAAGCGGCGGGTGTTGAGAAGTTTTCTCGAGAGGGCCTTGAAGTGGAACAAGTGGATGAACTAACTTACCGCATTCGCTTCGACCGCGTGAAAGTGGCCACCGCCGATCTGATCCGCCAAATCCTCGGAGCTGTCGAAGTCCGCGACATCCTAATCGAAGACGAACCTATCGAAGAGATCATCAAACGCATCTACGCCGGCGAAGCCCTCCCGGAGGTCGTGGCGTGAGCAGCTGGGCCCAGGCACTTGTTCCCTACGTCGAGTTCTCGCGCGTAGGGTTCGTCAACATCCTCGCGTTCCGCCTGCGTTATTTCACCGGCATCATCACCTACTTCTTGAACGTCACGGTGTACTACTTCATCTGGAGCGCCGTGTATCACTCCGGCCAATCCATCGCCGGCTACAGCATGCAGCAAATGATTACGTACGTCAGCGTGGGATGGATCATTCGTTCGTTCTACTGGAACACCATCGATCAGGAAATGGCCTACGAGGTAATCGAGGGTAAAATTGCCATGGACCTGATCAAGCCTGTTTCGGTGCAATGGATGTGGATCTCGCGGGCGATTGGCGAATCCGCGTTCCGCCTCGGGCTATTGACGCTTCCAACCGCCTTCGTGGTCGCATTTGTGTTTCACGTCCAAAGTCCTGCATCCCGCCAGGATTTCCTGCTTTTCATGATCGCAGTCCTCGGCAGTTTTTTTCTGATGGGTGCCATCAATTTCATGATTGGAACCTGCGCGATTCCCCTGAAATCCATCCTTGCGCTGATTCGCGCAAAATACTGGCTGATCGAACTGCTTTCCGGCCTGCTTGTTCCCATGGCGTTTTTCCCAGCAAAGATACAAACCGTCTTGGCATGGCTCCCCTTCGAGCACATCGCTTATACCCCGCTCCAGATTTATCTTGGCAAGTTAGATCGCGCCCACGCGCTGCGGGCTCTTGTGACCCAGTGGTGCTGGGTGGTGGCGCTGCTGATCCTGGCGCATTTCTGGTGGGAGCGTGCAGCCCGCAAAATCACAATTCACGGAGGGTAGCGTGGTAAATAGTTCCTTACCCGCCGGGGATGTGGCGGAAGAAAAAATCGGGTTGCCCGCGCTCGTTGCCGCGGCACAGCGCCACGCACTCCTCTTCTTCGATTACTTCGCGCAGTACGCCAAGGTCCGTGTCAGCTATCGTGGCGATTTCTTCATCAGTCTGGGAACCAGTTTTGCCGCCACGATTTTCGGACTTGGCTTCGTGGTGATTTTGTTTCAGAAGGCCACGCAGCTTGCGGGCTGGCGATTCGAGGAAGTCTTGTTTCTCTACGGTTTCTCGCTGATCCCTTACGGCATATTCAATATCGTCAGCATGAATCTCTACGACTTCGGCAACAATTTCATTATCGAAGGAAAATTCGACCGCGTTCTTCTGCGTCCGATCTCTTCGCTGTTTCAAGTGCTGTTCGAAACGTTTCGCATTGAATCTTTGCAGGAAGTCGCCACGGGCATTTTTTGCCTGTGGTGGGCTTCCAGACGTCTGGGCCTGACGTGGACGCCCACGAGATTCGCGATGCTTTTTTTCTTTGGTCTCTGCGCCGCCGTTATCTACATTTCGATTTTTCTGCTGTTGAGCACCGTCTCCTTTTGGTTTGAAGATCGCATCGGCGTGCATCCTCCCATTTGGAACGTGATCGCATTCGGACGCTACCCGCTCTCCATCTACAGCGGCGCGGTGCAATTTTTCCTGTGCTGGATCGTTCCCTTCGGCCTCGCATCCTTTTACCCCAGCGTCCGCATGCTCGGCCGCACCGTGCACCCCGAATACGCACCACTCGTTCCGGTGGTTGCCGCCGTCTTCCTCACAGTCGCGATCTCCGTGTGGAATATCGGCACCCGCCACTACTCTTCCACCGGCTCTTAGGTCTTTCATTGAAACGAACTGGTTAGCGGGATACGAAAACGCGAGGTACTCTTTTCGAGAACGCGGGGACGATGAAACGAAGGAAACAGCTAGACAACTTTGAGGATCATAATCACGCGATCATCTTCGTGCGTGCCGCCGCGAGAAAAGAGGTCAACTTCCTTGAGAACGATATCCACAATTTCCTGAGCTCGCTTCGTGCGTTCACGAACGGCCAATTCCACCAGCCTCGGCTGGCCGAATTCCTCGGACTCAGTATCCATCGCTTCGGTAATGCCGTCGGTGCAAGCTACAACCAGATCGCCTGGGTTGAGCCGAACATGTCCGCGGTCGTAATGCACGCTCGGAAACAGCCCGACCACCATTCCCCCTTCCCGCAGATATTCCACTGATCCATCCGCGCGCACAACCGCCGGCGGCACATGTCCCGCGTTCACATAGTGCAGCGTGCGATGCGGCTGATCGAGCAAGCCGACAAACATGGTCATGAATTTCTGCCCGCGCGTGTCCGCCAGGATCATATCGTTCAGCGATTCAACCAGCCGCTCCAGCGAATGGAGGTGTGCCAGCAGCGCGTGGAGCGTAGCCTGAAGGTTTGCCATCACCATGGCGGACCCCACACCCTTGCCTTCCACATCCGCGACCACAGTCAGAATCGTGTCCGGGGCCAGAGGAATGAAATCGTAATAGTCGCCGCCTGCTTCCAAGGACATTTTGTGCGAGACTGCGATGTCAAATCCCTCCAGTTGCGGAGGGTGTTCGGGCAACAGTCCCACCTGAATACTTCGCGCCAGCGCCAGGTCGCGCTCCATCCTCTGCTTGTGAATCATTTCGCGGTGAAGTTGAGCGTTTTCGAGCGCCAGGGCTACGTGATCAGAAATTGCTCGGAGCATGCCTTCATCCGCCCGTGTGAAGGGCCCCGCTTTCTTATTCAAAAGCTGCAGCACTCCGATGGTTTCGCCGTCCTTATTCCGAATGGGAAGACAAAGCAGCGACTTCGTGCGGAAACCGAGGCGCAGATCGACTTCCGATTCGAACCGCGGGTCCGCGTAGGCGTCTGCCAGATTTATTGTGTCGCCGGTCGCCGCCACGCAACCCGCAATGCCCCGGCTAATCGGTAGCCGGATCTCGTGTTGGTCGAGACCCATTCCGACCAGCGACCATATTTCATTGCGCTCGTGATCGATCAAGAAAACTGTCCCGCGCTCCGCTCCCGTCTGTCGAGTGGTGAGCTGCAGAATGATGTTCAGCAACTCGGCCAGGTCGAGCGTGGAATTCAGGCGCTTGGTGGCCTCGACGATGGTGGAAAGCTCGATAACCGCGTTGCGGCGTTCGCTGCTTTCCAGCGCAACTTCCGCGTATCGTCTGAACAAATCGAGCCATATTCGGGTCTTATCGTCGAGTGGCCCCTTCAACGACGTTTCGAGAACGCCGACTGGATCCGCAGGCCGACCAAGCAGCCAAGTGCGGCTCTTCCCGTTTTTACCTGGAGCTTTGCCTTTTAGAATGTTCTCAATGGTGCCCAAGTCTGCTGCCGGAAGCTCGCCACTTTCTTGCCACACCGTCGGAGCGCCATTTACCACACGCCACAGGCGTGCGCCTTCCAGCCGGCCCGGTGCCGCCAACACGCGCACCATCTGCGAGGCGAGTTCTCCGGGCTCGATTTCGGGATTCAGCACCGACACAACCTGTTCGAGCGTCTCCAGAGCTGTCGCCGGAGCTATCCGAGTCGGCGTTATCCGCGTCGTTGTCCTTCGCTTCATCCGGCATTTCCCTTATATTGAATCACCAAGATCGTGACGTCGTCCGATTGCGGCGCGCCTTCCGTGAAGGCTCTCATACCTTCCCGGATGGAGTCTCCCAATTGTTCCACCGTGGTGCCCTTAAAATCCTCCATGATCTTCCGCAGCCGCGACTCTTCAAATAATTCGTTACTATTGTTGGACGCTTCGGAAACGCCGTCCGTGTAGATCACCAGAAAATCGCCGGGTTCCACCTGCACGCGAGTACTCTGATACTCCGCCTCTGCGAACATTCCAACTGGAAAATTAGCCGATCCCAATCCTTCCAACCCACCGGCCTTGCGCAGCAGCAATGGCGGGACGTGGCCCGCATTCACGTATTCGAAGCGGCCCATTTTGTCCAGAACGCCGTAGAAAACGGTGGCGTAACGGTCGTCGCCGCTACGCTCGCACAAATACTGATTCACGCGCGAAAATACGCCGGGAAGCGCGATATCCATCGCCGCTGTGGTAAAAAAGACGCCTTGCAACAACGTGGCCAGCAGAGCAGCGGAAATTCCCTTCCCGGATACGTCTCCGACGAAGAATCCGTAGCGTCCGCCGCCAAGGCCAATCACGTCAAAACAGTCCCCGCCGACCGAGTGGCAGGAAAGCGTTGATCCGGCCACGGTCAGTTCTGCCGTGTTAGGCAGTGCTTTCGGCAGCAGTGTTTTCTGAATCTGGCTGGCGATCTCGATTTCGTGGTCCAATCGCTGCTTGGCTCGCGAGGAAGCGAAAAGCCGCGCGTTCTCGACAACCGTAGCCGCTTCCCGCGCCAGACTGCGCAAAACCTCTCGATCCAGATCCGTAAACGCGCTCGAGGGCACATGGCTATCGAGATACAAAACTCCCAGCAACTCGCCCTGTCGCGTGGAAATTGTTGCGTCCAGCGTCTCAATCATGGGCAGCTTGTCGATCGGGATGGCTACTACCGTATGTAACTCCAGCCGCGCGACGCTCTCTTGCTGGCTCATTCCCCCATCTTCGCCCGTATCGCTCACGATTAACTCGCGGCGAGTTTTCGCCACGCTCTTCACCACGCTCTGCGACACCTGCAACTGGTCGGGCCGCAGCGTGCCGCGCTGAGCGTCTCGCGCCACAATCATATTCAGTTCGCCGCTCTCGTTGGCCAGAAGCAGCACGCCGCGCTCTGTGCGCGTCACCTGAATCGCAGCATCCACCACGGCGGTCAATACGTCCTCGAGCGAAAGTCCCGTTCCTAGGGTTCGCGCTACTTCAAGCAGCACGCCCAGGTGATAAAGTTCGCGAGACCCCGCATGCGTCGGCGCCGGCGCTTCCACCCGCTCCACCAGTTCCTCAATCGTTGCTCCTTGCCCCAGGAACGTCAGTTTGTAGGAATCGGGCATGCCGAAATCGATCGAGTCCTTAGGCTGAAGCTCGTGGCGAAGAACTTTCTCCCCGTTGACGAAAGTTCCGTGCCGGCTGCCCATGTCTTCCAGCACCATCGTCCCGTTCACGGAAAGGATTTGCGCCTGCTGCCGGCTGATGCGGCTGTCGCGCAAAGTCAGCTCATTCCCGGCTTGGCGGCCGATTCGAAACGGCGTGGTGCCTACCGGCACTTCGCGATGGGCTCCGTTAGGTTCAATTACGATTAGTCGGGGTACACGTGGCATAGGTTTGGGTTTGCACAGCTGAACTTGGACCGAATCGCGCCCAGGCGCAACCAGCAGACATGGCACATGGTAGGTAAAGTCGGGGCCGAAGTAAATAGCGGACGACACGCGTAGCAACAAAAATTGGTGAGAAGTGAAAATGCATTCCCGGGTTCACGGAAGCCTGTCGCTAAACGGATCGCACAGGATGCGGCTGAGTTTGCAACGCGGGGCTTACACGTCGAATTGTTTCCCGTAGACGCACGGCAAGATCAACGATCGTCCGAAGTCGCTGTGCGTCGGTGACGGACATGTGTTCGCCATGGGCTAGCACCAACTCTGCATTCCCGAGTATCCCGGTCAAAGGGTTATTGATCTCGTGGCGAAAAATTTCCGCCACGTCGAGTGAAAGCTCCCCCCACAATTGTCCCGCGGGAATCTCCGCGCGCTCCGCCCAGCGTGATCTGCGTTCCAGGAGGCTCGCAGCCAATGGCAGGAAATCTCCTACCTGCGCTACGAACTCCACATCGCCCCCAGCGACGAGCTTGGAAATCTCCGTCTGCCGTTCCTGCGGTGCGAGTAGGATCACGGGAGCGACCCCGATTAATTGCCGCAGGATCTCCGTGGGCGGCAAATCCTGCAGGAGGTCGTCGGCGACCACAATCACGCGCGGCGCGCTGCGTTTCATCTGCTCGTGTAGTTCCGCCAGTGTGCCGACGGTAAATACCGAACCTGGTTTCGAAGTGCGCTCGGTGGCAACCAGGAAACGCCTCGCTAGATCACGGTCCGCAATGCCGAGCAGGACATCTGGTTTTTCTCTATTTATGGGCATGCTTCCCCCGCCTCATGATTCCTGCTTGCTTCCCAATTCCGAGCGCCTTTTTGTTGGACGAGCCGGATGCGACATCTTTTCGGTCTGCCGAGATTTTTGCAATCTGCAATTAACTGCGAGCTTCAGTTCCTCCACCAAGAATGGCTTCGTGAGATAGGGGAGTTTGTTCGCTTCCAGGAATTCCAGCGTGCGTGGCGCCAAGGTATCGCCGGTGACGAATATTATGCGCTGGTGCTCCGCGCTACCAGTACGAACCAATGTGTCGTAAAACGCAGGTCCGTCGAGACGCGGCATTCGAAGATCGCAAAGTACCAGGTCGTACGTGCCGCGTGAAAGCATCGTCAGCCCCTCCTGGCTGTCGAGCACAGCTTCCACTTGGTGACCCTCTTCGCGCAGAACATCTACAATGAGCTGGGCGACGGTGGGCTCATCTTCGACCACCAGGATCCGTCCTCTCGTTATATTCAGCTCCCGCTCCGCCCCCAAAGACAGGCTCGCCTCCGGATCTCTCGGTTGCACGGCGACCAGTGGCAATTCCACGACGAAGCGCGCACCGGAACCCGCTTGGTTTTCGAACGTAACCTCCCCACCATGCTGATGCACGATTCCATAAACGATCGAGAGTCCCAGCCCCGTGCCGACGTCTGAAGGCTTCGTGGTAAAAAAGGGATCGAAGATTCGGGATCCAACTTCGGTTGGAATGCCCGGACCGTCATCGGAGACTTCCAGTGAAATTCGATTGCCCCCGATGCGATGCGTCCGGATCCAAACGTGTCCTTGTCCTCGGTCTTCCAATAATGCCTGTTCGGCATTCGCCAGCAGGTTCAACACAACCTGCTGAA
The DNA here is from genome assembly GCA_963698005.1 of uncultured Acidobacteriota bacterium. Classification (GTDB taxonomy): domain Bacteria; phylum Acidobacteriota; class Terriglobia; order Acidiferrales; family UBA7541; genus Palsa-295. The sequence goes on from OY969113.1 coordinate 2,118,401, forward strand.
GTTGATGCGGATCGGCCATCGTTTCTGGAAGGTTCGGCGCCAGGTCGCATTCAATAACGATATTCTCCACTCGCAGTTCGTAACTCCGCAACGCCAGCGTACGCTCGACAATCTCGTTCAGATTCACGCGCGTACGCTCCGGCTTGTTTTCACGCGCAAAGTACAGCAAATTCTTCACAATCCTTCGGGCCCGCTCGGCCTCCTGAAACACCTTTCTGGCTTTTGAGAGCTGCGGAGGAGTGAGGCCGTGGCCAAGCAGCAACTGCCCATAACCCATTATGGTGGTCAGCGGATTATTCAACTCGTGAGCAATTCCAGACACCAGCTGGCCCAGCGCTGCCATTTTTTCCGTTTGCAGCAGCTTCGACTGAATCTCTCTTTCGCCGGTCACGTCGTTATAAAGTTCCAGCCAGCCGATGCGCCGGCCTTCGCGGTCTAGCACCGGCCGGGAAAACCGTTCCAGAACGCGCTTGGACGGCCGCGTCATTTCCAGTTCGTCGTGGCTCGGGATTCCGTCCCCCTCGGCGAACGATCTCCACGGCGCCGAAAACATTTCAGGGTCCCGGAATCTCCTGGCGACCAGGCTCTCCAGCTCGTCAAAGCCCTCCAATTTTCGAAGTTGCAGAATATCCAACGAAAAATATTGTGCGAATCGGGCGTTCGAAAATCGCAACCGGCCTGTCGAATCGAACAGCACGATTGCCACTTCCACCGCGTCGAGAACGCTCAAGATTTCGGCTTCCATTTGTCGCGCTTTTCTTTCGGCGCGCTGGACCAGCGATCCATCCTCCAGACAGAGCAAGACACTTTGGGAGCCCGGCAGCGCCGAGCGCAGTGTGATCCTGATTGGAAATCCAGTCGCAAGCATCGCGTCGCGTGTGGCTAAAGTGTTTGACGTGTCGGCCTGCCCGGTGAATTCGCTAAAATCCACAGTGGATGGCGTGGCGAAAAAGTCCAGCAACCCCGCCCGCGAAGTGCTTGAATCTTTTAGACGCAGCAGTTCGCGCGCTCGAACATTAGCCTGCTGGATCAAGCCCTTTCGATCTACGACGATCAACGCCTCCCCGCTAGAGTCAAACACGGCATGGAATCCTGCGTCCGCAAAAAGCGGAAGCGTATTCGGCTGCGGATGGGGAGAACCCTGCGCAGCATGAGAATTGCCGCGCGCATTCCCCGACATTTCGTCCGCGCTCTTCATCGCGCCTTCACCATCGCCCTTGGACGATCCAGTAACTGCAAAGAAGCGCCGCGCCCACGGTTAGGCCGTAGTCCAAAGCGCGGCGGATCAATCGTATCCAGATTAATCTCTTGTTCTTAGCCGGTTCGATTACCATTCCCACTCCAAAGCATAAGCTTGACCATGTTAAGCAATTTTTATGTTCCTTATTTTCAATACCTTGAAAGACCCCACCAAGAGAAAATAGACGCGATATTCCCAGTTCGAAACGGCCTATCCCTCTGCAGGAATGTCGCTTTATCTAAGGTGTTGAGCGGATTGCAAAGTTAGCTTGGTAGGACGAGGAGTCTTACGAACTCGATTGCGACTGAACCTCATACTGCTTCAACTTGCGATAGAGAGTGGTTTTGCCAATGCCCAGCAGGCGTGCCGCAGCCAGTTTGTCCCCGGCAGCTTCACGCAGCGCGCGAAGAATTGCCCGCCGTTCGAGTTCCTCAAGCGGCAACAACTCATCGTTCTGCGGTAAGCGTTCGCCGCTGGCTTGCTGTAGATTGGACGGAAGATCGCCGACGTGCAAAATCGGACCGGACCCCAATGCCATAGCCCGCTCAATCGCATTCTCGAGCTCCCGCACATTGCCCGGCCAGTCGTAACCCATCAAACGCGCTATGGCGTCTTCCGAAATTGTGCGAGTTTTGCCGTGAGCCTCGGAGTATTTTTCCAGAAAAGAATTTACCAAAATTGGAATATCGCTCTTCCGCTCGCGCAGAGGCGGCAGCTTGATTTGCACCACGTTCAGCCGAAAATAAAGATCCTGGCGGAAACCGCCCTGCCGAACAGCCGTCTCGAGATCGCGATTTGTCGCGGCAATGATCCGCACGGAAAGAGGAAACCGCGCGGTCGAGCCCACCGGCCTGATTTCTTTCTCCTGCAAAGCTCGCAGGAGTTTTGCTTGCAGGTCGACAGGAAGATCTCCGATTTCATCGAGAAACAGCGTGCCGTTGTCCGCCACTTCCATTAGTCCCGGTTTGGTCTGATTTGCACCGGTAAAAGCTCCTTTTACGTACCCGAAGAGTTCCGCTTCGATCAGCGTTGGTACCAAGGCAGAACAATCCACCGGAACGAACGCCTTGGCTTTTCGTACTCCTGAAAAATGAATCGAGCGCGCAACCAATTCTTTCCCAGTCCCGCTTTCGCCCAAAATGAGCACCGGGTAGGTATGCTGGCTCACCTTTTCGATCAGCCGGTACACCCGCTGCATCTTGGGCGATATGCCGATCAAACCCGCGAATCCCGGCTTGGTGCGAAGCTGCTCGCGAAGTATTCGATTTTCCTGATCCACCTCAAGCAGGCGGACCACCCTATCGAGCTTGCTCCGCAGCTCTGGGATATGGAACGGCTTCGTCACGTAGTCCACAGCGCCCATGCGCGTAGCCTCGACGGCGCTTTCAATCGTCCCGTACTGCGTCAATACCATCACCGCCGCCTGCGGATAAGTCTCCTTCACGCGTTTGAGCAACTCAATCCCGCCCAGCTGCGGCACCCGCAAATCCGTGATCACAATATCTACAGCCGATTGATCGAGAATATCCAGCGCTTGCTCGGTCGTCGCCGCCAATTTCGTGCGCAACCCAGATTCGCTCACAACATCCCGGCACAGGTTCCGCGTTGCATCCTCATCGTCCACGATCAGAACCGTGACCGGCACCGCTCGCTCGACTGCAAGACCCGCCTCTGTCCCACTAGCCATTGGTTAGTTCCTTTTCTGCCTGTTACTTCCGCGTTGCCAATGCACAATACATACCACTTAGGAACATTGGCCGAGCTGCTGAAAGCAAAGGTCTTAGGTGGCAAAAGGAATGGATGCGACGCGGAGTCTAGTGTTGATTTGGGATTATTAACAAGTCGTAATACTACGGAATCTAGGTAAGTGCTGGCACCAGCGCTACATACACATCATGCAAAATCGGGAATGGACGACCTCGGACAATTCCAAAACGGTTTGATCGAAAGATCGTTCGAAATTTATTTTCCAGCCTGTGCAGATTCGAACCTTCCGGCTGCCGACTGGCCCAGCAAATCCAATATGTACAGACCATCATTGGCAGATCCCGCGTAAACGAACTCCCCGTTTATCCCGTTTGCGAGCATGGTGAATTGATCGTCGGCGCTCCAACCATCTAATTCCTTCACGCGCGACCAACTCGCGCCTTCATTCCGGGAAATGAATAGCCCTCGATCCCGCATTGAAACCAGCCAGACACCCGCGTGAATCAGCAGGTCCTCGGGAGCTGCCGCCGGCAATCCAGACTGCAACTTTTCCCAGCTAGCTCCGTCGTCCCGCGAAATGTAGAGTCCGTTTCTCGCGCCAGCTAAGAGCGTATCGACCGCCGCCCATTCAAGACGAATTGCCCCGCCCGAATCGAGCGGCAGGTCGTGCCATCTCCAAGTTCGACCGGCATCGTCCGAAAAAATCATCGCGCTTGACGAAACGATTCGCAACTTTTGCGAGTCCGCCGACACCCGAATCGAGTTCACCGGCAAATTAGCCGAACTGAAAGATAGCGCCGCCCACGTGTTGCCATTGTCAGACGTGAAAAATAATCCCTCTTGAGTCGCCGCAAAGCATCTGGCTTCGCCGCATGCTAAGTCGTTGACCACTGCATCAAACCGCCGGGCGTGATTTTCCGGTCCTTCGACCTTGCCGCCCACATCTCCGGGCTTTTCGATAATCCTTCCCACTCTCGTCCATCTTCGAGTCTGGGCGTCAAAACGAGCAAAGCCACCGGACGCTAGCGCAGCTAACCATCCCCCCGGTGAAGAAAAGATCCGTGTTACTGCGTTCGCATTTAGACCAGCGCTGACTGTGGACCATGTGCGTCCTCCGTCTTCCGTCTCGACAGGAGAATCTGGGGAATTCGCGAGAACAGCAGCGACACGCCCCGGTTTATCGGCGTCAATCGCCAGCGAAACAACCCGCCGGTGGTGAAACCCTTCGTTCAACTCTCGAAAATGATCTCCGCCGTCATCGCTCGCGAGAACTCCTCGCTGCTCCGTTCCGATCAGCACGCGGGTCTGGTTCTCTGAAAATTCCACGGTGGAAGATTCCGCCGCGTAGCTGCTGGCCGGCGAACGACGAGCAATGGGCTGAATTACAAGCGAGTTGATTACCCAGTCTCTAGGAGATACGCGCCGCCACTGCGCCCCACCATCCGCCGTTTTCCAAAGTCCTTCGGTAGTCCCCGCAAACAGTATCAATGGATGCAGCGGGTCCTGCCGAATCACGGGCGTGCGTCGCGAGGAAAACGGAATGCCCTCGATCTTGTTCCAGTAGGAACCAGCGTCTTCGCTTCGATAAATTCCCGAGCACGCGCTGGCAAATACCCGCTGAGGCTCCGACGTGTCTACCGCCAAACTCAAAACGTCCGAATCGTCTATCATTCCGCGATGGATCGGCGCCCAGTTTTTCCCGCCATCCAATGTTTTCCACGCTAGGTGAAATGTTCCGGCATAAATGATCCCGGGATCCTGCGGGTCAAGTGCGAGCGAATCAAAATTGCGCAGCTCTGAATCCCCCGAAGGAGTGACCTGCTCCCAATTTCTGCCCAGATCGTTCGAGCGGAAAATGCCATCAAGCGCCCCGGCGACGAGAATGTCCGGCTCGGATGCCGATTGCACCAGCGCGCGAACTGCATGGCCTCCAAGACCGGACCCTTGCCACGTTCTGCCACTATCGCGGCTCACAAAAACTCCGCCGCCCTCTCCATTCGCGTCCTTGGTCCACATGGATGCAACAAGCGTCCCGGAATTTCTTGGATCGACAATGATTGCGGTGATCACTCCATTCGCAGGCCCTACCAGCCCAAGTGAATGCCAGTGTTCACCCGCATCTTGCGAACCGAAAATATAGCCGTCCGCAGTTCCAAGGTAGAGCACTCTGGGCTCGGATGGATCAGCTGTCAGCGAGCGTACGTCTCCGCCCAGCGGCCCCATCGATGTCCAAGTTTGTGCAAACATGCTTCCGCAAAGTGAAAAAGAACTGAAGAAAACGACCATTACTACTAGCCATCGATAAATTCGGAAACTCATGTCATTTAGATGCCAAGGCTTGTGTGCCAGGCACATTTTGAAGCAGGGGCTCGGGGTTCTGCGCTGCAATTTAAGGACCGAACGCCAGTGGCGGCAAAACTGAGAAGTACCTCGCCGTTGGCCGCTGCTTCAACCGCGAAAAACTGTGATTCTTCGCCGCGGCCGGGTCCATCGCAGACGCAGCATTTTCAAGTTCGCCTGAATGCTCAGTACGTAGCGCCGTCCGGCACCAGGATAATTTCAACTCGGCGTCCTTCTTTTCCAGCCTCTGTATTCGTGCGCACTTCAACGCGCGAAGTATCCACGCTCTTCTTCTCGTTCAGATACTTCTTGGCGCCCTCGGCCCGCTCGCTCGCGAGTTTCTGCGCACGACGCTCTTTGGGCTCCGCGTAACCCACCACAACGATCTTTGCTTTCGCGTCAGTCTGCAAGCGCACAGCCACGTCATCCAACGTGCGCTTGCATACGTTATCCGCACGCGCGCTGTTCAACGCGAAATCGCATTCGCTGATTTTGCTCGCTTCCGGAGCAGCCGCAGGCGCCTGCACCGTAACTGTCGTAGAGCAATCGCAAGCGCTGTGTACGCCGTTTTCCGCTCGGCCCGTTATCGTGTATGTCCCGGCAGGCAGCCCCGAAGTGTCAAACTGCACGCTGGATCCGTTCCCAATAATCTGACCGGCATTTGCCTGCCACGTGTACGTGATAGGTGTCCCCGAGGCATCATTCACCGTTGCCGTAATCGTCGGACGTTCGCCGGCGATTACTGTGGCGGGATTTGCAGAACAACTCATTGTGGGCGCCGCGGCCGGTTTCGGCTGCACCGCGACCGAACTCGAACAGCTCGCGCCTTTGCCCGCTCCATTATCCACCCGCGCAGTTAGGACATAACTCCCCCCACCCACTCCAGCCGGATCCCATCTCACATACGGCCCTGTCCCGATAATCTTTCCGCCCGAAGCCGTCCACGCATAATTGAGCGGACGTCCGTTCGCATCGGTTGCTGCAACATTCGCCGTCACGTAATCACTCGAACCTTCCATCACCGACGCCTTGTCCGCCGAGCAAGTAGCCGTCACACTGTCGGGCGGCAGCGGCTTTTCCGGCCAGCGCGCGAACGCAATCTTTACGACGAAGCCGTTGCGGTCCTGATGGTTCGTCAGGTTCAAGTTGTAACGATAGCCCACGTCCAATGCCAGATTCTTCAACGCGTACAAGCGGAAACCCATCAGGCTATCCACGGGATCGCGAGCGCCGAAAGTCGTATTCTGTATGCCTTTACCAATGTAAATCAGGCCGTCATATTCCGAGATGATCTGAAAGCGTTTATCTGGAAAGATCAGTAGGCCTGCTCCGATCGGCATTTGGTCCGCCAGTTTCAAAACTCCCTGACTGGTTACCCCGCCAAAATCCACGGTATAACTCGATTGACGCGTGAAGCGGTATGCCCAGTTGATGGTCGCCAGGATGCTGTGATGGAACAGCGTCTTGCTCGCTTCCAGCCCGATGCCGTAGTTGAACTGTCCAGTTTGTACTTCGTTCGAAAGCAGCGTCGAAAAACCGCTCTGTGTGGGAATGTAAAAGTCGTTGCGAATCGAAAGGCTGAATGGTTTGCCCCGTCTCTCAGAAAGCAACCCAATCTTGAAACCCAAATCCAATTCTCCGACGCCGCCGCCATTGTGCGAAGCAAACGGAAAATCCTCAACGTAAGCGGGCGGACAAGCTGCGGGTATGTTGCACGGCAGAAAAGGACTATAAATCGTATTCAGATACTGCAGGCCGTTCGTGGAATTTAAGCTCAACAAACTTGGCTGATCCACGTGGATATGCTCATCCGCATCGATCGAAAGAAACGCGGTAAACCAATTCGTGATTCCCACTCCAAATGAAGGGATCACTTGAAGTACTGTGATGTCTCCCGGCATCCGCGAAAATTTATTCACGCCTGCGACGATATCGAACCCGCCCTTCGGAAGCGTCTCGCCGGTGCCAAGGGTAAACAGCCCTGGTGTTCCGTCCAAAGCAGGCATCGGCGTCCACTTGTGTTGCTGAGTTGCTTCGTCATCATCCGAAGCATTCGCTGCAGCAGAAGGCGGCGCGGGCACTGGCGGAGCTCCTCCGGGAACCGCCACAACGTTAGCATCAGCCGGCGCAGCCGTGGCATCAGTCGGCGCAGCATCCTTCTTAGCGTTTGTATCGCTGGCAGAGAAAACCGTCGTGGCGCTGTTCTTGTCCTTCGGCTTGTCGTCATCCGCAAAAGCAGGCGTGGAAACCAAAATGAGGACTGTCAAAAATAATATCGCTGCACGCGCTCCAAATTTCATTCCCCCTCCTCACCTCGGCTGCATCCACTTCTGACTTAGCGGGCCTTGAAAGCGGCAATTTAACCTAACGATGGCAGCAGAATTCGGGAGCTTTATACGCCCGCAGATTCGACGCCGGGACCCAACCAGGCTGGCAGCGGCCCTGATTTCAAGTAAGTCGCTGAAGCGGCACGAGTATAATTCACGCCTAGCAGTTCTAGAACTATTTTTTGCAACTTCTTCGACCCGCATGGGTTCTACTCCAGATAACGCGCAGGCCACTCAATTCGCTGGAATGTCATCTGATATAAACGCTTGTAGTTATGCTCGTTTTCTCTCCAGCGAAAGGGGCAAGCGAAATGCGACGGGGAGGAGTTCATGTCACGCACAAAGTTATTACTGATGATGATAGTTTTGGCGTGTTTCGTGGGTTTGCCGGCCAATACTCAAGCCCAAGACTCTGCTTCGCAAAACCCCGGCGTCGCCCCCTTTGAAGTTCACGCCGGAACTCGCTTTTTGATCTCCCTCCACGACAAGATCAGCACCAAAGCGGACAAGGCCGGTAAACATTTTACCGCTCGAACGCTGGACGATATCGTGACCGCGGACGGAACCACTTTGCCCGCGGGCGCGGAAGTCCGCGGTCATATAGACAAGGTTCTCGCCGCCGGAAAGACCGGTCGCGCCAAGCTATGGCTCGCTTTCGACGACATCCGCACCCGCAACGGTTGGGTCCCTCTCGTCGCTGAATTAATTGACACCCCAGGCATTCATTCCATTCGAGTGCTATATCAACACGAAGGCGAAATCGAAGCCACCTCCAGCAATCATCAAACCGAGGCAGAAGCAGCCGCTGCGGGCGCACTTGCCGGCGGCGCAGTTGGTGTGGCTGCCCACAATAATAAAGACGCCGCGATCGGCGCAGCCATTGGCGCCGCTACTGCCTTCATGGTCACCTCCGGAATCGGACAGGAGCTAACTCTCGACGAGAACACCAAGCTCGAGCTGATACTCGAACGTCCCCTCCGCGTTGGCCACACCTAACACAACCTTCAGCTCACACGCGTATAGCCGTACCAAGATCCCGTAGGGGCACAGCATGGTGTGCCCGCTGAAGCTCCGCCCAGGCGCTCGGTGCCCCCGCCATCAAACGCTACCCACGCCTTTTTATCCTGATCCCGAGAAGGGCAGGCCTGCCCAACCGACGTCGGTCTGTTGTCGTCAGGGCACGGCTTCAGCCGTGCCGTACCGCCGCAATACCCGAAGGGGTTTCAACCCCTGAGGCCGCTAGCCCCCTCCCTTCTCGCATAACCGGCAGCCGCAAAGTGTAACCTCCTGATACACGGTGTAACGTATGTCCTGATGCTCAACAGCCTCAGCTCCGACAAAAAGCGACGGCGCGCAGCGCCTGCCTTTCGCGGTGCAGTTTCCGCGAGTCGTCAATTTTTGGTGCGCTTCGAGCTAGGGCGCTACTGCCTGGCGTGTTCCCTTGGATTTACGAGGAACTGCTGGTAGATTCAGTTCCAGATGCCACCCGAGAAGCCATCTCTACAACGCATATTGATCGTTGAGGACGAGGACAACGCTCGCAAGGGCTACGAAGCCCTCCTTCGCAAGTGGAGCTTTGAGGTGCTTGGTGTCGCCAGCGGCGAAGAAGCGCTGGCCAAGTTTCAGGACTTTCAGCCCAGCGTGATCCTGGCTGACGTCGAGCTCCCTGGAATGAATGGCTTGGATTTGCTGGCCCATCTCGGCGAGGAAATCCAGCGAATTCCGGTAATCATCATCACCGGGCGTGGCAGCGACGAGCGCGTGGTTCAAGCTATAGAAGCCGGCGCTTACTGGTACATCGAAAAGCCTCTGAAGCCGCCGGTTTTGCGAGCTCTGCTCGATCGCGCGTTTGGACGAGTACGCGATCAGCAAGCCGTAGCCGCATTAACTCGCGATCTGCGAAGCGCCGGAAAACTGGGCGTCCTTGTCGGCACTTCCCCGGCGATGCAGGACGTGATGCGCCAGGTGGAGATGGCCGCGCCTTCCACCGCCTCCGTGCTTATCACTGGTGAAACCGGTTCAGGAAAAGAGATGGTCGCCCGCTCCATTCACATGCTCTCTCCCCGTGCCGAGCGTCCCTTCGTAGCCATCAACTGCTCGGCCATCCCTGAATCGCTGATGGAAAGCGAAATCTTCGGCCATGAGAAAGGCGCCTTCACCGGGGCCGCCGAACGTCGCATCGGTTGTTTCGAACTCGCGGACGGCGGCACGCTGTTGCTTGACGAGATCGGCGAAATGCCCGCCCAAACTCAGGCTAAATTGCTGCGCGTTCTCGAAGATCGCAAGGTTCGCCGCCTAGGCAGCAAAGTAGAGACGCCCGTAGATGTTCGAGTCCTTGCTGCTACCAATAAGAATCCCGAGCAAGCAGTCGCCGATGGCCATTTACGCCAGGACCTCTACTTCCGCCTGAATGTCTTTCATATTCATTTGCCACCGATGCGGGAGCATAAAGAAGATCTGCCGCTGCTCGTCGAGCATCTCTTGGCCGATATATCCACCAAGCATCATAAGAAAGTGACGGGCGTGGGCGCAGACGTGATGGATCTTTTTAAATCCTATCCCTGGCCGGGAAACGTTCGCGAACTGCGCAACGCGCTGGAGCGCGCCGCAATCGCTTCTGACCGCGGAACCGTTGCCCGCCAACATCTCGCCGCTGATTTCGGCCGCACGCCCGCAACCACGAACTCCGGCCTCGGAGGCCTTCGCTTTCCCATCGGAACCACCGTGGATGCCGCCGAACGCGAACTAATTCTGCAGACTCTCGCCGCCACCAGCCAGAACAAGACTCGTGCGGCCGAATTGCTGGGCATCAGTCTGAAGACGCTTCATAACAAATTAAAAGAATACGAGGCGGGGCGGATCAATGCGTCTCAGCCTGAGAACTAAATTCACCCTCGCAGTCTCGTTTGTGGTGCTGGCGGTCGTCACCGCCGTTTCGGCCCTCTATATCGCCCGGCTCACGCGACAAACCCTTCGCCAGTCCGACGATCGCGCTCGTTTTATCGCCCAACAAGTGTTCTCCACCTGCAAGAACGCCCTCGCTGAAGCCGCGGAGCGCGGCGATTCACCTGCTTCATCGAGCGCTGCCGATCTGCGCGAGTATGCCCGCCGCACGCTCGACAATAGCAGTTCGCTGAATTCAGTGATCGAATCTGCGATTGGATATTCGCCACTCATTTACGAGATTACGATTAGTGACCGCGACGGTATCGTCCTCGTGTCAAGCGACGCTGCCCTGCGAGGACAAAAAGTGCCGGTACGGCCGGGGGTTTCCTCGCTTGTGCGCGGCGGATTTTTCCAGCAGCTTCGCACACTTTACGGCCCGCCTCAGGTCTTCGAGGAATCGCTTCCATTCAATCTCGGTCCCGAACCCTTTGGCGACGTTCGTGTCGGACTTTCGTCAGCGCTGATTCGCAACGAGATCTCATCTCTGCTCCAGTCCGCAGGATGGTACGCCCTGGGAGCGGTTCTGCTCTCAACCATGCTCGCTTTCGTAGTCAGCCGAATCATCCTTTCCCCGATCGACCGAATTTCAACTCAATTAGACCGTATCTCGGCCGGCGAGTTCGATATGGAGCCGGTGCAACGCGGGGATGAACTCGGCGTGGTTAGTACGAAAATCGTCGGCATCGGAAAACAACTCCGCGATGTGCGCGAAATCTTCAGCACCCTGCGTGAAAACCTCGATCAAGTGATGAGCGGCCTGGAAGATGGATTGCTCCTTTTCAACGCCCAGGGCCGCGCCGTGCTGGTCAGCCCGTCCGTTGAAAATTTTCTTGGTGGCCGCCCCGACGAACTTCGCGGCAGCCGCGTCGGCGAGATTTTTCCGAGCGGGCATCCAATTCGCAGCGCTTTGGGCATAGAAGGCGATGACATCGTCCCGGTAGAAAGTATGGAAATAACGCTTGAGGGCCCCAATGGCGTGCAGCGAATGGGGCTGAGCGCCCAGGTCATCCGCGAGCACGGAGTGCGCATGGGTACCCTCGTCACGCTGCGTGACGTTGAATCCATTGAGCGCATCGGCAATCAACTTCACGTCTCTGAGCGTCTTGCTGCGATTGGACGCGTCACAGCAGGCGTCGCGCACGAAGTAAAAAATCCGCTCAATTCCATGCGCCTCTGGCTGGAAGTCCTCAAAGCCAATATGCCTGTGGAGCCCGAAGCGCAACAGGCCGTCAAGATGCTGGACAGCGAGATTGACCGCCTCGATCGTGCCGTGAAAACATTCCTCAATTTCACCAAGCCGGTGGAGCTTAAATTGGAAGAGACCGACCTTCGTGCGTTGCTGGACGAAGTTCTGGATGCGGCGCGTCCGGCTATCACTCGAGCGGGAGTGGAACTGCGAGTGGACTTGCCCACCGAATTTCCGCTCGTACTCGTGGATAGCCAGCTGATTCATCAAGCGGTCCTGAATTTGTTGCTGAATGCCAGCGATTTCACCAGTCCCGGTGGACGCATCACCCTGAGTCTCCGCCGCAGCGGCGAATCCGCGGTTGTCGCCGTCGCGGATTCCGGTAAGGGAATTCCCCCGGAGGATCAAAAGAAGATTTTTCAGCTCTTCTTTACCACCAGGCCGGGAGGTAGCGGAATTGGATTGGCCAATACATTTCGGTTTGTGCAGTTGCACAGTGGTCGGATAGAATTTGATTCGGAGGTCGGGCGCGGAACTACCTTCCGTGTCGAACTGCCGCTGGCTCGCTCCATGGACGCTTCGGCCGGAAAACTCCGCGACTTCAGCCAGCCCTTCGCTGAAGAAAAAAGGTAAATGCCCAGCCGCAATACGAAAGTCACAAGCCTGATCACTCTTCTGGCTTGCGGGTTGTCGCTCGTAATCACCGCATGCGAGAAGACGGTTAAGGCTTCTCCGCCCGTCGCATCGACGCCTATCCCGCAGCCTGCGGATTCAAAGCCCATCACCAACATCGCTCCTGATACTACCGCCGCGCCTCCCGAAGTCGCCGAAGCGCCTCCGCCAGCTCCCCCTCACACTGAGGCGGCTCCTCTGTCCGTCGCTCCAACGCGCTCGAAACCCGCCCCTCCCCCGCACAAACAATCAGCGGAGCCTCAGACAACAGAGACGCCTGAACAGTCGCGCCCTCCCGCACCACAGATATCGCCCGAACTGTCACCCAATGACCAAGCCGCATATCACCATAAGACAGACGAAGACATCACCGTCGCGCAGAAAAATCTTCAGCAATCTGCCGACAAACGACTCAGCGCCGCGCAAACCGACTTGGTCGAAAAAATAAAAAGCTTTGTGTCGCAGTCTCAAGACGCAAGTAAGGCCGGCGATTGGGCCCGCGCGCAAAATCTCGCCCAAAAAGCCCGTGTCCTCTCCGTCGAATTGGTCGATTCTCTGTAACCGGCCGCTACATTTGATTTTCCCCGCGATGTTTACGCCGCGGCATGCTTCCCAAAAAATTCCTGCTAATATGGCCATGTGAAAGTATTTGACGTTGCCATCATCGGCGGCGGAGTCATAGGCAGCTCTATTGCATTTGAATTAGCCGCTGAAAAACTTAACGTAGTCCTTCTCGACCGGGAAGATCCCGGTCGCGGAGCAAGTTGGGCCGCCGCCGGAATGCTCTCGCCCGGCCCGGACTCCCCCGATGCCCTGCCTCTCGTCCCGCTAGCTAAACAAAGCATGGGGCTATATCGCAAATTCGTGGCCGCCATCGAAGAGGCTTCCGGACTCCACACGCACTTCGCTTCTGACGGAGCACTTCAGCTTTTTCCCGGCCCTCAAGGAGAAGCCGAACGCGACAAAGTGATCGCCGAGCTCCGGACATTGGATATTGCAATCGAGCCCGTCTCTCTCGACGATGCGCGCCGCGTGGAAAACGCAATCGGTCCCGCCGTGCGCGCCGCTGCATGGTTGCCCGAAGAAGCAACCGTCGAACCCCGCCCGCTCATGGACGCGCTCCTGGCTTCCCTCCGTCACCGCGAAGTTGAAATTCGCTCCGGCTGTCACGTAACTTCGCTCCTGCGCCATGGTTCAACGTGTACAGGATTGGTTGCAGGGGGTGAAGAAATTGCGGCGAACTCTGTTGTTCTCGCGGCGGGATGTTATTCCGCGACTCTCGCCGGAGAAAATTCAGTCGAGAACGATTGGCTCTTGCGGTACGCGCCAACTCGCCCGGTCCGCGGCCAGATGCTCGCTTTGCATTCCGACAAAGTTAATTTACGGCGCGTCCTGCGCGCGGAGCGTGGCTATCTCGTCCCGCGTCTCGGCGGACGAATCATCGCTGGCAGCACGCTGGAGGAGGTTGGTTTTGACAAACGTGTGACCGCGGGTGGAATGCGCAAAATTTTGGACACTGCCATCGAGCTCGCGCCGAATCTCGCCGGCGCAGAAATTGTGGAGACCTGGGCCGGTCTGCGCCCAGCCACTCCCGACAACCTCCCGATCTTGGGTCCCGCTGATATCGAAAACCTGTTCATCGCCACAGGCCACTATCGAAACGGAATCCTGCTCGCTCCCGTAACCGCCAAACTGGCTCGCGATTGGATTCTGACCAAAAGTATGCCCGCAGGCGCCGCGATATTCTCCCCGCTTCGGTTCGCGGAGCGCGATGTTCGGGCTGGCAGCTCCAAACGCAACGCCGCCAAGTCTTAACCTGGAAAAATTAGAAGGGAATGCTGCGAGGAGGTTCCCGGTTTGGAGGCCCCGCAAGTGTCGAGGCTTGTCCGGGACCTGTAAATTGAACTTTGTCCGCATCAAGCAGAATCGCGCGATCGAGAACAGCTTCCACAGTCGAGCCGCGAGGCAGTTCGGCTTCGGGCCCGCGAGTCAGCAATACCGCCGTTAATCCCACAGCGGCTCCAATACCTGCCCCAATCCCCGCTCCTCTGGCTCCCCCAGCGATAGCCCCAATCCCGGCTCCTGCGCCAGTTGTCTTTGCTACCGTGCCAATGTCACCGCTCTTGTTGGAGTCGCCGATGATCTTGCCCTCGTTATTCGTCGTCTCGTTGCCGCCGGTGCCCGCATTGCTAGGCACCGCATTCAAATCGACCATGTACGCGTTCGGAAGGATCAGCGTCTTCAATCGGATCATCAACTCGCCGCGCCCTTTCACTCGCCCCGGACGTTTTGATTCGGTCACTTCGCCGCTAACGTACGATCCCGCTGGAATCGCCACATGTCCGTCAATCATCACCGGAAATAAAGTTTCAAAATAAACGGGATCTCCGGGACGCGCACTCCGAGTCGAAATAGCATTGTGAAGCACCAAGGGAATGTGCGTACCACCCGGCACCTCAATTCTTGCATTCGCGGTATGCGAGAGCGGAATCACCGCCGGTGCTGTTGCGCTACCAGCTTCTGCAGAAGCCGCTCCGGTCGATGAACCCGCGGGCTGCGCAGACGGCGCGCCTGTGGACGGCCCCGCCGATGGCGATGTTGCAGTGGGATTTTGCCCGGCAGGGTGCTGCGCTGCAGGTTGTGCCGGCGGTGCCGGAGGCAACGGCCCCTCTTGCTGCGCAAACGCGGAGCCAGCTAGTCCCAGAAACGCCAGGACAACCACGCCCGCGAATTGCAGACGGATCGAACCGTTTCTCATGTGTTGCCCCCAATCCTACCTAGCCAAGTGATGCCCCCCGCCGGCTCCGGGATGTACCGCAGCATACGCCTTGTAAAGGCTGCTTTTCCAGTCCTCTCCCGGTGCATCGAGCCAAGACGCATGTACGACTACGACACGCTAAATCCTGCGTTATCTCCCCGCCGGATATACTAAATCAGAGGCTGGCCTTGGGCGCGACAGGCACCGGATTATTTCACCTTCCCTCTTCGCTACGGCAGAAGACTCTGCTGATTATTGGCCTTACGATGTTCGTAGCGGTCGGCAGTTTATTTTTGCTGTCACGCATTCTTTTGCTTCGCGGATATGCCCGCTTGGAAGAAGATTTTGCCGGTCAGAACCTTGACCGCGCCGCAAGCGCATTAACCAACGAGCTGAATACGCTCGACCGCACCACCAGTGAGTACGCCAGTTGGGATCAGACTTACGCATACCTGCACGGAGAGAATCCTGAGTACGTCAAATCCGAATTCCCCGCGTCCACTTTTCAACAACTCAACATAGGCTTCGTCGTCATTCTCGACAACTCAGGCCACAAGGTTTTCTCAAAAGGTTTCGATCTCGCTCGCGGCAGCGAAGCACCGCTCCCCGCCGGCCTCGATGTGAATCTCAAACCCGGCTTATCGATACTTAGCCATAAGAGTCTAGACAGCAGGGTGACGGGCATCCTCATGCTCAAGGATGGTCCGGTCCTCATCGATTCCCGGCCGGTCCTGACAAGTGACTCTCACGGACCCATCGTCGGAACGTTAATTATGGGCCGGGCGCTTGATTCCGCCGAAATCCGGAATCTTTCGGACATGATTCACGTGCCCATTTCAATTGAGCGCATTGACGACAAGGACCCCCATGTTGGTTCCGCGTCCGGTCGCAGCGCAATTTTCGCCCGATCTGGTGCGTACATTCGCGCCATAGACGAAGATTCCCTCACCGCGCACGAGGTCGTGAACGATATCTACGGACGCCCCGCCGTGATTCTTCGCATCACTCTTCAGCGAACGATTTATGAGCAGGGTCAAACCACTCTGCTTCAGTTCTCGCTCTTGCTCCTGGCTGCCGGCCTGATATTCGGCGCCGGAACGCTTTACCTCTTGGAGCGCGTGATACTTTCGCGCGTTGCCAATCTGAGCGACGGGATCACACACATCGGAGCCAGCGGAAATCTTTCTGCTCGTTTGGAAGTCCCCGGCAAGGATGAACTCGCTTATCTCGGCACCGCCATCAACAGCATGCTCGAGGATCTCGAACACGCTCAGGTCGAACAGCATCAGGGCCGCACGCGCCTTGGCGTGATGATGGAAAAAATGCCCGCCATACTTTGGAACACGGACACGGAATTGCGTTTCACTTCCGCGGTCGGAGCCGGTCTCGAAGCCTTTGGATTGCGTTCGAATGAACTGGTCGGGAAGACGCTATTTGAATATTTCCAAACTAGCGATCCTGAATTCCCGTCCATCGCTGCTCATCGAAAAGCTTTGAACGGCGAATCCGTCACCTACGAATTGCGTTGGCTCAATCGTGTTTTGGAATCGCACGTCCAACCGCTGAAGGGCAACGAAGGGGAATTAATCGGAGTCATCGGCGTAGCGCTCGACATCACCGATCGTAAACATCTCGCGGATCAGTTGCGTCAAGCTCAGAAAATGCAGGCGGTGGGAGAACTTGCCGGCGGCGTCGCTCACGATTTCAATAACCTGCTCATGGTCGTGAAGGGGCACGCGGAAATGTTGATGGATCGCCTCCCTCAAGCTTCTCCGCAACGGCTTAACGTGGAGCAAATTCAAACCGCCGCCGAACGCGCCGCGTCGCTCACGCGCCAGTTGCTCGCTTTCAGCCGTAAACAAGTGCTCCAGCCGCGTGTTCTGGATCTCAACGAAGTAGTCGGCGGAATGATTAAGATGGTTTCCCGCGTAATCGACGAGAATATCGAATTGGCTTTCCTCCCTGGAGCGAAGCTCGGTAACGTGAAAGCCGACCCCAGCCAGATCGAGCAAGTTGTCCTGAACCTGGTTGTCAATGCTCGCGATGCCATGCCGGCCGGCGGCCGACTCACCATCGAAACTTCAAGCGTTGAAATTGACAAGAATTACACCGCCCAGCACGCCGTCGTCGAACTAGAACCCGGGCCCTACGTCATGCTCACCGTCACGGATACCGGCTGCGGCATGGACGCCCAGACTCAGGCTCGCATCTTCGAACCCTTCTTCACCACCAAGGAACCCGGCAAAGGCACGGGCCTGGGCCTCGCCACGGTATACGGCGTCGTAAAGCAAAGCGGCGGGTACATCTGGGTCTACAGCGAGCTTGCCCACGGCACCACATTCAAAGTTTATTTGCCGAAGGTTACCGCGGTCGCCGAAGCTCCCCACGAGGAAAAAATCCTTTCCGTTCCGGCGTCAGGAAGCGAAACGATTCTCTTCGTTGAAGACGAACAGGGTGTGCGGGAGTTGGTTCGCGAATATTTGACAGCCAGTGGATACTCCGTTCTCGAAGCTTCGGATGGAGTTCAGGCGCTCGAAATCGCGGCGATGCATCCGGGCGCCATCCAGCTGTTAATCACCGATGTTGTGATGCCGCGCCTCAGCGGCCGCCAGCTTGCAACCCAAATTTCTTCCGCCCGGCGCGGTCTAAAAGTCCTATACATTTCCGGTTACACGGACGACAGCGTATTTCGCCACGGCGTGCTGGAAGGTGGTATGGAATTCCTGCAAAAGCCGTTCAACTTGAAGGCGCTGGCCCAGAAGATTCGCGAAATCTTAGACGGTCAGGCCGCCCCATCGGTACTTGGTGGCCATTCCAAGAACGTTCGGGATTAGAGCCAGATTCTAAGCGCGCTCCGGGCACGATCTTTCAGCCTGAAAATCCATCATGACCGATTTTCCAGGACCGCTTCATCCAGAGTTCGACGCTAAATCAGAAAAACGCTCTGGCCCGTAAGCTCAAATCTTTTTCGACATCGAATATTTCGGCAGGCCACCATATTGTCCACGCGAACCATATAGGATCGCGCCTTCGCAAATTTCGCACGATCCTCTTCGTTCCCGCCCGGCGGTACTTGAGCCTTCTTCGTGCGCACGATATAACGCACCGGATATGCGTTTTCCTGGCGGCAATGAACGCACACCAGCGTCACCTGCTTGGTTTCTTCCTTTTCATCGTAATACCTTTTTTCATCCATCGCTCAGCCCGCCCATGATTTCTTAAGTCCCTTCCAAGCCTACGCATCGCAAACCGGCATCTTTCCGCCGCGGCACCCAGTACGCAGCCGCTGCCAGCGTATGGCGACGGTCTCCGCTGGCTTTCCAATGATCGCCGTCGTGCAGCAAAACGATATCGCGCACCCCGCACGCCGCGCAAGTGCTTAGTGTTTTCGCCAGACGTTCTGTTACGATTCCGCCGAGCTGCCGCAGAATGGCCTCACCCGCCCCAACCCGCGATCGCGTTCCGGCTTGGCTGCGATGGACCGCTCTCCTCTGGCTGGCCATATGGGTTCCCGCTTATTGGCACACTTGGGGCTCCGCAAATTTCCTCCATCTGTGCGACGTTGCCGTATTTCTAACTTGCCTTGGCCTTTGGATCAATAATTCGCTCCTGCTCTCAAGCCAGGCCGTTGCATCCCTTCTTATCGACACCGCCTGGGCTCTCGACGCCGCCTGGAGATTTTTTGCTGGCCGCCATCTCATCGGCGGCACCGAATACCTCTTCGACCCAAACTTTCCGCTGTGGGTGCGCCTGCTCTCGCTATTTCATGTACTCATGCCCTTCCTGCTTCTTTGGGCCTTGCATCGCACTGGATATGACCGCCGGGGCTGGATTACGCAGTGCCTCATCGTCGTTCCCATCGTTGTGTTGTCAAGGTTCGCCTCCACTCCCCAGACGAATATCAACTTCGTCTATACCGATCCTTTTTTCCACCGCGCTTGGGGCCCCGCTCCCTTGCACCTCACCGCAGTGATTGTCTTTCTAATGTTCGTGGCCTATCTCCCCACACACTTGCTACTCAAGCGTCTGTTCCCGCCTCCGCGAAATTCCGAAGTACTCTCGTAATGTTGCCTTGCTTGTATTTAGGTCGGCCCCAGTCGCCACTTGGCTCGCCCTAAAGTTAGGCAATACGTACGGCTCCCTGCTTCCAATCCCCATGTCCGCCGCAAGCGCGACGAAATAAAGCTGAATTTAAGGGGGAGCGCCTCGGTACGCCTTTCGTAGCGCCGGCTTGTCCTGAGCGCGGTCGAAGGGTGATAAGAACATCTCGCGGATTAATACAGGAAGTCGGATGGATTCAGTCTCGAAGTAAATCGATCGGCTTTAGGTTTCCGATCGTATCGCGCGAAGGTCAATTCCAAGCTGCTGGCATTTCTTATATAGATGGCTTCGCTCCAGCCCCAGCGCTTTAGCCGTATTCGTCATATGATTGTGATTCCGCTTGAGCTCCGTAAGCAGCGTCTCGCGTTCGAAGTTCTCCACGCGCTGGCTCAGAGTCCCGGTCATAAACGCCGCCTGCCTGCTAAAGCTTCCTCCACTTCCCTGCTCCCACGCCGGCAAAGCCCGTGTGACCGTAGCCGCCTCCACCACGTCTCCGTCAGCAAGCAGCAGCACGCGCTCCACCACGTTGCGCAGTTCTCGCACATTTCCCGGCCAGGGATAGCGCTCCAGCTCTGCAATCGCATCCGGCGAGAAAGTTTTCGGCTTCCAATTGTTCTGCTCGCTCAACTGGCAAACGAAATGTTCCGCCAGCGCCCGAATATCTTCCAAACGCTCGCGCAGCGGCGGCACCACAATCGGAAACACAAACACGCGATGGTACAAATCCTCGCGAAATGTTCCTTGTCGTACGTGTTCTTCCAAATTGCGATGGGTCGCAACAACAATTCGCACATCCACGCTGATCGGTTTATCCCCGCCGATCCGCTCCATCTCACCGCCTTCCAGCACGCGCAAAAGTTTCGCCTGCATCGTGATCGGCATATCCCCGATCTCGTCAAGGAACAGCGTCCCTCGATGCGCCTGCTCGAATTTCCCGATGTGCCTCCCGGCCGCTCCGGTAAACGACCCCTTCTCATGCCCAAACAGCTCAGTCTCCACCAGCTCCGCCGGAATCGCAGCGCAATTCAGCGATACAAACGGCCCTCCGCGCCGCGCGCTTTTCTCATGCAGAGTGCGCGCGATCAGTTCCTTCCCGGTTCCCGTCTCTCCGCGAATGCACACGCGCGTCTCGCTCGCCGCCACATGCTCCACTTGCGCCATCACCTCGCGCATCGCCGCGCTGGCCCACACCATATGGTGCCGGCCCAACCTCCGCTTCAGATCCCGATTTTCTGTCTCCAGACGCTTCAAGTGCAGCGCGTTTTCCACCGTCAGCAGCAGCTTGTCCGTCGAGATCGGTTTCTCCAGAAAATCGCTGGCTCCCAGCCGAGTTGCCTTCACCGCCATTTCAATCGACGCCTGCCCGGACATCATCACAATCGGAGATTCCACTCCGGCATTCTTCAAATCTTCCAGCAGCGCGATTCCGTCTCGCCCCGGCATCACCACATCCGAAAGGATCAAATCGAATCGCTCGCCCTTCGCGAGTTCCACTGCCCGCGCCGCGTTGTCGCAAACGCTCGCTTCATGTCCCGCCAGACGAAATGCGCGCGCCAGCGACGCCAGCGTATTCGCATCGTCATCAATGATTAGGATATGAGCTTTTGCCGGCACGGCCGTTATGCCTCTTCTTTTTCTTCTTCGATCACAACGGGCGCCGCTTGATGATGTGGTGGTCTGGTAGGAAGTTCAACGTGGAACGCGGTGCCCACTCCCGTTTCGCTCTCGACGGAAATACGCCCGCCGTGATCCGCCACGATGGCCTGCACGATCGCCAAACCAAGCCCCGTGCCATGCTGCTTCGTGGTGTAGTACGGAGTAAAAATTCGCTCGGTCTCTTCGGGAGTTAATCCCGTGCCTGTATCGGAAACTTCCAAATGAACGTCGCCGTCACCGTCCGACGTCCGCAGCATCAGTACGCCCCCTGCAGGCATGGCATCCATCGCGTTCAAAATAAGATTCTCAACTGCGCGCCGCAACAATGTCGCGTCAGCCTGAATCTTCGGCAGGTTTTCCGCTAAATGCAGTTCGGGGGTGATCGGCGGGCGCCCCACAGCGCTGAATTGCGCCTCGAAAAGTTTCTCCACGTTCCGAACGACGTCGTTCAAATCCACTGTCGCCAATTCCGGCTGCGGCATTTTCGCGAAATCGCTGAACCGCCCAACAATCGCTTTCAGATTCTCAATCTCGGAAAGCAAAATCCCAGTGGACTCACGAAAGACTTCTTCAAATTGTTCAGGATTCTGGCTGCTCGCCCTCTGCAGGTTTTCCACCGTAGTCTGCAAAGGAAACAGCGGATTCTTCAGTTCGTGCGCCAGGCGCCGCGCCACTTCCCGCCATGCCGCCACACGCTCGGCCTGTATCAACCGCTCGCGTTGATCCACCAATTGCTGCGTCATCTGATTGAACGACTGCGCAAGCTGGCCGACTTCGTCGCGCCCGCGCACAATTACCCGCGTATTCCAATTTCCTTCCGCCACCTCGCGCGCCCCCGCCGCAAGCTTCTGCACTGGACGCGTCACCCGCGCCGCCGCCCACCAGCTCAACAACAATCCGAAAAGCAGGCCGATTGCCGCCACTCCGATCGCCAGCCATAAAATATGCCTTTCGAGTGTCACCACGCCGCGTTGTGAATTCCCTATCAGCAACACGCCCAGCAATTCGTTCTGCCGCCCGAGTTGCGGAATCACATGAAACATCTCCGCGCTTGCCGCATCAAACGTCCAATCAATTTTCGCCGTCTGCACGCTCGGCTGCGTTCGTTCCCGCTCGATGATGGGCTCGAATCGCTCCGCTTCATTTACAGGTCCTGTGCTATCGATCAGATTCGCCGGCTCAAACTTTGGATCGAGGTTCAAATAGAGCAGCGCCCGCATATTTGACGGAAGCACAAGCGAAGCCAGAAACTCTTTGCCCAGCCGCTCGCCGCCGATCACAAACAAATCTTTGTCACCCACGCGCACCGTCGCCACTGCCATCAGCGCCAGCGCCGACCCATCCTGCGTATCGAGCTTCGTCAAAAACGACCCGCGTGACGCCCAATCTTCCTTCTGCGTCACCCATTCCATTTTGTAGCCAAACCGCGCCGACCATTCCGCGGACGAAATGATCGAACCGTCCGTCCCCACAAAATCCAGAAAGTCCAGTTGATGCGATTGCGCCACGCCTTTCGCGTCATTCACGTACACGGAAATGTCCGCATTTGGCCGGCTCAGGTCTATCGCCATCCGTACCGTGGGCTCCGCATCGGCGATTCCCTGCACGCGATTCAAAACGTCGTGCCCTCGCCGTTCGAACTCTTTTTGGAACTGCGCCACCAGCGCGTCCGTGTGCTCCCGGTCTAGCTCCTCGAAAGCGTGGCGCGTTACCACCGTCACGCCCGCTGTAACCAATCCCACGGACAGCAGCAGCGCCAGCACAAAGTTCACCAACAGCTTTGAACGAAACGTCACGATTCCTCTTCTCAAATAGCACAAACATTTTCGTCTGTGCTTGTCACAACAAACTTCGTGGGCCGACTGCTAATGCGTTTCAGTCATCGTTTCTAGCCAAACATCGGCGAGCGGCCAACTTTCGCCTGCCGCTGGCTGCTTCCAATCGCGCACCCGCGCGCTGAGCCCATATACCTGCGGCATCCAAACAAGCGGCACCACTCTTCCACCACTTATGATGCTGTGCTCTTCACTATAAATATCCTCTGGCGACGCGTTTTCTGGAAGCGAACTGGCCTCAATCCCGCCCAGCGGCCCCAGCACATCAATAAAAGCTGCAAGCGCGACGCGCGCCGTCGGCGACGGCATTCGCAAACGAATCAGCCGCGCATCCACATGAATCGTATCACCGCGCAGCCCCTCGCTCCCGGCGTGCGCAGATGCGGTACCCGCGTTCGGCATCGCTCGCGACACCAGCGAAATCCCCGCCTCTTTGGCGTTCACCACGATCCGCTCTGCCACGCTCTGCTCCAGCGTATCAGCGAAATCATATCCCAACACTAACTTCGGCGACGGTGAGATTTGCGACCAAATTTCTTTCGCGCTGCGGGCATCCGTCTCCGTCGGAAAAAGAAACGCCGTCCCGCTCGACCATTGCGGCAAAAGCCCGCCGGCTGGCTCGCCTTCCTTCTGCAAAATGAAATTCACAATCGCCGCGCGATCGATGCACCGCGCAATCGCCTCACGCACCCGCGCATTCTCCGTCGCCGTGCGTCCCTTAAGAAAAACCAGAGCAAGCAATTCGTCCGGCTGCGAGGCGCTCACCCGCCCTCCACGATCTGTCGCCTGCCGCGCCAATTCCGCCGGAATCTGCGCAAAGTCCGTCTTGTTCAGTTCCAGGTCTAACAAGCGCTCGTGCGTGGAACGCCCCATCTGAATTTCGATGGAATCCACGAACGGCCTGCCCGCACGATAATCTTCGTTGGCGGCAAACACTGCGCTCTTCCCCGCTTCCCACGCCGACAAGCGAAACGGTCCGCTCCCCACCGCGCCGGAAAACGTCCCGTCCTCACTGCGTCGATCGTATAGCAACGCATCCAGCTCGTCTTTGGCATCCGCTTCTTCCGGATTCGCAGCCGCCACCGACGGGTCAAGCGATTTGACAATCGCGCCGATTTCCACACGCAATGTTCCGCCATATCGCGGCCGCCGTGCAGGACGCAACGGCGCAGCAACCGCCGCCAGCACCAAGCTAATCGCCACAAGAAACAGAAACAATCGAAGCTTCATACTCTCCCGTCCGCAGATTCCGCGAAACCACCCGCGCCGATTTACCATCGTCCGAGCCCCACAACGCCAGAATCGGCCCCTGAAATTGAATTTTCTCACTCACAGCGTCCCCTTGATTCTTCAGTCCGAAGGCCTGAATGAAGTCGGGCTCCGTCCAGTCCCCCGGCCCGGAGATCAATGTAAGCGGCCCGATCCCGCAAGCGGGCGCCAGAGCAGCATAGCTATCGACTGTGTGCCCTTGCACAGAGAGGGGCTTGGTTACAAATGCAGCGTCGTAAGCCGCCGCGCTGCCGCACGTCACCGTTTCCGGATGCTGGAAATTTCCCGAGCATTCCGCATCCGGCACTTCAGCCTTACCGGCCGGCAGATCGATTCGGCCGCTCACGTCCCGTTGCACCGGCCGCGCACGGCCCATAGCAACTGCTCGAGTTAATTGCCACTCCCCGGACCGATGTTCATAAAATGAAAGCTTGTCAGGTTCGAGTATGACGAGAATCGAACCGCCATCCGTCGCAATGTCTGGCACCAAGCCAAAATCAAGAATTCTCCCGGCCTGCTCCCAAATCGCTTTCCGTTGCAAGGTGACCGAGGGCCCCGCCGACGTCGGATTCTTAACCACATCCCGCGCAGCCGAAACCATCACCACTACGCGAGCATCGCCGCGACGAATCTCGGCAACCCAAACGTAATCCTCTGCCGATTCAGAAAGCGTAAGTTGCAATTGCGCGTCGGACGGCAGTTTTTCCGTAATCCGGAACTTCAAAACCGCCAAGTCGGCAACGAGTTCCTCGCGAAGACTTGCAACATCCGTACCGCTGAGCGAAGAAATGTTCTTCACATTGAGCGAAAATGTCTTTGCGGGTTTCGCCGCAGCTGCGATTTTGTCAGCGAGCGATTCCAAAACTTTATTCCACTCAGGCGGAATTTGCGCTGCGGACTGCGCCTGAGCAGACCAGGCGGTGAACCCGAAAAACGCTATGCTGAGGATTGCTCGCAGGAAAAAGAGTCGAGGAAGGCGCCGCATCGGCTTGTGCCAATTGCACAAAGCGTTGAACCGCCATCATAGCACACCTCCGAAAACCGCCACCGAATTGCACTGGCAACCGACCGCATTCACTTCCCCTTCACTGCCGGATCCATCGCCGCGGAAGCCGACTTCATCACGTCGTTCGTAAAGAAAAACTTCCCATCGTTCGGCACCATCATGATCTGCACCCGGTCCGACAGCCGTTCCGCCACCGTGTACTGCACCAGCAGCGGATTGATCTTCAACGCAGCCGCCTCAAGCTGGAGTTGTTCCCCTTCCGCCTGCGCCGTCACGCGAATATTGTTCGCCTCCGCATCCGCCATCAAATTGCGCCGTTCGAGTTCGGCTTTGCCGTCAATCACTTTGGCCTGCGCCGCGGCCTCGGCATTTTTCACCGTCAGAACGTTCTGCGTTTCCGACCGCAACTTGCTGCTCTCATCCTCCGCCTTGCTGTTGATCACTTTCGCCTGTGCTTGAGCTTCAGCGTCCTGAATCGTCGTCTCCTTCCGCGCTTCGGCTTCCAGCCGCGACTGCTCGATCAGCTTCTGTTTCAGCGGCAGCGTGTATTGCATCGAGTCCGATTCCGCCTTGGCCATCAGCACGCGCGTCTGCGCATCGCCCTCAGCATGTTTGATCTGCCTCACTTTCTGCGCCTCCGCATGCGACTCCGCAATCTTCACCTTTTTCTGTTCGATGCTCTGATCCACCGTTACGCGGTCGTCCTCCTGTTCCTTCAGCAAGAGTCCTTGCAGCCCCGCCGCGTATTCCTCCGGAAGCTGAATCTTGCGCAACAACACTTCTTTCACCTCAATCGCGTCGCTGCCAAGACGCGCCGTAATGATCTGCGTGGCGCGCTGCCGAAATTCCTCGCGCTTGATGGCGAAAATGTCGCGTACCACAAAATTCGGCGCTACCTCGCGAAACACGCTAGTCACCACCGGAGCCACGATCTCCTGATCAATCGGCTGCGGCAAATTTGCCTGCACGTAATCCAGCCGCCGGGGATCGATCCGATACCGCACCGTCACCGCCAGTCCCACTTCCAGCCCTTCTCGCGTCTCCACATTCAGCACTTCCAGCTTCTCGCGCGTCCCCTCCGCGGCAGAAGTCGAGAACACTTTGTCCCGCACATCATAAAGTTGCGCGCGATCGATAAGCGGCAGAATGAAATGCGTCCCAGCGTAGAGCGTTCCAGGTCGCACGCCAGAAATCTGGCTGATCCGCACCGCCGCCGTGCCATCCGGCACAACCAGAATGCTCAACGCAGCCAGCGATAAGAGCGCCGCCACCGCCACAAGTTTGGCGGCCGCCGCCCACCGAATCGTGCGCCGCGTTCTGGCAATCCGCACCGGAGCCTGAATCGCGCCCAGTGCTACCACCGGCGAACCCCCGGAATCGTGAGATTCACTCGCAAGCCCGCCCTCATCCTTTCGAGTCGCACTCTCACCCGGCTGCAGCAACCGCTCAAGTTCAAACGCAAGAAAAACGTCGTAGATCACCAACCCAGCAGCGACTACGACGAACGAAACGCTGATCGCGAAAAGCAAAAACCTCAGAAACAGCATAACGTCTCCTTTTTACTTCAATCCTTCACCAACTCGATCCCGCACTCCTCAACGCCGCTTCGCCTTCGTAGCGCTGGTTCGCCTTTCGTAGCGCCGGGTCCGTCCCGTGAATCCCTTAGGGATTCACCCTGAGTCCTTTGCGAAGGGCCGGCTCTTTTGATAATCGACCGCTTGCAAGGCGGACGGAAGGGCGGGGTTTCAACCCCGCCGTCCACCGCTCGATTTCTTCAGGGGTTTTAACCCCTGAAGCCTCGAACCCTGGTTTTCGTCCCACGAGAACTCACGCCGCGTTCTTCCGTTCCCGCGACACCAGCGACAGCCCAACCACTTTTCCCTGCGACCCGTGGCCGTGCCCCTCTCCCTCCGCCGTCGCCGCCTCCGCCTCGCGCGTCGGCATCAAACGCATCAGCCAAACGAGCCCAATCCACTCCAGCGTCAGCGCCACCGCAAACGAGAAAAAGACCGCTGCCACCACCTCGCCGAATCCAATCACGCTTTCCATGGCTGCCTCCCATTACATCGCCGGGCACAGACGTGAAAAGCACGCACATACCCAACGAAGAGTTCATTCATTTCAGGAGGTTTAACGTGATTGACGCACTGCCAAAACAGTGGCGCCGCACACACGCCGTGGAAATCCGCACGCAACCATCCGCCAGAAGCGGCAGCCACTAAAGTCCAGAAACCGGTCAGCACTTATCGGGAAGTTTCAAACGGTGGAAACTACTCTTATCGACTGCCTCGGGAGAAACTTCGGCACCAGGCCCTCGCGAGATTTGAGACACGTAAGTATTGCTATCTTTTGCCTTCGTATGTAACCTGCCCAGCGGCAATTCCCTAAAACGCTAGAGGTTCTCATGCGATTTCTCTATCTCGGTTTAGCAGCAATGTTGTGCGCCTCCTCTCTTTGCGCGCAGGACAATCCCTTGCACGGCATCGACGTCAATGACATCGATCGCAAAGCCGTCCCCTGCCAGGACTTCTACCAGTATGCCAACGGCAACTGGCGTGCGAATAATCCCATGCCGCCTTCGATGGTCATGTGGAGCAGGCGCTGGGCCGCCGGCGAGTCCACCAAGGACGTCCTGCGCGGCATTCTCGAAGACGCCGCGGCTCATTCCTCCACCGCTCCGCCAAAATCCACCGAGCGCCTGATCGGCGATTATTACGCCGCTTGCATGGACGAAAAGCAAATTGATTCCCAAGGCATCAAAGCGATCAAGGCTGAACTCGATCTGGTCCAATCCATCACCACCGTTGCCGATCTCCAGCGCGCCATCACTCGTTTGAACCAGGAAGCGATTTTTGCCCCATTCTTTTTCGGTTCCACACAAGATCCCCACCACCCGCAGCAAGTGATCGCGGATGCCGCCGCAGGAGGCCTCGGCCTTCCTGACCGCGACTACTACTTCAAGGACGACGACAAATCCAAAGAGACCCGCCAAAAATACCTCGATCACGTCGCGGCAATGTTCGTCCTCGCCGGTTCTGATAAGACCGCCGCTGCTGCCTCCGCCCAAGTGGTGATGCGCATGGAAACCGCGTTTGCTGGCGCCACACTAACGAATGTGGAGTTGCGCGATCCATATGCCACGGATCACAAGATGGAACTGGATGAAGTACAGAAACTCACTCCCGATTTTAACTGGGTAGAGTATTACAAGGCTGCGAGTCTCGATGCCAGCGTCGCGCTGAAGGTGGAACAGCCCAAATTCATGCAGGAGTTCCAGCGCCAACTGCAGCAAACGTCCATTCCCGACTGGAAAACTTATTTAACGTGGCAGGTGCTGAACTCGGCCGCTTCATCTCTTTCCGCGCCTTTCGTCCAGGAGGACTTCGCTTTCTACCAACAGTATCTGGAAGGCACCAAAGAAATGAAACCCCGCTGGAAACGTTGTGTCGAAGCAACGGACGGAGACCTGGGCGAGGCCTTGGGGAAAAAGTACGTTGAAAAAACTTTTTCCCCGGAAGCAAAAGCGCGCATGCAAGAGATGGTTAAGAACATTCTGCTGGCATTGCACGACGACATCTTGACGGTTACATGGATGAGCGACGCAACCAAGCAGAAAGCCCTGGAGAAACTTTCCACCTTCAATCCCAAAGTCGGTTACCCGGACAAATGGAAGGATTACAGCAGCGTGGAAATCACGCGGGACTCTTATTGGAGCGACGTGGTTGAAGCGCGGCGTTTTGCCGTCCGCGACGACGCCGAACAGATCGGCAAGCCGGTGGACCGCCTCCGCTGGGGCATGACCACTCCTACTTCGAACGCTTACTACAATCCCCTGCTGAACGAAATCGTATTCCCCGCCGGAATCCTGTTGCCACCGATGTTCGACGTGAACGCCACCGACGCAGTAAACTACGGCGGCATCGGCCCGGTCATCGGACACGAAATTTCGCACGGCTTTGATGACCAAGGCGCGAAGTATGACAGCACCGGCGAACTCAAAAGCTGGTGGACTCCGGCGGACTACAAAGAATTCCAGAGCCGTGGACAATGTGTGGTCGACCAGTTTTCCAGCTACACCGTGGAAGGCGGCCTGCACGAAAACGGCAAATTGGTTTTGGGCGAAAGCATCGGCGACCTTGGCGGTGTAAAGCTGGCCTATCTCGCGTTCGAAAAATCAATGGAGGGCAAACCTCGTCCCGCGGACCAGGACGGCTTCACGCCCGAACAGCAGTTCTTCATTTCCTGGGGCCAATCCCGCGGTGACGAAATTCGTCCCGATGCGCAGCGCCAGTTCGTGCTCACGAATCCTCATCCCGTTAGCAAATATCGCGTCATCGGCCCGCTCTCAAATTTGCCGGAATTCTGCAAGGCCTTCGGTTGCAAACCTGGTGACGCCATGGTGCGCCCCGCCGCACTGCGATGCTCAGTCTGGTAGTCCCGGGAGCGCCAATCTCCCGATTGGCGCCTGCCCGCCGTGGTGGGCCTTCTCGGACTTGGCTCTCACTCGACCGCGTCTCTGAAAGCCCATACCGAATCGCAGCCGCCTGCCCTTATGCCGCGCGAAACTTCAACGCAGAGTCGCATAAGGCCCAGCGTATCCTAACCGTGCAATGCGCCCGTAGCCTCTGTTAGAATCGCGGCGATGGCACAAGAACCCCAGTCCTCGCCGGTCTCTGACCTGGCATCCCCGCCCGTCCCGCCGCCGGTTACCGCCCGCGATTCGGCTCCCGCCACCGGCTTTCGCATCGGACGTGTACTCGGCATTCCCATCTATCTGCACGCCAGTTGGTTCATCATTTTTTTCCTCATCACGCTTTCCTTGAGGACCCAATTCACCTCCCAGCACGCGAATTGGTCTCCTGCGCAGCATTGGGCCCTGGGTATCATCACCAGCATTCTTTTTTTCGCTTCTGTCGTCTTTCATGAGCTGAGCCATAGCGTGATCGCGAAGCACTACCGCATTCCGGTCGCGTCCATCACGCTTTTTGTTTTCGGCGGTCTGGCCCGCATCACGCGCGAGCCCGATAACGCCAAGCAGGAATTCAACATCGCCATCGCCGGCCCCCTTTCCAGCATATTTCTATCCGGCTGCTTCTGGCTGGTCGCGCACTACGTTCACGGCAACGATATGGTTCATGCGGCAGCCACTTGGCTATGGGAAATTAATCTCGCTCTGGCCATCTTCAATCTTGTCCCTGGATTCCCGCTCGATGGCGGACGCATCCTGCGCGGCATCGCCTGGGGCATTACCGGAAATTTCACGCGAGCAACAAAAATTGCCTCCAGCGCCGGAAAGATCTTCGCTTACGTAATGATCATCCTCGGCGTGTGGCAAGCGCTCAACGGAAACTGGGTTGGCGGACTCTGGACTGCTTTCATCGGATGGTTTCTGCTAAGCGCCGCGCAGGAAAGTTTGATGCAGGTCGCCATGCGTCACACCCTTACGGACATCCGCGCGACCGACATCATGACCCGCGATGTTCCCACTGTCGCGCGTGACATGTCCGTGGAAGACTATGTCCACGAAGTCTTGCGCACCGGCCGCCGTTGCCATATCGTCACCGGCGCGGGCAGGCCGGTCGGACTTGTCACCCTGCACGCCGCGCGCACGCTCCCGCGGGAAGAATGGGCCAACACCTCGATCCAAGCGGTGATGATGCCGGTTGATCGCGTTCATTCAGCTTCACCCACAGAGCCCGCGCTAGCCATCCTGCAGCGCATGCAGAGTGAGGACATCAACCAGATGCCCGTAATCTCCGACGAACACATCGTCGGTATGATCGATCGCGACACCATCTTGCGCATGCTGCAAACCCGCTTGCAAGTTGGCCACGTTGCCGGGCAATAGCTTCCAGTGCTGCGCCGCGGACCATGCGCTGTTCAGCGTTTTGCGGCCTAGCCGAAATCCAATTGGGAATCTCACAAGCTGAGGTGCCGTCATAGTCCCGCCGAGCGTCTCAACCGAGTCAGACAGACCTAGTCGTCCCAGCGTCGGACGGTTTTTTCTGGTTTTGCTCACCTTCTGGGCGCTGGCCATGGTCGTTCCGGCTCTGCAACGTGTGATCGATACGATGGGTTCGTTCGGTCTGTCCGTGGACAATGACGGGATTGTCACCAGCGTTGTTGCCCCGTTTCAGTCTGCTGCGGACTCTCCAGCCGCTGCTGCCGGCATCGTCCCAGGCGACCGCATAGACTTAAAGGCCATGCGCTGTATTCCTCTCGATACTCCCCAATGCGCCAGCTTGGTCGCTGTTTTCGGCGGCCTGGGCGTAACGCAGGCGGTAGTCTTGCATCGTCATGTCACTCTAACCATCCAGCCGAGCTCCGGTGCCCCGTCTAGACCCGTGGAACTCCAATCCGTTTCAGCCCCGTTAAAACCGGCTGAGCGAGCTGTGCTTTTTGCCGACACCGTCGTGGCTGTTATCGTCATCATCATCGCGTTCTGGCTCGTTTGGACGCGCCCTAGTTTGATGACCTGGGGTTTGTTCCTCTACGTCATCTGGATGAATCCGGGCCAAACGTTCACCTTTTACGCGCTGTTACAGCGTTGGCCGCTTGCCGTGCTCGCTCAGGAATTCGTGGAATCGTTGGCGCAAGGCGCCGCTTTCGCCGGTCTTGTGATATTCGCTCTTCGTTTCCCTAACGACCGAACCGAACCGCGCTGGCAAAAAGTTCAATGGGCTGTCCCGCTGCTGGCTGTCGCCATGGCCGTAGTTACGCTGCTGTGCTTTGCCAACGCCTTCGGTTTTCACACCGAAAGGATTACCGAGGCCAGCTTCCTGGCCGGCTATGCCATCGACGCCGCCGTCTTGCTGATTCTGCTGGATCGTCGTCGCTCGCTGCCTCCGCAAGAAGAGCAGCGCATGAACTGGGTGATCTGGGGTTGTGCCATCGGACTTCCGGCCTTTATCTTGGCCGAGCTCTGCCAGTCGTCTGACCTGATCCTTCGTCTGTTCGGCTTCACACCCTCCCCGGCTTTTATCGGTCTTCTTTATCTGCCGAACGGAGTGCTCGCCTATTTTGCCTCGCAGGCTGTGTGGCAGCGTCGCGTCGTGAGCGTATCGATTCCCCTTCGTCACGGTACCACCCTGGTTGCATTGACTCTGCTTATAGGTGTCCCAATTTTTCAGCTCGAGCAGAAAGTCGACATCGTTAAAGAGGTCATTCCCCTCCCTGCCTGGATCTGGCCCCTGTTGGTAGCTCCTGTCGTTTTGCTTCTCGTGAATCGCTTGCACGAGTCCGCTGTCGAGCTGGTGGACCGCATCTTCAATCGCCGTTTTCACTCCGCGAAACGCCAGCTTAAGGACGCCTGTAAAGTGATCGCAAAAGCCGAATCTCTAGCCGAAATCGACCGCCTCGTGGTCGAAAGCCCGGTCAGCACGCTTTGTTTGTCATCCGGCGCGGTTTTCCGAAACGAGGGAAGTGTGTTCTGCCGAAAACAGGACACCAAGGGGTGGAACGATTCGATGCAGAAAGAACTGCATCCAACATCAGACGCGATCGTGTTGCGCAGTTTGGAAATCGGCGCACCCGTTCGTCTCACTCACGAGGACTGCGATTCGCTCAGATTCCCAACCGGCATAGAGGCCCCTTCCCTTTCGGTGCCCGTTCGAAGCGGCATTCCCGAAGCTACCGCCGTAGTTCTGCTGGGCCCGCACGACACCGGCAATGACATCGACGCCGACGAGCGGGAAATGCTCGACCAGTTCGCCGAGCGCGCCGCCGCAGCCTACGAACGCGTTGTCACCAGCCTCCTCCGCCAGGAGGTCGCCCAACTGAAGGCTCAAGTCGTCGAGCTGCAAAGCGGTGACCGAACCGCGCGCGCAAACTCGTAAATCACGGCCACGCGACCTTTCGTGCCCAGGAGAATTCTCATCGGAACTAATGACAACCAGCAAGTCCCCCGGCGCCAGTTCGGAAAATATCTAACCGCCGCCGGGCTCGTCGCAGCTCTTGGCGGCCTCGTGATCTTCATCCGCGCGCGAAAGAATTCCTACCCGGTCAAAGTTGTCGCGCAAGCGGCAGACATCCCCGTTGGCGCCGTGAAAATCATCTCGTACCCGAATGACGAGCACCCTTGCTTCCTGCTGCATCCCTCGGACGGCATCTTCCTTGCGTTCAGCCGTCTCTGCACCCATGCAGCCTGTCCCATATTTTACCGGCCGGAGCAACATGTATTCGCCTGTCCATGCCACGGCGGAGTGTTCTCGGCAGCCGACGGTTCCGTCCTCGATGGCCCGCCCCCGAAGCCACTCCCGCGCGTAATCTTGGAATTGCGTGGAGAAGATTTGACCGCCATAGGAATGTTTCCGAGTTAAAGTTTGGACGAACTGTTAACGCAAGTTGGGTATCAGAATCCGCTGTTCGTCCCTAGACTATTGGCTCAATAGAGTATCGAAAAACTGTTTCAGTATCGGCCAGGTTACAGCTCCTGGATCCGCCGGGTAATTCTGTCCCTTGTAATGAATCACAAACGTGGGAGTCCCTTTCACCGGAAGCTGGTAGCCCAGCTCGATGTCCTGCGCGATGTATTCGTCCACCGGACAGCCGCGATCAACTTGCGGCGCAGCGCTGGCCGCCTTCGTCATAGGCGCCGGCGACGTGCAGTTCTTCATGATTGCCTGCACTCGTTTGAAATCACGTGGGCTCATCGCTGCCGCTACGAATTTTCCCATGTCGCCGTCAGCGGCCCATTTGGCCTGGCTGTCGTAGAGCGCGGCATCCACTTCCTGAAATTTCCCGATTTTCGCCGCCGCATTGGCCCAACGTGCAGCCTGCCCCGAATAGGGGTGCTTCTGAAGCGGGAAATCGTGATGCACCAAGTACACTTTCCCCCAGGCCACATAGGTGTCGATCATCGGTCGCAGGGTCGTTTCAAAAAACCCAGCGCAGGACGGACACTGATAGTCGCTGTAGAGTTCCATGGTGATCGGCGCATTCTTGTTCCCTATCGTCTTCATTGGCGCAGTAGAAGCGGCAGGTTCGGAAGCCACACCAGCATGCGCTCGCGGTTTGCCGGCGCCCTGGTCCGGAGTCTGCGCCAGGCTCGCGCAGGAGAGAATTGCGACAGTCGCCAGCACGACGACACCCTGTATCGCGCGTGAGACATTTCTATGCGAAAAAAACCGCCCCAGTCCGGAACTCAACTCTCCCCCTGTCTCTCCCTACTTCGCGTGTCGCTGCGCATACCGCACAGCTTTCGCCTGTGGATTCCCTTCTTCTACTGTGACGAAATAGTCCGCGGGAAGATTGTGCAACACGTCCACATTTCCGCTCGGCCAGCGAATTTCCAGCGCATCCACGCGCTCGTGCTTCCCCAACCCAAAAAAGATTCGAGGATCTTGCGCCGAACAATAACTCATCCCGCCTTTCACCTGGTCGTAGCTCCTAAAATCCCCGGCAGCCAATTTCAGAAACGCCCCATTCCCGTCGCGATTGCTTTTCGTCCCGATCAACCGCACCGCGAGCCAGTGATTTCCCGCCGCAGCCGGCTGGCTCGCGCCATCGTTGCGAAATAACTGCGCGTCCTCGCCATTATTGCTCACCAGAAAATCTTGCCAGCCGTCGTTATTATAATCGCCCACCGCCAGCCCGCGCCCTACCCGCGGCGAACGAAATCCCGCGTTCTGCGTTTTCGTCGCATCCACGAACACCGCATCGCCGACGTTTCGGTAAAGCGTCTTCTCTTCATTGTAGGTGACCTCCGGATGGTACAGCGGGATGTTATCCAGAATGTGCCCGTTCACCACCAGTAGATCGCGCCACCCGTCATTATCAAAATCGAACATACGCGCGCCAAACGCGCTTCTCAAAATATTTGTCTGCCCCAGCCCGGAAGCCACTGTATCGTCCGTGAACGTTCCATCCCCATTGTTGCGGTACAGCCGGTTCAACTCGAAATCCAGGTGGCTGACGAAGAGGTATAACAAGCCATTGTTCATCACGTCGGCGGCGTCGGCGCTCATCCCCGCCTCGGGACGCCCCTCCTCGCTAAATCCCGCGCCGGATTTGTACGACGCATCGCGAAATGTGCCGTCGCCATTGTTCAAATACAGAAAATTGCGCTGCGTATCATTCGCAATGAAAATGTCCGGCCAGCCGTCGCCGTTAAAATCCGCTAACACCACTGCCAGACTTTTGCCATCGGTGTTGATCAGCCCGGCCTTCGCCGTCATATCTGTAAACGTCCCGTCTCCGTTATTGTGATACAGCCGCATCGACGTTCCGTGAAAACTGTCCGGGTGGCAGTACGCTCGATATCCAGGCTTATTCTCACCGCACGCTACCGGGTGGTCTTCGTCATAGTCCACGTAATTCGTCACCAGCAGATCGAGCAAGCCGTCGTGGTCGTAGTCAAACCAACCCGCCGCCGTGCCCCAGTTTCCGTCATCTCCCACTCCTGCCTTGGCGGTAACATCGGTAAACGTGCCGTCTCCGTTGTTGTGCAGCAAAACGGAATGCCGGTAGCCCGTCATATAAATATCTGGATACCCATCGTTATCGTAATCCCCCACCGCCACGCCGAAGAAAAACGTCCCATCCGCGTGGATCTTGCTCGCCGCCGTCACGTCCGTGAACGTGCCGTCGCGATTATTGCGATACAACGCGGGCTGCGGCGGGTGCTCCGGATGAAAAAACGGCGTGTCCCCGCTGTTTACAAAAAACGCGTCTAGGTACCCGTCCTGGTTGTAATCGATCCATGCAACGCCCGCCCCCATCGTCTCCAAATACAGTTTTTCCGGCGAAGCCGCGCGCTCGTGGTGAAAATGAATCCCCGCCTCTCGTGTAACGTCCTGGAATTGCACGTGGTAAGGGTTAGTCACTTCTGAACGATGGCGCAGTATCTCGCCTTGCGTCTCTTGCACCAACGGCTGCGCCACCAAATCCCACGTCGCCACTAGCAGGACGCCCGCGGCAACCAGCGCCAATCGTCCGCTGTGGAGTTTTCTCCGTTTCATTTCGGGACTGATTCTAACAGGATGCGCGTTTAGCAGCACTTCCGCTACTACCACAAAATCATAAGCAGTTTTATTGGACTTTTTTATTCCTGCGTGCTCGCTGTGGAAATCTTAGCGCGTAACGCCAGTTTTTCGTTGACTCTACACAGCACGAGCGTTAGCCTACCGCCCATCTTGGGTGGCGTTCACGTCCTAAAAGCGGAGCATGGGGCTCGCGCGCATTTCCGGGCGACGTATTGCCAAGTAACGTCTTTTTTACCCTTCTTCAGATTTATTAACCGCAACGCGTTTAGCAATTTTTACAACAAATCGTCGTCCCGTTTGAAATGTCGTCTCGCATCGGGAGAGTCGCAATGAAAATATGGAAGGCCGTGTTCATAGCTGTTCTGCTCTCATTCTCGTTGATTCTGGCCAGCGCCGCGCTCGCGCAAAACACGCAGAACGGCGCCATCCGCGGGACCGTGTTTGACACATCTCATGCCTCCATCGCCACTGCCAAATTGACGCTGACGAATCCCTCCACCGGCATTCGCCGCGAATTGCCCGTCGAGGCGGACGGCACCTATTCCTTCGACAACGTTGCTCCCGGCGAATACACTATCGTCGCCGTCGCCGACGGCTTCGCCGTAACCACCGTCAAGCAGATCGTCGTCAACGTCGGCGCTTCCCTGCAGCTCGACATCACCATGCCCCTGAAAACGCAATCTCAGAGCATTGAAGTCACCGCCAGCAGCGGCGCGGTGGTTGACACCACCACCGCCGGAATCACCCAGTTGCTCAACTCCACCAGCGTCGAGAATCTCCCCTTCCCCGGCCGCGATTATCGCGACATGGCTCTCCTCTCCCCCTCCGCCCAGGTCGTTCCCGGATTGCGCGGCGGCATCCGCCTCGGCGGCCAGCAGAGCGACTACAGTGGCCTGGTAATCGACGGCGCGGACTCCACCAACAATTACTTCGGCGAAAATTTCGGCTCCCTCGAAACCAAAAACCTCACCGTTCCGCTCGAAGCCGTCCAGGAATTTCAAGTAGTCACCAACGGCTTCGCCCCAGAATTCGGTCGCGCAACCGGCGGCTTGCTCAACGTGGTCACCAAGTCCGGCACCAACTCACTTCACGGCGAAGCCCACGAATATTATCGTGGCGGCAACCTCACCGCGAACGACGGCCTGGGTGAACCTTCCAACATCGACAACCAAAATCAGTTCGGCGGTTCCGCCGGATTCCCCATTCACAAAGACCGCCAGTTCCTTTTCCTCGCCACCGACATCCAGCGCGAAAACGGCCCGCTCGACACCGTCTTCTGCACCGCGGCTGATCCCGGGTGCTCGGCCTTTTTGGCATCAGCAGGTCCGATCATTGGTCCGCCAACGGCCGGTACTTCTAACATCCTGCCCCCGGGTTGCGCAGCGGGTGCTGTAGGCGAGGCTCTCCTGCCCGCGTGTTACGGTGTGCCTACCATTGGAGCCCTTAATGGATCGCACAATCAATATCAGAACTTCTTTACGCTGTTAGGCCACTACGATTACCAATTCAGCCCCTCCAATCATTTCAGCATTCGCGGCCTCGGTAGCCGTAACCATACCAGCGGCTTCACCGGAGGTCAGGGTCAAACCGAAACTCCCTACTCCATCGGCGCCGCTGAGAATTTCGTGAATCAGGGGATCGGCGGCGTGTTTGCCCTCACCAGCGTTCTCGGACGCAAAGTGAACGAAATTCGCGTGGAAGTCAGCGGCGAAACCCGCAAGCGCCATCCGATTGATAGCGGCGCGCCCCAGATCCTCATCAATCAGACGGGCATGTCATTTGGTCAGCGTTTTTATCTTCCGAGCAACAACGACGCCGGAAAGCTCCAAGGTGCAGACAACTTCTCTTACTCCTTCGGCAGGCATGACATGAAGTTTGGCGGCGATGTCGACAGCTTTACCGACCGAAAAGACATTTTTGCCGGGTGGAGCTCTGGCGAGTATGAATTCAACACCCTCTGCGATTTCGAACCAGGACCCCTCGCCACCAACCCGTGGTGTGCAGTCAACTCCAACGGCGTTCCCGCAACGATCGGTCCTCCCACTCCGTTCTTCTTCATTCAAGGACTCGCCCTAAACGGGCAAACCGGAACCACCCAACAACAGCAGCTTGCCGAGCTTTTCAAGGCCAACACGCTCTACAACAACTATCAAACCGGCACCGGTCTCTATTGGCAGGATAAGTGGCAGATCAGTTCCCGCATTACTTTGACCTACGGTCTCCGTTGGGACGGCACCTGGAACCCCCAGCCGCAGTCCGCGATTCCCGGAAATACGGTTTGGATCGGCGAGGGCAACTCTAGTAAACAGGTCGCGCCGCCGCAGCGCGTCCCTGATGATTTCGGGCAATTTGGTCCGCGTGTCGGCTTGGCCTGGAACGTTGGCGGCACCGAACATCCCACCGTTGTCCGCGCCGCCTGGGGCCTCTACTACGCCCAGACACCGCTCATCTTCTTCCCCACGATTGGCACTTCGAAGCAAACCACTGTTTTTTGCCCGTCCGCATTCGCCCAATTCTGCGCACCTCCCAGCGCGAACCCTGAAAATCCGCAATTCCCTTATCTTTTCCCCTCAAGCCTTCCCATCGGTGCCAGTGACCTGTGCTCGAGCGTTGCCGGATGCCCGGGTATCAGCTACGTGGACCCGGGCTTTCGCAACCCACGCGTATCAAACTTCACCGTGGGCGTAGAGCACTCATTCACGAATAGCTGGACCGTCTCAGCCAACTACGCGTTCGTACACTCCTGGGACCTGCGCACCGGCGGCTTCAGCACCACCCAATGGTTCCGAAACTATATTCCGGAAGGTAAGGACTCGTTCGGGCGCACTCTTCTTGCCGGCAACGTATGTCCGCCTGCGTGCCCCAACGGCGAAACTCCGAACCCAAACGGCACCTTAAGCCAATTTACAACTCCTCTTGATCCCACGCTGTTTAGCTCCAGCGAGCTTGCCAGTTTTGGCCGTGGGAACTACAACGAATTTGTCCTAGGCGTGAACAAGCGCTTCGCCCAGCGCTATCAATTCTTCGCCAATTACACCTGGTCGCGTAATTTCGCCAACGCTTCCAGCGAGCGCGACACCGAAACCTTCTTCGGCCCCCAGGATCCGTTCAATCTCAACCTGGACTACGGGCGTGACGGCCTCGATATCACGCATCAGTTCAAGGGCGGCATGGTCCTCGATCTCCCCTGGGCCTTCAATTTCAGCACGAATTTCATCCTTCACAGCGGCCTCGCGTATCCCGCTTATTCAAATGTGGACATCAACGGCGACGCTGTGATCAATCAATTCGCGAACAACGACCGGCCCACGGTCCAGATTGGCAGTGGAAAGCCATTTCTGCTGCCCGAGTATCCAGGACGCCAGCCTGCCTTCTACAACTGGGACATCCGTATTGCCAGGGACTTTAGAATCAATGAACGCTATTCCGTGCGCTTGAGCGCCGATTTATTCAACCTCACGAATTCCAGTAACCTGTACTCCGATCCCGACGTTTTTGGCTTCGTCGGCCCATCTAGCAATGCCACGTGTGTACCTGTCAATGCGGCGACGCTTTCAAACATCGTCTGCCCTTCACTGACGGCCATACCGAATCCGCACAACACGCCCGGATACCGCACCGTTGACGAACTCGCCCCGGGCGCCACCGCGTTCGCCGCTCAATTCGGTGCCCGCTTCCAGTTCTAGCCAGTTCGCCGACTCGGTTTTCGTAGCGCCGGCGTCTCGCCGGCTTTTTTGACTTTCTCGACCGCATTTCATCTCGAAATCAAAATGTCCACAGCACGCAAGTCCTTCCAAACTGCCCCTCCTCGTGCTAGCGTTATTTTGGAGCTATGATGATGATGGAGTACAAACGAACGGCAGGCTGGCAGGGCGCAACGAAGTCTCGCGCTGGCCACTGGCTGGATGTGTGGAAGACTCGCTCCGCTCCCTCTCCGAGCTTCAAAGTCGGCTCTCTAGGGGGTCCGAGCTTGAGCTCCGGACAGCTACTCGATGGTTCGGCATTCCCAGCAAACGGCGGCGAAATTGCGACTCGATCCGGACCGCTTCTTGCCTCGAATCTGCTGCCGTTTTCCGGAATTTCTAATCGAGAACATCATTTATTAGAACATCTCCTAACTTATAGAAAACAAACAACGGCACCCCGTTCTAATCGAGAACTTTCAACCAATCGGTGTCACGACATTTCACCGTCAACTCTCCAGCGAAAGCTCGCTTTTCCGCTCACCACTTTCTCAAAGTGCGTTCTCTTCGCGCTCCTGATTTTTGCCGTCGCCGCTGCCGCATCCCCCCTAGCGGCCCAGGAAAAACGCAAAATTATCATCGATGAAGACTGCTCCGGCCCCGGCGGCACCAACACGCAAGCCATCCTCGCCCTCGTGCAATCGCCCGACACCGATGTCCTCGGCATCACCATCCCCACCGGTGACGCTTGGCGCGACGAAGAAGTCCTGCACGCTCTGCGCCTCCTCGAAATTATCGGCCGCACCGATATTCCCGTCGTTCCAGGTGCGGCTTTCCCCTTGGTGAACAGCAAGGAATACATCGCTCGGTGGGAAACGCTCTACGGCAAGGTCAGCTATCAGGGTGCGTGGAATTTTGCCAAGCTTCATCCGGTGCACGGCCCGTCGGAAATCCCGCCCATGCCCGAAGGCGCGCCCACAACAAAACCTTCCAAAGAAGACGTCGCGCATTTCCTGCTGCGCATGGTTCATCAATATCCTCACCAGATCACAGTTTATGAAGGCGCCCCTCTTACCAATCTCGCCCTCGCGCAGGCCCTTGATCCGCAGTTCGCATCGCTCGCCAAAGAACTCGTTCTGATGGGTGGCAGTTTGAATCCCCACACCGACGACCCCGAATTCACCATGACGCCCCGCCGCGAATTCAATCTTTGGATGGATCCCGAGGCCTCGCGCATCGTCCTCCACGCGCCTTGGCCGCGCATCGTCGTAACCACCGTCGATATTTCGCTGAAGACAAAAATGGACAAGGATTTAATCTCGCAGATTGGCAAGAGCCAGTATCCCGCCGGTCAGTACACCGCCAAATACGCCGAGGACAATTATCTATGGGACGAGCTAGCGTCCGTCGCTTGGCTCGACCCTTCAATCATTACGAAATGGAAAAAACTCTACCTCGACGTTTCAATTGACCACGGTGCATCATACGGCGACACCCTCGTCTGGAACGAAACCACCCGCCCGCACATGGGTGAACGCGAAGTAGAAATACAGGACGACCTCGACAAACCGAAATTCTACAAAGAATTCGTAGGCCTCCTAACCCGCCCCACGCCCCCAGCCACAACCCACCCGGATCACTAAAATGACTGCCAACTCGACCTTCTCCTCCGCCCGTCATTCCGAGCGCAGGCGATGCCTGCCTATCGGCAGACAGGAATCTGCTCTTGCCTTCCTTGAATGCGACGGGAACCGTTCCGGCTTTCCGCTGGCGCGGGCTGCGAACGCAATCAAGGCCGCGCGCCCTTGCCGGAAAGCGCTTCCAGAGCGCGCTGATAATCTGGATCGTCCGGCGAAAGCGTCGCAGCCTTCTTATACGCCGCCAGCGCACGTTCCCTTTCTCCACGCTGCTCGTAAATCGCGCCCATTTCAAAAAATGCATCCGATTCCTTCGGGTTCACAATCGTGGTCCGTTCGAAAGCAGCGAGCGCTTCCTCCATCTTCCCCTGCTTCTCGAAAATCTTACCCTGCACGTAGAGAAAGTCCGGCTGGTAAGGGTCGCGTTCCAGTGCTTGAGAAATCGCTTTACTCGCTTTATCAATATCCCCCGCCGAGTAATAAAGTTTTGCCAGCTGCGAATACGCCGCGCCGTATGCGGCGTCCTTCGCAATCGCCTGCTGCAACAAATCGAGCGAACCGGCGAAATCGTTCTTCAGCGCCAGCTCGTTCGCTTGCTGCACGAGGTGCTTCGCTTGCGTCTGGTTTTCTTTTGTCTCCCGATCGTTTTTCGAAGAGGCCTCAAACTCCGCCAGCATTTTCTGCGCCTGCTCGGTTGCTCCGGCGCACTCATACGCGCGCGAAAGCAAAAAGAGCGTCTCCGAATCCTGCGCCGACATCTCGAGAAGAGGTTCGAGCGTGGCAATCGCTCGCCG
Source organism: uncultured Acidobacteriota bacterium (assembly GCA_963698005.1). Lineage (GTDB taxonomy): Bacteria > Acidobacteriota > Terriglobia > Acidiferrales > UBA7541 > Palsa-295. The sequence goes on from OY969113.1 coordinate 2,160,540, forward strand.
GCAGCGCTCCTCGGTTTGCTCGGGACTCTCGCCTTGCGGTGCGCGCAAGAGAATTTTGCCTAGCAGCAATCGGCCGCGCTGATTCTGCGGCTGCAGCTCAACAACCTTCATCGCGTCCGGCAGCGCCGCCGCGTCCTGATTCCGGTCGGAATAAATTTTCGCCCGCGTGTAATAAGCGAGAGCGCTCTTGGGATCGCGCGCCAGTACTTTCGCGACTTGCGCCAAAGCGCTGTCCAAATCTCCCTTCGCCTGATATGCGACGGCCAACCGGTTACGCGACTCGACATCGGAAGGCACAATCGCAAGCGCTGCGCGCAGGTGCGCTATCGCCGCATCGTAGGTTTGCAATTCTATTTCGAGATCGCCGAGAGCGGCGAGCGGTTTCTCGCTCTGCGGATGCTCGCCCCGAGCGCGTTCGAGCACTCGTTTCGCCTCGTCATAGTTGTGCACGCCGCGATAGGCCTGCGCGAGTCCGATTTCTGCGCCCAGATTGCGCGGCGATATCCGCAGCGCCTCGTCGTAGTTCGCAATTGTCGCCGCCCAATTTCCCACGGACGCTTTCGCGTACGCTTGCCTCTCCAGTTCCTGCTCTTGTTGGGCAGGCGCCTGCGCGCGTGCCGCAAGACTTCCTAGCGCCAGAAGAAAACCGCAGAAGACAAATCGACGAAACATGCGCGGAGTATAGCATTCGCTGTTTACCTTTTCGCTTGACCCGCGCGCCGCGAGAGCACTATAAGCAGCGCCTGTGCACGGCTCCAATCAAACGCTCGCGCTACCAAGAGGAATTTAATGTTCACGCCGCATGACGCGAATCTGGCCTTGATCATGATGATCACCAGCGCTATCTGCTGGGGTTCCTGGGCCAATACTTTCAAAGGCGTGAAGAACTACCGCTTCGAACTGTTCTACTGGGATTACGCTGTCGGAATTTTTCTCACTTCGCTGGTTTTTGCATTCACGCTGGGTAGCGCCGGAAATGATTCGTCAAGTTTCTTGAACAACGTGCACGCGGCCGATGCTTCCAATATCGGCTGGGCTTTGCTCGCCGGAGTGATTTTCAACCTCGCAAATCTGTTGCTGGTTGCTGGTATCGACATGGCAGGACTGGCCACCGCTTTTCCTGTCGCCATCGGCATCGCTTTGGTGGTCGGCGTGGCCCTGAGTTACGTTCAGCAGCAAAAGGGCGATGTAAGGCTGCTGGCGGCAGGGGTTTTGTGCGCCGTCTTCGCGGTAATTCTCGACGGAAAAGCTTATGGCGAGGTAAGCAAGGGCAAAGAAGTCTCGCGAAAGAGCATCGTCACCTGCGTCGTTTCCGGTGTGTTGATGGGGTTGTGGGCTCCCTTCTCCACTCGCGCACTCACGCACGGAAACACGCTCGGGCCCTACAGCATCGCTGTGTTCCTCACCGGCGGCGCTCTGCTCTCCTGCTTTGTCTGGAATGTCTATTTCATGAAGAAACCGCTCGTGGGCGCGCCGGTAAGCTTCGGCGGTTTTTTTCGCGGCCCGACTAGCGGCCATTTGCTCGGCCTGATCGGCGGAGCGATATGGACCACCGGTACCGTCTTCAATCTGGTGGCCGCAAACTTCACCGGCGTCGCAATTTCCTACGCCATCGGCCAATCCGCGCCGATGGTCGCCGCACTCTGGGGCATCTTCGTGTGGAAAGAATTCGCCGGCGCGAACAAGCAGGCAAAAGCATTCCTCGCACTGATGTTCATTTTTTATATCCTCGCGATCCTTCTAATCGCGCGTGCCAATACCGCGAGCTGACGATGAATGCTCGCCTTTGCATGTTAGACCGGCGGCCGCCTGAAGCCGCCGCATGCATCTTCAATCTTCGCTGCGACCGCCAGCACCGCCTCTTCTTCCCAAGGCCGGCCAACAATCTGCACGCCGATCGGCAATCCCTCGGGAGAGCATCCAACCGGGACGACCGCCGCGGGATTCCCCAACAGATTGAACCACTGCGAATAGCTCATCGCTTTCAAATATTCCACTTTTCGCCCCTGAACCGTCCACTCGCGCTCGCCGTGCCGAAACGCCGGCACAGCGCAGACCGGGCAAAGCAGGATGGGAAATTCCTCCATTTTCGCCAGCAAGTTGCCGCGGAGCACGTCGCGAGCGAGAAGCGTGTTCAGAAGGTCCTGCGCGGTGAGCGGCGGCGCTTCGGCAACTTCGGCGCGAAACGCGCGAAGTATCGGGCTCAGCTCCGCTTCGCGGCCTTCGATTGCCGGCCCAAAGGCCATCTGGCCTGCGCGCCCAAACAAATTCCACCAAAGTTGCCACACCCGGTCGAGATTCTGCGGCCGCCGCTCCGCGACGTGAAATCCCTGGGCGCGCAAAGCTTCGACTGCCGTGCGCACAGCGGCCGCGGTTTCAGAAGTGACGGGAGTGACGCCGTCATCCACGAAATACGCGAAGCCAAGCTTTCGAATTTCCTGCTCGCTCCAACGCCGCAACTGGACAGGAGCGGAAGCGGGATCGCCAGGATCCGGCCCAGCCATCACCTCAAACAGTCTCTCCACGTCTCGAATCGTGCGCGCCATGGGACCGACCACTCCGAGCTGCGCAAACGGACCCGCGGACCCGGGGAAATGTCCGGTGGAAGGAATGCGTCCGGGCGTGGGTTTCAACCCGCAAATTCCGGTGTAATGCGCGGGTATGCGAATCGACCCGCCGCCGTCGCTGCCCACTCCACCGGCGGAGCAACCGGACGCGATGGCCGCCGCTTCCCCGCCACTGGAGCCGCCCGGCGTCCGCGAAATATCCCAGGGATTGTTCGTCCGCCCGTACAACAAGTTGTCAGTTTCGTACGCCATCAGAAATTCCGGAACGTTTGTATTTCCCAGGATGATAGCGCCCGCCGCGCGCAACCTTTTCACCAGCGGCGCGTCTTCCGAAGGGACATTCCCCTTTCGCAGAACGCTGCCGCATTCGCAGGGCAGCTCTGCAACGTCGATGGAACTCTTAATGGAAATCGGCACGCCGTGAAGAGGGCCGGCGGGGTTCGATTTTGCGCTGGAACCGAGTGCGGACTCCGCCAACTTGGCTTGATCGCGTGCCCGGTCACCATCGACGGTGACGAATGCGTTGAGTTTCGGATTCAGCTCATGGATGCGCGACAGGTGCGCGTCAGTCAATTCGACAGGCGACAATTTCCTGGTGCGGACGCCTTCGGCCATGTCAATGAGCGAGCTATAAACAATATCGTCCACTTCGACCTCTCGATGATTTCGTGAGCCGCCGAGTCTAACACGCGAACGATGCAAACAAGCTGCGGCAGGAACCGCGATTGACAGGCCTCCAACTTAGGGTGAGAATTTCGCATTCGACAGGAACCTGAATCCTTGCAAGTTCCAAACATCTGTTGCACCGCGCAATCGTGGCTCACGCGATGAGGCGGCTCATTTCTATCCTGCTCTCCGTTTTGTTCGCGACGGCCACGTACCTCTTCATATGGCCTGCGGCAAACGTGCCGTATTTTGCAGCAGTAATAGTTCACCTGCTAGCGGGTATAGCACTTCTGATTTTTCTGGCATTCGCGCTGCACGGAATCTTACGGAGCGATTCGACGACATCCCGGGTCGGCTGGATTTTAATTGCGATCGGAGGTGTCCTGGGAGCTGTGCTGATAAAAACCGGCACGCGCCGCGATGAATGGCCGCTGCTTTACATGCATATCGGTGCGTGCATGGCTGGCGGAGCATTGCTGGCATCCGCCTGGGCGGGCAAGCACGGTTTCTTTGCGAGAAGCCCGGCGGCGGGACTGGTCCGCAGCGCGATGCTTTTACTTGCGGCAAGTTTGGTTGTTTTCTGTGCGCGCTGGATACGGATGACTTCCTGGGAACGCGGGCACCGAATCGAAAACCCTGCAATGGCGCCGGCTTCCATGGACGGCGAAGGCGACGGGCCGAGCGGACCGTTTTTCCCGAGTTCGGCGCAGACGGCGCACGGCGGGCAAATTCCCGCGAGTTATTTTACCGAGTCCGATTCCTGCCAGCGATGCCACGCGGACATTTACAAGGAATGGCAAGGCTCGGCGCATCATTTTTCTTCCTTCAACAATGCTTGGTATCGCAAGAGCATCGAGTACATGCAGGACACCGTGGGCGTAAAACCGTCGAAGTGGTGCGCGGGCTGCCACGATCCCGCGTTGCTCTACAGCGGGATGTTCAACGGGCCGATTCGCGAAGTTGAAAATACGCCCGCGGGGCAAGCCGGCCTCGGCTGCATGATGTGCCATTCGATTGCAAAAGTGAAAAGTACGATGGGACAGGCAGACTTCCAGCTCGAATATCCCGCGTTGCATCGCATGGCTGCCAGCGCAAATCCGCTGGTCCGGCGGCTGCACGATTTTCTGACCGAGTTGAATCCCGAGCCGCACCGGCGCGTTTTCCTGAAACCCTTCATGCGAACGCAAACGGCGGAATTTTGCTCGACCTGCCACAAGGTGCATCTCGATGTCCCGGTAAATCACTACCGCTGGGTGCGCGGATTCAATGAATACGATAACTGGCAAGCGAGCGGCGTTTCCGGGGAAGGTGCCCGGTCGTTTTATTACCCCGTCAAATCGCAGTCGTGCGCGGACTGCCATATGCCGATGACGCATTCGGCGGATGCGGGAAACATCGCGGGTAATGTGCACTCCCACCTCTTCCCTGCGGCAAACACGGCGCTGCCTTACGTGAATGACGACGTGCAGCAACTGGGCGACACGGAGAAATTCCTGACCGATCGCGAGGTGAGCGTGGACGTTTTTGCAATCTCACCGGAGACAGTGGCAATGGGGGACCGAGCGACGAACCGGAGCGCTTCGGTGAATCCGCCCGCGCCTACAATTGCGACTACGTTTGCGGTGGGAGAAGAAGCGGAGGCTTCGGTGCCGACAAATGCTTCGCAAGAATCCGCCACACCGGTAGCGTTGCTGACTGCCCCCCTGAATCGCACCACCGCGTCGGTGCGACGCGGAAAAACTTACCGTCTGGACGCAGTGGTGCGCACACGCAAACTCGGGCATTTCTTCCCCGGCGGCACGGTGGACGCGTTCGATTGCTGGGTTGAGTTAAAAGCGGTTGACGACGCGGGCCGCATAATCTTTTGGAGCGGACGCGCCGAAGATGATGGAAAGGGCCCGGTCGATCCAGGAGCGCATTTTTACCGTTCGCTGCAAATCGACGGGCACGGTAACCCGATTAACAAGCGCAATGCATGGGCGACGCGCGCGGTAGTTTACGTACATTTGATTCCACCGGGCGCAGCGGACACAGTCCATTACCGGCTGGAGATTCCATCCAATGCAGCTGGGAAGATACACGTCACGGCCAAAGTGAATTACCGCAAGTTTTCCTGGTGGAATACGCAGTTTTCTTTTGCGGGCATTCGCGATCCGAAGGAACCAGGCGCCGTCCCATCGCCGAATTTTGACGACGCTCATTATGTTTTCACCGGCGATCCGGGAAAAATGCCGGGCGGAGGCAAAGGGATACCCTCGCTGCCGATTGTCTCCATGGCAGAAAATGCGGTGGATTTGAATGTGTTGCCGGCGAGCGCGGCGGAGCCTGAACCGAAGATCGTGCTGAATCGCGATGATTGGACGCGTTGGAACGATTATGGCATCGGATTGTTTCTGCAGGGAGACCTTTCGGGGGCGGCGGGAGCGTTTGAAAAAATCACGGAGACTGATCCGAATAATCCCGACGGATGGGTGAATGTGGGGCGGGTCCGTGTGCAAGAAGGAAATTTACCGGCAGCTCGCACGGCGCTCGAACATGCATTGGCGCTGAATCCACATCTTGCGCGCGCTCATTTCTTCTACGCGAAGATGCTGCGCAACGAAGGTCATTATGATGAAGCCGCCGAGCACCTGCGCGAAGTGCTGGCTCAATACCCGCGCGACAGAGTAGTTCACGATGATCTAGGCCGCATCTATTTCTTGCAACGGCGATACTCCGATGCAGTGGAGGAATTCAAAGCGACACTGGCGATCGATCCTGAGGATTTGGAAGCGAATTACAATCTTATGTTGTGCAACACGGGACTCGGGCAGCCGGACGTTGCAAGCGAATTTCAAAAGCGCTATTTGCGTTTTAAAGCTGACGAGTCGGCGCAAACGCTAACGGGGCCATATTTACGCACGCACCCGAATGATAACGTGGAGCGCCAACCGATACACGAGCACGTTTCGGCATCGGAGACGAGGCAAAAATCCAGCGCGGCGACGTATGACGGCGCCTCAGGCCTCGCGAAGGACTCGGATTGAGAAGCAAATGGCCGCGGCGCAGATGGATCAATGCGGCGTGTGCTGCGAGCACATTCGTGATTTTGCTCGCAGCCACACACACAACTGTCGTGGTGAGCGCGTCACAAAAGAGCGCGCTACCTTCCAGCAGCGGAGCTCCAACGCAATTTGAAGACGTTACGCGAGCCGCAGGAATTCATTTCATTCACAACAACGGCGCCTTCGGTAAAAAATGGCTACCCGAAACGATGGGCCCGGGCGTGGCGTTTCTGGATTACGATAACGACGGCTGGCAGGACATTCTTTTTGTGAACGGCACTGCATGGCCGGGGCATCCAGGTCGCCATTCCACTCTCGCGCTGTATCACAACAATCACGACGGAACTTTTACTGATGTGACGCGGAAGGCCGGGCTGGATGTAGAAATGTACGGCATGGGCGTTGCGATCGGCGATTTCGACAACGACGGCTACGACGATATTTTCGTCACGGCGCTGGGGCAGAATCACCTGTTCCACAACAACGGTGATGGAACGTTCAGCGATATGACGAAGAAAGCCGGGCTCTGGGGGCCGAACGAATTCAGCACCGGCGCTGCTTGGGTGGATTACGACCGCGACGGGCATCTGGATCTGGTAGTCGCCAATTACGTGCAGTGGTCGCCAGAGAACGATATTTATTGCGCGCTCGACGGAAAAACAAAATCCTACTGCACGCCGGAGCCTTACATGGGCACTTCGGTGCGTCTCTGGCACAACCGTGGGGATGGAACTTTTGAAGATGCAACGCAAAAAGCCGGGTTGTACGATCCAACTTCAAAAAGCCTTGGTGTTGCCGTGCTCGACGCAAATCAAGACGGATGGCCGGACATTCTGGTAAGCAACGACACGCAGCCGAACAAATTTTATATAAACAACGGCAACGGAACGTTTTCGGAAAAGGGTGTTCCAGCGGGGATTGCGTACAGCGAGGATGGAATCGCTCGCGCTGGAATGGGAGTGGACGCGGGAGATTACGACCGTTCCGGATACCCCAGTGTGCTGATCACGAATTTTTCGAACCAGATGCTTGCGCTTTACCATAACGAGCGAAACGGGCTGTTCGTGGACGAAGCGCCGCAATCGGATGTGGGCCGCGCTAGTTTGCTGACGCTTGGCTTTGGTTGCTTTTTTTTCGACTACGATCTGGACGGCTGGCTGGATATTTACATTGCGAACGGACACATTGAAGACGGCATCGAACGAGTGCAGCCACGCGTTCGCTACGCGGAACCTCCGCACCTTTTTCATAATCTCGGCAACGGAAAGTTCGAAGAGGTGACGGCATCCGCCGGGTCCTCTTTTGCAGCACCTCGCGTGGCACGAGGCGCGGCCTACGGCGATATCAACAACGATGGCGCGCTCGATCTGCTGGTCGCGACGAATGGCGGGCCGGCTGCTTTGTTTCGCAACACGGGCACCAAGAATCACAGTTTGCGAATTAAGTTAATCGGGACGAAATCGAATCGCGACGGGATTGGGACAGTCGTGCGCGTGAGCGCCGGAAGCGACGCGCAATCGCAGATGTTGCGCAGCGGGTCGAGCTATTTGTCTTCGAGTGAGCTAATTTTGACGTTCGGGCTGGGCTCGCATACACAGACTGACTCGGTCGAAATCCGCTGGCCAAGCGGGCAATCGGATCACTTAACAAATGTGGCGGCGGATCAAGTGGTCACCGTAAAAGAGAATCAAGGCGCGATTGCGGCAAAGCCGCTCGCGAAACGTTAGAATGGTGCGGCAACTTCCTCTGAGGATTGCATGGCGCTATTGAACTCCCGGGTGTGGGTGGTCCGCGCAATTTTTCTCTTACTTGCGCTGGTTGGCGCGCTTATCGGCGGCTTCGCCGACGCCGGGCGACAAACCAAGCGCCCTCGCGCACCGAAATCTGCTGACGCAACCCCTTCCGATCCGGAAGAGACCCGAGCAGCTTCCCACGCACAAATCGTACGCGAAAACAATTTCGGCGTGGCGCTGATGAACCGGCAGCAGTTCGAGCAAGCGCTGGGAAAGTTTCAGCGCGCTTGCATTCTGGAACCGCAATCCGATATTGGCTGCGTGAACGCGGGAATCGCGCTGCTGAATATGCAGCGTTTTGATGAAGCGAGGAAAATCCTGGAGAAATCTGCGGAGCGCGACCCCCTAAATCCGCGCGTTTGGTTCAACCTGGGACTCCTTGAAAAAGCCGTGGACAAATCGGACGCTGCCATCGAGGATTTTGCAAAGGCCGCTCAGTTGGATCCGCACGACGCCGACACACAATACTTTATAGGCTTGGTCTATTCCCAGGAACACCAATATGACGAGGCGATCGCTGCATTCAAGCACGCCATAGAATTGAATCCGTTTCAAGTTTCGGCGGAATTCGGTCTGGCGCAAGCGCTGCAGCGAAAGGACGATACGGCAAACGCCAAGGAGCATTTCGACCGTTTTCAGCATTTGGTTTCAGAGAAGCTTGGCAAGCCGGTGAGTTTTATTTATGGCGAGCGGGGAAAATATTCGCTGGCGGAATTGATGTCGCCGGCGCCAGAACCGGTGCCTGCCGCTGTTTCCGTTCATTTTGCGAACGTCACTCCTTCTTCTGGGTTACCAAGGCACTGGGGAGTAGCCGACGTGAACCAGGGCACGCCCGAGAATGCAGCGACGCGAGGCGGAAAGCCCGCTAGCGAAGAAGCAGCGCCCGAATCGCTGGCACATTTTCTCGGGAGCGGAGCGTGCATCCTTGATTACGACGGTGATGGGCGGCCGGATATTTTTCTAGTCGATGGAGACCGCAAGGGCAATGCAGCGCTGTACAAAAACGAAGGCGGCGGGAGATTTGTAAACGTCACGAGAGAAGCGAAGCTGGAAATTCACGGCGAGGGCATGGGCTGCGCCGTCGGTGATTATGACAACGACGGAAAGCCTGATCTCGCGGTCAGTATGAACGGCGGCGTTTTGCTATTTCATAATGAAGGCAAAGGCACGTTCAAGGACGTTACCAAAGAAGCTGGAATTGAAATGGATGGGCTCGCCATGGGCGTGACGTTTATCGATTACGACCACGACGGCGATCTGGATCTGTACGTGACGCGATTCAATGATTTTCCGCTGACGAACCCGGCGGAGCAGTTCTCGTTTCCGATGGATGCGGCGCCTGCGGGAAATATTTTGTGGCGAAATAACGGCAATGGCACGTTCACGAATTGGACGGCAGAAACAGGACTCGCCGGCAACGCGCCTTCTATTGGCGCAATCGGAAGCGATCTGAACAACGATCGTGCGATCGATTTCGTCGTTACCGGCTGGCAGAAAGCGCCGATCGCGTTCATGAATCCGCGCGAAGGAACTTTTCGGGCTACGACTCCGTGGGCTAGCGACATGCCTGCTCCGACGGCTGGCATCACGGTTCTCGATTTCGACAAAGATGGCTGGATGGACTTGGCATTTACGCATTGGGGAACGCCGGGATTGAGTTTGTGGCGAAACGTCCAAGGAAAATCCTTTGAGCGCGTGCTGCTGCCGGATTTGGGATGGATGCGCGGCTGGGGCGTGGCTGCGCTGGATTACGACGATGACGGATGGATGGACCTGGTCGCAGTAGGCGAGACTTTTTCGGGCGAAGGCCGCATCGTTTTGCTGCGAAATGAAGGCGAGAAGGGATTTCGTGACGTAACTTCCGAAGTGGGGCTGGACAAAATTGTGCTGCACAATCCGCGCGGAGTGATTGCGTTTGACTTTGACGGCGACGGCTCTACGGATTTGCTGATCACGCAGAATCATTTGCCGCCCGTGCTGCTGAAGAACGAAGGTGGCAACCGGTACAACTGGCTGCGAATGGAATTCAAAGGCACCAATGACAACAAGACCGGGATAGGCACAAAAGTTGAGATGAGCGCCGGAGCGCTGCAACAGAAATGGGAAATCACTGGCGCGTCAGGCTATTTGGGACAAGGTTCGACTGATATTTTGGCCGGGCTTGGACCGGAGCGCGGCGCGGATGTGGTTCGGCTCCTGTGGCCCACGGGCGTCCTGCAAGACGAAATAGAAATTCCGGCGTTGAAGACGGACAAGATCACTGAAATTGACCGGCGCGGCAGCTCGTGTCCGATCGTATTCGTTTGGAATGGGCAGAAATTTGAATTCCTTGCGGACATGCTTGGCCCTGGGATCGTGGGCCATTGGATCGGACCGAATCAGCGCAACACTCCCGACCCGGAGGAATATTTCAAAGTTGCAGGCTCGCAGGTGCAAGCGAAAGACGGCCTCATTCAGTTTCGCATGGTCGAGCCGATGGAAGAGCTGGACTATCTCGATCAGGCACGCCTCATAGCGGTGGATCATCCTTCAGACGTCGAGGTTTATCCCAACGAACGTTTCATGACTAATCCGCCGTTCCCGAAATTTAAAGTGATTGCGAGTTTTGAAGCGCATCCGCCGCTCGGCGCGTGGGACGACCGCGGGCACGACCTGTTGCCCTTGCTCGTCGAGCGAGACCATAAATATGTGACGAGCTTTGGCGACGCGCCGTACGCCGGCTTCGCGACGATGCATACGATCGAGCTAGACCTTGGGCCGTGGGATCCATCGCGGCCGTTGCGACTTCTGATGGACGGTTTTACCGATTATTTCAGCGCTAGCTCGATGTACGCGGCGTGGCAGGCAGGAATTCAGCCCGTGCCGCCCTACGTTGAGATGCTTGACGATTCAGCGAATTGGGTTCGCGTCGTGGACGACATGGGATTTCCGGCCGGCCTTTCGCGAACGATGGTCGCGGATCTCACGGGGAAGCTGCCGCCGGGCACGCGATTCATTCGGATCACCACGAACCTGAAAATTTACTGGGATCGTATTCGCGTCGAAAATTCCGCGGAGGATACGCCGTTCAAGACGACAGAAGTTCCGCTGGCCAAGGCGTATTTGCAGTTTCTTGGCTATCCGCGCGTGGTGGAAGGAAATCCGCGCAACGATTTGAGCTACATCTACGAGGACATCAGCGAAACCGGGCCATACACCCGGCAGACTGGGAATTACACGCGGTATGGCGACGTCACAGATCTGCTTAGCGCGCCGGACGACGAATACGTGATTTTTGGTTCCGGCGACGAAGTCGTGGTCGATTTCGACCCCACTCATTTGCCCGACCTGCCCGATGGCTGGACGCGCGACTATTTCTTTTATGCCAACGGATTCGCGAAGGACATGGATTTTTACGCGGCGCATGGCGACACCGTCTCTCCGCTTCCCTTTCACACACTGATGCCTTATCCATATCCGAAAGGCGTCGGCTATCCCGAGGATGAGCGCCATCTGAAATACATGCTGGAGTACAACACTCGCGGCGTTGCAGGCCCTGCGGGCGACAGCTTTCGCTTCGAATACCCCGAAAAGCAGCCTTGATTTTAAAGGAATGATCCTTCGGCAGTGAATCTGAAACTGCACCCGCTAAGGTCTGCATTGCTTGATTGCAGGCGGACGGCGTGATAATTTTGTACCTTCATTCGGATTTGCAGTAAACCACTCACGATGTTGCCGTCGAAGACAAACGAACACATTTCGAATATTTCGCAGGGCGAGCAAGACGCCTCGGCTGCGGGTGCGCGTGAACGTGTGTTTTGGCGCGTGGAAGGGAGCCTGTTGAATCTGACGGCGGTGCGGCCCGTGGGATTTTTTGCATGGAACTCGCAGAGCTTTTTGCAGCGGTGGACGCGCCGCGGAGGCATGGCTTTTCTCGCGATTGCGCGGCCGTTTCTTTACTGCACGAATCGCGTGTTTGCGACGCGGCTGCTACACAGCGTTTTGCGCGGAGTTAGCCGCGACCGGCTGGATCTGCTGGGCGAGGAATTCTTTGAATATTTCCTGAAGCCGCGGCTGAAAAAGGAAGGCGTTGAACGACTCGCGAAAACGCTCGCTTTGGGAGCGCCGGTAGTTCTAGTAAGTCAAGGGCTGGACCATATCATGCGGCCGCTCGCAAAACATCTTGGCGTGCGGCAAATCGTTTGCAACCGCCTGGATTTCCGCGATGGCATGGCCACAGGAAGGCTGCTCGACCCGGTGATTCGCCCGCGGGGCGCGTTCGCGAAAATTACGGGAAGGCAGCCTGACGGCAGAGTTTCGCGCAAAGCGCTGATTCGCATTCTAGGCTTTACCAAGCATCCGGACGCGCTGGATGAAGCAATCCAAACAGACGAGCGCCCTGCGCCGAAAGTTCATTTGCCGGTAGTTCACTTTGATTCCGCCGACGGCCGAGGGCCTTTTTCGGTACGCGAGACGCTACGCGGAAAAAATATTCTGCTGATCGGCGCGACGGGATTTATCGGCAAAGTATGGCTTTCAAATTTGCTGACGGACTTGCCGGATATCGGCCGGATTTACCTGCTCGTTCGCCACAACCGAACGGTGACGGCTCTGCAGCGATTCCAGCGCACGCTTGAGGAATCGCCTGTCTTCGAGCCGCTGGCCGAGCGATACGGGAGCGGCTTTGCAGACTTTTTGCGCGAACGGATCGAAGTGGTGGATGGTGACGTCAGCAAACCAGACCTGGGGTTTTCGCCTGAAGTGCGCCGGCGGCTCGCGAGGTCGGTGGATGTAATTGTCAACAGCTCCGGGCTGACGGATTTCAATCCGGATTTGCGCGATGCGCTGGCGATGAACGTTCGCTCGACGGTTCACGTGCTGAATTTCCTGCGCGAATGCGATCATGCGTCCCTGCTGCATCTTTCCACATGTTACGTGATCGGACGGCGCGACGGCCGAATCCTGGAAGAACTTCGGAAGAATTACACGCCGGTCGGGCTACGCGATTATGACGCGGAAAAGGAATGGCAATCGCTGGAAGCGCTGGTCCGCGAGACGGAAAAGCGCGCCGAATCCGAAGAAGTGGCCGAAGAGCTTCGCCGCGCGGCGCTGAAAAAAGAGCACGCCGCAAAAGACCTTCACGGCGCGGCGCTGGAAAATCAAATTCGCAAAAACCGCGTCCGATGGCTTCGCGATACATTGACCGACGCCGGCTCGCGGCGCGCGAATGAACTTGGATGGCCGAACACTTATACGTTTACGAAAAGCATGTCCGAATCGCTGATACATAATTTTCTGGACCAGAATCCCAGCGCAGCGATTGCTGTCGTGCGGCCGGCCATTGTGGAATCGTCCATCGAAAAACCTTTTCAGGGCTGGAACGAAGGCATCAATACGTCCGCTTCGCTTTCCTATTTGCTCGGAACTTTTTTCCGCCAGCTACCGACGACTGAGAGCAAATCTCTCGACCTGATTCCGGTGGACCTGGTGTGCCGGGGCATGACGCTGATCGCGGCGGCACTGATCGCGCGCCGTCACGCAGGCGTCTATCAACTAGCGACTTCTATCGCGAATCCGTGCGACATGCGCCGATCGATCGAATTGACCGGCTTGGGTCACCGAAAGTTCTATCGCGCGCAGACAGACTTGAATCACCGGTTGCGCTTGAAATTCGACGCTATTCCGGTGTCAAAAGCGCGATATGACAAGATTTCGGCTCCGGCCCAGAAAGCCATCGTGCAAGCGATCAATCGCGCGGCTGAGCCGTTTGCTTCGCGCCCGCCGCTAGCGCGACAGGAACGCGATCTGGAAAAAGTGGTCAAACTGGTTTCGCTCTTCGAGCCGTTCATTTTGCACAACGATCACAATTTTGAAGCAATAAATGTGGAACAGCTCAGCGCTGCGCTACCCGGCGGCGAGCAGGCGGACTTTGGATATGACGCGCGTGCGCTTGATTGGTGGGACTACTGGATCAACGTGCACATTCCGGCGCTGCGAAAGTGGTGCTATCCTCTCATCGAAGGACGCCAACTGGAGCCTCGCCCTCGGCGCTCCGTGCAACTTGCCGGGCAAGCTGAGGCGAATACCTCGGAAGCTTCGAGTTCGGCTTCCACTGCAGCGTCCTGACATACAACGTGGCCATCCTCCTGACCGGATCCACCGGCTATATCGGCGCGCATATCGCGTCGAACCTGCTCGCGGATCATTCCGAGCCGCTGAACCTGCTGGTGCGCGCGCGCAACGAGCAAGAAGCACGTGAACGCCTCTGGCGCTCGCTGCAACTGCATCTGGAATTCGCGCGTTTCGAAGAATATTTAAATTCGCGCGTCAATATATTCCGCGGCGATCTGACGGATGCGCACTTCGGCCTTGCTGACGACGATTACACGCGCCTGGTCCGCACCACCGATTCGATCATTCATTGCGCTGCGTCGCTGAATCGCAAATCCGAGAAAAGCTGCCTGAACGTAAACCTGCGCGGCACGCTGGAAGTGATCCAGCTCGCCACGCGCGCGCGCGATCATCATGGGCTTCGGAGGTTCAGCCACGTAAGCACCGTGGCTGTCGCCGGGCAACGGTCGGACGAAGTGGTCCAGGAGGACACGGCAATCGATTGGAACCGCTCGGACTACGATCCTTACGCGCGCACGAAAAAATTCTGCGAGCACATGGTCCGGCAGTTGCTACCCGACGTTCAGCGCTCGATTTTCCGGCCCAGCATCGTGCTGGGAGATAGCCGCCGTCCGGAGACGAATCAATTCGACATGGTCCGCGCGTTCGTTTTCCTGGCAGGACTTCCGGCGCTGCCTTTCCGCCCTACTGCGCGCATCGATATCGTGCCGGTGGATTTCGTGGCCGATGCGGTTGCCACTTTGCACCAGAAAGAGCGGCCAGCGCACGAGATCTATCATTTGTCCTCAGGCACGGACTCCGAGACCTTCGTCGAATTGACGGACGCGCTGTCCAAAGCGCAGGGAAAGCGCGGGCCGGTGTTCGCTCCGAGCCTCGAAGGGCCGTCATCTAAAATGGTGAACGCGCTCGCGGGTCGCGCCGGAAAAATCGGCGGACTGGCAACGTTGATGAAGGTATTTCTTCCGTACTTGGTGTGGAACACGGTGTTTGACAATAGCCGCGTCGTTGCAGAAATGGGCCGCCGTCCCGCGCCATTTTCACAATATTGTTTTCCCCTGCTGAAATTCAGCCGAGAGAATAATTTTCTGTACAAATACCGCGATTGGCCCGCGGAAACTTCCTCGCAAAGCGCATCGCTAGAGGCCAGCGCGCCGCCGGATTCGAGATGACGGACCTTCTTCTCGAGGCCTGGGTCAGTAGCCTGATTGAATTAAACAAATTTGAATGGATGTTGGGTGCAGGTGAATCCTGGAAGCCCGGCACGAAGCTAAGGCTGCTTTTCGCCACCTATAACGGTACGCGCAACACGGGCTCCGACGTGCGTGTGGAAGAAATTCTGCGGCAGGTGCGGCGCATCCTGGGCCCGGAAAACGTCGCTCTTAGCGTGATGTCGCAGAATTTCGATCTTACGCGCGGTTATTTTGGCGACGCGAAACAGGTCCACCTTCCCGACGTCTTTCCTCCATTTCTACATTCCGAGGTGAGAAAAAATGACGGCGTGGTGGCATGCGAAGGTTCCATGTTCAAAAGCAAATTCGCCAATGCGCTGACGACAATGATGATTGGTGCTCTCGGCATCGCCGCAGCTCAAAACAAGTTGAGCCTGGCATATGGCGCCGAAGCGGGCGAAATGGATCCGCTGCTGCAGAAAATGTGCAGGCGATATTGCCGCGATTCACTGGTGATCACTCGCAATATAGAATCGCAAAGCGTGCTGGGGAAGCTCGGCGTTCGTACTGAACTGGGAACCGACACCGCCTGGACCTTCGAGCCATTGGGTCCGGAGTACGGACGCAAAGCCCTGCTCGATGCCGGCTGGGACGGTAAGACGCCGGTACTCGCGGTTTGTCCTATAAATCCATTTTGGTGGCCGGTTAAAGCAGCGCTCGGAAAATGGATGGCCCACTCCGTCGCCGGAGCTTACAAGGATAGCTATTACCGCACTATTTATTTCCATCGCTCGGGGCGCGAAGTTGATGCGGCGTATGAGAAATATTTGACTGCTATGGCCGGCGGAGTGAGGCGCTACAAAGAATCGCGCCCGGCGTTCCCTGTTTTGATCGCCATGGAAATGCTCGACCGCGACGCTTGCGAGCGCGTGGCGCAGAAGCTTGGCGGAGCTCCCATCTTTTCCTCAGACCGATATAACATGTACGAACTCGTGAGCATCTTGCGGGCGTGCGATCGGATGCTGTCTTCGCGTTACCATGCCATTGTGACTTCCATGCCCGCGGAAGTTCCCTCAGCGGGAGTGACGATGGACGAGCGTATACGCAATCTGATGCGTGAGCGTGGGCACGAAAGCCTGCTGTCGCGCGTGGACGACGCTGATCTGGAGGATAAGATCGTCACATCGCTTCATCTTCTGGACTCGCAAACTGAAGAAATTCGAGATGCTATCGGGCGGACCGTCGCGCGTAACTTGCAATTAATGGCGCGCATGGGCGTCTATTTTGAAGAGCAGGTTGCGCGCCGGTATCCGGAGTTCCCCATCCGGCGCGGTGTTCTCGGTTGGCAGGATTATCTTCCCCCGCTCAGCGCCGGTCTTTGCAAACTGCTTGAGGAACACAGCGGCGTAACGGCATGTTGAAAGCGTTTTAGCATGACTTTTCTGGAGAACATTTTCGAAAGACTTCAGCAAGCCGGCGGAGCGCCGGTCCTTCGCGAAATACGTCACGGCAAATTGAACTCCGTATCAGGAGACGAATTGCTGAGCATGGTTCAGGAGGCCAGAAGCTTTCTGAGCGCACGCGGCATGAAAAAAGGCGATCGCTGCGCTCTGCTCGCTTCGAACAGCATTCGCTGGGTGGCGCTTGACCTCGCAATGATTGCTGAGGAGATTATTGTGGTGCCGCTGTATTCACGGCAAGCCCCGGCGGAGTTGGTCGCCATGATGAAAGATTCATCGCCCGCGAGAGTCTTTTGTTCTACTGCCGCGCGTTCCACTGAAATCAAGAACCACTGGGCTGCCGCGCCGCACATTACTTTGCTCAATAGCATTTTCGCCGGCGAGACTCAGAAACCCACGCCGCCGAAACTCCACGAAGATTCGGATATTGTCACGATTATTTACACCTCGGGAACATCCGGCGAGCCGAAAGGAGTTGTGCTGACTGCAGGCAACGTTGGTTACATGCTGGGCTGCACGAACGCGCGGCTCGATCAGCTGATGGCGCAGCACCCGGCCACCCAGGAGCCGGACGAAATCTTCCACTACCTGCCATTCTGCTTTGCTGCATCCTGGATCCTGTTGCTCACCGCCCTATCGCGGAAAAGTGTGCTGACGCTTTCGACGGACGTTTCGAAGCTGTCCGATGATTTGAAACTTTGCACGCCTGATTATTTTCTGAACGTTCCCACACTTCTTGAGCGCGTACGCGCCAAAATCACGGAGACAATTCAGAAACGCGGGGGCTTTGCGGAGTTTGTGTTCTCCCGAGCGCAGCAGGGATATCTGCGCCAGCGCAATAACGAGTCGCGTGCGTTCGACTGGTTATGGCTAGGGCTGGCAAAACGGATAATGTTTCCGGAGATTCGCAAGAGCATTGGGCCAAGATTGAAGGCGTTGATTTGCGGTTCGGCGCCGCTCTCTATCGAAACACAACTGTTTTTCACGATGTTGGGAATACCCGTGTTGCAAGCGTATGGGCTCACGGAAACCACGGCGATCTGCACGTTGGACGATCCACTTCACGCCGTGCCCGGACGTGTTGGCCCGGCAATCCCCGGAGTGGAAATGAAGCGGGCAGAAAACGGAGAGATTCTAGTACGCGGCCCGAATGTATTTCCAGGCTATTGGCAGCGGCCGGATGCCACGGCAAAAGCGCTCGTGGATGGATGGTTTCGCACGGGCGATCAAGGCGATGTGGACGAAACGGGAAATTGGCGTATCACCGGCCGCTTAAAAAATCTGATTATTCTAAATTCGGGCCACAACATCGCTCCAGAGCCGCTTGAAGAGGAATTGGCGCGTCACGTACCGCAGGCTCAACGGATTATCCTGGTTGGAAATCAGCGAAGTTTTCTCGGGGCGCTGGTGACCGCTACTTCTTCAAATGGCGTGACGGACGCGGATGTGCAGTTTGCAATTGAGCACGTGAATGGCGACTTGCCGCACTATAAGCAGGTCCGGGCGTTTGTTATTCTTCCGGAGCCGTTGAGTGTGGAAAATGGGATGTTGACAACAAATGGAAAGATTAAGCGCGAGGCCATCGCGGCGCGTTTTGCAGTTGAGATCGAGCAACTCTATCAGAAGAAGCCGGCATGAAAACATTTCAAGGAAAAACACTTTCTTGGCGGATTGCGGACGGTGCGATTGAGCTGACGCTCGATCACGCTCCGTGTAACGAAATTGGCTTGGCCATGTTGGCTGACCTCGAACACTTTGTCGCGGCGCTGGGAACACTGAAAGACGAGGCGCACGCACTAATCATTGCGAGCGCCCGCAGCGAAGGCTTTTGCGCGGGTGGCGATCTGCGAGAACTCTTTCGTCTTTCGCAAGAAGTTACTGGCACCGAGAAGCTCAATGGCCTGCGCGACTTTATCGAACGCATTCATCGCGTGATGAACGCTCTGGATGAAGCGCCGCTCACCACGATAGCCGCCGTCAAAGGACTTACGTTTGGCGGCGGCTTCGAACTAGCGCTTACATGCGATCTGATCATCGCGGACAAAATGGCGCGCTTCTGCTTTCCGGAGTTGCGTTTAGGACTGATACCGGGGTTTGGCGGTATTCCGCGCCTCAAACGGGATTTGGGGAACGCCGTCGTGCGCGACTTGGTTCTCACAGGGCGCAGCATCAACGCAGCCAAAGCTCAAGCAATCGGTATTGTGAGCCAAGTGACGGCCGAAGGAGACGCGCTCCGCGTTGCGCGAGAAACAGCTGCCCAATTGAAGAAGTTCGACCGAAGTACAGCCGTGGCTGCCAAGCGCTTTATCAAACCGATTCCTTACGACGAATTGCGCCGCGAGATTGATATCTTCTGCGAGCTTTTCATGCGGCCGGCTGTGGAGAAAGGATTGCGAAGGTTTGTGGAAAGCAAGGACGCGTTGCCCTATCTTCCGTAGCATTGAGTTGGAACGCGGCCACATCGCAGCCCTGTTTGTGGCAACATAGTAGCTATGGGGTCCTTACAGAACACAACCGACGAAGTATTGCGGCTCGCAGCCGAACATTTCAAAGTACCTCGAGAGCAACTGACTCCCGACGACGATTTCTTCAAGAAGCTCGGCATCAACAGCCTGCAGGCGCTTGACTTGCTCACGCGAATCGAACATCACTTCAAGATCGAGCTTCCAGACTACGAGCTTCAGGGCGTCAGCGATTTCCGCACGCTCGCCGAGCGCATCCAGTTGCGCCTCTGATGCTCGACCTTCGCGAATATCAATCGTTGGGCGAAGCTTTGCGCGCGGGGCTGGAGCGTTGGCCCGATGAGGTCTGCCTGATCGAAGCAGACCGCGAGCGCGAAAACGCCCGCTTAACTTACAGTCAATTCAAGCAGGCTGCGTTGCCGCTGGCGGGCGCGCTGCAGCACGCAGGACTTCAGAGCGGCACGCGCGCGGCTATTATCATGACCAATCAGTCGAAATGGCTGATTTCCGCTTACGCGATTTTCTTTTGCGGGGGCGTGCTGGTTCCGCTTGATTACAAACTTACGGCCTCGGAACAACTTCAACTACTCGCGCATTCGAAGGCTGAATTTCTAATCGTGGAATACCATCTCTGGCGCGCGATCACGCAGGCCGAAGGCTTCAAGCACCTTGGCGCTCGCGTCGTGCTCGTCACCGAAACGCCCGCGAATGCCGACCTCGGCGGTGCAAAACGGTGGGAAGAATTCGTCGACGCTCGCGAACCGGTTTTCGTTCTGCGAAACCGCCAAGATCCGGCCTGCATCGTCTATTCCTCGGGGACAGGAGGACGGCCGAAGGGTTGCGTCTTAACGCACGAAAATTATCTTGAACAGTGCATGGCTCTGACCGCGCTCTATCCTTTCTCGCCGGGCGTGCGATATCTGAGCATCTTGCCGACGAATCATGCGATCGATTTCATGATCGGTTTTATCGGACCTTTCACGTGCGGAGCGGCAGTTGTTCATTTGCGCACTCTGCGCCCAGAATATATTCGCGAGGCTTTCACTCGCTACAAAATCACGTACATGACTTTGGTTCCCATGGTCCTGAAGAATCTGGAACGCGGACTCCGGCAGCGATTCGCCGATCTGCCAAAGGGACGTCGCAGAGTGCTTAACGCGCTCGTTGCGACGAATCGCGCACTCACCCGCCGGCGGCCAAATCTGAAGCTGAGTCGCGCTTTACTTGGACAAGTGCATGAGGCTTTCGGCGGAGAGTTGCGCGCTTTTTTTGTCGGCGGAGCGTTCACCGAGCCATCAACACTTCAATTTTTTTACGATCTCGGGATTCCAGTCGGCAACGGGTATGGCTGCACCGAAGCCGGGACAGTTATAACCGTGAACGATTTCAAGCCGTTTCGCGCCGACACCGTCGGGAAACCGCTCCCGGGCATGGAAGTTAAAGTTCTCAGCCCTGATGGTGACGGAGTCGGCGAAGTAGCCGTGCGCGGAAAAACGATTATGGCGAAATACCTCGACGACCCTGAAATGACCGCGCAAACGATCGTTAACGGCTGGCTGATGACCGGCGATTTGGGTCGTATCGACGCAACGGGCCACTTGCAACTTTTCGGCCGCAAGAAAAACATGATCGTCACCGAAGAGGGCAAGAACATCTACCCTGAGGATATCGAGAACGAGTTTGAGGGCCTCGCGGTGAAAGAGTTCTGCGTGTTCGCGGCAAATTATCTGTGGCCCGCGCGTTCGCTGGTAGGCGAACAATTGGTCATCGTGCTTCATCCGGAAGCGGGGCAAGTAATCAGCCAGGAATTGATTGGCAACGTTGCCAATCGAAATCACCGTCTGCTGAATTACAAACGCGTCAGCGGCTACCTGAGCTGGGACCGCGATTTCCCGTTGACGGCTTCGCTGAAAATCAAGCGCGGCGATTTGGCGGAGCAGATCCGCGCAAGTGCGGAACGATCTGCGGTGGTGCCTCTGTGAGAATAGCGCCTGAAACCGCTATGGAGCCGACGCGGTGAGCCAATCACACTTTCTCGCGATCGTGAATCCGGCCGCAGGTGGCGGACGATGCGGTAGATTTTCCCGAGCCACTCTTGGCCGCGTCCGGCGAGCGGGGATAGAAATCGAGGTAGTCGAAACTTCCCGCCGCGGTGAAGCCGTAGAGATCGCCCGCAAGGCCTACGGCAACGGGATTCGGAAATTCTTGGCTGTGGGTGGAGACGGCACTTCGTTCGAGATCTTAAACGGACTTTTCCCGGCAGCGCAGAATTCAACTGAAAGGGTAGCGCTCGGGTTCTTACCGCTGGGCACGGGAAACTCGTTCCTCAGGGACTTCACCGCGGATGGCGTTGAATATACGATTGAAGCATTGAAGGCCGGAAAACGCCGTCCCTGTGACGTGGTTCACCTGCGACATTCAGAGGGTGAGCTTTATTTTATGAATCTGCTCACTTTGGGATTTCCGGCGGAGGTAGGCGAGACGGCTAATCGCCGATTCAAACGTTGGGGTGAGCTCGGTTATATTCTCGCGGTTTTCGCGCGCCTAGCTTCGCTGAAGCATTCCGCTTTTCCTCACCGCCTGGATAACCCGGGGGAATGGAATTGCGATCCTGCGCTATTTCTTTCGTTCAGTAACAGCAAGTTTACCGGCGGAAAGATGATGATCGCTCCGAAGGCGGATCCGACGGATGGTTCGATCGAATATGTTCGCTGGGGACCCATCGGACGGCTCGGCTTGCTCAAGGCGCTTCCCACTCTCTTTAGCGGAACTCACATCGAGCATCCACTTGCATTTCGCGCCGGCGCCAAGCACATCGATTTTCGCCTCGACGAGCCCGTCAACGTGATGATCGATGGTGAGATTCTTCGCCTCGAATGCCGCTCAATCGAAATTCTACCGGGCGCATTCGACGCGATCGTATGAGAAGGATTTATCTCACCATTCGCGCGCTCTTTTTGTGGGCCGTCAGCGGAATTCACTTTGCAGTAGTCTGTACGCTGCTTATTTTCCTCGCGATTTTCATAGATCCTCGCAAAAATGACAGGCCTCAGCGCCTTTTCTTCCGCAACATTCTGCGCCTCATCGGGGTGCAGTTTGAAGTTCACCGCTCAGCGGGTTTTGATCCCCGGCGGACGAGCATTTTCGTGAGCAATCACGTCAATATTTTTGATCCGTTCGTCGTTTACTCGGCCATTCCGCAATTTTTCCGCGGCTTCGAACTTGAATCGCATTTCAAAATTCCAATCTACGGCTGGATGATGGGCAGGTTCGGAAACATTCCCGTCCCGGACGCGCCCAGCCGCGAAAGCCTAGAAGTCATGACGAAACGCGCTAAAGCCGCGCTGGATTCGGGGATTAGCTTGATCGTTTTCCCCGAGGGGGCACGGACGCGCGATGGCCACGTCCATAATTTCAAAAAGGGGATTTTCAATCTTGCGCAAAAATTCGGAATTCCCATCGTTCCCGTCAGCATCGCCGGCGCATACCAATGTTTTCAAACTGGAAATTGGATGCTGTATCCGGGGAAGATCACAGTGTACGTGCACGACACGATTGAAACAGCAGGCGTCGAACGAAGTGAAGTGGATGCTTTGCGGCAGCGAGTTCAAGGGATTGTTTCGATGCCGGTAGAAAAATCGTTACAAGACAATCGGCCTGAGATCTAAGTGGCATTGATGTCGGGAAGCGCGCGTCCGGCGCGCAATTCTTGCCAAGTGTAAACCACGCGGTGAATCACGGTTATCGTCGAGATTGTCGCGATGACCCACAACACCTGAGCCATGCGATTGAATGCGCCTCCAATGATTAGCAGCACGAGACGCTCCGGCCGTTCCATAAAGCCCACTTTGCATAACGGGATGATCGACTCCGCGCGCGCCCTTGAATAACTCACCATAAACGAGCTGGCCATCGCCACGGCCGCCAGCGCCATGTAAAAAGACCGGCCGATCAGCGTGTAGTAAACGACGAGTCCGAGGTAGAGAGCCAGATCCGAATAGCGGTCGAGCGTGGAATCCAGGAAGGCGCCAAAGGCCGTAACGCGGCCCACGCGGCGCGCCACTTGACCATCGGCCATGTCAAGGAAGCCCGCGAGAAAAAGTACGGCTGCCGCTTCGCGGAATCGTCCCAGGGCAAAGAGAACGGCCGCCCACGAGTTCACGGCCAGCCCCAAAAAGGTGAACATATTGGGAGTGATGCCGGTTGCGGCCAGTCCGCTGACAACGTGGCGCAATAGCCATCCGCCACCTTCGCCGATCCAATATGTGATTGGGCGTTTCCGCCCTGGCCGCTCCGTTGCCATCGTCTAAAAATAATACACTGGAAAGGCGCATACGGATACGCTCGCGCCCAGTCACGGTTAGTGTTGAATTGACGGCGGTCGAGACTCAGCGCTGCTGCAAGCGCATTTCCGGAACCTTCGTGGAATAGCGCAGTTTCGGTTCCGTGAAAGCTTGCACTTCTTCCGGAGTGAATCCGGGAGCAACTTCGCGAAGCAGCAGGCCTTCCGGCGTCACGTCAATTACCGCGAGGTCGGTGATAATGGTATCCACGCAATCAATGGCGGTGAGCGGATAGCTGCACGTCATCACAATTTTAGGCGAGCCGTCTTTTGCGGTGTGTTCCATTGTAACGATGAGTTTTTGAGCGCCCACTGAAATGTCCATCGCGCCGCCGATTCCGCCGGCCCCTTTCGCGCCGGGAACTCGCCAATTCGCAAGATCTCCATGCTCTGACACTTGAAGGCCGCCGAGAATACAGATATCGAGATGGCCTCCGCGAGTCATCACGTGGGCATCATCCTGTGAAAAATAGGACCCGCCGGGAAGCAACGTAACGGGAACCTTCATTGCATCGACCAGATCGAAGTCTTCTTCGCCGGGCTTCGCGCGCGGGCCCATTCCGAGGATTCCATTTTCGCTGTGAAAATAGACGGTTACTTGCGACGGAACGTAAGCCGCGATCAAATTCGGAATGCCCCAGCCCAAATTCACGTACGCGCCATCAGGCAACTCCAAGGCAGCGCGTTCGGCGATCTGCTCTCGCGTGAGCCGTGCTTTAGGCATATCGCTTCCCTTCGGCCTGAACGATGCGGTCGACAAATATGGAAGGCGTAACGATAGCTTCAGGATCGAGCTGTCCCGTAGCAACCACCTCTTCCACTTCGACGATCGTAGATTTCGCAGCAGTGGCCATTATAGGATTGAAATTCCGCGCAGCCTTGCGATAAACCAGGTTTCCCATGCGGTCCGCGCGATACGCGCGGATGAACGCATAATCAGCGCCGAGCGCCTGCTCTAGGATGTAGCGCTTCCCTCGAATCACGCGCTCCTCTTTGCCGCGCCCGATCTCGGTTCCGACTCCAACCGGAGAAAAAAAAGCAGGGATTCCCGCGCCGTACGCGCGCATTCGTTCGCACAAAATTCCTTGCGGCACAAGTTCAAGCTCGATCTCTCCCGCGTCGAACTGTTCCTGAAAATATTTCGCGCCAGGCCCGGGGAACGCTGCGATAACTCTGCGAATCTGCCGGTTCTTAAACAGAAGTCCAAGTTCCCCTTCGCCCGTGCCGCAATTATTGCTGATCACTCCCAGATTTCGGGCACCCTGCCGCGCGAGGCCCTGGATCAGATTGTTGGGAAAGCCCGCGCCGCCGAAGCCGCCGAACATAATCGTGGCACCATCAGGTATGTCCGCAACCGCAGCATCTATTGTGGGGTAGACCTTCTCTTTTGAAGTCATCTTGGCGACGTTTGAATAACCATGGAGAGCCTGGTTCCGTGTCCTGCGATGATACGGTAAGCCCGTAATTTTTGAAATGCTCAGACCATTTCATCTCGAGGAGCAAATCATCTGAGCCGCGCGCGAAGAATAATACAGATTTGTAGAGCGAGTGCAACTTTTTGACGCTCACCAGACGCGCACGATGAGGGGCTCAACCGTCTGTTTCATATTGTTCCCGCCGAGAGGATGTGCCATAAAGCTGGGCCAATGACGTATACGTGGCTCGACTGGTCGGCGATTATCGCTTATCTGGCGATAACTCTTGTCCTGGGACTCTATTTTCGCCGAACTTCTACAAAAAGTTCAGAAGAATACTTCGTGTCAGGAAGGAAAGCGTCCTGGTGGCTGGCCGGCACTTCCATGGTGGCCACGACGTTCGCCGCCGATACGCCGCTTCTTGTGGCCGGCCTCGTTTACACGCAAGGAATCGCGGGAAACTGGATCTGGTGGGCGTTTTTGCCCTCCGGCATGATGACTGTGTTTCTGTTCGCCCGCTTGTGGCGCCGCTCGGGATTAATGACGGACGTGCAGTTCGCCGAGATGCGATATTCCGGCAAGCCTGCCGCGTTTCTTCGCGGATTCCGCGCCATTTATCTCGGGCTGTTGATGAACTGCCTCATTCTCGGCTGGGTCACCAAGGCCATGATCAACATTGTTGGAACCACTCTGGGCTCGACAATGCAGGGTTGGCATTTACTCGGTATTTTTTCCGGCACCCTGAGCCGGATTTTCGGGCCAGTCTTCTCGGGGATCGACGGCCAAGCGCTGATCATCTGCATTTTCTTCCTGATCCCATTTACTGGCCTTTACGTTTCCCTGGGCGGCCTTTCCGGCGTGTTATGGACCGACATGTTTCAATTCGTCCTGAAAATGGGGATAGTGATTGCTATCGCTTATTACGCCGTTCGAGCGGTAGGCGGCATGCAATCGATGATCGATCAAATTGGCACACTGCGCGCGGCGAATGGAGCATCCGACCCGCTGGCCTTTCTGTCGGACTTTTCGAAGGGTTTTGCGAGCGATACTTTATGGACGCTGCCCGTCATTACTTTCGCCGTGTACCTTGGCGTCCAATGGTGGGCTTTCTGGTATCCCGGAGCTGAGCCCGGCGGCGGCGGATACATTGCGCAGCGCATTTTCAGCGCGCGTGACGAACGCCAGGGATTGCTTTCAGTGCTGTGGTTTAATATCGCGCACTACGCGCTGCGCCCGTGGCCTTGGATCCTGACGGCTCTTGCGGCCATCATTCTCTATCCCGGCCTTCCGCATCCTGAGACCAGCTACATGATGATCGTGAACGACCATGTGCCGCACGCGCTGCGAGGCATCATCGTGGCGGGTTTCCTGGCCGCGTTCATGTCCACAATAGCGACGCAACTCAACTGGGGAGCGTCCTACATCGTCGAGGATTTTTACCGTCGTTTTCTGGTGCGGCACGCGTCGGAGCGCCATTACGTTCATATTTCGCAACTTGTGACGGTGCTATTGGTGATTTTGACCGGCTGCGTTTCGGCTCAGTTAACTTCGATCCGTTCGGGGTGGCAGGTTGTGCTGCAAGTCGGTGCAGGAACCGGCAGCGTATATATGCTGCGGTGGTATTGGTGGCGCATCAATGCCTGGAGTGAGATTTCAGCGATGATCACGGCGCTCGTGTTAACGCTTGCCTTGCACTGGGAAGCTTTGGCCAACGGGTTGGTTGGGCGTCCGACAATCTTCACCGGCTCCGATACAGTACTGTTTGCAAAAAATGTTCTGACTACAACATTGGTGACTTCGATTGTGTGGGTCGTTGTAACCTTTTTGACAAAGAGAGAACCTGATAGCATTTTGCTGTCTTTCTACAGAAAAGTGCGGCCGGACGTGACCGGCTGGAATGCTATTGCAGCGCTAGCTCCCGAAGTCCCAAGAACGCGCGACATTGGCCGGAATCTTTGGTGCTGGATTTTAGGCTGCGTGATGGTTTACAGCGCTCTATTTGGCGTTGGTAAGTTGCTGCTGCACCATTGGCCACTCGGGATATTCCTGGTCCTGGTCTCGGCGATATGCGCTTGGCGAATGGCTAGAGAGCTAACTCACGGCCAGGGCGCACTGGGAGCTGCCCCCACGATGATCACGGAAAGTTAGCGCCTTCGCACGGCTCGTATCAGTGCCTTGTTCCGGGCTCGTACTTCAGGAACCTCGAAATGGCAAGAGCAAGGGCCGTCCACTCCTCGCTCGTAGACGCAAGGCATTAGCAGCCACTTTCGGTTTCATCAAACTGGAGAGGTTGAGCCCATCTTGCTGTTCGATCTGGAGAATTATTTTCACCTATTGCTCATTTGTGAATGCGGTTGCCAGTGATGGTGCCAGCGTAAGTTTGCCACGAAGCTCGATCGTTTCGACGGAACGGCCGACAGATATGCTGAATTCGTCCAGCTGCGCGAGCCAATGCTTTGCGTCTGCGTCGTAATACGAGAACGCACGATGATCCAAGCGTATCGTTACTCTCTTCGTTTCTCCTGGGGCAAGCTCTACCCTCGCGAATCCTTTCAATTCTTGCGCCGGCCGTGGCACCTTCGGGTGGGCTTCCCCTAAGTAAACCTCTGCGACATCGGCACCTTCGCGGCTCCCGGTATTTTTCATATCAAAGGAGACCTCAACGTGAGGTTTGGACGAGCCGCGGCCCGTGACTGCGGCTTCGACAGACTGAATGGCTAAATTGCTGTAACTGAACATCGTGTAGGACAGTCCGAATCCGAAGGGAAAGAGGGGCTTTGTGCCATTGCGTTCGTAACCTCGATAGCCAACGAACACACCCTCCCGATATACGACGCGATTCGTATCCGGTGCGGGATAGTAGTTATCGTGGACCGGGTTGTCTGCCCACTGGCGCTCAAAGGTCATAGGCAAGCGGCCAGAGGGATTCGCATCACCAAATAGAATTTCCGCCAGCGCTCTGCCCCCCTCCTGACCTGGGTACCACGCCTGCAAAAGAGCTGGAACGCTGTCGAGCCACCGGGTCATATCGACACCGCCCCCAGATGTGAGGACCACGATGGTGTTCTTGTTAGCCGCCACCATTTCCCGAATCAGTTCGTCCTGTCCCGGCGGCAGGCGGAATGTACGATCCGCCGCTTCGCTTTCTGTTTCTGCATCAAAGCCCGCGGCAACGACCACGATGGTCACGCTGAAGGCGGTAGCAGAGCGCGTCGGACTTACTCCCAGCACGGTCTCCGCCGTTCTGAACAATTCCGCCGCGTCCCGTTCTGTTCCCGAGCGCACGAAGAAGCGCATCTTTTCAGCCGCCCGTGCCCTGAATTATCGTCCCAACTATCTGGCGCGCTCATTGCGAGTGAAGCGCACATTTATGATCGGTGTGATTGCCGAGGAGATCGGAGACCCTTACGGGTCTTTAATCATCAGCGGAATTGAACGGTATCTTCGAAAGCAAAATTATTTCTTCCTGACCGTCGCGCATCGGCACGACAATAGACTTCTTGAAACCTATTCGCACCTTCTCCTGCAACGAGCCGTCGAAGGCTTGATTTCTGTCGATACTTCGATTCGCGAACCGCAGGCTGTTCCAACAGTTGCAATCGCCGGCCACACGCGGGTCGCGGGCGTGACGAATATCGTCCTGGATCACCGGCGGGCGGCCCAACTAGCGCTGGTGCATCTGGCGGAATCGGGTCACCGTGAAATTGCGTTTATGAAGGGCTCGTCTTTCAGCTCGGATGCCGAGCCACGCTGGAAAGCAGTTTGCGAGGTCGCATGAGAACTTGGCCTCCCCATGCGGCGGGAACTGATCATTTATCTCGAAGGAGACGACCCCACACCTCAACTAGGCTACCCTTTTGCCAAGCAACTGCTTGCGCGTCAGCAGCCGTTTACCGCGCTCTTTGCATACAACGACATTTCCGCTCTTGGCTCCATCCGTGCGATTCAGGATTCAGGCCTTCGCGTTCCCGAGGATATCTCCGTCATCGGTTTCGACGATATTCAGATCGCGGTTCATGCCAATCCCAGTCTGACTACCGTGCGTCAGCCCTTGCAGAAGGTGGGAGAGATCGCAGCTCGCACATTGATTGATCAAATCGAAGGCCGGGAGGAGTACCTTCCGGAGATTCTGATCGAACCGGAACTTGTCGTGCGAAAATCAACGGCCGCGGCTCTCTCGCGAACCCACTCGGGTGTCGAGTATTAGTGCGTAATTAGCCGATCACGGGACGCATGCCCCAAAACACATGTTTGTACGTGACGCGCATCGGTTTCGGGACACCTTTGCCGTAGAGCTGCTCCAGCCCGGTATTCCGATCGAGCGAGTTTCGATACTGCTCGATCACCAGAGTGTCCGTATAACGGAGAAACATTATTCCCCGTGGGTTCGATTGCGCCAGGAACAACTAGAGGCTGATTTGGAGAGTGCGTGGAAGCGAGATCCACTGGTCCTTCTCGAAACGAAAGGTACACCAGAGGTACACGGAACAAAGGAGCGCGTTAACTAATGCAATTTCAACTGCTAAGAAGAGTGCCCGGGGTGGGGGTCGAACCCACACGTCCCGTTAAGGACAAAGGATTTTAAGTCCTCCGCGTATGCCATTCCGCCACCCGGGCTTTGCTGCGGCAAACTATCCTACCAAAAGTCTCACGACAGCATAGCCGATTCAGCGGTTGGCCACGCCGGCGCGCGTTGTCATCCGGGTTTGCAAGGTTGTCCTCTGACGGTAGTCATCCCGGCTAAGTAGGTCGCGTGGTCTTGCCATCCCTGTGGTTGCGCGCCCACGACATTTTCAGTGTAGTGGGCCGATGTTGTATGCTCGCATTGCCTGTTGTGTGAACGTCGACTGGAGCAAAGCTTTCCATGCATGGTTTATCACGAGCGATTTCGCGTTTTTTGATTGGGTTGGCAGTTGCGGCCGCAGCTTTCCAGCTTGTACCGCCAATTTCCTTGGCGCAACAATTTCCCTCAAATCTTTATTCCGGCTTGCACTGGCGATCGATCGGGCCATTCCGCGGAGGCCGTTCGAATGCTGTTAGCGGCGTGTCGGGCCAGCCAAATACGTTCTATTTCGGCTCCGTCGGCGGCGGCGTATGGAAATCTGAAAATTCGGGCCGCACGTGGACTCCGATTTTCGACTCGCAGCCGGTCCCATCGATCGGCGCAATTGCTGTGGCTCCGTCAAATCCGAACGTGCTTTACGTTGGAACGGGCGAGTCCGATATGCGCTCGCAGATCTCTTTTGGCAATGGTCTGTACAAATCCACAGATGCAGGTAAAACCTGGGCCCACATCGGCCTCGATAACACCCGACAGATAGGCCGCATTCTTGTGGACCCGCAAAATCCGGACATCGTTTTCGTTGCAGCTCTTGGTCACGCTTACGGCGCGAACCCGGAACGTGGCGTCTATCGTTCTGCTGACGGCGGAGCAACTTGGAAAAGGATTCTGTACAAGAGCGATGACGTCGGCGCGATCGACCTCGCATTTGAGCCGCAAAACTCACGGACGATTTACGCCACGCTTTGGAACACGCGTCGCCCGCCGTGGAGTGTTTATCCTCCGTCCTACGGCCCCGGCAGCGGAATATTCAAATCCACGAACGGCGGTGACACCTGGCAACAACTCACCGGAGGACTGCCCACCGAGCGCGTGGGCCGAATCGGAATCGCCGTCGCTCCCGCAAACTCGAATCTTGTGTACGCAATTATCGACGCTAAAGAAGGCGGCATTTATCGCTCGAACGACGCCGGCGCTTCCTGGCGCAAAATGTCGGACGAGAAACGCATCTGGGGCCGCGGCTGGTACTTCGGCAATGTAGTCGTGGACCCGACTAATCCGGAAACGGTTTACGTTTCGAACACTTCGCTCTATCGGTCCACTGATGGCGGCAAGAATTGGACCTCCATCAGAGGCGCGCCGGGCGGCGATGATTATCACCAGCTCTGGATTTATCCCGGCGACCCGAAACGCATGATTCTCGCCAGCGACCAAGGTACGGTTGTGACCGAAGACGGCGCGGCCACATGGAGCTCGTGGTACAACCAACCGACCGCGCAGCTCTACCACGTGGCCGCCGATTATCGCTTTCCTTACTGGGCCACGGGCGCCCAGCAGGACAGCGGCGCTGTCGGCGTTCCCGAACGCAACAGCCACTCAGAGATTTCGATGCACGATTGGACCGGGATATGCGCGGGCGACGAAGCCGGTTACACCGCTCCCGATCCGCTCCATCCTGAAATACTCTTCGGCGATAATGTGACGAAATGCAATGTGATCACCGGAGAACTCCGCAATGTTTCTCCTGAGCTAAGCCGCCAGGGCCCATTCCGCAGAACGTGGACTCTCCCGCTAGTCTTCTCCGAAGCCGACCCTCACGCCCTGTACTTCAGCGATCAATTTTTGTTTAAGACTTTGGATGGCGGAAATAACTGGGAGCAGATTAGCCCCGACTTGACGCGCGAAGATCCCGGCGTGCCCAAAAACCTCGACGAGGCGACGACCGCCGATGCGCCTTCGAGCAAGCGTCGCGGCGTCATTTATACCATTGCGCCCTCGCCGATTTCCGCCAGCGCGGACTTGGTCTGGGTCGGCACTGACGACGGATACATCCAGAAGACACCCGATGGAGGAAAAACGTGGCAGAACGTGACGCCTCCCGAGCTCACTCCATGGAGCAAGATCGTGATGATGCAGGCTTCGCATTTCGACGCGAATGAAGCATACGCGGCGGTGGATCGCCACCGTCTAGAAGATAACGACCCCTACATTTATCGCACGAACGACGCCGGCAAAACCTGGGAGCGCATCACGAAAGGACTGCCTGCGGGCGTATACATGCAGACCGTAAAAGAAGACGCAAAGCGCAAAGGGCTGTTGTTCGCGGGCACCGAGCTTGGTGTGTACGTTTCGTTCAACGATGGCGACGAATGGCAATCGTTGCAACTAAATCTGCCTCCGGTCTCCATGCGCGACCTTGCCATTCACGACGATGACTTGATTGTCGCCACGCATGGACGCGGCTTCTGGGTGCTCGACAACATTACGGCGCTGCGCCAGATTACTGACAAAGTAGCTCAGTCGGAGGCCTATTTGTTCCGGCCGGCGGAAGCCATGCGCCTGCACCCCGGCACTGACTACGCTTCTCCCATGCCGCGCGACGAAGCGCTCGCCGAAAATCCGCCCGTGGGCGCGATGATTGACTATTATTTGAAATCCGCTGCGCCAGGCCCAGTGGTAATTGAAATCCTGGATGCAGCGGGTCAAGTTATTCGCCGGTATTCAAGCGAAGATCAGGCGCCGCCGGTGAAACCCGAAACACTCCAGTTCCCGGCGTCTTGGAGACCTGCCCCCCAGCCCCCTTCGACTGCTGCCGGCATGCATCGCTGGGTTTGGGATCTTCATTACACCGCGGTTCCTGGCAGCACACATCTCGTCGGTGACGAATTTGTTGTCGCTCCACGCGGAGTAACGGCACTGCCCGGCGTCTACACCGTAAAATTGACCGTCGCGGGCCAAAGTTACTCGCAGCCGCTGACAGTCAAGATGGACCCACGCATCAAAACTCCCGCGGCGGACTTGCAGCAACAGTTCGAGCTCGCAACCGAAATCTCACGCCGGCAATCTGAAATCAGCGAAGCGCAACGCAAGGTGAAACAGCTTCTCTCGCAAGCCCGCCAGCTTCGCAAGCAAATTCAGAATAACGCCGCGCTCGTCTCGGCCCTGGATGCGCTCATTCAGAAGGTGGAAGACGTCGGCGGGGCCCCGCCAGCTCGCTTCGGGCTCGTTCCCTCGAAGCCTCCGAAGGAGCAGCCGGACCTGTCATCGCTAAGCAGCAAGTTCGCAGCAATTTTCTCCGCCGTGAACAGCGGTGACGAAGCCCCGACTGCCGAAGCCAGAAAGGCATTCTTCTCAGCCCAGCAGAGTCTCACGACGGTGATGGCGAATTGGACTGCGCTGATCGCAAAAGATCTGCCAGCAGTGAACACCCAACTGAAACAGGCTGGTCTCGCTCCGATTATCATCGGCCCAAATGGTCCAGCGCCGGCGGAAAAACAACCGAGTGAATCGGATGACAATTAGGCGAGCAATTTAAGAGGTAAGAAACGCCTTTGCGGCAACCTCGGTAGTCGATATCCCAACGGCGGTCTTTCAAGCTGCGGGTCCAGGAACCTCAGCGTAAGATCCGCCCAATACCCCTCCTAGGCGTCACTGATTCTGCAGTTTTCTGCAGAATCTTTATTGCTGGCACGTCGATGTGCGAGCTGGATGGTGTTAGCCTTAGCGGCTGTGGAGGAGCGTAGTGTGAAAATGCCCAAGCCTATCGTCGTTGTTGGGAGCATAAATCTGGATCTGGTTGCGGCGGGCGAGCGGGTGCCTCTACCGGGCGAAACTCTTACGGGCCGCACTTTTTCGACTTTCCACGGCGGAAAGGGAGCCAACCAAGCTGTCGCGGTGGGCAGGCTTGGGTATCCCGTCAGCATGGTAGGCAAGGTGGGCGATGATTCATTCGGTCCCGAGTTGAAAAGCGCGCTGCGCAAAGCCGGAGTGAATGTAAGAGCAGTCGGAACGGCGAAGGGTTCCTCGGGCGTGGCATTGATCAACATTGGCGACGACGGGCAGAACAATATTGTTGTCATTCCTGGTGCGAATGGAAAGTTGCTGCCGAAGGACATCATGCATTCCTCCGCTCTTTTGGGTAAGGCTGGGATGCTCTTGACGCAACTCGAAATTCCGCTCATCACCATGGAGATGATCGCAGTCTTTGCGCACAAGAATAAAATTCCGCTCATGCTGGATCCCGCTCCTGCGCGCGAACTCCCGAAGGGATTACTGCAATGCGCAACATGGATCACACCTAACGAAAGCGAAACTCGGATCCTTTGCGGCCTTGACGCCAACGAACCCGTCACACCGGCGACGGCGACGCGTTGTGCCAATCTGCTTTTGGCACGCGGCCCCAAGAATGTTGTGATTAAGATGGGTTCGCAAGGCGCTTTTCTGGCTACTGCCGCGGGAACTCGAGAGATGGTTCCCCCTTTCGCAGTGAAAGCTGTAGATAGCACCGCTGCGGGAGACGCCTTCAACGCTGGCTTCGCAGTGAGTCTTCTCTCGGGTGCGGCTCCGGTGCAGGCGGCGCGCTATGCATCGGCGGTCGCAGCCATCTCCGTGACGCGAATGGGAGCGCAGCCTTCCATGCCGTCCGCCCGCGATGTGGATCGGTTTCTGAAATCGCAATAGCGCGATGCAGGCAGTTGCAATCCGGCGTTCCCCTCCTTGTCCGCAGCGTGCCAAGGAAGTACAGAACGCAGGGCTGCCAACGTGTGCTGGATAGCCGGGCGGAGGTTCGCGCGGAACGAGCGCGTTTTTCGCTTGACATGAGGCAGGGTCTGTATATTAATCCGTTTTAATAAATTTAATAAAAGGCGTTCCGGGGTGCACACGTCATTTTTCGTATTTTGGCAGTTACAAACACAGGACAGCGGTAGGGTGCGGAGCTGGCCGCCGCCACAACACTATTCCCAACAGGGGGCTTCGTAATGAGAATTCTTCAGCGGTTTCTTCCGGCCTTGCTTGCCGTCTTCATTCTCGGATCGGTTGTCGCCTGGGCGGGCATAACCGGCAGCATTTCGGGGATCGTTACCGACTCCTCAGGCTCCGTTGTCCCCAAGGTATCGGTAACTGCCACCGAGACCGGAACGGGAGTGCAGTCCGTGATCCAGACAGACGGTTCTGGCTTCTATAGTTTTCCCGATCTGCCGATCGGCAACTACGATGTCGTGATTCGGCAGCCCGGATTCAAGACCTATACAAAAACCGGCGTTCACATCGATGCCAATTCGGCCATCCGGCTGGACGTGAAGCTGGAACTCGGAGAAGTCACTGAAAAAGTGACGGTGACGACCGACGCGGTCCAAGTCGAGACTCAAAGCACTCAGATGGGTGAGGTGATCAACAGCCAGAAAATCACCGCGGTTCCGCTTAACGGCCGTGACTTCACCGACCTGCTGAGTCTTCAACCCGGCGTTGTGCCGTCTCAATACGCAGCCCAGTCTACGGGCCTCGATGATCGGACAGTTTCCGGCAGTAACAATCTAAACGCCGGCAACCAGTCAATCAACGGCCAGCGCGAAGCTGCCAACGGCTTCATGATCAACGGCGCGAACGTCAACGAAGGAAAGAACAACGGAACAGCCGTCATTCCGAACCTGGATTCAATTGAAGAGTTTCGAATCATCACCAACAACTTCGACGCTGAGTACGGCAATTACAGCGGTGGCCAAGTCAACGTCGTAACCAAATCCGGCACCAATCAGATTCATGGCGACCTATTCGAATTCAATCGCAACACAGCCTTTAATGCGAAGGACTGGTTCGCCCCTTCCATCGGCAAGTTCATTCAAAACCAGTTTGGCGGCACCGTTGGCGGCCCGATCAAGAAAAACAAGACTTTTTTCTTTGCTGACTATCAGGGAACGCGTCTCATCCTTGGGCCAACTTCAAGTGTCTTTGTTCCGACTCTTGCAGATCGCAGCGGAAACTTCTTAGATACAGTGGACCCAGCCACGGGCGGCCTTGATGGGACGGTTCAGGGCACTGCCTGGGCTCAAACGCTTACTAGTCGCCTCGGCTACTTAGTGACAAACAACGAACCCTATTACACCGCGGGCTGCACGAGTACCGCCGCTTGCGTTTTGCCCAATGCGCAGCTCTCACCGACATTGTTCTCCCCTGCGGCTAAGGGACTTCTGCCCTTCATTCCGATGCCGTTAAATCCCATAGCAGGAGGTCCAAACTTTAACACCACCGCCGCGGAGCAAAGATTGCGAGACGACAAGGGCGGAATCCGCATAGATCAGAACACCGCCCGATTTGGATTGCTCTCCGCTTATTGGCACGTCGATGACGATACCTCGAACAATCCCTACCCGAATGGTGGGGCGAATGTTCCAGGCTTCAATGCGTTGAGTCAAAGCCGCGCCCAAGTGCTCGTACTTGGCGACACCAAGACCTTTAGCTCTTCTTCGGTCAATGAATTTCGCTTCAGCTATTTACGCACCGCCAACCATCTGTTCACTCCGCAGGGAGGCTTAGGGCCGAGCCT
This sequence comes from uncultured Acidobacteriota bacterium, assembly GCA_963698005.1. Taxonomy (GTDB): domain Bacteria; phylum Acidobacteriota; class Terriglobia; order Acidiferrales; family UBA7541; genus Palsa-295. The sequence continues at coordinate 2,196,674 of OY969113.1, forward strand.
TTCCTCACTCGGGTTCGTTTCAGGTTTCGATCAGCCGGGCGGTATTGGGTCGATAACTCCGAGCTTGCAAGGTGTGCCAACCGTTTCCTTCGGCCTACTAGGCCTGAACATTGGCGTGCCTCAGGATACAACCAGGCAATTCAACAACACATTTCAATGGCAGGATAACTATACGAAGATCATCGGAACTCACAGCTTGAAGTTCGGCGGCCAATTCCACTACGACCAGATCAACGACAGAAACTTCTTCGGCGAAAACGGTGATTTCACGTTTGATGGCAGCGAATCCGGTTCGGATGTCGTCGATTTTTTCCTGGGAGCCCCCGCGCAGTTCATCCAGGCCAGCGAACAGATTCTTGATTCCCGGACAAAATACATGGGCCTATATGGCCAGGATAGCTGGCGAATCACTCCGAATCTGACTTTCAACTATGGGCTGCGCTGGGAGTTCAGCCAACCGTGGTATGACACAGGCAACAAAATCGAAACCCTAATTCCGGGCGAGCAATCCGTTGTCTTTCCAGGCGCTCCCACAGGCTGGGTCGTTCCTGGAGACCCAGGCGTGCCACGAACACTTGCTCCCACGCGATACCACAATTTTTCGCCGCGCCTGGGTCTGGCCTATTCGCCGGGATTTGACTCCGGATTCCTGGCTAAATTGACCGGCGGGCCGGGCAGGACCAGCATTCGTATGGGCTACGGTATCTTCTACACCTCGGTAGAAGACCTGTCACAGTTCCAAGAAATCGGCGATCCGCCGTATGGCCTATTTTACGTTAGCCCTGCTCCACCACTTTTTGAGGCGCCCTACATCGATCGTGGCTCCAACAATCCCGAGGGACAGCGCTTCCCCTTCGTTTTCCCGCCTCCAAACGTGGGCCCCAAAAACCCGGATACGACGTTCAATTGGGCCGGAGTCGAACCTCTCTCCGGCACACTTGCTTACGATCCTCACAATGTGATGCCGCGTTCCGAAGACTACGAATTATCACTGGAACGCCAGTTCGGCACGAATACAGTCTTAAGCATCAGTTATGTAGGAAACCAGGGCCACCATTTGATCAGCTTGATCGAAGCAAATCCCGGCAACCCAACCCTGTGCCTGCAGTTGATTGCGGCGAACGCGATGACGACCTCGGGGCAACAGTGCGGCGGCTTCGGCGAAGGGCAGCAGTATGTTCTGCCTCCAGGAGTGGGTTTTCCTTCAGCAGCTACGCCGAATGTACAAACCACGGGCCCCTGCATCGGCGGCGGGGGAACTTGCAACATTGTCAACACGACTTACACCGTCCTAGGACCGAACTTCCAAGACGTTCCGTTCGAAGCCACGATTGCTCACTCAGCTTATAATTCTCTTCAGCTCGAGCTAAAACATACGAGCGGCCTCTCGACTTTCCTGATCGGATACACCTACAGCAAGTGTATGGATAACGCCTCAGGTCTCCAGGAAGGAGTAAATCCGTTCGACCCGCGACTGAGCACAGGCCTGTGCATTTTCGACGTGACCCACAATTTCGTTGCGAGTTATGAAACGCGGCTCCCCTTCGATCGCGCCTTTGATGCGACGTCCGGATGGAAGAACAAGCTCGCGGCGGGCTGGGCGATATCAGGTATCACGACTTTCGTCACCGGCCTTCCCGTCACTTTGTCCGAGGCCGACGACAATTCGTTTACTGGTACGCAAGGCGGCGAGGCCCAAATTGATCTACCAGACTTCGCCGGCGGCAAGGTTCTCACCGGAGCCGATCCGCGTTCCGGCCTGGCGTATTTCAACACTAGTCTTTTCAGTCCCGAGGCGCCTGGAACAATCGGCAATTCACGCCGGCGTTTCTTTCATGGTCCGGGCTTGAACAACTGGAATACGGCGCTCCTAAAGGACACCAAGTTGACCGAGACGAAAACCCTGCAATTCCGCGCCGAGGCATTTAATCTCTTTAATCATGCTCAGTTCTCTGCCGGGGGTTCATCTAACTTCGGCGTTGTTGGCGCGCCGGGATTTGGGATCATCTCCGCCACGTATCAGCAGCCGCGCGTTTTGCAGGTAGCTCTAAAGCTACTTTTCTGAGCTCGGCCCGAATTGGGCCTGCGATCGACGCGAGTGGGTCGGAATCCGACGGTCTAACCGTGCACTGCCCGTAAGGCTAGCTGGAACCGTTCTGCCGTTCCTGCAAGCAATAGAGAACTAATTCCACGCGGGTAGAGACTCCAAGCTTATCGAAGATGCGAAAAAGATGGTTGCGTACGGTATGTTCGCTTAGTTTTAGACGAACCGAAATCTCGCGGTTGGTCATCCCTTCCGCGACCTGGCGCACTACCGATTCTTCGCGCTTCGAAAGCAGATCGATTCCACGAGCGTCCTGCCAGCGCATGGGCATCGTCAAGCTGAGCGCTTCAAGAATATAACCCAGCTGCTGGCTATTTGCCCACACCTGTCCTTGATGGACCGCATGAATACATTTGCCGAGGGTTTCGAGAGGTTCGTCGCGAAAGACTACACCGTGAGCGCCGCAACGAAACGCATTGATTACCAAATCGCGTTCGCGCGTGTCGAGGAGCATTACAGCTCGCGTGCGAGTTTGGAGGCTGCGAAGTTCGCGAACCACGCGAAAACCTTCGAGCGGGCCCTCGCGCAATTGTGAGCTGATGACCGCGACGTCCGGCGCACGTTCCTTCAGAAGGCTGACTGCCCCCGAAGAATCGATCGCGCTACCCACTACGCTGACGCGATACCGCCTTGGCCGCAGAGCGGTTTCGACCAGCTGACAGCTCATCTCGTTCGCTTCTGCTACAAGAACGCTTACACTGCTGCTACTGCAAGACTCCAGCGCATTCTCCATTCTAGTCCTTCGCGTCTGTGGAGTCTGGAAGGGTGACCGCATTTTAGGCAAAATAGCTGCGCCCGTTCAAGAACAAAATGAACAATTAGCCAAATAATATTATTCGCATTGAGATGACTGGCCGTGAAATGATTTGGGCTAACTCTCCGTCAACTTTTTCTATCTGGAATTCCAGAATCCCGGCGATTCTCAGTCATAGCTGACAGCATCCATTAACCTTCTAGAACTTATAAGTATGCCAATTCAACCTTTTTCCCAAATTGGGAATTCCTCCATTGCGATGCAGTGAAAGCATTTAGATTCAAGATCTTCTAATTTCCTCTTAACGAATCCCCTGAGCCTTCGACTTGCTGTGTTTCCGGAGCCGCGGCAGTAGAGATGTTCGTTCCTCACATCTAGGTACAAACATACCCAAGGATTATGAGCTGAAAATCTCCACTAGTGAGAACGCCCGGGGAGCGAGTCATTCCTGATTCGCTTCCAATATCTTTCTGATTCAAACCCCCGGGCTAGCTAAACAATCGGTCTCGTCGCGATGAGACGTTACGCCTCTTGTCCGATTCTGCACCGAAGCGTACGTTGCGCATTGACAATAATTTGAAGTCGAAACGATGACGTTTCAGTTCAGCAAACAAAAAAATGTTCTGCAAGCGGCCGGTTTCGAAACAAATGAGCTACCGAATCGGAGGAGCGGCCAAGAAGAATGAATAACACGCCGCCAGCACAACCACTTTCTGCAGATCGCGTCGTCGAAACCGTGCCGTCAGCGGCCAAGCTGGAAATGCCACGATGGTATGCGATTCGAACTCGCGGACGCTCCGAGAGAACTGTGGACACTCAGCTCCGCGCTCACGGCCTGGAGACATTTCTCCCCCTTTACCCCGAAGTCCGGAGTTGGAGTGACCGTCGCAAGGAGATCAAACTACCTCTCTTTCCCGGCTACACCTTCCTTCGCGCTACCGTGAGTGCAGAAATCAGATCTTTAGTCTTACGCAGCGCTGGCGTCCTAAATTTCGTGAACGGGCTCGGTAAGCCCCTGACTATTCCCGATCGTGAAATCGAAGGTATTCAATTGCTCGCCGCCGGCCAGATGGGCTTTTCCCCGTGTCCATTTGTGAATATTGGAACCAAGGTACGAGTTCGCGGCGGCGCGCTCGACGGACTGATGGGCATCCTCGTCGGACGAAATTCGGATTGCAGCCTGGTCATATCCGTGGAGTTGATTCAACGATCCGTGGCGTTGCGCATACAGGGCTATGAAGTCTGTCCCGTGTGAAAAGTACTTAGGTCACGAAACATATATTTCGTAATAGGCGCCGTTGTCCGAATCGGGATTCTTGGGAGCTTTCGCGTGGGCGACAGAAACACTTGGGCTACTTTCACGGCGATTTTTGTATTGGCCATCCTAACCTGTGCGCCTCTTTCCCGGGCCCAGGTGAACGCCATGGCGGCCAACGGCCCCCCCGTTGGCCCCGCCAAGGCCAATCTACACGAGCCACCCTCCGGCAACATCCACGATGCCGATGATCCCGTTTTGCAACTACGTAACGCGCGTTACCGTCTTTGCGCGAGCGACGCTATCACGCTCACTTTTCCTCTCACGCCGGAGTTCAACCAGACCGTTAACATCCAACCCGACGGTTTCGCCAGCCTCGCCGGTGCGGGCGACGTGCACCTCGAAGGACTAACGACACAGGAATCCGTGCCGGCGGTGCAAGCGGCATACTCCAAAATACTTCACGATCCTCTAGTCACAATCGAGTTGAAAGACTTCAATAAGCCCTATTTCATAGTAGGCGGCCAAGTGTCCAAGCCCGGCAAATTTGATTTGCGTGGTTACACCACGGCAACGGAAGCCGTCGCTATGGCCGGCGGGTTCAACGAATCAGCCAAACACTCGCAGGTTCTTCTGTTTCGCCGAGTAAACAATAACTGGCTAGAAGTCCAGACTCTTGACCTTAAACACATTCTGCAAGGCCACGACGTGCGCGAAGACGTCGAAATTCGGCCCGGTGACATGCTATTCGTTCCACAAAATTTGATTTCGAAGATCAAGAAATTCATTCCGAACTCTTCGTTCGGCGGCTATTACTCATACTAGTGAAACCGCATGAGACCAGAACAAAAAAACATGGATGACCTCACAATCCGGCGAAATGGTGCTCCCGAGTATTTAAGCCTTACGCTTCGGGACGTGCTCATGCCTGTCTTTCGCCAGCGGCGTCTGGCGACAATGATTTTTATCGGCATTTTTGCCGGAGCGGTTCTGTCCGCACTTCTCTTGCCGCCGAGATACGAAGCAGAAATGAAAATCCTGGTAAATCAGGACCGCGTAGATCCGGTCATCACCTCCGATGCATACATACAGCGAGCATCAACTGCCGTTTCGGCGGTCAGCGAAGAAGATTTGAACTCCGAAGTTGAATTGCTGAAGAGCCGCGACCTGTTGGAGAAAGTCGTCTTGGCGAGCGGTTTGGAATCGCGAGACGAATCACGCTGGAAAAGAGCCTTTGAACGCTTCGAAAACGCGTTGTGGCGGACTCCGACTTCGCCTCAAACCGAGCTTGCACGCTCCGTGCAGGCGCTTCAGGACACCCTGGTCGTTGACCCTCTAAAGAAAACAAGACTAATCCGCGTGCTGTACTCGTCGAGCGATCCTGAGCTGGCTGCGCGTGTTCTCCAAAACCTTGGAAACTTGTTCCAAGAGAAACACGCGGCTGTGCATCGCCCTCCCGGGACCTTTCCCTTCTTCAATCAAGAGGCAGAACGTTATCGTGGCGAGCTTGCAGCGGCTGAAACCCAATTATCCGATTTCGACGGCACGGAAGGCATCATTTCCGCAGCTGCACAAAAGCAGCTTGTGCTTCAGCAGCTCAGCCAATTCCAAGCCGAATTGCATCAGTCTAGAGCCAACGCTCACGAAGCGAATCAGCGCGCCCTGGCTCTGAAGCAACAAACAGCCAATACGCCATCCCGTCAAACTACACAAATAACAAAAACGGATAACGCCCAGTTAATGGCGACTCTCGAAACCACGCTCCTCAATCTCGAATTGAAACGTAGCGACATGCTGACCAAGTACGCCCCAACATACCAACCGGTGCTGGAATTGGAATCTCAAATCGCGGATACCGAGAAGGCCATTAATCACGCGGAATCGTCGCCTACTCAGCAGGTTACGACCGACCGTCTGCCTGCGCAGGACTGGATGGCAACAGAAGTGGTTCGCGCCGAAACGGATCGTAAAGCTTTCGAGGCACAAGCCGGCGCGATCGGCGGCGTGGTGCGACTTTATGAAGGGATCGCAAAAAACCTCGATGAAAAAGGCAGGCACCAGGACGATCTGGCGCGAAATGTGAAAATTGGAGAAGACAATTATCTTCTTTATCTTCGCAAACGCGAGGAAGCCCGAATTTCCGACGCGTTAGACAGCAAACGAATTGTGAACGTGGCCATCGCCGAAATGGCCACCGTCCCGGCACTTCCAGCGCTGAATATCCTTTGGCTGTTTGTTGGCGGATTTTTCACTGCGGGAATCGTGAGTGTCGGGGCCGCGTACGCTGTTGACCGCATGGACCCGTCCTTCCGCACTCCCGATGAGCTGGTCCGTTACTTGAACGTGAAAGTTCTGGCGTCAATTCCGTCCAGCACTTCGGAGGAATAGGAATGCTTCTTAGTCAACACGATCTCAGCGGCGCCCTCGGGTGTCGATCGGACAAACTATGAGCCGAAATTTCGATCTTCTGGGAATTACGGAACATATACACGACACGTATCAGCCGGCGTCGCAAGAAAACTCGTGGATGAATGAGCGGCATGAGCACCACGATCATCGCGCCATTGTTGACGATGAAGTGATGAAGCTAGTGCAGCGCCTTTTTGTTCTTCCCGATGGTACGCAAACTCCTGAGACGATCGCATTTTGCGGAGTGGAAAAAGGCGTCGGATGCAGCTGGGTTTGCACCAACGCGAGCCGGATGCTGGCGGCCCAAGGCCTCGGCACTGTTTGTGTCGTGGACGCAAATTTCTATTCCCCGTCACTCCATCACCATTTTCAAGTCGGGAATAGAGCTGGTTTCGCGGAATCCCTGAAAAGCAACGATTCAATGCGTGACTTCGTCCGGCGCGTTTCCGGGCCAAACCTTTGGTTGATGACATCCGGCCACATCGGAAAAGAGACTTTAAACCCGGCACGATTGCGCACTCGCCTCAATGAATTGCGCAATGAATTCGATTTTGTGCTGATTGATATCCCCGGAATTCTCTCTTACGGCGACGCAACTCTGCTCGCACACCTGAGTGATGGTGCCGTTCTGGTGGTGGGCTCGAATATGACGCGACGAGCATCGGCGCGCATGGCCAAGGAAAGTTTAGAAGCTGCGAGTGTACCAATACTTGGGGCGGTCCTGAACAAGCGGCGCTTTCCAATTCCGGAAGCTATCTACAAAAAGCTTTAGGCAGAGAGCGGGTGGCGAAGCCGCCATGGCCGCAACGGACAGCAGCAGTGGCAATCCTGGGGTGCCAAATGTGACTCAAACGGCGGAGCTACGCAACTAGCGTCGCTTAAAATATAAACCAGAAAAAATCGGTGATACGAATGAGCACGCTTTCCATCCGTCAAACAGCCCAGACACGAGATTGGACTTTTGGAAAGGCCGTAGCGCGCAGCCTGCATACGGCTAAACGCGTATGGCGCGCACACCGCTCGATTATCGTTCTCTGCGCTGAAATAGTCCTCGCGGCAGCTTCTTATTTTCTCGCCATCTATGTTTTGTCTGAAACGCACCAACCGGGATGGGCCGCACAGATCGTGCGCGCCACTTTTGGTTTTTTGATCCTGTTTCGTTTGGCTGGTCTGGTTATGGCGGGGCTGTATCGACGCTCGCTCAGATATGCCTCCATCCCAGATCTGATCTCGATCGGCAAGATCGCCGTCTTCAGCAGCCTGGTCTTTTGGGCCTTTGCTTGGTGGCAATTTCGAGAGCTTCGATTGCCTCTTGCTCTATTCGTCCTCGATTGCATGATCCTTCAGCTTTTGTGGGGCAGTTTGCACTTCGGATCACGAATTTTTAAAACGCGGCAAGCTGTTCGGCGCAAACACGGAAGACGCGTCTTGATTGTCGGAGCCGGCGATGCCGGAATGACGTTGCTGAAAGAGCTATCAACAGATCCAGCTTCGGCGCGCCAGCCCATAGCTCTCGTTGATGACGATCCGGCAAAGTCGAACCGGTCGATGTACGGCGTTCCTGTTGTCAGCGGGACGAAAGACATCGCCAGATTGGCGGCGGAAATACACGCCGAAGAAATCCTTATATGCATCCCAAGTGCGACGCCATCGCAGATGAAAGACATTCTAACTGTTTGTCGCGCATCCCGGCTCCCAGTTCGGACGCTTCCCTCACTTACTGAGTTGGCCGATGAAAAGGTCTCCAGATGTCAGCTGCGGAGTCCGAAGATTACGGATCTTCTGGATCGCACCGAGATACGCATAGACTTGCAAGAAACTCGAAGGATCGTCGGGGGAAAAGTAGTTCTCGTCACCGGTGCAGGGGGCAGTATCGGCTCAGAACTTTGCCGCCAGATCGCACAGGCTTCTCCGCAAAGGCTAATCCTCCTCGACAAGTCTGAAAACAGCCTGTTCTACGTCCATCGCGAGATTTCCCAACTTTGCGAAGCGTCCCGAGTTAGACCCGTCCTTGCCGACATCCTCAATAGGGATCGGTTGCGGGAACTTCTACGCAGCGAGCGCCCGGAAATTGTTTTTCACGCAGCGGCACACAAACATGTAGGTCTTCTCGAGCTGCATCCGCAAGAGGCGATCCGCAACAACGTAATAGGCACGCGCAATGTTGCTGAGGCCGCGATGGAATGCGGTGCGGCTCGGTTTGTAAATATCTCCACGGACAAAGCCGTAGCCCCCAGGAGTTACATGGGATTGTCCAAAAAGCTGACCGAGCTATACATTCAGGAACTCGCTCGAACCCACTGTAGACCGTTCTCTAACGTTCGGTTTGGAAATGTTGCGGGAAGCAGCGGAAGTGTCCTCAGACTTTTCTGGGAGCAAATCCAGAAAGGCGAACCGATAGTTGTCACCGATCCGCGCGCAACGCGCTATTTCATGTCGGTGTCGGAAGCAGTTCATCTAATTTTGCGCGCGGCAGCCCTCGGCAAGGGTGGAGAGACATTTGTATTTGACATGGGCGAGCCGCTAAATATTTATGAACTAGCAAAGACCATGGCGCTTTTTGCCGGCCTCGAACCCGGGCGCGACCTTCCCATCGAATTCGTTGGCTTGAAAGATGGCGAAAAGATCGAGGAGGAGCTTTGGACGGATTGGGAGCGACCCGTTCGTACCGAAGCTGAAGGAATCCTCGTGATCGCACAGCAGAACCCATCGGCTCGTGGAATTCTAGGCAAGGTTCGCAAAATGGAAATCCTTCTTCAATGCGGCGATCAGGAAGGCTTGCTTGAGTACCTGTCGGAAATCGAGCCGGGATTCAAAGGAACACAAATTGATCGGCGTTGTCTTCCGGTTTCGGCTTTGCCGCGTCCGTCTGCCGCTCCTGATTCGATAGGTGCAGCGTGAATATCCCGCTTTCACGGCCCGATATTGGAGATCTCGAGGTTGATTACGTCACACGCGCACTTCGCTCTGGAAATCTAAGCCTTGGTCCACAAGTCGCTGAATTTGAAGAGGAGTTCGCCAACTACATCGGCACGCGTTATGCCGTCGCGACTAATAGTGGAACTTCCGCTTTGCATCTTTGCGTCAAAGCACTCGGCATCGGGCCGGAAGACGAGGTTCTCACGACATCTTTCAGTTTCGTAGCTTCAGCCAACTGTTTGTTGTACGAGAGAGCGTTGCCGATGTTCGTCGATATCCATCCCGCCACGCTTAACATTAATCCGGCAGAGATTCGAGAGACCCTGACCTCTGAATACGTTTGGAAGCCCGATAAATGCAGGCTGGTCAATCGCCGGTCAGGACGCATTCTAAAAGCAATTCTTCCAGTTCACGTTTTTGGTACACCGTGCGATATGGCTCCTATTGTCGAAATGGCGCGCGAATTCAATTTGCGCATCCTCGAAGACGCCTGCGAAGCACTCGGAAGCCGGTATCGTGGTCAGCTTGTCGGCACTTTCGGCGACGTCGCGGCTTTCGCATTCTATCCAAACAAGCAGATGACGACCGCAGAGGGAGGAATGATCGTCACCGATGACCCGGAGATCGCGATGCTCTGCCGCAGTCTCCGCAATCAGGGCCGCGACGATCGGTCCGCTTGGTTAAGTCACACCGCTTTGGGATACAACTACCGCTTGAGCGATTTGCACTGCGCCTTGGGCTTGGTCCAGCTTAAAAGAATCAGTGATCTGCTCTCATCACGGGAGCGAGTGGCCGCGGAATATTCACGCGCTCTCGCTCACACTCCAGGCATTACTCTCCCGTACGAACCAGCCGAGACAAAGCAAAGTTGGTTCGTGTACGTAATTCAGTTGCAAGGACCGTGGGCTGAGCGGCGGCGCGAAAGTTTGATCGCGAATTTACGCGGGCGAGGCGTTGCATGCCAGGCATACTTTCCGGCCATCCATCGCCAACCCTATTTCAAGACGATCGCACTCTCGCGCCCTTCTTTCCTACCGCAAACGGACCTAGCCGCCGAAAGGTGCCTAGCGCTTCCATTTTTCTCGGCTATGACCAACGCGCAAGTCGCCGAGGTATGTGCAACAGTGCACGAACTGTTGACCGAAAGTGCCGATGACGCCGGCTCTCGCCAAAAGCACTTCAGCGCCTCAGCCGGTTAAGTACCATGAATCACAAATCGAGCCAACATCCAGCGCGCTCTCCATTCCTGCTGCGCACCGTTCGGACTCAGCCGCACCTCTATAGCGCTATCTGCAAGGCTAGGATGCTGTACTCCCGCCGAATCGCTGGAGCGGACATTCGCCGGCTGTTCAAACGCAATCGCTCTCTATTCACCATGAATGAATTCGAAGCACGGCAGGTGAACTCGCTCCGAGAATCCGGATATGCCCTGATTTCTGAATTCTTTCCGCAAAAGCTCATAGATCGCATATTTATAAAGGCTGACGCGATGTTTCAGAACCTCGAAATCGACACCCATCTTGCTTATTCGATTCAATCCAAAGACCGCACGACGCTCGATGGTCTCTGTTACGCCGAATTAGCCGCCACGGAAAAGATGATTGCTCTGCGCGATCCGCTGGTACGCATTCCCGAAGCACTGGATGTGGCTTTCCACGAGAGTATTCTGAAGATTGCAGCGAACTTTCTCGGTTACGTACCGCCGCTCTATCGTGTAACCCTCGTTCGCGATTTTCCACACAATCGCCCTCTGCATTCGAGCAACTTCCATAAAGATAATGATGAATCGGATTCACTCCAAATCTTCATCTACCTGGTGGATATTGACGACACCCGCGGTCCGCTCGTTTATATCCCGGGCTCGAATCACTACGATGTCCGTTCCTGCCGTCCCCGCCTCTCTCGCGATCTAGGCATACCTGCAAATGACGGGCGGCTGAGCGATGAAGAAGTCGAACGTGTCTATCCGCGGCGAAGTTGGGCGGTACTGCAGACCCCGCGCGGAAGCGTTGCAGCCATTCACGGAAATGGCATTCACAAAGGGCCGGCGTGGAACAAGCCTGGTGATCCAAACAATCGCCCGCGAACAGCGATCAAACTCGACCTTCATGGCTACAAGGCCGGAATATCGCGCGATCTGAACGAAAACAGCATTTTGGCCTCGGATTATGCTCGGATGACTGAGCTGCAGCGTCTTTTTGCGCACCCCACGCTCGTCGAACAAGAAACTGCACGTGCGGCTCACGCCAGTTAAGCCAAAGGACCGCAAACATGTATCTCCGAACCATAGCATCTCGCGCCACGACCCTATTGGCCAAGAACCCGTCACTGTTTTGTCGTGTGCTCCTTGCAAAACTGAATACTACCCGGCGCTTGCCGCCACTGCCGGCGCAAAAATGCATCGACGACGTTGTGTTCGAGTACGACCTCGGCCACTACCGAGGCACCGCTCCGATGTACTTCGGCTCCTACGGCCTTTTGATTATTGATGCGATGAAGCGATTGATGAAACCTGGAGATGTGTTTCTAGATGTCGGAGCGAACGTCGGATATCTATCAGCTTTCGCCGCGGGAATTGTCGGAAAGCGAGGCCAAGTACATTGCTTCGAGCCTGTGCCTGCTTACTTCGACAGACTCGAGAGGCTTGTTGAATTGAATCCGGAACACTCCATCCTGGCGAATTGCAAGGCAGCAGGCGAAGAACCCGGAAGCTGCACAATTTACGTCACCCGCGAGCCGGGTCAAAACACGATGGTGCTGGCTTACAAGTCGGGCCCCGAAGTCATCTCCACTTTAAAGGTTCCGGTTGTTCGCCTGGATTCTTATCTGGCGGAGCGCAATATCAACAGCATTTCCTTGGTCAAAATTGATGCGGAAGGATACGAGTTGCCGATCTTGAAAGGACTGCGAGGCTTTTTTGATAGATCGAAACAACGCCCTGCTATTATCTGCGAAATCGCTCCGCGCGCCTATCCGCTGCTGGGGCGAAAAATGTCCGAGCTTTCAGATTACATGTCGAGCTACGGCTATGGCGCATACGATTTGATCGACGGTGAAACGCCCGTGAATCTTGAGGCCGTTGAACATGTCGAAGACGTTCTCTTCATCGCAAAGGCCCACAAGTAAATGGGTTCGTACAGCAACGTAAGCGTTTTCCACAAGTTTCATCAAGTCCGCTTCTCAAGCCTCGCCATACTGACAGCATCCCTCGCCGGCGGATGGGCGTTGTTCGCTTCAACTTTCTCCCCGCAAATGCTGATTGCTTCCCTGCTGGCCGCGGCCAGCGTTGCCGTGCTTCTCTTTTACCCCGAACTCGCGCTCGCTCTTTATGTTGTCATCGGCGACCTGAAAGGTGATGAGCGAATCGCCTCGATACTTCCGGTGGATTTAACACTGGCCTTGGGCGCAATTATCCTCTTAGGAATTGGCTTGAACTCGTTCCGCGGAAAACGCATGGTACCGATGCCGGCCTCATTTTTCTTATATATCGCGTTGATTGCGCTGATGGTCGCTAGCCTCGCCTACACGCCGGTGTTTGACGCCGGATTGGAAAAGCTGGGCCGCTTCCTGACGGTAACAGGCCTCGTGATCGTTGCTCCGTTTTTCATCCTGACTACGCCGCAAGCCCTCAAACGATTCTTCGCAGGGTTTGCCGTCATCGCCTTCCTGATCTGTGGCTACTCGCTTACTCAGCTCGGCGGATCCGAGCGCCTCGTGACGCCGAGCAGCAACACGATTGGTTTGGGCCACATTGCCTGCTCCCTAATCCTGCTAATTTGGTTCATTGCGATGCCCCGGCTGTCTTTTTTCAAGCGAATACTCGTATGTCCCTTGCTCGCCGTGCCCCTGATGGCATTGATCGGTTCCGGATCGCGCGGTGCAGCTATAGCGCTCGGTGCCGCCATCCTGATGAGTTTGTTTTTGTACCGACAGTTTGTCGCAGATTTGCTGTGCTTGACTGTCTTGGGCTTCGCTGCAATCCCCTTCCTTAACATTCCCGAGGCCTCATTCGAATATCTTGGAACTCTGGCGAATTCCCGCAGCGTGGACAATCTTTTGAACTTTCGCGCCGAACTTCTTGGCTATGGTTGGCAGCTTCTTCAACAACATCCTTGGATCGGAGTCGGCATCCAGGGTTTCCGCTATCATTCGCTCAACGCAGGGCTTTACAACTGGCCGCACAACATCTTTCTTGAGATCGGGTGTGAACTTGGAATTCCCGCTATGCTAATCGTCTGCGTTATCTTTGGCAGCGCCATTCGCGAAGGGTTTCGCCAAATGCGAGACGCCTCGTCACCGTACTTGACCTTCTCCTATGTGACTGCGGCGCTGCTGCTGGTCGGCATAGTGAACTCGCTAAACACGGGCGACATCAACTCCGATCGGTCAACGTGGCTTTTTATAAGTTTAATTTTCGTGGCAGGAAGTCTGCGAATCCGAGCCTCAGAGCCGCCGGCAATCCTCTCCCCCGCCGTCGCGCATAACGGGGATTGCCGCCCTTGAACGCGAAGAAAACTTTTCGCGAATAGTTTGGACCCCAAATGACAGCCCAATTATCCGCCCTGATTCCCGCCTCCGAGGCCGTCGCCACGAAATGTGGCATAACGCTATGTCACTTTTCGACCGCTCATGCTCAATTAAAAAGCCGCTCATTTCACCGCGAATGCCTGCCACTCGCAGCTGCCGGGATGAAAATCCGGTACGTAACGCCCGCAGATACCAAAGGACGGCACAACGGTGTCGACTTTGTGACTCTGCAAAGACCGGAGAGCCGATTGCGTTCTCTGCTTGCCTCTGCCGGGCTCATTCGAGTCCTTCTGCGCCAAAACGCGAATCTCTATCATTTTCAAGATCCGGAACTCCTCCCGGTTGCGCTGGTGCTGAAGGTAATTTTCCACAAGCGAATTATCTATGACGCCTATGAAGATTTCCCTTCAATGGCGCTGAACAAGCGTTCGCTCCCCGCTGCTTTAAGGCTACCCGCAGCAAAGATGGTCGCGGCTTTCGAACGCTTAGCAGCTGATCGCTTCGATGGCGTGATGACGGCGGACTCGCTCACGTTGCGCCGTCTCGCGCACACTGGAAAAAGCCGCAAGCTCGTCTTCTTCAACTTCCCAAATCTCGATCTGTTTCCCCCGCCTCGCCTTAATACCAATCACTTCGATGTCGTCTACCGTGGCGGCCTCTCAGCGCGCGCCGGCACTTTGGTGCTTCTTGAAGCGATGCGGTTGCTCGCAGCCCGTGGAAAGCCGGCCAGCCTTTTGTTGATCGGTTATTTCGACGACGTTGCATTCGAAAACGAGTTGCGCGAACGCATTCGCGCCCTCGGCCTATCGGCATATGTTGAGCTCAGGGGACGGATGGAACACGAAGACATGGCCGCGGCGCTGAGCGAAGCCCGCATCGGCGTCTGCCCGTTGCAAGACATCCCCAAATTCCGACTGAATATTCCGGTTAAGGTTTTCGAGTATTGGGCTTGCGGTTTGCCGGTAATTGCAAGCGATCTGCCGCCCATCCGGCCGTTCTTCAGGAGCGTGAGTGGCGGATTTCTCTACCAGCCTTCCGACGCCGCTGAGCTTGCTCGATCGATTCGCTGGCTCCTGGATCATCCGGACGCGGCTTCGCGCATGGGCCAGTCCGGACGGTCTGCGATCGTCCAGAGGTACAACAATCAGAACGAAGCGCGCAAGCTTCGCGAGTTTTGCGTGCGAGTAGCAGCAACTTCCTAGTTTCTTCTGGGACATAAGCTTTTTTGTATGTTCGAACCTCTCATGCGGGCAAACATTGGACGGCTGCAAACCGTTTACGACCGTCTACCTTCCCCCGCGCGCACTTTTTTAGCCAGCGCGCGCGGCTGGTTCCTTTCGCGAATCCGCTACTCACCGGAAACCTTTTCGTTCCTCGACCAACTTCGCGCGCACGAGGCGTGGACGCCCAACGACATTTCTTCATTTCAAATTCGCGCTCTGCAGGAAACCATCTCGCACGCGCGTGTTACGGCGCCTTACTACGCCAACTATCCGCCTATCGAGCTTCGCAACTTCGATAGCCTACGGCTTCTCCCCGTCCTCACGCGTGAAACCGTTCGCGAGAACCGCGCGCACCTTCTCTCGCGCGACGTCCCCCCGCATCAGCGCATTTTTGCCGGGACTACCGGCACAACCGGCGGGAACTTGAAAGTCGCCTACACGGAAAAACTCGCCAGGGAAAACTGGGCTTTCCTCCTTCGTCAATGGGCCTGGGCCGGATTAAAGCCACGACAGCCGCGAGTAACGCTCTTTGGAGCGCGCGTGGTACCGATCACCCGTACTACACCTCCTTATTGGACTCACAATCTGCCTGAGCGCCAGATTCTTTTGAGTATTTTTCATCTATCGCAGAAAACTGCCGCCGACTACCTCAAATTCCTTCACCAGCACCAAGGCGCGGTATTAGAAGGTTTCCCTTCGGTGCTTAGCATCCTGGCGGATTTTGCCCTAAGCCGCGGCGAGGCCATTCCGATGCGCGCAGTCTTCGCCAGCGGCGAACCCCTCTATCCGGCGGCTCGCGAGAAAATTGAATCCGCTTTTCAGGCAACTGTATTCGATAGCTACGGCATGACGGAATATTGCGGGCTTATCCAACAATGCGAGAAAGGCGAGATGCACCTTGCGCCCGAGTACGGTTACTTGGAAATACTGGACGATAACAACGCTCCAGTCGCCGCAGACGAAGAGGGATATTTCGT
The DNA here is from genome assembly GCA_963698005.1 of uncultured Acidobacteriota bacterium. GTDB lineage: Bacteria > Acidobacteriota > Terriglobia > Acidiferrales > UBA7541 > Palsa-295. The sequence continues at coordinate 2,212,842 of OY969113.1, forward strand.
TTGGACTGGTTTCTTGAATCGCGCCATGCCTTTGGTGCGATACCGAATCGGCGACCGAGGGCGTTGGAAACTCGGGCCTCGTTGCCAATGTGGCCGTGCGTTTCCTCGAGTCACACCCACGATCACCCGTGAAAGCGAGATCCTCCATTGCGCCGACGGCCGCATATTTTCTCCACGTGCGTTGAACCAATACCTTAAGGGAGCAACTTCGCTGCGATTCTGTCAGTTTGTCCACGACCGTGCGGAACGCGTGGTTGTTCGAGCTGTTGCCGGCAGCGATCTCGCCGCCCAGGAAATGATGAAAATTCGCGAAGAGCTGCAACAGCTGCTCGGCGGATCCATGCGTGTCACTGCTGAGATCGCCTCGGAGCCGTTAGTTTTTCCAGGCGGTAAAATCCCTCTAATCGTCAATCGGGTGGAGCAATGAAGGAAAAACGCTTAATCGTCAACGCCGACGATTTCGGAATGAGCCGTGGAATATCCGACGGCATTCTTCTAGCTCATCGCTTTGGATTCCTAACCAGCGCCTCGTTAATGGTGAATATGCCTGCAACCGAATACGCCATCGAACACCTCGCAGGCGCGCCCGCTCTCGGCATCGGAATCCATCTGAATATTTGCCGCGGTAAACCAATTTCTCCGCCTCATGAGGTTCCGAGCCTGGTGGATTCAACCGGAGATTTTCATCCGCCGCCCGTTATGGTTCGCAAACTCTGGCGATGCCAAGTATCCGCGCGGGATCTGGAAACGGAATTTCTGGCGCAGATTCGCTGGATGAAATCCCGCGCCCTTCAACCCACTCACGCTGATTCACATCATCACATGCACATTTATCCATCCGCCGCCTCCGCCTTCGCGCGCGCGGTTGCGTCCGAAGGTATTTCATGCATCCGTGCGTCCCGCTTCAGTTGTTGGCCGCGAAATGGCGTTCTGGGTGGACCTCATGAGGGAGGAATCGCGCGCCGGCTCCTGGTGCAAGGCTACCGCAGTGCGCTGCAACATACCGCCTTCCACAGGTTTAAGTCGGCGGACAGCCGCATTTCATTTCCTTCCGCCTCCAGAAAGGACTCCACAAACCTCGGCTTGCTTTGGACCGCCGCGTTTAAGAACCTGCCAACCGGAACCTTCGAACTTACATGCCATCCTGGTTTTTTCGAGGATGGCTTCTCTCAGTCCGATCCAATTTATCGCCGGCGCGAAGACGAACTAAGCTGGCTGACAAACCCTGAAATGCGCGCGGTGATTGAGGAACGCGAAATTCACTTGATATCGTACCGCCAACTGTCCCTCGAGCTTATTGCGTCTCAGACGAAAAACAATCACCCCATAGAGAGAGTCGCTTAGAGAATGGCGCAGCTCTTCTGGTTTTTTGCGGCAGTAATTATTTACGTGTATTTTGGCTACCCGCTGCTTCTAAAATTCCGTCTTCTCGGAGGTCCCGCACCTTGGCGTCGAGGTCAAGCCAAGCCGCTGATCACCGTGATCGTAGCCGCACACAACGAAGAATGTGTCATCGAGTCGAAAATTAGGAATCTGCTCTCGTCTGATTATCCGCGCGAGCGCGTCGAAGTTCTGATTGGCAGTGATGGTTCTTCGGATAATACGGAGGATATCGTTCGCAAGTTCGCAGGCCACGGAGTGGGCCTGATCTCGTTTCCACAGCATCAGGGTAAAAGCGCGATACAAAACGGTCTGGTGGCCGAAGCTTCGGGCTCAATTCTGGTCTTTACTGATGCGGATTGCACTTTGTCGGAGGATGCGCTGTCCTGTCTCGTTGAGAACTTTGCCGACGAGCAAGTCGGTCTCGTCTCGGGAATCCCCCGGTATCAGAATGTTCGCGAGACGAACGTGTCCGAAAACGAAAGTATCTATCTCCGCTACGAAACATGGTTGCGAACGCAGGAAAGCAACTTCGGATTGTTAGCAATGGCTTCCGGCTCGTTGTTTGCGATGCGCCGTTCCCTATGGAAGCCGCTAGATCCACATGTCGGTGACGATTTCGCTCTGCCCTTACAAGTCGCGCTGATGCGCATGAGGACCGTCTTGGATTCTCGCGCTATCGCTGTCACTCGATTGACCCAGAATCAGCCCGATTCTATGTTCAGGTTGAAAATCCGGATTGTGAGCAAGGACCTCCGGGCTCTTCTGGCAAATAGAAGAATTCTCAATCCTTTTCGTTACCGCGAAATCGCGATTAGCCTGTGGTCCCATAAACTCCTTCGATGGTTCGTGCCGTACTTTCTGATGGCGCTCTTCACCTCAAATATTTTTCTTTACCACCTTCACTTCTACCGCGCAGTGTTTCTCGCACAGCTGGTTTTCTACGGAACTGCGTTGGTTGGATTTGCACTCCGCAATAATAGGCTCGCCTTTCCACTTTTCATCCCAATGTCGTTTTGCATTGTGAATCTCGCGTCACTCGTCGGAACGGCGAAATACCTGTTCGGCCGCAAGTCCGGCAAGTGGAAGCCAGTGCGAAAACAATCGCCTGCGGTTTAAGGCAGACGTGGTCACACCCGGTGCGCAAGCGGCTGTTAAATTGGGTTTCTCCTCTGTTGCCTGCGTGACTTTTATTTTCTCCTTATGATCGATCAAAACTTGGTTCTGTGGGATTCCGGCGAAGGCCAAGAGATTGCAACAAGAATTGCAATCGCTGGGGATTTTCTTCCAGCCGGCAATCTGACGTTCCCCATCGGCGTCGGCTGGAACCAGATGGCGCGCAATGTCGCTGCTTACTTTAAAGACGTCTCTACAACTTTTGTAAATTTCGAAAGCGCGGTCCCCGACGGAATGTTTGCTCCGCGGGCTCTCACAGGAATCGGCCAAATCGTTCGCGCGCATCCGGAATCGCTCGAATATCTCCTCCCAATTCATGCTCACGCTATAGGGATCGCAAACAATCATAGCTACGATTTCGGCGATGCTGGTGTAGCACAAACGCGAGAAGCGATCTCGACTCGTGGAATCATTCCGCTCGGCGCCGGCCGCACTACAAGAGAATCGCCTGAGGTTTACGTCTGGCAGGGACCAAATGAACTTCGCGTGGGCTTCTGGACCGCGGCAAAAGCGGCACACGAGATTGCTACGGACGACATTCCGGGGGTTGAGCCCGCCACTCCCAAGCGCGCGTTGGAAGCCGTGCAAGAGATGAAACGTCGTGGCGCCACTTTCTGTGTCGCGCTGCTTCATGTCGGCGTCCTAAGAACGAATCGGCCCGATCCCGAAGATGTCCGCTTGTTGGACGCACTCGGGAAATCTGGTTTTCAAGTCGTGGCCTGCTCTCACTCACACCGCGTCGCCGGTTACAAGCGGATTGAGCGCGTGAAAAACCTTCCATCGTTTACCTTTTACGGTCTTGGAAGCCTGGTCTCAGGCTATATCGCTTCCCCTTTGGAACGCGAAGGGCTGATCGCGGTCGCAGGATTCAATCGCAACGGCAATTTCACGCGAATCGAAATCCGTCCTGTGTTTCTGGATGAAAGCGGCTTCGGCTCAATACCCGACACCGCGATGTCCCGCACAATTGTGGCGCGATTCCAGAAGCTCTCCGAAGAAATCGCGGACGGCTCCTACGAGAAAATGTTCTATCGAGATCTATCCCCGGGCTTATTTCGTCTTTATCTCCGTGACGCACGTGCGGCACTTCGCCACCGAGGCGTTCGCGGCCTGGCGATTAAGATGAGCCGCATTCGCCTTCGCCACGTGCGGCGTCTCGTCCGCAAAGCTACTGGATAAACTTAATTGTTCCGCCCCGAAGCTATCGCGTTTATCTCGACGTTGGTCCTCACCCCTATGGTCAGGGCACTTTGCATACATTGGGGGCTGTACGATTCGGTTGGCCCGCTGAAGATTCATTCGCAGCCGATCCCGCGTCTGGGCGGCGTTGCGATCGCGCTGGCTTTTGCGGCAGGCGTAAGCTTTGCGGGACACCCTTCTCGGACGCACGTCTGGCCTTTCTTTGCCGCGCTAATCTTGATCTGGACTGCAGGACTCGCTGACGACATCTGGCACCTGTCGCCCAATCTGCGCCTAGCAGCTCAAGTCGGCGGGGCAATCTTACTGTGGTGCGGAGGCTGGCGGTTGCCTTGGCTCAAGGCAGGTCCGGCCAACTTGGCCGCAGCTTGCTTCCTGACGGCGCTATTTATCAACTGTTTCAATTTCCTAGACGGCGCTGATGGCCTATGTGCGGGGGTTACGGGAATCATCGCCGCCGCATATCTCGTACTTCCCGGCATCGCGCTCAGTGTGTTGGGATCAACAGTGGCGTGGAGCTTACTGGGTGTCTCCATCGGATTCTTAGTCTTCAATTTTCCACCCGCGCGTCTTTTCATGGGCGATTCCGGGAGCACCGTCTTGGGATTTGGCATCGCATTTCTTGCACTAGATTTTTACGGCTCGCACCCAGCGACTGAGCCTCACATTGCGCTTGTCGTGCCCCTACTGATGGCCGCGCTTCCGTTACTCGACGGAATAATGACCGTTCTCCGGAGGTTGCGCGGAGGGTGGCCACTGCTTCACGGTGATCGCCGTCACTTCTACGATTTATTGTTGGGGATAAACTGGCCGCCGCGAAGGGTGGCACTGACAATCTACGCGCTGACCGCGGCAATGTGCATTATCGCGTGGTTTGTTCTCAAATGCGATTTCACACAGGCTCTCTCGCTGTGCGCTGCAAGTATCGGCGCACTAATAATTATAGCCGTACGGTTGGGAGTCCTTCGATCGAATGAAGAGCAGCACCCGCAGTTTGGGGCGACGCAATACCGATGATTTTGAAAGAGGGTTTTGCGGATCTTTCTAGGTCTGACTTGTGAGTATCGTGCGCGTACCGCGCCGGCTGCGATCCTGCGGCGTGGACTGTTTTTGAATGTTTCCCAGCTGCACGAGTAGCTTGCGCAGTTTAGCTCGCTCATCAAGATCGATTTCCACTAGTTCGAACGCGCGCGCCTGGGTGTTCGCGTCGCGAACGATGGTTTGCGCTTTCAACGGCTTTTGCCCCGTATTCAGTTTCATAGTTATCAAACTGCCCGGATGCAAACTTTGATCGCAAATCGCCACGCCGCCCCCCAAAGTCAGTTCGGGGATATCCAACCGGCAATTTTCCTTTAGATTCGTGGTCATGCCCGACACCGCGCGCTCCAGCCGCAAACGCGGGTAGCGTCGCTGACGTATTGCCGAAGAATTTGGGTCCGCGTCGAGCGGCTCAATCGAAAGTTCCGCAACGCTTAGCCCGCTTCGCGGAATGAAATTGCGTATCCATTCAGGATCGATCTTCTCCATCGCCTGCACGGCGACGAGTCTCAATTCGCTCGGATTGGCCCAGCGAAATGCCTTGCGTGCCTCGGCGATTTTTCGCAGTACCACTTCCGCCCCGCTGGTCCGCAGGCGGCCGAGCGCTTCAATCGCTTTTAATCGCAGGTATCCCGTGCCATCCTTTGGCAAATCACCTTCCGCCAGGCGCAACAAACGCATGTCCGACCCCTGCTCTCCGCTCATTCCGATTTCATCCAGTGCGAGCGGACGGATCAGAGAATCGAGACCATCAAATATCGTCAGGAGCAGGCGGCCCCTTTCGGTCCCGCCGCTGGAAGAGATCTGTCGCACCACTCTGTCGTGAGTCGTGCGTTTCCATTCGGACATTCTTCCCGGAAGCACTTCCACCACGAGGTCCGCATCCAAACGGGTCAGGACGCCGATCGCTTCTGTCACTTCTACGGGTCCGCCCTTACGGAGTTGTTCGCGCAAATGTTCCAGTCCGTCCGGCCCCAGCGTTTCCATCATGGAAATCAATAGATCGCAATCTTCGCGAAAACCGGAACGGCTGAAACGCCCGGCCAAATGCTCGGATGCAGGCGCCGGCATGCGTCGTAGAAGATCCGACAATCCATTGGGGACGTTGCCCGCTTTTAGCGCTTCTTCGATGAACTCCGGCAAGCGGTTCTCAATTGCAATTCTCGGACGCAGATTGTTTCCCAGGCCGGGCCGCTCGGATTCGACGTATTCCACTAATTCAACAGCGCGCTGAATCGCCGGATACGAACGTTTGGTGGCGGCTTCCTGCGACAGGCGAACGAATGCCGCGCCCACAAGGCTCTGCAGCTCGGAATCGCGCTCCTCGGCAAGTTGCACGCCGACCTTGCGTATTGTGTCCATCAGCAACCGCTCGTCGCTCTTCGCGTAGAGGCCTGCCAGTTCGGAAAGTCCCGTGGAAGTTTGGCGCCGTTGCTCGGATGATTTGTTCGTGATGCAGTTCGCGTAATTGCGCAGAGTATTTTCTGCTGCTTCCGTTTCGCCGCGTTCCATTAATCGTTCCACATATTCTCGAATCTTCGCAGGAGGGACGCACCACGCTTCGGAAGACTCAAGCACTGCTTTCTTCTTTTCGTCTCCCACCTGAGCCCAAAACTGTTGCGCCAGAAGGTCCACATGGGACTGCGTTTCAATCCCGTGGCGAGCCATCGTCTCTTCATACACTCCCAGAATTTTACGCAGACCGTCTAGCTCCGTGCTCATTTCGTCCAACACTTGCCGTACCGCATTCACCTCGATGTCGCCCTTCTCGTAGCTTTCCAGCGCGAAACGAATGGCGATATGTTCCGCGAGTTTCATTAGAGTCGGTTGGTCTGACGTTTCAGAGGGCGCTTGCGCCGCCAGCGCCGACAATGCCTGGCTCACCGTAAATCGAGCGCGGCGTGGCAAGGTGGATAGCCGCGATTGAAACGAAGCCGGATCAATTTTGTCTTTCGACGGGTCTGTTGTGCGGGCTATCTGCGCAAGCACCTGCAGAATTCCTTTTAGCTCGTCTTCGTGCAGCGTCATCAGACCGGTTTCCACAGCCATTGAACCAGGGGCGCTGCCTCGCGCGGTACGGCTGCCGCGAATTCCGGCAGTCGCGTTTCCCCATCGGCTTGCTTCGCCCGTTTCCGAACCGCCTCCTCCAGGAACCTTCCACGATTGCGCGCCAGATCCACCGGGGTTTCTGTTTCCGCTGCCACGGTTTCCACCCGTGTTGTGGCCAGTGGCAGCAGTGCCGGCAGAACCAGAAGGCGATGCGCTATGTCCGCCTCCTCTGCCGCTTCCGCTAGGGCCTCTGCCGGAAACATTGGGCCCTGAGCCCGTTCCACCAGAGGCTGTGTTTCGCGTCGAGCCTGTCGATCCTTGGTTATCCGTTACCGAAACTTCTCCACCAACGCCTCGCGGCGTCGATCCCGATCCCTTCGAGTTTTCTTTGTTGAGCCAAAAACCCCCGGCATTAGCATCAAGCGGTGTTCCCTCTTCGCTACCGCCGACGATATTCCATGTGCCGAAATCGCTTGAACGGCTTTCGCTCGAGAAATTTGCTCCGTTAATAGGCGCTCCGCTGCTAATCCGCGCTTCCGATCCCTGTCCGCCGGCTGCCGATTGTTTCGAACCGTCTTTGTTAAACCAAAACCCACCAGCGTCCGGTTCCAAAGGTGTTCCCGCTCCATCTCCGCCGACAATGTTCCAGGTTCCCGAGCTTGACGATGCGCCATGTCCAGTTCCACCTTCCGAACCGTGGACCGAACTCACTGGCCCTGACACGCGAAGCCCGTCGGCACCCTCGCCCGCCTCGCCATGACTCGCGGGAACTCCTCTGACAACTTCCGATGGCTCGTTTGCGTAATATCCGGGACCGCCGCCGTTTCCGCCCCGTCCGCCGCGAGAGCCGCTCTCGCTCCCGCCAGCGTTAGAACCATTCCCAGTTCCGTCGTTGCGCCCTTCCCCACCTGCTGACTCAAATCCGTTGCCTCGACCCGAACCAGACCCGTCAAAACCATATCCTGAGCCGCTGCCGCTGCCTCCGCTGCCATAACCGCCTGACCCGCCATTGCCGTCGCCATCTCCATCGCCATTCCCGCCCAGGCCTCCGACTTTTGGTCCACTGCCGGAACCTTGCGTTCCTTCCGCGGCAATGATCAATTGCAGAAGCCTCTCAGGGTCGTTGAAGAGTTCGTCGGACTTCTCGGAATCCAATCCCAGTGTGCGAGCTGCAAGTTGCGCGGCAATAGTGGACTTAGCGACAGCGGAGTCGGCCGGCACAAAACATACTTCGTTAACGTGAATGTGCGGATCGCCTTGCAACGCAGCCTTCAATTGCTCAGCTAATTGCACCGGCTTCGCGCCAGTGCCGGTTGGGAATCCACGCACAAACCGTGCCAAGCTCGCTTGCGTCACTTTTGGAGAAAAATGAATGCTGGCGATGCCCGCGGAAGAGAGCATCTTAGCGAAACTTTTTTCGGCTGCCGCCGATTCCAACGGCGTACCATCGAGCAGAAGTTGGTCGCCGGATACCCCTAGCAGTACTCCGGCTTCGTTCTCCGAACCCGAACCAAGCGCCGTGCGAAGCTCGCTCCAGCCTGTTTCGAATTGCTTTACGGTGCGCGGGTGGCCGAAATCATACATCCGCGCAAATTTCAGCAAAATGTTGAGGCTGCGCACGAACGCGCGGGCCGCTGCAGGACGAGCATTGGAATTCGTAGCCATAAATGTGGGGCTGAAGCCCCGCCTCTACATGAAAGAATGGGGTTTAAGGGCGAAACCTGCAATGGTACGGGTGTCGTGATTAGTACTAACCCTTGGACTATGATTTTGGTAGGTCAGAGGTAATGGGAGGGGTCTGGCGTCTAGCGCGTCAGCTCATCCACCCCTCTAACTCTTTGACATCACTCAGGATAGCCAAAGCACCCAGTTCACGAAGTCGAGTACCACGCTGACGGCGTTCTTCGCTTCCTCGGGGTAGAATTCCCACGAACGGCACTCTTGCCGCCTGAGCGGCGAGAGCATCATCCACATTGTCGCCCACGTACAACGCACTGCTGGAATCGCGTCCATCCAGAATTTGCAGCAGGCCGTCAGGAGCCGGCTTTGGCCGCTTCACATTCTCTACACTGACGATCTTGTGGAAAAAATCCCGAGCTCCACAGCGGTCCAAGGTGTAATCAAGTTCACGGCGGATCCGTCCGGTAAAAATATCCAGCTCCGCAAGTTTTGAAAGTCTCCGCAAATTCGCGGCCGGCAGTAACCATTTCTCCTGCGCCACATTTCCCCTGCCGTTCTTGCCCCAATAAATCTCCACAAACTTGCGCTTCACTTCTTCGTATTCGATATTCCGTCCAAGCGCCTTCACCCAAGCCGTGGAAAGTTTCCAATCATCATTGAAGCCGGGGCGATTCTTCCAGCGATGAAGCTCCCGCCGCGTAACCCTCTTGCCCGCAAAGAATCTTACCGTTTCAAGCGTCGTACGTTGAAACGACCCACGCGTGTCCACCAGAACTCCGTCCACGTCGAAAATAATTACCGCAGGATGGGGTCTCATAGTCTAGGCGCGTGGAACTTCAAGTTTGTTTTACGGTACGGAAATTCGTTTAGGAAGGCGACTCATCTGATTCGCTGGAAGACTCCGATCGTTCAAGCTTGTCGCCCGCGGAATCGGGCTCCTCGGGATCCGCCTCGCTCCCGGCATCGAGCGATTCAGAAGACCAAGCTTCGCCCGACTTTTGTTCGGCCAATGCCGGCGCGTCCGTTGCCTGAGCTGCCACTGCGCTCGCCGCGGAAGCTTTGGCTGTAGCCGCGCTTGCGCCGGAGGTCTCAGGAACCGGAACAACGGCCGCCACATTCAATTTATCCAGTCGCGCGGCAAGAACCTCAGCCAACAAATCGATAATCAATTTCGCGGCGCGCCCATCCGAGTCCTTCGCCGGGTTGTAAGCAGTTACTTCGATCGCCGCCAGATGTTTCTGTTGCACGAAGACCAGCAGAGCTTCGCGAACTTCTTCGATACTCAAGCCCCCGCTACCGGGATAATTCGTGGCCTGAAAGTCCGCGATCACGTCCACGTCAAGGTGCAATACAAACTCGTTGCCATTGCCGCGAATTCGATCGAGTGCTTCCTTCGCCGCGGCCGTCGCGCCCTTGCGCTTCACGTCCTTCGCCAGATAACGCCGGAGTGGCGACTGTCCCAGCAAATTCTCTTCCGGAGGATCCAGGCGCTCCACCCCAAACAGCGCAAGATCCGGCTCGCGCACCAATGGCGGCTCACCCCAGAATCGCACAAGCTCCGGTGCGCCGCGGCCAGTCAGATGTGAAACCACCATGCCGTCCACGCAACCCGAAGGCGTCGTAGCCGGTGTATTCAGATCCGCATCGCGGTCCATATAAATCATGCTGACATGGCGAAAATAGCGGCGTAAGCCAGCCACAGTAGCCAGCGCGATCGAACAATCGCCGCCCAGAATTAGTGGAAGCGCGCCGGATTTTACGGCCTGCTCGACGCGAGGTTTCAGCGATTCGATCGCAGCAAGTACTCCGGGCAGATTTCGCGCGCGCGGGCTGTTGTCGTCAGGTTTGTATCGTTGAGGAGGATCATCGCCAAGGTCGGAGACTACGTAGCCAATCGAATTTAGCTTCTCGGCTAACCCCGCGGCCCGCAACGCGCCAGGCGCGTCTTCGTGCCCGAGCGAAAGTCCGGCCGCGCTGGTTGGCGCACCGAGCAATGCAATCTTATTCGGCTGGCGGACTACTTTAACCGCCACTCAAAAGCTCCTTAGACTTTGCTTATAAGCCCCGCGACGCCCAGATTACTGCGCCACCGGGTTCTGCCGCGCGGCGAGCTCTGGCGGCAACGTAAAGCGCACGTCTTCGCGAATCAAATCGAGATCGCGATGATTCGTAAACCCAAAATTCGAAAGCCGCTGGCTCACTTGCTCCACCAGAATTTCCGGAGCCGAGGCGCCGGCCGTCAATCCCAGGGTCTTCACTCCCGTAAGCCACGAGGCGTCTATATCGTTTGAATCTTCGATCAAACGAGCTGCCACACCTGCACGCTTTGCCACTTCAACAAGCCGATTCGAATTCGAGCTGTTCGCCGAGCCGACCACGAATATCAGCTCCACTTCGCGCGTCAATGCTTCCACCGCTTCTTGCCGATTTTGTGTCGCGTAGCAAATGTCGTCCGAAGCCGGTCCCACGATAGTCGGAAACCGATGGCGCAAGCGCGCGACTATTTCTTGCGTATCGTAAAGCGAAAGAGTCGTCTGCGTAAGGAACGCGAGCCGATTCGGGTCCTGCACTTCGAGCTGGTCCACTTCCTCGACACTACCCACTACCAGTGTCTGCTCCGGAGCCTCTCCCGACGTTCCTACGATTTCCTGGTGATCGCGATGGCCGATCAAAATCAGCGTGCGCCCTTCGCGCGCAAATTTTAGGGCTTCCAGATGTACCTTCGTCACCAGCGGGCAAGTGGCATCGATGACGCGCAACTGCCGCTCCTGCGCTTCCGTGCGGACGCGCGGCGGCACTCCGTGAGCGCTGAAAACAAGCACAGCGCCTACCGGAACTTCCTCGATCGATTCCACGAAGATTGCGCCACGGCGCCGCAACTGATCCACCACATAGCGGTTGTGTACGATTTCATGATGAACGTAAACCGGACGCCCGTAAGCTTCGAGCGCGAGTTCCACGATATCCACCGCTCGCACTACCCCCGCGCAGAATCCGCGCGGCCGGACGCGCACCAGCGTCTTGCCCCCGTTCGAAGTGCCTTGTATGTTCGTTAAAGTCAATTCACTCTCCACAAAGAGTATTATTTTACCTGAACCGCCCCGTCCCTGCCAGTTCGTTCCTTTGCCCGGTTCCTTACCCCAATGTCGAGGCCCTAGTAGGTGCGGAATCGTCGGGAAACGAGCCTATCGCAAGACCTAGGGCATAGGCTCGCCGAATATTTTCAGGCTGGGAATGAGCAGCTATTTAAGGAGGAGATGCTGGGAGGTATCCTGCAAGGAAAGGCCGCAGACGGTGGATGAAATTGCCTCCGCGGCTCTGTTTTTAGTCTAGGCTCGATCCAGCGCGATTACTGGGCAGACTCTGAACGTGGATGGCGGAATGGCTTTCTACTGAGTTCGTCCACTATGCTGTATCCCCGGCGCGCCGAACGCGCCAGCACTCGAATTCCCGCTTCCGTTACATCCAGTCCTCGCTCGCCAATTGCTCCCAGAAGATAAGCGGTTCCGCCGATAAACAACAGTGCGCCAAAAGCAACACCGAACAACACCTCAGCGGCGAGCAATTCGCGCACAAAATAGATTTGCAAGAAGAAGAAAACTCCGAGCACGGCTAGCGATCCCTTGCGGAGTTTCGCCTTCGCAGTAACCCCGACTACAAATGCATTAAGCCTATCCAGGATGATTTTCATTAGCCCTCGTTTGCCTCACTCACGTAGAAGCAAGCGGGAGACCAAAACGAACAGCCCATAAGTCATTGAAAACCCACGAATGTCCGGGAACCAGTAAGCCAAGGGGAGGGAAAAGAGAAAAGGGTTTCCGTAACGAGGACAAGTGCCGATTTAATAAAAGGCCCTTGCGCGGACGTTTTTTGTTGCCGCTTTTCGGCTACAGTTAATTAACTTGCGTTTTGTTTCGCCTCAAACGAATCGGGGTTTTCGGTTTAACGTCCCTCAAACGGGTAGCGATCCTGGACCAGCACGGCATCCGCTACGCGCTGTCTAATCGCGATCGTGTCGATAGGAGCATGCTTAGAAAAGCGCCGCAGCACTGCAAGTTGCGTTATAAGCATATCACCGGCAACTGTCGCAGCAAGAGCGGTGCGCGCTTGCTTCTCGACGCGGTCCATCGCGTCATATATAAATGCTCGAGCCGCATCGCACATCACGCTCGCCGATCCTCCTCGGGCAGCTGATGCCTTCTGGGCTCTGCGGAGCGAAGATTCCATGGCGTACACATCCATCACCACGTTGGCCAGCGCCGCCATCACTTCCTGCTCGTCGGCAAGTTTTTCGCGGAATTTCTGTACGGCAGTCCCTGCGGAGAGGAGAAAGATTTTCTTCGCCTGCGCCAGCGACCGCTCTTCTTCGGCAAAAGCTCCGGTTTCGGACTCCTCATACGACGGCCCGGCCAGTATTTCGTCCGCCAGCTTCATGGCCGCGGGAATCAAAGGCAAAATTCCGGCCATCGAACGCTTCATCAGCATCTGGATGATCAGCATGCGATTGATTTCATTTGTCCCTTCAAAGATACGGTTCACGCGGCTGTCTCGGTAAGCGCGCGCCACCGGGTAGTCCTCGTGAAAGCCGTACCCGCCGAAGATCTGTACGCCCTCATCGACGCAATAATCCAGCGTTTCGCTGCCAACCACCTTGCTTATCGAACTTTCGATCGCGTATTCCTCGAGAACTTGCATAGCTTGTTGAGTTTTGTCCACGCCGGCCTTCGGATTCGCGACGGCGGCTTCAACCATTCCCGCGGAACGGTAAATCATGGACTCGACGGCGAATATCCGAATTGCCATTTCGCCTAGCTTGGCTTTGATCAGCCCGAAATCGCACAGCCGCTTGCCAAACGCCATCCGCTCCTTGGAATATTTCGAAGAAGCTTCCAGCACTTTCTTCGATCCGCCCAGGCACGAAGCGCCCAGCGAGAAACGCCCCACGTTCAGCGTGTTGAACGCAACGATATGGCCGCGACCCGCTTCATGCAGAAGGTTTTCTTTGGGTACCGGCGTGTTCTCGAAAAATATCGGCACAGTGGAGCTGCCGCGAATGCCCATTTTCTTTTCTTCCGCGCCCACCGAGAAACCGGGCGCCCCGCGTTCCACGATGAAGCAGGAAAACTTTTCTCCGTCAATCTTTGCGAACACGATATAGACATCGGCGAAGCCGCCATTCGTAATCCACATCTTTTGGCCATTCAGAATCCAATTCTTTCCATCCGGCGAAAGCACCGCGCGCGTGCGCGCAGCTAGCGAATCCGATCCCGCCTGCGGTTCGGAGAGGCAATAGCAGGAGAGCAGCTCGCCGGTCGCGATTTTCGGCAGGTATTTCGCTTTTTGCTCCTCCGTGCCGAAGTACACGATCGGAATCGTCCCGATACTGGAATGGCCTCCGTGCGAAACAGCGAAAGATCCATAAGCGGAAAGTTTTTCTGCCAGGACCGTAGAGGATACTTTGTCCAGTCCTGAACCCCCGAACTCTTCGGGAATCGCGCCGCCGAGCAGGCCGATTTCGCCCGCTTTCTTCAGCATCTGCGCCATCAGCCCTTCCTTGTGCTGCTCGAGCGCAGAAATTTCCGGCACAACTTCTTTCTGTACGAACTCTTCGGCGGTTTGGCCGACCAGGCGCTGGTCGTCAGAAACGTCTGCGGGAGTAAAAATGTCCTCAGGCCGGCACGGCGTAATCAAGAATGCGCCGCCGCGATTCAGTGCCGCCGAAACAGTTGTGCTCGCCATAATCTTGTCCTCCGTGAAACCACCGAACGATGCCTTAATTCTACGACAAAACCGAAGCTTTGTGACCTTCGATCGCCATGGCCAAATGTCCGTTGCAGAATGAAGCTTTCCGCAGTTAAATTCACCGGTTGAGGGAGCGCGCGGGCTTCGCGTTGGAATACAGGGTAAAACGAAAATAATGAAGAACATCCTTACTTCAGCAAAGGAGACACATGGGAAATCCAGTGGTTCACTTTGAAATCGGATGCCGCGACACCAAAACGACCCAGGATTTTTACTCCAGCTTGTTTGACTGGAAGTTCGAGGACATGGGCCCAGCCGTGATGATTCAGACCGGAGAAGCGGTCGCCGGCCACATCAACTCGCTCGGCCACGAACCCCATCACTACACCATCTTCTACGTTCGTGTGGACGATGTACAAGCCAGTCTGGACAAGGCAAAAGGGTTGGGAGGAAAGGTGCTCGTACCTCCGATGGACATACCCACGGGCAAATTTGCCTGGATGCAGGATCCCGAAGGAAATACGGTTGGACTGTTCAAACCAGCAAAGCGCGAATGAGCGCGAAGCCTTAAGCGACGCGCTCGAAAATCCCCGCGGCACCCATGCCGCCTCCCACACACATGGTTACCATGCCGTAGCGTCCATTGCGTCGCTCCAGCTCACGCAGAATCGTAGCTGTCAGTTTCGCGCCCGTGCAGCCCAGCGGATGACCCAGAGCTATCGCTCCGCCGTTCACGTTGACGCGCGCGGGATCCAGCCCGGCAAGCTTGATTACCGCTAACGATTGCGCCGCGAACGCCTCGTTGAGTTCGATCACGTCAATTTGATCGAGTGTCAGTCCCGCAATCTTCAGCGCTTTCGGAATCGCGTACACCGGACCAACGCCCATCTCTTCCGGTAGGCATCCCGCTGTGGCAAACGCCAGAAACCGCGCCATGGGCTTCAATCCAAGCGCGCGTGCGCGCTCGGCGCTCATGACCACTGCCGCCGCAGCGCCATCACTCATCTGCGAGCTATTCCCCGCAGTTACCACCCCGCGCGCATGAAAAGCAGGCTTCAGCTTTCCAAGCACCTCAACGGAAGTATCGCTTCGAGGACCCTCATCCGTGTCGAAACTAATTTTCACGTTCTTCGCCTTCGTTCCATTCAAGGTCCCGTTTGAGCCATTCTCAAAACTGACGTAGCTGACTTCCACTGGCACGATTTCGTCTTTGAATTTTCCTGCAGCAATGGCAGCCAACGCTTTCTGATGGCTGGCGAACGAAAACTCGTCAGCCTGTTCACGAGTAATGCCATATTTTTTTGCGAGATTTTCCGCGGTGAGTCCCATACCCAGATACGCATCGGGATAGCTGTCCATCAGCGAAGGATTCGGCGAAACTTTGTTTCCGCCCATGGGCACCATGCTCATCGATTCGGTGCCGCCCGCCACCGCAACATCCCCCTGCCCCGCCATGATGCGTTCCGCAGCCAGAGCAATCGCCTGCAGTCCCGATGAACAAAAGCGATTAATCGTCATGGCAGAAGCTTCCACAGGCAAGCCGGCACGCAGGGACGCAATCCGCGCCACATTCATGCCCTGCTCGGCTTCGGGCATCGCGCAGCCTAGAATGACGTCTTCAATTTCTTTCGGGTCCAGCCCCCGCGCGCGCGCGACCGCTTCCTTGATAACCACCGCCGCCAGGTCGTCAGGACGCGTGGCGCGCAGCACTCCTTTAGAAGCTTTGCCCACAGGAGTTCTGACGGAACTAACTATCATAGCTTCGCGCATCGATCACCTCGGCATGCACTAATACGAGTGCAAGCGTACAGATTCTACATTGGATGCAGGGGCATTCAAAAAGAACCACGCGGTGGCGATCGCGCGCCGGCTTGTTCAGTAGACGCTTATGCAGTGAGGGTCAACTAACGGTGGAACTTAATCGTTACGAGCATCTGTACGGATACCGGCTGTCCGTCAAGCTTTGATGGCTCATACTTCCAGCGGCCCAGCGCCTCCAGCGCCGCTTGGCGTAACATCGTAGGCCCCGAAACGATCTCCATGTGGGTTACGTTTCCATTCTTGTTAATCGTGGTCCTGATGACGACGTCGCCTTCCACATGCGCTTCCTTCGCAAAAGCGGGATAGACCGGGAGTGTGGAGGACAAAAGCTTGGGCTCCTTCACTACCCCGCCAATTTTTACAGGGCCTTCCGGCTGAATCTCTGGCGCGGGGGGCGAGGCAACGTCGGACGAACCCATAACTCCGGGGAGTGCGCCGGTTGTGGACGAAGGCGGCTCCGCTGCTTCGTCAAGCGAAGGTGCGGCATCGTCCTGGCCGCCACCGGTTCGTTGCGAACTCACCGGATGAGAATTCAAAGTCGCGTTCATCATATCGGAGGTCACGTGCGGCGCGTCCTCCTTCGCGGGAGTGTTTGGCCGGTTTGAAGAAACCGCCGAATCGTGAGTTTCCGCCGCCGCATTTCCGTTGACGACAACATTGGCTGGTTTGTTCGCCACCGCGGCGCGGCCCGGGTTGGATCCCTGCGGAGATGCCGCGGTCGCTTGTGCTGTTTGGGGCGCGTTCAAATTGGCCGCAGCATCCCGTTGAGTCAGAGCAGTTGGATTTGATTTTGTGCCGCTGCTACTCGCGGACTGTGTGCGAATGTAGAAGACTCCTCCGCCTACGACAGCAAACAACAGGGTTAGGCACACGGCTATTAAAGTCCAGTTCTGCCCCTCGGGTGCTTTCGGATGGACCGAAGCTCCCGTGTAATCCGATTCGCCTTCGTGAGCCGCAGCGGACCCCGCGTGCGTGCCCAGAGTTGCGCCACCGGAAAGACTTCCGAAGGAACTGCGAACGCTTTCATCGGACGCCGACGCTGCGGACTGACTTCGTTCGGCAGAGTCACCGGTGCTGGACGGAAATTCCGGCGCGGAAGTCACGGCCGGCACTGCGTCGTGCAAATCCGGCAATGAAGTAATCGACGGAGCCTCGACAGCCGGAGCGGGCGGAAAGCTGATTACGCTGCTGGCATTGGCTTGAGCTGGTGCTTTTTTCAGGGTTTCAAAGTTGGGGATGGCGGGCGGCGCGGCCGTAATTGTTGACGCGGCAGCCTGCACCTGCTCCTGTCGGCCAATTGAAACAAATGATGGTTCCGGTTTAGCCGGCGAAACGATTTGTGGCGGAGCTATGGGTGGCTTTATTACTGTTGGGAATGAGGCTGCTTCAGCCGGCTTCTCTTCGCTTGCGTTGGCGGAAGGCGCCGGCGCCCAGGAAATATCCGACGCAGAAGAAACAGGTTTCTTCTTGACGGCTGGCACCACCTGTTCCGCTGCGGCTGGCTGCGCGGGCTTGTTTACAACGGCCGGCCCCTCTGATGGAAAGTAAACACTCCAGTACCCGGGCTGTTTGTGCGTAAATTCCACTTCGACGTACCCTTGCAGATTCGAAAATGTGCGGACCTTCACCACGCGGCAAATCGCATCTTGGCGCGATTTCAAGTTGGTCACTACCAGCATCTGACCCACATTGACGGACGTGGTCATTCGGATCACGGCGCCCTGCGGGAATACAATCATCGTGTTGGTTTGTTCTTCGAACGGCTCGGTGTGCGGAGTAATTTCACGCACCACTTCCGTTACGCGCGAGCCATGAACTTTGACCGGTACTTCCAGGGACACTGCGTCGGCACGCAGATGCCCGGCCTGCTCCGTCTTTCCCGGAGCTCCAGCGGTTGTCCCGCTCGCTTCGCTAGCTGAATTTGTTACTTCTAATGCATCCTTCGTTAGTGGCGCCATTGTTGTACCGGCAGTACGCCGTCTCCCCCCAAAAAGGTGTAACCCCAGCGATATACGCATTTTTGAAGGCTGGGCCAAGGTGCGGCAATGGTACGAAAGTACTTCGAGTGGACTGTTTGGGCACGCGACGAGACCGGCGGGGCTGGGACCTGGTGCACCATGGAGCGGGGCAGACCGGAGCAGCTATCGGGCGCCCGTTCGCTGTCAGCTCCCGAGCGCGCAGAATCTGTCGGCGCTAGCGAGTTGGCGCAGGGCGTTTGCGATATTGCTCGTACAGATCGCGATGGCGGTTATCCGTGCTCGTGAGCTGTCCCTTGATGAAGAGGTAACGAACCTGCGTTTGAATTTCAAGCGGGTCGCCGGTTGTCACAATAATGTTGGCCAGCTTTCCCGGCTCGAGAGTTCCGAGTTGATCGGCGAGCCCGAAGATTTGCGCGGCATTCAACATGACAGCTTTCAAAGCTTCGTCATGCGGCAAACCATAGCCCACCGCCGTTCCCGCGTACTGCGAGAGTCTGCGCGAAAAGGATGTCCCAAAACTCGAAAACGCAAACGGAATTCCGGCCGCGTTTAATTCGGCAGGCTGGGTCATGGGCTTGTCGTAGGGATCGTCCTGTTTTTCCGGAAGCCGTTCGGTCGGACCCAGGATCACCGGAATCTTCTTCTCTTTTAGCAGGTCTTTCACTTTCCAACTCTCTGAACCCGAGGCCAGAATCATTTTCACATTTTGTTTTGCACAGAAATCCACCGCGTTGCGAATGTCTCGGGCTTCGTCCGCCACCACCAGTACCGGAAGTTTTCCTTCCACCACGGGCACGAGCGCTTCAAGTTTCAAGTCGCGGAGAAAAAGATCCGGCGAACCTTTCTCTTTCGCCTGTGCGTAGTGCCGGGCGCGCACGATCCAGTCACTCAGCTCGTTCACTGACTTGTCGTACTCCTTTTTCGCTTCCGTGTAGGATTTTTCCTTGAAGCTAAAAGTCGAGAAATCGAACGAACGCGTCTCTATCGAGGGCCAGTTAATCACCATCGCCACCTGGCGGTTGATTTGCATTTCCTCCATCGTCCAGCCCGCCAAATTGAACGCCGAGGCCTGTCCCGTAATCACTCCGCCGCCTTCCGAATCGAACCCGCCGATGCCCGGCACCGCGAGCACTTCCGTTATCCCGCTCGCACGTGTCACAGGAATATGTGCACTTGCCGGATTGACTGCCGTGGCCGCGATAAGTTCAGGATTGAACGCGCCGAGCTCACGCGCATCCACCGTGGCTGAAACCGCGCCTACTTCGTTCAATCCGATTTGGGTAATCGGATCGAACATCCCGGGATAAACCTCCAGCCCTGCCGCGTCGATCACTTGCGCATCCGCGGGAACTTCAATATTCGCGCCGACTGCCGCGATTTTCCCGTCGCGAATCACTACCGTGCCATTTTCGATTGCAGGTCCAGCTAACGTGTAAACCTTGGCTCCCTTGATGGCGTAAACAGTCGCGGCCGGCTGCGACCACAGAGGAAACGCCAGCGATAGCGCCAAACAAAATGCAGTGAGTTGAAAGCTCGGGGACTTCACGCTGCTCACAGGCCACCTCCGGCAACGCCATCTACATTGCTTTGACCGGTGGGCGGCTTTTTCTTTTTTGCATCGGGTTTTTTCTCGGACTCGCCTTCCGCTTTTCCTTCTGCTTTCTTCTCTTCGGCCGAGCTCTTTTCCTTTGCCAGCAGGTCCTGCTTTTCCTTTTCAAGAGCGGGGCGCCCATCAATGTCGCGTTGCCGATCGAAATAAACCTGGCCGTCGATCAGTGTTTTCTGCACCACTGCATACACGCTCAAAGGATCGTGATTGAAAATAGCCAGGTCCGCGTCTTTGCCCACTTCAATCGAGCCTACGCGATTGTCGATGCCGAGTTGGATCGCCGGATTCAGAGTGATCAGCTTCAAAGCATCGTCGGCTGACAGCCCGCCATATTTCATGCTCTTGGCCGCTTCCTGATTTAAGTGGCGCGCCTCTTCGGCGTCATCCGAGTTGATCGAAACGATCACGCCGCGGTCCGTCATCAGCGCCGCGTTGTACGGAATCGCGTCAAAGGCTTCCATCTTGTAAGCCCACCAGTCGGAAAACGTGGAGCCGCCTGCGCCGGATGCCGCAATTTCATCGGCTATTTTGTACCCTTCCAGGACGTGCTGGAAGGTGCGTATCTTGAAACCGAATTCATTCGCCACGCGAATGAGCATCAGGATTTCGTCCGCACGATAGCAGTGCGCGTGCACGTAACGCTTTCCTTCGAGCACTTCAACCAGCGGCTCGAGCTTTTCATCTCGCCGAGGCGGGATTAGATTCTGGTTCCCCGCCGCTTTCTTCTGCTTGTAGTCGTCCCAATCTTTTTTGTACTGGCGAGCTTCGATGAAAGCCTCGCGAATCGTTTCTTCCACGCCCAAGCGGGTCGCCGGATACCGAGGTTCGATTCCCGGAGGTGGCGAAAAATTCGACCGCTTCGGATTCTCGCCTAGCGCGAATTTTATCCCAGGCAGCGCGCCTTCGAACGGCAACTGGCTGGCCGGCTTGCCCCAGCGTAACTTGATCACAACCGTCTGCCCGCCAATCGGGTTCGCACTACCGTGCAGAACATTCGCTACCGTCACGCCGCCGGCGAGGTCGTCGTAGATACTCAAGTCGTCCGGATCCAAGACGTCAGCGATGTTTGCCATCGAAGAAACGGAAACGCTCCCTTCATTCACGCCGCCGTCTATTGCGATATGCGAGTGGCAATCAATAATCCCAGGCGTCACATATTGACCGTTCCCGTCGATCACCGTCGCTCCTTCAGGAGCCTTCACGTCCGTGCCCACTTCCGCTATCTTGCCGTCGCGAATCAGAATGGAACCGTGCTCGATGTTTCCGTGCGTGACGGTTAGCAGCGTGGCGTTCTTGATCAGAATAATATTGTTTTTCGGAGCGTTCGAATCTTGGGCACGAAGCGCAACCGGAGCGAACGTACCGAATGCAATCGCCACAAGCAATAACAAGCGTTTCATCGGCCCACCCCTTCGCCACCCGTCATGTCTTTGGGCGAACCGGGCGGTTCGTCTGTTTTGTGGTCGCCCGGCTTTTCCGCTGCGGGCTCTTCATGAATTTCGAACCAGCGCCCGTCGACAAAAACGTGTTTCACTTTCGTTTTCTCTCCGAAGATATCGCCGTCCGTTACAACCAAGTTCGCGATCTTTCCCGGAGCGATGCTTCCCATGCGGTCGCTTACCCCCAGAATTTCGGCCGAGTCGACTGTAAACGCGCGCAAAGCCGCATCCGGCGCAAGCCCGGCAGAAATCGCTTTTCTGGCGTTCTTCAGGATGTCCTTCGGACCGCTTAGACCGCCGGAATAAAATGCGAACTTTACGCCGGATTTAGCCAGTGCCGCTGGGGACGAAGGAGCACGGTCCCGGAACCGCAACTCGCGCAAGGTCTGATCGGCTTCGGGATCAGCATCCTTGGCTCGCTCGGGCCATTTCAGATTTATCAAGACTGGAGTTTTCTTAGCCGCGATCGCGTCAGCTACTGCGTATCCCTGCTGGCCACCATAGATTACTGCATTGATTTTCCACTCGTCCGCAAGACGTAGCGCGCGCAAAATTTGAACCGAATTGTTGGCCGGCAGCAAAACGGTTTCTTTGTCGCGTAGCTCGCGAGAGATAACCTGCTCGGTGCGGTCGTACGGCAACCGCTCGAACTTAGTCGTGTTTGCTGCGTATATCGGCGCCGCCTGCTCGTACCATCTGCTATCATCAAAAACTTGGCGAATATAAGCAATCGAGCCCATCAATGAATCCGGAAATCCCCAGAAGCTGCCGACGGGTCTGAACGAAATCGGAAGCGTCGCAACCGCTTTGACGATGTAATCGCCCTGGCGGTCGCCCGCGAGATCGACAACCGTCGCTTGCCCGGGGAAAATTGCTCCGTCCGGCATCGTAAGCGCCGTGGTAAAGCCCCCGTTACGCCAGGTTTCGATTCGCTTATCGTCCGTCTTGAATTCGTCCGCAGCCACGCGCCACGGAGTTGTGCCCGGCCGGTCCTCGGGCCCTTTGGCAATTTCTCCCGACGGTGCGGCGCGCCGTCTTCCGCGACCCGCTGCAGCGTTTTCCGCAGGTTCTTCCTTCGGCAGACCGAGATCAGTGCCGGCATCGATTAGCCCGGGATAAACGGTCAATCCCTTGCCGTCGATTACCCACGCTTCGGGCGGAATCGCAACATTTTCGCCCACCGCTTGAATCAGGCCCTTTGCCACGACCACCGTTCCGTTATTTATCACCGCGCCCGATCCGGTCACGATCCGCGCATTCGTAATCGCGAAGTATCGTGGTGCGTCACCCGCTGCCCGCGCTGAGTGGCTCCAGTTAATCAAGCTCACGATGCACGCCACCGTAAAAACTAAAGGCGCGTGTCGAAACTTGAATCGATTTTTCACTTCAACCTCCCGGACTGCGAAACTGCAGAGCCTTGCGTTATTAGTGCTTGCGAAAGCGACTGATACTAGCCGTCAGTTCTCGCAAAATCAAGGAATCTCGCGCCGCCGTAGTGTCCTGGTTTGCCTCACGAACATTCGCCGCCGCAGTATTTCAGGGGGTCGGAGCTTCAGCTCCGACAAAAAACAGGGCGCGCAGCGCCTTCCTTTCGCGGCGCAGTTCCCGCGAGCTGTCGCCTTCGCGGCGGGCCAAATTAAGACACTACTCGCGCCGCGGAAAGCTGCCGGAGTGGTGGGGAATCCGATAAGTAGAGCGCTAGACTATTTTGAAGGCGGTTGCAATCGAATTGGCTAGAACGAGGAAACTCTCGCCGACCGAATTGCCGATCTGAGAAAGTCAGAAGTACCCAGTGAAAAAAATCTAAAACTGGCGAGCCATCATACCCGTTAACACGCGAGACCCATCCATTTCCAGCAACAGCGCCGTACTGTCGTCAATGACGTAGTATGAGAGCGTATCGGTCTGAAGCCCTCCAGCAAGTATGAAAGGATTCCCGCGTCCGTTTAATCCCGAAGTGGGGATCGTGCTGGCGCTCGTGAGCGGTTCGCCCGAAAACACTTTTCCGCTGCTCGCTACGTTATTGATGTCCAGCGTGCCAGTCACCTCCCCAAGGTCTCCCGTGCTTATATGGCCTTCAATATCCTGCTCGCCTACGGACGTAAGTCCCGACCCTGTTAAGTTCAACGCGAAACTTCCTTGCGGTGTAGTCGCACCTGTTTGCGTGTAAGCCACTCCAGTTCCTACTTCGACGTTCGTATCAGTCTCCAGCAGCACGGCCCCGGTGGATGGCGAACCGTCTGCTGCAATGTAGTTGAACAGGTAGGCGGCAAAATCGAAACTCTTGCCGGCCCCCAATGCAATTGCTAATGCGACTCGTCCGGTATTGGTGTTAGGCAATGACGCGGTTGCCGTGGTGATGTTTGGCGTTGTGACATTAGACGAATTGGTAGTAGGACTAGTCAGGTCGCCTGCATCGTTGAGATCAAGCACACCCCCACTGGCCGTCTGGAATGCGCCACCCACTCCATATGGACCACCGTTGTTGTCCCTGCCACTCACGACAAAAACTTGCGAGCCGGTCATGTTCACCGTTGAAGCTGGCGCGCCATAGAAGTCGCCGGCAAGAAGTGTGTTCGAATCGCCTTCCAGCACTTTCAGGTGCGTGGAGTCCACAATGTAATACACAAAAGTAAGAGTGCCGGCCGTGCCGCCGCCGTTATTCCCGAAATCCGTGTCGAATGTAGGGCAATTCAGGGCAACAGTTCCCCGGCCTGTTGCGGGATCTGCCGGGCTGAAGCCGCCTTGCAGCAGCATATCCGTCGAAGTAGTTCCGCCGACGTTCACATCCACAATGCCATTATTCAATGGGAATGTATTTTCATTGTTCGCGACGACCCTTCCGGCCATGCCTAAATGTTTCCCATTCTGGTCGAGTCCGGAGAGGCCAAACGCGTAGGCTCCCAGCGAAAATGGCGCACCGAATTGTGTGGGATCCTGCATATCAATTGTGCCGCTTCCCGTCGCGGCCGCGTCGAAACGGATCATCAACGCGTGCTGATTCGAAATAAGCGCAAATTGCAAAACTTCAGTTGCGCCGCCCACGCTCAAATTTGCAGTTGTTCGCCCATCCGGCCCCACCGTATACGTGCTCCCTGCTCCAAATGTCGACATGACGGGCGCGGCGAAGCCGCTGTTGACGTCCTCCGTTCCCCCCGTGATATTTCCATTTCCATCTGCCGCAAAAGTACCAGCCACGGTCAAGAAACCTGATGCATCGTCTCCCAAATAAGAGAACGCGTACGGCCGCGGATTGGCCTGGTTTACGAGCGAGTTCAAGGACGCGTTTGAAAATAAAATTGTCACCGTGGACGTGCCGGAGCTTCCGCCCGAAAAGGCGCTGATCGTCACCGTCCCGCTCGCCGGAGGCGAAAGCGGAGCTGTATACAATCCGCAGGTCGCTCCGTTCGTAATCGATCCGGGATTTCCCGAATTACCATTCAGATTTACTTGCCAGATGGTCCCCGCACATCCTGCAGCAGTGGTGAATTGCAGGGCTGCGCCCGCCGGGACCGCGGCCGCCGCAGGACTCACAACTACAGTCCGCGACGACGCCACCACATTAATAGTCAGCGGGACGCTCGCCATCGATCCCGACACGGCCTGGATCGTATCGGTCTCCGCCACACTGGGAGCCGTAAATACGCCGCTATTCGTAATCGTTCCAGTGCCGCTCAGCACAGACCATGTCGCGGAAGCGACCGCTGACCCGGAATACGCGGTAAATTGCGCGATCGAGGGTTGCCCGCCATTCACAGACACAGCTATGGTCGCGGCCCCCGGATAAACCACCAAGCCTCCGACTGTCGGTTTGTTGCCCCCGCCGCCGCTATTCGAGCCGCAAGCTGAGAGAAGCAGAGCGCCCGCGATTGCAACGCTTGTAATCGAACAGCGTCCAAATCTCCCGAGCACTAAAAGCCTCCCTTCATCGTCGCCTTTGTAGCAGTTAGGTTCCCGCGCGGAACGATCCCGCGAATTGGGATGCCTTGCTCACTCCGTAATATGAATATTCGGTCCGGGGTTGTCAGGATTCGCGCCAGCAGCACGCTTTCTCCGCTTTCCTTCGCCATCATTCCTGTGATCTCCACAGTGTCGCCAGTCGAAATGTCTAGAGTTTTGGCATTCACGTTCGGGCTGACTCCCAGATGTGCATCCACTATCCCCTGCGCCGTTGCGATTTGGGCGTGCATGCCTTTCAGCGCTCCACCGTCGCTAACTTCAATACTTTGGACCGTACCCTGAATCCTGATTTCCTTCGCCACGCGGTAAGTCCGTCCGGGCAGCGGTCGGCTGTCGGAGGATGTGCTCTGCGCGCCTGTGACCGGAACGAAGACAAATCCCGCTGCCAATGCAGCCAGGAAAATTACGTCGAACAACCGATACCGAATCATCGTTTCTCCTTAAACCTAATACGACTATTTCTTTTTTCCGCGGAAGGTTGCCGGCGTGCGCTAAATTCCACTATTGCGGAGTCTAAGTGTACCCCGAAAGGCTTAGATACATTCCACGACGCACGGGTTTCCCGGCATTGCCGCGAACTCCGATCAATTGGAAGTCGCGTAATTCTTGTCAGACGTGTTTTGATTTATTCAGCAAGCTCAATTACGCAACGGTTTGCCCGTTTTCAACGTGTGCGCCACGCGCTCCTGGGTCTTGCGTTCCCCGCACAGGCTCACGAAAGCTTCGCGCTCAAGATCGAGAATATATTGTTCCGAAACTGTCTGAGGCGCGCTAAGGGCGCCGCCAGCCAGTATGTTCGCAAGTTTGCGCGAAACCACGCCGTCATATTCAGTGGCGAACTCGCCGCGCACAAGCATATGAATTGCCAGTTTTGCCGCTGCAAGGAACTCACTGCCAAGCACGCGGATCTCGGTGGGTGCCGGAGCATGATATCCGGCGCGAACCATCGCCAGCGCGGTTTGCTTTGCATCCGCTACTTGCCGGTCGCGATTCATCGAGATCAGGTCCGAAGGCCGCAAGAATCCAAGCGAGCGCGCCTCCTCTCCGCTGGTGGATACTCTTGCCATCGCAATCGTCTCAAACACAGGTTTGAGCGCGTGAAATAAATCCAGGCTTTCGCCACCCGCCGAGTGCTCGTTCGCGCGAATAAGCATTTCCTTCGTTCCGCCTCCACCGGGAACCAGACCAACGCCCGTCTCAACAAGTCCTATATACGATTCGCCCGCCGCCTGAATCCGCGCTGAGTGCATGCTGATCTCGCATCCGCCTCCTAGCGCCATTCCTTGCGGGGCCGCAACTATGGGAGCCGGCGCGTACTTGATCGCCATATTCACGCGCTGGAATTGGCGTACGGCCATGTGGATGTCGTCCCACTCGCCTTCTTGCGCGCCGATTAGCAAAAGCATTAAATTTGCGCCCACTGAAAAATTTGGCGCCTGGTTCGCGATCACCATGGCGTCAAATTCCGACTTCAGCCGCCCGATCCCCGCATGGATCATCGCCACAATATCCCCGCCAATCGAATTCATCTTCGCGTGGAATTCGCAGCAAACCACACCATCGCCAAGGTCTATCAGGCTCGCGCCTGCATTGCTTTGCACCACAGGCGTACGATCCTTCAGCGACTTCAAAATAATGATTCCCGCCGGCTCCTCCACCGGTTTCAGGGCGCCGGTCGCGACGTCAAAGTACTTCGCGCTGCCCTTTTCTGTTTCGTAGAAAACCTTCTTCGGCGTGGCGAGCACTTTCTTCGCCAACGGCGGCATCTCTTTCCCGTCGCGTTCAAGAGCTTGCGCCATCCGCTCAACACCAATCGCGTTCCACATTTCGAACGGGCCAAGCTCCCACGCGAAGCCCCAACGGATCGCGCGATCCACATCCAATATGCTGTTTGCAATTTCGGGAACCCGCCGCGCGGCGTAAAGGCACATCTCAGTGATACCGCCCCACATGAACTGATTTGCCTTGTCGCCGCCTTTACCGGCCAGACCCGGGCCCGTCAGCGCGCGCAATCGCTCGCGCGTATCCTCAATTCCCTTGCCCGCTTCTATCGAACCGAACTTCGCCTTCTGCCGCGGCCGGTATTCCATCTTCTTCCAGTCCAGCGTCAGAATTTCCGACTCCGCTCCCTTTTTCACACGTTTGTAAAAACCGCCGCCCGTTTTATCGCCAAGCCAGCCGCGTGCAACCATGTCTTCCACGAATTTGGGCACCCGGTACATCTCCCTCGATTCATCCTCGGGCGCATTTTCATAAATATTGCGAATCACGTTGACGAGCACGTCCAGCCCGACCAAATCCGCCGTGCGAAATGTTGCGGACTTCGGCCAGCCTACCGCCTGCCCTGTGCACGCATCCACCTCCTCAATGGTCATGTCCATCGCTTGCATTTGGCGCAGCGCATTGAGCATTGAGAAAGTGCCAATTCGGTTGGCGATGAAATTCGGCGTGTCTTTCGCCGGTACAACTCCCTTGCCCAGCCTCAAATCGCAAATTTCTTCGAGCGATTCCAGCACCTCGGGTTTTGTCTTCGGTCCAGCAATCAGCTCCACAAGTTTCATGTAGCGCGGCGGGTTAAAAAAATGCGTGCCCGCCCAGTGTTGTTGAAAATCTTCCGAGCGCCCTTCGGCAATCAATTTGATAGGCAGTCCTGAAGTATTCGAGGTCACGATGCTTCCAGGCTTTCGAATCGCATCAATGCGCGAGAAGAGGTTCCGCTTAATCTCCAGATTTTCCGCGACAGCCTCAATAATCCAGTCCGCTTCCCCGCACCATGCCAGGTTGTCTTCAAAGTTTCCCGGTGTCACCAATCGCGCCGTCTCCGGCGTGAAAAACGCCGCAGGGCGCGCTTTCTTCGCGCCTTCCAGCCCCGCCAGCACGATCCGGTTTCGCACCGCGGGAGTTTCCAAATTCATGCCTTTGCGTTTTTCCTCGGCATTCAATTCCTTCGGAACGATATCCAGCAGATAGCACGGAATTCCGGCGTTGGCGAGATGCGCCGCAATCCGCGCGCCCATCGTTCCAGCACCCAGCACAGCCGCTTTTTCGATACGATGCTTCATCATTGCCTCGCAAATATTTTGGCGTGAGTGTCGAGGTTACAGAAGCGGAAACCTGCGGTCAACCGAAAGCCCGTGCATCCGCCAAGTGCGCTACAGTGTCCTATAGAATTAGAGGCTCTACAAATGGGAACCACTTCCAATTGGCTTGGGAAGGCCCTGCGAGGTCTGCGTTCGTTCGCTTACAACTCCGGCGCCCCACCGCCAAAAATCGGGGTCGCGCTGGGCGGCGGATTCGCGCGCGGCATCGCCCACATCGGCGTCCTTCGCGTCCTCGAACAATACGAAATTCCCATCGATTTCATCGCTGGCACCAGCGTGGGCGCTCTGATCGCTGCTGCCTACGCCAGTGGCACATCTCTCGACGAGATGGCCCACCAGGGTAGCCTCACGCGCTTTCGTGATTTTGGCCGCTGGACACTCTCGCGCATGGGCATGGCCTCCAACGAGCGCCTGGATGAATTCCTCCATCGTTTTACCACCGCGAAATATTTCAGCCAAATGAAAATTCCTTTGGCCATCGTGGCCACCGACCTGCTTTCAGGCGAGTCAGTCCATTTCACCAAGGGAGAGATCAGCCCGGCGCTTCGCGCCTCTTGCGCGTATCCGGGTCTTTTCCTGCCAGTTGAACACGACGGCCATTTCCTTGTGGACGGATTTCTCACCGAACAAGTGCCCGCGCCCGCCCTTCGCGAAATGGGCGCTGAAGTGATTATTTCGGTTCACCTGGAGCCGGGAATTCTGGATTCAAGACCGCGCAATACCATCGAAGTCATAAGCCGGGCTTTCTCAATTATTCAAACCGTCGCGAATCAGCCTTGGCGTGGCGAGACTGACGTTCTCATAGAACCGGGAGTGCACCACGTGCTCTGGGACGAATTCGTGAAGACTCCCCAACTCATCGCCGCCGGGGAAGACGCAACCCATGCTGTTATGCCCCAAATCAAAGCCGTCCTCGAACGCGACCCCCGCCAGATAGAAGAAGCACGCCAAGCTTCCAAAGCATCCGAGGAAATTTAAGTTTTCCCCCGTTTGACGAGCCGCGGCGCCTCTTGGATCCCCAGCTCTACCCCGCTACAGCGCCGTTTCCACTTCGATCGCGCGTTGCTAACTATCCTTGCGATCTCACGTCGAACTGACTATGAGGAGCCGAACTTCTCTTGCGATGACCGCTGCAACGCCCCAATCATTTGTAGGAAACGTTCGGCTCTTCTTCCTCTAAAAATATTCTCTAATTCGTATTCCGTGCATCCGAATTTCGGAATATCAACAAACACTCTGGAGCGTTTTATCGCTAAGAACCTCTGCAGGATTAACTTGCTGTTGTGATCTCCACCGCAACCGGTTTGCCATTCCCTTTGCCGCGCTTTGTCAGCCATTCGCCCATCGCTGCCGCCAATCGCCCGGGGTCTACGTTCAAACCCGCTTCAACCATACCTTCACCTGTTGGCAGCGTGTCGTCAAACTCCGCTGAGCCGGTGAAATTCCGCATGCAAAAGCTATCCAGCCAGTCAAGAGGCGCCGGCTTTCTTTCGCCCCCGATCAGAACCTGCACCTGAAGTTTTTGCGCGAACATTCTACGGGAAGTATAACATCGGGCACTCTAGCGCCGTCTGTACGAGCCCGCCGCCTTGCTTTTCCCCGCTCTGTGACCTAGAATTTTTAGGTACTCAAAAGCAAAGTAACGCGACCTGCGGCTCATGCGAGCCTTGCGTTTTCGCGCTCGAAATCCTCGGAGGTTTGGTGTCTACACCGCTGGAAAGATGGGTTGATGAATCCGCTCGCCTCACCAAGCCCTCAAAGATTGTCTGGTGCGACGGTTCCCAGGCCGAAAACGACCGTCTGATCGACGGAATGCTTCGCGACGGCACTTACATCGAGCTGAACCAGAAAACCCGGCCCGGCTGTTACCTGCATCGCAGTAATCCAAATGACGTCGCGCGCACTGAATCCATCACCTTCATATGCACTCGCCAGAAAGACGACGCAGGTCCCACCAATAACTGGATGTCCCCGCTGGAAGCCAAGGAAAGAGTCCGCCCGCTATTTGACGGTGCCATGAAGGGCCGCACGATGTATGTAGTGCCTTACATTCTGGGCCCGGTGAACTCTCCCTACAGTAAAGTGGGCGTCGAGATCACTGATTCGGCGTACGTCGTCGCTAGCATGCGCATTATGTCCCGAATGGGCCAAACCGCGCTCGACCGCCTGGGCAGCTCCGACGATTTTGTTCCGGGCCTGCATTCACTCGGCGACTTGAATCCCGATCGCCGCTTCGTTCTCCATTTTCCTGAAGAGAAGCTGATCTGGAGCGTCGGCTCTGGCTATGGCGGCAATGCCCTCCTGGGCAAAAAGTGTTTCGCGCTCCGTATCGCCAGTTATATGGCGCGCGAGCAAGGCTGGATGGCCGAACACATGCTCCTCCTGGGCCTGGAAGATCCTTCCGGCAAAGTCACCTACATGGCCGCGGCGTTCCCCAGCGCCTGCGGAAAAACAAATTTGGCCATGATGGTTTCCGCGCTCGAAAAGCAGGGTTATCGCGTCTGGACTGTTGGCGACGACATCGCCTGGATGCACATTTCGTCCGACGGCTCGTTGCGCGCCATTAATCCCGAAGCTGGTTTCTTCGGTGTCGCGCCCGGCACCAACGCGAAAACGAATCCGAACGTCAGAACTGCCCTGCAACACGATGCCATCTTCACCAATGTCGCCATGACTGCCACCTCGCGGGAACCTTGGTGGGAAGGCATCAACGGCGTGCCGCAGGAAGAACTGATCAATTGGCGAGGTGAACCCTGGAAGCCAGGTATGGGTCCGGCGGCGCATCCGAATTCGCGATATACCGTTTCGGCAAAACAATCCCCGTCGATTTCCGCCCACTGGGAAGACCCCGGCGGCATACCTATCTCCGCGATCATATTCGGCGGCCGTCGTGCTCACGTCGCTCCACTCGTGTATCAATCTCGTGATTGGCAGCACGGAGTATTCGTCGGCGCCACCATGGCTTCCGAGACTACCGCCGCCAGCACTGGCGCCGTCGGCGTCACGCGGCGTGATCCCATGGCCATGATCCCGTTCTGCGGTTACAACATGGGCGACTATTTCAGGCACTGGCTGGAGATGGGTTCCAGACTCGAAAACGCTCCCAAAATTTTCCATGTGAACTGGTTCCGCAGGGATCAGAGCGGGAAATTGCTCTGGCCCGGCTACGGCGAAAACGTGCGCGTCCTGAAATGGATGCTTGACCGGATCGAAGATCGCGCGGACGCCACAGAGACTCCTATCGGCGATGTCCCGGCACCCGGCTCGCTCGACCTCGACGGCCTTTCGATCTCGCGCGAGACCATTGATGAATTGCTGCGCGTGGATCCAAGCGATTGGGTCGGAGAACTCGCTGATACCGCAAAGTTCTTTGAGAAATTTGGCAATCGCCTCCCGGACGAAATCCGCGCGGAGCACAAATATCTGGCCGGCCGACTCGACCGCTCCAGCGTTCCCATTAAGTAAAACTCCGTCGTTGCTATTGTGTCTTCCATCGGCGAGATCGCCCATCGACTCCCGAAGTCTCCAGCCAAACTGGCGCGCAAGCCTTGCTGCTGTTATGCTCAACCGTCCTTCGGAGGATTCCCTTGGTATTCAAAAAAACTTTGTGGCTCGCTGCCTTCTTCGCCATCACCACTTCCGCTCAGCAGACGAAACCCGCAACTGCCGCCTCGGATGCGCCCGCCGCAACCGCACCGCAGCACGCGGAACCAGTGCTCCCGTACACGCCCAGTCTTGATCCCGCGGCCATGGACCGCACCGCTGACCCGTGCGTGGACTTCTACGAATATTCCTGCGGCGGCTGGCGAAAGATGAATCCGATTCCCTCCGACCAGACTTCGTGGAGCGTTTACGGCAAACTTTACCAGGATAATCTGATCTATCTTCGCGGCATTCTCGAAGAAGCCGCCTCTGCCAAGAATCGCGACGCTGTCACGCAGAAGATTGGCGACTATTACGCCTCCTGCATGGACGAAGCTGCAATAGAAAAGCTGGGCGCCAAGCCCATGCAGCCGGACTTGTCCGCCATTCAAGACCTCAAGAGCACGAAAGATCTCGCCGTCTTGATCGCCACTCTGCAGCTAAAAGGCGACTCTGTTCTCTTCCGCGCCGGCCCAACACAAGACCCTGATAATTCCGATGAGGTCATCATCGACGTTTCGCAGGGCGGCCTCGGGCTTCCCGATCGCGACTACTATCTTAAAGACGACGCCAAATCGAAAGAAACCCGCGAACGTTATTTGCTACACATTCAGATGGTTTTCGAACTGATGGGTGATCCTCCGGACGTCGCCAAGAACAACGCGGCCGTCGTGATGCGCATGGAAACCAGCCTGGCGAAGGCCTCGCTCACGCGCGTCGAGCGTCGCGACCCTTACAAAGAAAAGCACAAAATGAGCGTCCCAGACCTTTACAAGATCGCGCCGGACTTCGATTGGAACGCGTACTTCGCTACCGGCAACGTCCCCAAATTTCAAATCTTGAATGTCGGCTGGCCGGACTTCTTCAAGGACGTCGATACCCAACTGAAAACAGCGTCACTGCAGGAGTGGAAGACCTATCTTCGATTTCATGTCGCTAATTCCCGCTCTCCGTTTTTGTCCACTCCATTTGTGACCGAGAATTTCGACTTCTATCGCAAATACCTGCGCGGCGCCAAAGAGCAACAGCCGCGCTGGAAGCGCTGCGTCGAGTATGTTGACCGCAATCTCGGAGAAGCTTTGGGGCAGGCCTACGTTCGCAAAACGTTTTCGCCCGAGCTGAAAGCTGCCACTGTGGAGATGACGCGCCGCATCGAAGACGCCATGGCTCTCCGCATTCAGCAGCTCGATTGGATGAGTCCCGAAACCAAACTGCAAGCGTTGAACAAGCTGCATGCGATTCGAAATAAGATCGGCTATCCCGACGTTTGGCGCGATTACAGCTCGGTGAAAATCGTGCCCGATGATTTTTATGGTAACAACCTGCGCGCCGTCGAGTTCGAAGTTCATCGTGAGCTAAACAAAGTTGGAAAGCCGGTTGACCGCGGCGAATGGGGAATGACGCCTCCCACCGTCAATGCCTACTTCAATCCGCAAATGAACGACATCAATTTCCCCGCCGGCGTTTTGCAGCCGCCTCTTTACGACGCCAAAATGGATGACGCTCCGAACTACGGCAATACCGGCTCTACCATCGGCCACGAGTTGACTCACGGCTTCGACGACGAAGGCCGGCAGTTCGATGCCAAGGGAAATTTGAAAGACTGGTGGACCAAGGAAGACGCCGATCAATTCGTGAAGCACGCCGACTGTGTGGTGGATCAGTATGCGCAATACGTCGTCGTGGACGACATCCACATTAATTCCAAGCTCACCGAAGGCGAGGACGTTGCCGACCTCGGCGGAACGATTCTGGCCTATATCGCCTGGAAGGACGCCACCAAGGACATGACGCTGAAAGAACGCGATGGACTCACACCCGACCAACGCTTCTTCGTCGGCTTAGCGCAGTGGGCCTGCGAGAATAACCGTCCCGAGAATGAAAGGGTAAACGCCATAACCGATCCACACTCCCCGGGAAAATATCGCATCAACGGCGTGGTCGTGAACATGCCCGAGTTCGGCGCAGCCTTCTCCTGCAAAGTGGGCCAGCCCATGATCAAACCTCCGGAGAAAGTCTGCCACGTCTGGTAGGTTTTGACGCAGGGGAACTCTTGCAACTCTAAAGAATGTCGCGGATCTCGGCGTCGATGGAAATGTGGGTCTGCGGAAACCCGTTGATCTGAAAACTCGCTCCCGACCCGGCGCTGGCGGCATTCTGGAAATGAAAGAACCGGCTGATATGGTAATCCTCGTCCAGAAAATCGAAAACTCTCTCCGTTTCTTCTCGCGAAATTCCCAGAGCGGCAATCGCCACAGGTTTCCCATAGCCGCCTGCCGCTGCCAGATATTTTTCCACCAATTCTTTCAGGCTCATCGTTAAATCCAGACGTACGTGCCCGCGTCCCCGTAGGGAAGATTCATGTAAAAAATGTTAGCCTCGGCAAACTTCTCGAACGCCGATAATAGCTTTTGTGCGCCATGTTTTCCGCAAAAAACTTCTCCCGGCGCGCTGGCGATCAGTTCAACCTCATCCAGGCTTCGAATTTGCTCCTGCGAGAACCACAACCACGTTGCCGCTCGCGAGCACTCGCGGCATGTCTCGCCGCCTTTCTCCAGGCGCGCGTTAATGGCTGCCGATGTCTCCGGTGCCAGTCCCGCGGCTTCGAAGTCCGTCGCCGCCACGAAAAAATATTGAGTGAAAACTGCCGGATCAGGCTCGAACGCTACCACGCGTCCCCCGAACGATTCGAGCTCCGCGGCGAAAGTCTCGCTCAAACATTCAAAGCAAACCGAAACTTCCGGCCGCGCCGGCTCTCTTCTATTCGCACGTTTCCCGCGCAGGTACAGCGCGTCCGGCAAAACCGCCGCGATCCAACTGATGTTTTCCCCCAAATGAATGCATTCAGGAGCAGTTCCCTTCAGCCTCGCCCACCAGTTCCGGCTGCGCGGCAGGACCTGAAGGCCGGGATACGCCTCGCGATATGAAATGCTGGCCAATTCCTGAACAGTCTCCCTACCGCAAAATCGTATCGTAGCAGATTGCGCCGGGAATGGCGCGCCGCCTGATTCGCGAACATTTGTTTGCTCCGGCAGCTTCGGCTATCATTGACAATTGGAATAAAAACATTTCTTACATGTTTCGCGCAAGCGAATAGGAGGATTTGCATGGCAATCACAGTCGGTTCAGCAGCTCCGGATTTCACGTTGAAGGATCAGACACAGAAAGAAGTGAAGCTCTCGGAATTTCAAGGCAAGAAGAATGTGGTCATCGTGTTTTACCCGCTCGATTGGAGCCCCACCTGCACGAATGAGCACATGTGCCTGGTGAACGACATGAAGCGTTTCGAAGAACTCGATGCCCAGGTTCTTGGAGTGAGCGTCGACAGCGCGTGGTCGCACAAAGCGTTCGCCGAAAAAATGGGAATTAAATACCCGCTCCTCGCGGATTTTCAGCCCCGCGGCGCTGTGGCCGAAAAGTACGGCGTGTATCTGGCCGATAAAGGGATCACCGGACGAGCTATCGCCGTCGTGGACCGCGCCGGGAAAATTGCTTGGTTCAGGAACTACGACATCCCGACCTTGCCGGACATCAAAGAAGTTTCCGAAGCGATTTCAAAGTTGAAAAACTAATCCACGTCGCGACCCCGGATTTCGCGCGCTTTTGTTTGTTCGGCGCAACGCCTGTTTATGGTGAACCGGAATTTGCGGCAGGCGCTGCACCGCCGGCATGTTTTCGGGCCAGCGTGCGAATGTAATCCACCAATTGCCAGCGTTCCTCCTCGGTAAGCTTGTCCTTAAAAGCAGGCATCGGGCGCCGCCCGTGCGAGATCTTCCAGAAAAGCTCGCCGTCGGTCATCTGGCCCATCGCGTGTTCATCCGTGAAATCCGAAGGCGCGATGGAGAGTTTTTCCGCGCGCTCCCCTTTTCCGTCTCCTCTCTCCCCGTGGCAACTCTGGCAGTGAGTCGAATAACTCATCATTCCCGCGGTGATGGAATCATCCGTCGGCGGCACGGGATTCTGAATATTTCTCGCCGCCGCTGGGGCGTTCCAATCGCGCGTTGCATACAAAATGATGGAGCCCGCCGCGGCCACGATCACGAAGACAACGGAAACGCCTAGCAGCAATTTCCGCTTCGGCGGTTCTGTGTTCCTGTCGAGGTTCATAAAGGGAGTTCAAACCGTTGCGCAAGTTCCCCACACGCAATCCGAGATCAATGCACCGCTCGGAACGCGTGAAGCACCGATACCAGCACAATTATCAGCATCACTACGACGTAAATGCGCAAGCACCAGAGCATTGCTCGCACTCCTCGCGAAAGCTTTTGCGGGCCGAAACGCATGTGCTCTTTCGCCGCAACCACCTGGTCCGCTTCGAGAAGGGACAAGACCACGCGAGGATCTTCGAGGTGTGGCTGCCCCGCATCCACCGCGGCGCGCTGAATGCCGCTCTTGCTAACCTCGAGTTCTGAGTAATCTGATTTCAATTCCGGCCCCATGAATGCAACGGCATTTCACAAGTAATCGCGGCTTCCCGCGAAAACTCAGCCTCCCAACCATTTTGGGAACACAGTCGCAACACCAAATCCGATTCCCGCGCAGATCAAGAGTAGCGTCACGACTATACCCGCGACGTTCGCCCAAGTCCCATTCACGTGCTCTCCCATAACCTCTCGATCGTTCACCAGAAGCAAAAGAAATGCCAGCGCCGGAGGCATCGCGAGAACCGCAATCACATTCACTGTCAGGACCACAAATTCAAGCGGAAAGCGAGGAATCAGCACCAGCGCCGCTGCCGCAGAGGCGGAACCCAGTAGAACTAAATAAAAAGGCCATGCGTCGCGAAGCGGACGATTCAAGCTATGCCCCGTTTTCAGAACCTCGCCGAACGCATATGCCGAAGACGTGGAAATCGCAATCGCCGCCACAATCCCCGCTTCGAAAATTCCGAGCGCAAAAAGGGCTGCGCCCGTGTGCCCAATCAACGGCTGAAGCGCTTCCGCAAACTGCGCGGCTTGAAAATCCGCGGCATTGATACCGTGATGAAACAGCGGCGCGGTAGCCAATATCGCCGCAATCGCGAATACAGACGCCAGCAAGACGCCGAGCATAGTATCCAAGCGGCCCACGTTGATGTCGCGCGGCTGCATGCCCTTATCCACGACGGCACTTTGCTGAAAAAAAAGCATCCAGGGCGTCACAGTCGCGCCGATCGTTGCCAAAATCAGCAGGAGTATTTCGTAGCGGTTTCCATTTGGCAGAGGCATCCACGTCACCAATGCGTGGCCCACCGCATGCCAATTCGGACGAGCCAGAATCGCCGCTGGAACAAAGAGGCAGTTGAAGATGGCGAGACCCATCGTGATTCGTTCCCAGGTCCAATAACGCCCGGTCGTAATTGCACCCGCCACGATTACAAGCGCTCCGCCAATCGCGATCGTCGGCCGAATGCCAAAAAAGCCTAAACCTGCTCGCACGCCGATAAACTCCGTTACCAGCGTTAAAAAATTGCCGAGGACCAAATCGCCCATGGCGAAAAAGCCCCAGAACTTTCCGAAACGATCGAAGATCAATTCAGCATGACCTCGGTGCGTGACGGCTCCCAAGCGCACCGTCATTTCCTGCACGACAAATCCCATCAAGAACGTCAAAACCACAAATGGTATAAAAAATCCAATTCCGTAACGAGCGCCATCTGCCGAGTAGGAAAGCATGCTCGGAGCATCATTCTCGCCGAGAAAAACCAGAATCCCGGGCCCAATCAGAAGCCAGAGCAACCACACACCGCGGAGTTTTTGCGCGCCACGGTCCTTTCGCCGCGCTCGTGCTACTTGCCAACGGTCGCGGGCGCGGTCTACATCCTCGTGAGTTAAAAGGGTGGCCAGCTCGGGCGCTGCGGAGGAAGCGGCGGCAGACTCTGTGGTTGGATGCGCATGGATATATGGGACAGCGTTGGGATCGTTTTTCGAACCATCCATGGGTTAACCTAGCTAAACTCTCTTTATAAACTACGCTTAACTAGTTTTCAGGTCAACTGTTCCTCCCATCTTCGTTCCCAAAAATCTCCGGGAAGCGCTTTCCCGCCTCTGCTATAGTAAAAGTGGTTCCTAGGAGGGTAGTGATGGCTGAAACGCCGAAACCGCAGCAACAGCAAGTCCAGATCAAGGCCGACGAGAAGGAATTGCTCGGACAGTATGCCAATCTAGTTGTCGTTCACCACAATGCGGAAGAGTTCACCCTAAATTTCATTTATCTTTTTCCCAGCGTTCCTCACGGAAAGTTAGTCGGTAGCCTGATCCTAAGTCCCGCGCACGCGAAGCGCCTGGCTAAAGCTCTGCAGGAAAATGTGTCTCGTTTTGAAGAGCAGTTTGGAACGCTTCCGGAAGGCCCCGGGCCCGGTCCAGAACCAAACGTCGGGTTCGTGCAGTAGTTCGTGCAGTAATCAGACGGCCGACGGGCTACCTATAACCCAACCGTCCCTCGACTCCAGGAATTCGATCCCGACGGCGAAGCCGGCTTGCGGGACTAGCTGACAGTACGCCACGCGCGCGATGGACTTGAACGACCCGGTCAACGTGGCAATTGTGAGGCGGTCGCCCGGTTTCCACCGGCGAGTACTCCAGACGCGCGCTCCTCCTGCGCTTACGTTTTCTGTGAAGGTGGTTTCGGTGCCTGGCATCGCCAGATGCCCGGTAATCTGAACTCTAACTTCCATTGGAGTACGCGACTCGCGTCGCCCCCCTGGCGTCTTTGGGACCCCCATCCCAAATCGCATCGCGTCACCTCCTTTCTTACAGACAGGCCGCTACATGCCTCAGGCGGAATTTCTTTTCACTGCGGCCCTTCATGCCGTAGAGCGCGCGATCCGCTGCGCCCAGCAGCTTTTCAATCGTGGTCCCGTCGTTGGGATAGACAGCCACACCCGCACTAACCGTCACCGGCGGTTCCTGCCCATCGCGTGCAAGCCTGTCGCAGATCCGTAGCGCGGCCTTGCCGGCTTCCTCTTCTCCCGATTCCGGAAGGATTAGTACGAATTCATCGCCACCATACCGCGCAGGCGTGTCGATGCTCCGGCAATCTTTGCGCAACGCCGCACCAAGGCGCTTGATAGCCCGGCTGCCCGTTAAATGCCCAAACCTGTCGTTGATCTTTTTCAACTCGTCGAGGTCGAACAACAGCACCGCAAAGCTTCGCCCCGTACGTCGAGAGCGCTGGATTTCGTTTTCCAGAACTTCGAGAAGCCGGCGATGATTGGCAAGCCCTGTAAGCGAATCAGAGGCAGCCAGCCGGCTGACCTGATCAAAAAGTTGCGCGTTATCGAGCAGTGTGCCGCCCAGAACAACCACATAGCTCAGGTCCATCACCACGTGTGCGACCGTGAAAGCGGCATCGAACACATGTTGCGACTGGCTGATCGTAATATGGCAAATCACATTCATCGCCGCCGCAATAAATAATGCGCGGTCCAGCGACGATTCAGAATTCCCGCGGCGCAGGCGCCATCCGAATCCCACCGTCGCCGCCGCATAAATAGCCGCCGGCAGCAAATCCCAAGGCCTCGGAATAATTGCGCCGGGGTGAATCTTGGGAGCGCTTGGCAGCATGAAATAAAAAACGCTGGTCAAATATGCCGCGGCACCTACCAGCAGCGTAGAGCCGGCCATCTCCTTCCCAGGTTCTCGCGCGACGGGGATTCGTCGCTCCACAGCCAGAGCAGCCAGCAATAGAATTCCCAGCACTGTCCGCCCTGCAAGCCATCCAAGCGAAATATCATTCCCCGTATTAGCCGTCACGAGCATGCCCCGATAAAACGTCATGCTCGTCCCCGCCTCGATCAACCCCGCCATCACAAAACCAAAAGCCAGAATCAGAGAAATTCGATCGTGCGTTCCGCGAAACCGCACCAGCGCGTTCGCGGCAAAGGTGAAAGCGATAAGGCTTCCGGCCATTTCCAGATAAGTGTCAAGCAGAGGGTCGGCGGCGTACGAAGAGTTTCGAAGAATCCAGAGTAGGGCGAGATACGCCCCACCACCTATCGTCCATAGAAGGACGAGACGAAAGCGATGCAGAAAACCCCAAATATTGCCCGGACGGCCCACCACTTCCCCCTAAAGACGAACTTCTGCCCATAGGAAAACTTGCAACTGGTGTACCGTTCCGGAACACAGTTTTAGTACCGCTTAAACTACTGAAATGGAAGCTCTTATACAAACAATGGCTAGGTCTCGGCGGGATGTACTACGTATATAATTATCAGAGGACGGGTAGAAATGTTACATACCCACCATCGACCTGCCCACAAGCTTGATTAGGGTTTAGGCTGCGGAGGGGGGAGTTCGTGGGCCTGCACCAGGCTCTGAAAGTTCGATTTCTTGTGGGAACCATCGCAGAAAGGCTTGCGCTCGGAAGCGCCACAACGGCAAAGTCCGATCTTGGTTCGCCCTCCCAGGCCGTAAGACTTGCCTTCCTGATCCACAATCTGCACTTCACCATCGATTAGCAGCGGTCCATTATTAACCACGGTCACCTTGATGTCTGGCACTCGATCCTCCGATCGAAACTTGTGAAGTTCTAACGCGGTTTCTTTAGCGAGGTCTGATGA
The DNA here is from genome assembly GCA_963698005.1 of uncultured Acidobacteriota bacterium. Taxonomy (GTDB): domain Bacteria; phylum Acidobacteriota; class Terriglobia; order Acidiferrales; family UBA7541; genus Palsa-295. The sequence continues at coordinate 2,253,197 of OY969113.1, forward strand.
TCTCGGAACCCGTCAATACTTTGGAACAGAGGCGTCCACTTCATCCGACCATGCAAGGATACCACCCTTCAGGTTCAAGACCTTGCGGAAACCCGCGCTTCGCAGAAACTCAACCGCTTCCGCCGAGCGCTTGCCGCTGCGGCAGTGCGCCACGATTTCTCGCGAACTATCCAGCTCGTTTACGCGCCGCGAAAGCTCGCCCAGCGGAATCAAGTGTCCGGCGAGATTGCAGATCTGATACTCGTGCGGTTCGCGAACGTCCAGTATAAAAAGATCGTCGCCTCGATCGAGCCGCGCTTTCAGTTCGCGCGGAGAGATTTCAGGCACCGCCGCCTGAGCCGGGCTCGGGGATTCTTCCCCGCGAATTCCGCAGAATTCTTCGTAATCGATCAGCTTTGTAATTGTCGGGTGTTCGCCGCAAACCGGGCACTCTGGGTTTTTCCGCAGTTTCAATTCGCGGAAACGCATCGCCAAAGCGTCGAAAAGCAGCAAGCGTCCAACTAGTGATTCGCCTTTGCCGATAATCAGCTTCAAAGTTTCAGCAGCCTGTATCGCCCCCACGATTCCCGGCAACACGCCGAGAACTCCTCCTTCGGCGCACGAAGGCACCAGCCCCGGCGGAGGCGGCTCGGGATACAGGCACCGGTAGCACGGCCCGCCCGGAAAGGCGAAAATTGTGATTTGGCCTTCGAAGCGGAAAATCGAGGCGTAAACATTGGGCTTCCCGAGAATCACGCACGCATCATTCACCAGATAGCGCGTGGGGAAATTGTCCGTGCCGTCCACCACGATGTCGTAATCTTTCAGGATATCGAGCGCGTTTTCGCTCGTGAGTCGTGTTTCGAAAGTGTCGATCTGAATGTCCGGATTTAGATCCCGCAGGCGATTCGTCGCCGCTTCGATTTTCGGATGCCCGATATCTTTCGTATCAAATAGAATTTGCCGCTGAAGATTCGTCAGGTCAACCTTATCGAAATCGACCAAGCCAATTCTGCCCACGCCCGCAGCCGCAAGATACAGTCCCAGCGGCGCTCCCAGCCCTCCTGTGCCGATGCAAAGAACTTTCGCTTGCTTCAGCTTGAACTGCCCCTCCATGCCCACTTCCGGCATGATCAGGTGGCGGCTGTAGCGCATTATTTCTTCTTTCGAAAACGCCGCGCTCGAATTTCCCGCCTCCGGCGAATTAGGAATCTTTATTTTTGAAGCCACGAAAGCTCTCCTGATTTACTTGCTCCTACCGCCTGCGATCGAAGGCACGATACTCACGATGTCTCCATCTCGAAGCCGCGTTTCTTCCTTCTCCAAATAGCGAATGTCTTCGTCGTTCACGTAAACGTTCACAAAGCTCCGCAGTCGCCCATCATCGGAGTACAAATGCTTTTTCAGCTCTCCAAATCGAGTAGTAAGACCCGCAAGCGCTTCGCGTACGTTGCCCGCCTCCATCTCAACACTTTCCTGCTTGCCTGCGTAGGGCCGCAACGGCGTGGGAATGATTACTTTTACCGCCATTCGCTGATCTCCTTCTTCATTATTCCAATTAGATGCTTGCAGATTGTGCGACGGATTCAATCACTTCCGGGTCGTACGCGGACCGATCGTCGCGCAATCGCCAGGATTTTGTGTCCTGCGGCCCGCTCGCTTCCACACTCACGATCACGTAGCTGTACCACGGCCAAGCGTGTTCCCGATCGAATTCGCTGGGACGCGCCGGAGCATTCGGATGCGAATGGTACCAGCCTATAACGTCAACCTGCATTTCCCGTGCCTTCTTCTCCGCCATTTGGACGTCGCTCGGAGTTACCTCAAAACGATTGCGCGGCGAATCATCCCGCCGGTTCGCCAGCGGAAGCAGCTCGACAACTTCGCGAGACGTTTCGCTATCCCTTCCCAGCATTGCGCCGCAACACTCGTGCGGATATGTCTCCACGCCGTGCTCCTGAATTCGCCGAACCAGCGCGTCTGAGATTCGCAGCTTGCTAACGCTCACTCTTCGCTCCAGAACCGATCGCTCAGATATTTTTCGCCGGAATCCGGGAACACCGTCACGATTACCGCGCGTTGTCCGCTCGGCAGCTTCCGCGCTACCTCAAGGCACGCCCAAAACGCGCCTCCCGAACTGACTCCCGCCAGGATTCCTTCTTCGCTGGCCAGTCGTTTCACCATTCGATGCGCATCTTCCGTGCGTACCGCCATATCCTCATCTGCAAGTTTCGGGTCGTAAATGCTTGGCACAATCGCCGTGGCCATATGCTTCAGTCCTTCAAGCCCGTGAAATCCGGAATCAGGTTGCATGCTGATGCAACGAATCGACGGATTTAGTTCCTTCAGCCGCCGTGTCGTACCTACAAAAGTCCCGCTTGTTCCCAAGCCCGCCACAAAGTGTGTGATCTGCCCGCGCGTCTGCTCCCAGATTTCCGGAGCCGTGCTGAAATAATGCGCCCCGGGGTTTGCAGCATTGCTGTATTGGTCAGGGTAAAAATATTTCGCGGGCTCCGCTTCATAAATTTGTCGCACCCGGCGAATAGCTCCGTCTGTTCCCTCATCGCCGGGAGTGAATACGATCTCCACGCCGTAAGCCGCCAGTATCTGTTTGCGTTCAGGCGAAGCGCTTGACGGCAAGCACAATTTCACTTTGTATCCCAGCGCCGCGCCAATCATCGCGTAGGCGATGCCTGTATTTCCGCTAGTGGCGTCGAGGATCACTTTGTCCGGCCGCAACGCTCCCGTCCTCTCGCCCTCTCGGATCATGGAATAAGCAGCGCGATCCTTCACCGAACCGCCCGGATTAAACCATTCAGCCTTGGCGTAGAACTCGGCATTGGGAAATTCGGCGCCCACGCGCTCAACGCGAAGTAAAGGCGTGTTGCCGATGCGCTCAAGCAGATTCTGTCCCAACCGAGCCTGCACGCCCGAGTCTTCTCGCGATAGCGTCTGTTTGTTCACCGTACTCATCGTTCGTTCGTCCGCCAAGTCCCCTGTCTCAACGCCTCTGCTAATTCCGCTTCACGACGTTACCCCGGTAATCGAAGTGAACTCAAATAGCAAATTGGATGCGGAGAAGACCCCCGCGTATGCAGTAAATTTAGAACAGTCTAGCAGATGCCCGCCGGCTTTAGCGCAAACCGTTCCAACGGAATCCGCGCAGGCCAATTTTTAACTTTACAGAACGCCTGCCGACTCAATACTCTGGATCAGCATGTGGTATGTCAACAAACTGTTCGACCAGTCGCAGGTGGAATCGCTCGCGGCCAAGGGCTTTCTTGTCCGCAGCTCCGGCGGCGTCGTCCGCATCGAGAAGTACAATTGCGGCGCGGAGCTTCGCAAGACATCCGGGACCAGTTTTCAAATGACGGAAATTCCCTGCATTATGCTGCAAGGTCAGTTCACCGCGCTGTGGGACGCGGGCTATCAGAAATTCCTGCTTTCCCATGACAAGAAAAAATTTCCGGCGCACAAAAGCCAGCTCGTTGACTTGCGCAAATTCAACGAGGAACTGCGCACCGCTCTCGGCGTACCCACCTATTACAACGAAGCCATCGGCTCAACCTGCCAAATAAGTGAGTACGACCGCGTGAAAGGCCGCCAAGGCGACGTGCCCGATGAGGGCGTCGGTGTAGAGCCGGAAGAAGCAGAGCACTAGTTTCCGCGAAGTTCCCCAAGCCACACACAAGTAGCAATCGATCGCCTTCATTTGGATAAATCAATCGAATGAAGGAATCTAATCCCTTGGGCGATGCCGTACCGATCTATGGAATTACGAATCCTTCGTCTGTTCCAGGCGGTGCCGCAGCAGAGCAGGATCGATTCGATGCTGCGCGAATAACAACGCGCCGACGAAAATCACCGGCACATCGTCGTTATATCGTTCGAGCAGGATCGGATCGTCGTCGATATCCACTTCGCGAAGCTTCGCGTGGAACTCAGCCAGCAAAGGCATCATCGCCGTTTTCGCTTCATCGCACAGGTGGCACCCCTCGCGCATGTACATCGTAATCTCGCGCGGGCCGGCAACGATCAGCCTCCCGCCTTCTGTGCGGCTGTAGTAATCGGCGCCATCTTCGCGCAGCAAACCTCTCTGCGCCAGATCTTGCACCGCATCCAGCACAAGCTCCCGTTCTGCCGGCTCATTGCCGCCGACAAACTCAAACAGCGTGTGCAGGTCCAGCGAATCTTTTTCGAGTTGGTCGAAGGTAGAAAGAATCTTCTTGCTGATTATGGTTTCCATCTGCTCGGTCGCTCCGTCTGGGTTACGGTTTGATCGTGTAATATCGTTGGAAGGGCCCGATCGACGGAAAGAAAGCGCGCGACCGGAAAAGCTCCGCGATCTGCCGGATGTGGCCCAGATCGTGGAACGCCCATTCATTCATCAGTTGCCCGATTGAAATCTGCCCGATTTGGCCGTGTTGTCCGGTGCGCCCGATCGCATGCGCCGGCACGTAACGCAGCATCGAGAGCGTCCGATCGCGTTCGTGGCAGAACGTTTTTAGATTTTCTCGCGCCTTGTTGCTCGAATATTTCCCCGCCGCGTAGGCTGCATTTTGATCGTAGGGCTCGAGCGTCGGGTTGTTCTTTTCGAGCATCTTCTGAATCCGCTCGCGGAAGCCCACCACTTCCACGTCGGCAAGATGCGCCAGGACTTCGCTGATAGACCAGCGCTCCATCGACGGCTTCCAGTGCATTTGCTCGTCATTCGCTGACCAGACAATTTTCTCGATGATGATGGGCGTCTGCTCCAGAACCGCCAGTCCCGGCAACCCATCCGGATTTGACGGCGCAGCCATCAAAGCCTCCGTGGAATTCGCAAGCTGGTCATTTATACCCCACGCGACGCCCGAAGTGGAAGAACTGAACTTGTGCAGTCGCGGAGTGCATGATAAACCGGAATCAGAGGTAACGAGCTTGGCTAACGTATTAGCGATGCTAGATGATCTTTTCTTCCAGGCGAAAATTGTCGAGACCGCCCGCCATCTGGCAGTCGACTTGCGCATTTGTGCCACTCCGGACGCGTTACTCGCCGAAATATCGAAGGAAACTCCCAAGCTCGTAGTGGTGGACTTGAACTCGCGCAACCAGCCGCTTCAGGCCGTCGAACGCATGCAAGCAACAGCTCCCGATGTTCCCCTGGTTGGTTTTCTCTCGCATGTCCAGACCGAGCTGGCCGAGCAAGCGCAAGCCGCCGGTTGCCGCGAAGTGATGCCTCGTTCGAAATTCACGAAGGACCTGGCAACCATCCTGGCCCGCGGGAAATCCGAGTCGAAATGACGAAACAGTTTTTTCTTTCCGCCACACTAGCAGCGGCCACCACAGTCTCGCTGGCGCTTTCCGGCGCTCCCGCCGTACAAGCTCAAGCAGGCTCGGATCCCACAGCCGCTCTCTCTGCGGCGATCGTCGCCGCCTGTCGCAACAACGAAACGCAATTTTCGAACTACCTCACTGCCGACAACGCCGCCGCCTTCCGCGCTCTGCCTGTCGAACAACGCACAGCCTTTTTGAAAAGGTTTTCGCTCTCTGATATGCCCGGCAGGCCGCTGAGTTCAACGGACCAGCAGAATCAAGCATTGATTCTTTGTCAAACTCCAAGCGGCACCGTGCAATACCGTTTCGGCGCAGCACGCGTTCATGAAAACCTCGCCTTCATTCCCGTCGCCGTGGTGGACGGTGAGCAAGCCGAATTCGGACTCGTGCGCGAAAATGGAGGATGGCGTCTTCTCTCGCTCGGCCTTGTTCTTCTCGATATCCCGCAGCTCGCAAAACAATGGACCGAGGAAGATCTGCGCGCCCGCGAAGACGCCGCCATGGACGCGCTGCGCACCTTGGCGGAAGCGATTCAGACCTACAACCGCGCATTCGGAAAGTTGCCGGAATCGCTCGCAGAGTTGGGTCCCGCTCCCAAAGGCGAAATCTCAACCGAGCAAGCGTCGCTCGCAAGTGCGGAACTCGCTGCCGGAAAACAAAATGGATATCTCTTCCGCTATCGCATCGTGCCCGACCCTTCCGGAAACGATACGAATTTCGAACTCGCCGCCTCCCCGGAATCCTACAACAACGTCGGCCGCCGCTCCTTCTTCCTCGACGCTGAAGGCAAGATTCACGCCGCTGACAAGCACGGAGCCGTGGCAACTTCCGATGATCCGCTAGTGGAAGGCGAAAAGACGCCGTAGCAAACCAGCTCCCTCAGGTATAATGGCCGCCAGATAACTTTGAGTCCCAACCAAAATTCCGAAGAGGAAGCGGATGTCACAATCGAAAGTTCTTGCCGATAGAATCTTCCCCGCAGAAGGTCTCGCTGCGGATGTGGTTCGCATTGCCGCCGCAAACATTCTTCTCGTGTTGTGTGCGCACATCGCGTTTCCTTTGCCTTGGACTCCTGTCCCCGTTACCGGACAACCTTTCGGCGTTCTTCTCGTCGCCATCCTGCTAGGCTCTCGCCGCGGAGCGCTCACTCTCGGCCTGTATTTGCTGGAGGGAATCGCCGGCCTGCCCGTTTTTCAGCCGCTCGGCCTTCCGGGCCCTGCACGATTCCTCGGTCCCACCGCCGGTTATTTGCTGGCGTATCCGCCCGCGGCGTTCGTAACTGGCTGGGTCGTGGAGCGCGGCGCCTCCAGTGTGCAAACTCGGTTCGCGAGCCTCCGAGCAGGTGGCGCAAAACTAATCGTCGCGCTTGTTTCCGGCGAAGCAATAATTTTTGTGAGTGGCTGCGCGTGGCTGGCCCTGGTGACTGGCGTCGGATGGACGAATTCCTTCCGCATCGGCGCCTTCCCATTCCTGCCGGGAGAAGTCATCAAGATGGCGTTGATCGTTACAGCGGTGGGCGGATTGGAATTCGCGCGTCCGAAAAAATCAAACTGACGGCCCGCGTTTTCTGGTTCTTTCAGTGGATTGCGGGTCTATACATCCCAAGTTTCGCTGTTCAATATGTCGACGCAAACAACGCCGCAAAAGCAAACCCCCGAAGACGCTCTTCGCGCCGCAAACACGCGGTTTTATTCCGCCTTCGAATCCCTTGACCTCGCTCAGATGGAAGCCGTCTGGTCCCACGACGACGAAGTGGAATGCGTGCATCCCGGATGGGAGCTTTTGCTTGGATGGGACGAAGTGCGCGAACGTTGGGTTCGCCTTTTCGCCAACGCCCGCCGCGTCCGCATCGCTCTGAGTTCCGTCTGGATCCGCATCGAAGGACGCGTCGGATGGGTAGCCTGCACCGAGCACGTCACCACTGCGTTTGCCGATAGCTTCGACGACGCCATGGTTCAAGCCACGAACATCTTCGTGCTCCAGGAAGAAGGCTGGATGCTCGTAGCTCACCATGCCTCGCCGCTTCCAAATCCCGCCCACCCTACCGTCCAATAGCGCACGTTTCTATTCCCAGACACCCATGCTTCTGCATACTTCGAACAACGCTCGCATTAATTCTGCGTGAACTCTGCTGGCTGCGGATTTCCACGCTACTCCTGTACCTAAACCAGTACCGTGTGCTATTCTCTCCCTGCACTATTCGGCACTCACGCCGGAACGCCCACACCGTTCGTTCTTTTCGTTGCAGCGGGCACCAGTCTCTACGGTCTCTCTTCAGCCTTAAGCGAATGTAAGCGTTTCCGTGAGCGCCAGGACGGACCCAGCATGTCCACACCGGCAGCCCTACCAAGAACGGCAGAGATTCATCTCGCGCATTCACCCGACAGCGACGATGCCTTCATGTTTTATGCCCTGGCAACCGGCAAAGTCCGCTTGCCCGGCGTAAAATTCAACCACGTGCTTTCCGACATCGAATCGCTGAATCAGGCTGCGCGTAAAGAAGTCTATGACGTCACCGCCATCAGCTTTTACGCCTACCCTTTCGTCGCTGACAAATATGTCCTGCTAGATTGTGGCGCAAGCTTCGGCGAAGGCTACGGCCCCATTGTCGTCGCCGGACATCCGATCAAGAAAACGGATTTAGCCGGCCGCAAAATTGCCATTCCTGGCGAACTTACAACTTCCTATCTCGCCTTGAAGCTCTTCGAGCCCAACGTCGAAACGGTGACCATGCCTTTCGACAAAATTTTAGGCGCCGTGCAAGCCAAAGAAGTCGAAGCCGGCCTTTTGATTCACGAAGGCCAATTGCTTTTCTCGCAGATAGGACTGCACCGCGTCGTTGACCTGGGCCAATGGTGGCAGGAAACCACCGGGCTCCCTCTTCCGTTGGGTGCCAACGCCATTCGACGCAAGCTGGGTCCCGACCTCGGGAGCCAGATCGGTCGCGTCATCCGCGAAAGCATTTCCTTTGCCCTCGAACATCGCGAAGCCGCTCTGAATTACGCTCTGCAATTCGCGCGTGACATGGATCCGGTGTTGGCCGACAAATTCGTGGGAATGTACGTGAACCGTTGGACCCTGGATTATGGCGAAGAGGGACGCCGCGCCGTTCGCGAGCTGCTCGCGCGGGGCGCTGCCGCCGGCATGGTTCCCAAGTCCGTGCCCATAGAGTTTCTGAGCAGCGCCGTGAGCGAAACCCCATCGCGACCCCAATAAAGTTGTAAGTTCGTCCCGCAGCGCGATTCCCTCCGGTCCCGCTGCCGCGTCCCCTGCTAGAATTCTTCTAGGAATATTTTTGCGGACATGAGGAACCTCATTCAACAGGGCTTGGCCCTCCGGGAATTATTGCGCGAACGCATCCTGATTCTGGATGGCGCCATGGGCACCATGCTGCAGCAGGCGAATCTTACTGCGGCGGATTTCGGCGGCCCGCAGCTCGAAGGTTGCAACGAGTATCTGGTCGTCAGCAAGCCCCAGGTTGTGCTCTCAATCCACCGCAAATATCTCGAGGCCGGCTCGGACATCATCGAAACCAACTCCTTCGGCAGTACTCCTGTCGTTCTCGCGGAATACGGACTCGGCGCTCGCGCCCGCGAAATCAGCCGTATAGCCGCTGAACTAGCGCGTCAAGCGGCTGACCAATTCTCCACGCCCGCAAAGCCCCGGTTCGTGGCCGGTTCCATGGGTCCCACCACAAAAGCCATCAGCGTCACCGGCGGCATTAATTTTGAACAGCTTCAAAATAATTATCGCGAGCAGGCGCGCGGCCTCATCGAAGGCGGCGCGGACCTCCTTCTTCTGGAAACCTGCCAGGACACTCGCAACATCAAAGCCGGCATCCTCGCCATCCAGCAATTGAGTCAGGAACTAGGCCAGCCCATTCCAACCATGGTTTCCGTCACCATCGAAGCGATGGGAACCATGCTTGCCGGTCAAGGCATCGAGACGCTGTGGTCTTCGCTCGACCATGTGGATTTGATTTCGCTCGGCCTGAATTGCGCCACGGGTCCGGAATTCATGACCGATCATGTTCGAACTCTGCAATCGCTCACCAGCGGTTTCGTCTCCTGCTATCCCAACGCTGGCTTGCCCAATGAAGAAGGCCTTTACCAGGAAACGCCCACTTCGCTCGCGCAACAGCTCGAGCGCTTTATCGATCGCGGCTGGCTGAACATCGTCGGCGGCTGCTGCGGCACCACCGAAAAACACATTCGCGCGATCGCGCAGATGGTCGAAAACAAATCTCCTCGGCGCCCTCCCGATTCCACTCACCGCGCCGTATATTCCGGCATCGAGATAATCGAGGCCGAAGAGAGCACGCGTCCCCTCGTGGTCGGCGAGCGCACCAACGTAATCGGCTCGCGCCAGTTCAAAAATCTCGTGGCCGCGGAACTGTGGGAGGAAGCCACCGAGATCGCGCGGCGCCAAGTGAAAAGCGGCGCGCATATTGTGGACGTCTGCCTGCAAAGCACCGATCGCGACGAAATGGACGACATCCCGCCGTTCTACGACCAGCTCATCCGCAAAATTAAGGTCCCCATCATGATCGACACCACCGACCCGCGCGCCGTCGAACTTGCTCTCACCTATTGCCAGGGCAAAAGCATCATCAATTCGATCAATCTCGAAGACGGCGAAGAAAAATTCGAGCGCATTTGCCCGCTCGCCCGCTCCTACGGAGCAGCCATCATCGTCGGTTGCATCGACGAAGATCCAGTGCAGGCGCAGGCATTCACTCGCGAACGCAAACTTGAAATCGCCGAGCGCTCCTATAGCCTGCTTACTGAACGTTTTGGCATTCACGCCGAAAACATTATCTTTGATCCGCTGGTTTTCCCCTGCGGCACCGGCGACAAGAATTACATCGGCGGCGCTCTGGAAACCATCGAAGGCGTTCGCCTGATCAAAAAACAAATTCCCTACGTCCGCACCGTCCTCGGAATTTCTAACGTCTCCTTCGGTCTGCCTCCAGGCGCTCGTGAAGTAGTAAATTCCGTCTTCCTTTATCACTGCACCAAAGCAGGCTTGGACCTCGCCATCGTCAACGCCGAACGCATCGAGCGCTTTGGCTCCATTCCCGAGCCCGAAAGAAAGTTGGCCGAAAATCTTTTGTTCAATACTCCGCCCTCATCGGTTACCGAAGGTCACGCGCAAGCCGAACACTTGCGAAACGCTCCGCCTGATTGGCGCGAACAATCGCCCGGCCAGAAAGCCGCCATCAACCAATTTCATATCACCGCCATCACCGATCACTTCCGCGCATCCGGCTCGCGAAAAAAAGAACGTGCCGCGAACCTCCCGCTCGACCAGCGCCTCGCCAATTACATTCTCGAAGGCTCCAAAGACGGTTTGGTTGATGATCTAAATCGCAAGCGCGCCGAAGGAAACGCACCGCTCGACATCATCAACGGTCCACTAATGACCGGCATGGCGGAGGTCGGCCGTTTATTCAACAACAACGAGCTGATCGTTGCCGAAGTCCTGCAATCCGCCGAAGCCATGAAAGCCGCTGTCAGCCATCTCGAACAGTTCATGGAGAAGGCCGACACCGAGAAGCGCGCAAAAGTAATGCTCGCGACGGTAAAAGGCGACGTCCACGACATCGGCAAAAATCTCGTCGAGATCATCCTGAAAAACAACGGCTACGACGTGATCAACCTCGGCATCAAGGTTCCTCCCGAGGAATTGATCCGCGCTCATCGCGAACATAATCCCGACGCCATCGGCCTCTCCGGCTTACTCGTGAAAAGCGCGCAGCAAATGGTCATCACTGCCACGGACCTCCGCGAGGCGGGAATTGATGTGCCCTTGCTGGTCGGCGGCGCGGCGCTATCGGAAAAATTCACGCGCCTGAAAATTGCTCCACAGTACAGCACCGCCGTCTGCTACGCGAAAGACGCCATGACCGGCTTGCGCCTCATGAATCATTTGAGCGACCCCGCGCAGCGCCAAGCCGTCCTGCGCGACAACACTCACGCCGGAACCGTCGCCGTGGAAGAACCCGCACCGGGACCGCTCGGCCCCGCCGGTGAAGAGCGTTCGCCGCGTATTCGCACCGACATCCCAATTCCGCAAGTCGCCTATCTCGACCGCAATGCCCGCTCCATCCCCGATCGGAATGAAATTTGGAGCTACATCAATCCCTACATGATTTTCGGACGCCACATGGGCTTCCGCGGAAATTTCGAAAAAGCGCTAAAAGAACGCGACCCGCGCGCCCTCGAACTTTTTCACAGCATGGAAGAAGTCAAACGCGAAGCCGAAGGTTTCATGAAGATTTCCGCAGTCTGGCAATTTTTCGAAGCCGAACGCGAAGGAAATTCCATTGCCTTGTTCGAGCCTGGAAAACTTTCGCCCATCCACAAATTCCATTTTCAGCGCCAGCGCCTAGCGGACAAACTCTGCTTGAGCGATTACATCCTGCCCGCAGACCCGGCAGGCGCAGGCCGCGGCGCGGCAGGCCAAGAGCGCGCAGTGAATGGTGATACAGGGACAGAAAATGTCCGCCGCGATCATCTCGCCCTCTTCGTCGTCACCGCCGGGGCCGGAGTCCGCGAACGCGCCGAAGAAGCCAAATCCGCCGGGCGTTATCTTTTCTCCCACGGTCTGCAAGCGCTCGCCATCGAAACCGCCGAAGCCTGTGCCGAATGGCTTCATCGCCGCATCCGCGAAGATTGGGGATTCCCCGACCCGCCCACGTTGACCATGGCCGAGCGTTTCACTTCGCGCTATCGCGGCAAGCGATACAGCTTCGGCTACCCCGCATGCCCCAACCTCGACGATCAGACCGGCATTTGGATGCTCCTGCACCCTGAAGAAATTGGCGTGCATCTCACCGAAGGCATGATGATGGACCCGGAAGCCAGTGTCAGCGCCCTCGTCTTCCATCACCCCGATTGCACCTATTTCTCCGTCGGCGACCAACCCGACCCGCAATAGCCACAATTCCAGGCGTCATGGTAACGGGATTCGATAAAGGTTACGGCGTGTGTTTTTGACGGTGTAGGCATAGAGGGATGGACTTACGGCGGAATCCACATTCCGGGGAATCACCGCCGCACTCTTTGCTCTAGCGAAGTCTTCGATTCGTTCTATTCCGGCAGGAGGCAAGTTCGGAAGGCCCGAGTCGTGCAGCACTGGCAGCGGGAAGGTATCGTCGCTCAAAGAAGCGAAGTAAACGTACATGAATTTTCCAGTGACATCCCAGCTTGGGTCGCAATAGCCCAGGCAGAGCGGTACGATCTTGCTTCCATCCGTTGCAATCGCACTAATTTGAGCCGTGTGCTCCTGATCCGGGCCCGGCGAAGAAGCAACGATCCAACGACCGTCCGGCGACGCTGCACCAAGATCGAAAATACGTCCGGGGATTACCTTGTGGCGGCCGGTTCCATCCGCTTTCATGCGATACAAAAAATTAGTTCCATTTTCGACGGACCGAAAAACCAGGTCGCCATCGGGGAGGAAGCTGGGGAAGTCGTCGTTCCCGCTGGAAGAGATCCGAACCGGGGAAGAGCGGCGACTGGTTGGAGCAACCCATAGAGTGGTCCGCCCGTTCTGGTCGTCCATTTCAAACGCGACTTCTTTTCCATCAGCAGAAACTGAGTAGCTCGCTATGGAATAGCCCGGTAGGAATTTCTCCGTCTTGCCGTCGGCCAAGTCCTTCACCCAGAGCTCATAATTGGACGCTTTGCCGTTGGCCATCAGGTAATAGAGTTTTTTTCCATCAGACGAGAACGTTGCTTGGCTCGCATTCCCTTCCGAAGAAATCTGATGGTCGCCGTCCTTGTCGTGCAGCCACACGGTGCTGTCCTCCGAGCCGACCGAGGTAATGAGCGACTTGCCGTCCGCGGACATTGCAATTCCCTCCTGGGTCGTCGGGCCGGGAGTCACCTGCTCTGGCTCTCCGCTCGGAAATCGTTGTCGCCAGATGTGGGACTTGTTCGCTTTCGTCACCGTGAGGTACACCCATTTGCCGTCAGGCGACCAAGCGCCCGATTTGCAGGAACCGTCGGGAGGACCCACGATGCGCGCCTCGCTAGTTCCTTGGAAAGGGACCACACGGCACGGGAGTAAGTCGCCACGATCGCCCATCTCAACCACCAGCACCCATCGCCCGTCCGGGGAAAGATAAGAATGATGGATCATGCTGCGCTCGCCGGGAGGTGCGTAAACTTCCCGCCGCTGCCCTCGGCCTTGGTCGGTGGTCACCAGCACCATGTGCAATCCTTCTTTGATCTCAGAAAAAAGCAGCCGCTTTCCATCGTCGATCCAGGTCAAAGAACTCGCGTTGGGAAACATAATATGCGGCTCGCCGCCGAGAACCGGCACTTCCCACATGCTAAAAGGTATGGCGGTGCCATAGGCGATGAGCGAGTTGTCGGCAGAGAAGACTGGATTCAATTTCTGCGAGGCGTCATGCGTGAGTTCCACCGGCTGGCCGTCGGGCAGAAACTTGACATAAATTTGTCCAGGGCCGAAAAACGAATCGCTTCCGCGAATGAACGCGAGCATCCGCCCATCCGGTGAGATCGCGGGGTACACAGCCGAGTCCGTAAAGAAAGTCAGCTGCTCCCAATCCTTGCTCGCGGGAGGACTACTCCGAGACGAGCGATAGAGAAAAAATGCTGCTGCCGCTACCGCCAGCACAAGAATTGCAGCCGCGGCATAGTAGTAGGCCCTTCTTCCCGCGCCCTTCGGCGTCGCGCCCGAAGCCACAGCCTGTGATTCTGCTGTTACCTGTTCCGCTTTTCCTGCGGATGTCACGTACGCGCGGCCCGACGTGCTGTCGCGTTTCAGCCTCTGTAATTCTGCTCGCACGTCCGACGCGTGCTGGTAGCGCAGATTGCGGTCTTTCTCCATCGCCCGGTCGATAATTTCTTCCAGCTTCGTCGGCAGATCGGGATTCAGCCGCACGGCTGTGACCGGCTCGCGATTCAGGATAGCGTCGAAAATGACGCCGGAAGTATCTCCGCGAAATGGCAGCACGCCCGTGGCCATCTCGTATAACACCACGCCGAACGAGAAGAGATCCGTGCGCGAATCCAGTTGCTCGCCTCGCACTTGTTCCGGCGACATATAAGCCACTGTGCCCAGTGCCGTGCCCGGGCTTGTCAGGAATTCTTCTGCAGTTGCAGTCGGCAGCGCGGAAACACCGGGACGTTCGCCGCCGGAGCTCTGTTTGGCTAGACCGAAATCCAGAATCTTGGCATGCCCGCGCGCGGTGACGAAAATGTTCGCAGGCTTGATGTCGCGGTGGACGATTCCTTTGGCGTGCGCCGCATCCAGCGCGTCCGCGATTTCAATCCCCAACTCCACCATTTGTTCGAGAGGCAGCGGCTTGCCGGAGATGCGCTGTTTCAGCGTCTCGCCTTCCAGAAATTCCATGGCAATGAATTGCTGGTCGTCTTGCTCCCCGATGTCGTAAATCGTGCAGATGTTTGGATGATTTAACGCGGATGCCGCCTGCGCTTCTCGCCGAAACCGTTCAAGAGCGCCTAGGTCGTGGGACGTCTCGCTGGGCAGGAATTTCAGACTGACTGCGCGATGCAGCCGCGTGTCCTCCGCTTTATAGACCACGCCCATCCCCCCGCCGCCCAGCTTTTCGACGATGCGATAGTGGGACATCGTGCGACCGATGAAAGAGGAGGAGTCCGTCACTTTACGCGCATCTTAAGGTCTTATTACACGCCAAGTCAACGAAGGCTGGCAGCTTCCAAAGCGGCATTGTTAGCACCTGCTTCGCCGTAGAGGGCGCTAACACGAGCCGCAATGACTGTTAGCGTCTCGCAGCGTCCTGAGCGAAGGGATGCGCAAACCGCTGCGTTTTGAGGATTATTTCTGCTGCTGCGATGTTCTGCAGTTGCCGTCCGCTGAGTGCGCCATAATAGATCGCAACACCGACTCGAACTTCGCAGCATTGGCAGTCTGAGCCACAGAAGCGACTTTGTCATTCGCGCTCAAATCGGAAATCGACAATGTCTTCGTGCTCCGCGCGGAAATGTATTCCTTTCGTGAATCGCTCTCCAGAGCCCGGAATATTCCTGCCTTGAGGTGCTCGAACACCTGCTCCGCATCCGCCGAAGCTTCAATCACCTCAAATTTATACTCTTCGCTGAGCCGGTCGAACTCCGCCATCAACGCAGTCTGATAATTGCAAAAGCTGTCGTACATGTCGCGCCCCGGATAGACATCCATCCCCGACTCCCAATAGTCGAATCCGCGCGAGAACACCACGCGGGGAATAAGCTGGTCGATGCTCAACCGCAAATAAAATGTCGCGTCCGGCTTGAGCGCCACGCTGTAAATGCTGCGAATCCACTTGGAGTCCATTCCGCGAACGAACGCTCTGGCCATCAGCGAATAAACGTATCGGTCAGTCAGCACGATAAACCCGGAACGCAGCGCCGGAACGATTTCGTTCTCCAGCCGGTCGATAAAATCCGTCGCGTAAAAAAGGCTCTGCGTCACGCGTCCCAGATTATTTCCTTCTTTCGCGCGCTTGAGTCCTTCACCCGCCAGCGTCGAGCGCGCCATCCCCGTGTCCAGCACCGCATGTCCTAGCTCTTCGAGCCACGGCTTCAAGAGATTGATCTGCGTCGAACGTCCAACGCCGTCGGTCCCTTCGATCACGATCAGCTTGCCCGTCAGATCGGAAATTCGCATGCCCGGAAGAAGCTTTCCATACGTCTGCCTCATCGTTGCACCCTCACGTTCGCCGCTTTCTCCAGATGCGTTTTCACGATCTGTCTCACCTGCGCTTGTTGCACTTCGATGGGCAAAGTGGCGTCGACCACCGTCAATCCAAATTCGGAAATCATTTTTTCGTATTCCTTCAGAATCAAACCTTGAAAGAGCCGGAAGCTTTCCTCGGGGTCATCGCTCAGGTCCAGGTCCATCCCTGCTTCGTAATACTTAAGTTCGTCGCGCCCGTCCATCAGCCGCCCAATGGCCGTCTCCAGCGGTACCCGAAAATAAAACGCCACCGCGGGCTTCACCGCAAATCCATAAAGCTGGCGAACCCACTCGCGGTCCATTCCGCGTGCCACGTCTCGCGCGAACGCCGTGTAGATGTAGCGATCGCACAGCACCACCGCGCCCGCTTTCAACAGCGGCAGAATGCTCTTCTCCGTCCGGTCGGCGAAATCGGTGGCGTGAATCAGCGAAAACGTCGCCGCCGTCAGCATCTTCTTTTTCTTGCCGAACTTCGTTGTGTCCTTCACCAGCGGCGAAGAATTCCACTCGCTGAACACTACTCCATACCCTTTCGATTCGAGCCATTTGTGCAGCAAACTTAGTTGCGTGGATTTCCCCGACCCGTCGATTCCTTCGACGATAAATAATCGTCCAGGAAATCCATCCCCGCTGTGCCGCTGAGTTTCCCGCTCGGCCGAGCGAACGGGAAGAAACACCTCGAAAGTTCCAAATCGGCTGCCCGGCGTAATTTCCATTGCCCTCTCTCGACGCAGATCTATCTCTAATCCGCTTTCTGTATCGCTCCGGGCTCTGAGTTCACGGTGGCGACCCAACAAAATCCTCCATCTCGCCGCACTTTGCAGCAACATTCTCAAATCCGTGTATCGAACTGGAGACTAGCCGCTCCGCCTCAGCCAGTCCTTGCGGACAGTAGTGCCATTGGGCACCGCACAAATTAGTTTTTCACGCGCCCAGCGCTTGAATGTTGCAGAATGTATTGCAAGAGGGAGTGGAGCATGGGGAGTCATCGCCCTCTGCAACCGGCATCTACCCAGCCTGAAACGCCGCAGCAAGACGCGCCGAGTCCATTCTCAGGCGTAATACAGTTCCATTTCTTGAAAGCTAAAACGCCAGCGTCCGGGCAACCCGCCGCCGTCCAGCGTTCGCGAATATGCAGGGGGATCAGATGACCGAGGCCGCCACAAAACAGATAGGCCAAGTCGTCGACGGAAAATTCCGCCTCGGCCAGTTCGTCGGCGGAAATGAACTCAGTTCCGTCTTCCTGGTCGACTACGACGGCCAGCAAGTTCGCAAAGCCGCTATCAAACTAATCCCCGCCGATTCGGTCGATGCCCCAGCCCAACTCGCCCGCTGGAAACGAGCCGCAAAACTTTCTCACCCCCACATGATCCGCCTCCTTGAAATGGGACGCTGCGAGCTGGATCACACGCCGATGCTTTACGTGGTAATGGAGTACGCCGAAGAAAACCTATCTCAGGTGGTTGCGCGCAGACCGCTTTCCCCCGCGGAAGCGAGCGACATTCTCGGTCCCGTGGTGGACGCCCTCGCTTACGTTCACGCCGAAGGCTTCGTTCATTGCCGTCTGAAACCAGCGAACATCATGGCCGACGACGATCTTCTGAAAATTTCGAGCGATGGACTTTGCCGCATCGGCGAATCGAGCGGCGCCGCGGGAAAGCCCGGAGCCTACGATCCTCCCGAAGCAGCCGGCGGAAGAATTTCACCATCCGGCGATGTCTGGTCGCTCGGCATGACTTTGGCCGAAGCTTTGACCCAGCGTATGCCCGTGTGGGAGAGAACCAATCAGGCCGAGCCTGCGCTGCCGTCAAACCTGCCGCCCGAAATTCTCGATTTGGCCCGCCACTGTTTGCGCCGCGACCCGCAACTCCGCTGGACCGTCGCCGACATCTCCGCGCGCCTCCAACAGAATTCGCCCGCGCCCCCCAGACAGATCACGCAAAGCTCGCAAACTTCTTTCGCAAACCCGCGCGCCATCGGTGGAGTAGTGCTAGCCCTTGTGGCGTTGGTTGCAATCCTCGGAGGCCTTCTTCTCTTTTGGAACCACTCGCGAAATCAGCCGTCCGCCCCAGTCGCAGCCGAGCAGCCCGCAGTTCACAAAAACGCTCAGGGAAATGTGCAGTCAAGAGTTCAGCCGCCGGCGCCGTCGAAAGTTCATCCAACCGCGCCGTCAATAGCGCACCTAAAACCGGAGAACAAACCAGCGCTCTCTTCCAAATCGTCTTCTCCCGTTCAGACGCCGCCGCAACAGTCTGCGCCGTCATCAAGGCAACAAGCTCCGCTCGTTGCAAAGTCCTCGCAGCAGTCGGCGCCTCCGCCTATAGCGAAGCCAGTCCCGCAGCAACACGCTGCGCCGTCGCAGCAGCTTCCGCTAGTCGCAAGCGGCGTTGTGCGCGGCAAAGTCGCTCAGCAAATCCTGCCCGACGCCCCGCAAAAAGCCAGAGACACAATCCGCGGCAAGGTTCGTATCAGCGTCAAAGTCCACGTCAACGAATCCGGCGCCGTAACCGAAGCCTCGTTCGCCGCCCCCGGCCCCAGCCCATATTTTGCCGACCGCGCCCTGAAAGCCGCCCAACTCTGGAAATTCACCCCCGCCAAACTCGACGGCCGCAACGTCCCCAGCGACTGGCTCCTCCGTTTCGAAATCGACCCCGCTTCCATCAACGTCTACCCCACCGAAACCACTCCGTAAAAACGGTGGCGGGCCGCATGAGTCCGGCCAATTCCTGCCGCCCGTGACGTATGTGGTCTTCTGACCTCTTGCAAAACAAAGTCCCATTAACCCATGTTTTTTCGCCCCCCAATTCTCGAATCTCGCATTTAGATTTCCGCCGTTCGATTGCATTCCCTTGCTTCCCGCGCCCAACCTGATTACATTCTAAGTTTGCTTTATGAGGATAGAGGGTGGCGGATGGAAGCTGTTCAAATAGAAGACGTGGCTGATAAGGGCGCTGAAGGCGTTCTTCTAACCGGCTGCGCCGGAATGAGGAATTGTGCCCTCGTCTCGCCCAAAGCGAGTCTGTCCAAGACTGCCCCCGAGCAATCGCGCGACTCTTGGTGCGCCTACGGGAGAATTCCACAATCGCGAGTTCGGTTACTCAGCAAACCTAGCCATTTTTGCAGCAAGTTAAATCGCCAAATTCCGGAATTAGAAATCACTCTAACTTCCGGAAAACAAAGAGCGGCGAACTGCTCAAATCGCCAAAAAAATCAATTTCGCAAATCCGAAAATCCGAGTTCCGTTTTTGCGACGCTCTCACCGCAGCTGCTATCGCGAAGCCTTGCTCAGCGGGTGCTAGCCACTAGCCACTCACCACTAGCCACTGTCATTTCTAATCGAGAACTCTTAGTATTAGAAATTCCGCAACTTGCTGAAAACAAACACCGACCCACCGTTCTAATCGAGAACTTTGAACCAAACTATACTGCACGCCAAGCGGGACAGTCGTGAACCCCGCTCCTGGTCTCTATCTTTCTAGCACCGGAAGCTACCCGCGCATCGGCGATTCCCCGGAATTGCAAACCCTGCGCCGAACCATCGCCGCGCTCGACCGCGGCGACCGCTCCACCGCCGACCTCCTCGACGTACAGAACGACGTAACCCGCTTCGTCATCGGCGAACAAGTGAAGGCCGGTCTCGACGTGATCACCGACGGCCTGATCCGTTGGTACGATCCCATCTCCCACCTGGCCGGCAAACTCGATAACATTCAAATCAAAGGCCTCGTCCGGTTCTTCGACACGAACACTTACTTTCGGCAACCTGTCTTCACTGGAACACCGCTCAAACGCGGACATCTCGCCGCCGCCGATTACAGCTTCGCGCGAAACGCCCTCGGCCATTCGTCCACTCCCCCCGGCAAGGCAGGAAAGCTCAGCATCAAGCCTGTGCTAACTGGCCCCTACACTCTCGCGAAATTTTCCCTTGGCGAACAAGGCGGAAATAGCTCATCGAAACCGTTTGCCGCCCTCGAAGATCGCGCCCAGGCCTACTCTGAAATCCTTGCCACTGAAATTGATACGCTCGCTCAGTTGGGCGCCGAATTAATTCAAGTGGACGAGCCCGCCGCCATCAAGTACCCGAATGATTGGTCGATTTTTGAGGCTTCGCTCGCTCCTCTCATTAAGGCCCGCGATAATTTCACCAAGAGCGGCCGCAAACTCGAGCTTGCTCTATACGTTTACTTCCACGATTGCGCTCCGTTCTACGAAAAACTGGTCGCTCTTCCGGTCGATATCGTCGGCCTCGATTTCACCTACTACCCCAAACTCGTGGACATGATCGCCGCAAAAGGATCTCCGAAAACGCTCGGACTCGGCCTCGTGGATGGCCGCAACACCCGCTTGGAAGACGCTGCTCAGATCGCGCGTCAGATTGAACGCATGCTGCCGAAAATAAAAGGCGAACGCGCCTTTCTCGGAACTTCATCGGGTCTCGAATATCTTCCGCGCGATCGCGCATTCGCCAAACTCGAACTGCTCTCGAAAGTTCAAGCTGCTTTGAACGGCGGCCGCCCATGAGCCGTGAAAAATTGGAAAAACTCGGCTTGCAGTTGCCGCTCTTTCCCACCACTTCGGTCGGCAGTTTTCCCAAGCCCGATTATCTGGTGAAGGCCCGCTCCGAATTTACAAAAGGCCAACTTCCGGAAGCAAGTCTTCGCGATCTGGAGCGCAAAGCCACCGCATTTTGGATCGAGCAGCAGGAGAAGCTCGGCCTGGATGTCCTCGTGGACGGCGAAATGTATCGCGGAGACATGGTCGCTTACTTCGCCGAGCGCCTCCCCGGATTTGCCACCAGCGGTTTGGTTCGCAGCTACGGAAATCGCTATTACCACAAACCGGTAATCACAGGGGAAGTTGGATGGCGCGGCCCGGTCACCGTCGATTGGTGGAAATACGCGCAAGGCCTCACCAAAAAGCCCGTCAAAGGTATGCTGACCGGTGCCTACACCATCATGGACTGGAGCTTCAACGAATTTTATCCTGACCGCCGCGCAGCCGCTCTCGCTCTGGCAAAAGTGGTCCGTCAGGAGGTCGAAGCGCTAATCGTTGCCGGCTGCAAAATTATCCAAATCGACGAGCCTGCGCTCTCCGTACGACCAGAAGAATTGTCCATCGCCATCGAAGCGATGGAGTTCACCACCAAAGGCCAAGACGCCTATTTCATCACTCACGCTTGCTACGGCGAGTTCGAACACATTTATCCCGGCATGCTCGATTTGGCCGTCGATAATTTCGATCTGGAAATGTCCAACAGCGACCTCGATCTGCTCGACCTTTTCCGCCGCCATCCATTCACGAAGGACATCAGCTTCGGGGTAGTCGACGTCCATTCGCACATGAAAGACAGCGCGAGCGCTGTGCGCGAAAGAGTCCAGCAGGCCCTCACCATTCTCCCGAAAGAGCGGGTCTGGGTAGATCCCGACTGCGGCCTAAAAACCCGAACGGTGGAAGAAGCCGTGGAAAAGCTGCGCTCCTGTGTCACCGCCGCCAAATCATTTCGTAAACCTTCCGCGACCGGGAAAAAATCGTGACCGCCGACCCCCGTCTTCCTGAGATCGTCCAGCCGCCCGCGGGACTCATGCGCAAAAGGCGGCCCGTCTTCGTGTGGATCGGCCTCGCGCTCTTGCTAGGGGGCTTCATTGCCCTGCTTCTAATTGTTTTCGCGTCCGACTAGCTGCCATGGAACCTCACGAGGGCTGAATGCAACGCATCCTTTCAACATATCGGTACATCAATCAGCCCCTCACCCCGGCGTTACTGGCGGAGATTTCTCAGGCGGGCATAGCCACCGTCGAGATCTTCTGCGCCCCGCAGCATTTCAGCTATCGCGAGCCCCAAGCTGTGCGCGAACTCGCCGACGCACTCGGCGAATATCGTCTCGAACTGCATGCGCTGCATTCCCCCACCGAGCGCGACCTTTCGCCCGGACGAGAGAGCGGAGTCCCCATTTCGATTTCCGACACGGAGCGCATCCGCCGCCTCGACGCAGTCGACGAAGTCAAGCGGGCGCTCGAAGTTGCCGAACGAATTCCGTGCCGCTATCTAATTCAGCATATGGGACACGGCCGCCAAAGCGCCGACCCGCGCAAGCTCGACGCAGCTTTCAGCTCGCTGGAGCAACTTTCGATTTTCGCCAAGGCTCGCGGCGTGACGATTGCCCTGGAAAACACCCCCGATGAGCTGGGCGCGCCAACTTCGCTGCAGCATTTCATCGCCGACACTCATTTGCACGACTTAAAGCTTTGTTTCGACACCGGCCACGCGCACATCGAAGAAGGTGTCGAGCCGGGGATCGACGCCATGCGCGAGCGCGTGGTGACCGCGCATATTCACGATAATCACGGCGAAAAGGACGAGCATCTCCTTCCCTACGAAGGCACCATCGATTGGGAGGCCGCGCTCGCTGCGCTCGCGAACGCCCCGCAGCCTGTTGCACTCGTGCTCGAACTGAAGGAGCAGCCCGGCGGAACGCCTACACTCGATCAAGTTCGTTCGACGTTTGATAAACTGGAAAAGAATTTTGAGAAAAACCGGCCGCGCTCTTAGACCTTGGCCATCAAAATAATTCATGGGCAGGTAAATGACTCAGGATAAGCAGCTGGCTCCAACCATCATCGCCATCGAGCACGCCGGCAAGCATGTCGGCGGCACCGTGACAATTCGAGGCTGGCTCTACAACCAGCGCGAATCGGGCAAACTCCTTTTCCCCATTTTTCGCGATGGTACGGGTGTGATTCAAGGCGTGGTATCGCTGAAGGAACATGCCGAAGCCTTCAATGCCCTCAAGGGTCTCCCGCAAGAATCCAGCGTAATCGTCACCGGAACGATTCGCGCCGAAGCGCGCGCGACGGGCGGGTTTGAGATGCACATCAGCGAAGTGGAAATCGTGCAACGAGTGTCCGATTCAGAACCCTACCCAATTCAACTGAAGG
This sequence comes from uncultured Acidobacteriota bacterium, assembly GCA_963698005.1. GTDB lineage: Bacteria > Acidobacteriota > Terriglobia > Acidiferrales > UBA7541 > Palsa-295. The sequence goes on from OY969113.1 coordinate 2,276,158, forward strand.
AACACGGCGTAGATTTTCTTCTGGATCGCCGCCATCTGTGGATTCGCACGCCGCGGCAGGCTGCCATTCTGCGCATTCGCGCGGAGGCGGAACTCAGCGCGCGAATTTACATGGACAGCCAAGGCTACACGCTTACCGACGCGCCTATCTTTACCCCCGCTGCATGCGAAGGAACTTCAACGCTCTTCGAAGTGAATTACATTGACGATCAGAAAGCCTATCTGACGCAATCGGGCCAGCTCTATGTGGAAGCAACCGCCGCGGCACTCGGCAAGGTGTACACCTTCGGACCGACATTTCGCGCCGAGAAATCCAAAACTCGCCGCCATTTGACTGAATTCTGGATGCTAGAGCCCGAGGCCTCCTTCGCGCACTTGGAAGATATGGTTCAGCTCGGTGAGGGACTGGTGAGCGCGGTGGTGCGATCCGTGGTTAAAAATCGCACCCGTGAGCTCGAAACGATTCAACGCGACATTTCCAAGCTGGAAAAGATCGAGCCTCCTTTTCCTCGGATTAGCTACGACGATGCGATTAAAGTTTTGCAGAAAGCAGGGAACCCGGCGAAGTGGGGTGATGATTTCGGTGGAGATGAGGAAACGATTCTCTCCAAGGAATTCGACAAGCCGGTCGTCATCCACCGCTATCCCGCGGCCATGAAGGCGTTTTATATGGCCACGGACGAAAATCGTCCTGACCTTTCGCTGAGTTTCGACATGATCGCTCCGGAAGGTTATGGCGAAATCATCGGCGGTGGCGAACGCCTCGCAAACTACGACACGCTGGTTAAACGCCTTCGTGAGCACAACTTACCAGAGGAAGCATTTCAGTGGTACCTCGACTTGCGCCGTTACGGCAGCGTTCCGCACGCGGGCTTTGGCCTTGGCCTGGAACGCACCGTGGCCTGGATTTGCGGAACGGAGCACATACGCGAAGTGATTCCCTTCCCTCGGATGCTCTATCGCGTCTATCCTTAATGCTCCTTCGCCCTGAAACCGAGGGCGCGAAAGACACAACAAAATGCCAGACAAAATAAGAATCATCGGTGTGCCGATGGACTTGGGCCAGAGCCGCCGCGGTGTGGACATGGGTCCATCGGCGTTGCGCGTCGCAGGACTGCAGGCCCGGCTGAAGCAGCTTGGCCGTCAGGTAGAAGATATCGGCAACGTGGTGGTCCCTCAGCCCGAGGAGAAACCCTACGGCGAAAAACGCGCCAGATACCTCGACGAGATTGCCGAAGCCTGTAAAGGTCTGGCGGAAATGGTGAAGAAAACCCTCGACGAGGATTTGGTGCCGCTGGTTCTCGGGGGCGACCATTCCATTGCAGTCGGAACGACTGCCGGTACCGCGGCGCATTTCAACAAACAGTCCAAGCGCATCGGAGTGATTTGGCTTGACGCACACGGCGATATGAACACGCCGGAATCCTCGCCTTCCGGAAACGTTCACGGCATGCCTCTCGCCGCCATTATGGGTTACGGTCCTCCGGAGCTTACGGAACTCGCCGGCATTAAGCCGATGGTGGAACCGCGCAATGTGGCATTAGTCGGCATCCGCGATCTGGACGCGAAGGAGCGCCGGCTGGTGAAAGAATCGGGCGTGCACATTTTCACCATGCGCGATATCGATGAACGCGGGATGCGCGAGGTGATGGCCGACGCGTTGCGATTTGCCAGCGATGACACTGCGGGAATTTCGGTGAGTCTCGACATGGATTTTGTGGACCCCACCGACGCGCCCGGAGTGGGAACGCCCGTTCGCGGTGGCGTCACCTACCGCGAAGCGCACCTCGCTCTGGAAATGATTGCGGACAGCCGCTCGATGGTCTCCTTTGAGCTGGTGGAAATTAATCCGGTGATCGACTTGCACAACATGACCGCGCTCCTGGGCGTCGAACTCGTTTTGTCGGGACTGGGAAAGAAAATTTTGTGATTTCCATGCGTATTCTTTCTTCAACCATTCGGGCCTCCAGATGATTTCCCGGAAACGCTTGCGTATTGGCGTGCTCTTCGGCGGACGGTCGGGAGAGCATGAAGTCTCGTTAGCTTCCGCGGCCTCGGTAATTCGCGCGCTGGATCCGGAAAAATACGAAGCCGTGCCCATCGGCATTTCGAAAGACGGACGATGGCTTTTGGGCCGTGGCGCGCACGACATGCTCGCCGACGTTTTGAAATCGGGCGATCGCGTGATTCTGCCTTCCGATCCTACGGCCGCCACTCTGGTGCCCCTGGTTCCTGCCGCGGGGCGCCCGAGCGTGATGGTGGATGTGATGTTCCCGGTGATACACGGGACGTTTGGTGAAGACGGCACGATCCAAGGGTTGATGGAACTTGCCGGACTGCCGTACGTGGGAGCGGGCGTTCTGGCCTCCGCGGTAGGGATGGACAAGGACGTGCAGAAACGGCTGTTCGAACAAGCTGGATTGCCGATTGTCCCATTTATGGTTGTGCGAAGATCAGAATGGGAGCACAAGCGCGCGGCAGTGCTGAAGGCGATCAAGAAGAAATTCCGTTTCCCCTTTTTCGTGAAGCCCGCGACGCTGGGTTCTTCGGTAGGAATGACGCGCGTGAAAGCGGCGAACGAAATTCCTGCTGCGATGGATCTAGCCGCCGAATTCGCGCTGAAAATAGTTATCGAGCGCGGGATTGTGGGGCGTGAAATCGAAGTTTCCGTGCTGGGCAACGACGAATTGCGCGCTTCGATTCCCGGCGAGATCGTTCCTCATCGGGAATATTACGATTACACTGCGAAGTACCTCGAAAGTGGAACGGACTTATTGATTCCTGCGCCGCTGACCAAAAAGCAGGCGGCGATCTTTCAAGATTATGCGGTGCAAGCGTTCCGGGCCATTGACGGCTGCGGAATGGCGCGTTGTGATTTTTTTCTGGAGCGCCGCAGCGGCAAGGTATACGTCAATGAACTGAATACCATTCCCGGTTTCACGTCCATAAGCATGTATCCGAAGTTGTGGGAAGCTTCCGGCCTGCCCTACACGCAATTAATCGATCGGCTTATAGAGTTGGCGCTTGAGCTCCACGCTGAAAAGGCCCGCACCAAGTACTCTATCGATCTTCCCGAAGGCGCCGGTGGGGCCCTCGACGCGTAATCTTTTTCCCTCTTCCGACGTATTACTCTAAGGACCCCTTCCCTTGACAGACTGGACCCCGGCTGATTAAACTAACTAGTTAGTTAAGGAATCTATTTCCGAAAGAGCAAACGAACGATGCGAGCAGGACGCAAAAAAATTGAAAACCCGTTGACGGCGCGCCGCATCCTGGCCGCGGCGGAAGAACACTTTGCCGCGCAAGGAATGGCCGGCGCGCGAACCGAAGAAATCGCCTCCGCTGCCCATGCCAATAAGGCCATGCTCTACTATTACTTCGGGGACAAGCGGCGCCTGCATCGTGCCGTGATGGAAAATCTTCTGCGGCAGCTTCGCAACGTCACATTTGGAGCGGCAGCGGCCAAGACGAACTCGCGCGATCGCCTGATTGTATGGATGAACGGCTATTTTGACTTTCTTGCTACGCACCCGAACTACCCTCGGCTGGTTCAACGAGAAGTGATGGAGACTTCCAAGATCCAATGGATCGTCCGCGAATACTTCCGACCCTTTCACAAGCGGCTCACCGGCCTAATCGAGGACGGAGTAGCGTCCGGCGAATTCCGCAAGGTTGACCCGCATCAGACTGTTTTCACGCTACTGGGCATGACGGTGTTTTATTTCGCCTCCGCCCCGGTGATGAGCAGGGTGACCGGTCACAATATTCTTTCCGCCCAAGCGCTAAGAATCCGGAGGCGCGCGCTCCTTGATTTTCTGGAACACGGATTAATGCGCAGACGAGCGAGGTCTCGATGACCGGCCGCAAATTTCTTACCTTTATCGCAGTGATATTTGTGATTACCGCCGTGGTGTATTACTTCACCACGCCGAGCGGAAGTTACATTCCATTGACCGGCGTTGTCGATGGCAACGAAGTTGTCGTGAGCCCGCAGATCACGGGACGGATCGTCAATCTGACCGTGGACGAAGGATCCGTGGTCAAGAAGGGCGACTTGATTGCGGAGCTCGACGCCAAGGAATTGCAAGCAACTCTTTCCGCCGCGAAAGCTAACGTCGACAGTCTGGAAGCGCAAGTCAACGAGGCCAACCACAATTATTCCTGGATGAACGGCCAAACGGACGCATCCGTCTCGGAGGCGGAGGCGAGAGTGGCGTCGGCTAAGGCTCAACTTGGTCCGGCACGCGCGCAACTTGCGCGCGATCAAGACGACTTGAAACGCATGCAGCAGCTGTTCGACAAAGGAGAAGTGTCGTCGCAAGACCGCGACCACGCGGAGGCGGCGGTAAGAATTTCGCAAGGCACCGTAGAGGCGCTAGAAGAAGCTGTTAAGGCCCAAGCGGCGTCGCAAACCGTCGCGCAAGAAAACCGCAAGCAGGTGGCCGCTCGCGAGAGCGCCGTAAACACCACAATCGCGCAACTCGAGCAGGCGCGCGCTGATGCTGCGCAAGTATCGGCGCAACTCGGCTACACGAAGATTTATGCGCCGATTGACGGGATCGTCTCCGTGCGTGTGGCCAAACAAGGAGAAGTTGTAGCGTTGGGCTCGCCCATCGTAGTGATCGTGGACATTGACCATTTGTGGGTTCACGCGGACGTGGAAGAAACGTACATCGATTCGATCCAGTTCGGGCAAAAACTGCGCGTGAGGCTGCCGAGCGGAGACATCACCGAAGGGTCGGTGTTTTTCAAGGGTCCGGAGAATGATTTCGCAACGCAGCGTGACGTGAGCCGCACGAAGCGTGACATTACGACGTTTGCAATCAAAGTATCCATTCCAAATCCCGGGCGGCGGCTGTTTACGGGAATGACGGCGATCGTGCTGCTTCCTCAGCCTGCCAGGAAGAGCTGGTTCGCGCGGTCATGAACCGGACCCAGGTTCGGCACGAATTATGAATTCAATCGAAGTTGAACATCTCACGAAAAAGTTCGGCGACCTGGTGGCCGTCAACGACATTAGCTTCAACGTCGCGCAGCAGGAGATTTTCGGCTTGCTCGGCCCCAACGGCGCGGGAAAAACTACTCTGATTCGCATGATGACGACGCTCACGCCGCCGACCTCCGGCACCGCACGCATCGCTGGGCACGATATTCGCACCGATGCAAATGGAGTTCGCTTCGCCATGGGCGTGATTCCACAAGCGCTGACTTCCGACCCGGAGCTTACCGCGGTAGAGAATATGGAGGTCCACGCGAAACTTTACGGAGTTCCCAGGCAGAAGCGTGGCCAGATCATCCACGATTTGCTGTCGGACGTGGACTTGCTCAAGTTCAAAGATGCGCTGGTTCGCACTTTCTCCGGCGGCATGAGGCGGCGGCTTGAAATTGCGCGCGGATTGATTCATTCGCCAAAGATATTGTTCCTCGACGAACCGACTACCGGCCTGGATCCGGTTTCAAGAACGAATGTGTGGCAAATGATTCGCGCGCTGCGCGAGAAATCCGAACTCACGATATTAATCACCACGCACTACATGGACGAGGCCGACAAGCTTTGCGACCGCATCGCGATTGTGGATCACGGGATACTCGCCGCTCTGGACTCGCCCGCGCGGCTGAAGGACAGCATTTCCGGCACAGATACGGTGGAAGCTGAATTTGAAAAAGCTCCGGCCGATTGGGCCGCACAGTTGCAAACGCTCGCTCACGTGACCAGCGTAACCGACCGCGATGGCGTGATGCACATTGCCTCGAATGACGGGCCGGCAACCATCGCTGCGTTGATGGATTTAACGCGCTCTCGGGGCGTGGTGGTACGCAGGGTTTCAGTGCAAAGCACAACCCTCGACGACGTTTTCGTGCACTACACCGGGAACGATTTGCGGGATGCGGCGAAAGAAGGAGCGCGCTATGACGTTGGCCACCTCTATCGTTAGCCGCAAAGCGCCGCGGGAATTCGCTGAAGGCCGCCGGCGATGAATTTCGGCCGCACATGGGCGCTCATCGAGCGCGATCTCCGCAAATTCTTCCGCAGCCCTGCGCTGATGATGACTTCCATGATTTTCCCTCTGATGCAATTGATCGTGCTGGGCTACGCTTTTGGCGGCAAGGTTACCGGCGTCGTGGTGGCTTTCGTGGATGTGGACCATTCGGCGGAATCGCAAAAGGTTCGCGAGATGTTTAACGGCATTGCCGCAGGACCGCGAACCTTCCACGTGATCGATTATAATTCCGTACAAAAGGCGGACGAAGATCTTCGCAATGGTTACGTCCGCGCGGTGATTTACGTGCCGCAGGATTTCTCGCAGCGTTTCTACCATCGAGATCGCCCTCGAATTGCTTTTATGCAGGACAATACCGACCAATTCATCTCGAGCGCGGTTCTGGAGCGCGTCCAGGAGATGGTGGAGCAGCTCAATGCTCCGGACGTGACGCCGCGCCTCGCCAACCAAGTGCAGTTGAACACCGTGGAAATTTATCCATACGTCGATTACATCAAATATCTGCTGGCCGGGTCCATCGCGCTTTCCATATTCGTGGTGGCCATGATCGGCGGCGGCATTACTTTTATCGACGACAAAGCGCGCGGCCTGCACGAAGGATATCTTGTAACTCCCATCAAGAAAACAGAACTGGTCGCGGGCCTGATTGGCGCGGGCACGATCAAAGGATTAATGGCTGGAATGGTGTTGACCGTCATCGGCGGAATGATTGCCGGAATTCCGCGAATCTGGGATCCGGTGCGGCTATTTTATCTGGCGATCGTGGTGACTGCGGCGGCCATCGCGATGATGAGTTTCATGTTTCTGCTGATGGTCCGCGTGGATGATCCGCTGGTGCCGCGCGCGACGTTCGGCGTTCTCAATACCCTGCTATTCTTCCCTTCCGGCGCGGTCTATCCGATTCAAGCTTTTCCTCGCTGGCTTCGCTGGATCTCGATCATCGACCCGTTCACTTATACCGTGCACGCTCTGCGGAACCTGACGCTCAAAGACACGGGTATTGGAGGAATTTACGCGGACGTGTTAGTTTTGTTGGGCATCTCAGCCGTCATGATTGCCGGGTGCTTGGCGCTGTTCAAACGCCAACTGTAAATCCAAGGAGCGCTTGTGGGACTTTTTGATTCAACCGAAGAACACCCGCCGGCCAAGATGATGCGTTATGTCATCACCGGCCTGGTCTTCGTCGCGCTTCTTATAGGCGCGGCTGCATATTTGCTTCGCTTTCATAAGGAAGAAAAAACAATTCGGCATTTCATGGATACTCTGGTTGCGGAAAATATGGAGGAAGCGTATCGAATTTGGAAACCAACGCCGACGTATTCCTTAAAAGATTTCCTCGAAGATTGGGGACCGAACGGCTACTACGGCCCGATCAAGAGCTATCACATTGAAAACTTGGAACGCTTGCCTAACGCCTCGGGCGGGGCGTCTTCTGGCGTTGTAGCTACGATCGAACTCAGTCCTTACCAGCCGTTTCCTGACGATCACGACGCCGCAAAACAAAGTAAAACGAAGGAAGTTCGCATTTGGGTGGAATTTAAGGATCAATCGCTGGGCTTCCCGCCATAACCGCCAGATTCCACCGAGAGCACACAAGGACGTCCGGCGCGGTGGGGAATTACTGAGTGTCGATGCGCGCTTCGTCTATTAGCATAACCGGGATGTCATCGCGGATCGGATAAACGCGCCGGCAGGCCGAACATTTCAGTCCATTTTTGTCGGCCGTCAGCACAACCGGAGTCTTGTCCACCGGGCAGACCAAAATGTCGAGCAATTCCTTAGATACGGCCATCGCTTCCTCCACTTTTTCTTCCAGCGCACTGTAGCAGAGCCCGGCGATTCAGAGCAAATGAGCGCGGTCACTAATCGCGCTTGCCTGGCAAGAGTTCGACTTTCAGCGCGAGTCTTCCGTTCCATTCCGCGCCCGGAGCCAGCTCCACGGGCCACACTGCGATGATTTGCGAGCCTTGGTAGATGCGCTCGAATCCGTCTTCTGATTCTGAGACGCTTTCTATCGGCGTCACCCAAAAATCCTGCGCTCTTGGCGCGCCCAGCGTCACACTGACTCCCTGCCACTCATCGACAACACGCAACTCCGAAGCGGGAGTTGCCGCGCCCCAACGCAAAGGATAGCGCTGGCCCTGGATTTCAAAATATCGATCGGGCGCGGAAGGCGCCAGAAAATTTATGACCGCCTCAATTCCGACGAACACGGAAGCCGAGCCGGGCGCGGATCGCCGTAATTTCACGTCACAGGCAATTTCGAACCCTTGCGGCGTCGACGCAAACGAGAATGTCTTCTCAGCCGGCCAATCCGCGCTCTCTTCCGACGCAAAGGTAGCCTTTGCAGGCGAGAGGTCTACGATACGATATCCGCCGCCAGCCAAGCCGGCATCCTCTTCGAGCCTCACGGTTGCGCAGTCCTCATATTTCTTGCCTCGTCCGAAAAGCTTCAACCGAAAAGCGTTCTGCGGCCAGCGATCGTAGTTCAAAAATCGCTCCAGGCCCGGTTCCTTCATGCGCGTTTGTTCGTGAATGGACTGAACACCTTGCGTGCTCCTCGCAGTCAAATTCTTCAAAGCCGCGTGATATGTCTCCGGTTTCCGGCAAAGCGAATTAATCAACGCGGCACAGGACTGGCGGCAATCGATCGCGGAAATCGTAGCGCCGTCGTGAGGCACCAGAACCGCCGCGTAGCGGTCGGAGTAGAAATACATTTCGTCGCGGCCGTCGGCATTGAAATCAACTGTTGCCACATCAGCGTATTCCCGGCCTCGATGCGTCAGCGCATCGGCAATAGCGTCCGCCTGTACCAGCGCCTGCCAAAGTGCCGTCCTTAAGTGGGGAGAATAAAGCCCGCCGAAAACACCGTGCCAGTAGGCGTCGTTACATTGGCTTCGGAGGACCAGTGTTTTAGCCTGCTCGCGCGCGGCGAGAAATGGCTTGTCGTGGCGGCGGCTTCGGTCGAGGCGGCGAACTTTCCCCGAGACGTGCAGCATTTTCTTGTGCAAGAGGTTCGACTCGCAATACTTCGAAAAGAAATTTCTCCAAATGCCGCCGCGCAGGAAAGGCAAGTCCGCCGGACGATTGGCGAATTCTGCCGTCAGCGCGTGATAGCGATTCCGCGCAGATGTGGGCAGCGACCATTCCATCATTTCGGTGTAGGAGGCAGTTGGAAGGTCGGCGCGGCCGAATGGCGTGTGCGAAGAGACGCTGTCACCGGGCGTGCTGGTTTCCAGCCAATCGGCATTGCGTTCAAGCTCGGAGAAAAACTTTTCGAGCCAGCGATCGCGATAGCAATGATCGTACGTGCCGGGCCACACGCCGAACTTTTCCATGTCGTCGCCCATGGATGCAAATCCGCCCGGATGCTCGGCGGCAGCACGGCGCAGAAATTGAGTGGTCTCTTCCACGCCGCGGAACGGAATCAAATATCGCAGCGATTTCAAACCGGGAAGAAGTTTCACCCAATGGCATTGATCTTCTGCCGTGTAGTAGCCAAAGAGCTGCTCCAACTCAAAGCCGGCACCAAGAAAATGGTTGTCGTCAACGAGAGTGTATTCAACGCCCGCTGCTGCGAGGGACGACGGAAGCTGCGGCTCCCACACTCGTTCTGCAAGCCAAGCACCCTTTGGACGCCGGCCAAAATGTTTCTCGATGTAATCCGCGAGCTTGGTGATCTGTTCCAAGCGATCCTCGCGGAGGGATTACCACAAGGATCGGTTCGTAAAAACCGCCTCCGACGATTTCCACCTGCCCGCCCTTTACAAGCGCGCGAAGCTGTTCGAAATATTCCGGATGCGCGCGTTCCAGCCACTCGAGCAGCGCGCCTGAATAATGCAATCCCATGCGAATCGCCGGATGGAGTTCGAGGACTTGCACGAAAGGCAGATAGGAATGTTGATAGGCGCGCTCCATCACATCGTCGAAATTTCCAACGGGTTGATGCGCGTGAATCAGGAGCGCTAGCTGAAATTTCGCCACTTCTTTACCTCTTCGATATTCACAGAATAACCTGAATTCGGCGAACTTCCCAGGCGACGGGCCGCCCGCTTGTTTCTAAATATTTATCGCGAGCCCGCAAATTGCGCAATCACAGCCCCGCGTCAGCCAAGCCGGCAGATTCCGGAACGCGTTAGGGACGCTCCGGCGAACAGGGTGAGGCGCTCGATGACCCGCTTTATCGCCACTTCTAAGGACGCGTCGACAGCACCGGCGGGTACGTAGAGAACTATTAGGATATCCTTGGCGCTCTCCGTGATCATGCTGCGCGTGGAATCGCTTATTGGACTGCCGAACGGGCCCTGGGAATCGGCGAGCAACGGACGGCCTTGAAGATGCCACGTCTGTTTGCCGATGCCTTCATAGCTTTCGGCTGCGGCGCCATGACGAAATTCGATGGGCTGCTGAATTCGCGAACGGTCGTAACAGCCGAATGGCCATCCCGCTTCGATCGATCCGAGATTTCCGACGTCCACAACATTTGAAACGCGATAGAGACCTTTGCCTTGGACCACGCGCCGCAGCAAAGCCTCCGAAGAGGGACGATATTTCGAGGGGTCCATGCCCCACTCGCGGAACATTGCGCGGACGTCCCGAACCGGTTTCGAGTCCGCCAACGACTCCAGGGTGAACTCACGCCGCTTGCGTTCGCAGACTTCGTCCATCAACTGGGTGAGTCCTTGATCGGCAGGCTCGACGCGGACGGCGTCGGCCTCGATCGTGCCGAGTTTCACAGCCGGCAGCTTGATGTTGATTTCCACGGTGTGCTCGCTCCCTCGATAAGCGGCTGCTATGATGGCTCGCGATTTAGAGAGTTTAACGGGAAAAGGATTACCAGGCGATGAATTCCAGAGAAAGAGAGGAGAGATTCCAGCGGGGCGTTTTGCATTTTAACGCGCAGGAATTTTTCGAGGCCCACGAAGTGTGGGAAGAGATCTGGCTGGTGGAATCCGAGCCGGAGAGAACCTTTCTGCAGGGCATCATTCAAATCGCAGCGGCATTTCATCATTATTGCCGCGAGAACCCTGATGGTGCGGAGTCGTTGCTCGCCGCCGGGGTCGTCAAACTGTCACGTTTCCCCGCGCATCATCGCGGCCTGGCGATCGAGGACCTGCGCACAGCGGCAAAACGGTGGGCACGGAGCATTGGCAAAGGCGATAAACCAGAACGGGCGGAGATTCCGCAGTTGCGCTGGAGCGAGGCGGTTCCGCCGGGAAGCAGCGGCAGCGATGATTGACACGAGCAAGCGGCTATGAAACGCTGACTCTACACTTGATTGCGACGGTTGAATTGCAGCGGCATCAAATATCGTAGCCTATTCAAGCGAGGAGATTCTAAATGCCGGTCGAACGGGAACGCATCATGGACGCGCTACGACAGTGTTATGACCCGGAGATTCCCATCAATATTGTGGATCTCGGGCTGATTTACGATGCGCAGTCCGACGACGCTGGAAACGTCGCGGTGAAAATGACGCTGACAACGCAAGGTTGCCCTTCTGCTCTGGCCATACCCGAGCAGGTAAAGGCGCGGATTGCAACCATCGAAGAGGTGCGCGACGTGACCGTGGAAATCGTATGGGAGCCGGCGTGGAATCCGAGCATGATCAGTGAAAGCGGGCGAAAAGTACTTGGGCTCGAAGTTTAACCACTCTGCAAAAAAAACGGCGGATCACTCGATCCGCCGCGATAAATCCTCCGGCGAGCAAAATAGGATCGCTCGCGCCAAAAAATATTAGCCTAGGCTTTCTTGTTCGTATACCAGTCTGCGTTGATGGGCGTGAAGCTTGCCCACTTTTCCGGCAAATCCTCGAGAGCGAAAATAGCTGTTACCGGGCAGACCGGAACGCAAGCTCCGCAATCAATGCACTCGACCGGGCTGATGTAGAGCATTTTCTCAGCCTCAAAATCCGCCTCGTCTTTTCGCGGGTGGATGCAGTCCACCGGACACACGTCCACACAGGCGGTGTCTTTCGTACCGATGCAGGGTTCAGCTATGACGTAAGCCATATCGCGTTCTCCTCGAAGCAATCACATTTCCCGGATGGTCCCGGAGTATTGCCAATAGCCTTATCCATTTTTTATACCATCAAATAATAGCAGGCACAAGCGCAAGCCCTTGCGTCTATTTGTTGGTGACTCTGCGGTAGTTGCCGCTTATGCAGCGAAACCGATAGAATAATAACCTGAGGCAAACAGACTTGGAACGAATATCGCACCGTTGTTATCTAGCCTGCGCTTTTGTTTTCCTGGCTTCACTAGTAGCGGTTCATCCGGCTCGAACGGAAAACGCCGGCGGAAAGCCGGGTCCCGGCGCGGCCCAGGCTGCGAAGGTGCCCGATCCACGGGTCATTGACCTGGCAGGCTACCAACAAATTCTCGCGAAATACCACGGCAAACCCCTGGTTGTGAATTTTTGGGCTACCTGGTGCGAGCCGTGCCGCGACGAATACCCTCTGATCGTTGAATTGGCGAGCGAATTCAAAGCACAGGGCGTGAGTGTGATTGGAATAAATATGGACGATGATTCGGACATGAATCTGGTTCGCCGGTTCATCGCGCGCACGCAGCCGCACTTCCCGAACTATCGCCAAAAACCCGGAATCGACCTCGACGCGTTCTACCGAGGTGTAAATCCAGACTGGAAAGGCACGATGCCGCAGACTATTTTTTACACGCGCGACGGGCACATCGGCGGATATTTCCTGGGCACGCGGCCGCGTCCCGTTTTCGAGCAAGCTTTTCGCGATCTTCTGGCAAAACCCGCTGCCCGCAATGATTTGAATCCTGGCTCAAGTAATTCAGCCGGACATAGTTAATTTATTCCACGAGGGAATCGTTCATGCTTCAAACGCGGGGAAACAGACTGACGTGGCTCGGCCACGCGACATTTCGCATCACCACACCATCCGGAAAAGTGATCGTCATTGATCCGTGGGTGCAGACCAATCCCATGTGTCCTGAGCCGCTCAAAAAATTCGAGCGTCTCGACACCATGCTTATTACGCATGGTCATTTTGACCACATTGCGGATGCCGTGGCGCTTGGAAAACAGTTTAAACCGCAGATCGTTGCAATTTACGAGACGTGCGTGTGGCTGGAATCGAAAGGCGTTTCGAATACGAATGGAATGAATAAAGGCGGCACTCAGCGAGTGGACGAGATTGAAGTCACCATGGTGAATGCAATTCACTCTTGCGGAATTCAAGACGGCGATAAGATCGTGTACGGCGGAGAAGCGTGTGGTTACATCATCCGCCTTCCTGGTGGCCTGAAGATTTACCACGCTGGCGATACCGCTGTTTTTGGCGACATGAAATTAATCGGCGAACTGTACGCTCCTGATCTCGCTCTTCTGCCAATTGGCGATCATTTCACCATGGGTCCGCGAGAAGCAGCCATGGCGATCAGGCTTCTTGGAGTTCGCGAAGTGGTTCCGATGCACTTTGGCACCTTTCCGCCACTGATTGGGCGCCCCGAGGAACTCCAGAAAATCACACAGGACATTTCGGGGCTTCAGATTCACGCATTGAAGCCCGGCGATTCCATCGGTTAGCGATTCAGCTAGAAGCTGATGAGAAAGGAATAAAATGCCCGGGATTTTGAATGCCAAGGTCGAACAGTACCTCGCAGGGTTGTTGCCCAAGCGCGACGCCGTAATCTCAGACATGGAGCGCTACGCCAAGCAGCATGACGTTCCGATTATTGGCCCCGTGGTTGCGCGATCGATTTATCTATTGGCGCAAATCTCCGGCGCCAAGCGAATATTCGAGATGGGTTCCGCGATCGGATATTCCACCATCTGGCTGGCGCGCGCCGCAGGCGCGGATGCGGAGGTTTACTACACCGACGGCGATCCGGCGAATGCGGCGCGTGCTCGCGGGTACTTTAAACGCGCCGGGGTCGAACAGTGCATCCAAATCATGACCGGCGATGCCGTGAACCTGATCGATCAAGTTCCGGGCGAATTTGACCTGATCTTCATCGATGTTGACAAACACCAATATCCGGAAGCTTTGCGCAAAGCGATTCCCCGTCTGCGCTCGGGCGGATTATTGATCACCGACAACGTACTGTGGTCGGGCCACGTTACCGCTAAGGCGAAAGACCCGCAGACGCGCGCGATCCAACAATTCAACAAGCTGATTTATTCTTCGCGTGAACTCTTTCCCGTGATCATTCCTCTGCGCGACGGTGTCGCGGTTTGCCGCAAATCCTAGAATTGCTTCTGACTTCCGCAGGCCATACAAGCTCGCTGATGTGGAATTCGATTTAGGGAAGCTAAGTGCCTTAAGATCTGGAGACCAAGTTGCGCAGGAAAAAGGTGAGGTTGGCGGGACGCTCGGCCAGGCGGCGCATGAAGTACGGAAACCAGTCCGTGCCGTAGGGAATGTAAATGCGAAGCCGGAAGCCGTCTCGAACAAGCTGCTTCTGCAGGTCGGTGCGAATCCCATAAAGCATCTGGAACTCGAATTTTTCGCGGCCGATATTTTTTTCGCGAGCGAAATCCTTCGTAGCGTCAATCATGGCTGGGTCGTGCGTGGCAATGCCATGATAAATTCCGCTGGGCAATAACAGCTTCATTAGCTTCACGTAATTGGCGTCCACGTCTGATTTTTTAGCAAATGCAATGTCTGGCGGCTCCTTGTACGCGCCCTTGCAAAGGCGAAGCCGGCAACCCGCCGAGATTAAATCCAGGACGTCTTTTTCCGTGCGGTATAGATACGCCTGCATTACCGTACCCACCGCGGCGTATTTCGCGCGCACGCGCTTGGCCATTTCGACAGTACGCTCCGTATAGGGAGAGCCTTCCATGTCGATGCGCACGAAATTTCCGCGGGTTGCGGCTTGCGCAACGATTTTCTCAAGGAGTTCCTGGCACAAACTCTCGCTCAAATCGATGCCGAGTTGGGTGAGCTTGAGCGAAACGTTGGAGTCCAGTTTTTCGCGTTCAATGCGCTCAAAAATCGCTAGATAATTTTCGGCGGCCTGGCGCGCGCCGGCTTCATCCGACACATTTTCGCCCAGCAAATCGAGACTCGCCAATTGCATCGCGCTGTTAACATTGCGAGCGACCTCGACCGCATCGTCCAGGCTCTCACCGGCAACGAATCGCCGCGCCACGCGCCGGCTAAGCGAATTGTGCATGATCAGCGGCGCGAGCCGCTTGCTCTCTGAAAGATGCAGAAGAAATGAGCGCATCAGAAGGGTGCTGCGACGAATCGGCAAACAAAGATTGTTGGAACTTGCATCAACCCGGGATTACACGCAGAGGGAAACAGACGCATCAGTCCTTAAGTCCCGTAAGGAATTTTTCGGCATCAATCGCCGCCATGCAGCCTGATCCGGCAGCCGTAACCGCCTGTCTGTAACGATGATCTTGTACGTCGCCGGCCGCAAACACACCTTCCACGTTCGTCTGCGAGCCGTGGTCGGTGAGCAGATAACCTGCATCGTCCATCTTTAGCTGTCCCTGAAAAACTTTCGTGTTGGGATCGTGGCCGATGGCGATGAAAACGCCTTCGGTTGGGATGGTCTTCTTCTCGTTAGTATCCACGTTGCGGACCGTCACCAATTCCACCGACTTCTTAGTCACATCGTGGACTTCGTCAATAACGTAGGGCGTCAGAAACTTAATCTTTTCGTTCGCGTGCGCCCGATCCAGCATGATTTTCGTCGCGCGAAATTCATTGCGCCGATGCAGGATGGTGACGCTTTTCGCAAATTTCGTAAGGAAGGTAGCCTCTTCCATTGCGGTGTCGCCGCCGCCAACAACCAGGATGTCGCGGTCGCGGAAAAAATAGCCGTCACAGGTGGCACAGGTCGAAACGCCGTGCCCCAGCAAGTGCACTTCCGATTCGATGCCGAGCATTCGCGCCGACGCGCCCGCCGCAACGATCAGCGCTTCGCATTCGTAACTTTCTTTTCCCGCTTCAATCCTAAATGGCCGCTTGCTTAGGTCCACGGACGTTACCGCGCCGGAGCGAAACTCAGTTCCAAATCGCTGGGCCTGTTTGCGGGTGTTTTCGATGAGTTCCGGCCCCAGGATACCTTCCGGAAATCCCGGAAAATTCTCGACCATGGTGGTCAGGGCGAGCTGCCCGCCGGGCTCGTAACCGTCCAGAACCAGCGGTTTCAGATCAGCACGCGCCGCATAAATTGCCGCGGTCAAGCCAGCGCATCCGCTTCCGATGATGATCACTTTGTGCAATGAAATCTCCTCAAGAATTGCTGTCGGCCGCCGATGCGACACCCGAAAAGATTAATTGTATCATTCCATGTCCGCGACGCCATCGTTGTGCGGTGGCATGATACCTGACCGCGCGGTCCGATGTATGCGCGGGATGAAATCGCGGGATTGGCCTGTTTGGCCAGAGGAACGCATGCTGACGTCCGCAAAGCTTTTCCAACTTCTGAATGAATCCATCGTTCTGCTCCTCGGAGCGCTTCTGATATTGCTGGCGGTTTCGGGGCGCGTGGGATTGCCCGCGCGGCCCGCGGCTTTAATTGCCCTTGGAATTGTATTTATTTACTGGGGCGCGCGCGCCTGGGTTCGTCGTGAGCCCACTCCGGCCCGCTGGCCTTCGAAGATACGCGCCGCTTCGCTTGCGCTGGTCGGCGCACTTATTCTGTGCATTCCGCTTCTTCCCACTCGTTACATCCCATTGCTTCTCGGGTTTGCCGGAGGAGTGCTCGTCTTGCGCGGAGTTCTGGGCGCAGCCCTTTTCGCTCGCGGTGAATGAACGCGCCTGATCGTATATTCCGAAAATGTTGACCGGCATGCTTCGCTCTTGCTAGTCTCGCCGCTTCCCGATAATCTCACTCGCTAGTTCAAGTTCGCCTGTTTATTAAATTGACGAACTCGGGCCGGAGAATACAGACTTAGGTTTTCAAGAGGACAAGATCATGCTGAAAGAATTCAAAGAATTCGCGATGAAGGGCAACGTGATGGACATGGCCATAGGCATCATCATCGGCGCTGCATTCGGAAGGATCATCAGCTCACTGGTAGGCGACGTCATCATGCCGCCGATTGGCCTTCTTCTCGGGCGAGTCGATTTCTCCAGTCTTTTTCTGAATCTGTCGCATACGCATTACGATTCGCTGGCTGCTGCCAAAGCTGCGGGAGTTGTGACCATCAACTACGGGTTATTTCTGAACACCGTTATCGATTTTCTGATCGTGGCGTTTGTAATCTTCCTTGTGATACGCCAAGTGAATCGTTGGAAAAAACCTGTTCCGGTTGCGGCGCCGGCGACGAAGGAATGCCCGTACTGTTTTTCTGCAATCTCGA
Source organism: uncultured Acidobacteriota bacterium (assembly GCA_963698005.1). Taxonomy (GTDB): domain Bacteria; phylum Acidobacteriota; class Terriglobia; order Acidiferrales; family UBA7541; genus Palsa-295. The sequence continues at coordinate 2,293,454 of OY969113.1, forward strand.
TCAAAGCCACGCGCTGCCCGAATTGCACCTCGGAGCTTCGAGCCTGAAATTGCCTGAAGATGATGTAGCCGTCCAAAAGCTTATCAATTCGGTTTTGACGGTAAATTTTTCGGATCTACCGGAGGATTCAGCCTGCGGGTTTGGATGTCCCGAAGATGCTGGCGAAGTCGTTCCAGCACTTCATCGCCTTGACCTTCCGCGATTTCCCGTTCCAGTTCGGTCAGCGCGAAGTGAATAATGTCGTGATGGTGCAGTTCCTCGCCTGGCAGCTTTTCGCTGAACTTGAGCCACATCTTGTGCAGTACATCAATTTCCTTGGGTGTAAGGCGAGGCGCATGCGGGCCGAGGTAAAAGATATATTCCTGGCCCACCGGTGTGAAAATCTCCAAGGCCAAACGAGGCCGCGGTTCCGGCATGCGTTCCCAGGCTAACCCAATCTCGCGGGCCTGTTCCGTCACGGGCATTTTCGACGAGCTCCCGCTCACGATCGTGCTCGACTGAAGATTCATCGCCGTGCGCAGAATGCCTTCCCACAAATCGTTGGCGGCAGCCACGGCCAGGCGCACCGGCTTTCCTTCTTTCTCCGCGATGGCGAGGACCTTGGTAAACAGCAATTGCTCGATGGTGCTGAAAAGCTGGTCGGGATCCAGATCGTACTCGCCGGAAGCAGCCCGCCGCAACATGCGCACGTGCAATACCACTATTTCCGCGTCCAGTCCTTTCACTCGTTTCAAAGCAGCTTCCAGGTGGTACAGCGCGTAGTAGGTGCTGACCGGAACAAGAATACTTCCTGGAGCAACACCCACGCTCGTGGGAGTCAGCTCGGCTTCCTGCGCAAGATTGAACTGATCGAGCTCGACATGAGCCGCGCCGGCCTGCCGTTTGTGCATTCGATGTTCGGAGATTTCAAAGACAGTGAACAGAATAAGAGTGAACGTAATTCCCGCCATGGTGGCATCTGGTTTTGTAAATAGATTAATCACTGCAATCGAGAGCAGAACTAGGGTGATTAACCCCAGTCCAATCGGAATTTCCACGCCGAAAATAACGGGATTGAGCGGCACGCGATATTCGCGATCCTGGGGATGCGTGTAGCGCAGCACCAGGACCGCAATGCCTTTCATCGCGAAACTCCAGATCACACCGAACGCATAGAGGTTGCCCAGAAACGTTACGTCGCCCCTGCTAGCTAGGATAGTAATGATCTGGAAGGCGACAACCATGTTGATGATGCGGTGAGTGGTTCCAAATCGCGAGTGCGGGTGCCGGAACCAGTCGGTCAGCACTCCGTCTTCCGACACGCGGTTGAGCACTCCGTTCGAACCCACAATCGCCGTGTTCACAGCTCCCGCAAGGATCAGAACGCCCACGACCACGACGAACACATGAAACGCAAGCCGTACGGGAAAACTTCCGACCAGATGCATCGAGAGTCCGCCGATCAAGTTCTCGGTGAATTTTCCCCGCACGTTGTCCGGAATGATCATTACCGCGAAGAAGGAAACCAACGAGGTGAAAACCAGGCTGTAGATGAAGATGATCAGTCCGGCTTTTTTCAGATTGGGCAGCTTGGGATGTTCGATTTCCCGATAAACCTGCGCAAGCGATTCCTCGCCGCTCATCGCCAACACGGAATGGCCTAGGCCGACAAAAATCGCAATCAGCGTGATCGTATGCGCCCATTGATAGCGGTCCAGCCAGCCAAGCGACGCCTTATCGAGCTTCATGTTCTGCGGCAACGGCGCGGGAGGCAGGTGCCACCCACTACGGGCATATAAGGTGTAAAAGCACCAGCCAATCAGAACGATCACCATGATGGTGGTGAGCTGCATGATTCGCAGCGCCTTGCCGCTGGATTCCGGCACGCCTTTGATATTTTCCCACCAGAAATAAAGCGTGATCACGATGGCGACCGCTGCGGCGGTGCCGTTTACGTAAAGATGAATCGGAATGTGGGCATACACGAACAATTCGTTTAGAACGCCCACCAGATATTGGCCCGCGGACACTCCGCTGATAGGCCCGGTAAGGACGTAGTCGAACATCAGCGCCGAAACCGAGAACTTCGCCAGCGTTCCGCCCAGCGCTTCTTTCACCACTCGATATACGCCGCCCCGAACGAACATGCTGCAGCTCTCTACATAAATCGCGCGCACCGCGTACGAAAACAGCATGATGCCCAGGATGAACCACGGAGCGGTCTTGCCGATGAACTGCTCGGCCTCGCCACCGGCGTAATATGCTGACGAGGCCAGGTCGTTCAGGACGATGGCTGCAGCCCGCCAGAAGGAAATGAACGCCAGCATGGCCGTAGTGGCCACCAGGACCTTGGCTACGGGACGTACCCTACCAGGTGTGAAAATGTGGCCGGTGGAGTCGGATGACATACGTTATAGAGATGAGGAGAAGAACTATACGTTGAATTTATCGCAAAAACAAAGAGTTGCTCGTCCGGGATTTCTTGCCCAGCGCGAGGTCGCGCGGCGAGAGACGCGACCTTCGATTCAGGAAAGCTTCTCTTTTGGCGCCGGGCCAAACTCGCGCACGCAAACGTCGCAGGGGCAGATTTCGCGCAAATGTTCGAAGCTATAAATTCCGGTCGCGTGGCTATCCGAGAATTCAATCTGAATCGCGTAATTCCCTACCGCTGTCGCGCTCTTCGCAGTTACGCGCGGCTTAAACATCGGTAATACCGCGCTGGGGGCTGGTCCGCTCGGTGATGTCCCAATACGAGCCTTCTTTTCGCGCTCGTCGTTGCATAAAGCGCACGGACAACGTTCGCGCAAGTAGGGAAAGTCGTAGCGGCTCGCGTGCCCGTCCGACCAGGTGATTTCCACGCCTTGCCCCGTCGATACGCGAACTTTCACATCCGTCGGCTTCTTTCGCAAATCCTGTGCTATCGGCATTTCTTCCTATTCTAGCAGACCTGTTTCGACGTTTGATCTCGATACAGCCGCGTCAGGTAACGGATTTTAATGGCGCCGGAACCTGCACGAGCCTTCCATGCGCGAATTCGATGCGGCGGTCGGCCAAGTTTCCGATGGAGGGAGCGTGCGTGACCATGAGAATTGTGTGCCCTTCGCGATGCAAATCGCGGAAGAGCTGGATGACGGTCTCCTCATTTGCTTCGTCTAGATTACCCGTAGGCTCGTCGGCAAGTATAAGTTTGGGATGATTGATCAGTGCGCGGGCGACGGCTACGCGCTGCTGTTCGCCACCGGAAAGTTTTCCCGGCAAATGTTCGATGCGATCTCCCAGCCCCACGCGTTCGAGCGCTTCCTGCGCTTCTTTCTCATCGGTGGTGCTGTGAAAATATTGCGCGAGCATCACGTTCTCCAGCGCAGTCAGATAAGGTACCAAGTGAAATTGTTGAAAGATGAAACCAATTTTCTGCGCCCTGAAACGGGTCAGCCCGGATTCGTCGAGCCGTCCGACGTCGACCGTATCCACGATCGCTTGCCCTGATGTGGGCGTATCGAGACCGCCCAGAATATTAATCAGCGTGGTTTTTCCCGAGCCCGACGGTCCCATGATTGCAATCCATTCGCCCGCTTCCACGCGGAACGACACTCCCGCGAGCGCGCGAACGTTCCCGAATTCCTTGCGCAGATCTTCGACTTGCACCAGCGTAGCCACTATTCCCCTCGAAAAATCACGGCCGGTTTCACTTTTCCCAGCAGCCGCAACGGAAGCGCTCCGGCGAGCGCGACTGCGACCATAAGCGCTATCGTCAGCGGAAAAATTTCCCAGCGAGTCGAAATTGCCGTGCCAAAAACCCGCTGGCCCATCCAGCGCGAAAGTTCGATGCCCATTATGGCGCCCACAAATCCGCCGGCTGCACCCAGCACCCCCACTTCGGCCATAAATAACGCGACGATTCGCGCAATCGAGCCGCCCAACGCCTTCATCAACCCTACGTCCTGGCGCCTCTCCATGGCGAGAGCCGCCATCGTCGCGAGGACACAAAGAGCCGTGAGTATAAGAATCAGCAACACCATGGAAACGATCAGCAAGCGGATGCGATTCAGGAGGTCGCCTTCGGCTTCGGTCACCTGGCGGATTGGCCGCACTTCGTATGCCGGCAGCGCAGTCGCGAGCCGCGCCGCATAATTCGAGATGCTTTTCGCAGTGCCCCTCACGCTCAATTGCACTAGACCGATCTGGCCCGGAAGTCCCGCGAAGCTTTGCACCTCAGGCAATTGCAAAAAGACTTGATTGTCCTCCGCTCCGCCTGCGTCCACGATTCCGACCACCGTAAGCTGCGCAGTCTTCCCCACGTATGACAAATGGAGCGCGCTGTTCAGCGCAAGATGTAGCTGTTGCGCGACGTTGCGCCCAACTACGCAAGGTATCTGATTATCGCGAGACGAAGTCCACTGCCCCTCGATCCTCCATGCCGGTTCAAGCTTAGGCAAATCCTCCAGCTTGGTTCCGGCGACAACCACGGGCGTGTCGTCGGCGCGCTCGACGATGTAAAGGAAAGGTACCGCCGCCACGACCGCTGGGTCTTTCAACTTCTGTATTGCGGCAAACGCATCGCTTTCATTCATCAGCGCAGACGGAGCGTCACCGGACATTAGAGCCGTATCGTGACCCGGCGAAATCACCAGGTTCGCGCCCAGCATGCGGAATTCCTGGGTCAGCTTGCGTTCAATGTCGAATTCAAGATTCAGTAGCGCGGAAATCACCATGCCGCCGCTAACCAGCGCCAGAATCGCGACGACAAGCCGCCCGCTGCTGCCGCGCAAGAGTTTCCAGAGCAAGCGCCAGAACATTACTCGCCCCGCAGTATCGGTGCGGGATTAAAATGCGACGCGCGTTGCAACGGAATCAGGCTGCCCACAAACGCAACGATCGCCGCAAGGCCGAGAACCACCGGAAACAAAATCAACCGTGGCGAAGCCGGTGTGCCAAATACGCTCGCGCCCAGGCTCCGCGCCAGAATCACTCCGATTGCAAACCCAATAGCGCCCCCCGCAACCGCAAGCAGCAACTGTTCCGCGAGAAAAATTCCGGCAATCAGGAAGTTGGTTGCTCCGAGCGCTTTCATCACCCCAATTTCGGCGCGCCTCTCCAGAACGGTAGTGGCTGACGTTGCAGCAACTGCCAGCGCCGCAGCGCCCAACGCCGCAAGCGTCACAATCCACAGAAGAGTGCCCACGCGCGAGAGAATGCGGCCTTCCGTGTCCGCCACGCGGCGAATGGTGCGTACGTCCGTCCCAGGCAGCACGGTCTTTATTTGGAAGCTGATCGAAGAAATGTATGGCGAACAGAACCAGCGATCGTATTCCGTCGGCGTCATTTTCAGCGGATCGCGTTCGGAAAACTTGTCCGCCGGTTTCGTCAGCGCGCTCACGAAAAGCTGGCGGAACTGCCCCGGGTGTCCCGACAATTTTTGCGCGATTGCGAGAGGCACGAGCAACGACTTGTCCTCCGCGTCATCGGTCGACACGACGCCCACGACTTGGAGAGGAATCGCTTGCGTTGCGCTGGATTGGCCTTGCGAGGAATTGCCAGGCGACCGGCCGGTAACGTGAATCACCGTTCCAGGTGTGACACCCGGCATCGTCCCAGCCAGCGCCGAACCTATCACGCATTCGTTCGCGTCGTCGCGAAACCAGCGGCCCTGAACTTTCCACCAGGGATGCGTGACGCTCAGTCCAGTCTTGAATTTCGTGCCATCTGGGACGGACACATTCTGGGCGTACCAGGTCCCCACAATCATGGCGAGAACGGGCTTGGAGTTTTCAGATTGAATCGTAGCAGGCACATCGAGGAATGGAGTGAATCCCAGAATATTGTGGCGCCAGAAAATTGTTTTCAGTTTTCCGAGGTTAGCTTCGCTGATGTACGCACCTTCGTTTACCGGCCGGTAATCGACGCCGCCAATTTCGATCGGGAGTGTATCCGCTTGCGGCGTGACCAACAGATTCGCACCCAGGCTGCGAAATTCGCGCGCCAGGCGATCGCCAACCTCCAAAGCAATAGTCAGCGTCGAGGTCGCTACGGCCATGCCCACGACCAGTGCAGCCGCCACCAGGACTTTCCTGCGCGGATTGCGAACGAAGGATTCTCTTACCAGCCGGCCAAACATCGTTCAGGGGTGAATCGTAGAGGTGGCATTGGAGAGCGCCGAAACATCCACAATCACTTGTCCCCCTTCTACTCGGGATTTCACCGCGATTGGGTTGCAGCCGCCGGACTCTCCGATGGAAGGAATGTAAATCGCCGCTCCACAATTCCTGCAGATGACGTTCTGCCCTTCCTGGCGATAGCCCGCCGTGCCGCAAATCTGGCAAGCGTCCAGCGCAGTTGCGTAGTCGCCATTTTGTTTGTGGATCACTATGAATCGGATCACGGTTCCGTCCACGTCGGCAGTGTAAAAATGCAAACTCGAATCCGTAAGCTCAGAGAGAGGAACGTTCACCTGTCCATTTTGCGCGACGAGCAACTTCGCGTGCACCGGCGCCGTTACCGCCCGAGCATAGACATACTCCGCTGCGAAGGACAACACCACGGCTACGCACAAAATCGCCGCTGCGAAACTCCAACGCTTCTGCCGACGAAATTCCCATTCGCGCATCCGCCGATCCGCCGGATTCGCTGCTTCCGCACTCGACGGGCTCTTCGCACTGAACCATTCGCGCAGCACAACGAGCGCCGCAACTCCCAGTATCACCACAAAAAAGAACACTTCGTTACGCACGATGGGACCGATCGTGGCCATTTCCCTCTTGCTCGAAGGCAGCCACATAGCCTCGCTCAATTCGTGCAGGCCGGTGAGCAGAAGCTGGAACGCAACCACCATCAGAATCGTACTGGTGGCCGCAAAAAAACGATGAAGAGGAATTCGCAGAGTACCCTGAAAGAAGAAAAGACCGACCGCAACGGCAATCGCGATACCGAGCGCGGTTCCAATCCAGACTTGCACACCGGCGCTGGAAAGCTCCACCGCACGCAAGATTAAAACCAGTTCCGCGCCCTCCCGCACCACCATCAGGAACACGAAAAAGCCGATTCCCCACCCGGCGGCGCGTGTGGACCGTTGCGCGTAAGTTTCCACCCGTTCCTCGATGTGCTTCTTCAGGTGGCGCGCCACGCGGTTCATCCAGACGATCATGGTTATCACCAGGACGCCCGCCGCAAGCATCAACAACCCTTCAAAACCGTCCTCGCTGACATGCCAGCGTTGCAAGAGCAATGCCGCGGCGATACTGGCCGCTGAGGCGAGAATTACTCCGGCCCACACATAGCTCGTAAGCGCACGACGCCCGGTACGATTCAGATAGACGAGGACGATACCGACGACAAGCGCGGCTTCGACGCCTTCACGAAGTGCGACAAGGAGAGCAGATAGCATGGAATTCTAGTTGTAAACGTGTGTCAACTAGCATTCCCAGTGTATCTCACCGCAATGGCAACAGCAAGGGAATCCAGACGTGTTCGCCGCCCTGCGCTTCCCTGTACAATCATATGCGTAGATTCGCGGCGAACGCTCCGGCCTTGATAACTCAGGCAGGAATGCAGCGTCTAATCACTTATGCCATCTGCTCGCAGTCCCAGGTCGCTCAAGCTTTTTGCAGCTCTGGCTGCCCTCCTGCTCGCTTCTTGCCTGGGTTCTCTTCACGCCACATTCGCCGCCGGTGCAAAGCTGCCGGCCGCTCGACAGTCTCAATCGGACAGCGCCAAGCCGGCTCAAACGCAGCAATCGCAACCCGCCAACGCCTCCGATACTACAAGCAAGCCAACTCCGCCCGCCGCGGCGAACTCTTCAAATACTGCGAGCTCGCCACCCATAAAGGCTGACCTCAAAAAAGCCAAGCAGGCTAATAAGCAGGGTCTGCGCGCAGAGGAGCAAGGTGACTGGCAGGCGGCCTACGAAGCCTACTCCGATGCCGTTAACTTCGCGCCCAACGATACCGATTATTTTTCTCGTCGGGAAATAGCCAAGAGCCACGTGGTGCAGATGAAAGTCGATTTGGCCGAACGGCACGCGATTTCCGGCGAAATTCCCGCTGCATTGCATACGCTGCGCGAAGCGCGGGAACTCGATCCCGCCAACAAAGTGATCCGCGATCGATTGACGGAACTCGCGGCTCTGGATCCCACGCTGGCGAAACAAGTTCTTTCCGGCCCCGAGCCCCCGCGCGAAGTGCATCTGGAACATTCACCCGGAAAGCAAAATTTCCAACTGCGCGGCGATACGCAAGCCGCTTATGAAGAGATCGCGCGAAAGTTCGGCGTGGACGTGGCGTTCGACGTGGATCTGCGCTCGCGGCAGGTGCGCATTGACGCGAATGACCTGGACTTCGCAACTGTAATGCGAATCCTCGGCGAACAAACCCATACCTTTTGGCGGCCGCTAACCAAACACCTGTTTTTTGTGGCCGACGATACAACTCAAAAGCGCAAGGATTACGATGTTTCGATCGTGCGCACCATTTTGTTTTCCGCCACGGAAACTCCCGAGCAGATGACGGAAATTTCGCATCTAGTCCGGGACATTGCAGGAATCACGCGCATCCAGTTGGATACGCGCAGCCGCACGCTTTCCATGCGCGCTTCTCCCCAGGCGATTGCCGTAGCCAGCGGAGTAATCGATGACCTCGACCAACCCGTCGGCGAACTCGTGCTGGAAATAGAAATACTTGAAGTGGATCGCAATTATGCGCAACAGCTTGGTATCTTGCCGCCGCAGACTTCCACGGTTTATCCCATTCCCTCAAATGCCGTGACCGAGGCGGAATCGGGACTCACTGGACTGATCGCTGTCCTTACCCAAATCTTCGGTGGCTCTTCGCTGGGTGGTCTTTCGCCAACTCAACTCGCCGGATTGCTGGGTTCCGGTCAGGTAAATGTGGGCTCGCTGATTCCCCCCATCGTCGCCTTCGGAGGCGGAGCGTCCACGTTTCTGGCCACCCTTCCGGGCGCGGCGGCGAGTTTTTCGGAGATGCTTTCGCTCGTGCGGCATGGCCGCCGGATTTTGCTGCGCGCTGAAGATAACCAACCTGCCACATTCTTCGTGGGTGAGCGCTTTCCTGTCTCGCTGGCGCAATATTCCGCAAGCCTGGGAACAGGAGGGGGCACGGGCGTAAGTATTCCAGGCGTCGGCACCGCGACCTTACCTATCACGACCCTTGCGACGGGTAATGCCCCCGATTTCGTCACAACCGCCGACTTGAACGATGATAATTTTCAAGATCTTATCGTTGCGAACTTCACAGATAACACCCTTTCTATTTTTCTCGGCAATGGCGATGGGACTTTTCAGAACCCGGTTACCCCCGCACCCGCCACGGGCGTAGGACCCATTTCGATCGCGACCGGCACCTTTAACTCGAAGAACAATACGAATGTGGGTTTAGCAGTCGCCAACCAAACTGACAATACTCTTTCAATTCTGCTTGGCAACGGCGACGGGACCTTTGCGGCGGCTCCTGGTTCACCTATCAAAACCGGAAATCATCCCACCTCAGTTGTCTCAGCAACCCTAACCACCAGCGGAGTATTTGATCTGATCGTTGCCAATCAGCAAGACAATACTGTTTCCATCTTCTTGGGCAACGGAGACGGAACCTTCGCGCCAGCTGTAAATTTAGCCACTGGCAATGCGCCGACGGGCCTGGTAGTCGCCGATTTCAATAACGATGGCAAGCTGGATCTGGCCGTCACCAATCAGACCGACAACTCGGTTTCCGTCTATCTGGGAAATGGCGATGGAACGTTTGGTAAGCCTGTGAGCTATCCGACCGGGCAATCTCCATTATATGTGGCTGCCTCCGATTTTAACGGGGACAATATCCTGGATCTCGTGGTCGCAAATAATGGCGCGGGAACGAGCACTCTCTCCGGCGCCTCCGTTTCAATTCTCCTGGGTGTCGGTAATGGCACCTTCGGCGCAACAACTAACTTCCCTGCCGGCAATGGTCCCACTTCTATCGCCATTGCGGATTACAATGTCGACGGCCGTCCCGATCTGGCCGTCACAGCGCAGACCGACAACGCCGTAGCTCTTCTCCTCGGGCTCGGCGACGGAACATTTTCACCACCTATTGAAATCCCCGTCGAGACGAATCCGGTTTCGCTCGCCACTGCCGTATTTACGGACTCAGGCCAGCCGGATCTGGCCGTCGCCAACAACGGCTCCAATACCGTATCGGTCATACTCAATTCTTCGGTATTTTCAAGCGCCAGTACTGCTTCCTCCGGCACTCAGTTTCCCAATGCCGAATACATCGACGTGGGAGTCAAGGTAAAGGCAACGCCGCGTATCCATCAAAATGAAGAGGTCACGTTGCAGCTTGAATTCACCATCAGTAGCCTCACCGGAACGATTCTTAACAACATACCCGTGGTGGCGAACGAAGAAGTCCATCAGACGGTACGGGTAAAAACGAATCAGACCGCGGCCTTGGCGGGATTCCGCTCGCCACAATATACGCGCGGGCTAAACGGAACACCTGGACTTGGAGAAGTACCTGGGGCTGGGCTGTTGGCAGCGGCCGAGGATGTGCAGAAACAAGATACTGAAGTGCTGATACTCGTGACCCCGCGCATGGTGGCGCTGGCACCGCGAAAAGATCATCTGATTTACGCGGGGCGCGGCGCTCTCGAAGGTGTAGGCTCGCAAGGACCCACACACGAAGAGCGCCAGGAACGGCTACGAGGCGCACAGCCCGAGGTTCCGCCCCAAGCTCAGCCGCAACCAAGGGTTCTACCACAGCCCGCGCCCGAGCCGGGAGCTCAACCGCAGCAACCGCCGCAGCAACCGCCCGAACCACAACCACAGTAGCCCGGAAACGGCGGGATTCACCCGCCCGCAATGGTCAAGACTGTACAAACAATGTCAGGGAATCGCTTCCAGGACTACAACCGGCTGGTACGTACGTGGCACCACAGGCTCAGCAATAGCGATCAATTGTCCCTGCTGATTGAATACGCGTAATCGAGATGGCTTCCAATCGCCCGAATCTAGCTGTGCTGGCGCTCCCGGAATCGAAGTCGTTTGGCCAGGTTGAATCTGAGCCAACGACAAATTGAATTTTGCCCCGTGCCGTACGCGTTTTTCGACGATAGGCAGTATCGTCGCGCGAGGCAGCTCAGGCAACAGACTCTCCAAGCGAATGATGCGTTTTTCCAAACGGCCGGTCTTGGCCTCCTGGTCGAGCTCCGGAAGTTGGCCGGCCTGGTCCAACGTGAACTCGCCAACCGCCGTACGGGTAATCTCCGCCAGGTGCGCGCCGGAGCCTTGCAGCGCTCCAAGTTCGTGGGCCAGAGACCGAATATATGTCCCCGCGCCGCACTCCACCACGAACCGCGCGATAGAACCTTCCACACCCGTGAGCCTTAATTCGTATACTTCCACTTCCACGGCGTCCAGCTTCACCGGCTTGTTTTTTCGCGCGAGCTCATGAGCAGGCCGTCCGTGAATCTTTTTCGCGGAGTAAGACGGCGGAGTTTGCATGATCTTTCCAAGGAAGCGCGCGGCGTATTCTTCCAGTTCTTTCGGATCCAGTGCGGGAGCGGCGTCAGCACCGAGTGCCTCGCCGTCCGCGTCGTAAGTATCAGTAGAAAATCCGAAACGCATCGCGCAGGTGTACCGCTTCCGGCGTCCGCTGTAAAAGCGCGCCAGGCGAGTGGCGCGCCCGAGAGCAAGAACCAACACTCCGGTTGCGAGCGGATCCAGAGTCCCGAAATGTCCAATGCCGCGGAAACCAACCAGGCGGCGCACGGCTTCCACCACGTCGTGCGAAGTTTTTCCGCGCGGCTTGTCGACCACCAGGATTCCGTCGTATGGCAAAGGCTGAGGCGTTCGGGGCATCTTTTCGCTTTTTAAGGGACGAATTGCGTTTTCAGGCTTCTCGAAGACAAAGCAAGAACCGGAACGAATCCGCCTACAAAGTTTCCGGCGGTTTCGTCTTTCTCAGGAGTTGATCGATATGGTGGCCGTACTCTTCCGATTCGTCGAGTAGAAAAATCACTTCGGGCGCTCTCCGAAGCCGCAGGCGTTCCACCAATTCGTGCCGCACGTAGCCGGAAGCCGCTTTCAGCCCCGCTAACGTTTCCGCGCGTTCGCTATCGTCTTCCGCAAGTTGCACGAACACGCGCACGGTGCGCATTCCTGCGCCCAAGCGGACCTCCGTCACCATCACCGGTCCGGCCAACCGTGGATCTTTCAGCTCTCCCGCGAGCATTAAACTCACTTCGTTCCGAATTTCTTCCGCAATACGTTCCGAGCGGTGTCCGCCGAGCATTATTCACTGTCCTCGAAATAATCTATTTCTTGCGAGACCAAATCGCGCCCGAGCAATCGCTCCGATTCCGCGGCGACCGCTGCAAGCGATTCTTCCAGATGTTTGCCGTCTCCGGAGATGCTAACTACCCCAATCTTCGACCGCTGCCATAGCTCCTGATGTTCGAGCTCCGCCACCGCAACGTTAAAATGGGCGCGCAAACGGTCTTTCAGGCTGCGCAGGACTTGCCGCTTGTCTTTGAGAGACTGCGCTTCGGCGATGTGAATTTCAAGAGTGAGGAGACCGATCGGCATTTCGCCCCCGTAAATTCAGCTGAAACGGGCGAGTAGAAATTTACCTTGGAACGATTTCGCCTTGCTTACGCGCTTTCCTGCCGCCCTGGACGTTCCTGCCGGCGCGGCCGTTCGCTGGGGGGAGGCATCTCCAGCGCCAGAGTTTTCTCCATCTTGAAGCATTCGAGAATGTCTCCCACTTTCACATCCGAAAAATTCGACACGCCAACGCCGCATTCAAAACCTTGGCGCACTTCGTTGGCATCTTCCTTAAAACGCTTCAGCGAAGTGATTCGCCCGGTGTAAATCACCACGCCATCGCGCTGCACGCGAACTTCCGCGTCGCGCTTCATGATGCCGTCTTGCACGGAACAACCGGCGATGGTTCCCACGCCCTTGACCTTGAATGTGTTGCGCACTTCCGCGCGGCCCAGATAAGTCTCTTTGATTACCGGCGCAAGCAAACCGGACATGGCCTTCCGCAATTCATCCTGCAGCTCGTAAATAATCGTGTAGGGACGAATGTCCACGCCCTCGCGTTGCGCGAGCTCCGAAGCTTTTCGCTCCGGCTTCACATTGAACGCGACGATCACCGCGCCGGAGGTCGATGCCAGAAGAACGTCGCTTTCGTTCACCGCTCCCACACTCGCGTGAATTACTTTCAGTTTCACTTGATCGGTTGAAAGTTTCGGCAGCATTTCGTTCAGAACTTCCACGGAACCCTGCACGTCCGCCTTCACCACCACGGGGAGTTCTTTCACTTCGCCCACTTTCAACTGTTCGTGCAACTGATCGAGCGTCAAGCGGCCGCTAGCCGACTTCGCCAGCGAAGCTTCGCGCTGCTTACCCTGGCGGTATTCAACAATGTGGCGGGCCTTCGCTTCGTCCGCCACCTGAAATTGATCGCCGGCTTCCGGCACGCTCTGCAGTCCAAGAACTTCTACCGGCGTCGAAGGACCTGCCTGCTTGATGGCAGCTCCGCGGTCGTCGAACATCGCGCGAACCTTTCCGTACACCGCGCCGACGATGAACACATCTCCCACGTGCAAAGTTCCGTTCTGGACCAACATCGTTGCCACCGGGCCGCGGCCCTTGTCCACGCGCGATTCCAGCACGGTGCCGCTCGCGGGCACGTCGGGATCAGCTTTCAACTCGCGAAGGTCGCCCACCAGGAGAATCATTTCGAGCAGCTTCGGAATGTTCGTCTTCATTTTGGCCGACACTTCCACCATCACGGTGTCGCCACCCCATTCTTCGGGCATCAATCCTTTGTCTGAAAGCTGGCGCTTCACGCGTTCCGGCTGAGCGTCCGGCTTGTCGATCTTGTTGATCGCGACCACCATCGGAACTGAGGCTGCACGAGCGTGCGAAATCGCTTCTTCGGTCTGCGGCATGATGCCGTCGTCCGCGCCTACCACCAGCACGACGATGTCCGTCACCTTCGCGCCGCGCGCGCGCATGCGAGTGAACGCTTCGTGGCCCGGAGTATCGATGAACACGATGCGCTTGCCTTGCACGTGCGCTTCGTACGCGCCGATATGCTGCGTAATTCCGCCCGCTTCGCCTCCCGCAACGTCGGCCTCTCGAATCACATCAAGCAAGCTGGTCTTGCCGTGGTCCACGTGGCCCATCACGGTGACTACAGGTGCGCGCGGCACTTCGTTACCCGTGCGTTCTTCCTTGATCTTTTCTTCCTGAACCACCTGCTCTTCAAACGTGACCACTTGAACGATGCCGTTGAATGCTTCGGCTAGGTTTGTCGCTGTCGGCACATCGAGCGCCTGATTGATGCTGGCGAAAACGCCTCGGTCGAGCAGCGTCTTCAATAATTCCTTGGCGCGAATGTCCAGCTTCTCGGCCAGTTCCCGAACTGTAATCCCTTCCGTGACGGTGACTGCGCGCGGCTCGCGTTTAACCGGCGGGGCCTGTTCGATCTGTGTGGCGCGTCCTGGGCCTGCGCCTGCACGAGGACGCACAGGATGAAGTTTGCGTTCCCCTTCAGCATAGCGCTTTTCAATAAGCGGACGCCCACGCGCGGGCGGCTTACGAGCATAGAGGGGCTTGCCTGGTTCAGCCTTGGGAATACCCGCCCCCGGTCTTTGGCCTCCTACCGGGTCTTGTCCCGGACGACCGCCGCCACTGCCGGGGCGTTGCGGAAACCGTGATGGCGCTCCGCCTCCTGGCCGAGGAGCGCCGGGGCGACCTTGTCCCGGAGCACTTCCAGGCCGAGCCTGGCCCGGAACAGAGGGACGAAATCCTTGCGACGGTCGACCTTGGCCCGCGCCTGACGGAGCTCCAGAGCTCGCCGGATATCTCTGACCGGATGTTGGCGCGCCAGTTTGTCTGTATCCACCGGGCGCGGCGGAGGGACGGTGAGCGGGCGCACCACCCTGCCCGGGAGCGGCGCCGGGAGCTACAGGGCGTGACGGAACAGTAGATTGAGATCCTGGTGTAGCTGCAATGCCAGGCTTGGCGACTCGAGAAGAGGGTGGAACCGATGCAGCCGGGGCAACGCCTGGCTTTACTGCCGCTGGCGTTGCTTTCGCTGTTGGATGAGCCGCGGCAGGCGCAGTAGCGGGTGCGGCGCTGCCACTTGGTCGTGCTGGTGCGGCTCCTGCCGGTACAGCCGTTGGACGCGCAGCGGGTGCCGTTGCTGCCACAGTCGGGGCAGCCGCTTGCGCAGGCGCGGCTGGACGCGACGGCTTCGATTTCGCTGCTGCAGCCTTCACCTTCTCGGCTTCAGCCGCGGCTTCTTGCGCCGCCAGACCCAGGAAATGCTTCCGCACGAGCTCGGCATGGGAATTGTCGATCGAGCTCGAGTGCGTCTTCTTCTCGGTGACCCCAACTTCCGGCAAGTACTCGATCAGGACCTTTGCCTTGATCTCGAGTTCCCTGGCCAGCTCATTGATTCGGACTTGATTAGGATCTGCCATCAGCCTCTTTCGCTCAAACCTCGCTGAAATCTACTTCTCTGCTCCATCTTCTGTTTCGCTACCTCCCACCGAACCACGTTGCGTTTCTTCGCCCGGGAGTTCTCTCGTGTCCGCCGTGCCCGCCGAATCTAAGGAACCCTCGTCGCGCATACCAGTTCCCTCCGTCGCCTCCGGAGCTTCGCCGGCATCGGGCGCCTCCGACGATTCTGATTCCTCGCCTGCTCCGGTCGTCTCCGATGCTTCGGCAGCGTCAGGAGCATCTTCCACCGCAACCGCTCCTTCCCGTGCAACTTCGGCTGCTTCAACTTGCTCCACCGGTCCGGCAGCTGCCTGCGTTTCCAGCATTTCGAAGTAAGCCGCCACGGACTGGTGAATCTTTTCCACCATCTTCTCGCCGATGCCCGGAATTTCCACCAGCTGCTCCGGTGTCATGTCCGCCAGCTTCTCGATCGAAGTGATTCCCGCCGCTTCGAGTTTCTCGATAGTCTTCGGACCCACTCCCGCCAATTCAGTGAGCGGCGTTCCGGGAGCGGTAAGCGCAGCCATCTGCGCTTCGATCTCCCGGCGCTTCTCTTCTTCGCTCTTGATGTCAATATTCCAGCCGATCAATTTGCTGGCCAGCCGCACATTCTGGCCTTTCTTGCCGATAGCGAGCGAAAGCTGGGTGTCCTCGACGATCACTTCCAGTCTTTTTTCTTCCGGATCCACCACCTGCACGCGCGTAACTTTAGCCGGACTCAACGCCTTTTGCGCGAACGCGATAGTCTCTTCGTTAAACGGAATAATGTCGATCTTCTCGCCGCGCAGTTCTCGGATGATGGACTGCACGCGCATTCCCTTCATGCCCACGCAGGCGCCGACAGGGTCCACATCTTTGTCGCGGCTCTCCACCGCAATCTTCGTGCGCTCGCCGGCTTCGCGGGCAACCGCGCGGATCTGCACCGTGCCGTCATAAATTTCCGGCACTTCCATTTCGAAAAGCCGCTGCACCAGGGCGGGATCGGCGCGCGACACCACCACTTGCGGCCCTTTCGCTGCGCGTTCCACCGCGCGAATCGTCACGCGCAGCCGGTCGCCGACGTTGTAAGCTTCCAGGCGTGATTGCTCGCGCTTGGGGAGCCGCGCTTCCGTGCGCCCCAGATCCACGACGATGTCCGGGCCTTCCATGCGCTTCACGACGCTATTGATCAGCTCGCCGACGCGGGTGTGAAATTCGTTATAAATCGTGTCGCGCTCGGCCTCGCGCACTTTCTGCAGAATCACTTGCTTGGCCGTCTGCGCAGCAATTCTTCCCAGGACGTCCGTCGGTTTCGTTTCGATCACTTCGCCGCCCACCTCGATTTCAGGCTGGCGCTTTTTGGCATCTCCCAGGGAGATTTCGCGCAACGGGTCGGTAACTTCTTCCACCACTGTGTGAACAGAAAACACATCTACCTGGCCGGATTCTGGATTGAACTTCGAGCGGATATCTTCCTCAGTACGGTAATATTTCCGCGCCGCAACCACCATCGCGTCCTCTATGGCTGCGACAATGATCTCGGGTTCAATGTGTTTCTCCCGGCTGATCTGCTCGATTGTCTGGTACAGCAGACTCGCCATTTGAGTTTCTCCCGAACATCAGTTCCAAGGTATTTAGTTCCATGTCTCAAAGAAAATTTTCGCGCCCTAACTTCGCCGCCGCGCAATTGCCTATAGCTCAACAACTAAATTTGCCTTTTTAATATTCGCGAAAGGCACCGCCAGCTCGTCACCTTTCACACTGAGCTTCACGATCCCGTCCGCGCAACCGGCCAAACGTCCTTCGAAATAATTCTGATTCTCAATCGCTTCAGTTACCCAAATCCTCGCGAGCCGCCCAACGAACCGCTCGTAATCAGCCGGCTTGATCAATTTCCGATCCAGCCCCGGAGAGCTAACCTCCAGAACGTATGCTGGACCAGGAACCAAATCCTCCACATCTATAATGACGCTTAGCTGTTCGCTGACCCGTTCGCAATCCTTATGAGTGACACCGAGACCCTCCGGGTTCTGGGGGCCAGGCAAACGGTCGATATAGACCCGCAGAAGCCGCTGCTTGCCGATCTTCCATTCCACGTCGAAAATTTCGAGGCCCAGCGAGCCCGCTACCCGCTCCGCCGCCTCACGGATCTTTTCCAGTTGCATGCGACTCAACGGGCCTACTGAGGGCCCCCAAATCTTCGGTTCCGATACGATTCGGCCAGCCGGCTCCCACAGTCACCCCGGCGCAGACGCTATTCTCGCGCCCAACAAAAAAGTGGGCTCGCGCCCACTGGGACATGCGACCTTTCTGGAAGCACTCCAGTATAATTTCTCCGCTTCGAAAACGCAAGGCCGCCATCATTCGACCGCGTCCGCGCCTTCCTCGCCGGCATTGAGAAATGACGAGAAAAAAAAGGCCCCGCCGTCCGTCCCGGCGAGGCCCTTTGCCGCAAATATATGGTAACTATTTAGGAGCGGGTTGCTGTTGTGCAGGCGCCGGTCTCGGCGTTGTTGACCTCGGTGTCGTGGGCCTTGCGGCTGCCGCATTCTTCACCGGGTAACTCTGGTCGTAAAGCTTGATGATTTCCTGCGTCACGTCAATCGTGTTCGAAGCGTAGATCACGGGGGTGTTCTGCGCCGAAGTATCCAGGATCACGCTATAGCCGTTGTCCTTCGAATATTTGTCGAGGACGTCGATCATTTTGCGGCCAATACGATCCACCACTTCACGCTCAGCCTCGGTGTAATCATCCTGCGATTCCTGCTGCTTGCGCTGATAGGAACGCGTCAACTGATCGCCCTCGCGCGCAAGACGTGCTTTCTCTTCGTCGCTCAGGGTATTCGACGTAGTGCGCAGGCGTGTCTGCAAATCCTCAATCTGCTTGCGCAAGTTATCGAGTTCTGTCTGCCGCGGCGCAAACTGCGATTGCAACTCGGCCGCAGCCTGTTTGCCCTCCGCCGTGCTCTGAATCGCCGCTTGCACGCTGATTACTCCCACCTTCGCCGCTGCGGCGCCGTTCGATTGCGCCCAGACTGCAGGCACCATCAACAGGGCCGCCATCGCCGGAATTCCAAATCGAATCTTCATTCTCACTCCTTATTCGAATATTTCGCTAGACACAAATCAGAGATTATAGCTGTCGCCGCAGAAATAGGTCAATCGGATTTCGTACCGGCGCCCTTCTACGTTCGGATGCCGCAGCGCCCGAAGAGGTTGGCCTTTAGTCTAGGGTAAACTTGACCCGCTGCCGAGCATTAGTGGGGCAGCGGCACGAGCAATACTCGATTATTGTTCTGATCTACAAGCACCCCCAGATTCATCTTCAGATCGATCGCGATTGAGTTGGGACCAACCACAACCGACGCTGGTTGCAACAAGCCGCCTACGCCCAAAACGTCGCGCACTCGCGGTCCCGCACAACTAGGCGGACTACTCGGGTTCGGCGGGCATACATAACCCACTACCGAGATTGTATTGCTCACCGCATTGTTAGTCACAAGCGTACTCGTCTGATAGTTGTAGTCCAGTGACGTCGGCCCAATGCCCACTCTAAATGAAAGAGGAATGAAGGTGTTGGGATCGATGACCACCACGTTGTTGATAACACTGTCCGCCACTAGGAAATCCTGATTTACCGGATCGAACACAACTCCCGTGGGCAATTGGAAAGGAGAAACCCGGCTAAGAATTGCGCCGGAATCGACGTTCAGGATATCAACGCTGCTCGCTGTCGAATCTGTGGCCACGGCGGCGTAGTTAAGAGTAGTGATGACACCAGGTATAGGTGGAGACAACAGCACGGGAGCCATTGCGACGGCCACCGGGAACTGGTCCACTATTACTGTTTGTCCAAGAGTCCCAGCCGTGCCGGTAGGCGGCAGTAACACAAAACCGACGCTACCGCTGCCCTGCGTCGTAGCGCTGCCAGGATCTGTGTTAGCGATGCCGGCAGTGGCCGTGTCGGAATTGATCCCGACGCCGGCCGGCGCAAAACAAGATCCGCAAAGCGGCAAAGTAGTGGGAGGCGTGAAAATTCCATCCACCCCCACCTCGTCCACGATCGTAACGTTGTTACTTCCATTATTCGCCACCACCGCCAACCCCAGCCGCGCGATCACAGCGACTCCCTCTGGGTTGGATCCCACCGAAACGGTTGAGCCCGACAAAATTGGCGCACCCGTCAGCAAATTCAGAATTGACACGGTGTTGTCAGCGTTATTTGTTACCACCGCCTGATCGAGATCCTGGTCGATGGCAACTCCCACGGGCGAATTACCCACTGGAACAGGCTGAATCAGCGCGAGCTCGGTGGTGTTCGACCATTGCCCGCCACTTTGTACGTACACGATGAAGTTACGCGCATTCGTGAGCATGCTCGCGGGGATGGTAGCGAGAATCTGCCGGTTGCTTACCACCGTGACGTCACCCGCAGGCAGCGCTGTTCCGTCCACGACTACTTGCGGAGATCCGGAAAATCCAATGCCGTTAATTGTGAGCGTCACCGCGCTCGTCGGATTCGTCACAAACGCCATCGCCGGACTGGACTCGACGATCTGCAACGAGCGGAATTGTCCCGCAGTTCCGAGCGAAACAACCGAAACGGTATTGCTTCCCTGGTTTACGATAAAGGCCTGGTTCGTCACCGCGTCAATCGCGACAGCCTGCGGAGAACTCAGGCCTGTCACCGTCTGCAGAACATTGCTGTTTTCCATGTCCACCACGGCCGCTGTTCCGGCGAGGAGGTTAACAGCGATGCCCACATTCGACAGCGGATTTACAGCCGCGGCCACAAACCCGGCCTCACTGAATGGGTTGCCATTTTGCAGGATGGGGACGCTACTGACAGTGTTGTCCAGCAGGCTGTAGGTAGTGAGCCGTCCGCCAGTCGGATCAGAAGCGCTCGCGCCGTTTGGATCGGTAAGGAGCGCCTGATGCGTCTGAGTGTTGATGCCTACCCCTTGTGTGGAGGTGGCCACCGAGAGACTCCCGATTATTGCCGGAGGCCGGCCAACCGCATCTCCCGGAATTGCGCCGGGGCCGCGCCCCAGATCGACGATGTTCACCGATCCTCCTCCTCCGGGCGTCACAATTGCCCAGTTCAATCGCGGGTCGATCGCCACGGATGGACTGGTTCCGGTGCTGTAGGAAGTTAAGCCCCCGCCAATTTGCTGCACGATCACAGGGGTTCCGGTAGTGAGGTCAAGCACGGTGGCGAGATTTGTCGATTGCTGTGTCACGATCGCCCGGTGAGTGGACGAGTTAATTCCGATTGAGAATGGCAACGCCACCGTGTTTGGCGGAACAGCCGTATCGGGAAAATCTAGAGTGGATGTCGCCAGCGTGGTCAGATCAATTGCAGTAACGCTATTGCCTCCACTGCCGCTCCCGTTATTTACCACCACCGCCAGGTGGTGCGCCAACTGATCATCAATGGCAACCCCGGTGGGATTTGGGCCGACCGTCACCGCCACAACCGCATTTGTAGCCAGATTGATGATGCTCACCGTGCCTGCGCCCGTATTTGCAACCACCGCCTCATCCAGCACGGGATCGATCGCGATCGCCGACGGGCTAGCTCCCACGCTGATGGAGGTGCTGGGCGCAGTCGGAAACGAGGTAGGCTCTATAGACAAATTCACCGCAGAAATTGGCGGATTAGGCGCAACAACGTCCGTATTTCTCACCACAATCGGATAAAGCCCAGGTGGACCAAAATCCGTATCTGAAATTGTTGCCTGCAGCACCCGTGTGCTTCCGCCCCCGCTCACAGTCAACGGCTGGGCGTTAAAGAATGCCGAGGTACAGGGCGAGAAGTATCCGCCGGTAAGCGTTACCCCTACATTCGCGGCGCTTGCCACGGTACTGTCGGGCGAAGAAGCCACCAGCGCCGGACGCGACGGATTGATTGTCAAATTCTGTGGCAGCGAAAGATCCCCATTCTGGCTTTGCACTAATATAGGAATTTGCGGTGAGACTGTCTGCGGCGTGCACGCCACGGGCGAGATTAATTGGGCCGCTGGTATAGTGGCGCGAAGGAGTGTAGCGCTTAGGAATATCGTGGGGACGGGAACGCCGTTTGCCAGCACTTTGCTGTTGGAGGAAAAATTCGTCCCATTCAGATAGATGTCTTGCTGCACCGAGCCTTCTTGCGCCACCGCCGGCATGATAGAAGAAATTGTGGTTTGACTCGCCGAGGTTGACACAGTCACCGTCGCCGTCGCAGATTGCGAAGTGTCGGCGGCCGAGGTTGCGGTGATAGTTACGCTGCCAGGCGAGGTCAAGGGCGCGATATAAGTCCCCGCGGGGCACGGCTGCGGCGCTGCTGGATTCGGGCAGATAAACCCAATGGTCGAATTGCCGCCGACAACCGTCGTACCGTTGCCCGTTACGCTCCACGTCACCGCAGTATTTGTGGTGCCGCTGACGGTCGGCGTGAATAAAAAGCTTTCGCCCGGAGCGATAGTCGCAGTGGTTGGTGCTATCGAAACGCGTATGCCCGAACCTACCTCAACAAAACTGATTCCATAAATATTCTGGTTCACCGTACTTTGCGCCGCAACCACGAAGATATTCGGCGTCGGCGGTGTAGGGGGAGCGATATACAGTCCCGCGGTGCTTATTGTCCCAAAGCCGGTCAGCTGCCCGCAGTTTAACGGTATTGGATGTTTCACCGTAAGATTCGGAGGCGGAAGGCAAACCAGCCAGTTCACCGTGGATGTGGAAGTCCCGGTTACCGTGGACGTGAACTGTACCTGACCGGGCGATTGTCCCGGCGGGACGCTGACAATTACCGGAACGGGCGAAGTAGCTGTGCCCAGCGGAAACAAGGTAACCCCGACTGGCGTGGAGTTTCCGCCGCATGCCGACAGCCCAGCGGCCAGAATAATTGCCGCGCCTACTTTCCAAACTCGCATCCTAATTCCTCCGTCCCATATCGAATGTTTGTATCGGCGCGCATAAAATGACTTTCCCCGGCGCGGCGCAGCAATTTCTGAAAATGGAATGTGCATACTAAAAGGTCTTTCCTACCGTAAACCTGAAAGTTTGTTTCGGTTCAACCAGTCCGGCTGGAATCTTTTGGATCTGGTCAGTCAGTATCGTTTGCAGTTGCGGAGCGATCTGCGTCTGAAGGACTCCGGGAGGCAAGCTGTTTTTCACCGCGTCGCTCAGTGAATAGGCGCCCTCCGGCGCTTCGATCGTTCCCGTTAGCCGCAAATAATTGTATGCGTAATAAACGCGAAATGGCGCGTTGACGATCGGCAGAATAACCTGCAACTCCAAACCCGCCGACGTGCGCGGATGGAAGTTCGTCCCGTGAATGATGGGCAGATTGTTCGTCACGTGTACGTTCGGGAAATCAGGATTTGGATATTGTTCCTGGAACAAGGCCACCGCCGCCGGATCCAAAGCCAATTGCGATTGCCGCAGGATGCCGTTCAGCCCAAGGTCGTTAAACGCAACCAGCGTCACCGGCCCCGCGATTGGAATGCGATATTCCAGGTTCACGACGTTCTGATAATCTCCACCCGGACGTGTGGGAATAAATTCCAACAGCGGCACGGTAAGCACTTGCTGCGTAGGAGATCCCGTTGGGCCAAGCTTTCTCGGGTCGAAATAAACGACGCTTGTACTGGTTGCAAAAGGGATCGCCACAAAAGGAGAAATTGTATAGAAATTGAAACCCCGCACGTCCTGTTCGCCGCCCAGATAAAAACGGTTGAACGGGGGGATATCTTTTCCACCGTATCCCGTAATTAGCGCCGTCTGGTACTTCACCGCAAACACATTGCGGTGCTTATTGACGGCATGAAAATAGCTCGTAGAAAAAGTATTGCTTACGGTGTTGACGTTGCCCCCAATTGGGCCGCCCTCGAACGACAAACCGTAATAGAAGCTTCTACCGTGCGTCGGGTTTTGCGGGTTGTTCACCGTGCTGTAACTGATCGTTGGCGTGATTTTGCTCGAGTGAATCCCATTCAGCGCGGAAGGCCCGGCCAAACTGGTGAATTGAATGCTATCAAACAGCAACTGCGCCGACTGGCTGAACGTGGTGATATCCGTCGTGGAAAATCCATAAGTGAGGCCCACGCGCGCGAAAGAGAACCTTCGCAGCGGCTCGCTTAAAAACATCGTGAAACCCTTCGTGTTCGTATCGTAGTTTTGTTGCAGCGCCGGATTCAGAGCCACATTCTGGCCAAGCAGCGCGCCAAATTGCTTTTCCTGGTTAAAGGAAATTTTGCTGGCAAAAATAGTGAAGCCGGAAGTAATGGGCCGATCGAAGAGAAATGGTTCGGTGAATCCGAATGTGTAGCCCTTCTGGAAACTGCCCAATTGCGCCGACAGCGTGAGCGTTTCACCGAGGCCCAAAAAATTATTGGTCTGGTAGGAGGCGCTGACAAAGGTGCCGGCAATTCCGCTGACGCCTCCTGAGAAGCTGATGGATTGCTTCCCTTTTTCATGCACCTTCAGCCTGATATCGACCGTTCCGGCCTTCACATTGCGCTTCAGCTCCGCGTTTTCCGGCTTGATCACATCGAAGTAGCCCAGCTGGTTGAGCCTCAATATGCTCAATTCCCACAAACGATTGTTGTACACTTGCCCTTCATCTAAAAGAATTTCTCGCCGAATCACTTTATCGCGAGTGGTCGTGTTGCCCGAAAACTCGATACGGCGCACGAAAAATTGCTTCTGCTGATCGAACTCCATGGTCAAATTAACGAGTCTCTTTGCATCGTCAATTTCAGTTATCGGTTCAGCCACAAAATCAATATAGCCATATTCCCCATACAGCTTTTTATAGTTGTCGAGCGCTTTTCGAATTTTGTCGGCCGAAAAAATCTCGCCTTCTTTGATAGGGAAGACGCGGCCCAGCAACTCGGACTTGAAGACCAGCCCCACTTCCGGGTCGCTGCTGCGAAATTTCAGGCTTCCCATCCGGTATTGCACGCCTTCCTCGATCGGAATCGTTATGTCCACTCGCTTGCCATGCTTGGATCCAAGCATGGGCCAGGGCCCTTTCACGCCCGGGCGGTCTTCGTCAACCGTATTCAGAACCGGATCTCCGACCGTCGCCTTGAAATAGCCGTGATCGCGATACAAACCGCGAATTCCCACTTCCAAGTCTTCGTCGAGTTTTTGCCGGTCGTAAGTCTTGTTCAAAACCGCGATATTCGTTATATAGAGCGGAATCGCGTAGGGACGATCGTGGCGCATCGCGCGCAAAAGCTTGGCGCCGGAAAAAACTTTGTTTCCTGTAAACGTAATATTGCCGACCTTCACCTTGGGGCCTTCGTCGATATTGAAGACCAACTTCACCGCGTTGGTCGCTGCAATCCGCTCGTAGGTCGGCTTGACGGTGGCGAACTGCCGTCCATGTTCTGCGAGCAGTTCTTTTATGACCACTTCGGCGTGCTTGATCTTCGTCGGATCAAACTGCCCCTCCACCGAAAGACCGACCTTCTTATCCTTGAACGCATCGAGAATATCGGACTCCGAAATTGACTTGTTCCCCTTGTACTCAATCCTGCGGATGATCGGCCGCTCCTTCAAATAGAAAACCACGATTTTGCCGTCGGGCTGGTCCGGACTGTCTTCGACCTCGAGTCGTACGTCCTCGAAAAATTGCGTGTTCCAAAGGGCCTGGAAATCGCGCCGAACCGCTTCCTCGCTATACGGATCGCCCGCTCGCGAAAAAATTCGCGCGCGCAAAGTATCTGACTGGATACGACGATTGCCGATGAATTCGATGCGCTGGATCACGTACTGAGGGCCTGCGGGTCCCTGCTCTTGTTGAGCCCAAACAGCATCCCCATACGAAATTATGCACAAGCACACAACCACGTGGAGTCGAAACAGGCGGACAAAATTTTTCGTGCTCGCGGCCCTAGTCAAGGCCGCAGATTCCCGCCCAAGATTATGTGCTCCCCCGCCGGAACCGCTCCCGTCCGGCTTGCGCGTAGGATTCTCTAGTGGGCCACTGGGGTTGCTTCAACTGCGGGACGGAACGAAAGCCCTTCCGTGGAGAGAAAAATCTCCAGCGTAGCCGGCCGTTGCAATCCGCCCTGAATCAAAGCTTCCGACAATGGGTCTTCGACGTACTTCTGTAACGCGCGCCGGAGCGGCCGCGCGCCATAATTTCTATCGCTGCAGGTTTTCTCCAGAATCCACTGGCGCGCTTCCGGTGTCAGTGCGATCTGCACCTGGCGATGCACCAGCGTCTCGTTAATCTGGCCTACCAGCAAATCAATAATGCGCAACAGATCGTTGTCCGAAAGCGAGTTGAACAGGATCACTTCATCGAGACGATTGAGGAACTCGGGATTGAACACCCGCTTTACCTCGCTCATCACCATGTCGTCTTGGCTCTTCGCCACCGATTCGATTTCCTTCGATGCGAATCCCAGGCCACTCTGCTTTTGCAGTTGCCGCGCGCCCAGGTTCGAAGTGAGGATGATGATCGTGTTGCGGAAATCCACTGTGTTTCCGAGGCCGTCGGTCAGTTGCCCGTCTTCGAAAACTTGCAGCAAGATGTTGTACACATCCGGATGCGCTTTTTCAATCTCATCCAGCAGAATCACGGAATACGGAGTGCGGCGCACGCGCTCGGTCAGTTGTCCGCCTTCCTCATACCCCACATATCCTGGAGGCGCGCCGATCAATTTCGACACGGAGTGCTTCTCCATATACTCGGACATATCGAACCGAACCAGCGACTTTTCGCTGCCGAACAAAAATTCCGCCAGCCTTCGTGCCACTTCGGTTTTGCCCACGCCGGTCGGTCCGAGGAACAAGAAGCAGCCTACCGGACGCCCGGGCGCTTTCAGACCCGCACGGCTTCGGCGAATCGCCCGAGCAAGCGCCGTAATCGCTTTGTCTTGGCTGATAACTCGGCGATGCAGCTCTTCTTCGATGCGCAAGAGTTTCTGTTGTTCGTCTTCCTTGATTGCGGAAACCTGGATTCCAGTCCAGCGCGCGACAACTTCTTCGATATCTTCGCGCGTCACGATGCCCGTGGAGGAGTCGTCAATCTTCAGTTTTTCCCGCAACGTCCGCAGATGTTCCTTCTCTTTACGCTCTTCTTCGGAATAGAACCTCGCCTTTTCGAATTCGTGATTGGCGATGGCCGTTTCCATCCGGTGCGTGATGAATTTCACCCGCTTCTGCACCTCGGAAACCTCATCGGGAAGCATCGCTTGGCGCAGCTTTACCCGCGAGCCCGCCTCGTCCAGAAGATCGATGGCCTTGTCAGGCAGAAAGCGGTCGGGAATATACCGGTTGGACAGATAAACCGCATAGTGAATGGCTTCGTCCGTGTAGCTGACGGCATGAAATTTTTCGTAGCGGTCGCGAACACCCTGCAGCACGCGAATTGCTTCCTCTTCATTGGGCGCGGAAACCTTCACGGACTGGAACCGGCGCTCGAGCGATCGGTCTTTCTCCACCGACTTGCGATATTCCCCAGGAGTTGTCGCGCCGATGCACTGAATCTCGCCACGGCTCAGAGCCGGTTTCAAAATGTTGGCGGCGTCGAGCGAACCCTCCGCCGAACCGGCGCCCACCAGCGTGTGCAGCTCATCGATAAACACGATGGCGTTCTGGCTTTCCATCAATTCCTTCATGATCGTCTTCAGCCGCTCTTCAAATTGGCCGCGGTATTTCGTTCCGGCCACGATCAACGAAAGATCCAGCGAAAGAATGCGTTTGTCGGCAAGAAATGGCGGCACGTCTCCGTCGGAAATTCTCTGCGCTAGTCCTTCGACGATGGCGGTTTTTCCTACTCCCGGCTCGCCGATCAAAACAGGGTTGTTCTTCGTGCGCCGGCAGAGGATCTGAATCGCCCGCTCCAGTTCTTTGTCTCGTCCCACCAGCGGGTCGAGCTGACCTTCCATCGCCGCCTGCGTCAAGTCGCGGCTGAATTCCGCTAATAACGAAGCTTCTTTGGGCCGGTTCACTGGCACTTTCTCTCCTGCGCTGCGCGTCAGTTCTTCGCGCACAGCCGAAAGCCGCAATCCCCGCTCCAGCAAAATTTCCGCGCCAAAGGATTTCTCCTCGCGCAGGACTCCCAAGAGCAGATGCTCGGTGCCTACATGCTTGTGGCCTAATCTTTCCGCTTCCTCGGCGGCAAAATTCAGTATGCGCTTGCACTCCTGGCTAAGCGGCACTTCCACCGAAGTGGAAATGCGCTCGCGCACGGTGATGCGCGCTTCTATTTCCTTTCGGATGGATTCGATCGAGCCGTGAGTGCGCAGAAATCGGTTCGCCAGCGCCTTATCCTCACGGAGAAGGCCTAACAGCAGGTGCTCCGTCTCGATGTAAGGGCTGCCGTACTGGCTCGCCTCATACCGCGCAAAAAATATAACGCGCCGAGCTTTCTCTGTATAGCGTTCAAACACGAGTCACCTGCACTCTCCCGGGGTCTTGGTCGGGGCCCATAGGCGATGCTACGGCGGTTGCGGAACCTGACAGTAAATCTCCGGCCGGCCTCAACTTCCCATGCTCCAAAACAAGAACGCGGTCAGTTCGCCGGGCTAACGATACATTGTGTGTTGCCAGAATAGAAGTTAGATGGTGAGATCCGTGAAGACGCTGCATGAGTTCAAAAATATTATCCGCGCTCCGCTCATCCAGGTCTCCGGTAGGTTCATCGGCAAGTAGCAATGCTGGACCGTTCACCAGCGCCCGCGCAATCGCCACGCGCTGCTGCTCCCCTCCGGAAAGCTCTCCGGCCCGCTGTTCGGTTCGACTGGCCAACCCCACCTCTGTAAGCCACTCACCCGCAGTTCGAAGCGCTTGCCCCAACCCTACGCCCCGAACAAGCAGAGGCATCGCTACGTTTTCCGCCGCCGTGAAATCCGGCAAAAGGTGATGACGCTGCCAGACCAAACCAACGGCGCGATTGCGATACTCTGCCAGCTCCGCCTCTGAAAAAGACTGGAGCGAATTCCCGCCGAAGTATACTGTACCGCTCGTTGGAGTGTCCAGCGCAGCAAGCATGTGAAGCAACGTACTCTTTCCCGTTCCTGAAGGCCCTACAATCGAAACTGTCTCGCCGCGCTCGATCGAAAAATCGAGTCCGTCAATCGGAGTGATTTCCTGCGTGCCGGAGCGGAAGCTCTTTCGAAGGCCGTCACAACGGAGAAGTGTTCCGGAAGTCCGGGAGTCCCCGAACCGCGAATCATCCAAGACAGCGACACTTGAATTCGTCTGCGTCTGCATGTTCTTCGCTATAACCTAACCAATTTAGATGCCGAACCCGTGGTTCTGTATGTCCTTCCTTTGCATAGTGCTAGGCCGGACCAGAATTGCACTCGACGGGCCCAATTCTAATGTATTTCTCATTTTTGCCGTACTGTTACCTCTAGCAGCCCCCTCGCCCCATTTCGCCTTGCTTTCGATTCTAACACGTATCGACGATTGCGGACCTCGCGGCCTCATTCGAAACGGAGAATTTGCACCGGTAGGATCTTCGCGGCCGAGCGCGCCGGAATGATCGTAGCCGCTATGCTGATGAACAGTGCCGCAGCGGCAATCCACACCGCATCCGTCGCGTTCGCGTGAAACGGAACGTACGGGATCGCATACACCTCAGGATTCAACGGGATCAATCGCCATCTGTCGGCGATCCACGCGAACGTATACCCAAGAACAAGTCCCAACGCTGTTCCGGCCACGCTGACCACAATCCCCTGCAAGACAAAAATCTTGCGAATCTGCCCGCTGCGCGCTCCCATCGCCATCAGCACGGCAATATCGCGAGCCCGATCCGTCACCGTCATCGTAAGCACCACAAGAATGTTCAAGCCGGCGACAAATGTAATCAGCCCTATAAAGAGTGCCGTCACAAGTTTTTCGAGACTCAGCGCACGGAACAACGCGCGATTCTCGTCCATCCAAGTCGTGGTCGTAAAACCATTCCCCGCTCGATGCAGCAGCGTATCGGCAATCGCCGCCGCGTCGTCCATATGTACCACCCGCACTTCGAGCAAGCTAACCACGTCGCCGATTCCGGCAAGCCCCTGCGCGGACTCCAGCGTCACAAATCCCCAGTTCGCGTCGTAATCGTAAAACCCCGAATCGAAAATCCCCGCGACGCGAAATCGTCTGGACCGCGGAAGCATTCCAAACGGTGTCAGGTTTCCCTGCGGGCTGGTCAATGTGACGTAATCCCCTGCGGAGATTTTCATGTCTTCCGCGAGAATCCGCCCTACAAGTAGCGCCGGGATTCTGTCGCTGTCGGGGGCGAAATCGCTCGACCCCGCCACGATGTGGCGCAAGGCTTCGCTCGCTCGCCGTTCCAGCTCCGGATCCACACCCTTGAGTACGATTCCGCGCGCGTGCGGCCCCGAAGACAGCAGGACGGTGTCGTAAATTGCCGGCTCAATCGAGCGCACACCAGGCGTGCCGTCAAGGCGGCCGATCAATTGTCTGTAATCGCGGATTCCCTCGGTGCCGATAGGCTTGAGGTTGACGTGCGCGGTAACGCTCAGCAATCTGTCGCGAATCGCCTGGCGGAAACCCGTGTTCATCGCAAGCGCGATAACTAGCGTCGTCACGCCCGCCGCTACTCCAATCACTGCCAGTAGCGTGACGATCCGCAGTACCGCCGGCCGGTTCGGCGAGCGCAGATACCGCAACGCCACCAGCCATTCAAATGTCATTTTGCTTCACCGCTCGTTCCCGCCGCGCCCGGCTCTTCAGCTTCGCCGCCTTCGGTCCGTAACAAGGGGAAAAGGACTACTTCGCGGATCGCGTGAGAATCGGTCAATAACATTACCAAGCGATCGATCCCCACACCCTCTCCCGCAGTCGGCGGCAACCCATGCGAAAGCGCCCGAATGTAATCGATATCTACTTCCTTGGGGGATTCCAAACCGCCCTTTTCCACTTGCGCGCGAAAACGCCGTTCCTGATCGATGGGATCATTCAGCTCCGAAAAACCGTTTGCAATCTCCATTCCGGCGATGAAAAGCTCGAACCGCTCCGTCAGTGAAGGGTCATCCGGCTTTTGCTTCGAAAGCGGCGAAATATCAGTCGGAAAGTCATAGATTAATGTCGGCTGTATGAGATGTTCCTCCGCGACAGCTTCGAAGAGCTCTCCGGTGTATTGGCCGTCAGACCACGGCAGCTCAACAGGCGCTGGCATCACACCAGCACCTTGTTTGTGCTGTTGGGTTGCCCAAGCGGTAAAATTCCTAAAGAATTTTTTCGGCATTCCTGCCTGTGCCAGATCCGAAGGGGTGGGAAACGGAACCAAATCCTTAGGCCAATATTTGCAAATGGCCTCACGCATAGAGAGACGCTCGAAGCGGCCAAAATCAATCTCGTTTTCCCCGTACTTCACCTTGTGGCTGCCGCAAACTCGTTCCGCCAACCCGCGAAATAATTCCTCCGTCAGGTCCATCAGTTCCAGATAGTCGCTATAAGCCTGGTAAAACTCGAGCATGGTGAACTCGGGCTGGTGCACCGCATCGATTCCTTCGTTGCGAAAATTGCGATTGATCTCGAAAACGCGATCGAGCCCGCCCACCACCAGCCGCTTCAGATATAGTTCCGGCGCGATGCGCAGGTATAACTCCATGTCAAATGTGTTGTGCCGCGTTACGAAAGGACGCGCCGTTGCGCCACCCAGGATCGGGTGCATCATCGGCGTCTCCACCTCCAGGTAGCCTCGCGATTCGAAAAACTCCCGAATCTCGCGAATGATCTGCGCGCGGCGAAGAAAAATCTCGCGCGTGCGCTCGTTCACGATCAGATCGAGGTACCGCCGGCGAAAACGCTGTTCCACGTCCGCCAGCCCGTGCCACTTTTCTGGGAGTGGCAACAATGCTTTGCTCAACAATTCAAGCTTCTCAACCCACAGTGTCAACTCATTTGTCTTGGTGCGAAAAAGGTGTCCCGAAATTCCCACAATGTCGCCCAGATCCAGAAGCTGGAAGAGCTTGAATGCCTGCTCTCCCACCGCGTCCAGTTTGACGTAAATTTGAAGCCGCGTACCGTCGCCTGTAATGTGCCCGAAGGCCGCTTTTCCATGCGGTCGAAGCGCGATAATTCGTCCCGCAACCCGGACATTTATGAGCTGGCTGGAGAGTTCCTCCGTCGTGCGATTTCCGTATCCTTCAACGACTTGCCGAGCCGTATGCGACCAAGCGAACTTCCGCGGATAGGCAGCATGCCCCATCGCCTCAATCTCGCTTAGCTTCTTGCGACGCTGCTGAAACTGGTCGATAGGTTCAAATTCCAATGGGTCACAATCCTTTTGGTAAATTGGTAAGCCGGCTTTCGGCAATTGCGCTCGTTCGAGCAGCCGCGCGCAGTATAGCGGTCGCCTTCCACGAGCGTCAAGAAAACGCCTCTTCCGGAAACCAGTGGTATAATCCGCCCCACTACTTGGGGGGAACGTGTTTGGTCTACATAGGCGGAAAGCGGCCGCCGCACGTAGGACTGTCTCTGAAGATTGGATCACAGCGCTGCCGCGCGAAAAGGGAAATTTTTACCAGTCTGTAGTTCGTGGGTGGGAATCGTCGTACGCCATGACCAGCGTGGCTCTCGACGGAGCTCTTTCGCTTCGCTCTCGCGGCGAACTCGTTTGCGCGCGTCAGCAAGTTTTCATCTCCGCTGACCTCTTGGTGCGCCTTGCAGCCAACCTGGTCGTAGCTTGCGGAGCCGTTTCAAACCGCGGACGTCACCTCAACAACCTTCCTTTAGTGGAACCGTTGAATACGGAATATTTTCGCGGTGAAACAGCGCAGAATGCCGCCCACTGGAACGGACTACTGCACCATGTGCTGTTTGCCGAACGCTCGCGATTCTTCCAGAAGCTGCGCATTCTCTCGGATACCGTCGAGCGTGTCGTTCGCGAGTTCGACGAGACGGCGCAAGAGCTTTCGCAAGGCCTTGCTATCCACCCCGCCAATTACTGGAAGGACCTTGATTGCCTGCATTATGACTTCAACACCTGTTTATGCGAGTCCGAGATTATATTGAAGTCTTTCCTGCGAGCGCTTCCCACCGAGCAGCTCGCCGCTTTTGCCTCGGAGTTAGATTCCCTTCCCGGAGAAGATCGCGTGCGGCGCCGGCTCAGGGCGCGACCGCAGATGTCTCGCGCTACGGCTTAGCAGTCATTTCATTTGTCCAGTATCTGCCCGGTGGGTTTGCAGCAACTCCTAACTCGCCCCGGGGTTCCCTATAGGCTGGTCATCGCGGTTGTCGCAAGCCCGGACGATACTGGACGTTTGTGGGCAATCCGATGAAAATAGTAAGTACCGAAAGCATTTGTTATACATAAACTGGAATTGTAGCCGCTCCTGATTGCCGCTAATTGTCCAGTGATCGAGATTTGTTGCGCAGTAGGAACCATAGGTGCAACTTCTAAGGCGACCGACGCATCGCAGCTAGGGATGCGTCCCGACGGGTAGCGTGGCCCGAACGAGACGAAATGATACGGACGACATGCCGGAGGCGGAAGCCATCCGGCTCGCCCAGCAAGGCAATGCGGCGGCGTTTGAGCGCTTGTACCATTTGCACAATCGCCGGGTGTATTCGCTCTGTTTGCGGATGGTTGGCAATACGGCCGGAGCCGAGGACTTAACGCAGGAAGCGTTCCTCCAGCTCTTCCGAAAAATTGCTACTTTTCGCGGCGAATCCGCCTTTTCCACTTGGCTGCATCGACTGGCCGTAAATGTTGTTTTGATGAAATTGCGTAAGAAGTCCGGAACGGAAACCTCGTTAGATGAACTTACGGAGCCAGACGAGGAATCCGGCAGCCCCCGGCGGGATTTCGGGGCACCGGATCTGAGGCTTAGCGGCTCGATTGACCGCGTCCATTTACAGCGCGCCGTCGAGCAACTTCCTCCGGGCTACAAAGCGGTGTTCGTGCTGCACGACGTACAGGGTTACGAACATAACGAAATTGCGGAAATCATGGACTGCTCTATCGGAAATTCGAAATCGCAGTTGCACAAAGCCCGCATGCGGCTTCGCGAACTCCTTCACGAAGCCACGCGTGACAAGGCTCGTGAGGACCGTAAAGCTGCCAGTGCCGATTCTGGCGGCGAGGACTGAAAGAAATGGCACCGATCACTTGCAAAGCTTTCCTGAATCATCTGCCGCTCCGGATGGAGGGCAGCCCTTACCCCGACGCAGACGCGCATCTTCGCAATTGCCCAAGTTGCCGCAACGTCATCGACGATTTGAACGCCATCCATTCCGAAGCGCGAAGCTGGAGCGCCGAAGAAGCAGAACCGCCTGCGCGCGTCTGGACCTCGTTGCGACTGCAACTCGAACAAGAAGGGTTGATTCGTAATGACCGCACGGTCGAACGCGAACTGGCACGCCCGCGAGGATTCAGCGGATGGTTTGCCGGCCTGCCGCGCCCGGCTCTGGCGGGAGCTTACCTGGTCTTGTTGATTGCCGTTGCTTTCGGCTTGAGCAGGCCCATTAATAAACGCGCCAATGAAGCGCGCTGGCTCGAGGGCACGCAGGATTCCACGCTGCCGCTAAACGCGCAGCTTACTGCCGAGCAGGTTTCCTTCGCATCTTTGAACGATTCCAATCCCGTTGTCGCTGCCTCCCTCAACAAGAACCTCGCAATTGTTGACAACTACATCGCTTTATGTGAAAAAAGTGTGCAAGAAGAACCCCAGAACGAAGTGGCGCGGGATTATCTCTACGAAGCCTATCAGCAGAAGGCGGATCTGCTGGCGCAGATGACGGAACGCGGAGAAAACAACCGATGAGCGCCTCTCACTTTGTTCGTCAACAATCACTGTGTAACAGAAGTTGGAAAGCGGCCAGTTTGCTGGTCCCTGGTCTTCTAATCTGTGGCATTGCATCCGCGCTGCCGCAGCCTCGCCGCCAGGAACAGCATTTCAAGGTTCAAACTCACCCCGTCATCACACTTCACAATCCCAACGGCACCATCACCGTAAAAGCTTGGACCAAGTCGGAAGTGATGGTGATTTCAACCCGCGCAAGCGATGACGTCGAAGTGGACGCCGAACAAATGGGAAATCGCGTCGATGTCTCCACTCGTCCCACTTCCGATAATGTCTCGCCCGACGATATGCGCGCCGACTATCAAATTAACGTCCCGGAAGATGCCGAGCTTCAGATTCACAACGACTCCGGAGAAGTAAACGTCGCCAACGTCCTCGGCGATATGAATGTCGAGACCGTAGCCGCCGCTGTTGACCTGGAAGACTCCGCCGGTTACGTAACCATCAAGACCGTGGGCGGCTCTTTTCAGTGCACCCGTTGCGCCGGAAAACTCGAGATTTCTTCCATCAGCGGAAATCTGCGCCTCACCGACATTCACAGTTATCATGTCCACGCGCAGACTTCCACCGGCAATATCCTGTTCTCCGGCGAGTTTCTTCCCAACGGACTCTATCGCTTGAAGAATTACAGCGGCGTGATCGAAGTCCGATTTTCTCCGGCCGATTCTTTTGACTTGAGCGCCACTTCGCTGAAAGGCAAAGTAAACAACGAAGCCAGCCTCACGCCCAAGGCCCACCAGCAGCGTTTCTACAGCCGGTTCGGCAACAGCTTGTTCGGCACCTTCAATGCCGGCCGCGCCAAAGTCGAATTGACCTCCTTCGATGGTACAATCAACATTCTTAAACGTGATTGATTGCTCCATTCCGCAACTACATCAGCCCGCTATCGGTGTTCTGCTCCATGATTAATGAGACCCGCGCGCGTACGCTCGTTTGCCTCACCGGATTTATGGGCACCGGCAAGTCCACGGTCGCCCGCCTGCTTGCTCGCCAAGTCGGATGGCTGCATGTGGATCTCGATAAGCGCATCGTTGAAGCTACGGGCCAGACGATCCCGAACATATTCGCGAAGCTAGGCGAGCCGGAGTTCCGTCGTGCGGAATACGATCAGCTCGCGCGCATTCTGGGTGAAGCCGCCGAACAACAAAGACCTCGTATCATCTCGTTGGGCGGCGGGACCACAGCCCAACAACAGAATGTCGCCTTGCTACGCCAGAACAGCGCAGCATTGGTCTGGCTTCACTGCCCTATTTCAGACCTTCTTAAGCGCGCTGCTCACATCACCGATCGTCCCCTGTTTCGCGATGAGGCCAGCTTTCGGAAACTCTACGATGAACGCTTGCCGTCTTACGAGCTCGCCGACTACCGCGTCGAAACCAATACCGAGCCTTTGCGCGTAGTGGAACAAATTCTCGCGTTGGGAATCTTCCCCAAGGTGACTGCATGATTCTGAAACTGAAGTCTTCGCTTTCCAGGCAAGCCGTATTTCTAATCCCAGTAGCGATAGTGGCCCTCACGTTCCTGGTTGTCACCGCTCCGTCCCATGCGAACCACCGCCTGTCGCCGGCCTCCGCGTCTGGCGTATCCGACTCCGGTTTTGTAGCTGACAAAGGAAAATTCCGCATCATGGTTAACGGTCAGCAAGTCGGCAAGGAAGAATTCGAGATTGGCCCGAGCGGAAGCGACTGGGTGGCGCATGGCACATCCGAAATACAAACTCCGAAAGGCCCGTCCCACGTGACTGGAACGCTCAATTTGAAGCCCGATGGCACGCCTACGCGATATGAATGGTCCACGGACGGCCCGAAAAAAGCCTCCTCCGTGATTGTCTTCAATGGCGTCGTGGCTAACGTAGAGCTGCACGTCGAAGGCGCGCGCCCTTACACCCAACAATTCACTTTCAGTTCTCCTCGCATCGTTGTGCTCGATAATAACCTCTATAATCAGTACGCGATTCTTTTCCGTCTCTACGACTGGGACAAGAAGGGTGTGCAAACCTTTTCGGTTCTCGTCCCCCAGGAAATCACGCCCGGTAGCATCACCGTGGAGTCAGTGGGCAAGCAGGACGTCGGAGGCACAAGCTTGGAAGAATTGCGCGTAAAAACGGAAGACAACGAAATTGATGCGTTCTTCGACGGCCCGAAACTGATGCGTCTTCTAGCACCGAGCGCGAACGCCGAAATAATCCGGGAATAATATCTGGACTGCGCCCGCCGGGCGGCGATTAGTACGCCAAAAATCCATCGCAAAATTAAAAGGCCCGGGAGCGTGCCCGGGCCTTCGGGTGGGATTACAGGTGCATACCGATTCGAATCTACAGTTGCGCTCGCCGCTGCATGTGGCTCGATTCCATCGGTTGCGGCTTCTCAATCGTCACCGAGATGTTCATCTCGGTACCCTTGCGAAGGATCCCAAGGCTCACCGACTTTTCGTCGCTTTTGTCGCGCAACTGCTGGCGAAGGTCGCTAAGAGAACTCACCGGCTTGTTGTCGATCTTGACGATTACGTCGCCGGCCTTTACGCCCGCCTTGTCCGCTGCCGTCCCTGCGCGAACTTCGCGCACTAGGATCCCGCCGCTCTCCGGTGCGCCAAAATAAGCTCCGAGCTGCCCGGAAAGTTCTTCGGCGCTTATCCCCAACTGAGGCGCGCGTCCATCCATTCCGCCCAAAATCTCCGGCCCGTCAACGCGGAAATCAAAGTTCGGCGCTGACAAAGCGTATGCGCCGTCAAAATCCCGCATCTTTCCTCGCATTTTCTTTTCGAGCAGCGCGCTGCGATCGCCAACCTCCACCGAGATACTTTGTGCCGCGCCATTTCGAGAAATCGCGAGCGGGATATTCCGGCCCGCGGGGGTCTCCCGGACCAGTCGGCGGAACTGCACAGTTCCTTCCACCGCTTGTCCGTCATACTTCGTGATAACGTCATGTTCCTTCAAACCCGCTTTCGCTCCCGGGCTGTCCGGTTCCACGTCGAGCACCTCAACGCCGCGCACGTCCGAAAGTTTCAAATCCTTGGCCTTGTCCGCAGTCACTTCCCCGATTTCCACTCCCAGCCATCCGCCGCCTTCCTCCGCAATAGAGCTGAAAACTCTCGGCTCCTGGCTCCAAACCTCCGCCTTCTCCTGCGCCAGCGCAGAAAGCTCGTCGGCGTTAGACGCGAACTCTTGCGCGCGCGCCAGCCATTCCCTTCCCGCAAGCTCGGCCAAGTTGCTCTGCTGCTTCCCGATTTCCGGTGCGCTCATCTCGACCTCCTTGCGGATCTTCTCTTGCAGGTTCGCAAGCTGCGCTTGCAGTTCCTCTTCAGTAGTACGTGTGGCCTTGCTCAATTGTTCCGTCAAAGTTTTCGAATCGAGGCATGCGTCCGCCGATGCGGAAGGCACCGGCAAAGCAGGCGAACCGGCTGGGGTCTTGTCTTGAGTTTGGGATTGGCCGCTAAGCGTTCCGGGCGTGCTACCCAAAGCCAGCAGCAACACCCCCGCAAACGCGAAGTTCGAGCACGCGAAATTCTTCATGGCTTCCTCCTCACTTGAAAGTTACGCCCCTTCAGACGCCTGCCCGCTGCAGGAACAGGTGAATGCCGCCATTTATTGTGCGAACTGAAATCTGGCCCCCTCCGGCGCCCAATTTCGCTTGAAACGCTCGAGTACCCGAAGATCCGCCCGTCGACGTCACCGGCAATTCCGAATATACGTCGCCGTTCATGCTCAGCACTTTCAGATTCGCCCGCGCAGTGGAAGGTAATCCCAGCGCTACGGAGCCGTTGACCGTCTCGAGATTAATGGGACCGCCGTCAGACAATTGCCGCAGCTCCAGGCGCACATTTCCATTTGTCGTTTTCTCGCTGAACCGGCCGGTGCTGTTGGTCACTTCCACATTCCCATTCACCGACCGCAGTTCACCGCTGCCTTCCACGCCGCGCACAGTCACACTGCCGTTTACCGTTTCCACGCTGCCCAGCAGCACTCGATACGGCACGTGCACGTGATACTCCACGGCTACCTCAACTCCCTGGCCTTTCGGGTAACACGTATGCACGGCCACTTGTCCGGGTTTGCTGTCGACTTCAATCTTCACCAGATCGAGGTCGCGTTGATCGCTCTGCGCCGTTTTCACCGCGCTCACTTCCACTTCATCCCGCTCCCACCCGTCCACCTGAACCGAGCCGTTCACATTTTCGAGCAGGAAACTCCCTCCCGGCGGCAGCGGATACGTCTGCTTAAAAAGTTCGTCAGCCGCGGAAGAACGAAGGGAAATAGAAAAAAGTCCGGCGAGTAAAAAAAATACGGTCGTGGCAACTTTAATTAGCCGCTGCGAATGGAATTGGCGCTGAAAGTTCCGCATCGTCGTTTGCACAGTACGCCCCCTTCGAATCTACTTCCTTCCCCTGTGAACGTTCGGCCCTCTTGCGGCCGGGGATCGTCTTGCCCGCCTTGCGTGTATCACCATGCTTCGCAGTTCAGGCTACGGCGAATTCTCTTGTGATTGCGATTGTTCCTGTGACTGCAATTGCAATCGAAGCTGCTGCTCGAGCTGTGCCATTTGCTGCTTATAAATCTGTACTTGCTTGCCGGCATCGCTTGCCACCACGCGAATATTGCCCGCCACCGTGCGCAAATGCAGAATCTCGCCTCCGCCGTTCAGCGGACCCTCGGCCCGAACAGACTGCCCGCCGTTCGAGGCCGCGTCGTAGCTCATCTTCAATTGAAACGCGGGATCCACAATCACGCGATGCTCATCGCCCGACTGCACTTGCGCGTCAATCGTTACCGGCAATTGCCGCGGAATATACACCACGATATCGCCATCGTTCGATTGCAGCTGGCACTGGCTCGGCGATTTTACCGGCGCAACAAACCACGCCGTTA
The DNA here is from genome assembly GCA_963698005.1 of uncultured Acidobacteriota bacterium. Classification (GTDB taxonomy): domain Bacteria; phylum Acidobacteriota; class Terriglobia; order Acidiferrales; family UBA7541; genus Palsa-295. The sequence continues at coordinate 2,332,551 of OY969113.1, forward strand.
TCAGCCCAGCTCCGGTCGAAGCTTTCACCGCGCTGTCCACCTGCGTCAGATAAATGCTGCCGCCCACGGTTTCGAGATCCGTTGGGCCGGACACGCGTACCACGCGAATCCCGCCTCCGCCTGTCTTTGCGCGCACCAGACCGGTCGTTTCGCCCACCTCGATTTGCCCGCCGGTTGTTTCCGCATTCAACTCGCTTCCGGAATGCTCCACCGTCACGTTTCCGCCGCCCGTGCTCAATCTAGCCAGGCCGTCAACAGAGGCCATGCGAATATGCCCTCCGCTGGTATGCAGCGTCGCGCCGCCGGAGACCGCACCGGTCGTGATATGGCCGCCGCCTGTGTCGGCGAACAATCCTCCAGCGACGTTCTTCACAGTGATGTGTCCCCCGCCCGTCACCAGTCGCGCCTTTCCACTAACGCTTCCTGCTTTGATGTTGCCGCCGGAAGTTAAAACTGTCTCGGTTCCGTCCACGTCGTCGCTGTCGATGTTCCCGCCGCCCGTGGAAAGCTCTAAGCTGTAGCTCTTCGGAACGTTTACGGTCACGGTTACCCACAGCCGTCCGCTGGACTGGCGCGAAGTCTGTCCTCTGAAATAAACGCCTTCAGCAGTCTCGCGCGCGGTAATGAAAAAGCTTTTCAGCAGTTCTTTCGCGTCTTTCTGCGAAGCGTCTGCCTCCAGATGAACCGTGTAATCCACCTTGCCCGAATTCTGCGTGTGAATCACGATGTTGCCAAGATCGAGCACCAGATGAATTCGTCGCCCGTCCTGGGTTGGGATTTCACCCCTTAAATCGGACTTAAGCCGCGGGCCCGAACGGAAGGTTTCTGGTTTCTGATTTTTTTTGCCACCCGCAGCCGCATAGGTGAACGCAGGTAGCCAGACAAAAATCAGCAAAAGAAAAACGGACGCACGGTTGAGAGAACGAGCGGAGAGTGCACTGAAGTATTTTCCGCTAGCGCGCCGGAGAGTAGAAGCGAGGAATGCGCTTTGCATTTTAGAATTTTTGTCGCGGGCCTAGATCGCGAATCGCCGCCGCGCTCTGAAGCCGAATGTAGGTGTTGGGGTCCTTCTGCACACGGTCGCGTAACACGGCAAGCAGGTGGTCGTCGGAATCCACTTGCCCCTTCGCCGCCATCTCGCGCAACGCGTTGATTGCTTCCACACGTACGCCCGGATTCTGATCGTCAACGAGCGCATCGAGCAGCGTCTGTCGGATGATGTCCTGCGGCTCCGCGCCGTCCAGCGCTTCCAGCGCTTTCAGCCGCACTGCGGCGTTTTGGTCCGTGTGAACCGTCTGGCACAGCGCTGCGCGAACATCCGCATCATTGTTGCGAGCGCGAAGCAGCTCAACCGCGTTCATACGCGCGTCTGAATCAAAACGCTGATTATTTTGCAGGAAGTAAATCAAAACGCGTTTCACTTCGTCGTCATTTACAGTTCCCTGCACCGTGATCGGCTGCCGGGTATTAAGCTGCAGCTCTACTTGTGGCGGCTCATTGTTACTTGACGGAAACACATTGATCCCGGCAACGTTGGCTGTATGAAGATCCAGCGTGCTCAAAGAGGAACTCGCGGGATCTTCGGGATTTGCGACTGCCGTAAGCGTGCTCGCCGAACTCGAAATCCCAGGCTGGCTGGCGCTGCTTGGAGCAACGGAATGTCTCAAATACCTAGGGCCTAGTATTCCCACTGAAAACCCGATCAACAGTAGCAAAGCAGCGCTCCAAGCCGGCGCCGGTGAAATCCAACTCCCCGGCATCCATGTGCTGATTGCCCGCCGCAACCAACCGCACTCCTCTTCCTGATCCAGAGCATCTTCAAGACTTGCCCGGCATCCGGCCAGTAACGCCGCGTCCGGTTCCGTGCGATTCGTGGAAAGTAGTGCAAGCAGAGCATTCTCTTGCGCCAGCGTTGCATTGCAATTCGCGCAGTGCAAAAGATGTTCGTTCATTTCGGCGATTTCGGCCACATCCAGTTCGCCTGCCGCAAAAAGCGTCCAGCGAGGTCCAAATTCCTCGCACGTCTCAGCCGATTTGTTTCCGTGCTGCTCCTGCTGCATTCTTTTCATCCTCGCCTGTCAAACTTGTGAAGCTTACCGCATCCCGTCCAGACTGGCGCGCAGCTTTCGAGTCGCGCGGAAAAGCGAATTCTTCACCGTTTCTTCGGAGGTTCCCAGCATGTCCCCGATAGCTCGCAACTTCAGTCCTTGATAATGCTTCATCTCGAACACCATTCGCTCTCTCGGAGAAAGCCTGTCCAGCGCTGTCGCAATATGCTCACCCAGCTCCTGCCCCAACAAATTTCTTTCCGGATTCGCCGCCGCCCTCATCTCCGGCTGGCGGTCGAAAAAGTCTCGCGTTCCGCCTTCCGCTTCTTCCGGCACCGGCGCCTGATCTTCACGCCGGCTCGTTCGCCGCCGCAAATGATCCAGCGCCACATTCGTCACAATCCGGTAGAGCCAGGTATAAAAACTGCACTCAAACCGAAACCGGTGCAAATTCCGGTAAACTCGCAAAAAACTTTCCTGGTAAATGTCCCGTGCATCTTCGGGCCGCTTCACTAAATTCAGCGCCAGACGCAGCACTTCGCGGTCAAAGCGACGCACCAGTTCCTCGAACGCCAGGCGGTCTCCCGCTTGTGCGCTCCGGACGAGTGCTTGCTCTTCCGCAAGCTTCACCGTCGCTGCCGCGCGCGCATCACCTTCAAATGCGACGCTCATCCCCATAGTGTTTACCGCCGGTTTAGATTCGCTTCCGACCGCTCTTTCGGATTCGCGAACCCCGCCTTGCCCGGCATCTGGCCTTTCTGCGAGACTCGGATAAATAGACGGCTGTGATGGCCGTTGGTGAGCACCCGCGGACGTTGATTTCCCACTATCGGACATTAGCCCCACAGCTTGTCCCTAATTGCGATGCGTCCTTGCCGTAATCTGTTGTAAAGCAAGCTTTTAAACGATCAGACGATTCGCCGGTCCGCTCTTCTGCGGTTGCGCGAATTGATCCGAAAATTGAATTGCACGGCGTGCGCCAATCAGAGCTTTTCGCCCAATCGGATCAATCCATACACCGCCAGACAGACCACGAAATCGATCAAGCTGCCCCAATCCAGAAGAAATCCTTGGTGCCGAAGCGCCTGCGGAAGATGAGGAACCAGCGAAAAATAGAAAATTGCATTACCCAGTAGAATGGCTATAGTATATTCGATCCATCGCCTAAGACTGACTCCGAGGAATTTGCGTGCCATAAGCTTTGCGTCGCGTGTCGGCAGCTAATAAACAAATATAGAGTAGCCTGTGCAAGCCGATGGGAAGTAGAGAAGGCTCAACCGCGTGCCGAAGTAGCGAATCTTTCTGTGGACCGAGCTTTCGCTTTTGCGGCTTCTTCCTCTCGATTCCTAGGCGATGAATTCGTTTGCAGCGAACGGAGAAGCCGGCTCGAGATTTCCGCGATTTCATCCACGGCACTCTGAAACGGAGCTTCGTTTGCCTTCGACGGTTTGCTAAACCCGCTGATCTTCCTCACGAATTGAAGCGAAGCATTCCGAATCTCCTGTTCAGTAACGGGCGGATCGAAATTGAAAAGAATCTTGATGTTTCTGCACATTAGCTGTCACCTCAAGTTGTCGCAACTCTCGATGTACGACCGCAAAAGACGGTCCCTTCTTATCTGGCAACCTTGGAACATGCTCCGAAAGTGTCGCTTCCCGCATTTTACACCGTCTTTTCTCGCACGGAAGCTGCGCTCTGTTCCGCGAGCGATCATTTCGGCTAATTAGGACACAGTCGCAATCTCCGTATTTGGACCTGCAAATCACTGAACGCCTAGCCATGCCGTGGTGTCTAGATAAGAGAAGGCGGAAAATGCCTGCCTTCCGAGGAGACCACCACAATGAAAACAGCACGCTTCGCAGTTGTTGTGTTCGCTATGCTGCTCGGGTGCGCGAACCTGCTGCACGCGCAGACTTCTACGGCCAATTCCGCGCAGAAATGTGCAACTAGCTCTGCGGCGGGGGTTTCGACGCCGGATCTTTCGAAGTTGAATGTCAGCGCAGTGCTGCAACAAATGCAGTCGGCAACCGCGCAGGGCGATCCCGACCAGTCGTCGCCGCTTCAGGTCGTCGCGCAGTTCCTCCAACTCCAGCCGGCGCAGGAGCCGCTCTTCGGACAATTGCTGCAGGCGCGCCAGACTGCTGTGGCTCCTTTGTTTCAAGCCATGGCGCAGAAAGAGCAGCAACTCGAAGCCTTGCTTGTTTCCGGAGGCAATCCTCCGCAGGTCGGCATATTGGTGATACAAATTCACGCGCTGCAGCAGCAGGTGATGCAAACGCAGCAAGTCTTTCTGGAGAATTTGGCCAGCTTGTTGGACCAGGACCAGCAGCAACGTCTCGCGGCTGTTGCGATTGCGGTGCAACTGCAGCCCGTTGTTCCTGCATTCGTGGCGTTGCAACTTTTCTGAGTACGCGGTTCAAGGTTACCGGACACAGCGTGCGCCCCGACGCACGCTCTCGTCCGCGGAGCGACACATTTAGTTTGCGTGCGGGTACTCGCCCTTGGGCGCTTTGCGTTTGGGCAAATTTGGGCGCAGGCCGTGTATTATTCGGCTGCGTAGGAAATGAACAGCGGTGTTTGAACTTACGACAACTCGGGTGCTTCGGGGGTCGCGGGCGTGCATGGATAATTTGATCGCGCGAACGGATGCCGAAGAGCGCGAGGCCGGATTCGGCGCGCGCATGGCGGAAAGTCAACGCCGTGTTTTTCACATCGCGTATGGCGTTCTCGGGACCCGGGTGGATGCCGAGGACGTTGCGCAGGAAACTTTTCTGCGCGCGTACCAGAAGTTTTCTTCGCTGCGCGAGTCGGAGAAGTTCGAAGCCTGGGTCAACCGCATCGCATTTCGTCTGGCCCTGAATCGCCAACGCGGGATGCGCCGCAGATTGACTCGCGATACAGCGTGGCACGCGCACGGAACCGGTGGCGAAGTGGACGGTCTGCAGAACGCGGAAGAGCGTGTGTTGGTCGAGCGACTGCGCAATGAGATCGAGCGCCTGCCGGAGAAATTCCGCAGCGTGCTGCAACTTTCGATTGTAGAAGACATGGATGCGGCCGACGTGGGCACAGTGCTGCGGATTCCCGCTGGGACCGTGAGGTCTAGGCTCCATGCAGCGCGAAAACTTTTATTGGAAGCGATGAAATGAAAAACGATTGCGCGAAATGGAAGGATGAGTTGCTGGAAGCGGCGCTCACCAGGGCGGCAGCGGCCGGTCTGCGAGAACATATGTCGCAGTGTGCGGACTGCACGGCGGAGTTGGCTGCGCTGCGCGCGAGGAGCGAACGCCTGGATACACTGTTGCCGCTCGTGGCACGCGGCTCGGAACCTTCCGCGGATTTTCGTGCCCGGGTGTTGGCCGCAGCAGATGCGACAGGCGAAACGTCGTGCGGGATCGCATGGCCGGAATGGCAGCGCGCCGGAGCGATGGCGGCCATCATTGTGGCGGCGCTGGTGATCACTTTCACTCTGTACAGAAGGGACGCGCGCACTTTGCCGCCGAGCGAACTGACATCCGCGCAAAAACTTTCAGAATGGCGGGCGCCGAGCGATGTGCTGCTGAAAACTCCCGGCCTGGAGATTTTGCAGACCACGCCGAGACTGGGCAACTCGTACATGCCAGTTCCCGCGAAAACGGATAAGGAGAAATAAAATGAAAGCTAAATTTTTATTCGCTTCCGTAATATGCGCACTACTTTTTCTGGCCGCAGTTCCGGCACGCGGACAAAAGGCCGATGAAGATACCATCGGCCAGAATTTCTTCGCGCCGGACTTGGTGATGCAGCATCAGGAAGCCATCGGAATGAGCGACGACCAGAAAACTTTTCTAAAGACCGAAATCCGCCAGGCCCAGCTAAAGTTCACGGATTGGCAATGGAAGCTGCAGGACGAAATGGAAAAGATGGCTGCGCTGGTGAAGCAGCCGCGCGTGGACGAACAACAGGTTCTGGCCCAACTGGAAAAAGTTTTGGCCATTGAGCGCGAGATCAAGCGCGCGCAAGTGACCCTCCTGGTGCGCATCAAGAATAATTTGACTCCCGACCAGCAGGCCAAGCTCCTGGAGATCCGCAATAAGTCAGATAACAAGCAACCATCCGATTAGCTCCCGCTGCCTGCGAGTGAACTGGATCACGCATTCTGACCGTGGCGACCGCGAATTCGCTGGCATCTGCTTAACGCGCAAACCGCACAAGTCAGCTCATCCGACTCATTAGGAGTTGGCGGTCACTTTGCATTGAAGGTTACAATCACTCGTGCCTAAGCCTAGCGCCGGTCTGTCAGGTGCCCCATGAACCTTTTAGCAATTTTTGGAATTAGCACACTGATGGGCCTTGTGAGTTCTGGCGTGTTCGCGCAGCTCTACCTCTGGCCGCGGCTGCGAATGATGAACCGCAGCCAAGCGCTACTTGTGCTGGTGGCGCCTCATATGTTTCTCCGTTTCATCGGACTCAGCTTCCTCCTGCCGGGGGTTGTCTCTCCGTCGCTTCCGGCGGCTTTCGCGGTTCCCGCTGCCTATGGAGATTTTGTCGCGGGTCTCCTTGCCATCGCCGCGACGATCGCGCTTTCACGCCGCACATCGTGGGCCGAACCACTCGTATGGCTATTTAACATTTGGGGTGCGGCTGACTTTCTGTTTGCGTTTGTTCAAGCCCTACGGGTTCACATTGATCCCGGCGCGCTGGGCGCCGCATTTTTCATTCCGACAGCGGTCGTACCACCTCTGCTTGTCACCCATGCTCTCATCTTCCGGCTGCTTGTTCGGCCGAAGTGAAACCGGCGCCCCCACGGTGGTGCTGAATAAACGCGTTACCGAGGAAGTGCCGTCTTAGAAAACGAGCTGTCCCGTAATCCAGCCTATCGAGGTACATGGAGTTCCAGATCTTTTTTCGCCTCGTGCAGTTCTGAACTTTTTTCAATCTAGAGTCTGACTCTGTGCATCAGATACCTGACTCGGTTCTCTCAACGGCGTCGAACCGTTTTCCGCTGACGCCGAGCCAGTCAAGTCGTAATTACCGCGATCATAAAAAAGTAAAGGAGACTTCATGCCTCAACTAACTAAAAAAGTTGCATTCGACGGCGGCACCAACGCCTAACTGAAACCGATCATGCGAATCTTGTCCGTAAGCGTTGTCGAGTGACTGTCAATCCTGATTACTCAACCCTAGGCTCAAAGCTTCGACCCGCCGTCGACCGGGATGCTCGCTCCTGTAATCCAGCGGGCCGCGTCTGACGCAAGGAAAGCGACTACATCGGCAACATCTTCCGGCTTACCGATTCGCTTCAGCGCTTGCATTCCAAGGACGACGTTTCGCCCTGCCTCGGACTTCGCGAAATTCGACATGTCAGTGTCTATAACGCCCGGCGCGACCGCGTTTACGCGAATACCCCGTGGGCCGAAAATTCCAGCCCAGTATCTTACAAGGGTCTCGATTGCTCCCTTGGTTGCCGCGTAGGCAAGGATTGAAGGCTTGTCCAAATCGGGCGTGCCAACCACGGCGCGAGCTCCGAGAGAAGAGATCACAATGATGTTCGAGCCTTCTCCGAGGATGGGCAGTAGTTGTTGCACCAGAAAAAACGGACTTCGCACATTCGTCGCAAACAGACTGTCGAAGTCTTCCACTGAATGGTCTCTGATAGTTGCGGACTTGGAAATTCCGGCGTTGGACACCAGCACATCAAGTCGCTCGCCGACCATCGACCGAACTTCCTTCGCCAGCAGTGCCGCGCCATCTGGAGTCCCCAAGTCCGCCCTGATCGCATCCGCGCGCCCCCCTTTCGCACGGATGTCGTCGGCGAGAGATTCCGCTTCTTGTGCAGAGCGGCCATAGTGGACGAGGACTCGCGCACCGGCGCCAGCCAGGGCGGACGCTGTGGCTCTCCCAATTCCTCGGGATGCTCCGGTCACCAGTGCTGTTTTGTCTTTAAGTGTCGTCATTTCGTATCCCCTCGCAATCCAGAAAACGACTTGTCTTGGGCAGCCAGAGTGGCCAAGGCAGATTTAGCCTGCGATCATGCCTCCATCCACTGGGATAGAGGAACCAGTCATATACGACGCATTTTCCGAAGCCACAAAGGCGATCACATGCGCGATCTCCTCCGGCGTTGCCAGACGCTTGACGGGTACCGTCGACACGAGCCCCGCTTTATTTTCGTCTGTGCTGGTGAAGCGCGTGAGCATACCGGTGTCCGTGGTGCCTGGAGCGACCACGTTTACGCGAACTCCCGTCCCTGCGACTTCCAGCGCTGCGGATTTCGTCATTCCTTCCACCGCATGTTTACTGGCGACATAAACGGAAGCTCCTGCAGCTCCGACGCTTCCGTAGGCCGATGAGACGTTCACGATGCTTCCGCTTCGCTGTGGGAGCATGATGCGCAGTTCATGCTTCATGCTCAGAAGCGTGCCGAGCACGTTGGTGTCGAAGGTAGCGGCGAAGCTTTCGGCGGTTTGTTCCGTAACAGGGCCGGGCGTGCCTTCAGTGCCGGCGTTGTTGACGGCCACGTCCAGACGGCCGAACCGCTCCACGGTTTTATCGATCAACTTGCGCACTTCTTCCTCGTGGCGCACGTCAGCGCGAACGAATTCTGCCTCGCCGCCCAACTTCCGTATTTCGGCGGCAAGTTTCTTGCCCTCTTCGTCGTGCCGGCCGGAGACAACAACATGCGCGCCCTCCTTGGCAAAGGCTAGAGCCGTGGCCCGTCCGATTCCTGTCAGCGCACCGGTAATCAAAACAACTGGCGAATTCATGGGACTGCCTCCTGGATCTGGAACCCATGCAGCCTGGGCATGGCTGCAACATCCGCCAGGCCGCTCTGGATTGGCTCAGATCGCTTTCTTCGATGTGGAGGCTACCTCCGATGAAGCATACTTTGTTAAGCTTGAAGCAATGCCTCACAAGCATGGGAGTTGGGATGGAATTACGACATCTACGCTATTTCGTTGCGGTCGCCGAGGCGGGAAGTCTGACGGTCGCAGCAGCGCGAAAACTGCACACGTCACAACCTTCGTTAAGTCGGCAGATTCGAGACCTTGAGGAGGAGGTAGGCGTGCAACTTCTGACGCGCCGCGCTCGCGGTATCGAACTGACGCCCGCGGGTCGAGCCTTTCTCGAACACGCCCGTTCGGTGCTATCCCAGGTTGAAGCAGCAACGGAAGCGGCTCGCCGGGTCGCTCATCCCGCCAAGCCATGCTTCTCGATAGGCTTTCTCACCGGACACGAACTGACGTGGATGCCCGAAGCCATAAAGATCTTGCGCGACGAGCTGCCTAAAATCGACGTGATGATATCGAGTCAATACTCGCCTGTGCTTGCAGAAGGCCTTTCGGAAGGAAAAATCGATGCGGCCTTTCTTCGACGGGAGCAAGGGATGCCAGACTTAGCCTTTCGCCTACTCGTCAAGGAGCCCCTGGTGGCGGTCTTGCCAAGTGACCACCGCCTCGCTGCGCTTAAAGCCATCAGTCCTCAGAATCTAGTGGGTGAGCCGTTCGTGACCGTGTCGGACACGGCTCCTGTGCTGCGTCAGGTGATCGAAAATTACCTGAAGCGCTCCGGAACAAAAATCACGCCGGCTCACAAGGCGGACCACGTCACCATGGGAATGTCCTTAATAGCGTCGACCCGCGGCGTCGGCCTGTTACCTGCTTACGCACTGAACTTTCTCCCTTCGTCGATAACGAGTCGTCCTCTAAAGGGAGACGCGCCCACTGTCGACCTGGTCCTCGGCTACAAAAAATCCAACAGGTCTCCCATCCTTAAGCTCTTGCTTTCAAGATTGGATGAGTTGGTCGCTCGTGTCTCGAAAAAGGCACATTAAGGCTTCGTGCGTAGCACGGTTAGGTCGAAGAGCCGCGCCTTCCGAAGTCTTGTCCGAATAAAGGGCAACTCGATCGTCACCGCGATATCCGTAGCGAGGAACACCTTCCCCGCCGACAGTGGTATAAAAGTCCTGCGAGTCCCGTTGCGCGAAAGCATCCGCAACCGCCCGCTGCCCTTGAACGCATGACCGTCTCTTTAACCAGTCCGGTGAAATATCTCCGAGGCGTCGGCCCGCATCGCGCCGCGATTCTAGAAGAGCGCGGCTTGCCCACCGTCGGCGATTTGCTCGGCTACCTTCCTTTCCGCTACGAAGACCGCATCCGTTTCACGCCCATCGCGGAAATCATTCCCGGCCAGGTGCACACCATCCTCGCGGAAGTCAGCGCTGGCGGAGGCGGCACAGTTCGCTTCGCGCGCGGCCGCGCCGCAATCTTCCACGCCTCCTTCCGCGACGGCTCCGGAACTCTTCACGCCCGCTTCTTTCACGGCGCATACCTCGAAGCCACCATGAAAGAAGGCCGCCGTTTTGTCCTCCATGGAAAAGTAGACGTGGACCCTTACCGTCCCGCTCGCCTGGAAATGGTAAATCCGCAAATCGAATCCGTAGGAGCCGTCGAGACCGCCGCGACCGATTCCACCGAGGTAGGCCGCATCGTCCCAATTTACGAAGCGCTCGGCGGAATCAGTTCGCGAATGCTCCGCCGAATTATTTACACCGTGCTAAACAATTTCGACGGCAACATTCCCGACGCGCTTCCTCCCGAAATCCTCAAACGTTATCGCTTCCCATCGCGCCGCGACGCCCTTCTCTACGCGCACTTCCCTCCCAAGAACGAAAGTATCGAGCTCCTGAACAGCTTCCGAAGCCCCGCGCAAACGCGCCTGATCTTCGAAGAATTTTTCTACTACCAGCTCGCTCTCGCTCTCCGCCGTTCGCGCGACCACGTCCAAAAAGGAATCGCCATGCGCGTCCGCGAAGAAAAAATCCGCGAAGCCGTGAAACGCATCCTTCCCTTCAAGCCCACCTCCGCCCAAAAGCGCGTCCTGGTCGAAATCGCCGCTGATCTCGAACGCCCCTATCCCATGCACCGCCTCCTCGAAGGCGACGTCGGCAGCGGCAAGACAATCGTCGCGTTCGAAGCCGCCACAATCGTCATCGAGAACGGCTATCAGGTCGCCCTTATGGCGCCCACTGAAATTCTTGCCGCCCAGCATTATCTTTCCGCCCGCCGCATTTTTAAGAATGCCGGTTACGGCGTCGAATTGATCGTAAGCGGCAGATCGAAATCAGTGAAGGATTCCGCACTCGCGCGCGCCGAAAGCGGCGAAGCGCAAATCATCGTCGGCACGCACGCCTTGATTGAAAATCCCGTCATATTCAAAAAGCTCGGCATGGTCATCGTGGACGAGCAGCACCGTTTCGGCGTCCTCCAGCGCAAGCGCCTCACCGAGAAGGGCGATTCTCCGCACGTTCTTGTGATGACCGCTACTCCCATCCCCCGCACTCTCGCTCTCACCCTCTATGGCGACCTCGATCTCTCCGTAATCGACGAAATGCCCCCCGGACGCACCCCCATCGAAACTCGCTGGAGCGAAGAAACACAACTCCCCGGCGTCTGGGAATTTCTCCGCCGAGAAATCGCCCGCGGACGCCAGGCTTACATCGTCTATCCCGTGATCGAAGAATCGAAGCAGGAACTAAAAGCCGCCACCGCCGAATTCGAACGCCTCGCAAAAAATGTATTCCCGAAATTGCGCGTAGGCTTGCTTCACGGCCGCCTGAAAAACGACGAAAAAGACGCCGTGATGGAACAATTCCGCCGCAACGAAATCCAAATCCTCGTCGCCACCACCGTAATCGAAGTCGGCGTGGACGTCCCCAACGCAACCATGATGGTCATCGAGCACGCCGACCGTTTCGGCCTCGCGCAACTCCACCAGCTCCGCGGACGCATCGGCCGCGGCACCGAGAAATCTCAATGCATCCTGATCGCGCCAAAGAAAATCACGGGAGACGCGCAAGCCCGCTTGGAAACCATGGTCGCCACCTCCAACGGTTTCGAAATCGCCGAACGCGACCTGAAGCTGCGCGGCCCCGGCGAATTCTTCGGCACCCGCCAACATGGCGACGCCGCCTTCTCCGTCGCCCAGCCTCTGCGCGACCACGAACTTCTCGACCTCGCCCGCCGCGAAGCCTTCGCCCTAGCCGAAGATCCCGCCAAAGCCGCCCAAGTAGTCGCCCGCCTCGAATCCCTCAGCGCCGCCTGGCAAAAACGCTACCACCTCGCCTCCGTCGGCTAGAGCACAGAAATGCAGCCTTCATATCTCGCCGCTGCGTTCATCACATATCCAAGGTGTTTATGTAGCGCCGAGCTTCAGCCCGGCATCTTTCCTTGCGTCAGTAGTCTTGTGGGTCGTGGCTTTTTACCCTGAGCCCGCGAAGGGCAGCCACGACATAAGCTCGACGTTGACGGTCGGCTTTAGCCGCTGAAGTTCCGCTTCCGCAATTTCCTCGACGCCTATAAAGTCTCCCACAAGCATTCTTCTGTGTTATGAAGTTGGTGTAAATTGTCGGGCGCCGCGTCTAACTAAATTATGCGTGTAATCGCCGGAAAATATCGCAGCCGCCCCTTAAAAACTCCAGGCTTCCTGGGCATCCGCCCCACAAGCGACCGCCTCCGCGAAACTCTCTTCAACATCCTCGGCCCCTACGTCGAAGATTCCCTCTTCATCGACCTCTACGCCGGCACCGGCGCCGTTGGAATCGAAGCCATCAGTCGCGGCGCTCGCGAAGTCTTCTTCATCGACCGCGATCCCGATTGCATAAGCCTGGTGCGCCAGAACCTCGAATCCCTCGATATTCGCACCGGCGTAGAAGTAATCTCAGCCAACGCCCTACGCGGCCTCGATAAACTCGCCGCTCGCCACCTGATCGCCGACTTCATTTTCTTCGACCCGCCCTATGCCGACGCCGGCTACCCCGACCTCCTCGAATATCTCGACGCTTCGCATCTCGTCGCCCCGCGCGGCATCGTCATCGCCGAACACAGCTCCAAGATCGACCTGCCCGAGCGCTTTGATCGCCTCGAGCGCACCCGCCTCCTCGAACAAGGCGACGCCGCCCTAAGTTTCTACCGCCTAGCCGCCGCAGCTTAGTAAGATGGACCCGAAAAGTCTCGGATCGAGAAACATAGCGCCTTCGAAAACGGGGAAAAATAAATCATGACTTCTTTTGTTCGTCCCATCTTCACCCTGATCTTTTTGGTTTGCGTCTTCACACCCACGCCCGTGAAAACTTCACTCGCTCACAACCACGCCGCGACTCCGCCCACCGCCGGGGTCAAGCCTGATGACCCGCGCGATCAGCTCCGCTCCCTGTTCGACGAAGAGTGGCAATATACTTTGCGCACTCATCCCGAGTGGGCTACCACCATGGGCGATCCCCGTTTCAACGATCGCCTCAGTGACAACTCTCCTCAGTTCTTCCAATCCGATCTGGAACAGCGCCGCAAATTTCTAGCGCGCTTTCAAGCCATCGACCCCGCGACTCTTCCTCCGCAGGCCGCGCTTAGCCGCGAGTTGATGATTCGCGCCCTGCGCCAGCAAATCGAAGGCGCCCAGTTCAAAAATTGGGAGATGCCCGTGGATCAAATGAACGGCCCGCATCTCGAGCTCCCCGACTTGGTCGCACTAACGCCTTTCAACACCGTCGCCGATTACCGCAACTACCTCGCCCGCCTTCATCAGCTCCCGCGATTCTTCGATCAAGTGATCGCCAACATGCGTCAAGGCATGCAGGACGGCCTGATGCCTCCGCGCTATCTTCTCGAAAAAGTCGCCGCGGAATCAGACGACATCGCCGCCAAGACCGGCGAAGCCAGCCCCTTCGCCCAACCAATTAAAACGTTTCCTTCGAGCGTAACCGCTCCAGAGCAAAAGCAGCTTCGCGAAGCCGTACTCGCTGCTATCAACGACCAAGTCGTGCCGTCTTACAAACATTTCGCAGACTTCGTCCGCGCCGACTACGCCCCGCATGGACGCACCGATCCCGGCGTCTGGTCCCTTCCCGACGGCGCAGCCCGCTACCGCTTCGAAATTCGCGAGATGACCACAACCGATCTCACGCCCGAGCAGATTCACGAAATCGGCCTTAAGCAAGTGGACGAGACCGAAGCCCAGATGCTCGCCCTCGCGCACAAACTCGGCTTCAAAGATCTCGCCACTCTCAACGATCACATCAAAAACGACCGCCGCTTCTACGCCACTTCCGGCCAGCAGATCCTCGACCTCTACGCCAACTACGCGCGCAACATGGAGCCCGAGCTCCCCAAACTCTTCGGCCATCTTCCCAAGAGCAAACTTACAGTCATTCCCATGGAAGCTTCGCGCTCCAAAAATGCTGTCCCCGCTGACTACACCGAAGGCACCGCCGACGGTTCCCGCCCCGGCCACATCAACGTCAACGAGTGGGATCCCGAGCACCGCCTCACGCTGAATATCGAAGCCATCGCCTACCACGAAGGCATTCCCGGACATCATCTACAACTCTCACTCGCTCAGGAATTACCCGACCTCCCTGAATTCCGCAAACACGCGGGCTATACCGCTTTCGTCGAAGGCTGGGCGCTCTACGCGGAACGCTTGGGAAAAGAAGTCGGCCGCTACCAGGATCCCTATAGCGAATACGGCCGCCTAGAAAACGAAATGTGGCGCGCCATCCGCCTCGTCATCGACACCGGCGTGCACGACAAGCACTGGTCCCGCGACCAAATGGTCGCCTTCTTCCATCGCTACACCGCCATGGACGAACTAAATATCCAAAGCGAAGTCGATCGCTACATCGCCTGGCCCGGCCAAGCTCTCGCCTACAAACTCGGCCAGCTCGAAATTCTAAAACTCCGCGAGTCAGCCCGCCAAAAACTAGGCGAGAGATTTGACCTGCGCGCCTTCCACGACGAAGTCCTAGGCAACGGCGCTCTCCCCCTCGACGTCCTGGACTCGCAAGTAAACGCCTGGATCGAAGCTCGCGCAAAGCCGTAGCCGCGACACCGGCCGTTGTGTGAAAGCGGTGGGAAGCCGCCGGACTTCAAACGTGGCCCCAGCATGGTTCTGTAGAGTGCCGGAGCTTGCTCCCGCTTTTTCCAGGCGTCGGCGGTACAAACGCGCACCAGTTCACGCGCAAATGAAGATTGAGGAAATTATAGTCCCGCGGCTTGCGCACCATTGGCACATGTTGATCCACTCGTCAATCCGAGCTTCGCGAGGAATCTGCCCTTCAAGAGTTGATAGTCTCTGAAGACGCTTCAGGAAGCGTAGTCCAGCCGGCGAGCTGGCGCCCGACGCCGCAACTCGCTCGACACCTTGCCAATCCACCGCAATTCCGTGCGAAATTGCGCAATCACCAACTCAAGCATCCAAACAGCCTCGTGATAACGGTGCCCAACTTCCCGGCGAACCGCACGCAGCGTCATCAATTCTCTGGCTAGCTCAGTTTGCAAAAATTCCCGCCTCCGCTCCAACTGCCGAGCGGTGACTCCCGGCCGCGCTTGCCAGGAAAGCGCCAGCCAGGTAAGAAAAGCCGGCCGGTCTCGCTGCATGGCCCAGTCTTCGCGTTCGAGTGCGGCCGCCAAAGCAGTTCGGCCCTTGCCGGTAGTGCCAAACACTCGCCGGTCCGGACCTCGCGATGGCTCATCGCCATTCGCCACCGCAATCATTCCCGTCCGCGCCAGCTTCTCAATCGAGTAGTACACCTGCGGCCGCGAAACCCCCACCCAGTCGCGCCATTGCCGGCGCTCCAGTTCCGCGTTGGCCTGATACCCGTGCATCGGCCGCTCGGCGAGCAAGCTCAACAGCACAAGATCGGGAGTCGTAAGACTGCTTGGCTTATTTTTTGGCATCGCGACCTTTCCGTCGGCGGCTCCAATACCACCACTGGCACTTTTCCGCCGGAAGCAAAGGGTTGCGAGCCTGCGCCACTGCCGCTTGGAATGTATCGAGACAACAAACGTCGATGCGCTCGCCCATGATCCGGCAAAGCTTGTCGTACATTTTGCGGGGATTCTGTCGCGCGAGCTGGCTCATCGATCCGACCCCCAGCAATTCGAAATCGCGAAGCATCGCCGGCCCCACGGAAATCAAGTCCTGCAAACGGCGCTTGTGGCCTTGCATAAATTCCTCCTTGACAAGCATACAACTTCTGGATAACCTTCACTAGTCTAAACAAGACTAGTTGCTTGACAAGGAGAAAATGCAATGCGCCCACAAATTTTCCTGCCGATTCTGGTGCTCTCGCTGCTTCCCACCATCGTTTCGGCACAAGGAGACGAACACGTGAAACCCATCGCAGTGAAAAGAGTAACCGCCGTACTGTTGGTAGAAGAAATCGAGCCTTGCCTGAATTTCTGGGTGGACCGCTTGGGATTCACCAAAGCCGGTGAAGTTCCCGACGGCAGCAAACTCGCCTTCGTCATGCTGCAGAAAGGCGCAACCGAGGTGATGTATCAAACCTACGCCAGCGTCCAGAAAGACGATGCTCAGGCAGCCAAAGACGCGCGCAAAGGCCCCACGTTCCTCTACGTCGAAGTCGACGACCTAGACGCCGTGATCGCCGCGCTCAAAGGAGTCCCGGTCGTGATGCCCGTCCGCACCACCTTCTACGGCGCCAGGGAAATCGGCGTGAAAGACCCCGCCGGCCACGTCGTCACCTTCGCGCAATACGGAGCCGCCCCGCAGCATTAAAGCGCAGGACGAGTAGCCAGTCCGCCACCCGGAACGGCGGCCTTGAACCCGCCGTTCGCGCCCGGCAGCCACCAAAAGCTCGCCGACAGATTCGACTTGCGCCCCTTCCAGGATGAAGTCCTGGGCAACGGCGCACTCCCCCTCGATATCCTGGACTAGCAGGTAACTACCTGATCGAACATTTTACTCTTGACCTATGTGTACTCATGTGTTAACATACGTATGCGGGTTATCGAGTCCCCGCGAGGAGGCCATATGCATGACGGCGCCGCACTTAGGCGCGCGGCCAAGTTTCTGCAAGACCTCGAGAAGAACCTCGCCTCGCCCCTGACCAATACCGCCCCAATCCCGCCGTCCGTGCCCGCTCTCAAAAACCCGCAATCCCCAAACCCTCAGGAGACTCCCAATGCCCCACCACTCGCAACCCTTCAACCCACCGACCTCGCCGAACCCCGCCGCGCCTAAAAACCGCGCCAACCAATCTCTTCGTAGGGACACAGGAGCATGCGCGCATTTTGCGTCCCGGATGTCGTCGCGGGGCTGCGCCCGGTGTAACGTTGCCGACCGACGCCACACTTTCGCCGACAATCGCTCCACATTATCCTTCTTCCACTGGCCCATAGTTCTCCCCTACATTGCGCCGAGCGTGAAATCATTTCTTCCCGGTTCTGCGCAAAATGTAGAATGCGACGTAACTCGCTCAAAACTAACGATCGGAGAATTTCTACCCGGGGCCAGAACTCTGCACCTTGGATCCCGGATGCTTTTGCGGGACCGTCAATGCCGCGCGCGAACTTCGATCGCGAAGCTACTTTCTAATCGAGAACTCCAATTATTAGAAACCACTTTAACCCACAGAAAACAAACGGTCGCACCCCGCTCTAATCGAGAACTTTCAACCAATCCGCGTTTCTCAAATTCTGACTTGCGCGGATTCTTCACTAGCCACTCGCCACTAACCACTAGCCACTGGTTTAAGAGTGCAGCCGCTTCCACACTCATCGCATCTCATCCCTTCGGGTATAATGCCACGCACATGCCAACAGGCTCCCAAGGTACCCAGCGCGCACCCATAATTCCGCCCTCCCGCGAGGTTCAACACTCAATGGAAGAGCTGCCCGTGCATTCGCGCCTTCCCAGACTCGATCTGGGAGTGGACTGGGAATCTCCCTGGGAAGAATTCCGCTCCAGCGTGCGCGATTTTTTCCACGGCCCGCGCGCTACCGTGGACGCCGACGCCCCTCAAGACTCTCATCTCCGCGTCCAGTGGGTCGAAGGCCGCCTGCCGCGGCGCGCCTTTGCGGCGTCTTTTGTCTGGCACGTCATCGTCGTAGCCATCCTGCTCCTGCCCATCTGGGGTTTTCTCGCCAACGCCGAGCCGGGCCTTGCCATGCCGCGAATCGAACTGACTTATGTTCCAACGCAAGATCTTCATCCTATCTCCTTGCCTGGAAATCACCCGAAGCCCAGTCCGATAGGTGATCCCGCGAAACCGCTGCCGCGCAGCGGAGCGGATGCATTTCATCCCCGCCAAACAATTCTTTCGCAGCCTTTGAAGATCACGCATCCGCGCCAAACCCTGATTCAACCCAACGCGCCCGCAGCGCCGCCAAAGATGGTTCCGCCGATGCCCAACATCGCGGAGTGGGCTGCAACTTCGACCGAGCCCGCGAAACCGCAGCTCCGAATTGCTCCCTCCGTTGTCGCTCCACAGGTTCGCCGGCGCGCCGTCAGCGACACAGCCGCCCCGGACGTGGCAAACCCGGAAAGAAATGCAGGTCCGCTAAACATCGCGCCATCGCCCGTTGCGAACGCGCAGCCGAAAATGCCAGTAAATCCCATGTCAACTTCCGCCCCGGAACGGCGTAACGCGCATGCCGACGCCGGCGCCGCTCCCGTAATCGGACCGACAGCCTCGGCGGGCGATGAAAGTTTGCACCGCTTGATCGCGATCTCGGCAGCGCCCGCGCCTCCGGCGCCTGAAGTCAGCGTGCCGCAAGGAAACCTTTCGTCGCGCGTCGCAATCTCTCCCGAAGGGACCAGAACCGGCGCTCCCGGCGGTTCGGCAAACGGCGCTGCGAGCAATGGAGGTTCGGGCGGAACCGCGGCGAGTGCTGGCGGCGCCGGAACAAATTCCGGTGCGAACGCAAATTCGGGTCCGGCCGGAATAAGCATCAGCGGCGGCAACGGACATGCCGGCAGCGCAGGAATTGGGACGGCGGGAAATCACTCCGGCGGATTAATTCTGAAACCGATGTCGAAGGTTCCAACGCTTCCCAGATCCGTCGCGCAAAGAACCTATCGTTGTAGCCAAAATCGACCCGAGCCTTCCGCCGGAAAAAATTCTATCGGGAAAAGAAATCTTCACCATGCATGTGGACATGCCGAATCTTACAAGCGCGAGCGGAAGCTGGATTCTGAATTTCGCGCAATTAGACGATAACCTGCCCGTCTACGAGCGGCCAAAGGGAAAGCTGTCCGGCCCCGTTCCTCTGCGCAAAGTGGATCCGAAATATCCGCAGTCCGCAATCAAACAGCGCATCGACGGCGACGTGATTCTCTACGCCATCATTCGCAAAGACGGCCATGTGGACAGCATCCAACTGGTGCGCGGTGTCGATCCCCTGCTCGATCAGAACGCGATGGAAGCCCTTGCGCGCTGGCAATTTCGTCCCGCAACCCGCGAAGGCCAGCCCGTGGACCTCGAGGCTGTAATTCACATCCCCTTCCACTTCAACCCGCCCGAGTAAATTCAAATGGAAAATCAAAATATGCCTGCGCCCAAACAGAGCGCGACCGGGAACATGGCCGAGGGCTACGGAGTTTTGTTTTTAGCTGCGCGATATCTGAAGTCGGCGGAGAAGCCGCATGCTGCGCCGGTTCGATCTTCTATGCCGAGGATTTTTGCGACGCCGCGCGCTGCTGCTCTGCGGCTTTGTCTTCCAAAAGTTTTACTAACGCGAAGAGCGTGAAGCTCGCCGGCGCTGCGATTCCGAGTTCCTTCGCGCGCCGAACCACGTACCCATTCAGCGAGTCGATCTCCGTGCGCTTGCCGCGCGCGAGATCCTGCGCCGTGGAAGAAGTGGCATTCCCAATGCTCTCGATGAATTTCAAGCCCATCCCAATAAAATCGACTTCGGGCAGCGCCACTCCCGACGCCCGTGCCACCGCGACAGTCTCTGCGATCACCTGGCTCATCAGATCCCGAGTCTGCAAGTTTCGCCCGGCGGCAGCGTAGCTGGTTTGCGTGATCGCAGTCACCGCATTTCCCGCGCAGTTCATAATAAATTTCGTCCACTGGTCAACGCTAATGTCCGCCGAAACCCGGCAAGGCACCTTCGCCGCGGTGAATAGCTCAGTAATGCGCTGCGCCCGATCTCCCCGCGAGGACGTCGGGGAGCCGCCTTCCTTCAATTCGCCGACGACAAGCTCTCCTCTGCCAGAATGCTTCACGTGCCCCGGCTCGGGCAGCGCCGCCGCGACGTACACCACCGCCGGCAGCGCGTCAATCCCGGACGCCGCTCGAATCCGCGCGACGTTGTCCACCCCGTTCTGCAAACTCACAACAATCGCGCCCGCTGAGACATGCGGCGCGAGTGAACGAGCAGCTTCTTCGGTGTCGGTAGTCTTCACGCAGAATAGAACGACGTCTGCATCGCGCGCGGCTGACACCTCGGCCGAAGCTCCTATCGCGATACGTTCCTGGAAAGTAGCAGCGTCGAGAAAAAGACCGCCTCCGCGGATCGCCTCCACATGGGCGGGACGGCCAATCAGCGTAACTTGCGAGCCCGCGCGCGCCAGCATGCCCCCGAAATACGAACCCACCGCTCCCGCCCCTACCACGGCAACCCGAATCTGCGAGTCTTTAGAATTCATTGGCATGATTTATCGGCCTGGCATCCTTGAACGGGACGATCGCATTTTCATGTTTATCATCACGTCAGAAATGGCTTCGCAGTTCGCGAAAGCTCGTAAGGATCAAGAGTTTTCCCGCACCGCTCTCCAGCTCGCATTTTTCAAGCTCCCAGGTGGCCGAGTGTGGAATGAATACCGCGCTCAACCCTGCGTGAAGGGCCGGATTGATATCGCTGCGCGGGCTGTTGCCCACCATCCAGCCGTGCGTTTTCACAATTTTAAATTGCTCGATCATGCGTTCGTACAAACTGGGGTCCTTTTCCAGCACGATTTCGATGGAGTCGAAATAGGGCTGCAAACCGGAGCGTTCGACTTTTGCAGCTTGCTCGGCGGGCTCGCCCTTGGTCAACAAGATCAAGCGATGATGCTTCGCGAGATAGGCAAGAGTTTCGGGAACGCCGTCGAGAATATGCGGCGGAGTCGCTTCCAATTCCGCGGCCATTCTTTCGATCTCCTGAACGAGTTCGCGCTTCGCAGCGTTCCCCGCAAGTTTCAGATAAGTTTCTTCCAGAGAGCGGCGAAAGCTGCGCACGCCGTATCCGTGCTGGCGGATGTTCCGGCGTTCGGTTTCGTTCAGGATGTGGCGGATATATTCGCGGGTATAACCAAGATGTTCGAGTTGCGTAATAAAGTGGTCGATGGTCTTTTCGAAAAAAATGTTGTTTTCCCAGAGGGTGTCGTCCGCATCGATGAGTATGGTATGCCTTGCCATGCGATCTGTTTTAAGAACTCTCCTACGTTAACAAAGACAGCGTACGATCCAAACGAAAAGAGACTACCTATTTCGCCGGATGCGAGCCGGAAGTTTTCTGAGCCGCACCCGGAGTTTTCAAGCGGACGCTTTGCGCGCACCGGATGCGATTTGCTCCAGAATCGTTCGCGCGATTTTCTGCATCTCGCCGAAACGCGTGAGGTAATCTTGAAATTCGCGGTTCAAATCGAGCGCTCGCGTCGCATCGAGCTTTGTTCGCAGGATCATATCGCGCAGATGAACGGGATGCGGCAATACCGCATCGTCCCTCAATTCATCCAATGCCACATTCGGATCGTAGTGATACATGTGCCCTCCCATACGGGACAGCGGAAACACATTCTACCGTGTTTCGATAAAATCGTGCGAGTTTCGGGAATTTTCAAGCAGAGGCGGGAAGGAATTCGTAGCGCTCGATGCGGGCTGCGACGCCGCGGCGCCCCTGTTGTTCCTCGACGCGCAAGACTCGCGCATAGCAACGAATGTGAACGTCGCCTGCAAGCGTGATCTGCTGCGGCAGGGTCAGGACAAACTCGATTGGGCTGCCGGCCTCCACAATCGCCTCCATCATGAAGTAAAGGCCGCGGAAGCTGACGTCGCGCGTTTCTCCCTGTTTTTCGAGGACGCCGGTTTCCGCCGTAAAACGAACCTTCATGGGCAGGGTCATCGAAAATCTTCGTGCGGCGCGGCGCTCAACAGCGGATTCCATCAAACCTCCAGCGAACATGTCCGCTTTCGCCAAAGCTACCACTGCGGAGCGTCTGCCGCAACGAGTTTCAGGGCTTGCTCGAGCGGGCACGGCGTGTTTCAACTTTCTTGGCCTTTGCGC
Organism: uncultured Acidobacteriota bacterium; assembly: GCA_963698005.1. GTDB lineage: Bacteria > Acidobacteriota > Terriglobia > Acidiferrales > UBA7541 > Palsa-295. Next base: position 2,354,644 of record OY969113.1, read on the forward strand.
TACACGAAACTGTCGATTACACTCGGCGGACCCACAGAACATGGCCGAAACATTCCATCGCAGCTTTTTTCTAAAAGGACAAGCGGGCCGAATCGAGGCGATGCTTTGGACCACGCCGCAAGCAAACCCGCGCCTCGCCGCTGTTGTGTGCCATCCCCACCCACTGTTTGGCGGCACGATGCACAACAAAGTGGTGTTCCAGACGGCGAAGGCGTTGCATCGCCGCGGCTTGCCGGTGCTGCGATTCAACTTTCGTGGAGCGGGATTAAGCGAGGGCGTCCACGATCGCGGAATAGGAGAACGCGAAGACATTCGCGCGGGGTTGGATTACATGGCGAGTGAATTCCTTGGTGTGCCGATCCTACTGGCAGGATTTAGTTTTGGTTCGTTGGTGGGCCTGCAAGTTGGCTGTGAAGACAGCCGTGTGACGGATCTAGTCGGCCTCGGAATTCCCGTCGATAAATCCAGCATGACGTTCTTACGCGAATGCACGAAACCGAAGCTCTTCCTGCAGGGAGCCAACGATCAGTTTGGATCACGAGAAAATGTCGAAAGGCTTTTCAACACACTCCCGGAGCCCAAGGAGTTGGTGTTCGTCGAAAACGCAGATCATTTTTTTACAGGACACCTGGACGAAGTGGCTGCGGCAATCACCGCATGGCTCACCAAAACGCATCCGGGGTTGTTCAGCGAACCTGCGAGTCTCTAACCTCTCGATTCGAACAATTTCAGAAATTGCTCGCGCGAGGCCGGCTCTACAGCAACGAGACTCAGGTTTTTGTTCACGTGAGCGACTTGGCTCATTCCGACCAGCGCGGTAGTTAACCCGGGAACGGAACGCGCGAATTGCAGCGCGAGAGTGGAATTTTCTTTCGACCCGAGCGCGGTGGCGACAAACGGGGGCAGATTCTTCGCGAGCTGTCCTTGCAGAAGCGCCGCGCTTGTTATCAGCGAGATTCCCAGCTTGCGCGCCGCCTGGACCATCGGAACGGGCTTGCCGTCGATCATTTGGTTCGGCCGCGTGAGCGCTTCCGGCATGGCCAGGTTGAAAGGCAACTGCACAAAACGAAAGTGATGCGCGGGCCCGGCGATTTCTTCGGCTATTCCAGCTATCTCTTCAAGCGAAAGATAGCCGGCGGCCTTTGGATCTTCGCGAAACGAATTCCAGGTGGCCATGCCGTACGCTCGGATTTTCTTCTCCGCCACAGCGGTTTCCAGAAATGTGAATGCTGCGCGAATTCGCTGGCGGAATTCGTCGGGCGTAACTTCGCTCAACTGAGTTTCGGGATTGTGCAGATAAAACACATCAATAGTTTCAACACCGAGGTTGCGCCGGCTCCGTTCGAGCTGGTCGGCCAGATAGGCAGGCGCCATGCAGTGGCACCCAGCGGCAATTTCATCCACGCGAAAAATTCCGCGCTCGAGGAATTCGTGCGCGAAGTACTCGTTGGGATCAGCGGGCATGGCACCGTCGGGAGTCAAAAATCCTGCTTTCGTACAAAGAACGATTTCGTCGCGAGAGAAACCTTTCGAGAAGAGTTCCTTAATAGCGACACCCACAGCTCGTTCGCTGCGCTGGAAACGGTAATTGATAGCTGAATCGATTACATTGCAACCGCTTTCGACGGCCGAAACTATGGCGTCGGTGTATGCGCCGTCTGTCGTGTCGTCTGCTTCACCAAGATAGGTGCCGATACCGATGGAGGAAAGCACAAGTCCGCCGGGAATCTCGCGGAAGTGGCCCGCGGCGGAGCGCCCTTGAAAGCGAGCAGCATAGCGAAGCGTACCTTCGGGAGTTGCGAAACCGGCCTTGCGTTCCGCGCTGAGCGGTGAAGCGGATGACATCAAGCCTCTCTTTTCACGGCGAACGTTGTGAACTCGCGCAGTATATCAAAACGCTTGTGAATGGCGAGAAATCGAGCGTTCTTACTTTGCCCGTTCGGGTTCTCCCGCCAGACCTTGCGTGACGAGCAATTCGCGCGCTTCGAATCGCAGCTTCGGCAACCGGCGCCAAAAAAGAAAACCGCCCACCATCGCTCCAATTCCGCCGATTGCCACGGTCCACGGAGCCCCGATGCTATCCGCAAGTACTCCGGCAAACAGCGCTCCCATCGGAGCCATACCCATGAACATCATGGTATAGACGGCCATGGCGCGGCCCCGCAGTTCATCGGGAACCATGGCTTGAATCATAGTGTTCGAGCTCGACATCTGCAGCATCACGGCGTAGCCCACCGGAACCAGCAGTATCGCGGAGAGCAAGAACCATCTTGAAAAGGAAAACAGAACGAGACTGGCTCCGAAAGCGACCGCGGAAAAAGCGATCCAACGGCCGAGTCCATGAACTCCGCGGCGCATGGCAAGAGTGAGCGCTCCCAACAAGGCTCCCACTCCGCTGGCGCCCATCAGAACGCCCAGCGCGCGCGCGCCACCGTGCAGAACGCGATCGGCAAAAATCGGCATCAACACTGAGTAGGGCACGGCGACCAAACTGACGAGCCCGATGAGCAGCATGATGGCCATGATGGGTGCCGTGCGGCGCACGAACCGAAACCCTTCGGCGATGTGCTCTATGGGAGTGGCCTGTTTGGAGACGGCACGCATAGGCCCGAGCTTCATCAGCAGCAGACCGATGATGACAGCGATGTAGCTGACGGCGTTGGCGAAAAAGCACCAACCTTCGCCGATCCATGCTACGAGCAAACCCGCGATGGCCGGGCCGATTACGCGGGCGCCATTGAACATGGAGGAATTCAAGGCGATCGCGTTCATCAAGTCTTCGCGGCCGACCATATCGATCAGAAAAGATTGTCTGGCCGGAATGTCGAATGCATTTACGGCGCCGAGCAACGCTGCGAGTACGACAATCTCCCAGACGGTGACGATATGGAGAAGAGTAAGGATTGCGAGGAAGCAAGCAAGGATCATCGACACGATCTGAGTGCCGATGACGATGCGATGGCGATTCCAACGATCTGCGGCCAAGCCTCCGATGGGAGCCAGCAAGAATACGGGAATCTGCCCCGCAAAGCCCACAACGCCGAGAAGGAGCGACGATCCCGTCAAGCGATAAACGAGCCAAGCCTGCGCAACATTTTGCATCCAGGTGCCGATAAGAGAAATCATTTGTCCGCTGAAGAAAAGCTGGAAGTTGCGATGCCGTAGCGAACGGACCATCGCGCGAGCGCGTGAACGGCTTTCGGGGTCTGTGTTCTGGCGTCGCGATTTCGACATCCGGTTAATTGTACGACGTAATCGGCGGCATTGTTTTCGATTGGTCCAAGTTCTAACCGGAAAGTAAGAACAAATCAGGCTTAGAAAATTACGGCCGGGGTTGCGAACTTGAGCGTGGACTCTTTGCAGACGGCACGGCCGGCGCAAGGAGCCTGCCGCAGGCACGCAATATGCGGCGATATGGCCAGCCTCTGTCGCGAAAGAGAATCTCTCCATCGCGAGGCTTCGAATAAAACCATCGCGAGAGTAGAGATAGATGTTCGGCTAATTCAGCGGGCGCTGACTGCAGACCGTATCGCCCGCGATACGCCGCAGGCAGGTCCACGGGCTCGGCGGCGGAATTCGGCAAATTGTTCAGCGTGTCCGGTTCCGGATCTTCGAGACTTTCAGCAGAGTCCGGGTTATGGGGGGCTGATTTTGGCGGCGCTGTACTCGCTTGCGGTTCCAAAACTTTCCTCAAGATGCCTTCCACGGATTTTGGCTCGCTCGATAATTCCCCGAAACGCAGGAACAAAGGCTCGGCGAGGATTCCCGCGTGGACCGGGAACACGACGATTGTTTTCTCTTCGGCTCCGCGTTGCAAGATTACGGCATCAATCTCCTCGATTCGCCGCGTCAATTCTCCCCATCCTCGCAAGGCTGCGGAGACTTTGTCGAGACGCTTGTGGAGCGCGGCAGCTCTTTCGAAGTCCAGAGCTTCACTCGCGGCTTCGCGTTGACCCGCGATTTCTCTGGTCAGGAATGAGCCTGCCGTTTCGAGAGTTTTGAGAACGCGGCCGACTTCGACATCGTATTCCTGCTTCGAACACCCGGCGAAACAGGGCGCGAGGCACATTTTCATCTCGGAATAAATGCAACCCGGAAATTTAGGATCTCGAAGGATTCTGATCTGGCAGCGGCGGATTTTGAAAAGGTCGAGAAAAGCTTCACTAAACGACTCGGCGGCGCTGCGTGATGGAAAAGGCCCAAAGTAGAATCCTCCATCCGCGCGGATTCTACGGGTCACGTAACAGCGTGGATATTCGTTGCGGAGGTTAACCTTCAACAGCGCGGGCGGGCGCAGGCGCATCAAGTCTCGGTAACGATGCGGAAAGCTTTTACGGGCCTGATCGTACATCGTAAGAGTCTGTTCGAATTTCGATCCGGTGACGCGATAGCGAATGAACGAGGCGACCTCGCGGAGATTCAAACGCTTGGAGAGAGTCTCGGGCGGTCGCAGCAACCGTTCCGCGGCGCGTCGAATGTCCGCGGTGCGCGCAAGATACGGATGCGCGGTTACGTCCTGCATTTGGAGCGACAGGACACCCGGACGCGACGGCAACGCTGCGAAGAAATTTGCGTCCAGCTCCGGCGCGAAGTGCTGTCCACAATCCAGTTCCAGCATGAAGACAAGAATACACTGAGGAGCAATACAAGCGAGAACAGGGCCCGCGTCCTTCTATTTAGTACGCTTTCAAGACCGAGGACGAGATAACAAGCCGCTGAATTTCGCTGGTACCTTCATAAATCTCGGTGATGCGCGCGTCGCGGTAGTTGCGTTCGACGGGATATTCGCGGCTGTAGCCGTAGCCGCCATGTATTTGGATGGCTTTATGCGTCACGCGCGTGGACATTTCGCTGGCGAAAAGCTTCGCGATGGACGCTTCCATGGTGAAGCGTGCGCCGGAATCCTGTTTCCATGCAGCACGGCGCGCGAGCAAACGCGCGGCGTCTAATTCGGTGGCCATGTCGGCGAGCATAAATTGAATGGCCTGAAAATCCGCGATCGGATGGCCGAAAGCCTGGCGCTGCTGCGCATACGAAAGCGCAGCTTCGAAGGCACCCTGTGCGATTCCGGTGGCTTGCGCGGCAATGCCGATGCGGCCGCCATCGAGCGTGGAAAGCGCGACCTTATAACCTTCGCCTTCATTCCCGATCCTATTGCCGACGGGAACTTCGCAATCAGAGAACGAAAGCTCGGTACAAGCCGTGGCGTGAACGCCGAGTTTTTTCTCTTCCTTGCCGACGGCGAAACCGCGCGTGCCTTTTTCGACGATCAGCGCAGTGATTCCTTTCTCGCCTTTTTCTGGTTGGGTGTTCGCGTACACGAGCGCGGCATCCGCTGCGCCACCGTTGGTGATCCATGCCTTGGTCCCGTTGATGACGTAAGCGTCGCCTTTGCGCTCGGCTTTGGTCCTGAGTGCGGCGGCGTTTGATCCGGCTTGCGGCTCGGTGAGCGCGTAGCATCCTATCTTTTCCCCTCGCGCGTAGGGAACCAGGAATTTCTGTTTTTGTTCTTCGGTGCCGAACCGGAAGATCGGATCGCAGTAGAGCGAGTTTTGAACGGAAAGAATGGTGCCGGTGGAAGCACAGACGCGAGAAATTTCCTCGATCACGATGGCGTAGCTGACATGATCCATTCCCGCGCCGCCATAATTTTCGGGCACGGCGACTCCGGTGAGGCCCAGCTCTGCGGCTTTCTCAAAGGTATCGCGTGGAAAACGGCACGTTTCGTCGATTTCCTTCGCGTGCGGTTTCACTTCCGCTTCGGCAAACTCCCGCACGCTGCGTTGCAGCAATTGTTGTTCTTCTGTAAGGTCAAGATTCACGCGCCTGCCTCCGAGAATAGCTCGCACTGTCTGAAGAATACGAATTCTAGGCTGCGAAGAGATAATAAGGAAGCTAAAATCCGAATCCGATAGGTTTTACTAGCTCACAGCGGGATTGGCAGCGGGGGTTCCTGGCACGGCATTCGGCTCCGGGCGAGGTAGAAGACACACGCGGAAATCGCCAAAATCCTCATCGAGGATGTTCGAATAGATGACAAAGAGTCCAACGGCACCACCCAAGGCTGTGCTGACAAGGGCTGCAACCAGGGATTGCAAGCCACGATTCCAACCAAACAGACCGACCAGTACAGCCCTTGGAATGGCGGTCACGAAGGTAGCAACTAACCCGTAGATGAAGGACCGCCAGCAGTAGGTCCACCAGACTCGAGCCGTCCGATGAAGCGTGGTTTCGAGAATCTCACTCCCGTCCCCGCCACGATGCGAGAGCAGCCCGATGCGAAAATGCCGGAAATTCTTGCGCAGAACGTAATACATCGCGAAAAAGGCGACAATGTAACTGATGAAATACAAGTCGTACTTGAGTATCTGGCGAAGAAGGCTGCCAGACACATTCGAATTTTCGTACAAGAACTTCAGCCAAGAATTCACCGCAATCGTCAGCACAACTGAGATCAAAGTGGTGGGCCAGAAGAAAGCCCACCAAATGCGCAAGCCATGCCCAAGATTTGGCTGGATGTAGTTTGATAATGATGACGGGGCCGGGGATGCCGTGCGGGGAGTGTCGAAAATCGAAGGCGGACCAGGCATCGGAATTTCCGGGATTCTGCCCGATAGTACCGGCGGAGTCAAGTAGCGTCACCTCAAATTCCGCCAGCGGTTACGCGAGGGCTTGGCGGAGCTTTTCGTAGGTGGTGGCGAGGTCTTCGGGCTCGACGCGAGTCTCGCCCACTACAGTCATGAAATTCGCGTCGCCGGACCAGCGCGGCAGGACGTGGAGGTGCAAGTGGCCGGTGACTCCCGCGCCAGCGGCGCGGCCGAGATTCATGCCGAGGTTGTAGCCTTGCGGATGATAGATCTTCTCAAGTGCGGTGTGGACGCGTTGCGAAAGTCGCATCATTTCCGCGAGTGTTTCAGGGTCGGCGGCCGAAAGATCCGCCACATGAGCGTAGGGAACAACCATCACGTGGCCGGTGGTGTAAGGATAGCGATTGAGGATTATAAAATTCTTCGCGCCGCGCAGAATGATTTGGGTCTTTGCATCATCATCGGCGGCGACTGCGGCGCAAAAAATACAGCCTTCGTCCTTGGACGCGTCGGCGATATAGCGATAGCGCCACGGCGTCCACAGATAATCCATTCCCGCTCAGCCCTGGGTTCCGGGTTCGGACGCGCCACTTGAGCGAGGATGGTTCACGAAGTCCTTGAGCTCTTTGCTAGGCTTGAAAAACGGAATTTTCTTCGGGGGAACTTCCACTTTCGCGCCCGTTTTCGGATTGCGTCCCGTGCGGCCGCGACGTTCGCGCGTGCGGAAACTGCCGAAACCACGAATTTCGATTTTGTCGTCGGACTGTAGAGCGCCAATGATGCTCTCGAAAATCGTCTCGACGACCGCCTCGGCTTCTTTGCGAGGCAGTTCGGTGATGCGGGTGACCTCTTCCACGAGGTCAGCCTTCGTCATCGTATGATCTTTTTTTACGTGCTCTCCCGCAGCCTCTGCCATCGAATGAGAGCCTCCTCTCACAACATCAAGCAATTGTGCGCCGTCTGCGGGCCGGGGCCACACCGCAGGCCTTTGCATATCATCAATCTACCGCAAGGTAAACGATTTTTACGGCAAGGAAAGGCTTTCCCGAGCGGCCGCCCCGTGGCCCGGCCGGGAATCTAAAACTAAGACGATTGCCGCTTGGCCATGATGGCATCGCCAATCGTTGCGTTTGGCGACGACTTTGGTGGCTTCGCTGCCCGGAACGTTTCAATCTCCTGCCGCTCGACTTGCTTCTGCGCCGCGCGATAGCTCAAGCTAATTTTGTGCTGCTCCGGCTCGAGCCGCAAAATCTTGAAATCGTGCTCGCTTCCTACTACGAGCACGGAAGTGACGCGCGCGCCGCGCGCCGGCTTTTCCTTGTCGCGTTCGCCCTTTGATTTGCGCTCTTCGATCTCTGAAACGTGGCAGAGGCCTTCGATTCCCTCAGCCAGCTCCACAAAGGCCCCAAAATCCGTTGTTCGCGTAACTTTTCCCTTCATCACTTCACCGATTTTGTGCTCCGCAAACCAGTTCGCCCAGATGTCTTTCACTTGCTTGATGCCGAGCGAGAGCCGGCGATTCTGCGAATCGACCTTCAGCACTTTGGCTTCGACAGCATCCCCCTTCTTGAATTTCTCGCTGGGATGCTTTAGGCGCTCGGTCCAGCTAATGTCGCTGATATGTATCAAGCCTTCCATGCCCTCTTCTATTTCCACGAATGCGCCGAAATCCGCTAGGTTGCGAATGCGGCCATTAACGATCGTGCCGACCGGATATTTTTCCGCGGCGGCATTCCACGGGTCCGGCATGGTCTGTTTCAAGCCGAGGGAGATGCGGCGCTCGTCGGTCCGCACTTCCAGTACGGTTACTTCCACTTCGTCGCCGGCCTTTACCATCTTCGACGGATGTTTGGTGCGCTTCGACCAGCTCATCTCGCTGACGTGCACCAGCCCTTCCACGCCGGGTTCGATCTGCACGAACGCGCCATAATCCGTGACGCCTACGATTTTTCCTTGTACTCGCGTGCCCACCGGGAAACGTTCGGGTACGGTTGCCCACGGATCAGGCAGAAGTTGCTTGCGTCCCAGGGAGATGCGCTGTTTTTCTTTATCAAACTTCAAGATCTGTACTTCGATTTCATCGCCAGGTTTGACAATGGAAGAAGGGTGCGGCACGCGTCCCCAAACGAGGTCGCTGACGTGGAGCAGCCCGTCCATTCCGCCGAGATCCACGAATACGCCGTAATCGGTTACATTTTTTACACGGCCAGTAATAACCGAACCTTCCGACAGGGACGCCATCAATTCATCGCGCTTGGATTTCTGCTCTTCTTCGAGAATTGCGCGCCGGCTTACTACCACATTGCCGCGCTTACGATTTAATTTCAGGACGCGGACGTCAATGTCGCGATCCTTCCAAGTATCCAGATCGTGTACCGGCCGCAATTCGATTTGCGAAGCCGGCAAGAACGCGCGAACGCCGATGTCAATTACCAGGCCCCCCTTAATGCGCTCGGTAACTTTGCCCGTAATCGTGGCATGGTCGCGGTACGATTTCTCGATCTGCTCCCAGACGCGCCGCCGGTGTGCACGCACGTGTGAAAGCAGGACGTAGCCGTTCTTCTGCTCATGCAGCCTTTCGACTGCGATCGTCTGACCCTTGCCAAACTGGATCGGGCTTCCTGAATCAACGAATTCCTGCGCCGGAACCAAGCCTTCGAACTTTCCACCTACATCCACGATCACGCCCGCGTCTGTTACCGCTAAGACGCGGCCATCAAAAATCTCGCCCTCGGCAGCTACCGGTTCCGGGACGGCGAACTGGTCGAGGAGTTGGTCCATCGTTTCAGTGGATTCTGCGCCTTCAGGCGACTTCGCGGCTTCGGTCGGCGCTTCGATCTCATCTGTTCGCGCAAATTCACCGGTAAGTGAGGGTTCGGTGGACGAGGCTTCGTGCACCTGGGAGATTTCCGCAGTCGAAGAGAGTTGAAGAAGATTCGGTAGCGGAGGGCACTGCATTTTGATCAGCCGCGCGCGGTCGCTTGCGCAGAAGGTGTTTCTTCGAGCGTGGCACCACTCTTCGCCGGCAGAACTCGCGGAATTGTCCTGCGCGCGAACTACGGCCGTTCCGGCGCCAGTCGAAATTCCCGAGTTGGCAGAAACGGAAGACTTGGCCGGTTCGGCAGCTCCGGATGTCTCGGGGTTCGTATCTTCCGCCACGGGCTCGCTGGTGGCAGCGTCCGTAACAGAAGGTTGGAGATTAGGGTCGTGTTCGGGTGACATGAAGAGCGGCCTCCGTACGAATTCGTGCCCATCCGCCGAGAGTGCGACCTCGGGTTACTCCACCCAAAGGGGTTAGAGCAATGAAGGGGATCAAGCGCCCGCGCTCGACGCTTATATCGTGAGGATGATACCCGCCCGGTTTGCGCGTTGTCAACCAAACGGTAGTGTACGCAAACTTAATCGCTGAACCAAAATTTCACTGGAAAATGAAATGCACCGAGCAACAGTTCTTGCCGGCTTTCGGGCAGAGAACGCCACACCTATGCGCGAGAACCGCTGGCTTTGCGGATTTCTTTGCGATAATCCGGAGCTGAAATTTTGATCGTGCGGCACATTTCATAAAGACGCGAGCGAATGCGCATCCCGACGCGTTCGGTGAGGGTGTCCTCCCTTGCTCCCCGCACGGGCTCGCCGGAAGGCAATCTCGCCGATCGATACGAATCAGCAGAATTCCCGCGAGCGCTGGCCGCGGCGGATTGCAGATTCTGCAGTTCGAGATTGACCAACTTCCTCATCGAGGTAGTTTGTGGTCAGCAATGTGACGCGCTTTTCGTTGTAGCGCGTGTTTAGCACGTGCCCCACGGTTTCCAGCGCCCAAAGCGAGGGCTTGCTGGACCCAACATCATCAAGGACGAAAATTTCGGCTTTCAATACCGGTTCAAGTACGCCCATTTCCGTCGATTGGCTCTCCGCGTTATAGCTATCCTGAATTTCCTTGAGCAGCTCGCGATAGTCGTAGAAAAGCCCGGTGTGGCCGCGCATTACGATTTCTTTCAAAGCGGCGACCGCGAGGTGCGTTTTTCCCACTCCACACGAGCCCATTAACAACAGGCCGGGTTCGGCCTGCTCGCGAACAGGAGTAAATTCCTCGGCAAACCTCTGGGCTATCAGCTTTGCTTGCGTCAGGCTACGATTGAATGCAGCGAGTTGTTCCGCCGTGAGGTTCTCGATGTCGTTGTCTGTCTCATAATTTTCGAAGTCGCAATGCCGATAACGCTCCGGTACACGCGCTCTCGCCAGAGCGCGCTCAGCCCGATCTCCCGTAGTGCAATCGCATGGAACAGCCCAAACGAGCTTCGGCTCTCCCTGCGCGGAAGCGCCGGGCTTATCCGCGGCAAGCGCTTGCGCACCTTTCGTGGTCCGTTCGACGACCTTCCAACCGCTGCCCTGGCAATGAAGACAATCTGCTTGCGCCATAATCGAAGAATATGCGCGGCTCGCTCAGAGCGCAAGGGCATGCGTCTGTGCAAAGCGCGCGCTCCTGTGGAAACTCAAATCGTTCCGCGGACACCGGGTTGTTTTAAGGAAATACAGTCAGGCGTAAATTGCCGAGCTGAAGAAGTTACTTCTCGATGCGGAGAACCGGCCGAGGAACCGCGCGGACGATAGCATGCCGCGCTTTAGGGTTGTCGGCGGTCGTAAAGCTGCTCGCCATTTCGTTACGCACAAATTTGATGAAGGCTTCCATCTGCGACTGCATGTCGCCCATCTTGTCGCGCATATTTAGGATAATCTCGATACCGGCGAGATTGACTCCGAGTTCGCGAGTCAAGTTGAGTATCACTTCCAACCGCTCGAGGTCAGAGTCCGTGTATAGACGAGTGTTTCCCTGCGAACGAGAAGGCTTGAGCAAACCTACGCGCTCATACAGACGCAGAGTCTGCGGGTGCAGTTTGTATAATTCAGCTACAGCGCTGATCATATAGCCCGCTTTGGCTTTCTTTTTTGGGCGGCCAGCCATCTTTGCCTCCTTCCGTCCCCTAGACCACGGCGCGAGAAAAGATTTCGCGGCGCGGATCCTCAGGATCGATCTTGCTGAGCTCTTTCAGCAGATTGCGCACGCGTTCGTCTTCGGGCTTGGGCACCACCACTTGCACTTCCACGATTTGGTCGCCCCGCTTACCAGCGTGCCGGGCAGAGGGCGCACCTTTTTCACGCAGCCGCAATTTTTTTCCGCTGTTCGTTCCGGGGGGAATGCGAACCTGAGCACGCCCATCAATCGTTGGCACTTCTACTTTCGCGCCAAGCGAAGCCTCGGTAACGGTGATAGGCACAACGGTGAAGAGATCGTCGCCTCGACGATCGAAAAACGGATGTGGTTCGACTTTCATTACGATGTAAAGGTCGCCTGGCGGGCCGCCATGCAGCCCGACGTTGCCGCGGCCTGCAACGCGTACGCGCGAACCGGTCTGCGCCCCCGGCGGTATGCGCACGTCGAGCGTTTCCATGCGCGCAACGCGCCCTTCGCCACCGCAAGTGCGGCACGCCGTGCGGAGTTTTCCTGTTCCGCCGCAGCGCGAACAAGTGATCTGAAACCTCATCTTGCCGCTTACCTGCGTTACCTGGCCGGAACCGCCGCACGAGGGGCAAGTTTTTTCATCGCCGGGCGCCACGCCCGTGCCGTGACACACAGTGCAGACATCCAAGCGCGTGAAACTGAGCTTCTTTACCGTGCCGCGCATAGCCTCGGCGAATGTGATGTCAATCTGATATTCGAGATCATCGCCGGGCTCGCGTTCCTGCGTCGCTTGCGCGGCGTTGGCCCCTCGGAAAAATTGGCTGAAGAGGTCGCGAAAGCTCGCGCCGCTGCCGGCACTTCCGGCCCCCTGGCCTGCGCCGCCGCCAAAATCGAATCCGCCAAAATCAAAATGTATGTCTTCGGGTGAAGCTCCGCCGCCGTAGCCCGGTCCGGGACCGCCGCCTTGGCCTGGGACGTTGAATCCGAATTGGTCGTAGGTCTGGCGCTTCTTGGTGTCGGAAAGCGTGTCGTACGCTTCCTGAATTTGTTTGAATTTTTCTTCCGCGGATTTGTCGCCGGGATTCAGATCTGGATGATATTTGCGGGCGAGCTTGCGGTAGGCAGCGCGAAGTTCTTTCGCTGGCGCTTTGCGCGGTACTCCTAAGAGCTCGTAGTAATCCTGTTTAGTTGCTGTCGCCATGATAATTTTGTAAACAACTTTCGCAGACCGCGGCCGCTGCGGAAAATGCGAACGCGGCCTTTACAAATTAGTCCAACGCCCATTCCATTCGGCGAGTTCCTGCGTTTCGCGCACCGATTCTTCTTTCTTCTGTCGCTGCATTTCCGTCGAGCGTCCGGCCATAGACGCTTCTTTAGCGTTGGCCCGTTCGAGCCAGCGGTCGATCCAGCTGACCTTCTGCTCCACCGTGTTCGGATCGGATTTGAAACGAAGAAAAGTTCCCGTAATCTCGACCGACCGCGGAGGAAACTCCGGCTGCACGTCCTGCTGGGCGTCGTAGAAAAGACGGCGCCAGTCGGCCGTGGGCGATTCGGAAATCGAAACTTGGACCAGGAAAAAGTTGTCGCGAATCTTTTGTACGGCCTGTGGTGGGCCCAAACGCCGAATGCCGGTCGTCGTCAAAGCATCTCCTCGAGAACTGCAGAAACTGTTGCAGGGGCCAGTCTGAGACCGGCCCCTGCGTTTCGCATGTTAGTTCGGTTTCTTTGAATCATCTACGTCCACGAACTCGGCATCCACTACATCGCCTTGTCCCGAGGACGGTGACTTGCCATCGCCTGAAGCCGCGCCTTGCGAGCCCGGAGCGCCCGCCGCGCCTGCGCCAGCAGCACTTGCGCTCTGCTGCGCTTTGTACATAGATTCGGCGATACGGTGCGAGGCCTTGGTCAGATTTTCCGCAGCGGCGTTTAACCGGTCCAAACCGCCTTCCGTCAAAGCGCGCCGCGCATCTTCGATTGCTTCCTCGCCGGCTTTCACATCTGCTTCCGCCAGCTTCTCGCGGTTCTCCTTGATGATTTTGTCGGTTTGATAGACCAAGTTATCGAGCCGGTTGCGTGCTTCCACCTCTGAGAGACGCGACTTGTCTTCATCGGCGTGCGCATCTGCTTCTTTCTTCATGCGCTCCGCTTCTTCCTTGCTCAAGCCGCTCGAGGCAGTGATGGTGATTTTCTGTTCTTTGTTCGTAGCGTTGTCTTTCGCAGACACGTTCAAGATGCCGTTGGCGTCGATATCGAATGTGACATCGACTTGCGGCACGCCGCGCGGAGCTGGAGGAATTCCGATCAGATGGAATTTTCCCAACGACCGGTTTCCGCTAGCTACAGGACGTTCCCCTTGCAGCACGTGGATCTCGACCGACGTCTGATTATCCGCCGCGGTTGAGAACGTCTCCGACTTGCGCGTCGGAATCGTGGTATTGCGCGGGATCAACACAGTGGACACGCCGCCCAACGTCTCGACTCCCAGTGAAAGCGGGGTCACGTCGAGCAATAGAATGTCCTTCACTTCGCCGCCGAGCACGCCACCTTGAACCGCTGCGCCGACCGCGACTACTTCGTCGGGATTGACGCCCTTATGCGGCTCTTTGCCGTTGAAAAGTCCCTTCACGATCTCGACTACGCGCGGGATTCGGGTCGAACCGCCGACGAGAACGACTTCGTCGATTTTATCTGGCGTCAGACCCGCATCGCTCAATGCTTGTTTCACGGGACCGACCGTGCGCTGCAGCAAATCTTCCATCAATTGTTCGAGCTTCGAACGAGTCAGCTTCAATTGAAGGTGCTTCGGTCCAGACGCGTCCGCTGTTACGAAAGGCAGATTAATTTCCGTCTCCATCAATTGGGACAGCTCGATCTTCGCTTTTTCCGCCGCTTCCTTCAGCCGCTGGATCGCCATGCGGTCTTTGCTCAGATCGATGCCCTGCTCTTTCTTGAATTCGGCTACGATCCATTCAATGACGCGCTGGTCGATGTCATCACCGCCCAAGTGCGTGTCGCCGTTAGTGGATTTCACTTCGACAACGCCTTCGCCCACTTCGAGAATCGAGATGTCAAACGTTCCGCCGCCCAGGTCGTAGACAGCAATGGTCTCGTCCTTTTTCTTGTCGAGGCCATAGGCTAGGGCCGCCGCGGTAGGCTCATTGATAATGCGCGGAACTTCAAGGCCCGCAATTTCGCCCGCCTGCTTCGTGGCCTGGCGCTGGCTATCGTTAAAATATGCCGGAACGGTGATCACAGCTTTGGTTACTTTCTCTCCGAGGAAATCTTCCGCCGCGGACTTTAGTTTTTGAAGAATCATGGCGGACAGTTCTTGCGGCGTGTAGGCCTTCCCCGAGAGTTCGACACGCACGTCGTCGTGGGGTCCTTTCACTACCTTGTAGGGAACGCGCTTAGCTTCTTCCTGCACCTCGTCGAAGCGGCGCCCAATGAATCGCTTGATCGAGTAAACAGTGTTCTCCGGATTCGTGATGGATTGGCGCTTCGCTACTTGGCCCACCAGCCGCTCGCCGCTCTTTGTGATTGCAACTACCGAGGGGGTGGTCCGCGCACCTTCCTGGTTGGGAATCACGGTTGGTTCGCCGCCTTGCATCACGGCGACAACCGAATTGGTGGTACCCAAATCGATGCCGATAATCTTGCTCATAGAATGCGCTCCTGTAGAGTCGAGTCGGGCTCAGCCCGCGACTCCTGACAATGAAACGAACCCGATCATACACGTTGAGCGTGTTGTTGTCAAGTTATCTATGCGTCTGTATTCCACTGACAATGCTAGTGTTAGGGCACTAATGAGCCAAATACCATGTCGGACGCTTCGCGGTATCATCCTTGAGACCTGGTAAGCCGGAGAAGTCCTCCCTATCGGTGAGCAGGCCCACTAGGTGGCAGGTTGTTACGTGACATCGAACGATATACAAGGGCTGCCACGCAGGGCGCAATTCGCGCTACAATGTTCCGGTCGCTTCAACAAAATTCTTGGAGGGTAGCTTTGAGTCTCCGAAATAATCTTCCATCCCGAAGGTCGATGCTGTGTGAACTGGCCGTAGTGGTTGCCTTTGCTCTAGCGTTCGCTTCGGGGGCTTCGGCTCAGACTCAGAAGCGCTCACACACGCGCGCAACGACTGATTCGGACGCTACTGCTGTGCCGGTGA
Source organism: uncultured Acidobacteriota bacterium (assembly GCA_963698005.1). Classification (GTDB taxonomy): domain Bacteria; phylum Acidobacteriota; class Terriglobia; order Acidiferrales; family UBA7541; genus Palsa-295. The sequence goes on from OY969113.1 coordinate 2,370,357, forward strand.
AGTCTCTTGGAAACCGCGCCGCGCCCATCACGATGGAAGTATTTAGCGACTACCAATGTCCGTCATGCGGGAACTTCTATGAGAGCAGCTTGAAGTATATGATCACCGACTATGTGGCCGCGGGAAAAGTGTATTTCATTCACCGCGACTTTCCGCTGCCCATGCATCCCTATTCTCATCAGGCCGCGCGTTGGTCGAATGCCGCGGCAAAGATTGGCAAGTTCCAAGAGGTGGATGCGGCCCTTTTCGACAATCAGGCTGCGTGGTCAGCCGATGGAAACATCGAGAAGTTCGTGGCTGCTGCGTTGAAGCCGGCGGATTTCAAGCGCGTGCAAAAACTGATGGTCGGATGCGAGTTGAATGCCATCGCAGGGGAAAAGCCTGCGTCGCTCTCCGGTAGCGGCCAAACGGAACAAGCATGCCCACTCGACAAATATATCGAGCAGGACCAGGAACTTGCTAAGCAGGTGCCAGTGACGCAGACGCCTACCTCCGTAATCACCTACAAGGGACAAAGATATCCGGCCATGCCTGGCTTTGTGACCTGGCCAATTTTGAAACAGTTCCTGGATTCGCTTCTCAGCCAGTAGCCGAGATGCAATAGTTTATGAACCGTACGCGTGAAAATTCGCTGCGAGCATTTTTGCTGATCGGACGGCTGGCGTTCGCAGCAACTTTCTTATTTGCGGCTTACGCGAAACTGAAACCGCAAGCGGCGATGCCGTGGTCAGTCGCTTCCGTCAAGATTTCCCTTTCCATGTTCGCGATGCAGGTCGATTCTTACCAATTGCTTTCGCCGCGAGCGGTGAGTGCGGCCGCACATTGCTTGCCGTTTATTGAGCTGGGCTTGGGCCTATGGCTTCTGAGTGGATTGTGGCTGCGATATTCGTCGCTCTTCACCACATTACTTCTGGGAGGCTTTTTCGCCTTGATGGTCCGGACCTATTCGGCGGGGCTCGAGATCAACTGCGGCTGTTTTGGGCCGGGCGAGAAACTCGGAGTGAAATCATTGCTACGCGACGGCTCGCTCTTCGCGTTTTCACTGGCCGTTACGGTCTGCGCCTTTTTGTCGCGGAGGAAGCGCGGGAACGATGCGATTTCCCCAGCGGCGTCCGCGGCTGTTTCCTCGCCTCAGAGTGCAAATTAAATAGCGGATATTTGAAGGTCTTTCCGAAATGCTCTTTCACGGCACAACTGCTGAAAGCAACCGATCATATTTTGCGGTATTCAAATATAATGAGACTGCCGGTGGCCGCTAAGCAGCAGTCCAAAACACCTGCAAAGTACGCGAGTAGTGTCGCGACGATCTATGTCAATTCAATTTAACCAGCCATTTTTAATAACATTTGTCGCGGCGGGAATTACGCTATGTCCCGCGCTGAGCGCGGGGCCCCGGGTGTCGGACCAAGCTGCCGCGCAGAACGCTACTCCTTCACAAGCGCCCGTGATGGAGCCCGATCCGTCCGTCGGTTTGATGGAAAAAGGCTTCCAGCGTCTTTACGAATTGAATTTCGACGGCGCGCGAGTAGAATTCCGGGCTTATCAGAAGAACCTCCCCGACGATCCGATGGGCAAGGCCGCGGAAGCAGCAAGTTACCTCTTCGAAGAGTTCAACGCCAAGGGAATTTTGACGTCGGACTTTTTCCTGAACGACGCCAAGTTTCTAGGCGGAGCGGATGGTACCGCTGCGCAAAATCAGAATCCGGCATTCGTGGAAGCTAACAACCAGGCTAGAGATTTGGCCAAACGACGCCTGAAATTGAATCCCCGCGATATCCACGCGTTACTGGCTCTAACCATCGCCGACGGAATGGAATCCGATTACGATGCGTTAATCATCAAGAAGCAACTCGATGGCCTGAAGGTAATGAAGCAGGCGGAAGCTGAAGCGAACACATTGCTGGCGATCGATCCGTCGCAGCAGGACGCGAACGTGGCCTTGGGTATGAGCAACTATGTGATTGGCTGCTTACCAGGCTTCAAGCGCGCGCTTGTTTGGTTCGGCGGTATTCATGGCGATCGCGTCAAGGGTATGCAGCTAATGGCCTCCGCTGCCGAACACGGGCATTACCTCCAGCCTTTCGCCAAAGTAATGCTGGCGCTTGCGTATGAGCGCGAACATCAAATGGATCGCGCGCATGATCTTCTTTCTCAGCTCGCCATTCAATTCCCTGCCAATCCTGTTTTTGCCCGCGAGCTGGCGCTCTCCGCCAAGAAATAACGTATCGCCGTCTCTACCACTTCACGCGAACCCGATAGTCCAGCGTCGCAGTGCCGTTCTTTTCGACGGGAATCTCGAAGCTGATGGTTGTGGCATCCAACTTCGTCCACTTGAGATTCGAATTCACCACCTCCCAATCGCCGCCAATAGGCTCGCGAGCCTCGACGGTTACAGGCACGTCCTTGTGGTTGCGCAATGTGATCTGGTATTCCATTTCGTACAAATTGTTCGCCAGCTTCTTATAGTCCAGTTGCTTGCGCTCGCAAACGATGTCGAAGGCGTTGCCCACGTAGATCTTCAGCGTTTCGTCTTTGGGGGTGTGATCGATTTGGTCTTCGCCAACAAATTGGATTCCACCTTTTGAATCCGCCTGATAAACACGCACCGTTCCGGCGGGCAGAGGCATGCCCAAACCGCCTTTCTCTTCGTTCTTGAAACGGTAGTAAACTTTAACCGGTTCAGTGATCGGGTTTCCAATCCGGTCCTGCGTGCGGTAGTAATACGATTGCCCCTCAACCGCGAGAAATTTTTCCACCGGCACGTTCGTTCCGGAAAGCAGGCTGATTTGCTTGGACTCGTTATTCTGAATGGTCGTGCGCCGTCCAAGTGTATATAGATGATATTCAGACATGCTTTCTTGCTGGAATTGAGGCGGCGCTGCCATCGCGGTGCTCAGCTGGCCCGCAATTTCAGCTCTGGCCCTAACAGCGGGTGGCACTTGGTGAACTTCTCCTGCCACGAGTTGAAGCTTGGCATTCACGAACGATGCGCCGCTGTTGTTCGTTAGCGTCACCCAACCATCGAGATCGCTGGTTTTTTCGTCGCGCGCCACCGTGAGCACGTAGTCTGCGTTCCAATTCATGTTGTTTGTGAGATAGGACGCCTCAACCTTTTGAGATCCGGCGCCGGCGTTATCAAGCGTCCATACCAGCGTCGGCCGGCTGTAAAGATTCCCGGGCAACTCGGAAAAGCGGTACCAGCTCGTCGGCATCCCCGTAACGATTTCATCTCCGATCTTCCACACCGGTTGATTGTTGTTGTCGGCCAGCAACAGAGCTTTCGTCTCCACCCACTTGGTCGAGTTTGCTTCCTCCTCACCGCGCACCAGCGTGATCTCGCGGCCGACGTACTTTTGCAGGAGTTTCTGCGCATCGAGAAGGTCATATTCGTAGTTTTGTTCGACCACATTCAGCTTTGCCGGATCGGTGAGCGATCGGAAATGGACCGTAGCGGGCATGATCGAAGCGGCAACATCCTCGAATCGCAGCGGGAAAGTGCCAGAGGCCAGGTGTAATTGCCGGACGTCGCGGATCAACGCGATGTTCGAGTTGTACACCGTTACGTTGAGATCTACCTGGTCCTTTTGGGTGGTAGTTGAAACTTCGACCGGCACCGCGCGCTCAGCCGCCGCAGCAGCATCGGCGCGTTCTTGCGGTGCGGCATGGACCCTCGCAAAACTGCCCGCCGCGAGTAACAACAGAGGAAGGGCTGCGAAAATGACGATACTGATAAATCTGCGTCCTGTTCTGGACATGGGCTGTCTCCTCGCTGTGAAACTTAAAAGATGATACCCGAAAGGCGAATTTGCGCGCTCTGACAGCCGTGGATCGGGTTCGTGACGTCAACCAAGCAGTCAAGCGCGCTGTACTTCATTTAATGAACGCGCGCGGCAACAAAACTTGCATGCGAACCTGATAAGATTTGGTTGAGTGTTTACCTGTCCGGAATGCGAGCAAGCTATAAACCAGGCCAGCCCGGCCTGCCCCTATTGCGGCGCAGACGTGACCAACGCGCCCGACGGCAGCGAATTCGCTAATGTCGGGGTACAAAACAAAAAAATAACACCAGCCCGTGTTGTGATTCTTCTCGGCATATTTCTCACGATCCTGGCGGCCACCGCGTGGTTTGCTCTGCCTTGGAAAATTTCGGGAACGCAGCCCGAGGCCGAAGGGCGAGCGCGCCAAGCGCTCGGAGCTATTCAACAAACGCTGGCTGGCTATCAGAACAGCGAAGATGGCTTCCCCTCATCTCTGGAAGGTCTGGGAGATCGTGTGCGGTTCGAAGCCGAAAGAGCGCAATCCGCGCACTACATCGTGCAATACACTCCGGGCAAGCCCGATGCAAGCGGCCATCTAAAGAGTTACACGCTGACGGCGCGCGCGGGAAATTTCGGCTATATGAATTTTTATACCGACGAGAGCGGGGTCCTTCGGGGCACGAGCGAGAATCGCGCTGCGACCGTCCAAGATCCTCCGATCAAGCCGGAAATGTAAGAGCGCCCTGATGTGTTTCGCGGCGTGGCACCATTGAAGTAATATTAGCAATAATGGGGACATGTATCGCTAGACGCAAATACTCGATTCTTCTGGCCGTCGCGCTGCTCGCGGCTCCTGCGTTTGCCGGCAGACTCGGCGCCGCATCCTGCACATCGTTGAGTTTGTGCCCGTGCTTGGATGTTGCAACTACGTCTGTTTCCGTGCGGCAAACCAGTATGCAGGGCATGAGTCAAAGCGCCGGACAAATGACCATGTCCATGCCGAATATGAATATGGCCGCTCCAACGACTTTCATCGAAGAGATTCTTGCTCACTCAACTGCCGGAACCACCGCCGAACCCAATTCAACTCCGCATGACATGCTGATGACCCAGAAGGGCGAGTGGACATTCATGTTTCATGGCGTCGGATTTCTCAGTTCGCAGCAGCAAACCGGCCCGCGAGGCGGCGATAAAGTTTTCGGAACGAGCTGGTTCATGCCCATGGCTCAGCGCGATCTGGGCAACGGAACTCTCACCGTTCGCGGCATGTTTAGTCTGGATCCGGCGACGATCACCGGCAGGCAGTATCCTGAGCTTTTTCAAGTGGGCGAAACGGCATTCGGCAAACCCATCGTGGACGGCCAGCATCCACACAATTTTTTTATGGAACTCGCGCTGCTCTATGACTGGAAGCTGGCTAAGGACACGCTGCTGTCTTTTTACGCGGCGCCGGTCGGCGATCCGGCTATCGGTCCCGAAGCGTTTCCCCACCGTGTTTCAGCCAGCGAAGACACGTTGGCGCCGCTCGGCCATCACCTGCAGGATTCCACGCACATTGCCGACGACGTGGTGACGTTGGGCCTGGCCTACAAAATCGCGCGCATCGAAGTTTCCGGATTTCACGGCCGCGAGCCCAACGAGCATCGCTGGGAAATCCAGGCCGGCGCTATCGATTCCTGGTCCGCGCGATTAACGCTGAATCCCACAAAAAACTGGAGCGGCCAGTACTCCATCACTCGTCTCACAAGTCCGGAGCAATTGTTCCCAAGTGAAGACACGTTGCGGATGACTGCGTCGGTCACGTACAACAAGCCCCTCCGAGACGGCTCATGGGGCAACTGGGCTACCACGCTCGTTTGGGGCCGTAACCGCACTTCACCGGACGCGGAAATCTTTAATAGTTATCTGGCGGAAAGCACGGCCCGGTTTGCGAATCACAATTACGCTTGGACGCGGATTGAAAACGTGGATCGCACGAATGAGTTGCTGCTGGGGGAAAATCCTATTCCGCCCGGATTTCAAGAACATTTTCTAGCGCGCATACAGGCATACACATTCGGTTACGACCACGAATGGAATTTTATTCGCCACGTCTCGACTGCCTTCGGCGGCCAGTACACGCTCTACACGGCACCGCCATCACTCGACCCGATTTACGGCTCGCACCCGATGGGAGTTCTGACGTTTCTGCGTTTTCGCGCAATACCTTCTGAGAAATAATTGCTTCTATCTATTTGTCACGGCAGCTCGAGACTCCGACGGAGATTCCGCGACATTCAGGTCGGACCCACAGAAATCTTGATGCTATACTAGCGCCGCAGGCCGTCTGCCGAATAACCACTGGAATCACCACGGAGAGGTGCTGGAGTGGCCGAACAGGGCTGCCTGCTAAGCAGTTATCCTGGCAAAACCGGGATCGGGGGTTCGAATCCCCCCCTCTCCGCCAATTAAACATCAACGATCCCCGCGAGCGGTTCAATCCCGTCGTCTATTGTTACTTCGTCTTCAGGGTTTTCTCTCGTTCGGCAATGCTCTGAGCTGTCAAGCCACTGAAACTCCTTCTCGCGAGTTACGACGACTGTCTATCGCTGGGCTTGCAACTTTTTGTTAGTCGCTATAATGTTAGGGCGACTATCGAAAGTGGGCCAAGCAATCCGAGCAGCATAGCAGGAGGAAACGCATCATGCGTTCCGTAAAGACCTCCGCAGCGCCGTCACTTCGACAAGGGCCAGTCAGCGTCAGCAGTGGCGAAGCCGAAGCGGCCAGGACAATGCGTGACCATCCTCCAAATGGGAACGCGCCGGTGATTGGCCTTCGGGAGCGCAAGAAAGCGCGGCTGCGCCAACAAATTATCGAGACTTCTCTGCGAATGTTTCGGGAGCGCGGTTACGACAGCACCAGAATCGACGACATTGTTCAAGCCTTGGACATCAGCCAGCCAACTTTTTTCCGCTACTTCCCCAGCAAGGACGCCGTCTTGCGCGAAGTCGGACGCCGCGCTTTTGCCCGCCAGGCCGAGCGCCTCAAATCCGAGTTATCCAGCAAAGCCACCACAGCTGAACGCTTGCGGCGTTTTTATGAAACTCTGGCCAAGGTAACCGAAGAGGGTCGTCCGCTATGGCAAGCCGTGATCGTCGAGGGCGCGATGGATCCGATTCGCTCGCCGGAACTGCGTGGTCCCGAAGAGGCTACCGTGAGCCTGCTTCGCGAGATCATCGCCCAGGGGCAGAAGCGCGGGGAAATCACGCGCGCTTTCCCCGTGATTCATCTCGCCGAGTTCATGGAAGGGCTTTTCAACACAGTTGTCCGCCAATGGGCGGTGGATCTTCACGGACCACACACGTTGGCCGACCGCGTGAACAGCGCCGTCGAATTCTTTCTCCGCGGCGCAAAATCATAGCGCTCCACTTCTCCCGAGGCCGGACAGGAGTCTATTGTTCCGAGGCAAACGCTTCATGCGGTGACACAAAATCACTTGCCGTAACTTTCCTTACCGCACTCTGAGGTCCAACCGATGAAGGCCGCTGTCCTGCATGATTTCAAGCAACCACTGACGATAGAGGAAGTCGATCGCCCGAAACTCCACGACGATGACGTGCTCATCAAGGTCGAAGCCTGCGGGGTGTGCCATTCCGACTTGCATGTAGCGGATGGTGACTGGACCCAACTGGCAGGCATCGTGAAAAAGCCTGTGATACTTGGCCACGAAATCGCCGGGAGCGTCGTCGAGAAAGGTACGGCGGCGAAGAATCTCCAAATCGGCGATCGCGTGGGTGTGCCCTGGCTCCACTGGTCGTGCGGTGAATGTGAATTCTGCCGCGAGGGAAACGAAAATCTGTGTGTAAAGCAGAAGATTACCGGCGTCACGGTGGACGGAGGCTTCGCGGAATTTGTGAAAGCCCCGGCGAGTCATGCAACGAAGATTCCGGAGAATCTCTCCTTCGTCGAGGCGGCGCCACTGTTCTGCGCTGGAGTCACGGTCTATCGCGCGATTAAGCATGCGAAGATTTCGCGCGGCCAACGACTTGCGGTGTTCGGCGTAGGAGGCTTGGGACACATCGCTGTCCAGATTGGGCGCGCTTTGGGAGCGGAGATTACCGCAATCGATATTTCGGATGAAAAGTTGGCTCTCGCAAAATCGCTTGGTGCTGCGAACACCCTTAATGCCGCCTCCACCGACGTGGTCAAGGCTTTGCGCGGCAAAGGTGGAGTCCACGTGGCGCTTGTGGCTTCGGCGGCTACCGCAGCCTACGATCAAGCATTCTATTGCTTACGGCCGACCGGAACTCTTCTCGCCGTGGGCTTGCCGGCCAAGGATATCTGCTTTCCGCCAATCATGATGGCCGCGGGCGAAGTCCGCATCCAGGCGAGTGCTGTCGGTACCCGGCAAGACCTAACCGAGATTCTAGCTATGGCAGCAGCGGGAGAAGTTCGCTGCCTTACCGCTACGCGTCCACTCGCGCAGGCCAACCAGGTTTTGGATGAACTGCGCCACGGTCTGGTTCCCGGCCGCGTCGTGCTCACCTGCCGGTGAAGTCCCCTATTTTCGATTGCCATTGCGCCAGAACTCATTCAGCCTGTTCCAGGCTGTTGCTAGAGTGGTACACGATAACTTAGCTTCCACGATTCGACAATCTCGCCTTGACGTTAGTTTCTAAAATGTGATATGGACTATCAAAATTTTGGATGTCCGACCGCGCGGGTCGGGGCTTTGATCGTTTTGATGATGAGTTTCGGATTTGGGTGCAAGAAAAAATTGTCCCGCTCGCGTACATCTTGGGTGCTGTCAGGAGGCTCTATGAAGTCAAAGCTACTCGCCGGTGTCTTCGTGTTCTTGGTCTGTCTGCTGTTCTCGAATCCGGCGGCCTATGGGCAGGGTGTCGGCACATCCGGAAGCATCAGCGGAACCGTGACGGATCCGCAGGGTGGCGTCCTCCCGAAAGCGAATATCGTCGCGACAGAAACAGCGCGAGGGACGCAATCCTCGGCGGTCACCGATGAGACCGGCCAGTATCGCCTGACTGGCCTTCTGCCGGGTTCCTACAGAGTAACAAGCCAGCTTGACAGGTTTGAGACCCAGGCTATGACGGGAGTTGTCGTCAACGTCGGACAAACTGTCATCCTTGATTTCCACCTGAAACTTGCCTCAACCGCACAGACGGTCGAGGTCACCGCCGTTCCTCCCGTGGTGGAAACTGAAAGAGGGAGCCAGGCGAACACGATCACGCAACAGTACATCGAGGATTTGCCCATCGACCGCCGAGATTACCTCACTTATACCCTGCTGCTGCCGGGTGTGTCTGATTCCACGCGGCTGGCGGATGACCAGGATTTCCGGGTGAAGCAAACCCCCCAAAGCGGACTTTCTTTCTACGGAAGCAATGGCCGGGGAAACAGCGTCACAGTGGACGGTGGCGAGGCTCAGGACGATGCCGGTGGCGTTCGACCAACGATTAGCCAAGACGCCGTCCAAGAGTTCCAAGTGAACCGAAGTAACTATGCGGCCGAGTACGGCGGTGCGAGCGGCGCCACAATCAACATCGTGTCGAAATCCGGCACTAACGATGTCCACGGAAACCTTTTTGGTTTTTTCCGAAACGACGCTTTGGATGCGCGCGATCCTTTTGCCTTCAGCCAAGCGCTTCAGCCAGGCCAGGTGTTCGATCCCACCGTGGCCGACTCGTTGGGTTCGCCCACCAAGAATTCATTGGGACGCTATCAGTTTGGAGGCAACGTAGGACTGCCCGTACAGAAGGACAAGACTTTCTTGTTCGTTGCCTTCGAGGGTTTGCGCCAGGATGCGCAGAACGCGGTCCCGCTACTGACGAATACGAATATTTTCCGGACGACCTCGGACCAGGATCCGATTCTTGCACAGCTCACCGCACAGGGAAACGGAGTTTCCGTGCCTTGCTTCACGAATCCCGCCCCCGCGCCTCCGACTTTCGAACCTGCTGCTGCTTGCGCTCAAGCGCTCGGAAGCTTGTTGACCGTAAGCCAATCCACGGGCTTGTCGCCGGGTCAAATGGCCCTCAACAGCTACCTTGTAAACACCTTCGAGACCAACGGCGGCCTTTTCGATTACAACACGCGGCAGTATCTGGCATCAGCGCGGTTAGACCACCGTATCGGCGAAGCCGACCAACTCTCCGTTTCGTTTCGGTATTCGCATGACCTCGAGCAGAATCCGGACGTGCAATCCCTGACCGGATTTTCCGCGGGCAGCTCGATCCACAACTACGACGATAATCTCCAGGTATCCTGGTTCCACGAATTCAGCCCGCGAACCCAAAATGAGTTCCGGGTTCAGTGGAACTACGATAGCTTCGACGTAATCCCGAACGAACCCGCTCAAGTGGGAATCCAAATTGCCGGATTCGCAAACAACCTGGGAACCAACGTCTTCCTCCCGAACTTAACGATTCTCCGGCGTTATGAATTCGCTGACAACGTTACAATGGTACGCGGTCGCCACACCATTAGGTTCGGCGGTTCCGAGCTCCTCCGCGGAAACCACACCGAGTCACACACGTTTCTGCCGGGCAGGTTTGTGTTTGGCTCTCTTCCAGGAGTCGCAGTGAGCCCCTGCTTCCTGCCCACAGCCGAGAATGCATGCGGAGTCACCACTGGCGGAGCCGACATTGACTCGCTACAGGCGGCCTCGCTTGGCCAGCCCGTCCTTTATCAGCAGGGCTTCGGCGACCCCGATTACCCAGCGTACACCCGGCCGCTGACGGGGCTGTATTTGCAAGACTCCTGGAAGGTCACGTCCAATTTCACCTTGAACTACGGTCTGCGCTATGAAATCGACTCGCAATATCTCCCCCAAAGTACCTACTACAAAGACTTCGCTCCCCGAATATCGTTCGCATGGGATCCATTCAAGGATCACAAAACCGTAATTCGCGGCGGCTGGGGCATATTCTACGGACCCATCGACTCGCAGATCTCCGCGGTTGATTTGAGCCTTGGCGTCCTGAACAAGAATCGCAGTACGGTCGAGAACCAACACAACAAGTCGCAGGTTCCCGATCAGGTCAACAACCTGATCAATACTTGCGGTCTTGGATTCCCCGGCGTTCCCATCTTCCCCGCGAACCCCGGCAGCACCAGCCCGTGCACCCGGTTCATCTCCATCTATGCGGATCCGATCAACGCTACGGGTCTTCCGATTGGCAATTCTGCTGCCGTTTTTCAGGGGCTGTTTAATCCCGCCGGAAATCCATCGGGAACGAATCTGATCGCATGCACAACACCAGCACCTGGCAGCAATGCTTGCATTACACCAGCGGACGTCGCCCCATTCGGAATATTCGTCAACAACAGCGGACAAGTTGCACCGGTGCAGGCGTTCTTCAGCAATCCGCCCAACTACAAGCCGCCGTATTCGCAACAGGCGTCGCTCGGAATCGAGCGGGAAATCACGCCCGGCTTCTCTATCGCAGTCAGCGGAATCTACTCCCACACGCTCAGGCTGCCGGTTGCCATTGATACGAATCTTCTCGACGCGCCGTTCAGCACCATACCGTTGGCTAATGGGCAGATAGCCACCTACCGCAACTGGAACACGAGTGGCGTGACCGACCCAGCCGCAGGCTTGCAAACCTCAGGCCCGGGCGCCGGCGGCGTTTACCCATGCGCGGTAACTCTAAATGGCGTTGGCCAGCCCGTTTCGTCTTGCTTCGTGAATGTGCTCGTGGCCCAGAATAACCAGTACACTGCGGCTGCGTCGGCCCTTTACGAAGGCATGATCTTGGAGGTCAAGAAGCGCTTCAGCGATCACTTCACCATGTTCGGAAACTACACCTACAGCAAAGGGTTTGACACCTCTACTGATTTCAACACGGACTACGGCCCGCAGGATCCAACGAACCTGGGTCTGGATCGAGCTCTTTCTGAGTTCGACGAGAGGAACAAGGTGGTAGTGGCCGGCATCTTTGACAGTCCGTGGAAACGAGCGGTCCTTTCAGGCTTCCAACTCTCTCCGATTTTTCAATACCACAGCGGGCATCCTTTCAACCTGCTGGCCGGAACGGAAGTCAACGGAGACGGTCACACGACTAACGAGCGACCGATCGGGGCTAATCGCGACACCGGCCTCGGTCCAAACTACATTGACTTCGACATGCGCTTGACCTGGCAACACAAGCTGGGCGAAAGGGTCAACATGATCCTTACGGCGGAGGGATTCAACATCGCAAACCGGACCAACTTTGCCAGCGTCAATAATGAAGTAAGCCCGCTGTTCGGCCTTCCCACTGATGTCGGCGGAGGCGGGAACACCACGTTCAACGTTCACGGTATCAAGCCCGGAACCGTTCTTCCCGGCGGTGGCATTGCGACGTCGAGCTCTCCCCTGGGCTTCACTTCTGCGCTTCCAAAGCGTGAAGTTCAGCTCGGCATTCGATTCGCTTTCTGATTGCTTGCGTGCCGGTTTTTGATCGCGCATTGAATCGCTCCGTATGTCACGAGGCCGGAGCGAAAAAGATTCAATCTTGATGTCAAAGTGAGGCGCTATGAATCCCTGGACTGTGTTGGTGTGTCGTGTGATGTCGTCGCGCGTAAGCCGCGGTTCCTGCAGATTCTTGTTAGTCGCGGCGCTAATCCTACTGAGTTTACCGGCCAGTTTCGGACAAACCTCCTATTCAACTGGCACCTTGCGTGGCACGGTGCTCGACCCGCAGGGGGCAAGCATTGCCAATGCCACCTTGACGGTGACGAACACGGCCACAGGCGTGGCGGCAAGCGCGGCATCGTCGGCAGCGGGCGCTTACCAATTCCTCGTACTGAATCCCGGCACTTACGATCTCCAGGTTGTTGCACAGGGGTTTGAGAAATCGGTAGCGAAGGGTTTGCTGATCAGCGTCGGTCAGGTCGCAATCTATGACCCACACCTAAAAGTCGGCTCGACAACTGTCTCGGTGGAGGTCACTTACAATTCCGCACCGCTTATCGAGGTCGAACAATCGCAGCAGGCCAATACCATCAATACACAGCAGGTTGAGAATCTTCCCAACGTCGGTCGAAATTTCACCGCATCAATTTACACCCTACCGGGCGTAACCAATTCAAACGCTCCCGCGATTCAGGACCCCAACATCGGCACCGGCTATCTCTCTTCCGGGTTTTCCATCGGTGGAAGCACCGGACGTTCAAATTTATTTACGATCGATGGTGGCGAGGACGACTACGGCTCAGGCGCTTTGCGCGTGGTCAACGTGCCGCTGGATTCAATACAGGAGCTACAGGTCAATCGCAATTCGTTCGGTGCGGAGTTTGGGTTTACCTCCGGAACTGCCATCAACATCATCACCAAAAGCGGGACGAACAATTATCACGGCAGCGCCTACGGTTACTTCCACGACCAGAGCACCGATGCCGCTAACTTCTTCAACAGTTTCAGTCCGGATCCGAGCAGCAAACCGTTTGAGCAGAATGCAATTTTTGGCGGTACGTTCGGCGGTCCAATTAAGAAAGACAAGCTTTTCTTTTTTACTTCTTTTGAGAAGCAGAAACTCGACAATCCGACCTTGACCAACCTGCTGGGCACCGCCGAAGCGCAGGGAATTTCGGCGCAACCAAACGGATTCAACCCTGGAACCGGCCTTTGTCCGAACCAAATTCCGCCGGCAGGGCAAGCTCAGCTCGTCACACAAGCCTGCTATTTAGCGCAACTGGCCACCACAGGAGGCCCCCTGGCTCCTCTCGGTGCCGGCTTGATCGCCTCGCCAGTATTTAATCCGCTGGAAGACCCCATCCTAAACGCTTTAATCGCGCCAAATAGCGGCACGTTTGACGGCAATACTGTCGTCGTGCAAGCGGCGCCAAATCAAAATGCACGGCTTAACAATTGGGTGAGCAGGGTGGATTTTCAGCCGAATGAGAAAAATTCCCTTTCATTGCGATTTTCTCTGTCGCACGAACAATATACTGTCACCGGGCCGGACGGTGTGCAGCGCCCCTACTCGACCACACTGCAGTTTCGAGACTACACGCTCACCGGCTCCTGGACACACATTATCAATCCGAACTTAGTCAACACGGTACGTGTGCAAGCCGTACCTCACGACACCGCCGATAACGCCGCGCCAAATCCGGGCCGCGCCGAAATAGGCCTAGGCAGCCTTGGTCCCGTGGGTACTCCGTTCGCCTATCCTTACGACGCAACTCAGAATCGTTTTCAATTCGACGAGAACCTTTCCTGGGTCAAAGGCAAACACGATTTTAAGTTTGGCGGGTCTTACCGTCCCGACGAGTACACCGTCTTCCAACAACTATGGTTCGGTGGCCAGTATAACTTTCTCGACGGAGCGGTTCCGCTCATCGCCGTTGTGCCTGCAGCGTTCCAGGCTGACCTAGAAGCATACAATTTTGCGCAGGGATACCCGCTGGGCGGACCGCCCTCCACTAACTTAACCGCCACGGAGTCATACGTTGCCGGTATACCCGGGAGTTTGCTGCAAGCCAATGGCAACGGCAAGGTTAACATCTGGAATCAGTACCTCGGGATTTTTGCCCAGGATTCGTGGAAGGTTACTCACAACCTCACCATGAACTACGGTCTGCGCTTCGACTACGACCATTCTGCAAATCCGGTTCCGAGCAGCGCGTACGTCTCTCCACGCTTAGGATTTGCCTGGGATCCCAAGGGCGACGGAAAAACGGTTGTGCGCGCGGGAGGCGGTTTATTCGTCGCGCCTGTAATTTTTCTCGTCCCTTTTTACCTCAACGAGCTTGGCACGAATGGAAAGCACACCAATCTGGCGCTGCATACCCTCTCGGATCTGATTCCAAGTGGACTTCCCAGTCCCCCCGAAGTGCCTTGCACGGATATACCAAGCCAGTGTCCGATATTAGTAGCAAACGCTATCGAACAAGGCCTCGCGACACTCCAAAATCCGAATCCGGCATTGAATGCGGCGCAACTTGCTGAGGCGGGCATTTCGATCGTGCCTCCAGGACCCGCCCAGCAGAACGGTGTCTTCTACACCATCTCTAACAACTTCAAGCCGCAATATTCCATTCAAACCAGTCTCAGCGTCGCCAGGGAAATAGCTCGCGATCTGTCGGTCGAAGTGGGTTACCAATACTATCGAAACGTTCATATTCAACAGAACCAAGAAGCCAACTACGTTCAAGACCCCGCACTGCCGGTTGATCCATTCGTGGGACCCTTCTACATGCCCAAGCCAGGTTCAACAGCGGGCGAACCGAACACTCAAGTCTTGCAAAACAATCAATTTGTCTCCATTGGAAGCGGTACCTACAACGGCCTGACCGCGTCGCTTACGAAACGCTTCTCGCACGGCTTGCAATTTCAGGCGAACTACACCTTCAGCAAAGCCATGGACGATACCAGCGATTACAGTTCGCTGAGCACACCTTTCCGGCCCGATCTGGTCGTTGCGGATCGCTCTCTTTCTGATTTCAACATCACCAATAATTTCGTAGCCAACGCCGTCTACACCACTCCGTTCCACACCGACAGCGGAAGCTTCTTGGCTAAAGCTTTTGCAAATGTTTCCGTTTCGCCGATCGTCTACGCGCACAGCGGTCTTCCGTTCACGCTACTTGTGCCCGGAATCGAGTCGAACGGCGCGGGAAACCACATCAGCGAAGCTCGGCCGTTTAACGAAGGGCGCAATACCGGGATTGGGCCGCGATTCGTAAGCTGGGATATGCGGATATCGAAAGCGTTCTATATCAAACGAGAATCGGGGATGAGGCTGGATGTGATTGCCCAGGCGACCAACCTGCTCAACCACACAAACTTCAGCGCCGTGAACAATATTTTCCCAAATACCGCGGTAGTTGATCCGGGCACTGGCCTCACGACTTCAGCTGAAGTGGCGACGCCTGAGGGAATCGTAAACCTCCTGAATGGGCCGTACAGGTTTAAGGGCTTCGTGCCGACCTCCTCTGATCAATTGGCTGGGCCGCTGGCGTTTCGCTCCGCGAACCCGCCGCGCCAGCTCAGCCTCGGGCTCCAATTCGCGTTCTGACGCGTGCCTACGCACGATTTGTGAACGTCGGTTGAAAGGAAACGAATGCTGTCACCTATGTTCGGCGAGTTTATGGGCACCATGGTTCTGGTGCTGCTCGGAAACGGTGTAATCGCCGACGTGGTTCTGTCGCGTTCCAAAGCAGAAGGCGGTGGATGGATTTCGGTAGCGACCGGATGGGCCATCGCAGCCATGGCGGGTATCTTCACTGCTTTAGCGTGTGGAAGCAGTGACGCCCACATTAATCCTGCCGTAACGCTGGGCGTGGCAATCGCTAGTGGGAATTTTTCCAAGCTAGTGCCGTACATCAGTGCCCAAATGTTAGGAGCATTTGTTGGGTCGGTTCTCGTCTGGCTTCATTTCCTGCCACATTGGGCGGCCACGGCAAACCCTACCCTGAAGCTGGGCTGCTTCTGCAGCCACCCTTCCATCCCCAATAGAGTGACCAACCTTGTCAGCGAAATTATCCCTACGACACTGCTGGTGTTTGTTGCAGTTTGCATTCTGACCCGCGCCAATTTGCCCACTGGTTTTGGTCCGGTCCTGATTGCCGCGCTGGTCTGGGGACTGATACTCGCGCTGGCCGGGCCAACCGGCACCAGCATGAACCCGGCGCGCGATCTCGGATCGCGGATCGCCCACGCGGTTCTTCCAATCGCGGGCAAAGGCAGCTCCGATTGGGGCTACGCTCCTATTTCGTTGGTTGGCACCCTTGCAGGAGGCGCGCTAGCCGGATGGGCCATACGCCTTTTGCACATCTAGTCTATCCGCGAAGGCTAGGCGCGACTTTGATGCACGAGCATATTTTCGTCCTAGATACTGAATTCCAACAGAACTACTCGGAGCCGGTCCGTCTGGAACTAGCGTTAGTGACTAACATGTGTTATAAACAAACGTTTGTCACCATGAAGGAATTCTCTCGGTAGTACGGCAAATAAAGTGAATACCCGACAACTCTTCGATCTTACCGGACGCGTTGCGATCGTCACCGGTGGTTCCGTCGGCCTCGGCAGACAAATGGCCGAAGGCCTGGCCGAAATGGGCGCGAATCTGGTTCTCTGCGCGCGCAAGAAAGAGCGCTGCGTGCGAACCGCCGAGGAATTGCAAAAGTTGGGCGTGGAAGTTCTCGCGCTCGGCTGCGATGTGAAAGAGCCCGGCAGCATTCAAGAAGTTGCCGATGCCACCGTCAAACAATTTGGGCGCATCGACATCCTAGTCAACAATGCCGGGACTTCGTGGGGCGCGCCGGTTGAGTCGATGACGCTCGAGCAGTGGAATAAAGTGATCGAAACCAACCTGACGGGAACTTTTCTGTTTTCGCAAGTAGTGGGCAAGGTCATGATCGCGCAACGCCGCGGAAAGATCATCAACATCGCTTCGGTCGCCGGACTTCGTGGTTCATCTCCGAACTTCTCAGCCATCGGCTACAGCGCCAGCAAAGGCGGAGTAATCATCTTCACGAAGGACTTGGCCCACAAGTGGGGCATGCACAATATTCACGTCAATGCCATTGCGCCGGGCTGGTTCCCGACCGACATGTCGGGGAAACTCATCGAACGAAACAGAGAGGCGCTTTTGGCGGATGTACCTTTGGGCCGCTTCGGCGGGCCGCAAGATTTAAAGGGCGCCGCTATTTTTCTCGCGTCCGACGCGTCAAATTTTGTGACCGGAAATATCCTGGTGGTCGATGGAGGCCAATCCGCCTGATCCAGGCACGGCACGCTATGAACATTCCACTCACACCTCTTCGTTTTCTTCGCTATGCGGAACAGCAGTACTCCGGCAGAACGGCCGTGGTCTGCAATCAGGATCGCTTCACATATGCACAATTCGCCGAGCGCGTTGGCCGTCTGGCAGGGGCCCTGCGCCAAGCTGGCATCCAAGCTGGCGATCGCGTCGCGTTCCTCGGCGCCAATTGTCACCGTTTGCTGGAAGCCTACTATGGCGTTCCGGAAGCAGGCGCTGTTCTTCTCCCGCTGAACATCCGGCTTGCGCCGGAAGAGCTGGCCTACATTCTGAATGATTCCGGAGCGTCAATCCTCTTCGTGGAGAAGCAGTTTCTTGGCTTAGTGGAGTCTTTTCGTAAGGATCTTCGGACGGTAAAAATGTTCGTCCAGCTTGATGGCCCGCCCGAGGGGCCTTGGCTGGACCCGCGCAACTACGAGGCTCTTCTCGCAGCGGCCACGCCGTATCGCACAGAGATCAGATCCGTCGACGAAAACTCTCTGGCCGAGCTTTTCTATACCAGCGGCACGAGCGCAAATCCCAAGGGAGTGATGCTCACGCACAGAAACATCTATCTCCACGCGCTGAACGTCTGCATGGGATTCCAGATCGAAAACGGAGCCGTCGAGCTGCATACTATTCCTCTATTCCACGCGAATGGCTGGGGTGTCGCGCATTTCCTCACCTTACTGGGAGGAAAGCACGTCATGATCCAGCGTTTCGAGACCAAAGAAGTGTTCCGGCTCATTGAAACGGAAAAGGTTCACTCCTGCAGTCTGGTTCCCATCATGGCCACTGCTCTGGTGAACTGCCCGGAGCGCCACAACTATGATTTGAGTACCCTGCGACGGATTGTCATCGGCGGCGCTGCTTCGTCGCCAACACTCATTCGCGAGGTCGAACAAGCTCTCGGCTGCGAATGCTTTTCGGGCTACGGTCTCACCGAAACTTCTCCCTCGCTTACGATTTCGCCCATGAAGACAGGTCTTGGATGGGAAGGTGAGCAACGCTACGCGGGCCAAGCGATGACCGGCTACGCATTTCCCGGTACGGAAATTCGAGTAGTTGACCCTGACGACCGCGACGTGCCGCGCGATGGGCAAGCCATCGGCGAAATCATCGCTCGTAGCGATGGCGTCATGGAAGGCTACTGGCGCCAGCCGGAGGCTTCCGCCGAAGCGCTGCGCGGCGGTTGGTTCCATACCGGCGACATGGCCACATTCAACGAAGAAGGCTACCTTCTCATCGTCGATCGCAAAAAAGACATCATCGTGAGCGGTGGAGAAAATATCTCCTCGCTCGAACTTGAAAAGGCCATTCTCGCGCATCCGGCCATCCTGGAGGTTGGCGTCATTCCCGTTCCAGACGCGAAGTGGGGCGAAGTTCCAAAGGCGCTCGTGGTTCTAAAGCCGAATGCCGTCGTCACGGAATCCGAACTCATCGAGTTCTGCCGTTCGCGGCTGTCACATTACAAGTGTCCGCGCTCGGTCGAATTTGTCGATAGTTTGCCCAAGACCGGAACCGGGAAAATTCTGAAGAAGGATCTTCGAAAAAAATTTTGGCACGGCAAAGATACGATTCGCCCGGACTTTGCCGCACCGGCTTCCAAAACGAAGTCCAGCGCTTGAGCGGCTTGATACGCAGGGATAAGTCTCGCAGTTGCCAATAATAGCGGAGCGCGGTTTATGCTCGAAAACCCGAAGGAGTCTTGTTCATGGATTTAAATCTAACCACCGAAGAGTTGACGTTCCGCGACGAACTTCGCGCCTGGCTCGCTTCCAACGTTCCGAAAGATTGGAAAGAATGGCGCGAAAAACCCATGGAGGAATCGTTCCCCTATCTGCGCGCCTGGCAACGAAAGCTTCAGGAGGGCCGCTGGGCAGCGGTTTCGTGGCCCAAGGAATACGGGGGTCGCAGCGCGTCTCTGATGCAGCAAGCCATATTTTGGGAAGAGATGGCGCGCGTCGAGGCGCCGCCGATGGCCAACTCGCTCGGTTTAGGTCTCATCGGACCCACCATCATCGCCTACGGAACGGAAGCTCAGAAAAAGCGCTTTATTCCGAAAATCCTGAGCGCTGAAGAAATCTGGTGCCAGGGCTTCTCCGAGCCTAACGCCGGTTCCGATCTCGCCGGTTTGCAAATGGAGGCGCGACTCGACGGCGACCACTACGTCGTCAACGGTCAAAAAGTCTGGACCAGCTACGGCTGGGTTGGCAACTGGTGTGAGCTGGTCGTTCGCACCGATGCGAGCCTCGCGAAACACAAGGGACTTTCCGTGCTCCTCGTCGATATGAAATCGCCCGGAGTCGAGGTTCGCCCTCTGCGTCAAATGACCGGGGAATCCGAATTCAACGAGATTTTCTTTCGCGATGTCCGCGTTCCAACTGAAAATATTCTCGGCAAAGTGAATGACGGATGGAACGTAGCGATGAGCACCCTGATGTACGAGCGCGGTTCGTACGGCGCTCGCCTGCATCTCATATTCAAGAGTTACATCACACGCCTCATTGAGCTCTCTCGAAAGATCCAACGCAACGGCAAGCCTGCTTCCCAGGACCCAGTCATCCGCCAGAAGCTCGCGCAGTGCAGCGCGGAGATTGAAATCATGCGTTTCAACCAGATGCGCGCATTCAGCCGCATCACCGCTACAGGCGTGCCGGGTCCTGAGGGCTCCATCCAGAAAATTTTCTGGAGCGAACTAAACCAGCGCCTCCAGCAAATCGCTCAGGAGATTCTCGGTCCCTATGGCCAACTGATGGCCGGCGACCCGCGCGCCATGGAAGAGGGAATTTGGTCCTACGCCTACCTGCGCACGCGCGGAAACACAATCGAAGCGGGCACTTCAGAGGTGCAAAGAAACATCATCGGACATTTTGTTCTCGGACTGCCCAGAAGCTACTAAGGGGATACGCCATGCAATTTGGTTTGAGTGAAAGCCAGGAATTTCTGAAAGACAGCGCGCGCAAGTTTTTCGCCGGTGAATGTCCCAGCGCCGAAATGCGGCGCCTGATGGAAACGGACACGGCATATGACGCCGCTCTTTGGTCCAAGCTCACGCACCAGGGTTACACGGGCATCATTTTCTCGGAGGAGTACGGCGGAGTCGGCCTCGGCCAAGTGGAGCTCATGCTGTTGATGGAAGAGGCCGGACGCGCGCTCTTGCCCGGCCCGTTTTTTTCCACCGTCGTGCTAGCCGGCTCTGTCCTGGATGCCGTGTGCACCCCTGCGCTCAAAAATAAATATCTGGCGCCGATCTGCCGGGGAGAAGTTCGCGCTACTGTCGCCATTCTGGAAGCGAGCGCTAGCTGGAACCCGCGGGATGTGCAACTGAGCGCTGCCAACGGAAAGCTCACCGGAGAGAAGTTCTTTGTCCCGGATGCCGCAGTCGCCAACTTTATCATCGTCGTGGCGCGCAACGGCGTATTCGTAGTGGACTCCAAAGCTCCCGGCCTGAAAATATCTCCTATGTCGGGAATGGACCTTACGCGAAAACTCTACGTCGTCGAATTCAGCAACACTCCGGCGGAAGAATTGGGATCCGTCGCGCAGCTCCCGCGAGCTTTCGACATTGCCACCGCCGCGCTTGCCGCCGAATTAGTCGGCGGTATGCAGCGTACGCTCGAAATTACCGTGGAATATGCCAAGACGCGGAAGCAGTTCGGCAAACCCATCGGCTCGTTTCAGGCCGTGCAGCACCAGTGCGCGGATATGTATTTGGAAACCGAGAGTTCCCGTTCGGCCGTGTACTATGCCGGCTGGGCGCTGGAGGAAAAAGCCCCGGATGCCGCGACCGCCGTTTCCATCGCCAAGATGTACGCCAGCGACGCCGGCCGCACCGTCGGCAACCGTGGCATCCAGATTCACGGCGGCATGGGTTTCACTTGGGAAAACGATGTTCATCTGTATTACCGTCGGGCGAAGGCATCGGAAACGGCATTCGGAGACGCCACATTCCATCGCGAGCGCATCGCCTCCGCGGTGATCGACGCTGGCAACGTCTCGGCGAAAACCGCGTAAACTACCAAACCAGAGGAACCTTTCTATGACCGATCTAGTACAGCTCACAAAAGACGACGACATCGCCATCATCACTATCAACAATCCTCCGGTCAACGCCCTAAGCCCGGGTGTCCCAGAAGGAATTTCAGAAGCTCTGGATCGCATCGCTCAGGACGCCAGCGTCAAAGCCGCAGTCCTGATCGGCGGAGGTCGTACCTTCGTCGCCGGCGCGGACATCAAGGAATTCGGCAAGATGACCTCCTCGGGCAAATCGCGCGGCGCCGGGCTCACTCCTTTTCTCTTGAAAATGGAAGATAGCGCCAAGCCGGTGATCGTAGCGATTCACGGAACGGCGTTCGGCGGCGGATTGGAGCTGGCCATGGCCGGCCACTATCGCGTCGCTGTTTCGAGTGCCCAAGTCGGCCAGCCTGAAGTGAAGCTCGGTCTCATCCCCGGCGCGGCGGGTACCCAGCGGCTTCCGAGGCTTGCTGGCGTGGCGAAAGCCGTCGAAATGTGCATGAGCGGCAATCCGGTGAAGGCGGACGAAGCGCTGAAGTTCGGCATCATCGATCGCATCATCGATGGCGACCTTCTCGCCGGAGCGGTTAAGTTTGCACGCGAAGTCGCCGGCAAGCCTGCTCCCAAGACGCGTGAGCGTAACGAAAAGCTCGGAAACCCAACGGACAATGCGGCGATCTTTTCCTCCGCGCGTGAAACGGCTGCCAAGAAGCAGCGAGGTCTGCTCGCTCCGGTTGCTGCCGTCGAAGCCATCGAAGCCGCCACAAAAATGCCATTTGAAGAAGGCTGCAAGTTTGAGCAGAAGCTCTTCGTCGATTGCCTCTTCTCCGACCAATCCAAAGCGCTCATCCACGTTTTCTTCAGCGAACGCGAAGTAACAAAAATTCCAGACATTCCAAAAGACACTCCTCTAATTCCCATAAAGACTGCGGCCGTTGTTGGCGCAGGCACCATGGGCGGAGGCATCGCCATGGTTCTCGCCAATGCAGGCATTCCCGTGCTTCTGAAAGAGACGGACCAGGCGGCGCTTGATCGCGGGCTATCTACGATCAAATCGAATTACGCGAACTCCGTCAAACGCGGCCGTTTCACCCAGCAAGACGCCGATGAACGCCTGAAGCGCATCACGCCCACGCTTAGCTACGACGGTTTTTCAAACGTTGATTTGGTCATCGAAGCCGTGTTCGAAGGCATGGCGCTCAAGAAGGAAGTCTTCAAGGATCTCGATCGCGTTTGCAAACCTGGCACCATTCTTGCCAGCAATACCTCAACGCTGAGCATCGACGAGATCGCCGCCTCTACTTCGCGACCGACTTTTGTCATCGGCACGCATTTCTTCAGCCCGGCGAATGTTATGCGGTTGCTTGAAATCGTCCGCGGTAAAGCTACTTCGAAGGAAGTTATCGCCACTTGCATGCAACTTTCAAAAACGCTCGGCAAAGTGGGCGTGCTCGTCGGCAACTGCCGGGGTTTTGTCGGCAACCGCATGTTTGGTCCCTATCGCCGCGAAGCGCAGTTCCTAGTGGAAGAAGGAGCGAGTATTGAAGCCGTGGATCAGGCCCTGGTCGACTTCGGCAATGCCATGGGACCTCTTGCCGTCGGCGACTTGGCAGGCCTCGACGTTGGTTGGCGCATTCGCAAGGAATATCTCCACCTGGAAGTCCCGGGCATTCGCCAGCCGTTCACTGAAGATAATCTCTGTGAGCTCGGCCGCTTCGGACAGAAAACCGGAGCAGGCTGGTACAAATATGATGACCAGCGGCGCGGGAGCCCGGACCCTGCCGTTGACGAACTCATTCGCAAGTGGGTCTCCGAGGCGGGAATTGCGCAACGTAAAATCTCCGCCGAGGAAATCACCGATCGCTGCATCTATGCACTGGTCAACGAGGGTGCGCGCATTCTGGAGGAAGGCTACGCGCTGCGCGCTTCGGACATCGACATTATTTATCTGAACGGCTACGGGTTCCCCGCATATCGCGGCGGTCCGATGTGGTATGCCGACACCGTGGGCCTCAAAAAAGTTTACGAGCGCATCTCCGAATTCCAACGTCAGCATGGTGAGATCTGGCAGCCCGCGCCGCTGCTGAAGCGGCTTGCGGAGCAAGGCAAGACCTTCGCCCAGTTCGGCAAGGAAGAAGGCGTGGCAACTTAGTCTTCCGTACGCGCGGCCGCAATTACAAAGCATTGCCGTAAAACATTCGTGGATCTGTAACTTCGATTCGACCGCCGGAGAAAACATGAGAGAAGCAGTAGTAGTTGCCAGTTCGCGGACAGCGCTGGCCAAATCTTTCCGCGGGTCCTTTAACCTAACGCGGCCCGAAGACCTCGCCGCACATTGCATTAAGGACGTGCTGGCCAAAACTCCGAAGTTGGACGTGAAAGAAATTGAAGACGTGGTTCTCGGCTGCGCGCAGCCTCACGGTGCGCAAGGCCAGAATATAGCGCGCACTTCCGCCATGCTGGCCGGACTTCCCGCATCGGTTGCGGGCACCACCATCAACCGTTTCTGCTCATCCGGTTTGCAGGCGATCACCATAGCCGCCCACCAGATTATCAGCGAGGGCGTGGATGCAGCAGTAGGCGGCGGCGTGGAAAGCATCAGCATGATTACGCGGGATTACAATCCACATCCCGGATTGTTGGAGAAAATGCCCGGCATTTACATGGTGATGGGCAACACCGCAGAAGTAGTCGCCAAACGATACAAAGTCACCCGCGAGTCTCAGGACGAATATTCGCTTCTGAGTCAGCAGCGCACTGCTCGCGCTCAGCAAGAGGGCTTTTTCGATGGTGAAATCGCGCCGATGAGCGTCACCCGCGGCATTCTGGACAAGAAGTCCGGAGAACTCATTGGCAAAGAGGATGCTATCGCCAACCGCGATGAATGCAACCGTCCCGACACCACGCTGCAAGGCCTGCTGAACCTGAAACCTCATTTTGATCCCGAGAGCGGCCAGGGAAGCGTCACGGCTGGCAACTCATCGCAACTCTCTGATGGCGCATCCGCCACGCTATTAATGTCTCGCCAGCGCGCCGATCAATTGGGCATTCCTTACAAACTAATTTTTCGCGGATTCCAAGTCGCGGGTTGCGAACCGGACGAAATGGGCATCGGCCCGGTCTTCGCCGTTCCGAAACTCCTGAGCCGTTGCGGCGTGCGCGCGAACGATGTCGATCTTTGGGAGCTGAACGAGGCTTTCGCAGTCCAGGTGATTTATTGCCGCGACCGCCTCGGCATCGACCCTGAGAAACTCAACGTTAACGGAGGCTCGATTGCCATCGGCCATCCCTTTGGAATGACGGGCTCGAGAATGGTCGGCACCATCGCAAACGAAATGGCTCGCCGCAAAGCGCGGTACGGTGTCGTCACCATGTGCATCGGCGGAGGACAAGGCGCTGCGGCTTTGTTCGAACGCGCCAATTGAGAGTCAGCAGTCGTCCATCGGAATCTAAACCTACCGGAAATTCATCCTTCACGATAGGTCTTGCGGTATGACCATTGACGCCATGTTGAGCTAACGATGGGAACCCTTTACCTTGTCCGTCACGGGCAAGCCTCCTTTCTCGAGCAGAATTATGACAAGTTGTCGACGCTCGGAGAAACGCAAGCACGCCTTCTAGGCGAATATTGGGCGCGGCGTGGCTTAGTCTTTGACCGCACCTGCGTCGGTCCATGCGTCCGCCAGAAAGACACTCTCAAGCTAGTGAGCGCCGCCTACGAAAAAGCCGGTCTCAAGTTCCCTGAGCCTGTGGTACTGCCGGAGTTCGACGAGTATCAAGGAGAAGCGGTACTCAAGCGTAGCCTGCCCGGATTACTCGAAAATGATCAGCGAATCCGAGATCTCTACGCGGCGTTTCAGTCCTCGACCGGCACTGCCGAACAACGCGTGACCTTTCAAAAGTTATTTGAAGTGGTGATTGGCCAGTGGGTGCGCGGCGAGATTGCTCCTCAGGGTGTGGAACCCTGGCTGGAGTTCTGCTCCAGGGTTAACTCGGGTCTCGTAAAGTTTCTATCTGCAGGGGCGCGCGGTGAACGTGTCGCTATTTTCAGTTCGGGAGGGCCTATTGCGGTTGCCATGCAGCGCGCTTTGCACCTTTCTCCGGAAAGGGCCTTGCAAGTGAGCTGGATGTCGCGGAACTCCGGTTGGAGTGAATTCCTCTACTCCGCCGAGCTGTTTACACTCAGCTCTTTCAATGTCCACGGGCATCTCGATGATCCCGCGATGATGACGTACCGCTAAAAAGGATGCGATGACCGACTTCTTCGACCGTCCGGCGGCCATTCGATCCGGTGAAGAACTGGATGTAGCCAAGCTCGAATCCTTTTTGCGCAGTCACTTTCCCGACGAAACAGGTTCGCTCAGCATTCGTCAATTCCCCAGCGGCCACTCAAATTTGACTTACTCGCTGGATCTCGGCGCTAAAGAGCTAGTTCTTCGGCGGCCGCCCTTCGGAAGTAAAGTCAAATCCGCCCACGATATGAGCCGAGAATTTCGCGTGCTCTCCAAGCTCCACTCCGTGTACGACCCGGCTCCTGAAGTCCTCCTTTATTGCGACGACGCTTCCATCATCGGCGCACCGTTCTACGTGATGCAGCCGATTCACGGCATCATCCTTCGCAGAACGCTGCCGCCCGGTTTGGATTTCCCCCCGGAAACGGCGCGAAGGCTCAGCGAATCCTTCATTGAAAATCTTATCCGCCTGCACCGTGTGGATTACGCCGCCGCGGGTCTTTCCGATCTGGGTAAACCGGACGGATATCTCGAGCGGCAGGTCCGCGGCTGGACCGAGCGCTACTACGGCTCGAAGACGCACGATTATCCCGAGGTGGATAAAATTTCCGCGTGGATGCAGCAGCACATGCCCGCCACGACCGCTGTTTCGTTAATCCACAATGACTACAAATACGACAATGTCGTGCTCGATTCGAGCAACATCACGAAAATTGCCGGCGTGCTCGATTGGGAGATGTGCACCATCGGCGACTCTCTTTCAGATCTCGGCGCAGTATTAGCCTACTGGATCGACTCCACGGACCCTGAGGAACTGGATCAAAATCGTTGGGGACCCACGAACTATCCGGGAAGCTTCACGCGGGAAAAAATCGTTCATTACTACAGTCAAAAAACGGGAAGCGATGCTTCTCAGATCGCTTTCTATCTCACGTTCGCCCGTTTCAAGCTTGCCGTCATCGTCCAGCAAATTTATTATCGCTATCATCAAGGCCTCACCAAAGACGAACGCTTTGCACTCATGCCCGAGAGAATCCAAATACTCTTGCGCGCTTCTTTGCGCTGCGCGCAAACCGGCCGAATTTAGCCGTCGCTCGGATAAGCTTTCGAAATCTTCAATCGAATGAGGGTTGATCAGGTGTAGTAGCGGACGATCCACTCCGCAACGCAGACTGGTTTTGCAGATCCTTCATTTTCTATGGTTACGGCAAAGGTCGCTTCAGCCGCATCGGAGAGTTCCTTCAATTCCAGGAGCGCAATTCGCGCACGAATCCTGGAATCCGCCCGCACTGCAGCGGGAAATCGCACTCGATTCAAGCCGTAATTCACTGCCAGGCGCACGCCCCCTTGAACTTGAATCGCCTCCTTCATAAGGTGGCTGAGCAAAGAGAGCGTAAGAAACCCGTGAGCGATTGTGTCGCCGTAAGGCGATTCCCTTCTCGCCCGGACGCGATCCAGATGAATCCACTGCCGGTCTTCCGTGGCTTCCGCGAACTGCTCGATCCGCTCTTGCGTGACAGGAAACCATTCCGTGACGCCAATTTCCCTGCCCACTAATTCTTTCAGCGATTGCGCATTCTTGAGGACGACCGGCGGCATCAATTTTTCTTGGCTTTCGCCAATTCCCACTTCGCAATTAACTCGACGTGGACTTCATCCGGCCCATCGGCCAATCGCAGCGTCCGGGCCATTGCCCAGGAGCTGGCCAGGAACGTGTCCTGCGAAACTCCGGCCGCCCCGTACGCTTGAATCGCCCGATCAAGCACGCGCAGAGCCACGTTAGGTGCCACAACTTTAATCATCGCAATTTCAGCGCGCGCCGCTTTGTTTCCGACCGTGTCCATCAAGTGCGCAGCCTTCAGCGTCAGCAGCCGTGCTTGTTCGATTTCCATGCGAGACTCGGCGATTCCCGCGCGAATCGTTCCCTGCTCGGACAGCGCCTTCCCAAAGGCCACTCTCGCTTGCACCCGTTTGCACATAGTTTCGAGCGCCCGCTCCGCGAGCCCGATGCATCGCATGCAATGATGAATCCGCCCAGGCCCCAGACGTCCTTGAGCAATCTCAAATCCGCGGCCTTCGCCGAGCAACATGTTTGTCGCCGGCACCCGCACTTTCTCAAAGTGAATTTCCGCGTGGCCGTGTGGCGCGTGGTCATACCCGAAAACCGTTAACATCCGCACGATCTTGACTCCGGGCGTGCCTAGCGGCACCAAGATCATCGATTGCTGCCGGTGCGCTGGCGCGGAAGGATCGCTCTTGCCCATGAATATCGCGATCTTGCATCGCGGGTCGCCTGCTCCGGAGGACCACCATTTCCGTCCGTTGATCACGTACTCATCGCCGTCTCGTACGATGCCCGATGCAATGTTGGTGGCATCCGAAGACGCGACGTCCGGCTCCGTCATCGAAAAGCAAGATCGAATTTCGCCGGCTAACAAAGGCTTTAGCCATTTTTCTTTTTGTTCTGCCGTGCCATAACGCGCCAGCACCTCCATATTCCCGGTATCTGGCGCCGAACAATTGAACACCTCTGGCGCCATGTGACTGCGCCCCATGATTTCGCAAAGCGGCGCGTACTCCAGATTGGTGAGCCCCGCGCCGTTTTCATCGTGCGGCAAAAACAAATTCCACAATCCCTCGCCGCGTGCCTTCGGCTTCAGTTCTTCCACAATGCGTGTCGGCTTCCAGCGTTCTCGCTCAATTTCCTGATGGAACCGGTCCTCGTTCGGATACACGTGGGCGTCCATGAAGCTTTGCAACCGCTTTTGCAGTTCCTTTGTCTTCGCGCTGAGTTCAAAGTCCATAGGTCAAAGGTCTCTGCTACTTTCCGGTGAAGACCGGCGAGCGCTTTTCGATAAAGTGCGCCACCCCTTCTTTGAAATCGTCAGACCGCAGGCTTTCCAGCATTTCTCGCTCGGAGGTTTCAAAGGTTTCCGCCAGCGTTAGGAACATCGCGTCGTACACCTGTCGCTTGATCACGCGCAGCGACCTCGGACTAACGTTCGAGGCCAGGTCCACAGCGTATTCCCGCACCTTCTCATGAAACGTTCCCTGCGGGTAGACTTGATTCACCAGCCCCATTCTTAACGCTTCCGCCGCATCGATCATTCTCGCGGAAAACAACAAGTCCAGGGCGTTTGAGTGCCCCACCAGACGCGGCAGCATCCATGCCATTCCGTATTCGGCAATCAGCCCCCGGCGTGCAAAAGCCGTTCCAAAACGCGCAGCATCGGAAGCAAAACGTAAATCGCAATACAAGGCAATCACCAAACCCAATCCCACTATGGGACCGTTGATGGCCGCAATCACGGGCTTCGTGACCGCCGGAAAATATGAATACTTTTTCTGGAAATCCGCCCGCGTGCCTTCGACGGCGCCTCCCTGAGGCTGCACCGCCTGGGCTCGTTGCGCAGAGTCGAGTCCCTTCGTTGCGACCGTGGACAAGAGCGATATGTCCGCGCCCGCGCAGAATCCTCGTCCCGCGCCCGTCAACACGATCACGCGGACTTTTTCGTCGCGCTCCGCCTCGCCGATCCCGGCTCGCACTTCGCTTTCCATTACTGCCGTCCAGGCGTTCAGTTTATCGGGACGGTTGAGGGTAATCGTGGCGACTCGGTCGGCTACCTGGTACAGCGTTTCTTGGTTTGGCATAGTGAACCGGATTATATACAATGGCAGCCGCGTTGGTCACATTCATTTGTGTGTAACTATCTCATTCTATGATTTCTTCCGCGGCATACTGACCGCGGCCGCGTGTCGTGACGGGAGGTTCCATGTCCTTCGTTGAAAATCAAGGCGCCAAAATATATTGGGATGAACAGGGCTCCGGCGAACCTCTATTGCTCATAATGGGCCTCAGTTACCCCTCCTACATGTGGCATCGCACTCGCCCGGTTCTTGCGAAACACTATCGCACCATCGCTCTCGATAATCGCGGTGTGGGGCAAAGCGATGTGCCTCCAGGAGTCTATTCCATCCCGCTGATGGCCTCGGATGCTGCCGCAGTTCTGGATGCCGCCGGCGTTGGGAGCGCCCACGTATTCGGTGTCTCCATGGGAGGCATGATTGCCCAGGAATTTGCCCTTCAGTATCCAAAACGGGTCCGCTCGCTGATTCTGGGTTGCACTGCTTCTGGTGGTCCCCACGCAATACAAGCCGAGCCCGCGGCTCTTCAAACCCTGATGCGCCAGGGTATGACGCCTGAAGAAGCCAAGGAGGCCATCATCCCGTTCATTTATGACGTGGCTACCCCGCGCCAGCGCATCGACGAAGATATGGCCATCCGCATGAAGTGGTACCCCACTCCGCAAGGATATATGAGCCAACTTCAAGGAATCATTGCGTGGGAAGCTTACAGCCGCATCGCGCAAATTACGGCTCCCACGCTCGTCATTCACGGCGAAACCGACAGGCTCGTTCCACCCGCAAACTCCCGGCTAATCGCCGAACGTTTGCCGCACGCCAAACTCGTGCTGATCCCGCACGCCAGCCACATTTTCGAAACCGACCAGCCCGGCGCAGCACATCAAGCAATTGTAGACTTTCTCGCCTCTCAGCAGTCGCGTGCACAACGATCTCAGGCCTAGAACCTTTTCCGCTCTGCACAAACATCACCCCGCTCGGTTCAAGCGCGTTAATGCCTACGGGATTCTTAGAGGAGTGCAAAACTGCCGGCTAGCGCCTCGCATAGTATTCCGGCTGTCTCAGAGAAGAGCTGTCATTTGCGATAACACGCGCAAATCCTCTATAATCTTTGGGTAATCGCAAAAACTGCGATGCGGGGGGCGTCCCTTTATTTTCTTGCCCTGTCAGACTTGCCAAAATGATCGATCTAGCTGAGAAAATTAAAAAGAAGCTGAAAGACGAAATCGCCGCCCTTGAGCACGAACTTCACGACGAGCTGCCCAAGGAAATCAAGGTAGCCCGCGCCCACGGCGATCTTTCCGAAAACGCGGAGTATAAGTACGCCAAGGAACGGCAGTCCTATGTATCCGCCCGGCTCGGCCAGCTCCACCAGCGCATGGCCGATATTTCCATGATGAATCTCACTAACCTCCCGAAAGACCGCGCTGCTTATGGCTCTCGCATCGTCGTTCTCGACGTTGCGAAGTCCACCGAAATCGAGTACAAACTGGTGACAGTCGAAGAAGCCGATGTAACCAAGGGCTTGATTTCAACCAGCTCGCCTATCGGCAAGGCCTTGCTTGGCAAGAAGGCTGGCGACGAAGTTACGGTTGTCACCCCGGCCGGTACCAGGGAATACGAAGTCGTTCGCCTCTCGACGATTTACGATGAGGAATAGCATGGTGGCACTGAATCAATGTTGACGCGCACCGTCGGTCGTTACCTATCCTGGCCCATCGACCGGATGGCAGCGCTCCTCGCTCCGACGGGAATTCCTCCCAACGTCATCACCTGGCTGGCTCTCGTTTTGAATCTCTGGGCCGGCATTCTCTTCGCCGCCGGGCGCTTCAAGGCCGCAGGCGGAATGATGATCCTGGCCGGCATATGTGACCTTCTCGACGGCCCCGTGGCTCGACGGCAAAACCGCGTGTCATTGTTCGGCGGCTTTCTGGATTCAATTCTCGACCGCTATGCTGACCTCATCGTTTTCCTCGGCATTTTAGTGTACTACGCGCGAGTAAACCGCTTCATGTACGCCGTATTGGCCGGCGCAGCTATGGCCGGCGCCGTGATGGTGAGCTACGCAACAGCCCGCGCCGAATCATTGGTGCCAAAGTCCGACGTTGGATTTTGGGACCGGCCCGAGCGCCTCACGCTCATGATTCTTGGCGCACTCGTCAACCGCATGCCCATTGCTCTATGGATCCTCGCCATCGGACCCAACATCACCGTGATTCACCGCATTCTGCATACCTGGAAGCAAACGAAAGACGGTCGCCTTCCGATAGCCGGCAGCGAACCGATTGCCGGCCCAAGCTCGTCACGCCCCAAGTCGCGCGCTAGCATTCCTGCTTCTGTCCAGCCCCGCGACGCCTCATCAATTCTCACCCGCGCAGTAAAGCGCGGAGGCTAGCGCCACCCTTCTCAAGCCCCTTTCGTGAGTTTGCGCATTGCGCAACGCCATCGTTGAGCCCGTGCGGTTTCCTTTCGATGCTGTATCATTAATTCTCACGGTCTGTTCAAAACTTGAAACCTTCTCTGATCATCCACGGCGGGGCATGGAACATCCCCGATGAAGCAGTCGATGACTGCCGCGCGGGAATCCGTCGCGCTCTCGAAGCTGGCTGGAAAGTTTTATCCGACGATGGGACAGCGATGGACGCCATCGAAGCCGCTATCGTAATCCTAGAAGACGATCCCACCTTCGACGCGGGCATCGGCTCCCATCTAAATCGCGATGGACGCGTTCAGCTCGACGCCATCGTCATGGACGGAGCCACACTGAAAGCCGGCGCAGTCGCTGCTGTTGAACGCGTGCGAAATCCGATTCGCCTTGCCCGCAGCATCCTGGAAAAAAGTGAACACATGATGCTCGTTGCTGCCGGCGCGGAAAAATTCGCAGAGGAAAACGGTGTACCGCTCTGCGCCCCCGAAGAACTCGTGAACGAGCGCGAACGTATGGCCTGGCGCCGCTGCCTCGAAGATTCGCATGCGGCTGAACATCACGTCGGCCACGAACAAGGTACGGTCGGCGCCGTCGCAATCGATCGCCACGGGAATCTCGCCGCGGGCACTTCCACGGGTGGCACTTGCTGCAAATTCCCAGGACGCGTCGGCGATTCTCCTCTCATTGGTTGCGGCTGTTATGCCGACGCGGAAGCCGGCGGCGTTTCCTGCACCGGCCACGGCGAAGGCATCATGAAAATTGTAATGGCGAAGATGGCTATCGATCTTCTTCACGATCAGCGCGTGCTCGTGCCGCATAGAGAGAAAGGCGGCCCGCTCTCGCTGGCGCAAGCCGTCGCCGATGCTTGTATCCGCAAACTAGCCCACCGAGTCCACACCACCGGCGGCCTGATTCTCCTGGACCGCGACGGTCTTCCCGCCGCCGCATTTAACACGCCACGCATGGCCTATGGCTACGTACAGCCCGACGCCAGTTTCCGAATCGCCCCGTAAAGCCCGCTGGCTAAAACCTTTCTGGAATCCTTTCATCCAAAAACGCTAGAATCAGGTAGGGCAAACTTATAAACCTTAAGGAGAAAATCATGCCAATCCGAGATGCAATCCTCGCCGAATTCGACCACGAAATGATCAGCACGCGTAAGACACTGGAACGCGTGCCCGAAGGCAAACCCGACTATGCTCCGCACGAAAAGTCAATGAAGATGGGACGCCTCGCCGGCCACGTCGCCGAGCTTTCTGGTTGGGCCGCTACGATCATCGGCCAAGACTCGCTGGATTTTCGCCCCGTAGGAGCTCCGCCTCAGACACCTACTGTGATGACTTCGCGAAAGCAGCTTCTCGAAGTTTTCGACAAGAAAGTGGCCGAAGCCCGTGCTGCCATTTCGGGCGCCAGCGATGAAACCCTGATGAAAAACTGGACGCTACTCTCCGGTGGTCAAACCCTTTTCTCCATGCCTCGAGTCGCGGTTCTGCGCAGCTTTGTGATGAACCACATTGTCCATCACCGCGCGCAACTCGGTGTGTACCTTCGCCTAAACGGCGTCGCCGTTCCTTCGGTCTATGGCCCGTCAGCCGACGAACAAACTTTCGGCTAATAGGGCGCAGACCCCGCCGATTCGGTCCCGGCTCGTCTAAGAGTTGAACCCAAACCACGGCGTGTGCTAGCATCCGCTTTTCCGCAGGGTCATGCGCGTCAACCGACGGGGGCGGCGCCGTGATGGTTGTCTTCTTGCAAAGCGCGAATCTGTCTTCCGCAATAATCCCCCACGAAATGCCTGTCCTGAAGAATGAGTCTCTGTCTTCGCTGCGTATTCTCCAGCCTGCACGTCTAAGAAAAATTCCTTCTGCAACCATCGCCCTCTTGCGGACGAATGGATCCTTCTATGTGAGGTGATTTATGAAATCGTATAACACCGAATGGATACGCAACGTAGGCATTGTCGGCCACGGCGACACTGGGAAAACCCAGCTGGTGTCGTCGTTACTGTTTGCCGCTGGGATGACGCCCCGCCTTGGCAAAGTGGAGGATGGTTCGACCACAACCGACTGGGACGAAGAAGAGATCGCGCGGAAAATCTCCATCAATACCGGCCTCGCTTTCGCCGAATGGCAAGCGCCGCACCAGCCGGAAAAAGTAAAAATAAATTTCCTCGACACTCCCGGTTACTCCACATTCATCAATGAAACAAAATCCTCGCTCATCGCCGCGGACGCCTCGCTGATCGTGCTGGACGCCGCCGCCGGCGTCCAGGTTTGCACCGAAAGAGTCTGGGACTACGCCACCGAATACGACCAGCCGCGCGCCTTCGTTCTGAATTGGATGGACCGTGAACTCGCGAGCTTCGAACGCGCCCTGGATTCCGTCCAGCATGTTTTTGGCCGTGGCGCCGTTCCCATTCAATTGCCCATCGGACACGAAAAAGGTTTTAGAGGTGTCGTGGATTTAATCTCGATGAAAGCTCTCACCTACACCCAGGATGGAGATGGCAAGGCCAAAATAGAAGATATCCCCGCGGTCCTCGCTGAAGAAGCGAAGGTTGCGCACGAAAAGCTCGTCGAGATGGTCGCCGAAGGCGATGACTCCTTGATGCAGGAATTCTTCGACGAAGGCACACTGCCCGTTGACGATCTGAAAAAAGGCCTGCGCGAAGCAGTCCTGGCCAAGAGAATCTTTCCCGTCCTGCTCAGTTCCGCGCTGCATAACATCGGCAGCGACGCAATTTTGAACTTTCTAGCCGAGATTTTTCCCGCCCCGGCCGTTCGAGGAAAAATTTCAGGCCACAAAACCCCGGACCACAAGGGCGACACGATTGACCGTAAAATCGTTGATTCCGAACCAACTTCGATTTTCGTTTTCAAGACCTTGGCCGATCCCTTCGCCGGCCGCATCACCTATTTCAAAGTCATGTCTGGAGTGTTGAAAAACGATGCCACGCTCAACAACTTCAATCGCAGCACGCAGGAGCGTCTGCAGCACATCCAGGTGATGCAAGGAAAGGCCGCGACAGCAGTGAACGATCTCCACGCGGGCGACATCGGCACGGTCGCCAAACTGAAAGACTCCACGACCGGCGAAACTCTCGGTGAGAAGAACGCCCCGATTTTTTATCCTCCCGCGCGTATTCCCGAGCCTTCCATCACTTTCGCGGTGGAACCCAAGACGCGAGCCGACGAAGATCGCATCGGCGTCGCGATCCACAAGATTCTGGAGGAAGATCTCGCCTTGCGTTTTGCCCGCGATCCTCAAACCAAAGAATTTCTGCTGAGCGGCGCGGGGCAACAGCATATCGAAGTGGTCGTCGCTAAACTGCGTAAGCGCTACCACGTCGAAATGAAACTCCACCCTCCGAAGGTTCCCTATCGCGAAACCATTCGCGGCAAGGCTGACGCCGAAGGCAAACACAAGAAACAAACCGGGGGCCACGGCCAGTTCGGCCTTTGCCGTATCAAGATGGAGCCGCTGCCTCGCGGCAAGGGCATCGAATTTGTGGACGATGTTTTCGGCGGCGCGATCCCCAAAAACTGGATTCCATCCGTGGAGAAAGGCGTGCGCGATTCTGCTGAGCGTGGGTTTCTTGCAGGTTTCCCTGTCACCGATATTCGCGTGAGCCTCTACGATGGCAAATATCACGATGTGGATTCCAGCGATATGGCCTTCAAGATTGCGGGCTCGCTCGCATTCAAGGAAGCCATGAAGCAGGCGCGGCCCGCACTCCTCGAGCCGATTATGCACGTGGAGGTCTATGCGCCGGATCAGTATTCAGGGGACTTAATGGGCCATCTCAGCGGGCGTCGAGGAAAAATCAGCGGCAGCGAGCTGCGGGGAGGAAGCGTTGTAGTGAAAGCGCTGGTTCCCTTCTCGGAAATGTTGAGCTATGCGAATGAATTGATTTCCATGACCCAGGGGCGGGGAAGCTACTCGATGGAATTCTCGCATTACGATTATGTTCCGGCTGAAATTGCGGAAAAGGTCATCGCCGCGCACAAACCACATCACGGAGGGGAAGAAGAAAGCCAAGCTGCATCAGTCTGATACTCGAACCTCACTCACCTAAAAGCGATCAATTGCCCGCTTTAGGTGGCGTCTGGGTGGTTTGAGCACTTTTGCCTGCTTGGGCGTTTCGCCCGTTCTGCGCCTTCTGCGCCTTCGGGCTTTCATTCTTCTTGTACTGGCCACTCTGGCCCGCTGTGCGGGCCGGGCAGCCGACGCCCAGGCACGGCCCCGTAGGTCGAAGGTAGTAGCAACCCGTAAGTGATAGTACGGACAAGAGTAAGATTGCCGCACTCGTGAAAATCAGCGCGCCCGTGGCCTTTTTCTTCATAAGTTGCCCTCTTTGAAAGGCTGATAACCTAACGAACTACCTGGAACTCCATCCTCCTATCTTGCTATCTTGGCACAAAGTCGGCATGAAGTTTATGTTTCGATGAGCGGCTGCTGCGTATGTGTCAGCGAACGAAAGGTGAAGCCAGCGCGCAGAAATCGCAGCTTTCTGCGGTGTGCCGCGGGAAGCACGCGGCCGTCTCTTGCAGCTGGCAGCCTCATGAAAAAAAGAATGAAAAATAGCGCGTCTCTACTGTCGATCGCCGGACGTGAACCAAATTGGCGCTTGTGATTCCGTGACAGGCTGAGCCATCCTCCCGGCCATGAAAAAGCGAAAGAAAAACGTTAAACGCGCGGGCGATGCCACCCTTGCGATCCACGCGGGCCAGGAAAAATTCGGCATCGGCGCCTCCGTGGGCGTGGAGATTGCCCGCACCGCGAATTTCACATTTGCCGATACGGAGGAAATGAAGCGCTGGGCGCAGGGGAAAAGTTCGGCTTACATTTATACGCGCTACGGAAACCCCACGCTTGCCGTCGCTGAGCAGAAGCTGTCTGCGCTGGAAGGCGCGGAAGCAGCCGTGGTCACCGCGTCAGGTATGGCCGCCATTTCGAGCGCGCTTCTCTCTGTGCTGAAGGCCGGCGATGAAGTAATCGCCACGCGACAGGTCTATGGCGGCACCTACCGGCTGATGCGCGATGTTTTTCCGCGTATGGCCATCGTCGTTCGCCACGTGGAATCCGACTTGGCGGGAATCGAACGCCTGGTTAGTCCACGCACGAAAGCGCTGTATATCGAAACACCCACGAATCCCACGCTGCGGCTCGTGGATTTGCGAAAGGCGATCGCCTTCGCGAAAGAGTGGGATTTGATCTCGCTGATCGACAACACGTTCGCCAGCCCGGTGCTCCAAAAGCCCATTAAGATGGGTTTCGATATCGTGCTGCACAGCGCGACGAAGTATCTCGCCGGCCATTCCGACGTGATTGCCGGCGCCGCGGCAGGCAGCCATGCCCTGATGAGGAAAGTACGCGACATGATCATAAATCTCGGGGGCTCGATGGATCCCGAAGCGGCCTTCCTTCTGATTCGCGGCATGAAGTCTCTCGAAGTGCGCGTGCAACGGCAGTGCGCCACCGCTATGATCGTCGCACGCTATCTCGCCAAGCATTCAAAGGTCGCGCGCGTCCACTATCCGGGCCTGCCATCGCATCCGGATCATCTGCTGGCGAAACGGCAGATGCGCGGTTTCGGTGGCATGTTTGCCTTCGACCTAAAAGGCGGGCTACCCGCGGCACGTCGTTTCTGCGACCGCACGCGAATTTTCCTGCTCGCAGCCAGTCTGGGCGGAGCCGAATCGCTCGTGGTTCTGCCGATCTATACCTCGCATTACAATATGTCGCTTGCAGAATTGCGCGCGGCAGGAGTCGAACCCGGAACCGTCCGCGTTTCGGTGGGCCTCGAAGATCCGGAAGACCTTATTGAGGATTTGCGCCAGGCGCTAGCATAGGAAATCGCCAGACTAGAAACAGTTTTGCGCAGTTCGCACGGCCTTTAGCGAGGAAACTGGGGAATAAGGACCGCCGGGCTAGCGGCTTATTTTCTACCCTCGCTCGCCCTCGCCAATCCATTCCAAAATGGCAAGCCTCGGTGTACACTCGGCCGTTCCAGGTTTCCTGTATTCGACCGAACCATTCGCCTCTGATTCAACTGGGGCATTCCCTAGTACTCGATGTCTTGATATCGTCAACGACTGGTACGGCATGTCCATTGACCCGAGCGTCGGTAATCCGTAAGATTTTCTAGCGTCTTAGCGGGACATGCTACCTGGTTTAGTCCACCGCGACGCGAATTCTGGGCCTGCAGGCCGCGTCCAAGTGAGAAGCCCTTTTGGCGGCATTTCGCGGCTCGACAGCGCTGTAACCGAGGAGATGGTAAACGGTATGAGCAGGAAGACCATAGTCTGGGTCCTATTCGCCGCCGGGACGATTTTCCTTGCTGGTTGCGAAGATACCGTCTCGTCGAAACAGGCCAAGGTGCGTCCGCCGGCCGCGACTCCGGCTCCCGTCCCTGCCTTCGTCCGCGAGGCCCTGCCCTTCCCGGAACATCCGCTTTACCTTGTGTCGCTCCAGACTGATCCAAGGCCAGCGATAGATATCCTGGTGTCGAAGGTACAGGCGAGCTTCGATGACGGGCAGAGGAAGTATAAAGCTGGAGACTTTGACCGGGCCCGCGTGGACTTCGATCACGCTATGGATCTTGTCCTTCAGAGCGGATTTCAGCCTGATTCCGACCAGCGCCTTTCCGATTTGATTGATCAGCTCGGCGAAACGCTCCATTCCTACGAATTAAATGCCGAGCAAAATGCGGATGAAGATGAAGAACCCGCCGGCCCCCCCGCTCCGATTGATGCACTGTCGGACATGACTCTGCCCAAGGGCGATCCGCGCCTGGCAGCCAAAGTCGAGCAGGAATTGATCAGCGTCCCGCACGATCTTCCGCTCACCGTGAACGATTCCGTCCTGCAATACCTTAGCTTCTTTACGACCGCGAAGGGCCGGGCTGTCATGGAGCACGGCCTTGGGCGAGCAGGCCGATATAACGACATGATCCGGCGAGTACTGCGTCAGGAAGGAGTGCCGCAGGATCTGATTTACCTGGCGCAGGCCGAATCGGCGTTCCAGCCTTCGGCGGTTTCACGCGCGGGCGCGCGGGGGTTGTGGCAGTTCATGCCGTACCGCGGCGAGGAATACGATCTCGACCGCAACTACTGGGTTGACGAGCGCAGCGATCCGGAAAAGGCCACGCGCGCCGCAGCGCGCCACATGCGTGACCTGTACGAAATGTTCGGCGATTGGTACCTGGTGATGGCGGCGTACAACTCGGGGCCGATGAATGTGGTAAAAGCCATCGAGCGAACCGGCTACGCTGATTTCTGGGATTTGCAGAGACTCCACGCGCTTCCCAAGCAGACCCAAAACTACGTCCCCATCATTATCGCTATGGCGCTGGTCGCGAAGGACCCTGCGCTTTACGGAGTGCAAGTGGCTCCGGAAAAGCCGGCTCAAATTGACACGATTAAGCCCGGCCACCCGATCGATCTCCATCTCGTGGCCGATGCTTCCGGCGCTGACATCGACGATTTGCGGGCGCTGAATCCGGAGTTGCTGCGCGGCGTGACGCCCAATGATCCGAATTTTGAACTGAATGTGCCCGCCGGAACCGCGGAAAAATTTGAAGCGAACATCCAGCAGGTTCCCGAAGACAAGTGGACGAGCTGGCGCCTGCATGGCGTGGAAAATGGCGAAACATTGCCTGACATCGCGCGGCATTACCGCGTGACCGTCGCGGCGCTCGAAAACGCCAACCATTTGCAGGCCCACGCGGTCCTGCCCACGGGCTTCCTGGTGAATGTGCCGACTGCGCCGCCCGTCATACATCTGGTTCACTATAAAGTTCAGCGCGGCGATTCGCTCGAGGGAATTGCCGGACGCTTTGACGTGACCGTTTCGCAATTGAAGAAGTGGAATAATATTCGAGGAGCTCGCGTGCCACGCGGCTCGCGATTGCGCATTTATGCTGGCGGACCTCCCGATGATGCAGCGCCGCACGCGAAGCCGAAATCTGCCCAAAATGCCGGCGCGAAAGTTGAAAAAGTGGCGGCAAGTCGAAACTCCGGCGCTGCCGAACCCGTCGAACACCGGGTGAAGCGTGGGGAAACCCTTTACTCCATCGCGCGCGAATATGGAACCACGGTGGCGTCGTTGCGGCAATCCAATCCATTTCTAGCCGGAAGAAGTTTAATTGCCGGTGACGTCCTCAAGGTCAACCGCTAAATCGACCAGAAATGCCCCGCAGATATCTCTTTATTTTTTCAATTAGTTGGCATGGTGATGTAACAATTTGTTACCTCATTAGTCCAGTTGGAGCCCGCCTCTTTTTTTAATAAGCATAATTTCAAGCCTTGCGGCTTGACAAAGTTCCGACTCTGCGTTTATAAGCGGCGAGGGACTAATAATCGGATTCGGTTCCCGAGACTCACGGAGGGTCGCATGTTTCACGCCAAAATGCATGATGAGGACGATGACGAACTGCCCCGCTACGAAGAAGAGGAAGGCGAGGAAGGGGCCGAACAACCCCATGAAGGTACGCTAGAAATTGAGGAGGTCGTTATCGAAGAAGACGACGAGGCTCCCGAGACTTCTCCGGCTCCTCCGCCCCGAAGGCCCTCACCGGCTGCGAAAGCTAAGCGGCCGAAGAAAGCTGCTCCGAAGAAGAAAGCGAAAGCAAAATCGAAAAGCAAATCGAAAACCAAGAAAGCTCCCAAGAAAAAGGCTGCCAAGCGTAAGAAGCGTTAGGCTTCGAACGCGGCAAACAAAATTATCGCGGGGCTGCGCGTTCCATTCGTGCCGCTCCGCGAAGCATTACTTCTCGACCGTAGTTTCCCGTTCTTGAATCAGGCCGGTCTGCACATTCTCAAGGCGATCCCTTCAGAAATAAGTAGCTATCGTCAGCGCAGTATCATTCCAGTACACCCGCTAGCTATTTCCTACTTTCGAAATCTTTTTCTTGCCGTGGACCTCTTTGGGCCGATAGCATACGCGCTTCATGCCCCTGGTGCTGGAGCAAGTTCGGAGAATGCGCGGCGGAGCGCAGTCCCATCTGATGAGGTGCGAGTCTAAAGCCGCGCCGGGCGAAGAGTCCTATTACGTTGTAAAATTTCAGAATAATCCTCAGGGCACCAGGATTCTGGCGAACGAATTGCTTGGTACCCGGCTGGCGGCGCGGATAGGGCTTCCCGTTCCTCCGGCGAGCGTAGTGGAGGTGCGCGAAGAACTCATCGCGCACACCGACGACTTGGTAATCGAGCTGGGACGCGGGCGCGCGCCGTGTAAAGCCGGCTTGCAGTTCGGGTCTCGCTATCCCGGATCACCGGCGGAAGTGGTGGTTTACGACTTTCTTCCCGATGACCAGCTTCGCGAAGTCGTAAATCTTACCGATTTTTGCGGCATGCTCGTCTTCGACAAGTGGACCTGCAACACGAACGGCCGGCAGGCAATTTTCTCTCGTGCAAAGAATGAACCACGTTATCAAGCGCAGATGATCGATCAAGGGTTCTGTTTCAACGCGGGCGAATGGAATTTTCCGGACGCTCCTCTCAGAGGGATTTACTCGCGCCATCGGGTGTATGAATCGGTCCGCGGGCTGGAATCGTTTGAACCCTGGCTGGGGCGCGTGGAATCGAAAATGAACGAGTCGGTGCTCGACGAAATTCAAAAGGAAATACCCGGTGAATGGTACGGTTTCGATTTCGAGGCCCTCGAAAAGATGCTCGAGCATCTCTTGCGGCGCCGCAAACTGGTCCGCGAGCTGCTCATATCAGCTTGGAAATCGTCGATGCAGCCCTTTCCTAATTGGAAGTGATCTCTTGAATCAAAGCTTTTACGGAGTAAGCCATGCCTGAAGAACGAAAGACGCTGCGCTATCGAGTGTTGCGCTACACGCCAAACCTGATCCGCGATGAGTGGGTGAACATCGGGATCATGCTGGAGGAATTCCAGGAACTCGAAGCGGTCGGAGGGTCACGACGCGCCATCAAGGTCATCGAAGAAGACCGCGAATTTGCGCGCGTGCGCAAACTTCACCCGGGTGCCGATGTCGCATTGCTTCATTCGCTCGCTTCGGAATTCCAGACCCTGCGCTCGATGAGCGGCGAAGACATGCGCAAATATTTCGCGAAACTCGAAAACACACTTTCCAACGCGTTGCAGCTCAGCCCTCAAAAAGCTATTCTCGCGCAAGACTTCAATGTTGAGCTAGCCCGGCTGTACGACACCCACGTTGCACCTCCCGCCAGAGCCGGAGGCGGCATCGTGGAAAGCACGCGGGCTTGGATTCGAAATAAGCTCAAAGATGTTTTTCAGCGGCATCACATTTCGGGGAAACTCAAACCGGCTGTCCATATCGATGAATATACACACGTGGGCGATCCGTTTAAGTTCGACTATGGCTACCGCAATGGTGTGCGGGGATACATTCAGTCCGTGGTGCTCAACCGCGATGCGGCCCAGGCCAAAGTTCTCGCCTATACCGTCGAAAGCATACGAAAACGCGTGCCGTCGTGCGAGTTCACCGCCGTTACAGAGGCAGCGCCGGTGAGCGGCAACCTGCAGCAGCTATTCGTCAGCAAGCTTTTCGAAGACCAAAACATTCGAATCGTTGCGATGAATCAGGTGGAAATGTTCGCGGAAGAGTTAAGAATGAAATTGCACTAACGGTCGAAGTCCGTGGATCGATCCAGCAACTTTAGGACGAACCGTCCAATCTTCCCCACTTCGGCAGGCCGCGACCCTTCAGTAAAGTTTCCGCAGCCCAGCGCCCCAGATACGACGAAAGTGCCACGCCGTGCCCGGCGAAAGCGCCGATCACAATCGCATTTTTCTTTTTCATGGCCCGGGGATGCCAGGTGAAGACAGGTTTCCAGGAGTCGCGGAACATGATCGGCCCGCCCCAGCGGTGAGTGAAGCGCACTGACGCGAGCGCCGGGTGCAGGCCGCGCACCCGATTTTCAAGCGAAGTAAAAATTCGCGCTGGTTCCGCAGCGGAGATATCCACCCCGTCGAGATCGTCGGAGTCAGGCGATTGCACCAAACCCGCTCCAAATATGACGGAATTGTCCTTCCGCACTCGCCCCCACAGATACGGCATGTCGACTGTGTAAAAGGGCTTCCGTTGGGCCAAGCCAATTTTCTCAAGCGTCTTTTCGCTGACAGGCTCGGTAGCGACCGCAAGCGTCAACCTCGGATGGCTGCCCTGTTCCAACCCGGACAGCCTGAGCGAGAGAGCATTTGTTGCGAAGATAATCTGACTAACGGAGATTTTTTTCACGTCCGGCCCGCCGAGCGCCAGCTCAATCTCGGGAACGTCGCTCCATCGTATATTTG
The DNA here is from genome assembly GCA_963698005.1 of uncultured Acidobacteriota bacterium. Taxonomy (GTDB): domain Bacteria; phylum Acidobacteriota; class Terriglobia; order Acidiferrales; family UBA7541; genus Palsa-295. The sequence continues at coordinate 2,413,447 of OY969113.1, forward strand.
CGACCAGATGATTCTCCAGAATCAGGGCGCCCAGCCGATCGGCGGCTTGCCCCAGACCGCTTACCAGTTTCCCAGGATCGATCGTGCCGCCCGAAACCTCTTTTGTGACGCGCAAGTTCCCCGAGTCATTCCAGGAGACGGCGGAATCCTTCAGCTCTTTTTCGCGCCCCACTTCCCAAGCGCCATTCAGGCGCCGGTCGCACTCCACGCCAAGCTCGTCAAGAATTTCGCTGAACCCTGCAAGGACGTCGCCCAAACCTGGAAGATCGCCGGCTGCAGATTCAGCAAGCGCCATCCCGCCCGTTCGCCCGCTTGCGCCCGAGCCGATGTACCCAGCTTCGAACACGGCCACCGATTTCTTCGGCGCAATTTTTCGCAGCCACGCAGCGGCAGCCAGTCCCGTAAACCCGCCGCCGATCACGGCGAAGTCCAAAACCTCAGGGAGTGACGCAGGATGCGGAGGGGCCGTGAAATCAATCTGCCAGGGAGGACTGCCCCACTTGTGTGTTTTAGAATCGGCGTGCATGAGAGAAGAAAACGTTACCAGCTCGTAGCCTGCGGTGAAAACGAAATTAGAGCGGAAGCCCAAGCGTTGTAGTTCTCAGCGCGGACTACGAGCCGCCGAAAAGGCCTAAAGAATGTCTTCCGTCCAATTCTCCAGCGTGTGCTTGATTTTGCCCATGAACTGGTGCGCCACGGCGCCATCCACCACGCGATGATCGTAGGACAGCGTGAGGTAAACCATCGAGCGAATAGCGATCGCGTCGTCGATTACTACCGGACGCTTCTCGATCGTCCCCAATCCAAGAATTGCGACGTTCGGCTGGTTGATCACAGGCAATCCAAACAGCCCGCCAAAGACGCCTGGATTTGTAATCGCAAAGGTCCCTTCGGCGACTTCTTCGGGCTTGAGTCTCTTTGCACGCGCGCGCTCGGCAAGATCGTTCATCGCGCGAGCAATCCCCAAAAAGTTCTTCTCTTCCGCATTTTTGATCACTGGAACGATCAAGCCCCAATCCAGCGCGACCGCGACGCCGATATTGCACTCTTTGTGCAGCACGATGTTCGTTCCGTCCACCGATGAATTCACGGTCGGAAACGCGCGCAAACCTTCCACTGCGGCGCGCACGAAAAACGGCATGAACGTCAGCTTTGTCCCGGTAGTTTCCTCGAATTTATTCTTCATCTTCGCGCGAATGGCGGCGATCCCCGAGACGTTTACTTCATCCACGGAATACACGTGCGGAGAAACGCGCTTCGATAGCACCATATGCTCGGCGATGCGCTGCCGCATCACGGACATTGGTTGAACTTCGTAGTGGCCGAAGTACATTTTTTCGCGCGGCACGGCATTCTCGAGCACCGCGGAAGCGGATGCACCCCCGCTCGCCGGCGGAGGAGCCGAAGCCCGTGCAGGAGCCGACCCAGTGCGTGGAGCAGTGGCCGACGAACCACCGCCTTCGACCGCAGCTAGAATGTCGCTCTTGCTCACGCGTCCACCCGCACCACTACCGGGAACTTGCGTCAGATCCACATCATGCTCGCGCGCAATTCTCCGCACCAGCGGAGAGCTGCGTACCTTTTCACCGCTCGCCGAAACCGCAGGCTTCTGTTGAACTGTTTCTCTGGGAGCTGCCGGCTTCGCTTCAGCTTTTGCCGCAGGCGCAGCGCTGGCCGGTACGTTGGCTGGCGCGCCAGGTTTATTGCCGGCTGCTGCCGAAGGCGACGCATCCGATTTCGCAGGGGCAGGCGCCGCAGACTGGGCCCCAGCGCCGTCGGTTTCGATAATCGCGACAACCGTTTGTATCGGCACGGTCTGGCCTTCGTTCACTTTAATTTCTTTCAGTACGCCGGCAGAAGGCGAGGGAATTTCCGCATCCACTTTATCGGTCGAGATCTCGAACAGCGGCTCGTCGCGTTCGATCTTGTCGCCGGCTTTTTTCAACCATTTAGTAATGGTTCCTTCGAAAATGCTCTCCCCCATTTGGGGCATGATGACGTCAACTGCCATAGTATTCTCCTGTGAACTCGAAACTCAGGCTGCGGCGAGACATTCTTCGTGCCACACGCCCGGCACTCCCTGAAGCGTGTAAATCTCGTCTCCGCCGTGGAAAAACGAAACCTCTTTAACCTTCGCCGTACGGCCCGCGTATTCGAGTTGCTCCGGCTCCAGCTCATTGTGATATTGGCCGGCTTCCATGAAGTTTTCGAGAAACGCGCGGTCTGCGATGCGCACTTCGTCGCCGACTTCAAACTCCGCTTTGTTCAATCCCTTGGTTTTTCCCATGTCAGAGCGCCTGCCTCCTCAGTATTTTGCCAACTCGCGCGCGGCTGCGACAACCTTTTCCGTATTCGGCAGAAACCTTTCTTCCAGCGTAGGCGCATACGGCACGGGAGTATCGAGACCCGTCACGCGCGCGATGGGCCCATCGAGGTCTTCGAAGGCGCCTTCGCACACAATCGCCGCAATTTCTCCCGCAATGCCTCCGGTGCGCGTATCCTCGTGAACGATTAAGAGCTTGTTCGTTTTCTTCACCGAAGTCAGAATCGTCTCACGATCCAGCGGAAGCAGCGTCCGCAAATCGATCACTTCCGCTTCGATGCCTTCTTTCGCCAATTGTTCCGCAGCTTCCATGGACGTGTGCGCCATGGCCGCGTAGCTAATGATGGTCAAGTCCGTGCCCTCGCGCCGAACGATGGCTTTCCCGATCGGAACCAGGTGATCGCCCTCGGGAACTTCTTCCTTGATCCGGCGGTAAAGAAATTTGTGCTCGAAAAACAGCACGGGGTTATTGTCGCGGATCGCGGACTTCAGTAAGCCTTTGGCGTCTGACGGCGTAGAAGGATAAATCACCTTCAGTCCCGGCGTGTGAACGAAATACATCTCCGGGTTCGCCGAATGAAACGGGCCTCCGTGTACGCCTCCGCCCGAAGGTCCGCGAATCACCATAGGCACCGGCGCGCCCCACAGGTAGTGAGATTTCGCGACGAAGTTCGTCACCTGGTTGAAACAACACGCGATGAAATCAATAAACTGCATTTCCGCCACCGGCCGTAATCCCAGGAATCCCATTCCGCAAGCCGCGCCGACAATAGCCGTTTCGCTAATGGGCGTTTCAATCACGCGCTCACGTCCAAATTTCGCCAGCAATCCCTCGGTGGCTTTGAATGCCCCGCCGTACACACCAATGTCTTCGCCGATGGCTACGACCGCTGGATCGCGATCCATCTCCTCGAACATGGCCTGGCGAATTCCCTCGATCATGGTAATTGGGGCCATGTCAGCGTCTCCCGCGCTTATCGCGTGGATTTTGATGCCGATCGCGAGGGTTTTGAGTTTCTCGCACGGACTTGTCCTTGGGCCCGCGGCCGAATGGTACGCGCGGTACATCAGGCGCTTCGGGCTCTACAAGTCGCGGCTGCGGCTTTTGAGCCGGCTTGCCGCCGGATTTCACCACCGGCTTTGCAATCTTTGAACCGTTTCCCCCGCCGCCGGCCACAGGCGCCGCAATTTGTTTCGTGATGGCCTCAACCTCGGCGTATGAACCATAATCCTTCACCTGCCAGCCCGGCTCAATACTGCATCTTGGCGGAATGACTTCCGCCCTCGGACGCTGCCATGTGGCCTCGATCTCGTGACAACCTTCGCAGTACACACCTTCTTCAGCAAGCTCAGGAGGCGGCATGGGCGACTCTTCCGCAAATTTCTGCTCCACGTCGAGCTCGCGCTCGATGCGCGCGTCGATTTCCGATTTTGTTTTCGCGTCCCAGATCTTATTCTCGGTAAGGTATTTTTCGTAAAGCGCAATAGGATCGCGCGCCTTCCAGTACTCGAACATCTGTTTGGGAACGTACTCGGCCGGATCGTGCTGCGCGTGGCCCCTCATGCGCATCGTCTTCACTTCGATTAACGCAGGCCCGCGCCCCGCGCGGCATTCGTCCACGGCTTCTTTCGATGCGTTGTACACCGCGAGGACGTCGTTTCCGTCCACAATCCAACTCCGAATTCCGTAAGCCACCGCGCGGTCGGCAAGATTCTTCACCGGCACCTGGCGCGAAACCGGCGTGGAGTAAGCCCACTGATTATTCTCGACGATCAGCACGAACGGCGCGCGTTGCTGCGCAGCCAGATTCAGCCCTTCATGGAACGCACCTGTGGAACTGCCTCCGTCGCCGATCCAAGTGAGCGCCACGATATTCTGGCCCAAGTAGCGGCCCGCCATGGCCACACCCGTCATTACCGGAATCAAATCACCGAGCATCGAAATGGGCGAAACAATGTGGCGCACTTTCAAATCGCCAAAATGGCTGGTTCCGTCTTTACCCTGCGTCGGCGAAGTATATTTCGCCATGTGCTGGGTAAAAATATCGCGAGGCGGAACGCCCTTTACCAACAGCGCGCCGATGTTTCGGATCATCGGCGCGATCCAATCCTTTTTCTCCAGAGGATAGCAACTCCCCACTGAAACAGCTTCCTGCCCCAGGCTCGAGTAAAGTCCCCCGACAATTTTGTTCTGCCGGAAGAGACGCACCATGCGTTCTTCAAGCTGGCGGTTGAGCTGCATGAAGTAATACAGCTCCAGATGCTGCTCCCGCGTCAGCGGATTGCTCATGCCTCGCTCCCTTTTGCTGCTCCTGCCGGCACACTCTCTCGATCGCGCACATGCGTTTCGGTCGAAAACTTATCCCTGGCCAATGTTTCTTCTAGTTCGCTGGGTGGAATGGAAATCATCGTGCGCTCGAAAACTTCTCCAAAATGCAAAATTAAGCTTTGCGTCACTTCCTCCGAACTCAAATTCCTGCCCAGCGCACGTTCGAGAGATGTCGCGCGCTTGCCCGCGATTCCGCATGGCACGATCAAATCAAAGTAACGCAGATCGGTCGAGACATTGTAAGCGAACCCGTGCGAAGTGACCCAGCGGCTCAAATGCACTCCCAGCGCGCCGAGCTTTTCTTCCGCTCCGGAAGCCTCCGAGTCTATCCATACGCCGTGCTGGCCTTCCACGCGCTTGGCAACCAGTCCAAAATCCGCTGTGCTGCGAATCATCACTTCTTCGAGCTGATTAACATACCAGCGAACGTCGCGCCGGTGCTCCGCCAAATCCAGAATCGGGTACCCGACGATCTGTCCGGGGCCATGATAAGTGATGTCGCCCCCCCGGTCGGTAGGATGAAATTCAACATTCATCTTCGCAAGCAAATTATCGGACGCGAGCAGGTTTTCGCCTCGGCCATTGCGCCCCAGTGTAATCACATGCGGGTGCTCGCACAGCAACAGCACGTCCGGAATTGCGCCTTCTTTGCGTGCCTGAACCAGTTTCTGCTGCAGATTGCACGCCGGTTCATAACGCGCAAACCCAAGTTCAACCACCCAGCAGATCTTCTTTTTTGCTTCACTTTATATTTCTGGCTAGAAATTAGATGTTGATTGCCATACCGCGGACGGAATTGAAAGCGTCACCCATAGCTTCCCAAACAGTCGGATGTGCGTGAATAGTGGAGGCCATATCGTCAAGCGTCGCTTCAAGTCCAAGCGCCGCCACCGGCTCGGCGATAATTTCCGTCGCGAGCGGCCCGATTGCATGCACCCCAAGAATCTCGCCGTACTTTTCCTCCGCTACCACTTTGATGAACCCTTCATGCTGCCCAAGGATGGTCGCCTTGCTATTGCCGATGAACGGGAACTTCCCGGTCTTCACCTGGAAGCCCGCTTCGCGCGCCTGCTTCTCCGTAAGTCCTATCGAACCGATTTGCGGCTCGCAGTACGTGGCATTCGGACAGCGCTTGCGATCGAACGGTTGCACGTCTTTGCCGGCCATACGGCCCACTGCAATGATTCCCTCCATCGAAGCAGCGTGCGCAAGCTGTGGCAGCCCTGCGACGATGTCCCCGATAGCATAGAGATGCGGCTCGGCCGTCTCAAGATACGCATTCGTTACAACGAATCCGCGCTCCAGTTTCGCTTTCGTTTTTTCAAGCCCGATATTTTCGGTCAGTGGGCGCCGCCCTACGGCAATCAGCACCTTTTCCGCATTAATCGTCTGGGAGTTCCCAGCCTTGTCTTTGTACGTCACCGTCGCGCCGGTGGCATTCTTCTTCACGGATTCCACTTTCGCTTCCAGCTCGATATGCATTCCTTTTTTCGTCAAGGCCTTGTGCAACTCAGCAGATATTTCCTCGTCCTCGAGCGGCACCACACGGGAGACAGCCTCCAGCAGCGTAACTTCCGAGCCGAACGTCCGGAAAATCGAAGCGAACTCAACGCCCACGGCTCCGCAACCCACCACGATCATCGATTTCGGAATTTCCTGGAGCCCCAAAATTCCTCGATTGGTCAGAACCGTCTTTCCATCAATCTCAACGCCCGGCAAGGAGCGCGCTTCCGATCCCGTAGCGAGCAATATATTCGTCGTCTCGATCTCGGTAATCTTACCGTCTTTCTCAACCGAAACTCGGCCCGGTCCGGCAATCTTTCCCCAGCCGGTTATCGATTCCACTTTATGCTTTTTGAACAGGCTGGCAATCCCCAGCGCATGCTTCTTTACGATCTTGTCTTTCCGCGCCAGGATGCTCGGCCACTTTACTTTCACATCCTTCACTTCAAATCCGAATTCTTCCGCGCGTTTGAAATGGTCGTAGATATCTGCGTGATGCAAAAAGACTTTCGTGGGTATGCAGCCGACGTGCAGGCAGGTGCCTCCGAGAAATGGATCCTTCTCCACCACGGCGACCTTCAGGCCCCATTGTGCGGCGCGAATCGCCGCAACATAGCCGCCTGGGCCACTCCCAATGATGACAACATCATATTTAGCCAAACCATTCCTCCCTGCGTTCACAATCATGGCGAAGTCAATTAGATGCGCGGAAGGGTGTGTGCGATTGCGCTCTTCCAGGCGCGCAGAACCAAGGATTTTAGCAGTCGCTCTCCGCTGCCGCAACCCTGGTTGCAATAAGCCGGCGAGCCTATCCGAAACTTTCGACACGCGTCTGGACGCTTTCTGGGACTGAGCAGACACGAATATATATCCGTTCCCGACTGCGGACTTCCGGACACAACATCTGCTCGATTCTTCCCCTCTTGCATCCGTCCTAGTGATTTACGTCCCGGAATCCTTTTCCATGCGTGCCGCATCTATGACTGGTCTGTCGCTCTATGAATCGGTTGATTTGACAATGACGAGAAGGTGTCGTTAAAATCGTTGGATTTTAGTGAGGCGGCAAACCTCGCTTAGGGACCCTAACTATGGATAAGAAGCGGCTCGAATATTACAAAAAGAAATTGGTCACGCGGCGCGAAGAACTCATGCGTGGAATCGCGCGCACGGAACAGGAAGGTCGCGAAGCCGATGAAGATCCCACGGTGGATCTCGCAGACAAGGCTGCAAACTCTTACACCAAAGAATTTCTCTTTGGCCAGACGCATAACGACCGTTCGCTTCTTCAATTAGTGAACGACGCCTTGGCTCGCATCAAAGACGATAGTTTCGGCGAATGCATCGCCTGCCATCAGGAACTTCAGCAAAAGCGCCTGGAAGCCGTGCCTTGGACTCGGTATTGCCTCCCCTGCCAGGAAAAAATGGAGCAGGGCATTCTGTAGTACTCCATTTTCCACAGAACTAGTTTTGTAAATCGGATTGATCTGCCCAATCACGTAAAACGAGCGCCGGAAATCATTGCGTAGATTTGCGTACGTAACTTCATTGCTTCATTTGCCGGCTCAGGTGAAGTAGCTTTTCTACGCACCCTCTCGGTCACCAACGCTTCTGTGATAATTCGAAATGCGGTCGATGCCGTTGCCGCAGTGCTCTTCCCTGCGCCCTGCCGAATTTGCGGCCAAACCCTCACCACCGCAAGCCGCATCCCCATCTGCACAGATTGCCTGGCATCATTTCAACCTATCGTCGATCCCATGTGTGATTGCTGCGGCCGCCCGTTTATTTCCAAAGTGGCCGCAGACGCAAGTCGTCCTCTCTGTCGGCTCTGCCGCCTGGACTCTTTTTCGTTCGCGCGCGCTCGAAGCTACGCGGTATACAACGACGCGCTCCACAGCGCGATCTTGCTTCTAAAGTATGAAGAGGTCACTCGGCTCGGTGATTGGTTCGCCGCCAGGCTCGCCGAACTCGTCACCCGCCAACCTGACGAATTCCGGGCAGACGTCATAGTGCCCGTTCCGCTGCACGCCGAGCGCTTTCGCGAGCGCGGCTACAATCAAGCAGATCTGATCGCCCGGCCGCTGGCACGCCGATTGGGATTGAAGCGCGGGTCGTATCTGCTTATGCGCACAAAACCTCGTCCAGCCCGCCTGGTGCTCTCGCGCAAAGAACACTGGGACTCGGTACGTGGCGCGTACGCGACCCGCGAGGGCGTCCGAGTTGACAACCTGCGCGTTCTGCTGGTAGATGATGTATTGACGACTGGCGCGACCCTGGATGCGTGTTCGCGCGCTCTAAAGAAGGCGGGCGCGGCATCTGTGCTAGGCTTAACCGTGGCTCGAGTCGTCACCGGTTTGCCGCCCTCAAATCCAGAACCGCGGCAGAAAACGTACTAATCAGAGAAACCACTGGGGTGCCGCGAGCATCTCTGGTAAGGCAGGGAATCTTCAAGCACAGCGAAGGCGGACAAATGGACAACCGTCTCAAGAACGTCTTACGCCCTCGGCCAAAGATTGGCCTGGCCGGCGTTCCGAAGGATGTCCTCGCTGGACGTCTGCCACAATCCCCGGCGAGCCGCCCGTCCGTGATGCAAGCGCCGGTACTGGTGCTGAACGCAACGTTCGAACCCATCAATGTCACTGCCGTGCGCCGCGCCCTGGTCTTGATGCTCAAAGGCGTAGCTCAGGCGGAAGAAACGAATCACACGGAAGTCCATACCGCGCAGAAAGCTATTCAGGTTCCTTCGGTGATTCGGCTCCTCACCTATCGCCATATTCCGCAGCAAAGCCGAGCCCTTTCGCGGAAAAACATTTTGCTTCGCGATCGCAATACTTGCCAGTTTTGCGGCCATGCGCTGCCCGCGTCTGAGTTGACGCTCGACCATGTGATGCCCCGCTCGCGGGGCGGCCGCTCTTCCTGGGAAAATCTGGTCGCATGCTGTTACGGCTGCAATAATCGCAAAGGCGATCGCACCCCCGAAGAAGCCGGACTGAAACTTCAGCGCCGCCCGCGTCCTTTTACTCTCCACACTTCGCGCCAGTTGATGCGCCTTATCGGGCATCGCGACGAGAAATGGCGCAAATACCTTTTCTATTAACTATTTGGCGTTCCACAAAACAGGCAACCTTTTTTCGCGCCACGCGTCTAAGTATTCAAATGCTTCTAGGACACACCCCGGGAAGTGGTTCTGGTTCAACCCAGGCCGCTTCCCTTCTCTTTTAGCTTTCCCTCAAGTTTGAGATTCCGCTGAGATTTTATTGCCGAAAAATTATCTGCAGTCCGCGTCTCCAGCTTTCGTTCAGGCCAATCCGCGTGATTTGAATTTCCGGCGCGAGGTATTTCAGGAGCGTGTCTGTAGAGGGATGAAATCGGAGCCCCGGAGCTACCAGCCATATCAGCGGCGGTCTCGGATCAAGTTCGACGCCCGCAAAATAGCCGCTGCGTTGAAAATTGCCTTCACGTTGGTGCCGCCGCACTCGCAACCAATAATCGACAGCCTGTATCGGCAATTGAATATCTTCGGACGCTTTCAATTCAATCACCACCAAACGGCCCCTCAGCGTGACTCCGAGCAAGTCAATTACACCGCGATCGCCTGCTGCAAGAGCGGGGATCTGCGAATAGAGGTGTCGCGGATCAAGTTGCGCATCCAGTTTGGTTGGATCTTCAAGTATCAGCGTTTCCAGCCAGCGCTCCGGCGCGCTTCGATACAGAGGATGATTTGTCTCTTCAGTCTCGGATCGGCGATGCAGTTCTAGATCGCCCATCAGCCGTACCAGCGCCGGCGCAGTCCCCTGAGACAAATGTCGCCGCATGTCTCCCAGTCCAAACAACACACCTTGCTCGGTCCAACGCGCGAACTCCAGCCCATGAAAACAAATTGCAGTTTCCACAGTTTCGTTCGTACCCGCAGCGACGCGAGTTTCGATTGGTGCTGCAGCGTTCGGCATCAGTGAGCGGACGCGCGCAACACCTTCTCGCGCGGCACCAAGGGCCATTTCCATCTCGTGCCGCGGAACAAGCCGGCTCTTCAGATTCCCTGCGTCCCTCGGATCCACCTTGTGCATCGGCCCATCAGGCTCGCGCCACTCGTAAATCTCTGTGCGTGCTGCCGAAGAAAGCGCCAGCAAACGCTCGCCAAGCGGCCGGCTCGTTCCCTCTGGAACAAATAATCGCAGGCCTCCCACCGCCCGCCGGTCCGAGTGCGAACGCGTCCAATCGAGCCACAAAATTCCGAACGCAAGAATTCCCTCGATAGCCGCGGCGCTTTCATTGGGAGAAACAGCGAGAAACGCCCATCCGCGCGAACCTTCATGCATTCGCCCTCGAACATATAATCCGGAAAAGGAATGCTCCAGATCTGGCGCTGCAGTGAGTGACTCAATTGTCGCGTCAGGAAAACTCTCGGAGAGGATGCGCCGAAGGCGCGAACGGAATTGTTTTCGCGTGATGCGCCCGGCGGAACGCGGCGAATCGGCTCGTAGGAACTCTAGCCGCCCCGGCTTGGCGTTTCCGAATCGCTGCACTTCCAGAAGGATGCGATTCTCATCGCGCTCCTTCACGCGCAAGATGCGGCGCGTCAGATTCCGCTGATCCGACCAAAGGTGAACCAGCGCCGACTTACCTTCGCGCCGCAGCTCGCAGTGCAACGCCGCGAGTTCCGCAAGCCATTCGCCGTCCTCGCGAACTTCCACGCTGCCCGACGCCGCCATTTCTCCCAACGCGCGATCGAGCTCGGCCCAGTCATCCGCAAACGCGTTTAAAGACGTCATCACTTCAGTTAGAAGCAAAAGTTACAAACCCGAAATCGTGCGTTTATTCCAGAATTAGGCCGGTAACGCGAATCGAAGGATACTGCTTGTCCCATTGCGCGGGTAGATGTTCCATCGTGATCTGGAAAGGGAGGCGCTTTCCCGCATCCAGAGCGTCCGCTCCCGGACCTATGAGTTGGGTCGTATCGCGCAAAATCACTTGATGAAAGGGATCGTGAAATTCCACCGTGACTTCCATCGCGCGAATTTTCCGCGGTCCGTCGTTGAAAGCCGTTCCTGCAACGTACGTAAAATCCTGATTCAAAAAATTTGCTGCATGCGCTAACTCAATATCGAGAAAATGAATGTTCTGCGCATATCCTTGTTCGCCTGCGCCAAATGGAAGTTTTACAGCCGTAGCGGAATCGTGAGGGCGCATCACCCGCGTCAATACAAGAAAGCTGCCGAAAATCAGGAGCACGATTACCGCGCCGGCTGCAAACGCCAGTGGGAACTGGCGCTTCTCTTCACGGTACGAGGTTTCTCCCGGTTCCATCGATTTCCTGTTGCCTTAGCGGCCGAATGAAAGCCTGCGCACAAGCGGATCTGGCAGTCCGGCTGCAGTCATGCGCGCCTGCACCGCTTCGATGTCGTAGGGAACGCGCCAGAACTCAACAGAATTGTTCTCGATATCCGCGATCGCGAACCCAGCGCGCGCATCACCATCGCGAGGCTGGCCCACAGAACCCGGGTTTAATAGGTATGTTGTGCCGGGTTCAATTACTAGATTTGAAGTGAGCGTGTTTGCCGCCGGCTTCAGGTGCAGCACGCCCACCTTATTGTCGCGCAGGGTAAATCCCCCCTGCAGATGCGTATGCCCGAAAAAAGTAATCGGCGAAGGAGCGTCCAGCAAACCTTCCAGAGCCTGCGCCGGCGCGAAGACATATTCATCCTCGTCGCGAAATGCGCCGTGCACCAGCGAAAATCCTCCCACTGATACCGGGCCGGTGGGCAGTTCCTCAAGCCACTTTTGATTCTCAGGCCGCAACTGCTCCCGGGTCCAAAGCGCGACGTTCCGCGCTACAGGATTGAAGTCGTCCGCATTCGCGATCCCGCTGCCCGCCTTGTCATGATTCCCCCGAATCGCAAGAGCATCCAACTGGCGGATGCGGTCGATTACTTCGTTCGGATCGGGCCCGTAGCCGACAACGTCACCCAGGCACAGAACCTTGTCCCAGCGGCCTTTGACGGCCTCTAGCGCAGCGTCCAGCGCCGTAACGTTGGCATGGATGTCACTTAGGATTAAATACCGCATTCAGCCGCTCCCGTCAGCAGGAAGCGGATTATAGACGAACCCGCCCCCCGTTGCACGAAACTCAAAAGGGGAAAAGGGCTTTCCAGGAGCCACCCCAGCTACTGCCCAACTCAACGAATTAGCATGCAATCACCATAGCTATAGAACCGATAGCCTACCGCTACCGCATGCCCATACACCTGCAAAATCTCCTCGCGCCCAACCAGGGTTGCCACCAGTGCCAACAAACTTGACCGTGGGAGATGAAAGTTCGTCAGCAGTTGGTCCACAATTCGAATCGGCTTCCCGGGGTAAATAAAAATGCTGGCCCCTGCGAGGCCCGATGAGAGAACTTCCCGTCGCCCTGAAGATTTTTCTGCGGCATCCTCCAGCGCCCGCACCACCGTAGTGCCGATGGCCAATACCGGGCGCCCTTCACTCTTCGCTCTCGTGACCGCCTGCGCGGCGGTTTCGGAAATCTCGTAGGATTCTTCGTGAATCTCGTGATCCTCAAGGCGCTCCGTTCGCACTGGCTCAAATGTGCCGAGTCCGACGTCCAACGTTATTTCCGCAATCTCGATTCCGCGGTCGCGTATCCGCTTGAGAATCTTCGGCGTGAAGTGAAGTCCCGCCGTCGGCGCTGCTACCGCGCTTCCCTGCCGCGCATAGACCGTCTGATACCGCTCCCGATCGAGTGGTTCATCCGCTCGCTTGATGTATGGCGGCAGCGGAATGTGGCCAAGTCGTGCCAGCGCTTCGTGAAAGCCGGTCTTCGAACTGAATCGCATAAGCCGCAGGCCATACCCGCCCCGGTTCTCGACGCGAGCTTCCAACTCTCCATCACCAAAAATGATCCGCTCTCCAACCGGAATCTTTCTTCCCGGCCGCACGAGAGTCTCCCAAAGGTCAGATTCGATTTGCCGCACTAGCAAGACTTCAATCGAAGCGCTCAGGTGCTCGTGGCGGGCAGCACTGTCCTGTCCCGGCTTTTCGGAACGAATACCTTCACGCCGTCCAAAAAGCCGCGCCGGCAGCACCCGTGCATTGTTGAGTACGATCAACTCATTGCCGCGCAGCATTTCCGGGAAGTCACGAAACTGGCAATCCTGCATCGTGTCCGACTGTCGCTCGATAACCAGCATCCTCGATGCGTCGCGCTCCTCCAAAGGACGTTGCGCGATCAACTCCGGCGGTAAATCGAAATCAAATTCACTCAGTTCCATCGGCTTCGTGATGCTGCACTCCCGTTCTAAGTATGCTGTACCATCATAGCGAATGATTTGGCGCGCTAAGCGCCCAAGGCGGGAATTGTGGCGGAGGCGTCTGTCGTTATCACTTCCCGGGGTTCCGAGCGCCTGCGCGCCGGCCATCTCTGGGTCTATCGTAGCGACGTCCGCAGTGCGAGCGCGGAAGCCGGCTCCATCGTCCGCCTAACGGATGAACGCGGCCGCTATCATGGTCGCGCATTTTACAGCGATAAATCCCAGATCGCCGTCCGCCTGCTAACCCGCGAAGATGTCCCCATCGACCGCGCTTTCCTCACCGAGCGCATCCGGCGCGCCGCGGCCTATCGCAAGATTGTTGTCGAGAATTCAGAAACATGTCGCCTGATTTACGGGGAAGCGGACCTATTGCCCTCTCTGATCGTGGACCGCTACGCCGATTACTTCGTAGTCCAAACGTTGAGTCAGTCCACCGACCGTATCAAAAGTCTCATTTGCGAAATCCTCGTGGAACTATTTTCTCCTAAGGGAGTGCTCGAACGGAATGACCCCAAAGTACGCCTGCTCGAAGGCCTTGAGCAACGCGTTGGCGTTCTCTATGGCGAAATCCCCGACGAAATTGTGGCCAAAGAAAATGGAATCGCCTTCGTCTACGATCTCCGCAAGGGCCAAAAGACGGGATCCTTTCTCGACCAGCGCGAAAACCATTTGGCTGCCCGGCGATATGCATCCGGCGAAGCGCTCGACTGCTTCAGTTACCAGGGAGGTTTTTCTCTCACCATTGCCGGAAAGTGCAACCACGTCGAAGGCGTCGATATGGCGCCAGCGGCCCTGGAGGCCGCACGCCGCAATCAAAAGTTGAATGCGATTTCAAATGTCACTTTTCGCGAGGCAAATACCTTCGACTTACTCAAAGAATATGACGAAGTCGGCCGGCGTTTCGATATGATCGTCCTCGATCCTCCCGCCTTCGCCAAGAATCGCGACAGTATTCCTGCAGCGCAGCGTGGCTACAAAGAAATCAATCTTCGCGCCATGAAGCTACTGAAGTCCGGCGGTTATCTCGTAACTTGCTCCTGCTCTTACCATATCAGCGAAGCCCTTTTCCTTCAGATCCTTGCCGAAGCTGCAAACGACGCCCGTAAGACGATCTCCGTGGTCGAACGCCGAACCCAGTCTCAAGATCATCCGATACTACTGACGATGCCGGAAACGCATTATCTTAAATGTCTGATCGTAAAGGTTTTAGACTGAATAAATTTCCTTCGCAGCGGCCATTTGGCCCGTTAGATACTTGACAACACTATGCGCATATTTTATAATGCCTTTCGACTAATGACCGGATCGCTGACCAAATAACGGACAGCATCATCGGCCCAGATTAAAAACGCGAAGTGTGGGCCGAGCCTAATCAGACCTCTTTAAGTTCGCTAAATAAAGTGAGAGGATTCGCAACGTGCCGAGACTCGACAAACTAACGATAAAAGCCCAGGAGGCGCTACAAGCAGCCCAAGACATGGGCGCACGCTCCGGGCAACAGCAGATTGAGCCCCTTCATCTACTTTGGGCGCTCGTTGCCCAGGCTGACGGCGTCGTCTCTCCCTTGCTCGAAAAACTTGGCGTGTCGCCAGCCACTCTCTCGGGAGAAATCGAGAATCAAATCGGCCGCCTGCCTAAAGTATCGGACTTATCGCAGCAATATTTGAGCCCGGCAACAAATAAAGTCCTTGAACGCGCTTTCGACGAAGCTCAGCGCCTCAAAGACGAATACGTCTCCACAGAACACATCCTGCTCGCCATCGCAGCGGATTCTCGCGATCCTGCTGGCCAATTGCTGGCGCGCCATGGCGTGACTCACGACGCTATCCTGCAGGCGATGGCCACAATCCGCGGCAGCCACCGCGTCACGTCGCAAAATCCTGAATCAACTTATCGAGCCCTCGAACAGTACGCTCGCGATCTCACCGACCTCGCCCGTCGAGGCAAGCTCGATCCCGTCATCGGCCGCGACGAAGAGATTCGGCGTGTGATGCAGATCCTTGCGCGCCGTACGAAAAACAATCCGGTACTGATCGGCGAGCCAGGCGTGGGCAAAACAGCCATCGTCGAAGGTCTGGCGCAACGGATTATTTCTGGTGATGTCCCCGAAGTCCTGAAGCCGAAGCGCATCGTATCGCTTGACCTCTCGGCGCTGATTGCAGGCGCGAAGTATCGCGGCGAGTTTGAAGACCGGCTGAAAGCCGTTCTCAAGGAAGTCACCGAATCCGAAGGCCAAATTATTCTCTTCATCGACGAGCTGCACACCCTCGTCGGCGCAGGCGCTGCGGAAGGCTCCATGGACGCTTCCAACATGCTCAAGCCTGCCCTCGCTCGCGGAGAGTTGCGTGCAATCGGCGCAACCACGCTGAATGAATATCGCAAGTACATCGAAAAGGATCCCGCTCTCGAGCGCCGCTTCCAGCCCGTCTACGTCGGCGAACCCTCTGTCGAAGACACCATCGCGATCTTGCGCGGCCTGAAAGAGCGCTACGAGGTTCACCACGGCGTGCGCATCAAAGATGCCGCGATCGTAGCCGCTGCGATGCTTTCCCAGCGCTACATCACTGACCGCTTCCTTCCGGATAAAGCCATTGACCTTGTTGACGAAGCCGCCGCCGGACTTCGCATGGAAATTGATTCGCTCCCCACCGAAATTGACGAAATCGAGCGCCGTATCATGCAGCTTGAAATCGAGCGGCAAGCATTGCGCAAGGAATCTGACGCGCACTCGCGCGATCGCCTGAAACAAATCGACAAGGAACTCGCCGGCTTGCGCGAACAGTCCAATGGCCTGAAAGCGCACTGGCAAACGGAGAAAGACGCCATCGGCCGCATCCGCAAACAAAAGGGCGAAATTGAGAAATTAAAAGCCGACGAACTGCGCTACGAACGCACCGGCGACCTTTCAAAAGTTGCTGAAATTCGCTATGGCAAGCTCTCCGCCGCGGAAAAGGAACTGAAAACCGCGCAGGACCACCTTGCTGACTTGCAAAAAGATCATCCGATGTTGAAGGAAGAAGTAGGCGAGGAAGAAATCGCGAAAATCGTAGCCAAGTGGACGGGAATTCCGGTCGGCCGGCTTCTCGAGGGCGAAGTTCAGAAACTCGTTCACATGGAAGAACGCCTGCGCGACCGCGTCGTCGGCCAGGACGTAGCGTTAGCCAGCGTGGCTAACGCGATCCGCCGCAGCCGTTCGGGCTTAAGCGATCCCAATCGCCCCATCGGTTCGTTCTTATTCCTGGGCCCCACCGGCGTCGGCAAAACCGAGCTCGCCCGCGCCTTAGCTGAATTTTTATTCGATGACGAGAAAGCCATCATCCGTCTCGACATGTCCGAATACATGGAAAAACACTCCGTCGCGCGCATGATCGGTGCGCCCCCGGGCTATGTAGGCTATGAAGAAGGCGGGCAACTCACCGAACAGGTCCGCCGCCGCCCCTATTCCGTTGTTCTCCTCGACGAAATTGAAAAGGCGCATCCCGACGTTTTCAATGTCCTTCTTCAAATTCTCGACGACGGCCGCCTGACTGATGGCAAAGGCCGCGCCGTAGACTTTCGCAACACCGTAATCATCATGACCTCCAACGTCGGCTCCTCGGCTATTTTCGAACTCGCCGAAAAAGATCCAAAGAAGGCGCGCGAACAGGCTATGGCCGCTTTGCGCGAACTCTTCCGTCCGGAATTCCTGAACCGCATCGACGACATCGTGATGTTCCGCCCGCTGGGAAAAGATCAGATCGAGCGCATCGTCGAATTGCAAATGCGCAACCTGACCAAGCGCCTCGCCGAGCGCCAGTTGACCATCCAACTCACCCCGGCCGCAAAAGCTTTGCTCTTCCGCGAAGGCTACGACCCGGCGTATGGCGCACGCCCCATGAAGCGCGCCATCCAGCGCCTGATCCAGGATCCTCTGGCGATGAAACTCCTGGACGGCGAAATTCATGCCGGGGATCAAGTGCTTGTTGACGCAGATTCGAAGTCTGGCGAAATGAAGGTCACGCGAGGAGTTTTGAAGGCGGGCGCCGCCTAAAGCTGAAATGCAGCGCAAAGGCTGAACTTTATGAAAACTCTAAAGACCACGTTCCTTCTAACGGCTCTCACGCTGTTGCTTCTTTTCTTGGGAGCAAGTTTCGGCGGCGAGCGCGGCATGATGCTTGCGCTAGTCGTCGCTGTTCTGATGAACGGCACCGCCTACTTTTTTTCCGACAAAATTGCTCTGGCCTCAAGCGGCGCGCAGCCCATCAGCAGAGAAGAAGCTCCTCGCCTCTACGCCGTCATGGAGCGTCTCGCCGCCAAAGCGAATTTGCCCATGCCCAAGCTGTTCCTGATTCCGCAACCGGCTCCCAACGCGTTCGCCACTGGCCGCAATCCCAGCCACGCTTCGGTTGCCGTCACGCAAGGTCTGCTCGATCTGATGAATGACGACGAGCTCGAAGGCGTTATCGCTCACGAACTCTCCCACGTCCGCAATTACGACATCCTCACGTCTTCCATTGCCGCCACGCTTGCCGGCGCGATTATGTGGATTGGCAGAATGGGCCGTTTTGGAATGATGTTCGGGGGCTTGGGCGGCCGCGGCGATCGCAGAGGTGGAGGAATCACTGCGCTTCTAATGCTCATCCTCGCGCCGATCGCTGCTTTGCTGCTGCAGCTCGGAATCTCTCGCCAGCGCGAATATCAAGCGGACGCTTCTGGCGTGAAGATGATTGGGCAACAGTACGGCTTGATCAGCGCCCTCGAAAAGTTAGGCGCCTATAACCAGAAAATTCCGTCCAATATTCCACCTTCTACCGCGGCTCTCTGTATCGTCGCGCCGTTCGCTCCCGGCCAATTCCTTTCTGGCCTATTCAGCACGCACCCTCCGCTCGCGGACCGCATCGCCGAATTGCGCAACATGACTGTTACGCGGTAAGTAACCGCGTTCCCGTGCGAAATTTAAGAGAAACCGGCGATTGAGAACGACGTAGTGCAGTTTTTGTTCCACTACGCAGAAATAATTAAAATAACGTAAAAATTGCAGGTGCTCGCTTCGCCCCTTGCTCTCGCTTTCCAGTTCACGTCTCGGCAAGTCTATATAAATCCATCACTTAAGCTGATGGCTGGCCCCTTCCCACTTTGGTTCTGCGCTTGCTCCTATTGAGTCTCGCAACCTGATTCACACAGGAGAAAAGCATGAGCGAGCAAAGACAGGATTTCATTACAGAGGACGCCGCCGCACCCCGGTGGGTCGGCATCGTGGTCGTCGCTCTGGCCGTGGTATCTCTGGTGGCGCTAGGTGCAGGATGGACCGCCTCCACGCGCTCGAAAGATCTCGAGCAAAATTTGGCCAACCAGAACGAACAGTTTAAGAAAAACGAAGCGGTCCTCGATCAGCGCTTGGCCAAGGCTGAAGACACCAACGCGCAGCTTCAGGGCGAGCTCAGCGTCGTGACCGACAAAATGAAATTGACCGAAGGTGAACTCGGAAAGGCGCGCCTCCAAGCCAAGAAAATCAAGGAAGAAGACGCGAAGGAATTGTCCGATCTTCAGAATCAGACCAGCGCGCAGTTGGCCACCAAGGCGAGCGTTGACGATGTCAACAAGCTCGGCACGGACGTCAATGGCGTCCGAACCGATCTCGAGGCCCAGAAGAACGGCCTCCAAATGACTCGCGGCGAGTTCGGCACGCTGATCGCGAAGAACCATGACGAAGTGGAAGAGCTCCGTCGTCTCGGTGAGCGCGATTACTACGAATTCAGCATCGACAAGAAAAACAACCGCGAAAAAGTCGGCAATTTAATGGTTGAGCTCCACGGAACGAATATCAAAAAGAGCCAGTACACCGTGACTATCTTTGTTGACGACCAGCGCCACGAAAAGAAGGCCTTGAGCGCCAACGAGCCGCTTTACTTCTTCGAAAACGGCGCGCGCTCCCCGCTTGAATTCGTGGTGAACCAGGTGGGCAAAGACAAGATCACTGGATACTTGAGCGTTCCAAAGGTATCGCAGCCCCACGCGCAAGCGGTTTCCGGCGGTAACTAAGGAAGCGCAAACTCGCGCAGTGGCGGGAGCGGGCGGTAAGAAAAAAGGGGCGTCTTGGGCGCCCCTTTTTTTATTCGGATTTCTTCAGGGCGCGCTGTTTGCGCGTCAGGAACTTCTTGGCAAGCGCTGAAAGCTGATCGTGTTTCAGTTTTCCTTGCTCGTAAAGCTGCACCTTCTTCTTAGCGACTTTCCGGCGGCGACGTTCCCGCTTCTGTGCCACATACCGCTTTTCGTTTGCCATTCAATACCCTCCGGGAAATAGGCCACAACTGATTGTAGCGGAGAAGGAAAATGATGCAAGGTTCGCCTGTGTTTTTGCCGCGCAGTTCGAGTACGATTCCTAGGCTATGACCGTTACCGCCATTTACGCGAGCCGCATCCTCACTCCCCAAGAAGAGCTCCTCGACACCGTTATTATCGTCGAGGGCGGCCGCATCACCGCAATCGGCCATCGCGACGAGGTTAAAATCCCGGAGGGCGCCACCGACTACGTCGCCTCCGGCATGACCGTCGTTCCCGGCTTTGTTGACGTCCATATCCATGGTGCCGGCGGCCATGACGTTATGGAAGCGACGCCCTCCGCGCTTGACTGCATCACCTCCACGGTTGCGCGCCATGGCACCACCTCGATTCTCGCAACAACCGTCACCGCTCCCGTCGATGAAACATGCAAGAGCCTTGAGGGAATTGCTCAATACATCCGCTCGCACGAACAGCAGGAAAATACCAGCTTGGCTGCCGAAATCCTGGGAATTCACCTGGAAGGTCCGTTCATTTCAAAAGCTCGCCGCGGAGTCCATCCTCCGGACTCCATCGCGCGCCCCTCCGTAGAAACCTTGGATAAATTTCGCGCCGCGTCGGATGGCTTAATCCGTATCCTCACGGTAGCTCCCGAAATCCCCGGTTCGCTCGATTTGATCCGCGCCGCAGTAGCAAACGGAATCGTCGCCGCGATCGGCCACACCGACGCGGATTACGAGCAGACTCGCGCCGCTATTCAGGCCGGAGCCCGCCACGCCGTGCATTTCTACAACGCCATGCGCCCGTTCTCCCACCGTGATCCGGGTGTGATTGGCGCCATCCTTACCGAGCCTGACGTCACCGCTGAAATCATCGCCGACGGCATTCACGTCGCCGGCCCTGCTATCCAGGTGCTGCTTGGCACAAAAGGATTCGACACCGTATTCCTCGCGAGCGATGCGACCGCGGCCACTGGCATGCCCGACGGAAATTTTCGTCTCGGAAATTTCGAAGTAACCGTGAAGGACGGCATTTGCCGGAACTCGGAAGGAAAACTCGCGGGCAGCACTCTCACTCTCGATCGCGCCCTGCGATATATTGTCGCGCTCGGCGTTCCTCTCATCGACGCGCTGCGCATGGCCACAATCCTGCCCGCTCGTCGCCTCGGCCTCGCAGGAAAAAAAGGAATCATCGCGATAGGCGCGGATGCGGACTTGGTTGTTCTCACACCGGATTTGCGCGTCGCAGGTGTAATGACGCGCGGCGCAGGCCTGGCTTAATCTGCTACTTGTTCAGCGGAATCTTCAGTTCTTCAGCAAGCAAGTAAGGGTCGAACGGGCTGCATGCGAAGAAGCGCCCGTCGATCTCAAGCGTGGGAACTTTGCGTTTGCCATTGTTCGCGCGCAGCACGATCTCTTCCGCATCAGGCGACTCGTCAATATTCACTTCGCGAAAAGCTATTTTTCGCTCGCGGAGAAACTGTTTCGCGCGCCTGCAATCACAGCACCAGCATGTCGAATACACAGTGATTTCAGCCATTGGGCCCTTATGAATGGTACATGACATTGGATGCTAGCTGGACCGCGGGGATGCGGTCTTTGTGCTAACTAATACACCCAAATGGAGTTAATGCGCGGATCGACTTGAGCCCTGCGGCGACCCCGAACCACCGCCTTTCGAAGCTGTTTGCAAACGTGCCGTGGCCCGCTCAACTCCAGCCTCCGCCTCTTTCGATTCGGCTTCTTGCGCGCCGGGCTTGGCAGCTTCTGCTTGTGCCCTTTCAAGCGCCGCGCGAGACCTCGCCACATCGATTTCCTCAGCGCGCTCCGAAAGCTCGGCCAACACAATTACGCGATCCGGCAAAACTTCAGCGAATCCATTCATCACCGTCAGGTAGCGCGTCTCCGCGCCTTTGTGATACGTCAACGTGCCCACTCCCAGCAAAGTAATCAGCGGGGCATGCCCCGGCAGGACACCCATGTAGCCGTCTTTCGCCGGCATTTCCAGCGATTGCACGTTCTCGCTCAGCACGTGCCGCTCCGGCGTCACTACTTGCAGTTCGATGGCTTCAGGTAGCATTTATGTTCAGGCTCGCGTGGCTGAAAGCTATGCCGTCGCCGCCATTTTCTCCGCCTTTTCCCGGACTTCCTCGATTGTGCCCACCATGTAGAAAGCCTGTTCCGGCAAATCGTCGTACTTGCCTTCCACAATTTCCTTGAATCCGCGCACCGTGTCTTCCACCTTCACGTACTTGCCTTCGAGTCCCGTGAACTGCGCTGCCACGTTCATCGGCTGCGAAAGGAATCTTTCGATCTTGCGTGCGCGAGTCACCGTCTGCTTGTCGTCGTCGGAAAGCTCTTCGATTCCGAGAATCGCGATAATGTCCTGCAATTCCTTGTATCGTTGGAGCACTGATTTCACCGCGCGCGCCACATTGTAATGATCCTGCCCCACGATGCGCGGATCCAAAATTCGCGAGAAACTCGCCAGCGGATCGACGGCCGGGTAAATACCTCGTTCCACAATTTGCCGGCTCAGGTTCGTGGTCGCGTCCAAGTGCGCGAATGTCGCCGCAGGTGCCGGATCGGTGTAGTCGTCGGCAGGCACGTAAATCGCCTGCACCGACGTGATTGATCCCGTCTTGGTAGAGGTAATGCGCTCCTGCAACTCGCCGATTTCCGTGTTCAAGTTCGGCTGGTATCCCACCGCTGAAGGCATGCGGCCCAGCAGCGCGGAAACTTCGGATCCCGCCTGCACGAATCGGAAAATGTTGTCGATGAAAAGCAGCACATCCAGATGTTCTTCGTCACGGAAATATTCAGCGACCGTCAAGCCCGTTAGTCCCACGCGAAGACGCGCGCCGGGCGGCTCCGTCATCTGCCCGAAAATCAGCGCGCAACGGGACTTCTCCGAGTTCCCCGGCACCACCACGCCCGATTCCTGCATTTCAAGCCACAAGTCATTGCCTTCGCGCGTGCGCTCGCCTACTCCCGCAAACACCGAAACGCCGCCGTGCTTCATAGCTACGTTGTGAATCAATTCCTGAATCAGCACGGTCTTTCCCACGCCCGCGCCGCCGAACAATCCAATCTTTCCGCCCTTCAGGTAAGGCTCAATCAGGTCCACAACTTTAATCCCCGTCTCAAACATCTCAAGCGTAGTGGACTGGTCCTCGAGCGACGGCGCTGGTCGGTGAATCGGGTAGCGCTTGTCGGTTTTCACCGGACCGAGGTTGTCCACCGGCTCGCCCAGCACGTTCAGAACGCGTCCCAACGTCGCGCGTCCCACCGGCACGGAAATCGGCTCGCCCAGGTTCTCCGCCTTCATTCCGCGCACTAGCCCTTCCGTTGGTTTCATCGCCACGCAACGGACTCTCCCTTCTCCCAACTGCTGCGCAACCTCCGCGACGATATTGAGCTGCTCCGGAACGTTGAACCCTTCGCTTGTGATGCGCACCGCATTGTGAATAAACGGTAGGTGATGCTCTTGAAACAAAATGTCCACAACGGGGCCGATGACCTCGACCACGTGCCCAATCTTCTCTTGATCTTTGTTTTCTGCCATTTCCGTTTCTCCCTGAGTCTCGTTAGAACGCTATGATTACGACAGCGCGGAAGCCGCGCCGCTGACAATCTCGATAATTTCCTTCGTAATTGCGGCCTGCCGGATCTTATTCATTTGCAAAGTTAATTTGTCGATTAGTTCCGATGCGTTCCGCGTCGCAGCATCCATCGCCGTCATGCGCGCGGCGTGCTCCGCAGCAGCCGACTCCAGCAAAATTCGATAAATTTCAGTTTCAAGATACCGCGGTACCAAAGCCCGAAAAATTTCTTCCACCGGCTGCTCGTATATGTAGTCCACCAGTAATTCGCCACCCCGTGGCGCTTGCTCCATAGGCAGCGAGCTTCCCGGCCCGGCGTGGCTGGCTAGCGACTTTTCCCCGTCTTTTCCTTGCGCGCTCACGACCTCCGGATCGACTGGCAGCAATTTCTGCGCTTGCAGGTTCTGTACCATCACATTCTTGAACTCGTTGTAAATCGCGTACACCGCATCCACTTCGCCGCTGATGTACAGCTCCGCAATGCGCGTAGCGATTTCCTTGGCCTTCGAAAACTCCACCTTTGCCGACACATCCAAATACTCGCCCGCGAACTTCAGCCCGCGCTTCCGAAAAGTGTCCCGCCCCTTTTTGCCCACCACGATTAGTTCGATCTGCTTCGATGAATGCTCCCGCATGAATTCGCTCGCGTGCCGGATCACGTTCGAATTGAAAGCTCCCGCCAGGCTGCGGTCGCCCGTAAGCACAACCACCAGGATCTTTTCTTCCGGACGCCGAACCAAGAGAGGATGCGCCACATTTTCCATGCGCGCCGCCGCCGAACGCAAAACCCGCAGAATCTCGTGGGCGTACGGCCTCGCCGCAAACACGCCTTCTTGCGCGCGTCGGAGTTTTGCCGCCGCGACGAATTTCATCGCCCGCGTAATCTGCTGCGTGTTCTTTACCGACCGAACCCGCCGCCGATAATCAAGTAGTGTGGGCATCGATAGCTGGGTCTAATCTTCGCGCTCGAATTAATGTGCCGCCGGAGCCGGTGCTGCAGCCGGAGCAGGCTTTGCTGCTGCGTTCGGTTCCTTTTTCGCGCCCGCATCCGTTTCAGCCTTCGCCGGATGCGCCGCCCTAAATGTTTCCTTGAATGCATCCAGCGCTTTCTTGGCCTCCGCGCGAATCTCGTCGTCAAACGCCTTTTTCTCGCGTATGGATTTCAGCAATCCGTTGTAGTTGGTTTCGATAAACGGATACATTTCCAGTTCGAACTGGCGGCACTGCGATACTTCCAAATCCTCCAGGTACCGGTTCGCCGCCGCGTAAATAATCAGAACCTGCTTTTCCACCGGCAGCGGCTGATACTGATCTTGTTTCAAAATCTCCACCAGGCGCTGTCCGCGCGCCAGTTGCGCTTGCGTCGCTTTGTCCAACTGCTCCGTACCAAACTGCGCAAACGCCGCCAAATCGCGGTATTGCGCCAAGTCCAACCGCAACGTGCCCGCCACCTGCCGCATCGCTTTAATCTGCGCGTTGCCTCCGACGCGGCTCACTGAAAGTCCTACGTTCACCGCCGGCCGCACGCCGCTGTTAAAAAGATCCGCTTCGAGATAAATCTGCCCGTCCGTAATGGAAATCACGTTGGTCGGAATGTAAGCCGAAATATCGCCCGCCTGTGTTTCGATCACCGGCAGCGCTGTCAGCGAACCCCCTCCAAGCTCATCATTTAATTTGGCTGCGCGCTCCAGCAGTCGCGAGTGCAAAAAGAAAACGTCGCCAGGAAACGCTTCGCGGCCCGGAGGTCGCCTTAGCAGCAAGGAAATTTCGCGATAGGCCTGCGCGTGCTTCGAAAGATCGTCGTAGAAGCACACCGCGTGACGCTTCGTATCTCGAAAGTATTCGCCAATAGCGCATGCCGCGAATGGCGCAATGTACTGCATCGACGCCGACTCCGAAGCCGATGCCGCCACCACGATACTGTGTTCCATCGCGCCATTGTCGGTCAGGATCTTCACGATTTGCGCGATGGTCGAACGCTTCTGCCCGATGGCGCAGTAAATACAAATCATGTCGCCGCCGCGCTGATTGATGATCGTATCCAAAATGATCGCGGTCTTTCCGGTCTGCCGGTCTCCGATGATCAACTCGCGCTGTCCGCGTCCGATCGGAATCATTGCGTCAATGGACTTGATTCCTGTTTGCACCGGCTCGCGCACCGGCTGCCGGTCGATCACGCCCGGCGCCAGACGCTCCAGGGGGTTCCGCTTATCGGTTTGAATCGGCCCTTTGTCGTCCACCGGATTTCCCAGCGCGTCCACCACGCGCCCCAGCATCGCATCGCCCACCGGCACGGACATAATCTTGTTCGTCCGCTTCACGATGTCGCCTTCTTCAATCTCTGTGTAGTCGCCCAGCAGCACCACGCCGACCTGATCTTCTTCCAGGTTCAGCGCGATTCCGAAAACATCATGCGGGAACGCCAGCATCTCGCCCGCCATGCATTTATCCAGTCCGTGAACGCGCGCAATTCCGTCGCCGACCGAGATCACCGATCCCACTTCGTCCACCGCCAGCGTTTGCTGGTAGTTTTCGATCTGCTCGCGCAATATCTTTGTAATCTCGTCCGCTTTGATGTTCGCCATTCCCGCTCCTAAATTTCGATCGCCTATTCCGTTTCCAATCGCTCGCGCAGCCGGTTCAACTGCTCGCGCACCGACCCGTCATAAATCGTCGTTCCCACGCGTACCACCGCGCCGCCCAGTAGCGCTTTGTCCTGACGAAAGCTCGCTTCGATTTTCTTCCCCGTGCGCCGTTCAAGCATCGCGGTCAACTGCTGTTTCTCCGCTCCGCTCAATTCCCTCGCCGAACTCACTTCCGCCTCGGCGATTCCCATGCGCATATTCAATTGCTGCTGCAAAGCGCCGGGAATCTCGTGCAGTATCTCTGTGCGGCGATGGTCCACGATCAGGTAAAGAAAGTTTTGTACCGCTACGTCCACACCCATTTTCGCGGCCACTTCGTGGATCACTTTGTGCTTAACGTCGCTGCTCACCACCGGGCTCTCCAAAGCATTCCGCAGATCCGTCGAGGAAAGAAACACTTCCATGAACGCGCCGAGATCGCTCCTCACCTTGTCCGCGAGTTTTCGCTCCAGCGCCACTTCCGCCAGCGCCGCGGCGTATCTTTCGGCCACTGCGCTCAATTGACGCTCCTCTCGAGCTCCGCCACGAACGTGCGAAACAGCGCCGTCTCCGCTTGCGGCGTCATCTCTTTCGCCAGCAGAGTTTCCGCGCGTTCCACCGCCAGCCGTGCCGCCAGCGCTTTTAGTTCCACGTGCGCCGCACGTCGCGCCGCTTCTATTTCCATCTGCCCGGCGCGCTCGATTTTTTCCGATTCGGCGTGAGCCATCTCGCGCACCCGTTTAGCTTCCGCTTCCGCATCGCGCTTCGCTGCGGCACGCAGTCTCGTAACTTCCTCCCCGAGTCCCGCCAGTTTCTTCCGGATTTCTTCTCTTTGCCGCTCGGCGGCTTCACGCGCCCGCGCTCCCTCGGCGATTTTTCCCGCCGTCTCTTCCGCTTTCGCCCGGAAGTAAGGCCCGCCCCACTTCACCGCAACATATGCAATCACGCCAAAAACGATCGCAAAATTCAGCCAGCGGAACACCAGACCCATTCCGGATTCCGTCGGCGGTGGCTTTTCTCTCTCTTCGGCCAGAACCGGCAAAGCTATTACAAGGAAAAATACGGACAGAAACCCGATCGCGCTCAGCAGGCGCTTCATCGAGCAGCTCCGCCCTGCATCGGAGACGGATTTTCAAGAATTCGTTGCGTAATCTCGCGCGCCAGAATATCGGTTTGGCTTGCCACTTCCTTGCTCTCGGCAACCAGCTCCTCGGCAATCTTTTTCTTCGCCGCAGTCACTTCCTCCACGGCGCGGCTGCGCATCACCTTCAGAAGCTTCGCTCGCTCGTCGAGAGCTACTTGCCGCGCGGCTTCTTGCTCCGCGTAGATTTCTCCGCGAGCTTTTTTCAGCGCTTCGTTATACGCCTGCAAATCCTTGGCCGCGTCCGCTTCCACCGCGGCGGCCTCCACGCGAGCCCCTTCAATCTTCGCCTCCCGCTCCGCCATCGCTTTCTGAATCGGCGTGAAGAATGCCCAGCGCAGGAACAAATAGAACAGAAAAACAATGACCACTGAGGGCACAGCTTGAAGGAACAAGTCGCCGAGCTGGTGGAGAATTTCCATCGTCAGGAGAAGGTACGGATCTGGCGCCCCATTTAAAAATTGTCTAAACGCTTCCGGGGCGACACCCTCGCCCGCCGGACCACGCTTCTAGGATCAACAAAGCTCGTGATTATCGCATCGCCATTCGCGAACGTCAACGCTGAGATTGCCACCGGCAAAACCCAGGTTTGGAGCAACTTAAGCCTTCACTGGCCTCCTTCTTGGTCCGCGTGAAACGCTGCTTTCCGGCTGACCACGATCCACAGCAGCAAACTCAGCAAGGGCACCGCAAATATCACTCCGAACCAGACCGGAAAGTGCATCACGGGAGGCGCCGCTCCTGTCGTGCCTTGCATGTCCCGCAGCATTTCGTTCATAGCCTGCTCGAAACGCGCCTGCGTCCCGGGAATCAGCACCATTGTCAGCGAATTAAAAATCAAGAACTGAAAATAATAGATTGCCAACGTGCGACCCCAGAGCCTCAGCTTCAGCAGTCCAAAGCCTATAAAAGACTGAAGAAGCGCCAGCGCAAACATCAATAGCGAAGCAGCGGTTCCCTTGAAAAAAAATCCCAGGAAAAAGACCGGCGGATCCATCGAAAGACCGAGCACCCCAACAAATGCGCTGATCAGCAGGTACCAAGCGATCAGAGTGATGCTCAGCGGTCGCGCATCCTGTGCAATAATCCCCTCACCGTGCATTCCGTCCAGCTGCGGCACGCTCACCTTAAGAAATTGGTCCTTCGTCGACCGCTTGTTGAAGAAGTAAAGCCACCAGCCCCCCAGCGCCGCGAGGATTCCGTAAAGTACGATCATGAAAATCCGCGTTGCCGCCAGAACGTTTGCCGGGAGTTCCGGGCTTGGAGCCGTCCCGGGCGGCGGAAACGGCATTACCAGGAACATCAGAAACCCCGGAATGCAGAGTAAAAGCAGCAGCGCGCTGAAAACCAGCATCGAGATTCTCGACGCCGCCTGCAAGCGCATCAGACCCATTCCGGAAGTAATGCCCCACGCCCCCAGCGCGAACAACACCAGCGCCAGGAAAATCATAAAATACTTCATGAAGTGTACTTGGTTTTCGGGGACGGGAATGCCCCCCGACGAAGCGAACAGCATCATCATCCCCGCCAGGAGCGTAAGGACGCTGCCGAATATCACCACAACCGCGGATACCGTCACGCCAACCGATCGATTCATGCCCCACCCTGCGAAAGTTTTGCCGAGAAGTATACATTATTGCAGCCGGCCGCTTATCTCGTTAGGCTTGCAAAAATCCGCGAAGTATCCTGATTTGTCTGGCGAACATCCGCTTCGCAGTTTTTCAGGGAGCCGGAGCTTCAGCTCCGACAAAAAACAGGCGCGCACAGCGCCTTCCTTTCGCGGTGCAGTTCCCGCGAGCCGTCGCCTTCGCGGCTCTCCAAGTTAAGACACTACCCGAAATAGCTCTCGCTGGCGCGGCAGGCCGTGAATTCGATAGAATGTGTGATTGGTCGCGGCGGTGAATTCTTCTCTGTGTGCCGCCAATGCTTGGCTGTCTGCATTCTTCAAGGAGCCATTGAATGCCATCCTTCCCCGGGGTCGATTTCCTCGACTTCGATTCCCTGCTGAGCGACGAGGAAAAACTCGCGCGCCAGACCACTCGCCAGTTCGTTGATGACGCCATCATGCCCATCATCGAGCAGTACAATCGCGAAGGAAAATTCCCCGTGCAACTCGTCCCGCAAATGGCCGAGCTTGGTCTTTTCGGCGCGAGCCTAAAGGGCTACGGCTGCGCGGGCATGTCCAACGTCGAATATGGCTTGGTCACCCAAGAGCTAGAACGCGGCGATTCCGGCTTGCGCAGCTTTGTTTCAGTCCAGTCCGCGCTAGTGATGTACCCAATCCACGCCTTCGGCTCGGACGCGCAGAAAGACAAATGGCTCCCACTGCTCCAACAAGGAAAAGCGATCGGCTGCTTCGGTCTCACCGAACCTCAGTTCGGCTCGAATCCGGGCGGGATGCTCGCGCGCGCCGTAAAAAAGGGCGATAGCTACATCCTGAACGGCGAAAAAATGTGGATTACCAACGGCTCCATCTCAGACGTCGCCGTCATCTGGGCAAAAACCGAAGACGATAAGATTCGCGGCTTCCTGGTTGAAAAAGGCACGCCCGGATTCAAAGCCTGGGACGTTCACGGAAAATATTCGCTGCGCGCTTCGGTCACTTCCGGCCTCGCCATGACGGATTGTAAAATCCCCGCCGAAAACCTTCTGCCCGGCGTCGAAGGCCTGAAAGGTCCGCTCTCATGCCTGAATCAAGCCCGCTACGGCATCGGCTGGGGCGGTATCGGCGCGGCCATGGCCTGTTACGACACCGCGCTCACCTACGCCAAGCAGCGCAAGCAATTCGACAACAAGCCCATCGCCTCGCACCAACTCGTCCAGGAAAAACTCGTTTGGATGATCACCGAGATCACCAAAGCCCAGTTCCTCGCTCTGCAGGTTGGAAGGCTCAAAGACCAAGGTCGCGTTCATCCCTCCCACATTTCCATGATGAAAATGAATAATGTGTGGGTAGCGCGCGAATCCGCCAGTCGCGCCCGCGAAATTCTTGGCGCCAATGGAATCGTCGACGACTACTGCGTCATGCGCCACATGAACAACATTGAGTCCGTCTACACCTACGAAGGTACGCACGACATCCACAAGCTCATCATCGGCGAGCGCATTACCGGAATCTCGGCCTTCTAATGAGCGCCCAAAGCAAGTTCCGTGTCAGCACCGCGCTTCTCTTCTCACTTTTGCTAGTTTCTGCCGTAGGGACAGCCCAAAGCGTATCTGAGCCTTCCTCAAGACCAAAAGTTCGCGCAATCACAGCCTTCGTTCGCCTCGATCGCGCGCAATACA
This sequence comes from uncultured Acidobacteriota bacterium, assembly GCA_963698005.1. Classification (GTDB taxonomy): domain Bacteria; phylum Acidobacteriota; class Terriglobia; order Acidiferrales; family UBA7541; genus Palsa-295. Next base: position 2,443,818 of record OY969113.1, read on the forward strand.
AAGATCAGATTCAGGACGCCCTGAAATTCCTGCGCGACGCGAAAGCCGCCTACGAAAAATCCGGATACGATGTCCAAACCATTCGCATCACCACGCAGCCTTTCCCCGAATACACCCGCGGCCTCTCCGAGGAACAAACCCTCGCATTCTTCCGCGAATACGACGCGCTAGCCGTGAAAGAAGGTTTCGACGCTTCCATCGGCCCGGCCATGATGAAGGACACCGACGACCCGCGTGAAGCCGAGTTGCTCGAAAAAATCCTTGCGAACTCAAAAACTTTGGAAGGTTCCATCTTCATCGGCGGCGAAGACGGAATCCACTGGAAATCCATCCAAGCTGCTGCCGGCGTGATGAAATATCTCGAAGCCAACACCTTGCACAGCCAGGGAAATTTCAGCTTCACCACTTCATCTTTCGTCCCTGACGGCACGCCGTTCTATCCCGCATCGTATCTCGCCAGCGAAGGCAAGCGCTTCGCCATAGGCTTGCAGTCCGCCAATGTCGTGGCCGATGCTCTAGCCTCTACAAAGTCTCCCGAACTTGCAGAGGAGCACCTGAAAGCTTCGCTCACCATCTACGCCCAACAAGTCGAAAAGACCGCGAAAGAAATCAGCCGAAGCACTGGCTGGAACTACGGCGGAATCGATCTTTCTCCCGCGGGATTGAAAGATGTTTCCATCGGCCGCGCAATCGAGAATTTTCTCGGCGGACCCGTGGGCTCCAGTGGAACGCTAACCACGACCGCATTGATCACTCGCGCCCTCAAGGCCATCCCCGTCACCCAAGCCGGCTATTCCGGCCTGATGCTGCCGGTATTAGAGGACTCTGTCCTCTCGCAGCGCTGGAGCGAAGGGCGTCTCTCACTGGATGAAATGCTCTCGTATTCCGCGGTGTGCGGTACCGGGCTTGACGTCATTCCACTCCCCGGCGACGTCTCGCACGACCAGCTCGCCGCAATTCTTGGCGACGTCGCCAGCCTTTCCGTGAAATGGCACAAACCGCTTTCGGCCCGCTTGTTGCCCGTCGCAGGAAAGAAAGCAGGCGATCAGACCGAGTTCAACGATCCCTTTCTTGTAAACGCAAAAATTCAACCTTTGCCATGAAGTCTGGAGAAATTATTTTCGAGACAGCGCCTTGTTTGAAAACCCATTAATTGGATTATGATAGGCCCCCGGGAGGAAGTCCCCGACGCTCGGATTCACTCTCGTAATTCAGGAGCACTAATGGAGAAAGCACTCAGCCTGGAATTCTTGCGCGTCGTAGAGCGCGCCGCCATCGCTTCGGCGCATACCATGGGCCTCGGGGACCGCCACAAATCCGACCAGATGGCCGTCGAAGCCATGCGCTCGGAAATGGATTCGGTCGGCATGGATGGCACTATCGTCATAGGCGAAGGTGAGCGCGACGAAGCCCCCATGCTCTTCATCGGCGAAAAAGTCGGCGCCGCCGTGCGCGATAAAAGCCGCACATTCCCCGCAGTGGATATCGCCGTCGATCCTCTCGAGGGCACCAACCTCTGCGCCACCGGTGAGCCCAACGCCATCGTCGTTCTCGCGGCAAGTGAACGCGGCGGATTGCTGCACGCCCCCGATCTTTATATGGAAAAAATTATCGTCGGACCGTCGTGCAAAGGCGCAGTCGACTTGGATGCGCCGGTCGCCGACAATCTGAAAGCAATCGCGAAGCGCCTCAACCGCAAAGTGGAAGACCTCGTCATCATCGTGCTCGACCGCCCGCGCCACGAAGAACTGATCAATCAGATTCGTGCCACCGGCGCTCGCATCAGGCTTATCTCCGACGGCGACCTCTCTGCCGGAATCAGCGCCGCTGTAGTTGGCACTGGCGTCCACGCCGTCATGGGTACCGGTGGAGCGCCCGAGGGCGTTCTCACCGCCGCTGCCCTGCGCTGCCTGAATGGTCAAATTCTCGCGCGGCTGGTCGCGTCAAAGCCCGAACACCACGAGCGCCTCGCCCAAATGGGCATCAAAGACGCCAAGCGCATTTACGCCACCGAAGATCTCGCGCCCGGAAAGAAAATCATTTTCGCCTGCACCGGAGTCACCGGCGGCGGCTTGCTCCGGGGCGTGCGCTTCTTCGGCGAGGGCACTCGCACCCATTCGCTGATCCTTACCTATGACGACCGTCAGGTGCGCTTCATCGACACTGTACACCTGAAAAAAAGCCCGGACGTCAAAGTGGTTTTCTACTAGCTCCGCCACCAGGCAGAATCATGCTTCGCATGAAACAATTCGCACCCATAATGCGTAATAAGCTTTGAACCGCGCGAGAGGAAAGCTATGTCCACCGGACCAACACAACCGCCCATGTACCAGCCAACGCCGCCGCAGCGCAGGAACAACGCCATTTGGTGGATCCTGGGAATCGTCGCCGCGGGAATTATCGTCATGTTTCTTTTCGGCGTAACCCTCGCCGGCCTTTTCATCCATCACCTGAAAGTTCGCAACTCCGGCGACAAAGTTGACATCCAAACCGCTCTCGGCGCGATTTCAGTCGACAAAGGCGGCCCTCACGTCACTGGCCTGGAAATTTATCCCGGCGCCTCGCCTTTATCCGATGACAAGGGTGCCAACGTCAATCTCAGCGCAAACGACACCGGTGTCGGCATCGCCACCGAGCAGTATCAAACCAAGGACCCCATAGACTTCGTGCAAGCCTGGTACAGAAAGCGTCTCGGCCCCGATTTCCGCCTGGAAGCTAACAAGGGAGTTCCCGACCACTCAAACGGTCTGGTGATAATGAATGACAGTGACGTTGCGTTCGTCGACGATCACCGCAACGGCGTTCGCGTCGTGGCTCTGAAGAAAATCTCCGAAGGCACCCAGATCACATTGGTCCGCATCGGCAAGAAAGAAACGCAGTAGCTTCCAGCGCCTTTCCGCTCGGAGCGCTCGAAACCCAACAAAACAAGGACGGCCCGGCAAATCGCCTCGTGGCGAGCTTGCCGGGCCGTCCTTACTGATTTCGGTTGTGCCGCGTTATTTGTTTCGCGGAGCTAGCGGTGCAACACCGCCGCAGAATGGCCCGCTGGCTGTTGCCGCCGGGGCATGTTGTGGGGCAGCCTGTCAGCAGTCTGCGGCGGCAGAGGGCGCACGTTGTGATTCGTGCTCACGTGCTCGCTGATCGCCTGCAACCTCTTCAGGATGCCTTGCCACTGTGTCCAATCGAGCTGTCTTAAGAACGGTCGAAGCCCTTGAATGAATGGGTCCTCGAGTACCGTCTCCCCATTCGTTTCCGGCACGAAGAAGCGGTTTAGCCCGACTCCCAGAGCTTCGGCAATTTTCTCAAGCGTGCCGAGGCTGGGCGTCATCTGTCCACTCTCAATTCGCGACAAATATGAACGCGAGACGCGCGATCGTGCCTGTAGCTGGCTTTGCGTCATGCCGCGTGACTCCCGCAATTGTCGGATGCGCTGCCCGATGTTCTCCACAGTTTCGCGGTTCGGCCAGTTCTCGAACAGTTGGCGGTCGTCCCCCGGCAAATCTTGAGGTGACGGCGTTGGTATGACGAACGACACCTTGGGGGGCAGCATGCGCAAGCACCGACGACAATTGTCGGTACGTGTGCGGTATTGAACCAATCCACAGACTTGACAGCGAATCACTTCACGGTCGAGATCCATGCTTGTTGCTGTGCTTTCTTTTTCCGCCACCGGTTCTCCTCGCAGACTATTCCGGCGATGCGAAGAAGAGGGCTCTTTTGACAGGGGGAAGGCAGGGACGGCGCGCGAGTGATTGTCGCCAGGGTGCCATTTCTTGTCAAGTGTTATTTCGCCTGTCCGAGCCGCCAATTTGAAAGCCATCGTCTTGCTCCTTACAAACTAAACTGCTTGGCCCTGCCTGCGCCGTCTATAAGATTTTTTTTATCTTTCGCCTGACGCTTATGGTCTGCTATCGACCTGAACACATCGTCGCACTGCGTCAATCGGTGACGCTTTTTGACTTACATTTCCATCTCTTGCACTTCGAGTTCCGAAAAGGTTTTCCTTTTCGTTTTTCCAGAATGAACTGCCCGGCTTCGTTGTAAGCGTCTTGCTGGTCGCTAGATACGCAATTTCTTCGCCTGCTAAGCTGCCCCAACACATGCCAGCCGCACCAATCGCACTGTCTCATTGTGGACTGCTGCCGTCTCATCCGGCACGCTCCTGTCTCATTCTAAGACGCGCCTCATTTGCAGTTATGGCCACTCAGCGGCCTCTCCCAGACGCTTTGGGCCGCACGCCAATATGGCGCTTGGCCTCACTTCTAGCGCCTTCTAACATGACGACGGATGAGCAAACGCCCGGGCAGCGATTCGTCACGAACCGATGCGATCGTTTCCTGGCTGCACGCGCGCAAGGAAGAAATGGCGGCATTTCTCGCGGAGCTTATTGCTATTCCGACAGAGAATCCGCCGGGTACAGCTTATAGGGCTTGCGCGGATTTGCTCGAAACGCGCACGCGTCAACTGCATCTCGACTGCCGGCGATTTGTGCCAGTCGGCCTGGAAATGCCGAACGGCCAGCCTCCAGTTAGTCTGCTGGCCAGCTTGGGAAGCGGGGAGCGTTCGCTTTATTTCCACGGCCACTACGATGTGGTTCCGGCGCAATCCTCGCAACAGTTCCAGCCGACTCGCAAAGACAACTTCGTATTTGGGCGCGGCTCGTGCGACATGAAGGGTGGGATCGTCGCCATGCTCTACGCCATTCTCGCGATAAGGGAATGCAGCCTGAAGTTGAACGGCAAGGTCAGCCTGATGCTGGTCCCCGATGAAGAGACCGGGGGCAAGCGCGGCTCAGCATGGTTAGCGAGCGAGGGATTGCTCGGGCGAAACGGAATCGGGATGTTGCTGGCGGAGCCGACCAGTGGCGTGGTATGGAACGCGAATCGGGGCGCGATTTCCCTGCGCGTCCGAATCTTTGGAAAGTCAGCGCATGTTGGCTTGCAGCATCAAGGAGCAAACGCGTTTGAACGCATGCACCTTGTCGTCGAGCGGCTGGCCCAACTGAAACGCGAGGTGGAAAAGCGCAGAACGCGATGCGAAGTCGGCACGGAACAGATGCGCAACTCGATCCTGATGCTCGGCGGATTGAGCGGCGGCGGCGCTAACTTCAATGTGGTGCCGGAGGAATGCTGGTTCACCATCGACCGGCGAATTAATCCGGAGGAAAACCTCGACGAGGAGAAGGCAAAATTACTGGGCTTGCTGGAGCAATGTAGACGAGACGGCATTCCCCTCGAATGGGACGTCCTGCAAGAGGGTAATTCTGCCGCATGCCGGGAGGACGAAGCGCTGGGTCAAGCGCTCTCCCGCAGCGTACAAACCGTAACCGGCGAACCGCCTCGTTTTGAAATGTGTCCTGGGCTGCTGGAAACCCGCTTCTATGCCGCTACCGGGATTCCGGCGTACGCCTACGGTCCCGGGCTGCTTTCGGTCGCGCATGGACCGAACGAATACGTTGATCTGCGAAAAATGATTGATTGCGCGGCGATCTATGCCCTTGCGGCTCTCGAAATGTTGGAGCTCTAGCCCGGATTTCTCAGCTAGAGTTGGTGGGAATCCAGCGTGCCCCGGATCACTCTTGCTTTTCGTGGGCCTCATCTTGCAGCATTGTGTCGAGGACCTTATGCCAACCCGTGACGATGCCTGGAAGCTTCTGTGTGAGTACACGCAAAGCGAAAGCCTGCGCAAACATGCTCTTGCCGTGGAGGCTTGCACCCGCGCCTATGCTCGAAAACTCGGCGCCGACGAGGATCTCTGGTCCCTTACAGCCCTCCTTCATGATTTCGATTACGAGCGCTTTCCGAACGCCGCTCACCACCCGACGCAGGAGCACCCCTACGAAGGCTCGACAATTCTCCGTGAACGCGGCTACCCGGAAGAAATGATTCACGCGATCCTCGGCCACGCCGATTATTGCGGCGTCGCCCGCGTTTCGCCGCTCGACCGCGCTCTTTTCGCCTGCGACGAGCTATCCGGCTTTCTCACCGCTTGCGCCCTCATCAAACCCAGCAAAAGCATTCACGAAGTCGAAGCCGCATCCGTGAAGAAAAAACTGAAAGACAAAGCCTTCGCCCGCGGCGTCAGCCGCGACGACGTGTACAAGGGCGCCGAAGAATTGGGTGTCCCTCTCGACGAACATATCGCCTTCTGCATCGAGGCCCTCCGCGGAATCGCCCCCCAGCTCGGCCTGAACGGCCCGGTTTAGTGCCCCTCGCCGACAACGTATCCGAGAATAAGAGCGTCTTCCTTTCCGCCGAATGGCGTGATCTCGTCATCACCCGTCCGCGCGTTCCACTCGAAACGTGTAGCATCCCGCCGTCGTGCTGCGCACGTGGATGTAGTCCGTGTCTGTGCGCGCAAGAAGCTCTTGAATCCCAATGTCCACATTCCCATCCTCGACGTATTCTTGCGCCAACAGCTGCGCGCCCCGAGCGTACGCGTTTAGCGTTCGTGGACTCTTCCGAAGCTCTGCAGGGAAACCTCCGTCTTCTGGGTACCGTTCGCACGCTTCCGTATGCACGTAAACCGGTCCGGGCAAAGGAAGCTTCTCGATGCCCTCGAAAGCGTCGTGCGTGAAAAGCGTCCACCGTTCCCCTGGAGAAATCATTCGAAGACAATGCCTGCACGGCGCACTTCCCGCGGCGATTCCCGTATATGCTGGGAAACCGTAGCGTGGATCCTTCATCGTCTTTCGCACAGACTCCGCAATATCGGTCGAAATAGCAATCACACGTATCGGAATCATTTGTCCTCTCTAAAACTTCGCCGTCTCACATACAGTCTCTTCAAATCCGCGAGCAGAAACTATCCGCTTCTCGCGCCCAAACTTTCGCGAGCCGTTTGTAATGGCTTCAGAGATTCGTTGCGCCGTCCGTCTGTGTTAGAATCCGCCATCCATGGATCGTGCCGGAAAACTTCTTGGCGGTGTGCTGCGGCGACTCGACCGCCCCGAAGCAGCTCTCGCTTGGCTCACCGGTGCGTGGCCTAAGGTCGTGGGAAAAATTCTTGCGGCCCATACCAAGCCCATCAGCTGCGAAGCCGGACGCCTCGAAATCGTGGCCGATGGCAAGGCCTGGCAGAAACAACTCGAATCCATGAAAAAAGAATTCTGCGAGCGTGTCAATCAGGCCTGGGGCGGAAATCTCGTCCGCGAAGTAAAATTCATCGCCAAGCCTGGCCCCAAGCGCGTCTCCCGCGAAATGGACAACGAGCACACACCGTTCATCCGCAGCCGTAAAGGCAGTTGATCTTTTTAGCGTCTAATCCGAGAGGTCGCCAACCAGATGACTATCAGCCGCGAAGACGTTTTGCGCGTGGCAGAACTCGCCCACCTCGAGTTGACGCCCGATGAAGCCGAGATGTATCGAGGCCAGCTGGACGAAATCCTGGACTACATCGGAAAGCTCCAGCAGCTCGACCTCACGAACGTCGAGCCGATGACCCAAATGTCTTTCGCGTCCGGAGAAACGAACTCCGCTCCCTCCGTGTCGAACCAAGAGCCCGGTACGCCGCTACGCGACGACACCGTCCGTCCCTGCACCGTCGCCGATGCAGTCCTAAGCCAGGCTCCCGACGCCGTAAAACCCTTTTTTCGCGTCCCCAAGGTAATCGAAAGATGAGTGCCACGGCCCCCTGGACAGTCGGCGGCATCCAGACCGCTCTTCATGCAAAGAAAATTTCCGCCCGGGAGCTCGCCACCGAGTTTTACGCGAATATTGATCGGCAAAACCCGGTCCTGAACGCCTACCTCACGCTTTCGCCCGAGCGCGCGTATGCCCAGACTGATCGCGTGGACGCAGCCATAGCTCGCGGCGATAAATTGCCGCCACTCGCTGGCGTTCCGATCGCCGTCAAGGACGTAATCAGCACCTCCGGCATTCGCACCACCTGTGGATCGAAGATCCTGGAGTCGTACGTTCCCCCCTATGACGCGACCGCCGTCGCGCGCTTGGAGAACGCCGGTGCCGTTATCCTCGGAAAGACCAACTGCGATGAGTTTGCCATGGGCAGCTCAAATGAGAACTCTGCATACGGACCCGTACGTAACCCCGTGGCCACCGATCGCGTCCCGGGCGGCTCAAGCGGCGGTTCCGCTGCCGCCGTGGCTGCGGGTCTAGCTGTCGCGGCCCTCGGAACCGATACCGGAGGCTCAATCCGCCAGCCGGGAGCCTTTTGCGGAATTCCTGCACTTATGCCAACATACGGACGCGTATCCCGCTACGGCCTCATCGCCTTCGCCTCCTCTCTCGATCGAATTGGCCCTTTCGCTGAAAATATCGCCGATGCAGCCACCGTCATGTCCGTGATTGCCGGGCATGACGAAAATGACTCCACCTCGGCAGCCGTTTCCGTTCCTGATTATTCCGTGGAAATCGAAAAGCCCGTCCAAGGCCTCCGCATCGGCGTTCCGGAGGAGTATTTCGCCGAAGGCATCGATAGTGAAGTGAAGGATAAAGTCCTCGCCGCCATCGCCTTAATGGAGAAACTCGGTTGCCGCCGCATTCCGCTCAAAATGCCGCATACCGAATACGCGATCGCCACCTATTACATTATCGCCACCGCCGAAGCCAGCTCGAACCTTGCTCGATACGATGGCGTACGGTTCGGTCTGCGTGTCCCGGCTGCCACGCTTCTTGATATGTACTGCAAAACCCGTGAACGCGGTTTTGGCCCGGAAGTAAAGCGCCGCATCATCCTGGGCACTTACGTCCTTTCGTCCGGCTACTATGACGCTTATTATCTGCGAGCGCAGAAGGTGCGCTCATTGCTCGCGCGGGATTTTTCGGACGCTTTCCAGAAAGTGGACGCCGTTCTGGCGCCGACTTCGCCGACCCCGGCATTCAAACTAAGTGAGAAAACCTCTGATCCTCTTCAGATGTATCTAGCTGATATATATACAGTTACGGGAAGTCTAGCGGGAATTCCTGGAGTCTCAGTTCCCTGCGGAAAGACGAAAGCAGGGCTTCCAGTCGGTTTGCAGATTTTAGGCCCTCACTTCAGTGAGTCCCGAATCCTTCAACTCGCCCGCGCATTCGAAAAGGCGAGTGGGTTCGTAATCTGACTGCTACGCGCACGAAAACCTCAGCCCCTTTCTGTCGATTGGATCCGCACCATCGCTTACCACGAATCGCGCCCGAAACAAATCCGTGAAGTGGTAGAAACATTTCATCAATAGACTCTCGTTACCACTTTGGAGAAATACTCTACTCGCAGCGTGCTTCTCCTGAAGTTCGCATAATTGACGCAAATCATAGAATGCAGAAGGGTTCACGCCGTGTTCGTAGTCCGGCAGTTTGCCCTGTGTAGAACGGAAGGACTATTGCAGGCGGAATTGCTGACATCTATTCTGTCCCTGCACCAAAGCATGAGAGGGCGCGCATGGTACGCATCAAATCGAGTCAAAAGATCTTCACCGAAACCGAAGTATCTACCCTGACCGGCATATGCTTGGACCATCTTCGAGGCGTCGCGCGAAATAAGCATTTGGGTACGATCGCCCGCGCCGCGGAAGCTGTCGGCGCCGAAGCCGAAAAGTGGTTGTTCACCAATTCCGACCTGATGATTCTCACGCTTCTTCACCCTCGTTGCGATCACTAGCCCTCGGCTAATAGACACTCTCCGAGAGACCTCAGAAAATAGGCTGCCGCAGTCCTGAACTGATATTCTCCAACCCTCACCTTTCCATTCGCTTCGCCTTCGTATTTGATGCAGGTCATTGCCGCGGGCCCACCCCAGAGATTATCCTAAGGACCGTTCAACTCCCGGTCGGCGCCACGCATCTTACTAAACCGGGTAACGCGAGAGTAATGCTAGGCCGACGGCAAAATGGGGATCTACGCTTTTGGCGGTGGGGGCCAGCCCTCATCCTCGGGGTTGCACTCGCTTTCCTCGCACTCGATGCTCCCGCTCCTGCGTTGGCGCTCCAGTCCCCGTCTCCGAATCAGTCGCCATCGTCTAATCAGTCGCCCGCTGATTTAGCGCCTTCCTCTGCGGCATCACTGCCGCGCGGAAAAAAACTCATACTCCGCGATGGCAGCTTTCAACTTGTCCGGGAATACAAAGTCGACGGTGACAGGGTCCGCTATTACAGCATCGAACAATCGCAGTGGGAGGAAATGCCGGAATCGCTCGTCGACTGGGACGCCACGCGCAAAGTGGAAGCCGCGGAGGCGAAACGCGACGCGGACGTGATTGCTAAAGTCCACGCTCGTGAATCCGAGCGCACGGCCCAAGCGCTGGACATCGATGCGAGTCTCGAAGTCGCTCCTGGAGTTTTTCTGCCGCCCGGCGAGGGTCTCTTCGAATTCGATGGCAAGGGAGTCTTTAAAATTCCCCAGGCCCCCGCGGACATCAAATTCAGCAAAACGCAGCTGTTGAAGCAGGTGCTGATTCCGGTTCCGATCGTTCCAACCAGACATACAGTTTCGCTGATCGGCCCGCGCGCGAAGCTGCGCATCAAAGCCGGCCAGACGGAGTTTTATATGCGTACCGCCGACGGACGGGAGCCGGAGTTGGAACTGCTTCGAGCGAAAGTAAAAGGAGACTCCCGTTACCTTGAAAATCTCGATCTGCTTTTTAAGGAGCAAGCAACCACGGGAAAGACCACTTTGCTCATGCAGCGTTGGCTGATCGCGCCGGGCGTCTATAGATTTACGTTAGAGCAGCACATTGACCCGGGCGAATACGCTCTTGCCGAAATTGTCCAAGGCGGCGGAACGAATCTGTATTTTTGGGATTTCGGAATGGATCCGCTCTCGACGGCGCAAGCCGCAACGAAGACGGATAAATAACTCCGATCTGTCCTATTTCGCGACCACCGGCTCCGCCTGCAGAAGTTGAGCCAGCAAAGTAGCCAGCGCTGCTACGTGAAACGGTTTATGCAACACGGAGGCGCCTTTTTCTTGAAACTTCGCCACCTGCCCCGGGTCCAGTAACGCACCCGTCATAAAAACAAATCGCGGAGTTGCAGCGTGTGCCTGCGAACGTACACGCTCGAAGAGTTGTTCTCCATTCAATCCCGGCAAATTAAAATCGCAAAGCACGAATTCGTAGTGGTCCGTTGCCAAGTGCGAAAGCGCTTCCTCTGAACTCGCGGCGCCTTCAACGATCATTCCGCGGGCAGCCAGCCCTTCTTGCACGATCTCGCGTATGCTCTCTTCATCATCCACAATAAACACGGAGTGTCCGCGCAGTTCGGCTGTGCCAGGCGGCGGAGGTACGGCGGCCCGGGGGATGATTGCTGCAGGCGAAACTTCTTCCACCGCCGCTGGAAGCACAACGCGAAAAGTAGTGCCTGTACCGAGCGACGATTCCACTTCGATTTTCCCCCCATGCTCCTTCACGATTGCCTGGGAAATTGTAAGTCCAAGTCCGGTCCCGCCCGATGGACGTCTGGTGGTAAAAAAAGGATCGAATATCTTCCCCAGGTTTTCCGGCGAGATGCCTGGGCCATCATCCGAAAATGCTAGAGTGATTTTTCCGTCCGCGAACCCCGTCGAAATCCGAAGCGTGCCGCTTTCGCGCACGGCTCCGATTGCCTGCTCCGCGTTCGAGATCAGATTTGAGAATCCCTGCACCAGCAGTTTCGCATCTCCTTCGATGGGAGGTAGATCGCGCGCTCCTTTAAATTGGACGGTGATTTTCTTCTGCTGCAGCGAGCTGTGCTGGGAATCCAGCGCCTGTTTCAGGATCTGATCGAGATGAACTCTCGCTTGGCGCAGAATAGAGGGGCGGGAGAAAACAAGCAGGTTCTGGACAATGGTCGCAGCGCGCCGCGCTTGTTTCAACACCGTCTCGATCTGGTGACGCATGGCGTCGTCCACGGCGCGTTCGCGAATCAGGTCGCTGATGCCCAGGATCGCAGTTAGCGGGTTGTTCAACTCATGGGCCACTCCTGTCATCATTTCGCCCATCGCCGCGAGCTTCTCTTTTTGCATCAGCTGTTGTTCGACAGTCTTGGATTCTGTGACGTCCCGCGCCGAGGCTACGACTCCATTAGTCTTCCCATTCGCATCGTATAGCGGGCTCGCGCTGGCGCGAAGCATCCGCCAAGTTCCATCCGCATGCCGCGCCCGGTATTCGAATTGACTGTTCGGGCCGTGCCCCGCGGCGACTTTCTGAAAAGTCGCTTTGAGCTTCGCAAGATCATCCGGATGAACTCCGCCCCCGAGTACCTTTCCGACGAATTCTTCCGGCGCCCTCCCCAGCACATCCTGTACGCGCGGACTCATAAACGTGCATGCGCCCTCGAGACTCAGGACCGCAATAATGTCCGGAAAGCTGGCCACCAGGCTGCGAACAAACTCCTGCTCCTTATGGAGGTGCTTTTCCATTTCGAGCCGCTCGCTCACGTCCACCAGCGTCCCTTGAATGCGCAAGACGCGGCCCGCGGCATCACGAATCACAGCGCAGGAATTGAGACAGTGAATTGTCCGGCCATCCTTGCGCCGCAGCATGATTTTGCGGTCTTTTGCCGCGCCTTTTGCAAGAACCTCGCGAATCAGTGAGTCCCTCTCCGTCGGGTCCACGTAGATATCTCGAAGATTGCAAGCCTGCAGATCCTTCTTGCTCTCGAATCCCAACATGCGAACGAGTGCGGGATTCGCGTCGAGCAGCTTCCCCTCCGGCGTGCTCAAAAAGATCCCCTCATTAAGGGTTTCGAAGAGTTCAGCGAAGCGAACCTCGGATTGGCGTTCCGAAGTAACATCGCGCGCCCAGCCGGTCACCGAGGTGAACTGCCCGTCTTCACTGAGCGCCTGCACCCAACAGTGAAATTGCCTAGCTTCGCGGTCTTTTCTTAAATTTACCGTCACAGTTCCCGCCCACGATCCGGCCTTCAAAAGCAGCGGAAGCCATCCCTGAAGTTGGGCGTGCGAGGGCACCTCGATGAAGTCTGTCAGGCGCCTGCCGATCAAGTGCTGAAAGGAAACACCCAAAAGCTCCGACAAACAGCGATTCGCAACTCGTATCTCCCCGTCGAGAGACAGGGTAAAGACAGCGAGATCCACGTTATCGATGAGGTTGCGGTAATTGCGCTGCGAGCGTGAAATCACTTCGACGAGTTTGTTGTATTCCGCTTCGCCGGGGGAAGCGAAGTCGGGTCTCTCAGACTGCTTGTCGGTCAACTTTGCAGACATGACGATTTTTTTGTCGTATTCAGCGGTGACTTGGCTTCAAAGCCCGTGACCTAGCCTCTCTAAAGTTTAAGGGCCGGAAGCGTTGTGCGGTGAAACAAAACGCCGCCCTATGCCAAGTTACTTAACAGGTGAAAGTTGCCGCGGAACGTTGAAGTGCGGACCGAGCTTTCCACCCTCTAGGAGGAAATCCTCGCCTCCGTCGAGCAAAAAAAAGGGCGTCCCGGCTTGAACCGGAACGCCCCTAGTAAAGAACAGCGGAAGACTAACTTTCTGCGACCGCGTCGGTATCCTTGCGCAGGAAATCGAGCGCTGCCGCTTCTTCCGGCGTGAGTTCTGGCTCCATCTGTTGAATCTCTTCCTTCGGAATTTCCGTGAGAAGTTGGATATTCCGATAGCGATCGAGACCCGTGCCGGCAGGAATTAGCCGGCCCATGATCACGTTTTCCTTCAAGCCGCGCAGATAATCGACTTTTCCGGAAATCGCCGCCTCGGTAAGGACGCGTGTGGTCTCCTGGAAGCTCGCCGCGGAGATAAAGGAATCGGTCGAAAGCGACGCCTTGGTGATTCCGAGGAGCAGCGGACGGCCCGTTGCCGGACGCCCACCATCGTGAATGATCCGGTCGTTCTCTTCGCGGAAGCGGAACTTGTCCACCTGCTCTTCCAGAAGGAACGTCGTATCGCCCACGTCCTCGACTTTCACCCAGCGCATCATCTGGCGAACGATCGTCTCGATATGCTTGTCGTTAATGTTCACGCCCTGCAGCCGGTACACTTCCTGGATCGAGTTCACCAGGTATGCCTGCGTGTACTTTTCCCCTAGGACGGCGAGAATATCGTGCGGGTTCAGCGGCCCATCAATCAATGGCTCGCCGGCCCGAACGTGTTCGCCTTCCTGCACGTTGATGTGCACGCCGCGCGAAACGGAATATTCTTTCACCGTTCGCCCGTCTTCGCTTTCGACGAAGATCTTGCGCTGTCCCTTAACGATGTCGCCGTACTTCACGATGCCGTCGATTTCGCTAATGACCGCGGGATCCTTCGGCTTGCGCGTTTCGAATAGTTCCACAACGCGCGGGAGACCGCCCGTGATGTCTTTCGTCTTGGTGGTTTCGCGCGGGATCTTCGCCAGAACGTCGCCCGGCTGCACCTCGTCCCCATCCGCCACCATCAAGTGCGCGCGTGAAGGCATCAGGTACTTCTTGCGGACGCGTCCCTGCGGATCGCGAACGAGAATCGTGGGCTGATGCTTTTCGTCACCCGGAGGAAGTGTGACGACCAGCTGCGACAACCCAGTGACTTCGTCCACTTGCTCCTCAATCGTGATGCCCGGCTGCAAATCCTTGAACTGGATCGACCCGCCCGTTTCCGTAAGGATCGAGAACGTGTACGGATCCCACTCCACCATGGTCTGGCCCAGCGTGACCGGTTGCCCGTCTTCCACCTTGAAGCGCGCACCGTACACAACGTGGTGGCGTTCCTTTTCGCGATTCTTTTCGTCCACCACCGCGATCAAGCCGGAGCGGTTCATAGCTACCATCGTTTTGTTGCGGCCCTCGACCACGTTCAAGTCGATGAATTTCACGAAGCCGTTGTTGCGCGCCTCCACCTTCGACTGTTCGGTCACGCGAGTTGCCGTGCCGCCGATGTGGAACGTGCGCATGGTCAGCTGCGTTCCAGGCTCGCCGATGGACTGCGCCGCGATCACACCCACAGCCTCGCCCATCTCGACGAATCGGCCGGTGGCCAGGTTCCTGCCGTAGCACCGAGCGCAAACTCCGCGGCGTGATTCGCAAGTCAACACCGAGCGAATTTTCACGCGCTCGATGCCTGCCGCCTGAATCGCGTTGGCGAGTTCCTCGGTAATCTCCTGGTTGATCTCGACGATCACGCTGCCTTCGTAGTCCTTAATTTTTTCCAGCGATACGCGGCCAATCACACGGTCGCGCAACGATTCCACTTCGACTCCGGCTTCGAGAATCGGTTCCACATAAATCCCGTCAGCCGTGCCGCAATCGAATTCGTTGATGATCACGTCCTGCGCCACGTCCACCAGACGCCGCGTCAGGTAGCCCGAATCGGCGGTCTTAAGCGCCGTATCGGCCAAGCCCTTGCGAGCGCCGTGCGTGGAAATGAAGTACTGCAGCACCGTAAGGCCTTCGCGGAAGTTCGAAGTAATCGGAGTCTCGATGACTTCGCCCGAGGGCTTGGCCATCAAGCCGCGCATTCCGGAAAGCTGGCGGATCTGCTGTTTCGAACCGCGCGCTCCGGAATCGGCCATCACGTACACTGGGTTGATCACGCCCTGTTTGTCCTGCTCTTCCAGGGCCTTGAACATTTCGTCCGCAACTTTTTCGGTCACGTCCGACCAGATCGCGATCACCTTGTTGTAGCGTTCGCCGTTGGTGATCGCACCGTCAAGATATTGCTGCTGCACTTTCACTACTTCGTGTTCCGCGCTATCCACCAGCTTGAATTTCACGCTGGGGATAACCATGTCGCTGATGCCGATGGAGACGCCGGACTTCGTCGCATACAGGAAGCCGAGCTCCTTCAATTTATCGAGCATCACGACAGTTTTCTCGAGCCCGAACCGCAGGTAGCAATACTGCACCACTGCCTGGACACCCTTTTTCTTCAGCAAGCCATTGATGAAAGGCATCTCGCTGGGCAAATGATCGTTGAAGATCACGCGGCCCACGGTTGTATGCAGGAATTGGCGGCTTAGATTTATAGGTTCGGTATGCGAAACGTCCTGATCGTCGTACGCGTTGGTAAGGTCAATTACCTCGCCAGTGTAGCGCATACGAATCGGAGTCAGCAGTTCCACTTCCCCCGCTTCGAGCGCCATCACGCACTCATCGCTGGAGCCAAACGCACGCCCTTCGCCCTTCGCCTTCGGCTTGGCCTTGGTCATGTAATAAATGCCCAGCACCATGTCCTGCGTCGGAACGGCAAGAGGATACCCGTTGGCTGGCGACAAAATATTGTGCGAGCTGAGCATCAACACCGAAGCTTCCACCTGCGCTTCAGGAGAAAGCGGAATGTGCACTGCCATCTGGTCGCCGTCGAAGTCCGCGTTGAACGCAGTGCAAACCAGCGGATGGATGCGGATAGCTTTTCCTTCCACTAGCACAGGTTCGAACGCCTGAATGCCGAGACGGTGAAGCGTAGGAGCGCGGTTCAAGAGCACCGGGTGCTCGCGAATCACGTCCTCAAGGATGTCCCAGACGATCGCTTCCTGCGCCTCCACCAGCTCCTTCGCCTGCTTAATCGTGGTGCAGTGTCCCGCAGCTTCGAGCTTGTGATAGATGAACGGCTTGAAAAGTTCCAGCGCCATCTTCTTCGGCAAACCGCACTGATGCAACTTCAATTCCGGGCCGACCACGATAACCGAACGTCCGGAGTAGTCCACGCGCTTGCCCAGCAAGTTCTGCCGGAAGCGTCCCTGCTTGCCTTTCAGCGTATCGGAAAGCGACTTGAGCGGTCGATTGTTCGTTCCGCGCAAAACGCGTCCGCGGCGGCCGTTGTCAAATAGCGCGTCCACCGCTTCCTGCAACATGCGCTTCTCGTTGCGAACGATCACGTCCGGCGCATGCAATTCCATCAATTTCTTCAAACGGTTATTGCGGTTGATCACGCGGCGATACAGATCGTTCAAATCCGACGTCGCAAATCGTCCGCCATCCAGAGGTACTAGCGGCCGCAACTCCGGCGGTAGAACCGGAATCACATCCAGAATCATCCACTCCGGCTTGTTTCCGCTTTTGCGGAACGCTTCCAGAACCTTTAGCCGCTTGGCGAACTTGATTCGCTTCTGCAAGCTAGGGTCTACCTTCATTTTTTCGCGAAGCTCTTCGGACAGCTTCTCCACTTCCACGCTGCGCAGAAGTTCCTTGATGGCTTCAGCGCCCATGCCTGCGCGGAATTTTCCGAGATTTTCCTTCTGCAGTTCGCGGAGTTTCTCCTCCGGAAGAATGTCCTTCTGCTTTAGCGACGGCACCTCGCCCGGATCGAGGCAAACAAAAGTCTCGAAGTACAGAATGTGCTCGAGGTCGCGCATAGTGATGTCCAGCAAGTAGCCGATGCGGCTCGGCAAACCCTTGAAGAACCACACGTGCGAGCAGGGCGAAGCCAGCTCGATGTGGCCAAGGCGTTCCCGGCGAACCTTGCTGAGCGTCACTTCCACTCCGCACTTGTCGCAAATAACGCCGCGGTGCTTCATGCGCTTGTACTTGCCGCACAGGCACTCCCAGTCGGTAACCGGGCCGAAAATCTTGGCGCAGAACAAGCCGTCGCGCTCCGGTTTGAAGGTTCTGTAGTTAATGGTTTCCGGTTTGGTCACTTCACCGTGGGACCACGAACGTATTTTTTCCGGACTCGCCAGGCTGATGCGAATGGAATCAAAATCTGCAATCTGGCTGGCACGGTCGTACGGGCTAGAACGATACAAGGGCAGATCCTCCTCTCCGGCACGCCGGAGCAAAAACCAGTTAGGAATCTGTAAGCGCCGCCCCGCTGATTTGGGGCGGCGCGATAATTAATCCGCCGCTTCGGCTTTTTCCAATTGCGGCTTCTGGCGCTTCATCAATTCGATGTCCAGGCACAGCGACTGCAGTTCGCGCACCAGCACGTTGAACGATTCAGGCACTCCGGGCTCGATTCCCGGCTCGCCCTTCACGATCGCCTCGTAAATCTTTGCGCGGCCATAGACGTCGTCTGACTTCGCGGTGAGCAGCTCCTGGAGAATGTGCGCCGCGCCGTATGCTTCCAGCGCCCACACTTCCATTTCTCCGAATCGCTGTCCGCCGAACTGCGCCTTACCACCGAGCGGCTGTTGCGTGATCAGTGAGTACGGTCCGATGGAGCGAGCGTGAATCTTGTCGTCCACCAAGTGCGAGAGCTTGAGCATGTAGATGTAACCAACGGTCACTTCCTGCGCGAAAACGTCCCCCGTCATTCCGTCGTACAGCGGAATTTTCCCGGTCTGTGGAAGCTGGGTGAATTCCAGCAAGTGGCGTATGTCGTGTTCGCGAGCGCCGTCAAACACCGGCGTTGCGAATGGCACGCCTTCGCGGAAGCTATGGGCCAGGTCCAGGATTGCATCGTCATCCAAATCGGCGATGGTCTTCCAAACCGACGTAGGTCCGAATGCATCCTTGAACCATTTGCGCACGCCTTCCGCCCGCGTTTCCTTGTCGAGCAGCTTCGCCACCTGCGCGCCAAGCTCTTTCGAAGCCCAGCCCAGATGCGTTTCGAGAATCTGTCCGACGTTCATACGCGAAGGAACGCCCAACGGATTCAGCACGATCTCCACCGGCGTGCCGTCCGGCATGTACGGCATATCTTCTTTCGGAACGATGCGCGCGATCACGCCCTTGTTCCCGTGGCGTCCTGCCATCTTGTCGCCCACGGAAAGCTTGCGCTTCATCGCGATGTAAGCCTTCACCAGCTTGATCACTCCAGGCGGCAATTCGTCGCCCTTCTTGAGTTTGCCGATGCGCTCATCCGTAATTTTCCGCAGCACATCGATTTGTCGCGAGGTCATTTCCTCGATCTCATCGATTTTCTCGATTAGCAGCGGATCTTTATCGTTCAGCCGCAGGCGCTTCAGGTTGCGCGTGGTGATCTTTTCCAGAATGTCCCGCGTCAACTCCGTGCCCTTGGTCAGCAACCGCTTGTTGGTGCGCTCGTCGTGCAGGTCCGCGGTCAATGATTGTCCGCCGAGCAAGTCGTTCAAGCGCTTCAAACGCTCGTCGGTCAGAATGCGGATTTCGTCGGCGAGGTTCTTTTCTAGTTTTGCAATCTGCGTCCCTTCGATGGCCTTGTGGCGTTCATCCTTCTCCGCGCCTTTGCGGCAGAAGATTTTCACGTCCACAATCGTGCCTTCGATTCCCGGCGGGCAGTACAGAGAAGCATCGCGAACGTCTCCGGCCTTTTCACCGAAAATCGCGCGCAGCAGTTTCTCTTCCGGAGTCAGCGTGGTCTCGCCCTTCGGTGTCACCTTGCCGACCAGAATGTCGCCAGGCTTCACCGTTGCGCCAATTCGAATCACGCCGCTTTCATCCAGGTTGCGAAGGAAGCTCTCGTTGATGTTGGGAATGTCCCGCGTGATTTCCTCGGGACCGAGCTTCGTATCGCGCGCTTCGATTTCGTATTCCTCGATGTGAATCGAAGTGTAGTAGTCCTCTTCCACCAGCTTTTCGCTCACCAGAATCGCGTCTTCAAAGTTGTATCCGCGCCACGGGAGGAACGCGACCAGGACGTTGCGTCCCAGTGCCAGTTCTCCGCGGTCGGTGCAAGGACCGTCCGCCAGCACTTGACCCTGCTTCACGCGGTCGCCCGCCCGAACCATCGGCTTCTGGCTGATGCAAGTATTCTGGTTCGAGCGCTTGAACTTCGTCAGCAAGTAAATGTCGGAACCCACTTCACGGCTCAGCACGCCGGACTGGTCAGACTCTACGCGCACGATTACGCGCTCGGAGTCCACCTGGTCCACGATGCCGTCCCTGCGGCAAACGATCACAGCGCCCGAATCGCGCGCTGTAACGCGTTCCATGCCCGTGCCGACTAGCGGCGCATCACCGCGAATCAGCGGCACAGCCTGGCGCTGCATGTTCGAACCCATCAAAGCGCGGTTCGCGTCGTCGTTCTCCAGGAATGGAATCAAGCTCGCCGCCACCGATACAAGCTGCTTCGGTGAAACGTCGATGTAGTCCACTTCATCGCGGCTCTTCAGAACGAAGTTGCCCGCCTGCCGGCAGTTCACCAGCTCCGTCGTGATTTTTCCCTTGTCGTCGAGCGAAGCATTCGCCTGCGCCACCACGTAGCGGTCTTCTTCCCAAGCCGAAAGGTAGAAGCAATGCGGCTCCACAACCACGCGCCGTCGCTTCAGCTCTTCGTTGGTATCCTCCACTTTCTCTTTTTCCACCACTTCGCCGGCCTTGAACTCGCTGTCGCCGGAATTGATGATTTGAACGAAATCGATCACGCGCCCGCCGCGCACCTTCCGGTAGGGCGATTCGATAAACCCAAACTCGTTGATCCGCGCGTAGGAGGAAAGCGAGCTGATCAAACCGATGTTCGGCCCTTCCGGCGTTTCAATTGGACAAATGCGTCCGTAGTGCGTCGGGTGAACGTCGCGCACTTCGAATCCCGCGCGCTCTCGAGAAAGACCGCCCGGCCCAAGAGCCGAAAGACGGCGCTTGTGCGTGATTTCGCTCAGCGGGTTGGTCTGATCCATGAATTGCGAAAGTTGCGAACTGCCGAAGAACTCGCGAATCGCCGCCATTACCGGCTTGGCGTTCACCAGATCGTGCGGCATGGCCGTGGACATTTCCTGATACACCGACATCTTTTCCTTGATCGCGCGTTCCATGCGGACCAAGCCGATGCGGAATTGGTTTTCGAGCAACTCGCCAACCGCGCGAACGCGGCGATTGCCGAGATGGTCGATGTCGTCCACCGAACCGATATTCTTTCGAAGCTTCAAAAGATACTTGATCGCCGCCACGAAATCCGACGGGTCCAGCGTGCGCTTGTCCAGCGGAGTCTCCAGCCCCAGCTTGATATTAAATTTCAGCCGTCCCACTTTGCTGAAATCGTACTTCCGCGCGTCAAAAAACATTCCATTGAAAAGCGCAGTCGCGGTTTCCAGCGTCGGAGGATCGCCTGGACGCAGTTTGCGGTAAATTTCAATCAGCGCTTCCTTGGACGAACGAATCGTGTCCTTCTCCAGCGTGCGGCCCACTACGATGCCAACGTCGTCGCGGTCCGGGAACGCGATATCCACTTCCGTGATTCCCGCTTCAGCAATCGCAGCCCACAGTTCCGGCGTCAGCGGCTTATTGGCTTCCAGCAGAACTTCGCCGGTTTGCCGGTTCACCATCTCGCCCACTGTAATCGCGCCTTCCAAATCGGCTGGCCCGATTTCCACTTGCGTTACCCGCGCCTTGGCCAGTTCCTTGTACAGTGCTTCAGTGATGCGCTTGTGCGCGCCGACCAGCACATCGCCCGATTTCCCGTGCTTGATTTCCTTCGAAAGCTTGCGATCGATCAAGCCTTCCGAAACGTTCCAGAAAAGCTCGCCGTCCTTCAGCGAAACGCGCTCCGTCTGGTAGAAAGTCCGCAGAATGTCTTCATTCGACTTCATTCCCAACGCGCGAAGGAAAATCGAGCCTAGGAATTTGCGCTTGCGGTCGATGCGCACGTACAGAATATTCTTTGTGTCGTACTCGAACTCCACCCACGATCCGCGGTAGGGAATAATTTTCCCCAGGAAGTAACTGCGGTTATTCGCCGTCTCGAAGAAAACTCCGGGCGAACGGTGCAACTGGCTGACGATCACGCGTTCGGTTCCATTGATGATGAATGTTCCGTTCTCCGTCATCAGCGGAATATCGCCGAAGAAAACTTCCTGCTCTTTAATGTCGCGAATGGACTTCGCGCCCGTGTCCGGATCTTTATCGTAAATCGTCAGGCGAATCGTCACCTTCAGCGGCGCGGAATAAGTCATGCCGCGCTCTTGGCATTCGTTCACGTCGTACTTCAGTTGCAGCGTCACCGGGTCGCCGCACTTGTTGCAGAACGTCGGCGTGTTCTTGTTGAACGTGCCGCACTTGGTGCAAAGCACGTCGCCCGTCTTGTAAGGATTGGTCACCACCGAAGCGCCGCAATTCCGGCACGTTGCGCGCAAGTGATGCAGCCCGCGCAAGTGTCCGCACTTGCACTCCCAGTTGCCGATCGCGTAGTCCACGAAATCAAGCTGCGAAAGTCCGCGGAAATCCTGTATCGGAAACACGGACGTGAACACCGACTGCAAGCCGGTATCTTCGCGCTCGCTCGGCAGCAAATCCATCTGCAGGAAGCGCTGGTACGACTTCTTCTGTACGTCAATCAGGTTCGGAATTTGGACTGTCGTCTTGATTTTGGCGAAGTCCAGGCGCTCTCGTTCCCGAGTAGCGCGATTACCGTTTCGATTGCTCATCGATTGACCTCTTCAGGGTTACGCCGGAAGCGACAACGCGGATAGACACCCGCCCCGTCGGTCCGGGAAGGACGATTTTTGAAGTTCCAGTTCCAAAGGAGCGCGCGTGAAAGCGAATTCCTTTGCAGCCCAACGTGCGGGCCGCAGCCGGGCGGCAACTACTTGACGTCTACCTTCGCCCCAGCGTCTTCGAACTTTTTCTTGATCGTAGCGGCTTCTTCTTTGTTGACGCCTTCTTTCACTGTCTTCGGGGCGCCATCAACCAGATCCTTGGCTTCTTTCAAGCCCAGGCTGGTAACTTCACGAACCGCCTTAATCACGTTGATCTTGTTGGCGCCGACTTCGGTGAGGACGACGGTAAATTCCGTCTTCTCCTCAGCCGCGCCGCCCGCTGCCGCGCCCGCACCGCCGCCCGCTGCCATCGCCGGCGCCGCTGCTGCCGCTGACACGCCGAAAGCTTCTTCCATTTTCTTCACTAGATCGGAAGCTTCGAGCAGCGTCAAACCCTTGATTTCTTCCAGAATCGATTCCACTTTGCTGGCCATTGCGTTTCCCACCCTCCCCTCGAGATAAAATCTTTTCTTTTACTACTTAGATGCTTACTCAGCCGTTTCAGGTGCCGGAGCGCCGCCGCCCGGTCCGAACTTGTTTGCCTTTGCCGCTTCACTCGTTACCACTGCAAGATTTCTTGGAACCGCAGCCAGCACGCTTGCCACCCGCTGTGCCGGTGAATTCAAAAGGAACATCACCTTGCTGATCAGCTCTTCCTTGCTCGGCAACGAAGCGAGTTGGCTGATTTCCTGAATCGAAATTACGCGCCCTTCCACCCAGCCGGCGCGAAACTGAAACGCCGGAACATCCTTCGCCACCTTCGTCAGAATCTTTGCCAACGCAACCGGATCCGTCTTGGTATACGCAATCGAGTTCGTGCCCTTCAGATTCTTGAGCAGGCCCTCCGCGGGAGTTCCTGCGCCCGCGCGCTCGGCAACCGTGTTCTTCACCACCAGATAATGTCCTCCGGCTGCTTGCACACTGCGCCGCAGCTTCGTGTCCTGCTCCACCGTGATCCCCTTGAACGTCGAAAGGATTACGGTTGAGACGGTCGCCAGCTGCGTCTTCAGCTCTTCTGCCTGCTTTACTTTCTCGGCCTTCTTCTTCATGCCGAACTCCTTGATGGCTTTTTCCTGCTACGCTGCGACCGCTACGGCCAATTCCGCTTCTGCGCTATCAATCGGAACGCCCGGACCCATCGTCGAGGTCAGCGTTATTTTCTTAATGAACTTGCCCTTCGCCGCGGCCGGTTTCGCTTTCAAAATTGCCGCCAGCAAAGCATGCGCGTTCCCCGCCAGATGTGCCGCCGTAAAACTGATCTTGCCCACCGGCGAATGAATGATCCCGGTCTTGTCCAGCCGGAATTCCACTTTGCCCGCCTTCACTTCCGCTACCGCCTTCGCTATGTCGAATGTCACCGTGCCCGTTTTCGGGTTCGGCATCAATCCGCGCGGCCCCAGTACCTTACCCAGCCGTCCGGCGGACTTCATCATGTCCGGCGTCGCGATTACCGCGTCGTAATCCGTCCAGCCTTCCTGAATCTTCTGCACCATATCTTCGCCGCCCACGAAATCCGCGCCCGCTTCTTCCGCTTCGCGAACTTTGTCGCCGCTCGCAATCACCAGCACGCGCTTCGACTTCCCCAGCCCGTGCGGCAGCACCACTGTTCCGCGCACCATTTGATCCGACTGCTTCGGGTCCACGCCAAGGTTCAGCACCAGCTCGACCGTCTCGTCGAACTTCACGAAGTGCGCCTTGCGCAACAGCTCCGCGGCTTCTTCGAGTTTGTACGGTCGCGCTTCCACCAGCTTGCGGGCGCGATCTATATTCTTTCCGCCAATCTTTGCGCTGCGGCCCATCGTGTCTTCTCCTGCCTCGAATTACTCGCTGACTTCGATGCCCATATTTCGCGCCGTACCCATAATCGAGCGGACAGCGGCGTCCAAATTCATCGTGTTCAGGTCCGGCAATTTCAGTTTGGCAATCTCTTCCACTTGCTTGCGCGTTAGCTTGCCCACTTTGTTGCGGTTCGGCTCAGGCGAACCCTTCACGATCCCCGCTGCGCGCTTCAGCAATTCCGAAGCCGGCGGCGTCTTCAAAATGAATGTGAACGTGCGGTCGCTATAAATCGTCACCAGCACCGGAATAATCATTCCGTCCGGCTCTTTCGACGTCTTCGCATTAAACTGCTTGCAGAAATCCATGATGTTCACGCCGTGCGGGCCCAGTGCCGTTCCCACAGGCGGCGCCGGAGTAGCTTTCATCGCCGGCAATTGCAGCTTCACGGTAGATTGAATTTTCTTTGCCATGTTTGTCCTTACTTCCTATGCGCGCTCAACCGCCGCACTCATATACGCATTCATATAAACGATCAGCGCCATCTCAATCTCTACGCGACCTTCTCCACTTGCGCAAAATCCAGCTCCACCGGCGTCGAGCGCCCAAAAATTGTGACCGAAACCTTCAGCGTGCTGCGGTCGGAATTCACTTCCTCCACCACGCCCGTAAAATTCGCGAAAGGCCCTTCTCCGATGCGCACCTTTTCTCCGCGATCAAAAGACAGCTTCGGCTTCGGCTTATCCGCCGTAGTCGTAGCCCGATTCAAAATGTTTTGTACTTCTTCTTCCGTCAGCGGCGAAGGCGTTTGCCCCGAGCCCACAAATCCCGTCACCCGCGGCGTCGAACGCACCACGTGCCAGGTGTAGTCGTCCATATCCATCTCCACCAGCACGTACCCCGGATAGCACATCCGCGGCGAAATCACTTTTTTGCCGCCGCGCACTTCCACCACGGACTCCGTCGGGATAATGATTTGCCCGATTTTGTCCGTCAGCCCGAACGCAGCCACACGCCCTTCCAGGCTTTCCTTCACCTTTTTCTCAAACCCCGAGTATGTGTGGACGATGAACCACTGCTTTGACATTGGCGATCCTATTTCTAAAAGTATTTTAGCACCCGCTGAATTAGTTCCCCGATGCCGCTGTCAACCAAAAAGAAAAATATCCCGAAGAACGCTACCGTCACCGTAACCACTACCGTCGTGGAGGCCACGTCCGCGCCCGACGGCCAATTCACCTGCCGCATTTCGATGCGCACATCGTGAAGAAATGAGTGCAGCTTCCGCGGGTAGCCCCCCAGCTTACCGATAGGCTCCAGCAGCGAAAACCCGCTTACCCGATGTCCAGCTTCTTCCCGATTCGTTTTTTCCGCTTGCGCCATTTCAACGACCGCCTTAAGCCTGCAGAACTACGCTACTCCGTCCGTTCCCGCCGCATTAATCTGGCAGGGGAGGAGGGATTCGAACCCCCACTCTCGGTTTTGGAGACCGATGGTCTACCGTTGAACCTACTCCCCTGAATTTTTCGGGCCGCAGGCTCGAAAAATTCACCCAGAGCCCGCATCTCAGGGCGAAGGGTGAATTTGCCCCCCCAGCTCCAAAAACTCACTCAGAGTCCGCCGAGGCTACAACGCCGCGATACCCCGCGGCCAACTTCAGTTTCCTCTCCCGCCCCCACTTCTTAATCTCAGCCTCGCGCCCGCGAGCGGAAAGTTCGTTCGTATGCTCTTCCTGCCAAACCAACTTCACCGGCCGTCGCGCCGCAGTATGTCTCGCCCCGACGCCCCAATTGTGCCGCTTGGTCCGCTCCGCGGGGTCTTTCGCCGAGCCCACATACAAAGAACCATCCCGACACTCGACCATGTAACAAAACCAAATCTCTTCGCTTCCCACCGTTGTAGCTCAACCCTTCGGTCCGATACACCTGACCCTCAGGGTGAATCCCCTTACAGCGGATTCACTTCACTTCTTTATGCCCCGTGTGCTTCCGGCAAGTATTGCAAAACTTCGACGTCTCCAACCGGTCCTGATGCTTCTTACGGTTCTTCGTCGTCGTATAGTTCCGGTTCTTGCAGTCGTTGCACTGTAATGTGATTATTTCTCTCATAGTAGTTACTCGATGATCTCGGCGACAGCGCCGGCTCCCACCGTGTGGCCGCCTTCGCGAATCGCGAACCGCAACCCCTTCTCCAACGCTACCGGCGTAATCAGCGTAATCTCCGCCGACACGTTATCTCCCGGCATCACCATCTCCACACCTTGCGGCAGCTTTACGTCTCCGGTCACATCTGTAGTCCGGAAATAAAATTGCGGCCGGTAGCCCGTGAAAAACGGAGTGTGCCGCCCGCCTTCTTCCTTCGTCAACACGTACGCTTCCGCCTTGAACTTCGTGTGCGGCGTGATCGAGCCCGGCTTGGCCAACACTTGCCCGCGCTCCACTTCATCTTTTTCCGTCCCGCGCAGCAGCAACCCCACGTTGTCTCCCGCAATCCCTTCATCCAACAGCTTGCGGAACATTTCCACGCCCGTCACCGTCTTCTTCATCGTCGGACGGAAGCCCACAATTTCCACTTCTTCTCCCACTTTCACTTTGCCGCGCTCGATTCTTCCCGTCACCACCGTTCCGCGGCCGGAGATCGAAAAAATATCTTCAATCGGCATCGCAAACGGCTTATCGATATCCCGCACCGGCATCGGAATGCTCTTGTCCACCGCTTCCATCAGCTCGAGTATCGACTTCTCATACTTCGCATCGCCTTCGAGCGCCTTCAGCGCCGACCCGCGCACTATCGGAATCGTGTCTCCCGGAAATTGATAAGTCTTCAGCAAATCCCGCACTTCCAGTTCCACCAGTTCCAGCAATTCCGGATCGTCCACCATGTCGCACTTGTTCAGAAACACCACAATCGCCGGTACGCCCACTTGACGCGCCAGTAGAATGTGTTCCCGCGTTTGCGGCATCGGCCCATCCGTCGCAGCCACGACTAGAATTCCGCCGTCCATTTGCGCTGCGCCCGTGATCATGTTCTTCACATAATCAGCATGCCCCGGGCAGTCGATGTGCGCGTAGTGACGGTTCGCCGTCTCATACTCCACGTGCGACACCGCAATCGTGATGCCGCGCTCGCGCTCTTCCGGCGCGTTATCAATCGAATCAAACGCGCGGAACGACACCTTCGGATTATTCTTCGACAGCACTTTCGTAATCGCCGCCGTCAAAGTCGTCTTGCCGTGGTCGATGTGCCCAATCGTCCCAATGTTCACATGCGGCTTATTGCGTTCGAATTTCTCCTTCGCCATCTCGCCTCGCTCTTTAGAAGGACTTCGCGACCTTACTCTTATCCAGAGACGCCGCGCTGCTTCTCTTCCTTGCTGCTCGATCTACCGATTCAGAAACCGCACAATGGAGCGGGGACTTGAACCCTGCCCGCCGCAGGTGGGCCGCAAACACCCACTTTTTATCCACATCACAGTGGAGCGGGGGACGGGACTTGAACCCGCGACCATCTGCTTGGAAGGCAGAGACTCTACCACTGAGTTACCCCCGCTCATTTCCAGCTAACGTCGTCCCTACTAATCGCACTCCGGATAGCTGGAGCCTGGGACCGGGATTGAACCGGTGACCTCGTCCTTACCAAGGACGCGCTCTACCAGCTGAGCTACCCAGGCACCTACCGGTTTCCCGCATTTGCTGCCGTTACATCAGAACCGCAGCAAAAAAAATCTGCGCTTCCGAACTCTATCGCTGAAACTTACCAAGCTCGCTATCGAGCCCTTCCTGAACTCTCACCAAGACCCAGATCGTATCGCGGGCGGTCAAAAACTGGTGGACGGGGGAGGATTCGAACCTCCGTAGCCCGCAAGGAGCGGCAGATTTACAGTCTGCTGGTTTTAGCCACTCACCCACCCGTCCCGCAAATTCATTTGGGACGCAGGCTCCGGCGTCCCGTGAATCCTTCGGGACACAACTTCATTGTCCCGCGCTTCCCACTAGAACTGTACCGGACTCCTGTTTACGGGGCACTCCGCAATGCAGAAAGGGTTCGTGTCCGAAGACACCAACCCTAGCGCTTATGTCGCGAGGAATTCTGTCCGCAACCTTGCAATGAATTTCGCCGTGCCGTCAAAGTCAGCTGGCGGAGGGAGTTGAACCCCCGACCCTCTGATTACAAATCAGATGCTCTACCAACTGAGCTACGCCAGCGCTGCTCAAACCGAACAAAAGTATCACAGAGGCAATCAGATTGCAAGCAACTTCCTGCCCCCGGCAAACCTGTTGCCAAGCCAGTAGTTACAGTACGTTCAAAACCATCCCGTGCCCTATTTAGCATCAGGCGGTGTTGTTGTCGGCTTTGCAAACTGCGCATCCGTCAGTTCAACGTTGTGGTGAACTTCGGTAAACGTAATCGTGTATTCTGCCTGCACGCTCGATTGATGCACGCTAAATGGCAACTTGATTCCGTCCGTGTCCCGGTAATCCGACAAATCGGCCTGTATCACCTGGTCTCCCTGAGGACTATGCACGGTCGTAATTGCTCTCACCAGTAAACCGTTCTGCGCATCGAAATACATCTTATCCAGGTCGCCGGCAGTCGAAGTGGCTTCCACTGCATACGCATCGTGATCGCCGATTTTTTGCGTGCCGCTGACGTTCCATTTCGAATAGTACTTGCGCATACTCACCTGATGATAAAAATCCGCCTGCCGTTTCGCATCCTCAGCTTCCGCACCGCTCAACGTTCGCAGTCCGTTTTGCGGATCATCCGCCCAAGCATTAGTGCCATCAAAACCTCGCTTGAAAACCGCGCCGCCAATATTCACTGTAGCCAATGAGAAATCAGGAGCTTTCTCGAGAATATCCACCGGTCCGCTAAGACTCATCGCTGGAATCTCGATCGTCCCCTTGGAAACGCGCGAGTTCAATTTATGCCACGCTGCCTCTCCGCCGATCGCCGCTACGTACTTATCCAGAATCTGGTCGGCGCTCGGCAAAGCTGCGGCAGATGTGGATGCCGCTGGAGCTTGCGTTGTTGTCGCCGGGGCCTGGGCTTGGGCGAACGTCGCAAAACTCATCGCCAGAATAGCGATCCCGATGCCGGTAACTCTCATCCTATTGAACCTCATCTTGGAACCTTCCTCTGAGGGAGCCGTTCGCTGCAATTTTGGATTCCACCAGCGGCTGCACGCCTGCGCATGAAGTTCGCGCACCTCCGCCCTCTAATTTCTAGTACGCGGGAGGGAGAATAAACATTACACTAAATCTGACGAAACAGACATAATTTTAACGTGCCGACATCCTCAACAAAACGCGCATGGATCATCGTCGCAATATTGTTTCTACTCATCGCCGCCGCGCTCGGTGTCTATTATTACCGTCAGCACGGGCCGCTTCCGGCGCTGCCCGGCGTAACAAGTAATCCTGGCCCGCCCCCGGACATCCTCAGCCAGCTTCCCGCGGACGCTCCCGTCATCGGCTATATAGACGCGGCAGCTCTCCGTAAGTTGCAGAATTCTCCGCTCGCAGCCGTTCTGGGTCTCACGTCCCCCGGCCCCGATGCCGATCGCGAATATGCCGAATTCGTTCGCGACACCGGGTTCGACTATACCCGCGACCTGGATCACGCCGCTCTCGCTTTCTGGCCCGCGAGCTTCGGCGATCCTAACAACCCGTTTGGCGAAGACCGCGTCCTGGCCATTGCCGACGGCCGCTTCGACGAGCAAAAAATCGAAGCGTATGCCTTGCGTACCGGAAAGGTCGCCGTGCGTGGAGCTCAATCGGTGTATGAGGTTCCCGGCAACCCGCCCGTTTCGTTGGAGTTTCTATCTCCCACTAGAATCGTTCTGGCCGGCGGAAGAAATGCCACGGATCTAATCGGCTCGGTAACATCCTCCGGCACGCCTCCGCGCGATTCCGCCATCCAATCTCGCATCAAACGCGTCGCAGGTGCTCCCATCTTCGCTCTCGCCCGCACGGACCACCTTCCGCCCGGTTTGTATGACAGCTTCAAGAATTCGCCTCAGCTCGATCACCTCGCGCGCAGCATTCGTTCTTTGACCCTTGCCGGGCAGCCCTCCGGCAATAACATGAATCTGGCTTTAGACGCTGATTGTGATTCGATGAAGAACGCCTTCGAGATTTCCACTCTGCTCGATACCTTCCGCATGGTCGGCTCCATGGCCCTCCACGATCCCAAGATGCGCGGCCAGATGACCAGGCAGCAAGCCGCCTTCCTAGCCGCTCTTCTTGCTCAAACAAAGGTCGCGCACAAGGACAAATGGGTCCGCCTCTCGCTCCAAATCACGCCCGAAATGCTAGGCGCCCCCAAACCAAGACCCGCCGCTCTAGTTTCTCCCCCGCGCCAATGAAATCCCCCCAAGGATAGAGTTATAGAGCAATCGAAGACACCGGCAGAAACCCGAGGGAGAGCAAGTTAGACCAAGAGGATACGTTCTAGTCGGCGGAACCGCCGGCAGTGCCGGCAGTGCTGAGGTAGCGCCAGGGATTAACCGGCGTGTTGTAAATCCGAACTTCGTAATGCAGGTGCGGGCCCGTCGACCGTCCGCTCGCGCCTTCATATCCGATCACGTCTCCACGCTTCACGTGCATTCCGTTCTGCGTGTTGAACCCTGAAAGGTGCCCATACCACGTCGTCACGCCGAAACCGTGGTCAATCACCACCAGTCGGCCGTATCCCGCGCGCTGATCCACCACGCTAACTACTCCATCCGCCGTCGCGCGAACCTGATCGCCATAATGCGACGCGATATCCATCCCCGCGTGGAAAGCGCCTTCACCACTGAACGGATCCAGCCGCTCGCCGAAATGCCCGGTAATTTCGCCCTTCACCGGCCAGAGCGTCGGCACCACTCCCAAGCTGCTCAACTGCGCCGCAGGCAGCAGGCGCATGCCGTTGCTCGACATGGCCACCGCCGTAGCGTTCTTCTCCAGGTAGCTGAATTCGTCCACCGATTCCTCGAATTGCGCTTGCGGCTCATCCGGCCCCTCGGCGAAACCAAAAGGAGTCTGCCTGAACCGCGTGATTCCGTAAGCCATCGCCACTTCGCTAGCCAACGATTGCAAGGAGTCCAGCCGCTGGTTCGTGTCTTTCACCTGTGTTTGAAGCTGAATATACTGCTGCTTCAACGCGTCCTGGTTCCGGCGAAGCGTGTTGTAATTAGTCGCCTTCCACAGCATCCGGGAGTAGGAGCCCGTCGCCGCAATCACCGTGATACCGCCCACAGCAGCTAGAATAGCCAGGAAATGAAGGACGTAGAAAGGAATGCGCACGCGCCGCATACCGCCCGAGGCGCTCGAAGCAATAAAAAACGTGTAATACTTGCCTTTCACTTTTAAATTTTCCTAGTTAGTTTGTTTTTGCCGGATTCAGATCGCGAGTCCCCGTTCGCGGTCCGCCGGCGCTGTTAGCGAATTGGACACATTTGTTCGAAGGCGCGTGAATTGTAGTGACCCGAGGGGTACAGGTCAACCTCAATCTTCCATTTTGCATAGGTGCGCCTGAAACCGCAAGCTATTCGCCCAGATATTAAATCGCTTTTAATTTAGAATTCGCCTTCAGGACACCTTACCCTACGGAGAGCACGCGCCACAACTGTACGAAAGGTCAGGATGGACAGGGAAAGTAAACTGGTAGCAAAAATAGCTCGGGCGTTTCCCTCTCACGCTGGAGGAAGACGCGATCCCACCTTACGTCTGGGAATAGGCGACGACGCTGCGGTAATCGCGTCCCGGGCCAACCGCGACTGGGTGCTTAGTTGCGACGCATTCCTCGAAGGCGTTCATTTTCTCGCGAAAACTCATCCCCCCGATTCGGTAGGCTTCAAATCCCTCGTCCGCGCGACAAGCGACCTCGCCGCAATGGGCGCCACCCCGCGCTTCTTCCTTCTAACGCTCGCCCTTCCCGCCAGTCGCACTGGAACATGGCTGGACGGTTTTCTTCGGGGTATGGCGCGCGCCGCCCGCGCAATGAACATGGTGCTTCTGGGAGGCGACACGACCAAGAGCCGCACCGTCTCAATCAGCATCACCGTACTAGGAGAAATCCCCCGACGCCGCGCCGTCACTCGTTCAGGCGCCCGCCCCGGCGACCTTATATATGTTAGCGGCACCCTCGGCCGCGCGCAGCTAGGCCTGGAAATCCTGCGAAACAATGCCTCCCGCGCAAGAGAGTCTGTGTCGCAAATCCGATTTTCGTCAGGGCACGACTTTAGTCGTGCCGTAAATGCCGCAACATCAGTGCGGCTTCAACCGCCGAGGGACGAGTTGTACAGTCGCTACACAGACTCAAAAGCCCTCACAGCCCGGAGCGTTAACCAACGCGGCCCGCAACTTCGCCCCCTACTGCTCCCCCACCTTTACCCAACCATCAGGCTCGAGCTCGGTGCCTGGCTGGCAAACCACCGCGTAGCCTCCGCCATGATCGACATCTCCGACGGCCTTTCCACCGACCTAGCCCGCCTCTGCACCGCCAGCGGAGTCGGCGCACAAATCCGTTCCGCATCAATCCCCAAGCTCGCCTTGCCGGAAGCGCTCTCAAAACATCTCAACCGCCTAAACCTCGATCCTCTAAAAATGGCCCTTCACGGCGGCGACGACTACGAACTCCTATTCACCGTCTCCCCGCGCAACATCAAGAAGCTAAGCAAAGCCCCCGAATTCTCCCAGCTAACCTCAATCGGAGAAATAACCCGCGGCAGGAGCATCGTGCTCATCAACTCGGACGGAAGCAAGAAGCCCTTAACATCGCAAGGCTGGGATCCATTTCGTTCCTAGCGCTTTTGCTCGACCAGCCCTGCAATCGTATCCATCAAATCAAACTTAGTGAGAACTTCGAGCTTCTTGTCCGGCATTTCCACAAACACCGCGGGACTATCGTGGCTCAGAATGTATGTAACGCGCTCCACCGGTGAATTTGACGGAACCTGCGGCAGAGGGGTGCTCATCACCTCGCGAATTACCAGTTTCCGCAGATCTTTCCCCTGCAGCGCGAGATTCAGAATCTGATCCTCGAAAACTGTCCCGACGGATTGCGTTTCTTCGAATACCGGAAGCTGCGAAATGTCCTGCTTCTGCATGGTGTGCAACGCGTGGAACACAGTTTGGTCCGGCCGCGCCACGATCAATTCGCGCGTTTTGCCGTTCTGCCGTTTCACCCGAATCACGTCCGCAGCGGTCAACGTCACTTCCGCTTCCACGTAACCGTGCTCCCTCATCCATCCATCATTGTAAACTTTGCTCAGATACCGCGAGCCCGAATCCGGCAGGAACGCGACCAGCAGGTCGTCCTTCGTTAAGTTCTTCGCGATGCGCAACGCCCCCGCGATACATCCTCCGCCCGAACCGCCCGTGAAAATTCCTTCCTGTTTCGCCAGCCGCCGCGCCCACACAAAACATTCTTCGTCGTTCACCTGCACCACATCGTCCAGAATTTTCAGATTCATTGCCCCCGGAAAAAAATCTTCTCCGATGCCTTCCACCACGTAGGTTTTCGCCTTGCCTATCGTCCCCGTCTTCACGAATTCGTAGTACAGTGAACCAACCGGGTCCACGCCGATAATTTTTATCTTCGGATTTTTTTCCTTCAGGTATTTCCCCACGCCGCTGATGGTCCCGCCCGTGCCCATCCCGCAAACGAAATGCGTAATTTTCCCTTCCGTATCTTTCCAGATTTCCGGCCCGGTGGTCTTGTAATGCGCTTCCGGATTCATCGGATTTTCGTACTGGTTCGGATAATACGAATTGGGAATTTCGCGCGCCAGCTTTTGCGCCACGGAATAATAGCTGCGCGGATCGTCAGGTTCCACGGCCGTTGGACAAACAATCACCTCCGCCCCAAACGCTTTCAGCAGGTCAATTTTCTCCCGCGATTGTTTATCATTAATCGTGAACACCACTTTATAACCGCGCACGCAAGCCACCAGCGCCAGACCCATGCCCGTATTTCCCGAAGTGCCCTCGATAATCGTCCCGCCCGGCTTGAGTTTCCCGCTGCGTTCCGCTTCGTCAATCATTGACAATCCGATGCGGTCCTTCACTGACCCGCCCGGATTCATGTAATCAGCCTTAATATAAATTTCGGCGGCCAAATCTTTTCCGATGCGATTCAACCGGATCAGCGGCGTGTTGCACATCGCTTCCAAAATATTGTTGCACTTCATGTTCGCCCCGTCTCCTCGCAGGAAATGAATCCCAAGCTTAGTGACTTCCCGAATCTCTGTCCAGACCCATCACGGCTGAGGTGCTGCATGTGCTTCACGTCTTTGTCGGTCGTCTTTCTCGGTCGTCTTTTTCGGTCAACTTCGTCGGTCCTCTCTGTCGGTCCTCTTTGTGGGTCCTCTTTGTGGGCCGTCTTTGCGAATCATCTTTGTGATTCGCCTTTCTCGGTTATCTTCGCCGGTCGTCTTTGTGGGTCGCCCCTTTAGGGGCGACATTAACTAAGCTGAGTCTCGGGGGCTTCAGCCCCTGAAGCTCCCTAGACCCGCCGATAGTCCCCGCGCTCTATCTCCGACTCCGTTTTTAGTAGCGCCGGCGTCCCGCCGGCTCCTTTGACTTTCTTAACCGCTCGGCAACCCGCTAGCTTCGCAAAAACGTCCCAGACGTGCCTCGCCGTAGCAAGATCCCGTAGGGGCACAGCATGCTGTGCCCGCTGACTCGCCGCCCAGGCGAATCCGTCCGCCATAGAGCCCCGCGAACGTCGGCCCTTTCGACTTCTCGATTCATTAGCGCCGTAGGCGCGGCAGAAGCTAGCCCAGCGCGTAAGCGCTGGGAATAATTCCGAAGAGAGGACAAGCGCCGTAGGTGCGACACCGATTCAACCCTGGTCGCCGAGGCGACCCCTGAGGTAAGTCCTCGGCCAAGCTCGCTCCTCCATCTTGACATTTGTCGTTCCCAAGGATATATGAGCGCGCAGAGTGCCTGTGGTCCGGGCATCGCACCTGAAGGAGTTCGTGATGAACTGGACCCAGGTGTACGACCCCCTTGGCCACTGGTGGCTTTCCACCCTGGTCGCAGCCTTCCCGATCATCGTTCTGTTCACCCTGCTGGCAGGCTTGCGAGTGAAGCCGCACTGGTGCGCGATCGCCGGTGCCGGCACCGCGATGTTCGTCGGGATTCTTGTCTTCCACATGCCGCTGATTCTTGCCGCCTCGGCCTTCGGATACGGCGTGGCATACGGCGTCCTGAAAATCGCATGGATCGTTCTCGCCGCCGTCTACCTGTACGACATTTCCGTCGAAACCGGCCAGTTTGAAATCATGAAGGAATCGATTGCCGGAATCACGCCCGACCGCCGCCTGCAAGTGCTCCTCGTCGCGTTTTGTTTCGGTGCTTTCATCGAAGGAGCCGCCGGTTTCGGAGCGCCCGTCGCGATTGCCGGCGCCTTCATGATCGGTCTGGGCTTCCGGCCGTTTCACGCTGCCGCCCTCAATCTGATCGCGAACACCGCGCCCGTTGCCTGGGGCGCGATCGGAACCCCCGTCCACGCCCTCGCCGCCGTTTCCGGCCTGCCTGAATCTGACCTTAGCGCTATGATCGGCCGCATCCTGCCCTTCACCGCGGTTATCGTTCCGCTGTGGCTCGTGCGCACGATGGTGAATTGGCAGGAAACCTTCGAAGTCCTCCCCGCCATCATCGTTGTCGGAGTTTCGTTCTCCATCACGCAGTTCCTCTGGTCCAATCATGTGGACAGCAACCTCGTCGACATCGCCAGCGCCATCGTCTCCATCATCGTGACCATTGTGTTCCTTCGCTTCTGGAAGCCGAAAAAAATCTGGCGCTTCGATTACGACAAGCCCGAAGGCGCTCCTGCCGTTGCTGCGCCTTCCTCCGAGATTGCCGACGACATGGGCGGCAAATGGCCCGCCAAGGAATATGACGGCTACGTCGCGCCGAAAAAATATCCCGCTAGCGTGGTGCTGAAAGCCTGGATGCCGTTCGCAATCCTCTCAGTATTCGTTCTGCTCTGGGGCCTTCCAAAAGTCAAACTCGCCATGAACCAAGCGACCACTCCCGCGTTCCGTGTCATACAGGCTGACGGAAAAGTCCGCCCCGGCGCGCCTGGGTGGAATTGGCCATATCTGCACAACGCTATTTCGCGCTCGGCTCCCGTCGTCACCAAACCCACGCCCGAAAGCGCGCGCTACGATTTCAACTGGCTTTCC
Organism: uncultured Acidobacteriota bacterium; assembly: GCA_963698005.1. GTDB lineage: Bacteria > Acidobacteriota > Terriglobia > Acidiferrales > UBA7541 > Palsa-295. The sequence continues at coordinate 2,480,002 of OY969113.1, forward strand.
GCCACAGGCAGCGGCTGCTTTCTCGCCGCGCTCGTTTCCGGTCTGCTTCTCGGCATGAGTCCCGTCGCGCTGATGAAAACATTCTGGCGCACCCTCGTTCGCATGCGTTTGGCAATGATAGCCATCTCGTTCATGTTGGGCTTGGGATTCGTCACGCGATATTCCGGTCTCGACGCCGTTCTTGGCCTGGCCTTCACGCGTACCGGCTGGCTGTACCCGTTCTTCGGGACATTCCTCGGTTGGCTCGGCGTCGCCCTCACCGGCAGCGACACATCTTCAAACGCGCTCTTCGGCAGTCTCCAGCGCATCACCGCGCAGCAGCTCGGCATCGATCCCATCCTCATGTGCGCCGCAAATAGTGCCGGCGGCGTGATGGGCAAAATGGTCGACGCGCAGTCGATCACCATCGCCACCTCCGCCACCGAACAGGTTGGCAACGAAGGTATGATTTTCCGCTTCGTCTTCTGGCACTCGATCGCCCTCGGCGCCATCGTCGGCGTCATCGTGATGCTCTACGCCTACGTCTTCCCGCACCTCGTTCCCCACGGCCTTACCTTCGTGAAGTAACGCCGTCTCGCGGCAATTCGCACCGCGAACGCCGTACGTTACGCCGCTAGGTCTTGCGTCGCCGTGCTATGCTTTTCCGTGCTCCCAGTCACGCAAGAATCCGAATACATCTTCTACGATGGCCACTGCGGTCTATGCCATCGCGCCGTGAAGTTCGTCCTTAAGCACGACCGCTCTGGAACCGCCTTCAGATTTGCTCCTTTGCAAGGGGAAACATTTCAGTCGCGCGTCCCGCCGCACAGCCGCACGAACCTTCCCGACAGCTTCGTTGTCCTGACTCGAGAAGGCGCCTTCCTCATGCGCTCGAATGCTTCGCTTCACGTCCTCGAACGCCTGGGCCGCGGCTGGAAAATCCTCGCAAAAATACTGAGTGCAATTCCTCGCGGTTTGCGCGACCTTGTGTATGATTTCGTTGCGCGTATCCGCTATCGGCTCTTCGGCCGCCGCAATAATTTGTGCCCGGTCGTCCCGCCGAATTTGCGAGCGCGCTTTGATCCGTAGTAAAAGCATGCTGATGAGTCCACTAAATCCTGGGGGAACAATGCAGCAGAGACAAAATATTTCGTCCGGCTCGCCGTGGGAGCCGATTGTAGGCTATTCTCGCGCCGTCAAATTTGGCCCCTATGTCCACGTTTCCGGAACCACAGCATTCAACGACCAAGGAGACATCGTCGGCCCCGGCGATCCCTACGCGCAAGCGATCCAAGCCATGCGCAACATTGAAGCGGCCCTCACCAAGGCTGGAGCGAAGCTCACCGATGTCGTGCGCACTCGTCTTTTCCTCACGCACATCACCGACTGGAAAGAAATTGGCCGCGCCCACGGAGAAATATTTGGTAAAGTCCGTCCCGCATGCACCATCGTGGAAGTGAATCACCTGGTTGCCCCGGAAATGCTCGTGGAAATCGAAGCCGACGCAATAGTTGGGAAGGAATGAACCAGAACGGCGAATCTTTGTGGGTCGCGGTTTTTTAGCCTTCGGGCGCTTTGTAACACAACATTAACAATTGGCACCCCTCAGTTCGCATAGGATGGCACGCTATGGAAAACGAAAACCTGCAAATTGTCGTATCCCCCGGAAATCGTGACGGCCAAAAGATCATGCGCATGAAAGGTCCGCTGAATCTTCACACTGTCTTTGGCTTCCAAGCCGCCGTGCGTGCCGAAAATTCGCCGGGAGTCATTCTTGATTTCACCGGCGTTCCTTTCATCGATTCGGCCGGTCTGGGAGCTCTCGTAGGCGCGTATGTTGCCGCGCAAAAGGTGCAGCGAAAATTGGTGGTCGCCGGATTGGGCACGCAAGTGAAAGCGCTGATCGAAATGACCAAGGTCTCCCAGCTCATCAAAGCCTACGACACCGTGGCAGAAGCGGAAGAGTCGATCTAGCAACCCCAAAATTGATGTTCGGCACTGTTTCTACGAGTTCGCACGTCCACAAAAAATTACGCTGCCGCAAGCTTTTCCGCAGCCAGCTTCGGTTCAACCCACTTTAGAACCCCGCGCACGATAAATACGTTCAGAAATATGGACAAAAGCGATGCGGCCAGCGTCGCGGTAAACACTTCTTCACCCACCAGCCCTGACTTTCGCGCCACTTCCACCAGAATGAACGAAAGTTCGCCGATCTGCGTCAGCCCCGCCGCCACTGCAATCGAAGTCCAAATCGAATACCGGAACAGCTTCATCACTCCCGTCCAGATCGCAAATTTCCCGAACACGATCAGAAAAAGCATCACTCCTAAAAGTTGAAGGTGATGAATGATCACCTGCGGAACCACCAGCGTCCCCAGCGACACAAAAAATAGCGCAACAAAAGCGTCCCTCAGCGGAATCAAAACGGTGTGCGCTTCATGCAGGTCTTTGGCCCCGCTAATGGAAAGTCCCGCCAGGAACGCTCCCAGCGCCACCGAAAATCCCAAAGCCTGCGCGATCCCGGCGGAGACCAGGCAAATTGCAATCGCAATCAGCAAGAAAATTTCTTGATCCTTCGTCCGCGCCGCCGCGCGAAGAATCTTGGGAACCACAGTCATCGCCACAAACACCAGCGGAACCAGCAGTAGAACAGCCTTCCCCAGCGTCCACGCCGCCCGTGCGAACCGCCCTTCCCCAGGCCCGCTGAAAATCGGAATAATAATCGTCATGAAAACCACGGCGACATCTTCCACCAGCGTGATACCGATCATCACGCGCCCATAAGTCGTCCCCATCGCGTGCCGGTCAGCCAGCAATCGCGCCAGCACCATCGTGCTTGCCACCGATATCGTGGACCCGATCACGAAGCCCTGAATCATGCTCCATCCAAAAAGTCTCGCTGTCCCCAGCGCCAGCCCAATCGAAAGCATAATGCCCAACGTCCCGCCGCCGAGCGCTATCCATTTCACGCGCAACAGATCCGGAACCGAAAACTCCACGCCAATCGAAAACATCAGAAGCACCACGCCAACCTCGGCGAATACTTCAAATGTGTGCAGGTCCGACAGGTGAGGGCCCGGCGTGAACGGACTGATCACAATCCCGCCCACCACGAAGCCGAGAATCAAAGGCAGCTTCAGCCGCCACGCCAGCAAACCTCCGGCCACCGCCGCCAGGAAGATGTAGGTCAGGTCCCGAAACAAAATGGGGTTCGCTTCCACCGCGCCATACTACCTCAAGACCGCAGCAAGCATTGCACCGAAGAGGAGATATTTTTAGCGCTTATCGTGGGCCATGCAGCATTGAACAAATTGAGAACAGGCTGTGAACTGCGCCCACATCAGCGCCCGCATGTATGCGATAGAATGGCAAAGCAATGGAAAGATTCTACCGCGCCACGATGAAGATCACCGGCGGCACGCTATTCGGCCGCCTCGCATTCACCTTCCTCTTGTTGTGTTCCATCGCCTTTGGTGCCGCCATAGGCCTGCTGTTTGTTTACACCAGTGACCTTCCCGAAATTCACGCCCTGGAAGATTACCGCCCCAACGTAGTCACCGAACTTTACGCCGACGATGGCCAATCCATTGGTACCTTCGCGCTACAGCGCCGCATCCTGCTTTCCTACGGACAAATTCCAAAAGTATTGAAAGACGCAATAATTACCACCGAAGATCAGCACTTTGAAGAGCACTGGGGCGTGGACATCCCGCGCGTCCTCGAAGCCGCCTGGCGCGATATTTCCAAACGACGCATGGCCGAAGGCGCCAGCACCCTCACCATGCAGCTCGGTGGCGGACTTTTTCTCAATCGCTCTGACCGCAGCCTGCGCCGCAAAATCCAGGAAACACTTCTAGCCCTCCAGATCGAGCGTCACTACACCAAAGATCAAATCTTTACCATGTACTGCAATCAGATTTATCTCGGCTCCGGCAATTACGGCTTCGAAGCCGCCTCCGAATATTATTTCGGCAGGCCCGTGGGCCAGCTAACGCTCCCTGAGGCCGCCACGCTCGCCGCCATCATTCGCGGACCCATCTACGCTCCCGTAAACCATCCTGACCGCGCCCTCGCTCGCCGCAATCTTGTGCTCTCTCTCATGGAGCACGACCATAAAATCACCGCCGTGCAAGGTGCCGCCGCCAGGAAAGAACCATTGGGTCTTCACATTTCTTCCGGCCGCAACGACCTCGCTCCTTACTTCGTCGAAGACGTTCGCGAGTATCTCGAACACACCTACGGCACCGCCGCCGTTCACGAACAGGGTTTGCGCGTTTACACCTCATTGAACGCGAATATGCAGAAAGCCGCCGATCAAGCCGTTCGCGACGGCTTGCATGCCTACGATCGCCGCCACGGCTGGCGCGGCAACCTCCCCAATATTTTGCGGAACAATCTCGGCTCGCTCGATAAATATCAAAACGAAGACTGGCGCAACTCGCTCCAAAAAGGCGATTACGTCACCGGCTTGGTTACCGTAGTCCAGCCCACCTTCGCCACCATCAAGATCGGCCAGTATCGCGCCATGCTCACGCCCGCCGATTTTTCCTGGACCGGCCGCAAATCCCCCGCGCAACTACTCAAGCCGGGAGATCTCGTCAACGTTTCGATCAAGGAAGTTTCCGGAAATACCGTCCGCGTCCAACTCGAACAGCAACCCGCAGCGCAAGCCGCTCTGCTCGCCATCGATAATCCCACCGGCGAAATCAAAGCCATGGTCGGCGGCTATAGTTTCGACGAATCAAAATTCAATCGCGCCACCCAAGCCCTGCGTCAGACTGGCAGCTCTTTCAAAGTGTACGTTTACGCTGACGCCCTCGAACAGGGCATCTCGCCCTTCGACACCGTCGTTGACGAGCCCGTCACCTTTCGCAGCGGCGGCCAAAATTATTCCCCGCACAATTACGACAACAAATTCGAAGGCCGCATCACCTATCGCCGCGCCCTCGCCGATTCGCGCAACGTCCCCGCGGTTCGTCTTCTCGATCACGTCGGCATTCAAAGCGTGATCGCTCTCGCGCGCAAATTCGGAATCACCAGTCCCCTGCCGCCCTATCTTCCGCTCGCGCTCGGCGCTTCCGATCTCACCCTGATGGAACACACCTCCGCCTTCACCGTATTTCCCGACGACGGCATCCACATCGAGCCGCACTACATCCGCCGCGTCACTTCTTACGACGGCGCCATTCTCGAAGAGCCGCGCCCGCAAGTAACCGACGTGGTCCCTCCCGAAGTCGCCCGCACCATGGTCGCCATGCTCGAAGAAGTCGTCCAGTTCGGCACCGGCGTGCGCGCCAAAGAATTGGGCCGCCCCTCCGCCGGAAAAACCGGCACCACAAACGATTTCACCGACGCCTGGTACATCGGCTTCACTCCGCAAATCACCGCCGGCGTCTGGGTCGGCAATGACGACAAGCGCATCTCGCTCGGCAAAAAAGAAACCGGCGCTCGCGCCGCGCTGCCAATCTGGCTGGAGTTCATGCAGCAAGCCGTCCAAGGAACTCCCGTAGAAAATTTTCAGAACGTTGTCCCGCTCGAAAAACTTGCCCTAACCCAACAAGTCCAAGTTGACGTCCCCGATACCGCGCCCCCTGCGGACGCCGCAGAACAAGGCCTAACCGTAACTCCCGCCGCAGACCCCGCCCCAAAGCCGCCCAAGCCCCCGCACCAGTAGCGGCCGCCTTCTCGAGTCTGTGTTGCAACTCCGATTTTCGTCAGCGCACGACTTTTTACCCTGCTCTCTGGAGTGCGGGAGCTTGCTCCCGCTTTCTACTCCCGGGCGCGTACTGCCGTACCAAGACCCCGTAGGGGCACAGCATGCTGTGCCCGCCATCTATGCTTGGCAACCGAACATTGCAATTGGTTTCCCGTGGGAGGTTCAGTCAACGCCGTCTAGGCAGAACTATTCCGCAGCGCAGTCAACGCAGACAAAGTAAACACTTCTGTGGAAGACAAAACAGGCAGGAACTACCCAAGTCGCAGCGAATCAACATGCTGCATGACAGATCAGTCCAGCTAAAACTTCTCGCAAATCTAAATCTTCGCCGGCTCTCCGCGTCGCCGAACCAAGAACCCAACGCTAACAAGCCCCATCAGGATGAGCGGAAGAGATCCAGGCTCCGCCATAGCCGGAGCACTCGTTACACCCAAGACAATTGATGTGTCTCTGGACGCTCTCACAAAATTGGTCCCCGCCGAGTAACTGGCTTTGTCGGATTCCACGCCTCCGATAATATCGGCATGAATCCCCACACCCGACGTACCGCCCGACTTAAAGTCCGCATTCGAGCCACCAACCGCATACCCCGACACTCCTCCGTTACCGAAGTCCTTCAGGCTATCCGAATCAGTCGCTCTATCGGCCCAAGCTGGCGTCGCCGCCATCAGCAAAACCCCGCAAATCAGCAACCCTAGCCCACCCTTCATATATTTCTCCCATCCCTCAGCACTTCAGCAGAGACCTTCCCCTGCCTCTCAAATTCTAGTCGCCCCGGAAAACCGCATCTGTACAATTCTGCACACTTCCGGACATTCGCCTTCCCTTCGCCGAAATGTCGCACAAAGCCCAGCCTCACGCGCTCTGCGGAGCACCGCGCTAAGGCCGCCCTCAAGCACCCATGCCACAACAAACACGAGCCACTCGACAAAGTTGTACGCCTCACAGCCCAAACCTCCAATACATACTTCACCGTACGGTGCCCATTGTTTCACTGTAAGAGCAGGATTGACCTCGGAAGGAAACTCCGCTGCTGCCGCTCTGTTTTTCCTCTCTTTTCGTCCCGCCAGCTCTCTTGTCGCGAATTGCGCGGTACTCTCGCTTCTGTAGGGGCACAGCATGCGTGCCTGCCGTCAATACTTGGCGAAACTATCTTCATCTCCACTCCATTCTTTAAATGTGCGTTTCCGTGCACTCGGTTCTGGCAGCAACCATCCGGTTCTTTTCGGGATTATTTTTCCTTTCTTGAGAAACACGCTACTCCTCATCAATTCGCATGATCGCATCGTATTCACTTGCGTTAACAACACATGTTAAGTAAGGTTAACAGTGACGGAACGGCTGGGGCAGGGGAATTTACGATCATGGTCCGTAGCGCTCTATCGGCATTCCTTTTCGTAGCATTGCTTCATCTTTCCGTGCCTGAATTGACGTTCTCCCAAGGTGAAACTACCAGCGCGATCGTCGGCCAAGTCAGCGATGCAAGTGGCGCAGCCGTGCCCCGTGCAACGGTGACAATCACGAATAACGAGACTGGACTAAAGCGAAGCGCCGCAACGGATGATTCCGGCCGATTCAACTTCCCGCAACTCAAACCCGGTACTTACACGGTAAGGGTGCAAGCCGAAGGTTTCGAACCACAGCAGAATGACGCCGTGTCCTCTGCCCTGGGACAAAAGCAAACTGTCGATTTCACACTCAAGATCGCCCACTCGAGCCAGACCGTGGAGGTCAGCAGCGACGCTCCCATCCTCAACCCGGAGAATGCAAATACATCCACGACTCTCAACGCACACGTGCTCGAAGACCTTCCAAATCCAGGCGGTGACCTAACCTACCCGCTTCAGTTTGCCGCCGGAGCACTCATCAACACTGCCGGCAGCGGCAACGATTTTGTTGGCGGCACGAATGGCTACGGCAACGTCGAGTTCAACGGATTGCCCGCCGTCTCAAATGGTTACATCGTCGACGGATTGGAAACAAACGATCCTCTCACTAATCTGAACAGCGGACTCTCCACAAACCTCGTTCTCGGTTTGAATTCCATATCGGAAGTAACGGTCAACACGCTTTCCTATGCCGTCGACCAGGGGCGCTACGGAGCCTCCCAGGTCAACTACGTTACAAAATCAGGTTCAAACCAGTTTCACGGAAACTTATATGAGCTGTGGAATGGCTCGAGATTCAACGCAGCCGACTACTTCACCAATGCCACCCCGGGAAATCACAAGCCGCGCTCTACGGTGAACCACTTTGGAGGCAGCGTGGGCGGCCCCATTGTTCACGACAAACTGTTTTTCTTCTTCGATAGCGAGTGGGTGCGCATCGCACTACCCATTGTCACGCCCACGATCGTTCCAACTGTGGCCTTTCAGGATTACGTCTTGCAGCAGGTTCCTTCGCAGTCGGCTCCCTTCTATCGCCAGATGTTTTCTCTGTACGGAAATACCAGCGGGACGCCCCGAGCGATCCTGGGCTGTCCACTTGGCGCCGGCGGTGATGGTTGCGCAAATAGCCAGAGCGTTTCGCACTCCAGCGATGATCGCGAACAGGTCCAGACCGTTCGCATCGATTACAACGTCAATCAGAAAAACACCGCCTGGCTCCGCTTTCAGGCCGACACCGGACTCCAAGCTGCCTACACAGATCCCATCAATCCTCTTTTCAACGCTCTTTCTCCTCAACCTCTCTACTCGCTTGCGGCCGGATATACTCACGTCTTTTCCCAGAATCTTGTGAACTACTTCAACCCCGCATTTTCGTGGTACGAGAGTTTGTTCGGCCCTGCGGATTTTCAGAAGACCCTTTCCGCCTTCCCGATCGTGCTGCAAGGCACCGGCCCGAATGCATTCACACCGCTCGGAGGGCTGGACAACACTTGGCTCCAGGGAAGACGCGCCTCGCGGTTTTTTATCAACGACAACCTCGCCTGGAGCCGCGGTGCACATGAACTGCGGTTTGGCACGAATACGCGAATTCTCCGCTTGAATGATTATGATTTCGGCGAAGGCTCCGTCCCCACCGTGACCTATGCCACCCTGCAGCAATACATTCAGGGAGTCTCATCCACGGCAACAAAAACGTTCCCCACCTCCGCTAACGAGCCTTTCAACTTCTTGAATCTCGACTTGTATGCCCAGGACACCTGGAAAGTAACCAAAAAGCTCACCTGGACTTTCGGTCTTCGAGACACGCTCAACTCCAACCCATTAAATCCTCATGACCAAATCGCTCGTCTTCGCGCCTCGTTCGATTCCATCTCGCATGACGTGAATCAACCTTTGAATGCCGCCATTCAAACCGGCCTCGGTAACGTTTTCTCTTCCACCCCGCTTGCGATCCTGCAACCGCGAACAGCGCTCGCCTGGCAGTTCGAGTCCAAGTCAGTGCTCCGCGCCGGCTTTGGCGTTTTCAGTGACATTTTGCCCGGCAGCATCGCCGATGTGGTCGGCGTCAACCCACCCTATGTCAAAACTTTTCAAGGCGGCCTCCTTGGCACTGTGGGTGGTTCAGCGATCGCGCCCGGCGTGCCTGACAGTGCAGTTGACGCAACTGTGGCCGCCAATCAGACTTTCAGCCTGGGATTTCCGCAGGGCCAGCTCTCTTGCGCGTCTGCGCAAGCGAGCCCTGCAACCTGTCTTCCTCCAGTCGCCATCACCGCAGTGCCGGATGGAAAACTTCACGCCCCCTATTTCATGGAGTGGAGTCTTGGCTTGGAACACGAATTGGGTACCACCGGAAGCATCCACGCACAATACGTTGGCACTCGCGCTGTAAACCAGCCCTATCTCACGCAAGTGAACGGCTATCAAACCGTCTGCGACGGCTGCTTCGCTCCTTTCCCCTATGCCCGCCCCACCGATCCCCGGTTCGGCGCCGTGACGCAATTCTCCACTGGCGCGAACAGTCACTACCACGGCTTGCAACTCTCCGCCATGAAACGCATCGGTCATGGCCTGATGGGGCAAATCAACTACACCTGGAGCCGTTGCATGGACACCGTCTCGAACGGCGGATTCCTGCAGTTCTCGGCAGGAGGAATTCTCTCCCCGCTTCCAGGAGACTTAGCTCGCGACTACGGTCCCTGCGACTACGACATTCGCCATAATCTCAACGCTCAATATGTCTATCAATTGCCGGTCAAGATCCAAAATCGCCTTCTTGCCTACGCGCTGAACGGCTGGCAGGTCTCGGGAACCGCGTTTTGGCACAGCGGTATTCCCTTCTCCGTCCTAAGCACGCCCTATTCGGCAAACGGAAGTGGCATCGTCAACGGCAGCGGCCCTCAATTTGCCAGCGTTGTTCCCGGCGTACCGCTCTACCAACACAATTCCATTCCAGGCGTCACGCAACCCGGCACGCTTCAATGGCTAAATCCCAATGCCTTCGTCTCCACCGTAGACCCCAGCACCGGTGCATGCCTCGGTGGCGATAGCCCGGAGAATTGTCAGTTCGGAAATCTCGGTCGTAACGCGCTGCGCGGTCCCGATTTTGCGTGGAGTGATTTCTACCTTACGAAAACGTTTCCCCTCACTGAACGTGTGAAGCTGCGCTTCGACACCCAGTTCTTCAATGTCTTCAACCATCCGAATTTCGCGCTGCCGAGCATGGTTCTCGCCGGCATTCCCGGCAAGCCTCTTACCCAGGCCGGCTTCGGAGCGCTCACTTCCACCACTTCTCCGCCCACCGGCTTACTCGGTGTCGGTCTGGGTGGCGATAGCACCCCCCGCATGATCGCATTCCAACTGCACTTGGAGTTCTAGCTTCGCCATCCCGCCCCGTAGGCGCGCCACAAGTTAGCCCCACGCGTAACCGCTGGGTGCCAAGCCCCCGAGAGTCCCGCCTTCCTCCTTGCCCTGAGATCATTGGCGAAGGGCCGGCGGAATTTTCGCCCAGCCTTCCGCCTCGCTCGTGCCGTACCGGAAGGGAGGGGATTCATCCCCTCCGTAAAACAAACTTCGCTTCGTTCCTCTACCGCTTGTGCTGCCTCACTCGCGCAAGCATTCGCTTCCCGCGGTAGCCCCGTGCCACCGAAATAATCTTCATCCCCGCCTCTTTCCACCAGTAATAATTTCACAAGACGAGCTTCCACACCTGCGGCGCCCGCTTCCTCAAATCTTTGCTACTATGATTCAGTTTTGGAACGCGATGACACTTCGCGGGAGATTTCGAATGAAGCCGCTAGCATTTTGCTGCAGTGCGCTTACTTTCGCGCTCGCCGCGACCACCGCAGCCGCGCAAGTCACCACTTCGCAGTACGACAACCTTCGCACCGGCGCCACTCTAAACGAGAAAACTCTAACTCCGCAAAACGTTAACGCGAAACTGTTCGGCAAACTCGGCGCTTTCAAAGTCGATGGCGCAGTTTACGCCCAGCCTTTGTTCGTTCCAGGGGTCGGAATTCCCGGCAAGGGCCTCCACGACGTCCTCTTCATCGCCACCGAGCACGACAGCGTTTATGCCTTCGATGCCGGCCGGCCCACCGACCCGCCGCTGTGGCAAGTCAGTTTCCTCAATGCTAAACGCGGCGTCGCTCCCGTTTCCGCGGACGATGTCCAGTGCCCATTCATCCAGCCCGAAGTCGGTATCACCTCCACTCCAGTGATCGACACAAAAACCGGCACGCTGTATGTTCTCGCCCGCACGATGATCGCGCATGCATTGGGCAGAAACGAATATTTTCAGCACCTGCACGCGCTGGCAATCACCACCGGAGCGGAAAAGTTCGGCGGCCCAAGACTCATTTCCGCCACAGTGCCGGGGAAAGGCGAAGGCGCGCAAAATGGGCGAGTATCTTTCAACGCGCTCCGTGAAAATCCGCGCGCCTCGCTGCTCCTGGCAAAAGCTACCTTGTTTCTCACTTGGGCTTCGTCATGTGACGTCGACCCCTACCACGGCTGGATCATGGCCTACGATCCGCAAACTCTGGCGCAAAAAGCCGCACTTAATGTCACTCCCGATGGTTCTGAGGGTGGTATCTGGATGAGTGACACCGGGCCGGGTGCAGACGCAAGCGGCAACGTTTACATCCCCACCGGGAACGGGACTTTTGATGCGTCCTCTTCGGGAGGCCGGGACTATGGCGACTCGATCCTCAAGCTGACTTTTGAAGGCTCATCGTTCGTTATTCGTGATTATTTCACCCCGCATAACCAGCAGAAATTAAGCGACGCCGACTCCGACCTGGGCTCCAGCGGTCCACTCCTCCTGCCCGACCTCGCGGGCGCTCATCCTCACCTCCTACTACAACCATCCAAGGGCGGCGCCATTTACGTAATCGACCGCGATCAAATGGGCAAGTTTCAGCCCGACCGCGACGCCGTCGTGCAGAAAATTTCCATGGAAGGCGGCGGTTATGGCGCGATGGCCTACTGGAACAACCACGTCTTCTTCGCTTGCAGCGACGATCACTTGCGCGACTACGCTATAGAGAACGGCCAATTGAAGCTCAACGCCGCCTCCAGCGTAAAATTCGCGAATCCCGGCGCAACACCTTCTGTTTCTGCAAACGGCGCAAAGGACGCCATCGTCTGGGCCATCGCCACCAAAACCTGGAACGGTGCGGATCAACCAGCCGTCCTCTATGCCTTCGACGCAAATAAAATTGATCAGCCGCTCTACTCTTCCGAACAAAACGCCAACCGCGATCGCGCCGCAGCCGCCACCCGTTTCGTTATCCCCCTCGTGGTCAACGCCCACGTCTACTTCAGCGCCAGAGGCGAAGTCGAAATCTACGGCCTCCTCAAATAGCACAAAACCGGTGAGCTAACCGGATATCCGCTTCTGTTGAGTTCACTCCAGGCTCGCTGCCGGCAACTCCTTGGGTGAAACAGGCGCGGCCGAGCTCATGTGCTCGTGGATGATTCTCAGGTTTCCGCTTGCGTCGCGCTGAAACACCTGCGTAGCGCGTCCGAACGGCACATCGACGCTCACGCGCTTGCCGTTTGGCAGGTTCCGCGTCACGTTGAAGTGGAATGCGTACGACGCAACCGCCAGATCCTCGCGCAGTATCTGCACGTCGATCGCATCAAGCTTCGCTCCCACCGCCGAAGCCGTGCCCAAGAGCTCGCGCGCCCGTCGCACAAGCATCAGCCGAGCCGATTCGCCTCGTCGTGCATCCGCCGCAAAAACTGTTGCCGAAGGCGAATACATCTCTTCGAATTGGCTCTTCGATTTTCCGATGAAGAATCCCCAGAACTTTTGCACCACATCGCGAACTTCATCGGCTGAGGTTTTCGCCATCTTAGTGCATGACCCCTAACGCAGCGCCGGTACGCCCATCCCCACGTGCGCCCTTCGCAATCCTCGGCATCGCGTTATCCTTTTGCTTTTTCGACTGCCGGTGGCGCCGCCGAGCTCAAATGTTCGTGAACAATTCTCAGCGTCCCGCGCTCGTCACGCTGAAAAATTTGCGTCGATCGCCCGTAGAGCGTGTTGCGTTGCTCGCGGCTCCCGTCTTTGTTTGTCTTGCTGGAATGAAATCGGTAGGTGTAAGAAGCAATCGCGACGTCCGGCACTGAAATCTGCACTTCGATGGGATCCAGCTCGGCGCTGGTAGTCCAATCCCCTCCCACGAACTGGCGCATCCGCCGCACCGCGGTCAGCGCTCCCCGCTCGCTTCGCTTGGCCTTCCCCGTAAAAACGACCGCCGACGCCGAGTATAGATCTTCGAGCCTTTCCTTCGATCGGCCGCACAAAATATTCCAGAACTTTTGCACCTCGGCGCGAACCTCGGCGGATGAAATCTCGGCAGCCACGGCCGAAGATTAACATGGCTCCCGCGCCGTCAACCTCCTAGCACCCGCGCGATGAGAATCGGTAAATAGCAGGCCTAGCAAGCCCATGGGACGGCCGGTGGCGCACCCTTCCACATCACACCGGAGTTCATCGACGCCACGGACAGCATTTTCGGGTGCCGCATCCCTTCGGTTTTTGAAGGGGTGCGGGTTTTGACTTTGCGCTTGAATCCCCTGCCTCGATTTCCAACCAGGCGACGATCATCCTCAAATGCCTACGCAGATCTGCGGGGCCTAGTACCTGCTCACACAAAACTATTTTGCCCCTTAAACCTTTACTACTGAGTTAAATACCATCATTTACACACACAGATCCTTGAAATCTTTCCCCTTCTTCATTTAGCATCGGTCGGGGCGCAAGAAAAAGCGCCCTGGAAGGACGTATGGGCGAGAGAGCGCTTCGCGAAAAGCTCCTCAGCCCCAATTGAGAGGACTGGAGGAGAAGATGATGAACAGATTTCTAAAAGGCCGCCGCGCGGCCCCTTGGGCCTGGATGCAGACCGGCCCCCTAACAGTTGATGCCGAGCGCCTGGCCGCCGTGGCGGCCGAGCGAATCCCCCCGAATGATCAATCCCTGGCCGCCGTGGCGGCCGAGCGGATTCCCGCGAGCACTCACACCCCGGCTTGCACTGAGGGCGCCCTGTTGCCCAAACGTGTCGCCGAGGCGACCCCTGAGGTCAGCGAAACCGAAGACACCAAACTAACCCTCGACGATTTCCCCGCCCTAAAGGCCGCCATGGAATCCTTCGAAAAACGTGGCGATCCAATTCTCATATCTATCGACCCGGAACCGTCGGCTGAGGGCGCTTTGCCCAAACCTGCTCCAGAGCGCCGCGCCAAAGCAAACCCGCGGAAAAGCAGGAGTAAACGAATCGCTAAAAGCCGTAAATCTTCGTCCCGCCGCTCCGAGAAAACCATCTCGCCCAAAAACCCAAACTGAAATTGACCTCTCCCATCACCAGCGCCGCTGCACCATCTGTAACCATCCCGAGCGCGACGCCATCGAAGAGGCTTTCTGTCAGTGGCGCAAGGTGAAGTTCATCGCCCGGGAGTTCAACGCCACAGGCGGCCCCACCGCCATCTACCGCCATGCGCGCGCGCTGAACCTCTTCAAACAACGCAATCTCACTCTTCGCTCTTCCCTCGAATTTGTCATCGAACAATCCGAGTGCATTGTCCCCACCGCCGAAGGCTTGGTAAAAGCCATCCGCGCATACACCCGCATAAACGACGCGGGCCAATGGATCGACACTCCCACCACTCACATCGTCCAAGTCATGGCCATACCCGCAACGGACGCCCGAAGCCTCACAAATTCCGTTCCGGGACTAACACTAAATGTAAGGAAACACCCGTCAGACATCATCGAATCGGCCGCTCCGCAACAACTTCTAACCGGTTCTGCCCCACAAACAGAAATCGTCGTAACCGACTGAAAACAAAGGAGAGCGCACATTCTAACCGGTTCTAGAATTGCTAGTGGCGCCGAAGGAAGCTTGCTTCCGGATGCTATACTTCTGTGTTTATGGCCATCCGAAAATCTAAGCTCGCCGCCCGATGAAAATCGAAGACTTCAACCAGCGCCTCCGCGACTCCATCCTCGTCGCCGACGGAGCCATGGGCTCCTTGCTCTACGAGTTCGTCGGCCCGCAGCGCTGTGTGGACGAGCTGAATACCCTCGACCCCGAAGCCGTTTTCCACGTCCACCAGCGCTACCTCGAAGCCGGCGCCCAAGTCATCGAAACCAACACCTTCGGCGCGAACCGTCACAAGCTCGGCCAGTTTGGGATGGCCGACCGCGCCGTGGAGCTGAATCATCGCGGCGTGAAAATCGCTCGCGAAGCGCGCGAAGCCGCCAAGCACGAAGTCTTGATCGCCGGCTCTATCGGCCCGCTCGGAATCGTCCAGCACGTCCGCGAACTTCCCGACGAGCAAATCTTCGCCATCTTCAAGGAGCAAGCCGGAGCCCTCGAAGAGCGCGGCGTGGATTTTTTCATCCTGGAAACTTTCAGCGACATCGAAGAACTCCTCCGCGCGATCGACGCTATCCGCTCCTTCTCGCGGCCTGCCCATCGTCGCGCAGATGACCTACTCCGACGAAGGCAGCACTTTCGGCGGCACTCGTCCGCAGGACGCCTGGGAAAAACTGAAAGACAAAAATATCCAGTCCATCGGAGCGAATTGCACCATCGGCCCGCAGCTCTTGCTCCCGATTCTGCGCGACCTTGCTTCCTGCTCCGGGCTTCCTCTGTCCGCCATGCCCAACGCAGGATTCCCCAAGCGCGTCGGCGACCGCACCGTCTATCCGCGTTCTTCTCCCGAATATTTCGCGCTCTTCGCGCAGGAAGCTTCGGAGCTGGGGGCGCGCTTGATCGGCGGCTGCTGCGGAACCACGCCGGAACACATCCGCGCCATCGCCGAAGCAGTGAAGAAAATTCGTCCCGCAGCGGCTGGCGGCGCAAAACCCATCATGGCGCGCTCGATAGAAGTCTTCGAGCCGGCCGAAAGATTTCGCCGCATCGCCACCCGCGAACCCGACAGCAAGCTCTGGCGCAAAATCCAGGCCGAAAAATTCGTCGTCTCCGTCGAAATCGATCCGCCCAAGGGAGTCACTGTCGAGCGCATCGTCGAACAGAGCCGGCCGGGTAATCGCTTCAGGAGAAGTGGATGCAATTGACATCAACAGCGGCACTCTCGCGCGCGTCGGAATGGACGCGCTCGTTCTCGCCGGTGCCCTCGAAGCCCACGGATTTGAAACCATCCCGCATCTCACTACCCGCGATGCAAACATCATCGGCCTGCAAGCCATGCTTGCTCGGCGCCTGGGCCGTCGGAGGCGTGCGAAACGTCCTCGCCATCACCGGCGACCCACCGTCCCTCGGCGATCACCCCGAAACCAGCGGCGTCTACGAAGTGGACTCCATCGGCCTGGTCAAAGTCCTCGCCCGGCTCAATCAGGGAACCGACTGGGCCGGAAAAAGTCTGGGCGGCGCGACGAACTTCACGATCGGCGTCGCGGTGAACCCTGTCGCGGAAGACATCGATGAGGAACTCCGCCGCTTCGAAGAGAAAATCGAGGCCGGCGCGCACTTCGCCATGACTCAGCCCATCTTCGACCCCGAGCATTGGAATTCTTTCCTGAAGCGCATGGGCGGAAAATCGCCGGTCCCCGTGATTGTGGGTCTGTGGCCGCTCACCAGTTACAAACAAGCCCTGCGCCTGAACAACGAAGTCCCGGGGATAGTGATTCCGGAGGCCACCCTTCGCGAAATGGAAAAAGCAGGCGACGCCGCCCGCGACCGCGGTTTCGTCCTCGCTCGCAGAATGCTCGATTGGGCCCGCACAGCAAGAAGCTACGGCATCGCCGGCGCGTACCTGATTCCCCCGTTCAAGCGCTACGAAGAAATCCTGGAGCTTTTCCGCTAGTTAATTCCATGAGGAATGTTCAGAAAAACCAAAACCGTTTTCGCCGCTTCGGTGAGTTCGCTCCCGGAGCGAGTCCCACATCTTCATCCAGTTCCGGGACAAACGGGAGCGCCCTCCCCTCGAAAGCGGCCAGCGGATTATCGACCAGCAACGCCTGCGCAACTTCTTCGCCGCGCGTCTTCTCCAAATACTCGAACGCCTCGCTCAGACGCAGCGGCCTCGAGGTGATATTGTGCGCGTCGCTCGCCAGGAAATGCACCGCGCCCGCATCGATCCACTCCTCCGCCGCAATCTTCGCCGCCTTGCCAAACCTCCCCGTCAGAGACTGCGCCGTCACCTGTGCGTAGCAACCCTGCCGCAGCCAACGAAACAGCCGCTCCGGCTTCGTCCGGATCAGGGGGTTCCTTTCCGGATGCGTGATGATCGGCGTCAACCCCGCCAGCTGCAGCTCGTGGAGGGCGTGGTCCATGGACGGCGGAATGGAAAAATCCGCGAACTCAACAAGAAGGTAGTTTTTCTGATTGAGGGTAAAGCGAGTCGGTTCGAGCCGAATCTCCTGGAGATTTTCGAAGCTGAGATGGAAATCGCACCCAGTCGCGAGGATGAGTCGCCCTTCGAAGCGGGACTGAATTTCATCCCGGCGTATTTTCACCAATTCGGAAATGAACTCGTGATTCGGACTGGCGTGCGGCGTAGCAATTATGTGGGTAACGCCGTCCTGTACAGCCATTTCCGCCATCGCGAGAGACATGTCGAGCGATTCAGCGCCGTCATCAAGGCCCGAAAGTATGTGGCAGTGAATGTCGACCATTAAAAACGAGGATAACGCAAGCGAGAAGGGATGACAACGAACTCCGACGAGACCTCGCAACTGTCTCGCAGGCCAAGGCGACATTGGCGAAGCGCCACAATCACGTAGTGCCCGGTTCCGCAAGAAGGGCTGGGATAGTGAAAAATGAATTGCAGTCTTCGCACGCTGAAGCGCAGCAATGTTTATGCTCGTTCGGATTCTTGTTATAGTTATTTGCACTTAATTTGCGGCTCTTTGACGCTGCAACCGCGTCGTGATCGCTTGCCAAGAGAGGAACCAGCATGGCTGTAGACCGCAAGCCGGACTTTTTCGCAGGGAAGGACCTTAGAATCGGGATTATCGGGTGCGGCTACGTGGGCCTTCCGTTGGCGCTGCGATTCGCAGATGTGGGACACCGAGTGACGGGATTCGATACCGACCAGGAAAAGATAAAGAAGCTCAACGCCGGTCAGTCGTACATCCAGCACATACCCGCCGACAAGATTAATCATCACGTTCAAGGAAAACGTTTTGACGCAACCACGGACTTTACGAGGTTGCGCGAAATGGATGCCGTGCTCATTTGCGTGCCGACGCCGCTGGACGAACGCCGCGAGCCGGACCTGAGTTACGTGGAGAAAACGGCGCAATCGATTGCGCCGAACCTGCAGCGCAACCAACTGATCGTTCTCGAGAGCACCACTTACCCGGGCACCACCGAAGAGCTCGTGCTGCCGATTTTGGAAAAGGGCGGCTTGCACTGCCCGATTGCAAGGGGTGAGGGGACGGAAAATGTGGCGACGGATTTTTACTTGGCATTTTCTCCCGAGCGCGAAGACCCTGGGAATAAGCAATATGGGCTGGCGCAAATTCCCAAGATAGTCGGGGGCATCAATCCTCCCAGCGGACGCGCGGCAGCCGGACTTTACGCGCAAATAGTTTCGAAAGTGGTTCCGGTGAGTTCCACGCGAGCGGCGGAAATGGTCAAGCTGCTCGAGAATATATTTCGCTGCGTGAACATCGCGCTGGTGAATGAGCTGAAACAGCTATCTTTGCGGATGGATCTCGACATCTGGGAAGTGATTGACAGCGCGGCAACGAAGCCGTTCGGTTTTATGCCGTTTTATCCGGGCCCTGGCCTTGGAGGACACTGCATACCGGTTGACCCTTATTATCTTTCCTGGAAAGCGCGGGAATATGATTTCGCGACGCGTTTTATCGAGCTTGCCGGTGAGATTAATACCGCGATGCCGTATCACGTGGTGGACGCGCTGGTAAAAGCTCTAAACGAGCGAGAAAAGAGCTTGAAGGGATCGAAAGTGCTGTTGCTCGGAATGGCTTACAAGAAGGATGTGGATGACTTGCGAGAATCGCCTTCCCTTAAACTGCTCGAATTGCTTACCGGAAATGGGGCACTGTTGGATTACAACGACCCATATTTTCCGGCGTTGTTCAAAATGCGCCACTACGATTTCTCGAAAATGCGATCGGTAGAATTGACTCCCCAGGGGTTGGCGAAATATGACTGCGTGCTGATTGCAACCGATCACTCCAGTTATGATTTCAACGAAATAGTGAAGAATGCCAAGCTGGTGGTCGATACGCGGAATGCGACGCGTCACGTGAAGCAGGGCCGCGAAAAAATCGTCAACTGCTGACCACTTCCAGACCTGTCAAGTCAGTCTTGCTGCGGGAGTTATTCGCATCGAGGCGGGCTGCGCCCCTCTTCTCTAGCCTGTTTACTCAAACACGCAGCTAGTAAAATAGTCCTATTGCTCCCCGCACTATTGAAAGCTATGGTCTGAGATTATGGGAGCTCCACTAACATCCCGAAAAGAAAAGCAGAACTGGATCAGCGATCCAGGCCGACGCCGCAGTATGCGCGTACTTCTGAGCGTACCTATACTGGTAGGCGGAAAAACGTCGAAGAATCAGGACTTTAACGAAGAAACGCGAACGCTTGTGGTCAACGCTCACGGCGCTCTGATCTCGTTGGCTGCTCAAGTTGTTGCCAACCAGAAGGTCTTCGTTTCAAATAATGCCACGCAACAGACGCAAGAATGCCGGATCGTTTACCTGGGAAACACGCAGGCAGGAAAAGCGCAGATGGGTGTTGAGTTTTTAAACCCTTCGCCGACGTTCTGGCAAATTGATTTCCCGCCCGAAGACTGGGTCGTGCCGGAAGACTAAGCTCTGCCGGGTGTCCAGAAATTGCAAATCAGCGCAGAGAGGAAGTTAGCTCAACCCGAACATTGCCCATAGGCAGTTCGGCCTGCAGCAGAACGGGCGTCCGCGATGGATCGCCAGCCAGCCACAGCGAGAAACTCTCCCGCGTTACCTCCACATCTTTCTTGTAGAGGTGTATGGAAATACGTGTGGCCG
Organism: uncultured Acidobacteriota bacterium; assembly: GCA_963698005.1. Taxonomy (GTDB): domain Bacteria; phylum Acidobacteriota; class Terriglobia; order Acidiferrales; family UBA7541; genus Palsa-295. The sequence goes on from OY969113.1 coordinate 2,500,091, forward strand.
AGAAATTACCCGCGTCAACGGCCACGGTTTCATTCGGTACTTCCAGGCGAGCACGAACTTCGAGGAGGTCCTCCCCATCATAGACCGGTGCGCGAAATTCGGACGTCTGACGCCAATCGACGGTTCGGAGCTCGAATAGAGTCCCGAGAGGGTCCAGCGTGCCCGGCAAGACCGCGACCACCGGAATTGCAGTCCGGTGCGGTTGGGCTACCGAGGAAGGATGCAATATCTGATTTTCGATGCTGCCCATTTCGCTGAGATGAGTTTCGTACTGGTGGCTCTCAAACGTTTTGACGTCGGCGTACGAATCGAGTTGGTCATCGACACTCATAAAATACCTGAGAGGGCTCAGCGTGTGAGCTGACGCACGGAAATGCCAGGTCCTCCAGCCAAGGATCTCGCGATGTTCCGGTACGCTCAGTTCTGCCGTCGCCGCATTTGAGAATCCGGCGAAGGAAACATGATAGGTCAACGTTTCGCCGATACGGAAAGGCGTGCGTGGCTCGTCGATGGCACCATCGGCGGTGCAAATTGTCGACATGAATCCGGCGGATGAACCTTGAGCTGTTACGCCACGAGTTGGGAGACACAGGACGGCGATAAGAAATGGGAAACACAACGTGAAGGCTAGATTCCACGGAAATTGTTTGCGTTCCGTCTTCATGGATTCGTGCACGCTTGCCCCGTGCTGAAGTCCCGCCGGGGATACAAGACAAATAATTATGTCCCGGCGGAAGTCGCCAAGCTATAGTACATCGATTCCAAGGTAGCAATTCCGCGGAGCGTGGTGCGCGAAGGAGATTGACTGAATGCGGTACCTGGTCACGGGGGGCGCAGGATTCATAGGCTCGAACATCGTGGACGAGCTTGTTCGCCGCGGCCACCAGGTCACAGTCCTCGATGATCTTTCCGCAGGCAAGGAATCCAATCTTGCTGCCGTTCGCGGTAAGATCGACTTGCGCATCGGAACCATCACGGATTTGGCAACTGTACAGTCTGCATGTCACGGCGTCGAGTACGTGATTCACCTGGCGGCGCGAACATCGGTTCCGCGCTCCGTTCAAAACCCCGTCGAGACAAACCACGTAAATATCGATGGCACTTTGAACGTGCTGGTGGCTGCACGAGATGCCAAGGTGCGCCGTTTTATTTATGCCGCTTCCTCCTCGGCATACGGAGAGACCCCTACGCTTCCGAAAACCGAGGCCATGCAGCCCAACCCGATTTCTCCTTACGGGATCACGAAATATGTCGGCGAACTCTACACGCAGGTTTTCGGCCGAGTCTATGGTCTAGAGAACGTCTGCGTTCGCTACTTCAACGTCTTCGGCCCGCGGCAGGACCCGACTTCGCAATATTCGGGAGTGCTTTCGCGATTCATGCTGGCGGTGATCGAAGGGCAGCCGCTGGTGGTGTACGGAGACGGCGAGCAGTCGCGCGATTTCACCTTTATCGAAAATATCGTGGATGAAACTTTACGCGCGTGCGAAGCCAAAGGCGCATCCGGAATGGTGTTTAACGGTGGCACCGGGGCGCGCATCACCTTGAATCAAGTCCTAAAGCTTCTTGAGAAAGTCACTGGGAAAAAGATTCAGGCCAAGTATGATCCCCCACGTCCCGGAGACATTCGCGATTCTCAGGCCGACGTCTCGCTCGCACGAAAAGAGCTTGGCTACGATCCGCGGGTTCATTTCGAACAAGGATTACAGCGCACGTGGGAGTGGTACAAAGGCGTGTACGGAAAGAAATAAGTTCCGGCAAACGGCGGACTTCAAATTGTTTGGCGGTTAAGGTAAGCAGGAAGCTCCGTAAGGCTCTCAAGCATCAAGTCTGGCGGAAACGCGCGCAAACCTTCTGCGCCAAGACCGTAAGTCACTCCGCAGGACCAAATGCCGGAGTTGCGCGCAGTTTGAATATCGACCTCGGAATCTCCGACGATCATTGCTTCCTGGGGCTTCGCCTTAAGCTCTCGCAACAATGTTTCCACGCCCATTGGGTGAGGCTTCTTCTTTTCGAAACTATTGCCGCCGTAGACATACCGGAAATAGTGCGAGAGACCGAGGCCATCCAGGATTGCGCGGCTGAAGTTGACGGGTTTGTTGGTTAAGACTGCCATGGGATGATTTTCGAGAAGCGCCAGTCCTTCGCGGACCCCTGGATAGGTCACCGTGTTGTCGAGCATGTGATTGCGGTAATAACTCAGAAAATATGCGAGGCCTGTGTCGGCTTCCTCGTCGCTAGCGGTTTTCAAGGTCTCTGCTCCCAAAGCTCGGCGAACGAGCACAGGCGCGCCATTTCCGACCATTCCGAAGATCTCTTCGTGCAATAGCTCGGCGCGGCCCATGCGCTTGAGCATGGCATTGATGGAAAGCGCCAAGTCGAGTTTTGAATCGATCAGCGTGCCATCGAGATCGAAGATCAGAGCTCGCACGGCCGAAAAACGATTCTCTTCACCCGGCATTCGAACTGCTCCTATGGAAAGCCCTGCGAGAACGTTCAGATTTTATGTGGGCTGAACGGAATTGTCACTCGGCCTACGCACGAAGTACGACGGCCCTTCGGCATCTGGGCTACAACTTAAACCGCGCTCGCTGTTACAATGTTTGGCTCCTGCGGCGCTCGCTCCGCTACGAGAGGCTCCATGGCTGAAGTTCATCCCTTCCGTGCCCTGCGTTACGATACAAACCGCGTCAAGCTGGGCGACGTCCTTACTCAACCCTACGACAAGATCACTCCGCCGATGCAGGAGCGGTATTACGCTGCGAGTCCATACAACCTGATAGCGATCGAAAAGGGCAAGTCCCTTCCTGACGATTCCGCCGATAATAACGTCTATATTCGCGCTGGAGAAAAAATCAAGGACTGGATAGCACAAAGGGTTTTGGTGCAAGATCCGGCTCCTGCGATTTATGTTTACTCGCAGGAGTATCTGGTTCCAGGCACGCACACGCGCAAAGTGCGAATTGGTTTCATCGCGCTGGGCCGCTTGGAAGATTACGACGCGAAGATCGTTTTCCCTCACGAGCGAACGCTGTCCGCTCCAAAGGCAGACCGTATCGAATTGCTGCGTCACACACGCGTCCAAACGGGCCAGCTCTTTATGCTGTACGACGACGCGCCCAGGCAGATTGACACCTACCTGGAAGAAACTGCGCGCACGCCCACGCCGTTGGAACTGCACGATGAATTCGACGTGACACACCGGCTGTGGCCGGTCACCGACGGCGCGTTCATTCGCCGAATTCAGGCTGCCATGGCGGATAAGAAAATCATCATCGCCGACGGGCATCACCGCTACGAAACGGCTTTGAATTTTCGCAACGAAAGCCGCGCGCGGCTTGGAAACATCGAGCCACTGGCCGCCCGTGAATTTGCGATGATGACATTCATAAACTCGCACTCGCGAGGACTAACCATCCTTCCCACGCATCGACTGATTCGCAATGTCGCGAATTTTGATTTCCAGCAATTTCGTAACAGACTCACTCCATTTTTCGATTGGTATTCGTACCCATTTCTCAATTCGGAAGAACGTGCTGCGAGCTACGCCGAGTTCCGGAAGGACTTTGCGGGACAGAACCACGGCCGCCGGGCTATCGGTGTTTATCCAGGAACGCTCGATGGGAACGCGGGCGCATTCTATTTGTTCTTGGTGAGGAAGGACGTGGATCTCGAAACGCTATTGCCGGATATGTCTGAAGCGCAGCGCGGGTTGGATGTGGTGTTGCTGCATCGCTTAATTTTGGAAAAGGGATTGGGAATCACGGCCGAGGCGGTAGAAGCAGAGAAAAATCTCGGTTACGAGCGCGAAATCGACGCTGCAATTGCAGCGGTGCATCGTGGCGACGCGCAATTGGCGTGTTTGTTGAACCCGGTGCGCGTGCAACAGGTTGTTGAAATTGCCCTAGCAGGCGACGTTTTGCCCCAGAAATCCACGGACTTCTACCCCAAGCTACTCAGCGGATTGGCTATTTACCAAATCGAAGGAAAGGTCGATCAATAGGAGAAAACTACAGGGGAAAACCACGCGGCCCAGAGTTGATCTGGGCCGCATTTCGAAACGTTCCGCTCGATTACTTTGCGAAGCTTTGAACGGCAAGAGCCTCACTGTCGTAGGTGTCGAACACGGTCATCAACTTCGTGACCTGAAGCACTTCCTTAAACTTAGAACCCAGGTTGGCCAGCTTCAGCGTGGCGCCCTGCGAGCGGGCGCTGTGAAACGTGGCCACGAGCGTTCCGAGACCGGCGCTGTCAATGTAGCCGACGTTCGCGAGGTTCAGCACGATCTTTTTCTTGCCCGCAGCCAGCAGGCTTTTTACTTTCTCGCGAAACGCATTGCTCTCTTCGCCCAGCACGATGCGCCCTTCAATCTCCAGCACGGTCACGCCATTTACTTCTTGATCCGTCATCCTAAGTGCCACGTTCTCGCCTCCTGAAAGTCTTAAATCCGTTTTATCCTAGCTATGACACGAATACGAAGAAGACACACAGTTTACTTTCCCGCGTGGCCTCGTTCAGTAAAAATCCGAGCAAGACATATAGTAACCGCAAGTGGGGCAAATCAGCTTGCAACTTCGTTGCGCCAACCGGGCCGAGCAACTCGGACAGAACGCGGATGCAATTTCCGGCTCCTGTATTGGTAAACCAGGGCCGGTCTGCGACTCCGCTTGGTCTGCCAGATGATTCGTTACATTCGGTCGCTGCATACCTGAACGTCCTTCGAACGCATGTTTATAGCACATCCCGCCTTAAGGGAAAAGCATACGTACACATCTATGCGGACGCCGGAAAGGCGAATCACACGTTATAGACACCGGCGAGTGGCGCTTGGTTCCCTAGGATTGACGCGACGGCGGAGTTTTCAGGGCGGGTAATGAATCTGGGATCGCCGAGGCGTAGAATTCGAGCAACCGCGGGCCTATGCTGCGCGTCTGATGGAAAGAGCGTGAAAGAGCTTTGAAAGTTAGGCTTCAATTCGGCCCAATTCTCGCGATTCTTGGCACAGTTCTTTGCGTTTGTCCTTTGGCTCAAGCTCAGCGCGGTTCGCGGGCTCCGATCACTTCGCGCTCTACTCCATCTGCGGCGGTCCCTTCACGCGCAGCCGGCGCCAGAGGGACGACTCTAAGTAGGGGGAATGTTCGAGTATCCTCAGCATCGGGTTTTGCGCACTCTACCCAGCGGCAGAGCATATTAAGTCCGATCACCCGGCATAAACCCTCGCCCATCCCGAATCCGGCCCCTAGGACCACGGTGGGGACAACCGGATATTATTTGCTTTCTGGCGGAGGGACATATTGGGTTCCCGCCAATGGCGACGAGGCTGTCGATCAGGCGTCCGTAGATCAGGCGAACGAGGATGAAGGAGGCGCTGATCAATCCTTTGATCAGTCAGGCCACATCCAATCGCAGCGTACTGATGCAGTGACGCAGCAAACCCAGGATTCGCAGTCTGACGAGGAAGATTCGTACGCTCCGCAAAGCGCGGCGGATCACGAAGCTCAGGATCCTCTTCCCGATGAAGGCGAGTTCACCCTGGTGCTGACCGACGGAAGGTGGATTCAGGCGGTAGCGTTCACTCATGCTAACGACTCGATCGTGTACATCACCGCAGCGGGCAGCCGCTACTCGATCGCCGCGAACGAACTCGATTCGGATTCCACGCTAAGGGTCAATCAAGAACGCGGCACACCGCTGCAGTCGCCTCTTTAAGTCGGTTCACTTCTACAAAAAACAATCTGGGATTTTCTACATTTCAGAGCGACGGGCGGGTTCAGGCATGTAGAGTCCGGCTTCGGAAGGCAGTCCTGCACGTTCGAACTGGATTGTGGTGTGTGTTATTTTGAAGTCGTGTGCCAGCACGTCCCGAACCTGTTTGAGAACTCTTTCGCTCTCTTCCATATGCATATCGGGAATGCATATGTGGCACGACAACGCGGTTAGATCGGTGCCTAACGTCCAGATGTGAATATCGTGAACCTCTTGCACGCCTTCCACGCGTAGCACCGCAGCGGCCACGGCGTCGAGGCGCATTTCCCGGGGCAATCCTTCCAGCAGGATATGGCTGCTTTCGCGGAGAATGCCGATTCCCGACCAAAGCACCATCACGCCGATGCCAATGCCGATGACCGGATCGATCCAGAGCGCTCCGGTCCAGCGAATGGAAAGCGCACCCACTACGATTGCCACGTTCGAAAGCGCGTCACCTAGATTGTGGATCCAAACCCCGCGGATGTTCAGATCATGCCTGCCGCTATGAACTGCGAGCGTGATGCCGCTGTTGATTACGAGGGCAAAGAGTGAAACCCACAGCATCACTCCGGCTTGGACTTCCACGGGATGGCGCAATCGCACAACAGATTCATACACTAAGAAGAGGGACAGGATGGTTAAGAGCGTCGCATTCACAAACGCCGCGAGGATTCCCGCTCGGTGATAGCCGTAGGTTTTTTCCGCCGTGGGCGGGCGCTTGGCCCATCGCATGCCAAGCCAGGAAATTACGAGCGTGGGCACATCCGTCAGGTTGTGGAGAGCGTCACTGATTAGCGCGATGGAATGGCCCGCGTAACCGGCGGCTAGCTCCACCGCCACCAAAATGAACGTAGCGATCACTGCGGCGCCGAGGATGCCGGTCATGCCTTCCAGTGGCAGATGCACGTGTCCATGCCCGGCCAGGCCATGGCTGTGAGCATCGTCGTGAGTGTGCCCCGTCTCTCCATGTGAGTGCGCTTGCATCGCCTAAATTCTACTCGCTGGCCGCTCTGGTGCACAGTGCCGGGATTGTGTTTGGTGACTGAACAGGACCGAAAGCGGGGACAGAGTCGGGAATGAACTTTGCCGATGAAACTGGATTGACTTCAATCGTCGCCACCGCCTACCATTGCAGCAGTTCCCGAACCTCTGAAATTGCGACGGAGCGCAAGCGGGAAGCGTCCAGATTTGCGTCGGCGATGACCCACCACGTTACCAAACTGACCTTCTGGGGAGTGCGCGGCTCGACCCCGACGCTTGAGCGCGACACATGGCGCTATGGCGGCAATACGCCTTGTCTGGAACTTATAGCTCCCGACGGTACGCGGTTTATTCTGGACTGCGGCACGGGATTGCGAATGCTCGGCAACCGTTGGACGAAAACGCACGGGGGCCATGGCATCGAAGCGCACATTCTTGTTACGCACTACCACTGGGACCATATCCAAGGCATTCCATTCTTCAACCCGTTCTTTCAGTCGCAAAATCGCTTCCACTTCTATAGTTTCCAGTCGAAATACCTCGGACCCGAAAGTCTTCGACGAGTGCTCGAAGCGCAACTCGCCAAGCCGTACTTTCCAGTGGATATCAGCCTGATGACGGCGGCCCGCGAATTTCATGAAATCAACGGCGGCGACAAATGGGAAATTAACGGCACCCAAATCACGGCCAGATTCTTAAACCACCCCCAGGGATGCTTGGGCTACCGCGTGGACACTTCGGGCGGCTCAGTGGTCTACGCAACCGACAATGAGCCGGGTGTGCCGGAGTTTGACCAGAACCTGCGACAACTCGCTCAGGGAGCGGATGTGTTGATCTACGACTCTCAATATTCCCCGGAGCAACTCGCGTCGGAACGCAAGGGCTGGGGCCATTCGAGCTGGCTGGAGGGCGTGAAGATTGCGCGCGAAGCGAAGGTAAGAAACCTGGTTCTCTTTCACCACGACCCTGATTCTATCGACAAAGTCGTAGACGGCTTTCTTTCCGCCGCCCGACAGGAATTCCCCGCTACATGGGCGGCCACCGAGGGAATGTCCATCACGATGAGCGAACGCGGAGTAAACGTGGAGATGCGCGAGTCACGAGGAGGACAGCGACGCCGATTGCGTTTCAGCGCCATTGTCAGCGGACAATCCGAAGATGGTCAGGCATTCGAAGAAAAAGCTACAGTGCGGGATTTAAGCTTACAAGGGGCATATCTCTGTCTGAACAACCGGCCAAAGTTGCAGTCGGAAGTACGCGTGGTGATTGAAGCCACGGGAGATCCAACGACTTCCAGCGTTCTTTCCTTGCGTGGTACCGTCGTTCATTTTGATGCTGGCCGAGAAAAAACCCAGAACGGCGTGGGGGTCGTTTTCATCGACGACTCAGATCCGCTACATCCGCACGATTAATATGCTGCCGGCGAAATAGGAAAGAGTTCAGGCATGCGATGACCCGGCGTTGCCTCAATCGGTTTCCTTCAATTTGGAAAGTTGTGCGTCGAGATCGGCCAGAGCGCTATTGAGCTGTTCGCGATAGCGTGGGTCCTGAATGGATTGCAGTTGCCGCTCAACACGAGCTCGGGACAGAATAAGTATTTCCCTCTGGCGGCGAACTTCCACCTGTGCCTGCGTCAACTGCCTTTTATGTTCACGGTTTTCTTTGGACTCGAACTCCTGAACCTGCCCCTCGACGGCCTTGCTTTCCCATCCTCGCGCCATGAGTAGATTTTATGTTGGCCGCTGTTTAGCGGGGCACAATATTTTGGGTTGATTTCTTTCGCGAAAACAGCGAGGGCGGCGGTGAGGGTTGCCGTTCGGTTTCGAATAGAAACTGGACTCCGAATCGCACGCGTTCTGCACACGTACAGGGACGCCTTTGGGAATCTGCGGTAATCACAGTATGGCTCGAGTCGGGCAAGTAGGGCAGCCTACCAAGTCGCTTAAAAAAATTGAATCTTGAGAGTGCGAATTTCACAACAATATATGGCTACCATCAAGGTCCTGATAGCGGACGACCACGATCTGATGCGGCGGGGCATCAAAGCGATCATTGACACAAAGAAGGGCTGGGAAATATGCGCAGAGGCGCAAACAGGTGTGCAAGCGGTAGCTAAAGCGAAAGAACTCAAACCGGACGTCGCAATTTTGGATATTACCATGCCGGAATTGAACGGCCTGGAAGCTGCCAGGAGAATACAAAAAGTATCGGAGAAAACCGAGATCCTTATGTTGTCGATGCACTACTCGGATCAACTCATACGCGAGGTCATCGAAGCCGGCATACGAGGATACATCGTTAAGTCCGATTCGGACCGCGACCTCTCCATCGCTCTCGACAACCTGGCAAATCACAAACCGTTTTTCGCGCCGCGCGTGACCGAGGTGATTCTCAATTCGAGCAGCGGGCGCATCTCCGCGCCGACGGAGGGGCCTCGAAACCGAATTACTTCTCGCGAACGAGAAATCATTCAACTTCTGTCGGAGGGCAAGAGCAGCAAGGAAGTAGCAGCGCTTCTGAACATCAGCGTAAAGACCGCCGAGACTCATCGTGCCAACATCATGCGCAAGCTGCAAATGCATACCGTGAGTGAGCTGGTGCGCTACGCGGTGCGCAATCGAATCATCGAAGCTTGAAGTGAGGCGTTTGCGAGACTCCTACCATGGAAGGATCGTGATGACACTTGAAGACTATAAGAAAAAGCGTCGCTTTGGGATTTCTCCTGAACCATCGGGTAAAAGCAGCGGTGAGAAAAGTCAGCAGCCCAATTTTGTTTACGTCGTCCAGAAGCATCGAGCCACGCAGCTTCATTACGATTTTCGACTCGAATGGAACGGGACGCTGCTTTCCTGGGCCGTGCCTAAAGGGCCTTCGCTCGATCCGTCGGTGAAACGGCTGGCGATGCAGGTGGAGGATCATCCTGTTGAGTATGCGTCGTTCGAGGGCGTGATACCCGAAGGCGAATATGGCGGCGGGACCGTGATGGTGTGGGACAGCGGAACCTGGGAACCCGAAGTGGAAGACGTGGACGCCGCAATACAAAAAGGGGATTTAAAGTTCACTCTGCACGGGAAAAAGCTGAAGGGCTCGTGGGTGCTGGTGCGAACCCATGGCTACGGCAGAAGCTCCGGCAAATCGTGGCTGCTCATAAAACATCGCGATCAATACGCCTCTACTGGCAACATCACCACAGAAGAACCGCGCTCCATCAGTAGCAAGCGGCTACTCGCAGACATCGCCCGCGATGGCGGAGGGGACGTCGAGAAAGCTGCCACCGGCGATCCATCGCCTAAAAGCGCGAAGAAAAAAGCCGCGGCGAGCGTCAAGAGCGCTCCGAAATCCGCGAAGCGCCGAAAGAGCGCGACTTAGAAATCGCGCACAGAGCTCAAAATACATTCTCTCTGCATTTACTGCAGGATCCAATCGATGGGCTTCTCAAGGAACTCGAAGTCGCATCTTTGAGCTACTGTGCCCGGCCAATTCACTTGTGTGACTCGCGCCTTGCCGGCAAACGGAGCTAGGTCGGTGGCGAGAAAAACCTCCACGATCGAGTTCAGCCCCACCAGGGCCGAGCATCCGCACAAAAAGCCGGTCGCGCCGATATTCTCGGTAGCTGTGACGACTTCAAAATCCGTATCGGTGGAATCAATTCCCCGAAGCCTGAGCATCACCCTCAATCGAACGCGGGGTTTGGGCCGGGCTTGTTCGTGACTGAGGACAATCAGGCTGGATAGTTTTTTCTGCAACTCCTCAATGTTCACAGGCTTTTGAAAAAAGCCTTTTGCTCCGATGCTTTCGCACAGCGCTTTGTATCGCTCGCTGGATTCTCCTGAAACGATCAAAATGGGGATGTGCGACGTAAAGCTCAGTGAGGAAAGAGTCTGGCAGACTTCGAACCCGGAATACTTCGGCATCATCAGGTCGAGCAAGATGGCATCGGGCTTGTGCTGCAGCGCCAGCGCCAGCGCTTCTTCCGGCGAGCCGCTGTCGATGATGCTGTAGGAGTCTCTAAGGCGGAAACCCATAACCTTGCGGATGGATTCATCATCGTCGATGATCAACAGCTTGGGAAGCGCGGTATCCCGTCTTTTAACTAGAGTGACGTCATTTTCTGCTTTCAGCGTGTTCAGCATTTTCTTCTGCCTTTCCTTTGCCGGGATTTTCCGCCAGCATCTCTGCAACGTTCCGTTGCAACTGCGCTCGCGAAAAAGGCTTTCTCAAAATTACGATTCCGGACTCCAACACCCCGTGCGTTGCAACCGCGCCGTCGGTATACCCGGACATGTAGAGAATTTTCATGCGAGGGCATTTTAGAGATAAGTTTTCAGCAAGTTCCCGGCCGCTCATTCCCGGCATGACCACATCCGTTAAGAGAAGGTCAATGGGGCAATCGGAGTGCTTTACAATTTCAATCGCCTTCGGCGCGTCCTCGGCTTCGAGAACTTTGTATCCGGCTTCTTTCAGCGTATTGCACGTCAGCTTTCGAAGAGATGGTTCGTCTTCCGCGACGAGTATCGTTCCGAGTCCGCGCGTTATGACGGATGGTTCCTTCCGAGAAGGCTCTATCACGACGCCCTCCGCGCGAGGCAGGTAGACCTGAAATCTAGTGCCTTTCCCGATTTCGCTCTCGACCCAGATATATCCGCCGCTTTGCTTCACGACTCCGTATACCGTCGCCAGTCCCAGGCCGGTTCCTTTGCCCTGCTCCTTCGTTGTGTAAAAAGGCTCGAATATGTGGGATTGCACTTCCGCGCTCATGCCCATGCCCGTATCGCTTACCTGCAACATCGCGTAATGCCCGGGCACGATATATCTTTTGTTGCGCGCGTCGTTTTCGTCCAAGTCGGCATTCATCGTCTCAATTTTCAGTTGCCCGCCGCGGGGCATTGCGTCGCGCGCATTCACGGCCAAGTTCAGGATGACTTGCTCGATCTGTCCTCGGTCCGCTTTCACCCTCCCAAGATTTGGCGACGGAGTAATTTCTAAATTGACGTCCGCACCGATAAGCCGCCGGAGCATCTTTTCTACGTCAGCAACAATCGAGTTGAGGTCCAGGATTTTCGGTTCGAGCACTTGCTTGCGGCTGAAAGCAAGGAGTTGTTGCGTAAGAGCAGCGGCTCGCTGGCCGGCTTTTTCGATTTCATCCACTGCTTCTCTCATCGGATCGTCCGCGCCCATCTTCTGTAGTAACGCTTCGCTATAGCCGATAATCACGCCAAGGATGTTATTGAAATCGTGAGCGATGCCTCCCGATAGCTTACCCACGGCCTCCAGCCGCTGCGATAAGAGCAGTTGTTGTTCCAGGTGCCTGCGCTCCGTGATGTCGCGATTCACGATGATGAGCTTTTCGACCTCTCCATTATCGTTTCGCACCGCGCTGGCAGTAGATTCAAGTACACGCCACTCGCCATTCTTATGCCGAATCCGGTACTCGACGCGCCGCCCGATTCCCGTTTTTTTTGCTTCGTCCGCCGCCTGCTTTACGGCCGGTTGGTCGTCAGGATGAATCTGATCGTACGCCGATGTTTTTTCGAGTTCCTCGGGAGTGTAGCCAAGCAGCTTTTGATAAGAAGGACTGTTGTAAAGGCGCTCTCCGCTCGCGGTCACGACCGCGATCATGTCCGCCGCATTTTCTCCAATCAAGCTGAACAGCTCCTCTTGCGCCACCAGGTGCATTCGGAAGCGGTGAATTTGATGTTGCTGGTAGACGACGTAAACAACGAAGAGAAACACCATCCCCACTAACGCGCGCATCGCTAAGTGAATGTTGAGCTCATCCCAGAATTGCCGCTGAAGGAAAAACACGGTCAAGGAAAAGGAAACGATTCCGAGCGTCAGGAGCAATGTGACGATGACGCCGGAGAAAGACAGCCACCATTGGCGCCGCTCCACGCCCCGCATGACCGCTTTGAGCGAATGGGTATTCCCGGTGTAGGTTGATTTGGGCTGTTTCATGCGCTGTGCAGCCTAAAAAGGAAAATGCGTGCGCCACTTTTCTCAGGTCTTACCCAGGGGCTCATAGCGCATAGCGGTGCACGTTCGCTGCCAAGGGTAGGAATCCAGGAATTCCCTAGAGTTACTATGTCATTCGTATGAATGAACTTGCATCAAGTGGTTGCGGAGTTGCCCACGAACCGCGGGGTTCCTGCTCCAAAACCGCACACTGTGTCTCTTTGCGAGGCATCCCATAATGGGCTTGATTTCGGCTTCTATTGGCAACCTCTCTTACCGAAAAATAGAATCTGCACTCGCTCTAAGTTCGCCTTCCAGAGACAGAGATTCCCAACGAATCTTTCCGGTGTAAGATGTTCAAGGCACGGGCCTGTAGCTCAGCTGGTTAGAGCAGCGGACTCATAATCCGTCGGTCCCAGGTTCGAATCCTGGCGGGCCCACCAAATTGCACCGAATTTATCGCGCATTTTTTACGATCGAAAGCTAAACCGAAGGAGGCAATTTGTGATGAGAGAGCGCAGCCGGCTTCATGCGGTCGTACTTTCGATAGCATGTTTCGGGTTGATGTTTGTGTTCTGCACATGGATCGCGACTCCGGCAGGCTCGATTGTCCTGCCTCCGGTGCGAGCAGCGAAATGCACGATAGATATTGCAGCCGGAAAGGAGTCGGACTGCACTCTCATCAAAGCGGACCATGAATGGATTCTTTGGTCCAACTCCTCTTCGAGTCCCCGTTCCGTCCATTTCAAATCCGATGGCAATCCGTTCGCGGAAAGCAGTTGTGCGGATGTGGGCCCCGGCGCGCGGGCGAGGTCCGGACCGGTTGCCTTAAATGCCGCAGCCAGAACGTACGTCGCCTATACATCGGATGCCGCTTGCGACTCAAACCCGCCGTCCGACCACTTCGCGCTAAAGGTGATCGTCCAGTAAGACTGGCGGCCGGACGAAGGAACAAGCAGTGGCTCCGCTGTGGTGAGGATTCCACTGCGGAGCCTTGGCTCTGCGGGCTAAACGTGAAACCGTCCGCTTCGCGATGTGGTTAAGCTGACGGTTTCTTCAGGATATCGGCCAAAGCCTGCAAACGTTTCGAGTCAGCCGGACTTTTCGCGGAGGCGGCGCTAGCTTCCAGTGAGGTCGCCATGCCGCTCAACTTCGCCATTTTGCTTTTGCTCATGTGCGAACTTTCCGCGCCGTGAATTGCCGCTCGCAGATCGGCGATTTGCTTCGCCGGCAAAGCTTGCGAACGCTCCAACTGATCCACGTACGCCTTCGCTACGACCAACTGCGCGGGCCACTCGATTTTCTGCTGGTCCTGCACGTTCAGCTCGGACACACGAACCGTCTTGGCCGCGTCAATTTCGTTCTGCGTCAGGAACTTGCTCGGCGTCAGTTCAAAGACGTCCAGTCCGCGCGCAATTTCGGAACCGTAGATGTTGCCGTTGTACCAGTAGGCCGACCAGTCGCCGCCCAGCACCAGCATCTTCGAATCAATCGGACCGCGGTCGAAGTATGCAATCTCAAAAGGGTGTGCTGCGTCGGTGAAGTCCATGATTGAGATGCCGCCTTGGTACCAAGCCTGCACTTCGATGTCGCGGCCGGGAACTGGGATAAGCGAGCCATTGTGCGCGACACAGTTCTCCGTGTCGCCCTGCGCGGCGGGCAGCTTGTAATAACTGGCGAAGGTCAACTTATCGTTATTGAGATGGAAGATCGCATCCGCGCCCCACTTGTTCGGGTCGTTCGGACGGCAGCGCGCACCCAGCCCTCCCCCCACTCGTCGGTAAACACGACTTTGGTCCCATCGTTCGAGAACGAAGCCGAGTGCCAGTACGAGTAATTGGGATCGTTCACGGCATCTACACGTATCGGATGTACCGGATCCTTGATGTCCAGCAGAATCCCATTGCCCGAGCACGCGCCCGCCGCCAAACCAATGGCCGAGTACACAGTGATGTCGTGGCAGTGGTTTGTGTCCGCCGGCTTCTGTTCATCCTTGTCATGGCTGCCGCCGTTGTTCAGGCTGTTCAGTACGCCCGTGCGCGGATCGATGAATACACGAGGGCTAGAGACCACCTTCGCGTCCTGCGGCGCCGCCAGGGGAACCTTGATTACGTCGATACGAAACAGCGCCGTGTTCGGGTCCTTGTCCGGCGCTTCATTCGAGCACCCAGCCAGCTCTTCTGCTTGACGGACAAACGATGCGCCCGACACGTAGATATAAACGTTGTCCTTGTCGTTCGGGTCCACCACCAGAGTATGCGTATGCGAGCCGCGGCATGTCTGAACCGCTGCCACTTGCTTCGGGTTCTTGATGTCTGAGATGTCGAAGATCCTCACGCCGCGGAAGCGGTCCTTTTGCGCTACGGGCAAGCGGCGTTCCTTCTCATGCCCTGCAGGCGGCGGAGGTTCCGGCGGAAAGCCCTGCGTGCCGCAATCCAAGCGACCATTCGGCATCTCCACCGACATGAACAACAGGTTCTTGTACACCGATACATCGCCCTGCCCGCCCGGACAGACCAGCGAAGTTACCAACGCGGCCTGGGCTGGATTCGAGATGTCATAAATATTCACGCCATAAAAATTCCCCTGGAAAAGATGGTTACCCTGGAACGCCAGGTCCGAATTCGCGAAAGCGAGCTGCGCGATCACCATCTGCAGCTCCTTCGGCATCTTCGAAGCGCCGGCCATGCCAAGCTGGCCAATCGTCTTTGCCACCTTCGGATCGTTAGGATCAGTGGCCCCGAGTTGAAACGCGTCAGGCTTTTTGAGCAGCAGGAGGTGCTTCATGCCCATCGAGGCTTCACCCGCGTCATACATTCCCGGCGTTAGCTTGAAGCGCGGATCGTTCACATCCGAACCGGTCATGCCGGGCGGCAGCGGCGGAGCGGGCTGCGGCGCAAAAGGATTCTCTTGCGCCTCTGGCGTCTTCGCGGGTTCCTGCGCGGATGGCGCGGGTCCAGCCGTCTGCGCCTGCATCCGGCTTACACCAGAACATAAAATCATCGCGGCCACCGCGACACGAAAAGCAACGCTGGACACTCGGTTCATCGTTTCTCCTCTAAGGGGTTTTTCTCCAACATAGTCTGCATAATTTTTATCTCGGCCCGTTGCGTATTGTCCGCGTCTGTGGCGAAGTCGAACAGATCGGCATCCTGCCCGGCACCCGCATTGTCGAACAAATCCTTCACCATTATCAACGCGCCATTGTGGTGCTGAATCATCCCAATCAAAAACAAGCGGTCGAACTCGGCGCCCTTGGCCTTCCGCAGCGCATCCATCTGTTCGGGCGTAAGCATACCGGGCATAAGAGTCATCGCCATCGGAACTGACGAATGGTCCGACTTATTCATGTCCGACATTCCCGCCATCGCCATGGAACCCGGTTCTCCACGAGCCGCCAGCCACCGCTGCATAAACTTTATCTCGTCCGACTGCGAGCTGCTGATTCGCGCTCCCAGCGACCACAGATCCTTGTTCTCCGTATGTGACGGAATCAGCGCGGTCATCTCCACCGCCTGCGAATGATGCATGATCATGCCCTGCATGAACTCCACATCCGCTTGCGACCGTGGCGGCAAGGTGCCCTTCGTCGAAGGCGGCAGCGTGCGACTCGGCTTCCCTGGCGCACCCGGCTGCACCACAACCGGCGCCGTCGCGGAATCGACCTTCTGGGCTCGCGCGGAAGAGGCGAGGAAAACTGCGGCGGCGAGGAGCATGCCGCGCAGCACCGCGGATCCTCTTGCGGAGAGGAGCTTGCGCTTGCTGCGAAAACAGTAAAGATTCCAATTTGGCGACCAGCTAAACATTTTTAGTGCTCTCACGCTTCAAGGGTAAGCAAAATGCACGACTAGGAAACGCAACTCGCACCTTCAAAGTTCCCAACCAATGGAGTATTTGCAACTCATTGAAAGGATGGCGCGCCCGGAGGGACTTGAACCCCCAACCCTCTGCTCCGAAGGCAGATGCTCTATCCAATTGAGCTACGGACGCATGATAAAAATCCAACCCGAGCGTCCACCCAAAGGCTTATAGATTGACCGCAAGCCTCGGCCGTGAACGAAAAACGAGCTGCGCGGATGCTCGGAAATTTAGGTGAGAGCGTTTTTCAAACGCTTGGTTGTCTTTTGCAACTGGCGCTTGAGAGATTCCACTTGTTTTGACAGCTGTATTAGTTCTTCTCGCGCCACCATTCCCGCTTTCGCAACTTTGTGCGCCGTACGGTCTGCTCGTCCCATTGCTGCGCCGATTTTCTTAGCTGCACTCTTAAGCTGGCTTCTTGCCATGTTTTATCCTCCTTAACGAACAGACGCCATCGTATACGCGTGGCACACGAAACGTCAACCGAGCTGAGTAACGGCTAATTCGGAAGCCGAAAAACCAGGCTAATGTCTTCCTGCGTCTCGATGGGTTGGCCGTTCAGCAAAGTCGGGTTGTAGCGCCACTCACGCACCGCAGTAAGCGCTGCCGGCAATAGCGCTGGAGGACCGCTCAACGGCTGAAGGTCCTTGATTGATCCGTCCACGCCGATTGTCGCGTGCAACCTGACAGTTCCTTCAACGTGCTTCTGTTCGGCATCCGGCGGATATACCGGGTCAACCAGATTGACCAGTTGTCCAACTTGGAGATTTTTTTCCGGTTGCGATGCCGCTTGCGAAGATTCAGCAGGCACTGCAAACGAACGCTGAGAGCTAATTGCCACCGAACCCGATGCGCTCACCGAGCGTTCCGGCAAACTCAATAGCAGAGGCGCCGTTCCTTTCTCGCCCGGGACCGTTGACGCCTTCTCTGCGCCGGGATGCTCCGGCGTCTGCGAAGAGGCGAAAGAAGGCGCGGCGATATTTTCTGAAGAATCATGAGACATGCCAGTGCTCGCGATCCCTGCGCCGTTTGCTGCTGAACGAACGGCGCCTGCGCTCGCAGGAATCACCCATCGTTGATTGCTTGAGTCAACAATTTCGATCTGCAATGGCTTTGGAGGCACCTGAGCCGACGGAGCAGCCGTAACTGAACTTTGAGTTTGCGCGCTGGTGGATGGCGTCGTATCCGAGTTGCGCCACAGCCCGATTAGACCGCCTCTTCTTACCGCCATTCCTCCGGCAAACGAAATAGCCACAAGAAAAGTCACCAGGGCGGCGAGCACCCAGCCTCGTCCCATCTGAATTCGAAAATCCATCCAATTTTCCGGCGCTTTCTGCTCTCGCGGCAACGGCTGCACTTGGTTCGGTTTTTTAATCGCCGGCAAAGCGACGACTGGCGATCGAGCGCTGGGCGCAGCTACCGCTTCCTTTGGGAAAAGCGTTGCGCCGTACCGCTGCCTCTCGTCCCGCGTCTTCGGCGCTCTCGGGTCAGACAACTGGATTTTCGAATCCGTAATTACGGAAGATCCGGACACAAGACCATTGCCGTTGTCTTGAATCTCAGCCTCAGCAACCTCATCGCCCGAGAACCCATTGAGGATGGATTCATCCTCCCTGGGCGCTTCCCCAAAGACGCTTGGCACAATGGGCGGTTGTTTTGCCGCGGTCCCTGGCGATATTTCTTTCGAAATCCAGGTCCTGATTTCCAAGAGTGCTTCTTCGCGCAGATCTGTGAACCGTACACCAGCTTCTTTCCTCGAATCGCTAGTCCACGCGATATTGCCGCTCA
Organism: uncultured Acidobacteriota bacterium; assembly: GCA_963698005.1. Classification (GTDB taxonomy): domain Bacteria; phylum Acidobacteriota; class Terriglobia; order Acidiferrales; family UBA7541; genus Palsa-295. Next base: position 2,518,418 of record OY969113.1, read on the forward strand.
TTTCTAACGGCTGGGTGGAGTTCTGCATCTGAAAGCGCAACCGCGAAAGACTATCCTCGCGTACCGCTTCCGCAGCTCGAACGGCAAATCCGCCTTCGCTGATATTTAGAACGATTCCGCCGTTGTTCTCTCCCAACTCAACGTATGCGAGCGCCCTGATGCGATGGCGCGAATGGGCGCGCCGGTCCGCATGTTCCTGGAGATTCTGCTTAATGTCGGGAAATTCTGGCATCTGTTAAACCTCGCTGCGAGGAGGGTTGCGCAGCAAGCTTCGTCCGCGATTATACATTCTTATCTGCGATAAAAAAAACGCGGTGCTGGATGAGCTTTAATCGCCTCCGGCCGCAGCAGTAGCTGGTTGCAGCTCTTGCCATCCGCCTGGAAGCTCGATCTGATAATGTGCAGCTCGGTCGAAGACTACGAAGCCCTGTAAATCGGCTGTTTTGCCGGCAACGAACGATCTGAATTTTTCCTGCGTCACTGGCCCCACCTGCCCAGGAAACATCTGCGTCGGCCAGTTAAAGGAATAATTAACTTCTAGGGTGATGCGTATCCGGTTTCGCGCGGGGAGAAAAATCGGAGTTTCGATTTGCATCGAATCTTCCGGCTTCAAGCTGGTGTTCGATTTGAGCCGCACCATGATCAAAGCCTTCGGATCATCGGACAAATGGTAGTCAGAATCCGTCGTGTTCTCCAGATCGTAGGAAAAGAGCAGCGCCGCATGCGTGGGGTCAAGTTCTTTAACCTGAATTCCTTCGAAGCTGCTGCGAATCGCCGTTGAATTCCACCCTTCGGGCTGCTTCGGTGCGGTCGGCGGTTTCGACGGCCTACTGAGCGCCAGAAATAGCAGCGCGGCCGCGCCCAGGAAAGCAATCGTTACGATTAGCAGTCTCATGGATAGTGACAGAATAACTTGATCGTAAGGCGCCGGCGTCCCGTCGTTAGATTAGGTGCAAATGTAATTCGTACGAATTATTCATCCAGATATTTCACGAACACGACTTCGTTCTGCGCTTCATTATAGAGCAATTCATCGACGCTGGCCTTGGTCATCAGCAGGCCAAAGCCGCCGGGGCGCAGCCCCTTTTCCCGGCGAATGTCATCGTGCAAGGTAGGACTGTCGGGCATGTGTGATATCGCAGCGTGCTCCAACTCAGAAAACTTGAAGCCTGTGCCGGGATCCGCGATGCGATACATCAGCATGCGTTTAGCTCGAAGATAGGAGATCCGGACTTTACGGCTGGCGTCGAGTTTGCCACCCCACTCCACGGCATTCAGGAGCAATTCATGAAATGCCTGTCCGACGGCGCGTTGTACGTCGTCTGAGAGCCCGGTTTTAAGGTGCGCCATGAAGCTCTCGATCCGCTCCGCTTCTGCGAGCGTGCAGGAAACCAGCAGCTCCACCCATGTAGGAGTTGCCGAAACAACTTCAATGGGAGCCGCCTCAGTTTTCTTGGCAAGCGTCTCCCGCACCAATGCAACGAGCGCCTTCGGTTCGATCGGCTTTGCGACGTACTGGTAGGCTTCTTCGCGAATCGCGCTCAGCAGCGTCCCAGGTGTGTCGTCCGAAGTCATCACAATCACTTTCGGCCGCGCTTTCACGCTGCGCAGTTTCTTGAGGACCTCGAGACCGTTCATCTTCGGCATCCATATGTCCAGCAGCACCAAATCGAACGTGCCTTCCTTCATTTTCTTTAGGGCAGCGGCGCCGTCTGCAGCGCTCACGGTCGTGAATTTCTGTGCGCGCAGCGTCTCGGACAGCAACAACCGTGTCGTGCGATCATCGTCTGCAATTAGAATGCGCGTCATTTTTTCCTCCGCAGGGAATTTCGCGAGCGGACTCTTCGCTTTGCCTTTATTTTCTTTTTTCTTTGCGCAATTGCCTGGAGCGCCAAAAGAAACGCCGCAATCTGCTTTTCCAGCGTGCGGCTCAGCTCACGCGCGCCGTCGAGTTTACCCTCCCGAGCCAATTTTTCAACCTCTCGAGCGCTCTCGAACGCGGCGGAAGCGCCAAAGTTCCCTATCGAACCCTTCAACGCGTGCGCCGCATCTGCTAAAGCGGCGGCATTCCGCATTCTGATAGCGCTTCGAATCCGCACCATCATGCGGGGACAATCTTCGCGAAAAGCAGTGACCAGCGTGAGCACCAACTTCCGGTCGCCGTTGAATCGCGCTAAAAGCGTCGATTCATCCGCTGTGCGTTCCGAGGTCGAAGTTTCCGGATCCTCTTCACCTTTGTGCGCCGGCAACGCCGCGCGTTCCACAGTCTGCAGAAATATCTTAGGGTCCAGCGGCTTCGCCAAGTACCCGTCCATCCCCGCTTCCAGGCAGCGCTCGCGATCCCCCTGCATGGCGTGCGCAGTCATCGCAACAATGGGCAGATGCCCGCCCGTGGATTTCTCCTTTTCGCGAATCGCTCGCGTGGCTTCCAGGCCGCCCATCTCCGGCATTTGCACGTCCATCAAAACCAGATCGAACGTGTGTTTTTCGACTGCGGCCAGGGCTTCGCGTCCATTTTCCGCCACCATCGCGGAATGCCCGCGCCGCTCAAGAAGGTGCAACGCAAGTTGCTGGTTCACCGGATTATCTTCCGCCACAAGAATTTGCAATGCGCGAGTTGCCCCTGACGCTCTCTCGCGCAGAGTCGAAGGCCGGGTCTTGGAGTGCACCGGAACGTGAAGCGCGGTTACGATCGCGTCCCACAGTTCGGATTGTTTCACCGGCTTGGTCAGCGCAGCGGCGGCTCCCAGAGTCTTGGCTCGGCTCTGGTCCTCGCGTTTTCCGGCGGAGGTGAGCAGGATGACTGTTGCGTGCCGAAGGTGCGGATCCTTTTTCACTCGCGCGGCGACTTCGAATCCATCCATTTCCGGCATATGCCCGTCCAGCAGCACCACGCGAAACGGATTTCCATCCATTCTTGCGCGTTTCATGGCCTTCAGAGCGGCTGCTCCACTTGCAGCCGCCACCGGCTTCATTCGCCAATTTGTGATCATCTCCTCAAGTATGCGGCGGTTTGTTGCATTGTCATCTACAACCAGGACGGGCAAATCTTGCAGCTTTAACGGCGACACTTCCGGAGTTTTTTTCGTCGATAGATTCTGTAAACCGAATCGCGCAGTGAAATGGAACGTGCTCCCGCTTCCCACCTGGCTCTCCACCCACACGCGGCCGCCCATCAACTCCGCCAGTTGCGCGCATATCGCAAGCCCCAGGCCAGTGCCTCCATATTTTCGAGTAGTGGAAGTATCGGCTTGGGCGAAAGCTTCGAAGATTCTCTTTTGTTTTTCAATCGGGATGCCAATTCCCGTATCGGTCACGGAAAAATGCAACATCACGTCCGTGATCTCCCGCTTTTCCACTCCCGCGTGCAACACCACCTCCCCACGCTCGGTGAACTTAATAGCGTTGCCCACCAGATTCACAATGATTCGCCCCAGCCGGCTCGGATCCCCGACAAGATCGTCAGGAATGTCCGGAGGAAAGTGCGATACGAGTTCAAGACCTTTCTCCTGCGCTCGCACGGCCAGCACCTTCATCGTGTCCGCGACCGTATCTCGCAGTTTGAACTCAACGTGATCCAATTCCTCTTTGCGAGCTTCTACCTTTGAAAAGTCCAGGATGTCGTTGATTAAATCCAGCAGCGAGGCGGCTGAGGTCTTTACCGTGCTCAGATATTCGCGTTGCTCCGCCGTCAACTTGGTTTCCAACGCAAGTTCCGTCATGCCCACGATGGCGTTCATCGGCGTACGAATCTCGTGGCTCATGTTCGCAAGAAACTCGCTCTTGGCGCGGGTGGCCTCCTCCGCCTTTTTCTTGGCAATTTCGAGTTCCTTCACCAGCGCAGCCAGACGCTTTGCGTCCTTCTCCTGAACGTGCCGTGCGGCTTCCAGATAGTCGGCGTAGAGTTTCAAGTCCGTTTCGGCGCGTCGCCGCTCGATGAACTGCCCGATCTGGCTGCCGATGGAATCGAACATCTCCACGAGTTCGCCTTCCAGTTTGCGGATCTCGCGGCTGAAAAATTCAACCGCGCCCAACACGCGCTCGCCCGTCCGAATGGGAAAACAGAACGCTGCGTGCAGACCTTCCGCTCCCGCCAGCGGCGCACGCGGAAAGTTTTCGTCGTTTGGCACGTCCGGAATCCATGCAGACTGTCCGGACGCCCACACCCGCCCCGGCAGACCCACGCCCCGTTTAAAGCTGATTTGGCGAGTGGCGCTGACAAACTCACGAAATTCCACTTGAGGTAAGTGCCAGATGGCAAGGCACTGAATCGTCTCTCCGTTATCTTCCACGCCCCAAATCGCGCCTAGTTCCCATCCCAGACCCTCGCAAATCGCTTTCAGAATTTCCGGCGACGCAATCTCCAAGGATTCGGCATCCGCCAAGAGATTGGTCACGGCGTAGCCGGTGGCAAGACGGCGCTCTGTCTGTTTGCGCTGAGTGATGTCTCGCGCAACCGCGAAAATCAACCGCAGACTCTTATTCGGAATCGCATTCCACAACAACCACAAGTAGGTTCCATCCGCGGTGCGATAGCGATTCTCAAATGAAATCGTCAGCGCTCCCTGGTCCAGCTTTTCTGCTTCGCGGATGCTGGCTTCGCGATCGTCTGGATGAACGAAATCTATATAGGGCCGCGAGAGCAGCTCCTCGGTCGGAATACCGAGCGTTCCCTCCCACGCTGGATTGATTCGCTTGAAATATCCGTCGAAACCCGCGATGCAAAGCATATCGAGCGAGAGTGTAAAGAGCTGATCGAGCTCTTCTTCCGCGCGGCGACGCTCTCGAATCGCCTGCGATTGGTCGGAAACGCTTCGGCGGAGTTCTATCTGCGCCACCACTAGCCGGCCCAGTGCTTGCAGTGCTTGTTTCTGGTCCGGCGTCAGATCCCGCGGAACGTGATCTAGCACGCACAGAGTTCCCAGGGCGTGACCTTCCTGCGTGATCAGAGGCGCGCCGGCATAGAACCGCACTTTGGGCCGGTCGGTGACCAGCGGATTAGTTCGAAAACGCTCGTCCGCTAGCGCGTCCGGAACCACCATCACGTCCCGTTGCATAATTGCGTGCCCGCAAAACGCAATGTCCCGCGGCGTCTCCGAGTCGTCAATTCCCACTTTCGCTTTGAACCATTGCCGGTCCGCATCCACTAGGCTGACCAGCGCGATGGGCGTGCCGCAGATCATGGCTGCAAGGCGGGAGAGATCGTCGAATTCCTGTTCGGGAAATGTATCCAGAATGGCATACCGCTGGAGAGCTTCAAGTCGCGCCAATTCGTTTTCGGGTATAGGCGCTTTCATGGAGGGCGATGCCAGGCCAATGCAGCGAGCAATCTTATGGCCGCTGGCGACGGCAAGTCAATGCAAGCCGCGAACCTGATCTTGTTCCCCTTGCATCCAGATATCTACGGCAGGTTGCAGAAGTTGGCGGCTAGCGCGTGGAGGAACGAACGCGATTTTCCTGTAACCATTCGTCAATGCGTCCTAATGCCTTCTGCAGATGTTCGGCATCGCCGCCAAAGCCGAATCGCACGAAAGATGCCATTCCCAATTGTTCGCCGGCAACTAGAAGGACGTCCTTCTTCTCGCGCAGATCTTCTGCCATTTGCGCAGAATTTCGTCCGCCGCGCAACCCGGCCCAGGCAATTGCGCCGGCTTTCGGCGGCATGTGCGAAAACGAGTCCGCATGGTTCTCCAGCCAAGCGCGCAAAGCAGGGTAGTTGCGCACCAGAATTTCTCGCGTGCGATTCAGAATCCACGCGCGGCGCTTGGGTTCCAGCGCAACGGACGCCAGCCGGTCCGTCAGCATTGTTGGCGCGATGCTCGTGTAATCGTGATATCTCCACAGGCGCTCCACCATCTTCGGCGCTCCAATCACCCAACCCGTGCGCAATCCGGGCAAGCCATAGGCCTTCGAAAGCCCCGCCGTGCACAGGATGCGATCGTATCCGCCCCAAAAACTTGCGGTCATTGCGCCATCAAATTCCGCACCGCGATAAACTTCGTCGGCAAGAATCCATGCGCCCACTCTTTCCGCCGCAGCCACGATCGCCTCGCGCTCCTCTTTTCGCAAAACCGATCCGGTGGGATTGCTCGGATTGCAAATGGCTACCAGTTTCGTCTTTGGCCCGATTAGACGGGGCAGCTCGCTGATATCGATTCCCCACTGAAGTTCCTCGCGCAGCCACAGAGGTTTTACTGTCGCGCCGAACGCCCGCGCTAGCCCCGCAATCTGCATGTAATTCGGAATCATGAAAACGACTTCGTCGCCGGGTTCTGCAAGCGCCCAGGTGGAAATGAAATTCGCTTCGGAGCCGCCGCAAGTCACCAGGACGTTTTCGACCTTCGCGCCCGGATACAACTCGGCGATGCGCGAGCGCAATTCTTCACTGCCATTCGTTTGCGGATAGTATTGCGGCACATCCAGAATTTTTGGCAGCGTTGCGGCATCCGGCACGAGTTCCGAGGTCGTGAGCGGATGCACTCCGCTCTCGGAAATATTGAATTCAACTTTATTTTCCCAGACGGACTGCCAGCGCTCGAGTTCAAAGGGCTGTATTTGCATGCCGGTTACCTTTGCGCAAAGCCGTGCGCGCGCCGCTTCGGTCGCAAGAAATGTAAGCGACACCGCGGATTCCTCCAAGCGAATTCCATATTTCTACGATTGCCTCCTGCGCGCGCGAGAGAGAGAATGGCACGCGTCATCGTCGTGTTAGTTTTCTTTAAGGGTAGTCGCAGAAATTAGCAGGAGGCTCGATGAATCGGCGAGCAGCCCTTTGTGCCGCGTTGTTTGCGTTCATTTTTGCGAGTGCGCTGCCTCCCGAAGCGCTCGCCCAGGGTGCCGCGCAGGTATCCGCGCCTGCGCCACAACAACCGGACACTGGCAGTTGGTACTTCGCTGTCTCCGGTGATTCACGCAATTGCGGCGATGTGGTGATGCCCGGGATCGCGGCCGGCGTCATCCAATCAGGAGCGAGCTTCTACTGGCATCTCGGCGACTTTCGCGCGATTTACGAATTCGACGAAGACATGCAGCACCAACTGGAGCACCTGGCCGCGCCTCTCAACATTATTGATTACGAACAAACGGCCTGGGACGACTTTATCCGGAACCAGATCACTCCCTTCGGCAATCTCTCGGTCTTCCTCGGCATCGGCAATCATGAAACGATCCCTCCGAAAACTCGCGAGCAATATCTGATTCAGTTCGCAGACTGGCTGGATGCGCCGCAACTTCGGCAGCAGCGTCTGAAGGACGATCCTTTCTCCCACAAGCTAACCGCCTACTACCACTGGATACAGAACGGCGTCGATTTCATCAACCTCGACAATTCTACAGCGGATCAATTCGACGCGCTTCAGATGGCCTGGTTTGAAAAAACTCTGCAGGCCGCCGAATCCAATCCCCAGATCCGCACGGTCGTGGTCGGAATGCACGAAGCTCTGCCCCAAAGCATTTCCGAAGATCACAGCATGAATCAGTTTTTGGCCGGCACTGAGAGCGGCCGCCGCGTTTACGTCGAACTGCTTAAGACCCAAAACCAAGCTCACAAGCGCGTTTACGTCCTCGCCAGTCATTCGCATTATTATATGGAGGGAATTTTCAATACGGAATACTGGCGCACCCACGGCGGTGTGTTGCCGGGCTGGATCGTCGGAACAGCAGGCGCGATCCGCTATGCTTTGCCGACGGATCATTCCGGCGCGCGTACGGCCGAGACGAACGTGTATGGGTTCCTGCTCGCGGAAGTGAAGCCTTCAGGCGAAATTGAGTTTACGTTCAAACGCCTGCAAGAATCCGACGTGCCGTCTGCCGTCGCCAGCGGCTACAAGCCTGAGTTCGTTCACTGGTGCTTCGCCGAAAACTCGACATCGCACTAATATATGAATTTTGTTTCAGGAGAAAAACAAAATGGCAGCCACTACAAATCAGCCGTCACCGGGTCCGGAGCGCATCTTTGAGGTGCTCAACGCCTATCAGAAAACTGCAGCTTTGAAAACCGCGATTGAACTTGACGTTTTCACCGCGATCGGCCAGGGAACGAATAGCGCGGCTGCGCTCGCCAAGAAATGCCAGGCCTCCGAGCGTGGGATTCGCATCCTGTGCGACTTTCTCGTAGTCAATGGATTCCTCGCGAAGAACGAGCAGCGTTACGAACTAGCCTCCGATTCGGCGATTTTTCTCAACAAGCAGTCACCCGCATATATCGGCTCAGCAGTTGGGTTTCTTACCCTTCCTGAACTGACGGACGTTTTCAAGGACTTGACTGCCATTGTCCGCAAGGGCGGCTCGCCAGAGGGCGACGCGACTACCACCGAACCCGACAGTCCGAAATGGGTCGAGTTCGCGCGGTCAATGGCGCCTTTGCAGAAACTCGCCGCGGAAGGGCTCGCGGAAACCGTTAACGCGAGCGCCGGCAAGAAATGGAAAGTGCTCGACATCGCTGCGGGCCACGGAATGTACGGCGTCACGATTGCGAAACACAATCCTAACGCGGAAATTTTCGCTGTAGATTGGCCTCGCGTCCTGGATGTAGCAAAAGAGAATGCGCAAGCCGCCGACGTCGCCGCGCGCTATCACACTCTGCCCGGAAATGCCTTCGAAGTAAATTTCGGTAAGGACTACGATTTGGTGCTGTTAACAGGGTTTCTGCACCATTTCGACTCCGCCGCGATCGAGACTTTGTTGCGCAAGATTCATCCCGCGCTCAAACCGGACGGCACCGTAGTCAGCGTTGAATTCGTTCCTAATGAAGACCGCGTGACGCCTCCCGTCCCAGCCGCGTTCAGCATGGTGATGCTCGGCTCCACGCGAGCAGGCGATGCCTATCCATTCTCGGAATACGATCGGATGTTTCGTGCGGCAGGATTTTCTTCCAGCGAGTTGCGCCGTACTCCGGGTCCGCAGAGCTTTATCATTTCCAAGAAATAAATCGCAGCAGACTATTTGGTAGTAGGCACGCCGAACGCCAGCGAGATGAGCGTGTGCTGCTCCATCTCGTGCGCTTTGTGCGAGCCCGTCGCTGGGCTGGCGCTTGCAGAGCGCTTCACGGACAGCACTGCTCTTCCGCGAGCGAGGCGCTCGAGGCGCGGCAGTAAGAACGCAAGCGCGCCCATGTTGGCCGGCTCTTCCTGGACCCAAACAAACTCGCGCGCGTTCGCATGGCGATCCATTTCCGCAGCCAATTCAGCCTCAGGAAACGGATAGAGCTGCTCGAGAGTCACAATGGCCGTCGAAGTGTCTTTGCGGCTTTCTCGTGCTGCCGCGAGCTCGTACCTGATCTTGCCGCTACAAAGCAGAACGCGCGTAGCAGAGCCATCGCCTGAATCCGGAATCACGCGCTGGAATCGGGCAGCCGCCAGATCGGCCAACGACGAACAAGCAACCGGATTGCGCAGCATGCTTTTTGGTGTAAAGACCACTAGCGGTTTGCGCCACGCCCGCAGCGCTTGCCGTCGCAATAAATGAAAATACTGCGCGGCGGTGGAAGGCTGGCAGATTTGAATATTATCTCGCGCTGCAAGTTGCAAGAACCGCTCGATACGCGCACTCGAATGCTCCGGCCCTTGCCCTTCGTAACCGTGCGGCAGCAGCATCACAACCCCTGACAGCAAATTCCATTTGTCTTCACCCGCGGCTACGAATTGATCGATGATGATTTCCGCGCCGTTGGCGAAATCACCGAACTGCGCTTCCCACAGCACAAGCGCTTCGGGAAAGTCGCGGCTAAAACCGTATTCGAACCCCAGAACGGACGCTTCGGAAAGCGGCGAATTGTAAGCTTCGAACCACGCTTGGCCGGGGGACACATGTTCGAGTGGCACGTACTCCCGTTCCGTCTCGATGTCGATCAGCGCAGCATGCCGCTGATTAAACGTCCCGCGCCGAGTGTCTTGTCCCGTCAGCCGCACGGGCGTTCCTTGCTTCACCAGCGAGCCAAATGCAAGCGCCTCAGCCATACCGTAATCGATGGCTCGTTTGCCGCGCGCCATTTCCAGTCTTTGTTCCAGGAGCTTTTTTACTTTCAGATGGATGTGAAAGCTTTTCGGATAACTGGCAAGCGCTTCGCCGATTGTTGTCAGTTCGCTTTCCGGCACGCCTGTATCCACTTCCATGGACGCGGAGTAGCGGCCGCCGCGATAAGCATCCCAGTAAGCAGGAAGCTTCCGCATCGGCGGATTTTTCTCCAGCTCCAACGCGTGCTTCTGCGCGGCATCCAACTCTTGCCGGATGCGTGCCACGATGGGCTCGGGATCAACGCCGATTTTCTTGGCGTAAATCTGCCAAAGTTGCGGGTGTGCCAGAATTTTTCGATAGCGCAACGGTTGCGTAATGGTGGGATCGTCCACTTCGCTATGCCCGTGCCTGCGATACCCGATCAAATCCACCACTGCGGGTGAATTAAACGCGTAGCGGTACTCCATTGCGATCCGTCCGACGCGTGCTACCGCCTCCGGATCTTCAGCGTTCACATGGAAAATAGGAATGGGCAGACGCTTCGCCAAGTCCGACGAAAATTGCGAGGAATGCAAATCGCGCGGAACAGTGGTGAACCCGATCAAATTATTCACGATAATATTCACCGAGCCGCCAACGGTGAACCCCGGAACCTCAGCCATATTCAATGTTTCCGCGGTGATTCCCTGCCCCGCAAACGCTGCGTCGCCGTGCATCAACACCGGAACAATTTCCTTTCGGCCGGACGCTCCCGCTCGCGTTTGCTTCGCGCGCGCGCGTCCCATGGCGACTGGATCGACGGCTTCCAGATGGCTGGGATTCGAAACCAGGTGAATCCCGACGGTCCGGCCATCCTCTGCGGAAAAATCTCCCGTCGCTCCCATGTGATACTTCACGTCTCCGCCGCCGAGCACGCTGCGTGGATCCACATCCTCGAATCGCGCAAAAACTTCCGCAGCTCCTCGGCCCACGATGTGCACCATCACATTCAAGCGGCCCCGGTGGCTCATCGCCAGTACCGCTTGTTGCAGCCCCTGTTCTGCCCCAGCGCTCAGGATCGCGTCCAGCAACGGCAGCAGGGCCGCCTCGCCCTCAAGCGAGTAACGCTTCGTCCCCAGGTAGCGCGTTTGCAAAACTTGCTCGAAAATTTCAGCGCGAACTAGCCATTCCAAAATTCGTTTGCGATCGACCTTCGGAGCTTCCGATTCCATTCGCTCCTGAATCCATTGCCTCCGCTCACGGTCGGCGATGTGCATGAATTCCACACCAATTGTCCCGCAGTAGAACCGCCGCGCCGCGTCGGCTTCCGGCCCGGTCACGTCGAGTTCCGGCATCGCGGTGGGTTGCAGATCGCCTAGCGGATCCAAATCTGCTTGCAAATAGCCCCATCGGCGAAACGCATCCCACACTCGATCCTGGCTCTCTTTCGTTGCTATGGATTCCGCCACAGCGTGTTGCCGGCTCATGAATCTCCTCGCAATTGGTCCTTATATTATAAGGGCTGCACAGCCCGATCGGTGAGAACCCATCGCTATTTCTCCTTCCAATCCCCCAAAAGCCGGCACACCAGAACAAATTGGCCCAGATGATAGGAATTGTGATCGGCAAGCAGCAAAACTTGGCGCAAAATCGTCTGTCCGGAGCCGTGAGCGATCGGCGCGAAGAGGTCCTGTTTCGGATCCATCACCAGATTTCCCATCGCCTCGTTATCTTTTTGAAACGCCTCCACGCTTTGCTGCCACGCGGCATCATTGGGCGGAGCTGGGGTCTTTGGCCAATACCCGGACGGCCACGTCGGCGAAACATGTTTGGGGTCTAGGCAAAAACTAAGGATGTCCCACTGAGCGATTCGCATATGTTCCAGAAGTTCCCATGCGGAGTGGGGTGCACCGGGCGGTCTTACACCGCGCTTGGATTTCGAAAGTCCATCAATTGATGTTTTCCAATCTGCGTGAGCTTCACCCCAGTTTAGAACTTTTCGCAACTGCTCGCGTAATGCTTTTTCCATGAAGTCTCTCCTGATAAGAAAAAATGAAAAGTACTGGCTAAAACGGCCATCCGGCGGGCATCGGCCAATGCTTTTGTTACCGTCGAAGCGACTGCTTGCCCGTTTGCACGTCGCGTCGTATCATCCCTGCGAATCCTTAGGAGTGTGACATGTCTGATTCGATTTTTTCGCGGCGCCATTTCTCGCGCACCATTGGCTCTCTTGCCGTCGCTCTCGCCGTCCCGCGCTTGCCCCTCAGATTGGATGATAGACGCGACCTAACGGCCTCAGAAAATACTATCCACCTGAACTTCAACGAAAATCCCTACGGTCCGGCCCCCAAGGCTCTGGGCGCGCTGGATTCCTGCGGTCCGGTGGCCGCGCGTTATCCTCATGCCACGTATCTCCAGTTGACCGATGCGCTGGCGAAAAATTATAACGTGTCTCGCGAAAACATCGCGTTGGGTTGCGGCTCGACCGAAATCTTGCGCTGCGTCGACATGGCTTTCCTCGGGCCTGGCAAGAATGTTGTCGTAGCCCAACCTACCTTCGAAGCCGTTCTCGAGTACGCTCGAATTACGCAAGCAGCTCCGGTGAGAATTCCTCTCACCGCCGATCACCGCCATGATCTTCCGAAAATGGCCGGCGCATGCACTTCGAAGACCGGCGTCGTCTACGTTTGCAACCCCAATAATCCTACTGGCACAATCGTTACGCGCGAAGAACTGGCAAATTTCGTCCCCGCTGTCCCGCCTTCCACCCTGATACTTGTTGACGAAGCATATTTCGATTTCGCCGACGATCCGCACTACGGCAGCGTCGCCGAATGGACGCAGAAATACCCCAACCTCGTCATCGCGCGTACATTCTCAAAAATCTACGGTATGGCCGGCATGCGGTTGGGCTACGCAGTTGGCGCTAAGGAAACGATCGCGCAGATCAGCGAGCAGGCTCTGCAGGACAACGGAAACGCCGCCGTGCTTGCTGCTGGGTTAGCAAGCCTCGGCGATACCGATCATGTGCTGGCATGTCGCGACAAAATCAACGGCACACGCAGATGGCTCTGCGGCGAACTTGCCAAGGACGGCCGGTCTTACATTCCTTCGCAAACTAATTTCGTCATGATCGACATGCATACCGACGTGCGGCCCATCATCGACCAATTCGCCGCCCGCAACATTCTTGTGGGTCGGCGTTTTCCGTCGATGAACAATTTCCTTCGTATCACCATCGGCACCCAGCAGGAGACGGAAACATTCGTCACCGCTCTGCGCGAAATCGCTCCAGTCCGCGACTCCAAAGCCGCCTAGGCCGCCCGGCGGGTTCATGCCACAAAAAAATGGCTTTCTGAGCGCACCCAGTGGTGAACTCAAAAAGCCATAGAGAATACAAATGCCATTTCGTTAGGCAAATTTCCGGCTCGCCCGAAATTTCTCAGGCCGTTTCAAAGCCGATAGCTCACCCGTACGGTTTTCGAGCCGCGCCATTTGCGAGCTCGTCTTCAACTCGCGGTTGCACTAGGAGAGCCTGCACTCCGCCGCTGCTGAAAGCATTCACGGCAGAACACGGGCCGTCCCTGCGTGGGTTTAAAAGGAACCGTCGTTTCTTTACCGCATTGCGAGCAAACAGTTTTGGTCTCGACCCGCTGCATGCTTCCCGAGCCCGAGCCCGCACCCGCGCTCTGTCCGCGGTTCCCTTTGCACGCCTTGCACCGTTTGGGTTCGTTCTTAAAACCCTTGTCCGCAAAAAACATCTGCTCGCCGGCTGTGAAAACAAATTCCGCCGAGCAATCCGCGCACTTCAAGACCTTGTCGCTGTATTCCATACGCCACTCCGAAACCGGGCTGGGAAGGAGAGGCAGCGAGGCAGTTCCGCCCTCTTGCTGGCACGAAACTGCCCGGATGGACCCCAACTAACGTGGCCTAATCCTGTTCACGCCTTTGCTTCTTTCGGAGACGCTTACGCGAGAGGGCTTCCTTTGCGCGACGCTTTTCACCGGGCTTCATGTAGTAGCTGTGCTTCTTGATCTCTTTGATGATGTCTTCCGACTGCACCTTCCTCTTGAAGCGCCGGAGAGCATTTTCCAAAGATTCTCCCTCTTGAATTACGACTTCTGCCACGCGTATTCACCCCCATTCCCTGTTGTCTGTAGAATTGGTCTGATGGAATCTAACCAGTCTACCGGTTCAGACCGCTTCCGGCAAATGTGAAGTTCTTCTAACGGAGGCTACTACCGAAGTCAAGGTTTATATTGTTTAAGGGTCTTAATCGCCGTGTATATACCTTTGGGGTTACCCATCGAAGGCCCTTCTGTGGGCACCTCCGCCCGCGAGGAAACTAAGCCCCAGCATGTGCTTGCCCCACTTGTACTGCTAGAATAGATTTCTCCGGTCGGTAGGTTCTTGGAGAAAGTATCCCGTGCCTCCTTTGATGCGCAATGCGCTCGCTGTGCTCCTGGCGGGCGGCCAGGGCGAACGTCTGTGGCCCTTGACCCGCGACCGCGCCAAACCCGCCGTCCCTTTTGGCGGCGTGTATCGCATCATTGACGTGACGCTCTCCAATTGCCTCAATAGCGACTTGCGCCGCGTTTTCGTTCTCACTCAATACAAAGCGCTCAGCCTCAACCGCCACGTTCGGCGCGGCTGGTCCGTCCTGATGGGGCTTGGCGATTTCATCGAAGTTCTTCCGCCGCAGATGCGCGTTTCGCAACATTGGTATCAAGGCACCGCCGACGCTGTGTACCAGAATATTTATTCCATTGGCAGCGAACAATCCAACTACGTCTTCATCCTCTCCGGCGACCACATTTACAAAATGAATTATCAGAAGATGCTCGAACAGCACGTTCAAGCCCGCGCCGACGTCACGGTGGCGACTCTCGAAGTCCCGCCGGCTGAGGCGAGTAAAAGATTCGGCGTTCTGGAGACGGATAACGACTGGCGCATCGTCGGCTTCGAGGAAAAGCCCGAGCATCCCAAGGAATCCCACATTCACCCTGGAAAAGTGAACGCTTCGATGGGCGTCTATCTTTTCAACACGCAACTTCTCTTGCCCATCCTGATCGCCGACGCCGAAGATCCCAATTCCTCGCACGACTTCGGCAAAGACATCATTCCCCGCATCACCGAAAAATATCGCGTCTTCGCTTACAACTTTCTCGACGAAAATAAAAAGGACATGTCCTACTGGCGCGATGTGGGTACCGTCGAGGCTTATCACGAAGCCAACATGGACCTCGTTTCCGTCTCTCCCATCTTTAACTTGTATGACAAAACTTGGCCGCTCCATACCTGGCAGCAGCAGTACCCGCCCGCAAAATTTGTTTTTGCCGACCCTGAACGCAAGGGCGTCGCTCTCGATTCCATCGTCGGCGCCGGTTCGATCGTTTCCGGCGGCCGCGTGGAGAAATCCGTGCTGGGCTTGGACGTGCGCGTGAATAGTTACAGCGAGGTGGACGACTCAATTATTTTCAACCACGTGATTATCGGCCGCCATTCCCGCATTCGCCGTGCCATCATCGACCGCCACGTGAATCTTCCCGAAGGCACGGTAATCGGCTACGACCTCGAAGCCGACCGCGCCCGCTATTCCGTCACAGAAAACGGTATCGTCGTCGTAGTCCGTCCCGAATCCATGCTGGAAGAACCCGAGTAACATTGAGCATCTTCGATATTTGGGCGATCCATCCCGGAGTGGCTGGGTTGGCCTGCAGACTCTCGTGAGGAATGTAACTGTGGCTAGCTACGTCGGGGCGATCGATCAAGGAACCACCAGCACACGCTTCATTGTGTTCGACAGAAACGGAAGGATTGTTTCTGCCGCGCAGAAGGAGCACGAGCAGATCTATCCGAAGCCCGGGTGGGTCGAGCACGATCCCGAAGAGATCTGGCGCCGAACACAAGAAGTAATCGTCGCGGCGATGGACGCGAACGGGCTTCGGCCAGAAGATTTAGCTGGCGTCGGAATCGCGAATCAGCGAGAGACGACGATCCTGTGGAGCCGCCTAACGGGCAAGCCGATTTGCAACGCTTTGGTCTGGCAAGACACGCGCGTTGCTGATGACGTTGCAGAGTTTTCGGCTAACGGCGGCCAAGACCGCTTCCGCAAGAAAACCGGTCTCCCGCTCGCGACTTATTTCAGCGGCCTGAAGATACGCTGGATTCTTAAAAACGTCGCCGGAGTGCGCGAACGGGCCGAAGCCGGCGAGGTGCTCTTCGGAAACGTGGACACGTATCTCGTCTGGAGGTTGACCGGCGGACCCCAGGGTGGCATGCACGTCACCGACGTGACAAACGCGAGCCGCACGCAGTTGCTCAATCTCCAAACTCTCGCGTGGGACGACGATATACTCAGCGCCTTCGGAATTCCTAAGAACTTGCTCCCGCAGATTCGTTCCAGTAGCGAAGTTTATGGGTCCGCACAAATTCCAGCGATCAAGGATGTTGCGATCGCAGGAATCCTCGGCGATCAACAAGCGGCGCTTTTCGGCCAAACCTGCTTCCAACCCGGCGAAGCCAAGAATACCTACGGCACCGGATGTTTCCTCCTGATGAACACCGGCGCTCATCCGGTACGCTCGAACTGCGGTTTGCTGACGACAGTGGGATACAAGCTCGGAGGCGATGCGGCTCAGTATGCTCTCGAGGGCAGCATCGCCATCACCGGCGCCCTGGTTCAATGGCTACGCGACAACCTCGGCCTCATCGAAAAGAGCGCCGACATTGAGACGCTGGCTCGATCCGTGAAAGACAATGGCGGAGTTTACTTCGTCCCAGCCTTCTCCGGCTTGTATGCGCCTTACTGGAAGACGAGCGCGCGCGGCGTGATTGCCGGCTTAACCCGCTACGCAAACAAGGGACACGTGGCTCGCGCAGTTCTCGAAGCAACGGCTTTCCAGACCCGCGAAGCCGTCGAGGCCATGGCCATGGATTCCGGAATCCAGCTCGACGTGCTTCGCGCGGATGGCGGCATGACCGAAAACGGCCTGTTGATGCAATTCCAGGCAGATATTTTGAACCGCTCCGTGGTTCGCCCGGCGATCGCGGAGATCACCGCGTTAGGAGCTTCCTACGCTGCAGGCCTCGCGGTTGGTTTTTTCAAAGATCTGGAAGAACTGCGCACGCACTGGCACGTCGGGTATACCTGGTCTCCCCAAATGGGGGAAGCAACAAGGGAAGATCTTTACCAGTCATGGAAAAAGGCCGTCACGCGTTCATTCAACTGGACAGATGACGCTTGAGCGGACGAATCAGAGACGAACGCTCCGAGAGGGGCGCGTCCGTATGAAAATACTTCTTATAGGCTGCGATCCAATTGATGGCGATGTCGTTCTGCGCCGTGGAAAGATCGACCTTGCCCGCACAGACCATTTGATGAAGTCGTTCCTCTAAATCGTCCTTAACGTGCGCGTTCCAGGTTGTGGATGTGTAAGGTTCCGGCCATAGATTGTGGATGTCTTCCGCGCCGCCCAATCCCGGTGCAATCAAATAATCAATCTCGTAGTCTTGCGCGTGTGCATTCACGATTCCGTACTCGTGAAAGATCTCTTCTCGCATCGACGTGGGTACTTCCCGGACCACATCCTCGTGTGCTATCGAGCAGACATCACCGATCGTGACCGCCCTCGTAGCGCCTGGTGTCAGGTTGCGGTCGGGAACTTCACCGCGCTCAAATGGAACAACCACCGAGTTCTCGCCGCGCGGTGTGGAATGTTGGTAGAGAAGCTTGCCACCGGCGGCAGCAACAAAAAATGCCAAGCACACGTACACTGCGGCTTGCTTGGCCGAGGTGAGTCGAAAGAATCGCCGCCACGAACCTACTTTAGACTTTGCTGCTAGTTCGGATAATTGTGCCCTCAACAGTGCACGCGCGCCGGCAATAGAAGGTAATTGAGCATCGAATGTCTGTCGGTACGCTCGCGAAAAATTCGCGATTGTCCCCTCGATTTCCGCCATCCGGGTACGGCAGTTCCAGCAGGAGGCAAGGTGGGCGCGAACTTGGGCGGCGCGACGAACGGAAAGTTCGCCGTCCGCCGCTGCGAGCAGCTCTTGATCCGCCAAGTGAAAACCGCCACTCATCATCGTTTCATCTCCCATCTGCACGTATCAATCGCGCGAGCGATCCCGTAAGAGATATCGATACAGCTCCCAGCGAAATACCAAGGACTGCTGCTATTTCCCGGTAGCGAAGGCCCTCGGCGCGCAACCGGAGGCAACACTGATCTTCTTCAGGGAGAGCATGAAGAACGGCGAGCAGGCGTTGCTGCCGTTGGGCCGATGACATCTGCTCTTCGGGGCTCGGCGACGGGTCCAGATGTGTTTCAACAATCGTCCAGTCGGACGCCCTCAAGTCGCGCGATCTCTGGTTTGCGTAGCGGTGCTTAAGAGCAAGATTATGCGCGACGCAAAAAATCCAGCCGCGAAGGTTTCGCCGCGACCTGCGTAATTGCAGGTGCCGGAAGAGGGAGAGAAACACTTCCTGGGTGACTTCTTCCGCGTCATGCACGGATATACCGAACGAGAGTGCGTAACGAAGAAGCGGACTACGAAATTGGTCAAAGAGGTGGATGACCTCGCATTCGATCTCGGACGGCGTCGCCGACAACTTGGCAGCGGCAGTAGCCGGAAAAGGCAGCGACTTGATCGCGTCCGTCGGCAGAGTTCCCATAGGTCCCTGTATATATATTCCCTTCCCCGGCGTTCGGTTCAATGTTTTTTAGATTTTTCTGGAAATTTTCCGGAGACATCAAAAAGAAAGGCTGTACAAGACGGCGGGAAACGGAATATTCAAATCGAGAGTGAACAAAAGGGCGAATGCACCGTCAGTGGACCACATCCCTGTGAGAGAGGTCTGCTAACCTTATATCGATATCGCGAGAATCACCGGCGAAAAGGGGAAGCCGAGTCTTCATGAAGAGATTTGCAGCTCTTTTTTTCATCTGCGCCATGCCGCTCTTTTGCCAAAGCAACAGCGGTGAGTTGCGCCTTAAAGTGACCGACCCGTCCGGCCTTGGCGTGAAAACGACCGTTCAGATTACCAGCGAGGCGAATCAATATCGGAACACTCTCTTGACCAGCGATCAGGGCGCTCTGGACGTTCTGCGCATGCCTTATGGCGTCTATCAGCTCGAAATTGGACAGCCTGGCTTTGCGGCCGTCTCCGTATCTGTGGAGATTCGTTCCTCGCTTCCGACCGAATACGCGATCCAACTCAAGCTACCTACGGTAAATCAATTTGTTACTGTTAGCGCAGCCAATACATTGATTGACCCCGATCAAGTAGGCGCCGTTAGCCAGATAGGCTCAGACGTCATTCAAAACAGGCTCAGCTCTCTTCCCGGCCGTTCCTTGCAGGATTTGGTGAATTCGCAACCGGGATGGCTATACGAAGGCAACGCCGTCCTACATCCGCGCGGCTCAGAATATCAAACTCAGTTTGTAGTAGACGGCATCCCTCTCACCGATAATCGCTCGCCCAGCTTCGGACCGGAGATTGAAGCGGACGACGTGCAATCGATGAGCATCTACACCGCCGGCTTTCCCGCCGAATATGGACGCAAAATGGGAGGTGTGGTCGAGGTCAATACGCTCCAAGATTCACAGGCCGGTTTTCACGGCCAAGTAGTGCTTTCTGGAGGCAGCTTTGATTCGGCGGGCGCGTTTACCCAAGGACAGTACGTCTGGGGCAAGAATACGCTGGGCTTCAGCGCCAGCGGCAGCATGACGGATCATTATCTGAACCCGGTGGTCCCCGAAAATTTCTCCAACACTGGCACGCTCGGCGATTTTTCGCTCCATTACCAGCTCAACCTGACGCCTAACGATCGCCTAAGCTTCATCGTTCGCCACGAAGTCGCGCGCTACGACATCCCCAACGAAATGGTGCAGCAAGCCGCCGGACAGCGCCAAACGGCCAACAATACCGAGACCATGGGAATTGCCAGCTACCAACACACTTTTTCAACTCACGTGGTAGCCGATTTTCGCGCGATGGTCCGCAACAACGCCAATGATTTCGACTCCAACACGAATTCCACTCCCATAGAGGTTTTCCAGCACAATTGGTTTCGCGAAGGATATTTCAAGGGGACCGTCACCGCCGTCCACGGCCGGCACGAATGGAAGTTCGGGGTCGAGTCCGACAGTATCTTCCTGAACGAGAATTTCAGATACGCTATTACGGACCCAACCCAATTTGATCCCGGCACGCCCCCTACTTTCAGCTTCTTAGCGAATCGCCCAGACCTCGAACAGTCCGCGTTCGTTCAGGATTTGATTCACCTGGGAAATTGGACAGTCAGCGCAGGGCTTCGTTGGGACCATTATCAGCTCGTATTGAACCGGCAGGCAGTGGACCCGCGTTTTTCGATGTCACGGTATTTTCCATCCGCCGGTCTTGTGCTGCATTTTTCCTACGACAGAGTCTTTCAGACGCCCTCTTTCGAGAACATCCTGCTTTCAAGTTCAACCGCAGCCACCATGCTCAACCCGATCTCGCTTCAATTACCCGTCGAGCCTTCGGAAGGAAACTACTACGAGGCGGGCTTGACGAAAGCTTTCTTCGGAAAGCTGAGACTGGACGCCAACTATTTTCGCCGGCAGGTAAACAACTATGCGGACGACGATCAGATCGACAATACGACTATCAGCTATCCCATTGCCTTCCGCAAGGCCGTCATTTATGGCGCGGAAGCCAAGCTCGCTGTTCCCGACTGGCACCGCTTTTCGGGTTTCTTAAGCTATTCCTACACCGTAGGCAATGCTTGGTTTCCAGTGACGGGCGGCCTCTTTCTGGGCGACGACGCGGTGATACCGACGACAGGTCATCTCCCGGATTCACAGGATCAGCGCAACACCGTTCGCGGCCGCGTACGTTATCAGATCACTCCGCGCCTGTGGATCGCCGGCGGGATTCAATACGATACTGGTCTCCCGTTCGATTTTCAGTGCCCCGACGGTGAAACTCCAGCCCAATGCGTCGCTGGAGTAGCCCAGGTATACGGCCAACAGGTCGTCGATCGCATTAACTTTACTCGCGGGCGCATCTTTCCTGCCTTCCAGGTGAATGCCTCGGCGGGTGCGGATATTTACAAGTCGGAACGTTTGACTATGAGGATTCAGGCCGATGGACAAAACCTCTCCAACATTCTGAATGTCATCGACTTCGGAGGCCTTTTCTCCGGCAACGCCATAGGCCCATCGCGCAGCTTCGCCCTTCGCCTCACCACAAACTTCTAGATCCGCGATAGCTCTGGAGTCGACAGTGTGTGGGTAACGATTCTCTTTAATCGCTAGGTTTTTCCCGATGCGCTGTGATGGTGACATTCACGTGAGCGCCTTTTTTAAGTTTCACGTCGTCACCGTGTTCGTTGGTCAGCTTATTTTCAATGCGGAGATCCCGGTACTGTTTGTCGGCCGCGTCCACGGAAATCTGGGCCTTTTCAGGTCTTGACGCGCGTTGCGAAGAAATGATTTTGTGTACCGTGCCGGTCATGCTCGTACTCGGCTCTTCTCGAAGCCGCTCGGTATCCGAGTCAAGTTCCGCTATCTTTGCGGACCGACTCATGCGCGGCTTACCCATCTCTTGTTCCACGCTCGCCCGCGTCGAACCGCGAAAGTCACTCTTAGTTTTCTTGTGCCCCATGTACCGATTATGACTTCAAGAACGAGGCCATACAGTCACATTTTGCACACTTACGAGAAAAGTACGATCCTTCGGATGCGTCGCAACGAGGACCCTGGCGCTAGGCTGGCTACCAGCGCGGCACAGAGCGAGAATCCGCAATTCTGGCATGCCTAAAGTCGGTCCCAGTTCAGCACTATGACCAGGTCCGTCGCTGCGGCAGGCGGCAAATCGCACGGGTTGGCGCAGGATTGGGGTGCAGCAAACCAAGGATTGGTTTGAGGAGAAGTGGTCGGGGCGAGTGGATTTGAACCACCGACCTCCTGGTCCCGAACCAGGCGCGCTAGCCAGGCTGCGCTACGCCCCGAATGTTGCTACCGACTGCCAAAGAGTTTATCGCGCATCGGCACCAACCGCAACCTGCCCCGCTTTGTTGTACCTTTTCTCGAATATTCCTGTGTCGATTTGACTCATCGCATCGGCCTTATCGCGGGTGCACGCGATCTTTTGGCAACTCCGGGAGATGAATTAAGCGCGCTTCGGTGATGGAGGGAATGGCGCGGATATTTTCTAGAATTGAGGGATCCACCCTCCCATCGAGGCGCACCAGCGCGACGGCTTCGGCTCCGTGCACCGGGGTACGGCGGCCCAGCGCAAAGGTCGCGATATTCACGCCGAGATTGCCGAGTGCGGTGCCGATCATTCCAATCACCCCGGGAACGTCGCGATTTCGCGTTAACAACAGAGTACCTTCCAGCGGAGCTTCGAGCGGGATGCCGTCGAGTGAAAGAATTCGGGGCGAGCCGTCTTGAACTACAGTTCCTTCGACGGTAAGTTCGGCGCCCCCGTTGGCTGCGGCCACTTCGAGCGTATTCGGGAAGCCACGCTCCCGACGCCGTGTGGTCTCTTCCACAATCAATCCACGCGCGGCAGCAGCTTGCGAAGCGTTTACCAGGTTCACCTTTTCGTCGAGCACGGAGTTCAGCACGCCGATAAGAACCGCGCTACGGATAACGTGCGAGCCCAGCTCGGCCGGCTCTCCCGCGTAACGAATGCGGATGCGGCTGAAGCTGGCCGAAGGCGCAGCCTGGGCAACCAGCAGGCCCAGGCGTTCGCCGAGTTCGAGGTAAGGACGCAAGAGGCGGTATTGTTCGGCGGAAAGTGCGGGCATATTTACAGCGTTGCGAATCAGGCCCTCGCCGAGGTACTCGCGGACTTGCTGCGCGATCAGAGTTCCCACTTCTTCCTGCGCTTCCGCTGTAGACCCGCCGATATGCGGAGTGGCAATGAAGTTTGCCAATCCGATCAGCGGAGAATTCTTCGGCGGCTCCTGCGCGAACGTGTCCACCGCGGCGCCGGCCAAGTGGCCTGAGCGCAGCGCCTCGGCGAGCGCGGTTTCGTCGATCAGCTCCCCGCGAGCGCAATTGATCAGGCGTGCGCCACGCTTCATCTGCGCCAGGGCCGCAGCATTAATTATTTTTTCCGTCGCGGGACTTAGAGCGGTATGCAGCGAAATCACGTCCGAACGGCGCAGCAAATCTTCGAACGGAATCAACTCGACGTCGAGTTCGCGCGCAGCCGCTTGCGTCACGTAGGGGTCGTAAGCCAGCACTTTCATTTCGAGCGCGCGCCCGCGTCTGGCTACTTCGGTGCCCACGCGCCCGAGCCCAACAAGGCCCAGCGTTTTGCCGCGCAACTCCATTCCAGTGGAAGATTTTTCCCAGCGGCCCGCCTGGATTGCGGCATTGGATTGCGGCACGGAGCGCGCGAGCGCCAGCATGAGCGCGAACGTGTGTTCCGCCACGCTGACGGCGTTCCCGCCGGGCGTGTTCATTACCAGGACGCCGCGACGAGTGGCTGCGTCCATGTCCACGTTATCCACGCCAACTCCTGCGCGTCCCACAATGCGAAGGCGCTCGGCTTTGTCGAGAAGCTCGGCAGTGACGCGCGTGGCGCTGCGGACGATCAGTCCATCCGCGTCGGCGATCTCGTCGGGCAGCGCTGCCGCCACCGGGAGAACAATCTGCCAGCCTGTTTTGCGCAGGAGTTCGATTCCGCGGTCGCTGATTTTGTCTGCGACGATGATTTTCATCGCGAAGAGCGTAGCGGCTGAGGCGCGTAGTGTCAAATGAGCCGGCGGGAGCGAGCGCAGAACACGATGCCGCAGGTCGCGGACATGCTGTCAGATCTTCAACCGACTCCCGGCATTCGGACGCCGTTTTCGAAGATTACTTTGAACTTCGAGACGGACGACTAAGTGCACGCGTTACTATCTGGGGTATAAACCCATTGTATAATTAAGTTCACTGCGGCTATTGCTTCCCGCGCGGCGTTTCGCTACAACTGTCACCGAACTGTTGAGATTCCCCTGTTAACGGAGCAGGACATCAAGACGGATGAAGCCATAGCAGCGCAAAGCATCGCGAGCCAATTTTCTCAGGGAACCTGTGACCCGAGCCGACAAACCGCAACCTAACTACCGTAAACGCAACTCAACTTGCGCCCCTAAAACGTCCCCGCGCCTCGGGCGACTTCCCTTCTTCTATGCATCAATCTTGACGCTCTTTTGTCTGGCGCTTGCCACTTACCTGCGTGCCGACACGATTTCCGGCACGGTGAAAGATCCATCCGGCGCAGTCGTCGCGGGAGCCCACATCGAAATCAGCGGCGGCGACCTGACCCAGCCGATCGCGCTCACATCCGATGAGTCCGGTAAATTCGCAGCGCCGAATCTGAATCCTGGAAAATACTCCGTCCGGGCAGCCAAGGAGGGCTTCGACGACCTGGTCACCACAGTGGACCTGAAGGGCGCGGCGGACCTCCCACTCAGCCTGACCATCGCAGCGCAGCAGACTCGCGTCACCGTCACCGAAAAAAGCGCCGCGTTCGCGAATTCAGACGCGGCCTACCGCCAACTCCGCGACGCGGGCCTGGGAGAAACCTACCGCTGCGAAAATTTCACCTTCAACGTAGACGTAGGAACCTTCCAGCTCAAATCTGGAACGATCACTCTGTTGGCTCTTGTCAACAAATTCGAAACCGGGGCCATTTTTGTCGGTCAGGGACATTTCACCTTGAAGCCGGTCGATGCCATCGACACGCATGAGATTATCCGCCGCACCGGAAACCCGACGGCTGAGGAAGACTTCGGTGAGGTGGTTTTTCGCTTCAGCGGTAACCAGTACCCGCAGTTCGCTGGAGCGCTGGGCGCGAGAACGGAAACGCCGCCCGAAGCTGCTGCTGCCTTTCAACATTGGAAAGATAAAGTCCGCCATCGACACGAAATTCCCGAAGGCCTGACGCAAGCTTTCCTCGAGGGCGAAACCATCGACAACGTCGACGCTGACGTGCTTTCCTCGATCTACAATCCGAAACATCCTCCGTTCTTTAACGCCTACATGCGCGGTTCGCCCCACAAAGACTTGCGTTTTTTCATGCGCACGCGCGTGGGCGCGCTGCCGCAACTGGAATCCCCCGAGGAAGTGGCACTCGTGAATTTCAACGGCGGGGAACTGGACGACGGCATCTGGTATTCCCAACATTTGGTAAGTGAACTTAAGGCCCACACCGCGGACTCGCGCGAGGATAGGCGCCTGTTCGCCACGAAGCGTTACAACATCGAAACCGTAATCGCGAAGAACGATCACCTGCAGAGCCGCGCCACGATCACGTTTGAACCGCTGGTCCCGGGCGAACGAGTAATGAAATTCGGGCTACTGCCTAATCTGCGCGTCACACGCGTAACCGACCAGAACGGCCAGGACCTTCATTTCATTCAGGAAAAAAGAAAGGAAGATGGGTCGTTCTACGCCATCCTCGACGAAGCCCCTGCGATCGGGCAGGAACATTCAATCAGCGTAGAGTACGTGGGCGATAAAGTCCTGGCCAATGCGGGCAATGGAAGTTACTACGTCAACGCGCGCGAGTCCTGGTATCCGAACCTGAACGGGTTCGGTGAAAAGGCGTTCTACGATCTCACTTTCAAAGTTCCGCCCTCGAACACGGTGGTCAGCGTCGGCAAACTCCAAGGTCAAAGCAACGAAGCGGGTTTTGCAGTCTCGCACTGGGTGACCCCGGTGCCGGTGGCCGTTGCCGGCTTCAATTACGGTCAATACAAAAGGATCGATTATGCCGACAACATCACGCACTACAACATCTCCGGATATTACTTGACGGATTTGCCGGACAGTCTGAAGCCCTATGAAAATGGCGCGTTGGGCGGCATGTCGCCTACCGCGATGACCAAGTACGCTCTGGACCAGACTCGCGCCCAGATGCAGGTGTGCACGTTTTTTTTCGGTAAGGCACCGTACGATAACGTGTATATCACTGAACAACCGAATTTCAACTTCGGGCAATCGTGGCCCGGCCTGGTGTACTTACCGATTTCCGCGTACATCGACTCGACCCAGCGTTGGATGTTGTTTGGGCAAATCAACACAAAATTCACCGGATTCGTGCAGGAAGTGACGCCGCACGAAATTGCGCACCAGTGGTTCGGTCATGGCGTCAGCTGGGCCTCCTATCACGATCAGTGGCTCTCCGAAGGCTTTGCGGAATTTGCCGCGGGATTGTTTTTGCAGCAAGCCGTGGGGAAGAAGTGGGAGAAGGACTACATCGATTTCTGGGAGCGCCAGCGCGTGCGCATCTTGGAAAAAAATAACTTCGGCGTGTCGCCGAATGATGCCGGTCCGCTGTGGCTGGGGTTGCGGCTAATTTCTCCACGTTCCGAGCAAGCGTATCAGGGCGACACCTATTCTAAGGGCGCCTACGTGTTGCTCATGCTGCGGTCGCTTATGTACGGCGATCACGGCGGCCCGGGTGACAATCGAGACCAGGCTTTCATTGACATGATGCACGACTTCATGGCGACGCACCACGACTCGCCCGCTTCCACCGAGTCGTTCAAAGCCATCGCCGAAAAGCACATGACTAAACAAATGGACCTTCAGCAAAACGGTCGGCTTGATTGGTTTTTCAACGAGTGGGTCTATGGCACGCAGGTGCCGCGCTACAATTTTAAGTATCAATTGCAGCCGGCCGACGGAGGCAAGTTCAAAGTGCACGCAGAGGTCACGCAGAGCGAAGTGGACAACCATTTCGCGATGTTCGTTCCCCTCTTCGCCGATTTTGGAAACGGCATGGTGCGCCTGGGCCAGATCGGGCTTGTCGGAAATTCCACGCGAACGGTGGACTTTGTCCTCGACCGCCAACCGAAAAAAGTCGCCCTCAACAGCTACAAGGACATTTTGGAGCGCTGAGGCGAAGACAATCTCGCAGGCGTCAACTAGTTCGAGGTCATGCGACGCTGAAGGATGATCGCGCATCTGCTCGTGCGAGCGCGGGCAGCGGTGAGCAGGCGCGCTACCGGATGTTCCCAGGAAGCCGTGTGGGTGACGAGTGTCTGAGGCCATCGTCCGAATTGATGACGATGACTTCGCAATGCGCGCGAAACATCCGCTCCAGCTTTGCAGCGTGCTGTTTTTTGCCGGGCCAGTTGAATATGAACGCCTGAATTCTCATAGTGGCTCGATTGCCGAAACCACAGCACGGCTGGGACGTGTTGTTCTGTTATCTTGCGCCCGCGGAGTTGCCTACCGCAGATTTAAGGACAGTCTTCGTTTTTCGTACGCCACGCTTGATTCTGCCGACGTTTGGGTTTTGTACTTGGACCGTTCATGCAGAGTTCGCGGGGCGATTTAGATTCATGGCTTGAGCCGTGACATCGGTGTACTTCAGGCCGGCACCGGTATTGAACACCACCACGCGATCTGCGGGCTTCAGAAAACCGGCGGCGATAAGGTTTTTATATGCGGCGGTTGCAGCGGCCCCTTCCGGAGAGAGAAAGATTCCTTCGTTACGCGCCCAGTCCTTCAGGGAAGCAAGAATCTCTTCGTCGGGCACGGCGATGGCCGTACCTGCGGATTCTCGCAATATCTCAAGCATGATGTAATCTCCGTAAGGCTTCGGCACGCGCAGGCCCGCAGCGAAAGTTTCCGCGTTCTGCCACATTTCACTCGCGCCCGCTTTGTTTTCGAACGCGCGGACCACCGGAGCGCAACCGGAAGATTGCACCGCGATCATGCGCGGGCGCTTGCCCGACTGGACCCAGCCGAGCTCTTCCAGTTCACCGAACGCCTTCCACATGCCGATCAGTCCTACGCCGCCGCCCGCGGGATAAATCACAGCATCGGGATATTTCCAGCCGAGTTGTTCCACCAGTTCGTAACCCATCGTTTTCTTGCCTTCGATGCGAAATGGCTCCTTCAGCGTGGAGACGTCGAACCAGCCCTCCTTCTCCTTTCGCTCCGCAACCATCCGGCCGCAATCTGAAATTAGGCCGTTGACCAACGTGACGTTTGCGCCGTAGGCTACGGCCTCGACGTAATTGGCGAAGGGGACGTCCCTCGGCATGAAGATGTGGGCTTCGATTCCGGCTGCAGCGGTGTAGGCGGCAAGCGCCCCGGCTGCGTTTCCCGCGGAAGGAACTGCGAGTTTTCGCAAGCCGTGGTGACGCGCCATAGTGACGGCGAGCGCAAGCCCGCGCGCTTTAAATGTGCCGGTAGGATTTGCTCCTTCTTCTTTGAGAAAAACTCCCGGGTGACGGTGGCTGCGCAGCATCGGTGTCCAACCTTCGCCCAAGGTGACCGGCTCGACTGTTGGAAGCACGGCGCGGTAGCGCCACATGCCCGACCAAGTCGACGCAGGGTCCTGGGTCACAAGAACGTCGCGCGCAGCCGGCCCATAGAGCTGCTGAAGGTCGTAGCGAACGTAGAACGCGCCTTGGCACTTTGGACAGACCGTCTGAGGACGTTCAGCCGAGAAGGAAGCTTTGCAGCGCGAGCATTCCAGATTTTTGATCGATGGCATATCCGACACGATAGCAGATGGCTCAGACGCCCAGCAATATTTGGCGCACAGCAGCAATCGAGATGAACTTTTCAAAGGGGCGCGGACGGTGAGACTCAAAAGGATTCATGATGACTAGTCCGGCGACGAATGCTTCGGCGCCCGAACCGCGTTCGACAGCACCGCGAACGGTTACCATAGCGGGCGTTCTGTTGTTTTTGCTGGGCGTGGCGCTTGCAATTTTGCTCGGTCCCCAGGTTTGGTACACCGTTCTGCGTTGGGCCGGCCTAGCCTTGATTGCAGCGGCGGGATTGCGCGGAGGTTCCCTGACATATTGGATCTTCTTCTCCATGCTGCTGGGCGGTGAAATCGGATTGGACCGGCCGCAGCTCGCTGAACATCTGCGCGTACTGAGCGACATTTTTCTGCGTTTGATCAAAGTGATCGTTGCGCCGCTAATACTCGGCACGCTGGTGACGGGGATCGCCGGGCACGGGAATCTGCGCAGTGTTGGACGCATCGGATTGAAAAGCCTCGTTTATTTCGAAGTCGTAACAACGCTGGCGCTCTTCATCGGCGTGGGAGCGATCAACATCAGCCGCGCAGGCGAAGGGCTGTCCATGTCGGTCACTCTCGGCGTCGCCGCCACCCAGAATGCGGAGCCACTTCATTGGGAGGAATTTCTTCTCCATATTTTCCCTGAGAACATCGCGAAATCCATCGCCGAAAACCAAATCCTGCAGGTCGCTGTGTTTGCACTCCTTTTCGGAATAGCGCTGGCGCTCCTGCCACAGACGAAGCGCGAGCCCATGTTGAAGTTCTGCGAGTCGTTATGCGCGACGATGTTTTCCTTCACAAATCTGGTGATGTATTTCGCTCCGATTGGCGTTGGCGCGGCAATGGCCTACACCGTCGGCCACATGGGAATCGGCGTGTTATTGCCGCTGGGAAAGCTCTTGTTCACAGGGTACGCCGCACTGATCGCATTCCTGCTACTCGTTCTGCTGCCGATTGCAATGTTCGCGCGCATTCCGCTTCCACGGTTTCTTCACGCAGTAGCCGAGCCTGCGACGATTGCATTTGCCACCAGCACTTCCGAGGCTGCGCTTCCGCGCGCGATGGAGGAGATGGAAGCATTCGGCGTGCCGCGGCGGATTGTGGCCTTCGTAATTCCCGCCGGATACAGTTTCAATATGGACGGCTCGTCGGTTTATTTGGCGCTGGCGTCCATATTTGTGGCCCAGGCCGCGGGGATCCACATGACGTGGGCACAACAACTCGTCATGGTTTTCACGCTTATGTTGACCAGCAAAGGCGTCGCGGGAGTTCCTCGTGCAACTCTTGTGGTGCTGCTAGCCACCGCGTCTATGTTTCATCTGCCCACTGAGCCGATCTTCATCATTCTGGGCATCGATGTCCTGATGGACATGGCGCGCACCGCCGTGAACGTCATTGGAAATTGTCTGGCTTGCGCCGTCATCGCGCGTTCCGAAGGCGAACTTCAAGGAAATGCTTGATTCTTCCGCGCCGAATAAAGGACGCTTCCTAGACACTTTTGAGTTCCGGATAATTAAAAAGGAGAGGCGTTGCCGCCGACCGTGCCGTCTTCCTTTACCTGCTGGAGAGTACGAACTTATTGCCGTCTGGATCTTGGAAGATCGCCGACGTTCCCCAAGATTCCTTTTTCGGATCCGCTGCAAACTCCACGCCTTTGGACTTCATAATTTTTGCGGTCGCAAAAACGTCGTCAGACCAAAACGAAAGCGGCTGAAAGTCGCCAATGCGATTCTCATGCCCGTCCGGTGTGAAGAGGACAATCCCAGTTTCCGCACCCGGGATTAAGAGCTCTATCCAGCGCTGCTTATCATTGAAAGGCTGGTCCGTGCCGACTTTGAATCCAGGCTTCTCGGTGAAGAACTTTAGCGAAGCATCCTGGTTGCGAACAGGGATGCTGACGAACTTGAGTCCACGAATCATGGTTGTATCTCCTGAATCATGATTTGAATTTCCTGGCTGCGGGCCGGAGCATAGCTTGAGCAAGTTGGCGGTTGCAATCAGCTAACAAACCCTATACTAACAGTTGGTATAGCGATGCCTGTTCTCGATGATTACGTAACCGATGTATTGATGCGCGACCTGGTCGGCCATGACCGCAGGCCGGTGAGCTTCTTGGTGTACCTGTGGCTCGCCGCCGAAGAGCGGCGCAGAAATTCCGTGGTTCAATTCAGCTACCAGGAACTTGCGGAATCCATCGGAGTCTCGAAGAGCTCCGCACAGTCTGCGGTAAGGTGGCTGATTCGAAGGAAACTTCTGTCTGCCAGCAAGGAAAATGCGACCGCAACGCCGCGTTACACAGTACTCAGTCCATGGAAAGATTCAACGCGTCGTGGTAGCGTCCGCGTCCGATAATGCTGGGGCGAGAGTGACCTCGCCCCGGATTCTAGGGAAGATTCTAGTGGGCTGCGGCGGGCATTTGCATGGGCTCGTCGAAGCTGCCGCCGTAGATGTTCGGAACTTTTGCTCCCATCGGCCGAAGATAGGTAGCAAGCTGTCCGCGATGATGGATGGAATGATTCGTGACAAACGCGAGGTAGGCAGCCGCCGGCAGTTCGAACATCCCGAACGCGGGGATGATCTTGGCGAGTTTGTCTGGTGATAGAGCTTTTACTTTGGTCAGCGCAGCCGGAAACTCTCTTTCGTAATAAGCAACGATCTCCGCGACGCTTCGAAACTTCTTGTCGCCTTCCGGAATAAACTCGCCCTTCAAAATGCCGTTCAAGAACCAAACATCAGAGCTGGCGATGTGGGAAGCGAGCGCGAATGCAGTGCGCGCGTCCGGATCTGGACGAAAATCTTTCTTTTCTTCGGGGACCGCAGCGAGGACTTTTCTCGTGATCGTATATTCATTCTCGAGGCCCTGTACAAACATTGCAGTAGCGAATGCTGCTTGTTCGTGATTCACTTTGTTCTCCTTTTTATGATGATCGGACTACTTCGGCGCGTTTGCCGGGACTCCTAGAATGCGTCGAGGTAATACTGGATTTCCATTGTGATTCTCGGCTGCCAGGATTTACATAGAAGTCTGATTATCGTGCTCGACAGACAGGTGACATTGTACACCGCATGGCTTCCTGCAAGGGTATGGCACGTACTTTTATCCGCCGAGCGCCGAAGGCTCAGCTCTT
Organism: uncultured Acidobacteriota bacterium; assembly: GCA_963698005.1. Taxonomy (GTDB): domain Bacteria; phylum Acidobacteriota; class Terriglobia; order Acidiferrales; family UBA7541; genus Palsa-295. The sequence goes on from OY969113.1 coordinate 2,550,014, forward strand.
CGATGGCGATCTAAGTTTCACTCGCTAACCTTGCCGTACAGGCGAACAGTGACGCCTCGCGCAGATATTTCTGCGAGTAACCGCGACACGGCTGGAGAAATATCTGCGTCACCGGGGACGACAACGGCCCATTCCAGGTTTTCTCGAAACTCTTTCGTGCGAATTTGCCATTGCTCGAAAGACAGGGGCTTCTGATCGCCAATCTGAATGATGGACCAATGGCGCGCTAGCGCCAGCGCGCCCGCTTCGTCCGGCTCTGGGCCGCTCAGGATGAAATGGTTGTCGCCGTGCACCAGGATACCGACCATTTCGTTTTAAGCCTCGAGACGCGGATCCAGAACAGGGTGACCGACGGCAAAATGGTACACGACTTGTCCTTGCTCCGGCGCAAGGCCCAGATATTTGTGAACTTCGTCATCGAAGAAGGCGCCGATACCTGTTGCGCGAAGGCCAAGAGCTTCGGAGGCGAGATACATTCGTTGACCGATAGCGCCGGCCTCGAAATGTACGTATCTATATCCTCGATCGCCGTAGATGCGGGCGGCGCTTTCGAAATCGCCGATCATGGAAAATGCCACGCAAGCGTTCCCTGCCAGATCTTGCCCCAGGCTCAGCGCCGCGGCTACCAGGCGCTGGTCTCCCGGCTTGATATTTTCCAACTCCGCCCGCTCCGGCCAGTAGCGATAAACGCCCGGCGCCAAACCTTCCACGCGGTGGACGTAAAGATAAAGTTGCACGAAACGTTGGGTGGCGAAATCGGCGAGGAGAGGTTTTCCTGTGCTTGCAAGAAGAGTGGCGAGCTGCGCGACGGACATCGATTCCTCGCCGCCGCGAAAGTCGAGAGCGGAGCGACGGTTGCGAACAACTTCGCCGAAGCTGCTGCTTGTGGAGATCGGGGGAGGTAACTTGATCTCGCCGCGGCCGTTTGGTTTCGGCGGCTCCGGCGAGATCGCCGTTTCGGCGAGATGTTTCGTCGCGGCGTGAATCTGTTCGATCCGGGGATAAGGCGCTTGCTCATCGGAAAGGCGGTTTGGCTCGCCGCGAAACAAAACTGTCTCGACGGGATCCCGCGTCGCAACCGGAATGGACGGGCCCTCAAGAGTGACGAGCAGCATGGGCCACTCGTCGTCGTTTAGGTGGCAGCACTCCGACACTTCGTCGTCTGAGAACTGGCCGAGGGCGAAGCTTTCGCATCCCATCGCGCGTGCGGCGAGCGCCAGCGATTGCCAGGCGTGGCCAATATCGTGCAAGCAGTACCGATATGCGCGGTCTCGATATTTCCAAGCCTCGCGCCACGCGATGCTGGTGAGAACAAAGACGAGAGGGGCCGTTGCGTCGGTCAGCTTGCTGACGAAATCTCCGATCGCGCGCTGCTCGGCCATGTGAGACGAGGGGCGATAATGGTAGAGGCCGTCGGGCCAGTCAACGAGACCTCGCGTGCAGAAGTGGAACTCGGTCGGGTGAAGATTGCCGGAGGAAGGGTTGACGCGAAGGGCGTAGGTGCCGCCGGTTGAAGAGACTCTTTTGGTCGCGCTAATGGACGCGGAGTAGAAGAGCAACTGCGAAAGGAATGCCGCGCCATCTTCTGCAAGCGTGTTCCCTGCTCTGCCTTCGAGGACTTCGAGCGCTGGAATCTGGGGGGCTGGGGGGTCGGCCGGTAGGTCGAGGACTGGGACACCTTCATAGTGGCGGAAGGGGTTGGGCATGTTGGCCCAGTCGAGGAAGTGTTGAGTTCGGCGAAGTTTTTCGACGGTGTGTTTTGTGAACTCATGGTACTCGCGCCACGCCATCTAAATCGTCTTGATTGATTGCGACGCGGGGCGGGGGCAGACGAAGACGATTTGCGAGATGGCAGACAGGACAGCGAGGTCAGCGCGAAGAGTGCGAGGCGCCGAGCGCGCGGCTTCGCGAGCGAGACGAGCGATTTGCTCCGGGGTGAGGACTAGGACGATAGATGTCGCCGCGCATGTGAGTACGAATATTCGCGGTAGGCGGGAGCGACATCGCGCGCGAGGTTCATCAAATTATCCCAGAAGCTGCGCGGATGCAGCAGGCGGCGTTTGCCGGCCTCGTCGCGGCGGATGCGAAGCGAGTGGCGCGGAGGCGTTCCGCTGGACTCGAGGATTACTTCGGCGCAATCCTCGGCGCGGAAGGCGCGCGAAGGGTCGGCGTCGGGATATTTTTGCAGGATTTCGCGCAGCGCGGCGGGGTCCGCTTCGAATCCGGTCCACCAGTAGCGGAAGGAGTGAAAGACAACCGTTCCGGCGCTGAGGATTTTCTGAACGCGGGCGAGGTCTTTGCCGGCTACGCTGACGACCATGTCCACCAGCTCGGTGGAGCTGAAAGTTTGGCGGACTACCGGGCGGACGCTGAGGTACTCGGCTTCCTCTTCCGTGTATTTGACGGGAATGGAATCGGGCAGCGGCACGAGCGTGAGCGGCATTAGGGTTTTCCGGCGGATTTCTCGGTCAGGCGGTCGCGGACGCGGTCGCTCAAGGCTTTGCCGTCCACGGATTTTCCTTCCAGGCGCGCGCGGGCGGCTTTGATCACGGCGCCCATTTGCTTCAGCGAATCGGCGCCGGCTTCGGCGATGGCGGCTTCGACGGCGCGATGAACTTCTTCGTCCGAGGGAGCGGCGGGCAAATACGTTTCGATGATCTTGATTTCTTTGGCCTCTTTTTCGGCGAGGTCTTTTCGTCCGCCCTTGGTGAACTGCTCGACGGATTCGTGGCGCTGCTTGACGAGAGTTTGGAGAACTTGCAGCGATTCCAGGTCGTCGAGCGGGCGCACCTTTTCGATTTCTTTATGTTTGAGCGCGCTCTTCATCATGCGCAGGACGCTCAGCCGCAGCTCGTCCTTTTGTTTCATGGCCGCGGTCAAATCACTCTGGATGCGATCGATGTAACCCATTCGTGGCTGTCTCCCCGGCAAGGATAGCACACGTCCGGTATGGCGGACGTCCTCCAAGAGGCTGGCGGAGGCCGAAGCGCGCCCGCCACGGCGGGCACAAAAAGCGTGCGAGAATGCGCAGAGATCCAGAAATGTGCAATTCTAGAACCGGGTAGAAGGGGTTTAATGGTTTGTTTTCTGTAACTTCTACTTGACCAGAACCGGGTAGAATGCTTGAAACATCGTCGCAAAGGCAAGCGCGAGTTACACATATGTGCAATTCTAGAACCGGTTAGACAGGGTTTAATCGTTTGTTTTCTATAACTTCTGTATTTGGGCCAGAACCGGTTAGAAATGTCAGAAAGTTGCTCACTTTCACCGAGTTTTGCGCTGGATTTTGCCCGGTGCTGTCGCGACAGCAGTGGTGTGGGAGCGAGCGGCTGCGCTTGCGATAGGCGCGCCCCGCTGAATCGTGACCCTTCGCAGATGTTCCCTTCCTTCGTCAGGGCAAGCAGGGTAAAGGGGTCCAGAAACCGGACCGTCGAGTGGGCAGAGCTGTAGCGTTCGGGCGGCTGCGGCCCGTCCTGCTCGTTGCCCCGGTCGGGGCCGATCCTAAACCAAATTTTCATCGCAACAATGATAGGAAGTCAGGAGGAGGAATGCAAGGAGACGCGTGTTGTGTTCTTTTCGAATTGTTCGCATTCGATGGAGGGGTTTCTTGGATACGGCAGGGAGGTCGAAACCCGAACCCTCTATGTCTTCAGCTTGTAATACTCCGGCGTCGCTTGGTCACGAATCAGCAGCCCGCGCTTCCATAGGCTCAGCACTGTCCTCTCGACCTTCTTCGGACTAGGCATCAAGAACTTCATGCGCCAAACGTGTCGCACTTGATATGGGAGGGTCCGAAATCGCCACCTCAAACCTCCCTGCCAATCGGTGTGCATCGGTAAAACCACCCACATAGGAACGTCTTTGAGGTACTGCCCTCGATAGTCATTGTGGACTCCGGTGGCACTGCGCAACCGCGGATTGTGGCTGTTCTGAAAGATCAACAGAACCTTATCCTCAAAGTTTTCCTGGCGTCTTTTGTAGAACCAACCGATTAAGGCTAAGAGCGCACCGCCGCCGATGAATGTGAGCGCGACGTGGGCCACGTGGAGACCTTCTCGCAGAAACTGGTTCATAACTGATTATATAGTTCGGTTACGAAAGTAAGAGTCCTATGCGTTGGGCTAAGCCTGAGGCAATCAAGCTCCCGGCGCATCCTTCAAGGATGTTCCGTATCGACTTCAGTCCTTCCGTCATTATGTTGTGGTTGGGCTTCGGGGACTGTATTTGCGCGTTCACGGATTCTAGTTCTGCGGTGAGCTGGCGCTGTTGCTCGGATTGAAGTCCGAGCTGAGCTATAGCCTCAGATATTTCTGTCGTCAGCGTGCGTAGGATTCCGACATCTACGGTAGAAGTGAGTGACTGGGAGGACTCCAGAGTTCCTTGCTGTATTTGCGCCGTGGTAACGTCCCGGTGAAAATTAACCGTGTAGTTTATATGAGACGCAGACTTTTTCTCTTCAGGTGAGAAGGTCATTCCTTCGCCGAGAATCCCAGCTTTCTCGAGGTCCAGACACCACTCGAGAACCGCCGTGCGTACGTGTTCGATTATTGCTTGAACGATGGCTACACTCACATGAAGTGATGTCTGAAAGTTGTTTCGCCCTGCTCGCATAATCTGTTTCTGCAGCTCAGGGGCCAACGTTACCGAGAGGACAGAGCTGGGTCCTGAAGTTTTAAGCAGAGACTCTAACTCTCCGACAGATTGAATCATCTGGCATTCGGACAACTTCCTGGTAAGCGACGGGTCATCAAATACTACGGGAATCCAACCAATCATCGGATTGCGGGCTTTACGTTGTCCCCTGACTTGGCGGTACTCGGGAAGCTCGTCATCAGTACCGTAACCGCGAAGCTCGTGCTCAATCCAGTTCTGAAATTTGGGAACAGACAGTTTCCTTGCAACGACAAGGGCTTTTCGAAGAACTTCAAGTGTAGGAGTGTGAGCGTCAAGGCAATCGCTCTGGAGTTGTAGAACCAATGAGCCCATTGTCATAGCGCAATCGGGCCTTTTACTTATTTCGTCTAGGTAGGTCTCGTCCAATAGGGAGCCCGAGTTGCTTACGTTGACCGATTATGGCTGTGTCAAGCGTTTCAGCGAATGCGTGGGTTATTTTGAAGGGGTCTTCCTCACCGTCACCAAGTTGTATCCGAAGACGCAGCATCTCGTTTGCAATTAACTCAAGTAGCTGGTCGGTTCTTTCAGTAGCCATGGACGGGATTATAACAGAGTCGAGTGCGCATGGTAGAATCTGCGGAAATGTTTAACGGGTGTCGCAGGGAGTATTGAAATAAATGGTGTGCCCGAACTGTTCCACGACTAATCCTGACGGTCAGATATTCTGCGGGAATTGTGGTCATCGAATGACCGACACCGTGGGGTCGGTGAGCGAACGTCTTTCGAGAGTTGAGGACACACTGGCTGCTTCGCAAAATAACGTTACACAACACACCCTCGAAATAGAAACTTCCACAAATGTAATGGAGAGAGTTAGGAAATGGACTACTTTAATTTTGTTCTTCGCGGGAATTCCCGCTGCCATCGCCCTACTTGCGCTCGCGGTAGTATTCGGGAAAGGCGCTCTCAACTTGCACGACATCGCGGCCCATGCACAGGAATCAGTGAAAGGAATTCTAGCCCAAGCGCAAACTGAGGGTGGCGAAGCAGTAAAAACGGCAAACGAAGCGCTCGCTACATCGAAGGAAGTGGACGCTGATATCAAGAGGACAAAAACATTAGTTTCTAACTTAAAAACTGAGATAGATACTCGTTCGGTGGAAGTTCAGAAGTTGGGCGCGCAGATAAAAACCTCTCAACAAAAAGTAGAGGACCTCAACAAGACAATGCAAGCTCAATCGCAGCAGTTCCAACATTTGACCGAGCAGGTCCACGCGGTTCAAACGGCAAAAAACGTTGGGGATGTCCAAAACGTTTATCCGATATTCGGACAGCACGTTGCGAGGAATGCAAATGGTTGGATTAACCCCAAGCAAAAGGCCCCGGGCATGAGGTACGTCTATATCGACTTATCGCTAACTGCGACACCTAACGTGAGCGATGCGAAAGTTGCTGAAGGGCTGACGGCATTAAACGATCACAAATACACTGTCACGATGGGGCCTATTTACACGTACGCAGTCGCCGCTAATAGTAATCAGCCAATAGGAATGGGTCTGGACGCGAACAGTTGCATGTATTGGGTCGTGCCCGCGACGCAAGTGCCGTGCATCATGTATTTCCACGAAAATTTTAAGGATTCCGCAATCGAAGTGCGAAATCTTTTAATGGTTGCTCAGGCGGTTCCCGACGATCACGTATTTTACGTGGACCCCAAGAAGCTAGATGCTCAAAAACGAGAACTCTTGGACTTGTCCGGCGTCGATATTGTCGTAGTTCTCGGACAACAGTAGGGTCTGATTTAGTTCGGCCGAGCCACCTCCACGTACTCAAGCTCGTATGCCGCGGGAGTATTGACGATTGCCCGTTGTCGTTGAGTTTTTCACGGTTCTGGGTTCGCAACGGCGCAATCCGGGCAAGGTGAGTCCATCAGTCCGGTAACTGAAACGGGTTGGCGCTTGCCTCGCCCTGCGTCTGGTGCTACCTTGCCCGATTCGCGGGCGGCTAATTTGGCTGGCGCGGAATTGAGCGGCGACAGAAGAGCGCAGGGCAGCGGCGCGAATGCGGGGGGGTGGCGAGGATGGCGAAGGCGGAGAAAAAGTGGAGTTCGACGGCGCCGGCGGACGAATTTCATCCTTATATAGCGGCTAAGGAGAGCATCGCAGAGTTTACGCTGCGCGCGGTGGTGCTGGGGTCGCTTTTCGGGCTGCTCTTTGGCGCGGTGACGGTTTATGTGGGGCTGCGCGCCGGGCTTACGGTTTCGGCTTCGATTCCGATTGCGGTGCTTTCGATCAGCATTTTGCGCGCGTTTGGGCGCTCGACGATTCTGGAAAACAACATCGTGCAGACGACCGGGTCGGCGGGAGAGTCGCTGGCTGCGGGAGTGATGTTCACGATTCCGGCGCTGATTTTTTTGGGGTTTGGCACGGAATTTACGTTCTGGCGGATTTTTCCGCTGGCGCTGCTGGGCGGATGGCTGGGCGTGCTGTTCATGATTCCGCTGCGGCGGCAGCTGATCGTGAAAGAGCACGGCAACCTGACGTTTCCGGAAGGCACGGCTTGCGCGGACGTGCTGGTGGCGGGCGAGCGCGGCGGGTCGTTTGCAGGACGCGTCTTCTGGGGCTTGGGCCTGGGAGGCGCTTACACTTTTTTGATGAACACGATTCAGGCTTGGAACTCGCAGCCGGAAGCGCGGCCGCACTGGTTTCCGGGCGCTTCGTTTCGAGCGACGATTACTTCCGAATACCTGGGAGTGGGTTACATCATCGGAGCGAAAGTTTCGGGCATTCTGTTTGCGGGCGGAGTGATTTCTTGGCTGCTGGTGATGCCCGCGATTCAATTTTTCGGGCAGCTTGCGGGGAACAAGCCGATTTATCCCTCCACGATTCCGATTCCGCTGATGACTCCGGACGACATGTGGCAGCAATACATTCGTCCCATGGGAGCGGGGGCGGTGGCGGCGGCGGGACTGATTACGCTGATGCGGACGCTGCCGACGATTATTTCGGCGCTGCGCGCGGGAATGAAAGATGTCCGAGAGCAAGGAGCGATGGAGACGGAGGGCAGGAACCGTTTGGACCGGGACGTGTCGATTCGCACGGTGCTGGTGGGGTCGTTTGTGATCGTGGTGATGATGTGGGTGATGCTGACGTTTGATCCGATCAAAGGCGCGAGCACGACTTGGTATCAGAATTTGCTGGCGGGGCTTTTCGTGGTGGTTTTTGGATTTTTGTTTGTCACGGTGGCGTCGCGGATCAGCGGGCTGTTGGGGAATTCGTCGAATCCGGTGAGCGGGATGAGCATTGCTACGTTGATGGCGACCTGCGCGATCTTTTTGGTGGCGGGGTGGACGGCGCCGAATTACGCGGTGCTTGCGCTCGTGATTGGAGGCGTGGTGTGCACCGCTGCGGCGATTGCGGGAGCTACTTCGCAGGATTTGAAGACTGGGTACCTGGTGGGGTCGACGCCATTTCGGCAGCAGATGGCTTTGCTGATCGGCGTGACTGTTTCGACGATCGCGATTGGGGCCACGTTGAATCTGATGAACACGGGCTTGCAGAAATACGTGCCGACACGGATTCCGGTGAATGTGGAAGCGTTGGCTACGGGCGTGAAAGTGGAGAGAAAGTCGATCACGTATCAGGGGAAGAATTACGTTCTGATCAACGCGCTGGGGTCGGCACAGATTGCCGACGGCGAATATCTTTACGATCCGGCGACCAAGGAAATTGAGATTCAGTGGGTGCAAGGCATCGGCGGCGACAAAGCTCCGGCGCCGCAGGCGCGGCTGATGGCAACGGTGATCAACGGCATCCTCACGCAGCGGCTTCCGTGGCGGCTGGTGTTGATGGGCGTGGCGCTGGTGCTGGCGGTGGAAATTTTGGGCGTGAGGTCGCTGGCGTTTGCCGTGGGCGCTTATCTTTCGATTGGAACTACGGCGACGATGTTTGCGGGCGGGCTGGTGCGCTGGCTGGTGGAAGCTTCGTCGAAGAAAACGGAGGAGGGCGAAGCTAGCCCTGGAGCGCTTTATTCTAGCGGATTGATCGCCGCGGGGGGAGTGTTTGGATTGCTCGGCATCGTCATCAATCTTCTGCAAGACCCAGAGATTTCGACACACGTGCCGCACTGGGTTGTCGTTACGTTCCGGTTGCCGTGGCGGCCTGACCTCTTCGCGTTTGGTCCGAAGATTCTTGGGTCGCTGGCTACCAGCAACCTCTTCGGACTGTTCATGTTTATTCTTCTGGCGGCTTCGCTCTTCTACTTCGCGCGCAAGAAGCTGAATAAGACATAAAGTCCCTGCGCGCGAGAAGCGCTCGTTCACGCCGGCGATTTAGCGCTTGGGCGCCTTGTTCGGGTCGGGCGGGCGCGGCGGGAGATTCTTCGGATTGGCCTGCAGCGCTTTCATCACTTCGGCGATGCCGCGTTCGAGCTGCGGGTCCTTACCTGCGATCACCGAAGCCGGATCGTTTTCTACGATGATGTCGGGGTCGACGCCGTGTCCTTCAATAACGTATTGGCCGGCGACGCTGGCGGTGGCGAATTCCGGGACGAAAACCTGGCCGCCGTCGAGAAGCGGGCCACGACCACTGATGCCGACGACGCCGCCCCAAGTGCGTTTGCCGATGAGAGGGCCGAGACCCGCCTGGCGAAACATATAAGGAAAAATATCGCCGTCGGAAGCGGAAGTTTCGTTGATCAGGCAAACCTTCGGGCCATAGAACACTGTGGCCGGATAAGTGTTGGTCTGTTGGTCGACGCGATCGAAATCGGTGCCGAGCAAATCGCGCTTGAGGCGTTCGATGAGCATCTGAGAAACGTTGCCGCCGCCATTCCCGCGCACGTCAACGATCAAGGCTTGTTTGCGAATCTGCGGATAAAAATATTTTATGAATTCGCGGATGCCGTCGGCGCCCATGTCCGGCAGGTAGATGTAACCGACTTTGCCGCCGGTAGCAGCGGACACGACGTCGCGATTGTGCGTGATCCAGGCAAGGTAAATTAGATTGGTTTCGCTGGTGATGGGACGATACGAAATGGTTCGCGAACCATCCATCGTGGGCTTGGAATTGATGGTGAGCTGGACGGGGCGGTTGGCCTTGTCGCGCAAGAACTGGTATGGATTGTCCTTAGCGGTGAGGTCGCGGCCATCAATGGCCAGGATGTAGTCGCCTTCCTTGACGTCGACGCCGACTTCGGTGAGGGGCGAGCGATAGATTTCTTCCTCATTTTGGCCTTTGTAGATTTTGACGATGCGGTAACGGCCGGCAGTTGCGTCCAATTCGATGCGAGCGCCCGCGAGGGCCACTTGGGGGCGTTGAGGAATTTCGAAATCGCCGCCGGCGATGTAAGCGTGGGAGACGCTGAGTTCTGCGATCATTTCGCCGATGACGTAGTTTAGATCGGAACGATGAGCGACGTAGTCAACGAGAGGTCGGTACTGGTCGCGCAAGGCGTCCCAATCATAACCATTCATATTTTGGGCGTAGAAGAAATCGCGATAACGGCGCACGACTTCGTTGAAGATTTCGACCCACTCCTGCTGCGGAACACGATCGACCATGAGGCCGTCGGTGGAAACGTTCTTGGCGCCCGATTTGCCTTCGGGCTTGAGGTCGTAGAGTTTGAAGCTGTGCCCGTCGCGCACCAGGACTTTCTTGCCATCCTGAGAAACGTCGAAGCCGTCCGCTTTGTCAACCAGAGTGGTTTCCTTGCGGTCTTTGAAGGCGAAGAGAACGAGAGAGGAAGGCGGGAAGGAGTCGCGGCCGTAGAACGGAGCGCCCTCGCGTGCGTAGACGAGATAGTCCTTGGTGACCACCAAACCGTTGAAGTTATCGGCATCAACGGGAACGCGCGTCACGCGATCGGCGAGGCCGTCGAAATCGATGCGGATGTATTCCTTCTTTTTCTCTTCTTTTTTGTCGTCTTCCTTTTTGCCGTCCTTCTTGCCTTCTTTTTTGTCTTCGTTTTTGTCGCCGGCTTTTTCGGCGGTTTTGTCTTTGTCAGACGACTCCTCGCCGGGCTTGGTGATGGTGACCTCGTCACTTTCGGGCGGAAAAGGATTCTTGCCGTCCTTGCGCAGAGTGAGGGCAAGGAGAGAATTGCCGCGATTGGTGGCGAAGTTGAATTCGATGCGGCTCAACTGCGGAGCATATTCGCGCGTCCCAACGTAATAGAGATAGTTTCCGTTGGGATCCCAGGCGGGATCGCCGGCATCGTAGAGCGGGTCGGTGACGCGATGAACTTGACCGTCGCCGACGCTCCACACATAAACGCAGGAGAAGCCGCTTGGTTCACCCATGATGAACGCAATATGGCCGCCGTCCGCCGACCACGGATACCCCGGAATCCGCCCGCGAGGATTCTGCGCGACCTGGCTGACTTTTTTATCGTCGAGAGTCAAAACATAAAGCTTTCCGTCTTTGTCACTAAAGGCAATGCGTTTGCCGTCCGGCGCCCAACTGGGCTGATAGAGCATAGCGTGGAAGCCGTGAGTCAATTCTTCCGGCTTGCCCGAACCGTCCTGGTTGATGAGGTAAAGCTCGTCTTCGCCATCCATGTCCGAAATGAAGGCAATTTTTGAGCCGTCGGGCGACCATTGCGCGAACTTGTCATGCGCATTCGAGGAGTTGGTGAGATTGCGGGTGGGGCCTTTCTCGATCGGAGTGGTGAAGACGTCGCCGCGAGCGACGAAGAGTGCGCGTTCTCCTTTCGGGCTCAATTCAGCCCACTCGATTTGATTCGCTGCGGAGATGCGCGAAGGCCGCATGGCCAGAGCGTCGGTGGGAACCTGGATGGAGATGGGTGTGGATTTCCCGGTGGCTATGTCGAAAATGTTCAGCTCGCCATCCATTTCGTAAACGATCCGGCTTTTATGGTCGGTGCTGGGCCAGCGAACATCCCACTTCGTGCTGTGTGTGAGCTCTTCAGTGGCTTTTGTCTTGGGATCGTAGGAGTAGAGATTGAGCGTGTCGTCCTTGTCAGAGGAATAATAGATTTTTTCGCCGATCCACATGGGATCGCGATGAGCGCGAACACCAGCGGTGATCTCTCCCTGCGAATTTGATTTGAGATCGTAAATATATAACTGCTGGGCCCAGCCTCCGGAATATCGCTTCCAAGTGCGGAAATCGCGGAACAAAGGCGAGTAGACAACTTCAGAACCGTCCGGAGAAAAATCACCAGCGCCGGATTTGGGCATGGGCAGAGCCTGCGGCAGGCTGCCATCCATCGAAACGGTGTAGAGGCGCGAGTCTCCAAGATCGAAATAATCGCGCAGAGACCGGAAGACGATGGATTTGCCGTCGGGAGTCCAGCCATAAACCTGATTGTCGTAGCCCCAGCGCGGAGGCAGAGGTCCGCGAGCGGGATAAAACGTGAGCTGCTTCGGGACGCCGCCGGTGACGGGAATCACATAGACTTGCTCGTCGCCGTCATATTGACCGGTGAATGCGATCCATTTCCCGTCCGGTGAAAATTTGGCAAAGAGCTCCAGACCAGGATGCGCGGTGAGGCGTGTGGCCAATCCACCGGAAGTGGAGGCGAGCCAGAGGTCGCCGGCGTAAGTGAAAACCACTTTGTCGCCATGAATATCCGGAAAGCGAAGAAGCTTGGTTTGAGCAGCGGCGGAAAAAGCGAATAGTAAAGAAGCGAAGAGCAGTAAAAACGCCGAATAAGATTTTAGTCGTAGCACGGTTTTCCTTTCAGTCAGCAAATTTTCCAAAATCGACGCGGCAGAAAAGTGCTAATGAGGCGCGCTCTCGGCGTCAACTTGGCTCGGCCACACTTTGGTCGAACGTCCTCAATCATTGCAGCCGTGGGGTAATGTACATGCGGAAGACTTACCATGCAATGCTCAGCATTCGGCGGACACAATCGCCCGAACTTACACGGGGGAAGCACATTGCGATCAGACCTTTGTGTGTCGGCGGCGGCAAACGCCCTTAAAGTCGCTTCAAGCGGGCGTTTTTCCTTGCCTCTCGCGCCCGTCGCGAACTACTCTTGTTTCGATGACCCAGCCCTCTGACGGAGGGAGTTTCGGATGAACAGCCCCGAACGAGAATCAACCTCGCCCTCAGAGCGATCGATCACTACGCGCCTGGAAGCAGCCACTCGCGAGTTGAACGAGCTGGAAGAACTCGTAAAATCCGGAGCTCTCGACTCGCGCGTCCTCTCAGAATTCCGCGAAGCCGTGGATCACATTCGCAGCACAACTTGGGCAGTGCAGAAATGGATCGGCCTCAGCGACGAATCGGGCGGCGATCCCTTTACGGTCCTGCCGATTATGTCCGCTGAGCGCGTCAAACGCGCCATACAGATTTCGACGGATCTTTCTCTGGACCTGCAAACTATTGAAGTCGGCATTGACACCCCTGGTATCAACGACCTCTTCAACGCAGTGGACGACCTGCACCGCCGCCTGGCTAAACTCCTCAAACGTGACACTTGACGCGCTGCTCCGGTGCGGAGGGAGGCCAAAGTGACTAAGCAAGAGTTAATGGATGCGCTGCTGGCCGAAGCGGTTCTGAAACTGAATGGCGGTGGAGACATCGTGTCCGTAGAGCAGGCCGCCGCTGCCGCGGAGAAAGCCGACAACGTCGAAGAGTGGCGGGAAGCGGTTCAGCAAGTCGTCAAGAACGCGCTTAATGCGGAGACCAAACCATCGGACTCTGAAATTATATTGATGCGAGCGACGGCCGATGCAAAAGCACTGAAGGAGCAGTACCTCAACGATCCGTATCGTTCGCCTGCGAAGTGTAACGTTACCTCTTATTGGTACTACAAAACCAAGACGAAAGAGATGACGGTGCCCAGCCACCAGGGCGACGTGATTGCTCCGATGGACTTCAAACAGCGTTTTTCACAGGCGCGACAATCGGCTGTCGGGCGTGGCGAAGGGTTTATTGTAGGTTTCCTGGAAGAGAATGCTCCGCAAGGCAGCGGCCAGATAACCGTAAGAATGTGGGATGCCGCGTTCAGCAGCCGTTTCGCAGAGCCCGTCCATGTGTCGAAGCCGCAGCGATTCGCCGTTGATTCGCACACCGACGAGATTGCGTGGACAGAAGTCGCGGAGTAGGCAGAGAACCGCGTCTGTTCTTTGACTCGGCGGTGCGCAGCCTTTACACTTGGGTTCGTGCCAACCTTTTCGCGCGGCTACGGGCATCGGTTTGACCTGAGCGGCTATTTTCCGCGCGCTATAAAGACGATCTGCATTGCCTGCATCTCGGTTTTCTTCCTGCAAACAATTTCCGGGCTGCTTTTTCACGAAGCGGGGCAGAAATTTTGGCTGGATTGGTTCGGCTTGGTGCCATATGCCGCGGTGTACGGATTCAGGATTTGGCAGCCGTTTACCTATATTTTCCTGCATGGCGGCGTCCTTCACATTCTTTTCAACCTGCTGTACCTGGCGATGTTCGGCGCAGACCTGGAGCACACTTGGGGAGCGCGCAAGTTCTATATTTATTTTTTTGTGTGCGGCGTGGGCGCGGGGATTATCGACATCATTGTGAAGTTGCTGTTGGATCCGCATGGGCGGGGCACGGCGTTGGTGCCAACGATTGGGGCTTCGGGAGCCATCTACGGCGTCCTGCTCGCGGTGGCCATCGTGATGCCGCACCGCCAGGTATGGGTGTTTCCTTTGCCGGTCACGGTGTCGATGCGAATTTTTGTAATCGTGATGGGCGCTATCGAATTTTTCAGCACGATTGGTTCAACCGGTGATAGCGTGAGCCACGTTTGCCATCTTGGCGGAATGCTGGTGGGCTACATTTATCTGCGCCGCGGTTCTTACCTTTACAATTACAGAAATTTTTTTACGGATTGGAAACGCCGGCGGCTGCGCAAGAAATTCGACGTGTACGTCCGCGACCATAACGAGAAACCGCCATCAAATCCCGATAACTGGGTGAACTGAGGATGGGCCGACGATCGTCATCCTGAAGAGCAACGCGACGCACGATCTGCTCTTCTAAATCAAATCCGCGTCCGTTGGGTCAAACTAGCCGCCGATGCGGATTAGGCGCATCAAGTTGGTGGAGCCGGTAGTGCCGAGCGGTGTGCCGGCGATTACGCCCACGATGTCGCCTTGCTTCACCAACCTCTCTTCCGTCAGGCGCGCTTCGGCGGCTTTCGCGAGCTGGTCGATGTCGTGAACGCGCGCGATGGTGCGCGGCAATACTCCCCAGAGCAAGCTCAGGCGGCGGCGAGCTTCCTGCACCGGTGAAAACGCTACGATCGGCGCGCGGGGACGATATTTTGAAACGAGCCGCGCGGAAGATCCCGATTCGGTGAAGACGGCGATGACCTTCATATGCAATTCTTCCGCGGCGTGGCAGATGGCTTCGGCGATGGCTTCGCTGATCAGCAAATCGCCCGAGCGGGCCGGACGCGGCTGGACGGTCATGCTGGCTTCCGCTTCGCGAATAATGCGATCCATCATCGCAACGGATTCCAGCGGATAGCTTCCCGCAGCCGTCTCGCCGGAAAGCATCAGCGCATCGCTGCCATCGAAAATCGCATTGGCCACGTCGGAAGCTTCCGCACGGGTAGGCCGAGGATTTTTCTGCATCGAATCGAGCATTTGCGTGGCGGTGATCACGGGAACGAGCGCATCGCGCGCGCTGGAAATGATGCGCTTTTGCACTACCGGCACTTTTTCCGGACTCATTTCCACGCCTAGGTCGCCGCGCGCCACCATCACGCCGTCAGCGACGGCAAGAATTTCATTCAGATTGTCGATGGCTTCGGGTTTTTCGAGCTTCGCGATTATGGGCGTTTCTTTCCCGTCGCGGGCGATGGCGGCCTTCGCGGCTCGAACGTCCGCGGCGGTGCGAACGAAGCTCTGAGCAATGTAGTTCGCGCCCATTTGCAGCGCGAAGTTCAGGTCGCGGCGGTCTTTGGGCGTGAGCGAAGGAATTTTCAGCTTTACGCCGGGTAGGTTGATGCCCTTGTGCTCGCCCAGTTCCCCGCCGTTCTCTACCTGGCAAACAACTTCTTGCCCGCGAGAGGAAACGACGCGCAGGGAGATTTCGCCGTCGTTCAAGAGAATGCGGTCACCCTTGCGAACCGACTCCGGCAATGCGCGAAAAGTTGTGCTGACTCCCTGCTCGTTACCGATCAGATTTTTCGTGGTAATCATGAAACGCTGGCCGAAGCGCAAGCGCACGGGCTTGCCCTGTTCCAGCGGGCCTGTGCGGATTTTTGGTCCCTGCAAATCGGCCAGAATCGCAACAGGCTTGCTATAGCGGGCTGAGGCGCGGCGCACGTAAATCGCCAGCCGTACTTTTTCTTCCGGCGTGCCGTGCGAGAAATTCAGCCGCGCAACGTCCATGCCGGCGTGCACCAGCTCGTCAATCATTTTTTGAGAGGAGCTTGCAGGCCCCAGGGTGCAGACGATTTTGGCCCTTCGCAGATTCAGCACGATTATTTGGTCACGGCAAAGGCGTTGACAACCGCTTCGAGGAATTGGATTCCCTTGCGGAAGGAATCGATTGGAATGCGTTCGTCGTCCGCGTGCATGCGCATCAAGTCGTCTTCCGTAAGCGGAAAAGGATCCAGGCCATAAGCTTGCACGCTGCGCATGCGCAGGCGCGCTGAGTCTGTGGCGCCGGTGGACATGTAAGGAACCACGGGAGCGCCGGCAAATTCCCGGGCGCTCACGGTCTTGATTGTAGAGTACAACTCAGACTCCAGAGATGAGGATGGCGCGGCTTCTCCGCCATTCGGTTGTGTTTCAAAGCGAATCTGGGGATCGTTCACGAGCTGCTTTAGTTTGCCGATAAGCGGATCGAGCTGGTTGCCGGGAAGCAGACGAATGTTAAGGACGCCGCGCGCTTCCGAGGGCACCACATTTTGGCGTATGCCGGCTTGCAGCATTGTGGGAGTCGCGGTGTCGCGCAGCATGGCATTCCAGATAGGATTGTTGTTGGAAACCCATCGAGCTGCATGATCGGCGCGATCCGGGCTTTCTAGCGCTTGCAGCCACTTCCCGGTTTCTTCGTCCTCCAGCGGAGCGATTCCTTCAAAATAGCCGCGCGTGACGGAATTGAACTGCACCGGCGCTTCATAGGCGCCAATCTTGCCAATCGCGGTGGCGAGATGCGCCACCGGATTATCCTTGCGCGGGATGGAAGCGTGGCCGGAAGTTCCCGTGGCGATTACGTCCACGTTCACGGCTACTTTCTCGGTGGCTTGCACGCCGATGTATTGAACTTTTCCATCTTTCAAAACAGTGTGGCCGCCCTCGTTGAGCGCGAAACCCGCGGCAATTTTGTCCCAATGCTTTTCGACGGCAAATTTCATTCCGAACTCGCCGCCTGCTTCTTCATCGCCTTCGGCCAGGAAAATAACGTCTCGATTCAGCCGCGCGCTGGAGCGTTTCAAGGAGATAAAGACAGCGAGATTGGCGATGACCATGCCTTTGTCGTCAATCGTGCCGCGGCCGTAAAGGTAGCCATCTTTCATCACCGCGGCGAAGGGATCGACAGACCATTTGCTCTTGTCCACGCCAACCACATCGAGATGGGCCATCAGCAGCAGCGCGCGCGAAGGATCCGGAACGGCGGTGGCTGAAAGGCGCGCGACCAAAAATCCCCGGCCCGGCGTGCTCTCGAAAATTTCAGAAGGAATTCCTTCGCGCTTTAGGACGTCGGCAATATATTTTGCAGCTACGATTTCGTTGCCCGGGGGATTTGTCGTGTTTATGCGGATTAAATCCTGGAGCCAGACAATGGCTTCGCCCTGAAGTTTCACGACGTCGGCGCTTGGCGCCGCTGGTTGCTGCGACTGTCTCGGAAAACCCTGTCCGCCGGCGTGCGCGGCACAACAGAGGGTACAGAGTGCCAAGATAAAAACTCGAACGTTCGGACACGCCATTCTTCTGTCTCCAACTGACTTGTGAATTACATGGTCAATCGTAAAAGCGATTTATATTATCATGGCGTCACGATGTAGCCGGGCGCTTGGAGCGCGGCGTTTTCTGGATGGCAATAGACCATCCACAAACAGCCCTGGCAGCATCAAAGCGTGGAGAGGAAATTTATGAATTTGAAGACGTGGGTTCGCGCGATTGCGATCGGAATACTCCTGGCAGCTTTGGGCATACCTCCCGGCGCCTTGACTGCTCGGGCGAAACAACAGGAGGGGCCGCAAAAGCCTGCGCCCTCGCAGCAGCCAGCTCCGCCCAATCCGCCAACGGGGCAGCAACAGCCACAGCAAGCAGGGCAGAGTCAGGCTGCGGCGCCGCAAGTGTCCATCGCCGTGGAGTCAAACGTCGTGAATATCGACGCGGTGGTGACGGACCAGGACGGGGACATACTGACGAACCTTAAGAAAGAAAATTTTCGAGTTCTCGATAATAACCAGCCGCAGCAGATTTCGAATTTTGCTCCCAGCGAGGCCCCGATCACGATTGTCATTCTTATGGAATTCAGCCAGCTTGGGGGCGAGTGGTATGCGTATCAGGCCAAGACTTGGGCCTACAATTTTCTGGGCCACCTGAACGCGAAGGACTACGTAGCGTTTAAGACCTTTGACCTTCGCACGCATGTTTTAGTGGACTTCACGCGGGATAAACAAGAAGTAGCACAAGCCGCCGCGGGTTTGTTTTTTCCGGACTTTCACGAAGCTAATTTGTTTGACGCACTGCTCGAAACGCTGGACGAGCTTCGCGACGTGAAGGGAAAGAAGTCCATTCTTCTGCTCGCAAGCGGCTTCGATACTTTCAGCAAACACACGCTGGACCAGACGCTCAGGCGCGTGAAGGAAAGCGACGTGCCGATTTACTCGGTTGGTATGGCTGAAGAACTTCAGGTGCGAAGTCCCCGGGGGGACAGCATCAGCTATCTTCAGGCGAAAAACCAGCTAACTACATTCGCGGAGATGACAGGCGGGTACGCCTGGTTTCCGCGGTTCCAGGGCGAGATGAACGGTATTTTCAGCACCGTGGCCGAATATCTGAGAAGCCAGTACACGCTGGGCTTTACGCCTTCCACTTCTCCGGACGGGAAGTATCACAAACTCAAAGTGGAGATCGTGGACGAGCAGGGCAATCCGCTGATGCAGCCGGACAGAAAAGGTAAGATGAAGAAAGTGATCGTCATCGCCCGTCAAGGTTACGCTTCGCCAAAACCCGCGGCCGGAGACTGATTCGTTCGGTCGTCGGGGACAAGTCTTGGGTAATGGGCTATTGTTTGTAGAAAGCCGCCATTATGTCCATCCGCTAATAGCCTCGCTCGAGATCTACGCGATTCAACAATTCGCGGCCGCTGAACCAGCGCTCGAGATTTTCCATCAGCAAATCCGTTTGCCGATCCCACAAATGCTCGCTCACAGCGCTCATGTGCGGAGTGATGAATGCGTTTTCGAGCTTCCACAAGGGACTCTCCGGCGGGAGCGGTTCTTGGGAGGCGACGTCGAGGGCGGCACCCGCGATTTTATTTTGTTGTAGCGCGGCGATGAGCGCGGGTTCGTCTACCAGCGCTCCGCGAGCTACGTTGATGAAATACGCGGAAGGCTTCATCAAGGCAAACTCGCGAGCGCCGATCATCGCGCGCGTTTCGGAAGTTTCTGGCGCAGCGAGTATCACGAAATCAGCTTGTGGAAGAGCTTCCTGCAATTTGGCCGATGGAAAGAACTTTTCCGCTAGATCCGCGTCGCCACGGCCGGAACGCGTAACGGCCCACACGCGAATCCCCAGCGGCCGGGCGAGTTTTGCAACTTCACGGCCGATGGCACCGAAGCCGATGAACAAAACGACTTGACCGCGAAGCTCGCGCGGGCGGACAGGCGCATCCCACAATTCCTGCTGGGCCCACAGAGATTGCTGCTGATAACGAAGATAGTCGGGGAAACGGTGCGCGAGCGCGATGAGCGTGCCGAGGATATGTTCGGCCATGGGAATTTTGTGTACGCCGCTGGCGTTGGTGACTTCGATGCCGCTGCGGCGCAGTTCGGGGTACATCAGTTGCCCGATGCCTGCGGCGGTGGAATGAAGCCACAGGAGTTTGCGCGCCCAGGCGAATTGTTCGGCGCGGAGCGAGAAGCCGACAAAGATATTTGTGTCGGGAAGCTCGGTCTGCAGGCCGTCATAGGTGGGAAGATGCACGACGCGCATTTCGGGCCAACGTTCGCGAATGCGTTCGGCCATGCGGGCAGGAGGATTCCAGAGCGAGAAGCGGTGCCAGACGCAGATGAGCAATTTCGTTTCGGCGGGAGTGCTTCGGGTCATGGCTGTTTTTTTCGAAAGAAAAAACCGAGGACGGTTGCGGCGATCAGCAAGCCGAGGAGGATGAAGGCGGCGGGCAGCGACCAGAAAGCCCATGTGGCGGCGAAAAGCACTGCGAGCCAGAGAGCGTTCATCGGGCGCGCGTAACCCATGATCTCGGATTTCTTGTCGTCGCGTCCGGGTTCTACTTCCATTTTTCTCGAGTCTCCTTTTCGCGACCGTGCGCGAAGTTTTGGTTTATTTTGCGGGCATGCGCAGGTCGCGGCCGGTCATCTCACCGGGCTCGGCGACGCCGAGGACGCCGAGCATGGTAGGGGCGATGTCTCGCAGCGAACCACCAGGGGCTAGTTTTGTTTGGCCGTCGTCGGTGAGCAAAATGAATGGGACGGGGTTGGTGGTGTGATAGGTGTGGGGGCCGCCGGTGACGGGATCGATCATGGTTTCGGCGTTGCCGTGGTCGGCGGTGATGATCCAGGCGCCGCCGCGGGGACGCAGCGCTTGAAAAATTTGCCCGAGGCAGACATCCACGGTTTCGACCGCTTTGATGGTGGCTTCGAGATTTCCTGAATGGCCGACCATGTCGGCGTTTGCGAAATTCATGATGATGGCGTCGAATTCGCCTTTCTCGATTGCGTGGACCACGGTTTCGGCGATGCCGGCGGCGGACATTTCCGGTTTCAAGTCGTAGGTGGGCACTTTGGGTGATGGAACGAGGATGCGCTCTTCGCCGGGGAAAGGTTTTTCGACGCCGCCATTAAAGAAGTAGGTGACGTGAGCGTATTTTTCGGTTTCGGCGACGCGCAGGTTCTTGAATTGCTGCTCGGCAAAAACATTGGCGACAATTTGCTCCAACTTTTCGGGAGCGAGGAGGTAGCGAAGCCAGGGCCAGGATTTGTCGTACTGGGTCATGGCGACGAACGTGAGATTTTTCGGCCGGTCGGGATCAGCGATTTTATCGAATGCCGGGTCGATAAGCGCGCGGGTCATCTGGCGGGCGCGGTCGGCGCGGAAGTTGAAGAAGATCACGGCGTCGTCATCGCGAATTACGGCGCGAGGCACGGGTGATTTTCCGGGCGCAGGCTCGGTGGTTATGACGGCGGGAACGATGAATTCGTCGGTGACACCTTTTTCGTAGCTTGCGCGGACTGCGGCGATGGGATCTGCGAATTTTGCTTCCGAGTCGCCGTGGACGATTGCTCGATAGGCTTTTTCGATGCGCTCCCAGCGATTGTCGCGGTCCATGGCGTAATAACGGCCGCTGACGGTGGCGATCTGGCCCACTCCGAGTTCGCGCATTTTTTGTTCGAGCCGGCGGAGAAAATCTATTCCGCTGTTGGGAGGAGTGTCGCGCCCGTCCATAAAGCAGTGGACGAAAACATTTTTGACTTTATTCTCCCGGGCCATTTGGAGGAGCGCGAAGAGATGATTGATGTGCGAATGGACGCCGCCGTCGCTCACAAGGCCGAGGAGGTGGAGTTGGCGCGCGCGGCCGCGTTCCATGGCTTCGAGAAGCAGCGGCTGGCGAGAAAATTCGCCGGCGGCGATGAGCTGATCGATTCGCGTGCTGTCCATGTGAACGATGCGGCCGGCGCCGATATTCAGGTGGCCGACTTCGCTATTGCCCATTTGTCCGACGGGAAGGCCGACGGCGGGGCCGGAGGTTTGGATGAGCGTGTTGGGGAAATTTTTCAGGATGCGGTCGTAGTTGGGCTTGCGCGCGAGGGCGATGGCGTTGCCTTTGGTTTCGGCGCGGTAGCCCCAGCCATCGAGGACGGTGAGGACGATGGGTTTTGGGCGCTTAGTCATGGTCGATTCTGGGCCCGGGTGGACGGGAGAGCCATTGTTTGTTTTGAAGCTGAGCTGGGCATATCGGCGCCAAACAGGCTAGCACGGAGGTCAAATCTTGATGGGCGTGGAAAACGGAAAAACGAGATGGTTGAAAGTTCTCGATTAGAACGGGGTGCAGTTGTTTGTTTTGTATAAGTTAGGAGGGGTTCTAATAATTGGAGTTCTCGATTAGAAACTCTGGGTTTCTTGTCGGAAGGCCGCAGCGTGGCCGTGATCGGCCGAGCCGCGGGGGCGGTCATTTAGGCCGTCTCGGGGCGCCGTAAGTATCGTATTTTGAGTGTATTATCATAATAACTTACTATTATAGCATACCTGTCAAATCGGGTTCCGTGTGGAGGCGAGGCACCAGCTACCTACACAACTAGAGAGCAGGGGCTATTCGTCGCGAAGCGCGACCATGGGGTCGAAGCCCATGGCCCGACGCGCCGGGACGCAGCACGCGAGAACTGCCGCAAACAGCAGGAAAATCCCGACTCCGAGGAATGTCAGCGGATCCGTTCGCTTTACTCCAAAGAGCAAGCTCGCGAGCAGCGATGTCGTTCCCAGCGAGGCCACGATCCCTAGAACCAAACCTGAGAGGGTCAAGCGCATTCCGTGTCCGACAACAAGCCGGAAGATATCTCTCGGGTGCGCACCCAGAGCCATGCGAACACCAATTTCATTGGTGCGTCGCGCGATCTGGAAGGCGAGCGTGCCATAAAGGCCCACGCAGGTCAACGCGAGCGCGAGAATGCTTAACGCGCTGCAGAGTGCCGCAATGATCCGATCGGGATGCAGCGATTCGTCAACCTGTTCTCGAAGCGTGTTGATGCTCGTGATTCTTACTGAGCTGTCGAGGGAATGAAGAATCTCGCGAAGAGACCCGGCCAGCCCTTCTGAGGATTCATTGGTGCGAATCTCTAAATCTCCGTGGGTTCCCGGGGTGTAGAAGAAGTCGGTGAGGCCTTCGCGCAAATCGTTGTACTTCGAGTCTGCGACTACGCCAATGATTTCCAGCCGGGGGCGATTTCCTTCGACGAAGCGGAAATGTTTCCCGAGCGGGCTGCTATCACCGAAGAACCGGTTGGCCATCGTCCGATTGATGATCGCTACACTCGTGGATTGATAGGACGGCGAATTTGGATGAATTTCTTCTGGCGTGAAGTCGCGTCCTTCGAGAAGTGGAATTCCCATGGTTTCGAAATATCCGGGCGAGACTCCGACGAACCGCTCGTTCGCCACTTCTCCTGGACGTAGGGTGTAACCTTCAACCACTATATTGATGCCGACCTCTTTGCCGCTAATTGGGGTGAAGCTCGAATAAGATGCGGAATGAACGCCTGGAAGCTCTCTTACACGTTCAAGGAGCTGCTCGTAGAATCCTGCTACTTGATCGCGAGTCCGGGAAGCCGAGTAGCCGTTGATCCTGACAACCGAAACCTTGTCGCGATCAAATCCTGTATCGAAGGTTTCAAGATTGAAAAGGCTGCGCAGCAAGAGGCCGGCTCCGGCCAAAAGCACCATCGACAACGCGACCTGGGCAACGACGAGAATGTCACTCAACCGCGATTGCGCAGAGGAACGGCGAGACGCGTTGCCTTGTGTCTTGAGTTCTTCCGCAAGTTCCCCACGCGTCGCGGAGAAAGCAGGAGCCAGCCCGCAGACTAGAACGGTAAGCACCATCACGATTACGGTGAAAAAGAGCGATCGCCAATCCAAACCCGTGGCGAGCACTATTGGAAGCCGTTGAGTGGAAAGCGACGCTACTAAAAGACGGCTGGTCCATTGGCCCACGATCAAGCCCGCGACCGCTCCTCCCGCTGCGAGCAGCGCGCTCTCCGAAAGAAGTTGACGAATGACACGCCATCGCCCCGCCCCCAGGGCCAGCCGAACAGTAAACTCCCTTTTGCGGGCAATTCCGCGCGCGAGTAACAAATTGGCGACGTTGGCACACGCGATCAGCAGCAAGAGTCCTACAGCGATCATTAAGATTCTCGCAGGAAGCGAGAATTTCGCACGCGCTTCCGAAAGACCGCGCGCCGCAGGAGTCAGAAGGACGTGGGCGAAATTTTCTTCGCGCTCGATTTCTGGGAGCGTCGAGGTCTTTTCCACCTCCTGTAGCAGAGGATTTAATGCTGCCTGCGCTTGCGCGATTGAAGTACTTGGTTTCAGGCGCGCTAAGATCGTAATCCAGGGTGATTGCCAATAGTCTTGCGACGGGAGGTTCGCGATTCCCAACGGGAAATAAAAATCCGGTGATTCTCCCACTTCTGCGCCAAAAAAATCTGGTGGCGCGATTCCGATCACGGTATAGGAATGCTGCGGTACAGATCCCGCCCGGCTCGCGTCGGATTGATCCCCGAATGAGAGGGTTTTGCCGAGCGCAGCCGGGTCGGAATCAAATTCGCGCTTCCAAAAATCGAAGCTCAGCACAAGAGCCGGCGGCCCATTTTCGTCAGCATCAGTGAGCAGCCGGCCAGCAAATGGGCGCACGCCCAATGCCGCGAAATAATTTCCCGAGACAAGTTCGCCGTTGGCTAAGGTCGCTCGGTCGTTGTGCGTTACTTCGTAAGGAGCAACCCCTGAGAATGCCAGCACGCTCGAAAAAAACGGCGCTTTGTCGCGATAGGCGTAAAAAGTCTGAACCTCAGAAATTTCCGCCGGCCCAAGGGTACCGGTGGAGTTCACCCATACGAGCTCATCTGGATTGCGGACTGGAAGTTTACGGAGCAGCAGCGGATCGAGGATAGAAAATATCGCGGTGTTGGCGCCGATGCCGAGAGCGAGCGTCAGAACAGCGAGCGTAGCGAAGCCGGGACTCTTGCCGAGCAGGCGCAGTCCGAAGCGAACATCTTGCCAAAAGGTTCCCATCATTCACGTTCCATACGCCAATTCACGTGTGAAAATTATTTGCTCTCTGGCATTTTAGTCTGGAAACGCCAAAGTGCTTCGATAGTAATGGATGGGAATTTTCCCGGGGGCAATATTGCGAACGGCGTTTCCAGATTCAAAGATTATTGAATGGCTAAAGTGATGATAAGTCTTTCCAGCCCGTGTTATTAACACCTATCCGTTGACGGCCTGGTGCGTCTACATGGTACAAGGTGGGCAGCACATGGGCGGGGTGGACAGACTAGGTATTATGTGCGCGGCTGGTTCAGCGGATTCCGAGGTGTAAACATGCAAACACTTTTGCAGGATTTGAAGTACGGGCTCCGGATGCTGGCGAAGTCGCCGGGATTCACCGCAGTTGCAGTGCTGACGCTGGCACTGGGGATTGGCGCAAACACTGCGATTTTCAGCTTGGTCGACGCGGTGATGCTGCGGTCGTTGCCGGTAGAGAATCCGTCGGGGCTGGTGGTGCTGAAGTGGAGTGCGCGCAAAGCGCCGGAGATTCGCGGCTACATGTCGGCGGGTGATTGCCCGACCGATCTGAAGTTCGGGGAAGCGAATCCGTCTGGGTGTTCGCTGTCCGAGCCGATGTTTCGCGAGATGGAACAAGCGAAAGTGTTTTCGGGAGTGGCTGCGTTTGCCAACGCAGGGCGGCTGGATCTGGCGGGCAATGGTCCCGCGACCGTGATCAGCGGACAGGTGGTCTCCGGAGATTTTTTTCGCACGCTCGGCGTGAAGGCGTCCGCGGGTCGTGTGCTGCAGCCGAGCGACGATTCGGCGACGGCGGCTTCGGTTGCGGTGCTGAATTACGGCTACTGGCAAAGCGCGTTTGGCGGCGCTCGCGATGCGATCGGACGGACGATTCAGATGAACGGCATCCCGGTGACGATCGTGGGAGTGGCGGAGCAGCGATTCACCGGGATCTCGCCGGGAAGCGACTATGACGTTTGGTTGCCGCTGGCTGTGGCGCCACGAATCAGCAATCCCCGGCGGTGGCGGAATCGGCAGGACGACGTGACGTTTTGGTGGCTGACGGTTGTCGGGCGGCCGAAAGCAGAAATGCCGCTGGGGCAAGCGCAAGCAACAATCAGCGGAATTTTCCGCAACGAGATGCTGCACGGGTCGGTGCCAATGTTCGAGGCGGGAGGGCCGATGCCTGGACTCCATGGGGCTGGGCCCGGAGGCGGCCCAGTCCGGAGAGAAATGGTTATGGGCGCGCCGCCGACGACGCCTGCTGGAGGCAAGCAACCTGTGAACATACCCACGACGGCAGCTCCGTTACCGTCCGCAAACGTCGCGCCAGGGCAGGCTCCGAGCGCGACGCCTAACGAACCGAAAACATTTTCCAAGCCAGCGGATGAGCCCGCGGTGACTTTGGTGTCGGCGCAAACGGGGTTGAGCGGCTCGCGCAGGCAGTATGCCAACCCGTTGTACGTTTTGATGCTCGCGGTCGGAATTATTTTGATGATTGCGTGCGCCAATGTGGCAGGGCTGATGCTGGCGCGTTCGGCGGCGCGACGAAAGGAAATGGCGGTACGGCTGGCGCTGGGCGCGGGTCGGACGCGAATCGTGCGACAACTATTGACGGAAAGCGTGATGCTGTCCGTGGTTGGCGGAGTGCTGGGGATCTTTTTCGCATATTGGGGGGCGCACGCGATCGTGTCGTTCGTGTCTAGCAATCAAACGCGGGCGTTGGGATTTGCCGCGGGCGTGGACCTGCGGGTACTGGGATTCACAGTGGCGGTTTCGCTGCTAACGGGAATTCTATTCGGTCTTGCGCCGGCTTTTCGTAGCGCACGTGTTGATTTGACTCCTACGCTGAAGGAAGGCTTTGGCGTCTCGCCGAGCATCGCGCATGTGGGAGGAAGATGGATCAGCGCCGGCAACGCGCTGGTGGTGGCGCAAGTGGGGCTGGCGATTGTGGTACTGGTGGGCGCGGGGCTGCTTGTGCGCACGCTGGAAAATTTGCGAAGCATTGACGTGGGATTCGACTCGCACAATGTGGTGATTTTCAATATCGATCCGACGCTGGCCGGGTATAAGGACACGCAGGTAGACAGTTTCTATCGCGATTTGCAGGGACGGCTGTCGGAAACGCCCGGAGTGAAGTCTGTGAGCTATTCGTCGCTGCCGCTGCTGAGCGGCAGTTTGATGATGACTAGTTTTCACTGGCCGGGCACGCCGCAAGATCGTCATTCTGATGCAAATATACTTAACGTGGGGCCGGATTTCTTCAACACGATGCAGATTCCGTTCTTGGGGGGCCGCGGTTTCAATGCTTCCGACTACGCGCTGGCAGCAGCGAATGAAGGCCCAACGCCGACGGCGGCACCGACGCCGGTAATCGTAAATCAGGCATTCGTCGCGAAGAACCTGGGTAAAGAGAATCCGCTGGGAAAACACTTTGGCGAATCGGCCGGGGATGACGAGAGCCCGAAAAGCGCGGGCTACGAAATCGTCGGCGTGGTTCGCGATGCGAAGTACAACAGCTTGCGACAGGATATCAGCCCGACGATGTATGCGCCGCAGAACGGTTCGGGCGCAACGTTTGAGGTGCGCACAGCGGCCGACCCGCAAGCTTTGCTTCCCGCGATACGGCGCGTAGTAGCGCAGCTCAATGAAAATATGCCGCTCTTTCAGGTGACGACCGAGTCGCAGCAGATCGACAGGCTGCTTTTTCAGGAGCGCCTGGTTGCGCGGCTTTCGGCGTTTTTCGGTTTGCTGGCGCTGGTGCTGGCGTGCATTGGGCTTTACGGTTTGTTGTCTTATGAAGTGTCTCGGCGGACGCGGGAAATCGGGATTCGCATGGCCCTCGGCGCGCAAGAGCGCGACGTGCTCCGGCTAGTCGTGAAGCAAGGACTTGCGCTGGCAGTGGTAGGTGCGGTGGTCGGAATAGGTGTGGCGCTGGGCGTGACGCGGTATTTGACATCGATGCTATACGGCGTGCACGCCAACGATCCCGTGACGATCGGCGCTGTGGCTGTACTGTTGGCGCTGGTTGCGCTGGCCGCGTGCTACATTCCTGCGCGGCGAGCTACGCGAGTTGATCCGATGGTCGCGCTGCGCTACGAATAGGTACGGCTGGCGTTGCTGTCCGACGTGTTGGTACGCGAGACCCGCTTCCACAATCCGGCGTTTCATCGAATGGCGCGTGGCGCATTCGGTGCTGATAGAATCGCCGGAGTGAAACGGACAATCCGAATCGGCGGCGGCTACAAGAGATGACGCTTCGGCGGCTGGGCGAAACGCTCGAGCGAGTTGCGACTCCGCATTCTGCGGGCGTTGAATGAGCAACCTCAAGACTCCTCATGCAGTGATTCAAGTTTCAGGAATACGAAAAACATATGGGCGGACGGTGGCGGTGGATGAAGTGTCGTTCGAGGTGAACGACGGCGAGATTTTTGGGTTGATTGGGCCGAACGGGGCGGGAAAGACGACCACGATGGAGTGCGTCGAAGGGATTCGCAAGCCCGACCGCGGGACTATCTCAGTGCTCGGTCTGGATCCGTTTCGGCAGGTTTACAAGCTGCAGGAGCGGATTGGGGTGCAGCTGCAGCAGGCGCAATTGCAGAAGCGGATCAAAGTTTGGGAGGCGGTGGACCTGTGGGCTTCGCTGTACCGGAAGAAGTCAGTGGAGGGCGAACGATTGCTCGAACAGCTCGGGCTGATCGACAAGCGGGACGCGTGGTTTATGAACCTCTCGGGTGGGCAGAAGCAGCGGCTGTTCATCGCGCTTGCGCTCATTAACGATCCGGAAGTGGTGTTTCTGGACGAGCTGACGACGGGGCTGGACCCGCAGGCGCGGCGAGCGATCTGGGAATTGGTGCGCGGCATTCGCGAGCGCGGAAAGACGGTGTTTTTGACTACTCACCTGATGGAAGAGGCGGAGCGGTTGTGCGACCGGGTGGCGATCATCGAGCACGGGCGGATTATTGACATCGACACGCCGCAGAGGCTCGTCGCGCGGCATTGCCCGGAGCGAACCGTGGTGCTGGACACGGATGACGCGAGCGCCGAGGAGCGCTTTCGAGCGATCCCGCGAGTGGAGTCGGTGGTGCGCAGCGACTTGCAATTCACGATTCGCGGGCAGGGCGACGATCTGGTGACCGAAGTGATTCATTGCTTGTCGGAAAACCGGATACGCGTGACGGACTTTCGCATGATCGTACCGAGCCTTGAGGACGTGTTTCTGAAACTGACAGGCCATTCGATTCGCGACTAGGCCACAAAATTAGGCTACAAAATGATGATGCGCGGACTTTGGAAACTGACTTGGATTGAGATCAAAGTGTTCATGCGCGAGCCGCTTGGCGCGTTCGGGACCATCGGTTTTCCCGTCCTGGTATTCCTGGTGGTGGGGCGAGCGGCCAGCCGTAACTTTGCCACGCCCTCGCTCGCGGCCAGCACTTTTCTTCGCGTGGGGCTGCCGGTTCTGGCGTCGCTGCTGATCGCAGTCAGCGCTGTGCTGTCACTGGTGACGATCATTTCGATCTACCGCGAGGGGGGAATTCTGAAACGGCTGCGCGCGACTCCGCTGCGGCCGCAGACGATTCTTAGCGCACAGGTGATCGTGAAGCTGATGCTGACCGCGGCGACATTGGGCTTGATGGTGTTTGCGGGCAAACGGTATTACCCGGTGAACATGCATGTTCCGTTGTTCGGGTTTACGATTGCGCTGCTGATCAGCACATTGAGTATTTTGTCTATCGGATTTCTGATTGCGAGCATCGTTCCGACGGCGCGGTTTGCGCAACCGATTGGCGCGGCGATTTTGTATCCGATGATCGCGTTCTCGGGATTGTTCGTGCCGGTGAACGCGATGTCGCCGGTGCTTCGCGCGCTGGCACGGGTGCTGCCGATGACGTATGCGGTGTCGTTGATGGAAGGAATATGGAAGGGCGACTCGTGGTCGGCGCACGTGGGCGACGTGGCGGCACTGGCCTTGGTGTTTTTTGTTTGCACGGCGCTCTCGGCGAAAGTGTTTCGTTGGGAGTAAGGGTCAGCGGGACAGCCATTGCTTTTGCAGCCATTTGCGGGTGGGGCGACGGAGCGTCTTTAGGTAGGCGTCGGCGGCCATTTTTATGGCTTGGGCTTGGGTGGGATAGGGATGATTTACGCGGGCCAAGGCGCTTAAGCCGGTTTTTGCGTTCATCGCGAGGGAAATTTCGCTGATCATTTCGCCGGCGTGGCTGGCGGCGACTGTGGCGCCCAGGATTTCGTCGGTTCCTTCCCGCACGTGGATTTTCACGAAGCCTTCGTCCTCGCCGTCGGTGATGGCGCGATCGACGTCGCTCATCATCACGGTGAAAGTCTTAATGGGGATGCCCTTTGCGCGCGCTTCCGTGACGTACAGGCCAACGTGCGCGATTTCCGGGTCCGTGTAAGTACACCACGGTATTGCCAACGCACTGAGCTTTTCGCGACCCCAAAATAACGCGTTATGGAGTACGAGGTCCGCGGCGGCGGCTTCTATATGCGGGAATTTCTTTTCCGAGCATACGTCACCGGCTGCGTAGACGTGCGGGTTGCTGGTTTGGAGATAGTCGTTGGTCATAATTCCGGCATCCTTGTCGTACTTCACACCGGCGCCTTCGAGATTCATGCGTTCTACATTAGGCGCGCTGCCGATGCCGACCAAGATGGCGTCAACAGTGAGACTGAATTTGTAATCGTCGCTGACCAGATCGACGATCTTTTGATTTTGGTCCATACGCACGTTGACGGCTTCGGTGTTGAGATGGATGCCGATTCCGTCGCGGGCCAAGGAGCCGGAGAGAATCTGCGCGGCGTCGCGTTCCTCATTGCCGAGGAACATCGGCTCGTTCTGGACGATGCTGACTTGCGAGCCCAAGCGACAAAAGGCTTGCGCGAGTTCGCAGCCGAGCGGACCGCCGCCGAGAACAAGCAAGCGCGGAGGGCATTCGGCGACGTCGAATACATCTTCATTGGTCAGGTAACCGGCTTCGGCGATTCCGGGAATCGAAGGAAGCAGGGGACGCGCGCCGCTGGCGACGAGGGCGCGCTTGAAGCGCAAGCGTTTTCCTTCGACTTCAACCGCGTCGGGTGCAGCAAAGCGCGCCTCCCCGAAAAACACATCCACACCCGCGGAGCTCAACCTATGCGCCGAGACTCGGCGGCTGATGCGGGCGCGTATGCGGCGCATCCGTTCCATCACGGCCGGAAAGTCCACGCTGATGCCGGTGGGCACTTGCGCGCCGAAATTTTCCGCGTTGCGCATCTCCGCGTACACGCGGGAGGTGCGAATAATCGCCTTGGAAGGAATGCAACCGACGTTGAAGCAGGCGCCGCCGAAAAGATCGCGTTCAACGATGGCTACCTTCGCGCCCAATTTCGCGGCATCCAGGGCGGTCAATAGTCCGGCGGGACCCGCGCCGATGACGACCATGGTGTACCGGTCTACCGGCTCGGGATTTTTCCAGTCGGGCGGGTGAACGTTCAGCAGTTCCCGTCGATCATCGTCACTCGATAACTCAGAAGAAGACCGTTCATTGCGCATAAGAAGTCCTATATCGCCAGAGAGTCGCTACTACAGCCAACCGCCTCGAAAATCGGCACCACGCAGTCCGTTTCCAATGTACGGGCACTGACGCATGAGCTTCCATATCAGTTGCGAGCGATAGTTTTCGATCATCAACAAGACAATACCTTGATCGAGACCGAGATAACCTTCGCTGATCCAGCCTGGGGAACCATTTTCAACCAAAGTGGGATTGAAGCCGCTCGGCAGCCGGTATTCGTTTACGACCTCCGGATAGCGATCGATGAAGTGGCGAATGGCGGCGAGGGCTATCTCGGGCGCAAAAGCGATGGACGCAAGGGCTGCGGGAGGAGCGATGGTTCCGTCGTCAGGTCCATAGGGCACGCCGCGCGCGGTGTAACCGAAAAAGCGACGATTTCTGCCGTCTATTTTCACGGGTTGAGTGCTGGGACCGTCGCCGGCAGAGAGTCCCCAGAAGTTCTCGCCGTAGCCGCGAAAACCGTGGGGGTTGCGCAAGGCATATTCGCGCTGAATGCGAACCGCTTGGCGGCTGTTCTCGAAATAATCACTGCGTTTCTCGCGCATGAATGCGTCTTGGATTCGCCGGAAATCGATCCAGGCGTGCGAGAACTGATGCACGAAAAGCGGGCCGGCATAGAGAAAATCGTGTCCGTAAAGATTTTCCCACTGGTACGTGCCAGTCCATGCTGAAAAGCTGTTGGCGGGAATGGGGTGGGTGGGGGAGGCGATAGCCAGAACGTAGAGGATGCTGGCCTCACTGTAGCCCTCCCAACCATAGTGAAGAAAGCCGCATTCCGGTTTCCATCCTTGCGAAAGAGTGGCTTTGCCATTCAGCGCCCATTGCCAATCGACGCGGAGATAGAGGGCTTCGGCGAGTTGGCGAATCTCGGCCTCGCCCTGAGAGTTGCCAGTGAAATACGCGGCTGCGGTGAGAATTCCGGCGAGGAGCAAAGCAGTATCGATCAGAGACAGCTCGCACTGCCAGACTCGTCTGCCGGTCTGTATCTCGAGGAAGTGATAATAGAAACCCTTGTAACCGGTCGCGTCCGGCGCCTCACTCTGCGAGCTGTTCGAGAAAAAACGGAGAACGGCGAGGGTGCGCTGGAGGGCGTCGTCGCGGGTGATCCAGCCGCGCTCGACAGCTACGGGGTAGGAGGACAAGGCGAATCCGACGGCTGCGATGCTACAGGCGGATCCGGGCGCGGATCTATCGGAGACCAATCCATTGGCGGGATTGCAATGACTCAGAAAATAGCCGAAGGCGGCGCGCTGGAGGTGATCGAGGAGAGCGTCGTCGGACAATGGGACGAGGTTAATCTTGATCTCCTTCGCGGCGCGAAGTCTCTGCCGAGGCGACGGGTCGCGGCGGGCGCGATACCGGATGTGCTGACAGGGCCTTGAAGCCGGGGAAGACAGCGTCTTGGCCGAGGCGCTCTTCGATGCGGAGGAGCTGGTTGTATTTGGCGATGCGGTCGGTGCGGGAGGCGGAGCCGGTTTTGATTTGGCCACAGCCCATGGCCACGACGAAGTCGGCGAGGAAAGTGTCTTCGGTTTCGCCGGAACGGTGAGAGACGATGGAGGCGTAATTCGCTTTACGCGCCATTTCGACGGCTTCGACGGTTTCGGTGACCGTGCCGATTTGATTCAATTTGATCAGGATGGCATTGCCGATCTTTTCAGAAATACCGCGGGCGAAAATCGTCGGGTTGGTGACGAAGATGTCGTCGCCGACAAGCTGAATTGATTTCTGGCCCTTAGCGTCGGAGCCGGCGCCGGATCTTCCGAGTTCATGGGTGAGAAGCTTCCAGCCGTCCCAGTCGTCTTCGGAGAGACCGTCTTCGATGGAGACGATGGGATATTGGCGGACCCAAGATTCCCAGAACTCGACCATTTGTTCAGACGTGTGTTCGGACTTATCGGATTTCTTGAAGACGTATTTTTTCTTGCCGCGGTCGTAGAATTCGCTGGCGGCAGGATCGAGAGCGATGGAAATTTGTTCTCCGGGTTTGTAGCCTGCGGCGGTAATGGCTTCCAGAACGCGCTCGACGGCTTCGACGTTGGATTTCAGGTTTGGGGCGAAGCCGCCTTCGTCGCCAACGGCTGTGGAGTAGCCATTTTTCTTCAGAACAGATTTCAGGCTATGGAAAATTTCGATGCCCCAGCGCAGGGCTTCGTGAAAATTGGCAGCGCCGAGCGGCATGACCATGAATTCCTGGACGTCCACGGAGTTATCGGCGTGCGCGCCGCCGTTCAAGATATTCATCATGGGGACGGGGAGCGTATCGGCATAGCCTTCGGATGAATAGCGGGCAAGGTATTGGTAGAGCGGCAGCGCAAGCTGGGCCGCGGCGGCGCGGGCGGCGGCCATGGAGACGGCCAGAATTGCGTTCGCGCCGAAATTGGATTTGTTAGGAGTGCCATCGGCGTCAATCATGCGGCGATCGACGGCGAGCTGGTCGGAAGCGTCCATGCCGGTGAGGACTTTGGCGATCTCGACGTTCACGTGACCGACGGCTTTGAGGACTCCTTTGCCGAGGTAGCGGGATTTATCACCGTCGCGGAGTTCGATGGCTTCGTGTTCGCCGGTGGAGGCGCCGGAGGGGACGGCAGCGCGGCCTATCGCGCCGCCTTCGACTCCCACTTCGGCTTCGACAGTAGGATTGCCGCGGGAATCGATAATTTCGCGTGCGCGGACGGTGACAATTTTCGTGGACATCAAGCCCCCTGAAGATTTTGCTTTTTATTTAGTACGGCACCGATTCTATGCTTTTTCGCGATGAAGAATACAGCGAAGCCGGGTGGAATTGTAACGGAAGTATGCGAGTTATTGCGATGGTCTGGAGGATTGCGCGTGAGCGGCGACGACTGGGCGAGGGAAAGTGAAGACTACTATGGCGGGAGAGCTGACGTTTGCGCCTGCATGGCTTCCCGGTGCGAAACGCCACTGGCGTAGAGCAGCGATGGCGGCGGGAGTAAGCGGTTCCAAGGCACGCAGAACTTTTACGGAATCGAGATGCCCTTGCGGGCCGATATCGGCGGAGAGAATCACGCCGCCGTGCGCTTCAGTGCCGGCGGGATATTCCGGCTCGACGGTGACAAGCGGGAGCGCGCCGCGCTCGCTCGAACTTTTTTCAACAGAATCAGAGGAAGAGTTTTCGTAATTGTGAACTGTAGCGGTGCGGGGGGGACGTACGGCTGGGGAAATTGGAAGGCGATTCCTATTCGTGTCTCAATCGCGCGGCCGTCGAGGAGCGCGGGAAGAAAGGTCCAAGTACGAACGGCGACGAGACATTTTTCCAGGAAGGGAGATTCGCCGCGCACGACCTTGATGTCCGCAAGGCGTCCACTGCTATCGACGAGCGCATCGAGAACGACTTCGCCGCCGAAGAGAGATTGCGACGGGTAGGCGGCAGGAACGAGTGAAAGCGGAACGGGCGGTGAAGACCCCTGCGCTTGTTCCGCAGCGTTTTCCTGATGCTGCTCTGAATCAGCGACGGATGTGTGCCAGGCGATGTGCTTCTGCTGCAGCAATGCGATCGCGTAATGAATGGGGAGAACCGCGCCGGGGGTATGTTGCTCGGCGGTGGTGGCGGCGAGTGTGTCGTGGCCGAGCCATTGACCTTCCACGAGACCAACTACTTTTTGAGAATCGGTGGAGAGTACGGGAGCGCCGCTTTGGCCCAGGATGATTTCGTGGTTGAAGAGAAATAATTCGGTGTCGCCGCGTCCCTTGTCCAGTTGAGAGAATTCTGAATCGAGGACTTCACCCCACGAACGCGTTTCGATGGTGGCGTTGAGCGTGTAGGCGTCGCGAGGCTTGGAAGGAAGCAGAGCTGCGGTGAGTACCGTCTGACCGGGCGACGGTCTATCGTAGGACAAGGGCAGGAACGAAACTTTGTAATTAGCTGTGAAGGGATTCGGCGTGATTCGCAGAACGGCTACATCGTGCTCGCGGTCGATGGCCATCACGGTAGCGGGAACGATGCGAGGAGACCCGACCGATTGGCGGAGAAGAATGTAAGGCTGGCCGCCGTGAAGCTGGCTTAGGACGTGCGCGGCGGTAAGCACGTAGCCGTCGCTGTTGATGAAGAAACCGTTGCCGAAGAAAAGATAGTGAACTCCGTGGTCGGATGCGGACTGGTCGACGGGGTAGACGATGGGGCAGATCGCGTTCCATAGAGTGGCGTCATCTGCGATCTGGATGGGTGCGCAGGCTGCGATTGCGGGCCACAAGATGCAAAAGATGGCCGCAAGCACCGGGGCAGCTTTTTTGAAACTGCGATTCATTCGAACGAACCTCGTCGCGAGACCTCGAAGGATTTCTAACGCTTAGAATAGCTGGGTCTATAGGCTGCGACAGTTGGCCTTTGGGACAGCTGCGGCGTATGCGATAGCTGGTTTGTGGCCAGGCGCGGAGATGGTGATTGAGCGTATGCATGAGTGAAAAATATAGGGGGAGAAGAATTCAGAGGGAGCCGGCGGGAAGATTTGTAGCGCGGGCGAGCAATGCGGGGAGATTTTTTTGTGCGGCGGGGGCTTTCTTTCCCAATTGGCCAGCGACTTCGCAGCGGGCGGTTTGCACGGTTTGCAATTCTGCGGGGTCTGAAGTTTGCAGCAAATTTTCGGCGTTGAGCAAACAGGCGTAAACCAAATCGTTGGGCGCTTGACGGCGGAGGAGGAATTGGCCGTAGTTGAACCAGTCGAAGCCTTCGCTGCGCGGGTCGGCGGATTTGGCGTCGAGTGTTACTTCGGCTCGGAGGTTCTCGCGGGGGCACTCGCGAGCGCATGTAGAAAGGGTAACTTCGGGTACTATAATCGCGTTACCGGAAGTGGATTGGGAGAAATTGCGTGGAAAAGACGGTGAAGGAAATACTGGCTGCGTACAACGACTCCGCGCCGCTGTCGGAGGCGTACACAATTCCGGCGGCGTGGTACACCGATGCGCGAATCGCGGAACTGGAGCTGCGGAATGTTTTTTCGCGGACTTGGCAGGCGGTGGGGCGCACGGAGCAGGTTGCGAAGCCGGGGCAATACGTCACCGCGAGCGTGGCGGGAGAACCTGTGGTGGTGGTGCGGGGCAGCGACAATAAATTGAGAGCGTTTTTCAACGTTTGCCGGCACCACGCGATGACGGTGATGAACGAGCCGTGCGGGCAAACGCCGCACCTGCGCTGCCCGTATCACGGCTGGACATACAATTTGGAAGGCGAGCTGCGCGGGATGACGGAATTTGACGGCGTGTGCAATTTCGATCGCGCGCAAAATGGGCTGGTTCCGGTTCGAGTGGAGACTTGGGAGAAATTTATTTTTGTGAATCTGGATGCGCAAGCGGGTTCGCTGGCGGATTTTCTAGGTGCGCTCGTCGGGCTGGCGAAGCCGCTGGGGTTGGGGGATTTGAAATTTGTGGAGCGGCGCAGCTATACGTTGGACTGCAACTGGAAAGTTTACGTGGACAACTTTTTGGACGGCGGTTACCACGTGCCGCACATGCACAAGGGGTTGAACAGCGTGCTGGATTACACAAATTACACGATTGAGAATGTGGATCGCTGCTGCGTGCAGTCGAGTCCGGTTACGGTGGACAGCAGTTCCGAGACGAGCGCAGCCAACACGCGGAAGGGCAATCGCGCTTACTATTTCTGGCAATATCCCAATTTCATGCTGAATTGGTACGAAGGTTATCTGGATACAAACCTGGTGTTGCCGCTGGGCGCGAATCGCTGCGAGGTGATCTTCGATTTTTATTTTGGAGATACCAGCGAAGCGAATATGGCTTACGTTCGCGAGAGCATGGGCGTGAGCGAAGTGGTGCAGCAGGAAGACATCGTGATTTGCGCCGGGGTGCAGCGCGGGCTCAGTTCGCGCGCTTATCAGGCTGGACGGCTTTCTGTGCGGCGCGAAGCGGGCGAGCATTTGTTTCACCGCTTGCTGGCCGCTGATTTAAAAGATACGCGCTCGGCGATAGCGCGCTGAGTTTAATGGGCGCGCGATTGCCCCCCAGTTTTTCTGTCAAAAATCACGGTTTTATTCTCGTAGGAGAAAATCCGGTTGTCACAGGATGGCACGCACTACTCCGCCGTCGGCGCGGACGGCGGCGCCGTTTGTGGCGGAAGCTAGCGGGCTGGACAGATAGACGATGGTGTTGGCGACTTCTTCGGTGCTTGTAAAACGCTTCAGAAGAGATGAAGGGCGAATGCTCTTGAAGAATTCTTTTTCGAAGGATGCAGTGTCGGCGCCGCTTTGCGCTCCCATTTGAGAGATGAAAGTTTCGACGCCCTCGGACCTGGTGGGTCCGGGTAGCACGCTGTTGACGGTGATGCCGGTTCCCGTGACGGTTTCCGCTATGCCGCGAGCGATGGCGACTTGCGCCGTCTTGGTCATGCCGTAGTGAATCATTTCGGCGGGAATCTGGACGGCGGACTCGCTGGAGATGAACACGATTCGGCCCCAGTTTTTTTTGCGCATGCCGGCGAGATAGTGGCGGGAGAGGCGCACTCCGCTCATGACGTTGGCTTCGAAGAAACGGAACCAATCTTCGTCGGGGATTTTTTCGAAGGGCTTGGGCTCGAAGATGCCCATGTTGTTGATTAGGACGTCCACTGCGGGGACCGCTTGGATGAGTTTCGCGCAGCCGGCTGTGTTCGAGACGTCGGCGGCAACACCGGAGACATCCGCGCCCGGGTGAGATTTGCGAATTTCGCTGACGGCGGAATCGACGCGCTTTTCGGTACGTCCGTTGACGATTACGGATGCGCCTTCCGCGGCGAGGCCGCGCGCGGTTGCGAAACCGATTCCTGCGGTGGAACCTGTTACGAGCGCTTTCTTGCCCTTGAGTTGCAGGTCCATAAATCTCCTCTAAATATCCGAGTGCCTTGTTGGATGCCGAGTCCAGCTCAAAGATTCGGAGTCACGTCAAAAGCCTCAGCGCGGAATATTTTGGCACGCGGCTGAAGGGGGCGTTGGCCGGTTGCGTTGCGGCGGGCACAGCATGCTGTGCCCCTACGGAACCTTGGTACGGCAAGACATGGCCGGGCCTTTTTATTGCGCCTGCGTCTTGCTGAGTCGCAAACAAAGTCAAAAGAGCCCGCGGGACCCCGGCGCTACGAAAGGCAACGGCACGACCTTCGGGGGTGTTGGTCGGTTGCGTTGCAGCGGGCACAGCATACTGTGCCCCTACGGACCCTTGATACGGCAAGACATGGCTCGGCCTTCTTGTTGCGGCTGCGTCTTGCCGAGCCGCGAAGAAAGTCAAAAGAGCCGGCGGGACGCCGGCGCTACGAAAGGCAACGGCACACCTGGGTGTCAGCGCTTGGCGGTGGACTCGAGGAATTTGGTCCAATGCGATAGGTGGTTTAGGGAAGGGGCGTGGGTGTGATCGAGCTGGAGGGGGGTGATGGAAATGGCGCCGTCGCGGATGGCGGCTATGTCCGTGTCCGGCTCGATGTCCTCAATGCGCTTCTGTTCGTGCAACCAATAATAGCGGCGGCCACGGGGGTCGGCGCCGGGCTGGAGGACGTTGCGAGTGATCTTTGAGGACTGGCGGGTGAAACGCACTTCACCGGTCCACGTTTGCGGCACGTTTACATTTAGCAAAATGCCTGGGGGCAGGCCTTCTGCCAGGATCAACGGCACCAGGGTGCGAGTGAAATTTGCGGCGGGAGCGTAGTCGAGTTCCTTGCTCTTGTAGGACACGGAAACAGCGATAGCGGGGACGCGATTGATAGCGCCTTCCATGGCTGCGCCGACGGTGCCGGAGTAGTAAACGTTTTCGCCCATGTTGCCGCCGCGATTGATGCCGGAGATGACGAGGTCGGGCTTCTCTTTTAGCAGCGTGTGAAACGCGAGGATTACTGCATCGGCGGGCGTGCCTTCGACGGAATATTCGTTCTCCGCAATTTGATCGCAGTAAATCGGCTGGCGCAGGGTGAGAGATTGGGCGGACGCGCTGCGTTCTTGGGACGGCGCGACGACGGTAATTTGGGCGATGGACTGCATGGCTTCGACGAGCGCGCGGAGGCCAGCGGCGTGTATGCCGTCGTCATTCGTGATGAGGATATGAGGCTTGTTCAAGTTATCCGGCATGAAAATTCCCGCGCGGGCGAAGCACGTTCCGAAGCCCTTTCAAGAGAGGAAAGATGGTCGGGACGACTGGATTTGAACCAGCGACCTCACGCACCCCAAGCGTGCGCGCTACCAGACTGCGCTACGTCCCGACCGCGTTCGGCCAGGAATCAGCGTATCACTCGCGTTCGAGAAGGGTCAAGACAGCAAGGAGCTCTTCGTGCAAATCGAGGAGGAATTTGCGCTGGGCGCGGGAGGGAGGGTCGGGGCGGCTGGCGCTTTCGTGGTGCGCGCCACTGGCAGTCGCGTCTCCGGCGCTTACTCCGTTGCCAGCGGCTTGATCGGCGAGATGCTTGCGGGCGCCGACGATGGTGAAGCCTTCGTCGTAGAGCAGGCGCTTGATTTCGAAGACGGTTTCGATGTCCTCGCGACGATAGAGGCGATGGCCGCTGGGACTTTTTACCGGCTGGAGCGTGGGGAATTCGGTTTCCCAGTAGCGCAGGACGAAAGTTTTTGTGGCGGTTAGGCGGCTGACTTCTCCGATGCGGAAAAGGCTTTTGTCCGGAATGGGGGAAGAAGACGGAGCTTGAGCTGGCGTGGCCATGGATTTCCTTATCGTAGGCTGATTTTGCGCGGTGTCAACCCCTAGGAGAATCTTGGCAGTGGCTGAGTCTCCTATTGCTCGACTAACCGGCAGTGGGAGCGGCGCTTAAGCTCTGCATTCAATTTGTCAGGCGGTTTGCGATTAGGGGTCGATGTACAATTCGACTGCGAGGTCAGTACAGATGGCTCCCACAAAACGTGCACAGCATTTTGAAATGGAACAGGGCCGAAAGTACTTTTACGGCATTCGAAAAAAGAAGAATTACCGAAAGGCTTTTCCACTACTCCTTACGGCGTCTCAACAGGGCTATGTTCATGCTCAGTACTTGGTCGGATACGCCTACAGAGATGGCTTAGGAACGAAGAAGAGCCTAGCTAAGGCCAGACGATGGTGGGCGGCATCGGCGAAACTAGGCCATCCCGGCGCGTTATTCAATCTCGCACTGGATTACGACTACGGGCGGGGTGTCCGACCCAATCCGCGAAAGGCGTTCGGCTTGTACAAGCGCGGAGCTGAGTTAGGAGATAGAGAAGCACAATGCAACCTCGCTGTTGCCTATCTGGACGGTCGAGGTGTCAGGCGTAGTCTCCGGATCGGTACGTATTGGATGAAACGCGCGGCGCGTAAGGGCGATCCGAAGGCCCAGTACAATCTGGGGCGTTCCTATCTCGACGGTAAAGAACGGAAACAAAACAAGAAAATAGCAACATTGTGGCTTACAAGAGCTGCACGACAAGGTCATCAAAAATCGAGAAGCTTATTAAAGCGGTAGGAAGGTACCCAGCGCCCTGATTCGGCAGAGAGTGAAACTAGTCGCGGGGGTCTTTTCTTTCGCGATGACGGGAGCCGCGTTGTTTCAGGCGCTGGTTGAAGCGGATGGGGGTGCCGGTGAAGTCGAATTTGGCGCGCAACTGGTTTTCGAGGAAGCGCTGGTAGCTGAAGTGGAGGGGCTTTAGCTGGTTGGTGAAAAGGACGAAGGTGGGCGGGGCGGTGGTGGCTTGGGTGATGTAGAAAATTTTCACTTCGCGGCTGGCGGGCGAGGTACCGCGGTCGAGGTCCACTTCCTTGAGCCAGCGATTCAGCTCGCCGGTGGAAATGCGGCGGTTGCGGGCTTCGACTACGCGGTCGATCACGGTGTAGAGACGGTCGATGTGCTCGCCTGTTTTTGCGGAGAGGAAAACTACCGGGGCGTAGGAGAGAAATTTTAATCTTGCGCGAACGAGGGGCTCGTAATCCAGAACGAGTTTGTTCGCATTCATGCCTGTACTTTTGCCTCCGCGTTTCTTTTCGGCGGAGGATTTTTCATGTGCGGCTTCGAGGGCGAGGTCCCATTTATTCAGCACGATAATTACGGAGCGGCCGGACTGTTCGGCGTAACTGGCGATGGTGGCGTCGTGAGAGGTGATGCCGACGGAAGCGTCGGCGACGAGCAGAGCCACATCGGCGCGTTCCAGGTGCTGGCGCGCCATGATTACGCTTAATTTTTCGGCGATGAGCTTGGTCTTTCCTTTACGGCGGATTCCGGCGGTATCGAGGAAGCGGTACAACTTTCCTTTACGGTCCAGGACGGTGTCAACGGCGTCGCGCGTGGTTCCTGGCTCGGGCGAGACGATGGAACGCTCGGAGCCGACCAGTTGATTCAGGAGCGTGGATTTTCCGACGTTGGGACGGCCGATGATGGCGATGCTTACGTACGGTTTCTCTACCAAGACTTCCCCGCGCGGGAAATTTTCGGTGAGGAAATCGAGCAGGGTGTCGAGACCGAAGCCGTGCTCGGAAGAAATGGGGAAAATTTCGTCACCCAATTCGTAAAACTGTGCGGCCATTTCGGCTTGCTTGGGCATGTCGATTTTGTTTACCGCAAGGACGGGAGGCTTGCCGGCGCGACGAAGGAGGAGCGCGAGCTCTTCGTCGAGAGGAGTGGGGCCGGTGCGGCCGTCGACAACTTGGACGACGCGGGTTGCGTTCTCGATGGCGACACGAGCTTGGCGCAGGATTTCTCCGGGGATGCCGGCTTTGTCCTCCGGGACGATTCCGCCGGTGTCGACGACTTGAAAGGAGCGGCCTTCCCAGTTTGCGGTGCCGTAGATGCGGTCGCGCGTGATGCCTGGCTCGTTGGTGACAATGGAGCGGCGCGTGCCGGTGAGGCGGTTGAAGAGCGTGGACTTGCCCACATTGGGGCGTCCGACGATTACGATGGATGGCAGTTTTTCGGTCATTGAGTTCCGCACCGGAAGATGGCGAGGGTCACTAGATTATCATCGATAGGCGCCGAATACGGACTTCTAATGCGTCTGCGGCTGACGGGCGCTTCTGACGAAAGCATTTCGGTGTGTTACTTTAGAGGTTCGATCCTGCGGTACTGCGAATGCCTAAAGCATCCATCTCGAAGAAAGCTGCGGCTGAAAAATCCGAGGAAGCGACGATTGAGGATATTTTCGGCCCGGGCGGATTGCTGGAGAAAAGCCATCCGGGGTATGAATACCGATCGTCGCAGCTGGAGATGGCCAAGATGGTGGATGAGGCGTTTCAGAAACGGCAGCACGCAATCATCGAGGCCGGAACCGGGACGGGAAAAACTCTGGCGTACCTGATTCCGGCGATTCGCAGCGGGCGGCGGGTGGTGATTTCCACGGCGACGAAATCGCTGCAAGAGCAGCTCTTCAATAAGGATGTGCCCTTCCTGCAGAAACATTTTGCTCCGAATCTGAAAGCGGCACTGATGAAGGGGCGCAACAATTTTCTTTGCCGGACGAAAGTGAATCAGATGGAGGGCCAGGCGGTACTGAAAGGCATCGACGAGATCGACTGGTTCTCGCAGATACGCGATTGGAGCAAGCTGACCGAAACCGGGGACCGCAGCGAGCTGACGTTCCTTCCGGACGACGCGGAATTGTGGCACCGGATTGATGCCCGCAGCGACCTGTGCACGGGGCAGAAATGCAGCGACTTCAACCGGTGTTTTATAACGGCGATGCACCAGCGGGCGCAGGAAGCGGACTTGATTATCGTGAACCATCATTTATTTTTTGCGGATTTGGCGATACGGCAGGACGATTTCGGGTCGATCCTGCCGGAATATTCGGCGGTGGTGTTCGACGAAGCGCACGAGATCGAAGATGTGGCGAGCGATTACTTTGGGAGGCGGGTTTCGAGTTATCAATTCGAAGAGCTATCGCGCGACACCGAGAACATGCTGCGAGTGCTGCGGATCGAAGCGGGGCCGGTTCGCAAGCATTTGACGCGCGTGCGC
The DNA here is from genome assembly GCA_963698005.1 of uncultured Acidobacteriota bacterium. Taxonomy (GTDB): domain Bacteria; phylum Acidobacteriota; class Terriglobia; order Acidiferrales; family UBA7541; genus Palsa-295. Next base: position 2,593,005 of record OY969113.1, read on the forward strand.
GAACGAGGACGAAGCTTTTTCGAGAATTTTCCGGAGCGCGAGGGGCGGTTCGCATTCGGCTCCGCGGAAAGAAAATCGTTTCTGGAGAAGCATCACGAGGCGTTTGACGGGTTGGCTGCCGCGGTGAAACGGATCGAAACGGAATTATCGGCGATGACGCCCAAGCCCGAGGAAGTGATTACTCTGGCGCGGCGGGCGGCGGAATTGCGGCGGGAGCTTGAGTTTTTGATGGAGAGCGAGGAGAAGAGTTACGTCTATTGGTACGAGCGGCGGGGAAAAGGCGTGATCCTGACGGCGACGCCGATTGACGTGAGCGAAATCCTGCGCGAAAAACTTTTCGAGCAATTCGATAGCGTGGTGCTGACGTCAGCGACGCTGGCCGTGGGCAGCCGATTTGATTATTTGAAGCAGAGGCTGGGAGTGTTGCCCGCGAAGGAAGTGGTGCTGCCGCAGGAGTTCAATTTCCGCGAGCAGGCGCTGCTGTACATTCCGGCGGGAATGCCGGACGTGCGGCATGAGACGTTTTCCGCACGGTGCGCGCAGGAAATTGTGAAGCTGCTGGAGATTTCGCAGGGGCGAGCGTTTTGTCTTTTCACCAGTTATGCGCAGATGAGGGACGTTTACCAGCGTGTATCGGGCCACGTGGGATTTCCGCTGCTTTTGCAGGGTACGGCGCCGAAGTCGGTATTGCTGGACCGTTTTCGAACGACGCCGAATGCGGTGCTATTTGCGACCGCGAGTTTTTGGCAAGGCGTGGACGTACCGGGGGCGCAACTTTCGTGCGTGATCGTGGATAAGCTGCCGTTTGCGGTTCCTAGCGATCCGATCGTGGCGGCGCGGGTGCGGGCAGTGCAGGAGGACGGGCGGAATGCGTTTGCTGAATATCAAGTTCCGGAGGCGGTGCTGGCGCTGAAGCAAGGGTTCGGACGGCTGATACGGTCGAAGACAGACAGAGGAATTCTGGCGATCCTGGATAACCGAATCTCGCGGATGCAGTATGGTAGAATTTTTCTCGAGTCCCTGCCTGAATACAAAACAACGCAGGACCTGGCCGAAGCGGCGCGCTTTATGGATGCGGAGTAGGAAGCGCGCAAAATGCGCAAACGGGGACACGGCTGGAAGGACGAGGCATGTACGAAGTCAGTGTGGATGAGACATTCGCCGCGGCGCACAATTTGCGCGGCTACAAAGGAAAATGCGAGAACCTGCACGGGCACAACTATAAAGTGCGCGTGACGCTGGCGGGCAAAGAAGTTGATTCCGTGGGGCTGCTGTACGATTTCGTCCACTTGAAGCAAGTGATTCAGGGCGTGATTCGTTCGCTGGACCATAAATATTTGAACGAGCTTTCGCCGTTTGACGTTTTGAATCCTTCCGCTGAAAATATCGCGAAATACATTTACGACCAGACGGCGAAAGAGCTGCACCAGGTTCCGAACGGCGCGGGAGTTTCCAGTATTACGGTGTGGGAAACGGACGTGACGGCGGCGACGTACCGGCCGTAGAAGCCGAGTGGAAAGTTAAAGACATGAACCGAGCACTCTTGATTATCGCGATACCGGCTTTCCTGGTTTCCATTTTCTGGCTCACGATTGGATGGGGATGGCGGACGGCAGCGGTGGGCGGCTGCTTGGAACTTGTAGTTGCGATCGGAATCGCCGTTTACCTGAAACGCCGCAACAACGAGCCGCCAAACCCGAGGTGCGGCGGAGTGATAGAGTAGGCGCAGAAATCCCACGGCTTTGCCATGGTAATCACCGAGATTTTCAAATCGATTCAGGGCGAAGGTACTCGCGCGGGCTTGCCTTGCATTTTCGTGCGTTTGACGGGCTGCAATCTTCGCTGCACGTGGTGCGACACGGCGTACGCGTTTCATGGCGGGACGAAACATTCGATTGAGGAAGTCCTTGAGAAAGTGCGGGCGCTAGCTGGAGATGGAGAGAGGCGCGTGAGGCTGGTCGAAATCACGGGCGGTGAGCCGCTGCTGCAGGCGGAAACTCCCGCGCTGGCAGAAAAATTGGCAGCGTCGGGCTACACCGTAATGATCGAGACTAGCGGCGAACAATTCGTGGGCACGTTACCGCATGGCGTAATTAAAATTGTGGATGTAAAGTGCCCTGATTCAGGCGAGGCGGATACATTTAACTTGGCGAACCTGGAAGCGGTGGGCGCGAATGACGAAATCAAGTTCGTAATCTCCACGCGTCGCGATTACGATTTCGCGCGGGATTTTGTGAAGAGGCACCGGCTGACGGAGCGCGTCCATGAGGTGCTTTTTTCGCCGGTGTTCGCAGATCCGGGCGGAAAGTGGCCGGGACTAACCGCGCGCGAACTGGCGGAGTGGATTCTGGAGGATGGATTGCGCGTGCGCCTGGGATTACAGTTACACAAATTCGTCTGGGATCCGGCGATGAAAGGTGTCTGAGGCGGCGGGTGCATCTATTGTGAGCAAAAAAGCCAAAGCGGTGGTATTACTCAGCGGAGGAATGGATTCCTGCGTTACGGCGGCGATTGCGAACGAATCGCACAAGCTTGCGCTATTGCATGCCAGCTATGGGCAGCGAACGGAGCGGCGCGAGCGGCGGGCGTTTGAAGAGATCGCGGAATCTTACGGTGCGGACGAACGACTTGTGATCCGTCTGGATTCGTTGGCGCAAATTGGCGGTTCCGCGCTCACCGATCCAGACATCGAAGTGCCCGAAGCAGGGGAATCTCTTGCGCATGCGAGCGGAGTTCCGGTTACATATGTTCCGTTCCGCAACGCGCATTTTCTTTCCGCCGCGGTGAGTTGGGCGGAGGTGATTGGCGCGACTGCAATTTTCGTAGGCGCTGTGGCGGAAGACAGTTCGGGCTATCCGGATTGCCGGCCGGAGTATTATCGCGCTTTCGCGGAACTGATACGCCAGGGAACGAGGCCGGAGACGCGGATTGAAATCAAGACGCCGGTGATCGCGATGCGCAAATCAGAAATCGTACGGCGCGGTGCGGAACTTGGCGCTCCGCTGAATCTGACGTGGTCCTGCTATCAATCAGAAGACGAAGCTTGCGGAACGTGCGATAGTTGCCGGTTGCGGCTGCGGGCGTTTGCGGAGGCGGGAGTAAGCGATCCTATCGCGTATAGAGCGCGAGTTGCGCAATAATAGGCGGCGCAATTACTGAGCGAGGAGAATGTCATATGAGAAAACTGATTCGTGTCTGGGCAGCTCTGACGATGGTTCTTTTGTTCGCCGGGATCGCGCTGGGACAAGATTCCGGAAGGTTGGACGGCGAAATTCTTGATAAAGATGGTAAACCCTACCCAGATGTCACGGTTGAGCTCAAGAATTCCGACACCGGCCAAATCTACACGCTAAAAACAGATAAGAATGGGAAATTTACGCAGCTCGGCTTGCGCGGAGGCATCTATACGGTCACGCTCACGAATCAAAAAGACAATTTCACCTACGGGCCGGTGAAAACGCTCGTGGATACCTCGAAAGAAAACGATTTCAAACTGAGTATCAAAGAGGAGATCGCTAGAAGTGCGGCAGAGCATCCGGAAGAGATAAAGAAGAGAGCAGAAGAAGAAGATAAATTCAAGGCCATGAAGGGGCACTTTGATGCGGGACTGGCAGCAATGTCAGATGCGAATGACCTGCAAAAGCAGATCAAAGCCGCGCCGGCTGATCAGAAGCCACCGCTTCAGGAAAAGCGCACTGCCGATTGCCAAAAGGCGATTACGGAGTTCCAGCAAGCGGAACAAGGAGTGGGACCCAAAGAGGTCGGCAACCACGCAACGGTCTGGCAGGACATTGGTGCAGCTGACGAGTGCGTTGGACATTATGACGAAGCTGCCGATGCATTCCAGAAGGCAATTGATTTGAAGCCTCAGGCGGGCTTGTACGCCGGGCTCAGCACAAATCTTGCAAATTCGGGTGCGGCCCAGACCGACCCTAAAGTGGCTGACAGCAAGATTGCGGAAGCGAATGCAAACTGCGAGAAGGCTCTCGCGCTAGATCCCGCAGCAGGAGCGACTTGTTATAAGAATGTTGGCATAGTGCTCACCAATAAGGGCCGGCAGAAAGACGCGGTGGCGCCGTTGCAGAAGGCAACGCAAGCTAATCCTCAGGACGGCCAGTCATGGTATCTGTTGGGGAGCGCGCTTTCGGCAGGGATCGAACCGAAACAGGAAGGCGAAAAGATGATGTATATCATTCCGCCGGGAACGAAAGAGGCGTACCAAAAGTGCATCGATATTGCTCCCAATACGCCGCTGGCGGCACAGGCGAAAGAGGCGCTCGATGGACTGAATGCGCTGAGCGGCGGCGCGGATACGACCATCTCAAAGAAGAAAAAGAAGAGTTAGCGGAACTTGATAGCGGGGGGGCAACAGTCGATTGATGTGCTGCCGACACTTTCTTTCTCGACGTGATTTCGGCAGGTATTCTCTTATCTCGACCCGTAGTCACGGGAGTGCTATTCTCTCGCAGGGCCTTGGGGATCTCGTGGGCGAAGCGAACTCGAATCAAACCAGAATGGAACGCCGACGAAGCGATCGGCTCTTTGAGTCTGTGCCTCTGATCGTGCGCGGAATCGATCTGCTGGGCCAGCCTTTCGAGGAGCGGACCGGCACGCTGGCTTTCAACCTCCATGGCTGCCGGTATTCTTCCAAGCATCATCTGCCCAGGAATACGTGGATAACGCTAGAGCTGCCGCAGGCGCCGCAGCGGCCGAATGTACGCGCGCGGGTTGCATGGGTCCAGCGTCCGCATTCGATCAGGGACTTTTTTCAGATTGCGGTAGAGTTGGAAGGTCCTGCAAATATCTGGGGGATTGAAGAGCTGCCGGCGGGATGGACAACCGCAACACAATCCTCGGAACGCGCTTCACAACGCGACGAGGATGCCGTCGCCGAAAGCAAAGAGTTCATCACAGAAAAAACTGAAACCGAAGCCGTATCAACTAACGCCACCACTTCCCCGGGAAACCTTATGAATGATAGGAACGAATCACTTTCCGTTAGCGAACTCGGCGCCGCAAACAGCCCGCTTTTCCGCGAGCTGCGGAAAGAGCTCGAAGCGCAGGCGCAGGAAGCCATCGCGCGCGCAACAAAGCAGGTGCAGGAGGAATTCCTCCGCGCTGCGGACGAAAGCGATCGGAAGCGGACTACGGCGATCGAGGAATTTTTCGGAAAATGGAAAGTCCAATTCGAACGGGCGCAGATCGGCACGCGCGAAGAGCTTTCCAATCACCTCGCCGAGCGGCAGGATGAGTTTCTGCGGAGATTCAAGGCGGAGTTTGAGAAAAATTTCGGCAACGCGCACGAGCTGATGGACGAAGTGAATCGTCGAGTGGAGACACTGCGAGGAGAAACGGAAGCTGCTCGAGAAGCAGCGGGCCGCTTGGCGCAGGCTCGTTTGCAACTAGAGGCCACGGAGGCTTCCCTTGAGGCGAGCCGTGCAAAGGGGGAGAGTTCGCGGGGAAACGCAACATCCGGGGAAGATATTACAGCAGCGTGGCGCCAGACCCTTACGCATGAAATGAGCGCGGCACGCGCACAGTGGAATGAACTGCTGCAGTCGTCCATGGACAGCAACGTGCAACGGCTGATCGAGCAGATGACGCAACGTTCGCAGGATGTGCTGCGGGATGAGGAATCGAAGATTCGCGAGCGGGTCGCAGAGGCACGGCAACCGCTGACGCAAATTTCTTCGGAGGCGCGCGAAACGCTCGGTGTAATCAAGGCGTCACTGGATCAGGAGGTTGCGCGGGCGCGCGCGTCATTGTCCGAGATTGAATCCGTAGCGAGCGGAACAAAAGAATATTCGGCGCAACTGGAAGCGGCGAGCCACGATACTTTGAACGAGCTTCACCGCCGGTTGGAAAAGATCCTGGAATCGCAGACTGCCGAATTGAACCGGCGGGCAGATAACCTTGCCGCGGGAATGGCGCAACGGATCGGGCCGGCGCTCGATACGCTGCAACAACAATACCTGAACCGAACATTAGCGCAGGCGGAAGTGAAACTCGCTCCACATCTGGAACGCGTGCCGGAATTGCTTCGAGAACTGGCTGCGCGCGAAGTGCAAGCGGAAGAGGGTTTGCGGCTGCACCGCGAACGGTTGCGCCAGGCATCGGAGAACAATCAACGGGACGTTTCCGCGCAACTGGCCTCAACGGTCGCCGATGTGCGAAATGATTTTGAATTTGCGCGCAAGGAAGCGTTGGCAAAGTGGAGCGAAGAGCTGGATGCCAGCGGTGTGCGCGCAGCTCATTCCGCCGGCGAATCCATCGGGCGGAGTTCCGAATGGTTTCAACAAGAAGCGCGGGCGCGATTGCAGGTGCTGGTGGAGCAAACAATCACGTCAGCGGCAACGGGATTCGAGGAAAAGACAGGTGAAGCAACGAAGGCATTTGGGGTCCACCTGGCTGGAGAATCCGCAAATCACCTGGCGCAAATTCGCGAGCAGGCGGAAGGAATAGCCGGGGAAGCCGCCGGACGCACGCGCGGCGCACTCGACAAGGCCGCCGAGGCTGCCGCCAGCTCGTTTGGCGAGGTCCTGCGGGATATTTCCGCGCAGCAGGCCGAGCAGTTCGCGGATTCCAGCCGGAACACAGTGGGAGAGAGAACCCAGGAACTCGAACGTTCCGCGCAGCAAGTTCTTCAGCGGTTTGAAGCAAGCGCGGGAGACTCGGTTCAACGGCTTGAAGCGCTGATGGAATCACAGCTCGGAACAAGCTTGGAACAAGCGCGCGCAGCTCTTTCGCGTGAGTTCACTTCGGACTTGGAAAGTTACCGTGCGGAGCGCGATGCGCACCACGACGAGTGGGCCCAAAGTCTGGATCAGTTGAGCAACGACGCGGTCGCCAAATATCAGGAGCGTTTGCAGACCGCCGGCGATTCCTGGATGGTGTCCTCGGTGCGGCGGCTGAGCGAACACGGGCAAAACGTGATCGAATCGATGCTGCGCTCGGCAGATTCGGCGCTTCGCGAATCGTGCTCGAAGGTGTTCGATGGCCTGGCGGAAATGTTGCGTGAACGATCGGCAAACGCCGCGGGAGTGACCGGATTCAAACTCGGGCTCGCACCTAACCGCGATGTGGAATCCCCGGGTTCGTGAAGCGCGGGTTTTTGGGCTTCGGCTGACGGCAGCGCTCTGAGACAAAGTTCAACTTTTCTTCTATAAAACGTTTTTTGCGAATCAGCTCAAACTTCTATTTTCCCCCTACGATTTCGAGAACTGAATCAGCAACGTGATTGACTTGTTCGGCGGTCATGCTGGGAAATAGCGGCAGGCTTAAGACGCGGTCGCAGGCGCGCTCCGTAAGCGGAAAAGTTCCGATGGGGTCTCCCAGAGACGAGTAAGCCGGTTGAAGGTGCACGGGCTTGGGGTAATGAATAGCGGTTTCGATTTCCCTTTCAGCGAGCTTGGCGATCACGGAACATCGATTATTTACGTAGATGACAAACTGGTGATAGACGCACTCGTCGCGCGGATCATCAACGGGCAAGTCGACTCGGGCATTTTGCAAAATGCGGCGATATTCGCGGGCGATCGCCTGGCGTTTTTCCGTCCATGCGTTCAGGCGACGCAATTTGATGCGCAAGACAGCGCCCTGAAAGCCTTGCATGCGATAGTTGTAACCGACGAACTCGTGGGCGTAACGCGCGGTCTGTCCATGGGAACGCGCCGCACGCGCGAATTGCGCAACCAGATCGTCGTTCGTGGTCAGCGCACCGCCTTCTCCGTAGGCTCCTAAATTTTTCGAGGGATAAAAACTGAATGCGGCGGCATGGGCAAGGCCGCCGACCCGTTCGCCTTGATAGCGCGCGCCATGGGCCTGGGCAGCATCTTCCAGGACGCGAAGATCGTGGCGAGCGGCGATTGAACGAATGGCGTGCATGTCGGCAGGGCGGCCGTATAAATGAACCGGAAGAATGGCGCGCGTTCGGCGGGTTAGGGCGCGTTCGATCAGGTTGGGATCGATGTTCGCAGTCGTGGGATCAATGTCAACTAGAACAGGCTGGGCGCCACAATAGGTGATGGCTTCGGCCGTGGCGAGAAACGTGTTTGGAGTTGTGATGACTTCGTCACCCGGTTGGACGCCGAGCGCGAGCAGACCCAGATGAAGTGCGGCGGTTCCGTTACTCAGCGCAACGCAGTGTCTGGTTCCGCAGAATTCGGCGAATTCTTTTTCGAAGGACTCGACTTCGGGACCTTGAACGAATGCACATTCCCGGCACACGCGGTCGAGAGCGGGGAGAATTTCGTCCCGCAACTCGGCATATTCAGATTTGAGGTCGAGAAAAGGTACTTTCATTTGTGCCGCACCCGCGGCGCGAATAAAAACTGTACTGCACGGCAGCCGCCTCCACAAGGGGGCGCGGCTCTACAGTGCGTCTGGGAATAAATTTCTTCCGCTTAGAGGCCGTGGTATCGTTTTAGGCTATGGCGACCGCGCCCTTGCCCTACCGGAGGAAATCTGATGCTCGGCAACAGGCCAGAACGGCTACGCCGGGAAAACTTCGCCTTTCAGTAATTATTCCTGTATTTAACGAACAAGCCTTCATCGAAGAACTACTGCTGCGCGTTCAGGATTCCATGCTGGCGGACGAGGTTATCGTGGTGGACGATGGATCCACAGATGGAACGCGACAGCTACTGCGGGATTTGAGCGAGCGGAAATCGAAGGGCGATCAGGAAGCGGAAATCGGAGAGGGGCGCGCACGCCTTCAACTCGACAGAGTGCGATTTTTTTTCCAAGAGACAAACCAAGGCAAAGGGGCGGCGCTTCGCCGTGGATTCGGGGAAGCGACCGGCGAAGTTTTTCTAGTGCAGGATGCTGACCTGGAATATGACCCCAAAGATTATCCCAAGCTTTTGGAACCGATCCTGGACGGTCGCGCGGATGTGGTGTACGGGTCGCGATTCCTGGGCGGGCCTCAGCGCGTGCACTTCTTCTGGCACATGGTCGGCAACAAGTTTCTGACTTTACTGTCGGACATCATCACGAACCTAAATCTTACCGACATGGAAACTTGCTATAAGGTTTTCCGGCGCGAGGTGATCGAAGGCATGCGCTTGAAGTCGAACCGTTTCGGATTCGAGCCGGAAGTCACGGTGAAAGTCGCTAAGGGGAAATGGAGAATTTACGAAGTGCCTATTTCCTATTCTGGCCGGTCCTATGAAGAGGGGAAAAAGATTACGTGGCGCGACGGGTTTGTGACGCTGTACGCGATACTGCGATATCGGCTGTTCGACTAAGAGTTTCCCAAGCGGACCCGTCTTCTTTCTTGCTAGATATGAGTGAGTGTGCCGGTTATTTTTGTGCGACGCAGGGCCCAGGCAAAAACAAGGAATGAGAGCGGAATTAGAATCGCGGCGAAGAGGAGCAAGGCTCCGATGGAAGGAAAGAGTTCTCTCCATCCTGCACCGGCTAACAACGCACCACGCATTCCCTCCAGCGAATACGTAACTGGAATCAATCGCGCCAACATCTGCAAGGGCGCGGGCAATACGGACACGGGATACATCATTCCGCCGAGCAATCCGGAAAGACCCAGGACGATCCATTTTGCGGGATTGCCACGTTTGAAGAGGATCGAGTAGCCGGCCGAGAGAATTCCCAGCCCGGCGAAAGCTAATATAGAAGCGAGGAGAATCGCCACGGCTCCGGGCCAGTTAGCGGAACGCGGCGCGAATCCAAAGAACAAAGCTCCCCAGGCGAGATAGACGCAGGTGCGAATGGCCAGCGCCACAAAGGGATAGACTGCCGAACCGGCGAGAATTATGGGGAGCGGTGTTCGCGTTACGAGCAAGGCCTCCAACGTGCGATTCTGGCGGGCTTCTTCGAGGCTGGCGTCGAAGGCGCTGAGCGAGACACTGAGGTAATCAAAAAAAGCAAATCCAACCAGGGCGAAGGCAAAGTAATTCGCGCCGGCAGGAAGTTCGCTGGATAGTTCGGGACTCTGAACGAAGCGCGACAAGTAATAAAAGGTTGCGACACCGAAGAGAGCCTCGATAGTTTCAAGCAAAAGCGCGCCGCGGTAGCCGCGCGCAATCGCGAAATCGCGCCAGAAGAATGCCGATACTTTCCGAAGATTGGAAGCGAGGTTCACTGTGCCGCCTCCGCCGGCTCGGAATGGCGCACAAGGCTTGAGACCGCAGCCGCAAAAGTGGACGTGCTTGTAGAAGCGCAAAGTCCGCGGGGCGAATCGCATGCGATCACGCGGCCGGCGTCCAGAAGGACGACGCGGTCAGCGATTTCTTCAACTTCGCTTAAGGCGTGCGAGGCAAAGAGAAGAGTGGTGCCGCGATCGCGTACGAGGTCGTCCCGCAAGAGGCGGCGAAGATCCGCGGCGGCAAGGGGATCCAGACTGCGCGTGGGTTCGTCGAGCAACAAAATGGCAGGGCCGTGAAGCAAGGCGCGGGCCAGGCCGAGACGATGCATCATCCCGGTGGAGAACGTTCGGACTTGGCGATCCAAGTCGTCTTGGATTCCCATGGATTCGGCCATGCTTGCGATTCGGTTTCGCGCTTCGGCTGGGCTCAAGTTGTTCATCGCGGCGAAAAAGAGAAGATTCTGGCGGGCGCTCAGGCGGCTGTAAAATCCTTCATCTCCTCCGGTATGGTAGCCAAACTGGCGGCGCGCTCCGGCGGCTTCGCGCTCGACATCAAAACCGCCGAGTGTGGCATTCCCGTGTGTGGGAACGATCAGAGTGGCCAGGATGCGGAGTAAGGTGGATTTTCCGGCGCCATTTGCGCCTATCAGAGCGACGGATTCTCCCTGTTGGACGGTGAAAGAAACTCCGGCAAGAGCCATTTCCGTGGGGCGTGCTAGCGGCTGTATGAGCGCACGCCAGCCGGTTAAAGCAGGCGGGAAATATTTTTCAAGCGCGGCGACGGAGATAGCGTGTTCCGGCATCCTGGTGGTTATAACCGAGTTTGCCGCGCCGAATCCAGTTCCGTCGTTGCAGGGTGACGGAAAGTCCGGGTAGAATGAGGCCAGCGTGTACGAACTTACTTGGCGTGGTGCGTTTCGAGCGTTCACACACAGCCGGGTTTGCCGGCGAAATCAGCTACCCAGCCCTGAAGGAATTTAGCTCCCCAATGGACGCATCCCTCTCCGTGCATTCCATCGTAGTGGCAGCGAGCGAACAAGTGTCATGTCCGTTGGGGGAAGAATCTGCAATATTGAGTCTAAAAAACAGCGTGTACTACGGCATGAATCCGGTGGGAACACGAGTCTGGGGCCTGCTGAAGCAACCGCGAAGCATTGAAGAGCTGCGAGATACTTTGTTGAAGGAATATGAGGTGGACGCTGAACTTTGCGAGCGAGATCTTTTGAATCTGTTGGAGAAAATGCGCAGCGAAGGACTGATTGAAGTGAGAGGCGTGGCGAGTCCTTGAGGCAGGCGGCATCGCTCCTCGTGGCTTTCAATTTTCGAACGATGTCCGGACATTATTAACGCGACTTCTTGAGCAACGGCGGGTTGAAATTGACGATGGAGACTTGGCGAAATTTTTGGCGACTGAGCGGGTTCGAGCGAGGCATCGCGCTCGAAGCGGCTGCAGGCTTGACGGTCACTTGGTTGGGATTGCGTCTTGCGGGATTTCGAAGCTGGAAAAGCTTGCTGGGATGGCTCGCGCCCAGGGTAGTGAACGACGTGGCCGCATCGAATGTTTCGCTCGAAGAGACGGCGCGACAGATTGCACGGTTGGAAGAAGCGGCGGCGCGGAATCTTTTTTTCGGGACAAATTGCCTGGAACAATCACTGGTGCTTTGGTGGCTGCTTCGAATGCGGGGTATCGCGGCGGAACTGAAGATCGGCGCGCGAAAGGATCTGGACCGGTTCGAAGCACATGCCTGGGTTGAATTCCGCGGCGCGATCCTGAACGGTTTCGGAGAAGAACATCTCCACTTCTCACCGTTCGAAGGGCAGGCGACGTCGATGGGGACGGAAACACATTGAGCGGAATCGTAGGCATGTTCGACCGAAGCGGTGCGGCTGTCGATCGCGGGCTCCTGCGGTCGCTCACGCACTTTCTTTCCTATGTGGGTCCGGATGGTCGAGACACGTATTCGAACGGCTGCGTCGGGCTTGGGCACACGATGCTGCGAACGTCCAGAGAATCGCTGCACGAGAGGCAGCCAGCCGGTCTTGGCGGACAATTCTTGATTACAGCCGACGCGCGAATCGATTGTCGCGATGAACTACAACGCCAATTCGAGCAGGCCGAACCAAATTATCGCCGGGTCGTAACAGACTCCGAATTGATTCTGCAAGCTTATGCTCTTTGGGGTGAGGATTGCGTTCGGCACCTGCGCGGGGATTTCGCTTTTGCGATCTGGGACGCACGCAGGAAAAAACTTTTTTGCGCGCGCGATCACTTCGGATTGAAGCCCTTCTACTACGCCGAGATGGGCGAAGTCTTCGTTTTCAGTAACACACTCAATTGCCTTCGCCTGCACCCGGAGATCTCCGATGAGTTGAACGACGCGGCCGTCGGCGATTTCCTGTTGTTTGGGAGCAACTGCGAGCCGACGACAACAACTTTTCGCGACATTCGCAGATTGCCGCCGGCGCATTGTCTTTCTGTGTGCGCCGAGGGTGTTAGGATTTCGCGTTACTGGTCTGCTCCTACTGACGGCGCCATCCACTATCGCAGTGCCGACGAGTATGCGGAACACTTTCGATTTCTTCTCCGAGGCGCTGTTGCCGACCGCTTGCGAACAGAGCGTGCAGGAATTCTGCTGAGCGGAGGATTGGATTCGGCGGCTCTGGCCACCACCGCACGCGAGATTTCCGGAAATTCATCGGGAGCTGCGGACTTGCGCGCTTACACGAATATTTACGCACCGTTGAGTTCCGATCGCGACGGAGCTCTGGCCCAAGAGGTGGCGGATTTTCTGAAGATTCCGATTCAGTTTCTGGAGATCGATGCATTCAAGCTCTTTGAGCGCTGGAACGATCCAGAATTGAGCAGCCCTGAACCGGTTGACGACCCACTATTTGCGGGTCTGTTCGATCAGTACCAGATGATTGCGCGGGATTGCCGCGTAACACTTTGTGGCGAAGGCGGCGATAACTTGCTGCATTTTCAGATGCTGCCGTATGCAAGGCACATGCTGCGATCGCGAGATTTTCGGGGTCTGGTGCGGGAAATTCCGAGTTACCTTTGGCTGCGACCTTCGGTTTGGCCGGGAATTCGCCGGCGTATCAAGCGAGTCTTCGGGAAAGATCCGAAAGCGCCGTTATTTCCGCGCTGGCTAGATCCGGATTTTGAACGGCGCCTCGATTTGAGAGCGCGATGGAGAGAATGGAGCGAGTTACCGGCACATCAACCGCATCCTATTCGCCCAAAGGCGCACGCTTCCCTGTCGATTCCCCATTGGGCGATTATGTTTGAACAGGAAAGCCCTGGAGTGACACATTGCCTGGTAGAGACGCGCTACCCATTCTTGGATTTGCGAGTGGTGGATTATTTGCTGGCGCTTCCTCCTTTTCCTTTCTGCTTCGGGAAGAGGCTGTTGCGCGACGCGATGGCGGGACGCTTGCCCGAGAACTGCAGACTTCGACCGAAAACAGCGCCTGCTTTTGATCCCTTGGTTCGCTGTTTACATCAACCGAAAGCTGTGCAATTGCTGGATCAGGTACAATGGACTGCGGACATGGATGGTTATGTGAAACACCCTGCTTTGAAGCCGTCGCGACTGGAAGACTTTCCAGAGCAGATTGCGCTGGATCTTCGCCCGGCATGTCTCAACTTTTGGTTGCAGTCATCGCGCAGAGTCCGGTATAACAAGCTGGCGGGGGTTGGCAATGCCTAAAGAGTCCAAACAGGAGATTAAGAAACCTTATTCCACCCCTGTCCTAACTATTTATGGAACGATCCGAGAGCTGACGCAGGCAAAGGGTCTGCGTTCAACGAACGACGGTGGCAAATTTCCGCACATTAAAACGCATATGTGAAAGCCGTGTTCGCCGGATCAAGTGACAAGTGATTTCGGGCAAATGCGAAATTAGGCGAGCGGCAAGGTCGATATCGGTAGCCTGCAAATGGTTGATATTTCAGTTTGGACGAAGTGAACTTCACTTATTCGGTCTTCGGTTTACTGCTTAGCTCAAATCTTCCTATCCCGGAACTGATCGCTGAGAAGACGTCTGCCCCGAATCCAGCCATCATCGTTCATATGGACGCTTCCCCTTACACTGCGGGCGAAATTCGGAGCGAGCAGGAAACTTTGACCTACACGAGCGCTTACACCGATGACGCCGGACAACCAGCGCTTCGCATCTGGAAAATCGCGGGAAGTGGTCTGCTGCGACTTGCGTACTACGATGGCACACAATTTTGGATAAATCGCGAGGGAACGGAACTGTGGGCGCAGTGGCCGAATGATCTGACGATTGAAGATGCGGCAACTTACTTGCTGGGGCCCGTACTCGGGCTATTGTTGCGCTTGCGAGGAGTGACCTGCCTTCATGCAAGCGCCGTGGCGTTCGCTGAACGTGCCATTGCTTTTGTGGGATCGGAGGGAGCGGGGAAATCTACGACTGCCGCGCTTATGGCGCGCAAGGGTTGTGCAGTAATTTCTGATGACGTGGTCGCTCTAGTAGAACGGGAAGGCTCTTTCTACGTTTATCCGGCGTACCCGTATCTTTGCTTGTGGCCTGATTCGGTAACGATGGTGTACGGACCCGACAAGAAACTACCGAGTTTTTCGCCCAGCTGGAATAAACGGCTGCTTTCGCTGGCTGGAAATAATCTCCGATTCGAAGAGCAGGCTTTGCCGCTGGGCGCGATCTTCGTGTTAGGAGAAAGAAGTTCGGCGCCGGATGCGCCATTTCTCGAGCAGTTGACTCCGCGAGAGGGGCTGCTGGCACTGGTAGCGAATTCGTACGCAACGAATCTTCTGGATAAGGAAATGCGAGCGTGCGAGTTCGAGTTTCTAGGTCGCATGCTCGGGAGGGTGCCGATACGGCGCTTGGTGCCGCGTGAGGATCCTGCGCGGAGCGATGAACTGTGTGATGTAATTTTCCGATCCTGCGAGGCGATTAAGACGTAAACCTTACGCCTGGGTGCGAAATCGAACGTCTACTCCCGGCACTGCGCGAAGAACGAAGCGTCATGTAACTCGCTCATGGATATACACTTAAAGCACCGTGGTGCATTCTTCAGCACATACCCGCTTGTTCCCCGTTCTTAAGCTTTTCGCAATATGCCAATCTGGGACGCGCTAAAGAGCCCAGCCAAAACCACAGGCAGGGAAGATGAATATCCTTGCGTACTAATTCTGAGGAGGGTGTTGCGATGAAAAAGCTATTTGGGATGTTCGCGTTACTTGCGATTTTCACTATACCGACTTTGGCACAAGAAACTCCGGTGGTCGAGGTGGGCGGAGGATATCAGTATCGCTCGTTTAATGTGCCAGATGGTCCGCGGCTGAATATGAACGGGTGGCAGGTATCGGGCGACGCGAACATCACCCGTTGGCTCGGCATTACGGCCGACTTCGATGGAACCTACAAGACTTTTGGCGGCGGAGATAACACGGTCTATTCATACATGGTCGGCCCGCAGGTTTATCCGGTGGGCCATCATATGATAACGCCGTACGTGAACGCGCTTTTTGGAGGAGCACATTTTGGGTTCTCCAATTGCGGCGGCGGTGGATGCAACGATTCAGAGAACAAATTTGCATGGGGAGGGGGCGGCGGAGTGGACCTGACGGTCTCAAAGCATTTTGCTATTCGGATGGCGCAAATTGAATACGAGCGAACCCGCTTCTTCGGCGCAGGAAGTGAAGGAATTCCTTTCCAAGATAATTTTAAAATTGGCGTCGGCGTGCTAATTCGCCTAGGCAGGAGGTAGGCTTTTCTTCGTTTTGAAGGGGCCGGGCGCAAGTCCGGCCCCTTTTTTTCCTTCCCACCCTTCTATCCGAGGCCATTTCCGTTTACTCTTAGCGGCGCGATAACCTAACTCTGATTGGCCGCATCATAAGGCCGCGGGAATGGCATACTCGGTGCCCGAATTCTTGGAGGATATTAGAAATGAAGAACCTGGTTGGGCTTTTCATACTGGCCCTAATTTTTTGCGTGCCGGCAATGGCTCAGGAGGTGCCGAAGTTCGAGATTGGGGGAGGCGCCCTGTATAGATCGTTCGATCAGTTCGATGGGTCACGGATCAATATGGGCGGGTGGGCAGCTTATGGCGACTACCATATTTGGCGATTTATCAACGTGGCCGGTGAAATCGCCGGGACATACAATCGAAATAGTTCGAGCGGCAGCGTAAACAAGACAAACACCAGTACAGACATCTACAGCTTTTTGGTGGGGCCGCAGCTCTATCCTTTCGGCCATAAGCACAAAATAACCCCTTTTGCACATATTCTGTTCGGAGGGGGATATTACACCAACAGCATCAATCAGGTCGGGTTCACTCCCTTCAGCATTTCGTATTTCGGTCCCGTGTGGATGGGAGGGGGCGGATTGGATTGGAAATTCAGAGAACATTGGTCGATCCGATTGATCCAGGCCGATTACGAGCAGTCGCGATTCCTCTCCGGCGCCCCGGCCCAAACGAATTACCGCGCTTCCATAGGATTGGTGTACCGATTCCGCGAAAAGTAGTTTTTCAGCGGGCGGGAAAAATCACACTTGCAGGATTCCCTCGCAATTTAAGCTTGCAGAGCAGGCGACGCTCGGTGCAGATTACGGGAGCGTGGAGATCAAACTAGAAGGAAAAGGGCCGCGGTACGCGCTGCTGATCGCTGCGATGTCGATCACCCTATTTTTTTTGTACCAAGGCGTCCGGCTTTGGGTCGCAGACCACCGAATTAATTCAGACCGGCTGGCCGTAATTGAAAGCGGGGCCGCGCTGGAACCCGGGAATGGCGAGGCTTGGGACATTTTGGGTCGATTCCGGCAGTTGGATTTCGTTGCCAGCGATCCGAACGAAGCCATCCAGGATTTTCAAAGAGCAATCCACGATAACCCGCTTTCTTCGTATTACTGGATGAATCTAGCCGGAGCGTACGAAGCGACGGGAGACGATTCCGATGCGCGCAATGCCTTCGAACACGCGCAAACCGTTTACCCGCTCTCCGCACAGGTCGCTTGGAACTACGGGAATTTTCTGCTTCGGGAACAGAGATGGGCGGAGGGCTATGCCCAGATCCAACTGGCTGTCCGGGCGGACCCTTCGCTATTGCCGCTTGCCATTTCGCGAACGTGGCGTTCCAATCACGATGTAGACACGCTGCTCAATCAGGTGGTTCCCGCCGATGTGAACGCATATCTCCAGACGCTTGATTTTTTCGCATCAATTCATGAAGCCGAGCCTGGACTTAAGGTGTGGCAGCGATTGATATCACTGGGGAAGTCGATTGCGCTGCCGCGATCGTTTTCGTTTCTGGACGAACTAATTCGCGAAGACCGCTCGGCTGATGCGAGCCGGGTTTGGCGTGAAGCGCTCCGTGCGGCTGGTCTTCCACACGAAGGGCCGGGAAACGGATCGTTACTATGGAACGGGAACTTTACCGGCGACTTTACGAATGGAGGATTGGGCTGGCGCTGGAACAATCCCTTAGGCGCAACAATCGATTTTGATTCCGCGCCGCCGGGACATAGCGGACGCTCGGTGCGGCTGGATTTCGGCGGGGGCTCGAATCTCGGTCTCGAATATCCGCTTGAATACGTACCGGTAGAACCCAATCGTACTTATCATTTGCGCGCGTACCTGAGGACGGAGGCGATATCGACTGAGAGCGGGATGCGTTTTGCGGTCGCGGATCCGAATCATGGTGAGGTCGCGTCCTTAGAGACGGAAAATCTTACCGGCGATCATATGTGGACAGCGGCAGAGCTAGACGTACCGACTGGAACGCAGACGCACTTTCTTGTGGTGCGGTTGTATCGCGGCAGAAGCCGTCTTTTCGACAATAAATTGAGCGGGACTGCTTGGATCGCGGATATTTCGCTGGTGCCGACGGGCGCGGATGCGGGGCGGCCACAGCAATGAAAATCGTGCGAGGCGGCCTCTACGTTCTGATCGTGTTCAGCGTATTGGCTTTTGGCACGGTGGAAGTGTGGTCGGAGTCGCTTCTAGAAATGGGGGCTGGAATCTTGTTCCTGTTGTGGGCCGTAGTCGTTTTCAAAGATCCGAAAACTAAGATTTATTGGAGTTCATTGAACTGGCCTATCCTCGGCGTGATCGCGATCGGCGTGTTGCAGCTATGTTTTGGAGTTACACCCTATTCCTTTCTCACGCGGCTCGAATTACTTCGATTTGGCGCGTATTTGGTGCTGTTTTTTCTGCTGGCACAATCATTCCGAGAACGCGTGGACCTCAGCAGATTGGTATGGTTCCTAATCCTGCTGTGCTTTGGCGTCTCTTTGCTAGGCATCATTCAACACTTCACATCAGAGGGGACAATTTATTGGTTTCGCGCGCTACGCTCGGGAGGCGATCCATTTGGACCATACGTTAACCGAAATCATTTCGCAGGCTTCGTGGAGCTCACGCTGCCGGTTGGTTTGGCAATGCTGATTTTTCGAGGATTACGGAGGGACTTGTACCCTCTTGCTAGTCTGTTGACGATCATTCCTATTGGAGCGTTGATCCTGTCAGGTTCCCGCGGAGGTATTGTCAGCTTCGGATTCGAAGTAGCGGTGCTTTGGTTACTGGCGAAAACGCATAGAGGTCCGGAAGGACCGCGGCTGACAGCGATAGCAATTGTTGCACTGGCAGCGATAGCGCTGATCGCGTGGCTGGGGGCGGGAAAAGCGCTTGAACGATTTTCGATGGTGCGGTCGGGGGACGTAACGATTGAACGCCGCTTAACGATGCTTCGAGGGGGCGCACACATCTTTGAGGATCATGCGGTTAAGGGCGCGGGCTTGGGTGCGCTGGTGGCCGTGTATCCGCGGTATGAAATTCTCTACGATGGCAAGCTTGTGGACCACGTTCATAACGATTACATGGAAATGCTGGCGGAAACAGGAGTGCTGGGCGGGCTGTGCGGTTTGGCATTCTTCTGGATTTTGTTTCGAGAGGCAAAAAGCTGCTACGTAGCGGAGCAGGGCCACTTTTCACGCGCGCTTCACGCCGGAGCGGTCACAGGTTTGTGCGGGATTTTGCTTCATAGCTTCGTGGATTTCAATTTGCACATCCCTGCCAATGCCGTGCTCTTCCTGTTACAAGTGTATCTTGCAACTTCTCTTCCCTTAGCCTCCGAGTCCGGGCCAACGCGACGGCGCATTCGAACACGCAAACTGACCGTGGCAGAATCGGCTTAGACAACTCTATTTAAAGGACTTTTGACTTTCGTAAGCGGGAGCGAGGATTTCCATAATTGACACAAGCACAGGGCTAGGCGATAGTGTTTGCGGGGTTATCTGTCTTATGACTTTCACAGTCCGGGGCTGTTCGGGCTGGCTTAAAGCGAAGCCTGCCCTTTTGGTGCCGATTTTCCTATTGTTGAGTGTGCAGGCGACGTACGGCCAGGCAAAACTCGAAACGAAACAACAAACAAACGAAAAGATTCAGGAACTAGCCGGACTCGCTCGTCCCCAGAACCAGGAAACACCGACAGGGAGCGGCGATCTCTTGCATATCGACGTTTTTGACGTCCCGGAACTTTCCCGCGATGTGCGGGTTAGCGATATGGGCGATATCACCTACCCGCTGATCCCGGGAAAGATTGTTACGGTCGGTCTGACCCCGTACCAACTGGAACAAAAATTGGCGCAACTCTTAATCGAGAACGGCTTGGTATCCCATCCACAGGTTTCCGTTTTCGTGAAAGAGCAGAATAGTCAGCCGGTGACGCTGGTGGGAGCTGTGCAAAAGCCCATGGTGTACCAGATTATCAGGCCCACGACGTTGTTAGAGTTGCTTGCGCAGGCTGGCGGGATTCTCGGATGAAGCTGGAAGCGAGGTAATCATCACACGTCAGCCAGCGGCCGCGGACAAGAATAACGTAAATGGACCGGCTGGAAGTGCGTCTTTGGATGGTCAGACGATCACGATTCGTCTGCAAGATTTGCTCGAATCGGGGAATCCTGCTTATAACATTTCGATTTATGGTGGCGACACGGTAAGCATTCCTCGCGCCGGCATTGTGTATGTGATGGGTGGAGGAATAGCGCAGCCGGGGGGATACGTGCTGCAGAGCCATGGGGAGCAGATTACCGTGCTCAAGGCAGTGGCATTAGCGCACGGCTTAACAGGATTTGCGAAGGGCGATCAAGCCGTGATCATACGCAAGAACGTTGCGAGTGGACAAAACGATACGATACCGGTGCAAATTAAAAAAATCGAAAATCGCAAAGCCGACGATATGGCGATGCAATCGAATGACATTTTGTATATCCCCGATAGCGTGGGCCTAAAGGTGCTGGCGAAAGGCGGAGAGGCTGCATTGGTAGCGGGAGCAAGCGTTGCGGTTTATAGATTCTGACGGGCGTTCGGCTGGGCCGTTCCGGCGTCCCGATACATGGAATAAGGGAATAAATGGAAGAGCCATCTAGAATCGTTCCAAGCCTTCGCGATCGGAAAGCGGCAGAGGCGCTAACTGTAATTCCCGCACCGTCGGTGCTTCCATGGGATCAGGTCGCCCGGGAACCGCACCTGCTCGACTACATCATCATCCTGCGGAAGCATCAGTGGCTGATCCTCACTTTTCTTCTGACGGTAGTGACGGTGGTGACAATCGCGTCGTTCAAGATGAAGCCTGTTTATCTGGCGGCCGCGCGCGTGGAAGTGGATAAAGAGTCGCAGAATATGTCGCCGTTTCCGGACTCGAACTCTTATGACGAGTTCATGGACATGGAAAATTACCTGGAAACGCAAACGAAGATACTGCAGAGCGAAACGCTCGCGTTGCAGACGATTAAGTCCCTCGATCTGACGCGGTACCCGGAGTTCGGCGGCGGCCCTAGCACGACGGCTTGGGCTCACAACGGGCCGGCACCCCAGCGTCCGGCAATCCTGGGCGCGTTCCTGAGCCGACTCACTGTGAAGCGCGTTGCTAACAGCCGCTTGATCGAAGTGACCTTCGAAGCGGAAGATCCTCAGCTCGCGGCGCAGATTGTGAACACTCACTTGCAGAACTTCGTGGAGCAGAATTTTCGCAGCAAATACGACGCGACGATCCAGGCGTCTAACTGGCTGTCTTCGGAGCTGGAAGGGCTGCGGATTAAAGTTGAAAAATCGGAAAATGCCCGCATCGCCTATCAACGGGCTAACCAAACATGGCAAATTGATGAGAAGCAAGACATCACTACTTCGAAACTGGCAGACCTGAGCAAGGCTGTCACCGAAGCACAAACCGATGTGGCGCAGAAGGAAGCGATGTACCGCATGGCAGTGTCCGGAAATGTGGACGCTTTGCCGACAGCGCACGGTAGCGAAGTATTGACGGAGCTGCTGAAACGAAAATCAGATATCGACGAACAATATGCGGAAGCACTAAACCAATATGGCCCCAATTTCCCCAAGGTTCTCCGGATCGCCGCGCAGCAAAAGGAATTGGATGAAAATCTGAGCCGCGCGCGAAAGACCTTGATAGAAAGCGTCCAACAGGAATTCACCACGGCGCGCAGCCATGTGGAACTGCTGCAGGAAACGCTCGATAAACAAAGGGCAGAAGCAAACGATCAAGCAGAAAAACTGATTCAATACCACATTCTGCAGCACGATGCAGAATCAGACAGGCTGCTTTACGACGGGCTGCTGCAAAAATTGAAAGAAGCGACCATTACTGTCGGGCTGCGGTCAACCAATATTCGGGTGGTGGACCCTGCTCTGGCTCCGGGAGGCCCTTCACGACCCCAAAAGGCCCGCAATATCCTGCTGGCATTTTTGATCGGCTTGGTAGGAGGAGTAGGTCTCGCACTTTTCCGCGAGTATCTCGATAACACGGTGAAGTCACCCGACGATATCGAAGCGCTGACGGGTTTGCCCTCACTTGCAGTTGTACCAGCCATGCCGGGATTGAATGCGCATCAGGGCCGGCTTTCGCGGAAAGCGGGAGAGGGGGGGTCGCCTGGGCGCATCGAGTTGCTGTCTTACGCTCAACCAAAATCTCAAATCTCTGAGGCTTTCAGAGCTTTGCGGACCTCGCTGCTCTTATCGCAGGCCGAGCATCCTCCGCAAGTAATCCTGGTGACGAGCGCCTTGCCACGCGAAGGAAAAACTACAGCGGCGGTGAACCTCGCCGTTACGTTGGCGCAGCTTGGAGACCGTACTTTATTGATGGATTCCGACTTGCGTAAACCCGGAATTCGGCGGGCCCTGAATTTGACCCTTGGAAAGGACGTGGGACTGAGTTCTTATTTGGCCGGGGTTTCAAGCCTGGACGAAGCCACCATTCAGCATCCGACGATAACCAACCTCTCGGCTTTGACCACGGGGCCTGTGCCGCCGAGTCCCGCGGACCTGCTTTCTTCGCATCGCATGCGGGAAGCAATTGCGGAATTGCGCCGCCGATTCAAGTTCATCGTTATCGACTCTCCTCCGGTGATGGCTGCTACGGACGCAGTGATTCTTTCCGCGCTCACGGACGGAGTGTTGCTGGTGGTGCGCAGCGGTGAGACGCCGAAAGAAGCTTTCACGCGCACTCGCGATCTGCTGGCAGCAGTGAAATGCCGGCTGCTGGGCGTCGTTTTGAATGCGGTAGACTCGAGCGCGCCGGATTATTACTACTCTTACCGGTATTATCCGTACGCGTACGGATACGGATACGGGGAAGATGCGGAGAAGACTACCAAATTTCCATCAGGCTCCGAAGAGTCGGACGGGCCTTCGACCTAAAGGGTGACATTTTGCGTAATCTGATTACCGGCGGTGCTGGTTTTATAGGCTCTCATCTGGCAGAGGCGCTGCTAGCGCACGGTGACGAAGTATTTATCCTCGACGACCTCTCCACGGGCAGCGTAGAAAACATACGGCACCTGAAAAAACACGATCGCTTTCACCATGTTTTCGATTCGATCATGAACAAGCATCTTCTGGCGGAGATGGTGGACGAATGCGATGTGGTTTTTCATCTTGCCGCCGCTGTGGGCGTTCGGCTGATTGTAGAAAGCCCGGTGCGCACGATTGAAACGAACGTTCACGGCACGCAATTCGTGTTGGATGCGGCATCCAAGAAGAAAAAACTGGTTTTTGCAGCGTCCACGTCGGAAGTTTATGGCAAGAGCGATAAAGTGCCGTTCCACGAAGACGCAGACCTGGTGCTTGGACCGACCAGCAAGGGCCGATGGAGCTATGCGGCATCGAAGGCTTTGGACGAATTTCTTGCGCTTTCCTATTGGAAAGAGAAAAAACAGCCGGTGGTGGTTGCACGGTTATTCAACACGGTAGGACCGCGTCAGACGGGCCGATACGGAATGGTGCTGCCTAACTTTGTGCGCCAGGCTCTCGAAGGTGAGCCGATTACGGTTTATGGAACCGGAAAGCAGTCGCGCTGCTTCTGCGACGTTCGCGATTCGGTGCAGGCCATCATGCGGCTTGTTGCGACCGAGGAAGCAATCGGTGAGGTCGTCAACATCGGCAATACACATGAAATTTCGATTGAAGGGCTCGCTCAGCTGGTGAAGGAGCGGACGAAGAGCAAATCTCCGATCACTTATGTCCCGTACGATCAGGCTTACGAGCCCGGGTTTGAAGATATGCCACGGCGCGTGCCCGCGCTCGGAAAGCTGGAGCGACTTACCGGCTTTCTGCCAGGGATACCTTTGAACGACATCGTGGACGGCGTGATTCATTACTTTCAGAACAAGAAGAGCGCCGAAGGCGAGAAGTGTGTTGCGTCCGATGCGTCCCATTCAGTGGGCCAGATGGTAGCGGGATCGTCTGCCGTCTAAGCCACCAATACGCTACGCGACATAGTAATATTTCCCGTGAAATCCCATGTGCCGTCTCCAGTGAAACATTATTGCTGAAAAGGCGATGAGCGCAACTTCGTCGACAAATCGAGTGGAAGGAACCGGTGCGATGCGAGGCTCGGCGGAAGTTCCGTTTTCGCAAGACGGGGTGGAAAAAAAGCGCACCAGCACTACGCTCTCCGTGATTGTTCCCGCGTACAACGAGCAATACTTGGTCGCGACAAGCCTGGCACGGCTCTCGGTTCTTGGCGAATCGCCGCTGCTGCAGGAAATCAAAGTGATCGTCGTGAACGACGGCTCGACAGACGGCACGGCCGCAGCCATCGAAGGCTTCCGCGCTTCGGTGGAATCGGGAACAGCGGACTCCAAGTTTTCTTGGGTCTGGCTGCACAGCGAAAAGAACGGCGGCAAAGGGGCGGCCATTCGCGCTGGGCTAGCCCACGTGGATACCGAGCTCGTGGTGATTCACGATGCCGACCTGGAATATCACCCCGTGGATCTGCTGAAAATGGTTGAACTATTTCTGATGGAGGACGCCGACGCGGTCTTCGGTTCTCGTTTCATGCCCGGCGGATACAAACGGGCTTTGTTCTTTCGGCACGCGCTCGGAAACAAGTTTCTCACTTTTCTGTGCGACTTCGTGTCCGACCTCAACCTCACGGACATGGAAACCTGCTACAAAATGGTGCGCGCGAGCTTGCTCAAGAGCATCCCGCTGGAAAGTTCCACGTTCGATGTGGAGCCAGAGCTAGCCATCAAACTTGCCAAACGCGGAAGCCGAATTTTTGAAGTGCCCATCAGCTATTCCGGGCGGACCTATCGCGAGGGGAAGAAGATAAGCTGGAAGGATGGAGTGCGCGCGCTCTGGGCCATTTTCCACTACGCGATGTCTTCTCGAATTTATGTGGAAGATGAACAGGGCGCCGCAATTCTGGAACGGTTGAACCGTGCTCCTCGTTTCACGCGCTGGATGGCGGATGTAATCCGGCCATACATGGGAAAGCGCGTGCTGGAAATCGGCGCGGGAATCGGAAATATGTCAGTGCACCTGATGCCGCGCGAAATCTATTGGGCCACCGACGTGAACTCTCAATATCTGGAATATCTTTGGACGCTCTGCCCTACGCGTCCCTACATGCGGGTGGCGCGTACCGATGCGGAGAGCGCGGAGACGTTTCCCGCAGGACAGTCGTTCGACACCGTGATTTGCCTCAACGTGGTGGAGCACATTCAAGACGATGCCGGCGCCTTGCGAAACGTTTGGAATATTTTGGGCGAAGGCGGCCGCGCTATTATCCTGGTTCCTTACGGACCCAAACTTTATGGCAGCCTGGACGAAGTACTGGGACATTTCCGCCGATACACTGAGGAACAGCTCGTGGAAGTAGCGCAACGAGCCGGATTCAGAGTTGAGAAAATTCTGAAGTTCAACCGGCCTGGAGTGCTGGCGTGGTGGCTGAACGGACGCGTTTTGCGCCGAAAGACTTTCGGACTGGGGCAAATCCGTTTGTTGAACATCATGACTCCGGCGTTCCGTCTGCTGGACAATTGGCTTCCGCTCCCTCCGCTTTCCATCATTGCAATACTACGGAAGGGTGAAGGTTCACAGAGCTCTACAGAAGCTGCGGCGACACTCCATCGCGATTCGAGCGCAGCTTCGCCTGCTTGACGAAGACCTTTCACTTAAAGTAAACAGCACTAGAATCAAGTTAAGGAAACCAAAAGGTCTTGCACAAGCTCACGAAATACGAACGAATTCTCATTCTTCTGTTTTTCATTACGTTGCCCCTGAGCAATCCCTGGGTGCGCGGCGACGGAGTGGGATACTACGCGTTCGGCCGCGCGATGTTAATCGACGGCAATCTTGATTTCACAAAAGATTGGCTGGACGGAAACAGCAGTTTTCGGCTCGGACACGTTGGAGTTGACGGAAACATAAACCAGAACCAATTCACTGTTACAGGCCATCTGGATAATCATTTCACGATTGGACCTGCGATCCTTTGGGCGCCTTTTCTGCTGACAGCTCATCTTTTTGTTGAAGCCAGCCACATCTTCGGATCGCATGTTTCGGCCGACGGTTTCTCGTCACCTTATAGGATCGCGATGGCTTTGGGGACTTCTCTTTACGGTTTTCTGGGGATATGGTTTTCGTTTCTACTGGCGAAAAAATATTGTGGAGAGAAGTGGGCATTTCTCGGCGCTCTCGGCATCTGGTTCGGAAGTTCCCTTCCGGTCTATATGTATTTCAACCCGTCCTGGGCGCACGCGCATTCCGCTTTTGTCGTAGCGCTGTTCCTGTGGTATTGGGACCGCACGCGAACGGAGCGTAGCGTGGCACAGTGGCTGATTCTCGGCGCAATCGCGGGGCTGATGATGGACGTTTATTATATAAGTGCGGTTCTGCTGATCGTTCCGCTGATGGAATCGCTGATGGGGTACTGGGATAGATTGAAGGCGGGAGAAATCGGGCGCACGAAGCAGCTTTTTGTCTCCAATATAATTTTCGTGATAGCCATTCTTGTGGCGTTCACTCCGACGCTTATTACGAAGAAGATAATTTATGGAAGCTATTTCAATTTTGGCTACACGGAGCGATGGTTTTGGAAATCTCCGGCGCTGCTGAAGGTTTGCTTCTCCTCGGATCACGGATTATTCAGCTGGACGCCCATTCTGGTCTTGTCGGTGGCGGGACTTTTTTTGCTGCGAAGGTACGATCGGGATTTGAGCTTTTTCTTGAGCAGCGGCTTCTTAGTTTTTCTTTATGCGATCGGCTGCTACGAAAACTGGGCTGGTATTTCGTCGTTCGGCAACCGCTTCTTCATATCACTGACTCCATTATTTGTTCTAGGGCTTGCGTCCTTTTTTGACTGGATTGCGAGCAAGTGGCGCGAGCGCCAAGTCACGACTTTCGCCTGGAGCGTGACGGCATTGTTCGTGTTATGGAATATGGGACTTATTTTTCAGTGGGGCACGCACTTGATCCCGGCGCGCGGGCCGATTTCCTGGCGAGAGGCTGCGCACAATCAATATGCCGTGGTTCCGGAGCAGGTTACCCAGACGCTGAAAAGCTATCTGGTCCGCCGGAAAGAATTGATGAACCACATTGAACAGCAGGACATGAAGCAACTAAGGAATCATGACCAATGAAAAATCGACGTATTTTTAGCCCACCCACCTAGCTTCTGATGAGATGCAGCTTATAATCAAGGTGCGTGAAGCCTGAGTTAGCGTCACGAAGACGCCCGACAGCTCAAATTTCTACGGTCTGAGGGAATCGAGTGAATGGAGCAGTGGCCAATGCCGAATCGACTCCGCTCGCAAAGCTACCGGTGCTGCGCATCACGCCGCCAAGCCGTTGGTGGGTGCTACCATTCCGCGAGCTGTGGGAATATCGCGAGCTAATTTATTTTTTCGTTTGGCGCGATATCAAGGTCCGATATAAGCAAACCGCCATTGGCGCCGCATGGGTGGTGCTGCAGCCGTTTCTGATGATGCTGGTCTTCAGCTTGTTTTTCGGCAAGCTCGCCAATATCGGGTCCGACGGTTTGCCCTATCCTATTTTCTATTACAGCGCCCTTCTGCCCTGGATGTACTTCGCCGGCGCGCTCCAAAATTCCACGAATACCATCGTGGAAAATCAGCGGTTGATCACCAAGGTGTATTTTCCCAGGCTCGCGTTACCGCTTTCTTCCGTGCTCTCCGGATTGGTGGACTTTGGCGTTTCGTTTTGGATGTATGTCGCGCTAATGCTCTACTACGGCATACGTCCGACGATGGCTATGTTTTGGTTTCCAGCGTTTCTGCTGCTGGCGATCTTAACGGCGCTGGGTGTG
The DNA here is from genome assembly GCA_963698005.1 of uncultured Acidobacteriota bacterium. Taxonomy (GTDB): domain Bacteria; phylum Acidobacteriota; class Terriglobia; order Acidiferrales; family UBA7541; genus Palsa-295. The sequence continues at coordinate 2,620,719 of OY969113.1, forward strand.
GGACTGTGGCTTTCAGCAATGAACGCTATTTACCGGGACGTGCGCTACGTGATGCCGTTCCTGGTGCAATTCTGGCTGTTTGCTTCTCCGGTGGTGTATCCCAGCTCGCGAGTGCCGGAGAAGTGGCGCTGGTTCTACGGGCTGAATCCGATGGCTGGGGTGATCGAAGGATTTCGGTGGTCGCTGACCGGTCACGGGAACCCGCCGGGGCATCTGGTTTTCATTTCTTCAATCATGGTCGTGATCGTACTTTTTAGCGGCGTGGCATATTTTCAGAAAATGGAAACGACGATGGCGGATGTAGCGTAGAGAATGACCGAATCGGTGATTCACGTCGAAGGGTTGGGCAAGCGCTATCGCGTCGGCGAGCGCGAGCGCTACTTCGCCTTGCGCGATGTGCTTACTCGTGCGTTGCTTGCGCCTTTCCAGCGCAACGGAACCCGCCGCCCGGTGGATTACCTCTGGGCGCTGCGTGACGCCTCGCTGGAGGTAAAGCAGGGAGAGGTGGTGGGGCTCATCGGGCGCAACGGAGCCGGGAAGACCACGCTGCTGAAGCTGCTCTCTCGAATTACGCGGCCCACTGCCGGATTTGCGGAAATTCATGGACGCGTGGGCAGTTTGTTGGAAGTGGGCACGGGATTTCATCCCGAGCTGACGGGACGTGAAAACGTATATTTGAGCGGCGCGATCCTGGGTATGAAGAAAGCAGAAATCGTGAAGAAATTCGACGAGATCGTTGCCTTCGCCGAGGTCGAACGCTTTCTCGATACGCCGTTGAAGCACTACAGCTCGGGAATGCAAATGCGTCTTGCGTTCGCAGTGGCCGCGCACTTGGAGCCGGAAATTTTGCTGGTGGACGAAGTGCTTGCAGTCGGCGATATCGAGTTTCAAAAAAAATGCCTGGGCAAGATGCAGGGCATATCGAAGAGCGGCCGGACCATTGTTTTCGTCAGTCACCAGATGAATCAGATTCGCCGCCTCTGCGAGCGGGTAATCTGGATTGATGGCGGACAGCTCTGCCAGGATGGCAGGGCTGAAACAGTGATAAGCGCTTACGAGCAATCCGCAATGTCTCCCTCGAGCCGTGGAAGCAACCTCCCTTTGCCGCCGGAAGGTGTCGCTTTCTTTGGATGGGAGGTCGACGAACCTCGTGGAGGCGGAAACCACGCTATCGCTTCCGGGCATGAGCCTGTCTCAATTAGAATTTATCTGCAGACGGACCAAACGATTCGCCATGGACGCGTGGCTACACGCGTTTACGACACTCATGGGTTTCTGCTCGCTGGTTGGTCGTTTGATAATCTAAGACTGGAGCCTGGCGAACACGAGGTTTCTCTTTCGTTTCCCAGTCTACCGTTGCGGCCAGGGGCTTACAGCATCTACTTCAGCGTTTACGACGATCATCAGCAAAATCACTATTGGAACCTCGTTCCCGCGCTCGTCATTGAGGGTGAGCCCGTGACACACTTCATGGACGAATGGGCCGGGGTATTGAACATTCCTTGCTCTCTCGCATCCAAAAAGGTCGAGCCGAACGACCGAAGCGTCAAGCAGATTTAGGGATGCCCAAATTGAACAATAATCTCCGTCCGGAATCTGTTGTCGCCCCAAGTCGCGAGAGTTTGGAGTCCGCTCGTGTTTATCGCGCCCGAGTGTTTGGCGAACGCCAGGAGGGAGCTTTTGAGCGAGTTGCTCCAGGTTATTTCCCAGAAGGCATTGTGCGCGAACACGAAGCTCGCTATCGTTGGGCGGCACGCTATGTTGCCGGTAAGACGGTTCTCGATGTGGGTTGTGGAACAGCTTACGGATGTTCGCTCCTTGCTGACTCAGGGGCACGTAATGTCACCGGTGTGGACATCGCTCTGCCGGCGCTTGAGCATGGGAAGCAATCCGGGATTGGTGGCCTGGTCTGCGGCAATATTTTGCAATTGCCCTTCGGGCCTTTAACATTTGAGGTCATCACATGCTTCGAAGTCATTGAGCACATTGTCGAGCAGCTTGCGTTGCTGCAGGAAATAACTCGCCTTTTGACCCGCGGCGGGATAGTGGTTCTCTCGACTCCCAACCGAAAACGTACGTCAGGAAACAATCCCTATCACTTGAGGGAGCTCTCCCTATTAGAACTAACATCGTTGGTTGCAGGCTCGGGACTGACTTGCATAGAACGCTCCGGACAGCACTGGGGATTACATCCTGCGGCGCTCCGTCGCATCTATGGGATTCGTCGGGCAGTTTATAGCATTGAAAACGCAGCGAGTGTTTTCCGCGTTCCGGAGATGATTGCGGAACCTTCTGTGTACGTATTGGCCGCTCGCAAGGAGTAATTAATTTGGGGTTAGCCGAAGCAAAAGACAATTTGCCTAAAGTCTCAGTCGTCGTGCCGACTCGCGGACGCGGGCAATTGCTGAGGAATTGCATTGAAAGCCTGCTGGCACAGGACTATCCGAAGGGCCGGTTCGACATCATCGTCGTTGAGGATGGCACTAGCGACGGAGAGAAGATTGCGTCCGAGCTCGCGGCTGGCTCAACTGTGTCTCTAAGCTATGTTCGAATCCCCCACAGCGGCCTTGCAGTTGCGAGGAATATAGGCGCAGAAAAATCGAGCGGAGATATCGTCGCGTACATAGACGACGACGCGTTGGCGGTTCCTTGTTGGCTTAGTCGACTGGTAGAGGCACTTCGGCTCGATGGAGCTGGCGGCGCAGGCGGACGTGTTTCTCCCGACTACCCCGACGACGCTCTTGTCTCGGAAGTTGAGGCGGACGGGCGGCTGCGATCCTCAGGAAACAGTTCGAGCTTGACCGGAATCCACGAAGTTGCTTTCGTGCCCGGCGGTAACATGGCTTTCTGGCGACGTTCGCTGGTAGAAGTGAAGGGATTTGACGGTGCATACACAAAGCGCGGATGCTGGCGAGAGGAAACGGATCTATGCGTTCGTCTGCGTTCGAAGGGATACCGGATTTTCTACACTTCAGCAGCCGAAGTGGCGCATCGCGCTGCCCGCTGGGATAATCCGCTGGAACGTATAAATCCCAGCCGAATTTCGGGAATGATCGAGGACGATGCTTATTTCCGAGTGAAGAATTTTGGTTGGGCGGGACTGGGAGGAGCGGTTCGCAACTCAGTGGGAGAGGCCACGCTCCGGTTGAAGCTGAGTGCCGTACACTTCCTTCTCGCGTTCGTACATCTAACATCTTGGATACCGGGAGCAATTCGGGGGCTGGCCAAGAGGGATCGGCGAATGGGTACGTTGGAAACAAAGTGAAAGTGCTTTTTATTGCGCAGCCGTTTCCGTATCCGCCGAACACGGGGTCGCGGAATTTGGTTTTTCATTGGCTGGAGGCGGCGAGCCGGGCGCACGATGTGCATTTGCTTTGGCTCGGCGATCCGGCGGAGGGAAAGGATCGAATTCCTGAACTGCCGGGCGTCAAGATCGATGCGATCAGGGCGGTGCCTGCCATGGAGTTGTCCGCACGGATTCGACGGCTGGCCACGGCGATTGCGCTGGGCATTCCGCCGACTTCGTTGGTTGGCATGACCGAGCAAGCGCGCAGCGAGATTCTTGGGCACGTTCGAACGGGGCAATACGATGTTGTGGTGCTGACGGAGAACGTAGTTGCGGGCTACGCTCCTCTTGTTTCGGACCACACGCCTGTCGTGCTGTTGAAGCACTCGGTGCAGGCGGTGGACGCCAGCGACGCGCGCCGCCGTTCGGGGATGTGGCATCCGCGCTGGATGCTCGAGGAATGGATGGTGCGTCGATTCGAGGCGAGGACGTGCCGCGCCGCGACGGTGACATGTACCGTCAACGCCGAGGATCGGGCTGAACTAAAACGGCGATACCGACTTGCCAGACCCGCGGAGATCACACCGATCGGCGTGGATCTTTCACACTTCCCAAGCAGAGAGAAGGATCCCGGCGGGCAGTTGATTGGTTTTTTTGGAAATATAACCTGGGGCGCGAATGTGGATGCGGCGAATTGGTTTGTGGATCGGATTCTGCCTAGAGTGTGGGAGAAAATGCCATTGGCACAGTTTCGAATTATCGGGCCCGGCAGCGACCGGATCGCGGCTAGGAAACCCGATGCGAGAATCACTTGTCTTGGCCCGTCCAACATACCGGATGCCATGAAGGACGCGACGATTGGGATCGTGCCGGTGATTTCCGGAACGGGTGTTCGTTTGAAATTGCTCGAGATGCTTAGCATGGGAGTGCCGGTGGTGAGCACTTCGCTTGGTGCGCTGGGAACAGGGTGCGTCCATGAAGAGCATGCGCTGATCGCGGACGACGCGGATTCATTTGCAAACGCGGTTGTTGTTCTGCTGCAGGACGCGAGTCTGAGGAAAAAGTTGACCCAGGCGGGACAGAAACTAATTCAGAAACATTCCTGGGAGAGTTTCTACCCGCAGATTCTTGGCGCGTTTGAGAAGGCTGTTTCCACGTACCGAAGAGAAAACGTGGACATGGGAGCTGCAAGGACATTGGAGGCGTCATGAGGACCCTGATTACCGGCGGGATCGGATTTATCGGCACGAATCTGGCGGATCGGCTGCTGCGCGATGGGCATGAGGTGGTTTTGTTCGACAATATCGGCCGCGCCGGCGTGCAAGAGAATCTCGATTGGCTTCGGGGGGAGCACGGCGAGCGGATACAGTTCGTGAAGGGTGATGTGCGAGACTTCGGCGCGGTGGAAAAAGCGATGCAAGGGGCGGAGGCAGTTTTCCATCTGGCAGCGCAGGTTGCGGTGACGACTTCGATCACAAATCCGCAAGAGGATTTTTCGATCAACGCGCAGGGAACGGTGAACGTCCTGGAAGCTGCGCGACAGCAAAACCCGATGCCCGTCTTCCTGTATACGTCTACGAATAAAGTTTACGGTGGGCTGGAACATTATCGGGTTGTCGAGCGTCCGACGCGGTACGAATTCGAGAATCTTCCTAACGGCGTGCCGGAGACTTGCCCGCTGGACTTTCATTCGCCGTACGGCTGTTCGAAGGGCGCGGCGGATCAATACGTGCGTGACTACCATCGCATCTACGGGCTGCCTTCAATCGTATTCAGGATGTCTTGCATTTACGGGCCGCACCAGTTTGGGACGGAAGACCAGGGATGGGTGGCGCACTTCGCGCTGACCGGATTGCGAGGAGGGCGGCTTACGATTTATGGCGATGGGAAACAAGTGCGCGACCTGCTTTACGTGGGGGATCTGGTGGATTTGATGTCACGCGCTCGCGACCAGATCAAAAAGACTGCAGGGCAGGTGTACAACGTGGGAGGTGGCCCATCTCACACAACATCGGTGTGGGCCGAGCTCGAAGGTCCGCTGAAAGAAGCTCTTGGGAAACTTCCGGCCGTGGAATATGACGAATTTCGTCCCGGAGACCAGAGAATTTATGTGAGCGACATCCGGAAGGTACAACAGGAGCTGGGTTGGAGTCCGCGCGTGGGAATCGAAGAAGGTTTGCGACGAATGGTCGAATCGTGGGGGCAGGATCGGAAGACGGCGCTGGCGCAATGAGGGCTATGCCGCCGCCGCATCATCCACAACGCGTGGGACAACGCGTGGCACAACACGCGGCACAACGCGTGGCGCAGTCAATCCTGTGAAATGGATCGCCCTGCTCGGGCGGAAAGACATGCCGACGGATGGCGTCGCGGATTATTGTTTATTCCTGGCGGGTGGGCTTGCTCCACAAGGAATTGAGCTGGAGCAAGTACGCGTTCCGTGGGCGGAGATAGGCTGGATTGGCGCGTTGCGCGAGCTTTGGCGCGAGAGCGCGGGTTGGCGCGGTGGGTGGGTTCTTTTGCAATATACGGCGCTATCGTGGTCCCGGCGCGGATTTCCGCTGGGAGCTGTCGCCGTGCTTGCGATTCTTCGGCGGCGCGGGGTGCGCTGTACTGTCGTGTTTCATGAAGCGGACCGGCAGGGAGGTTCAGGGCTGCTGGGCGGAATTCGCGGCGCGTGCCAGGATTGGGTGATTCGGAAGCTTTACCGCGGGGCAAGTAAGAGCATCTTCACCGCACCGCTCGAGACAGTAGCGTGGCTGCCGACGGGAAAGGGGCGAGCCGCGTTCATCCCCATCGGTGCGAACATTCCTGAACGCACCCACCGCCGCGACGCGCCCGCCCTGACAGCGAAAGAAAAAACCGTGATCGTCTTCGGGGTGACTGGTTCGGAGGAGGCAGCCGCACGAGAAGTGAATGATATTTCGAGCGTGTTGTTAGAGGCTTGCAAGACGCTCGGTAGATTGCGCCTAATGGTTGTAGGACGCGGAGCGGACGAAGCTCGGGAACTCTTCGCGAAGGCGTTTCACGGAGGGAATGTGGGACTCGTGGTCCGCGGGGTTTTGCCGGCGGAGGAAATTGCGCGCGAGTTCGAATCGGCGGATGCGCTGTTGTTTGTTCGCGGCGCCGTCACGACTCGACGCGGCAGCGCCATGGCGGGAATCGCCAGCGGAGTGCCGATCGTCGGGTATCGGGAGGGGAGCATCGGCGGATTTCTCGAAGGCGCTGGGGTGGAATGGTCCCCGTTGCACGATCGAGCGGGCCTGACGCGCGGGCTCATCCGAGTTCTGAGCGATCCGGAACGGTGGATGGAGCTGCACCAACGCAATCTCGAGATGCAGAAGAATTATTTGTCGTGGGGCCGAATCGCAGAACGGTTTCGGACGGAACTGGCGGGATGACGCAGCGCCCCCTTCGAGTGCTTCTTATCGGCACGCATCCGGTGCAGTATTCGTCGCCTATGTTTCGTCTATATGCGAGCGACCCGAGGCTTGAGATTCAGGTGGCGTATTGCAGCTTGCAAGGAGCGGAGGCGAAGTTTGACCGCGATTTCGGAGTCGAGGTGAAGTGGGACGTTCCGCTATTGGAGGGTTACGCTTGGGTAGCGGTCCCAAACCGGTCGTGGTCTCCGGGGTTGGGGAGGTTCTTCGGTCTATTTAATCCGAGGATTTGGAGTTTGATTCGGGGCGGGAACTTCGATGCGGTTGTGTTTTATACCGGGTATGCTTATGCGACTTTCTGGATGGGAATTGCGGCGGCCAAGCTCAGCGGCGTACCGATTCTCTTTGGCACCGATGCCACGAGTCTGCAGCCTCGAGATGCGAAGCGTTGGAAGCTGCCTATCAAGAGATTTTTGCTCCCGAAGATATTTCGTCTTGCGGATATTGTGATCATTCCGTCGGAAGCTGGACGGCAATTTATTCTGAGCATGGGAATTTCGGATTCGCGCGTTGTTCTGACACCTTTTGTTGTGGACAATACTTGGTGGAGCGAGCGGGCGTCCGAAGTAGATCGAGGTGCGGTTCGGCAGGAGTGGGGAGTTCCTGAAGATGCGCCAGTAGTTTTGTTCTGCGCCAAGCTGCAACCTTGGAAGAGGCCCGGCGATGTGTTGAACGCATTTGCCAAGGCGAACGTCGAGGGAGCTTTTCTGGTCTTCGCCGGGGACGGACCGATGCGAGCCAGCCTGGAAGCTGCTGCAAAGAGTCTTGGGATCGCCGAGCGGACGCGTTTTTTGGGCTTCGTGAATCAAACGGGGTTGCCTTCGGTCTATCGGTCGGCGGACCTTTTTGTTCTTCCTTCTGAATATGATCCCTGTCCGGCGGTGGTCTGCGAAGCGATGTTGTGCGGATGCCCGGTGGTCTTGAGTGACGAAATTCGCGGACGCTTCGATATCGTTGAGGATGGTAAGACTGGCTTTGTCTTTCCGTGCGGGGACGTCGATGCGCTGGCAAGGATTCTGGCGAACGCGCTAGGCGAGCGAGCAAAACTCGTCGAGCTCAGTCGCAATGCGGTTACTCGAATGGAAACTTGGTCACCGCAGATGAATCTGGACGGCTTAGCGATGGCCGTAGAACAGGCGAGCTCTCGCCGGCGTTGAAGAACTTGCTTCGCGTGAGGATGCTCTGGTCGGCAGCCACGCGAATAGCAGAATCATCGGAGACTCTATGCCGCAGTGGTGGTCGGCGAACTGGAAGAACCGCCTGGTTTTCGGAGCGCAGCACCCGGGGTACGCCATCAAGGCGGTTTTGCGGGACGTTTTCTCCGCGGATGAGCGTTTTCTAGCGGCTCTGGCCGGCGCGACCACGTCGCAGATCAGACAGTTCCTGGGGGAGCCATTTCAGGATCTTCGGTTTTACGAGCACCTTCAAAGTGTAGAGCGGGAGTTCGGCGGAACTTCATCGATCGGAGCGGATCTTTACGCGAAACGCGTGCTCATGCAGTACGCAATCATCCGCGCAGTAAAACCTGAATGTGTTCTTGAAACAGGAATCGCGAACGGCGTTTCTTCGGCATATCTTCTGCTGGCGATGGAGCGAAATCAGAAGGGCGCGCTGTATTCTATTGACGTGAATGACGGGTCTTACCTTCCCAGTGGAAAAACAGTTGGCTGGGTTGTTCCCGAATGGCTACGCGAGCGTTGGACTGTGCGTCTCGGGGATGCTCGTGAACTATTGCCCCGGCTCTTGGCGGAACTGAAGTCACTCGATGTATTCATTCATGACAGTTTGCATACATACGAGCATATGAAGTTCGAGTACGAGGAAGCCTACCCGTACATCCGGCAGAGCGGTATCTTGATTTCAGATGACGCTCTGTGGAATCCGGCGTTTAAAGAATTCGCCGACAAAGTGGGGACGCCGATGGGTCGTGTTTTGCGTGGCGTCGGATTTCTCAAAAAGGGAGATGTTCAGCTGCAACCACGGAACGCGAACCGCCAATGAGGCTGCTGATCTACGCGCGAGATTGGGCTCCCTCAATTGGTGGAATTGAGACGGTGACGATGGTTCTGGCACGGGGCCTCTCGCAGTGGCGAGTGGCTCGCGCCGGTCAGGAAATCGCGGTTACGCTGGTGACACAAACACCGGCCAAAGGGATGGATGATTCGGCTCTTCCCTTCCGTGTTGTTCGTCGACCGAGCGAACGCGAGTTGGCCAAGCTAGTCCGGTCTGCCGACATAATTCACATTGCCAATCCCGCCTTTATGCCTCTCTTTTGGGGATGGTTGTTCCGCAAACCCGTCGTGCTGGAACACGACGGGTACCAATCGGTGTGCCCAAATGGACTATTGATTTACGAACCGAACCGCAGCGTTTGCCCAGGACACTTCATGGCAGGGCGGTACGGAAAATGCGTGCGTTGCACTTCCGTCAGCCTAGGATGGGCAAAGAGCACGCGCGGCCTTCTACTCACATTCCCTCGGCGTTGGCTAGCGCGTCGGGTAGCTCGAAACGTGGCGCCTACGAACCACGTCGGGCGGCGAGTCGCGTTGCCACACACGCAAATCCTGTACCACGGGGTTCCGAATTTTGCTCCTACGCACCTTGTGGACGGCACAGATCTCGACAAAACGCTACCCTGCTTCGCCTACATCGGGCGCTTGGTCCTGGAGAAAGGACTGCCAGTGCTACTCCTTGCCTCTAAGAAACTGTCGCAGAACGGGTTCTCATTTCGGCTTCGCATCGTAGGAGACGGAAGTGAGCGCGCTGAGCTGGAACGGATGACGGACCAGCTAGGTCTCCGAGGCCAGACGGAGTTTGTTGGGGCTGTCCCCCTTGATGCGGTAGCCGGATTGATAGCCGAGGCAACGGCAGTCGTGATGCCCTCAGTGTGGGAAGACGTAGCCCCGCTGGCGGCCTCCGAGCTATTGATGCAGGGGCATGTGGTGATCGCGTCAGATATTGGCGGTCTCGGCGAAATAGTGGACGGAGCCGGACTCAGGTTCCCTGCAGGAGATGCTGAGGCCCTGGAGTCTTGCATGCGTCAGGTGCTTGAAAGCCCAAGAATGGCGAGCGATCTGAGATCGAAGGCGCGTCAACGCGGAATAGAGCTATTCAGCGAGAAACGCATGGTGGAAGAACACGCTCACCTTTACCAGACACTAGTTGTAATGGGGAAACGCCGAAATGGCTCATCGTTACCTAAAGGGCAAGAATGATTGTCAGGGCATCAAATATCGAATAGCGGGATGCCCCTTCAGCGCGGCATTCGTTTTGCCTTCGGGCAAAACCATATAGCAGACACCTGGGTTTCAAGTTGGGATCATCGGCTTTAAAGTTAGATGCCCAATATTGCCTGTTACACTCCCCGTGGATAAAAATACAAAGAAGTTGCCGAACTCACTTCTGGCTGTCCGTACGGCACTTTCTTGACTAGTATAGAATACCGGCGTTGAAAAAATCCGGGCTGGTCAAGATTTTCCAGACAGACCTTGAGAGGTAATTTAACAGTTGCTCAGCAGGAGCATTCCCGCCATAAGAAACCAAGCCTTGGTTGGCTTGGGCGTTTTCATTCTCGCCATTTGTCTTGCGTGGCAATTGGGTGGAGAAATAGCCGCCAACAATTTGCGGTCACTGGAATTTGCCGGGGCCGGATTCGTCGCCGCCGTGGCCGCCGTGGCAATTCTAAGAAATTGGCGTACCGGGTTTTATCTTTTCCTAGCCTGGATGCTTTTCGAAGACTTATTCCGAAAGTACATGGGCAACGGCCTGGCGCTCTTTTTCGGCAAGGACATTCTGGCAGGGCTCGTCTATATTTCCTTTTTTGCGGAGGTCCGCCGAGGGCGGGAAAAAAGATTTCGGCCGCCTTTCTTGCTTTTCCTAAGCCCTTTTCTTCCTGCTGGGATTCCTGCAAGTCTTCAATCAAAATTCAACCCACATTCTGTACGGTCTGCTAGGCTTCAAGACTTATTTCTATTACATACCGTTCATGTACGTGGGATATGCCCTGATCCGAGGTGATGAAGATCTCAGGAAATTTCTGGTTTTTAATGCGGTGCTTAGCGGGCTTATTGCCGGATTAGGGATCGTTCAGGCTATCCTGGGTAACTCGTTCCTGAATCCTGCAAAACTTGCGCCAGAACTTCAGGACCTCGGAAATCTTGAAAAGTCCAGCCCACTAACCAACCAGCTCTTTAATCTCCCCGATTCCGTCTTCGTAAGTTCGGGCCGATTCGCCGAGTTCCTGATCCTCGCTTTTATCATCGCGTTAGGAGCGACCGGGTTCCTGCTGCTTTGCAATTTGCGCGGGCGCAAGATCGTTTTTCTGTCAATCGGCACTATCGGAGTGGCGACTCTGCTGTGTGGTAATCGAGGCACGTTCGTGTTCGTCCTGCTCAGCTCGGTGGCGCTAGGATGCGGTTTTCTATGGGGAGCGCCTTGGCGTCAGCGTCAAGCTCACAAGATGATCAAGGCGATCCGCAACTCGTTAATTTTCGGCGCTGCGGGTCTCGTGTTGATTCTCTTCCTGTTCCCAAAAGAGGCGGGCTCTCGAGTCGAGTATTATACTGAGACGCTCTTGCCGAGCGGTTCTGCTTATCAAGTAGAAAACCGTACGTGGGATTACCCGATAGAGAACCTGATGTCTGTGTTCAACGGCCCGAATTGGGTGCTGGGAAACGGAATAGGTACTGCCTCGCTAGGGGGGCAGTATGTCGCTAAGGTAATAGGGCGTCCGGTGGTGAACGTCGGAGTGGAGGAGGGGTATGGCTCGTTGATCGCCGAAATGGGGATCATCGCTCCGTTTCTCTGGATTCTTTGGACGGCTGCGCTCTTGTACTACGGCTGGGGTGTCGTAAGGCGTCTTCGGCAGACGCGGTACTTTCCTATTGCATTGTCTATTTTCTGGTTCGCTTTCCTGCTGCTGTATCCGATGACTTACGGTAGCCTGGTGGCTTACCAAAATTATATTAATAACGCCTACCTATGGCTGCTAGTGGGAATTCTGTTCCGCCTGCCGGAAATCCATGCGAGCACACCGAACCTTCTGCAAGCACCGTCCGCCAAGGTACGTGCTCGAGGCGGATTCCAATTCTAATGAGCGCGGACAAAGCGGTCGAAATCCAACGCCGGTACTACACCGACACGGCCGCGAGTTACGACGACATGCACAGCCATGAGGCTGGCGATAACCCTGGGACTTTTCGGCTTTTGTGCGCCTTGCTTCGAATGGTCGAGGCAAAGACTGTGCTGGAAGTCGGAGCTGGAACGGGCCGCGGGATGCGCGCTCTGTCGGATGCTATACCCGAGCTCTCCGTTCGCGGCGTAGAGCCGGTAACCGCCCTAGTGGAACAAGCGGTTAAAAAAAATGGACTGCCCGCGGACGCGATACTGCAGGCGGTTGGAGAAAAGCTACCTTTTAGAGACAATGCATTCGATGTGGTGTGCTCTCTTGCAATTCTCCATCACGTACGGCAGCCGGATGCCATCGTTCGCGAGATGCTCCGGGTAGCGCGGAGCGCTGTGATCATCATTGACGGAAATCGCTTCGGCCAAGGGCGTTGGCCCGTGCGGCTGTTCAAGCTGGCTCTTTATAAAATGGGGTTATGGAAGATCGTCAACTACCTGAAGACCGGCGGCAAGGGCTACCTGATAACGGAGGGAGATGGCCTGGCGTATTCTTACAGCGTTTATGACTCGTTTGATCTATTGGCGGGCTGGGCCGAGGAGTTAATCATAATTCCCTCAGATCCGTGCAAAGCCACTAGCTGGTTCCACCCGCTCCTGACCGCCAGCGGGCTGATTGTATGCGCATTAAAGAAAGCTCGGTGAGGGTTCGAGTTGCGGCGATAAATGAAGGTTAAGCCGAGGATCGCGGTTGTTTCTCCTTTTCTGGACAAGCGGCATGGCACGGAGCGGTGCGTTGCAGAACAAATCGAACGCCTGGCGCAGGATTACGAGATTCACGTCTATAGCGCTTCGATTCAGGATGTAGACCTCTCAAAGATTATCTGGCATCGCATTCCCGGTCTTCCGGGGCCTCACCTGGCGAGTTACATCTGGTTCTTTCTAGCTAATCATATGCGGCGATGGTGGGACGGACTGTTTAGAGGACTCCGCTTCGACTTAGTTTTTTCGCCGGGAATCAATTGTCTGGATGCAGACATCATTGCCGTCCACATCGTGTTCACCGAATTCTACCGGGTGGCGCATCAGGAGTTGGCGCTGCGGCAGAATCCGGCACGAAAGTGGCCCTGGCTGATCCACCGAAAGCTTTCCTATCATCTATTCATGGCACTTGAACGCGAAGTCTACGCGGGAGACAAAACCCTGCTGGCGGCGACCTCTCACAAGATGGAGCGAGACTTGGAACGGTGCTTTGGTCGAAAGGGCCGGATGGCGCTTGTATATAATGGAGTCGATTTAAACCAAATGAACCCGGCGCGACGCGAAAGCCTGCGCGAAAAGGCACGGCGCGATCTGAAGCTTCCCGAGGGCGCGTTTGCGATTCTTTTGATTGGCAACGATTGGAAGAAGAAGGGTTTGCGGTGTCTGATCGAGGCCGTGGGCAGGCTGAGTAACCCGGATTTGCGGATCCTGGTTGTGGGGCACGACGAGTCTTTTTCGTATGATGAAATTATCCGGCGCAACGGGCTTGAAAACCGGGTGACGATTCTGCCGATCGTGCCGCAAGTGGAATCGTATTACGCGGCGGCCGACATGTACGCGGGGCCGTCACTGGAAGATTCCTTCGCGATCCCGCCGTTGGAAGCGATGGCTTGCGGGCTGCCCGTGATCGTGAGCCGGCAAGCGGGAGTGAGCGAGTTAGTGACCCATGGCGTGGACGGATTCATTCTGGAGGATCCGACGGACTCGCGGCAGCTTGCGGAATTCATCCAGCGTATCCACGCAAGCGCGGATCTTCGACGAGAGCTGGGCGCACGCGCGGAGGCGACCGCGCGACACTACACCTGGCAACGCAACGCAGAAGAGATGGGGAAAGTTTTCGCGGGATGTCTGCGAGAAAAGGGACGCGATGTGTCCAAAGCGAGCGGGCAATCTTGACGCAGATATGAACGCATATTCTCCCAAAAAATATTGGGGCGAGTTGGCGGAGAATTACGTTTCGGCTGATGCGGAGGGGCTAGCGCCAGTCTTGCATCCCGGCGCGCCCGCGTGGTTCAACCGGCTGATCGACAAACAGCAATTGCAGGCGGTTCGGCGCGCACTAGCGCTCGCGAAGATTCCAGCGGCGGCTCGGTCGCTTGATGTCGGGTGCGGGACGGGACGTTGGGTGCGGCGCTACGGGCAACTGGGATTTCGCGCGACGGGGCTTGACGTGACTCGAGGGATGCTTAAGAGCGCGCGGCAATGCGGTACTGCGGGTCTACTCGTCGCCGGCGAGGCATACCGATTGCCTTTCGCGGATGGCGCATTCGATTTCGTTTCTGACGTTACGGTGGTTCAGCACATTCCAGCTGAGTTGCAGCCGGCGGCGATCGGCGAAATGATGCGGGTGCTGAAACCTGAAGGTCACTTGCTGCTTCTCGAGCTGATTCGAGGAAGAGGCGCGCACATTTTCCCGCGTTCGCCGGAGAATTGGATCGAGCAGGCGACTTCACATGGCGCTACGCTCCTCGGGTGGTTCGGGCAGGAATTTCTTTTGCCCGACCGGCTTTTTGTTCGTATGGCCCAGTCGGTTTCCGGGCGAAATGGCAACCGAGTTAGCACCGGCGCGCCAGCAGCCGATTCCGAGTCTGACGCTGGATCGGCAAGTCGAAGGGCTTATTGGCGATTCAGGCGGATAACGGCATCGGTCTCCGCCTGGACGGATCCGTTTGCGGAAAAAATCTGCCCGGCGAGATTCGCGACTCATGGCATGTTTGTCTTCCGCAAATGACGGCCAAGAGACCCAAGGCGGAAGAGAAACGAATCGTTGGTCTTTTTCCGGAGTTGCTCGGCGTTGGCGGTATTCAGGAAGCAGGCCGCCTGACCGCTGCGGCGCTGCAGGCGATTTCTCTGCGTCACAATGACTGGTCCGCTTATTTTCAGAGCCTTGGCGATCCGGCGGGCGCGCAGGAGTTTGAAGCCGCCGGCAAAAGAATTCGCCTTCGCGGATTCGGACGCTCGAAAGTGCGATTCGTGCTTTCCGCGATCCATCAATCCGGGCAAGGTGCGAGGGTAGTTCTGGCGGCGCACCCGAACTTGGCCTTGCCCGTGGTCGCGATGAAACGGTTTTCGCCACGGCTCAAGACGATTGTGATGTCACACGGCGTGGAGGTATGGAAACCGCTGCCATTGCTGCGACGCCGGGCTCTTTTGTCAGCGGATCTAGTGCTGGCTCCGAGCCGTGATACGGCCCAGAAGCTTGCAGAATTTCAAGGCGTGCCGCCGGCCAAAATACGGAAGTTGGCGTGGCCGCTCAATCCAAGTTTTCTTCGGATGGCAGAGACGCCGTCCAGCCTCCCGCTGCCGAGTGGGTTTCCCCAGGGTCGCGTAATTCTGACGGTGGGCCGATGGGCGGCTTCAGAGCGTTACAAGGGTGCGGACGACCTAATTCGAGCTATGGCGCAACTTCGAATGAAGTTTCCGGGTTTGTATTTGGTGGCAGTGGGCGACGGCGATGATCTTTCACGACTCAAAAAGATCGCTGCCGACAGTGGCGTTTCAGAATCCGTGCGGTTTCTCACTGGCCTCTCGCGCCAAGAAATTGCCGCTTGCTATGCCGGCTGTGAAGTATTCGCGCTTCCCAGCACGGGTGAGGGCTTCGGATTGGTCTTTCTTGAAGCGATGGCATTTGGCAAGCCACTGGTGGGCACAAGTTGCGGAGGAACCACCGATGTAGTCGAAGATGGCGTGAATGGGGTGCTCGTTCCGCCCGGGGACTCCCCACGGTTGGTCGAAGGTTTGGCCGTTTTGCTTAAGGATGAATTGCTCCGCGCGAAATTGGGGCAACGTGGTGAGGAAATCGTGCGCCGGGACTTTTCTTTTGAAGTTTTCCAGAACAAACTCGAAATAATACTGGAAGAGTGCGGCTTGGAATCCAGCGGGCAGGGATAGTAACCTGTTCCACGGCCCCGCCAGCGTGGCAGCCCAGCCCGAGAGCAATCAGCTTTCTGAATACACCGAACCAAGCCGAATGCGCGTTTTAATGGTAGTTCAATCCTATTTTCCGTTTCAGGACCGAGGAGGCCCGGTCGTCAAGGTTCGCGCCCTCGCTCGGGGTCTGGCTAAACGTGGCCAACGAATTACCGTTTTGACAGCAGATTTGGGATTTGGAAGCGATTACCGTTCGGATGTGAAGATACCGAAAGTGCGAATGGGGATGGCAGGCCGAAGAAGATGGTGTGGAGACAATCTACCTCTCCACGGTGGCGCACTATCGGGCGCTCACGCTGAATCCCCGTGTGGTAGCATTCTGCCGGGCATCCATCTCGCAGTTTGATCTGGTTCACCTGTATGGCCTCTACGATCTGCTGGGGCCGGCGGTGAGTTTTTTCTGCAGACGCCGGCGGATCCCCTACGTGATTGAACCAATGGGCATGTATCGCCCAATCGACCGAAGCTTTCGGATGAAGCGGTGGTGGCATTGGGGTTTGGGCGCCGCCTATTGGCGCAACGCGGCGCAAATCGTGGCCACTTCCGAGATGGAGCAAGAGGAACTTGTCGAAGACGACGTACCAGCGGAAAAAGTGGTAATTCGATACAACGGTATTGACAGCCGCACGAGCGTGGGCCAATCGCCACGCGGTGCTTTTCGTGCAAAATGGGGAATCCCTTCTGATGACCCGCTCGTGATGTTTCTGGGGCGTTTGATTCCTCGTAAGGGCGCAGATATTTTGATCGAGGCATTTTCTGAAGCGTGCCCGAAGTCGGGCCGTTTGGTAATCGCAGGTCCCGAAGGCGAGCCTGGTTACCGTGCGACGCTGGAGAGACGCGCGCGCGATAGTGGGATTGAATCTCGGGTGATTTTTACAGGCGCTCTCTATGACGACGACAAGTCCGCCCTCATGGTAGACGCTGATATCTTTGTTCTGCCTTCACGTTATGAAAACTTCGCGAATTCCGCGGCCGAAGCGATAGCGTTCGGCGTCCCGGTAATTATTACGGATTGCTGCGGCATTCGCTCTCTGGTGCATGGGCGCGCAGGACTGGTGATAGCGCCGGAGAAGGCACCGCTCGTCTCGGCGCTTCGCAATTTGATTTCGGATCCGGTTCTATACGCGAAATTAAAATCCGGGTGCGCCGAAGTGGCTGCGGAATTGGGCTGGGACCGCCTGAGCGGGCAGATGGAAAGTTATTATGCAAAAGCCTTGGGGAATTCGCATGGTGATCTCTGATGGGCGATCCTGAATCCGCCACATTTTACGATCAGCACCCCTTCGATTGGGTTCCCATCGACACGACGGAGGACATTGAGTCGGTGGTCTCGCGACCGCTCGTCGAGCTTATTCAGAGCTTGGATGTAAACTCGCTTGTTCTCGACATAGGTTGCGGTCCGGGTAGAATTCTGGGTTTTTTGAAACGACGAGGAATCCGATGTATAGGTCTCGATCGGAGCCGTGTTTCGCTGGGACTTGCGATAAAAAGGTACGACAGACCGGGCGCCGTTGGCGACAACTTACACCTTCCGTTTGCGGATGGAACTGCGGATGTTGTGATCTCAGATGGTGTGATCCACCATACCGAGGATCCCCTGGCGGCGTTCACTGAGAATTTCCGGATCCTAAAGCCAGGGGGGCGGATGTATCTCGCCGTCTACAAGCCGAATGGCCGCTACCCTGTGCTTTACAAGTTTCCCGGAGGGCTGATTCGAGATGCGCTGATGCGGGAATGGTCGAAGCCGTTCGTCACGGTTTTTTTTCAGGTACCGTATTATGCGGTTCATTTTGTTCGCTCTAGCGGAAAACGCACTTGGTCAGGCGCGCGGAACCTTTTTTACGATTACTTTGTCACTCCCCGAGTCGCGTTTCTTCCGCGCCGGACCATCGAGGAATGGTGCGAGAAACAGCACGCTCGTATCATCCGTTATGACGAAAATCGCGGGCAGAATGTTCACTCTTTCCTTGTGGAAAAAGAACAGCAAACGCAGGAACCGCACGATTCAGCCAAAGTAGTGGTGCAGGAAAGAGTCTTTCAGGAAAAACGAGAAACGGCATGAGCCGAGATCGCATGACTAAGCCGATTCAGAGCACGATGAGCCCTCAACAAGCGCGCGCCCATGAAAAGTCTCTGCCTTGGCCGAGGCCTGCAGACAATCCTGATAGCAAGCATCATCCAGTTTTCCGAAGCGTCTGGTTTGCCGTAAATATCCTGTTAATCGCGGCGTTTTTTTTCGCTGCCTATGCGACGGGATGGGAATTTTCGACTCGAAGATACCTGAAGGGATTTTCTGACGCGATTGTGCCCGCCACGTCGCCGGGGGACGAAAAAGTGGAAGCTATACTCCATTGGATGGCTCATGGGCCGGCGCGCAGGAGGTCCGAGGCCGAGAAGCTCCAGGGTGACCGCGATCCGACTGACACGCTGAATTATGACGCTCTACTGCGAGTATGCGGCACGGCCACAAACGCTTTTATCAATCTCGTAGACACAGGGCACATGCAGGTGCGCCGGCTGCTGCTGGTTGACTCTCACGAGATGACGAAGCATGTTGTTGCCGAAGTTCTCGTGGATGGGCGATGGATCGTTGTGGATCCAACTTTTCGAATCGTAATGCGCGGAGCGGACGGACAGACGCTGACTCGCGAAGAATTGGAGGATCCTGCGACTCTTGCTGTCGCTACCCGCGATCTTCGCGGCTACGACCCAAGTTACACGTTCGATCAAGTTGTGCATATTCGCCTCGCGCGATTTCATATCTTCGGATCGTTGCTTCGACGAATTCTCGATCGTGCTATACCCGGCTGGGAAGACACGCCATCCATGACCCTCTTAGTCGAACGCGAATCCTTTGCCGCCATGGTTTCCTCTTTTCTGCTTCTAATTTTTCTAATCCTGCTCCGAATCGCTCTCCGCTGGTACGGTGAGAAACGGCTCGGCGTGCATTCGGTTCATATCCGGCAGCAGCTTCGGAGAGCTTGCCACGCTTTCCTGGATGCGACCTAAATCTCATGTGTGGAATTTGCGGCGTCATCGGATTGGATTCCAAAGCAGACGGCGAAGCCGTCGTCCGGCGCATGCTGGCCGCGATCATTCACCGCGGCCCCGACGAAGAAGGAATCCTAGTGAAACCGCGCGTCGCCGCGGGTGTGCGTCGCCTTAGCATCATCGACCTGCCCGGCGGCAGTCAGCCGGTCTGGAACGAGACCGGAACTATCGCAGTAGTCTTCAACGGTGAAATCTATAACTTCCGGGAGTTGAGAGAAGAGTTAGAAGCACGCGAACATAAATTTCGGTCCAAATCCGACACGGAAGTTATCGTACACGCCTACGAAGAATGGGGCGAAGATTCCGTGAATCGGTTGCGGGGCATGTTCTCGTTTGCAGTGATTGAATTGCCGGAGGGGCGAGGCGGTCGGCCTGGCCGCATATTCATCGCCCGCGATCGCATGGGCATCAAGCCCCTTTACTACGCGAAGGGCGACGGTGCTTTTCTGTTTGCGTCAGAGGTGCGAGCCCTTCTTGCAAGCGGATGCGTTCCGCCGCGCCTCTCCAACGAAGCGCTGACTGCATATCTGCTTTTTGGTTCGGTGAGCGAGCCAACAACTCTGGTGGAAGGGGTCTTTTCGCTGCCGCCGGGCCATTGCGTCACGATTCTTGCTGGTGATCCGATCGAAGCTTCCGAGCCGAAACCCTATTGGGATGTCGCGCGGGTACTCGAGAGGCAAGCTGAAACCGGAATTGTGTCAAAAAACTCGCAGGCCCGTAGAGTTTCACCGGCCTTGCAAGTGAGATCTTTGCTGGAAGATGCGGTGCGGAGTCACCTGATCGCGGACGTTCCGGTGGGCGTATTTTTGAGCAGCGGAATCGATTCGACGGCAATCGCGGCTCTAGCGACGGTAGTTCAGAGAGAAATTCACACCTTCACGGTCTCGTTTCCCGACACGGAGTTCAGCGAAGCCGCAATCGCTAGACGCACCGCGGGACGTCTTGGAACCGAACATCGCGAAGTTGTAATTTCCGGCGATGAAATGGTTACTCGACTTGATGAAGCGGTCATGGCTCTCGATCAGCCTTCGATGGATGGCATCAATACTTATTTCGTTTCTTGGGCGGCACGACAAGCGGGCTTGAAAGTGGCGCTGTCCGGGCTTGGCAGCGATGAACTGTTTGGCGGCTACACGTCATTCCGAGCGACTGCGAAGATTGGGCGCATCGCCACGGCTGCTGCATTCATTCCGCAAGGAGCCCGCGGGTTGGTGGCGCTCGGAGTGAAGAACGTAAATGTTTTTCAGTCTTCACCCGATGCTTTTCGCAAAGTGTCGGCAGCTTGGCTTCAGCCCAATCTGTTTCCGCATGCCTACTTTTTCACACGCACTCTATTTGCACCACAGGCATTTGCGTCGAGTCTGCGCGGGAACACCGTCACGTGGAATTCGATGAACTGGCATCAGTGGCTTACTGCCGCCGCACGGCAATCGCGGCCATTGGACCGTTTTACACAAGTCTCGTGGCTGGAGCTGCGCTCGTATTTGGTAAACACGCTGTTGCGGGATACGGACGCGACGAGCATGCGCAATTCGCTCGAGGTGCGCGTGCCGTTTCTCGATACACCATTAGTGGAATACGTTCTGGGGCTGCCGGAATCGGCCAAGCGCGGCGGAGTAGGACCGAAGACTCTGCTGGTGGAGGCTCTCGGCAATTTGCTGCCCGAAGAAATCGTCAAGCAACCGAAGCGTACGTTCACCTTTCCGTGGGAATATTGGATGCGAGGAAAGCTGGGAGAGAGAGTAGCCACGGGACTTGGCGATTGGGCCCCCGCGCTTGAGGCCAGTTTGGACCACAGGTTCGCGCAAGGGATTTGGAGGAATTTCTTACGAGGCAAAACGACCTGGTCAAGACCATGGAGCCTTTACGTATTGAATGAATGGGTCAAACGCAATCTGAGTGTTCCAGTGAAGGACGGCAAGGAGCGCCATAATTCGGCTGCCGTTCATGCCGGCTGATTAGGACCACACAAAGAATCCTCTATGCGAACATTCTAAAATGATCATTCTCGGTATAAACGCGTATCACGCGAACGCTTCGGCTGCCATCTTGGTGGACGGACGTCTGGTCGCTGCTGTCGAGGAAGAGCGGCTCAATCGGGTTAAATATGCTGCCGGCTTACCGGCGCGCGCGATTCAATATTGCTTGGAACAAGCCGGCGCAAAACTTTCCGAAGTGGACCACATAGCAGTTCCGCGCAATCCATGGGCACGGCTGGGAACAAAGATTCGGTTCGCAATGCGGATGCCTCGTTTTGCTTTGGATCGCGCGCGCGTGATGAAGCGCTTTGCGGGGATCCAAGAAGATCTAGCGGCGGTTTTCGAGATGCCTTCGGAAAAGATCCGAGCGCGTTTCCATCGCATCGAACACCACACGGCGCATCTCGCAAGCGCTTATTTCGTTTCGCCATTCGAGAACTCCGCGGTGCTTTCGGCTGACGGCTTGGGCGACTTTGCAAGTTCCATGTGGGCATTGGGCAAAGGGCCGAAGATGCGAACCCTCGGTGAAATCACTTTCCCTCATTCGCTGGGGATGTACTACACCGCGCTGACGCAATACATCGGCTTCTGGAAATTCGGTGACGAATACAAAGTGATGGGTCTCGCAGCTTACGGCGAGCCGGAATTTCTGGACGAGTTCCGGCGTATCGTTTATGCCGATGGTCCGCTTTCGTTCCGCCTGGGTCTTGAGTATTTCACGCATCAGCGGCAGGGCGCCGATATGACTTGGCGGGAAGCGAATCAGACGCCAGTGCTCGGCCGTCTTTTCTCTTCCTATCTGGAGAAGCGCCTAGGTCCGTCGCGCAAAGAGGGCGAACCGCTCGGACAACGACACAAGAACATAGCGGCAAGCATGCAAGCTGCATTGGAAGAGGTCCTCGCCGCGCACTGGACCGCACTGGCGCAGAAAACCAGGCAGAAGTCGCTCTGTCTGGCGGGCGGCGTCGCATTCAACTGCCTCGCGAATGGGAAGATTTTTGATCGTTCACCGTTTGAGCGTGTTTATGTCCAGCCTGCGGCGGGCGACGCGGGTCTCTCGGTGGGGGCGGCCTTTGCGGTGAACCATCAGATTCTCGGGCGGCCGCGCGAGTTCGTGATGGATCACGCCGGTTGGGGTCCGGAATTTTCGAGTCAAGAGATCCGGCAGTCGATCGAACAGTTTGATTCGTCGGAAGAGGGAGTGACTGTCACGGAGATGGAAGAGACTCCTTTGCTCGAAATTACGGCCCGGCATATCGCTATCGGAAAAATAGTCGGGTGGTTTCAGGGTCGCGTGGAGTGGGGCCCGCGCGCCCTGGGGCAGCGAAGCATCCTGGCGGATCCGCGGCGGCCTGAGATGAAAGACGTCTTGAACCGCCGGATCAAACATCGCGAAATATTCCGGCCGTTCGCGCCCTCCGTTTTGGAAGAAGCCACGGGTGAATTTTTTGAGAAGACCCACCCTTCGCCATTTATGACTTTTGCTTATTCCGTTCGGCCGGAAAAACGCGATGTGATTCCCGCGCCCACACACGTGGATGGCACGGCGCGGCTCCAGACTGTCAGCCGAAGCGCGAACCCGCTTTACTGGAAACTTCTGCGCGCCTTCGGTGATCAAACGGGCGTTCCGGTGCTCTTAAATACTTCGTTCAATGACAATGAACCAATCGTCTGCCGGCCGGAGGAAGCGCTTGATTGTTTCCGTCGAACCCAAATGGATACATTAGTGATGGGAAACTTCATTCTTGAGAAAAGTTCTTCAGCAGCGTCGCAGGAAGAAACTGCGGATAGTTTCGCGAAGCGAGCGGAATAGGGAGGCGTCAGTCAAGGCGGAGCTCGCCGCTACAAGTTGTCCAGCGGGGCGTCGAGATGCAAATCAGTTCCTATGCACATTCTTCTGCTCAATCAATATTATCCGCCGGACACTTCCGCCACGGCCAAGATGGCGGTGCAAGTGGTCGAAAAATTGGCGGAACACCATCGAGTGACGGTGGTCGCCGGACGCCCTTCCTACGATCCTGACGAGTTTTACCCTTTTGCATTTCTCCGGCGCGATATTCGCAACAACGTTACGGTCGAACGCGTCGCTTCCACCGCTTATCCGCGCCATCGGATGCGGCGGCGCATCTCTAATTATCTGAGCTATCTCGCGCTCGCTGTCCCGCGCGCGCTGGCCATTCACGCGGACATCGTTCTTGCGATGACGGATCCACCCGTTGCAGGCATCGCCGGCGCATTCATTGCCCGAATGGCGGGCCGGCCGTTTGTTTACAATATCCGCGATTTGTACCCGGACATGGCTCTGGGTGGTGACATCGTGCGGCCCAATCGGTGGGTTGACCGTTGGGAGGAAATGCACCGAAGTGCACTTCGTGAAGCTGCCCGCGTAATCGTTCTCGGCGAGGACATGCGCGACCGGATTGTGTCGAAGGGAGTTTCTCCGGACCGAGTAGTCGTAATCCGAGACGGCGCTTCGTTTCCTACTTCATTGCCGGAGCGCAATGATCCGCTGGTGCAGAAAATTCGCTGCGGCTTCTCCTTTGTCGCCCTGCATGCCGGCAATCTGGGCTTCTACGGGGCCTGGAATTCGCTTCTGAAGGCCGCTGACATTTTGCGCAACGAAAATATTGGACTTGTGTTTGTAGGCGATGGGGCAAACCGCGCGGCACTGGAGACTTCTGCGAAGTCTTCGCCGAACGTGCGCTTCTTGCCGTTTTTCCCATCCGAACAAGTGCCGCACGTAATGATGGCCGGCGACGTACACATTGTGACGGTAAGGCGTGGGCTGGAAGGTGTCGTAGTGCCTAGCAAGCTTTATTCGATTCTTGCGGCGGGCCGTCCGGTGCTTGCCGTGGCCGCCGGGGGGAGTGATGCTGCGCGCATCGTGAATGAATCCGGCTGCGGAGTATCGGCGGATCCGGACGATCCCGCTGGAATAGCAGCCGCCATTCTTGAGTTGCGCGATGACCCAAATCGACTGGCTCAGATGGGCGTCCGCGCAAAGGAAACAGCAGCGAAATATGCTAGAGTCGATGAGCTTGAAAGGTTTGTCGAAGTGATAGAAGAAGCCTCAAAACATCGGAATAATCGCGGAGGCGGCCATCTGGAAAGGTAAGAAAGTACTCGTAACCGGCGGCGCATCCTTTATTGGGTCGCATTTAGTGGACGCTCTGGTGGAGCGCGGAGCGCAGGTGCGCGTGGTAGATGATCTGACGAGCGGCAGACGCTCGAACATCGAAAAGCTCTTAGCGGATGGCCGTGTGAGTTTTGTCGAGGCTGATTTGCGCGAGCCGGGAGTAACCCGCGCGGCGATGAAAGGGACAGAAGTTGTTTTTCACCTCGCTGCAGACCATGGCGGGCGCGGCTACGTCGATTTACACCAGGCGGGTCCGGCCTCGAATCTCTTTCTCGACGGCCTGGTCTTTTGGGAAGCGGTGAAAGCCGGCGTCGAGAAAGTGGTTTACGCTTCCTCAGGCTGCGTTTATCCGAATAACATGCAGACCGATACGACGCGGGAACTCTACCTTCGTGAGGAAGACGTCAAACCTCCGCATGACGCCGACAATATGTACGGTTGGGCCAAGCTGATGGCGGAGCTTACGCTGCAAGCCTATCACCGCGAACACGGTCTGAAAGCAGCGTCGTGCCGGTATTTCACAGTGTACGGGCCGCGCGGAGTGGAAAATCACGCTGTAATCGCGATGATCGCTCGGGCTTTTATCGGCCAGAATCCATTTGACGTCTGGGGTGATGGCACGCAGATCCGCAATTGGACCTATGTGGATGACATCGTCAGCGGAACAATTCTCGCCGCTGAAAAAATCGACGACGGTACCGCAGTCAATCTTGGAACTATGGAGCGCATTCGTGTGATGGATGCCGCGAAAATGGTGCTCGAGTTCTCCGGACAGAAAGCTGATATCCGCCTGCGCCCGGAAATGCCCACTGGCCCCGTAAATCGCGTCGCAGATAACGCGCTGGCAAAAAAACTGATGGGGTGGGAGCCGAAAACTCCTTTCCGTGTGGGCCTGCGCAAGACCATGGACTGGTATTTCGCAACCAAGCAGAAGGAGCAAGTGCGCGGCGTCCTTGAGCAGATGCTTACGGCACGTTGACTGGAGTGACAGCAACAATGTCCATCCGTGCCGACTTGATTGCATTTGCAGTGGCGCTGATCGCATCGCTTGCCCTTACGATTCCGGTGCGTCACCTGGCGATTCGGTTTGGAATGGTGGACCACCCAGGCCCGCGTAAGGTACACCTCAGACCAATTCCGCTTCTGGGTGGAATCGCCATTTTTCTGGCTTTTGCTTTGGCAGTTCTGGTGACGGTCCGCGGCGCCCCTGAAAAGCAAGTCGCTGGGATTCTCTCCGGAGCCACGCTGCTGGCCATTATCGGTTTTCTCGACGATGGCAAGCTTCTGCATCATCAAGTAAAGCTATTCGTCGGTATGCCTGTGGCTGCGCTGATGCTGATTGCCACCGGAATTCATGCGCAGCTTTTCTCTCAGTTTGTGCCGGGAATGACTGGCACGGTACTCGATGACTGCTTTACCGTATTGTGGGTTGTAGGAATCACTGCGTCGTTCAGCATTCTGGACCATATGGATGGTCTCTGCGCGGGCATTGCCGCCGTAGCGGCGGCCTTTTTCACAATTTCCGCCAGCATGAATGGGCAGACGCTCGTTCGCAGTCTGGGCGCTGCAGCTTTGGGCGCGTCGTTAGGATTTCTGTGCTGGAATTTCAGTCCGGCAAAAATATTCATGGGCGATGGCGGAGCGATGTTCCTCGGGTTCTTGATGGCGACACTTGGCCTTAAGATCCGTCCAGATGGCGCTCCTTTCCCGATTACCTGGCTGATTCCAGTGCTGATTTTGGGCGTGCCTATCTTTGATACGACGCTTGTCTCGATATCCCGCGCGCGCCGCGGCTTGCTGCCTTTCACTTCGCCGGGCAAGGACCATACGGCGCATCGATTGTCGAATCTGGGACTGGGTCATCGCGGTGCGGTCCTTGTGATGTATTGTTTTGCGGTCCTTTTTGGCGTGGCCGCGCTTTTTATTCCAGGATCTTCGCCGGCGACGGCATATACCTTGGCAGGGCTGGTGATCTTTGGCAGTCTCATTGCCATATTTTTCATGGAAGGGGCGCCGTATGAACGTCAAGCCAAAATTCCCAAGACCTTTTCCGCCTAATTGAAAGAACCTGCCTGTCTTTCTTGCTTGCACCCCGGTAAGATATATACTTCAGCCTCGGTGGTTACGAGCATCACGATCGCCCGGATTTCTGCTCTCTTCAGTGGTGGGTAGAGGACAGTCCCGGTTATTGGTTTCCGCGGACTCGCTCAAATAAATTACGCAAAGGCAAATTGTAACCGACTCTATGGCGCCCGAACTACGCGACGCGGAAAACAATTCGTCTCTCAGGCCTCTCACCGATAAGCAAAGCGTTGCAGTGGTGGGCGGTTCGGCGGCCGGCTTATTTACCGCTTCCCTGCTGGCGCGCCAGGGCATTCCCGTTCGTGTGTTCGAACGCATCGAAACGCTCGAACCTGACGAGCGCACATTGATCGTCACGGATCGAATGCGCGCTCTTCTCGGACGCGCGGCCCAGAAAAGCGTTGTTAACGAAATTCGGCACTTTGAACTCTTTACGGATGGCCGCGCTGCTACCGTCACCCTGAAGCACCCCGACCTGATCATCGAGCGCCGCACGTTGATTCAAGCTCTCGCGGAAGAAGCGCAATGTGCCGGCGCGAGTATCGAGCTGGGCCGCCGCTTTCACGCGCTGCATCCCAACGGTCGCGGATTGGTGCTGGAAATTGACAGATGCGATGATGGAACCCGAGAGGAAGTTCGCGCGGACACGATCGTGGGCGGAGATGGGGCTTCGAGCCGTGTGGCGCACGCGGCGGGGTGGGCACCGCTTGAGACGGTCCCGTTGGTGCAGGCGATTGTGCCGTTGCCGAAGGACATGCGTCCGGATACGGCTCGTGTGTGGTTCGTGCCGCAGGATACTCCCTATTTTTATTGGCTCATTCCAGAATCGCCGACTCGCGGCGCATTGGGATTAATCGGTGAGACTGGCCTGGAAACGCGGCATCATCTGGAGAAATTCCTGGAAAAGCGGAAGCTCGACCCGATCGGATTTCAAGCGGCGCGCATTCCCGTTTATAAACGCTGGGTTCCGGTTCGCCGGCCAGTGGGCAAGGGATCCGTTTATCTGGTAGGCGACGCTGCGGGTCAGGTGAAGGTCACCACAGTGGGCGGCATCGTCACCGGATTTCGCGGCGCGCTCGGAGTTGCTCAGGAGATTTTGAATCGTAGGTCCCGTGAGCTGCGAACCCTCCGCCGGGAACTTGACCTTCATCTTCTGTTACGTCGCTCGCTCCACGATTTTCAGCAGGCCGACTACAGCCGGCTGGTGGACTTGTTGAACGCTCCGGCTAAACGGTCGCTTTCCGACTATTCGCGCGACGAGGCGTGGAAAATTCTTTGGCGCGTCTGCCTGAGCCAGCCCCGCTTGGTCCTGCTCGGCCTGCGCGGGCTGCTATCGCGCAACCGGTCGCTGCGGCGGACAGACCTCTAGAGCACAACGGATCTAAGCCTCTTTACCGGCGCCAGGTATAGCAATCAAATGGCAAACATCGAAAAGTCTCCGACTGCGCAAAAGCGGAATCTAACTGCCATCGCAGCTTTGATTTTGTTGGGGTTGTTCGTAGCAGCGATCCTGGTGTTCCGCGGGGTGGGAAACTGGCTAGTCCGTGAAGACCCGCTGATACACGCTGATGCTCTCGTGGTCCTAAGCGGGGGCTTGCCGTATCGCGCCGTGGCCGCAGCGCACTATTTTGAGTCCGGCTATGCAAGTGAAGTGTGGCTCACGCGCCCTGAAGGGCCTTCCGAACAGATGAGAGATCTCGGCGTCCAATACGTGAGTGAAGAAGACTACGACCGCCAAATTTTGATTCACCTTCAGGTCCCGGAGAAAAACGTTCGGATCCTTCCCAATACGGTGGTCGACACCGAGCAGGAAGTGGAAGAAGTAGCGGGCGAGCTACGTAAAGAGGGCAAGACCAGCGTCATCATCGTGACGTCTCCGGAACATACGCGCCGAGTGAGGGCCTTGTGGAAAAAACTGGCAGGTGAACCCCTAAAGGCTGTCGTGCGAGCAGCGCGTGAGGACCCATTTGATGCGGACCATTGGTGGCGCAACACGCGCGATGCACTTTCGGTGGTGCGCGAGATTTTAGGCTTGCTGAATGTGTGGGCGGGACTTCCGATTCGACCTCACGCTCAGTAAAAAGTGATATGGATCAATTGCGTTTCGGCGTCGTGTTCTGAGCAACGGGATCAACTTCCGGTTCCAGGATTTTCCAGCGGTCCCATTCCCCCTTCTTATTTAGGTCAAGAACACGAAGCTGCCATTCAAATCCAGCTTCTTCATCTCGATGAGAATAGAATGCCCGCCAGAAAGAATGATTGAGCTGAGCTTCAGTGCCGGCACCGTTTACATCGTTTTCCGAAGGATCGTGGCTCCGAAATTCCGCGAGCTCGGCGGAATCGAATGGTACTCGAAAAAACACTATTTCATTCTTTCCTGAAACGTGGGAGTGGCCATTGCTGCCCGGCGTTGGGAGAAGATGAGCGCACAGCTCCACAGATTTTTCCTTCAGCACCAGTTCAAGCGAGGGCGGACGTTCGCTCGAATTCCCAATTCGCGCGAGCGGAAGTTCCCAGAGAGTGACCTTGTCGGAGCCGGATTCTTGGTCAAAAAAACAATCCAGCGAGCGCGTCTGCCATGCCGCGGAGCGGCGATCGGGCAGAACTTCGGTTATGGTGGCCACGCTGTGGCCGCGCCAGCGCTCGATTTTCACCGAGCCTATAAAACTTCCGAAGGCTCGGATAAAAATGGAGTTTTCTTCGGTTGTCTGCAGCGTCTCGCGCCAGAACTGGTCGCTCAAACGGAAGGAAAAGGTGAATACTTGCTCGAGTGGCGAGGGAGCTGATTCGCCGAGCCGCCGGCGAAACTCCGGATCATCTACTTCCTCAAGAGTGCGAACACGCTCATTGAGTCGGCGGATTGTCCAGCTTTGGCGGCGGAGGACTCGCTGCCAGTGCTGCACGAGTACAAAGAATACGAAACATACGAGAACGCAAATAGCGAGAGTTGGCCAGAGAATTTCCATTGCTAAGCTTTGGCGTGCCTTAAGACGCTACTACTGCAGCGGTCGCTTTGTGGCGGGATTCTACTATGGCTCACGTTGATCGCCTATCCAGGATTTGAGCATTGCCGATCCTATGCAGTCGAATGGCCGGCCTGCGCAAGCCGTTCGCGGAAATATTCATAAGTTAACCTCAAGCCTTGTTCAAGCGCTATCTTCGGTTCCCAGCCCAAAACGCGGCGCGCCTTGCTGATGTCCGGACATCGTTGCTTGGGATCATCCTGGGGCAAGGGATGGAAATCGATCGGAACGTCAGTTCCAACCAGGGCGCGAACACGTTCAGCAAATTCCAGAATCGTAATTTCCTGTGGATTGCCAATGTTAGTCGGCTCGTGTTCATTTGACTCAAGCAGCTTATAGATTCCGGTGAGCAAATCCGAAACGTAGCAAAAGCTCCGCGTCTGTTTACCGTCGCCATACACCGTGATCGGCTTTCCGCTGAGAGCCTGGTACAAAAAGTTCGGCAGAGCGCGCCCATCGTTTAATCGCATGCGCGGGCCGTAGGTGTTGAAAATTCGCACGATGCGTGTATCCAATCCGTGATAACGGTGGTAGGCCATGGTCATAGCTTCCGCGTAGCGCTTGGCTTCGTCGTATACCCCGCGCGGGCCGACCGGATTCACGTGGCCCCAATATGTTTCCGGCTGCGGACTCACCTGAGGATCTCCATAACATTCCGAAGTGGACGCCAGAAAAAATTTCGCGCCCTTCGCGAGCGCCAGACCGAGAGTGTTGTGCGTCCCAAGCGCGCCGACCTTCAGCGTCTGTATCGGAAACTTCAGGTAATCCGGAGGGCTTGCAGGAGAAGCAAAATGAAGCACCGCTTCCACCGGGCCTTGCACTTCAATGTAACGCGAAACATCCTGATGGGCGAAACGGAATCGGGGATGCGATTTCAGGTGGGTAATATTGGATTCGTTTCCAGTTACCAGATTATCCAGACACAAAACATCCCAGTCTTTTTCGAGCAGCAGCTCGCAAAGATGCGAACCCAGAAATCCCGCTCCTCCGGTAATCACTGCCCGCAAATTTGATTTCTCCTTCGCAAAAACGCAGTCAACCAGACGTCATTATCTCCGAAGCGGCGTTCAGGAGGAACAGCTGCGCTCGAATTGCGATACCTACTTTCCACTAAGTTCAGCGCACAGGCCGTCTGATACAAGGACACGCAACAGCGACTAGTCGGAGCCGGCCGGAGAAGGCGCAGGGAATCCCGTTGTGTGGTCCGCGACGATTCGCCAACCTTCCGCAAACTTGCGGAAATTAAGTGTAAAGATCCCGGTGGGCCGGTCCTTTTCGCGATCGAGTTGAAATTCCCCGATCACAAATGCCGAATCCCGACAGGTCACGTGTATCTCAAGATTTGAAAACGTCAGCCGACCCATCGCTTTTCCGTCCGGGTAGTTCCGGCGATAGCGGTCAAGGACCGCTTGCCAGCCTCTGGTGATCCCGCTCGCACCCACAAACTCGGTTTGGTCGGATTTCCAGTAGCCGGCCATGAAAGTGTCAATATCCCCGCGATTCCAAGCGATGGTTTGCAGGTCGAGGACTGCGCGGATCTGTCCCCCGGCAGCATTTTGCTTTGCGGCATTAACGCGTGTGCCAAAGGTTACCGAGATCAAAACAGCGATGCTGACGCATAGAGCAAAGGCTCGTTGGCTTCTACGTGGCATGCTTCGCCTCCGGGTATTGCCCTCGCATAACTCGATGACCTTGCCGGCAGTTTGTACTCCATCTTTCCCGTTATCACAAGCGCGAGCGTTTGCGTGGGTGTGGGCGACGCGTTTCGCGCTCATGGTACGTCGGTTCTATTGTGCTTGGCGGGCGGAAATTAGAAACTGTCGTTGGTCGAAAATGTTAATCGCAGCCTTCATTCTCGTGATCTCAGCCGCAGCGATGATACAGTTCGCCGTGTTTAGCTGGCGTGCGTCATTGCTCCGAACCGTCTCTGAACCCTTGATAAACGAGGCGGATGGGAGTCTCCAGCCATGCCTTAACCTATTAAGTTTCAGTAGCTTCCAGGAGGTCTTGGCGGTCTATCGCGATATCTGCCCGGATCTAGGAACTGGTTCAACTTCCAACCTGCGCGGCGTGAGCCTCTATTATGGTCTCATGCGCTTTCTAAGCGGTCTAGGGAGTTCGCTTATGCCAACAACGGGCAGAGGCTGGACGCAACGCGAAATGGTGCTATGCACGCAATACGCGACAGTTCGACTATCCCAGCGTCTAGAACGCAACGTTACCTTGATGAACGAAGCCCGCTCCTACCAGTAGTCGCCTCAGGAACCACTCCCGCAGTATCCTAAGCAAGGCTTGAACCGATCCCAGCCGGGATGCCACATTGTCTGTTGGTTTCTCGCGGTCAAACCGTCGCGGCGGCAAGAAAACACACTCGGTAGTGCTCCGCAACGCCTCGCTTAGACCAGGCCCGCACGCATCTTACGCCAGAGTTCGCCCTGGCCTTTGGTCCGGTTGCTTGATACGCCAAGCTCGCCAGTCATTTTTCAACTAGTTACCCGGTTTTGTGGCCAAATTAAATCTCACGAACCCTTGGGGCGTAGGAATTGTCCCGATTGAAGGAGGCGCCAACGATGAAGCGCGCCGGAATTTCATTTTTGCTTGCGGGTGTGCTGCTAGCCCTGATCCAATTCACAGGCTGCGCAGATAAGCCCGCTACCTTCAACAGGGTTACGATTCTTGCGCCGAGTGGCGCGCAGATCATCGGTCAGGGACAAACCGTTTCGATACAGGTTGGTGTGTTGAATGATACCGCCGCAGGTGGCGTGACCTTCGCCCCTGTTGTCTTTGGCACTCTGACTCAGACCAGCACAACCACCGCAACGTACACGGCGCCGAATCCGGTTGCAGCTGAAACCGTCGTCAAGATTGTTATCACGTCGGTGGATTTTCCGAATCAGTCGACGACGCTTACCATCACCGTAGAACCTCCGCCAACGATTACGACTACCACGCTTCCAACGGCACCATTAAATGGCAGCTATAGCGCCACGGTGACCGCGACCGGAGGAGTGCCACCTCTTTCGTGGTCGATAACGGCTGGAGCGCTTCCCGCGGGACTTAAGCTTTCCAACAGCACTACAGGTACAGTGCAGATCACGGGGAAGGCGACGGCAGCGGGCAGTTCCACATTTACGATCACGGTAACGGATGCTTCCGCGGGCGATCCGCCAGCCTCGCAGCAACTCACAATCGTGGTCAGCTCTCTTGCGATCACTACAACTTCGCCTCTGCCGCCCGGTACCGTGAATACAGCGTATAGCCAGCAATTCACAGCCAGCGGCGGCACTGGCACGGATACTTGGACTGTGGCGAGCGGATCGACTCTGCCGTCTGAGCTGTCCCTGAGCAGCGCCGGTCTTCTCTCCGGGAATCCGACGGTGGGCGGAACTTTTACGTTCGGCATCACGGCAACAGACAGCGCCACTCCGCCGGCAGTGGTGACATCAACCTTTACGCTGGTCATCAGCCAGGCGCAACAGCTCAACCTTCTAAATGGCTCGTACGCGTTTGAGTTCAGTGGGTACGGCACCAATGGATTTGTGGCGTTCGCGGGAACGTTCACGGCCAACGGCTCCGGCCTTATCACGACCGGTGAAATAGATTTCAACTCGCAGCTAGGGACGCCTCTTAATTTCTCGAATCTCATGGGCAGTTACACACTCGGAACTGACGGTCGCGGAACTATCACATTCACGAACACGACCTTGCCCGTAGCGCCTATCTTCGCGTTCTCAATTGATGCAAATGGGAACGGCAGATTTATTGAGTCTGACTCATCTGGCACCCGCGGCTCAGGAAGAATCCAACTTCAGACGGTCACGTCATGCGTGGTAAATAGCACGGGAACCAGCACCTATGCTGGCGATTTCGCGTTTGGCGGTTCAGGTTTCGCCAGCGCATCCGTCACGCTGGGTCCACTCGCGTTTGCAGGTAGATTTACAGCAGTACCTCCGGTTGCCATTGCAATACCGGGTTCATTGACTCAAGGCGAAATGGACACGAATACCCCCGGACTTGTAACGATCGATGATTCCACAATTTCAGGCTCCTACAACTCCGGACCGGACAGCACTCACTGCACGCTCGCGCTGACATCTGCTAGCCTGAACAACCCGAACTTCAGCGTCTACCCGATTTCGTCCAGCGACGCGTTTATGATCGAAACGGACACGGTGAGCGGTGCTACTCCCTACATAAGCGCCGGCGAAATGATCCAACAGATTGGACAGCCGTTTGTAACCTCGGGTGTCTTGAGCGGAACGATGGTTGGAGGACTAAGCGGACAGAACATTTCCGGAGGCACTTTTAGTCCCGAAGTTCAAGTGGTTCAGATCTCAGCGACAAGCGGCACTTCGAGCTTCCAAATCTTGCAGGAAGATAACCAAGCGGGAACGATCTTCGGCACGAATGGCACCCCAAACACGACCACGTACACGTCCGACGCCCTGGGCCGGGTCGAGAGTGCAACGCAGTTCGATCTTCTTAAACCTGTTTTCTATCTGATTAACACGAATCAAGCTTTCTGCGTGAGCATCGTGGCGACTGCCCCCACTTTTGGCTACTTCGCGCCGCAGTCCGCGGGTCCCTTCACCGCGCTAACTATAAAATCAACTTCGTTGATAGATGGCACGTCGGCGCCTGCCGTTAGCGCTGACCGCGATCTTTCAGGCTTCCTCAGTTTCGACGGGATTTCGGCTGTCGGGGGAACTCAAGATCAAAGCACAACCTTGAGCAACAGCTCGGCCACGGTGACAGGCACATACGTGCTGAATTCCACAGGTACTACAGACGGCAGTGGAACCATGACCTTGTCTACTCCGACCGGCTTCACCGGCTATTTCTTTATTGTGTCTCCTACGAAGGTTGTAGTGATTACAACCACGCCGCTGGACACGAATCCGGTTCTCATCATTATCGGGCACTAAGCTGCATCGTTCAGCGTCAGCAGGTCCATTTGCGCTTGCAAGTGTAACGAAAGCGATTAGAATCATATTTCGCACAACTTAGGCGATGTTTCAGTGTTTGGAAGCGTTGGGCGAACTTACTTTCGAACTTGGGATCCCAGAAAAATCGAGTACGTCACAGATTTCCGCAATTCGGCTCGCACGCCGACTGCCGGGAGGCCTTTATGCTACGCCGCAATGTATTTCTGCTTTTTGTTGGTCTTCTTCTGATTATTCCAATCCTTAATTGCGGCGGTGGACATCATCACGTATCGGTGCCCGTGATTTCTGGAACGTTGCCAAATGGCAGTGTTGATATCTTCTATACCGGTACGCTGACCGTCACCGGCGGCGTGGCTCCTTTTACTTGGAATATAACGGGATTGCCCGCAACTCTCACGTTCACTTCCTCCGGCAATACCGTCACTATTTCGGGAACGCCTTTAGCCGCAGGAACAATTTCCGGCACTGCAACTGTCACAGACTCAAATATGACGGTTTCGTTGGCTTTTCCTTACACGTTCACTATCGGCGCAACTCCGGCGCTGGCAATTACGCCGACGGAGCTGACCCAGTTGATCGTCGGGCTGCCGACAACTCAAGTACTCACGGTAAGTCCCGCAACTATCGGGCCCTATACATGGAGTGTCGTGGCCGGCGTGCTCCCTCCGGGCTTGCTTCTGAGCAACGGAACCACCACAGATCCAACAACGGTACAGACGACGACAAATACGGTTACGATCACCGGCACGCCGACCACCCCGGGATCATTTAACTTCGCGATCAACGTTAGTGATTCTGCCACTCCCCCGAATACAGTTCTCCAGGGGTACCAGCCTGTTGTCGGGAACTCAAACGCGAACGCCTGTCCGGCGGGAAGCAACAATGCGGCCTTGCCGGCAGGAACTACCTACGCCTTCCTGCTTAGAGGATTTGACAGCGAGTCTGAACCGATTGTGATGGCGGGCAGCTTCACGGCCGATGGGCTTGGCGGTATCACGGCGGGCGATGTGGACTTCAACGGATTTACCAACGGACCACAGGAAGCAGGGGCCAACCTGGACACAGCAGCTAGCACTTACTCGTTTGACCTTAACAACGATACCCGCGGCTGCTTGAGTTTGGTCTTCAGCACAGGCGCCGCTGCAATACACGCCAACAACCGCAAGACGCAGGGGCGTGCAGCGAGGCGTGTTGGCACGAACTCGCGCCGCGCCGCGAGACCCGAAGGCGTGCCACCTCCTCCTCCGATTCCGTCCAGAATTGTGTTTCAATTCGCGCTTGGCGGAAAAACCGGAGGAATATACTCGACTGGCAATATCATCGAGTTTGACAATGCCGACGGGACCGGCTCGTCGGCATCAGGCGTGATGCATGTACAGGACCCGACTGCCTTCAATGTTACATCGCTGGCTTCCAACTTTGCATTTGGCGCGGCTGGATGGGACCCTGCGGTTGATCGTGTCGCGATTGCAGGATCGTTTACACTCACGGCCGGGGTGATCAATCCGATCTTTGCCGACTTCAATGATAACGGGACGCTTTCGGGCGAACTCAATGGCGGCGCGAACTCGGGAGTGATTAACACTGTTTCTTCAACAACCGGACGCGCAACAGGCAGTTTCGATATTCCGATGCCGCCGGGTCCGGACGTGCAGTTCGATTCCGTTGTTTACGTTATAAACGCCAACGATTTTTATGTTATTTCTGCTGACAATCCGGCTGGAGGCAGCACGTCGCTCCTCAGCGGGCGAGCACTTGCCACGACAAGTACCTTTGCGGCGGGTGCGTTGAACGGATTTTCGCTCCTTGCCAGTGAAGGGTTCGACCCGACTGACACCGGGTTCAATGATGTCGCCATTGGAACGGCGCAATTTTCCAGCACTGGAAATACGGCGACA
The DNA here is from genome assembly GCA_963698005.1 of uncultured Acidobacteriota bacterium. Lineage (GTDB taxonomy): Bacteria > Acidobacteriota > Terriglobia > Acidiferrales > UBA7541 > Palsa-295. Next base: position 2,656,653 of record OY969113.1, read on the forward strand.
GCTTCATTTACTGAAAGTGATGCTGGGACGGTGACAAATCCCACGTTCACCGGAACTTACGCAGTGGACGCGACGAATCCATCCTCGGGGCGTGTTTCCTTCACCGCCACGGGTACCGCAACCCCCCCGGTCGTTTACTTGACGAACGGCGGAGACGGGATTGAACAGATTCAGGGCTTCAGCGTGGGACAGGATACAAATGTGAGCTCGGGTATATTAGTAACCCAGAGTGCTACGGCGCCGGATTTCACAAGCATCGGCGGAACGTATGCCTTTGGGAGCTGGGAAGATGTTGACGGCCAAAACGGATCATTTTCCGGCTCGGCTATTTTCACCGCTCCTACCACCTATTCCGCAGTTGAAGACGAAACCTTTGTAACACTAACTGCCCCATTCCTTTCACTGGGCACGGCCGTTAATGGCACATTCACGCTCGTTCCGGCCGGGACCGGAACCATTACGGTGGGAGCGAATTCTAGTGTTTTCGTAACTAACGGTCAGCAAATCTTTTCAATTGCGCCAGGCACCAATTCGAGTGGTCCGGACGCTTTTCTGGCTACCTACACCAACGTTGTTGGTCCTTAATCAAGATTTATTTTCGAACTAGAAAGAGGCCGGTGCCGTTTGGCCGGCCTTTTACATTTTAGAGACGAATAATTTGCAGCGGATTAGTACGCCCAGCGCATCAGGATTGCGCCGGTGGTGTAACCAGCGCCGACGGTGATCAACAGCACGAGATCACCCTTGCGCAAGCGCTTCTGCTCCAACGCATCCATCAGCGCCAATGGAATCGTGGCGGCGGTAGTATTTCCAAAGCGATCTATGTTCACGAGAATTTTTGAATCGTCCACACCTAAGCGCTCCTGCATCGCCCGGATGATGCGTAGGTTGGCCTGATGGGGGACCACCAGGGCGAGATCGCGGCTGGTGAAGCCATTGCGCTCGAGCACCTGCAGGGCTAACTCGCTCATTCGCCGCACGGCGTATTTGAACACTTGCGCGCCTTCTTGGTGGACGTAGTGCATCCGCTTCTCAACTGTCTCTAGCGATGCGGGATTCAGCGAGCCGCCGGCCGGCATGTAGAGATTGCAGCCGCCGGAGCCATCTATGTCGTGTGCAAAGTCCAGAATACCCTCAGCGTCAGTGGTAGCGGGTTCGACAAGAACCGCGCCGGCTCCATCTCCGAAAAGCACACAAGTGGCGCGGTCTTTGTAATCGAGGATGGAGGTCATCACATCGCTTCCGATAACGAGCGCCCGTTTGTGGGTTCCGCTGGCGACGAATTGAGCGCCAACCGTAAGTGCGTAGGCAAATCCCGAACAAGCAGCAGAAAGATCGAAGCCCCAAGCATTTTTTGCGCCCAGGCGATCCTGAATCAAGCAAGCGGTGGAAGGGAACAACATGTCCGGCGTGACCGTCGCCACGACGATGATGTCGATTTGATCGGGTTGCACACCTTGTGCAGCAAGTAATTTTTTCGCAGCCTCGGTGCCAAGATGCGAAGCTGCAACACCGGGCTCCGCATAATGCCGTTCACGGATGCCGGTGCGCGTGCGAATCCATTCGTCATTCGTGTCCACTCGTTTTTCGAGGTCGAAGTTGGTCACTACCCGCGGGGGAACGTACCCGGCAACTCCGGTAATCTTCGCGGCGATGCGTCTGCCCATTCAGCTTCTCCAGGATGAAATTGATAGCTCGCGATTGTATGCAATCAGTTGTGCGCGTGACAAGCAAAACACGCTCGCCTCGACTATTTGCAAGGGCACCACTAAGATACAATTTCGAACCGGTAGGTGATCTCTGCAGTCTTTCGCAACATGGCCGCTACCGAGCAATATTTGGACTGGCTCAACTCAATCGCGTCCCGTACCGCTTTATCTTCCAGGTCGCCGGCCAGCCGATAAACCATTTCGATTTTTGTCCACACGGCCGGCGGTTCGCTCGCTCGCTCCCCGGTAATGACAACTTCCAGCGACGTCAGCCGCTGGCGCTTCTTGGCCAGAATCATAACCACGTCCACCGAACTGCACGCTCCCAGCGCGCCCAGAAGCATTTCCATGGGGCCCGGGGCGGCGTTGTGTTTTCGATCCGCGTCAAACGATACCGAGTGTCCGGAAGGCAACTTCGCAATGAACTCTTCGCCGTCGACCCACTTGACCGTGGCAGTCTGCATGATCATCTCCTCAACCAAAATGCCTTGAAAATACAGCTAGAACTGTATCGAGGCTGAGGTGAGGCGTCCAGCACTGTCGCAGGGTTTGCGGAATTTTCCAATACTACCGAGACTTGATACGGATCGGACAATCGGGGATTTCTTTCAAATATTGTGGGGGCGCAATCGCACTAGAGAATACTGCCATCAGACACGTCCGCGACACCTACAATTGCTTCGATCCGAACTCGCGGCGAACGGCGCATGGTCTCGACGAATATGCGAACGAGTTCGGGATCAAACTGATTCGCTGCGCAGCGCTCCAGTTCGCTGAAAGCGTCCTCGGAACTGCGCGCCTTCTTGTACGTGCGCTCGGATGTGATGGTATCGTAGGCGTCGGCAATCGCAATCAGGCGCGCCCCGTAAGGGATATTTTCGCCATCTAGCCTGTCGGGATAGCCTGTGCCGTCGAAAAATTCATGATGATGGCGGACCATCAGCCGAATTCTATTCATTGCCTGCAAAGGCTCCAGTATCTTGGCGCCAAGTTCGGCGTGGGTCTTCATCGTTTCCCACTCGGACGCATCCAGCGGCCCCGACTTGTTCAGAATTGTCTCCTGAATCCCCACTTTGCCAATGTCATGAAGCAGCGCCGCCAGCCGAATCTCTTCCACCTCCGGATCGCTCATGCCCAGCGCCTTGGCGATTACAACGGCGTACGCGGAAACTTTTTGGGAATGACCTTGCGTGTAGTGATTTTTCGCATCAATGGCGAGCGCCAGTGAAGTAACGGTTTCGACGACAGCGACCGGCAACGCATCGGGCGGCACACCGCCGGCTTGTTCGCTTAGCGAGCGCGTGAATTGCTCGAGACGCCGGTAAATCTCTTCGAAGGCCTCAGGCCCGGTAGAAAATAGACGCTTCAGCGTCACTCCTAGATAAGCCTCCAGCACATCCTTCTTCCATTTCTTGGTGTCATTCGGTCCGCCTTCCTCCGCGCTCGACACCGAGTTTCCACCCTGGTGCTTCGAAAGGTACATCGAAGAGTCCGCCACCTGAATAAGTTCCTGCGGCGTTGACCCGTGGATCGGAAATCCCGCGATGCCAAAACTGGCGGTAATATTCTTGTCCCGCAGAAGCGGATCGGACGCCACCCAGCCCCTAAGTTTGCTTGCGAGTTGCCGAGCTTGCTCCACAGTAGTTTCAGGCATCAGGATAACGAACTCATCTCCGCCGTAGCGCGCCACCACATCGGACCGCCGGCAGTTCTGTTCCAGTATGTGTCCCACGCGCTGAAGCACAACGTCGCCCTCCAAGTGTCCGTAGAAATCATTCACGAACTTGAAGCGGTCGAGGTCCATCAAGACCAATGCAAACGGCCTATTCGCGCGTGTCGAACGTTTCCACTCCGACGACAATGTTTCCATCAGGTAGCGGTGCGTCTTGACGCCGGTCAGTCCATCGGTGATTGCTTGCTCTTGCGCTTTCTGGAAGGTCAGAGCGTTGTGCAGAGCGCCGGCGAAAAGATCGGCGAGAGTACGAAGCAACAGCCCTTCCTCTTCTTCGAATTCGCAGGGTTCAGAAGATTCGATATACAGAACACCTAACAACTGTTCGGCATAGGCTACCGGGAGCGCGATGGCCGAGACGGAGCTTGCCAGGACCAGGCGCGGCGACGATGCATTCACTTCCCGCACGATAGCCATCTGCCCGGTGCGAGCGACCTGCCCTACCAAGCCTTCGCCCAACGGAATGTGGCGCCCTACAGCGTCCCTGCGAGCGCCGGCTTCCGCCTGAATCACCAACTCCTTCGCGGAATAGTCGAGCGTGGCGATGCCAATGTGGTCATACTTCAAGCCATTCTCAATCTCCTCAGCGATCTTTGCGAGCATCTCCTCCGGATCCAAAGTGGTAATGGCGCGGCTGGACACCTTGTTGATCAACATCAGGTGCCGCGACTTTTTCTGTTCTTCTGAAAAGAGCCGGGCATTTTCAAGCGCAACTGCCGCTTCACTGGCAAGCACACGCATCAATTCCACGTGGCCTTCGTCAAATACCCGTTCTTGTTTGCTGTGGACGGCCATTACGCCGATTGCGCGATTGTAAAGAATCAGAGGCACCGCGCAAATAGAACCGACCTGACGAGTTGGCTCGAATCCCAGCCGCTTAACTTCATCTTTGTAGTGGTCGCGGATGAGGAGAGGCTGGCAAGTGTTCACCACGTACTCGGTCAAATGGTTTCCGGCGGTGCGAATTCGTTTAGGCAACCGGTCGCCTTCCAACACATCAATTTCAAACCGCACTTGCTGCGTCTTGTGATCATAGAATGCGATGAAAAGGCTACTCACATCGAGCAGGCGTTTCATCTCGGAATAAATACGATCGAACAACGCATCCGGCTCGAGCGTCGAGCTCAGCGCTCGTCCAATTTCGTTCAGAATGTGGAGCTCTTCGCTGCGCCGCGATGTCTGCTGAACCAGATAACTATTCTCCACCGCCATCCCAATCTGATGGCCCAGCGCCAGAAGAAGGCGTAACTCGGCCGGAGTGAAATTCCGATTGTCCGGAGTCCCGAGTAGCAGCACGCCGAAGACGCGTTCTTTTGCCTGCAGACTGATTCCCACTACGGTGCGGAGGTTTTGACCGAGAAGCAGTTTCCGAACGTGACGGAAGGCTTCTTCTTTTTCCAGAGCGGCCCACTTCGAGTCGGTCTCCAAGTCGCGCAGCACGACAAGTCCGCCAAGACGCGCCACCAGGTTGACGATGTAATCGTCCAGGTTGTTTTCTTGTATCGCCGCACAGAATGTATCGCCCAAACCGGTGACGACCACTGAAGTTGGACCGTTCTCTTCGCCATAATGCAGGCAAAGCGCGCCCGCCGGTATGCGCACAACATTCAAAACGCGGTCGAGCGCCTGTGCCAGCATCTTCTGAATCTCGCCTCCGGCAAAGCTTGAGGTCGCCAGGTTCAGATTCGAAAGCGCCAGCATGTTCCGCTCAACTCGCCTGCGCTCTTCTTCGTAAACCGCCATTACCATCAGGACACCGGCGAAAAGCTCGGGCAGCAACACAAGCGGCATCAGATTCTGGCCGGCCAGCGGCCCTAATCTCTCCTGAAAAACCGTGGTCAGACGCAGCAATCCCCATGCAACGAAGGTAATCGCCAGAAACTGGTCAGCGCGAGATTCCTGCTTGCGTCCCTCCTCCCAAAAGGTCCGCGCAATAAAGAAAAACAGCAGTCCAACACCTAAAGCCAAGGGCACATTCACCCACTCGCGCGAATAGCCCAAGGCCCAGATTGCCGCGGCCGCAGCAAGGCCCGCAACACCGCCCCAGGAGACCTTGAGACGCGTGTACGATCTCGCGGCACAGTAGAACGACAGTGCCGCAGCGGCAAGCAGCCATTCACCTACAGCGTCAACCCAGGCGGGAAGCACTAACGCAGAGCCGAGTGCTGGAATCAAAAAGTGAAGAGACATCAGCAGCCATCCCGCAGCCCACACGAGCATGTATTCCTGGCGTTTTTGTTGGTATATGTAGGCAAAGAACAACGCCAGCAGGAAGGCGCCTGCAAAGAGCACGGTCGCGGTCATATTGATATGGCTCAGCAAGTCATAGCTCCGGCTGATATTTCTGATACTTCTGTTGAGAATAGCAGAAAATTACGAGGCACCCGGAGGCGTATCCGGTTAAGTTTCGTGGCGGTCAACGTCCTCGATTGCATCCAAAACGGGGCAAGGCTGCCCCGGCGATCCGGCGCCAATGGGTCCCAGACTCCATTCAAACTATGGGGTTTGACGACACATGCGTCAAGAGTACCCCGGTACCTTTCACCGCTTAGGCAGCCTTTATCTTAGAGCGCGGCTCGATTTTGCTCATCCGTTCCGCTAAAATTAACGTTTTGCCCGACCAGGAAGGAACCGTTCGAGGATGACCTCCACTGAAAAACCGCGCGTGCGTTTCGCCCCGTCGCCGACAGGCTTTCTCCACGTTGGCGGGGCACGCACCGCTTTGTTCAACTGGCTGTTCGCGAAACATGAAGGCGGGACGTTGCTTCTGCGTATCGAAGACACGGATGTCGAGCGTAACAAGCCCGAACTGGTTGATGGAATTCTGGTGGCTCTGCGATGGCTCGGGATTGAGTGGGATGAAGGCCCGTTCTTTCAGTCACAGCGCATCGAAATGTATCGCGCAGCTGCCGGGCGCGTGCTGGCAAGTGGCGCGGGATACGCCTGCTATTGCAAGCCAGCGGCCTATACCGGCGGCGACGCTGCCGAAGAACGCGAAGGAGAAGGTGACGATGAAGGCAAGGCAACAAAGGCGGTCGCTTGTCCTTGCCGCGATTTGACGCCGGTGCAGCGCGCCGCCAAAGAAAAAGAAGGCGTACCCGCGGCGATTCGTTTTCGCACTCCGCGCACAGGCACTACACACTTTGAAGACGCCGTCTTCGGCCCGCGAGACGTGCAGAACGCCGAAATTGAGGATTTCGTACTGCTGCGTTCTTCGGGTTTGCCTACCTACCAGCTGAGCGTGGTGGTGGACGACATCGACATGCGCATTACGCACGTGATTCGCGGCGCCGATCACTTGTCCAATACTCCCAAACAAGTGCTGATTTATGAGGCGCTTGGAGCCGAGCCGCCGGTATTTGCTCACGTTCCGCTAATTCTCGGGCCTGATCGCACGCGGCTGTCAAAACGCCACGGTGCCACCAGCGTCGGCTCCTACGCGGACGAAGGATTTCTCCCGGAGGCCTTTCGCAATTTCCTTGCGCTTCTGGGTTGGTCTTCCGGCGACGATTCTGAGTTCATGCGCACAAATGAACTCGTTGAGCGATTCGCGCTTTCCGGCGTGAGCCGCACCAACGCTATCTTCGATCGCGCCAAACTGGAGTGGTTCAATACACAATATTTGCAGAAACCGCCGGTTGAGGAACTATTGCCGTACGTGGAAACGGAACTCAAGCGTGCGGGCTTGTGGAACGAAGCTTGGGCCGGCACGGATCGCGCATGGTTTGCGCACACTGTGGATTTGATTCGCTCGCGAACGCGCCTGCTCGGGGATTTCACCGGATGGGCTCGCGCATTTTTCAGCGACGATTTCGAGTACGACCCGGAAGCTCGTGCCAAATTTTGGAAAGATGAAAAACTTCCGGCGCTGATGCTCAAACTAACAGACGCGCTGGACGCATTGCCAGAGTGGAATCACGATGCTTGCGATGCGGCGTTGCGTTCCGTCGCGGCTTCCGAAGGCGTCAAAGCAGGCTTGCTCATAAATGCGACGCGGGTCGCCATCGTTGGCCGCGCAGTCGCGCCGCCCCTTTTCGAGACGATGGTTGTGCTCGGCAAAGATCGAGTGATTGCTCGTCTTCGTCGTGCCCTGCCGGCTATATCCGCTCGTTAGTACGCACGGCTTCCTTCTAAAACATTGTTGGGGATGATTCGGCGCGAAAACAACGAACGAGATCAGCGGGCAGGCAGCAGCCTAGAAAAAACTTCGGAATGAACTTCTCGAGAGGTTGTGCCTTCCTTGGCAAGTTCAAATTTCGCGCTTAAGGGGAATTTCACGGGCGGCAGGCATGTGGAGTCGTTGCACGCCTGGTAACGCAATACCATCGGAATTTCCGTCGGTCCAAGTGTGGCTGTCGCTTTCGCCGACAATCTGAGCAGAAACGTAACACTGCCGGTGTACACATCCAAAGGTTGGTTCGGAGAGAAACTGAATTTCTCGAGCTGCCCCTTGGGGTAAATCGTATCGATTAATTCAAACTCGGGAGGCAGTTTCGGCGTCAGCGTCGTCGCAATGAGATATTCTTCAGACGGTTTGTGCGAATTCATGTGAAAGCCGGAGGCAATGTCCACAACTACGGCAACCTTGAATTCTCTTGCGCGCGGAACGGGATCAAGCGAAACGAAAATGCGCGGCTTCACGACCGCTGACGCATTGGAAAGATTGGGAGGCTCCTGAGGCAAAGGACGGCGTGACGCCGCATTCCCAAACATTACGAATGCGGTACCGCCGCAAAAAAACGACAAGAGGCAAAAACCGAATGTCCGCCGAAAGCGCATTATCGCCTACACCTGAACCGTCGATCCTGTTTTCTCGGTAAGAATCCGGCTCATTACCTGGCTCAACGTCTCGCCCGTCTTATCCAGCACAAATGCTTGCGCGGAATCCGACCATCCAAGTTTAAAACTAGTGGTGAGCGCGGAAATCCAGATTTGCCGCACCGGCGCGTTTGGGCTGATTACAAAGCGCGTCTCGTCCTCATCCTCAAACTCAATTTCCAATTTTCCGCTTCCGCCCTCGACCTCGAACTCATTTTCATCGCTCAGTTCAAGCAGACGTTTGCGCAGGTTCTCAAAAGCCGCGTCGCATTTCTTTTGGAATTCTTGTTCGTCCATCATTTAGAGCAGTCCCTTAATTTCCTTTTCGAGATCTCCCTCATCCGCAAGACCGATATACCGTTTCTGAACTTTCCCATCGCGGGAAATCACGATAGTGGTTGGAAATCCGATCAGTCCTCCGAACTTCTCGGCTAGTTCATCGTTGCCCAGCACGATCGGATAGTTCATTGTCGCTTGGCGGCCGTCTACGTCGAACTGCGTCTTCTGGACGTAAGGCTCGACCACGCTCTTCCCTTCTTCATCCATTGCCACGCCAAGTATGGTCAAGCCTTTGTCCGCATATTTCTGTTGGAAACCGATCATCCAGGGAATCTCCACCCGGCAAGGTTCGCACCATGTGGCCCAAAAATTCACAACTACCACTTTTCCTTTCAGACTGGCGAGCGGCACATCCTGCCCTTGCAGATTCTTGAAAGTCACGACCGGCTCGTCCGGCCGAGGTTCGTTGGCGGCTGAAGACTTGTTGTTAGCAGCTCCCGAGTTGCAGGCTGAAAAATTCGTGGTGACAGTCAGCATGAGTAACAACAGCAGTAAGAAAAGATTTGGCGGCCTTCGCATTCGCTCAACTCCCCTCAACGTGAAAACTTGTTCAAGAATGTCAGTTTACCCGAAAGCCATATAAGACGGTTCATGAATACTAGACCGCCAACAGCAATCAACAGGACGCCGCTGAACACTTCCACTGTATGCAAATGGCGGCGAAAGCGTTGGTAGAACTTCAGAAAACTGCCGATAAGCAGTGCGGTGACAAGGAACGGAATCGCCAACCCCGCCGAGTAGCACGCGAGGAGGAAAACTCCCTCACCGATTGTTTCCCGCGTAGCCGCAATTGCAAGCACACCCGCTAGAATCGGGCCGATGCACGGAGTCCATCCGAAAGCAAACGCAAAGCCCATCAAAAACCCGCTGAAAATTCCAGGCTGGCCGCCCAGATTCCGGAAACGGACGTCGCGATTTAACCAGCGAGTCATGGCCGGCCCCAAGAGAAAAATGATAGCGACGGAATAAAAGTGGACTGCTTTCAGTGTATGTCCGGCGATTCCGGGCTGCAGATTCAATGCCACACCCGCGGCAACAAGGATAATTCCAATCACAAGTCCGGCACGCAGGGAAATTTTCGACAGCCATCCGACCAGGTGCAGCCCGAATAATATGATTAGCGCTCCGGCCAACGGCGCCAGCAAGCTGCGATTGCGCACCAGAAACGATCCCACGGCGCTGGCGGAGGCGCCGAACGTGATGAACACGATGGAGAAGCCGAGCACAAATGCGAGAGCGGAGGTCAACAATCCGGCGCGTGGCGTTTGCCCTTCCATGAGTTGCTCCACGCCGATCCCCGAAAGCATCGAAATATAACCGGGTACCAGAGGCAGCACGCATGGAGAAAGGAACGAGAGTAGTCCTGCGACAAACGCGGCGAATACGGAGACACCCATTGGGTATTGTCGGACCTCTTAGAATTTGGCGGATACCAGACTTGGCTCAGGCCTCTATTTTCACACATCCATTAGACGCACGGCTACGCTTTTTGATGCTGGGCCGCGCAGAAAGAAAATACAGAAGCAGCACTCGATGGTGATTACGCTGGGCCGGAGTTGGCGATTCCTCAGCCTTTTGCCGGGGGCTCCGGATGCCGCTGGTGCCACGCCGTGGCCTGCTCGTAAGCGAGCGCAATGGCGAGCAACCGCGCTTCGCCCCAGCGCGGCCCGATTAGCTGCAAGCCCATCGGCAGGCCAGCCTGCGTGAATCCGCACGGAACGGAGATAGCGGGATGGCCGGTCATGTTTGTGGGCCGGTTCAGACGCACAAGCGCCGAACGAACTGTTTCTTTCTCTCCTGCGATTTTTACTTCGGTCTCCCCAATGAGTGGCGCGGCAATTGGAACCGCGGGCGCCAGGATCGCGTCCACTTGTTCAAACGCCGATTCGAAGTCGTTTTCCATATGTCGCTTCACTTCAAATGCTCGAAGGTAATCCGCCGCGCGCACTTCCGTGCCCATCTTGAGCCTGCTGCTCACATCCGCTCCGTATTCATCGGCACGAGCGGGATAGAATCCCTGCGACTGATGGAAGTGGGTGGCTTCTGCCAGCGCGATATTCACACTGGCTTCCAGCGAATCGCCGAGGTGAGGAAGCGACACTTCCTCGATCCGCGCGCCTGCCGACTTAAATACGCCCGCCGCAGCTTCGATCGCGCGCTGGACTTCGGAATCAACCCGCTCGAAGAAGTATTGTTTTGGCCAGCCCAGGCGGAATCGGCGCGAACTACCTCGTTTTAGTTTTCGAAAATCCGCGGGAGGCACTCCCTTGGGATATTTGCCCGCGATCGCTTGCAGCACAATGCACGCATCGGCGACGGATCGCGCGAGGGGGCCTGCATGGTCCAGGCTCTCGGCCAGTGAAATCACGCCTGCGACGCTCACCAATCCATAGGTCGGTTTCAACCCTACTATGCCGCACAGTGCCGCCGGAATGCGAATAGACCCGCCGGTATCCGTCCCCACAGACGCGAAACACATTCCTGCTGCAGTAGCCGCGGCTGAGCCGCCGCTTGAGCCACCTGGAACGCGATCAAGCGCCCAGGGATTGTGTACCGCGCCGTAATGAGGATTGTCGCTTGTGATCCCGTAAGCAAATTCGTGCATGTTCGTCTTGCCCAGAAGAATCGCACCCGCCTTGGCCAGACGCGCAGCAACTTCGCTGTTTTCCTTTGGAACACAATTCCCGAGAATTTTCGAGCCAGCCGTCGTGCGGATTCCGCGCGTCCGGAAATTATCTTTCAGCGAAATGGGAATGCCAAAAAGAAGACTGTTCAGATTCGCCGCACTCCCTCGCCCGGTACGAGCGAATTCGCGCTCAGCCAAGCGGGCTTGCTTTCGAGCGCTATTCGCAAGCACGGTCAGAAAAGCATTCAGGGATGGGTTCAGACTCTCGATGCGAGAGAGGGAAGCGTTCACAAGATCTACGGGAGAGATTTCCTTGCGCCGCAGCAGTCGCGCAGCCTGCTCGATGGAAAGGAACGTCAGCTCGGATTCGGAGGTCGATGTCACGCGGCTCGCTTCAAAAAATCTTCTCCGCCCGGCGTAGTGTTCCCGCAGAACCAACATTTGCGATGCGAAAAACCACAAGATACTGGTTCTCGTTGCGAATCGAGCCAAATGAAAACTTGCGATACTCGAAGCCAAATCCACAGCAGGATCCGTTGTAACTCACTTCTAGGATCTGATTTTGAAATGCCTGCTGCGTAAAATCGTAGCTCAATCCCGCAGTGGCGTTGAAACCAACTCGTGTCAAATCCCCGTATCCCACGAGCGCGCGCACTTGGTTCGAGCGGGACTCGAAGACGAAATTCGGCGGATTTTCATCGGGCGGCGTGGGGAGATTCGTCGTCGAAAAATGCGCGAGGGTCAGAAAAGACTGCTTGTAAGGCTTGAGCTTGAGCAGCGTGCCAATCGCAGTAAGTTGGTTTCGCTTGGGATCAAAATTAAAGATGAATTCCGTATCGAAGTGTTTGCCAGGCTCAATTTTCAGGTCGCTCACAATCGGAGAAAAATGGCGCGGTGAATCAGCAAACGCGAACGGCGTAATTTCATCCAGAGTTTGAAATACGTTGCGCTGGCCATTAATCAGCGCTCCGCCGAATGTGGTGTCAAAGAAATATTTTTGAACCAGGCGCCAGCTCATCAGCTCTTCGGCATCGCCGTCTTTTTTGCGACGATAAAGCCGCTGCGTGATTCCGTATTCAATTTCGTTTGTGTCGGTCAGCGTTTCGTCTTCATCAAACCGTATGAAGCGGCTGAAATCATTCACACCGTTCACGTAGTTGTACACAATGTCCGGCTCGATCACGTGTTTCCACTTCGTGCCGGACCGGTCCCAGATGCGGTCGAACGACGGCGGGCGGATGTCGAGCGAGAATTCTTCGGTTGTTCGAAAAAAGCCTCGATCAATAAAAGAACCGTTTTGCAATTGTCCGCCGTAATAAGTCGACCTCAGAGTGAAAGTGGGCGTCACATCCAGCCAAGGTCCGAAGTGAAGGGGCATCGTCACGCTCGGCGCTAACTCGCTTCTACCAACAAAATTCGGCGTATCCAGCGGAGTTGCTGTCACGGTATCGCTGCGATGCACCGCATCGGAAAAACCGTCGAATGAAAAGTAAATAGGAAGCCGTTGAAAAGGCGCCTGGTCCACCGAGCTGAAGCGTACCTCCGGCGCAGTCCGCAGAGAAACATACGTATCCGGTGAAGCGCTCAAATAGTTTTGGTAGCTCAGCGCCGCGAAATTCAGACTGAACCCGCGAAAGTTATTCGTAAGGAACGCGGAGTTGCGTACCTCCGAATTCACCGCTTGCGTAAATGTCTCGCTCCAGGCCAGCCGATAAGTTAGCGAACTCAGGTCGTCCAAATCGGCTACCGCGCGCCAGCCGTCCGGCAATAGAGCAGTAAAAAGTAACCGGGCTTCATGGCCCCCCTGATTGATCGGGGGTACGGGCGGCTCTCCGGGCACTTGCGGTTGTTCCAGACCGCGATCTTCGACACCGGTATAGATCACGTCGAGTTTTGCATTTTCCCAGGGGCGCATCCGCAGGTCCGCACGCTGGCCCCAGCCTCTTCTGCTGTAATAAGTTCCGCCGATGCTCGCGTCCATCCAATCGGTGGGCGCCCAGTAATACGATTCGCCCAAAATGTATCCCTTGCTCGAACTGTCACCAATGTTCGGAATCATGAATCCGGACTCGCGTTCCTTCCCCGCTGGAAAGGTCGCGTAGGGAAGATACAAAACGGGAACGGAAAAAACTCGAAAGTCGCCGTTCTCCAGATGAACCGACTTCTGCAAATAAACGGTCGCTTCCGGAGCGTAAAATTTCCAGGTTGGTTTATCAGGGTCGCAAACCGTCATCCAAGCTTTCTTAATACGATATGTGTGTTCGTCCAGACGTTCTGCCTCTTCGGCCTCAAAATAGAGCGGGTTTGGGCTAATTAGCAAAGTCGGCGTCGGGTGCCGGTCAATCGAAAACGTGGCTCGGACATGAAAAAAAGTGCCGTGGCCGGTGCGCAGTTCATAGCGGGCTTCATCTGCTTCCACATGCTGGTTCATGTAATCAAGCTGAACGTGCCCGCGCGCGATCGCAACCTGCGTATCGTTGTTATACTCCACATGATCGGCGCGCAATCGCGTGTTCTGATAACGCAAATCCACGTCGCCGTCCGCGTAAGAGATCCCGGCCACCTGGCTCTGCTGTTTTGCCTCCAGAGTTGCGGTCTGATCGCCGTTCACACTTGCACGCGGCGGAGTATTCGCGACGGATGACTGCTTTTTCGACGGCTTTTGTGGGGGAAGCTTTGTAGCGGCGTCCTGGGCATCAACAAATCGTGGACTCGCAAAAAAAATACCGAGCAATACGAGAAAAAGGCACAGCTTGCGGAGAGTTCGCGTGATTTTAGCGTCAGGCATCAACGGAAGTGCCGGGTTAATCCTTACAAAGCGCAAAAAAGAAAGCTGAGACTAACACGCGTCTCCCGCAGCCGCAATCGCGCCAACGGCCTAACCGAGTGAGCTTCTACTGAGAACAACCGGCGCTCGCACGGGTTGCCTAATACGCGACACTAGCTTGGCGCCATGCCTGCTGCTTTATACATCGGTGTGCTAAGATTCTCGCCGTTCCTCCACTGGAGCTTCCGCAGCGCAAAACGGACCAGTGATCAGAATATGCACGGAGTGTGGCGCCCTCTTGCTCGAGGACGCCGATAATTGTTCTTTTTGTGACGCACCTCTCGCCGCGACCGGCGATGATGTAGCCGTCGAGGCCGTTTCGACTGGCGTGGGCGCTTCCGCGCAGCCGGCTTTGGCCAGCGCTCGCTCGATCGAGCCGGAATGGCGTCGGGAAGTCTCGAGACGCCTCGAAGATTACCGCGCGCGCCGCGGGCACCTTCGTCCCGACGATTCGCAGTCAGGCCTTCCCTTTTCGCGCCAATCCAAAATCGACGAGGAAGAGGCTGCCCGCGAACTCCAGCGCGAAGCCGAGCGCCGGCGTCAGGCAGAACGCCCGCGCCCTCGCCCAACCTCGCGACAAACCGAGCGTGTCGAAATCTGTATTCAGCCTGAGCTGGATTTCTCGTATGCTCCGGATGACCGCGCGCACCCGCAAACTGCACTTGTGCCGGTAGCGAGTCTCACCGAGCGACGTAAAGCCGGCCTGCTTGACGCGCTGTTCCTTGGGCTGACTTATATAGGGTTTCTTGGGCTGTTCCGCTCGCTGGGAGGCCAGCTACTGGCCGAAAAGGCGGATGCCATCGTCTATCTCGCGGCTTTCTTTCTGTTCTATGCGCTCTATTTCTTTCTTTTCACCACGTGCGCGGAGGCTACGCCTGGCATGCAGCTTTTCTGCCTCACAACTGTGCGTCTCGACGGCACGCTGCCCGATACGCGGCAACTGCTATGGCGCAGCTTTGGCTACGTACTGGCGGGCGCGACCCTGATGCTCGGCTTCGTGTGGGCGTTCTGGGATGAAGATCACTTCACGTGGCAGGACCGCATCTCGCAGACTTATATCACCGCCGCCGCACCGGTAGTTGAACCTGATGCGTTCGAGCTTCCCGCCGGTCGTCGTTCTTTCGCTCGCAAGTGAGCCTTAGGCTCGCAACCAAAGTACTGCTGCGAGGGTCGCAATCGCTCATGCCACCTGTGGGCTCCGCTCTTCGTCTATCAAGCAGAAGTCTCGCCTGGAGAATTCCGAACTGAAACGATTCCTCCGGCTTAGTGTCCAGCCATAAAAAAACGGGGAGCCCCGTGACTCCCCGTTTAGATGTCACACTTCTTCCGGCTACCGGCTAGAAGTAGAACTTTGCTGCCAACTGCATGCTCCGAGCGTGACTCGGGAAATACAGGTCAGGTTGGTTAAAGGCCGAGTTCGATGGCTCTACGATCGACTTCGAGGCGGTATAGCCTATCGGGTTGACCGCGGATGGAAAGCCTGGTACGAACTGCGGGTGATTCAATAGATTGAAGACCTGAGCCTGAAGAGTAAAGTACATCCTCTCGTTAAGGTGGAAGTTCTTTCCTATGCTGAAGTCCAGATTGTTGATGGGCCGCGTGCGCAGGGTGTTGCGACCGGCAATGAGAAAGCCATTGTTCGGTTCCAATGCTCCGGGACCTGCTTGAATGTATTGCGCATTCGGATTCGCGGCCAAGTAGGCGACGGTGTCTCCGCCAGTGTTCGTGAGAGCGGTTACACCACTTCCAGTGCCCTTAACGCCGTTGGGATTCAAAAGTGTTCGATCCCCCGCACTGTCTCCGTTCAGGTTAGCATCGTCGCCGCTTTGGACATCAATGTATTCAGGAGCTTCATACGTGTACACCGGTGAGGCAAGCCAGTTCCCGGCCAAGTTCCGCACGGCCCAATTGCTACTACCCTTGAAGTACGGCATATCGTAAACGGTCGCAAGCGTAAATCGCTGACGCCGATCCAAGGCCGAGGTGCTCCGGTCAGCAGCCAAGTCTTGACTGTCTTGGGGCCGGCGCGGAGTGAGAACTGTGCTGAAGACTTCCGCGGTGCTGTCGTCTATGGCATGGCTCCAAGTATAGGCTCCCACAAACTGCAGGCCGTGGCTGAATCTTCGCGTTAACTGCAGTGCGAGCCCGTGGTAGATGGAATTTCCGATCGGTTGGTAAGAAGTAATAGTCGACTCGAATCCGGCGGCTGCATAAGCAGGAACAAAATTGTTTCCAGGCGCCGATAGCTGCGCCAGGGTCACCGGCAAGGCATCCAGAGTGGCTTGTGTGGGTTGCGAAGTGAACGTCGGCAGGAATAAGGTCGGAGTCAACGGGCTCTGCTTATCAATTTGGTCCTGCACGGGCAGATAGTAACCATGGGTACCAACGTAGCGAGCTTCGAAGACGTACGAGTTCGCGAAGCTATGTTGAACCCCGAGAGTCCAATCGACTGCCGCCGGGTTCCTGAAATTGCCGGGAAGGAAAGCGGCTGTCGCGGCGCGTGCTGAAGCTTGGTCCGGAAACTGGGTTACGCCTCCGGCTCCGGGTGGAATTCCCCCATTCGCGAGGAAGCCGTTGATGATCCCCACGTCGGACTGTGGCTGATCTTGAGTCTGCGAAAGTTGCGGCGGAAGTGTGAGCAAACCGAGGTTATCGAAAAGCGTGTCATAGCCCAACGAGAACCCGGCTCGGATAACTGTGTTGGCACTGCCGCCCGGGGACCAGGCTACGCCGATGCGCGGTTCAAACTGATCCTTGGGAGCGCGGGGCGCGTTGAACACCAGCGGACCCTTAGGCGTAATTATGCTGGGGTCGCTGGAGATGCTGTTGAGCGCCTGTTGTTGTTCGCCTATCGGAATCGTCGTGTATTCGTAACGCAGACCGAGGTTGATCGACAAAGAAGGCCTGATGCGCCAACTGTCGTTCACATACCAGGCAATGGTCTTCTCATTCCCGAGATAGATAGGATTGCCCGTGCTCCTCTCTGCGAGCTGATCCGGGTTGACGTCATACAAGTAAGTCCCGACGCTGCTGTAATCGTAGTCTCCGCGAGAGCGCTGCGTGAAAGTCTGAGGGGCGATGAACCAGTGATATTCTCCGCCGATTTTTATGTTGTGGTTCCCGTGGACCCAGGTAACTCCATCGGTAAACTGGTACAGGTTTTGAACTCCCGATTGTGGAGCGTTGGGGTCCGGACCTAGCTGAACATCCAAGTCGAAGAATTCGAGGTTCGGGAACTGATCCAACCCTGGGAAGTTAAAGTTGCCTGCCGGGGTGATATTGAAAAAACGGTTGAAACCAAACCGGAATTCATTCGTAACGTTCGGCTTGAACGTATGGAACTCGCTAATCGACGCGAACTGAAAACGGGTCGGTATGGGCTGGAAAAAAACCGGGAACTCTGCAGCAGAATCAATTCCGTCGGACAGATTGTATATGTATCTAATGCGAAGTTGATCCTTCTCGGAGTAGTTGTAATCGCCGGACGTAACGAGCCTATAGTTATTCGTAAAGTTGGGCCCTGAAAGAGGTAGTAAGCCGTTGTCGATGGCGACGGGAACTCCTTGTGGGCATACTCCCTGTCCGGCGGAGTTTACTCCGGCTACGGCACCGCCCGTGCAGATAAAGTCGGCGTTGTTACTGGCGTTCCCTTGAGTAAATGGGCAGTTTCCGCTCACCGGAGCAGGTGCAGCATATTTCTGCAGGATGGCCAGGTTAGTAGTGTTGAGCGAGTTTATCGTTGTGCCGTCGGGGCTAAGGCCGGGGGGCAGTGCTGCGAGGGTAGCATAGCCCGCCGCTGTTGGAGTGCAAACTCCTGAAATTGGCACTGCCGCCAGACCCTGGGGCTCGTACTCGCTGTCCACAAAGAAAAACAACTTGTTCTTGATTATTGGACCGCCGAAGTTGCCACCGAAACGATTGTCATCGAATCTCGGGTTGCTCGTCAAACCGGCATTAATGGTCGATTGGTCTATTGCATCGAAATTCCGGTTCTGCGTGTAGTCATACACCAGCCCGTGATATCCATTGGTGCCGCTCTTCACGATGGTATTGAACTGCCCGCCGGTGGAGTGGCCGAACTCCGGGCTGAAGATGTTCTGCAAGGTTGAGAACTCCGCTACGGAGTCATTCGGCACAGTGACCAGAGGACCGGTCACCGCTTTGTCGTTGTTATCGACGCCTTCGATCGTGAAATCGTTATTGCGGGGACGCTGACCGGCAACCGATGGCCCCGTCCCGACGCCGATACCGCCGCTGCCGCTCACACCGGCTTGGTAGAGCGCCAAGTTCAGCACGCCCAAACCTTCTGTAGCCGCAGGCAATTCGGTGCTGGCAACCGTATCAAAAGTCCCGCCTATTTGGGGCGTGGTGGTATCAATCGTAGCCGCGCCGGCACTAACTTCGATCGTCGTGCTCCCCGATTTAACTTCGACCTGGACTGAAAGCGAACTCGTCTTGTTGAGCTCGACCGGGAAATTTGCCACCTGCGTCTTGGCAAATCCGGGAGCTTCGACTGTGATGTTGTAGCTTCCGACTGGAAGGTTTGAGAACGAGAACTCGCCGTGTTCGTTGGCGTCCACCGTGCGCGTAAAATCGGTGGCGGTGTTTACCGCAGTCACCTTGGCCTTTGGCACTGTTGCGCCCGTCTTGTCCAGGACTGTGCCGGCGATGTCCCCGCTAATCGCCTGGCCGCGCATGACTGGCGTTATGCTAAGTACTAATGCGAGCGCGATGAAAACAATCATTTTCCAACTAAATCCATTTCCCATTTCTCCCCCTAGACGTCGCTATTTAGACTTAGCTTCAACGGATCTTGTGAAACGGGGCGAAGCTGACAGCGGATCGGTTCGTCGCACTCGATAGTCCCCCACCCCTAGAAGACCTATCCCAAAATTTTCTAGCTTCCAACAAGAAAGCTCTTGCGAGGACTATGCAAGCCATGTACCAATACTTGAACAGATTGACACGGACAAGATTTCATTGAATGCAAATGCTTTAGATACTGCATGGCAAACCGACAAGTCGCGGAGAATATTAGAAAGGGTATTCTAACTATACCAATTTCAATATTGTACGGGCGATTCCAGAGGTCCTGCTGGACCGTGGAAGTGAGCGTCAGGGCCCGAACCAATCCCCCACCTGACTAGTGAAATCCGGGCCAGACCCTGCTCCGTCTGCCAGGGTCGCCAAACGCTGAATACTGGATGCAACTTAGGTTACTCGCTCGTGGGCGCAACCGTGAGCTCGGCTTCCTGTGGGATTTTGTGGGATGAGGATCGCCTCACGTGGCAGGACCGCATCTCGCAGACTTACAAACCGGCGCTGCACCGGTCGTAGAGCCTGATGCGCTCGAGATTCCGCAGGCCGTCATTCGTTCGCCCGCAAGTAGGCCATTACCCGCGCACTGCCCGCGTCTGCGACGCGAGAAAATCTGAAAGCAAACATGTTCACCGCCGTTATTCGGCTAGTAGACGACATCTCGAACAAACCGAAACGAGCTTGGCGAATCTATATTGCCTGGGAAGCTGATTTCCGAGACCGACGCCGCTCAAAGACAAATCTTCTAAATAGCATAGATGGAGATTATTAATTTCGGAAACTTGCAGCTCACGCTGCCTTTAGCTTACGGTCTTCTCATTGTTAATAAATAAGTTATGCGCCTCCAGAGGCTTCGTACAGGTTGGCTATGAAACTGCATAGGCGAGGGAAGCGATTGTCTAGGCGCACCCGCGCCAAGTTTGAAATACTCATCGGATTGGGGGAGATGAAATGGAGAAAAGGAACGGTGTGTTCAGGTTTATCCGGGCGCTGCTGGTAGTATTCGTTCTCGCAATCATGCCAGCCACCGTCAAGGCACAAACCGCCACGGTGAGCGGGACGGTTCTGGATTCTTCAGGGGCAGCCGTCTCGGGAGTGAGCGTTACGGCCACGAACACGGCCACCGCGATTGATCGTACCACCGTGAGCACGGACACTGGGGCGTACACAATTCCCAACCTTCCTCCGTCGCACTACACGTTCGTCTTCACAAAGACGGGTTTTAAAACCGTGAAATTCGCGGATCTCACCCTCACAGTTGACCAGGTGCTAACCCTGGATTGCAAGTTTGAAGTAGGCAGTATTTCGACTACTGTCGAAGTGAGTGCGAGCGCGGTCGCGCCAATTGATACGGAAACGGCCACGCTCAGCAACGTGGTCGAACACCAGCAGATCACCGAGCTGCCTTTGATCCTTCGCGACCCATATCAGCTCGTCCTGCTGGGACCCGGAGTAACGCAGTCGGATGGTCTCGGCGGTATATCGGTAAATGGCGGCCGCGAACGCAACAACAACTTCTTGTTGGACGGTACTGACAATAATGACACTGAGGTGCCCGGCGGACTGGGAGGCCTCACCTCGCAGAATCCCGATTCAACCGAGGAATTCCGGGTACTCACGAACAATTTCGCACCTGAGTACGGACGCAACAACGGCGCAATTATCGACGTGATAACTCGTAGTGGAACTAACGATTATCATGGGGATCTCTTCTATTTTGGACGCTGGGATGCGCTTGGAGCGCGTGACTTTTTCAATCACGAGATCGATCCTCTTACGGGAGACGTCGCTGCGAAGAACCCCTACACTCGCAATCTTTATGGCGGATCAATCGGCGGGCCGGTCATTAAGGACAAGACATTTTTCTTCATCAACTATCAAGGCGATCGCTTCGTTACCTCGTTGACGAATGTGTCGACAGTGCCGACCGCCGCGTTTAAATCCGGAATATTCACGTATACGAATCCCAGTACCGGCGCCACTCAGTCGTTGAACGTCACCGGCGGAGGCGCGAATAATGCCACAACTTCGGGGCTCGATAACTCGATTCAGCAAGTTTTGGCGTTTTATCCCACTCCAAATAGCGTGAACTCCGACGGAATTACCGGCCTGCTGTTTTTCCCGACCCAGTCGCGAGAGAAGGACGAAGACGCCACCATCAAGGTCGATCAGAAATTAGGCAATAAGAACAATCTCTTCGCCCGCTATGTTTACAACTATTTCCACGATCCGGATCCGTTCCATTCTGACGAGCTCCCCGGTGAGCTTGGCGCCATTTCGGAAGGCGCTAAGAGCCAGGGCTTAGCGGTCGGCCTGACCACGGTTTTCGGGCCTTCGCTCACGAATGAAGCTCGATTCGGCGCCAATCGTCTTAACACCGGATTTTTCTGCACTGGCATCCCTACGTTTGACTCCATCACGGGCAATAACGGGAATTTCATTGACTCCGAGGGTAACGGCGCAGACTTTGGTCCGCCTGGCTTTACGAGTTTCGGCTGCCAGGGTCTGGGTGATTCGGACGGCCAAAGCCGCCACACCGGAACTTATTCAGAAACGGACTACATGACCAAGGTCAAGGGCTCGCATACCATCAAATTTGGCGGTGAGTTTCGCCAAATCTATTCGAACAACGCCACCAATTTTTCTTCCCGCGCTGCCTTCAATCTGGCCCTGCCTGACGTCTTTGGCGTAGGTGTGCTCCAAGGCCTGAATGCCGGCGTGGACAATGTTGGTCTTGAAGACGAGGTTTCCGGACTTCTTGGTCTGGTTGCGTATCAAAACCAGAGCCAGTATTTCAATCTCGCCGGGGATCGACGCGCAACCGACGAACTGAATTTTAGACAGCGCGAAGTCGGCTTGTTCGTTCAGGACGTTTGGAAAGTAAAGTCAAACCTCTCGATTACCTACGGAGTTCGCTGGGAATATTACGATGTTCCTTTCGAAGCGCATGGCAACCTATCGAACTTTTTTGGGGACGCAAGCGGACCGGCTCCAAACGGGCTTACGTTCACGCCGGTGGGACCTGGCACAGGCCATCAACTTTACCCCGACTACTACAGGAACTTCGATCCTCGCGTGGGCTTTGCTTGGGATCCATTCAAGACCGGCCGCACTTCAGTTCGTGGTGGTTTCGGGATATTCAGTGACCGAGTGTACGGCAATTTGGTTAGTGACGTGAAGGGCAATCCTCCGTTCGAGCCCAGCTTCATTAACTTTCCGGTCTTTAATACCGGGACCGATCCTGGCACTCAAGTACAGAACCAGGTGGCACCCGGGCCGGTGAGTCCTTCTCCCACGGTACTGAACGGAACCGGCTTCTTCCCTGATATTTTCTCGCAGGATATCAAGCCGCTGCTCCTATCCACCTGGAACCTAGGTATTCAGCGCGAAATCACAACCAACCTAGTCATTGACGCGAACTACGTGGGCAACCACGGCACCAGGATCCTTCGAGTCGTAGATGCCGCTCCGCCGCAGCCAGCCCTCGTCGCGAGCCTTGAGGCCTTTTGCGTTCCCAGCAACCCTGCCAACACGTTTGGCTGCAGCGAATCCACCCTTCAGCGCGGAACTCTCTTTTTTGGCGCTGAAGAGGGGCTGTTGCCTTTTGATGCGGTGAACAACAATGCCTTTGAAGACGCATTCAATGATCAGAGCACTGGACATTCGTGGTATGACGGCTTGCAACTCCAGGTAACAGAACGAAACTTTCACGGCTTAAGAATTCAGGGCTCTTACACTTACTCGCACGCTCTCGACGACTCCTCCGATCCTCTCGTAACCACGGCGGGGAACGGCAATTTCCCGGTTAACTCATTTGACCTGCGGCGTGAAAAAGGGAATTCCGGGTTCGACACGCGGCATCGAGGGGTGATCAATTTCACGTATTACGTCAATGCTGGTCGTGGTAAGGCGCACTTCAGCGAAGGTGTCGTGGGGCGCGTTTTGGAAGGTTGGGAACTCAGCGGAATTGCCGCCTTTCAGACCGGCCTGCCGTACGACATATTTGGAACTGCCGATACGCTTCACACCGCGATAAATGACCGCGCCACTTTGGTTAACCCCGCGATACTGAAAACCGTGCCTGCTCAGGGCAGAATAGTTCCTAGCACTGCGATTTTCACCGGGGAAAACCCTGGTGCATTTAATCCCGATGACCCAACGGTAATGCCGATTCCGTTCGACATTCCTTCGAATGTTGGGCGCAATCACTGGTATGGCCCGGGCATCAACAACTGGGACTTCAACCTGGCGAAGACTACAACAATCACTGAAAGGATTAAGTTCCAGCTTCGATTTGAGTTCTACAATATGTTCAATCGGCCTCAATTTGCGAAGCCTGACAATATAATTGGTGATCCCAATTTTGGTTATTCCACTGCGCAGGTTGGTCAAAACGATGGAACCACCGGTGCACGTCAGGTTCAGATTGGAGCAAAGCTCGAGTTCTAAGCCATCGAGCGCTTAACCTCTACAGATTCACAAGCCTCTTTCCGGCTTCAGTCGGAAAGGGGCTTTTTTCTTGCGGCGGTGGTCTTCAGGCGGTCTTTGAACGTCGCGAGTTCTGACGCTGGCAAACTGGCAATGCCCCGCGCTGGCGGTCCACCGTTTGCCGCCCTTCTGCAAAGCGCACCAAGCCGTCGACTTGTCTCGCAAATTTGTCTCTTAACTAGGCGTCGACGGTTTCTAACCTTACGACCGGGAGAACTGATGTCGATGGAAATCCTGGGCTTTAGAGCGATCGAAACGAGGCGAAACTGAGACTCAAATGGTATAATTGGCGTTCAAAGTCGCCGTCACTCGATGCAAACCTATGGAGCGAGGACGCGTCTAACCCAGCATCGCTGCAGATTGGGCGGAGAAGAGGGAAAACCGATGAGCCCGCTATCGAAGAAAATTGTCATTATCCTGTCCCTGGTCGTGATCGCCTTTGTGGCCGCCGGTTATCTTCGCGCCCGGTCGAACGACGAAAAGGCGTATCGCGCGCTGACGGTGTACAGCGAAGTGCTGGATAAGGTTCAGAACGACTACGTGGACGACCCTAACATGGCGCAAGTCACCAACGGCGCCCTTCACGGATTGCTCGACTCGCTGGACTCGGAATCGGCTTACCTTAGCCCGCTTGAGTACAAGGATTACAAAGAGAAGAGCGCCACGAAAGCTACGGGCGAAACGGGACTCGTACTTATCAGACGCGGCTACATCGGCGTGCTGGGAACGCTACCGGACACGCCGGCCGCGAAAGCCGGCTTGCGCATCGGCGATATCATCGAAAAAATCGCGGGCTTCAGTACCGGGCAGATGGCAATTGGACAAGCTGAACTTCTTCTTCGCGGCGCGCCCGGCACGGTGGTGAAAATCTCCGTAATTCGCCGCGGGAAGACGGAACCACAAGACCTAGACCTGACGCTTGAAAAGCTACCTGCGACCAAGCTTCTTGAAGACAAGCTCCAGGGTGATATTGCCTATCTCCGGGTTCCAACGTTTGACGCGGGTATGACCAAACAGATTCGCGAAAAGCTGGTGCAGTTTCAGCATCAGGGCATCAAAAAACTGATCTTAGACCTGCGTGATTGCCCTTCTGGGGAAGTTCAAGAAGGAATCGCCACTGCCCAGCTCTTTGTGCCTTCCGGCACGATTACTACACTCAAGGGTCAAACGGTGAACCCTATTGTTTCCACCGCGGACCCTTCGAAGGTTGTCTGGACGGATCCAGTGGCGGTGTTGATTGGAATTGGAACTGCCGGTCCGGCTGAAATCGTGGCTGGGGCTATTTCCGGCAATCATCGCGGAGAGACGGTAGGCGACCGGACGTATGGTACGGCGTCGATGCAGAAGCTAATCGAAATGGATGACGGTTCCGCGATGATTTTGACCGTTGCGAATTACTACACTCCGGACAACAAGGAAATTCCGGCTAACGGAGTTGCCGCCACCGCCGAGGTCCATCCCTCACTCGATGAGGTTATTGCGGCGAACGATCAGAAACAGCCCGTTCCTTCCGAGAAACCTGTCTCTGTTGACGATCCGGTGATCAAGAAAGCCATCGAAATTCTGCAAGGCACTGCAACATCCGCTCGAAAGGCTGCGTAGTCGCTCGTGAAGGCTGGTCGGGGACCTGCGTTTCAGCGGGTCCCGGATGTGCGGCGGAATCTGGTTCTTCTCACTTCAATAATCTTTCTACTTCTCACAGGCTGCGGAAAGAAAAAAATATCGAAGGCTGAGCTGCGCGCGATTACGGGCGAAATCGTCGTCGCAGCGCAAAAGGTTTCCGGGCACAAATCCGAGGTTACGATTCGTCCCGAGCTTCAGCCATCCAAAGCCGGAACGCCGGGGAAATTAGCCGCGGATAACGTTTACGTCTCGCTCTCCGACGCTTCGCAGGCTGGAGCAATCGCGCAAGCGCTGGACGAAATCGCGCGCCGCCACAAACTGTCCGTCAGAGAAAGCACTTCGGACGGCATCATGCGGTTTGACTACTCATCAGACAGTATTCGCACGCATACGATTCACGTCGTCACACCGCTTGCGGCTAGTCCCCATGTTGCGATGAAGCTTGGCCGCCGAGATGCCCGGCTCGCGATTATTATTGATGATCTCGGTTACGACCGCGCGGCCGCCGATTCGCTGCTCGCGCTCGGTTTTCCACTCACCGTTTCTGTCCTCCCACATTTGCCGTTGTCCACGGAAGTCGCCGAAGAGGCTTACCGGCGGGGAGATCAGGTAATGCTGCATCTTCCGATGCAGTCCGAGAGTGACACGGCGAAAACAGAGGAAGTCGAGTTACGGGTCGGAATGAACGAACAGCAGGTTGATTCGGCATTGGCGGGAATGCTGGAAACGGTGCCGCATGCGATTGGCGTGAACAATCATCAAGGCTCGCGCGCCACAGCGGATCCTGCGTTGATGGCAGCTCTGATGCCGGAACTGCGCCGGCGTGGACTGTTTTTTGTCGATAGCCGCACGCTGGCGTCTACCGTGGCTTACGACACGGCGGAGCGCCTGGGAGTGCGCGCCGCTTCGCGAAAGGTGTTCCTCGACGACTCAGCGAACCGCGAAGCAATTTTCGGACAACTCGAGCTTGCCGCGCGCGACGCGGACCGCGACGGGTTCGCGATTGCGATTGGGCATCCCAGACCAGACACGATCGATGCGCTCGCTGAGGACGTTCCGCGACTCGAGGCTCGCGGCATCCGTTTAGTTTTTGTCTCGGATGTAGTTAAGTAGCCCCATCGCGACGAGGTTTTCCTTTAGGCGACGATCCGATTCAGTGCTCGCAACGGTGTTGCGTCTAAAGGCCGATCCTTCAACCTGCTTTAGTAGTCGCCGCCGATTTTATCGAACAGGGGAGTGCAGGGGAGGAGCCGCGCTTTGACGCCGTCGTGAACAGCGTATTGTACCCGGCGGCCATCCGTATGCATTCCCCACAAGCTTGCCGCCCCGTGCTCGCCATTTTTATTCAAGGCGTAGAACTGAATATGAAATTGCTTCAGGCGGTCGGGAAACGGCTTGTAATTACGCACGACACGGTGGAGGGCTTCCAGGCACGCATCGGTGGGAGACATACCCTTGCGCATCATTTCGACGATCGTGTGGCCGCCGCAAATCTTGATGTTCTCTTCTCCGCGCCCGGTGGAACCGGCTGCGCCAATGTCGTTATCCACGAAGAGTCCGGCACCGATGATGGGAGAATCGCCGACGCGTCCGGCTATCTTCCAGGAAAGTCCCGAAGTTGTCGTCGTTCCCGAAATGTCTCCTTTCGCATCTACAGCGAGACAATTTATCGTTCCGGTGGGGGGATGCACGACCACTTCTTCAATATGATCGCGCCAAGTCATTTTTTCGGGAGTATCGAGTAGCTGCGCGAGTTTTTCCTTCCATTGAGGGCTATCCAGACCGGGACGCCAGTTCTCCGAAGAAGACGCTTTCCACGCAAGCCAGGCAATACGCGAACGGTCGGTGAGCAGATCCATGGTTTTAAAGCCTTCATCGACGGCAAACTTCTCTGCACCGGCGCCCACGATGAAAACGTGATTGGTCTTCTCCATCACAGTTTTTGCCACCAGCGACGGATTTTTGATCTTTTGGATCGAACCAACCGCCCCAGCGCGCCGCGATGGGCCGTGCATCACGGATGCGTCAAGCTCAACAACACCATCTTCGTTGGGCAAACCGCCGTAGCCGACCGAATCATCATTTGGATCGTCTTCCACCTTGGTGACGACGGCGAGAACGGCATCAAGTGTGTCGCCTCCGGATTTCAGGATGGCCATGCCATCATCGAGATGCTGCAGGCCGTTGGCTGCGGAAACGATCAGGGGGCGGGCACTCTGCGCGGAAGCTTGCGCGCTTGCTTGCGGCAAAGATTTGACAGTTGAGGGAACAGCGGCTCCGAAAATCCGGCGCGTGCTCGCAGCGACGCCACCTGCCAAAGTGGAAAGGAAGAATTTCCTGCGTGTCCATTTTTCCATTGCTTCCTCTCAAGAATGCGACGGCTAAGGTCCGGATCGGTAGCCTACGGCTTGAAGCCTACGCTGCGCCAGAGCTCTGCGCAGTTATACATCACGCCGTTCGTGATTACGAATTCAACTTTGCGAATTATTCTTTGTATGCGAATGGAATCCATCTAAACCTCAGAAAAGTCAGAGCGGAGAATAGCCGCAGAGTGTCCAGTTCGCAAGGTAAGAAAACCCAAAAGCTCCTCTCAAGATATCGACAGCGGCCCTTGATTTTAACGCAGGGACCGCGCAACATGACGGCGTTTGAAAGGGGAGCCATGAGCGAAGGGTTATTGTTGCGGAGTACTGTGGAACGCGGCGAGAAAATGCGAAGGTTTGCTCTACTCCTGATCGTCACTTTGGCATCTTTCACAATCGCAACATCGACTCGGGGTGCGCAGAAATCGGCGGACACGCCGGTTGCATCGGGTAGAAGGTCGCTTGATGACGCCATGAAGGCGATGTTTGACGTGCACACGTTCGCGCAGGCCGAGATTTCTCCCGATGGAAACAAGGTGGCTTGGGTGGAATCACTTCCTGGCCCGGGCGGAGCACCCTCGGCGAATTCGGCGATTTACGTGGCCGAAGTCAGCGCGCCCGACGCAACAACGCACATTACAGCCGGCGATGGCAAAACAGCGTATGAGGAACATGACGTAGCGTGGTCGCCGGACGGGAAACAGATCGCGTTTTTGTCCGACGCTGCAACGCAGGGGCAGCTTCAGCTCTTCGTCATGAATTCCTTAGGCGGCAGCGCAAAACAATTGACTCATATGAAAGGTTTCCTCGCTAGCCCCGGATGGTCGCCCGACGGGAGAACGGTCGCGCTACTGTTTACCGAAGACGCGACACGCGCGGCCGGGCCACTGGTGGCGGAGACTCCCGATGAGGGCGTTGTCTCCGAAGAATTCCTGGAGCAGCGACTGACGCTTGTGAATCCCGCTACAGCAAGCATTCGACAGATTTCTCCGGCGGACATGTATGTGTACGAGTTCGACTGGGCGCCCGACAGCAAACGCCTGGTGATTACTGCTGCGCGCGGGAATGGCGATGACAACTGGTACATTGCCGGCCTTTTCAAAATTGATGCGGCCTCCGGCGCGATGGCGGACGTCGTCGCAAAACCCGGCATGCAGATCGGTGTTCCCAAGTGGTCGCCTGACGGAAAAACAATTGCGTTCATCGGCGGCCTGATGAGCGACGAGCCGATCGTCGGCGGCGACGTCTATCTTGTCCCAGAGTCAGGCGGAAACCCGCAGAACGCGACTCCCAATATGCACCAAACCGCGAGTTGGCTAACGTGGACGCCAGACTCCAAGAAAATACTGATGGCCGAGTATGCCGACGGCATGAGCGCAATCCATGAAATGAGCCTCGATCGAAGCAGCTCGCATGACACATTTTTTGACGGTTCGATCCTCTCCGGTGACTTTGCAATGCTCTTTTCCATTTCCCGCGACGCCGAAACGATTGGTTTGATTCGACAGTCGTTCGACAAACCGCCAGAGGTGTGGGCGGGAAAATCGGGAAAATGGAAGCAGATTACCCATCGAAATGACGGGCTGCATCCAGCGTGGGGCAAATCCGTGAGCCTGCATTGGACCACAGACATCGGCAAAGTGCAGGGCTGGCTTACTTATCCAAGCGACTTTGATCTCACGAAAAAGTACCCGCTGGTCGTGCGCGTTCACGGCGGGCCGTCTTGGGCCGTTACTCCGGCGTGGCCCACTCGCTGGAGCTACGCAATGGCCTTGCCTTCGCAGGGTTACTTCGTATTCCAACCGAATCCTCGCGGAAGCTATGGCCAGGGCGAAAAGTTTACGGCTGCGAACGTCAAAGATTTCGGGTACGGCGATTTCCGCGACATCATGGCCGGAGTAGATGAAGCGATAAAATCCGCTCCAATCGACCCCGAGCGCATCGGTCTTACCGGGTGGAGTTACGGCGGCTACATGACCATGTGGGGTGTGACGCAGACCAACCGCTTCCGCGCCGCTGTGGCCGGCGCAGGGCTCTCCGACTGGCTGAGCTACTACGGTGAGAACAAAATCGACCAGTGGATGCCTCCGTTTTTCGGGGAAAATGTCTATGACGATCCAGCGGTGTATGCAAGAAGCTCACCAATCACGTTTATCAAGAATGTGAAGACCCCGACTCTGGTAGTCGTCGGCGATAGCGATGGGGAATGCCCGCCGCCGCAATCCTACGAGTTTTGGCACGCGCTGAAAACGATGGGCGTGCCTACGCAGCTCGTCATTTATCCGCACGAGGGCCACGAGTTCGCCGATCCAGCGCACAGCCGCGATGTGATTGAGCGGGCGGTGGGCTGGTTCAATCAATACCTGCAACCATCGCGCTAAAGTGTTTGTTGTGAACACCTGGCGAGCCTGATCTGGGGCGAAATTGGGGCCCGCAACCGATGCCCTTTTTTTGCCTGTCTAACCGGCCAGTAACCGTTCTAGTCCGAAAACTGGCCCTGCGTTCTATTTCCATCCGCAATTCCCGGCGATAGTCTCTTATCAGCCCCGCTAGTGTCCGATGGGGCAAAGAAGGAGCCAGCCTATGTCCCACTGGATTGGAACTACATCCCCCGCCGATGCAGGAATGAGCGATTTCAAAGAATGCTTGAAACACCTCCGCGACGGCCATGCCGATGAGGCACTTCAGCATGCGCGGCGCGCACTGGGCGTAGCGCCCAAGAATCCGTTTTACCTTTCCTACACGGGATTGCTGGCGGCGCTCTCTGAAAAGCGCTTCGGAGACGCGGAAACGCTCTGCCGGGAAGCGCTGGGGATGAAACACAATCACGCGCAACTCTATTTGAACCTAGCCGAGGTTTACTACCAGGCCGGAAGAACGCCGGACGCCATTAACACCTTGGAAAAAGGAATGGTATCTGCAGGACGCGATTTTCGGATTCGCCGGGCGCTCGAAAAAATCGGAATGCGCCGGCCGCCGGTACTCACCTTTCTGCACCGCAGCCATCCTCTAAATTCAACCCTGGGGAAATGGCGCCATCGTTTTACCGGGCCGCATAAAGCAGCCTGAACGAAGCCGGCACTTCAGCGGCGAAAGCTCTCCTCCTTGCCGTAACCGGGATGGGGTCACTGGCGGGTGAACCTGTCCCGGCCCCCTTTTCTGCAAACATTCAAAAAACGGAGACTGCGAGCTAACTTTGGCCCAAGGGAAGGAAGTATTGCGTGCCTTTCACGGGCTGGCGAAGCCGCCGCAAAAGCTCCTGCAAATCCTCATTGCGTTCGACGAAATCAATCTCCGAAGTATCCACCACGAGCAGATTCGAAGCCGAGTAGCGGAAGAAAAAGTGTTCGTAGGCATTCGCCACGGCTTCCAAGTATTCGGGTGAGATTTGCGTCTCGGCGGGATCGGCTTTTTTCGAAACGCGCTTCAACAGCACATCGGGCTTGGCCTGCAAATAAATCACAAGATCAGGTGCTGGAACGGAAGATGCAAGCATATCGAAATACCGTTCGTATAGCCTGAGCTCTTCGTTATCGAGGTTGAGATATGCGAAAATTTTGTCGCGCTCGAACAGGAAATCGCTGACGATGGGAGCAGCAGCGTCCTCGGGCTGCGTTTGCATCAGGCGGCGATGGCGTTCGTAAAGGAAATACATTTGCGCGCGGAAAGCGGCGCCGTCTTTTTCATCGTAGAAATCGCCGAGGAATGGATTGTCTTCGCAGTCGAAAATGCGGCGCGCGTGAAGCTGTTCCGCGAGAACTTTTGCGAGAGTCGATTTGCCCACGCGTATGGGGCCTTCGACCACAATGTGACGAGGCGGCTTGAAGTTTGGTTTAGATCCATTCACGCCGCGGGATTATAGCAGAGGCGCAAATCCTCGCGCATGCCGGTTGATACCGCGAGCTACCAGGCCTTTGCGATTACCGTAATGATGCGCGCGAGCGAGTCCACGTCGCGAGTGTCTATCACTTCGGCCGGAGAATGCGAATAGCGCAACGGCCAACCGAGCGCGATATCTACCGAACCGTACCGCACGAAAGCCGAGCCGTCGTTTCCGCCACCGGTGACGCCGTACTGCACCGGAATCTGATTTGCATGCGCTAGTTTGATGGCTTTTTCAACGAGGTCCGATGGAACGATGTTGGAGCTGTCCACCGCGCGGATGACGAACCCTTTGCCGATCTCAGCGTCAGCGTAGCGCTTTGATTCGATCGGAGAATCAGAGCTGACAAACGTATCGACGGCGAAAACGTAATCCGGAACATGGCCTTGCGCCGCGAGGCGTTTCGCAACCACGGCTGCTCCAAGCAGACCTTCTTCCTCTCCGGTGGACCACACGAATGTGACGTCGCGGCCCTTCAGCGGACCTGCCAAGGCCCAAACAGCGGAGATCAGAGCCGCGTCACCCACGCGGTCGTCAAAAGCGCGGCCGTTTGCGCGAGTGCCAAGGAGCGGCCGATACGCTTTTGGAATTGTGACGGAATCGCCGATCTTTATGCCGAGTTTTTCCACCTCTTCGGGAGTGCGCGCGCCGACGTCCACTCGGATCGCATTCTCGGGTCCACGCGGCCATTCGAATTTCGGCTCATCCCAGCCGTTGGGAAGCTCCACGATTGCATCCTTGTCTCCGCTGTCGCTATGCACGAGCGCCGGATGGCCGGCAAAAAAACTAAGCTCGCCTCCGCCGCGCCATACCACTTCCAGGCGGCCATCCTTCGAGATCGATTTCACTTCGAAACCGATTTCATCCATGTGCGCGATCACCAGAATCCGCCGCGATTTATTTCCGTCCGCGGCCGTACCGACTTGCAGAACCAGATTCCCTGCTTCATCTGTCTCCGGCTTCGCCCAAGTTGGTAAAAGCTTTTTGACTTCCTCGCGAACGGGGCCTTCATGGCCGCTCACGCCGTAACTGGGGATGAGGATGCGGAGAATTTCGACGTTCGAAGGATGATTTACGATCATTCCATCTTTTGTTGTAGATCCTCCCCTCGCTTCCTGTGGCACCGCCAAACTTCCCTGCACGTAAACCTGGAGAAGCTTTTCCAAATTAGCGAGATCTGAGACATCAATCAACTCGGCCGGGGTGTTCGGCCAGTCCGTGGCAATTCCCAGATGCGCCCATTTCGCCGGCATGGGCGGCCCAGCAAGATAACTTCGCGGAATTAGAGACGCGGAGAAATCGGTATCGATCTGAATCTTGTTGGAATCCGCGAGTTGCTTCAGGTCCGCAGCAAGGCCGGCCGGAGTGCCGTTTGTTTCCTCCATACCGATGAGAACGCCGCTGCCCGGCTCGCGACGCGGCGCACGGCGCACGCCCTCCATTCCAGCGACAGGGCCTCCCGGAAAGAGCCGCCCGACGTAAATCATTTCATCAGGCTTCATCGTGCTTAGAATGCGCTGAAGCCCGCGAGCGCCCGTCCATTGCTGAACAACGAAGGCAACCGTCAGCGTGCCTTTCATCTTTGACGGGTCGATGCCTTGAAGCAAGTCAACAACGGCGGCGGCGCCAAAACGATCTCCGATGCACGCGCCAGCCATCTTGCCGTAGCCAAGATTGCCCGCCTCGCGATTGATCGCAACGGGACTAAGGATGTCGACGCCGCTTTTTCGAACCTGAGAAGCGGAAGTGGCGCCAATGTCGATGTACATATTTTCGAGATCGCTTGATTTCGGCGGATTCGCGCGGCCACCCTGGAGGTGAACGGAGAGACCGGCAACGACACCATCGATCCATTTGCCTGCCGTCGTTTCGATCTTCACGGGCTGCGCAGAATAGAGTTCGTTAAAAATCGGCGGCAGACCACCCTGCGGAAGGCGTTGCACCCGCAAGTAGCCATCGTCAGTGATTCCGCTAACCACGAATCCCGGCTCGTCGAGAGGTGTGACGATAAGACGGTTTGGCGCACCAGTGCCGATCGCTACGATTACGTCGCCGAGGTTGTCTGTTTTGGGGTGGAGCGCCGATATCTTAGAACGAATTGTTTCAGCCAGCTCGTTTTCATAACCGGAAATACCGGGAATTTTCACGAGTTCATCCAGGTCTTGCGCCGTTTTCGCGCGTGGTGTTTGCGCTATCTCGGGTTTTGAAGATTGAGGCGGCTGCGCCGCCAGCGGTGCAGAATTCGCCAAACCAAAGATGAGAACTGAAAGAATGAAAATCGAAAAAAGTGAGCGATTCATGGATTTCCTCGGCCACGCAAAAGCACAATCGCGCGGCGACGCGAATGTATCTCAGAGACCGTTATGGGTGCAAATTGAAATCGGATCAGCGGCCCATGTCATCGGGCCAATTACGCGCGGCAAAGCTCGGCGAGGATCGCGTCGCGGCGGTCGAGCGCGATACGGTCGGCGTGATTCACGACCGTATTGTAACCAATGGCAGCCAGGCCGGCTAGGATTAGAAAGATGACGGTCGCTATCCAAATGCTTCCGAAGGCTCTCGCAATCAGAAGGGTAACGGCGGCCAAACCGAACACCGCGGCCTGAATGCCTAAGCTGGCGAAGACAGTAGTTGTCGAAGCGCGTTGCTTGCCGAATGCTCCGTAGTCAATTTTTTTAGGAGTATAAATCGAAAGCAGGTTGCCTACGGTTAAATTCAGAAGAAGCGCGAAGCCCACTCCCGCAACCGTCGCAAGCGTTATATCTAGGGCCGGCGGATGAAACATAAAACACACGGCAATCCATATCGCAATTATCTCGCATGCAAGTACCAGCGCGTGCGCGAGATTTTTTCCCAGCAGGATTTCGCGAAAGCTCACCGGAGAAACAAAAAAAAGCTGCATACCAACAGCCTCTGCCCCGAAACAGTTGTAAACCAGATTCGTCAGGACGAGCAGGGCATATGCCGAGCCAACGGGAAAAGCCCAGTCGGGGGCGTGTGCCAGGAAATTGCCTTGTTTCGCTGAAGTTTGAGGACCCAGACGAAAGATCAAGAGAATGACGACCGGCATAACAAACGTGAACAACATCGGTCCGCTGCGCGAGAGGTAGTGAAATTCCTTTTCCAGGATGGCCGCGACGGGACCGGGAATGCCTGATACGTTCCAACCGAGACGAATCGCTCGTTTTTCTTTGGGCGAAGTGCTGCGCGCCATCGCTTCACTTAGATTCTCTCCGTGATACTGCGCCCGAAGGCGAACGTTCAGCAGCCAGAGTATTGCCAACGCATAAACGCATTCCAAAGCGAAGGCGGCCATCGCCGGCGCAAATGCGCCGCGGATCGCGCGGGCAATGGCTTCTGCGGCCAGGCCTGGAGGAAAAGCGCGCTCGTAAGGCAAAACCAGCGTTGTGATTCTGGACACTCCCGGATGACTGTGCCGGCCGACTCGACTCATCAGCGGTCCGATGAATTGGAAGCAAATGATAAAGATAAAGAAAATGGCGCCGAGAATTTCACGCGAGCGGCGCTGAGCCAGCCAGCGCTCCACCCATGCGAAAATCATTCGCGCGAGCAGGATATTGAATATTGCGAATGCCGCCAGCACCAGGGCGGCCCACAGGAAAAGACCAGGCTGGGCGATGCCAATCCCGATCGCCAGCCCCAACAGCCACAGGCACCCAAGCACCGTGGACGGGTCGAGCGCTCCGTACACCAGGCGGATTATGAAGTACGACGAAAACGAAAGAGGAAAACGAAGCAGATTTGACGAATCCACATTTTCCGTGAATGCCGAAGCCATTACGGGGAAAAGCTGCCAGAACAAAAACACGGGCCAAAGTAGGACTGCGAGCCATTCGACTCGTCCATGTGAGACAACAAACCAAGACGCAAAGCCAAGCGCGAAGGAACCTCCCAGTCCGGCAACTCCGAAAGCGAGGAACATGAATCCGCGAGCCACCACTTCCAGGCGGCCGCGAATCGTGCGCAGGCCGTTGATGAAAAGCTGCCACCGAACCCGGGCGATGGCAGCGAACTGCCCGCGCATATCGGGCGAGAAGTTCAGCCCAGCCATGAAAGCTCCTGGTCCGCGTGACGTGTGCCGCCAACGATGCGAAGGAAGATTTCCTCGAGCGTAAGCTTCTCTCCCGGCGCGGATGGGGATTCTCCGGGTGAAGCGCCGGCCAAAGCAGCAGCGGCTTGCGCCTCGACTCCCGCGCGTAACTCTTCTAGAGAACCTTGCGCAACCAAACGTCCCTTGTGAATGATGGCCAGGTGGCTGCAAAGACGCTCTACGATTTCCAGCACGTGTGAGGTAAGGAAAATCGTGGCACCCCGCGCAATCATGCGCTGCAGCATGGCCTTGAGCGTGCCGGATGCGATCGCATCCACGCCTTCGAACGGCTCATCAAGAAAAAGAATTCTGGGCCCGTGAATCACGGCTGCGGCAAGCGCCAGTTTCTTCTGCATTCCATGCGAGTAGTCCGTAACCAGGGTCTTTGGCTGCTCGGCAAGCTGCATGAAATCGAGAAGCTCGGCCGTGCGCTTGCCGGCGGTTTCGCGATCGAGACCATACATGCGGCCGACAAAATTCAAATATTCAGCACCTGTAAGCCGCCCGAACAGCGCCATACCTTCGGGAACTACACCGATTTGGCGTTTTACCTCGACAGGATTTTTCGAAAGATCGAGACCGAGGACTTGAATGCTGCCGGAACTCGCGGCTAGCAGGCCGGTAAGCATTTTTATGGTCGTGGACTTTCCGGCGCCATTGGGGCCAAGAAATCCGAAGAACTGGCCCGGAGCGACGGAAAGATTCACATCCTGCACGGCGACAAGGTCGCCAAAGCGGCGGGTTAAGCCTTGCGTTGCAATTGCTGGAGCATCCATAGATTTTGGACTCTAGCATATTCGCCGGGAGTCCCGTATCCGAGGCTCGCAGCTCAACTGGCCACGACT
Organism: uncultured Acidobacteriota bacterium; assembly: GCA_963698005.1. Lineage (GTDB taxonomy): Bacteria > Acidobacteriota > Terriglobia > Acidiferrales > UBA7541 > Palsa-295. The sequence continues at coordinate 2,692,835 of OY969113.1, forward strand.
AGAGAAGATCCATTTTCAATATCGTTTTAGCGAGTATTGACGGGTGCAATCGGGAGCGCTGATGCTTGCGGAAACATCGCGAGAACCGCGGGCAGCTCCAAACGAAACGTGCAGCCACCCTCGGGACGATTAAATCCCAAAATCGTTCCGCCATGTTCCTGCATTACGCCGTAACAGATACTGAGACCCAGCCCGGTACCCTTTCCGACCGGCTTTGTCGTATAGAACGGGTCGAAAACCTTTTCGGGATCCAGCATGCCGGGGCCGGTATCGGAAAATTCGATGACGACGTTGCCTCTCTCACGCAGCGTGCGGATCATAAGTATCCCGCCGCCGCCGGTCTCCATGGCGTCCACTGCATTGCTGATCAGATGATAGAAAACCTGAAGTAACTGATTCGGATCGCCGCGAACGGCCGGAAGCACGCTTCGGCTTTCGAGTTCGATGCGGATATTTTTTTCGCGCAGATCCAGATTACGGAGTTGTACGGCTCCGGTGAGCACCGTGTTGAGGTCCAGCAATTGCTTTTCGGCCGGCACTTGCCGCGCAAAGCTGAGAAGATTGGTGACTAGATCTTTTGTGCGCCTGGCTTGCTCTCGGATTTTTTCTCCTAACGCGTGCGGGCGCGTGTTTCGGGGATTCTCAACGGTCAGCACGTCCGCGTAACCCAGAATGGCGGTAAGCGGATTATTTATTTCGTGCGCTGCGCCGGCGGCGAGTTGCCCCAGCGAGGCAAGTTTTTCTGATTGTACGAAATGAGTCTGCAGCCGCTTGACGTTTTCGAGCGATTCCCAGAGATCGCGCACCAGACCGGTACGCTCCTGATAGACCATATGCTGCCGAAGGAAAACCAGCGATGTGCCGACGAACAGAGTAACCAAAGTTACGATCAGACGAAATCTCACCACTGGAGCAGGAGCGCTACTGACGAAAACATCCCATCCAGCCAAGAACAAAGCTGCCAGCACTCCTAGCATAGCGAGGCGCGCGGGCCATTGCGTGTCTCGCCGCGTCGGGGTTGGCGCAGGCTCCGGTTCGAATGCCAGGTCGTGCGCCACAATTCCCGTGACCCCGAACCATACAAAGGCCGCAAACGCCGGCAGTCTGACGAGCGACCCACTGTAGAACCTTGGAATACGCATAACCAGGGCCGTCAAAACAAATCCAATCAGGTACAGAGAAGTTGCTCCGAAGAGATGGCCGTAAATTCTTCGCCATGTGCCTTTGGCACGAAAAAAAAGAAGTCCGAATCCGATCACCACGACGAGATTTTCGACCATATAGCTGCCGACATCGCGTGAGTTGAATAATGCCGCGTCGGGCCAGATCGTTTTCCAAGGCATGGCCGCGAAAATATAGACGTAAAGCCAAAGAATCGAGAGAAGGATCAAATCAAGTAAGCCGAAGCGAAGCGTCTCGCGCATTTTTCTGGCATGTGGCGCCAAAGCCAGCGCAGCCATAAAAGGCACGGTGTGAAGAAAAAAGAGAAGATCGACATAAAACGGTGAATAGGAAGTCTGGTGAATCACCAGCCGCGTGTAAATAATTACTAACATGCCAGCAAGCCACAAGGTACAGCCCAGTGCAAGAAGCATCCAAAATGCATTGCGCCGGCGATAGGGTGAGGCGGCATTCCAGAGCAAAGTAGTGTTGGCAAAAAGCGGGATCAAACACGCCAAGAAATAGCTCAAGGCCGTTTGCGTCGAGCCGGACGGGAGCAATAGACCGGCGACTACGTACCCACCGGCAAAAAACAACCAAGCGCCCAAGATAAGCACGGATGACCGAGAGGATTTCATGTAGGCAAGGCCCAGAGTTAGTCTACAGGAGCCTTATATTGGCTGGCGGCAAAGTTCGGTAAGGCATACTAATAAATAACCCGGAAGAACCAGCAAGAAGCACTCCGGGAAGATACCGGTGTCCTGAATTTGGCGGGGTACGCAGTCTCATGCTAACTACTCTCCGGCCAATGCCCCGCTGATTTCCTATAGAAAACGCCGCGGTTTCGGGCCAGCGCTCTGAACTGTCTTCTATCCTATGCGCGGTATAGAGACTTCTCTATTAGGATTCGTTTTTGGTTTGTCTGATCAAATTCCCAGCATGTTGATTTGCAGCTTCCTGTAGCCGTGCTCGACTGCCCACAAGTCCAAGGGAATCGTCGCTAGCTCATCGACGATGGGAACTGCCAGTCCCGTCTTCGTTAAGTCGATGTTCTTCAGGTAGGTATGGCATGTGTCGCAAACGTCCACGCGGACGTGCGCGATTTCCGGCGCGGAATAGAACGCCATTTGCGGCTCTCTTTCTTCTCCGCACGCCGGACAATAAATTCTCCGAAAAGTCCACTCGTGCGCGCAGAGCATGCAGATCAGAGACTTCTTCGCACCGTCACCTTCACTCCTTAATACACCGACAATAGGCTTGCCGCCGCAAAACGGACAGGTCGATGGAGTTCCATCGACGATTGCCGGCTCGCGGTGATCGGCAAGATACTCGGCATAGGGCTGGAGAAAGATCCACGCCAGCAATCGATCGGAAGAGGTTGACTCGAGTGAGTCGTCGCTCCGCACCTGTTCTGCGTCGTCCGCAGCCGACGCCAATTCCGGGTTCTCGTGCCAAAAATCTTCAATCGCGTGCTGCCATGCCGCAGGCCCTTTCTGTGCAAGTTCAACGGCGGCCTGGGCAAGCGGCGCCGGTGCAATATGCTGGATCACGGAAAGAAATGGGGGAAAGTGCGGCAGGAGAAGGAAAAAATCCAATTCGTCCCGCAGGGGCCGGTTCGCCGAAATCTTAGGCGAATCCTTCAGCGCCTTCTGAATTTCCGCATAGAGGCTTTTCTGGAATGTCGCCACTCGCGCGTAAAAGCGCAGTCCTTCAGCGCCGAATGGATATGTTGAGGTTAATTCGGTGGCGCGGCGGATTCTGCGATCCCACTGCGCAGGGATCATTGGTTGGGTCGGGATCTACCTGTGATCTGGTAATACCATTTGCGGTGGAAGGTCCAGGCCCACGCGCGGGTAACGTTTCCGTGAACCATGGACGCGAAACTTCCTTTTTCCAACAGCGTGCTCATGTAAACGTGAATGAGGAAGAGGCCAATCGTGATTAGCGCTACGCTAGCGTGAATCAAGATCGCCACATAGCGCAAAACGTGAAAACTCCACGGGACGGCTTCAACGTACCAGAGCACAAAGCCGGAGAGAAGCAGAAGGATTGTGCTGCCAACCATCGCCCAAAAGTAGATTTTCTGTCCCCAGTTAAAGCGCCCGACGGGAGGGAGTTTGTCGTCCTCATTATTTATGTAGGCTTTGATGTTATCCGCCCAGACGCGATCGTCGCGATCCATTTCCATATCGCCGCCCCATTGCACAAACATTACGAACTGAGACACGGCGAAAAAAATACCGAACCATGGATGCCAGAATCTCGCTGTTGGTCCCCCGCCGACGACCGCGGCCAGCCAGTAAAGGTAAGGTGTCCAGAAAGCGAGCCCAGTGATCAAACAGTAGGTATATGTTACTGCGCCAAACCAATGGTTCACGCGCTCGACAAACGTATAACGCGGGATCAGTTCCTCGTCGAAATCCGTAGTGGTTCGAGAACGCCGTACAGTATCGGTGGTACTCATGAAGGCCCCCGATCTTCCGGCGGGATCGGTTCTTCTTTCTTCGGCCCGACTCGCAGGTAATGCAAGGCGAGGCCGACGATGCCGCCAATCATGGCCAAATTCCCCAGCCATTTCAGCGGCTTTTTCCATAGCCAGACTGAATAGGGGATGTGCGGATCTTTCGGCAGGCCGCCGTACAACTCAGGATTCTTGGCGTCATGCAGGACGTAGATCACGTGTGTTCCGCCCACTCCGGCCGGATCGTAAACTCCCGCATCGGCGAACCCGGAGACGTCGCGAAGCTGCTCCGCTCGGAATTCCGCGAGATCCTTCATTTCCGATTTCGTGCCGAAGTGCAGGCAGCCTGTAGGGCACGCTTTGATGCAGGCTGGTTCGAGGCCCACCGACACGCGATCGTTGCACAGCGTGCACTTGAAAACTTTGTGCGCCTCCGGACTGAATTTTGGAATGTTGAACGGGCACCCGGTGACGCAATAGCCGCAACCGATGCAGTGCGCTTCCTGAAAATCCACGATGCCGTTGGCGTACTGGACAATGGCGCCGTCCGCCGGGCACGCTTCCAGGCAGCCCGGCTCTTCGCAGTGCATACACTGATCTTTGCGCATCAACAGCATCATGCTGCCGTCTTCGCGCTCGTGCTCGTTGAATTTGATCAGGTTCCAGTAATTCCACGCCGTTTCCGGCATGGTCTGGTAGCTGTTGTTAAAAGAGGTCTCAGTGAAGGTGTAACCGTTCCATTCCAGGCAGGCGACTTCGCAGGCTTTGCAACCGATACACGTGGTGGTGTCCACGAGCTTGCAGACTTGGAATTCCCGGTTCAGCCCGGCACCTGGGACAGTCCCGGTATGTCCGGAGATTTTGATTATTTCCGTTGACGCCTGGCTCATCGTCGCTCCCTACGCCTTCTCGACTTTCACTAGAAACCCTTTGGATTCAGGGGTGTGGGCATCCGGGTCGGTTACTGTGGGCGTGAGCAAATTCGCCGGGGTTCGCGCGTTTCTTCCCTCGTCCTCGTCGATCCCTCGGAAACCCTGGTGAATCGGCAATCCAATCTGGTAAACCTTCTTGCCGTTGATCATCATGGGTTTCAGCCGCCGCGTCACAAAGGCTTTGGCGGTGTAGGTCCCCCGCGCGCTGATCACATGGATCAAATCCGTTCCGCGAATTCCCTTTTCGTCCGCCAGTTCGACCGGAATTTCCACGAACGGTTCCGGGATCAGCTGGACGTTCATCGGATTATTTTTCGTCCAGTAGTGATACTGCTCGGTCAGGCGGTAGGTGGTGCAGACGATGCTGTACTCTTCCGGCGATCCGAACTTGTCGTACGGCGTCTTGAACTTCTTCACCAGTGGATTATTCGATTGGTCCGGGTGCAGCAGGTTTTTGGTCGGGCTTTCGATCGGCTCGTAGTGTTCCGGGAATGGCCCGTCCGCCAGGACGCCGATGGGAGCGAAGAGGCGACCGACGCCTTCCGGGTTCATGATGAAAGGCCCCATGTGGTCTTTCGGATTGGAATCGGGTTTGAAGTCTGGAACATCGTTGCCCGCCCATTTTCCCGCCGCTTCGTTCCACCAGACCTGTTTGCGATCCGGATCCCACGGTTTCCCTGCGGCATTACAGGACGCACGGTTGTAAAGCACACGCCGGTTGGCAGGCCACGACCAGGCCCAGTTAGGAAACACACCCATTCCGGAGGGATCTTCCGTGCCTCGCCGCTGGATCTGCGCCCCTGCCTCCGTCCACATGCCGGAATAAATCCAATTGCCGCACATCGTGGTGCCATCGTCCTTCAGCCATGCGAATCCGGGCAATTGCTGACCCGCCTTAATCACTTGTTTCGTCACCGGGTCCGTCAGGTCCGCCAGCGCTTTTCCGTTTAGCTCCATAGCCACCTGAGTGAGTGGGGGGTGGGCGGAGTCCGCGTAGGCCCAGCTCAGATTCAGTATGGGATCGGGAAATTGTCCGCCGTCCTTCTTGTAGAGGTCCCGAACGCGCAGGAAAATCTGCGCAATGATGTCCTGGTCGAGGCGCGCTTGGCCCGGGGGCGGAACGGCGGCGTATTTCCAAGTTACCCAGCGAGCGGAGTTCGTCATGCTGCCGTCTTTTTCCGCGAAGCCGGCGCAGGGCAAGCGATAGACCGTGGTGTTGATTTTCTTCTGTTCGTCGGTTGAGATTCCCGGAGCTCTCCAGAAATCGCTGGTCTCGTCCGGATAAATTTCACCAACTACCAGCCAATCGGCCTTCTTCAGCGCGTTGATGTTCTTGGTGGTGTCGGGGCCGATCATCACTCCGTTCATGCCGAAGGCCATCATGCCCTTCACCTTGCCGTTGTACATGTCGTCCCAGATGTGCGTCCACGAATAATCGCGGTCAATCTTGGGCAGGTACTCGAAAGCAAACCCGTTCTCTTTCGTAGCGGCGTCGCCGTACATGGACTTCAGCAGGGACACGAAAAACTTCGGCGTGTTCTGGTAGTAGTTCATCGAAGCCCACGGCGTTGGTTTCGACGCTGTCGGTGTTACGCGTTTCAGATAGGTAGGCAGGTCCACGTCGTCCGGAACGGGAGCTTTCAAGTATCCGGGCAAAGTATCGTAAAGCCCGGCCATGTCTGTGGCACCTTGAATATTTGAATGGCCGCGCAGCGCGTTCACACCGCCCCCGGCGCGACCGACGTTGCCAAGCAACAATTGAATCATGGCCGCGGTGCGGATGATTTGCGTTCCGAAGGTATGTTGCGTCCAGCCGACGGCGTAGATGATCGTCGCGACTTTCTTCATATCGCCGTCTTTGCGGATAGACGTAAACAAATCAACAGCCTTCAGGTACTGTTCCTTGGGGATGCCGGTGATCCGCTCTACTGTTTCAGGCGTGTAACGCGAATACTGCTGCTTCATCAACTGGAAGACGCAGCGCGGATGCTGAAGTGTGAGGTCATAGGCGACATTCGGCGGCAGAGCCGGAGGTGGCGCTGGCCCGCCGGGCTTACCCGGCGCCGGTTCGGGCGCGTGACCCGAGCCAGCGGCTGGCGAAGATCCGGCAGTAGCGGCTGCGTGTGTCGGAGTCGCGGGGACCTCCGTTTTTCCGCTGAAGTCGCCGCCCTCCTGATAATTCCAAGTGGTCTTATCATAAGTGCCCGACCCGGCGTTAAACCCGGAGTACAAGCCATCCTCGGGAAGTTTGAAACCTTCCTTAACGATGAACGCGGCGTTCGTATAGTTGACGAGATACTCTTTCGCGATGCGGTTGTTCTCGATAGCGTAGCGAATCAACCCGCCGAGGAATGCAATGTCACTGCCGGCGCGAATTTGGACGAAGAGGTCGGCAGTAGCGGATGTGCGGGTGAATCGCGGATCTACGGAAATCAGCTTGGCGTTGCGGTTGCGCTTGGCCTCCATCGCCCATTTGAATCCGCAGGGATGGTTTTCGGCGGGATTTCCGCCCATGATCAACATCATGTCGGTGTTCTTGATGTCGATCCAGCCATTCGTCATCGCCCCGCGTCCGAACGTTGGTCCCAAACTTGAGACCGTGGGGCCGTGTCAAACACGGGCTTGGTTTTCTAAGTACACCAAGCCCAGACTCCTCATTGCTTTCACTACCAAATAATTGAATTCGTTCGTGTCCGTGCAACCGCCGATGAAGGATATTCCTTCGCACCGATTCACAGTGCGGCCACTCGCGTCCTTTTCTACGAACGAAGCGTCGCGGGTTTTCTTGGTCCACTGTGCAATCTCATTTAGCGCCGTGTCCCACGAAATGTCCTGCCAGTCCGTCGCGCCGGGGCGCCGAACTTGAGGCTTCGTCAGCCGCCGCGGGTTGAGGATATCCTGCTCAAGTGAAGAACCTTTCGGGCAGAGCGTTCCGCGGTTGGTGGGATGATCGGGGTCGCCGTCGACGTGAATCACTTGCGGCGTAACGTTCTTGGCCTTGTCGCCGATGGTGTAAATGAGAACGCCGCAGCCCACCGCGCAGTAAGGACACGTCGAGCGCGTCTCCGCAGCGCGCGCGATCTTCAATTCTTTCAACTGGGCGTAAGCAGGCTTGAGGTCAAATCCGAAGACGGTCGCGGCGACGCCGCCGACCGCAGCTATCTTGAAGAAGTCTCTGCGGGACGTCTGCATACCCACATTACCTCCCGTTCGGTTCGGAACAGTAACCCGTATTTATTAGTCTTCGACGATTCGTTTGTCAAGAGTTATGAAAGACACAACGGCGAATCTGACCTGATGAACGCGCATCCCGCGTCCAGACAAAGTGTGATATCACAATCCTCTTACGATATACAGAGCCAAAAATGAAGAATTGGAGCAGAGATGAATCTGGTAAGTGCTTCTCAATCAGAGTAGAAATTGTTGGCCCGGTGCTAGCGTGAAAATGAAGTTCATATGATGAACGCAGCGACGGGAGGAGGCGTATGAGCGAAACACTTGGCTTCATAGGATTAGGCAATATGGGCGAGCCGATCGCAGCGAATCTGCTTCAAGCCGGTTACACCTTGCGTGTCTACAATCGCACCGCCTCGAAAGCAGCTGCGCTTGCGGCTAAGGGCGCAACGGTGGTCCAACGTCCTGAAGAGGTAGCCATGCCCGGTGGCATCGTCCTCACCATGCTTGCTGACGACCAGGCTATCGAAGGCGTCTGCCTCCCCGCTGGGTCGTTCGTCGAAAGGCTAGGGCTCGGAGGCGTGCACGTTTCCATCAGCACGATTGCGCCCGCCACCGCGCGCCGCCTCGCCGAGCATCACGCAAAGCACAAAGTAGCCTATGTGGCGACCCCGGTATTCGGGCGTCCCGAGGCCGCCGCGGCGAAGCGTCTGTGGATCTGCACGTCCGGCGATGCCGCGGCCCGCAAGCGAGTAATTCCGATACTCGGCGCGATTGGCCAGGGGACGTTCGAGTTTGGCGACGATCCGGGAGCGGCCAACGTTGTGAAGCTGTGTGGGAATTTCATGATCGCCTCCGCGATTGAGACGCTTGCCGAAGCGTTAACGTTGGCGGAGAAAAATGGCGTGAACAAGAAGGATGTGGCCGAACTGTTCGGCAAAACGCTCTTCGCCTGCCCCGTGTATCAGGGGTACGGTAAACAAATCTCCGAAGAGAAATTCCTACCGGCGGGCTTTCGGCTCGCTCTGGGGCTGAAGGACATCTCGCTCGCCCTTCAGACTGCCGCGTCGAGTTCGGTGCCAATGCCGCTCGCCAGCCTTTTGCGCGATCGCTGGCTTACGGCAGTGGCAAAAGGTCGTGCGGATATGGACTGGACCGCCGTCGCCCTCGGCGTGGCCGAAGACGCCGGATTGAAGCCGGCCGCGGCAAGCGCAAATCAAGGGAAATAGGGGCCGCAAAATCGATCTTTCCAGCAGAACAAAACCAAGAGAGCGAAATCCGGGCAACCCTAGATAACCTCCGCCTTCGAATCCTCGAGTGGTCGGCTTGCGATTGTATGAAACGCTGACCAGGTTTCTTCCGGCGAATGCGCTCTCTGGGGCGAAAGAATTTGGAGTGTGACAATGACTGCCGGAACTAGAAAGATGATCGTCACGCAGGCCCACATCAGGGCGGCTGCACATTCCTGATCCTGAAGCGCTGAAATGCTAAAGACTCGAGGCGCGGATCGATAAGACGGGTAGACGACGCGGTCGCAGAACACGAGAAACCCGGAGAGCGCATCGCACGGCAACGTGGCGCAGAAAAGGTATAAGGGGATGGACCACCGGGGCCATCTTGCGACGCTTGGCCAGGGCTGAACCACCGGCCACCAGAATAGAAGTCCGGTGCCCAAAAAGCATGCGTGCTCCAGTTCGTGCAACCAATTCCATCGCAACGCCAGCTCAAACACGGCAGGGATGTGCCAACCGATCAAAGCAAGCGTGGCGGCGAGCCAACAAACCGCCGGGTTGGCGAGAAAATGACCGATCCATTTCACCAAACGCCGCTGGAGGAACGGGCTGACGACGCCGCGAGCGAACGATTGGGGTAGGCCTTTTAGGAGCGGTAACGCCGGGGCACCGAGCAAAATCAAAGGAGGAGCGATGGCCATGAGCAAAAGATGCTGCACCATGTGAACCGAGAGCAACACATCGTCAAATGCATCTACGGGCGACCCGATTGCGATCCACACTGAAAAGATTCCAGCCAGGAACGCGGCAAGCCGCCATGGCGGAATCAGGTTCGGGGAAATAGTGCGCAGGCGAAACCAACCTCGCACGTAAACCAGAACAGTGAGGCACAGGGCGAGGTCCACTCCAATCGGAGCGGACCACGATTGCAAAATAGTTTGAGCGTCAGAGGTCATAGCAATTCTACGGTTGGCCCGACGCCCGCGCTCCGGTACCGGGTTCAAGCGCGACAGCGCGCGAGGCGTCGCGTGCCGGCGATTGTCCCGCAGGATGCAGCGTCTCTAGGAATGCGACCAGAGCAGTAGTTTCCGCGGGACTCAGATTCTTTCCGTACGCGGGCATGTTGCCGCCGCCCTGGATCACCTGACGAATCAGCTGACCTTGCGTCAACCGCACGGCCACGGCATCGAGAGCGGGTCCGCGCTTTCCGCCTTGATTGTCGAGCGAGTGGCAGTTGTGGCATTGCTTCACTTGGAAAACAAGCGCACCTTGCCGCTCAAGAGCAGTGCGATTGTGAAGAAACTCGGCCGGAATCGGAATACCGCTCCAGGCGTCCATCACCGGGCTCCAGGGCGCATTCCCAGCGAGGCGCGTTAATGTTCCCAACGCGACCGCGACCAGGAGAATCGTGAGTACGGCGACGGGCCTGCGCTGCCAGCTCTTTTCGCCTTCGCCAAAAACGAACGGCAACAGTAGAAGTCCAAGAATTACAACCACAGGCCCAATAAGCAGAGCGGGAGTCTCCATGGACGGCGGCAAGAGCGAGAGTATGGCGTAGAGCCACAAGAAGAAAAAATCAGGACGCGGCGCGGTTTGAATGATCGTGGGATTCGGCGGGCCCGACGGTCCAAACGGACCGAAGTAGACGGCGCAGGCGGCGACCGAGAGCAAGATGAAGGCGGAGAAAACGAGATCCTTCCAAACCGCGCCGGGAACGAAAGGTATCCCGTCTTTCTTCGTCAGCTCGTGATACTCCTTAATATATGTCGCTTTGCGGACCACCCGCCCCGGCATGGGCCACTCGTTGATCCCCAACTTAACGACCAGCAGCAGATGCACCGCGACAAACGCGATGAGTAGTCCAGGAATAACGAACACGTGAAGGGCGAAGAATCTCGAAAGAGTCGCTCCAGCGATGATCGGGCCCCCCAACATTAAATTCACGATGGAAGGTCCCATCAGGGGAACGCGGCTCGCAATCGATGCGCCGATTCCAAGACCCCAGTAGGCGTCCTGATCAAATCTGAGGACTTGGCCGGTGAAGGCCATGCCCAGAGTCACGAGCAAGAGAAAAACGCCGACAATCCAGGTCAGTTCGCGCGGATACTTGTACGCGCCGAACAAAAAGACTTGGACCATATGGATCAAGACGATTGCAACCATGAAGTCCGAACCCCATCCGTGCAGGCCGCGAATGAACCAGCCCAGGGTGACGCTGTGATTAAGAGTCTGGAGGCTGCTCCAAGCTTCGCCGGCAGAAGGCACGTAGATCAGCGCGAGCATGATGCCGGTAACGATTTGAAGCATGAACACAACGAAGGCCGCGCTGCCGAAAACATAAAACCAGCTCGCGGTTTCGCGCGGAACGGGATGCTCGGCGGTCTCGCGGATGGTAGCGCCAAGTTGAAGGCGTGCGTCCAGCCAATCACCAATCGACTTGATCAGGCGCACGGGCGTATCTCTCGAACGATATTTGAAGCTTGGCCTGGCGTGGGCATTTCGCCGGCCTTAATCAACAGCTTCCCACCAGCGATCTTGTAATGGTATTCGAACAATCCGCGTTCGGGCGGGCCGGAGGCGCGGGAACCATCCTGGTAATACGCGCCACCATGGCACGGGCACATGAACAGGCTGGATTGAGGGAACCAGCGCACGGGACATCCTAAGTGCGCGCAGTTGATCGCAAAAACCTGGAAGGATTGTCCATCAATATTTCGAACCCAGCAGGCGATATCGGCTGTTTCCCCATCCGTTGGCCTCACAACAGGATCTCGATACGTGGCAAGCCGAGTCTGACCCGAAGGAAATTGTTCGAGAGTGCCGAGCGGAACCCAGGAGTCATAGCTTCCTTCCCGCTCGTGGACAACGGGAGAGAGGAGGTAGCGCACGACGGGCACGCCGAGAATCACAGCGATGATACCGTTTAAGAAAATTCCGATCTTCATGAAAAGACCGCGCCTGGTAAGGCCGGCTGGTGGAGTCATCGAACTTCTCCCGTCGATTTGGCGGTGTCCATATAAGGCTGGCCCGGGAATTTCGGCCGCTGGGAGGCAAGCCAAGCCACAACATCGGAGACATCCTGTGCGGACATTGGCTTTCCCGGAATATCTCCGCGCCAGTCCGGAGCACCCAGTTCCGGCCGTCCTACAATTACCATCGTTCGAAGTTCTTGGTCGTTGAGTAGAGCAAGGAACGATCCATTCACGATCGAACCTGCTTTCTGGCCCCCGCGGCCTTCGGCGCCATGACAGGACGAGCAATACGCGGAATAAGCTTTCGATCCGCGCGAAGCATCGCCCGGCTCGGAAGAAGAGTACGGTGGCGGATTCGCGCCGCTTAAGATATCCGGCTTCGACCAACGTTCGCGAATTCCGTGGACTATCACATCGACCTGTTTGTCAGTGAGCATGCCTCCGGCGCTCTGCGCAAAGGCAGGCATGGACGTCCCGGGAATTCCGTTCGTCGCCGCGCGATGCAGGACCGCATCGTCTGCAATCGCCAAGTACACAGGATCGCCGAGCGGGATTGCAGCTCCTCCCTTCCCTTCCGATCCGTGACAACCCGAACAGTTCTGCGCATACAGCATGTTGAAATCTGAAATTTCGCTGGGAACGATTGGAACATCCCCCGGAGTCGGCCGTCCGGGTGCGTTAGCGCATCCGCACAAACCAAGTGCAGAGATGCCTACGGCGAGGATGAGCGGAGCCAACCTCATCGCAACCCGTCCTTCTCCGGCTTCTCGTTCGTGATGCCCGGCCCTTCGAAACCAGCGCGCATCAAAAAAGGTACGAACTGGCGGATACGCACGCGCTGCTGGCGCACCACGACTAATCCCGCGACGATACCGAACGCAAACTGCGAAGCCACAAACCACGGCCAATCAATATGCTCGTTGAGCAGCGGATTTATAAGGTCCAGGACGCTGTGCAGTAATCCGGTCCAGAGAATCGGCGCTATCACGCCTCCCAGAAGAATTGGGCGGCGAGGAAACATCGGCAGCATGGCTCCGTACAGCAATCCCACCAATACGGACGTGACCAGATGAATGAAGCTCGCCACCACGAAACTGTCCAGATGGAATGCGTTCAACGTCGCCGGCGTTAACTGCAGCGACTGTCCATAGATCGTCGCGGCTAGCAGGTTGATCGGATACCAAATGCTATCGTTGCTTGAGAACACCGTAGAGGCACGCCAGTACAGCCATGGCCACGCTACCAGCCAGCCCACCTTTAATTCCTGCGGAGATCGGATATGTCTCGAGTGGAAGCAGAGCTCGCGGAAGCTCGGGTGCTACCGGCAGCCTTTCGACTTCGCGCCGCGGAGTAGTGATCACGGATACCTCCGCTCTGACTTCGACCGTCTCCTCCTTTTCGTAGGGGAGCACGTCCCGGAACCAGCCGATAGACCCAGTCACAGCTAGGATCGCTCCGAGAATGCTGACAGAAGGACTCGTGAGCAGTCCGGCCAAGAGCAGCGTAATGCCGAAGGCAAAGACGATGGGCCAAGCTGTCGGCGCCGGCAGCTTGATCGTGCCTGGGATGGCTTCGGGTGCTTCCGTTCGTGAATCAGTACGATGCCATGCTGACTTGGCTTTCCTCAGCGACCGATCACGTAGACCACGGTGAACACAATGACCCAGACCGCATCAACGAAATGCCAATACAACGAAAAGACATCCAACCGCTCGCTGTGCTCCGGCTTCACTTTGCCTAGAAGGGTGAAAATCATGGCGAGAGCGATAGCGAGCAGACCTACGGTGACGTGAAAAGCATGCAGCCCCACAAGCGAGTAATACGTTGTGCCAAAAAGATTCGTGCTGATGGTCAAACCTTTCCCGTAAATCAGGTGATGCCATTCGCGGCCCGTTGCCACCAGAAAAATCGTGCCTAGAGCCATCGTTAGGAACCACCATAATCCGAACACGCCGACATTTGCCTTTCGCAGAGCTCTAACAGCTAAATGAATCGTCAGACTGCTTGAAAGCAGGCAGACCGTGCTAAAGATGGGTAGCTCCAGCACGTCCTTTGGCATGGGGCCCGACAGGCTTTTCCCAATATAGTAAATGTACGCGACCACAAAAATCGTGAAAATCGCAGATTCGGCCGCAATCAGGGAAAACATTCCCACGCGCCCGCGCGAGGGAAGCGTCCACGCCGGCTCGTTCGATGATCGTGCTAATGTTGCACTGCTCAATCGAGTTCTCCTGCCTTATTCATACTTCCAATCCGGATCTTCGGGGTGCTTGATGTCCCAGAGCGGACGCCGGCTTTCGACCACAGGGATCGTTGCAAAATTGTAATCCGGGGGAGGCGAAGTCGTGGACCATTCCAGCGTCCACGCGTCCCAGGGATCATTCCCGGCAGGCTCCCCTTTTAAGAGTGACCACAAGAGATTGACAACAAACACCAGCACTCCGGCAATCTGAAAGAACACGCCGATCGTGATGATTAGGTTCCAGATATCCCATCCGCGCCCAGGCTCGTAGGTGTAGATCCGGCGAGGCATCCCCAATAATCCCGGGATGTGCATGAAATCAAATGTCAGATGAAAACCGATCAAGAAGAGCCAGAAGTGCCATTTAGCGAGCACCTCGTTGTACATGCGCCCGCTCATTTTTGGGAACCAGTAATAGAAAGCTCCGAAAATGGTAAAGAGAATTCCCCCCACGATGACGTAATGGAAATGCGCAACCACAAAGTAAGAGTTGCCGAGCTGCCAGTTAAACGGCGAAGCTCCCAGCATAATTCCGGTTAAGCCTGCGATCAGGAATTGAAACAAAAAACCAATGCAGAAAAGCATGGGAGCCTTGAACTGAATCTTCCCGCCCCACATCGTCCCGATCCAGTTGAAAATCTTGATGCCGGTCGGAACAGCGATGACCATCGTAGTGGCCGTAAAGAAAGCGTTTCCGTAAGAGGACATCCCGACTGTGAACATGTGGTGAGCCCAGACGCTCATGCTTATAAACCCGATGCGATAGTGGCCGCCACCATCACTGGATATCCGAAGATGGGCTTGCGGGAGAAAACCGGAATGATTTCCGAAGCAAACGCGAAGCACGGGATAATCAGGACATAGACCTCCGGGTGACCGAAAATCCAGAAGAAGTGCATCCAGAGCACGGCGGATCCCCCGGCCTGCGTGTCAAAGAAGTGGCCGCCGAGGATAGCGATCGATTGAAAGCATGATCTGAGCCGCGGTGAGCGGCGACACGGCCAGTATGACCAAACCACCCGTGACCAGGTTTAGCCACGCCAGCAACGGCATTTTCCCTAGAGTCATCCCCGGGCAGCGCATGCACAAAATGGTTGTGATGAAATTGACCGCGGTTCCGATGCTGCCGATACCCGAGACCAGCAATGGCCAGCGTCCAGAAATCGGTGCTATGCCCGACCGAGAATGCGCGGGAAGTGAGTGGCGCATAGGCGAACCATCCTACGTCGGGCGCATTGCCGGCGCCGTAAAGCCCGTTGCCGCCGATAAAGCTGAAGTACAAAAGCAGGCCGCCGAAAGCCGTCATCCAAAAGCTGAAGGCATTCAATCGCGGAAACGCCATATCGCGAGTACCAATCATCAACGGAATCAGATAGGTGCCGAAGCCGAACAGAATCGGCATGGCCACGAAAAAAATCATCGTGGTGCCGTGCATCGTGAACATGCGATTGAAAACCTGCGGGGAAACGAAATGGTTATGCGGAACCATCAGCTGTATGCGCATGATCGTCGCTTCGACTCCGCCAATGACGAGGAATAGAAGCGAGTAGAGGATGTAGAGAATCCCGAGCTTCTTGTGATCTACAGTGACGACCCAGTCGTGAAGTCTCTCGCCGATCGGCCGCGCGCCTTCGTCGGCAATGCCGAGCGCGATTGTGTCGGAGGCCATGGCTATTTCCTCGTTATCATCGCAGCGTCACGAGATACGCGGTGAGCGCGTCCAGATCTTTTTCATTCAACTTCATTGCAGGCATCAACGAGCCCGGCTTGATTGAGTCAGGGTTTTGAATCCACATCTTGAGTTCTTCGGGAGTGTTCGCCGCAGCGCCCGATGCGATGGTGGCGCGACTCATCAGATGAGTGAGATCAGGACCGAAATGCCCGTCGGCCACTGTTCCGGAGACTGCATGGCAATTCAAGCAGGCCGTGGTCTCAAATATCCGGCGGCCTTCGCTCACTGCATCGTCAACAACGGCCGGTTTTTTTTCGTCCTGCACCCATCGATCGAACTGTTCGCGCGAATCAACGTACACACGCAAGAGCATTTTGGCGTGCTGCGTGCCGCAGTACTGCGCGCATTGGCCGAGATAAAGTCCTGTCTCGTGTGGCTCGATCCAGATGTGGTTCTCGCGGTTTGGAATCAGGTCCGTCTTTCCTGCCAGCCGTGGCACCCAGAAACTGTGGTCGGTATCAGCAGAAAGCAAGGTAAGGAAAGTGGGCGAAGGATGCGATGGATCGCTTACCGGGACATGCAGTTCGTTCGCAGTGACTACGCCGAGAGCGGGATAGCGAAATTCCCACCAAAACTGATGGCCGATGGCGATCACTTCTATTGTCCCAGGAGGCTTGGGAGCGTCCTGAATGGAATGGATCACGCGCGCCGTCGCGAGGAAGAGCACCAGCACGACAAGCACGGGAATCACAGTCCAGGCGAGCTCGACCTGATTGCTGCCGTAAACTTGCGGAGGCTCGCGGCCATCGTCGCCGCCGCGCTTGCGATACTTCACGACGGCATATACAAGCAAGCTGAAAACAATTATAAAAATAAGACCGGTAATCGTCAGGACTAATAACGACAAACGGAAGATCGAGTCCGCAGGCGTGGACTGCGGTTTGAAGATGCTGGGAACTTGGGCAGAACTCGCCGGGGCGCCAAAGCAAAGCGCTGCAGCTAGCAAGCCCCCCGCAAGCAACACAGCAATACCCGCTATTTTTCTCCCGAGGCTGCGAGTTTGCTCACTGCATTTCATTTGGTTCGATCCGCTGTTCCGGGGTCCCGCCGTGGCCATCTGCGCAGCCTTCTCGCCCTTTGCTCGGGTGGCGAGCAACTCTATTAGCATGCTGTCCCGCTCCAGTTCAAGTTCTTCTATCGAGCGATCACCGGCCTCCGCCAAAACTCTATTTTTTGCTCTTCCGATTCCGCCGAGATAGATGGGACCCATCCCCGGGCCATCACCTTTTTCGTTGGGCTCGCGATTTAGTGCTCCTCGCTGCTTCGAGTCTCAATCACTTGCGACACTGGTTCAATGCACCTCATTACCCAAGTGCTTATCCATCTAGGTCTCTGAAAAAAGGCGCCTTACCCGAGCAGCACGAACCTGTCCCGAATACTTGGCGTCAGCATCCTTGCAACTGCGCACATATTGACACCGGCGCGAGGAAACAGAACGCTCGCCGAGTCGCATACTCAGCGAGGTTGGGCGCACAACTCCGAGAATGCACATTTCGATCTGGAATCGCACGGCAGGCAGGACGACTTGCAGGGATTCTTGTGAGATGCAGCGTCGAAGGGAACTAACTCTCCGCCAAGATAAGTTTGGCACTCTATTATCAGGGCGTCACGGTCCCATCCGCCGCAATCTGCTCTTGATAAAGGGCTGTGTTTGGTGAGCTATCCTCGTAATAAGCAATCTGAGCAGTGGGTCCGTCGAGGTCCAGGATAGCGAAGCCGTGCTGATAGAAGCTGACGCCTTTATCCAACTGGACCTTGGCGTTGACTGGTACGCCCGGCAATATCGGCACTTGCGGTTCGTCAATTCCCACAGGAAAGGCTCCGTGCCCGATACACCGTCCATAGACCCCCTGATATTTGTCGAAAATCACGAGATTGTGTTCATGCCCCCATAACCACATCGTGATCTTGCTGAGGACGCCTTGAAGCTGCTGCCGAAGTGACTGGTTGACGGGTGAGTCGCCGATTTTCTCGTAGCCGCTGAAAAGCTGATGATGGCTCAACAAAATCGTCTTACGGTTTCCTTGACCAGTCACTCTGTCGCAGACCCACGCGGCCTCATCGGGATCAAGAAAAGTCGGTGTCTGCCCAAGCCCGACCGGATTTGAATCGTGAAGTCCCGTGTCCATTGCCAGTAATTGCCAGTTGTCGTTTTGGAGGCAGAAAAAGCTCGCCGGCTGCTTGATGCTATCGAGAAGTTGGTAGTAAGCCTGCCCGCCCGAGTACATGTCGTGGTTGCCCGAAAGATTGAAAAGGATTGGACTGCCATTTCCAGGTGCAGCGCCGAACACCTGCGACCAGACCCCGGAAAAATAGTTTTCGAATTCGTATTGGGTGCCGGAGTAATAGACGTCACCCAAATGAATGACGACTGCGGGATTCTTGTCCTTGATCTGGGAGAGAACGGTTCGCGCCGCCAGTTGACCCGTTCCCCAGTCTCCCACGATCGCTAGCCGAGCCTTTGCGTCAAGGGGAGTCGCGATTGTGGGATCGGCAATCGTCTTGACGGACCGGTAAGGAATCGACTTTCCCTGAAGTACAAAATAATTGGCGTACACCTTCGCAGCTTCGGCCCATCGTGGATCGCACTCGCCGAACTGGCCGAGCTGACCTTCGTAGCGTTCGATTTCCTGCTGATCTCCGGAGAGCAGAGCCTTTCCCAGAGCTTCTCCAAGTTTAATACTCAAATTAACACAATACTTTGCCCCGTCGAGGATCCCGAGCGTTTCTGGGGCCGCACTATTCGGCATCACATCCTTGGTCGCCGCATCGGCATAGCTGGCAACTGCTTCCAGCATCGGGTCTTCCGTCGTGGTGCGAACGGGAATAGCGGGGCCGCCCTCACTCAGGAGTTGGTTTCCGGAATGCTTCTCCACCACCTCGCTGACCGCAGACTGAAACAGCGAAATCTGCGCGTCGCGATAGGCCTTCATGTTAGCCATGGAATTGTCCTCCGGTTAGACGCTCGTCAGCGCACGATACAAGTCGATCAGGCCTGCTCCCTGGAAAAATTTGTCGCGCCCCAGGTCATTGGCCGATTGCAAAAAGATGCGCTTGATCTTTGCGGGATCGCCTCGAAACTCCTTATGCACCGACAGAAAAGCTGCAATGGCGCCCGATACGTGGGGAGCAGCCATACTCGTTCCGCTGTCGTCCTTGTAGAGATACTTGCCATCAGGATCAACGGCGCAAGAAATGATTTTTTCCCCGGGAGCAACGATATCCGGTTTGATCCGCCCATCACCGGTCGGACCCTTCGACGAGAAATAAGAAACTCCGTACGTGTGCGGCGAACTCTTATGCACCGAACCGACCGCTATCGCATCCTTAGCGTTTGCCGGATCGGCAATCGACAATCCGATGAAGACCTCGGCGGTCTGCTGCGTGCTCAGCGTCGTTTGCCCGTAGCCTGCGTTTCCGCAGGAAATCACCACCACCATGCCGGACTGAACGGTTCGATTTACTTCCTCGCACAAAGGACTGTGCCCGCAACCATACCATTTTGGATCGAAAGGGTAGCCGAGGCTCATGTTCACGCCGTCCACCGTGATCTGTTTGCTGGCTGCGTTCAAATTGCGGAGATGTTCGAGGGCCAGGATTGCACAGGACGCGTCACCTTCCCCGTTTTCATCCAAGACTTTCAAGCTAAGCAGCCGGCACTTCGGTGCGATTCCGGAAGGATAGCCCGTCAACTGCACAACGGTCGCTCCCGTTTCCGATTGGAGCAGAGCACTGGGATACTGCCCCGCCGTAGTCTGCAGCGCCCCCCCGATGATTCCGGCGACATGTGTTCCGTGCCCATTCGAATCCTTCAGGGGATCAGCGCTCCCCGTATTGGCTGTGCTCGAGAAATCCTTGCTCAACGGCACGGGAGCAATCGGAGACAGCGCGAAGTGCGGGTGTGTGGCTTGAATTCCGGTATCCATCACTGCCCACGTGATTCCATCACCAAATGCATCGAAGCTTTTCCAAGCGGCGCTCGCTTTCACTGTTTTTGTGGACTCCAGCAAATGGGCGCTACACTTCTCATCCATCCAAACGTGATCGACGAGCGGCAGATACTTGGTCGTCAGTTCCTCGATTTTTCCAGGAGGCAGTTTCGCGAATACGTAGTACTGGCTGCTACTATGCGGGTAGTCCTTTAGTATTTCGAGAATAGCGGCCTTGGAGGGCTGCACGCCGGCTTCCGGGTTCGCCACCGATTCAGTCGGAGTAATGATCACGGGCACCAGAGCCTCTTTTCCGTCCTTGCCGGAGCGGGCCTTCATGGCCTCGCTTACGGCAGGCGAAATAGTCCGTTGGCGGAAGTCGAGTCGCATGTGTGCATCCTCCGTTATATCGATCAAGGCTCCAAACTTCTCGCCTGGCGATAAATCTAGGCGCGAATCTTAGTGAAGACCCGGCGGTCGAACTTGGTCACACGGCGATCAGAGCGGCGATCCTCTCTGCAAGTGCTCCGATGGTTCGAGAGGGATTCACTCCTAGCGGGCGAGGAATGATCGCGCCGTCCGCAACGAACAGGTTGGGATAGTCGAACACTTCCCCTTTGTGGTCCACCACCCCGTCAGCGGATGTCTCTCCCATATTGCAACCGCCGAGCGGATGTGGCGTGATCAACTCTTTGTCGAACGCCCAACCGGGCAGCGGAATCGGAATCCCGCCCGTGCTTTCGGCAAGCTGTTTGTGTTTAGCTGCGATTTCGTTGAATAGGCCTAGCGACGCGCTGACGTCCCACTTCAAATCGAGCGAGCCATCGGTCAGCATCAGCTCACCGTCACCCGCGTCCACACCCTGCGCGAACCAGGGCATGATATGGCGGAACAGGTCGTGACTCTCCGAGAAAAGCGCTAGGTGTTGCAAGAGCACATGGGGCGCGAGAGTTTCCAACCAGCTCGGTTCGTTTGGCGCTTTTTGCAACCGATCCGTTACGGCTTCGAAGTATTTGTTCAGCACATTCGGAATTCCGCCGTCCTGCACCCAGAAAACTTGGCCGTTCTGGCTTCCATCGAGATAATTGATGGCGCTCGCAATCGTCGGGCCGCGATCGGGCCAGAGTGAGCGGAGAACGTGAAGCGCAGGAGTGAGGAAGTCTCCGTTGCTGCTCCAGCGCTTGCCCAGACGTGAGCTGAGCCTCGGCAGCGAGTGTGTAACGTCGCGACAGCGCAGCAATAGCTCGGTTGAGCCCAGAGACCCAGCCGCAACGATCACGCGAGTTGCTGTAGCCTTACCCGGGATGCGATCCCCGCCAGCAAGTTGATCGAAATAGACACAGTAGCCGCCGTCAATCGGCTCGATATTTACGACGAAATGTAACGGCCACACTTTCGCGCCTTCTTTGACGGCCGAGGGGATGTAATTTTTGTCGAGCGTATTCTTCGCATACACCCGGCAGCCGATGTCGCACTCTCCCAGATGAACGCACGTTCCCTGCAGCGCGCCGAATTCATTCGGGACTATTGTGGATTTTGAGATGTCGGGTTCTTGGTCGAAATTGTATTGCAGGTCGGGATCGAACGACACCGCAAGGTCCAAAGTTTCGAAACGGTTTAGATCGTTAACTTTTGTTGCGGCTTCTTGCATGAGTTTCATCCGCGGATTCCACTGCTTCTCGGGAACTTTCTGGACATTCAACATTTTGCCGACTGCAGCGTAATAGGGCGCGAGTTCGGAGAATTTGATCTCCGCCGGCCAGCCGCTTAAAAAGATCGCTGGCGGTGGAACGCGGGAAATGTTCGCGTAAATCAGAGATCCTCCGCCCACACCCGCGCCCAGCGCGACGGACATGCCCTTGAAGACTCGCAGATCGAGCCACCCGTGATACTTCTCGGGGTGAGAGTGGCTCCATATCCAATCGCCTTCGATACCGCGCGGATAGGACGCTTTATCCCACTCGCGCCCCCTCTCGAGAATTAAAACCTTTTGGCCCTTCTCCGCCAACCGGCAAGCCGTAATAGCTCCGCCAAATCCGCTGCCGATAACAATGGCGTCGAAGTCCACGGCGCGCTCCTTTGCCCACCTTTCCAGGCATCAATGAACACATTCAGAGAAACAGAGTTTTTTCGTGAAGAAGAATTGGGAGAATACCACCGCCTTCTCTACTGTCAATGAACTTCTTAAACTAGTAATAAACTCCATAAATTTTTGGACCGGATATGTTAGCGTGTAGCGCAAGTCGACGCACTTCGCGGCGGGGCGAGACATTCCGCCCGAAATCCAAAGCCGCTCAACGAGGCAAAGAACATGCCTACAGATTTCGTTCCTCTTCCATCGCAAGCCAAATGGCAGGAGAACATAATTCCTTTTCAGGCCGGGGACGGTTTCCAGTGCAACCTTCACCATGTCCTGGGGTCGTCAGCGCCCACCAGACATCCGGTCTTGCTGGTTCATGGAGCTGGCGTTCGAGCGAATATCTTCCGCGCTCCTGTGAACGCCACTCTGGTGGATTTGCTCGTCGAAAATGGCTACGACGTATGGCTTGAGAACTGGAGGGCCAGCATCGACTTGCCACCCACTGAATGGACACTCGACGATGCCGCTGTGATGGACCATCCTGCGGCTATTCGCGTGATCCGGGAACGGACCGGGAGCGATAACATCAGCGCCGTAATCCATTGCCAAGGCTCTACGAGTTTCATGATGTCGGCGGTCGCGGGCTTGCTTCCTGAAGTGAAGACGATCATCACCAATGCCGTATCGCTGCACACCGTAGTGCCGGATTTTTCGCAGTTCAAGCTGAAGGTGCTGATTCCCTTGATCAAGAGCTTCTACCCCTTTCTTGACCCGCAATGGGGACTCAAAGCTCCGGACTTTCGCGCACTGGCTCTTGTGCAGCTTGTGAGGCTGACCCATCACGAATGCAACAACATCGTTTGCAAATTTTCGAGCTTTACGTATGGCACGGGCTTCCCGGTCTTGTGGAGGCACGAGAACTTGAACGACGAAACCCATGAGTGGCTCAAGGGAGAATTCGCGAAAGTGCCGCTGACTTTCTTCTCTCAAATGGCGCAGTGCGTCCGGCAAGGTAATCTCGTGTCGCTCGGAAAGTATCGCCAGCTTCCTGCCGATTTCTGCGCCCAGGCTCCGCAAACTGATGCTCGGTTCGTTTTCGTCACGGGCGACCGCAACATCTGTTTTCTGCCCGAAAGCCAGCGCCGTTCCTTCGACTTCCTCGAACAATTCCGCAAGGGATTCCATTCGATGCATACGTTTCCCGGCTATGGTCACTTGGACGTTTTCATGGGTAAGAATGCATCCCGCGATACGTTCCCCATCATCATGAAAGAGCTCGACCGTGGTTCCGCGGGAGTCCACTAACATGGGCGTCCCTGAACGCATTAAATTGCAATCCGGCCGCTATGCGAACGTGGACGGCATTCCGTTCCAACTTCCGGTGGCGTGCGAGCCGTCTCCGGTTGCCATGGCAGCCTTTTCAATCGATTGGCAGAAAGCCGCCGCAATTCTCCCCGGAAACGAGTTGTTCCCGTTAAAGCTATTCGATAAGGGCGTGTTGCTGATTACAGTTGTCAATTATTTAGCGACGACAATCGGAAGCTACATCGAATACAGCATCGCAATCGCCTGTACTCATGGGTCCGATCCCGCTCCGCCTTTGCTTCCCGCGATTCTTCAGGGGGCATATCAAACGGGCCAATTCGTATTGGATTTGCCCGTGAGCACGGAAATCTCGGTGAAAGGAGGGAAAGGGATTTGGGGAATGCCAAAACACCAGGCCAGTCTGTCGTTCGAAGCGCGCGATGGCGCGATTGTCGCGCAATACGAAGCCGACGGAATGCTCGGCATGGCGCTCCGCGTCCAACGCCAGGAGAAAATGCTGCTCCCGCTTTCGCTGTCAGTTTCATCTTATTCGCAATTTCGGGGAATGCTGTTCAAGTCCTACCTGTATTTCGACGGCGCGGCTGCAATCACACTGGAAAAGAAGGACGCCGCGCAACTTGTAATCGGGAATCACCCGCGTGTGCAACCGCTGAAGGAACTTGGAATCAATCCTCATCCCCTCTTCACCGCCTACATCCCCGAAGCTCGGGGGACCCTGGATGATCATTTCGAGTGCTGGTTTATCTCCGCGGCTCAGCCGCCTGCAACCTCCGAGCCGGGGCTGGAGAGCGTCGTCACGCTAGGACTGGGCCGTCAATGGCCTCCGCCGCCGAAAATTAAAGTCGACTTCGATTCTTAGTCGATCCACGATCCATAAGGCAAAACTGATGACACCAGGAAATCTCGGTCTCAGCTTTAGCGAAGTAATGTCGGGCGATTTTGCCCTCGGCGTCACGGATCCCGCTGCGGGTGCGGAACAAGGCGCTCGTCAGAAAACCAATTTGACGATGCGCGCCACCATCGCAATCGCGGACCTCGACCGATTTATTCAGAATCCCCAGCACCCGGGAAATCTTTCCGGAACGATTGACTTCACGCCCTTCGGTGCGAATATTCCCTGCGACCGCGGTGTTTTCAATCTTTTTCGGTCCGGAGATTTGCCGCTCGAAAAGCTAATGGTCTACGAACTCGGTTTTCTCTTTGGCACTCAACGCTATTATCTTGCCGGGAAAAAATTCATAAAGCATGACCATGGTCCGGAAGTTCTGCAGGAAACCACAACCCTCTACACCGTGCTCCACCAAGGGGCTGACGCGTCCGGCGCTATCGTAGGTGCGGGCATTCTGCGGCTCGGCGCGAAACAGTTGGCAGACCTTGTGAAAACGATGAACGTCACGGGTGCCGAGAACACTTTCCAGTCCGTCCAGGCGGTAGCGAAATTCCTGAAATTTTTCGTTGGCGAGCTGTGGCACACCTACATTTGAGACTGAAGGGCCGCCTCGAGTTGGTGGACCTGTTCGAGAATGAAGGGACCGATGAGGCCGCAAATTCGCCGCTTCCGTTCGGATTAGAGGAACAGAGAAAACCTAAGACTGGCTGGCGGAGGGGGTGGGATTCGAACCCACGAGACCCTTTC
Organism: uncultured Acidobacteriota bacterium; assembly: GCA_963698005.1. Classification (GTDB taxonomy): domain Bacteria; phylum Acidobacteriota; class Terriglobia; order Acidiferrales; family UBA7541; genus Palsa-295. Next base: position 2,717,712 of record OY969113.1, read on the forward strand.
GGGCCTAACGGTTTTCAAGACCGCCGGAGTCAACCGCTTTCCTACCCCTCCTGCAAGCTCAGTTTACTTGCAAGTGGTCACGGTTCCAACTACGAAGGAAAAAAACGGGGTGGGGCATATTTTACACACACACCCTGGATGGCCTTTCCTCCCATGAATGCCGGTCTGCGTGGTTGGTTTTCGGCACCTCTTCTAAGAAGCACTCCGAGTCTAGAGGGTTAAGACGTCCTCACGTGATGTCCGGGCGTGCCAATAACTCGAAACCGTTGCTGTACAGTTTTCCGACCGTTTCGTGTAAATTGACTTTAGCTCACCGAAAATCGATGCTCGCCGGAACTCCTTCTACAACGCGTCCTGTTAATTTCTCAGCAAACCATTCGAGCCGGGCTTCCACCATCTTTCGCTATTTGCCCTACAAGCATCTGATCGCCGCGCTGCTGCTGGGCTTCGCCCTGCGGCTATTTTTCATCATCTATTTTCCCTTCTATGCAGGCGATACGAAATTTTACGACGAGCTCGCGCGTAATTGGCTGGATCATGGAGTATACGGACTCTTTATTCATGGACAGCTGGCTCCGGTGGATATGCGCATGCCGGGCTACCCCGCGTTTCTCGCCGGCATCTACGCCGTATTCGGACGATCAAGTAGGGCCGTTATGCTTTTTCAAGCATGTATCGATTTGACGGCTTGCGTCTTGACCGCCATGATCGCTGGCCGCATCGCACCCGTTCCAAGCAAAACTCGTGTAGCGACTATTGCCTTGTGGTTGGCCGCACTTTGCCCGTTCACAGCGAATTACAGTGCAGTCGTTTTAACCGAGGTTCTGGCAACTTTTCTCACAACATTGGCAGTGTTGACTTTCGTGACGGCTCTCGGCAGGGCGTCCACCGATTATTCAAGTCAGACCCCTGATAGCAGGACATTGCTCTCCGAGGCGGCGTGGTGGCTTCTAACCGGAATGCTCGTCGGAATCGGCACCTTGGTGCGGCCGGAGACGCCGCTTTTATTGCTGGCCGCCGGAATCGTACTCGCCGTTTACTGGCGGCGTCGCAAGAACTGGTCCAAATTATTTTTAGCCATCGCTTGTATGTCGGCGGGGTTGATTCTTCCTTTGGCGCCCTGGGCGGCACGCAATGCGAGAACGATGGGCCGAGTGGAATTTCTTGCGCCGCGTTACGCAGAAACCTATGGGGACTTTATACCTCGCGGCTTTTATGCCTGGACCGGAACCTGGGTGGTTCGATTTAGCGACGCCTACCGTATCACTTGGAAGCTTGGAAAGGAGCCGATTCAGGTCGCGGAATTGCCCGCAACCGCCTTCGATTCGACTGCCGAACGCGCTCGCGTGGCCGTTCTGCTTGATCGTTACAACAGTAATCTGCAGATGACTCCCGTTCTCGATCGCGAATTCGCCGTTCTTGCGCGGGACCGAAGCGCGCGCCGGCCCATCCGGACTTACATTGCTATCCCATTAGCACGCATGTGGGCGATGTGGTTTACGCCGCGCATAGCATTGCTTCCGTACTCAGGAAAGCTATGGCCGCCCGGGGAACAGTGGCGAAGTAATCGCACAGACTTCGGCGTGACGTTGGGTTTCGGAATCTTGAACTTTATGTATTTCGGCATGGCAATGTTCGGTGCATGGCGTTTTCGCAAGCAACCTGCAGTTGCGTTCCTGATTAGTTTCGTTGTGATTCGCACAATTTTCCTCACACAGTTGCCAACAGTCGAGCCTCGCTACGTGATCGTTTGTTACCCGGTGATATTAGCTTTGGGCGCGCTCGCATGGTCCCTTCCTCATCCGGAAGATTCATTGGCTGCTAATTCCGCCGCGCAAACTACCCAAGTGCTGCGTCCCTGACGCGAGTCCCGGATTCCCTTGCAGGGTGGTTGTGATACGATTTACACGGCAATGCGGCCTGCACCGGCGCTGGAATTCCCGTGCGGGCATAGGGAGTGCGGATGATGCGAAATATAATCCTTGTTGCGACGATATCTTTGATCGCGCTAGCCGGCTTCGGCGTTGGCTTCGTGCATGCGCAAAACGCTTCTGCTCAGTCAGGCCAAACCAGCGCTGCGGACAAAGAGAGCGTTGTCCCCGCATACCATCCCAGCCGTCCTACGGGGCCCTTACCCGAGACGCTTGACCCCGCGCAGTTCACCGATATCCAGACTCAGAATATTTACGCGTTGGCCGCCAAGGTTAAGAGCATCCTTTACCAGCAGCCCTGCTATTGCCATTGTGACAAAGATATAGGACACACCAGTCTCTTGAGCTGCTACACCGATCGGCATGCGTCCGTATGCGCCTTGTGCCAAAAAGAAGCTGTTCTCGCGTACACAGAATCTCAAAAGGGCAAGACGGCCGCGCAGATTCGCAAGGACATCATGGATGGAAAATGGAAAGATGTAGACCTGTCAAAATACGAAACCCCGGCGCCTTCCAACTAATCGATCGGTGTTCGCCCTGAGTGGCGGAATTAGTGAACGGGGTGGGAAGCCGGTCCGACCGGCCAATCTTGCGGAGCGAAATCGACGCCCCAGAAATGGGGACTGGGCGAAAGAAATTCAACACCTACACGCATCCCTTTTTCGGAAGTATCGCCAAGATAAACCACTCGGCATTCTTGCTCTTCCTCAGTCACGGGATTAATCAGCACTAGGTCTGCCCCCAGTGCAATCTCTTCTTGAAGGTAAAGCAGCCCTCCGTGAGCATTGATCACGATCGTTTGGCTGTTCTCCCGGAATTTACGGCCGTGTATGCTCTTGCCGGAAGCGCGCACGGGTATACGGGTGAAAACCCGCGAGCTGCGCCGCTGTTTGCTGCTGGTTTGTTCGTTGACTTGTGCTTCGCTCATGGCTGTTTTCTATCGTGCACGGCGCGCGACCCGGAGTCAACAACGCCCGGCGTAGAAGGTGCCTAAAAACACAGTTCTGCTAAAAACCTTGCTAAAATCGCTCAAGGTTCCGCTAGAATTACCCGTTTGTGCCATACAATGCGACTAGCCGCAATGCCCGCGCAGCTTGGGAAGTCAGGAGCGCAGATGAAGTTGATTGACTACATTGAGTCACGGCGCGAAGAGAATCTAAACGAGCTGAAGGAATTTCTCCGGATTCCCAGCGTCAGCACGAAAAGTGAACACAAGCCTGACATTGAGCGAGCCGCTCATTGGGTCGCGGAGAAGTTGCGCTCCGCGGGTCTGGAAAACATTGAAATTGCGCCCACCAAGATGCATCCCCTCGTATACGGCGAGTCGCTTCATGCTCCCGGCAAGCCCACTATTCTTTTTTATGGACATTACGATGTCCAGCCGGCCGAGCCTTTGGATCTATGGACCACTCCGGCATTCGAACCTACCGTGCGCGGCGCGAATCTTTTTGGCCGTGGCACGGCCGACGACAAGGGCCAGGTTCACATTCACTTGAAGGCTTTGGAAGCCCTCAAAAACATACATGGGAAACTTCCGCTGAACGTGAAGGTGATGATCGAAGGCGAAGAGGAAATCGGCAGCGTGAGTCTGTGGGATTTCGTACAGAAAAATCGCGAACGGCTGAAAGCCGATGCCTTGGTCGTATCGGATACTTCAATGCTTGCCAAGGGCGTCCCGTCGATCACCTATGGCTTGCGAGGGCTGAATTACTATCAGGTTGAACTCACCGGTCCCGCGCAGGATTTGCACTCCGGAGTTTTTGGCGGCGCAGTGCCGAATCCGATCACGATCCTTGCCGAAATGATTTCGAAACTGCACGACAAGAATTTTCGCGTGACCGTGCCGGGTTTCTATGACCGGGTCGCGACACTCTCTACCAAGGAGCGCAAAGCTCTGAACTCCCTGCCCTGGAGAGAGAAGGACTTTCGCAGGACTGTCGGCGCTCCAGGATTATGCGGCGAGAAGGGCTACACCATCGTCGAACGACTCTGGACCCGCCCGACGCTCGATATAAATGGAATCTGGGGCGGCTACATGGATGAAGGCGCGAAGACCGTGATACCCTCAAAAGTGTGGGCCAAGTTTTCCACCCGCTTGGTGCCGAACCAGGATCCCGCGAAAATCGCGCAACAGGTTGAAAGACACATTCGAGCACTACTGCCCAAAACAGTTACTTGCAAGTTCGAAGTTCTGAGCACCGGCAAGCCCTGGGTAGCGCCCTATTCCCATCCGATTTTCCAGAAAGCGATTCACGCGCTGGAGACCGGCTTCGGCAAGAAAGCTGTGTTCATTCGCGAAGGCGGTTCGATTCCATTCGTGACCCAAATGCACGATACCTTTAAAGTCCCATGCGTTCTTCTCGGTTTCGGATTGCCGGACGAAAATGCGCACGCCCCGGACGAACACATCGCGCTGGAAAATTATTTCGGCGGAATTAAGGCTGTCGCGCTTTTTTACGATCAGCTCGCATCAGAATAAAAATCTCATCCCAATTTGACACCCTTAGGAAAGGGCCATTTTTCGGGCTTTTTTAAAGGATTTCCTTGCGTTCCGCCGGTAGTGCAGCTATAGTCCGCAAGGCATCCCGGACCCCGGGGCCAAAAAAGAAATTACAAACGAAGAGGAGAAAGTAACTCGATGGCAAATCCGCTTAGCAAGTCGAAAATTATTGCGCACATGGCCGAAAAGGTCAGCACTCCTGAAAAGCCGGTGTCCAAGAAACAAGTCGCGTCGTTTTTTGACGAATTCTTCAAGCTGGCTATAAAAGAGACCAAGGGCGCGGGAAAGTTCGTGATCCCTGGTCTCGGTCGCTCCGTGAAAGCACATCGTAAAGCACGCATGGGCCGCAACCCGGCTACGGGCGAGGCCATTAAGATCAAGGCCAAGACCGTGGTTCGTTTGCGCGCTTCAAAAGCGTTTAAAGACGCCGTACTCAAGTAACTAACTCGGCGCAGAGATTCGCGGCAAAACCCCCAGGCATCGCCGTCCCGCAACACGCGACGGAGGTTTGGGGGTTTTGTCTTTTCATCCATGCGCGATTCCCTCAAGGCTGGTAAAAAGTATTTTTCTCTGCGATCACATTACCGGACGCCTAGTCGTCGTTGACGGCGGACTCAGCCTGCGCCGCCCTCTTGGATCGTTGCCCTATGCTTGAGCACTCAGGACTTTTAACCGACCTCTACGAATTGACCATGGCCGCGGGATACCTACAGACCCGCTTCGATGCCCGCGCCACCTTTGAATTATTCGTTCGGCATCTCCCTGCTAAGAGGAACTACCTCGTGGCAGCCGGCCTCGAACAAGCGTTGGATTTCCTGGAACACGTTCATTTTACAACCGACGACATTTCCTACCTGCGCCGGCATCCCGTGTTTTGCAATATCCGCGATGAATTCTTCGACTATCTCGCGAAGTTCCGCTTTACCGGCGATGCTTGGGCCATGCCCGAGGGGTCGCTCGTGTTCCCCGGCGAGCCGATGTTGCGCGTCGTCGCCCCGATCATCGAGGGCCAGATTATGGAAACCTATTTGCTTGCGACTCTGAGCTATCAAACCATGATCGCAAGCAAAGCTGCCCGCGTGGTTACCGCAGCACAGGGCCGCCAGATCCTGGAATTCGGCGCCAGGCGCGCGCACGGCAGCGAAGCCAGCCTTCTCGCGGCCCGTGCAGCCGCCATCGGTGGTTGCGAAGGAACGTCAAACGTTCTGGCCGGGCACCAATTCGGCATGCACACCTACGGAACTCAGGCGCATTCCTGGGTGATGGCCCACGAGAACGAAACAGAAGCATTCCGCCATTTTCTAGACGCTTTCCCAACGCACTCCGTCCTACTGCTCGACACCTACGATGTGCACAGAGCCTTGAAAACGATCATTAACATGGGACGCAAGCCCGCCGGCGTACGTCTGGATAGCGGAGACTTAGCCAAAGATAGCCGCTGGGTACGGCGCGGACTCGATCGTGCGGGATGGACTGATGTCAAGATTTTCGCCTCCGGTGATCTCGACGAATACAGAATTACGAAGCTTCTAGCCCAGGACGCGGCCATCGACGCCTTCGGCGTAGGCACTTCGCTGGCCACACCGGGCGATGCCCCACACTTGAACTTGATCTACAAACTCGTGGAAGTCGAGCGCGGTGGAAACGTTCGCGAAGCAGCAAAATTGAGCGCGGCTAAAGTTACTTATCCGGGGCGCAAACAGGTTTTCCGCTATTCGAATGGTAAAGGTCAGTACTTAAACGATAAAATTGCCTTGGAAGGCGAACCGGCAAATGGCGGCGATCCTATGTTGATCGAAGTAATGCGCGCCGGCCAACGGGTCGCGCCGGCAGAGTCGATTAGCGTTCTACGAGGCAGGTGCATTACCGGCCTCGCTCAGCTACCCCAACGATTTCTGCAGATTAATCGAACCGCTGTCTATCCCGTGCGCTACAGCCGGCGGCTGAAAACAATGCTGGAAAAAGTGCGGCGACGGGTTCGCCGGGCTGCGAAAAAATAAATCTTAGTGCCGGTAGGAATATCAAGTCCATGCTGAAAAGCAAAGTTGTCTTTTGGGAAGTGGACGTGCAAGAGGATTTCATGTTGCCCGGAGGAAAGCTGTACGTTTCAGGCGCGGAAAAAATCATTCCAAACATTGCGCGGTTAGTCGACGTCGCACGTGAAGGGCGCGTGCTGCTTATTTCCAGCGCCTGCCGTCATCTTCCCGATGATCCGGAATTTGAAGTCTTTCCGCCACACTGCGTTCGTGGAACCGCAGGAGAGCGCATCATTCCCCAGGGACTGGCGGAAAAGGTCCATTTCATCCCGAACGACGGAACCTCGAAGCTGCCTGACTCTATTTTCAATAATCAGCAGCTCGTTCTCGAGAAGCAAACTCTGGATGTTTTCAATAATCCTCATGCGGAAGCAATTGTCAATCGACTTGGCAAAGATACCGAATACTTGGTCTTTGGTGTAGTTGTAGAACATTGCGTATATCTGGCGGCGAAAGGTCTGCTGGATCGCGGCCACAAAGTATCCATTGCTAAAGACGCTATCGAAACCCTGAAAGGCGCCGATGGGCGCCGTTCGCTCGATGAACTTAAATCGCTTGGCGCAGCATTCCTCTCCACCGACGAAGCAATCGCGATGGTTGCCGCCAAGTCTGCGCGCTGAACCATCATCGCCGTTACAGAGAAAATAAAATGTCGCTCGAACAACAGCAGTTGGCTTGGAAGTTGCTTCAGCAGGCCTATCAAGCGCAGATGCACGGCGATTACGACCATGCCGTTGAGCTCTACACGAAATCGCTGGAAATTTTCCCTACTGCCGAAGCGCATACTTTTCTAGGCTGGACCTATCACTTCCAGGGAAAAGTGGACGAAGCCATCGCCGAATGCAAACGCGCCATCGAAGTGGATCCGGATTTCGGCAATCCGTACAATGACATCGGCTCTTATTTGATCGCGCTTGGGCGTTTTGACGAAGCCATTCTGTGGCTGGAGCAGGCGATCGCCGCCCCTCGCTACGACCCGCGCCACTTCCCGCACTTCAACCTAGGCCGGGTCTACCACGCCAAAGGCATGCTCACCCGGGCGCGCGAATATTATCAGGAAGCGTTGCGCATCGAGCCGCAGTACACCCTCGCGCGCCAAGCCATCGAAAATCTGCGCCGTATGGTCAACTAGTCGGATTGAACGGAAGCCCTGCCTGGTTTCAGTATCTTGTCGTACAGCCAGGTGAGACCTGCGGTGAGGACTCCTATCGCGCTAATGACCCACCACATCTGCTGCGGCCTGCCTACCACTTTGCCGTAGTAGTGCACCAGATAGCCTCCCAGCGGCCCGCCGATTAAATATCCAATCGCTATGGGAAGAAATGCATAGCCCATATAAAGGCCCTGCTGTCCGGAAGGCGCCAGCCGCGAAATATATTCGTAGTATCGCGACGCTTGCGTGATCTCACCTATCGCCACTCCCACCAATGTCGCCACTAACATCGGAATCGTCGGATGAATAGCCAAAAGTGCCCACGAAAGACCCGTAATAAAGAAGCCCAGCGCCATGGCCCTGACCGCCGGCATTTTCCGAGTAAGGTATGACACCAGAATCTGGAAACAAATCACAATGATGGGGTCCACCGACAAAATCAAATCAACATTTGCCTTTGGATCCACATAACCGCGAATGAAAAGGGGAACGGAAATATATTGCTGCCAGAATACAATGTAAAAACCGGAGGAAATCACGAGAAAAAGGACGAATCGGAAGTTGCCCAGCACCACAAACATATTGCTGAGGGCGGTGTAGACGCTCGGTACTTTCTGTTCTCCAGAGCGCCCAGGCTCATGATAGAAGAATAGGGTCGTCCAAAACATCAGGAAAACGCTGAGCGCGGCCACCCGAAACACGCTCGTAATTCCCCACCCCAGCTGTTTTCGTACGAGCCATGCGACGATGGGGCCAAGCGCACCGCCAATATTCACCAGCGTGTAGTAAATCGAATATCCCAGCGACCGAACGTTTTCGCTCGACGCACGGGCCGTTGTCCCGGCCACGCACGGCTTCACCACTCCCGGGCCCAATGCCGGAATCATCAGAATTGCGAGCACCAACCATTTATCGCCCATGGCGTGCCGCAGCGATTCCATCCAGGGTGCGGCAAGCGAACCGAGAAGAAAGTAACCGACAGTCATCACCAGATAAGCAAACATCAATGCGCGGCGGAATCCAAAGCGGTCTGCAAGCGTTCCACCTAGGATTGGCAGAAACCATACGACCATGCCGAATATGCCCACCACCCAGCCGGTTAGCTCGCTCGAGAAATGCAGCTGCTCGCTCAGGTAGATGGCCAGGACGGCGGTGGTCGCATAATACGCAACACGTTCGAAAATCTCCGTGAAGTTTGCGACCCAGAACGCCGGCTCAAAACCGGAGCGGATTTCTCGCAGACGCTGTGTGAAACTCAACGGTCCCCCGGCCCCACGTTGGCGATGCGCGGCGCATAGTTTTTCAATGCCATGTCCGGCCGCGATTGTAACGGAACACCCGCACGCGCGCTCTCGATTTTTGCGTTTCAGGTGCCTGTGTTAAGATTGCTCGTTTGGTCTGAAGGACGGTTTCCAGTAAACGATGCCTGTCGCGACCATGAAGGCTTTGCGCAAGATGCGTCCCGAGCGTGGTGCGCAGCTTGGGTCGGTGCCCATTCCCACGCCCGGCCCTACGGAAGTACTTGTCCGCGTTCGTGCTGCTTCGATTTGCGGAACCGATCTGCATATCTACGGCTGGGACCGCTGGTCCGCTTCGCGCATTCACCCTCCGATGACCTTCGGCCATGAATTCTGCGGCACGGTGGACAAAGTCGGCTCAGAAGTTACCTCCGTCAAGCCTGGTGATTTCGTTAGCGCGGAAATGCACGTGAACTGCGGACATTGCCGCCCGTGCCGGATGGGCCAGCCTCACGTCTGCCAAAACGTAAATATCATCGGCATCGACAGGGACGGATGCTTCGCCGAATTCGTGATCATCCCCATACGCAATATTTGGAAGATCGATCCCGCCATTCCCGAACACTATGCCGCAATACTTGATCCGCTGGGGAACGCAGTCCACACCGTTCTTGCTGGTGAAATCGCGGCGCGCAATGTTGTCGTCACCGGAGCCGGACCCATCGGCTTAATGGCCATCGCCGTAGCCCGCGCTTGCGGCAGCGCCATGATTTTTGCCACCGAGGTCAATCCCCACCGGCGAGAGCTCGCCAAGAAAATGGGCGCGGACGAAGCGCTCGATCCGAATCAAGGCGACGTGGTCGCGCGAGTTTTAGAAGCCACCGACGGCGCGGGCGTTGACGTCCTCCTCGAAATGAGTGGGAATCCGACGGCCATTCATCAAGGCTTCCAAATGCTGCGGCCCGGCGGGCGCGCATCGCTGCTCGGAATCCCGAAAGATCCTGTCACCTTCGACCTTGTCAACGATGTCATCTTCAAGGGTGCCACCGTTCAGGGGATTTATGGCCGGAAGATGTTCCAGACCTGGGTACAAATGACCGAACTTCTGAAGCATGGCCGGCTGAATCTGGAGCCCTTGTTCAAAGAGCGCTTGCCTCTCGAGAAATTCGCCGACGCATTTTCGCTCCTGGAATCGGGGGAAGCCGGCAAAATTCTTTTCTATCCCAACGGTTTGCAAAAATAGTCAGTCGCGCACAATTTTCGGAGAAATCATGAGCACAACCACGCGCCCGCAGCTTCAGTACTTACATGAAGCTCTCGAAGATCTGAAGGCAAGGCATCTTTATTTTCGTCTAAAGGTCTTGGAAGGCGAACAGAAGCCCGTTGCAAACTTCGACGGCAAGGAAGTGATCAATCTCAGTTCCAATAACTACCTCGGGTTGACCACCCATCCCAAGCTGCGCCGCGCAGCAATCGACGCTACGCGAAAATTCGGTGTGGGCTCCGGCGCCGTCCGTACCATCGCCGGAACCATGAAGATGCACACGGACCTCGAAGAACAGATCGCCCGCTTTAAACAGGTCGAGGCCTGCGTGGTTTTTCAATCCGGATTTGCCGCGAACGCAGGAACAGTTTCAGCAATCCTCGGCAAAGAAGACCTGATTATTTCAGACGAACTGAATCACGCTTCCATTATCGACGGCGCGCGCCTATCAAAAGCGACCATCAAAGTCTTCAAGCACAAAGACATCGCCGATTGCGAGCGCATTCTCAAGGAAACCGAAAACTGGAATGCCAAAAAGCTTCTGATTACCGACGGCGTTTTCTCCATGGACGGCGATATCGCCAATTTGCCCGCGCTCTGCGACCTGGCGGAAAAATACAACTGCATCATGATGGTGGACGACGCGCACTCCTCCGGCGTGCTGGGAAGCCGCGGCCGCGGCACCATCGATCATCTCGGATGCCACGGCCGCGTCGATATCCAAGTCGGCACCCTCAGCAAAGCCATCGGTTCAATCGGAGGCTACGTCTGTGGCTCGCGCGATCTGATTGAATTCCTCTACCAGCGTGCTAGGCCATTTCTTTTTTCCACTTCGCATCCGCCATCCGTTACAGCCACTTGCCAAGCCGCTTTTGAGCTTCTCGATTCCGAGGCCGGCGACCGGCTCATAAAGAAATTGTGGTCCAACACAAAATTCTTCAAGCGCAAACTGAAAAAGCTCGGCTTCGACACGGGCAGGAGCGAGACGCCCATTACTCCCATCATGGTGGGCGATGCCGAAAAGGCATTCCAGTTTTCGCGGGAGCTTTTCGCAGAAGGCGTCTTCGTCGTCGCCCTTGGTTTCCCTACTGTTCCGGAAGGCAAAGCGCGGCTGCGCACAATTGTCACCGCAACTCACAAGCGTAGTGATCTGGAGCGGGCGCTCGAAATCTTCGAGCGCATCGGCAAGAAACTCGGAATCGTCTGAGCTACGGCTCGCAGCCTAACCCCGCGCGCGCACCCAGCTTGGCGGGCTTATCCACAACACTCTTTCAAATTGCCGGGACCAATTGCGGACGCATGTATCTGTACAGAGCCAGCACCACCGCGCCCAGTCCCCAGACCATCACGACAAACGCAATCCATCCCCCGATGTACGGCAACGCATGGACAGCGCGCAGAATCAACAGACCTAGCGCCAGCCTCCCGAGCGCGGGACCGACCCCGACGCCTCCGCCTAATATTCTTTCCCCCAGCCACGATCCCACATAGACCTGTGCGGAATAGATCGCGATAACCCATAGGAATATTGCTGAAATTCCAACTCCTAGTCCTACAATCGTAATGCAAACTATAATCGCGATAATTGGAATGGCAAAAAAGAACAGTAATCCAAGACCGATTGATTGTGCCGCCTTCCCGCAGGCACGTTCCGCATCGAAGAAAAACCCTGGGGCAAGTAAGAGCACCGCAAGCCCGAACACGAAACTTGCTCCCCACAGCAGTATTTGGTGCCAGTAAAATCTCGCGGATGAATAATCCTTTTCTGGGCCGCGCTTCTTCATCGTGAATTCCATCGGGCTTCCTAATTTCGCAGTCGGCGAAACGTCCGGCTGATCGTGCGACTCCACCTTCGTTTGCCCTTTGATCTCAGCCTTTGCCCCGATCGTCACATGGCCGGCGCGAATCATCGCGTTGTGCCCAAGCAACCCATTCACGCCTATCTCTCCGCCATATGCAAGCAAGTCTCCCGCAACGTCGCCATCCAATTGTGCCTGACCAAACCCGAGCGTCATTGTTCCGTTCACTCTTGCCTTCTCATCCAGATTCACATCGCCGGCCCAACCCATTACGTTTCGCGCCACCGTACTATTGAGCTGAAGGGTTTGGACGCATGCGCGCACATTTCCATCCACCACTCCATTCACGCGCAATTCCTGGGCGAACGCAAGCACGTCCCCTTTCACGTGCCCATTCACAGTCACGCTGTGAGACCACACGATTAGATCGCCGTCAACGTCACCGTTTATTTGCGTGCGGTCCGCAAGGACGATCAAGTCCGTCTTCACTTCCTCTCCCGCCGGCAACGTGTAGTTGGGATTGCCGTGTTTCGTCTCTGCAGCGGACGCAATTGGAGGCATGGCCAACGAGCAAATGATCGCTCCCATCACCACCGCAATTGTTGGGAAACTGCGCCATCGGCGGCGCAGCAGCCAAATCACGACAAGTCCCAGAGTCGCTACTGCCAGAAATTCCATTAAGCTTCGCATCGCGTCCCATCCTTTCCAAAATGCTCCGCTGAAAAAAAGCATCGTGAACAAATTTCCCTGAGTAAAACCAGCCTGCGCGGCCTGCGCGCGCCAAGGTTCGACAAATCCGCTCCAAAGCGTATAGGCTCCGCCCGCGCTCAAGCCCAGCGCGGAAATCCATCCCCACGGCGCTGTCTGCCGCCCCGAGACCTCAGTAAGATGTGCCGGTAGTGATTCATCATCCGTCACCAGCGACTCGCGCAGCCACACTCCTTCGGTCTCCAGCGCACGAAGCAGTTCGCGGCATTCCGCGCAGGAAGCGGCGTGCGCCGCTATATCGCGCGCGTGCTCGCTATCGAGCTGCGATTCCAGATAGAGCAGCCCGGTCATTTCATCGAAGTGGCTCATGCTTTTCCCCCAGCGGCCCCGCGAATCAGCGGAGCTTCATTCCCTGCCAATACATCGCGCAACTGGTGACGCGCGCGCAGCAGCAATACTCCCACGAACGCGCGCCGCACTCCCAGCGTGTCGGCGATCTCGTCATAACTCATTTCCGCGAAGTAACGCAGAACCAGCGCCATTCGCGCGCGGTCCGGCAGCTTTTGCAGCCCGTTGCGTACTTCTTTGCTCCCGTGCTCTGCCTGCAGGCGTTCGAGCTGGCTCGGATCCGGATGCTCCAGCGGTAACGTCTCCAGATCTCCTGTCTCGAGATCCTGCCGAATCCGCCGCCGTCGCAGCATATCCCAGCAATGATTGCTTGCGACTTTATACAGCCACGCCGTGAACGGTCTCGACGAATCGTAGGTCCCGAGCTTTTGTCGTACTTTCATAAACACTTCCGTAGTCGCATCCTCTGCGTCTTCGCGCGTCGGCAGCGCCCGCCGGCAGAACCGGAAAATTGCCGCTCCGTACATCCGATAGAGCTCGCCCCAGGCGTCCGCGTCGCCCGCCCGGACTTGGCTAAGCACTTCCGCGATTTCAGCGGCGCTCATCTCTCCGGTGGTCTTTCGTCGCTCCATATATGGATACGCAGGGGCCCTTGAAAAGATTTCACTTAGGTGACAACTCGCGGTTGTCTGTGGGATAGCCCGCCAACTGCTAAAGGATAGATCAGCCTAACAAATACCTGCCAAATTTCGGAGTTATTCCGCAAAGCAAAAGCGGCTCGCCTCCCTCGCCATCGCGAAGGGATTGAGCCGCTCAATTTCGCTAAGTTATAGCAGTGCCTAGAACATAAGCTTGACGGCAAACTGAATGCTTCGCGCTCCCCCGCCTCCCAGGACCGGGTTACCCAAACCCACATCCGACGTAGCTGCGAGTGGGTAAAATCCCAGACTTCGGCCCAGTGGAAGAACGTTAGGCGACACCCCGGACCCGGTACTGATCCCGTTCGGGGCTGCGTCGGCAATGAAAGCCGGAAGCAACGGGCTGGCGAAGTTCGGATGATTGGCAACGTTGTAGAAATCCGCCCGGAATTCGAGTTTCAAACGCTCGGTGATAGGCGTCATTTTGCTGATCGCGAAATCCAGGTTTCTGTAATCCGGACCCAGCAGCGAGTTGCGCCCTTCGTTCCCGAAATGACGAGTTCCCGGAATACAGTTCGTGTCGGCATTGCCTCCAGAAAGCGTGCAGGGCACCGTGAAAGCTGACAAGTCGAGGAATTGCGAAGGATTGCTGTAATCGTAATGGATTGGGCCAACAATGTCGGGCCGTCCAAACCCTTCGCCGCTGCCGTCGTAGTCGCCTTCAAAGTTATAGTTCAAGCTAAACGGATGCCCGCTCATCAGAGTCAGGATTCCACTAAACGACCAGCCTTCTCCAAATTTTTTAAACCGGTCTATTTTCGGAAAATCGTACACGGAAGACATTACGAATCGATTGCGCACGTCGAAGTTCGACGGCCCCTTGTTGCCGCCAGGGTCTGTACTATCGTTCGGTTGCGAAGCGTTGGGAACATAATCCTGACCGTCGCTCGCCGTATCAATCGAATGCGACCATGTATATGCGATCTGATTATTGAAACGGTGCCAACTCCGCTGCGTGAGTGAAACCTGAAGCGAGTTGTAATTCGAATTCGCGCCAGTTTCCACTTCGTTCACATAGAACGGTTGGTTCGGCGCCAACGCGCTGAGCGGTGCGGCAGTATCAAATGGCCGAGGAACGCTGAATGAGTTGATGCAGTCGCAGCCCAGGTCCGCCGCTGTGATCTCTGCATGTGTCGGCTGATTGATATCGCGGAAAAAGAAGAGTTTCCGCCCCGCCGATCCAACATACCCCACTTGCAGGACCGTGTTGCGGGCCAATTGTTGCTGGATGTTCAGATTGTAGTTGTAAACGTAAGGCGTACGCAGCCGCGGAGAAACTGTGAACGCGTCGGTGGTCTGATTCGTCGGCCCCGCGATCACAGAGGTCGGATCGAACACCGGCACACCGGGTTGAATTACGGAGTTACCCCCGCCATCCACCGGTAGTGCCGGATTCAGAGCGAATGTAATGTAAATGGGGTTTGGCCCGATGGCATTGTACGCAGCCCCGGTATTGAAAGTATTGAACGCTAGTTGGCCCGTAAAAAAATCCTGCGAGAAGCCATCGTAAAAAACGCCTACGCCTGCGCGGATTACCGTTTTTCCCTTGCCGAACAGATCATAAGCAGCGCTCACCCGTGGTCCGAAATTGTTGAGATCTTTCGGATATAGCTGGCTCTTTTGCTCAAGACCAACCGCCGGATTATAAACGCTTAATTGGTTGCCATCCGCGCCGATTACACCGTCATAATCCCAGCGAAGGCCCAGGTTCACCATCAGTCGGCTGTTCACATGGATTCCGTCTTGGATATATAGTCCGTGAGAATTCTGATGGGCGTTTCGCGAAGTGTTTCCGAAATTGGTGTTCCCACCATCGAGTCCGCCGCTGAGGAATTCCGCAAGGCTGGCAAAATCGAGCTCGCCACGCTCTACCAGATCATTGAACGAATTCACGGTGGTCCGCCGGAATTCGTAACCGAATTTGATGTCGTGGCGCCCCATTTTCCACGAAAAATTGTCGATAAGCTGCCAGTTTGAATCCACGCGATTGCGCGGGTTTGAAAACGCTGAAGAACCGAGGGAGGCTAGCCCGGGAACGGGAGTGTTATCGGGCAAAACACCCGAGCCAAATTTGATCGTAGGCAAGCCGAAGTCACGCGGGTTGGCGGTGTTGGGTCCTAGAAGATCCAGTGTATTCAGTCCCAGCGAAGTGTTGGGGTCGCCGAAGATTCCCGCGTCCTCAGGAAAGAATCCGTTCCGGTACCGGTTCCAGCCAAATCGCGCTTCGTTCACCTTAGTCGGTGAAACGGTTCTTACCCAGCTGACGGATACCAACTGCGTCCGGATCGGTGCATCGGTATTGGTATTGGGTAGGTTGTTGCCGCCGCCGACGCCAAGCGGAAAACTCTGATGGCTGTTCCCGAAGAAGTAGCGTCCGGAAATCTGGTTGTTAGCATTCACATTTTGATCGAGCTTGATGATGGCGCTGTCCAGATTGTTCGTCGCCGGTCCGCCCGCGGCGGTTGTGGTGGGCCAAACATTTTTCCCGCCCGAGCAGTGCCCATTGTTGTTGCACAAATTGTAGAGACTCAAGATCACTGGATTCACGACGGCCGAATTGCCCTGGATGCAGGCAATAACCGTACTCGTGCAAAGTGCAGGGTTGCCGCCCAACGAAGTGATGGCCTGCGCGTAATCGTTAGGATCGCCCAGAACGCCGTCATTTAGTGTCGGCACATTATTGATTGAAGTAATAGCCATTCCTTCGCGTTGCCCCTCATAGGACGCGTAAAAGAAGGTCTTGTCCTTGACGATCGGTCCGCCCACTGAGCCGCCGAACTGGTTATTTCGGAAAGCATCCTTCGGCTGGCCGATATCGTTGAAGAAGTTTCGGGCGTTCAACACCGCATTCCGGAAATCTTCGAATGCGCTGCCGTGAAGCTGGTTCGTCCCGCTCCTCGTAACGATGCTTACTACCGCGCCGGAATTTCTCCCATACTCCGCTTCGAAATTCGTCAGAACGTTCAATTCCTGAATGGAGTCCTCGGGAAGAATTGTCCCCGGCACACCGAACACTCCGCCCTGATTGATTGCCGGCAGGTTCCGGTAGCCGTCGTTCATATCCGTGCCGTCGAGAATGTAGTTATTCGAGCGGCCGCGGCTGCCATCTGCGCTGAAAAGCCCGTACGACCCTGGAGAATCACCGCCACCGTTCGGTTCACCCGCCGTGCCCGGAACCATGATAAGAAGTTTCGTATAGTCCCGGCCATTGATCGGCAGTTCTTCGATCTCGTGGTTCTCGAACGCCCCGCCCAGCGTATCGCTCGCAGTCTCCACTACCGGCAACGTCTCGCCTGAAACCGTAATCTGCTGGCTTACCTCGCCCGGTCTCAGAATAGCGTCCACGCGCCGCTCGGCTGCGACTGAGACGAGTATCCCGTTAGTCGCCGTCTTCTGAAAACCTTTCATTTCCACGGTCACGTTATAATTGCCCACCGGAAGCTCCGGCATCAGATAACTGCCGTCCGTCGTGGTGTCCGTGCTGCGATCGACGCCGGTATCCACGTTATGAACCGTTACGTGCGCGCCGACTACAGCCGCGCCGGTACTATCCGTCACGGTTCCCAAAATGCTGCCGCGAAACGTCTGGGCCTGGCTCGTCCACGCGCCCGCCAATATCGCCAACATTGCCACACATACGAATGCGAAGCGAAAGACCCACCTGCGGAAAGGTTTCATAAGTGCTCCCCATTGTAAAAAGAGAATTGCAGCTACTTCAGACTGCAGAAAAACTCAGCGAAAAGGTATCCCCCGCCTGTCCGCTCTGCAGCCGTCAAAAAATGATGTAATACCTATAAGCCTCAATGGGTTATGAGTCAAGCGCCATTGTTCGTCCAACCCATCGAAACTCGCTTCCCCGGCGTTGCCGAATGCAGAAAAACTCCAGTTTGGTATACTTGCCCCTCGCTCTATACCGAGCGCACCACCCTGGTTGAATGCCTTCCAAACAAACAAAGCGCCTCTTCCTCGTCGACGCCATGGGCTACATCTTCCGCGCCTTTTTTGCCCCCATGGACCGCCTGCAAACCAACAGCGGCGTACCCACAAAAGTCCCCTACCTTTTTGCCACCATGATGCGGAGATTATTAAACGACAAGAATCGCCGCCCCGATTACCTGGCTGTGGTTTACGACCACCCCTCTCCCACGTTTCGTGACAAGCTTTTTGCCTCTTACAAAGCCCAGCGCCCTCCGATGCCCGATGATCTTTCCATCCAGATGCCCTTCGTCCGCCGCTATTGCGACGCTATGCGTCTGCCCATTCTCGAATATCCCGGCTACGAAGCCGATGACGTGATCGGCTCCCTGGCACGCCAAGCCAAAGAAGAAGATCTCGAGATCTACATCGTTACCAGTGACAAAGACCTGATGCAGCTCGTCGGCGGACCCGTCCGCCTTCTCAACCCCACCAAAGGCGATCTGATCGTCGATGAAAAGATGGTCGAAGAATTGATGGGCGTCCCTCCCAATAAGGTCGCGGATGTGATGGCCTTGATGGGCGATTCCATTGACAATATTCCGGGCGCGCGCGATCCCAACGACAAACCCGCTCCGGGTGAGCGTCGCAAAGCCGGCATTGGAGAAGTCGGCGCGCGCCAACTAATTCAGCAATTTGGTAGCGCGGAAGAAGCTTTAAGGCGCGCCGGCGAAGTGAAACGCGCCAGTTACCGCGAAGCGCTCGAAAAATGTGGCGAGTTTGTAAGGCTCAGCAAGCAGCTCGCGACAATTCCTCTCGATGCTCCCGTTCCACTCGAGCTCGAAGCTCTGAAAATCCAGCAGCCGCATCTTTCTGCTCTGCGCGACTTGTACGCCGAACTTGGATTCACTTCCCTCCTCCGCGAGCTGGCTCCCGCGCCGGATGAAGAGAAAACCGATTACACCGCATTCGATTCGCGCGACGACTTTGTTAGCTTTTTCAAAGCGAGTTCTCCCGGCGCCGAAATATCCGCCTTTCTTTCACTCGACTCAAAAGACCCGGACGAAGAAGGCTATGGCACATTTGTCTCGAGTGTAGAAATCTCTTCCAAGCCGGGGAGCGCCCGCACCCTGGCAAACGACGCCGAGAATAAAAATCTGGCCGTGTTGAAAGAATGGTCCGCGGATGCCGGACGCCCGAAAATAGTCCATGATCCGAAGCTCTTTCACCTCCTGGCTCCGTCTCACTCTGTCGAGAGCCCAAATTCAGTCTCCGGAATTCGCCATGCCACCATGCTCTATTCCTATCTCTTGCGTCCCACCACAGCGAACCATGAATTCGCGGAAGTAGTCCTGCGCCACCTGAATCGAACCCTTTCCGGCGCTCCCGGCGAGCGCGCCGATTTTCTGCTGCGCCTGGCGCCCATCCTTCGCGCGGAAGTGGAAAAACAAGGTCTCTTGGACGTTTACGAGAAGATTGATCTCCCCTTGGCCGCCGTACTCGCCCGTATGGAAGCCGCCGGAGTCCGCGTCGACAAGAATGAATTGGATATCATCTCCAAGAAAGCTCAAGAAGAAATCACCCGCCTGGAAAAGACCATCTACGATCTAGCCGGTTTCGAATTCGCGATCAATTCCCCCCAACAGCTTGCCGAAGTGCTCTTCGATAAACTGAATCTGCAGTCGCCGCGAAAAAGTCGTGTCAAATCGCGCTCTACCGCCGCGGAAGTGTTGAACGAGCTCGCGCTAGTGCATGAGCTGCCCAAAAAAATTCTCGAATATCGCGAACTCGCAAAATTGAAGTCCACGTATTCCGATTCTTTGCCCAAGCTGATTCACCCCGTGTCCGGCCGCTTGCACACGCGATTCTCCCAAACAGGCACCGCTACGGGCCGTCTCAGTTCATCAAATCCCAACCTGCAGAATATCCCCGTCCGCACTGAGTTGGGTCGCGAAATCCGCGCCGCCTTCATCGCCGCACCGGGCAACAAACTCCTTTCCGCGGACTATTCCCAAATCGAGCTAAGAATCCTGGCGCATCTTTCCGAAGACTCCGTTCTGGTCGAAGCCTTCCGTCGCGGCGAAGACATCCATTCTAGAACCGCTCAGGAAGTTTTCGGCGTAGCACCCTTCGCGCAAACGCCCGACCACCGTCGCGTAGCCAAAGTCATCAACTTCGGAGTGATTTATGGCCTTTCACCCTTCGGCCTGGCGCAAAATCTGGGCATTGATACGCGGGAGGCTGCCAAATTCATTGCCGCTTATTTCGAACGCTACAGCGGCGTGAAAAAATATCTCGATGCGCAAATCGCCGAGACCCGTAAAACAGGTTTTACCAAAACGATTTTCGGGCGCACTCGCCCCATCCCGGAAATCAATTCCCCTCAGCCCAACATGCGCAACTTCGCGGAACGCACGGCCATGAACACGCCGATGCAAGGCTCGGCTGCTGACCTGATCAAACTTGCCATGATCGAGCTGGACCGCCGCCTGCCGAAAGAAGATTTCAAATCGCGAATGATCCTTCAGGTTCACGACGAATTGCTTTTTGAAGGCCCGGAAGAAGAGATTCCGCGCCTCACCAAGCTGGTCAAAGAAGTGATGGAAAATGTTTACGCGCTCAGCGTCCCTTTGATCGTTGATACCAAGGTCGGTAACAACTGGCGTGACATGAAGTAGAAAATTTGTAGGGTCCTAATTTGTCTCGCGAACATTCGCCGCCCCAGTTTTTCAGGGGGTCGGAGCTTTAGCTCCGACAAAAAACAGTGGCGCGCAGCGCCTGCCTTTCGCGGCGCAGTTCCCGCGAGCCGTCGATTTTGCGGCTCTCTAAGCTAGGGCGCTGCCGGAAAATTTGTTTGTTCCGTATTCGGAACTTTTTTTACTATTATTGACCTGCCGATCGTGAGGAGAAGATAATGGACCACCCCGAAGGCTTCCTAAAACTCGTCAAAGACGCGAAAAAACGAATTAAAGAGGAAGACTACCGCGAAGTAAAAAAGAAAATCGACTCCGGCCATCCCTTAGTTCTCGTTGACACTCGCGAAGACAGCGAATGGGCCCGCGGCCATATTCCCGGTGCCGTCCATTTGAGCAAAGGGATCATCGAACGTGACATCGAAAAGGCCATTCCTGATAAGGACGCGGAAATCGTGCTTTATTGCGGCGGCGGATTCCGTTCCGCTCTGGCCGCCGACAATCTTCAAAAAATGGGTTATCGCAACGTGATTTCAATGGACGGCGGCTGGCGCGGCTGGACCGAATCCGGTTTCCCCGTCATCAAAGATTAAGGTCCTTGGGTGAATCGTTCGACATCTCCATTTGACGGATTTGGCGCTCGAGCACAAAATGCGGAAACTATTCGATCTTGGCGGACTTCTGAAGATTGTGCTTCATGCAAAGTAACCGCACATTCTTAGCTGACAAGCTTGTTCCTCCTCGCGAAAACGGCAAATCGTGATCAAAATGTAAATTTTTACCATCGCCGCAGATCACGCACCTACCCTTATCCCGTTTCCACACCTCTTTTTTCACTTCTGAGGGTATCAGTCGCGTGTGCTCACTCTGTGCAGACTGACCATCGCGAGGTTCTCCCCGATCCGAAACGCGCAAAATATAGCGAAATACATTTCTCTTACCGTCATGAATAATTTTGTAGTCAATTAAGTCGAAAAAGCCCTTTAGTGACCAGACACCAGCGAATATTTTCTCGTAAACCTTTACGAGTTCGGGAGAGGCCTTTCTTTCGTTGAACTCTTGCACTGCTTTGATGAACAAGCCATTTTGCGTTAGGCGTCCACCTGGCAATCTATCGGGCTGATCTTCGCTCTTGGGATCGTGATCATATGTTCTTTTAGAAGCGTCGTGCCCTTCGTATTCAATGGTTATCCCGTCCTCGTTAATTCTGTCCTGGTAAGGTGCGTTGGACCTTTGGGACATTAGGATCACAGAATAGGAAGAATTCATTCGGAAATTCATGCCGCGCTGAAGCGTCTGAACGTGTTCAGCATCACACATTTCTCTATAGCTTATAACGTCATCCTGAATTGTTTTCATTTCATGTATTTCAGAATATCGTTCTCAGCCTGATTCGTGTATTCAGTAGCATTCTTAGTCCAAATCTAGATTTTCGGAAGTGGCTGGGGCGGGTGGATTCGAACCACCACCGTCTGCATTAACAGTGCAGCGTCCTACCAATTGGACCACGCCCCAACAGAGGCCCTCATCATCAACCCCGTGCGCGGTCGCCGGAGCGAGGGCAACTTCTCCCGTGAGCTTATCATGCAAGCCGGCCGCAACTGGCAGACGGCGGTGGAAACATCCAAATGATAAGCACCAGGAAAGATTAGTGCGAAACGTGGGTCCTGAACACTTAACACTGGTAGGACTGGCCAAACGGAAGTGAATTTCGAAGAAGAAAGCCGAGGGAAGGAAGCCGGCCCAGCCCTCAATCCCCGAAGGGATCCTCGGCTTTCCTTCCCTCTGACGTTGATACGAATCGCACGCCGAGAACCAAAGCTATCATACTGAAAACACTAGCCTTTAATATTAACGGGCGGGTAAAAAATCCAGAGAACCGCTAAAATTTCCCGGCTCCTCCGTGCCGAATGCCTGGTGATTTTTTGCTTTAGTTTCGACTCTCCTCGCCGAGAAATAGGCCTCAACTTGACCACAGTGAGTCCATCTTGCTATGTTGATAGATTACCTTGGGCGAGTTATGCCCAGTGTCTGGCATTCAGCACCTTGCAGCAGTCCATTCTCACGATGAGCCTAAAGAAAATCGTCATCCGGGGCGCCCGGCAGCACAACCTGAAAAACATCCACCTCGAGATCCCTCGCAACACCCTCACAGTGGTTACGGGGCTTTCTGGTTCGGGCAAATCCTCGCTCGCCTTCGATACGCTTTACGCCGAGGGGCAGCGCCGTTACGTCGAATCCCTCTCTGCCTACGCCCGACAATTTCTTGACCAGATGGAACGCCCGGACGTCGATTCGATCGAAGGGCTTTCGCCTTCTATCGCCATCGAACAGAAAACTACCACGCGGTCCCCGCGTTCGACCGTGGGCACGATTACCGAAATATATGACTACTTGCGAGTGGTTTACTGCGCCATCGGCACGCCTCACTGCCCGAAGTGCGGAAAGCCCATCGCCCGCCAGTCCACGGAACAAATTGTGCAGGCGGTTTCGGCGCTGAAACCGGAAGAACGCATCATGGTGCTGGCGCCAGTGGTGCGCGGCCGCAAGGGCGAATATAAAAAAGAACTCGAAAAATATGCCAAGGAAGGCTACGTCCGGGCTCGCGTCGATGGCGAACTCATAAATTTGGACGAGCCCACCCCGCTGGATCGCCGAAAAAATCACACAATAGAAATCGTCGTTGACCGCCTGCTGCTGAAAAACGGCGTCGCACAGCGCCTCGAGCAATCGGTAGAAACCGCGTTGAAGCTTACCGGCGGACTTGTAACCATCGCCGTCGTCGGTGGCGAAGAACACGTGTATTCCGAAAAACTAGCCTGTCCGGATTGCGGTATTTCCGTGCCGCAACTGGAGCCCCGCTCGTTTAGTTTTAATTCTCCTTACGGCGCTTGCACCGAATGCCACGGATTGGGCTCAAAATATGATTTTGACCCGGCCAAGGTGATCGTCGATTGGAGCAAGCCGCTTTTCGAGGGAGGACTCGGTCCCGGCTCGGGCTCGGGCTCCTTGCAGCGCACGTTGCGCATCGCCGCTGCTGCGCACGGATTCGATCTCGACGCACCGTTCGAAAAGCTGCCGCGAAAAGTACAAAGCCTGATTCTGCACGGCAATCCTTCCAATGGTGGTTCGAGCAAGGGGCTCAACTTCCAAGGTGTTTTGGGCCATCTCGAGAACAATTTGGAAGAGTCCAAGTCCGATAATTATCGCGAATGGATTGCGCAATACTTGTCCCCCGCTCCTTGCGCCGCTTGTAATGAGCGCCGTCTGCGTCCCGAGAGCCTGGCCGTAAAAATCGCCGGCCTGTCCATCGCAGACTTCACCTCGTTGCCGCTGTTGCAAGCGCGCGCCGCCGTGGATAAAATCCGCGCGCAGTTGACCCTCCGGCAGAGAAAAATCGCCGGCCGCCCGCTGAGCGAGATTGCGGAGCGACTGGAGTTCCTTCTCAACGTTGGCCTCGGTTACCTTACCTTGGATCGCTCGGCCGCAACTCTTTCGGGCGGCGAAGCGCAACGCATACGCCTGGCCACTCAGATCGGCTCGCGCTTGCGTGGAGTTCTTTACGTGCTCGACGAACCATCCATCGGCTTGCACGCCCGTGACAATGGCCGCCTGCTCAGTACGCTCGAAACTTTGCGCGACCTCGGCAATACCGTTCTGGTTGTCGAGCATGACGAGGAGACTATCCGTCGCGCAAATTATGTGGTGGACCTCGGCCCCGGTGCGGGAAAAGCCGGCGGACATTTGGTAGCGGCAGGACCGCCCGCTGAAATCGCAGCGAATCCTAACTCGCTCACCGGCCAATATCTCTCTGGGAAAGTTACGATTCCGGTCCCCGAGCACCGCCGCAGTCCGAACGGAAAATCTCTCATCATTCTCGGCGCGCACGGCAACAATCTGAAGAACATCGATGTCACGTTTCCGCTAGGGCTTCTGACCGTCGTAACCGGGGTTTCGGGCTCGGGAAAGTCCACGCTGGTAAATGACATCCTCTACCGTGCGTTGGCTGCAAAACTTTATCGCTCCATGGAAAAACCAAGCGCCCACCGCACTATCGAAGGAATCGAGCACATTGACAAGGTCGTTCAGATCGACCAGGCCCCCATAGGCCGTACGCCGCGTTCGAACCCGGCCACCTACACCGGAGTCTTCGCGCCCATTCGCGAAATCTTTGCCATGCTGCCCGAATCGCGCGAACGCGGCTACCGCCCCGGCCGGTTCAGCTTCAACGTGAAAGGCGGACGCTGCGAAGCGTGCCAGGGCGATGGACTCCGCCGAATCGAGATGAATTTCCTGCCCGACGTTTACGTCACCTGCGAAGTTTGCCGTGGCAAACGCTATAACGCAGAAACTCTCGCGGTCCGTTACAAAGGCTATTCCATTTCCGACTTGCTCGACCTTCCCATCGAAGACGCGCTGAAAGTGATGGAAAACATTCCATCGATTCAGCTGAAACTGCAAACGCTGGTCGACGTCGGTCTCGGTTACATTCAACTTGGCCAGTCGGCGACCACTCTTTCCGGCGGCGAAGCCCAGCGCACAAAACTCGCCCGCGAACTTTCTCGCCGCCAAACCGGCCGCACGCTCTACATTCTCGACGAGCCCACCACCGGCTTGCATTTCGATGACGTAAAAAAATTGATGGGCGTGCTGAACCGCCTGGTTTCTCTGGGCAACACCGTCCTAATCATCGAACATCATCTCGACGTGATTAAGCAGGCCGACTGGATCATCGACCTGGGCCCCGAAGGCGGCGAAGACGGCGGCCGCATCGTCGCGCAAGGCACGCCCGAGCAGGTCGCGCGAGTGAAGAAATCCTACACTGGCCAGATCCTCGCCCGCGCATTGAATGGCAACGGCTCGAATGGCATCCTGGCGAGTGGAAAGCGCGCGAGCTAAAACTTCGATGAATCCTGACGAAAATAACCTGTTCGAGCAAGAACCCGCGCCTCCCTCCAATCAATCCGGAGCGGTTGACTCTTCGCCCGTCGTTTTACCCGCCGCGTCGCCGCTGGTCGAATCAGCCGACATTGCGGGGCCACCCAATGCCTCAGAACATCTTCCCCCCGCCATCAATCCCGTCCCGGAAGATTTTCGCGTGCCCTGGGGCTGGGCAGATTTAGCCGCCTTCGTTGTACTCGCAATCGCAGGTTTTCTCCTTCTCAGCCTCTTGATCAGTACCGCCCTCGCGGTATCGGGCGTCGACATTCGCCGCCTCCAAAAATCTCCGCACGAACTAATTCTTCTGAGCATTGTTATTCAAGTGCTGCTCGATTTAGGACTGCTCGCCTATCTCGCGGTTCAGATGCGCGTGCGATTTCGTTCGCCTTTCTGGCGCACCATCGGCTGGCACAAACTCGAGACGGGCCGGTTCCCGCGAGCCGCCGTTTATCTCGGACTTGTTCTCGCCGGTCTTTTCCTGTCAATAATCGTCTCGCTGGGCTCCGCATTATTCCCCCCGAACAAGGATTTGCCCATAGAAGTTCTGTTTCAGGATCGCAATACAGCACTTTTATTTATGCTGATCGCAGTTTTCCTCGCTCCTTTGGTTGAGGAGACCATCTTCCGCGGCTATATTTATCCCGTAATCGGTCGCAGCTTTGGAATGGTCTGGAGTATCGTGGCCACTGGCACGCTTTTTGGCCTGTTACACGCCGAGCAGTTGTGGGGCGGATGGGGTCAGATCGCTCTGCTGATTTTCGTCGGAATTGTGCTCACACTCTCGCGCGCAGTTTCGCGAACGGTGGTCACAGGTTTTGTGATTCACACGAGCTATAATTCAGTCCAGGTGATCGGTCTTCTTATTGCAACGCACGGCCTGCGTCATATGTCGGGCCTGCATTAATCCTATTCGAACCGGCATTCAGAAACGCTGAGCTTCTCGGAGATAACAATTGCACACGGTGGAACCAATACGCTGGACGTCCGAAGGCGTCGTCCTGCTCGACCAACGCAGGCTCCCCAGCGAAGTGATCCATCACACCTACACCGATTATCGTGAGCTCGCCAAGGCCATTAAGGACATGGTGATTCGCGGAGCGCCCGCCATCGGCGTCGCCGCCGCGATGGGCATTGCCCTCGCCGTCCAAAAGTCCAAAGCAAAATCCCTCGAAGAATTGCGCGCCGAGTTTCCGGTTATCTGTGAAACGTTCGCGCACACGCGCCCCACCGCGGTCGATTTATTTTGGGCTATCGAGCGCTTCAAACTCCGCTTCGAAGATCTCGCGCGCTCGGCCTCCAAAGACGAAGCCGCAGCGCTGGAACGGATCCGCACAGAACTGGTGAAGGAAGCCCTAAAAGTCCACGAAGAGCGCCGCGAAGGCGACAAAAGCATCGGACGCTTCGGCGCCGAACTCCTGCCCAAGAGCGGCCGCGTCATGACCCAATGCAACGCCGGCGCGCTTGCCACCGCCGGCATCGGCACCGCTTTGGGAGTCATCCGCATGGCCATCGAAGGCGGCTACCGCATTGAAGTGATCGTTCCGGAAACCAGGCCCTATCTGCAAGGGTCGCGCCTCACTGCCTGGGAACTTCACCAGGACCTCATCCCCCTCACTTTGATTACCGACAACATGGTCGGCCATTTCCTGAAGACCGGCGGCGTCGGAGCCGTAGTAGTCGGCGCCGACCGAATCGCCCGTAACGGCGATACCGCCAACAAAATCGGCACCTACGGAATCGCGGTAATCGCCCGTGAAAACAGCGTGCCCTTTTACGTAGCCGCGCCTCTTTCCACCATCGACTATTCCCTCTCTTCCGGCGATCAAATTCCCATCGAAGAGCGCTCTGAAGAAGAAGTAACGCACCTCGCCGGCGTCCGCATCGCAGCCGACGTCCCCGCAGCCCATCCCGCCTTCGACGTTACGCCCGCCCGCTACATCACCGCCATCATCACCGAACGCGGCGTAGCCCGCCCGCCATTTGAAGCTTCGCTGAAGGAATTAAAAGCTCCTCCCCCGGTCGATTCGCAAGCGTAGCGTCGCTCCAGCAAACCGCGAGAAATTTCGTCAAACAACATTTCACGGAGATACTTCGCTGCGCAAATGCTTCGCCAGTCGCTCGATCCTCTTGAGGTTTTCCGGCAGATCCTTCGGCATTTGCCCTTTTGTCACTTGGTCGATCTGCGGCGGAAGCGCATTGGCGAGTTTTTGCAATTCTTGCGTCTCCGCGTTCACTTGCTCCACATTCATCTGCTTCATACCAGGTTTCGCGGGCGCTTCCATAGGACTGTTTGCAGCCGCATCCGCTGTTGCAATGCCGGGAGGTCTAGCGTGTCCACCTTGCGGGATTGTGGCAGTTGGAAAGAGTAGAAGAACCCACAGACAAAGAAGAGGAAATCGCATGGAGACCTCCTTATGCGGCCGATGTTGTTCCAGATTCTACTACTTTCTTGGTGGGCCAGGTTGGGTTTGGGAAGGAAATTCGCCTAGTGGGAATGTAAAAGATGCAAACAAAAAAGCCACTAGCTCCGGCTTCCCGGAGCTAGTGGCCGTTTCAAACTCCCGACCTCGGCGCGCAGTATTGTCTGCGTGCTAAGTTCGCGATTAGAAGGTGAACTTCAAGCCCCACTCAATCGTGCGCGGAGCGCCAAAGGCAAACACGCCGGTGCCCGCGCCGATTCGGTCAGGGCGGCCAGCTTGTGTGGTGCCGTTGATCGAACCGGGAGCACCGTTGAGCTGTCCGGTCAAAGCATTGGCCGCCGAGTCAAAGTTGGAGAGGTTGAATACGTTGAAGATGCTGACGCTTGGTTCGATCGTGTACCGTTCGTGGATGTGTCCTACCCAGCTGAATTCCATATCGAACGCCTTTAACCAGCCGAGTCCCACTTGTCCCGGGACTACACCAGGAACCGGAGCTGCAACCCCACCAAGAGCTTGCAACTGTGCAAGCGTGAACAAGCCGTTATTGATAAGGGTCTGTCCAGCCGGAGTTGGAAGCACACCGCCTATGTTCGTGTTGTAGTTGTTGACCGCGTTAGCCAGACCTCCGGGGCCGATCTGCCGCATGTAGGCCCCGACGTTGTACAGATCATAGTTACAGGTTCCACCAGCATCTCCGCAGGTCGAACTCGTCTGCCCTTTCGGCAGCGGTTGGCCCACCTGTCCGTCGCCGAGGAAGTTGCTGGTGAAAATCCCAGCGGGGGCTCCTGAGACTGTGCTTCCGGCGACCGGCAGCACCGTCGGCGTTGCCGCAAATGGTGACCAGAAGTGCGAAATCAGTCCTAGCCGGAACCCCTTGGGCAGGTCTCCGTAACCACCGAAGTTGAACTGGTGCGTTCGATCCAGTGAACCCGGCCCGGTCAGGGATAGCGGATTGCGATTGTTGAGGCCCTCGGACAAGAAGTCCGCATCGCCGCCGGCTACGCTGGCGCCAGACGCTGTTGACCCGGCATTCACATAGCGGGAAAATGTATACGTAGCTTGGAAATTCAGATACTTAACGCCAGTGAACGGATGCTTAACGTTTTGAACTAATTTCAGGTCCAAGCCGTTGTAAACCGACCGGCCGCCTGAATGGTAGAGCCCGAAGGCGCCGACAGCCGGGTTCTGTGATTGAAAGGCGCAAGTCGGGCACGGAACTGGCCCCAAGTCGTTTGCAGAATCCAGGCCGTTCGCCGAAAAGTCGCCAATGGTCGCTCCACCACCAGTAGGATGCAACCCAGGGCACGCAGCAATCGCGGCATTGATGCTCCCGACGCCACACGCTGCCAAAGTTGCCGCGACGGCATTCGCACCTAGCGTTGGATTGAAGAGAGAGACATCACCGGAGTGGTTGATGTCCGTTGCCAGCAAGTAGTGCAAACTCACGTTGCGAACGAAATCGGCGCTGAACACCATTCCCGGACGCAACTCGTGTTGCACACCTATATTCATTTGTATCGACCGCGGGGATTTGTAATTCGGGTCCAGCATGCCTGCTCCCGAAAGATTTACTCCTCCTGAGGCTAGAGAGGTCGGCAGGTAAGCCGAGTTTGGGCCGGTCGGATTCGCGGCAAAGGAAGCTTGGGTTGCAGTCTGGAAGCCCGCCACACAGTTGAAAAAGGTCTCGCCTGCGCAGGTTCCGCCGCCAGCCGCGACTGTTGCTCCGATTGGTGTGTTGCAAATCACGTTTCCCGCAGCTTGGCCTCCGCCGATTAAGTTCACCGACCCGTCACCGAACGCTACCTGACCGGCGGTCCCTAAACCTCCAGCGGTTCCTGGATTACAGGCATTCTGCACTTCGTTGAAGGCGCCGTTGGGAAGCTTTAGCAACCGGTCAAACAACACATCGTTGAACACGGTGTTGTCGAAGTAAATCCCCGCTCCACCCCGGATGACCGTCTTGCCGTTACCCTTAGGATCCCATGCAAATCCTGCTTGCGGCGCAAAGTTTTTGTTCGGATTCCTTACCGCATTCCCTAACCCTGGGAAGAAATTGTTAAGCGCCGGAAGCGATAGGTCGCTATCCGTGCGCCCAGTGTCGCGGTCATACCGTAGACCGTAGTTCAAAGTGAGATTTGGCTTCACCTTCCAGCTATCTCCGATGTACGCGCCAATCCGGTTATCGGGCCCCAATCCACCGTCTGGCTTTCCAAACCGTGACAGCTCTGTAAAGGAGCCTTCGCCGTTTCCTACAGCCACTGCGTCGGCCGTGTAGTTCAAAGGACAAGCTGCGCCGGTTTGGCCTCCCGGGCAAGTAAGAGTGCCCGGCGCAAACAAATAGATCGACGTGTCTTGCGCCGCTAGTCCGAAGAAACTGGCAAATGTCCATCCCGTGATCCGGTTGTAATCTACTCCCCATCTGAGAATGTGCGAACCCCAGACCTTGCTGCCGTCGTATTTTACCTGGCGGTCGCTCTGGATCGTGGATTGCGGAGCCAGGAAGCTTGGCCCGGTCTCAAATCCAGTACCCGAAAGAAGAATCTCATTGGGAATGTCTGCAAACGGCAGCGTGCTGCCCTGCACCGCGTCTGCGATTACGTTCACGAACTTCAAATATTCGGCACGGAAGCTGTGGGTGACAGAACCTTCGTTGAAATCCACGCCCCCGCTAACCGTCTTGGTGCGATCCTTGTTGTCATAAACGGAGTAGTTAGCGGCGCCGCCGAAGTTGCCGACGTCGGACGCCTGCCAGTAACTGAATCGTCCGAATGCTTTGATGTTCTTTGTAACCTGATAGTCGACTTTGCCGATCGTACTGGTGTCATGGAACGGAGCCGGAAACGTTCCGGAGAACGAGTCCAGAGGAGGGGCCACCAATACGCCCCCGGCGTCGTGCGCAAGTAGTCTCTCGGCATCAGCGAAGTAAAACAGTTTGTCCTTAATAATCGCACCGCCAACGTCGCCGCCGTACTGGCTACGCTGGAATTGCGCACCGCCGGGATAATCAGCAGCCTCGGAGCTGTCGCGGAAAAGGCCGAATCCCTCTCCATGCAGGGTATTGGTGCCCGATTTCGTCACCACGTTGACTGATCCGCCTGAAGTCAGGTCATTCGAAATATCCAGGTTGGATTGCGCAAGCTGAAACTCCTGAATCGCGCTGGAAGGCAAACCGGTGGTCGTGGTGCCTACGTTTTCGTCGCTCACGTCCACGCCGTCCACAGAAATCCTCGCGCTGCGGCCGAACTTTCCCCCGAACGAGATCGATGAGAAACCAATCTTGGTCGGATCGAAGTTACCGCCGTCCTGAATCTGCACGCCCGGCTCCAACTGGGCCAGGTCCAGGAAGTTGCGGCCGTTGATGGGAAGATTTGAGATCTGTTGCGAAGTCAAGACGCCCGAAAGCTGCGACTGGTCCGTGTTCACGGAAACTTCTTCGCCGGTGACTTCCACAACGGTAGCGGCCGCTCCAACTTCTAACCTGGTATTCGCGGGTGTGATTTGTCCTACGCGCACTACCAAGGTGGTCTCAGACGTCTTGAAGCTCGCGGATTCGATGCGAACTACGTAAATGCCGGGGATCAACGCGCCAGTGGAGAACTCACCCGCGCTGCTCGTCGTAAGGTTTATGACTTGTCCAGTGTCCTTACCTGAGACCGTAACTTTTGCATTGGGGACAACGCCGCCCTGGGCATCTATGACCGTCCCCTCAATACTACCTGTGCTGGTTGTTGCCTGCGCTGCCAGCTTTGTCGAACCCACCGACAAGGCTATCAGGAGCGCGAACGCCACCACGAAAAAGCGTTTCCAGTTCATACACCCTCCTAGAGATTTGACTGAAAAAGTTGGCGAGACCCCGATCATTGACAACTGCCCCCATTGCCCCAAATCTAAAATAGCTATATCCCGACGCGCCATCCTATGGCACGTTCATGTCCATGTGCCGTACAGAATATATGTATTGTAATCAGCAATTTGGAGGCATACAAAATTCCACAACGAGTTTTGGATACTGTTTTCCATAGCTTTTCATATTAAACTGGATGTATCGCATGTATGAAAAACGGTATCTCTTGCTATAAGAAAAGCCAACCCAGTGCCTCCTTCCGAACGCCGCCGCGTGAAATCTCACCGGGCACACACTTTCTAACTTTGGCACCCTAGCCAGCTTCCTCTTGACTTCTGTTTACCATTGTGGTAACATACTAGCGCGTACTTATTTAGGCTTTACAAGGAACGTGCATGCACGACGTCGGCCGTGTTTGGCGCAAGGAGATGGTTTGGTGGTTCAAGATAAGTCGGCCGGCCATGCCGATCCGCCGCTGCCTCGCCTTCATCCTGAGAAGTTTTGAGCAAATTCTGATTACCATTCATCGCCGTGTTATCGCATTTCTAACCGGTTCTGCCTCACATTCAGAATTCTCCGTAAATCGTTCAAAACAAACATCCGCGCAATTTCTAACCGGGTCCAGAATTGTCATTAAGCGTTCTGTGCGCTGCAGCGCTTTTCGCCGTTTTTTCTCACACAGATTGCAATCCGCATCGGCAATTTTCCCCCCGGATACCCTCACCCAGTTGGGCATAATTTTTTCCTGAGATTAATGCTTGACTCTGAAAATGTGTTTCTGTAGGATGGGGGTTCGTCTGTAGTTCTTCCAGTTGACCTGGGAGTACCTGCTCTTTGACAATCGGATGATACATGCCAGAACCCGTTTGGTTACTGCCTTGTTCCAAGTGTACCGGAGCAAGGCGAATTGAGATAAACCGAGCGATTTAAAGTTCGTATCGATCGTGGCAACCCGGTGCAAACCGGAAATTGTTACGGTCGAAACACCAGATTTCAAACGAGAGTTTGATCCTGGCTCAGAGCGAACGCTGGCGGCGTGCTTAACACATGCAAGTCGAACGCGCAGCATTCTGTAGCAATACAGGGTGTGGGCGCGTGGCGAACGGGTGCGTAACACGTGGATAACCTTCCTTCAGGTGGGGAATAACCCAGTGAAAACTGGGCTAATACCGCATAACATGACGATGGCACATGCTGTTGTCTTCAAAGGCGCAAGTCGCCAGAAGAGGGATCCGCGGCCGATTAGCTTGTTGGCGAGGTAATGGCTCACCAAGGCATTGATCGGTAGCCGGACTGAGAGGTTGGCCGGCCACACTGGAACTGAGACACGGTCCAGACTCCTACGGGAGGCAGCAGTGGGGAATCTTGCACAATGGACGAAAGTCTGATGCAGCAACGCCGCGTGGGGGATGAAGCTTCTCGGAGTGTAAACCCCTTTCGACCCGGAAGAATGCCCGCAAGGGTTTGACGGTACGGGTATAAGAAGCCCCGGCTAACTACGTGCCAGCAGCCGCGGTAATACGTAGGGGGCCAGCGTTGCTCGGAATTACTGGGCGTAAAGGGTCTGTAGGCGGTGCGGCAAGTCGATAGTGAAATCCCTAGGCTTAACCTAGGGGCTGCTAGCGAAACTGCCGTGCTAGAGTGTGAGAGAGGCGAGTGGAATTACGGGTGTAGCGGTGAAATGCGTAGATATCCGTAGGAACATCCGAGGCGAAAGCGGCTCGCTGGATCACAACTGACGCTGAGAGACGAAAGCTAGGGGAGCAAACAGGATTAGATACCCTGGTAGTCCTAGCCCTAAACCATCAGGACTTGGGGTTTGCCCTGTACGGGGCAAGTCCCGTAGCTAACGCGTTAAGTCCTGCGCCTGGGGAGTACGGTCGCAAGGCTGAAACTCAAAGGAATTGACGGGGGCCCGCACAAGCGGTGGAACATGTGGTTCAATTCGACGCAACGCGAAGAACCTTACCTGGGCTTGAACCGCACAGGACCAGCTTGAGAAATCAGGCCTTCCCGCAAGGGACCTGTGTAGAGGTGCTGCATGGCTGTCGTCAGCTCGTGCCGTGAGGTGTTGGGTTAAGTCCCGCAACGAGCGCAACCCTTACTCATAGTTGCTACCCGCAAGGGAGAACTCTATGAGGACTGCTCCGGATAACGGAGAGGAAGGTGGGGATGAGGTCAAGTCAGCATGGCCTTTATGTCCAGGGCTACACACGTGTTACAATGCGCGCCACAAAGCGTCGCGAACCCGCGAGGGGGAGCTAATCGCAAAAAAGCGCGCTCAGTTCGGATTGCAGTCTGCAACTCGACTGCATGAAGCCGGAATCGCTAGTAATGGCGCATCAGAACGGCGCCGTGAATACGTTCCCGGGCCTTGTACACACCGCCCGTCACATCACGAAAGTGGGCTGTACTAGAAATCGCCGAGCCAACCGCAAGGAGGCAGGCGCTCAAGGTATGACTCATGATTGGGGTGAAGTCGTAACAAGGTAGCCGTAGGAGAACCTGCGGCTGGATCACCTCCTTTCTAAAAGAAAAGGGAGTACGACCTGCTTCGGTAGCAGGTACGACTCTTCATCCCGGATCTTAGGATCTCGGGAGCTCGGTCCGTTTCTCAACTCGACTTGTCGAGGTGAGAAGCACTCAATGGGCCGGACGGGTTCTGGTAAGTCTCATCCGATATCAAAGAGTTTGTAGACAAACGCAGGCCCCCGGTTCGATGTAAATCGAACCGGGGCTTTTTGTTTGCATCCGCCCTCATTTTTCCGCATCTGAAAATCGCTCTGCTTCCTCGATCGCTTCAGCGGAGCTCTTCGTGCCCTATGAAAGAACAGAAACATTCCGCGACGGATGTTGTCCCGTTCCAGCATGTGCGAGAGAGCTTCGCTCGCCAAGGCCTGATGAAACATCTCGGCGCAGAATTGACAGGATTGAGTTCAGGGCAATGTGAGATCCGAGTGGCACACCGCACGGAGCTCACGCAGCAGCACGGATACTTTCATGCCGGTGTGACCGCCTCCATCGCCGATAGTGCTTCGGGATACGCGGCCTACAGCCTGATGCCGGAAGATTCCAGCGAGCTAACCGTGGAATACAAAATCAACCTCGTGGCGCCCGCCGAGGGCGATGCTCTGATTGCTCGAGGCCGCGTTTTGCGTTCAGGCAAAACGCTGAAGATCTGCGCGGCGGACGTTTTCGTGGTGAAAGATGCGGAGGAAATCCTCTGCGCGACTTCCCTCTCCACCATTATGGCGTTGGCTGGGCGGCCGGACTCTTCTCAGTGGCGCCATCGTCCCGCAAAGTGATTCACCTTATGGACTGGGAACCGTTGGACCCGCTTGTACACCGCTGAATTTGCCGTGCTCATCGAAGGCAAAGGTCAGGCTCACCGTTCCGATCTGTGTGCACGCGTGGCAACCGTCGCGGAGGGTGTAACCCACTTCAAAAGATTCGCCCCCTGATTCGAGATGTTTCACCAGCGGTTCGCTCGTGTGGTAGCGATCACCCGGCCAAATGCTGATATGCGGATACTTCTTCGCAAGAGCGGCATAAGTCGGATTTTTCGAGAAGTTTTCTTGCGATGCGAATTTCTCGCTATCCACATCGATGATCGAGGGCTCGCCGTTTACCAGCAGGACGCCGTCCAATTCGTTGGCGCGAAACGCGTATTCGATGTAGGCGATGTCCACAAGACCAGCTTTGCGAAAGGCCCGTAGATAGGCCAAACCGCTGCCGGCAAGTGATTTTGTAAACTCCACGGCTTGCGCAGAGGCGCCGGATGATGGCATTTCCGACAGAAAACAGCCGTTGATCCCGTCAGGATCGCCTTTGCCGCATTTTTCGCGGATGGCGGAGAGAATTTGCGGAGACGGATTCCATACGGCTGCGGGCTCAACGGGCCGGGCAGAAACCTGCCGGGCGTCAGCAGGTTTCTGAGCCAAGAGGAGCGGCAATCCGACGCACAGTAAGGCGGCGAAGAAAATTACGCGTTTCACGTTGTCACTTCGCCGCCAGGTCCACTTCCGGTCCACTGAGTCGCGCCTGCAGATTCTTAGGGTCCCGGGACGAAAATTCTATCTGCTGCCGAGATTTCAACGCCCTTTTGTTCAGTTCGAACGCGGAATTTACGGAGTTCACCCTTAGCCTTTTTCGATCGATCCGTAGCATACGTCAGCCAATATTGATTCTTGAGGACCAGGTCTAGCTGTTGGAGATACGGGCCGAACGATATGGGTGTGCCAAAACCCTGGAAGAAGGCTTCGCCACCTGTGGCATCGGCTATCTGGGAGAGAGCACTTTGTCCGAGAGTGACACGGAACGAATTTCGACCGGCACGTCCTACACCAGTGGCATACAGGGAGTGAATCATAATGCCGGCTTTTTGCGCATTGTCGATGGTGGAGTCGATATCAGGACTGGTCGGATAAGTGCCGCGGAACCGGTCAATGCCGTCGGCAATCAGCAAAATCTCCCGTCGAGCGCCCGTGGCGGGCCAACCCTTTATCAGGCTCTTGACGGAAAGGTAGATGCTGGAATATGCGCCGCCATTTCCGATCGGCATTCTAATAGTCTTCGCCACAGCTTCGTGATCCTTGTTGAAATGGGAAGCCGTTTGAATGGTGCCATTGCTGGCGTAGAAGACTCCGATGTGTGTTGTATCCGGTTGTGACGTTACAAAATTCCTCAAATCGCCAAGTTGGCTGGCAAGATCTGTGGTATCCGCGTCGTCGATGACGATGGCGAGTAGAAGCCCAGCCTTGTCGCCCTGAGCCGGAACCCAGTTGGTCACTTCCTTCCTCTGCTTCCCCTCGTCGACGATTACATCACTCTTGCTGAGAGCAGGAGGCGCCGTGTATTTGGGACCGAGAACGGTAACGTAGGTAGTGACGGGCACATTACTTGAGGATGCTGCCTGCCCTTGCGCGTGTGCGGGAAGCACACTAATCATCAAAACGGCGAGAACCAAAAAGCTTGAGAAAATGTAGCTGGACTTGCGCATGTCTGCCTCCCAAGAGAACGACTTTAAACTGCCCACCCTATGCCCGAAGAGATACGCCAACAGTGTATAACCGCTTGCAGGCGTAACTCTATTTGGAGAAATGCCTCTCTGTCAAGACTGGTGAAACCTGAGGGCTAGTAGACGAGGGAGAGCTGTTTTCGGCGTTCGACCCATTCTTGGCTTTTGAAAATTCTCGGTGTTAGTTCTATGAGGCGCGGGAGCATGTTGAATACTGCAACGGGACCCCAGTCGTCTCCCTTGCGAGTACGGAAGCCTTTTTTGTTGAGTTCCTCGGCTACTTTAGTCAAAGAAATGTCCTGGATGATCAATTCCATCATCGACAGAAGGAACTGCATTTCTGGAGGGTTTTCTTCCAGGTGCTCGCAATCGCCGGAGACCCGCGTACCAAATGGAGCGTCTTCTTTCGTCATCGCGTCGCGCGGAGCGTCGGTTTCCGTCTCTCGTTCCCATTCGACGCCCACGAGGCGCCAGCCTCCCTGTTGTCGCTGTCTCAAGTATTCAGGATCGAGATTTCCTTCCAGGGATTCCCTAATTCGTTCCAACTTTGCCATGACGCCTCCGTTGCTGAAAGAGACCGTTTCATCGCTCATCCACGCAGAACTTGCCTTGGCATTTGAAGCAAGTATTGGGCCTCTGTCTTGGGAGCACATTTCCATGTAGAAAAAAGACTTAATGATTAAGACGGAGTCTGGAGAGGATCGACGCTTGCCCGATTGTGGGATAGCGTGTAGCTGAAACGGACATTTGCCGAGCAACGACCCAATGTCGATTAATGGTGCTAAAAGATCCCATCAAAAACCCGCGGGATAACCTCTACTTACCTACAACTACAAGGATCAGTTCGCTCCCGACGAGTTACCTGCGGCGCTGGATTGATTCTGCTGAAGCCAAGATTGCAAAAGAGGTTGCTGGTGCGTACGAACGTCGATGCAAACGTTGATTTGTTCCAGCGCCAATTTCAACTCGCGTTCGGCGGCGGGGATCTTGTGCTGGGCGAAGAATTGCTGCACTTCGTCACGCTTGGCTGTATCGCAGAAGACGCCCGTGCTTTGCACCACAGAGGCATCGGAATAGTTGCTGAACTTGGCCTCGACCTCGGTCCAGTGCTGACGGACAAAATCCCATGCGACCTGCTGCCCAGCGGGATTCGCCATCACTGCACCGATTACTCGGGGCGCGTCCTGGGCGCGCATCATGGGAGAGATTGCGAAATTAAGAGTACGCGTCAGCTGAACAGGATCGCCAAAGAGGCACAACACCTGGCCGTACAGTATAAATTCGTCCTGAGTTTTAATTTGGGCGAAGTGACCCAAGATCCTGTTGTACAACGTCGCATCGCCGTCACGCGCTGTGATGCGCAGCGCTGCAGAAAGCATGGCATGATCGACGGGTTCGCCGCTGAGTGCCTTGTCAACCATATCTTTCGACATCTGGATGATCTTGGGATCGTGACCTGTCAAACCAAGAATGGTAAACAGGGCGGCGCGCCGGGCTCGCGTTTCGTCCGAATCATCGGGAGCCGAAACCCAACCGAGTTTGACAGCGACGGGGTTGAACGTGGCGCGAATCCATGCTTGGTATTGCGCGCGATCCGCGTCGGTGACGAGGTAATCGGCGGCAAACGTGAATTCGTTCGAGAGATAATTGATCACCGCAGTAGAGGTGTCGTCTTTCATATCCTGCGCAAGTTCCAGTACGTCGCCCGCCGAAAGACGGTTCAAGCTCACCTGCGCACTTACATCGTTCAGAAGCAAATATCGCTCGCCGGGAGAAAGCGTGCGCTCGGCAGAGTAGGAAATTCTCTTCAAGTTTTCTGCATCGTAACCCGAGCGGTAGTAGCCTCGCGCGCCCGCATTGCCAAAGACTGCAGTTCCGCATCCAGACAGTATGACGTGCTGCTCTTTGGAGGCCAGGAGCTGGCACTTCTCATCTTTCCCTGCTTTCAAACAAACCGGAATCTGCCACTGTTCTTTCGAACCAGCTTCGAATATGACGCGATCGGAGAAATAGCGCTGCTGAGATAACGTCACTTTCGTTTTGCCGCCCTCGCAGACCGTCCGGAGAGTCACCAGCGGGACACCAGGCTGTTTGACGAAGCTTTCCATGATGCGGTCCACGGGCTGATGCGATACCTGGGTAAGTTCATCCCAGAAATTTTCCGAAGTAGCGTTGGAGTAAGAATACTTGGCCAGGTAAGAGTTCACCCCTTTGCGAAAAACGTCTTCGCTGACATCGCCTTCCACCATGGAAAGTACGGCTGCTGCTTTGTTGTAGGTGATGCTGTCGAACAGCTCCTGAATTTGTGCCGGAGTTTCGGCGTGAGCTTCAATCGCGCGAGTGGAGCTTAGCGAGTCGGTGTCCATGGCGCCGGTGCTTGAACTCACGGCGTCGGTCTGCAAATCCC
Organism: uncultured Acidobacteriota bacterium; assembly: GCA_963698005.1. Classification (GTDB taxonomy): domain Bacteria; phylum Acidobacteriota; class Terriglobia; order Acidiferrales; family UBA7541; genus Palsa-295. The sequence continues at coordinate 2,756,624 of OY969113.1, forward strand.
ACTCAGGTTTCCAAGCTTCCACGGGCTTGAACGACATCCAGGTAGCGAAGCCTTCGTTGAGCCACACATCGTCCCACCATTTCATGGTGACCAGATCGCCGAACCATTGATGGGCCATTTCGTGCGCGATAAGGTCCTGCGCCACAATTTTTCGCAGAAAATATGAGGATTGCTTGGGATCCACAAACAGCAAGTCGCGTGAGATGATGCAAGCCGTATTTTCCATGGCGCCGGCGGAGAAATCGGCAACACCCAGAATATCGAGCTTGCCGTAAGGATATTTAATTGCGAAATAACGATTGTAAAACTTCATGGTGTATTCCGCGGCTTCAAGGGCGAACCCGGCATACTGTTTTTTGCCGGGAACTCCGCAGACGCGAATGGGGATGTCGTCGGCGCTGCCTTCCAGGCACTCCCAGTCACCGATAGCGAGCGCGACAAGATAAGACGACATTTTGGGCGTGGTGGAGAATTTCAGCGTGTGCTTGCCATCGCCGGGTCCGGGCGTGTCGGAGATAATTTTGCCATTCGAAATGGCGGTATCGCCCTTGTCAATGATTGCGGTGATGTCGAATGTGGCCTTGTAGGAAGGCTCGTCGAATGACGGATACATCCGACGTGCGTCGGTATTCTCAAGCTGGGTAATTGCGTACTTGCGATTGTTCGCCTTGCTCAGATAGAGGCCGCGGAGCTGGCCGTTGAGAATGCCGCTGTAGCGGATGTGGATTTCGGCTGGCCCGGCTGCCAGCGGCTCTGCCACCGTAAATGTGACCATCTCGTTCTTTTCATCAGGAACCACCGGGGCGGTCTGGGTCTTGCCACCGGCCGAGATCGTCACTTCCGCAAATTTGATTTCGGCCGCGTTCAAGGTGATGGACGCGGATGATTTCAGAAGATCGATTTGGATGGTTTCATCGCCTGCGAAGCTCTCGCTCGCGAAATCCGGGGAAATGGTGAGCTGATAGTGTTTCGGCGAAGCGACATCGGGAAGCCGTTGTCCAAACATTGCGGGTGCGGCCAAAACGAAGTACACGGCTAACCCCGTGAGAACGACTGCCTTTCTCATATCCACCTCTTTTCGTCCTCGAACTTCCCGGTTCAAATTGTAAGACAACGGAGCTATCGAGCGGACATCGATAACCGCCAAAATTACTACGCGCGGCGCTAGATTTTGTTACAAGAATCTCTGTGCGACGGGAGTGAATCTCCGTTTCGTAACGTTTCTAGCGGCGGAGAGTGGTGGGCCTGGGTAGACTTGAACTACCGACCTCGCCCTTATCAGGGGCGCGCTCTAGCCACCTGAGCTACAGGCCCACGGCAGGCAAGTTGCCCGCTTTGGATTTTACGATTCTAGCATGCCGCGGCAAAGAGCCGTATAGCGGAAGTGCGTGCAGACTAACGCTCACGCACGATGGAAAAATTTCGCGCAGTTGCGATCAGAGTTTGTTGAGGCCGTCGAGTGCTGCGACTTTGTAGGCTTCAGCGAGAGTCGGATAGTTGAAGACGGCGTCGCGGAAATAGTCGACATTGCCGCCGTAATAAAGAACGGCTTGGCCGATGTGAATGATTTCCGTGGCGCGCTGGCCGATCACGTGGACGCCGAGGAGTTTTAGAGTGTTGCGGTCGAACAGAACTTTCAACATGCCGGTCTCGTCGCCCAGCATCATGCTCTTGGCTAGTTCGGCATACTTGGCGATACCTACTTCGTAAGGAACTTTGGCGGCTGTGAGCTGCTCCTCGTTTTGGCCCACCATGGAAATTTCAGGTATGGTGTAAATGCCGTAGGGAAATAAACCAGACATATGTTCGGAGGGCACACCGAACATGTGGCAACTCGCGAGACGGCCTTGTTCCATGGAAGTGCTGGCAAGCGCGGGGAAACCGATGATGTCGCCGGCAGCGTAAATGTGCGGGACACTAGTCTGATAATGTTCGTTGACCTTGATTTTGCCGCGCGAATCGGCTTCCATGCCGGCCGCTGCGAGATTAAGGCGATCACCGTTGGCTTGGCGGCCTACCGCGTAGATGAGCGCGTCGCCTTGTACTTTCTTTCCGCTTTCGAGTTCTGCAAAAACGCGGCCGCGGGTGGGATCGATTCCCACTCGTGTAACTTTTTCGCCGAGACGGAAAGTGGTTCCCATCTGTCGGAGGTGATAGGCCAACGCTTCCATTATTTCGCGGTCGACGAAATCCAGAATTGCGGGCCGCTGATCTATCAATGTGACTTCGGTTCCCAAGGCCGCGAGAAATGAGGTGTATTCAAGGCCGACAACTCCCGCGCCAACCACGATGATTTCCCTGGGCAATCCCTCCAGGCAGGAAAGACTGTCAGTATCGACAATGCGCTTATCGTCGAACGGAATCTGAGGATCTCGAGCCGGCCGCGTGCCGCAGGCGATCAGAATATGATCCGCGCGGACCGTAATTTTTTCGGTGTCTCCCGAGACTTCGATGGTATGCGGGTCCACGAACTGCGCAATCCCCTGGAAAACAGGCACGCCGTTGCGCTTAAGCTGCGCGCGAATCACCTCTGTCTCTCGCGAGACGATTGCGTTCACGCGGAAGGAAAGATCCCGAATCGTAATATCATTTTTCCCGCGGTAACTGTCTCCGTAAAACGCCCTCACCGCGTTTCCGGTGAGCTGGAAAATAGCTTCGCGAACGCTCTTGCTGGGGATTGTGCCGGTGTGGACACAGACGCCGCCTATCATTTGTGTGCGGTCGATCACCGCAACACGTTTGCGCATCTTCGCTGCGCAGATGGCGCCTTTTTGTCCGGCGGGGCCGCTGCCGATCACTACCAAATCAAACGGCGAATCAGTCATGTAGCCACCTGATGAAATTCGGGTTCATCGCCGCAAACGAGCGTCCTTGTGGCGTTCTCCATTTTTCTTCATTCTGGCTCGGCGCAAGGTCTAACGCGGCCTCTTTGCCGGAATGTGAACGTTGTCTAGGATACTTAAAAAAATGGCGGCACGCCATTCGCCAAGGAACTGACTGCCAATGGGTTAACAGGGATTTCTGAGTGGAATAAAGGGCTGCCGATTCGTTTGCTCGGTGTAATAGATGCCCAGCGGCCCTCCCTAGGCCAGGGCGATCAAGTCAATTTCGATGCGGAAGTCCCGAGGTAGCCGCGCAACTTCAACCGTCGATCGCGCCGGTGGATTCGCCGGAAAGTAACGAGCGTACACTTCGTTCATCGCTGAAAAATCGTTCATATCCTTCAGAAAGACGCTGACCTTCACAACACGGTCGAGTGAAGAGCCGGCTGCTTCCAGAATCGCTTTTAGATTTTCAAGTGTGCGCACTGTTTGCTTTGCCGTGTCGCCTTCTATCGGCTTACCGGTCGAAGGGTCGAATGCAGTTTGGCCGGAAATAAAGACGAAGCCGTTTGCTTTAATCGCCTGCGAATACGGTCCGATAGCTTTCGGGCCTTTTTCTGTGGAGATGATTTCGCGCATTCTGCCTCCCGGGACGGCGTTATTTTTCTAGTTCTTGCCAGCTCCGGCGCTTTGGTATTTTTCTCTGAATTCCGCCGGAATACCCGGCTTGTAAAGCCAGGTGCGAAATATCGGCGCGAGATCTTTATTCGTTACATTCTCGATCGCGGCCCGAATGTCTTTATATCCCACTTCCTGACCGCGTAACAAACGGACGACTTGCGCGAGTCCTCTGCGGACAGACGCTTCGCCGTACGCATCTTCCAGAGCGATGAAGAACAACGGAGCTTTTGCCAGGGCGATTCGGCGCTGCTCGATCGGGTCGCCCATCGTGACCGCGACGAGTGGCTTCTCGACCGCTCCCTTGCAGGCGTTGTCGTATTCGTCAAGCAATTTCAAGATGCGGCTACTTCGCGCGGAGTCGCCGTGACGTGCTTCGTCGATTACGATAACGGCATAGTCCGACAACCCTTCGGTCATGCCAACGTTTGAATTCGGCGAATATATTCGGACGCCGAACCAATTCCCCGCCAGCGCGCGCGTAACCAAATGCAAGAAATCTTCGTTATTAGCGCCCAGTGATATCGCTTGCGAATTAACCATCACACCGCCGAAAAAGGGAACAGCTGAAGGCGCATCGTCGCCCATGTGGCGCTCTCCCGGGGATTCGACTATGTGCGGAACGAGATTACCCTTCTCAAGAGGCCCGAAATCTTTCTGGAGTATATTCCAGACTGATGCAAGGTCTTCCTCGGCACGCGCTCGATCTCCCTTGAGCGGTTCGAGCGTCCAGAAGACGGCCCCGCACCCCCGGTCATTCGCGCACGAATCTACATATCGTCCTGCGACGATAAAAGGCGCGGGATCGCTCTCGCGTAATTCGAATCGATGTTTCACTTCTCCGCCATTTTTCGCTCGACCAGCCGGCTTCCCCGGCGCCAGCAGAAGAAAATCCGTTGGAACTTGGACCGTAAAAGCTATGCGTTCCGGACTTGCGGGAGATGGAGAAAGCACGTGGGTCGGCGGCTGAAGCCACGGAAACCAGCCGCGCGAGATTACATGAAAGGATGTTGAGCTTAGAGCGATGTTCATCCCCGAATCCTCCGGAGAAGAAAGAGCGTATTCGATGACGAGGTCACGCCGCTGTTTCTGATTCCAGGCTGGATCAAGCGGAATGCGAAACCTGGTTGCTACGTCGGTTGCGGGCTCGGCAGAAAGTTCCACCGGACTAGCTTCGCGGCCGTTTACTTTGATAAGGCGAGCCTTCAGGCCGTAGCTCTTCGCGTTCGGAAGAATCACATCGATGGAAGACAGATCGCCATTACCGTAATTTTCGAGAGTGTAAATCGAGCGTACGCGCAACTCGGGAATCTCGCTAGAGACAAACCGTACTTCATGGGATTCTTTAATAATTCGATAAGCGGGCGCCAAGGAGACAGTGCAACCGGCCGTACATAGGGCAAGACAAAGCGCGAGTGCTGCACTCAAAAGCGGACGCGAAATCAAGTGGTTCAGCGAGCGGCTAATTGGGCGATTCAAGATGGAAAGATTCTACCGAGCAAGCTCAAACGGGAAAAGGCAGAAATAAAGCAGCAGGTGTTGAACGATGCGAAAATCACATCTTGGCTCAAGCGGCGGGATAGCGGCGAAGAATATCTGCATCGCTCGCACCGTGACGATGCAATTCAATAATCACACGGGACTCGGAATCGGGAATGCCGCGGCGCACAAGTTCAAGGAGCACTGGCTCGCGCATGCCGGCGTTTCTCATATTCGAAAGCGCAGTTCCGGACAAAGCCGGCTTGCCCTCCGCCTCATGGCGAGCTACCTCCAGGACCATTGCATCCGAGAAACCGGCGAGACGAATCAATTCCAGTTCACCGGCATTCACACCCAGATCATCAAGCCTCGCTAACTGGAGAATCGTGTCTTCGTGCAGATGAGCGTTAACAAGGCCGGCAACTGTGTCACCCACGGTGAACGGAAGCTTACGGCTGTGATATATCCGGACCAGCTCGACACAACCATCGTCCGGAAATCCTGCCGCGCGAGCTTTGGCAAGCTCGGTAAGTTCGGCGCTCGTGATATCCAGCGCTTGCAACTGCTTAATCGACGCGTAATTCATCCCCGCATTGTCCAGAGGTTTAGTATCCAGCGGCATCATGCGTTCACAGCCGGCGACCAACAACATCAGCGAGAGGAATAAAGTCGCGGAAGTGCGAGAAAATACCTGGAACGCGCCAGGAGGAACCACACTCGTGGATTTATACGTTCGAACTCTCGCCATGAATCTCATTCTACATACGTCACGAGAAACAAGAGTCGAGCCGTGCTGAATTGTTGCCCAGTGATTAACTGTTTTCTCCCAAGCGGACGGTTGTGCGAGGTTGCGCGTCAGACGTTATAAACGCGTTCGATGTCGAAGACCCCTGGAATCCGTTTGACGCCATTCAAAATCCGCTCGAGCTGTTTGCGATCGTGCACATCGAGCCCCACGTCGATGCGGGCGCGTAAATCTTTGCCTCCGCTCTCAAAAGTGCGGATATTCGCGCCCGAGTCGCTGATCACGGCGGTGATGCCCGCCAGTATTCCGGGGCGGTCTTCCGTGAAAATTCGCAAGCGAACGGGAAAGGTAGCTTTCGTCTCTCCGGCCCACTCCACAGGAATTCTGCGCTCCGCTTCATAGAGCAAATTCTGCACATTCGGACAATTCTTACTGTGCACGGCGATACCGCGGCCGCGGGTGACGTAGCCCACGATGTCGTCGCCAGGAATCGGATTGCAGCATTTTGAGCGAAAGACCATCAGGCCGTCATTTCCGTGAACAAGAATTGCCGAGTCGTCCATCCCGAGCATGCGTTTAACGGTGGAGACAAGCTTCGGCTGTTTTTCTTCCGCCGGTTCAGCGAGCGGCTGGCCGGTCGCTTTAGCAAGAACCTGGCGCGCGGACCATTTTCCATAACCGAGGTCGGCGTAGAGATCCTCAACACGGCTGCAACCATAGTCGGACGCAACGCGCGCCCAGTCGTCATCCGATATTTTTTTCAGGGTTATTCCGGCCTGGCGAGCTTCTTTCTCAAGCAACCGGCGGCCTACGTCTGTGGCTTGCTCGCGTTCGTGAAGATTGATCCACTGTCGGATTTTGCTTCGCGCGCGCGAAGTTTGAATGGATGAAAGCCAGTCGCGAGAGGGCTCGTGACCCTTTTGAGTGACGATCTCGACGACGTCTCCATTGGCGAGCGCGTGACGCAAAGGGACGATCGCGCCGTTCACTCTCGCGCCGACGCATTGATGTCCCACTTCGGTGTGGATGGCGTAGGCGAAATCAATGGGAGTGGCGCCGCGCGGAAGCACGACAACTCGGCCTTTCGGCGAGAACGTGTAAACTTCTTCGGGATAGAGATCCACGCGAAGCGTTGAGAGAAACTCACTCGGCTCCTGCATTTCCTGCACCCATTCGATCAATTGGCGCATCCACACGATTCGCTGATCGTCGGATTCCGAAACTTCGCGCCCGTCTTTATATTTCCAGTGCGCCGCCACGCCTTGCTCGGCTATGCGATGCATATCCTGGGTGCGAAGCTGAACTTCAAAAGGCTGGCCCCCGTGAATCACCGTGGTATGCAGCGATTGATAGAGGTTGGGCCGCGGCATCGCGATGTAGTCTTTGAAACGGCCCGGAACAGGCGGCCAGATTTGATGTATCACGCCAAGCGCCGCATAACAGTTTTTTACGGTGTCGGTGATCACGCGCACGGCTAAGAGGTCGAACACCTGGTCGAAAGTGCGCTGCTGCTTTTGGACCTTCAGGTGAAGGGAGTAAAAACGTTTCACCCGGGCCTGGACTTCAGCGGGAATGCCGTTCTCCACCAGTTTGTCGCGGATCGAGTTTTGAACTTCTTGCAGAAATTTGTCGAAAACCTTCTGTTTCGAAGCAAGCTTTTTTTGCACTTCGAAAAAAGATTCCGGTTCCAAATAGCGAAAGGCCAAGTCTTCGAGTTCGCCGCGAATCAAACCCATACCGAGGCGATTGGCAACCGGCGCATAGATGTCGAGGGTTTCGCGGGCGATTCGCTGCTGACGCTCGCTATCGAGGTACTCCAGCGTGCGCATGTTGTGCAAGCGATCGGCGAGCTTTATGACTACGACCCGTACGTCGTTCACCATAGCCAGAAGCATCTTGCGGACGTTTTCCGCCTGACGAGCTTCCGGCGCCAGCAAATCGAGGCGGCTGATCTTGGTTGTGCCTTCGACGAGTTGCGCCACGTCGGGGCCAAAATGGTCCGAGATTTGGCTAAGCGGGATTTTGGTGTCTTCGACAACGTCGTGAAGAAGAGCAGCGCAAAGGGACGTTACATCGAGTTTCATGCCCGCCAGAATGTGCGCTACTTCGACAGGATGCGATAGAAACGGTTCCCCGGACAGACGTGTCTGCGTTTTATGCTGTTCAGCCGCAAAATCGTAGGCGCGCCTCAAAAGTTCGAGATCGTCCCCCGGACGGTTGCGGCGCAACTTGTCCATCAATTCGACAAAACGCAGATCGACCGCGCGCCTTGCGGCCTGCGAAATGGCGGGTTTGCCTGCTGGTTCCATGTAAGCGCCATTCTAGCCCTTCGGTCAACGGGCCGCGAGTTATCTGTGATTGCGTGTTGGCGCTCGTTTAACGGCTGAATGCCGATAACACAGTCTTTCGCGATACGGGCATCCCCGGAAACCGGAATTAATCAGTTGTCTCGCATGCTCTGGGCCAAAAAAAAAGCCGGCAGCCTTGATAAGGGTTGCCGGCGCAAGAAGAGATAATTTGAGGAACGAACTTAGGAACTCGGCTCCGGATTATCCATTTTCCGCTGCTTGATGGCCTTGACCTTGTCCACCAAATCGTCCGCCAGTTTGATATCGGCGTCGCGCGCCTCGGGTGTGGCTTCCATGTCGGACTTTTGACGATAAAGCAGATTCAGGTAAGCCATCGCATCATCATAATCCGGGCGCAATTCCATGGCTTTCTGAAGATCCGCGAGGCCCTCTTCCACAGTGGCTCCATACTTTTGCTGAAACTGAGCAGCGAGCGCGGGCGGCATGGGGTCCGTGTCCTTAATGGTCTTCTTGGCAGTCTTGTTGTATTCCTCGCGCATGTCCTTATTCCCACGGAACGCGATCGACCAATCGATTACACCAATCCAGTAATACGGTTCTGGGTCGGTAGGTTTAATCTGGATATGCTTCTCATGGTAGCTCTTCGATTCCTCCATCTTCTTGGGATCGAAGGGCGCGGTGGACATGCTGTAGAGAATTGAGCCGATGCCGTCAATAGCGTTCAGATTGTTTGGATCTTTATCCAGGACTTCTTGCCATTCCTGCATGGCTTGTTTACCCATGCGGATATTTTCATCGGAGGGGGCACCCGGGATGTATTGAGCTGCGTACGCGGTGGCGAGATATAGACGCGCATTTGTCAGCGAAGGATCGAAGTCCTTCGCTTCTTTAAAGTCTTCAATGGCGCGGTCCGTCTGGTTAGCCTTGTAGGCCTGCACACCCTTGTTGAGCTTGTCGCGCGCGCGGAGCTTATCGCATCCGGCTCCAGCGGCCAGCGAAATTAGAACTACGGCTAGAATAAAAAATGTGTGGGGCTTCCGCTGCATCCCGTGCTCTCCTTGACGAATGCTGCGCCGGCCATTTGCCCATCGCCCAAGCCGGCGAGGCGAGTACGTCTTTTTCGAGGGCTTTAGTTACTGACCCGCTTCAACCTTGGCAGTGATCAAGCCGACGCTATCGATGCCTGCCCCGCGCATGATGTCAATCGCACGAGCAACTTGGCCGAAGTCAACGGCGTCGTCGCCTTTGACGAAAGCCACTTTCTCTGCACGCAACTTGAAGATATCGTCCAAGCGAGATCCCAGATCGTCCCAACTAACCTCATCCTGATTGATCAGTACCTTCCCACTCGCAGTGACCTGGACCACAATTGTCTTAGCTAGCAATTCTTTGTTTTCCGGTTGGTTAGGCGGAGATGGCTGCGGCACGAGCGTGTCGAGCCCTTGCGGCGTTGTGGGAGTGATCACCATAAAAATAATGATAAGAACGAGCAGCACATCAATAAGTGGAACGATGTTCGGTTCCGACATCGACCCTTTGTTTCCTCCAACTGCCATTCCCATGGAAAGACTCCTTTACCGCTCTACGATGGTTCGGCCGCCGCTAGTCTGCGGGGGGCGGCGTCGGAGGCGCGGGAGCACCAGTCTTCGATCGGTTCTTTTCAGTTAGCAAACCGATCTTGTCCACACCCGCAGAGCGAACTTCGTCAACCGCCTTAACTACTTCGCCGTACTTTGCGCGCTGATCGGAACGCACGAAGACCGTCTTGTCGATACGGTTAGCGAGCAGGTCCTTCACTCTCGTCGTGATATCTCCCAAGCCCACTTTCGTGCTGCCCAGGAAGTAATCGCCGCTTCGGGTGACTGCCACGATGATGGCATCGTCCTTATCGGCGTCCTGCATGTCCTGAGCGTTATTTGCCTTGGCCATATCAACCGACACGCCCTTCTGCAACATGGGCGTTACGACCATGAAAATAATCAACAGGACCAACATGATGTCCGCCATGGGAATCACGTTTGGTGAAGCCATCACTGCTGGCGCCTTAGGTTTATATGCCATGATTTACTTCTTTCCGCCCCTGCGGGTGATGAAGTAGTTGATCAACTCCATCGAGGAGTTGTCCATTTCCACGTCGAAAGCTTCCACTTTGTTCGTGAAGTAGTTAAAGGTCCACACGGCCGGCACCGCAACGAGAAGGCCGAGCGCCGTGGTCACCAGGGCTTCCGCGATACCGCCGGCTACTGCCGACAGTCCGGTCGCCTTGGATGCCGAAATACCCTTGAACGCGTTGATGATGCCCATGACCGTTCCGAACAGTCCGACGAAGGGAGCCGTTGAACCGATCGTGGCAAGCCCGGAAAGGCCGCGCTTCATTTCAGCATGAACGATGGCGACCGAACGTTCGAGTCCGCGTTTGGCTGCCTCGATCACTTCTTCGTCGCCTACTTGCGCCGAAGCCGCTTGGAATTCGGAGAGGCCCGTTGCCACTACCTTGGCAATGTGGCTCTTCTTGTTCCGCTCGGCGATCGAAATTGCTTCGTCAAGCTTGTTGTCTTTCAGCGCGCCCGCGACCTGCTGCACGAAAACGCGGGACTGCTTCCGCGCTGCGCTGTACATCAGCGCGCGGTCGATCATGATGCCCACGGACCATGCGGACATGATGAAAAGAATGAAGACGACCGTTTTGGCCGGGTAGCCCATGTTGTGCCACATCGTAAGTAAATCCCAGCCAACTTCCTGCTGCTGAAACATCACCAGACTGGCCAAAAGAAAATTCGAAAGCATAGAGTTTGCTCCTCCGTTCGTGCGAAACGATCACGGCAGCAATATTCTGCCGGTCGGCATTAACTTCAAATCAGCCCAGACCACCCAAAAGGCGCCCGAACCGTGTCCTTCTCAACCTCCCAAGGTAAACACAACAGAAATCGTGGTATCCACATCGACCGCATCACCATTGAGGAGTGTCGGTCTGTAGCGCCACTGCCTCACGGCTTCCATCGCGCTCTGCATCAACAACGGTGGCCCGGATACATACTTGAGATCCTGCACCGTACCGTCCTTCCCGATAATCGCATGAAGCGTCACCGTTCCGGAAATATGCGCGGTCTTTGCGATCGCTGGATATGTCGGCGTTACCTGGTGAATCAAGTTTGCTTGCGCCACATTGCCGCCGACGCGAATACGGGAAGGAGCTACCTTCGGGGGAGGCGGCAATCCCGCGCCGGTACCGCCAATGATTCCACCGAGAACACCTCCGGCCTGTCCGCCCGGAACTCCACCCGGCACGCCGCCGGTCACTCCGACAGCGCCCATATCGGGTGGCAATTCCTCTTCTTTGATCATCTCAACTTTTTTCGGGATCACGGTTGGAGCCGTCATCTGCCCGTTGTGAATTAAGCGCGCCACCGGCTTTACGATTCTCTGTATCGCCGCCGCAGGAGGCGGAGGCGGGGGCGGAGGAGGAGGCGCGACAAGGAATGTAGTGAGCAATTGTTTGGGCAGCGCTTCGGTGTAGATCAGCGGGATCAGAATCATCACGACCACGATCACGATCTGAACCATGAACGACAACGCTACCGTCCAAGGCTTGTTCGTCTTTTTCGGGTTCACACTCGAAATGACCAAATCGTCAAACATAGCTACCTCCTTGCAGCTGCCGTCACGCGCTTATCGGCTGCGGATCCGGCGCGGGCGGCAGTTCCTTGTCCCCTATACTTGTTCCACAGCACCACGATGGGCGCCGCAATTCCGAAACTGGAGTATGTACCTACCACAACTCCTACTACCATGGCAAAAGAGAACGCTCGAAGAACCTCTCCGCCCATCAAGAACAAAACCAAGACGGTCAAGAAGGTGAGCCCGCTGGTCAAAATTGTCCGCGACAGAGTCTGATTAATGGCCTTGTTCACCACCTGCGCGAACGGTTCGCGCCGCATCAGCCTGAGGTCTTCCCGCACGCGATCGAAGATTACGATCGTATCATTCATCGAGTAGCCGACCAGAGTCAACAGCGCTGCAATGACCGTCAGCGAAATCTCAAAATGAAAGATCGAGAAGAAGCCCAGCGTGATCAGCACGTCATGAAAAACAGCGATAACAGCCGCCGCGCCGTAGACCCATTCGAACCGGAAGGCAATATATAACAACATGCCCGCCAGCGCATAGAGGGTTGCAAGAATCGCCTGGCGCCGCAGTTGGGCGCCCACTTTCGGTCCGACGACCTCAACATCTCGTATTGTGAAATTATCCAGGGCGAAACCGTCTTTCAACGCAGCTACAACGCTGGGCGTGGCGCCGTCCACATTTTTCAAATCATCGAAGTTCGTAACAATGCCGCCGTGCTGTTTGTCGCGGGCGTCGGTCAGCCGCTGGGCAAGCTGGTTGTAACGATCGCCGGCATTCGTGCTAAGTGAAAGCGGATCCTTCTGCGTCAAATAAGCGGCAAGACTCGAAGGCGAAATGGAGTTGAAGTCCAGCTTGCCGCCAGTGCTCGCCGTACCAAAGGTCTTGTGCAGAACATCCAGGATCGCTTGTTTGCTGGCGTCGAGTGCTTCATCGCCTTCGCCTTTCTTCTCAATGCCGATCACCACATCGTTCTGCGAACTACCATTCAACACGTTGTCGCTAATGGTTTGAATGGAACTGTTGCCCAGGCCGGCGTCTTGCAGGCCCTTGCGAATCTGATTGACCGGAGCGGGTCCGGAAAAGCGCACATAAACGAGTGTCCCGCCTCGAAAATCGATTCCGTAACGTAATCCGCCATACCGCAGTATTGAAATCCAGCCGACGGCCAGAAGGATCAGGGATAGCGCTACGAAATACTTCGCCTTTCCCATCCAATCGACGTTTACATTACGAAAGAATTCCATCGAGTCCTATCCGCCTTTATTTGACACCGCACAACTCTGGTTTGTTCCCCAACAACTAGATACTTAGCTGAGCTTGCCTATCCATACGGGATAGGTGCCAATCGAAAATGGCCCGCGAAACGTAAATCGAAGTAAACACGTTAGCGAGCAAACCAATCACCAACGTGACGGCAAATCCGCGCACCGGCCCGGTTCCGAACAAAAACAGGAAAACTGCTGAAACGATGGTAGTTACGTGCGTATCAATGATGGTCAGGAATGCCCGGTCAAATCCCACAGCCACCGCCGAGGCCGGAGCTTTTCCACTTCGTAGCTCTTCTCTGATGCGCTCAAACACCAGAACGTTGGAGTCCACGCCCATGCCGATGGTCAAAATGACTCCCGCAATGCCCGGTAGCGTAAGCACTGCTCCCGCATAAGCCATAAATGCTAGCAAAATTAGGAGGTTCATCGCGAGAGCCACTACTGCATTGACACCACTTAGGCGGTAGTAGATCACGAGAAATATCATCACAACGATGATGCTTCCGATAGAGGCCCGGACACCTTCGCGAATGGAATCAGCTCCCAAAGATGGCCCCACTGTGCGCTCTTCAAGGTATTTGATAGATGCCGGCAAGGCTCCGGCCCGCAGCACGAGTGACAGATCTTGGGCCGATTCCTGGCTGAAATTCCCTTCAATAATTCCAGAATCCTCTATGCGACCGTTAATCACAGGGGCGGTGTACACCTTGTGATCCAGGACGATGGCCATTCGATGGCCAATATTCGCCTCAGTGAAGGGACCGAAACGCGCGGCTGCCGCAGTGGAAAGTTGAAAACGAACTTCGTACTGGCCCGGGCTGTTCGAACTGGGTGCCGGAACCGCGCCGCGCAAGTCTTGACCGGTGATAATGGGCGCGCGATCGAGGATGTAATAAACCGGCTGTGGCGACTGGCCCGCTTGAGTGCTCTCAGACTTGCCAGCGACGATTTCAGTCCCAGGAGGCAAAATCCCGCCATGGCTCGCTTGAGCGGCGCTTTCCGAAGGAAATGTTTGTTCATCGGCGACGCGCTTGAGTTCAAGCTGTCCGCCGGCTTGAATTACGGATTTGGCGCGAGTGGGGTCGCCCTCCCCAGGGAGTTCGACGAGGATTTCATTCTCGCCGCGACCGGTGAAAGCAATGGTCGGCTCCGTAAGACCGAGCGCATTGATACGCCGGGTGATGGTCTCGAGTGCCTGGTCCATGGTGTCGCGGCGAATGTCCGCAACGATCGACGGCTTCATCGCGATCACGTAACCATTCTGTTCGCCTGCGGCCGGCGCCAAAGTCCAGTCCGTGAATTGATTGCTAATCAGGTCGCGGAAAGCGCCCGACGTGTTCGGATCCACATTGCGCACGAGTATGTGCGTGTCGTCCACGCGGCTAATTTCGCCGACGCCGATGTTCTTCTCGTGGAGTTGTTTGGTGATCTGATCGACAGCCTGGTCGCAGCGCTGCCCGATGGCTTCGTCAACCTGTACCTGAAGCACCAAGTGACTGCCGCCCTTCAAGTCCAAGCCAAGTTTGATACGGTCCGCCAGGTTCTGCTTTACCTGGCCCCAAGAGGTCGGGAATGTCGGTACGCCTATAAGCCCATAAATGCAAAGGAGAATAACCGCAGCGATAAAAATAAATTTCCATCTGAGCTGGGAATTCATGCGGCTTTCTAGCTCTCCTTCGGAGGTTCTGCTTGAGGCCCTGCAATTGCGCTGCGGGCTACTTTCATCTTCACTTGCTCGGCGACGCGCAACTGTACCGCTTCATCTTCCAAGCCGACGATAGTTCCGTAGATCCCGCCGTTGGTGATCACCTTGTCGCCGGTCTTCAGAGCTTTAAGCATTTCAGTGACTTTCTTCTGGCGTCGCTGCGCGGGCAGGATCATCAGGAAATAGAAAATGACCATGATCAGGATCAGCGGAAGAAAGAGCGCAATCCCGCTAGGAGCTGCCTGCATAAATACCGACGCTGGTAGATCAGAGCTCGTTAGATTCAATGTCACGATACTTACGCCTTTCCCGCTGAAGCGGGCACGCCGGTCAGGAATGGCAGACTAAAAGCCGCGCTCCGAAGAATCTGCTCCGCCTTTTACGGCGCCCAACATCTGCTTAGGTTTGCCTATGTGAGGCGGGCCTGAAGGTCAGAGCGGAATCTTTCGAGCTTCCCAAAACGAATAGCCTCGCGAATTCCACGCATTATGTCAAGGTAAAAGTAGATGTTGTGGTGGGTGTTTAAGATGGCTGCGAGAGTTTCGTTTGCCAAATAAAGGTGTCTCAGATAGGCGCGGGAATAGCGAAGGCACACGTCACAGCCGCATTTCTCGTCAATCGGCCGCGGGTCTTTTGCGTATTGGGCATTCTTAATCAGCAGGCGTCCTTGAGAAGTATAAAGACACCCGTGGCGGGCGCTACGCGTTGGCAGCACACAATCCATCATGTCTATGCCCAGCGCGACGTAATCCGGAAGCTGCTGGGGCTGGCCTACCCCCATCAAGTAGCGCGGCCGGTCGGTGGGAAGGCGTGAAGCGGCTGCTCGCGTCATTTCGCAGGTTACGTTATGCGATTCACCGACGGCGAGGCCTCCAATTGCGTAACCGGGAAAATTCAGTTCTACGAGCGCGTCGGCGTTTTCGCGTCTCAACACCGGGTAGGTCCCGCCTTGAACGATGCCAAAGAGCATTTGCCGCACGGAATCACCGTATTTCGCGAAATAATCTCGCGAGCGTCGCGCCCAGTCGAGTGTACGGGCGGCAGCATCCCGCGTGCGCTGTTCGGTGGATGGCGCTTCGATGCATTCATCGAGGACCATGATGACGTCCGCGCCCAGCGCGATCTCAATCTCGAGCGCTCTCTCGGGTGAAAGGAAATGCGAGGAACCGTCCAGGTGCGAGCGGAAGGTGACGCCTTCGTCGTTTACTTTGCGCAATTCGCTGAGACTGAAAACTTGGTAGCCACCAGAATCCGTAAGAATTGCTCTTGGCCAGGACATAAATTTGTGCAGACCACCCATATCGCGGATGAGCTCGTGGCCTGGACGGAGATACAAATGGTAGGTGTTGGATAGAAGAATCTGAACGCCGAGGGATTCCAAGTCTGCCTGAGTCTGCGCCTTCACGGTCGCTGCCGTGCCCACAGGCATGAACGCCGGCGTGTCGATCACTCCGTGCGGCGTCGTCAATCGGCCCAGCCGTGCGCCCGTCGGGTCGGTTGCAACTACTTCAAACTGAAATGCCATCTGTACAATTGTATCAGGCGAAGGCCGCCGCGAGGCCGACGCCTACAATCACAAAGAAAAGATACAAGCCCAGTACGACGCCGATCGCAGTGCCCATTTTAATCTTCTTAGGATTCGCGGCGGAGAAACCAATCGCTGCCAGAGCCATTCCCCAGTAAGTGAAAATGTCGATCGAAATCCCCAATGACAGTAACCAAGTCGGAGCATCAGTTCCTACAAACGCACCAACGTTAGAAGCGACAATATTCAATGGATTGATAGTACTCGGGTCTTTAAGCAACAGAATTATGATTCCCAAGATCTCCTTGATTCCAAGAGGCACAAGGGTATAGACGACGATGGAAAACGCGGTCTTGAATTTCAGGCCCGCGCCCGCCGTAAGATTGAAAGCTGCCAGATAAAGAGCGGCTAGGATAACGGCGAGTGTCGCATCTCCCAGGACACCGCGGATACAATAAGAGTATTTCTGCCCCGTTGCCGTTTGCGCGATCACCCGATCAAGTTTTTCTGGTGGAATGCTATTGGTTTTTCCACTCTTTTCAAGCATCTCTTGAGCGAATGCTCTCCAATCAACTTTATTAACAAGCACGACGTCCATGGCCAAACTGATGAGGGTGAGCAGAATCAAGGGAAGAATCCATGTAGGCCGTTGCGCGATCGATTCGAATGTCGGCTTGGGGCTGAAAATCGCGCCAAATATTCGACCGATTGAGCTAACGGATGGCGCGGCTTCCGGCGAAGGGGTCACTGGGCTGGCCATGTTCTTTTCCTCCGGCTGTCAAGGGTAGAAGCGCTCGGTTCCTAGTTCGAATACGCTTGAACGCAACGAAAAGTTACAGGCGGGCAGAGTGTATCGCAATTCATGCGCATTGAGGAGCGCGGTCGCTGTGGAAAGGGCAGTCGGCGTCTGTTCGCGAGGCGCCGAACAAAAGGCTGTGATGTCACGCAGGAATCTGCGGCACGGCAGCGATTAGAGCTTTCGTATAGGGATCTTTCGGAGCCCCGAGCACCTGAGCGGCTGGCCCGATTTCGACGATTCGTCCGCTCTGCATCACCGCGACTCGCGTGGCGAGTTGCGCGACCACGGGAAGACTGTGGGAGATAAGAATCAACGTGAGAGAGAATTCGCGCTGGAGGCGAGCCAGCAATTCCAAAATTTGCGCTCCGACCGAAACATCCAGCGCCGATACCGGCTCGTCTGCGATCACTAGCTCCGGCTTTAGAATCAAGGCTCGCGCGATTCCAATTCGTTGGCGCTGCCCTCCGGAGAATTCATGCGGATAACGATCCATCGAATCCGCGCCCAGGCCGACTGCTACCAGAATTTCCGACACGCGGTCGCGGCGCTTCGTTCGCGACAGGCCCGGCTCATGGACGGCCAGCGGCTCGCCGATAATCGTTCCCACGCGCATCCGCGGATTCAGCGACGCAACCGGGTCCTGAAACACCATTTGCATTCGGCGTCGTAGCGCTCGCAAGTCCGCACCTCGCGCGCCGAGCCAATTCTGGCCGCGAAAACGAATCTCACCCGAGTCCGGCTCGATCAGCCGCAATAGCATCCGCGCCAGAGTTGTTTTGCCGCAACCTGATTCGCCGACAATTCCCAGCGTTTCTCCGCGTTCGAGCGCGAAGCTCACATCGTCCACGGCGACGGTCTGGCGTTCGGATTTCGTGAACGCGCCTGTGGAAACGGAATAAGACTTCCTGAGATTGCGAGCCTCGAGAAGCTTTTCGGCTTGCATTCAAATCTTCTCGGCGGCGATGTAAATTCCGGTGTTGACCATGTAGATCTCGGGCTCTTCACCGGGCTTTACTACGTCGGCAGGTTCGAATCTCGGATGAAAATCAGCGCCGTCGTACGCCATCGAGGATTGCATCAACCGGCGGGCTTCTATGTATGCAGAATCCGTCCGCTTCCACCCGGCAACATGCATCCAGTGATCGAACGTCCGTGGATGCCCGTGTACTTCGGTCGCAACGATACGCAGCCCTGCAGCGGCAAAAATCCGATCGAAGTCACTTCGAGCGAGCGAGCGAGAGTGCGAGTTGTCGCGCATGTACTCGATTCGATGGTTCAACTCACGAATTTTGGGATCTTCCGGAACCACAATATCGAGAACACCCACGCGCCCTCCGGGTTTTACCACGCGCGCCATTTCCCGCAGCACTTTCGCTGGATCTGAAATGTGGTGCAGGCTATAGCTGGTGACGGCGATGTCGAGCGAGCCGTCCCCAAACGGCAGAGCTTGCGCATCGCCGAGGGCGCAAACAAGGTTTGCAAGTCCATCCTTTTTTGCGTTGCTGCGTGCAAGCGCGAGAATCGCTGGAGTAAGGTCGAGCGCGCAGATCGATCGCACCCGGCGAGCAAGTCGCAGCGCAAGCGTTCCTGGGCCGCAGGCCAGATCGACCGCGCGGTCGTTCGGACCCGCTGACACCATGCGGGCGAGCCGCTCCGCTTCCGTAACACGATGCGCAACAGCGTAGTCGCCGAAGACTTCCGCTGTGCGCGTGAATCGTTCACGTACGAGCGCTTTCAGTTCGTTGTCGTTGGCTGCGCACATGGGACGAGAATACACCTCGCGCTATGATTTCTACTTGCCGGCCGAAGCTCCGGCATCGCGGCGTCACACTCAGCGACATGGAAAGGACACCGCGGTGCGAAGGCGCAGCCCGGTGGTAACGCGTTCAATGCCGGAACCGTGCCGGGGATCGGAATCAAATTCCCGCGCTCGAGTCGGGGCGCTGCACGCAGCAGGCCTTCAGTATACGGATGGCGCGGCCGGCGCAGCACTTCCATCGTCGGGCCGTCTTCCACAATCCGGCCCGCATACATCACGATAATCCTATCGGCAACCTGCGCCACCACTCCGAGATCGTGCGTGATAAAAAGCAGCGAAAGCTGAAGTTCTTTGCGCAACTTGGCCAGCAATTCGAGAATTTGCTTTTGCACTGTCACATCGAGCGCAGTCGAGGGCTCGTCGGCGATTAAAATTCCGGGGCCGGCTGCCAAGGCCATCGCTATCATCACACGCTGCCGCAGGCCGCCCGAAAGTTGATGCGGGTATTGCCACGCGCGAAGTTCCGGCTCGGGTAACGCGGCCTGTTCGAGCGCTCGAATCGCGCGACGGTGAATGTCGTTTTTGCTTGCGCCGTTTTCGTGGACACTGATCGCTTCTTCGATCTGCGCGCCTACGCGCATCACCGGATTCAGCGCCGTCATCGGCTCCTGAAAAATCATAGCCATTTCGCGGCCGCGCAGCGCACGCATTTCATCGGGCAATGCAGTCAGAAGATTTATTCCTCGCGAATCCGCTGCTCCATCGCGCTCGTGCAGCCATGCTTCGCCTTTCCTCCGCGCTCCCGCAGGTTCCAGGCCCATCAGCGCCAGCGAAAGCATGGTTTTGCCCGAGCCCGATTCCCCGACGATACCGAGTGTCTCGCCTTCGCCGAGCGTGAAAGAAACCTCGTTCACCGGCCGTACCCAGCCAGTCTGAGTCGGCAATTCCACCGTCAACTTGCGAACGTCGAGCCTTACTGCCATAGGAACATGATAAGGCGCTGCGGGAGCGAAGTAGCGGAAATTTCCCCTTCGTATTCCTCGTAGCAATGCTGGAATAGCGCACGGACCGCGACCCAACCCACCCATGGAGAGACTTGCTGAAACGAAGTGCTTACCGTTTGGCCAGAGGAATCACAAAGCGGAGGGCGGTGTGGGTGTCCGAGAAGCGGCAAACTTTGTTGTCGGTGAGCCCGGCGGATTTCCCGGCGTTGATTACATCGATTTCGCGGATGTGTTTTTGGCCCCTCGGATACACAACCCAGATGCCACCTGACTTGCAAATCGAACGAGAGAGAGATTTTAATTGCGAGACCTCTTGCTGAGCTTCCGCCGAGAAGAAGATCAGGTCCGCATTCCCAATCCGGATTCCCGCGTGAATACTCCGGAACCCTATCCGCGAGATCCTTTAGAAATTCCGCGTCTTCTACTCCTAGAACCGCGATGCGCTGACCCGCCTTCACTCCGAACTTATCAATCAGAGCGCGGTGCGAGTAATCTCGCTCAGGAGGCCGCATTTTCGATAAAGGTTTTCGCCGGCATCGTCTAGTTTTCCAACGGCTGTCTTTTCGCCGAATTTCTCGCCCAGCGCGTTGAGATACTCTTCCATCGTTTTCGTGTATCCCATGAAAAAGCGAGACACGAAACGAAAGAACACATTGCGAATCTCACCATTTTCAGTGATGCGTAGCAATGTGCTGCCATCCGCCTGCGGAGTGATCACGTATGTCCAAGTCCCTCCAAAGGGCAAGTCCGGATCGGCAATTCGCGTGGTGAGATGCTCGTGGAGGCATCGATTCAACAACTTCGTAAGGAATGGAGTGATCGTACTTGTCGAATTCGCGCCACGATGGTTTGCCGCTTACGGGAGGCAGCGCTTCCACGCCCCTTACGCTCTTACGCCATTCGGGAAACTTCGAATAATCGGTAATGGCGCTCCAGATCGCCTCCGGCGGCTGATGAAATCGCGCCGCGCGCGTAGCGGTGTGCTGCTTTGGCAGCAAAGAGCCAATGATAGCGATCAACCCGACCAGCGCCACGAGGACGCAGAGCAGCAGAACAAAGCGCTTCATCTTATAGAACTCCTTCAGGCCTAATTGCGGCGAATCATACACCTATTTACCTTAGTGGGATGCTGACACATAATGCGCTGTAAAGCAGCGGTTCCGATTGCGCAAGGAGGTAACGTTCTATGCTTCCCGGCCTGAAAGCAGCGCTGAATCATCATCCGATCTTCGTCCACTTTCCGATCGTACTTTGGTTCGCCGCGCTGTTGTTTGAGCTGCTCGCTGTTTGGCGCGCGAGTGACGAAATGCAGCGCACCGCGTCGAGGATGCTGTATCTCGGCACGCTGGCTGCGGTAGTGGCGGCGTTGACGGGCCTCTCTGCGGAAAGCTCCGTTCCTCCCGGCGTTGCCCAGCGCGTTGTGGGAATCCACCAGGCATTGATGCTCGTATCGACGAGCCTCGGGCTTGCTCTTTGCATTTTTGCTTTTTCGGTGCGGCAGAACTTTACCGCTCAATTGAGAAAAGTTATGCTGCTCGGCCTCAGCATCCTCGCAGTATTAGTTATTTTCGGAGCCGACCGCGGCGCCCAGCTCGTGTATGAATACGGCTCCGCCGTGGATTGGTCCACGGCACAGCAGCAAAAATAGAATCAGGCTCTGGACCTGTGTTTTTTGAGGACTAGGGAGAAAATTGAGAAGGAGACCGTTGCGATGAGAAAACCACGGGAATCAAAACGGATGAGCGACGAAGCGGTGAAGGAGAGAACTGGCAAAACGTGGGCGGATTGGTTCAAAATCCTGGACCAAGCCGGCGCAAAAAAGTGGCAACACAAGGACATTTCGGCTTACCTTCGCGACGAGCAAAAAGTAGGGCCTTGGTGGTGCCAGATGGTCGCGGTCGATTACGAGCACGCGCGCGGCATCCGCGAAAAATTCCAGAAGTGCGACGGTGAATTTGCAGCATCCGGAAGCCGTACGCTAAGCGTGCCTATGGCCAAGCTCTACGAAGCCTGGGCCAACGAAAAGCTCCGGCGGCTCTGGCTGCCTGGCGCAAAAATGGAAATCACAACCGCGACGCCGAATAAATCCCTTCGCGCAAAATGGAACGACGGTAAAAGCCGGTTGAGCGTGAATTTTTATGCTAAGGGATCGGACAAGAGCCAGACCGCCGTCGATCACATGAAGCTAGCCAGCTCGGCGGAATCCACGAAGATGAAGTCCTACTGGTTCAATGCGCTGGACCGCCTGCAGAAAATCCTCGAAGGCTAGCCCGTAGCCAAAAGGCGGATCTCAGACCCCCCTCGGGCAAAACGGGCAATACGTGAAGATTAATAATCGTTCGCGGACCCTTCCAAGAAAGCGCGGAGCTTTCGCGAGCGCGACGGGTGCCGCAACTTACGCAAAGCTTTCGCTTCGATCTGGCGAATGCGCTCGCGAGTCACGGCAAACGACTGCCCCACTTCCTCGAGCGTGTGCTCGCTGCCGTCATCCAGACCGAAACGCATCTTGATCACTTTTTCTTCGCGCGGCGTCAGCGTCTTCAATACGGACGAGGTCTGTTCTTTCAAGCTCAGGTTGATCACCGCGTCCGACGGCGAGACCACAGCTTTATCCTCGATGAAATCGCCGAGATGCGAATCTTCCTCTTCGCCGATCGGAGTTTCCAGCGAAATGGGTTCCTGCGCGATCTTCAAAATCTTGCGCACTTTTGCGACGGGAATATCCATGCGCTTCGCGATCTCTTCCGAGGTAGGCTCCCGCCCGAGTTCCTGTACCAGCTGCCGCTGCGTGCGGACAAGCTTGTTGATCGTTTCGATCATGTGCACGGGAATGCGGATGGTGCGTGCCTGGTCGGCAATCGCGCGAGTGATGGCCTGGCGAATCCACCAAGTCGCGTAAGTGGAAAACTTGTAGCCCCGGCGCCATTCGAATTTGTCCACGGCCTTCATCAAGCCGATATTGCCTTCCTGAATCAGGTCGAGAAACTGCAAGCCGCGGTTCGTGTATTTTTTCGCGATGGAAACAACCAAGCGCAGGTTAGCTTCGATTAATTCTTTTTTCGCTTGCTCCGCTTCCGCTTCGCCCCGAAGAATCACCTGAAGCGCCCGCTTCAGTTCGGTCGGACTCACTTCGCTCGCAAGTTCGATTTCGCTCAGTTCCTGCCGCCGATTTCGCAGGTCCTTGCGCGCTTCCGCCTGCACGTCGCCCTTGGAAGCTTCCACGCGGCGCTCGAGCTTGACGGTGTCGCGCTCGAGAAAATGAACGCGCTCGACCGTCTGCCGAATCTTTTCAATCAGGCGTTTCTTTTCCAGCGGATTGAAGTCCAGCTCGCGGAAGCGATTCGACATCTCGACACGCGTCCGAGCCAGCGTGTAGCGCGCTCGAAGGTAGGGCCGCTTTTTCGACCGCGGGATTTTGTCTAGCTTGGCCGCTTGCTTGATCGCCACCAGGTAGAGCTTGGCAACCTTGTCAATCTGCTTAAGAGTCTCTTTTGTTTTCTGCTCGATTTTTTCTTCCGTCAATTCTTCGTCGTCGAATTGAACGATTTCCTTGATCGAGCGCGATCCGTTGCGCACGTCTTCGCCAACTTGCAGAAGTTCCTTCAAGATAAGCGGAGCGCGAGTGATCGTTTTCAGCACCAGCAACTGGCCGCGTTCGATTCGCTTCGCGATCGCCACTTCACCTTCACGCGTCAGCAAGGGCACGGTGCCCATTTCGCGCAGATACATCCGGACAGGGTCGTTCGTCTTCTCAAGGGTTCCTGGGGTCAGATCCAGCTCGCCGTCTTCGGAAGCCGACGAAGCGGGCTCTTCTTTTACTTCCGCGGTATCGGAAGGATCTGCTGCTGCCAGCGCAGCTTTTGCACTGGAAAGGTCTTCATACACATCAATGCCGTAGCGCTCGAAAGTAGAGAGCAAATCGTCAATTTCCTCCGAGGAGTGAACCTCGGGCGGCAAAATATCGTTCACTTCATCGTAGAGCAAATACCCACGCTCTTTGCCCATCGCGATGAGTTGTCGTACCTGATCGTATTTCTCTTCAAGAGCTACCGTCACGCTTCCTCCCTCTGCCGGACCGAGCGGCGCACGCGGGTCGGTGTCCAAAGCAAAATGTGGCCGGCACTAGACACCCCGGCACACCTTTGCGATGATCACGAATAAACTGTTAGTTTTAAGACGATTCGAACTCGATCTTGGCCCTGCGCCCGTACCCGACAAGCCCGCGCCGCTTCTCCCACGTCTATATGATGCTCGTTGCGCGCTCTTCGTTTCATCCAAAACCTTACGAATATATAACATACACGCCACAGCGGTCAACCAAATGCCGTAACTCATTGGCCTGCCAAGAGTTTTTGCAGCTCCAGCCGCCGGGTTATGATTCGCCGCAAGTCCTCTGCGGCAGGCTTTGCCTCAAGCTGCTGTTGCAATTCGGCCAGTTCCTGCTCCACACGCCTGTTGCGGAGCACGCTCAGACAGCTTTCCGCTTCGTCCCAGGTATGTTCCGAGAAAGATTCAAAGAAAATCTCAAACAGCATGCGCCGATCCCGTTCATCGAGAGCTTCAGCGAAAGTGGCGGGATCGGAGCGCTCGCCCGCCTTGGCGATCAGCAAATCGAATATCTTCTCAGTCTCCAGGCCTCGATGCAGTCCGCTGGAAACAATTTCTCGAGCAAGTTTTTCGCGGAAGCCATCCGCTTCTGCCAGCATGTGAATCAAGCGGCGTTCAGCGCCCTTGATACTCGGCCCCAGCAATTCGGCCTTCGGCTTTACCTCGCTGCGGCGTTCGGTGGCCGCTCGGCGAAGAGCTTCCCGCAAGACGGGCTCGTCCACGTGCAGTTCGGAAGCGATGCGCGTGGCCCACTCCGAGCGCAGCAGCCCGTTCGGAAGCCGTTGGAGGTATGGCATCAGAAAATTGAGAGCCGCCACACGCCCGTTCGCGGTAGTGCGATCCATCAATCGCGCGCGGCCAATCAGATAGTCCAGATACGGCGGAGCCTGCGTCAAAAGTTTCTTGTAAGCCTCGGCACCCTGCTCTTTCAGGAATTTGTCAGGATCGGCGCCGCCGGGAAGTGCAAGCACTCGGACGTCGAACTCTTTTTCGAGCAGAAGTATCAGCGAGCGCTCCGTGGCGGCGTGTCCCGCGGTGTCCGGATCGTAATTCACGACGACTCGCCGCGTGAAGCGGCCGAGCAATTTTATCTGTGGCTCCGCAAGACTCGTTCCGCAACTGGCGATCACGTTCGCGATTCCCGCGCGCGCGACGGCGATCGCATCCATGTAGCCTTCCACCAAAACGCCGAAATCATTTTGCCGCAGCGCTTCCTTGGCCCGGTCGAGATGATAAAGGACGGTGCTCTTCGAGTAGATGGGCGTCTCGGGAGAGTTCAAATACTTGGGCATGTCGTCGCCCATCGCGCGTCCGCCGAACGCGATGACCTTTCCGGCTTCGTTGGATATCGGGAACATGATGCGCCGGCGAAAACGATCGAAGAAGCGCCCACTTTGATCGCGGGACAGCAGACCCGACACTTCGAGCAGCGGCTCTGGATACTTCTGTTTCAGAAATCGCAGCAGGGCATCGCCTGACGAGGGCGCAAAGCCCAGCCCGAATTTCGTCATCGCTTCGCGATTAAGTCCGCGGTCTTCGAGATACGCAAATGCAACCTTTCCTTCGGGGCTCTCGTGCAATTGGCGCGTGAAGAAAGCCGCGCTCTCGCGGTGCACATCGACGAGCGCACTTCGTTGCTGATTCTCGCGGCGCTCTTCCGGCGAACGTTCGCGCGGCTTGGGAATCGCGATTCCGCATTTCTCCGCGACCGTGCGTATCGCTTCCGGAAACGTACACTTCTCCAGCTCCATCACGAATTTGAAAACATCGCCGCCCGCGCCGCAGCCAAAGCAGTGGTAAATCTGCTTTACCGGATGCACGGCAAACGAAGGCGTCTTCTCCTGGTGGAAGGGGCACAGCCCGGTGAAGTTCTGGCCGCTCTTCTTCAGGCGCACGTACTCGCCGATCACGCGGACTACATCCGCCTGCTGCTTCACTCGCTCCGCAAATGAACCTGCTTCAGCCATCGAGACGTTATTCTAAGCCAATTACCTTATCGGATGTTCTCGCTGGTCTCTTCATGGAAAGCGGCCTTTGCAAATCCTGGAATGAATTTTAATTGCCGTTGCGCTTTAGCTTCGTAATTCCGCTATCGTGATTGCTGTCCCGCCCCGATCTTCCGCCTCGTGGCGAATGTTGTCGACCAGCGGATGGATGGACAAGAATTCCGCCAAGCCGCGACGTAACGCTCCCGTACCGTGCCCATGAATGATCCGAATGCTTGGCAAGCTGCTGAGCGCCGCCTCGTCGAGAAATTTATCTACGCGGCGCGTGGCTTCCTCCACCGTGCAGCCAATAACGTTTATCTCTTCGTTCGCGGGCTCGTCGCTCTGCTGCGCGTGAACCGTAACGCCGCTCGGGCGGGCAGATGCGGAAAGTTCCGCCTTCGCGGATTTCGCGTCAACATCGATGCCGATCACATCTGCCAGCGGAACGCGCATTCGCAGAGGTCCAGCCTCTACTTCCGCCATGCGCCCGTCTAGTCGGCGGAATATTAACGGTTGCTTGAATCCCTTCACCATCAAGCGAAGGCCAGCGATAAGCTGTTCCGGCGCTACAGGCTTCGGCGGTGCTTCCGTCCCAACTCCGAGGTCAGCCTGCGAGGAAGCTAGCGTGCCCAGCACGGCCGCATCAGCATCGGCGCGAGCGTCCGTCGCGAGCTTTCCTATCCGCTTTCCTGTCTGCTTTTCCAGTTGTGCTCGCACTGCACGGTCACGAATCTCCGCCGTAACAGTCGCCACTTCGCCTTCGAGCCGCTTCTGCGTTTCCTGAAAACTCTTTTCGAGCTCGGCGATACGTTTTTTCTGCCGGCCAACCCACTCCGTCTGAAGCGCGCTTCTCTCAGCTTCAATTTGTGTAAGTTCCTCGCGCGCCTCGCGTTTGATTCCCTCCATTTCATCGCGGCTGCGATGAAGGTACGCGATCAAATCGCGCGCCTCACGCGATTCAGGCGAGAGACTCGCTTTAGCGTGCTCCACTACTCGTGTCGGCAGACCGAGCCTTCGCGCGATTTCAATTCCGCTCGAAGTTCCTGGCACGCCAACTAGTAGGCGATATGTAGGCCGCAAATTAACTTCATCAAACTCCATCGCCGCATTGACGATTCCCGGCGTGGTCGAAGCGTAGGACTTCAGACGATCGTGATGCGTCGTCGCAATCGTCAGCGCATGACGGGTCCGGAACTCTTCCAGCAGCGCCACCGCCAGCGCCGCACCCTCCTCCGGAGCAGTGCCTGTTCCCATTTCGTCCACCAAAATCAGCGAGCGCTCCGTTGCAGTCTCCAACATCGATTTCAAGTTGAGCATGTGCGCCGAGAATGTCGAAAGATCCGCCGCAATGGATTGCTCGTCGCCAATGTCCGCAAGCACATGATCGAAGATCGGCATCTCGGCGCGTTCGGCTGCAACCGGAATACCGGATTGCGCGGAGAGCGCGGCCAATCCTACACTCTTGAGCGCAACCGTCTTCCCGCCGGTGTTAGGGCCGCTGATGACCATCACTGTCTCTTCTCCACCCAATCCTAGGGACAACGCAACTGCCTTGCGTCCCTGAGGCCTGAGCGTGGCTTCGAGCACGGGATTTCGCGCCGCATCGAGGCGCAATAAATTTCCCTTCGTAAATCCCGGCATCACGCAATCGAGTTCGCGCGCGAAGCGGGCCCGGGCGAAAATCGAATCCAGGTGAGCCAACCGCGAGGCAGCGGCTTCCAACGGGCCGCGCTCTGCGCGCACCCGGTCGGTCAACTCTTCCAGAATCCGCGCAATTTCCGCGACTTCGTCTTCGCTCAGTTGAACCAGCCGATTATTCAAATCGATGGCTTCCAGCGGCTCGACGAAAACTGTTTGGCCCGTCGCGCTTGCCGCGTGAACCACGCCCGGAACAGCACGCCGGTCGGCGGCGCGAACAGGGATTACGAAACGTTCGTTGCGAACTGTGACGTAATCTTCGCCTGCCGATTCGCCGCGGGAACGAAGAATTCCTTCCAGTGATTTGTGGATTTTAACGCGCGCATTCGCCATGCTCTCGCGAATGCGCTTCAATTGCGGCGACGCATCGTCGCTGATTTCGCCGTTTGGCAGAATCGCCCGCCTGATCGCTGTCGAAAGCTGTCGAAAATCCACCAGCGCTGCTGCAACTTCGGTAAGCCTGGGATATTTCGCTGCCTCGCCTTTGAACGTTTGCCGCACAGCATGCGCCGTATCCATCAACGATGCGACGTCCAAAAGCTCCGCCGGAACAAGAATCGAACCTGGAATAACCAATCGAGCGAGCCATGCTTCGGGATCGGCGAGCGAGCCAAAACCAAATTCAGAACCGGCACGAAAGTACTCCACGCCTTCGCGCACCAGCGCAAATTCGGCGCCGAGCGCCGCCACATCCTGACGTGTCAGGAGCCCGAGCGTTGCGCGCCGGCCGGGTGCGCAGGTGGTATAACGGCTGACGATGTCTTTCAGCCGATCGAATTCCAGAAGCTGTTCCGCCGATCTCATTTTCTCTTCTTAGATTGCCGGGAAGTGCCGAGCGTCTCGACCATTGCAACGCCAATCGCATCCATCGCGGCTGTGGCGTCGTGTCCGTGTGCCGTACTATTGTTCCCGAAAATCGTAAAGACAAGATGTTCGCCGCGGGCGGTTGTGGCATAGCCGGACATTGCCCGCACATGCTCGAGCGAGCCGGTCTTCGCCAATATTCGGCCTGACGCAGCCGTATCCTTCATCCTGTTTTCGAGCGTGCCGTCCACGCCAGCTATCGGAAACGTCGAAATATAATCCGCTCCCCAAGGCTGTTGCGATATGTATAGCAGAAGATGAACGATCGCCCGAGGTGTGACGAGATCGTCTCGCGAGAGCCCCGACCCGTCTGACAGAACAACGTCTCCATCCGCAATTCCAGCCGATTTCAGGAAATTCTGCTCTACCCAAATTCCTGCGTCAGTCGAGCCGATACCCGCTTTTTCCCGCGCCACGCTGCGAAGAAATAATTCCGCATGCAGGTTCTGGCTCACCTTGTTCGTTACGCGAATGCTTTCGAGTAGCGGTGGAGAAATATGCTCGGCCAGCACGAGAATATTCACTATCTTCGCCATTTCGCTGCTCATGCCGCCGGGATTGAGCGGGATGTCTGCGGTCGGTGGAGTAGCCAGAGTGAGGGCGTCAAACGGTTGAGGTGGCGCTGCGTGCTGCACGCGTATCCCGCCAGTCACGTGCACGCCGGCGTTTTCGAGAGTTTGCTTAAGCGTCCGTGCAACAACTTCGGCCGGATCAATCATTGCGAAGTCGAGTTTTATCGGCGCGTGTCCGCCGGGGATGGAGCCGCGCAACAGAATAAATTTTTCTCCTGGCTGGCGGACTACTGAAAAATTCGGTTTCCCGCTGCTTGGGCCGGTGCCCACTTCGTGCCCAAAGTCATTCGCAGCAGCCTCCGGTTCGACCATGAGCTTTGCCGGATCGCCCTCCCGGTCCGCTGGGCTTACTTCAACTGAAAAAGAATTGTCGTTGAACGCAAGCGCGCTGACGGGCGCGCCAAATGTAAAATACAAGTCCCCGACGCTCCAGCCGGCTGGATATGGATCGTAGGGAAAATAACTATCATCCGCGACAATATCCCCATCCACCTCCTTCAGCCCTTTGGCCACCGCACTTTGCACCATCGCCGTTAAGGTCGCTTCCGCAGGACCTTCGTGTTCCACTTTCCCAGCGTAGGGAAATTTTCGATTGGAGAGATCCGGATCACCGCGCCCCAATAAAGCCAGGTCGCCGGCAAGCCGCCCATCGCTTCCGAGCTGGCCGGATGTCTCCAGGGTGGTATGAAAATGAAAATCAGGACCAAGCATTGAGAGCGCAAGCGTGGAAGTGAAAATCTTCGCATTTGACGCCGGCGTGAAAAATCTATCGGCATTCATCTCGTAAAGGGTTTCCCCGCTGTCGCGGTCTGCCACCAGCACTCCCCAGAAGGCCTTCTGCGCATGAGCTTCAGCGAGCGCAGCCTCAACTCGTACCCGAAATCGCGTCACATCTGATCGTTTTGCGGCTGGTTTTTTCTTCGCTGAAGCAGCCTTTGGGACGGCCGTCAGGTTCTGCGCTTCGGCAAGCGGCCCGAAAACGCTGAATGCAATCAGTAACGCCAAAACAACAGAATAACGGTGGCTGCGAACGTGTGAAATTATGGCGTATTTGAACATAGTGGTTTGTACCGAATTGAAACGGAACTGATTATATTCGAATGTTCTCCCGCGCGCCTCGCTTGCAGAAAGGTTGCGATTCCACACCGAAAACCATATGATATGTGCTCCCCATAGGAGGAAATCTATGAAAAACGTTTTATCGGCCCTGCTTATGTTGGTCCTAGCCGGAATACCCGCGTTGTTTACGGCGTCTACCCTGCGCGCGGATGACGACACCACAAAAGAAACAGACCGCATTCAGAATGCGGGTAAGGTCATGAGAGAAATCATGAATATTCCCGACAACATTCCGCAAAGCCTCATCGACAAAGCGGACTGCGTCGTCGTGTTTCCTTCCGTGCTCAAGGCGGCATTTATCGTCGGCGCCAGCTACGGTCGTGGCGTCATGAGTTGCCGTCGCGGCGATAATTTCAACGGACCTTGGAGCGCTCCATCAATGATGGCCCTCGAAGGCGCCAGTTTCGGCTTTCAGGCTGGCGGGCAAGCAACCGATTTCGTTCTGCTGATCATGAATGCGGACGGCGCTAACGCTATTCTTCAAAGCAAGGTGAAAATCGGTGGCGACGCATCCGCAGCCGCAGGCCCGGTGGGACGCAACGCTTCAGCGGAAACGGACGTCACATTGCGCGCGCAGATTCTGACCTACTCTCGAGCACGCGGCCTGTTCGCCGGTATCTCGCTCGCGGGTTCCACACTGCGCCCGGACAACGACGCAAACGAACGCGTCTATGGAAAGAAAATTTCGGCCAGGGACATCGTGCTTCATCACGCCGTTCCTCCGCCCCCGTCCGCTGCGCTGCTCCTTTCGACTTTGAGGAAGCATTCACCGAAGCACAGTTCCTAAATCGAAACGCTACTCTAGATTCGATGCTGTGCCCTATTTTCACTCAAAAGCTGGACGAAGCAGGTGGTCGATGTACAATGGCACCTGCTTCGGACCCAGACCAAAATCCCAGGCCAGGCAGTACGATTCCGAGCTTTGACTCCGAATCCATCTTAGTCAAGAAAGGTTGAACCGTGAAAAAAAGAATGGTCGTATTCGCACTCTGTTTGGCAGTTGCTTCTCCCATGTTCGCTCAGAAGAAGCAAGATGAACGTCTATCTAATTCGGCCACCGTACTGCGGGAGATTCTCGTGGACAAGGGTCTGCCCACAAGTATCGTTGACCAGGCCGATTGCATTCTCGTGTTTCCCAGCGTCAAAAAAGTAGCGATCGGCATTGGCGGCAGTTACGGACGAGGTGTGTTGGTTTGCCGCAACGGTGGAGACATGAATGGGGAGTGGGGCTCGCCGGCGATGTACAAACTTGACGCAGCCAGCGTTGGCGTGCAACTGGGCTCCACGGCCACTGATTTTGTGCTGGTGGTCATGAACCACAAGGGCGCGGAGCAAATCCTGAATGGGAAGACGAAGCTCGGAGCAGATGCCGCTGCCGCTGCCGGCCCCACCGGAGCTGCAGCAACGGGTTACAATGCCGCTTCCATGAAGGTTGACGTTCTCACTTACTCGCGGACCAAGGGACTCTTTGCCGGTGTATCCCTGGTAGGCGCATCAATGGACTCCGACGAGGATGCCAACAAATCTCTGTATGGCAAAGCGATCAGCGCGAAGGACATCGTGGAAGGCGGACAAGCCGCCCCGCCGGCCGCCCAACCGCTGATTGACGAGCTCGACAAGATTTCGGGCGCTCGCAAGTAGTTTCTGCATCGGAACGTAAAAGAAACAGGCGGGTGAGGTCGGAAGCGTCTCCGCGGGACCAGTCGATGCTTCCTGCTGAATCTGTCACTCTGCAAGAGCAACGCCGGGGGAGAAATCCCCCGCGTTGCAACCTTCCAGCTAGGCCCTTGGAATGAGTTCGGCGATCTTGACCTCCCTCGAAAGATGACCTATAGTCGTAGTCGCCTATAAGTCATTATTGGGAGCTCCGCGAATGAAGTCTTCCAGTGCCGCACCCTCCGCCCGTCGCGCTGCAGGGTTTTCGCAACCCAATCGCCGGGAGCGCCGCCGCTTGGAAACTCGCGAGCGCATCTACCGCGCCGCCCTCCAAATCTTTGCCGAACGTGGCTATCTTGAAACTACCGTCGAGGACATCACCGAGGCCGCCGACGTTGGCAAGGGAACATTTTTTAATTATTTCCCTACCAAAGAACACGTGTTGGCCACTTACGGCGAGCAACGCGTCGCCGCAATCGAAGTCGCCCTGAAAAAAGCTCGCTCGGTGAACCACTCAGTGCTAGCCGTGCTCAAGGAATTGGCTACCGACCTGGCCGGCCAGTCTTCGCAAAGTCCCGATTTGCTTCGGTCGATTTTCGCGGCTCATTTGTCGTGTGCTCCCGTGCGCGCAGAATTGCAGAACCGGCTACAGCGCGCGCGGCAGCTCTTAGCGGAAATTTTTGTCGTCGGTCAGAAGAGGGGCGAGATTCGTCGCGATCGTTCCGCCGCCGACCTTGCTCGGCTTACTCACCTCATACTAATGGGCGTGACCATAGCTTGGGCGCTGAATCCGGATTCCCTGCTGCGAAAATCGGCAGAGGAAGTCTGGGAGCTGTTCTTTCCGAGCCTTTCTGCCGATACAACAAGGAAGGGCAAGCTCCCGCGGAAAGCAAGGCGCTGAGATGTTCGTTGCCGCCAAATTTTTGTTTGCCCTGGTGAATCTGGAAGCTCAGAGTTTCATCATAAATAGCATAGAACTGGAGGAGATCCTGTGAAACATCGTTTGGCTGCCATGGTCCTTGTGCTGACGATCTTCTCGCCAGCGGCCAAGAACCCCCTTTCTGCCCAAATCCCCGCTGGCCCCGTCGCGGCCCAATCCGGAAATTCAGGTTCGAGTACCACCACGAGTTCTTACCCTGCTCCGGTAGCATCCCCTGCTGCGGCGCAGGGACAAAGTTCATTCACAGGAAGCGTTCCGTCCCAACTTGTTCCCGGAGTTCTGCCGATTTCGCTCGAAGATGCCATCAATCGCGGCCTGAAACAGAACCTCGGCTTGTTGCTCTCAAGCCAAGACGTCGGTTCAGCTCGGGGCCAGCGCTGGCAGCAGTTGAGCTCGCTCTTGCCCAATCTAACGACCACCAGCTACGTCGATAAGTCACAAATTAACCTTGCCGAGTTCGGGTTTAGCTTCTCAATCCCTGGCGCGAATATCCCTGCTATCGTCGGTCCTTTCACTTATTACGACTCGCGCGCCTACGTGACGCAATCCATCTTCGATTGGAAAGCCATTAACAACACGCACTCCGCGTCGCAAAACGTAAAAGCCGCGCAATACACACTTAAGGACGCTCGCGATCTCGTGGTTCTCGCGGTAGGTTATAACTATCTTCAAGCCATCGCCGACGAAGCGCGGATCGAAACAGCGGAAGCTCAAGTTAACACCGGACAAGCTCTCTACAATCAGGCCTCCGATCAGCTCAAAGCCGGGACCTCCCCGGCAATCGACGAACTTCGCGCGCACGTAGAGTTGCAGACGCGCCAGCAGCAATTGATTCAGGCCAAGAATGATCTTGCGATTCAGAAACTCACCGTCGCGCGAGTAATCGGGCTTGCACCGGGCCAGCAATTTGATCTCACTGACAAGTCTCCATACGAACCGCTCGAAGGCATCACCGTGGAGGACGCGCTGAAGCGCGCGTACGCAACTCGTTCAGACTTTCAGGCCGCGTTAGCGACCGTCAGTTCCGAGGAGTACTCACGTCGCGCGGCCCATGCCGGCTATTACCCTTCCCTGTCGGTCAGCGGTGATTACGGCATTGCCGGAACCTATTCGAATCTTTTCACCCATGGGGTTTTTGACATGCGCGCCACGCTGAATATTCCAATCTTCCAGGGCGGCAAAGTTCAGGGGGATGTCTTAGTGGCTGATGCCCAACTTCAGCAGAGCCGCGATCGGCTCGAAAGCCTGCGCGGACAGATCGATGCGGACGTTCGCACCGCGCTGCTCAACCTCGAATCCTCGGCGCAGCAAGTAGTCGTAGCTAAAAGCAACGTCGGCTTGGCAGATGAAAGTTTAAGGCAATCGCGCGACCGCTTTGCGGCGGGCGTAACCAATACAGTCGAAGTTGTGCAAGCGCAGGAAGCCGTCGCCAGCGCACATGAAAATTATATTTCAGCTCTCTACAGTTACAACTACTCGAAAATCGCTCTGGCGCGGGCCATCGGATTCGCCGAAGAAGGCGTTAAGCAGTATTTCAAAGGAAAATAAATGCCACAGAAAACAGAGGTGGAACCGGCCAAGAATCCTGCGGATCAGAGCGTCGCTCAACCTGACCAACCGGCTGCAGCCGGCACCGCTGCTTCTCCGGAAACCCATTCGGCTTCGGAGCCTCCGCCGTCTCGCGCCGGAAGATTCATTCAATCGAATCCCAACGCTCGTCTTTTTCTGATTGCAGCGATCCTGGTGGTACTGGTCGGCGGGTTCTTCGCCTGGCGTTATTTCCAAAGCTACGAGTCTACCGATGACGCGGAAATAGACGGCCACCTAATGCCGCTTAGCGCGCGAATCTCAGGCTACGTTACAAAGGTGAACGTGGATGACAACCAGTACGTCACTGCCGGTACTGTGCTTGTTGAAATCGATCCTCGCGATTATCAAGTCGCCGTGGACCAGGCTAGGGCCGCGGTGGAAGACGCACGCGCCACCGCCCAGGCCTCTAACCTGAACGTCCCCATTACAAACGTTAATACCGCCAGCCAACTTTCCTCCTCGGAAGCGGATATTGAAAACGCGAAAGCGGGGATCGCCGCCGCTCAGCAGCAGTACGACGCCGCTCAGGCCCAGCTAGCCGAAGCTCAAGCCAATGACACAAAAGCCCAATTGGACGTTGGCCGTTACAAACAGCTTGTTGATAAACAGGAAATTTCCCAGCAGCAATACGATCAGGCGGAAGCCGCTGCGAAGGCGAACGCGGCCGGCGTCGTGGCCGCACGCTCCTCCGCAGCAGCCGCTGCGCAGCAAGTAACCCAAGCGCGCAGCAAGCTCGTCACCGCCGAAGCCGGTCTACGTACATCGCAAACTGCCCCGCGCCAGATCGCTACCTCCGAAGCTCGCGCTCTTTCTGCTGACGCCGCCGTAAAGCAAAAACAAGCGCTACTCGATCAGGCTGAATTGAATCTCCAGTACACCAAGATCGTCGCGCCGGTGAATGGCGTGATCGCGAAAAGCGTCGAAGTCGGCATGAACGTCCAACCCGGACAACAACTCTTCTCCATCGTTCCACTGGAGGATGTTTGGGTTACCGCGGACTTCAAGGAAACTCAATTAAAAGGTATGCGCGTTGGACAATCCGCCAAAATAAAAGTGGATTCCAATGGACGCACTTACAACGGGCATATCGATAGCTTTGCGAACTCCAGCGGCGCCCGTTTGAGCCTGCTGCCGCCGGAGAACGCCACCGGCAACTACGTCAAAGTAGTTCAGCGCATCCCGGTAAAAATCGTCCTCGAGCCCGGGCAGAACAAAGACCTTTCCCTGCGGCTGGGGATGTCGGTGGAAGCCAAAGTTTACGTGAAGTAACCCCGGCGCGCTTATGGCATCGGAAGCCTACCAACGGCCGCCAGTTAATCCTTGGATTATCGCACTCACCGTAACCCTCGCGACATTCATGGAAGTGCTTGATACCAGTGTGGCAAACGTTGCACTTCCTCACATCGCAGGCAGTCTTTCAGCCGGCCAAGATGAAAGCACATGGATCCTTACGTCGTACCTCGTTTCGAATGCCATCATTCTGCCGATGAGCGGATGGTTTTCGCAAATGATTGGCCGCAAGCGCTTTTATATGTCTTGCGTGGCGATTTTCACCATCAGCTCATTTTTGTGCGGACTGGCTCCCAGTCTCGGCATGCTGATTTTCTTTCGCGTGCTTCAAGGAGTAGGCGGCGGAGGTTTGCAGCCAAGCGAACAAGCAATCCTCGCTGACACATTTCCACCAGCTAAACGCGGAATGGCGTTCGCAGTCTATGGTATGGCTGTAGTCCTTGCTCCGGCCATCGGCCCCACGCTCGGCGGATGGATCACCGACAATTTCGATTGGCGCTGGATTTTCTTCATCAATATCCCGGTCGGCATTATTTCCCTCCTTCTCACCAATCGGTTAATTTCCGATCCTCCTTACATGAAGGAGCAAAAGCGCACGGGATTCAAAATCGACTACATCGGATTGGGATTGCTCGCCCTCGGCCTCGGAACTCTGCAGGTCGTGCTCGACAAAGGCCAGCGTGACGATTGGTTTGGCTCTCATTTAATCGTCATCATGACCGTCATCAGCACGATAGCATTGATAGCAGTTGTGATCTGGGAGTGGTATCACAAAGACCCCATTATCGACTTGCATCTGTTCAAAGACCGCTCTTTTGCCGTGGGAAATATGTTGATGTTCATGGTGGGCTTCGCGCTGATGTCCAGCACCGTTTTACTGCCGCTCTTTATGCAAACGGTCATGGGCTACACCGCGGAACAAGCCGGCCTCGCATTGATGCCGGGAGGATTCGCCATTCTGGTGGCCATGCCCGTTGTGGGCTTTCTTCTTGGGCGTTATGATGCGCGGAGACTCCTGCTCTTCGGAATGGCTATGCTTTCGTTTGCACTATTCCATATGACTCGATTCGATACCGCTATCGATTTCCGCACTGTGGCTACCGCGCGTATATTTCAAGCCATCGGCCTCGCATTTCTCTTCGTTCCGATAAACACCGCAGCGTACGCATTTATTCCGAAAAATAAATCCAACGCGGCGTCCGGCTTGATCAATCTTGCGCGGAACATCGGCGGCAGCATAGGCATTTCACTCGTCACCACCATGTTGGCGCGGCGGACTCAGTTCCATCAGGCCAACCTGAACAACGACATACACGCGGGAAGCCCGCAACTCCACGCCATGATTGCTGAGACTACGCGTGCGCTTATAGCCAAAGGCTCATCTGCCTATCAAGCTTCGCACCAAGCTTACGCCATGGTCGCAAACATGCTTGATCGACAAGCTACCATGCTGGCGTACATCGACAACTTCTGGCTCCTCGGCGTATCCGTTCTCGTCATGCTCCCCTTTGTCTTCCTGATGAAGAAAGTGAAGCCTGGCGGCCCATTAGCTGTACACTGATGCCCTTGGAGGAATGCCATGCAGGTCCGGACCATCACAGTCGAGCGCGAATACGGCAGCGGTGGTGCGCTTATCGCACGTCGGTTGGCCGAAAGACTAGGCTGGAAATTGTGGGACCAGGAGCTTACCGCGGAAATTGCGCGCATTGCGAAGGTCGACCCTAAAGCTGCGAAGGAGTGCGACGAACGCGTGGACCCTTTGGTTTACCGCCTGTTCAAAGTTTTCGCTCGTGGAAGCTACGAAAGAGCACTGCCGGTAGAAGGCTCGGCCTCCGGGTTTGACACGGATCAGATGGTCGATCTGCTGCGTAAGGTTGTGGAGGATGTTGCTTCCCGGGGGAATTGCGTCATCGTAGGGCGCGGCGCGCCTTTCATTTTACGAGACCATCCGGATGCCTTCCACGTCTTCGTCTACGCCTCGCGGGAGGAAAAAATTCTCCGCATTAAATCAATCGGGAAAACCGAAAAGGAAGCTGCCCAACTGGTCTCCGAAATCGATGCCGAGCGCGCCTCGTTCATACGCCACTACTTCGGATCGGAGTGGCCCTGCCGGGCGCTCTACAACGTGATGATTAACTCGAAATTTGGAGACGAGTACGTGATCGAAATGATCCTTCAACACATCGCCGCGGTTGAGAAGCTGCACGCTCCTCAGAGCGCCAACGCTTAATTCTTCTTTCAGTTCTCGCTAGCGCAAGCTACTTCGCTTCGCCTGGCTTAAAACTGGGGTTCTGGATGATGCCCAGAACGTTGCCAAACGGATCTCGCACCGCGCCGATTAGAATTCCTCCGCCCACATCCTGTATCTCTTCAAGCGGCGTAGCTCCCATATCTACTAATCGTTTGTAAGCAGCGGGCGCGTCTTCCACGCCCCAGTAGGCTGTGCCCGCGCGAGCGCGCTTCGCAGCCGCGTCCTTCGCAGGAAGGATCCCCAGCTCATATCCGCCTACGTTGAAGCCAACGTAGAAAGGCTGATCGAAATAGGGCTGTTCGCCTAGCACTTTGCTGTACCAAGCTTTTGCCTTCGCAATATCCGGCGCGTCATAGACAGCGGTTCGCAAGCCTAAGAACATCGGGTGCTCCTTTGCATCGCCTCTCATAGACTTCGCCGCAGACACGTCCACGCGGCCGGCCAAAAATGCGCTTAAACATATCACGGAGACTACCATCGTGAACGCGGATACGTGTTTCAGCTTCACCCCTCGCACGCGTTTTACCTCCGCAGGCAAGCTAGCAACTTGCAGTTCCATCTGCCGCGCGATTTTCCCGCGGCGACCCGCACGTTTCCTTGATTTCGCTCGAGGCATTACGCTCCTCCCCCTTGCCAAACAAGTTGCATCTGCGGCGACTTCCAAGCCCGTGACTCATCTGTGCGTGTGCGCAGGCCAAGCCCGTACTTACGCCGCAGTCCCTCGACGCGTGCACTGATCTCCTTACCGTACGTCTCCGGCACGCTCCCATAGCGCCCGTACCACGCGCGATATTGTTGCGAGAGTTTTGGAAACCTCTTATCCAGAAACGGCATGAACTGCTTCAACGCGGCCGGCATTAGGAAAAGCACTCTTCCCGCAAGCCATTGCGCACCCGCATCCCGCGCGCCGCGGGCCAGCACTTCCAGATCTTCTTCACCGTCTGTTATCCCCGGCAGAATCGGCATCGCCAACACTCCCGCTGAGATTCCAGCCTCGCGCAGTTTGCGAATGGCTTCCAAGCGAAGATCCGGCCGCGGAGCGCGAGGCTCAAGCAGCCGCGCGAGCCGAACACGCATTGTCGTGATACTCAGGTTCACGGTGATGGATGATCGTTCCGCGATGCGCCGCAGCAAATCGATGTCGCGAACCACTTGATCTGACTTAGTCGTGATCGAAAGCCTCAGCCCTTCGCGCAGCACCATTTTTTCCAGTATCGCGCGCGTGGCTCCGAACTCTCGTTCCGCTGGTTGGTACGGGTCGGTGGCTGTTCCAATCGCAATATGTTCTCCCCAGACTTTCTCCGTAGAGAGATCGCGATCCACCAGCGCGCCCGCATCCTTCTTGACGTAGATTTTCGATTCGAATTCTCCGCCATCGATGTCCATGTATTCGTGCGTGTAGCGTGCGTAACAATACTTGCAGCCGAATTCGCAGCCGCGATAGGGATTCACCGTCCATCGAAACGGCACCCTCTCCGAATCGCAGTAGTTCAGGATTGATCGTACGGGAAGGAGAAAGTACTCCGTCCCGCGCTTGGCTTCAGCGCGGAGGGAGGAAGCGGCGAGGCGCGCAATGCCGACCAGTTCCGTAGCGGGCTTCGTTCGGAGCGGTGATCCCGAATCTGTCGGGACCGGCTCCGGGGGCGCGGAAGCGTCACTCGGTTGCTCACAGGTGCCGTGGCGAGCGGCTGTGGGGAAAAGGGTGAGACTGGTCTGCTCCGGGCCTTCCCGCCGACGCCGTAGCGTCGTTGGATTTGCCCGGAATATGGGAGAAGTGGCCATTGGAGCCTCGCCGTCACGTGTTGCATCTTATTCGCCTTTTATTCGCTATGTCAAGGACTATTCTTCGCTTTCTATTCGCCTGTTCAAGAAGTCAAGGCCGCCCTGGAAACCCTGCACTTGACCAAAGCTGGGCGCAAACGAGCTCCCGCTATACTGGAGTTGCACTCCCCCGGAGACCCTCGTGGCAGAAGTCGGAATCCTGATCATCGACGACGACGTCGTCAGCCAGCGAGCGCTTAAAAGCGTCCTCGATTCCGAGGGTTGGCGTGTCCGGCTAGCGCCTCTCGCTTCGCAAGCCATGGCCGAATTGGCCAGCGGAGAGTGGAATCTCGTTATCGTCAACATCGCTCTTACCGATGTCCGCGGCCAACTTTTCTCCATCTTGAAGGAACTCGCCCAAACGGAGTCATATCCCGCGCCGCAGGCCGAAAATGAAGCTCCACCGAGACGCATTCGCGTGCTCTTTCTAGTTCCATTGCTCGCCGCGAAACACGCGCAACCCATCCTCGAGCAGGAGGGCCTTCCCTACTCGCTGAAGCCCTATCACCTCCACGATTTCCTGGAAAAAGTGAGCGAACTGCTGGTCGATTCCGGCGCGCTAGCTGAACCGATCCGCAGCATGGGAGACTTCTCCGCCCTTAAAAAGCGCCGGCGCAAGATCAGCGATTCACGGGATAGCCGCAGGGGCATCATGTTCGCATCGCGTGAGGATTATCAAATGTCGGAGGAAGAGTTGGTCGAGTTCGAGAAACAGGAAGAAGAAGACCGCAAGAAGCGCGAAAAAGAATTGCACGACCGCCGGCATCTCGGATAGCCGCAAGCGCGCCTAATAACGTTGTTACTCCGTCGATTTACTCTCATGCAGGCGAACTTCGCTCCGGTCCCGCGTCTCCTCCAGCAATTCCGCAATCGTCTTCTTGAAAACAGGATGCCGCACATCGGGAGCTATCTCGGCGAACGGCACCAGCACGAATCTTCTGTTTGCCATGCGCGGATGCGGAATCTCGAGTTGCTCCGAACTCACCACGCGATCCTCGTAGAATAAAATGTCTATGTCGATGAAACGCGGACCCCGCGGTACCCGCCTTCTCCGTCCCAGTGCCCGCTCGATGTCGAGCAGCCTGTGCATCAATTGCGGCGGCAAAAGCTCTGTTTGCGCTTCCACCACGCAATTTAGAAACCAGCCCTTCGAACTTGTCTCCACCGGCTCTGTTTCGTATAGGGACGACTTCCGCGCAACGCTCACTCCGCACGCACCAAGAGCTTCGATCGCCCGCGCAATGTATTTCTCGCGGTCTCCTTTGTTCGAACCCAGAGATAAATAGATAGTCGCCATAGCCGCTGAAAAATCATCATAACCGGGATTGATAGCGATGCGGAATCTGCCGTTAGCTGAAAAGTCCAGGCTGGCGACGAGGCTCGTCCATGCCGAAGTGTTTGTAGGCCAGCGCAGTCGCCACGCGCCCTCGCTGCGTGCGGTCAAGCAGGCCCAGTTGCATCAGGTAAGGCTCGTAAATTTCCTCGATCGCATCTTCTTCTTCGCTCAGAGAAGCCGCGATCGTATTCAGTCCGACCGGCCCGCCCGAATATTTCTGAATGATCGTCAGCAATAAATTCCGATCTACTTCGTCCAGCCCGTGTTCGTCAACTCCCAGCATGGCAAGCGCGTCGCGCGCCACCGTGATATTGATCTGGCCTTTTGCGCGAACTTCCGCAAAATCGCGCACTCGCCGCAACAAGCGGTTTGCCACCCGTGGCGTACCGCGGCTGCGCCGTGCAATCTCTCGCGCACCCGCTTCATCCATCGTGATTCCCAGAATTTTTGCCGAGCGCTGGACGATCTGCAGCACATCTTCCGGCGAATAAAACTCCAGCCGGTGAACGATCCCAAATCGCGAACGCAGCGGCGCCATAATCAGCCCCGCGCGCGTGGTCGCTCCAATCAACGTGAACTGATTCAACTGGTAGGGATGCACTCGCGCCCCGGGTCCCTGTCCGATGATCAAGTCCACGCGAAAATCTTCCATCGCCGGATAAAGTATCTCCTCCAGCGAAGGCTGCAGCCGGTGAATCTCGTCCAGGAAAAAGAAATCGCGCGGGTCCAGCGAAGTAAGCACCGCTGTCACATCGCCTTTTTTCTCCAGTAACGGCCCCGAAGTTATTTTGATCGCCGAGCCCATCTCATTCGCGAGAATCTGCGCGAGTGTAGTTTTTCCCAGCCCCGGCGGGCCATAGAGCAAAACGTGGTCTAGCGCTTCGCCTCGGTTCCTCGCCGCGTCCACCGCTATCTTCAGGTTTTCTTTCACCCGCGATTGGCCGATAAAATCTTCCATGCGCTTCGGCCGCACGCTGGCATCAATGCGCGCGTCTTCATCCAGCGCCTTCCCTGAAATAATCCGGCTTCGCCCGTCCATCATTTTCTCTGCCAACTTGTTCCTCGTCGTAGCTAGCTCGCGTTATGAAGCGCGCTCACTTCCGCAATAAAGTTCGATCATTCCTCGCGACCTGCGCGCGCTGTCTTTTTCATCGACGCGCCGCCTAGAATCTGAAGCGCAGCGCGCAGCACTTCCTCAAAATCGCTCCCCGCCTTCACGCCGGCCTTTTCAATCGCGCTGTCCACTGACCGCGCATCGTACCCTAGATTCACCAACGCCGAAGCAACATCCGATTCGAGTTGCGAGCGCGTCGTGGGTGTCCCGGCTTGCGGAACATCCACGACTGCCAGTTTATCCCGTAACTCCACTACCATACGCTCCGCCGTTTTGCGACCCACGCCGGGAATGCGCACCAGTTGCGCCAAATCCCCTTTGCGAATCGCCGGAATCAGTTCTTCCAGGCTCATGCCCGAAAGGATTTTCAAAGCTAGCGATGGTCCCACGCCCGAAGCCGAAATCAAGAGCTCGAAGCAATGCTTTTCTCGCGCAGTAAAAAATCCATACAGAGCAAGCTGGTCTTCGCGCACATGCGTGTAAATCAGCAGTGTCGATTCGCTGTGCAGCGCGCCCAAGCTGGCAAACGTAGAAAGCGGAATCACCACTTGATAGCCGACCCCGCCCACATCGATCAAAACTAAATTGGGCCGCTTCTCAATCAGCTTCCCGCGCAGTGATCCAATCATAGTCAGCGATTATTGATTAGCGCCGCTGGAGTGTCAACGCAACCAGGACGCGGATTCACTCGGCGAGCAGGCTTCCGGCCTGCGTGCTTGATTGTCCCGTCTGTCAACTCGGGAACTAAAAGCTCTGCAGCTCCGTATTAATAAAGTGGCAATCGTCCCGGCGCCGTGTATGTGTGGCCGAGACCGTTTGTGGACTAGAAGTTCTTTTATGTCTTCTTAACCAATAAGCTCGCAGCGCCGTTCTGCGGAAATTCCGCCGGGTTGGTTTTCTTACCAATCTCAGTCCGAAACAAATTGCGCAACATCACCTTGTACGAATATTCATACAGTTGCATTCCCGCTACAATTTGTAACCGCAATTGTTCGCTTTAGGGAAACGCAGTGTTCGTTTTCGATGCAGGAATGACCCGTGTAACTAAACGCCAAAATAATTTTCTGAATTTCTTGCTATCCCTGCTTTCAACGCGATTACCGCTGCGTCTAAGCGGTTGCAAGGGGCGAGTGAGACTCTAAGTCAGATTTAAGGAGGAATTAAAATGTCGCGCAGCAAAATGAATGGAGTGTTAACAATCCTTGCAGCACTGGCCCTCGCGCTATCGATCGCTACTCATGCGGCTCCAGCGAAGGACGCTAAGTCAAACCTCATTCCGATTTTGAAGACGGAACTGACACTTCTGAGCCCGGCCACATTCGGCGGCACGGAACTGAAAGCTGGAGAATATTCGGTGACCGCCGATGACACACACGCAAAGTTTTTGAAGAATGGAAAAGTTATCGCGGAGGCACCCGTCCAATGGAAGGACGAAAGCGCCAAGCCGAAATCCACCGCTGTTGTTGTCGATAGCAATCAGATTAAAGAGATACACTTCGGCGGCAAGATGAAGTACGTCGAAATCACACAGTAGCGAATAAGGCTTGCGGGCAGCGATCGCCAGACGGTTGCTGTCCGCTATTTTTTGCAGATGAGAATTTTGGGGAGTATTAGGTCCTGGTCAAAGGTTGGTCGCAACGCTACCGCCGCGAACGATCTTGCTTCACCGCTTCGCCCACCAGCGATTCCAATTCGCGCCGGGTCAAATTGATACGCTCGGTCTCACAGCTTTCCGAAGTCACCGGCGAAACCGGCCCTAAATTCGAAGAGCTTTGCAAGCCGTAGCGGGCGCGCGCCGCGAATAATTTCTCTACATCGCAATCTGACAACAATACCTGCTTCCCCAGCATTTGCGTCACCAGCGCCACGCGGGCGAAATGCTCGGTGGTCTCCATTCGGAAAAAGGCTTTCAACAGATCCTGCCCGTATGTGACCACGCCGTGATTCGCCAAGAGGATCGCGTCGTAGCCTTCCACTAGCGGCTCGACGGCTTCCACCAACTCCGATGTGCCCGGCGTGCCGTATCTCGCTACGGGAACGCAGCCCAACGAGAGCACCAATTCGCAAAGCAGCGCCTTGTTCAACGGTATTCCCGCCGCGGCATAGCCGGTTGCGACAGGGGGATGCGCATGGCACACCGCATTTATCTCCGGACGCCGGCGGTAAATAAGAAGGTGCATCCCTAACTCAGACGAGGGGTTCCGGCGCCCACTCACTTTGTGGCCTTCGAGATCGGTGACCACCAGATCGTCGGGCGTCATCATGCCTTTGCAGATTCCTGTCGGCGAAGTGAGGATGTGTTGAGGATCTAAACGGAGGGAAATATTTCCATCAGTGGAAGCAACGTAACTACGATCGTGAATCCACCGGCCGACGGCGCAAATATCCCGGCGGTGCTCGTCTTCCGTCTTTAATGCTCCGGGCGAAATCGAATCAGGGTACATAGTTTCCTCCCCGCCAAAATTTCGCCCACGACTTTACGCATAAATTCCGCGGAGCCTGAGCGCCCGAGCTACCCGATCGATCGCCACTATGTAGGCAGCGATACGATTATTCACGCCGTGTGTCTCGGCATAGTGAAGCACTTGTTCAAAACTGTGGTCCATCACATCCTGCAACCGTTCATTCACTTCATTCTCGCGCCAAAAGAAACCCTGGCGGTCCTGCACCCATTCAAAATAACTGACGGTCACTCCACCGGCATTCCCGAGAATGTCCGGAACGATAAAAATTCCTTTATCCTCGATAATCGAGTCCGC
Organism: uncultured Acidobacteriota bacterium; assembly: GCA_963698005.1. Taxonomy (GTDB): domain Bacteria; phylum Acidobacteriota; class Terriglobia; order Acidiferrales; family UBA7541; genus Palsa-295. The sequence goes on from OY969113.1 coordinate 2,801,449, forward strand.
GTACGAAGTGGTGGGTCCGTTCGCGCCTTCGCAAAGGATTTTGCAATCCACGCGGCCCGCATTTTGACTGGTGATCTGGTTTTCAGTGGCTGCCGGCACCAGGATGTCGCACGGATGAAAGAGCACTTCCTGCGCGGTCATTTTGTCTCCGCCGCCTGGAAATTCCGGCAAAGCTTTGCGCTGGCCATAGACCCAGTCCAGCACTTTCGGGATGTCGAATCCTTTTTCGTTATAGAGTCCGCCGTGAATATCCGCAATCCCTATGATTTTGTAGCCCGCTTCGTGCATTAGTAGTGCGGCTTGCGAGCCCACGTTGCCGAAGCCCTGAATGATCACGCGGCACCCTTCGCGCTTCATCTTGAGTTTCGTGAGGGCATTGTTGCAGCAAATCATCAGGCCGCGTCCCGTCGCTTCTTTTCGTCCCTGCGAGCCGCCGAGCTCAAGCGGCTTCCCGGTGACGACCGCCGTGGTCGCTTGCCGTACGTGCATGGCGTAGGTGTCCATCACCCACGCCATGGTCTGCTCGTTCGTGCCGATATCCGGCGCGGGAACATCGCGCTCGGGGCCAAACCATTCGCTCAATTCGGCCGTGTAACGTCGCGTGATGCGTTCGAGTTCGGTTTTCGAAAGTTTGCTGGGATCGCAAATCACTCCGCCCTTCGCGCCACCGAACGGAATATTCACCACCGCGCACTTCCACGTCATCCACGCGGCCAGTGCGCGCACTTCATCAATAGAAACGTCCGGCGCGAACCGAATACCGCCCTTGCCCGGACCACGAATCGTCGAGTGCAGCACGCGATAGCCGACGAACACTTCCAACCGACCGGTGTCGAGCGGCACCGGAATATATACCGTAATTTCTTTGCTGGGATGTTTCAGGTAACGATAAAGGCCCTCTTCTAGTCCCAATTTCTGGGCGGCAATTTCAAAACGCGCCTCGGCTGATTTATATACATTCAGTTCGTCCTGCGTTACCCCTGCCATCACAACCTCCAGAATCGCTCAAAGACTATGAAGTCTTATTAAAGGCCCTCGACTAGCGGCTGGGAATGCTCTCTCCGCATCTCAACGCCTTCGGTACAGCGGCGGTCAGTATACGAACACCGGCAAACTGGCGCAAGAAAAGCATTTCCAATTTTGGGTTCCGCGCCCGATCGGCGAGTCTCAATGGCCGGAGCCGCGCTTTACGAACTCATCCAACAAAAGCCGGGTCAGCCGCTTCTGATCGTGGCGAACAACTCCGCGGTGATGTAAGAGGTCGCCTGTAACGTAAGCCAATCCCATGCGCTTCAGTTCCGCAAATGACGGATCCACCGGCTCGGCGTTCTGCGTGCGATAGCGCCGCAGCTCCTTCGCAGGAACGCGTGAGCGATTGATCACCACAAAATCGAAAAGGCCCTTGCTCGTGTGACCGTAAATTGCGCGGACGTGATCGGCGACGGAGTAATTCTGCGTTTCCCCAGGCTGTGTCATCAGATTAGCGATGTACACGCACGTTGCAGGCGAGCGCTTGATCGCTTGCACAACCTTATAGATTAAAAGGTTTGGAATAATGCTGGTGTAGAGCGAGCCCGGTCCCACCAAAATCAAATCGGCAGAGCGGATTGCTTCCAGAACTTCTGGAAGCGCGCGGACGCGGCGCGGCACCAGCCGGATTTTGCGAATGGGTTTTCGCGAGCGCGAAATATTCGTCTCGCCGTGAACCACGGTCCCGTCCTCCAACTCCGCTACCAGGGTCACGTTCTGCGCCGTGGAGGGGAAAATCCGTCCGCGAATGGCGAGGACTTGCGCCGACACGCGCACCGCCTCCGGAAAGTCTCCAGTAACATTTGTCAGCGCGGTGAGGAACAGATTTCCAAAACTGTGCCCCGCGAGACCGCGTCCGGCGGGAAATCGATACTGAAAAAGTTTTCCAAGCAGGTGTTCGTCTTTCGAAAGGGCTACCATGCAGTTGCGTATGTCTCCGGGAGGAAGGACGCGGTACTCACGGCGCAAGCGGCCGGAGCTGCCGCCGTCGTCGGTGACGGTGACTACCGCGGCGAGGTCCGCGATCGGCCGGCGTTCTTTTTCTTTTTTTGGTGAGGCGACATATTCTTTCAGTCCGCGGAGAACGGTGGAGAGGCCGGTGCCTCCTCCGAGAGCGACAATGCGAACGGGCCGGGCACGCTGCTGCGAAGATTTTTTCACGGGAATCGCGGAGAGTTAGTTTGCCGAGCCGTCTCGCTCCGGATAGAGCAACTCGGTGAAGCGCGGGTCTTCCTGCAAGAAAGAGAAATCCTCGTCGTTGCGTGCGTGGTAACGATTTTCGGGGCGCAATTGAATTGCGACTTTCAAATTTTGCATCGCGGACTCGGCTTCGCCAGTCAGGCAATCGAGCGCGGCCATGGCGTAAACGATGTGGTCAGCTTTCGGCGCGGCTTTGCGCGCGCGGTCGAGATGCTCGCGAGCTTCGTCCCAGCGGCCAAGATTCATCAGCGCGATCCCTTGGGTGTAATGCTCCTCGGCGGATTTCACCGCGGGAACTGGCGGACGCGTGATGCGCTGTTCGCAGATGCGCATGTGCACTTGCGCGCGGTCGCCGAGTTCTTTGCTGGGACCTTCCAGAACGCGCTCGAGGGATTGTTTGGCGCGGACGAACTTCTGCTGCTGAAAAAACTTGAGAGCCTCTTCGTAAAACCTCATTTGCGCCTGCTTGGCGGGCGCGTCGGGATCGGGAGGCAGAGCGTTCTTCTTCGAGGATGCCTTTAACGTCTTCTTTTTCAGCAGCTTGTGGCTATTTCGCGACCCTGCTGAGGTGCGGATCGTGCGACGCTTCACTGGCAGCCTCCAAAAAACTTCATGCGCGAACATAGCAAAGTCGCAGAGGCGCGTCAATGTGTTGAAATTACTCGGGAAATCTGAGCCAGGAGATGCGGGCCGTTTCAATGTTGGAATGAAAGTGTTGCGAGATCGTGATTGCTTATGCGCAATTCTGGCCCCGGTTAGAACTGTCGCGGTCGTTTGTTTTGAGTGAGTTACGTCGATTTCTGAATGTGCGCCGGTTTCGGTTAGAAATGCAGCCGGGACGTTCGAAATTGAGGCCTTACTTGTAGCGGGGAAGCTTGGGATTGCGGGCGGGCAGTGTGCGGGAATTACTTTTTGGTGAAGCGCTCGACGATATTCTATTTTAACCACGAGCGACGGTAGCACGTGATTTGGAGAAATTCAAGGACACGTGTGTGTGAGCATAACTTTGGGAAGCGAATCCTTCCAATTTGGGAACGAGGGAACAGCCCATTGCGGTGGTCGAGGGTGAAGTTGCTCGTTGAGGCAACGACATTGCGCGGGTGCAGCCGCGCAAGAGGTGGGGAGATGGAAGCGGAACGTCAAAACCCGAATCTTTTCTGCATAAAGCGCAGAAAAGATTCGGCACCCCGCGAGTTTCAATCGTGCAGAAGTTCACTCCGGCGCCGCGCGGAAGGGTTGGCCACCCGCCCTATTGAGGGGAAGTAGAGTCGGGTGTCTCCTCCGGGTCACCTGGCAGGAAGATCAGACTTACGCAAAGCTCCAGGGAGAGTTCTGTGAAGATTCTGAGGGCGTGGGACGATAAGGTTAAACTCGCTTGTTCTGTGTAACAAGTTTTGTAGCAGTATATATCTATCGTGGCTTTTTCTCTTAGTAAGGATATATAGGGCTTTCGAGGAAGGAGTCGCTCTGCCAGCCACTCAAGATGAAGCTCCAAGTCTCGGTTTTTGCCGAGTGGGGAAGCTAGAATCCACATGTCACGACTGTACGACTTACCGATCGGAGCAGGTTCACCTCGCCGATGGGTTTCAGTGGGGTTGTGTCCGAGTTCACCAGTTATAGTGTCCATGTCCATGTTGAGCCCTTTTACCCGGAAAGAAGCGCCTGCCCTGAATGTTTCGCTTTCTGATTGAATCTTATCCATAGGTCCCCTTATTTAGGCGACCACCAGTCGCCAGCCTTCATCTGGTCCGCAATCTCTCGAATTTCGTCCATCGATAGATTATCGTCTCCTCGCCGATCCGTCCCTCCCTTGGCTCTTTCAACAGCATCTCCGAGCTTCCTCCAATCTTTGATGGCGGGTGGCCGACCCTTTTGCATTGCCGCCATTGCGAAGTTTGCGGCCCACCGCGCACTTTTCTTCTTCTTGACCTATGACAAATGCGGATGATACCACTGCAGTAGTTGACGCTGAAGTGATTTGCCGTTGTTTTATGACTTTGAACCTTCCTTTGCGGGTGCCGCACTCTTTGCGGGGTTGGCAAAGGGTGCGGGTTTTGACTGATGGCCTTGAAGAATCGACTGGAGCGTCGTTAGGGAGTAGCTACAGATTTTATCAGCACGGAGAAAAGAATTCGTGCACGCCGGATGTCGAACCGAGGTGCAAGTTCTAGAACGTCAAAACCCGCACCCTTCAAAAACCGAAGAGTGCGGCACCCGCAAAAGATAAGGCGGGTGGCCCACCCTTTCGCATCGCTGTGCATTTTCTTCTTCTTGACCCGTGACAAATGCGGATGGTACCACTGCGGTAGTTAACGCTGAAGTGATTTGCGGTTGTTTGTGCCTTTGAACCTTCCTTTGCGGGTGCCGCACTCTTTGCGGGGTTGGCAAAGGGTGCGAGTTTTGACTGATGGCCTTGAAGAATCGACTGGAGCGCCGCTATGGGCAACGGCATCTGCATTTCATCACCTGTAGTTGCTACCGGCGCCACCCGCCACCCCCGCGAGTTTCAATCGTGCACGGGTTGACTCCGGTGCCGCGCGAAAGGGTTGGCCTCCCGCCGTAAGAACGACGCAACGATGAGTACGGTTGTTAGATGAAGAGTGATTCGACGTGAACGGGGAGCGAGGTTAGGCGGGTTTAGAGAGGACTTCGTGGAGGGCTAGCATTTCTCCTTTCTGGTAGGGACGGCGGGGCCAGAAGAAGCCGCGCAGGCCGTCTTGGCGTTTGCGGGGGACGATGTGGACGTGAAGATGCGGGACGCTCTGGCTGACGACGTTGTTCATGGCGACGAAGGTGCCTTCCGCTTTCATTACCTGCTGAACTTTTCGGGCGAGCATTTGAGCGTTGGAAAAAAACGGGCCGATCAGTTCGGCGGGGAGATCCGTCAAGGTGGGGTAATGCGCTTTCGGGATCAGCAAGACGTGGCCGGGGAATAGCGGGCGAACGTCGAGGAAGGCCAGCGAGATTTCATCTTCGAAAATAATTTTGGCTTCGAGTTCGTGCGCGGCGATTTTGCAGAAGAGGCAAGGCTCGTCCTTGCCCGACTCTTTTTCTTGAGGTTCTTTGCGGGGGCGAGATTTTTTCATGGGTACAAGATTAATACTTAGAGGGCTCCCGCGCTGAGAACTTTGTATGCCGACCGGCGATCATCTTTTGTCTTTCTTCCCAACCCTGGAACGAGGGCAAAAGCAATTAGATGGAATTTACGCTCGAGCGGGCTGCTGTTGCGTTAGACAGTGAATGGTGCCGAATCCCCAGACTAAATCGACGGAATGGATTCCGACTACGGAGCGCGAGGGGAATAAATCGCTGAGGATGCCGAGGGCTACGCGGTCGTTGGGATCGTTGAATGTGGGCACTAACACCGCAGAATTCGAGATGTAGAAATTTGCGTAGCTGGCGGGGAGGCGCACGCCATCGAAAAAAAGAGGGGACGGCATCGGTAATGCGATGACGTCTAGTTTGCTTCCGTTCTCCAACCTTGCGCCACGCAGGCGCTCCCAATTTTCTTCGAGCGGACGGTAGTTCTTCTCGCGAGAGTTTTTCTCGCGGCAAAGGACGGCCGTGCTTCGATTCACAAAGCGGCACAAATCATCGACGTGGCCGTGCGTGTCGTCGCCGGCGATGCCCTTGCCGAGCCATATAATATTTTTTGCGCCGAGATATTCTCGCAGCGCTGTTTCGGTCTGGCCACGAGTGAACCCGGGATTTCGTACCTGGCGTTTTTGATCGAGAAGGCACTCTTCGGTGGTGAGCAGCGTGCCGGAACCGTTCACGTCGATGCTTCCGCCTTCGAGAACCACATTACGCTCGCCGAGAAGTGCGCGGAAGATTTTCATTTTCAGGCGGCGCGCGGCTTGTTCAGGAATCGCATCGTCCCTTTGCCAGTCCGGATAGCGCGCCCAGGCGTTGAAACGGAATCGAGCGATGGCAACTTCGGGGCGGGGCTTTGCGCGTTTGACGAAGATAGGGCCGAAATCACGCGTCCACCCTCTATTCGTAGGGAATCTCAGAAACTGCACTCTACCCAAGCTGACGCCCGCGCTTTTCAAAACTTTGCGCGCTTGCGCTTCATGCGCTGTGGAATTCACCAGGATGCGGACGAGTTCTCCCGGAACAATTTTGCGAACGATTTCTCCGTAAACCCAGTGGATGGGAGCGATCTTTCCGGGCCAGTCAGTTTCGTTATGAGGCCAGCCGATCCATGTAGCTTCGTGAGGTTCCCATTCGGCGGGCATGCGGAAGCCGAGCGATGCCGGGGTATTTTCTTCGGTGGAGCGGGCGATGCGGCGCGAAGGGTTCAAGGTTTTTCGTCGAGGAAGCGCTGCTCGAGGCCGGCGTAGGCGTCGATTCGGCGGTCGCGCAAGAAGGGCCAATTGCGGCGAACGTCTTCCAGGTGCGCGAGATCCACTTCGCCGTATAGGATTTCTTCGCGGTCGGCGGAAGCTTCGGCGATGACGACTCCCTGCGGATCGCAAAGGAATGAGCTGCCCCAGAATTCGAGGCCGGCTCCGCCTTCCGCGGGAGTTTCGTGTCCCACGCGATTGACGGCCGCAACGTAGAGGCCGTTGGCGATGGCGTGGCTGCGCTGGATGGTTCGCCAGGAATCGCGCTGCGCTTCGCCGTTGGACGCTTTTTCGCTTGGATGCCAACCGATCGCGGTGGGATAAAAAAGTATGCAGGCGCCGTTGAGCGCGGCGAGACGCGCTCCCTCGGGATACCACTGATCCCAGCAGATTAGCGTGGCGATTTTGCCGGCGCTGGTGGAAAAGGCGCGAAAGCCCAAGTCTCCGGGCGTGAAATAAAACTTTTCGTAATAGGCGGGGTCATCGGGAATATGCATCTTGCGGTAAACACCGGCGATGCGGCCATCGGCGTCGATGATCGCGGCGGTGTTGTGATAAACACCGGCAGCGCGGCGTTCGAAAAGCGGAGCGACTATGACAGTTTTCGTTTTTTGCGCCACACGGCCCAATGCTTCCGTAGTGGGCCCTGGAACAGGTTCGGCCAATTCGAAATTTGCGGTGTCTTCGCGCTGGCAGAAGTATTGCGAGCGAAAAAGTTCCGGCAAGCAGACCACCTGCGCGCCCGAGCGCGCGGCTTCTTCAATGCGAGATGTGGCGCGCGCGAGGTTTTCGGCGGGCTTGGCGCTGACGGCCATCTGCACCAGCGCGACATTAAATTTGAGCGGCGTGGGCACGATACGAAAATCTACACGAAAAGCAGGTCCAAGGCCATACGCCCGCGAGCGCTTCTGATTTTTTTTTCCGCTGCTTGAAAGAAGCAGAAGAGCAACTGCATAAGGAAGACCAAACGCTCAGCGTTTTTCCTGCTTCGCTTTCTGAGCTTTCTGGTCCTGATATTCTTTCCAGGTAAGAAATATCAGCAGGCCGTCGAAAAGAGTGAGAATAATGAGCGCCCAGGAATGTGTATGAGTGAATCTGTAAAGTTGGTAGACCATAAAGGCGCCGAATACCGCAATCGTCAGCGGATAAGCCCAAAGCCTATTGGCCCAGAGGCAGATTACCAGCACAACCTTAACGAGCCCGTGTGAGAGAAGATAGAGCGAGGCGAACAGGGGGCTTCCGCTGGCTAGTTTCTGCGAGGCGGCGCTTATGTGGCGGAAAATAATATCGTGCTTATCGCTGGCGAGTTCGTGCTCGCACAGCGCTTGCAACCAAGCGTTCAACGAGTTGACTTTAAACCACAGCAGCACGCCGCCGATTGCTTCTAATAATCCGTCGACACCTTTGATAGTGATCCCCACACGAAAGGAATCGTGAAGCAGGATGTGGGTGAGCTTTTTTTTCAGCATTTGTTTCGGTCCCTGATCTGCGTCTGCGGGATACGCTAATGCCATCATCGCATTGCCGGGCGGCATTCACAATTGTGCCGAGCAGGGCGAATGTTTGTTCTAGAATCGCGCGGCAGCGGCTAGGGGGTTCTGATGAGGTTGCGAGCGCTTGTCATCTTCTGCGGCGTTTTGGTTTGCCTGTCGATCGCGCAAGCGCAGGATAAGGCACCGAACGTTGTGAAGTATCACGCGACACTCGAGACGGTTAAATACGTTTACGGCGTTGCGCCACCGGCGGCACCGCGCTAGGTTACCCTGAAAGAAGCGAACCCTTTCGGTTCGAGGACTTTAGTCTTGCCCGCGCACTGTCGTTGACAGTGAGGCACTTGACACCTAGAATCGGCCCCACGCGCGGGATGCCTTGCTGCATGGTTAGTTTGTGTCAGTCCCCGCCGGAGACCACCATCACGCCCGTAGCGACCAAACCCAAAGTAGCCATTGTTGACGATGACCATAGCCTTCGCTCGAAGATTGCGTCCGCGTTGCGATCGGAGTTCGAAGTCTTCGAAGGCGAGGATATGGCAGCAGCCTACAGCCTCCTTCAGGGGTCGGCACTCGACGTCCTGCTACTGGGCCTCCCACTCGCAGACGCGGGGGTTCGCGAATGCACCGAGTTGCTTGCCCGGCTGGTAGGAAGTGAAATCGATACGCTCGTAATCGTGCTCAGTTCTGACGAAACAAAAGCCACCGCTTTGAAAGTGATCGATGCAGGCTCTTACGATTACTTCATCAAACCCATCGACACGGACGTTCTGCGGCATCTGCTTGAGCGCGCCGTTGAGAAATTACACATCCAGCGCGAAAATCGAATTCTCCGCCAGGAGATAAGCCGCAAGAGTACGCATGGCGATTTAATCGGCTCTACAGACGCCATGAACCACGTGTTCGATTCCATAAAACGAATGGCCCGGGCGACCACGAACGTCATCATCCGGGGAGAGAGCGGGGTGGGTAAGGAACTGGTGGCGCGAGCCCTTCACGAACAGAGCCCGCGACGAAACCGCGCATTCGTCAGCGTGAATTGTGCCGCTCTTCCCGAGGGCTTAATGGAAGCGGAGCTATTTGGCTATGAGAAGGGAGCCTTCACAGGCGCAACAGCCATGAAGGAAGGCCGAGTTGAAATGGCACATCAGGGGACGCTTTTCCTGGATGAAATTGCGACGCTCACGCCCGCGCTGCAGAGCAAACTCCTGCGCGTCCTAGAGGACCGTTCATTCACGCGGCTAGGTGGCAAAAAGCCTATCCGCATAGATTTTCGGCTGATTAGCGCGACCAACGAAGATCTGGAGGAAATGGTTCGCGAAGAACGGTTTCGCGAGGACCTCTACTACCGGATTCATGTGGTGCCCATCTTCGTTCCGTCGCTGCGCGAGAGGGTAGAAGATATACCCGTGCTAACGGATTACTTCGTCAGTGTGTATTGCGCCGCCAACAGCTTTCCTCCTAAACGAATAGCCGACGATGCCATGCTAGCGCTGAAGCGCTATCCCTGGCCTGGCAACGTCAGGGAACTCCAGAACGCAATTCAAAGACTCGTGGTAATGACCGATGGTGAGGTGATCTCTTTGAATGACCTCCCGGGCGAAATTGTGCAAGCTTCCGGGCGCGATTCTCGGAACCGGTTCCGGCTACCTTCGGGCGGGATCAATTTGGCCAAGGAAATGGAGACTTTCGAGCGTCGCTGGGTTCAGGAAGCTCTAGAACAGGCTAAAGAAGGAAAAGCGGATGCCGCGCGATTGCTGGGAGTGGACCGGAACCGGTTGAACTACCTATGTCGTAAGTACAACCTGTAGGTTTTTCGGGTGACTTTTTAATCGTCGCGGTGAGAATTTCAACAGAATTCTGCGCTCCCTCGACGAGAGGAAACGGCCTGAATGCTCTAACTTATGTCCCTTCAGTGCTTTAGCTTCGAAGCGTTTCCCTTCGACATTGGAACCAGTTTTGCACAGAGCAAGGTGTGGCTGGCGAGAGCTATACCCCAAACGCGGAGGAAGTATCATGGCAAAGAAAACCTTGAAGAAGGCAAAGAAGCTGGAAAAGACCAAACCCCTTATCCGATGGGGCGGCAATTAAGCGTTTCGCGTCAGGTGCAGCGGTTCGATTGCGCATCCGATAGATGAGCTGATACGGAACTAGCGGGCTGCCACCGAAAGGCTGGCAGCTTTTTCTTTTTGCCAGAGCAACCTCGCCTGGGTTCGTTCCAGCAGTTCATACGCACCCCTTCTTCCGACTCTTCTCTTCAGAGCCCTGCGATCGGGATGAGGATCTTAAAGCGTCGCCTGCATATTGAATTATTCAACTCGAACTCAAAAATTTAAACACATTTGGTATCGAGGCCGTTTGCGCGCTGCTTCTTGCCGTCGATAAGTGCTTTCAAATCAAGTACAGCTTCTCCCGTGGGGCGATTGACAGTTTGGCGCGCCGATTGCACTAGCAGCCGTGCAGGCAGCAAGAAAACAAAAAATCTTAAGGAGACTCAAGACCATGGCAAAAGCAAAGACAGTGAAAAAGGGAAAGAAGCTGGGATCAGTGAAGCCGCTCACCTTAACAGCTCATTCACCAAGCCGCGGCTAATTGGCTTAGACAGTGACGATTGGGCTTCGCGCCCAAATAGAGTTAGCAGTTGCACTACCAAGGGCTGCCGTCCCAGGAACGGCGGCCCTTTTTTTGTTGGTCGCTGTGGATTTCGGGGCGCCAATGAGATTACCTCTACCAGAACTGTGAACGTATCCAGCGCCACGTCGCCTGCCCCGCCTGCCAGGCCAAGGAATGGCGGGGCCCAGAAATCTTTGCTTTACCGGTCATGCCTTCCCGAAGGGATCCATCAGGATTGGGAATTTCCATCTCAACCGCAACGAAATTCGCCAACTCTTGTCCTAAACGCGTGAGCCTCTCAGTCTGAGCGACTGGATGATCCAGCGCCGCAGCCGGAAGTATTTTATCGACGTGGCCCGAGTAAGTTCGGTACGGAAATGGGAGCACCTTCACCTTGGCAGGTGCGCCGGGGTGAACGTCCGGAAGCTCCCGATCCTGCACGAGAATACGCGCCTTCATGGTGCTTCGATCCACTACCCGGGCAAATTCGTCCCCTGCCAAAAGATACTTGCCGGCTTCCTGATTCACATTGGAAGTAACCACCACCCCGTCCATGGGTGCTCGAATTTCGAGATTCTGCACTCTCTTCTGCGCTACGGAAAGTTCTTGCTCGAGCCTGGCGCGATCGCGAACCACTTGCGCCGCTTGGCTGAAGTCTGAGCGGTCCTGATTATTGCGGAGGTTACTGCTGGCGAGCGCTAACTGCTGTGTGAGCGATTGCGCGTCGGCACTTATGTCGGGATTCTCCAAAATGGCCAATATCTGGCCCGCTCTTACTTCATCGCCCTCGCGGACAAACACTCTTTGAATTCTGCCGTCCACTGCGGCCCGAACGCGCATGTCCTTTCCAGGCTCGAGCACCAGATCGGTGGAGACCTTTGAAGAAAACGGAGGCAACAGAAACAGCAGAACCAGTCCAAGAGCGCCAATCTGCTGCGCGCGAGTCACTTTCCAGGCCATATATTTCTCCTTCTTGTCCCGTATCCAAGCCCGTGCAAGGGGCAAAGCTTTTCGCAAACTCGTTCTCGCAAAGAAATAAATGACGCCAAGGGTTGCCAGATATCCCCATTCGTCGCCCATTTGGCTTACGAGAACGTTCTTAATGAACAAAATCATAAGAATCAGAAGCGAAATGCTGTAGATGATGGCTGAAATTCCGAACGAGAAGAAAACGCGGCGCTGGCGCTTGCTGGAGGGCGGCAAATCTATGTCGTGCCGAAGAATATATTTTTCCGTCCAGGCTCGCAGGTAGCCGAAAGACTCTTCGCGCAGGTTATCGATTTTGAGGAATTGCGATAGAGCATAGTAGCCGTCGGCTTTGATGAGCGGGTTCAGGTTCACGAGCGCGCCCTGAATACCGCTCAGCAGCATCATTTTGTAAAAAAAGTCATTCGTCAGGGAGCCGGGCGCGGTGAAATGCCAGACCAACGCAGACAGACCGCAGATCACTAGTTCAATCCAAATCCCCGCGAAAATGACCCACTGCCGGGGAGTTCCGGTTTTGAAAAGAAGGATGTCCGTGGTATCGGTGAAAAATGCGGGAGTGAAATAGATGAGCAAGAAGCCCATTTGATGAACCTCACCACCATAATGTTTACAGGTGAGGCCGTGACCAAATTCGTGTACTGCACCGAGACCCAGGAGGAGGATCCAAAAGATCCAGATGTCGTAGGCGCTTTTACCCGCAAAACTATATAAGGCCTCCGTGTCCTGTTGCACGCGGGTCCAATCGCCGGCGAGCAGATAAACGGCTACGACAAATATGAACAAAGAGAAGATCACAAAGCCCTTGGTGAACATCCATCCGAGATAGCGATCCAACTTGGTGAGTGTCTTGTCCGGGTCCCAGGCTTTAAAGCTGATGTAGAGGACACTCGATTGCTCGACCCGCCCTTTGCGCTCGTCACGAATGCGCTCGAGTACGGCCAAGTTTTTTTCCCCGATCGAGCGCTCCCACATGGTGGCTTCCACCGAGTCCATGAAGTCGAGCACATCGGCCTCGCTCGTGGTTAAATCGGGATCTTTTTCAGACATAACCTGTGCGATCTCAGCGGCCGTACGGGTTCCGTCGCAAAGTGACAGCAGTTGATATTCCGTGGCCCCATAGCGGTTGTAGGAATTCGTCTCGCGATTTTTGACCACGTAACTGATTTCGCCGGCAACCGTTTGTTCGCTGATGCGCAGATCCGTGCGAAGTTTGGGGCGTTTGAGGCCTTTTGCGAGTAGGCTGGATACTTGAAGGCTGGTGGGACCGAAGCGCATAGTCGAGATCCTCTACGGCTTCGAGGGCGAGGTTCCAGGCCATCCGACGCGTACAGCCATTCCGGGACGCAGATCGGAAATCCCCGAACCAGTGAGCCGGGCCACCACGTCGTAACTATCGCTGGATGGATCCACGGTTGGACTCACTTTCACCACCTTGGCGCTAAGCTGACGATCGGCGCCACCCAAAAGGGTGAGGTTAACCGGCGCGCCGAGTACCGGGCGCGGACGTGCCAATTCGGAAATTTGAAATTGGACCTGCAAAGGATAGAGCTGGCTCACTCGAAAACACTTGTCGCCCTTGACGATGGCTTGTCCTTCTCGAACGTAGCGGCGCACCACAACGCCCGAAAACGGAGCGCGTAAAACGGTCTGGTCAATTTCAATTTCGAGCCGGTGGACCTCGGCTTGGCCGCTTTCGACCAAGGCCTCATATCCGTGCATGTCGTACTCAGCGCCCTTCGCTTCGAATTCTGCGGCTTCGAGATCGGCCTGGCTCGACAATCCTGCTTCCCGCAGCAGCTGTTGGCGCCGGTAGGCTGCGCCCTTGGCCTTCAGTTCCGCTGCTTTGTACTGTAAGTTGTTCTGAGTCACCTTCAGATCGTCGCGCGCCTTGATGAGCTCCTGTTGCAGACTTCGATCGTCAAGCTGGCCAAGAATTTCGCCGGTCTTGACCACGCTGCCTTCGTCTTTAGCGACGGACGTCACCGTGCCATCGCGCTGCGAGGAGAGATCGACCTGATGTTCCACCGTAAGCACGCTTAGAATGTCGCCCGTCTCGGTCCCTCTTGCGGAAACCCCGCCTGGCGCGGGAGCTTGGGATGAAGTCGCGTTGGATGGTGGCGGCGCGTTCTTGGGTCCGGAAGCCACAGACGAGTTGTCGCAACCATTTCCGACAATTGCCATTGCAGCGACTAAGATCAGTGCGGCGCGTTTCATATTGAAGGTTCCTCGTTTTTCACGGCAGCCAGGGCCATATCTCTTGCCAGATCCATCTGAACGGCGAGCGCAAAATAACATACCCTACCGGGTACCATCCGCTGCCGAACCACCCGCCGCGCGATCGAATTCTCACTCGCCCAACCATTCCATCGCGAGCCTTTCCTCCAGCGTTCTCGAATATCGCGCGCACCAGGAAGTACTGGTCCCCAGAGTCAGTCCGAGTCTGTGCCCCGATGCGATCTACAGTCCCCTCGAACGTAGTTGTCGGGAACGCGTTTAACTTCAGAGACACATTTTCGCCGGGACCTACGAGTGAAAGATCAGTTTCCGGGACACTCATTTCCGCAGCCATGCGGTCCTGGGATACTACTTCGCAGAAACTATCTCCAGGTTTAATCATGGACCCAGATTTTTCTTCCACCTTCGGAGTGATCACGATGCCGGCAATCGGCGAGGTCAAGCGCGCGTCATTGATACGCTGCTGCTCCAGTGCGACTTCGGAGGAATATAGCTGGGAGCGTATCTGAGCCTGTCCTGCTGCAGCGGGGTCGTTTCGGAATTCGGCTTCGGCTAATTCACGCCGCACCTGCGACAATGCCGCGTCCGCTTCGATCAGCTTTATGCGATCCTCGCTATCATCAAGTTGCGCAAGCAGCTGTCCTGGTTTCACCAAATCGCCTTCGCGCACGAAGACTTGTTTCACCACTCCGCCCTCGATTGCGCTCACCATGCGGCGCTCGAACGGAACCACCGTGGCATCCGTGCCGACGCGCATCGGCCAGGGGATAATCGTCAGGAATAGGGCTACAACCCCGGCTCGTTGTGCATATTGGATCATGCGGCTCTGCGGCACAGCCGCCAGGAACTTTTTCTTTCTCTGGGCGAAAGGGTGCAGGATGTTTGCCAGCGGCACTTGCTGATACAGCTGCGCGTTGCGGATAGCGACGGTGGTTTGGCTGGCCAGGATGGCGAGAGTTTCCAAATGGCTCTCGGAAAGAAAATCGGCTTCCTTGCTTAGAAGAATCATCGCGCCGAGCGTCCCTTGATCATCACGCAAAGGCAAACCGTAAAAGCCTTGATGCCCGTAGGCTTCCAGATACGAGACAACCTGCGCGCGAGCTTCTTCCGGCTCGGCCTGCCAGCCATCATCATGCAAATTCGCCGAAACGGGACTTTCCTGCTCGGCCACCCACTCCATGCGTTCGCGCAGCTCACTCATTTCCCGCGTCTTGGGAACTTCCGTTTCTCCGGAGACGGCGCCCAGGACGAAGCGCCCGCGGTCGTAAAATCCAATGACGCAAGTCTCAAACGGAACGACCGACGCAGACTGTGCCACCACCGTAGTCAAGACGTGATCGAGATCCAAAGTGGACGTAATTTCTTGCGAAATTTTCAACAGAGCATCGAGTGCGTGAACCTTTCGCTCGGATTCCAGCAGGTTTGCGTTGTGCAGGGCCACCGCAGCCTGTTCGCTGATGCTGGAGAGGAAAAACAAATCGTCTTCATTGAACAGCGTGCCGTCAGTCTTGTTAATTATCTCGACGACGCCTAAAACCTCGTCATCTTTTCGAAGCGGCGCTGCCATCCAGGACTGAATCTCGAAATCTCCTCCAGCTTCAACACGCGCGGCGAGCCCGGCTTCCTCGCTCGGGTCTTCGACCAACTTCGGGTTTGCTTGCTGCGCAACTTCGGCCAGCAAACCTTCACTCAATGAGGCGGTGGCATCCTCTTCAATCGTAGGGTCATCGCCGATCTGCTTTGCAAGATTGAGTTCTTGTCCGTCAGGCGAAGCGAGCCAGAGGTTGCAGGCGCCGGCGCCCAAAATGTCGCGGATTTTACCCGCCACGATAGGCAGGAGTTCTTCCAATTCGAGAGTTGAGGTGAACGTCTGGCCCAGATCGTATAGCGCGGTCAAGCGTTCGAGTGTAGCCAGTTGGGACTGGCGTTCCTGTTCAATCGCGCCCAGATTGGTCAGGGCGCGACCCGCCAGCACGCAGGCTTCCTCCAGAAAGTGAGCGTCTTCGGCGGTAAAGTCTCCGGAGCGCTTGTTAAGAACCTCGACTACGCCTTCCGGCCTTTGCGCTCCCGGCAGAGACGAGTACAGCGCAGATTTCACGCGCGTGCGGCTGAATTCATCGAGATGTTCGAGGTCTTCTATTACGATTTCGCGCGCGGGCAAGCGCCTGGTGGCAGCCGATCGATACAATATTGCGAGCGTTCCTCCGGAGACCGGTAGTTCCGTGGGATGCAGACGTTCGCCCGGCTCGGTCCAGCGCATGCGGCATATGAGCTCCTCGGCTGTTCCGTTGCTGGTCCAGACAAGCACAGCACGCGCTCCGAGTGTGGTACCCACTCGTGCGGCGAAGGTCTTCAGCAGGGTATCTTGGTCGCGGCATGCTAAGGATACGCTCGCAAGCTCGAAAAGCGCGGAAGATGTTTCCATCACTCTCCCAGAGGCAGGGATACTTTTAATCTCTTATCGCGAGTGAACACCGCGCGCGCAATGAAGAGATAGTGAGGCAGCCTAGCAAATGCAACGGATAGGCGTCAAGGAAGACTGCTTTTGGTACCAGCCGTATCTGCTTAGAACTTTTTTGCAAGCCCTTGATTGCCGGACATAATTCAGATAGCTTTGCAAAGCGCAGTGAGGCACACGTGAACATTGCCATTCGCAAGGCTGGCCGAGCCACCATTCTAGATCTCGACGGGCCGCTGAAGTTGGGCGATGCTGAGGAATCTTTTCGCAATCAGATTCAGCAGCTCATCGAAGCGGGATCCACCCACGTAGCAGTAAATCTTGCCGGCGTTACGGAGCTCGATAGTTCGGGGATCGGCGCACTCGTCCGCGCCTTCACCACGCTGAAGCGCGCCGGTGGAAAATGCACGTATTTCGCACCCAGCAAGCGAGTGGTGATGCTGTTGAAAATGGTCCGGCTCGACACGATTCTCGACCTCGCCGAAGACGAAGCCACAGCCCTTACTCGCATCTAATCCTTCTTCCTGCAGGGATCGTTTGCGCATCATTTATCGGAGGTATCGCCGCGTCCAGGCCTTGGCGTGCGGGCTAGGCACACAGGCTTAACGGCGGTCGAGGGCGGGGTGCCGCACGTCGCGGCCTGCGACGAAGTAAATCACGTCTTCGGCGATGTTTGTAGCGTGATCCCCGATGCGTTCGATGTTTTTCGCCACCAGAACAAGTTCGAAGGCGGAGAACACCACGGCGGAGTTTTCCATCATATAGGTCAACAGCTCGCGGAAGAGCTGATCGCGCAAGCGGTCCACCTGATCGTCGCGCTGCAGCACGCTATGAGCTAGTTCGATATCCCCTCGCACCAGGGCATTCAAGCTGTCGCGGACCATCCCTTCGGCCAGCTCGCTCATGCGCGGCAGGTCAACATAGGGCTTAACCTGCGGGTGGCGCATGATACGCGTCGCCGACTGTGCGATATTCACCGCCTGGTCTCCGATGCGCTCCAGGTCTCCGTTAATGCGCGAAACCGCAAGCAAGAACCGCAAGTCGGCGGCCATGGGCTGCTGCAGGGCCAGCAAGCGCAGCACGCGGTCGTCGATTTCAATCTGAATCTCGTTGATTGCGTCTTCTTCAATTAAAACAGTTTCGGCGAGATGCTCTTCCGCATCCAGCACAGCGTGGATGGCCTGATGGACAGCTCGCTCGGCCAGGCTTCCCATCCAGAGCAATCGCTGTTTCAGTTCCTCAAGGTCGCGTTCAAAATGTCGTTCCATGTCTCCTCAGATCTTTCCGTCGTTGCAGTGCCAAAGCCCCGTTAAGCTGCCCGCTTTATCCGAAGCGGCCCGTGATATAGGCCTCTGTACGCGGATCGGCAGGTGTGGTGAATAGTTTAGATGTCTCACTGTGTTCGATGAGTTTGCCGTCCAGCATGAAGGCGGTGAAATCGCTGGCGCGGGCGGCCTGCTGCATGTTGTGAGTCACGATCGCCATCGTGCAACTATCTTTTAGATGAAACAGCAATTCTTCAATCTTAGCCGTCGTCACCGGATCGAGCGCCGAGCAAGGCTCGTCGAGCAGAAGCACCTCAGGATTCACGGCCAGGGCGCGCGCGATGCACAGCCGCTGCTGCTGCCCGCCGGATAACGCGAAAGCCGACTTATGCAGGTAATCCTTCACTTCATCCCAAAGTGCCGCGCGATGCAGGCTGCTTTCCACCAGCTCGTCGAGCCGTCCTTTGAAGCCGTTGATGCGAAGACCATACGCCACATTTTCATAAATCGATTTCGGAAAGGGATTCGGCCGTTGAAACACCATGCCCACGCGCCGCCGCAAGCTCACTACGTCCATGGAATGTATCTCTTGGCCATCCAACAATATTTCGCCTTCCACGCGCGTGTTCCGGATGATTTCGTTCATGCGGTTCAAAGTACGCAGGAATGTCGACTTGCCGCAGCCCGAAGGCCCGATCAAAGCGGTCACTTTGTTCTTCGGAATATTCAGGTTCAGCCCGAAGACGGCCTGCTTGGGACCGTAAAAAAAGTTCAGGTCGGAGATCTGAAAGCGCACCGGCGCCTCCTTTTCTGCAGCCATCGAGCGAGGTTCATTCATGCGCACTTGTGGAGCGAGTCTTGCGGCGGTGGCATTGCTGCCTTGGGAAATCGACGGCATATCACGTGCTCCTGACCGCGCTGCCGCGGTTCAGTAGAAGACGGGCACCCAGATTTGCAACTAGAACCAAGCCCAATAATACCAAGCCCGCGGCCCACGCCTGCCTGTGCCAATCATCATACGGCGCGATCGCATATGTATATATCATTACCGGAAGCGAAGCGGTTGGCTGTTCGAAACCCGGGCTCCAAAAGCGGTTGCCGAAGGCGGTAAAGAGCAGTGGCGCAGTTTCCCCGGCAACGCGCGCGAGCGCCAGCAGCATTCCGGTTAGTATGCCGCCGCTTGCGGCGGGCAGCACCACGGTAACGATAGTCTTCCACTTGCTGGCTCCCAGTGCCATCGCGCCTTCGCGCAGGTTTCCGGGCACCGCCCTAAGAAACTCCTCCGTGCTACGCACCGTGATCGGGATCACCATGATTCCCAGTGCTACCCCGCCGGCGAGCGCGGAGAAATGTTTCACCGGCAGCACCACCAGCGAGTAAGCGAAAATCCCTATAACGATAGACGGCACGCCGTTCAGCAAATCCGTCGTGTACCGTATGACGAACGAAAACGTTTTGCCGCCGAACTCCGCGAGATACACGCCGGTAAGCAATCCTACCGGCAAGCCCATCAGAGCTGCCAGCATCAGTAACTTCAAGCTGCCCACAATGGCGTTGGCCATTCCACCGCCCGTTTCACCCACGGGCTTCGGGAGCTGCGTAAAAAAATTCCAATTCAGCGATTTGCCGCCATTCCAGATCAAGTATCCAAGGATAAAGAACAGAATCGAAACCACTCCGAGCGCGGCTATTCCGGTCAAACTCAGCATCACGTAATTCAATGACTTTCGCCAGATAATACGCGGATTGCTCATGCCGGCCGGCCTCCTCCGCGTTCCGTGGCGACAATCAAAATCCGAGCCAGGCCGTTCAAAATAAATGTGATGAGGAAGAGCACCAATCCCAGCTCGATCAGTGAGCTCAGATACAAATCTCCGGTCGCCTCGGTAAACTGGCTGGCTATGGTGGAAGCGATGGTATCGCCGGGGGAAAGCAGCGAGGCGGCGATGGTTGGCGCATTGCCTATGACCATGGTGACGGCCATCGTCTCGCCCAGCGCGCGGGCCAGTGCAAGGAACACGGAACCCATGATGCCGGTGCGAGCCCACGGAACCACCACCTTCCAAGTGGATTCCCATCGCGTTGCGCCCATCGCCAGCGCCGCTTCGCGCTGCTCGCGCGGCACCGTCAGCAGAACTTCCCGCGAAACAGAAATAATGAACGGCACGACCATAATCGCCAGAACGATCCCAGCGGTCAAAAATCCAACTCCGTAATTTGGTCCGTGGAATAGCGCCCCGATGTAAGGAACATTACCGAGCGTGTGAATCAGGGCCGGACCTATCGTCGTGCGCATCACCGGCACCACGATAAAAATTCCCAGCAAGCCATAGATCACGCTGGGGACGGCCGCCAGCAAATCAATCAAAAATGAAATGACGTCACTGACCTTGCGCGGCGCGAGCTCGGAGAGAAAAATCGCGCTCGCAAGACCCAGGGGAACCGCGAGGCAGAGCGCCACTGCCGACGTAACCAACGTGCCATAGATGAAGGGCGCGGCACCAAAGTTGTCAAAGTTCGGATCCCACACCCTGGTCCAGAAAAACATCCATCCAAATTTTGCCCGGGAAAGATGGGAATTGGCCCAGAGCTCGTACACCAGCATGGAGGTGATGAGGAGGATCAGGGCTGAAACCGCGAGGGTAATCAGATGAGCGATTTCGTCGCCGCCACGCAGCCGGCGAAGAAACGCACGAGGTCCCGCTTGCGGCGGAACCTCGTGCGCGATTGTTGTAGCGGCAGCGGACATTTTAGTGAATCAGCGAAATCGCCTTCGTCTCACGCGCGATTACTTCTTTGGGTAGCTGGGCATAGGTTAAGCCCTCATTGTACTTCTGACCTTCTACCAACATCCATTTCAGAAAGTCCTTGATGGCCTCACGCTTCGCTGCGTCCTGAATTTGAGCGGGAATCAGCAGCCAGGTGAAACTTGAAATGGGATAAACCTTTGGCCCTGGAGCGTTTGTGATCGAAACGCGGAAGTCTGCCGGGATATTCTTGGCATCGGCTGCGGCTGCTGCCGTCACTCCTGCCAAATCTGCTTTCACGAAGTTTCCCGCCGCGTTCTGAACCTTGCCGTACGGAATATTGTTCTGCACGGCATAAATCAATTCGATGTAGCCGATCGCGTTGGGCGTCTGCTTCACCAGCCCGGTAACGCCTTCATTGCCTTTGCCGCCCAGCCCCGTCGGCCAATTCACGGAAGTGGCCGCGTTGCCCACTTTTTTCTTCCAATCCTCGCTGACTTTCGCCAAAAAATCCGTCCAGATGTAGGTGGTTCCACTGCCGTCCGACCGGTGAACCACAACGATCTCGGCGTTCGGCAGTTTCACACCCGGATTCGCTTTGGCGATTTCCGGATCATCCCACATCGTAATAGTTCTTAGATAAATTCCTGCCAATGCCTTCTGCGTGAAATTTAGTTCTCCGGATACGCCCGCGATATTGTAGGTAGGCACCACGGCACCGAGCACGGTGGGAAAATGCAGGATCTTGAACTTCGATTGCGAGAGCTGCTCGTCCGTCATGGGTCCATCAGAAGCGCCGAAATCCACCGTGCCGGCCTCGAGCTGACGTATCCCGCCGCCCGATCCGATAGATTGGTAGTTAATCTGAATGTTCGGGTGCGCGGTGTGATAAACGTCAAACCACTTGGAATAAATCGGGTAGGGAAAAGTGGCGCCGGCGGCATTTAGCAGCACTGTTCCATTTTGGGCTGCTGCGATGGCTGCCGAACCGAGCACGAGCGACACAACTAGCAGGCTCTTTTTCATGTTCTCGAATTCTCCTCGTCCCATTTTTTGTCAGAATTGTTACAACTGTGTTACATCGACAAGAATGAGGGATGAAATGCGGGACGTTTTGGCTGGGCGGCCACGCTGCCGGGCTTCAGCCTGATTCGGAAGGCGCAACCAGGCGGTTCGTATAGATTACAAAGTTCCCGCCGCGAAGCCGTCCTCGCCCGAAATTTCGATTTGCTTTGCACGTCCATGGCGGACTTCTAGCCCGCGGATCCAGAACAGGATGTCTTCCGCGATATTGGTTGCATGGTCTGCAATCCGCTCGAGGTGGCGCGAGGCCAGCACGTAGTGCAGATTCGGAGCCGCCAGAGAAGGGTTCTGGGTCATGCCGGACAGCAGGGACTCGAAAAGATGATCGCGGTATTGATCGACCACGTCGTCGCTTTCGAGCACCTGGGTAGCGAGGTCCACGTTTTGGTAAATCAGCGCTCCCAAACATTTCGAGACCATCGCGCGGACCGCAGTAGCCATCGGCTCGAGCTCAACTGGAATCGGCACTTCGCCCATCGCCGATAGCGAAATAGCGCGCTCACTGAGGTTTACGGCTAGATCGCCCATGCGCTCGAGGTCGTTATTGATTTTGAGTGTGGCGACAATCAGCCGCACTTCGGTATCGGCCAGGTTTCCCTGGCGCAACATGCGGATGGCGTGCTCGTCAATCACGATTTCCATTTCGTTGATGCGCGGCTCATTCAGAAAGACCTCACTGGCCAACCGCTCGTTGCGCTCGAGCAGCGCCCAAAGAGCCCGGTTCACGGAGGCTTCCACCGTGCGCGCCTGTGATACCAGGTAGTTGACTAAAACGCTTTGAAAGATCCCGTCTGTGCTGGTTTTCGTAGCCGCCATTCGCCACCTCCCGCCGATCGCTGAGTCCAATTAAACGTGTACGCGTACACGATGGCACTGAAAGGCTGCAACGAGGTTAACGAGAGGTAAATGCTGTAAGACAACTCGAGGCTTAGTTCGCGAGCGGAACGGAGAAAGAGAACTTTGATCCTTGCCCGACCGCGCTCTCAACCCACAGGCGCCCACCGTGCGCTTCCACAATGTGCTTGGCAATCGATAGCCCTAGCCCGGTACCGCCGGCTTCCCGCGATCGCGCAGCGTCCACTCGGTAGAAGCGCTCGAAGATCCGTTCCTGGTCGGCTAGTGGTATTCCAATACCGGAATCTGAGATCGTAATGGTTACGTCATGAGGGCCTACGGCTGCTCCTACGACTACGCGGCCGCCGGGAGGCGTGTACTGGATGGCGTTGTCGAGCAGATTCTGCAAGACGTCATGCAGCAGACTCTGGTCGCCGCGCACCGCTGGAAGCCCGGACGGAATTTCCATGCTGAATGAAATTTGCTTGCGGCTGGCTTTCAACAAGGTGGTCTCAGCGCACCCTTCGATCAGTTCCTGAATGCCGACGGGGAAAAACTCCAATTCAAGCTTTCCGGCCTCGATGCGAGCTAGTTTCAGCAAGTCATCCGTTACCCGAGCTAAACGGGCGGCGTGCTCGCGCATAATTTCCAGGAACCGGCGATTGTTCTTAGGGTCGTCGATTGCTCCGGCCAACAATGTTTCGGCAAAGCCTTGAATTGCTGTGAGAGGCGTCTTGAATTCATGCGAGACATTTCCGACAAAATCCTGGCGCACACGTTCGAGCCGCCGCAATTCGGTCACGTCGTGCAAAACGACGACCGCTCCGGAGGGCTTGTCCGCGGGCACGTTTCGATCCGCGTCCAGGGCTTGCACCGGCGCGGCAGTTACCGAAAAACTAAGAGGCTGCACGATTCCTATCTCAATATCGTTCTGCAGACCTTCCTCGCCTTGCAACGCTTTGCGAATAAGGCCGATCAATTCCGAGCTTCGAACCACTTCGATCAAGGGACTGCCTTCACTGGTCACGGATTGAACATTCAAAATCTCAGAAAACGCGCGGTTGCAAAACACCAGCCGTTCCTGCGCATCAACCACGGCAACACCTTCCACCATGCTTCGAAGTATCGCGCTCGAGCGGTTGCGTTCGCTGCTTAGCAAGCGTATCTCACGGTCAAGATGCGCCGCGGTTTGGTTCATCGAGTCTCCCAGATCGGAAAGTTCATCACGCGGCCCCACAGCGAGCCAGGGGTGGAAGTCTCCAGCAGCGATTCGTTGCGAGAAATCTTTCAAATGTTCGACACGCGCGCCAAAAATGCGCGCGAAAATCAGGGACACCGCGATTCCGACAAGTAAAATGATTAGGGAAGCTGCAAGTAGCCGCTGTCGAAGCTCTTTTAACGACAAATTGATTTGCGCGGGCGGCAACGCCAGGCGAATCACGAAAGGCGAACCGGAGATGGATTGAAAACGCTGGGCTCGGCACACGAGTTCGCGGACGGAATCCACCGAGCGCCCTGTACCGTTGGCTAGAGCTTGTTGAACTTCCGGCCAATCGGCGGGTTTCTCAACGTCGCTCGCGCTGTTTGCCGAGTCTGCGAGCACTTGCCTGGAAGCGTTGATTATCGTGACACGCGCTCCGCTTTTCGCTATCCACTCAGTCCATGCACGCAGCTCCGGCTTGTTGCCGACGTCGGGCGGGCGGGCCTCTGCGAGGTGCATCAACGAAACGAGCTGATCGTTTGCAGAGCGTATCGACTGGCTGCGAACGACACGGGCAGAATAGGAATCAACGGCAATTAAAAGACCGGCCAGAAGGACTAAGTACGTTAGTCCCAGCCGCCAGAAAAGCCTAGCTCGCACGGCTGGTTTCGAAGAGGTAACCGGCTCCGCGAATTGTTTTCATGAACCCCGGATGTTGCGGATCGGCTTCAATTTTCTCGCGCAGTCGCCGCACATATACGTCCACGCTGCGCGGAGTGACAAATCGTTCCGTCCCCCAAACCGCATCGAGTAATTGATCGCGGGTGAACACGCGATTAGGACGTGCCGCCAAGAAATAAAGCAGACGAAACTCGAGTGTGCTCATCTGCACGGGTTTTCCTGCGCGTGTAACGCGGTATGCCGCCGGATCGATCTTCAAAGCGCCGATCTCGAGCGGTTTCTCGGAGGGGGCTCCAGGCTCAGCGCGCCGCAAGAGAGCCTTCACGCGCGCAACAAGCTCGCGCGGACTGAACGGCTTCGTGACGTAATCGTCCGCGCCAAGTTCCAGGCCAACCACGCGGTCCGCTTCTTCTCCCTTGGCGGTGAGAATTAAAATCGGCAGCCGGTTCAGTGTGACATCCTTGCGAACCTCTTTGCAGATCTCAAGTCCCGAAAGTTTCGGCAACATCAGATCGAGGATCAGCAGGTCAGGTGCAGCTTTTCGAATCTGGGCGAGCCCAGTCGAGCCATCCCCACTGGACGCTACCTGATAACCGTCCTTCTCCAGGTTGTAGCGCACCAATTCAACGATATCTTTGTCGTCTTCTATCACCAGTACGCGTTTCATCGGCTCTCTTTTCCAAAGAGTGTCCACACAATAGGGGAAATCATACCTCGGAAGCAAGCTAGCGCGGATTTCTGACGATTTTTTAACATTGCGTTAACACAGTGCCACTTCGGCACGCGGCGTCCTTCCTGAAACGTTTTTTCCGGTGAATGTTCGCGCAACGAGACTCTCCCAATAGGGTAGTTCACTGATTCTAGGCGCCTTGCCTTAACTTGACGATCATCAGTTTGGCCTCCTGTCTGCTCCCTCCTCAGCCGTTCAGTTCGCCACAGTGATGACTAACGAACAAGGCTCCGTTAGCTCAGCCCTCTTGGGAAGAAGGAAGGGGGAATGCGCAAGTGCAATGGTTGGATAGAGAGGATTGAATTTCTCTCGTGCATCACTTCGCGCACGCTCGCGCAGATCGCCCTGGTGGGATTTCTGGCCTTACCGGCATGGCCGCAACAGAGTTCAACAGATCTGACGACCAAAAGTCTAGAGGATCTGATGAATGTCGAGGTAACGTCAGTCTCGAAAAGCGAGCAGAAGCTTTCGCGCACAGCTTCGGCAATTTTCGTGATCACGGCCGAGGATATTGCCCGCTCCGGCGCCACGAACATTCCGGATCTTTTGAGAATGGTGCCGGGGATGGATGTGGCTCAAATCAATGCCAACACCTGGGCCGTCAGCGCTCGCGGGCTGAATGGTGAATTTAGCAACGAATTGTTGGTGCTGGTGGACGGCCGCACTGTATATGTGCCCACCTTCGGCGGAGTCTTCTGGGACGTGTTGGATATGCCGCTTGAGGATATTGAAAGGATCGAAGTGATCCGCGGCCCTGGTGGAACCATCTGGGGAGCAAACGCCGTTAATGGCGTGGTCAACATCATCACGAAGAAAGCTGCGGACACGCACGGAGCATTGATCGTCGCCGGCGGAGGAAGCCTCGACCAGGGATTTGGAACAGCACAGAATGGCGGCACTCTAGGGAAGAATACCGACTATCGAGTTTACACAAAGTATCTAAACCAAGCCGAGCTGCCAGGTCTGAGCGGCCAAAACGGAGGCGATGGTTGGCATCTGCTTAGCGGTGGCTTTCGGGTGGATAGCACTCTTTCACCGAAAGATACGGTCACTGTCCAAGGAAACCTGTACGCAGGTCGGGAAGGCAACCCGAACCTCACTCTGGAGTCCGTTACGTCGCCAGGTCCTCAAGAGGTTGACCTCGGAGTGGATTTGTCCGGGGGCTTTCTCCAGTTAGCCTGGAATCACACTTTTTCTGCCCGGTCGGATACTTCCCTTCAAATCTCCTATGATGAGTTCAAGCGCCCCGACGTTCTCGATGAAGGGCGATATACGCTAAGTTTAGATTTCCAACATCACTTCATGTGGGCCCAGCGGCAAAGCATTGTTTGGGGCCTGGGCTATCGCTACTCGTCTTCGCATACCAACGGGGATCTCAGCATAAGTTTGAACCCCGCAGACTTAAACACTCAAATAGGCAGTGCATTCATTCAAGATGAAATTGCCATCTCACCGGACCGGCTCTACCTCACGCTGGGCACCAAGCTGGAGCATGATTATTACACCGGGTGGGTATTGCTACCGAGCGCTCGCTTAACGTGGCAGCCGAACAGCCACCAAATGTTCTGGGCCGCCATTTCACGAGCTGCTCGCACCCCTGCTAGTTTGGATACCGCCGAACGCTTAAACTTCGGAGGATTCGTGGGACCTGATGGCACGCCAGTCCTAATCGGGTTGGTAGGCAATCCTCATTTTAAGAATGAAGATTTGACCGCTTATGAAGCCGGCACCCGAATCACTGCACTGAAACGTCTATCGATCGATGTGGCGGCTTTTTACGGAGACTACACCCACCAGGGAACAGTTGAACCCGCGCCCCCCGTTTTCGAAACGACGCCAGCTCCCCCTCATTTGTTCATACCTTCGATTCTCGAAAATCTGATGCACGGGGAATCTCAAGGACTGGAGATCGCCGCGAACTGGAAAGTAACCGACCGTTGGACGCTCAGCCCCGGGTACGCCTTCGAACAAATTCATATGCATTTAGATCCTTCGAGCCAGGACACCACCTCGGTGTCCGCTGCGGAGGGAAGCAGCCCGGTAAATTCAGCTCAGCTCCGATCGCACTTTATTTTTCCTCACAACCTGGCATGGGATACCTCGGCGTACTTCGTGGGTCGTCTCGACAATCCAAAAATTCCCTCGTACACCAGAGTCGATACGTCGCTTTCCTGGCATTACCGGGAAGGATTGTCCATCAGCTTGGTCGGGCAAAATCTTGTAAGGGATGAACACCTCGAGTTCATAGAGTCGACTGGGGCTGCCACATCTACTCTGATCAAACGCAGTGCCTATGCCAAATTCACGTGGCGATTCTGATGGCGGAGCCTAAAAATTGAACTTGCGTAGCACGAGTCCGAGCCATGTATCGTCTGGCGCTGCCGCCGGCCGTCGTGGAAATTCCAAGCTCCATCTGCGTTTCTTTTTTTTACAAATCATTCTTTTTTCCTCGGCCTATAATTTCCCGACGGTTTTGCCGGCGCAGGTGCGGCCGCCAAGCGAGTATGAGTTAAAGGCTGCCTTTCTTTTCAATTTCGCGAAATTCATAGATTGGCCGACGAATGCCTTCGCCGGCCCTGAGTCTCCTTTTTTGGTCTGCATCCTCGGAACCGACCCTTTTGGCAGCGCGCTCGACAATGCGTTGCGAGGGAAGGTAATTGCGGACCATCCGGCAAGTGTCGCACGCGTAAAACGTGTTGCGGACATTGGCGGCTGCCAAATCTTGTTCGTCGCGGCTTCTGAGAGTCATCTGCTGCCCGAGGTACTGGCCAAGCTCCGTGGCCAGAGCGTCCTGGTGATCGGCGAAACAGATGATTTCGCATCTTCCGGAGGTGCCATCCAATTTACTCTGGAGGACAACCGCGTCCGTTTCTTCATAAATCCAGATGCCGCTGACCGCGCTGGTCTAAAGATTAGTTCGAAGCTTCTAGCCTTGGCAAAAATAGTGCGTGACGCTCCCGCTGGAAGAAGCTGATATGCGGGCCCTGCGCAATTTTTCGCTCCGCGGGAAGTTGCCCTACGTCGGCCGGCCGTACTCCGAACTCTCCACTGTGCAGCGGACGGTGCACCCTTGAGACTCTTGTCCCAGATTGAATTAGGCAAAGACGCTTCGATCGCGGGCGCGTGGCGCGCTTTCTTCACGCCGACATGCAATCCATGGAGGATAGTCATTGGCGTCGCTTTCGTTGCGCTCCATCTATTGTTAGACCGCGCGACCGTCGTCTCTCACAGTTGGATTGGAACGGAACTGTGGTATCCACCCGCGGGGCTTGAATTGGCTCTCCTGCTGGGATTGGGGGTTTCTTATACTCCGTTGATTTTTGTGTCAGGATTTCTTACCTCGACCATTAATTACCATCTGCCTGTTCTCGGCGGGAATATTTGGTACGTGAACGGTCTGATTGCCGTTTGGTACGGTGGAGTAGCCATCGTGCTCCGGCGTTATTTCCGAGTGGACGGCGCATTTAGCTCGCTCCTAGAAGTATCCCGATATATTTTCGTGGTACTTGGTTCGACGCTCGGTTTGGCATTTTGCGGCGCGCTCAGTTTCCTCTGGAGCAGGCAAATACCGGCTAGTAGCTATGGCAGTTCGGTTTTGAACTGGTGGATAGGCGACTCGGTAGCTCTTTTTTGCCTCACTCCGTTTCTTCTCGTTTACATAATGCCCTGGCTCCAAATGCACACCGCGCGCAGTACACCTGAAGCGGCACGGACTACTCCGCCGGAAACAGACCCGTGGTCGAGAACTTCGAATTCACGCGACCTCCTTGAGCTTCTGGCGCAGGGTGCCAGTATCTTTGCGTCGCTTTACATTGCGTTCGGATCGAGTTTCGCTCCTGAATATGAACTGTTCTATCTGTTCTTTTTGCCCGTCATTTGGATTGCGGTGCGGCGCGGCGTGCGCGGAGCGACCGCCGCCACATTGTTCCTCAACTTCGGCGCAATACTGATGTTGCGCATTTTCCCTCAGGAACCGCACCGGCTCATCTCCCTGCAATTTCTGATGCTTGTCGTGTCCGTAACCGGGCTGTGCCTGGGAACGCTTATAAGCGAACGGAATCAGGCGGATCAGGAATTGCGTGAAAGCGAAGGACGCATGCAGGCTCTGATCGGTACGATCGATGAAGTCGTGTTCGAACTCGACGTGAACGGAACCTACAAGAATATTTGGACGATCGATGAGTCCCTGTTAGTTCGGCCCAAGGCTGAATTGCTTGGGCGCCGCGCGACTGAATTCCTCGGCCCGGACCTAATGGATCCGGTCCTAAGAATCTTCAAACGTGTTTTGAAGACAGGCAAAGTGGAAAGCATTGAATACTCCTTGCCCTTACCGGTAACAACGTGGTTTCTCGCGCGCGTAAGCGCTATTCCTTCGCCGGACGGAAAACCCACGGCCATTTGCATGACGGCGCGCGACATCACCGCGCGAAAACTAGCCGAAGAGGAATTACGGAGAACGAGTGAAGCTGCGGAATCGGCCAGCCGTGCGAAAAGTGAATTTCTCGCCAACATAAGTCACGAGATTCGCACTCCGATGAACGGCATTCTCGGATTGACGGATCTCATGCTCGAGACCACAGTAACTTCCGAGCAGAAGGAATATTTGGAAATGGTAAAGATGTCCGGCGATTCGCTGATGGAATTGTTGAACGCTATCTTGGACCTGTCAAAAATTGAAGCCGGAAAGCTGGAGCTCGAGCCAATCGAGTTTTCATTGCTGACGCGTTTGGCTGAAACGCTGAAAATGATGCAATTCCGGGCGAAACAAAAAGATCTGGAGCTGCACTGGCATTCCGAACCTGACGTTCCCGAGTCCGTAGTGGGAGATCCGACGCGGCTTCGCCAGGTTTTGGTAAACCTTGTGGGGAACGCAATTAAGTTCACCGCGCAAGGCCGGATCGTCGTCAATGTTCAGACGCAGGAGATTTCGCAGGAAAGCGTCGAGTTGCTTTTTAGCGTTCAGGACAGCGGCATCGGCATCGCGAACGACAAGCAAAAAATGATCTTTGAAGCGTTTACGCAGGCCGATAATTCCACTACTCGAAAATATGGCGGCACCGGCCTGGGCCTTTCCATAACCAGCCGCTTGGTAGAATTGATGGGCGGAAAAATCTGGGTCGAAAGCGTGCCGGGTGAGGGCAGCACATTTCATTTCACGGCAAAGTTCGGATTGCCGCAAGGTCTGGCCGTGGACGCAACGCATTGGCAACACAGCGGAGGCGCGTTGTGAACGAAGAAAAAGATTTGAAAAAGAAAATCTTGATTGCTGAAGACGATCCTATTTCCCGACGATTGCTGGAGGTATTTCTCACCCGCTGGGGATACCAAGTCTCTGTTGCCGTCAGTGGAATCGAAGCCCTCGAACTGCTTGAGAAAGCAGACGCTCCTCGCCTCGCCGTGCTGGACTGGATGATGCCTGGTCTCGAAGGCGTTCAAGTGTGTCGGAAAATTCGCGAACACAAGGATCGCCCTTACATCTATATTTTGTTACTTTCCGCGCGCACGCAGAAGGAAGACTTGCTGCTCGGCTTGGAATCGGGCGCCGATGATTATTTGACCAAGCCTTTTGACGCCCAGGAGCTTCGCGCGCGTCTTCACGTAGGCCAGCGAATTTTGCAGTTGCAGGACGGCCTGATGGTAGCGGGGGCCGAGCTCCTTTTTCGCGCCACGCACGATTCGCTGACCGGTATAGCCAACCGCGACGTGATTCTCGATTCCCTGCGCCGGGAACATTCCCGTCAAGTGCGCGAAGGAGGCTCGTTCGGTATTGTTCTCCTGGACGTCGATCACTTCAAATCGGTGAACGACACCTATGGCCACCAATGTGGTGACGCCGTATTGCAGGAAGTCGTTCGAAGGGTTACTTCAACAGTGCGAGCCTATGACACGGTGGGACGCTATGGCGGCGAGGAGTTTCTGATCGTCGCTCCTTCCTCCGGCGCCGAGGGTATTCTCCGACTGTCCGAAAGAGTCCGGTTGGCGATCGAGACAGAACCAATCAAGACAGATGGTAAAGAAATCTCGGTTACTCTAAGTTTAGGTCTGGCTGTCAGCAGCGAAGCGGCGCCTCTGGATCCAAAAATCATGCTCAGCACCGCGGACGAAGCCCTCTACCGCGCCAAAGCAGAGGGCCGGAACCGGTCCGAAATGGGTATCTTGGAAGATTCGGGCTCTGCCGCTATTGTCGGAATTGCGCCTTTCAAAACCGGCTCCCAATAGTCATACTCGCCGTTTCTTGCGTCTCGCTACATTGCATACCGGAGGTACTGACTTCGAAGCTATGCCGCGCGAGATTCAGTTCGTCGCCCAGTCTCGGATTGACGCGCCCGCAGAGGTTGTTTTTCGCTGGCACGCGGAACCGCACGCGCTTGACCGATTAACACCGCCCTGGGAGCCCGTTGAAATCGTACAGCGGGCACCGGGAATCCACGACGGCGATCGCGGAATTCTGCGGGTC
The DNA here is from genome assembly GCA_963698005.1 of uncultured Acidobacteriota bacterium. GTDB lineage: Bacteria > Acidobacteriota > Terriglobia > Acidiferrales > UBA7541 > Palsa-295. Next base: position 2,832,805 of record OY969113.1, read on the forward strand.
CGTGTTGGCCCATTCAGAATTAGGTGGGTGTTCGAGCACTGCGATTACATCGAAGGACGGCAGTTCCGAGACGTCCAGATTTCGGGCCCCTTCCGCCGCTGGGATCACACGCATAAAATGGAGCCGCAAGGTGCCGGCGCTTGCATCCTGACTGACTGCATTCGATATGAGTTGCCCCTCGGCTCTGTGGGCAAGCTCTTTGCCGGCTGGTTCGTACACCGAAAGCTCGCACGCCTTTTCAAGTATCGCCATCGGGTGACAGCCGAGGCGATGCGCGATCGTGTCAAACCCTGAAAGATGGCGACTTTCGTGTGGCACAGACTAAACTGCGTGTCTCGCGTACGGTTTGAATCTCCGTACGGTAGCGTATGGAAGATCTTTGCGCCTCTCTCGATATTCATGCTAAAACCCGTTCCTTGCGCAACATACTTTGGTGTACATTGGTAGCTGGAGCTCAGCTCTTTGCCTTGTTTTGCTGAGTCTTGAGAGGGTCAGGCTATGAGCTCGACCAAACCCGAATCTGTTATCAACGTTAAAGCTCCCTCCGCGACCGGCCGGGAGACTCTAAGCATCACCGACAACCGCACTGGACGGCAATACGAAGTTCCCATCAAGAACGAGACCATCCGCGCTCTCGATCTGCGTCCGATGAAAGTCGACAAAGAGGATTTCGGATTGATGGGTTACGACCCCGCCTTCACAAACACAGCTTCGTGCTCCAGCAAAATCACTTTCATCGACGGTGATAAAGGAATCCTGCGCTACCGCGGCTATTCCATCGAGGAGTTGGCGGAGAAGAGCACCTACATCGAAACGGCCTACCTGATTCTTTACGGCGAGTTGCCCAACAAATCCGAGCTGGCGGATTGGTCTTACAACGTTACACATCACACTTTCATTCACGAAAGCATTAAGAAATTTCTCGATGGCTTTCACTACGACGCCCATCCCATGGGGATGTTGATTTCGACCGTTGCCGCGCTTTCCACGTTCTATCCGGATGCAAAAGACATCTTTAACCCGGAATCGCGGCGCAAACAGACCTATCGCTTGATTGGCAAGATGCCTACACTCGCCGCCTTTGCTTATCGTCACAGCCTGGGAATGCCGTTCGCGTATCCGGACAACGATCTAAGTTACTGCGGAAATTTCTTGAACATGCTGTTTCGCACCACCGAACTGAAATACCGCCCGAATCCGACGCTCGAGCGCGCTCTGGACATCCTTTTCATCCTGCACGCGGATCACGAGCAGAATTGCTCCTCCACCGCGATGCGCTGCGTGGGTAGTTCGCATGTAGACCCATATTGCGCCACTGCTGCGGCCACTGCCGCACTCTATGGTCCGCTTCACGGCGGAGCCAATGAAGCCGTCCTTCGCATGCTTGTCGAAATTGGGTCTGTAAACAACGTGCCTGCCTACATCAAGCGGGTGAAATCAGGTGAGAAGCTGCTGATGGGATTCGGTCATCGCGTCTATAAGAACTACGATCCTCGCGCCCGAATTGTGAAGCACATTGCGTACGAAGTTTTCGACGTAATGGGTAAGAATCCTCTAATCGAAATCGCTTTGGAGTGTGAACGTATTGCGCTCGAGGATGATTACTTCGTGTCCCGCCGGCTGTACCCCAACGTCGACTTCTACACCGGCCTCATCTACCAATCAATGGGCTTTCCGATGACCATGTTTCCCGTGCTCTTCGCCATTCCCCGTACTTCGGGATGGATCGCACAGTGGGAAGAAATGCTCCTGGACCCTGAGCAGAAGATTTCACGGCCTCGTCAGGTTTACCTGGGACACGAATTGCGTGGCTACACGCCCCTAGACCGCCGCGATTAGCCCGCCCGGGTCGAACTCCCGCGAGCAGACTGCCCGATATCTCCAGCCGTCCTGGTACCCCCGAAAAGTGATTGCATCTGGACCCAATCTCTGGCAAAACACTGTGTCGTCCTGCGGGGGCCACTCTTAAATGGACATCTCTACGCGCCAATCTGGTACAGCTACTATTGTCGATGTTGTCGGCGACATTACGCTCTATAACTCGCCGGAGGTTCGCAAAGTGTTGCTGAACCTCTTGAAAGAGAAGAAATCTCCTCGCGTTATCGTCAATATGCTCAATGTGAAATACATCGACAGCGCGGGCGTGGCGTCCTTGGTGGAAGGATTGAAGCTTTCGCGCGATTTGAAGAGTACGTTTGCTCTGTTCGGACTAAGCCGCACCGCGCAGGAAGTGTTCGAGCTTACCCGGCTTGTGAGAGTTTTTGAAATCTACACCAACGAAGAGGATGCCCTGCGCGGAGGCAGCCCGAACACCAACGCTGCTCCGGTTAGGTAAATTCCCACCGGTCTTCGCGATTCACCGGGAATTCTAGCGGGTTCGGATTCAACGATGGCAATTACAGAAACGATCGGCTCAGCCACCATTAATGGTCTGGCATATGTAGGCGGCTTGGCGCGCCTGGCCGGCAGCTCTGTGCGGACCATTTTCATCGAGCCTATGCGCGGGAAAAAATTCCATTTCGGCCGTGCCGTCCATCAAGCTATGGCCGTCGGCGTTGAAGCTCTCCCTATTGTCTCCCTCATATCGTTTTTCATCGGCACCATCCTGGCGTTGAACGCTGCTTACGAGCTCCGCAAGTTTGGCGCTATGCAAGTTGTTGCCAGTGCGGTAGCGATCTCCATGACCCGCGAGCTTGGGCCGCTGATGACTGCTGTCGTCGTGATTGGCCGGTCGGGTTCCGCATTCGCCGCGGAGATCGGTACCATGAAAGTAAACGAAGAAATTGACGCGCTGGAGACCATGGCCCTTGAGCCGGTTGATTTCCTGGTCGCGCCGAAGTTCCTCGCCATGCTGCTGATGGTTCCTTGTCTCACAATATGGGCCGATTTTATGGGTGTGCTCGGAGGCGGTGTGTTCGGCGTGTCGGCAGCTAGTTTTACCTGGGGAAGTTACATTAGCGCCACACTCGACGCTTTGCAGTCCCGCGATATCACCAACGGTCTGATCAAAGCCGCCATGTTCGGCCTCGTAATCACTGCTGTCGGCTGTCAGGAAGGCTTTTCCACGGGATTGGGTTCCGAGCAAGTCGGGCGTTCAACAACGTCTGCCGTGGTTAAATCCATTTTCATGGTCGTCGTTGTGGACTTGATATTTACGGCGATCTTTTACCTCACGGCCCCGAGATAAGCAGAAAATGGCATCCGTCTCCACACCGAAAAGCGACAATCCGCAAGCTCCCACCGGCGCGGCTATCTCCGTGCGCAACCTGCGCGTGAACTATGGCTCGAGAGAAATTCTGCACGGAATTAATTTTGAAGTGCCCGCGGGCGAGACCTTGGTCATCCTGGGCGGTTCGGGCTCAGGCAAGAGCACGCTGCTGCGCACGCTGGTGGGTTTGGAAACGCCGAGCGGCGGGGAAATTTGGATGCGCGGCAAGAATTTCGCCGCGATGTCTGAGGAAGATCGCGACGAGCTCCGCAAGAAAATGGGTATGTCCTTTCAAGGCGGAGCGCTGTTCGGCTCGATGACCGTGGGCGAAAATGTTGCGCTGGCGCTGCAGGAACATACCGAACTGGACGAATCCACGATTGAGATCATGGTTCGCCTGAAACTTGATCAGGTCGGTCTCTCGGGTTTTGAAAATTACATGCCCGCGCAGTTGAGCGGTGGAATGAAAAAACGCGCCGCTATTGCCCGCGCGCTCTCCATGGATCCTGAAATCTTGTTTTTCGACGAACCTTCCGCCGGCCTCGATCCCATCATCGCCGCCGGAATCGATGACTTGATCTTGAAGTTAAAGAAAGCGTTCCGGATCACGATCGTTGTGGTCACCCACGAGCTGGCCAGCGCGTTTCTGATTGCCGACCGCATGATCCTGCTCGACAAAGGCGTCATCGTCGCCAACGGCACAACCAAGGAGCTGCAGGCTAGCTCGCAGCCCCGTGTGCGGCAGTTCCTTGACCGCATACCCGAACCCGAATTGACCGGCGAAATTGATTATTTGCAAATGTTGACGGGAGACGTTCCGCCGATTCGGCAATGAATCTGGCTAAGTAAGTTCGTCGTGATATACTCCCCGGCGCCTAAGCTGCCGAGCGGTAGTAATCGAGGAAACAGATGGAAGCGAAGCGCGAATCGGCTCTTGTCGGATTATTTGTGCTGGTGGCAGGAGGTCTGCTCATCGCCACCCTTTTTATTCTCTCCGGAGTGCTGACGTCGGGCGACACCATCTTCCACGCCTATTTCAAAAACGCGGGAGGACTGCAAGCCGGCTCGGAAGTTCGCTATGCCGGCGGCCCGCCCGTGGGCCGGGTGAAGAGAGTCCAAGTTGATCCTCAAGATGCAACTCGCATGAAGGTTGATTTTGCCGTCCATCCGGATATACCAGTAAAGACGGACAGCAAGGTCGAGGTTACAAGTAACAGCCCGTTAGGTGAGAATTTCCTGGGAATCCTCGCCGGAACGAATCCGGCTCCTCGCGCTCCTGCTGGTTCCACACTCAAGTCAATTGAACCCGTGAGCTTTGCCGACATAACCGGCAAGATTAATGATCTCGCTCCCGCCGTGAGCGAATTGATCGCTAATTTGAATTCTCGTGTGGTCGAACTGAAGGAAACGCTGAATCGCGTGAACGATCTCCTGAACGATCGAAATCGCGCGAACGTCGGCGAGAGTCTTGCCAACGTCCGCGGGATGCTCCAGGAAGACAGGCCATTGGTTCATTCCACGCTGGAACACATAAACACCGCCAGCGCCAAGCTCACTCCGCTCATCGACGATTTCCACAAGACAACCCTGGAAGCTAACCAGACTCTCGATCGTCTCGATTCTATGCTTAAGGATAACCGTCCGGACATTCGCGAATCCGTGAAGAAATTGCGTGCGACGCTGACCAAAGCTGATTCGATCGTGTCGCAGCTTGATAATACGATCGCAAACAATTCCGAGAACCTTGACGAGATTATCGACAACATCCGGCGTATCACCGAGAACATGAACGCATTTACCGAAACGATTAGAGCCCGGCCATATTTGTTGATTCGGAGTTCTGAACCAAAGTCTCACGAGCCTGGCCAGGCACCGCCGCAATAGGCGAAAAGGAGCAGGAAGTGTCTAGGCAACGAACCCAGCTTGCTGGAATGATCTTCCTGATAGTTTGTTTTTCGGGATGTGGAGCAACGCGTCCGATGAAGTATTACATCCTCGATCCTGGCCCGGTCCCCGCCGCGTCAGGCAGCGCGCAGTACCCTGTTACTCTCCTGGTCGGTCGCATCACTGCCTCGCATCTCTATCGCGACGACCGTCTCGTCTACGGTTCTGGACCCGTTCAACTCGGAGTCTATTCCTACGACCGTTGGGCCGAACCCCCCGCCGACATGATTCAGGACTTGCTCGTCTCAAGCTTAAGGTCAACCGGACAGTATCGCGCTGTATCCACTCTCAGTAGCAACATTCGCGGCGATTATGTAGTTCGCGGACACCTGTGGGCCATTTCCGAAGTTGACAAGCCTGAATTGATGGCGCGCTTTTCCTTACAACTCGAATTGTTCGACCCCAACACTCGCACCACGGTTTGGTCCAGCAGATATGAGCATGACGAGCCGGCACAAGGCAAAACTGTACAGGCTGTGGTAGAAGCGATGGACAAGAATGTGCGCGCGGGTTTGCAACAACTCACCGCAGGCCTTAGCGAATACTTCGCCAGCCATCCGGCTCCGCAGCCGGCTCAGCAACCCGCGGGAAACTGAGGCCTCGTTTCAGACTGTGCTGTATTGGCACGGTGGCAGCCCCGATACAATACGCTTTCTCATCTTGAACATCGCCCGGCTTGCGCCCACAATAGATCTCCCTTCCAAAATATCCAGGTCCTGACTCGGATTTCCCCTTCGATTCCGACCAAGCTTTTGCTGTGCGAAGTGCGCGCAAGAAAGGCCGTAGTGTGAAACACTCCGCCGCCGATGAGGAATGCCTGGAGGTGATCTCGGCCGCAGAGTCCGCGAAATGCTCGACCTCCGCGTCGCAAGCTTGTCGCATCCGTAGCGCAGTTTTGAAAGCTTGCTTCCTGCGCGCGTGCTGGGGTTATAATGCGCAGATTGTTCCGTTAGTAATCCTGGCGGCCAAGCGGTCATTCGCTTGACGACGCACCGTAGGTTGCAAAGGAGGCTGTCATGGGCCTACAGATTGCCACGCGGAAATCCGGCAGCGTTACCATTCTCGATTTACAAGGCCGCATTATCATAGGCGCCAGCAATGACGAGCTGGGTACGGAATTGCGAAAACTCGCCGAAGCCGGCCCGTCCGATGTCCTCGTAAATCTCGCCGGCGTCACTCAGATGGACAGCTCCGGCATCAGCACGCTGGTGCGTTCGTTCGTCAGCCTTGAGCGCCAGGGCGGCGGCCTGAAAATCCTGAATCCCACCGGCCACGTCCGCGAAGTCCTCGAACTCACGCGCCTGATCCAATCCATCCCCACCTTCACCGACGAAAAGAAAGCCATCGCCGCCTTCCGCGGCGGCACCGCCCACGCCTAACGAACTCCCATGAATCTTCATGCATCATTCTGCTTGCTAGTGCCATGCTCATTTCGGCTCGCGGCGCCGGCGCAGCTACCGGATATGCAGCCCCTCGCGGACCAGATGGCTGGAGCTATATCGAGTTCAAAACAGCAACCTGCCGTTGTTGTCGATTTTTGAGGTCCGGGCGACAATTTCACTCAATTAGGTACAACGTTAGAGGATCGCTTCAATGACGACTTTAAGAAATCGACCACGCACTTTGCCATCGAGGAGCGCGGTCAGATGAAGGGTTGGCTGGAAAGAACTCTCCTGTATAACCCACGGCGCCAAAAATTGTGATCAGACGAGGTACTACGCGTTCTTCTTCAACTCGGCAAGAACCAGCTTGGCAACTTCTTTCAGAGTATCAAACACGCCTTGCCCCGTGATGGCGACAGCTTCCAATGTCGGCTCGCCCTTCACTCCAAGTTGCGTCTTCAATTCTTCCACCGGCAGAATGTTTGGCAAGTCGCGCTTGTTGAGTTGCAAAACGTAAGGAATCGTCTCGAAATTCAAATTGTGATCTTTCAGATGTTCGCGCAGATTGTCCAGCGTTTCCAGATTCGCGTCCAGCCGTTCTTCTTGCGAATCCGCCACGAACACCACTCCATCGGCGCCCTTCAAAATCAGCCGCCGGCTTGCTTCGTAAAACACCTGCCCAGGAACCGTGTACAGATGAAAGCGCGTGCGAAATCCCCGCACCGTCCCGAGATCCAACGGAAGGAAATCGAAGAACAGCGTGCGATCCGTTTCGGTCGCCAGCGAAACCATCTTTCCTTTTTGATTTGTTCCCGTGTGGTCGTAAATCCACTGCAGGTTGGCGGTTTTCCCGCCAAGGCCGGGACCGTAATACACCAGCTTGCAGTTGATTTCCCGCGCGGGAAAATTAATAAATGGCACTATTTCCTCGAATTAACCAGCCCGCTACTTATAACATAGCCTCCGCCACACTCCAACGCGCCCCCTTCGCCTCTGCTTCGCAATAGACAACTATGGGAGATTGGCATCGATCATCCCGCTGGCGTCGCGCGAGATAAGCGAATGCTTAGAACCTGGTTCAAGGTGGCCCCGCGTGTAAACCTATTCTGAACAGGAGCTTGCGCTAAGGCCTGGACTCCCCTCGAATCCTACGCGTCCCATCCCCCCTGCATGCGGGCCTCCACACGCCGGGTTCAGTAGTCATATACCGGCAGGGTTATTTTCTCTTACGCAGCGTGTACTCTTGACGTGCGCGTTGAAAACTGTAAACTGCGGTTTTCTACAATGGCGACGCAAGCAAACCCGCTAGAGGAAGTGCTGCAGGACTTTCAGTTCCCGCAGCGTGAGGCCGCCTTTTTTTACGGCCTGTTCCTGCGTGGCCATTCGGCTGAAGAGTTGCGTAAGGATATTCAAGTTCCCGCAGCGGTTCTCGCTAAATGGGATCGCGAAACCGTGCGCGAGCCTCAGCTTCGTCCCATACTCGAGACCATCGTCCGCTATCGCCAACACGTCCTGGCCATCTTTGAAAATTTAATCTGCCACGACGCCACAACACAAAAACTTCAGTAGCTCCGCTCTTTGCCATTTGCCGCAATTTCAATTTCGCAAGAAATGATTTTCCCGCGTCGGCGCCTTTCGACTACAGAACGTAGAACTCGCCGTCGCCGCCCGCATCGCCCTCGCTCACCCGCGAGTTGCAGTGAGTGAACCACTTGCGTAAAATGACTTGGGTCATCCCGCTAATCAATCTACTCCCCGGTAGCTCAACGGCAGAGCATTCGGCTGTTAACCGAAGGGTTGCTAGTTCGAATCTAGCCCGGGGAGCCAACCTCTCATTCTTCACTTAGTATAAAACCTCACAGAACATTCGGTCTGTGACGGAAGTGTTTCCGCCAGGTGAAGACGCCTGCCTCGTGAGCAGTGGCGCTTCTGTGTGTCGGTATTGTGAAAGCCACTGCAATCGATATCGAACGTGGACTGTGCCAAATGGAACAGTTTCCTTGCTAGTGCAATGCGATAGTTTTGTTGGGACTTTACTTGATGGCCTGATACCGACTACTTGACGAGCCCCGATGGAAAGCTCAATGCATACCGCGATCACGGAAATCCGAAAGCCCGGCTCGAACAAGAGGTCGAGGAATCCCGCTCGGTTTTGTGGCGACTCCCGGAGCTGGGACCGGCATCGACGATGTGACGCGTCAGCTTGAGAACGAAGGGGTTGCGAAATTCAACGAGCCGTTCGACAAACTCATGGAGACACTAGCGCAACAGTCATCCCCGCATTCGGCGAAAGCATCATGAAGATAAGTCCGCTTGCGGGAAAGCTTGCCCCAGCATCAATCCTGGTGAATGTGCCCAGGCTTGTCACGGCATACTATACCGAACAGCCTGACCCTTCCATCCCCGCCCAAAGAGTCGCTTTCGGCACCTCAGGACATCGGGGTTCCGCGTTCGACAAGGCCTTCAATGAGTGGCACATCCTCGCTATCAGCCAAGCGATTTGTCTGTACCGAAAGCTGCACCAGATTAGTGGCCCGTTGTTTCTTGGCATGGATACGCATGCGCTGTCCGTGCCGGCATTGGCGAGCGCGCTTGAGGTGCTGGCAGCCAACGGAGTGGAAGTGATGCTCGCGGAAGGAGACGAATATACCCCTACCCCGGTTATTTCCCACGCGATTCTCACATACAACCACGGGCGCAAGACCGAACTCGCCGACGGTATCGTTATCACGCCTTCGCACAATCCGCCCCGTGACGGCGGCTTCAAGTACAACCCGCCAAACGGCGGGCCCGCAGAGGAAGCCGTCACGGATTGGATTCAGGCGAGATCAAATGAATTTCTCGAAGCCAAGCTGCAGGGCGTGAAACGGATTGCTTTCGAGAAAGCTCTTCACGCTTCCACGACCCACCGGCACGACTACCTTAATACTTACATCGCGGATCTCGCGAACGTGGTCAGCATGGACACAATTCGCGGCGCAAAGCTCCACATCGGTGTTGATCCTCTGGGGGGCGCTGGAGTTCACTACTGGGGGCCGATTGCGGAGCGGTACGGGTTGAACCTCACGGTTGTAAACGAGTTGGTCGATCCGACATTTAGTTTCATGACCGTGGATTGGGATGGCCAGATTCGGATGGACCCTTCTTCTGTTTACGCGATGCAGCCTTTGATCGCGATGAAGGACCGCTTTGACCTTTGCTTCGCCTGTGATACGGACCACGACCGTCACGGTATCGTGACCAAAAGTGCAGGCCTGCTGCCGCCCAACCATTATCTCTCCGTCGCTATCTTCTACCTGTTTCAACATCGGCCGAAGTGGCGCAAGGAAGCGGCCGTGGGAAAAACCGTGGTGAGTAGCCAGATGATCGATCGTGTCACCGCGAAGCTCGGCCGGAAGCTTTACGAGGTGCCGGTCGGCTTCAAATGGTTCGTGGATGGTTTGCTCGACGGTACGCTCGGCTTCGGTGGAGAAGAGAGCGCGGGGGCGAGCTTTGCTCGGCTAGACGGCAATGTTTGGACGACGGACAAGGATGGAATTGTCCCGGCTCTGCTCGCGGCAGAGATCACCGCCCGGATAGGCCGCGATCCCGGCGAAATCTACGGCGAACTTACAAGTGAACTGGGCGAGCCTGTCTACGACCGCGTGGAGGCGCCAGCCACTCCGGATCAAAAGAAACTTTTGGCAAAACTCTCCGCCAAGCAGGTCAAGCTTACCGAACTGGCAGGCGAAAAAATCCAGAGTGTCCTCACTGCTGCGCCGGGCAACGGTGCTCCCATCGGTGGGCTAAAAGTAGCGGCAGAGAACGGATGGTTCGCCGCTCGTCCGTCGGGCACCGAGAATATCTACAAGATTTATGCCGAAAGCTTCCAGGGAGCAGAGCACTTGCGTCGCATTTTGAAGGAAGCCCAGACGATTGTCAGCGACGCTTTGACGGCCGCCCCGGCACCAGCGCAGAGCAAAGGCCACCAAGGGCCTACGATCCCGTCAGCGGATAGCAAGCGAAGGCAAGCAAGCGGTCGGTAACGACGACCGAGTTGTGGCAGGTTTTATGAAACCACCGAACACACAGATCCTGACGATCAACGGCGGTTCGTCGAGTATCAAATTCGCGATATTCGATGCTGTCGGCTCGCTCCGACGAAATCTGACGGGCAGCATTGAACGGATTGGAGTGCCGGGCACGGTCTTGAAGGTGAAAGGTTTGAATCGGGCAGACAACTTTTCCCGATCATTGAAGGCGCCCGATCACGCTGCTGCGGCGGATACCCTGATGGACTGGATTGAGCAATGCGAACAGAGCAGGGCACTGACGGGCGTTGGACATCGCATCGTCAATGGTGGACCGCACTATTACAAGCCGCAGCGACTCACCTCCGGAATGATGGAAGAGTTGCGCCAACTGGCGCCCTTCGATCCGGATCATCTTCCGGAAGAGATCTTGATGACGCAGGCGTTTCATCGCCGTTTTCCGCGCCTACCTCAAGTGGCGTGTTTCGATACAGCTTTTCACCATGATATGCCGCGCGTGGCGCAGATGTTGCCGATTCCGCGCCGTTACGAGGCTCAGGGCGTGCGGCGATACGGGTTCCACGGGTTGTCGTATGCGTTTCTAATGGAAGAGCTCGCGCGCCTCGGCGACCCGGCGGCAAAGACTGGCCGCGTCATCCTCGGCCACCTCGGCAATGGGGCGAGCTTGGCGGCGGTGCGCGACGGCAAATCCGTGGACACAAGTATGAGTTTCACTCCTAACTCGGGGGTGCCTATGAGCACCCGCTCAGGAGATCTCGATCCCGGCCTGGTTTTGTATCTGGCGCGCACCGAAAAAATGAGCGCCAAGGAATTTAACGAGATGATCACTTCCCATTCCGGACTGCTCGGAATATCCGAGACTAGTTCGGACATGCACGACTTGCTCGAACACGAAACGCGGGACGTGCGGGCGCGCGAAGCCGTGGCGCTGTTTTGCTACCGGGTTAAGAAATGTATCGGCGCGTTCGCGGCGGCTTTAGGTGGTCTGGACACGCTTGTTTTCGCCGGTGGCATCGGGGAGAACGCTCCCGCAGTTCGCGCCCGAATTTGTGCTGGACTAGGATTCCTCGGAATCGAAATCGAAGAAAAGGAAAATGCGGCGAATGAGGGAGTAATTTCGACGGCGGCCAGCCGGATTACGGTCCGCGTCATTCGCACAGATGAAGAACGCATGATCGCCAAAACCGTTTGCTGCGTTCTCGGCCTCGGCTTGAAAAAGGAGAATTGAATCGTGAAGACGGAAACTATTTCGCTGACTGTTTCACCAACTCTCTCCGCGGAGCTGCTCCACAAAATCAATGCGTACTGGCGCGCCGCCAACTATCTATCGGTCGGGCAGATTTATCTCTACGACAATCCGCTGCTGAAGGAGCCGCTGAAACTGTCGCACGTAAAACCGCTAGTGGTTGGACACTGGGGCACAACGCCCGGCCAGAACTTCATATATGTGCACCTGAACCGAGCCATAAAGAAGTATGACCTCGATATGTTCTACATCGCTGGTCCCGGACACGGCGCCCCGGCGATTGTAGCCAACGTATACCTCGAGGGGACCTGGACTGACTTCTACCCGAACGTCACCATGGACGAAGCTGGAATGAAGAAGCTGTTCAAGCAGTTCTCGTTTCCCGGCGGAATTTCCAGTCATGTCGCGCCGACGACGCCAGGGTCGATTAATGAAGGTGGCGAGCTGGGCTACTCGCTCAGCCACGCTTTCGGAGCGGCGTTCGACAATCCGAGCCTGATCGTCGCCTGCATCATCGGCGACGGCGAAGCGGAAACGGCCTCCTTGGCGACCGCCTGGCAGTCCAACAAGTTTCTCGACCCGATTACCGACGGAGCTGTGCTGCCAATACTGCATCTGAATGGCTATAAGATCAGCAATCCAACCGTCCTGGCTCGCGTCGAGCATGAGGAATTGGAGCAATTTCTAAGAGGCTGCGGCTGGACGCCCTACTTTGTCGAGGGCGATGAACCGGAAAAAATGCACGAACTCATGGCCACTGCGATGGAAAAGGCCATCGAGGACATCCGGCAAATTCAAAAAAATGCGCGGAACAATAACGACACCACTCGCCCTCGCTGGCCAATGATCGTGCTCAAGTCACCCAAAGGCTGGACCGGACCGAAATTCGTCGATGGGTTGCAAATCGAGGGGACGTTTCGGGCGCATCAGGTGCCGCTCCTGGTCGATCCCGACCATCCCGATCATGTCAAGATGCTTGAAAGCTGGATGAAAAGCTACAAGCCCGAGGAGTTGTTCGATGGAAATGGGCGGATTAATGCTGACTTGGCGGAGCTAGCGCCGAAAGGCGACCGCCGGATGGGCGCCAATCCGCACGCCAACGGCGGCATTCTGCTGCGCGATCTGCGCATGCCGGACTTCCATATCCACGCCGTGAATGTGCCTTCGCCTGGCGCCGTTAAGGGCCAAGATACACTCGTGCTGGGGAATTTCCTGCGCGATGTAGCCAAACTCAATCAGGATCAGCGTAATTTCCGCGTTTTCGGTCCCGATGAAACCCTATCGAACCTGCTGGGCGCGGTCTTTGAAGTCACCAATCGTCAATGGGACGCCCGGAAAGTAAAGAATGACGAATTCCTCGCACCCGCCGGGCGTGTGCTGGATTCGATGCTCAGCGAAAATCAGTGCGAGGGCTGGCTCGAAGGGTATCTGCTGACCGGGCGGCACGGGCTGTTTAACAGTTATGAGGCCTTCATCCGCATTATTGACTCGATGTTCAGCCAGCACGCCAAGTGGCTGAAGGTTTGCTTGGAACTGCCCTGGCGCCGAAAGATTTCGTCGCTCAACTATCTGCTCGCCTCTCATGTCTGGCAACAAGATCACAACGGCTTCACGCACCAAGATCCCGGATTTCTCGACCATGTCATCAACAAGAAGGCCGATATCGTGCGCGTGTATCTTCCACCCGACGCCAACTGCCTGTTGTCGGTTTTCGATCACTGCCTGCGCAGCCGGAATTACGTCAATGTGGTCGTTGCAGGAAAGCACGCCCTGCCGCAATGGCTGACCATGGACGCTGCTGTCATTCATTGCACGGAAGGAATTGGCATCTGGCAATGGGCCAGCAACGACCAGAATGCCGAGCCGGATGTGGTAATGGCCTGTTGCGGTGACACACCAACGCTGGAAATTTTGGCAGCCGTTTCGATCCTTCGACAACATTTGCCCGATCTGAAAATCCGGGTGATCAATGTCGTGGATCTGATGAAGCTGCAGTCTGAGAGTGAGCACCCGCACGGACTAAGCGAATCGGATTACGATTCGCTCTTCACCAAAGATAAGCACATCATCTTTGGCTTTCACGGCTACCCGACGCTCGTTCACCGCCTCACCTACCGCCGCACCAACCGGAATCTCCATGTCCGGGGCTACAAGGAAGAGGGCACCATCACGACCGCTTTTGACATGCGGGTGCAGAACGACTTGGACCGGTTCCACCTCGTTCAAGACGTGGTCGTTCGGCTACCTCACTTGGGCACTAAAGGGACTTACCTAAAGCAATTGATGCAGGACAAGCTCATCGAGCACAAGCAATACATCGACAAGCACGGTGAAGACCTGCCGGAAATCCGGAACTGGAAGTGGAGTCGTGACGCAAAATAGGGGCCGGTCATGAGTGAACAGTCCGCCAAAGTCGCACTTATCACAGGAGCATCAAGCGGCATTGGGCGCGCATGTGCTTTGCTTTTGGTTCGGGAGGGATTCCAAGTTTTTGCCGGTGTCCGAAGGCCCGAAGACGGCGCTACGCTCGTGTCCGAGGCTGGGAATTATCTCATGCCGCTCATCATTGATGTTACTGACATCGAATCGATCGCGGCAGCGGTGAAAGAAGTTACAGCCACGCTGCAGGGGCGAGACCTAGACGGCCTAGTCAACGTTGCCGGGATCGGAATTACTGGGCCGCTAGAATATGTCACGGCTGCGGATCTTTGCAGAATCTTCCAAGTGAATGTGTTTGGTCAGCTCGCGGTCACTCAGGCATTTCTGCCATTGATCCGCAAAGCGCGCGGTCGAATCGTCAACATGAGTTCAGTTGGCGCGCACATTGCCCTTCCGTTTGGTGGCGTTCTCTCCGCGTCCAAAGCCGCACTGGCCATGCTGAGCGATACGTTGCGCATGGAGCTTCGTTTCTTTGGCGTCCGCGTCTGCGTGATTGAGCCAGCATCGATCAATACCCCGGCGGTCGAAAAAACTCTCGGCGACGTGGAAGGGGTCATCCGGCGCCTGCCGCCCGACGGTGCCCAACGCTACGGGGATATGTTGAGAGCGTTTACGAAACGTGCCTATGCGATGGAATTGAATGGTAGCGCACCAGAAATTGTTGCGCGGGCCGTGCACCACGCGCTGACCGCGACGCGGCCTCGAATTCGCTACACCGTAGGAAAGGGTGCCACACTGCTCACAATCCTTCCGAGATTGCTCCCGGATCACCTGCTCGACAGCATCAGAAATCGGATTTTTGGCTTGTCCGCCTTCATTGGGAAGCAGTGGCGATGCGAAACGCTTTCGAATTGAACGACGCGAAATGAGGACCGCGCATTTCACGAGAGGCACGGCATAGCAAATCTAGAAAGGAAAACCCATTATGAAAACCATTGTCGACCCGCCCAAGGCTCCCGAATCAAAGCCGGAATCGAAGCCCAAGGCTTCCGAACCGAAGTTGGGGTCCAAGCCCAATGCGCCCGACCCGAAAAACGATCTGAAAACTCTTCCCATGCCGGAAGTCGAGAAGAAATTGGCGTCATCGCCGAAAGGGCTCACCCAAGCCGAAGCCCAGAAGCGGCTGGCGCAATACGGGCCGAACGAGATCGCGGAAAAGAAAACCAACGTCTTCCTGAAATTCCTCAGCTATTTCTGGGGTCCCATTCCGTGGATGATCGAAGGAGCGGTAATTCTGTCGGGGGTTGTCCGGCACTGGCTGGATTTCTTCATCATTCTCTTTCTGCTTTTCTCCAACGCCATCGTGGCATTTTGGGAGGAGCATCAAGCGGGCAACGAAATTGCGGCGTTGAAGGCCAAGCTGGCGACCAAGGCCAGAGCTCTGCGAGATGGAAAGTGGGTCGAGCCGAAGGTCGCTGAACTGGTACCCGGCGATGTGATCCGTCTGAAACTGGGCGACATCGTGCCGGCGGATGCGCGCTTGCTGGCAGGCGATCCAGTGCAAGTTGATCAGTCCGCGTTAACCGGAGAATCCTTGCCCGTCACCGCCAAACCTGGCGCCGCGGTGTTTTCGGGTTCGATTATCAAGCGGGGCGAAACCGACGCGATGGTGTATGCCACCGGAACGCACACCTACTTCGGCAAGACCGCGGAGTTGGTGCAGAGCGCTCACACCGTCAGCCATTTCCAGCGCGCCGTGCTGAAGATTGGCAATTATTTGATCATCCTCGCGGTGGTTCTGGTGGCGGTGATTGTTACCGTTGCGCTCTTCCGTCACGATCCTGCTCTCAGTACTTTGGAGTTCGCCCTCGTACTTCTTGTGGCCGCCATACCCGTAGCCATGCCTACGGTTCTGTCCGTGACCATGGCGGTCGGCGCGCGCCTGCTGGCAAAAAAACAAGCCATCGTTACCAAACTGTCGGCGATCGAGGAATTGGCTGGCGTGGATGTACTGTGCTCGGACAAGACCGGCACCCTCACCCAGGACAAGCTGACGTTAGGCGTTCCCTTCTGCCTGAATAAAATACCTGCCGACCAGATCATTCTCTGGGCCGCACTCGCTTCGCGTGCCGAAGATAAGGACACCATTGACTTGGCCGTCATCGGCGGCGTAAAGGACGACAAAGCCCTAAAAGCCTTTCAGATTCTCCATTTCCAACCGTTCGACCCTGTGCATAAGCGCACTGAAGCTACTGTGAAAGGCCCGGACGGAAAACAGTTCTACGTGGCGAAGGGAGCGCCGCAGGTGATTCTGGCGATGGCGACCAACGCCGGCGAAGTCAAACCCGCCGTCGAGAAAGCCGTCAACGAATTCGCCGGGCGCGGATTCCGTTCCTTGGGCGTGGCGCGGGCGGATCAGGAAAATAAGTGGCAGTTTGTGGGCGTGTTGCCGATGTTCGATCCGCCCCGCCCAGAAGCCAAAGCGACCATCGCGAACGCCATGCAGATGGGCGTGAAAGTCAAAATGGTTACCGGCGATCAATTGGCGATCGCACAGGAAACCGCCCGGCAACTCGGGATGGGTACGAACATCCTCGATGCAACCGTGCTGCACAATTCGAAGGATCAGCAGTCTCAGCAGATCGTGGAATCGATCGAAAAGGCCGACGGCTTCGCCCAAGTATTCCCCGAAGACAAATACAACATCGTCAACGTTCTTCAGAAGCACGGTCACATTGTCGGCATGACCGGCGACGGAGTGAACGACGCTCCCGCGTTGAAGAAAGCGGACTGCGGCATCGCGGTTTCTGGTGCTACAGATGCGGCACGTGCCGCGGCGTCTATCGTGCTTCTTGCGCCCGGCCTATCCGTAATCATTGACGCGATCAAGGAAAGCCGCCGCATCTTCCAGCGGATGAACAGCTATTCCATGTACCGCATCGCCGAAACGTTGCGCGTGTTGTTCTTCATGACGCTGGCGATCCTCGTTTTTAACTTCTACCCGGTCACTGCTGTGATGATTGTGATGATCGCCGTGCTCAACGACGGAGCCATCCTTTCCATCGCGTATGACAACGTTCACTACTCGGGCAAGCCCGAGGCATGGAACATGCGTCTGGTGCTCGGAATATCCACCGTGCTGGGCGTCATCGGGGTCGCGGCGGCGTTCGGTCTCTTTTATCTGGGCGAACGCGTATTTCACTTCGACCACGCGCACGTGCAAACGCTAATGTACCTAAAGCTATCCGTAGCCGGACATCTGACGATTTTCTTGACGCGCACACGCGGCCCGTTCTGGTCCATACGCCCCGCGCGAATTCTCTGGATGGCGGTGCTCGGGACTCAAATCGTGGCTACCCTGATCGCGGTCTATGGGCTGTTTATGACACCCCTCGGCTGGCGCTGGGCGGGTTTTGTTTGGGGCTATGCGATAATTTGCGCCCTCGCGACTGACCGCGTGAAGTTGCTCGCATACAAGATTCTTGATCCCGTCAAGGCCGACTCTAAACCGGAAGCAAAAGCTGCAACGAAGTCCGAAGCCAAGGCCGAGCCCAAGGCTGAAGCCAAGACCGACGAAAAGCCTGAGGCCAAGGCTGTGTCCAAGCCCGAAGCCAAAGCCGACACAAAACCCGACGCCAATGCGGAATCAAAGCCTGAAGCCAAAACCGACCAAAAGACTGAGGCCAAACCTGCGTCGAAGCCTGAGGGCGAAGCTGACCCAAAGCCTACAGCTAACGCAGAGTCAAAGCCCGAAGCCAAATCTGAAGCCAAGCCAGAAACCAAGGCATCGTCCGATTTGACTCCGCAGATCGCCAAGCGCGCCTATGAACTCTACGAGGAGCGAACCCGCAAGGGCGGTCGAGCAGACCAGGACTGGGAAAAAGCCGAGCGGGAGGTTCAAAAAGATGCAGGCCAGCCGGAGCCGAAGCCGGAGCCGAAACCAGAAGGCAAGTCCGAGCCGAAGGTTGAAGTCAAAGCCGAGGCGAATCCGGAAACCAAATCTGAGCCGAAGGCTGAAGCCAGAACTGAGACGACCCCGGAACTCAACGCGGACTCGAAGCCAGAAGCAAAAGCCGCGACGAACGTCGACGCCAAACCCGAGCCAGAGCCTGAGCCTAAAACTGATCCAAAACCCGAAGCCAAAGCTGAACCGAAACCTAAAGACAAAATCGAGCCAGCGGCCGATTTGAATCTGCACATCGTCAAGCGAGTCCATGAACTCTACGAGGAATTGGGACGCGAAGACGTGCGCGAAGTTGAGGAATGGGAGAAGTCGCAGCGAGAGAAAGTCGAGCAGAAGACTGCGGTAAATGAACCTCACAAATAGCGGCAACGGGAAGCACGCACCGGACCTGGCTGAAAGGATGAAATGAAAATTAATTCAAAGGATTTCCGCGTCGGGCATAAAGAAAAGGTCAAACTTAGACAGTGGCCGACGATCATAAAACCATTTTGCAAGTCGAAGAAGCAGTATCAAAAACTCCTGGAAAAGCACGTTGAGGAGTTGAGCTCGCTGCAACAACTTCACTACGCATCCGCCCACTTTGCATTGCTGCTGATTTTTCAGGCGACCGACGCTGCCGGCAAGGACGGCTCGATCCGGCACGTCATGTCCGGTGTAAACCCGGAAGGCTGCGAGGTTTTTAGTTTCAAACAGCCGAGTGCGGAAGAGCTGAAACATGATTTTCTCTGGCGCACCACCTGCCGGCTTCCCGAACGCGGACGGATCGGGATATTCAATCGTTCTTACTATGAGGAAGTACTTGTCGTTCGCGTGCATCCGGAGATTCTCCGCACCCAGGACCTTCCGGAAGCGTTGCGCGACCAGAAGAGTATTTGGAAGGAGCGCTATCGTTCCATCGTGGACTTGGAGGAACATCTCTACCGTAACGGCACGCGGATCGTCAAAATCTTCCTCCATCTGTCGAAAAATGAGCAACGAAAGCGTTTCCTCGCGCGCATCGACGAGCCGGACAAGAACTGGAAATTCAGCCTCGCGGACATTCATGAAAGGAAGTACTGGAAGGAATATGTGAAGGCTTATGAGGAGTGCCTGCACGCCACAAGCACCCATCAGGCACCCTGGTATGTCGTTCCCGCCGACGATAAGGAGAACGCCCGCCTGATCGTTTCCCAAATTGTTATCGACGTTTTCAGTGATCTGAAGATGGCCTATCCCAAGACCACCGCAAAACGGCGGCGCGAATTGAAATCTATTGGCAAAGCGCTGGCGAAGTAACCCGTGTGTAAGAATATGAATTGGCCCTGTGAATTGAGGAGGCCGGTCGCTATGAGATCAGCAGTTGGGTTCAAAAGACTCTGCGTCGGCGTATCGTTATTCGGAATCTTGTCAATCGGAAGTCCCTTCTCATATTCGCACGAGACGCTTGTCAGCCAAACGGTGGTTACGGTGCCGCCTAATCCGACCGCCGGGAAGCAAGATAGTGCGGCCGCACTTTTTTCGAGGATGGCCGTTCGCCACCATTGGCAAGAAACTCATCTGGATCGGCTCTCTGAAACTCGCACCTATAAAGTGAAGAACGAAAAGGGCAAAATTGTCGCGGAACAAGTTGTGGTCATGGAATACACCGCGCCAGGTACAGATACTTTCACAAGCTCATCCGAACAAGGCTCGGGATACGTACTCCATCATGTCTTCCGGCGGCTTATGGAGGATGAAAAGAAGAGGGTACGGGGCGACAAGGACCCAGACAGTTTGATCACTCCGGAAAACTACACCTTTGAAATAGTTGGGACGGAAAGGGTCGACAGCTCGAATTGCTCCGTCGTTCACGCCGTTCCGAAGCACAAGCAAACGGATCTCTTTGAAGGAAAGATCTGGATCGATAACGAAGATTTCGCGATCGTGAAAATCACCGGCCGTCTAGCCAAGAATCCGTCGTTCTGGATTAAGCGGGTGGATTTTGAGCGGAACTACCGGAAGATCGACGGGTTCTGGCTTCTCTCAAGAGAAGAAGCGGTTTCAGTCATCAGGATTTTCGGCACGGAGACGCTGACCATCGATTACAAGAACTACTCCGTAAATGGATCCGAGGCACTTCAGTCTCCTCCTTCTCATGAATACGACGCACGGATCGACCGGCTCTGACTTCATCTGACGTCTGCAAGATGCAGCCGTCATGGTTTTTATAGCAAAAGGAGAATCACATGGAACTGGGCATGATGGGATTAGGACGAATGGGAACCAACATCGTGCGGCGCCTTATGCGGGCCGGCAAGAAAGCGGGCGCCTGATGACCACTTCCCGTTCGGATGCGTTGGTCCTCTTCGGTGTGACCGGCGATCTCGCCCACAAGATGATCTTCCCGGCACTTTACGCGATGGCTAAACGAGGTGTCCTTAACGTCCCCCTAATTGGCGTCGCCTTTCCGAAGTGGAGTCTGGAACGTCTTCGTAAACGCGTGACGGACAGCATAAAGCGATCAGGTGGGATCGATGATAAACAAGCCCTGCGCCATCTCCTGTCGCAGTTCAGCTACGTAAGTGGGGATTATAAGGACCCGGCTACATTCACGGCTCTAAAAAAAGCGTTGGGCAAGGCTCATCGCCCAGCTTACTATCTGGCCATTCCGCCCTCGCTTTTCGAAACCGTGATCAAAGGCCTTGGTGCCGCGAAATTGGCTGAGCACGCGCGCGTGATCGTCGAAAAACCGTTCGGACGCGACTTGGCTTCGGCGCGGGAACTCAACCGTGTCGCTCGGGCGGTGTTTCCGGAAAACTCGATCTTCCGCATTGACCACTTCCTCGGTAAGGAAGCGATCATGAATATCCTCTATTTCCGCTTCGCGAATTCATTCTTGGAGCCGATCTGGAATCGCAACTACGTGGCCAGCGTGCAGATAACGCTAGCCGAGAAATTTGGCATTAAGGGCCGCGGCGCGTTTTACGAGACCGCCGGATGCCTGCGCGACGTGGTCGAAAACCACCTTTTTCAGATCGTCGCGCTGCTTGCGATGGAGCCGCCCGCCGATAGGGACTTTGGAGCCGTCCATACGGAGAAAGCCAAGGTTTTGGAAGCGATGCGTCCCCTGAAATCGAAAGATTTGGTGCGCGGTCAATATGCTGGTTACCGAAAAGAGCCACACGTGGCGAAAAAATCTGACGTTGAAACTTTTTGCGCCTTGCGTCTTTTCATCGACTCGTGGCGCTGGGCGGGAGTGCCCTGGTACTTGCGCTCTGGCAAATACCTACCCGAGAACGAAACTGAGATACTCGTGGAACTGAGGCCACCCCCACAGAACCTTTTCGCCGACTCAGATCCGACAACCGGGCGAACCAACTATCTGCGATTCGAGCTTTCACCAACTTCCGCCATCGCCCTCGCCGCTCGCGTCAAGCGCGTTGGGAAGGAGTTCGTTGGAGAACAACGGGAACTCTATTTGGTCGACGAACAGCCGGGCGAGGAGTCGCCATACGAGCGCCTGTTAGGCGATGCGATGATCGGCGATGGAGCGCTCTTCACCCGTGAGGATGCAGTTGAAGCAGCATGGGCCGTCGTCGATCCAGTCCTTAAGAAGCATCACCGCGCTCTTCCCTACAAGCGTCACAGCTGGGGACCAAAAGCGGCCGATGCACTGATCGCTCCAAACGGCACTTGGTACAACCCCACAACCAAGGAGACGTCCTGATAATTGCCGGAGAACCAAGCTACTGCTGACGGAGATACAATAAATACCACCGCGATCGTTCCGGGTCCGGGTTGTGCGCCTGTGCACCTATGATCCGACAGAGACGAGTATTAAGGAGAAGGAATGCCTGATTTCACATGCAATTTGGCGCAAGTAGGGAAACCCTTCGTACATTTTTGGGAGCATACCGTTGGCAGCGGCCATGCGCCTCTTGCTCTTCGGGCTGACTGGCAATCGCAACTTCTGCTTTGCCACAACGAATTGGGCTTTCGACACGTTCGCTTTCATGCGCTGCTGTCAGAGGGAATGGACACGATCATTTGCGAAGAAGACAAACTCCTTTACTCATTTTTCAATGTAGATCAGATTATGGATTTCCTTCTTTCAATCGGAATGAGGCCTTTTGTCGAGTTGAGCTTCATGCCCAAAGCTTTCGCCTCCGGCAACACAACGGTGTTTCGTTACCAAGCGAACGTAACCCCGCCAAAGGATTATGAAAAGTGGGCAACACTGATCAGCAAACTGACCGCCCATTGGGTGGAACGCTACGGCGCCGAGGAAGTGCGTGAATGGTTTTTTGAGGTTTGGAACGAGCCCAACCTCAAGGCGTTTTGGACTGGAACTCAACAGGAATATTTCAAGCTCTACCGCTTAACCGTGGAGGCGGTTAAGGGCGTGGATCCTTTGCTCAAAGTGGGTGGCCCCGTCACTGCGAAGAATGCTTGGATTTCCGAGTTCATCGCATTTTGCCGACAGAACAAAGTGCCGGCGGATTTCGTCACGACTCACCATTACCCCACGGATGCCTTCGGAAAGATAGGCGCTGATACCGAGACACAGTTGCAGCATGCACCACCTCACGTCATGCGTGATGACGCTCGCAAAACGCGTGAGGCGGCGGGTGCTTTGCCTGTGTACTACACCGAATGGAACATCTCTTCAAATCCCCGCGACTCGCTGCACGACGAACCCTTTGCCGCCGCATATGCTGCCAAGATCATCATGGAAGCCACAGGACTCGTAGAGGGCTATGCCTTTTGGACCTTCAGCGACATTTTCTCCGAGAATTATTTTCCATCTGTTCCGTTTCAGGGCGGGTTCGGGCTGCTGAACATTCATGGGATCGCGAAGCCAGCGTACCGAGCTTTCGAACTGCTACATCATCTGGGCAACGAACTGCTCGGTGTCGAAGGTGAACATGACACCGTGGACGCCTGGGCTGTTCGAAAAGAAAAGGAGGTGACAATCCTGGTGACAAACCACGCCATGCCAAGACATCCCATTCAAACGGAATTGCCAAGTCTGCATATCACGGGCGCCCCGGAGCCTCGCAGAGTCTACATTCAGAGAATTGACCAGGATCATGCGAACGTGCGAGGGCTATGGAAAGCTATGGGCGAACCAAATTATTTGAACGCCCAGCAAGTGGAACAATTGAAGGCCCATTCGTCCCTGGTGACGCAACCGCATCCTTGGAAGTATGCCCAGCCGAATATAGAGTTGTCGCTGGCGCTGCCGCCTCACGGCGTCGCAGCGCTCACGATCGAATTTGCATAAGCGGATGGCAAAAGTGTCGCAGCCTCGCGTAGCTCGTGCCAAGAGACCACCCGGTGACACTATGCTCGATCAGCTTCAGAAAAAAACCTTCGCCTACTTCTTGAATGAATCGAACCGGAAGAATGGGCTCATTCGAGACAGGACAAAAAAAGATTGCCCCGCGAGCATCGCTGCCACGGGCCTGGCTTTGGCATCTTACCCGGTGGCTGTCGAGCGTGGTTTCATTCCACGGGCCGCGGCCATAAAACGAACGCTGACGACCCTGCGTTTTTTCTGGAATAGCCCGCAAGGCCCCTCACCCAACACCACCGGCTACAAGGGCTTTTACTATCACTTTCTTGATATGCGGACCGGACGGCGCGCCTGGCGATGCGAGCTATCAACCGTGGACAGTGCTTTTCTGCTGGCGGGCGCCCTCGCGGCAGGAATGTATTTTACCGCCGATAGATCAGACGAAAATGAAATCCGCAGGCTCGCAAACGCGCTCTATCAACGCGCCGATTGGCAGTGGGCCCAAGATGGGGGCGCAACAATCACGCATGGGTGGAAGCCGGAAGGTGGATTTCTTAAATACCGTTGGGAAGGCTACGACGAGGCGTTGCTGTTGTATATCCTCGCACTAGGTTCGCCGACACATCCGTTACCCAAAAGTAGCTACTCCGCGTGGGCTTCCACTTACAAATGGGAGCACTGTTGCGGACAACATTATCTGTACGCCGGACCTTTGTTCACTCACCAACTCTCACATGTCTGGCTCGATTTTCGAGGTATTCAGGACGCTTTCATGCGCAAGAAGCGCATCGACTATTTTGAGAACAGCCGCCGCGCAACGTATGCGCAGCAACAGTACGCGATCGACAACCCACTCAAGTTCGAGGGCTACGCGCGCCAGTGCTGGGGGCTTACTGCCGGCGACGGTCCCGGCCCCGCCACAATCAAAGTGAACGGCATTGAGCGCCAATTCTTCGGCTACGTCGCCCGTGGCGTGCCGTATGGGCCTGACGACGGAACCATCGCGCCTTGGGCTGTAGCGGCGTCGCTGCCGTTCGCTCCCGAAATCGTGTTGCCCGCGCTGCACTACTACATAAGCGAGATTAAACTGACGGAGCGGAACTCGTACGGATTCAAAGCATCTTTCAACCCGACGTATCCGGAAAAGCTCGGCAATCCGCACGGTTGGGTGTCGCCCGGTCACTGCGGGTTGAATCAAGGACCGGTAATCCTGATGATCGAAAACTATCGGACCGGATTGTTGTGGCAATTGATGCGAACCTGCCCTTACATTGCTAGCGGCCTGCGTCGGGGAGGTTTTGGCGGAGGCTGGTTAGGGCCTCGGTCGAAAGCATCGCGTCACAAGTCGACCAAATAAAGATAAGCGCATCAAATAGTTTTCGGTAGGTCGCTGGGGCGTTAGCTTCACTCAGTGTCCGGCCCAGCGCGATCTTCGGCGCCCAGCGTGCCCCGCGCCGCGATTCCGCCGGACGCTGTGGGTTTCCCCTTGAGAATCCACTCGAAGGCCACTGCTATCATGGCGCCCACGCAGGGCCCGACGATGTAGATCCAAGTCGTGTGGAAGTCTCCGCGCACTAGATCCGGCGCGAGCGAACGCACCGGGTTCATCGACGAACCAGTAATCGGCGCCGCCCAAAGTCCCGCCAGGGCAATGTATCCGCCTACGGCAATAGCGCCGTTCGTGCCGATGTTCCGCGCGCCCGACGCCGTACCGAGGATCGTGCTCACCAGCCCGGCCGTCAGAACTACCTCCATGGCCAACGCCTTCCCGCAGGTCACGCCACTACCAGGCAGCGTCGCGCCTAGCGCGCCGACGGTCCCGAACATGATGCGAAGGAAAACAGCCGCACCGATGCCTCCGACCACTTGTCCCGCGATATAGCCCGGCACTCGCAGCCAGGGAAAGTTGCGTCGCGCCGCGAACGCCAGCGTGACCGCCGGATTCAAGTGGGCTCCGCTCACTGTGCCCATAAAGTAGATGATCGCCATCACCATGATTCCCGGCGCCACCACCATCATGCCCAGCGTGACCCTGCCGCCGCTTAGCGCCCCAACAACGCCGCCACCCGCAGCGACCAGCACCAGCAGGAAAGTACCCCAGGCCTCCGCGAAGACGCGCCGCCACTCAAGCGAGGAATCAAAGAAGTTCAACTCGGGCTGCCGTTGGACCATCCGTTGTTGCTGTGCGGCGTCCGGCCGTCCTTTTTTAGTCGATTCCATTCCCATCTCCTGTTCAATCTTGCACCGGTGGAGTGTTCCCGGACCGCGACCTCGATCGAAATCGCTCAACCCTTCGCGTGCTGGATGACTTCCAGCGGCATATGGCTTAGCTTCGCATAGATTCTGCCCCTCCGGCGCACCAGCTACCGGAATTCAAATTGTTTTAGAAGAGGTAACATGACGAAGGCAGGTACCGAGAACGAAATCGCAGGAATCGTTCACGAAGTAAAGGGCAACGTTAGAGAAACGGGTAGGCCATTTGTGGGGGGAGCTGTCATTTCTCCTTCATCCAATATGGCGCGTAGCCGTAATGTTGATGGAGACGAAGTTCGTAATCGCGGCTAATGGGCTGGTCGGGGTTCCATTCGGGACTCTTACGTATGGCCTCGCGGGAGATGTTCGCGTAGATTTCCCGATCGGTCCAGCTCACGCGCTCAATCCATTGAGGTCTTAGCAAAACTTTCCTGGCAGGCCACCAATTCTTCGTGTCAACGATCGCATACCGGATTTCCCAGCTTTCATCGTCAAACAAAAAATCTTCCAGATGTCCGATTTCACCGTCAATCGCCTTTATGTGGTATCCGGTGACTTCGCGAGTACTGCGCAGATGGGTCTCAGTGGACGCGTCGGCTTCCTTAGTCCTTGATGTGGTTCGCGGAGCACCGGCAAGCTCCTTTGGGCTTTGATATGAGCCCCATATGCGGTCCCCTTCCCAATACCTGGGCAATCCAAAATGTTCGTGATGTTTCGCCTCGTGCTGTCGCGAAATAGGTTTGTGTAGATTGATGCTCGGACCGCTCTCGACCTGTTCCCAGGTCAGGTTCACGCGGATGTGCATAGGACTCCACGCCGGGTGCAACAGGGCGACCGGAGAGATTAGGACCTTGCGTCCCGACAGGATGGTGCCAGTGGCAACGACGATATAGCGAATGGCCCAGTTTTGGTCGTCAAAATAGAAATCGTAGACTGAGCCGATATCTGTATCAATCGCCTCGATCGTGTAATGGCTGAGATCTTTGGTTCTTCGTAAACCCATCGCTTTTCTCTTCGCAACAGCCGAATTACGCAACTCTGTTCGCGATTTCGCTGCACATACCTAGCGCGATTCTACTCTCTTACCGAAACGACCCAAATTAATTTAGCGCGCTCGGCGTAGACAAATCTTCCCGTTTTTCATTTGATTCTTGTAGCCTAATCGATGAATAGCGCGGTACTCAATGCAGAACGAAGACAAGCCACGGCTTCTTCTAGACTCTGTCATCCTCGGTATTATCGGCGCGCTTAGCGCACAGCTATTCATCTGGATGTTGCGGCTTTCCGACAGGATTTTTCTGGGCTGGATCGCCGGGTATCACCCTCCTGCGCTTCCGCAAGACGGCGGAGTGCTCCGAGAAATTGTCGGACCGCACGGACTGTGGCTTGTTCCCGTTGCCACGACCCTCGGTGGATTAATTTCCGGCGCACTCGTTTATGGATTGGCGCCTGAAGCAGAAGGTCATGGAACCGACACGGTCGTAAGAGCACTGCACTGGACAGGTGGAGTCATTCGTGCGCGCGTTGCCCCCGTCAAAATGCTGGCGTCAGCCATCACGATTGGCTCAGGAGGATCCGCCGGTCGTGAAGGCCCCACGGCGCTTATTGCCGCGGGTTTTGGTTCGATGTACTCGAACCTGCTACATCGTCCAGAACGAGAGAGACGATTTTTGGTTTTGATGGGAATGGCTGCGGGTCTCTCCGCTATTTTCCGTTCGCCGATTGGGACAGCCTTGTTCTCCGTGGAAGTTCTCTATGGCGGAATGGACGTCGAGGCTGACGCTCTGATTTATTGCATGCTCGCCGCTATCGTGGCCTACGCGGTGAACGCTTGGTTTGTCGGATGGCATTCGTTGTTTCAGGTCCCATTTCACCCAAACGCAACGCACATTTCCGATTACGGCTGGTACATTGCCCTGGGAGCAGCGAGCGGCGTATTGGCCACCATTCTCCCGGAAGTATTTTATCGGACCAGAGACGCCTTCGCCGCACTGCGCGTGCCGACGTGGACAAAACCTGCAATAGGAGGCTTAGGCGTGGGCTTAATCGCTCTGCGATTGCCTCAGGTGCTAGGCGGGGGCTACGGCTGGATTCAAGAAGCCATCAATGGTCATATAGCGCTGCACTTACTGCTTATTCTACTGGTCGCCAAAATGGTAGCGTTTTCGCTTACGGTCTCTTCCGGCGGCTCGGGCGGCGTGTTTGCTCCCAGCCTTTTCGTGGGAGCGATGCTGGGCGGAGCGTTCGCCTCCGTCTTTCACCACGCTCCATCGGGGCTGGTTATTGTCGGGATGGCAGCGGTTTTCGGTGGCGCAGCGCGCGTTCCTATCGCGACATTGCTGATGGTTGCCGAAATGACCGGCGGCTACCAGCTTTTAGTCCCCGCAGGATTAGCTGTAATGCTGAGCTTTGTAATTCAGTACAAACTTTCATCGTATTGTAAGTACCGCAGCTTGTATGAAGCTCAGGTTGCCGGACGTGAAGATTCACCGGCTCACCGCGCTGAACTCGTACAGATCGCATTACGAGTTCTGAACCAAGGCAATCTTTCGTTGCCACCGGATCTCACACACCTTCATGTTGCCGCCCTTTTACAAGAAGGAGTCGCACTGGATCTTCCGGATGGCTCACAATTAACTGTGGGTGCCCTTCGGCCCGAAAGTACTTGGGTTGGCAAACAGATTCAAGACCGCACTCTGAGCGAACCCATCGCTAATTCGAGGATTGTTGCCGTTTTACGTGGCAAGTCGGTGATGATCGCACGCCCCCAAACTGTGCTGCAACCTGGCGACCGCATCCTGATCGTTGCTTCGCCGCAGGCGCAGACGGAATTGATCAAGCATCTCGCAATGTCTCCGGCACCAAACCCGCAACCCGTCACGCTGGGCGTTACCAAACCGCCCGCGCTTAATCAGTTTTGATCTGAATCTGGTGCCACGTTCAGGCTGACGAATACAACGGCAGGCAAGTGGAAGTTCAGATCCGCGTAACGAATGATCGAGCCAGTGTCACTAGCGCTTCGAGAGTATTCTGTCTGGCCCGAATTGCAGTTTTGCGAATCCCCACGCGCGACGGCTGATACAGGCGAAGTACCACTTTGAACTACAGATCGCGAAAGTAGAGGGAATCCGAGCGGCCCGCATTTATCTACTCGAACCAAGGAACGAAAGCTTCTACCTCAAGCTTGACGTGCGGAATTCGCATTTCCAAGCATATCAGACGGCCGCAGAAAAATGGGTGTCTGATCCTTCCCGATTCTCGAACCAATCCTCGACGAATTGTCATATTATTACGCGGCATTTGTACTGGAGGCTGAAGAGATGCGCCTGCTTCGTCCAATTCTCGCCGTGATTTTCGCCGCGCTTTGCCCGCTCGTCGCCGCCGCTCAGGCTTCGCACCCCTTGCTGCAGCGCCCGACGTTCAACGGCACTCTGATCGTCTTTTCTTACGCCGGCGATTTGTGGACCGTGGACCGCACCGGCGGCCACGCGTCTCGCCTCACAACAGGGACCGGCATTGAGACCGACCCGATTTTTTCGCCCGATGGCAGCATGATCGCCTTTACCGGAGAATACGACGGCAATACGGACGTCTTTATTGTCCCGGCAAGCGGCGGAGTTCCGAAGCGCCTCACCTATCACCCCGCGGCGGATTTTGCCGTGGGTTGGACGCCGGACGGAAAGTACGTGATCTTCCGCTCGAACCGCGAAAGCGGAAGTCCGCGCTATACAAAACTTTTTAAGGTCTCGGTGGATGGCGGTCTTCCCGCCGCGCTCCCGCTGCCGATGGCCTTCTCCGGTAAGTTTTCCGCCGACGGAAAATATTTTGCCTACTCGCCCGTGGGCGGCGCGTCGCCTTTCAATTACGCCTCCTATGTTGCGTGGAGAAACTATCGCGGAGGCCTGGCAAGCTCGGTATGGATTGCCGACATGGGAACACTGGACGTGGTGAAGATCCCGCGCGAACGGTCGAATGATTTCAGTCCTGCCTGGGTGGACAAGCAAGTCTACTTTCTTTCAGATCGCAATGGCCCTGTTTCGCTGTTTCGCTTTGACCCCGCCACGAAATCTGTAACAGAAGTGGTGAAGAACGACGGCGCCGATATTCGTTCCGCGAGCGCAGGCCCCGGCGGCGTCGTTTACGACCGCTTCGGCGAACTTTTTCTCTACGACACGGCGAGCGGCAAGACAAACCAGATCAACGTGGACGTGAGCGCGGACCTGCCCGATGTGCGCGCGCGCATTTCACCGGCCGATCGCGACATCCAGAGTTATGGCATCTCGCCCACCGGAGTGCGCGCAGTTTTTGAAGCTCATGGCGACGTCCTCACCGTCCCGGCAAAAGAAAGCACAACGCGGGACATCACCAATACTCCCGGCGTGATGGAGCGCGATCCGGCGTGGTCGCCGGACGGGCAGAGCATTGCGTATTTCTGCGATGAGTCGGGCCAGTATGCGCTGCACATCAGCAGCCAGAGCGGCGCGGGCGAAGTGAAAAAGTTTCCGCTGGCCACCGATGCGACATTTTATTTCCAGCCGACATGGTCGCCGGATTCAAAACTGATTGCCTTCCACGACAACAAGACCGAGATCTGGCTACTGGATACGGTGACGGCGAAAGCCACGGTGATCGGCAAAGCCGTAGTGGACGACGGAGATTACTCCGCAGCCTGGTCTCCCGATTCCAAATGGCTCGCCTACACTCAGACAATCGCGAACCGCTTCCATGCGCTCTTTCTTTATTCCGTTGATTCGGCCAAGAGCACGCAGGTCACCGACGGCATGAGCGATGTCCGCTTTCCCGCGTTTGACCGTGGCGGGAAGTATCTCTACTTCACGGAAAGCACGAATTACGGCACCGCTACCAGCGGCCTGGACATGAGCAGCGACGCCTTCAACGTGACTCGCAGCGTTTACGGTCTCGCGCTCGCCGCGGACACGGCCTCTCCCGTCGCGCCCCAAGCCGAAGACGAAAAGAAGCCCGACGCAAAGGACAAGAAAGACTCCGGCGACGAGCACGCCGATAAAGATAAAGACAAATCCGACACCGCAAAGAAATCGGATGAGACAGCCAAGTCGGACAAAGCAGAAAAACCTGCTGACAAGCCCAAGCCGGTAAAAATTGATCTCGAAGGTCTGGAAAATCGCGCCGTCGCGCTTCCACTGCCTCCAGCCGGTTACTCGGATCTCGCCACGGGAAAGGAAGGCATTCTTTATCTGGTTGAAGGCGGGGGAAGATTCAACGCAGATCGTGGCCAGACGCTCACGCGCTTCGATCTGAAGACGAAAAAGCCTGAGAAGCTGGCCGAACACATAGCGGGATTCGATCTTTCATTCGACGGCAATAAAATGCTCCTGGAAATGGCGCAAGGCGATTCCGGAGCGGCGCAAGCGGCTGCCGGTCCCGCCCGGGTATTTGTCATTGTTCCCGCCGATGCGCCGGTCAAACCCGGCGAAGGCAGGCTGGATCTTTCCAAAATGGAAGTCCGCGTGGACCCGCGCGCCGAGTGGCGGCAGATGTTTCACGAGATATGGCAGATCGAGCGCAGCTTTTTCTACGATCCGCACTATCACGGCGTGAACACGGTTGCGGATGAAGCAAAGTTCAAGCCCTATCTGGATCAAGTCGGGTCACGCAGCGATCTGAATTATCTCTTTCAGGAAATGCTCGGCGCTTTCTCAATCGGCCATCTGCGCGGCTTTGGAGGAACAATTCCGCACCCGAACCGCGTGCCGGGCGGTTTGCTGGGAGCCGATTACGAGATCGTCAACGGTCGCTACCGCATAAAACGCATCTACACGGGCGAACATTGGAATCCGCAGGCGCACGCACCACTAGCCGAGCCGGGCGTGAAAGTCGCAGAAGGAGATTTCATCCTCGCTATTGGCGGTCAGGACTTGAGCGGCTCCGATGACATTCAGCGTTTACTGGAAGGCACCGCCGGAACGCAAGTGGTGCTCAAGCTCGCCACGGACGCGAACGGAAAAGATGCCCACGATGTCACGGTGACGCCAATCGGCGATGATCTTGGTCTGCGCAACCTGGCATGGATCGAGGCCAACCGTCGCAAGGTGCAGGATCTAAGCGGCGGAAAGCTGGCCTACGTCTATTTGCCGGACACCGGGTTGGGTGGTCTTACGAACTTCAATCGCTACTACTTCGCGCAGCTCGACAAGCAGGGCGCCGTCATCGACGAGCGCTTCAACGGCGGCGGCCAGGCGGCGGACTACATCATCCACGCGATGCAGCGCACGCTCATGAGCTGGTGGGCTCCGCGCTACGGCGCGATCTACCGCACTCCGCAAGCCGCAATCCTGGGCCCGAAAGTGATGATCATCAACGAATACGCCGGCTCAGGCGGTGACGCGATGCCCTGGTACTTCCGCGAAGCAAAGTTGGGCCCGTTGGTCGGCAAGCGCACGTGGGGTGGACTGGTCGGAATCGGCGGCATCCCAACATTAATGGACGGGGGCCAAGTCACTTCGCCTAGCTTTGGATTTTTCAATCCGCAGGGCCAATGGGACGTAGAGAACCACGGAGTGCCGCCGGACTACGAAGTGGACATGGAGCCGAAGCCGGTCAGCGAGGGCCACGATCCGCAGCTTGAAAAAGCTGTCAGCGTCGCCCTCGAAGAACTTGCAAAGAACCCCGTGCCTGAACCGCATAAGCCGCAGTATCCAGACTACAACCGGCCCGCAGCGCATTAATCCGAGGGGCCTGCACACGCGGAGGGCCACGGCCGGCTTCCTTGACCTCCCGCGGGCTATTCTTTTCTTCCCGCCATCAGCAGAACGATACCGCCCACGAGCGCGAGTCCTCCGAGAATCGGAGGCAGCGGAATGGTCTTATGCTCGGTCGTGCTCGCTTGAATCGGACCGATGTCCACGATCTTCTTGTGCGTCGTGTAATTGATTCCTTGGTAGGCGAAGGAAATTATCCCAAGGACGATCAATATCAGCCCGACAATGGGCAGAGTCTTCATTAATGCTCCCGATGTGCACTTAGACGACTTTCAGCGTTGGATCAGGCTCTTCGCAGAAGCCCGCCCACAAGAGAGACCAAGAACAACACCAAGAAAATAAAGAACAGAATCCGAGCAATCCCCACCGCCGCGGCTGCGACCCCGAGGAATCCGAATACCGCCGCGATCAGAGCTACCACGAAAAATATCAGCGCCCAACGTAGCATAACGCCTCCTTAAGGTCGAAGCTTAGTGTTCGACAGACTACCGCTCGACCAGTGGGTTTTAATATTAGTAGCCCAGAATCACAATACATGCATTAACGTATGAAATCCTTTGGTTCCCTGTAAGCCTTAAGGTGTTTGTCTAGTTGCATTTATGGGCCCGCTTTCGGCAACGTGGCGGCCCGCTGAGATACACCGAGGGCCCGTCGGGTTAGACAGCCATCGATCCCCCTGAACCGGTACCCGCCTCAGCCAGACGCTCTAACTGGAGCACTTCACCTTCTTGTTGGCACTTGGCGAATGAATGACCCTACAGTGAATTCCACGGTTCATTTACACGCCATATCCGATAGTAACCATTCTCCGTTTTCGGTAAGTTATGTCTCAAGTTCGATGCTTTCAGATCTTTTCCCCTGTAGGGGCCACTCGAACTTCACCCCTGATATTGAGAGTGGCCTCTCTCCCCTTCGATAAAAACTGAAGGAGTTAGCTATTTCAGGGTCGGTCGAGGTTGCTACATACAATCCTGTCAATCGTTACAGCTTCTGCCGGATAGAGGGTCCTCGTTCGCTTAAGTCATAATACGAGCAGAAATTATGACTCAGGAGGAGAACCGTGGACCCAAAACATGCCGGTCCGATGAGCGAGCCTCGACGTGACCCGATTGATGAGCCGGGACGGAAGCACGGCGATCGCGTGCCCGAAGTTATCGACCCGCCAGATCCTCGCCGGCACGATCAGCCGGGCCCCGACAGCCCGCGTCGTCCCGAAGACCTGCCCGCCCAGGAAGTTCAGGATATGCCCCGCTAACCAATGCGGGGTCGTAGAACCATCATCGCGATAATCTTGGAATCGAACGGACAACGCGAACATTTTTCTAAATCAAACCGACTTATGGAGGCTTCATGTCAGACAAGAAATTGGCACAAATGCGAGTGGCAATTCTAGCCAGCGACGGTTTTGAACAGGCTGAACTGGAAAAACCCCGCAAGGCCTTGGAAGAGGCCGGAGCTAAGACGCTGGTAATCGCCCCAAAGTCCGGCAAGATTCAGGGATTCGTCCACGACGAAAAAGCGGAGAAGGTCGAAGTAGATCTGACTCTCGACAAAGCTGATCCCAGTGAATTCGATGCGGTTCTTCTTCCCGGAGGCGCGTTGAATGCAGATTTTCTGCGCGCGGAAAAAAATGCGCAGGACTTCATCCGCAAAATCGATCAGGCCAAAAAGCCCATCGCTGTAATTTGCCACGCGCCCTGGCTCTTGGTGTCGGCGGGCCTCGTAAAAGGCCGCACCATGACCAGCTACCACACCATCCAAGACGATATCCGCAACGCAGGAGGAATTTGGAAGGATGAAGAAGTGATCCGAGATCGTAATTGGGTCTCCAGCCGCCAACCTTCCGACATACCTGCTTTTAACCGCGAAATGATCTCCCTGTTTTCAGAACCCAAGACCAAAGCCACCGGCGCCTAAACCTGGCCAGCGGCTGGCTCTTCGTACCCGGGCTGGAAGTCTTACTGGGATGGAAATAGAGCCGGCCGCCGGTTTTCTTCCGCCTTCAATTCTGTCTAAAATTAAACCGTGGACCGTTTTCACATCGGTGGGGGCCTTTCACGTCGAGAGCTTTTGCGCCGGCTCGCGAGCGTAGCTGCGTGCGTCCCAGCGGCGGTTTTAAAATCCATTCCAACCACCGGTATAGTCGCAGCCCAGAAATCGAGCGTCGCCCCGAGCGTCGCCCCCGCCATCCAGCTATCTGCTCTTCCGCCCGCCACGTATTTATCTCCGGGCGATGACACATTCCTGGAGCAGATGGAAAACGCCAATTTCCAGTACTTCTGGGAACAGTGCGACCCAAAGACCGGCATCGTTAAAGACAGGTGCAATGTTCGCGCCTCGGACAAAAGCGTCTTGGGCAGCATCGCAGCCACCGGCTTCGGACTGACCGCTCTTTGCATCGGCGAAAAACGCGGTTACATTTCTTATGCCCAGGCCCGTGACCGCGCCCTTACCGCTTTGCGTTTTTTTTGGAAGAAAATGCCGAACGAGCGAGGTTTTTACTACCATTGGGCCAACATCAGCACCGGTGAAAGGTTGTGGCAATCAGAGGTGTCTTCGGTCGATACTTCGATTCTGCTTTGCGGAATTCTCACCTGTCGGCAATATTTCCAGCATTCCGAGATAAGCCAGCTAGCGCAGGAAATTTTCAATCGCGTCGATTGGAGGTGGCTCTCCGAAGACACTCGCATTCTGCCCCATGGCTGGACTCCCGAAGGCGGATTCTTGCAGTATCGTTGGGACAGCTACAGCGAAATGATGATGATGTACCTGCTGGGCCTGGGTTCTTCTTCCCATGCGCTTCCCCCGCAGGCCTGGGACGCGTGGAAGAGAACCACTTTTGAATTCGACGGCATACGTTACATTGGCTCGTACGCTCCACTCTTCGTTCATCAATATTCGCAGGCCTGGTTTGACTTCCGCGGCAAGCGTGACCAGTATGCTGATTATTTTCAGAATTCGATCCTCGCTACGGACGTACACCGGCGCTTTTGTCTAAGTTTGGCCGGCAAATTTAGCGATTACAGCGACAACCTTTGGGGCATTACCGCTTCGGATTCCGAACACGGCTACGAAGTATGGGGCGGTCCTCCAGCCACCGGGCCTATCGACGGGACCGTCGTGCCCTGCGCGTCCGCGGGCTCGCTCCCGTTTTTGCCGGGACCGGTTATGCGCGTCCTTCGCAATATCCAATATCGCTACGGTGCAGGCACCTGGAGCCGCTACGGCTTCGTGGATGCTTTCAATCCGCTCACAAACTGGTATGACAGCGACATTGTCGGCATCGACTCGGGAATCAGCATGGTAATGGCGGAGAATGCGCGGACTGCTTTTGTTTGGGATACTTTTATGAAGAATCCGGAAGCGCAACGCGGCATGGAACGAGCCGGATTTAAGTCTTACAAGCCCTCATCGCCCCAAGAATTGGTCGAAATGCACTCTCGCCCGGGCCAGCGTGAGTGAAACAGTTTTACGGCGCAGCCGAAAATTCGCGCTCACCGGTAATTAGCGGCTTGCAACTCGAACATCTCCGCGTACTGCCCGCCGTCTTTCAGCAGTTGTTCGTGGCGTCCCTCTTCCGCAATCTCGCCATTGGCTAGAACTAAGACGCGATCCGCCATTCGAACGGTTGAAAAACGGTGGGAAATCAACAATGACATTTTTCCCTTAGTCAGCTCGGCGAATCGTTGAAACACCTCGCTCTCGGCACGAGCGTCCAGAGCCGCGGTCGGTTCGTCCAGGATCAGAAGTTGCGCGTCCCGCAGGTAGGCACGCGCCAGGGCTATCTTTTGCCACTCGCCACCTGAAAGATCCACGCCGCCCTCGAACCGGCTGCCAAGCACTTGGTCAAAACCGTTTGGCAGTCTGCGTATCGCTTGTTCCGCCAGGCTCTTGTTGGCCGCCGCGCGTATCAAGAATTGATTATCTAGATCTTCGATACGCCCTACTGCAATGTTCTCCGCAGCTGTCATTTCATAACGCATGAAATCCTGAAAAATTACGCCGATTTCTTTCCACAGGCTCTCAAGGTCATATTCGCGCAGGTCTTTTCCATCCAGCAGAATCTGCCCTTCGGTTGGATCGTACAAACGCGTCAGCAATTTCACGATGGTGGTCTTGCCCTGGCCGTTCTCTCCCACAATCGCTATGCTCTCCGAACGCCCCAGTTTGAAGCTGACGTTCTTCAGAACCATTCGGGAGTTCCCAGGGTACTTGAACGAAACATTCTTGAATTCGAACCCCGTGCGGATCGGTTTGGGAGCCGCCAATGCCGAATCTTTCGACATAATTTTCGGCTTCACTGAGAAAAATTCCAGTAGGTCCGTCATAAACAGCGCTTGGTTGGTGATCCCGGAGAAAGTCGTAAAGAGCGATTGTAGGTTTCCACTCGCGCCCGCAATGGCGCCGGAAAGATAAACCATTCTTCCCACGGTTAGCATGCCGATTACGGTCGCGTAGATAACGTACGTATAGCTCCCGTAGTAACCCGCCAAGCCTATCAGCGATAGCAGGGATCCGAAAATGAGCCGGCGTTTCGATAGGCCCAGAGTCTGGTGGTACAGCACGTCGGACAAATCTGAATAACGGCCCACAAGAAACGGAGCCAGCCCAAATAGCTTTAATTCCTTCGCGCTTTCCTTGGTGCCCCCTAAAACCCGCAGGTATTCCAATTCACGCCGATCGGGAGTCTGTTGAAAACTGAGTGAGTAATTCATGAAAGCAAAATGAGTTTCACCCAGAAATACGGGAACGATGCAAACCACCAGCGCCAGCAATAGTAATTTTGAAAACAGAAAAATTGCCGCGGCCAAGGTGATCGTGGTGATCAGTTCTTGAATCAAGCGCCCGGCAACTTGAATCATCTGCACCCGGTCCGTGCTTTGCACTCGCGCGCGTTCTAGTTTGTCGTAGAAAACTGGATCTTCATAAGACATCAGGTCGAGTTTCGCCGCGTGCTTCATTAGCCGAATGCCGATATGTCGTGTGAATCGATCCGCCAACTTGGTGTCGCAGTACTCGATGATGCGCGCCATAAATGTCGCCACGCCTGCGAGCACGAATTCCAAAAGCACCATCCACCAAAATATATGGGGCAGCGGAGTCTGAGACTTCTGAAGCTGGTTGATTGAATCGATGATAAATCTGGTGACGGCCAGGATAGACAGCGGGATCAGAGCGGCAACTAGGCGGAAAAAAAACGTAGACATTACTACCGCTGGCGCAGCGTCCCACACGAATCGCATCACCGGAGGGATGTTCTTGAGCGCTTTAAGTCGCTCGCCCCAGTTGGGCATTAGCGTTTGTTTTATCGCTGGGCTTGCTGTCGCCATTACTTCCTTTCTCTCAACTTCGAAAAACCCCGAATTCGAATCGCCCGGATGCTTTGAATTATGAGTTTGCGCCTCGGGCTTGCCAATACACAGCTAGGCTGATCCTCGCGAGCAACATACTGCAGTTGCATTTCACTGGCCAAGGCCGTTGAGGGGTAACTAATTAGCCTTCAATGACTTACGTTAAAGATTGCCAGTTGGGCAATTGAATTTTTTCTCTGTCGTAGAAGCTTCTACTCGATTGGACTTTCAACTGCCTCCGCCACGCTGCTGGTGTCCCAAAAGGGCTAGGTTCTTTCTGAACCGATAATAGGAGAAACACCCTATCCATGCGCGCAGCGTTATAGCGTAGGCTACTAGCGTGCACACGACTCCTACAGAACTGCGCAGCGATTTACGAATAGTTCTCGCCCCTAAGCTCGCAAAGATCAGGCAGTCGGCCCACAACGTTAAATCTCAAGTCAGACGTGCCGTCTGGCGCTCGCAGGATGGCTGGCGCCGCATCTCCGCGGGCATGGAGATCGACGATCTTTGGAGCCAGTTTAAAGCCGAGGCGCAGGCCAGTTCGCGGCCTTTTAGGCAGGATGTAGACCAGCGAAAGGATCAGGTTAAATCCTGGAAACAACCTTTTAAGATATTCGGGGCAATATGCTCCAGCATTCTGAAAAAACTGTCACCTCCCCGCCGCATTTTTTTGCTTCTCACAGTAATTCTGGCCGTTTTGTCCCTGGTTGGTTTCGAATTTCTGATCTTCACCAGAGAAGTCGAACTTCTCTTGGCTTTTGTTGGTCTCTTGTTACTGCTGGTGATGGTACTCGGCGATCACATCTCGATGCAGAGAGACATTGAGATCGCCCGTGAAATCCAGCGGTGGTTGGTCCCGCGCGTCCCTCCTGACGTCGCGGGAATCGATATGGCCTTTGCAACTAGGCCTGCCAAGACCGTAGCCGGCGACTACTACGACGCTTTTCGCCGCGCAGTCGATGGTCCCCTGCTCATCGCGGTTGCAGACGTGGCTGGCAAAAGCGTTCCAGCGGCCATGCTCATGGCCACATTTCAGGCCAGTCTTCGAGCCTTAGCTGGCTCGCGCGGCACGCTTTCCGATCTCGTGGTTGGATTGAACCGGCAAGCCTGCTCCAATAATATGAACGGCCGCCGCTTTACCACCGCTTTTCTCGCAGAGCTTGATCCCATTACCGGAGGCTTAAATTATCTTTGCGCCGGCCATAACCCTCCCATGCTTAGGCACCAGGACGGCACAATTGAACGACTGAAGTCCGAAAGCATCCCCTTGGGTATCGAATTAAATGAAAAATATGAGACTGGACGAACTATCCTCGGTATCGGCGACGTTCTGATTATCTACACGGATGGCGTAACCGAGGCTCGCGATGAAGACGGGAAGGAATTTGGAGAAGACCGCTTACTCGCATTAGTGGCCCAACCCCCGGAGGAACGGGCCGCGCTCTCCCTCGCCGCCGTGATGAGGACGCTCGACGAGTTTGTTGGGGGAGCGCCGCAACATGATGACATCACGTGCTTAGTGGTTCGGCGCACATAAGCCGGTAGGCGTACTACTGCAAGCTTCCGCCTAATCTACGTCATTTATTGTATGGCGTTAGGCCGGGCCCAACCGTACGCTATAATCTTGATGTAAAGGTTTGGACTGATTCGACCGATAGTAGGTTCAGCCGTACTTCAGTTTGCAGAAAACAATATAAATGGAGGTTTTATGAGAAAGCTGCGTTGGCAGGAAACCGCTTCGGCGTTCGTTATCGGCATCGGTGTAGGGGCCGCGCTGGGGATTTTGTTTGCGCCACAATCCGGCGAAGACACGCGCGATCAGATAGCGGGCGGCGCGCAGGATACGCTCGACGGAGCCGTCTCTACAGGTCGGAAATGGGTTCGCCGCGCTCAAAGGAGCGTGGACGACGCAACGGACTACGTAAGGAAGAACGTCGACGACGCTACGGACTACGTGAAAGATGCGGCTGGCGAAGGCCAACGCGCCTATCGCGAAGCTAAAAAAGCGTCCGCCTAAATCAGTTTCCCGTTGCTTCGGGGGAGGAAGACCGAAGTCCAACTCCCCCGACGGGTTGGTTGCTTGCGAGATCATCGCCTGCCGCTCTCACATCACGTATTTGACGTTCCAGGCTTGAGCCTCTAAAGTAAGCACTGCAAATGGAGGCCAAACCGATCGTGCCGGACTGAATCGGCGCACGAAAGCTTCCACGAGAGGGAGATCGAAATGAAGCAACAGCCGGCTTCGCCGAGTGCAAAGAACTTGACGCGGAAAGAGCTAATTGACCTTTTGAATGAAGATCTGGCGCGCGAGTATCAGGCCATTATTTCTTACGTGATTTATTCGCAGGTTTTGAAGGGCGCAGAATACATGAACATCGCTGGTGAGCTTGAGAAGCATGCCGCCGAAGAGCTCGCCCACGCCTTGGTCATTTCAAATCAAATTGACTATCTCGGCGGCATGCCCACCACCCAGCCTAAGCCCGTTCGCACTTCCGAAAAGGCTCGGGACATGCTCAAGTTCGATCTTGAGAATGAGACCACCACTATCCGCAATTATCGCGACCGGGTTCGTCAATGCGAAGCCCTGGGTGAATTCTCAATGGCCGAACATATTCGCGATATCCTCCTGGACGAACAAGACCACCAAATCGCTTTGGCTACAGCTCTAGGCGAAGACGTCCCGAAGATCGGCTCGGAGACTGGTCCAAAATAGTTGAACCTCCAGATGCAATCGGCGGCTATCGAACCTCAAGAATTTATAGGAGCTTTCAATGACTGACGGCCCGGACGGAAAAGTAGAAGATTTTCTCGCCAAGGAAGAAGATATCCTCACGAGTGTTGCCCGCACCATCGGTTCGACGCTTGGTACCGTCGCAGCCAAAGTAAATGCGGTATCAAGCTCGTCTCCGCGAAAAAAGGCAACCCGTAAGCGCCGACCGCGCGCTAAAGCCGCCAAGAAAAAGCGGCCGGCGAAAAAATCCAAGCGGGCAGTCAAGGCAAAAGGCCGCAAGCGCACCACCCGTAAAAAATCCAGACGCTAGCATTTCGCCGCTGTCAAACTGAGCCGCGCCGCCAAACGACTCAGCGTGAGTTGAGTCTCGTCCCTGCGAGCCAAGAATTCCCGAACAATTTCGAGCTCCCATGCAGTCTTGCGACGTGGGTACCAAAAGTTACGCACATTTCTAAGGTATGTCCCCGATTGATCCCCGCTCGATTCCCGCGCATTGTTGCCGCGCGCCGCATCAGATCGTAGGCTCGCGTTATGCCGATTGGCTCTATGCGCCCTAATCTCAAGGAGACACAATGAACTCAAAATCCTTCGTAGGATTGCTCACCATCGCCGCAGTCGCATGTCTGATCGGATGTTCTGACAGCCCCAGGAAATCCCCGGATGTCACTGACAGCGTCCGAAAATCCCTCGACCAGTCCAACCTGAACGACGTCAAGGTCAGTCAGGACAGAGATAAAGGTGTAGTGACCTTGACCGGGCAGGTCACCTCTGACAGCGCCAAGGCGCAGGCCGAATCGATTGCCAAGTCCATCGCCGGCTCGCAAGTGGTTGCCGATGAGATCGCCGTGGTTCCTCCAGGTCCCGGTGCCAGCGACGCAAAGACAGTCAATTCCGACCTGGACAAGGGCATCGAGCAAAACTTGGATGCGGCACTGGTTCAGAACCGATTTAAGAAGGATGTGAAATACGACGTAAAAAACGGCGTGGTCACATTAACCGGAGAAGTGAATTCGCAGTCCAAGCGCGCCCTGGTGGAAAAAGTTGCCGCTGGAGTTCCCAACGTTCAGCAAGTCGTGAACGAGCTCCAGGTGAAGGATCAAAAGGCCAGCTCGACCCAGTAAGCGCATCGTGGGAATTGTTTGCCAGGCGAGCAGGAAAAACGAGACGCATTCACAATATTTTGGACAACGACGGATACACTACCAGCCCTCCGTTGTGGTCGTAGTGAATGTATTTCAATTTCCTGAATTTATTCATGAAGAAATTCACACGCGGGCGCGTTGTCCCCACCATTTCCGCCAGCGTGTCCTGGTTCACTCTCTGAATGATCGAAAGGTTCTCGTTCCCTCTTTCGTATTCCGTTAGCAATAACAGCGCGCGCGCCAGCCGCTTTTCACTGGAGTTGAACAAATGGTCGATCAGATCCTGTTCGATTCGGTGATTGCGCGATAGCAGGTAATTAATGAACTGCGTGCAAACGTGCGGCTCCTTTTCGATTATTTGAATCATCTTCTTTCGATCGATCACCAGGACCGTGCTGGCCACCACCGCGATTGCTGACGTCTCATAATTGGCACGCCCGCCGATGCAGCCTTCACCGAAGAAATCGCCCCGGCCCAGAAAGCCCAGCACGCCGCTCCTTCCTCGTTTCGAAACCAGAACCAGCTTTACTACACCTTGCCTGATGTAATGCACGGCAGTGCACTTATCTCCCTGCGAGAAAATGGTCTTGCCCGGTAAGTAATCAACGCTCTTCCCCGGCGGCAGCGCGGATGGAAAAAGTGTTTTTGCAGGCTTACATGGTTTTCCCGCTGTCATTTCCCCTCCAGCATGTTCAAAGGAACGTTACGATGGAATTTGGACGATTACAGAGACACTATCTTGTCTGACCAATTGAAATTTGTCTGTCTAACATTGAACAGACAAGAACTTCGAAGCTTTTTACTATCGCTCGCCCTTTTGCGCTCTTTAATCCTGGTAGAGCGCGCTGGATCGCTATCCACACCTGCGTCACGACCTGGACTCCATGAGCCTGGGATACGGTATCTTCCGCAAACTCGATGACGGCACCCCACTCTGGATTGCAGACTTCGCTTCGTTGAGTGAAGCCAAAGAAAAAATTCAACTCCTTGTCTCCCAATCCGCCGCCGCATATTTTATTCGCGATGCTTCCACCCGGTAGGGTGGTTTTCAGCATTCCACCAGCCGATTGACAACCCTCACCCGGTACTCCATATCCGCCGGTAAGGCGAAGAAATTTCCTCAATGGAACAGTGTATGCCCTCCTAACTATAAGATGCTAAAGGGGTAATGTGAAGCTCGGCGTGGCCACCAGTTTGCCCTATCACAGTTGTGCGTCGAGAAAAGACGCCGGGCTTTTCGGAGGTTTTAATGGAAACCAATTTCGATATTTTTAAGCGCCTTCAAAACGGAAGGCCGCTTTGGATCACGGCCGTGCCGGGAATCGAGGAAGCGCGCATGCGAGTAGATCGACTGGAAGCCATCGCTCCCGGCGAGTACCTGATTTATTCGCAGACGAAGGGAATCATAGTGGAATATGTGAACGCGTAGGCAATGTTTTCTACTCGAATCCTCCGCGGATTCCTGCCTGCAGCCGGCCCAGCCCGCGTCACACGCCAGTAATACTTTCCTTCTCCCTATCCTGATAGTCTAAGCGTCCAAGGCGGACATGACGCGAAACAAGCTTGCAGATCCCCAATTATTTTTGAATCGCCATTTTTCCTGGCTGCAATTCAACGAGCGCGTACTGGAAGAGGCGCGCGACGCTAAGAATCCTCTCCTCGAGCGCGTGAAATTTCTCGCTATCACAGCGAGCAATTTGGACGAATTCGTCGAAGTGCGCGTCGCAGGCCTTTTGCAGCAGGTCGAACACGGCATCAAAGACCCTGGCCCGGATGGCCGCACGCCGCGCGAAGTGCTCGCCGAGCTCGCCGCTCGAATCCACCGATTCGTAAAAGCTCAGTACGATT
Organism: uncultured Acidobacteriota bacterium; assembly: GCA_963698005.1. Classification (GTDB taxonomy): domain Bacteria; phylum Acidobacteriota; class Terriglobia; order Acidiferrales; family UBA7541; genus Palsa-295. Next base: position 2,876,281 of record OY969113.1, read on the forward strand.
GCTGGCGGGATGATCTCGTCCCGGAGCTCGTTGCAGAGTCGATTCGTGTGGTTAACATGCGTTCGTTGCGGCCCGCTGCACGCGCGCACATCGGTACCTTTTATTCCAAGACGGTGGCACCGCTGCTCACGCCCGTCACCATCGATCCCGCTCATCCCTTCCCTCATGTGATTAACAAGGCGATTTGTCTGGCATTTCTGCTGCGGCCGAAACGCCGCGGCTCACTCCCCTATCTCGGAGTTGTTACGGTGCCGCGCGCTCTGCCGCGCCTGGTTCAGGTGCCATCGGCAAATGGCGCGGCCGAATATGTTTTTCTATCCGACGTCATTCACGCTTTCGCCGAGCGGCTGTATCACGGCTACGAAGTTCTCTCCGCCGCGGCTTTCCGCGTCACCCGCAACAGCAATCTCTATTTGGAAGCGGAAGAATCGCGCAGCATTATGGATTCGGTGGACGCCCAGCTTCATAGCCGCAGAAAAGGCGAGGCTGTACGCCTGGAGATCGAAGCCGGCGCTAATCAGGAAATTATCGACCGCCTTGTCACGAATTTCCGGCTAGCGCCCTGGCAAATCTTTCGCGTGGATGGTCCGCCCAATCTTTCGCGCATCGCGTATCTGTACGACGCCATCCCGAGGCCCGATCTGAAATTCCGTCCGTTCGTCCCGCGTGAATTGGCACTGAAGCCCGGGCACAGTGCCCTTTTCGAGCTGATTCGAAAGCGGGATGTTTTGCTGCACCATCCCTACGACTCCTATTCATCCGTCGTTCGCTTCATCGAAAGTGCTGCCACCGATCCCGACGTTCTGTCGATCAAACAGACCCTTTATCGCACCAGCGAAAATTCCCCGATTGTCCGCGCTTTGATAGAAGCCGCTGCCAAGAAAGAAGTCGCCGTTGTCGTGGAGCTGAAAGCGCGCTTCGATGAAGCTTCGAACATCCGCTGGGCCCGGAATCTGCAGGAAGCCGGTGTGCAGGTATTTCACGGTGTGGTGGGCCTGAAAACGCATTGCAAGATTGCGCTCATCGCGCGCCGCGAGCAAGGCGGCAAGATCCGCCAGTATGCGCATCTCGGCACCGGAAACTACAATCCTTCCACCGCGCGCTATTACACCGACCTGAGCCTGCTGACCAGCGATGCGCGCATTACGGGCGCCGTGCAAAACGTCTTTAATTATTTGACGGCCTACTCCGAGCGGCCGCAATATCTGCCCCTTTTTGTGGCTCCGCTGAATTTGGGAAAAAGCTGCTTGAGCTTGATCGATCGCGAAACCGCTCATGCGCGCGCCGGTCGTCCGGCATTTATTCTCGCGAAAGTGAATGCTCTGCTGGACGAAAGGATCATCCAGGCTCTCTACCGCGCTTCGCAGGCGGGCGTGCAGATCGAACTCATCGTGCGCGGTGCTTGCGCCTTACGCCCCGGCGTTCGCGGCATCAGCAGCCGCATTCGAGTCAGAAGCGTGGTCGGCCGGTTCCTCGAACACAGCCGCGTCTTTGCTTTCGGCAACGGAGGCAACACGGAAGTCTATCTGGGGAGTGCCGACTGGATGCAGCGCAACATTAACGAACGCGTCGAAGTGATGTTCCGTTTGAAGGATCCCGCTCTATGCGCTCAGGTTTTCACTCAGGTCATTTCGCCGTATCTGGCCGACACGGTAAAAACTCGGATTCTACTGCCCAGCGGCGAGTACGTCCGATCGCGGAAGGCCGGCGAGTTCGCAGCGTCGCGCAACGGATTCCGCTTTAACGCTCAGGAGTTCTTGATCGGTTTCTCGGAAGTTCACGACGACCTGCAAGCTTTCCCGCCGCTGCCGCGCTTCGTCAAACTCCCGGCTCCTCGTAAAGCCGCCGGGAAATCCCCGCGAATTGCAGCTGACGCGGCGTCTCCGCGTTGACGGAAGGCCAAGCCTAAGGCAGCGTCCCGTATACATCGAGCTCAGTTTGCGTGCCGATATAGACTTTGCCGTTCGCGATCGTCGGAACCGTAAACTTTACAGCATCCCCTGCTGCGTCCCCGGAGGATGAGCTGCTGTTCCACAACGGCGTAAGGGTCCCCGCTTCATATGCAAACAACACTGCAGGGTTGTTGCCGTTGCGTTCAATCACCCAGATTATTCCATTTGTGCTGCCGTTTGCCGAAGCCGAGGGCGTAGCACCTGGGAAGGCGAATGATTGGCTGGACGTTTGGCTGGGCGATGTAGCCAGCAAACCGTTGGTCAGCGGAAAAGCTTTCAGATTGTCTCCGAAACCGACGTAATAGAGCGTGCCATTGAAGTAAGCAGGCGTGTTAAATAGTCCGCCAATCTTTCCTTGAAGTTCCTGCGTGATCTGTGTGTCCGTCGGCGGGTCTAAAGATTGGCAGGACACGCAATAATGCAAATTGTTGGCTGTCATCTGATCCCGGTTGATCAGATAAATTGTCCCCTCCTTTCCACCCATCACCAATTCATGCGTATTGCCTCCCGGTTGGTCTGGAAGCAACAGAACGCCGCCTGACCCTAAATCGTGGTCTTCTCCATCGAGATTGCTTTGGTCCTGAGGTGTGAAATAGTCCAGCAGGGACAGTGTTGAAGTGCCCGGATAAAAGAGTTTCATCATTGTGTCGCCTAGTTCCTGCGCCGGTATGTTCGTGGTATCGAAGTCGCCATTTCCGGAGGCGATAAAAATATTTGCGTTTGAATCTGCGGCAACTCCTGCGCCGGACATCCAGAAACCGCCGTCATTTCCGTTCGGAGATGTGACCAGCATCGATTTTTGAGCAAACGTCCCGGCATCATATGCAAAGAGCCAGCCGTGATACGGCGCGTCGTCGCAATGCGAGGCGTAGGCGAGGTAGAGAAGTCCATTCAACCACAGCAATCCAGGCCGGTTCATCTGATGGAGCCCGTCAAAAGTCACTGTTCCGCCGCTGCTTCCGTCTCCCGTTCCCGTAACTGTTCCCGTGATCACGACTGGCCCAGGAGATTTTTCAGCGCCGGTCGTCATATTCAAGGCGTGAAGCCGGTGAATAAAGTTTCCGTTTTCTACGGACTTCGCTTCGACGTATATGGTTCCCGTGCTGGGGTCTATCGCCGGCGTGCTGGTGATGCCCACCTGTGGAACCAAATCAGTACAATCCAGAGGGGTTGAACTATTCATCGTCGTGGCTCCGGGCGCAGCTCCATGCGCAGTATCGATCATGCTCGCGTGCCACAGTACTCCTGCATTTGTTCCCGTAGTGCTGTCCGCGTCAAATGCGTATACGCTGTCGCCTTCCGTCGCCACATAGACGACGTTGTGTGTGCCTCCCGCGATCGTCACATTCGGAACGTAAAGCGGCTGCGCGTAAATATATCCGTCCACTGCTTGCGAAAACTTCTTCCCGAAAGTCGTAGTGTTAACATTTGCCGGAGTCAGCAGTGCTTCGTTCAGATTCTGCCCCGTGCGCCCGATATCGTTGTGCTGCGTCAACACTCCTGCGAATCCGCTGCTGTTGCTGGTGTGATTCGTCACGCTCAGAATCGAGACGCCCTTTATCGCTCCCACTGCCGCCTGAATCGATGTGTACCCCACTACGCTCGCAAGCGTCTTGCTCGTCGCTACTCCTGCCGCGCTCACCGAGGCCACGCTGCCCGAATTCGAAGACGTCCACGTCGCGCTGGACGTCAGATTTTGCGTGCTGCCGTCGCTGAAGTGCCCCGTAGCCGTAAATGTCTGCGTCGCACCATTGTCCGCGATTACGGGATTTTGCGGGCTCACCACAAGCACCTGAAGCGTTGCGCTGCCGGAAGTCACCGTGAGAGTCGTCGTTCCGCTAACGGCTCCCGAAGCAGCCTTAATCGTGCTCGTTCCTGCCGCCACTGCCGTAGCTAACCCGCTTGCGTTGATTGTGGCCACTGTCGTGGTCTGCGAAGTCCACGTGGCCGTACTGGTCAGGTTTTGCGTGGAGTTATCAGAAAAAGTTCCCGTCGCCGTGAACTGTTCCGTCCTGCCGGTCGCAATCGATGGATTCGCCGGCGTCACCGCAATCGACACAAGTGTGGGGGCAGTTACTGTGAGGGTCGTTGTTCCGCTAATCGCTCCCGAAGCAGCCTTAATCGTGCTCGTTCCTGCCGCTACCCCTGTAGCCAACCCGCCCGCAGCAATCGTCGCCACGCCGGTAGTCTGCGAACTCCATGTAGCTGTGCTCGTCAAGTTCTGCGTCGAATTATCCGAAAAAGTCCCCGTCGCCGTGAACTGCTTCGTGGTTCCCTTAGCAATCGAAGGATTCGTTGGCGTCACCGCAATCGATACCAGTGTGGGCGCAGTCGCGGTCACCGTCAGAGTCGTCGAGCCGCTGATTCCTCCCGAAGCAGCCTTAATCGTGCTCGTTCCTGCCGCTACCCCTGTAGCTAACCCGCCCGTAGTGATCGTGGCCACACCCGTAGTCTGCGAACTCCATGTAGCTGTGCTCGTCAAGTTCTGCGTGGAATTATCCGAAAAAGTCCCCGTCGCCGTGAACTGTTTGGTCGTGCCCTTCGCAATCGATGGATTCGCCGGCGTCACCGCAATCGACACCAGTGTGGGCGCAGTCGCAGTCACTGTCAGAGTCGTCGAGCCGCTGATGCCTCCCGAAGCAGCCTTAATCGTGCTCGTTCCTGCCGCTACCCCTGTAGCTAACCCGTCCGCAGTGATCGTGGCCACACCGGCAGTCTGCGAACTCCATGTAGCTGTGCTCGTCAAGTTCTGCGTGGAATTATCCGAAAAAGTCCCCGTCGCCGTGAACTGTTTGGTCGCGCCCTTCGCAATCGATGGATTCGCTGGCGTCACCGCAATCGACACCAGTGTGGGGGCAGTCACCGTCAACTCCGTCGTGCCGTCGACCGCTCCCGAAGCAGCCTCAATTTTGCTCATTCCTGTAGCCACACCGGTGGCCAACCCACCCGCTGTAATCGTAACCACACCCGTGGTCTGCGAAGTCCATGTTGCCGTGCTCGTCAAATTCTGCGTCGAATTATCTGAAAAAGTTCCGGTCGCTGTGAACTGCTGCGTCTTGCCCTTCGCAATCGATGGATTGGCCGGCGTCACCGCAATCGATACCAGTGTCGCGGAAGTCACCGTCAGAGTCGTCGAGCCGCTGATGGCTCCCGAAGCAGCCTGAATCGTGCTCGTTCCTGCTGCTACCCCTGTAGCCAACCCGCCCGTAGTGATCGTGGCCACACCCGTAGTCTGCGAACTCCATGTAGCTGTGCTCGTCAAGTTCTGCGTGGAATTATCCGAAAAAGTCCCCGTCGCCGTGAACTGTTGCGTGGTGCCTTTCGCAATTGAAGGATTCGCTGGCGTCACCGCAATCGATATCAATGTCGCCGAGGTCACCGTCAGCAAAGTTGACCCGCTTACATTGCCCGATGTCGCCATGATCGTGCTCGACCCCGGGGCTTTTGCCGTGGCCATCCCGCCCGTCGTGATCGTCGCTGCATTCGTATTCTGAGATTGCCAACCCACCGAGCCGGTAAGATTCTTCGTCGAACCATCGCTATAGTTCCCAGTCGCCGTGAACGGTTCGGTCGTACCGGTAGCAATAGTCGAATTTGCCGGCATCACAGTAATCGAGGTAAGTTTCGGTGTACTGGAAGGAGGCGTGCCCGCACAACTGGACAATAAAAGCAGCGCGCAAAGAGAAACTAGGACCGAAGTCCATTGAAGATTAGAATGCCGCAGACCTACCATGATTGAAACCCCCAAACGATTTGAACGTTCCGGCGCGCTGTGTGCATCCACGTGCTCGCACAGGTCTTTCCCAAACATTACCGACACCACGGGCTATTATGCGGAGGGACGGGCCGACCCGCGGAATTATAGCAACTCCTCGGCCTCGAAGGAAAGCCCCTAAAATCGAATAATCTCACGAGACGGAAGTCTTCTCGACCAGGCCGCTGGGCATCTAAGTTTGTAACAGCAGCCGTCGAACTCGTTATAATCGCCTGGTGGAATTGGACTTCCAGTCCGCCTTCGCCTGGCTCTTGGGCCCTGAGCCGATAGACGCCAAACACCCGGGCCATCTCTGGCCCCGCTGGATTTTCCTTCGCGCCCTCGGATTGATTTATTTCTCCGCTTTCTACTCTTTGCTCTTTCAAATCAAGGGCTTGATCGGCCCGAACGGAATCCTTCCCGCCACGGACTATCTGAAAGCTGTTACTGCCGCATTTCCCGCGCAAAAATTCTGGTTCGCACCCACTCTTTTTTGGTTCAGCGCCGGCGACCGGGCCTTGATGGCCGTCTGTTGGCTGGGAATTATCGCCTCTATCTTGCTGGTCGCAAATCTCTGGCCGCGCGCCTCGCTCGAAATCTGCTTCGTTTGCTTCCTGTCGTTCGTCTGCGCCGCCCAGGATTTTTCCAATTACCAATCCGACGGCATGCTGCTCGAAGCCGGCTTCCTCGCGCTATTTTTCTCCCCTCCGGGATTCTTGCCGGGTCTTGGCCGCGCAAATCCGCCGTCTCGCGCCAGCCTCTTCCTTCTTCAATGGGAATGGTTCCGGATCTACTTCGAATCCGGCGTCGCCAAAATCGCCAGCGGCGATGTTGCCTGGCACAATTTCACCGCCATGGACGACTATTACCAGAACGGTCCGCTCCCCACTTGGATTGGTTGGTACGTCCAGCAGTTGCCCCACTGGTTTCACGCTTCCACCGTTTTCTACACTCTCGCCACCGAACTCGTTTTCGTCTGGCTCCTCTTTCTCCCACGGCGCTTCCGCATCCTCTGCTTTTGCATCGTCACGCCATTCGAAATTTCCATCATCCTCACCGCAAACTACGCGTTTCTGAACTATCTCGTTCTCCTGCTGGGCTTCCTGCTGCTGGACGACCGCGTGATCGCATGGATCGTCCCCACCGCAATCCGCGACCGCATCGAAGCGATAACCTCGCTGAAATTTCACAAAGCGCCTGCGGCGATCGTAGCCACCGAAAACGGAATCCCGCGCGTCACTTGGCGCGAGCGCCTCACTCCGCTTCGCAGAACCATCGCCGCTGCCTGCCTCGCCTTCATTTTTTATTGCGCCACCGCTCAACTCATCTGGATGCTCGCCCCCAGCGCGCCTCTCCCGCAGTCGCCCTTGCGCGCCCTTGAACCTTTTCGCATCGCCAATCGCTACGGCCTGTTCGCCGTGATGACTCACGGCCGCTACGAAATCGAATTCCAAGGCTCGCAGGACGGAATAACCTGGACCCCCTATCCCTTCCGCTATAAGCCGCAGGACATCCACGAAGCTCCTGGAATTTACGCCCCCTACCAGCCGCGCTTCGAATGGAATCTGTGGTTCGCCTCGCTAGGCCCCTGGCGGGAATCCCGTTTCGTAGTTTGGACCGAGGAACGCCTGATCAAAAACGATGAAGACGTACTCGAACTTTTCGCCAAGAATCCTTTCGCCAGCGCGCCCCCGCGCCAGGTCCGCTCCGTAATCTACCAATACTGGTTCACCGACCTGCGCACCAAGCGCGCCACCGGCAATTGGTGGCGCCGCGAACTTCTAGGCGAATACGCCCCCGCCCTGGAGCGCATGCCCGACGGCAAAATCGCCATCCTCGACGTCCCCATCGCCGAATCCCCCGAACCTTAGCTTCCTGCCGCATTCGCGCCAATACTACCTGCGCCGCCCAAATCAATTCCGTAGGGGCACAGCATGCTGTGCCCGCTGACGCAGCCGCTTGCATTTACCGGACGCGCCCGGGCCCGTCTCGTGAATCCCAAAGGGATTCATCCTGATGCCTTTGCGAAGGGCCGGCTCCTTTGACTTCCTTAACCGACACGCCCGGCCACGAAGTTTATCGTTCTGAATGAACGTGGGAAACTTTGTTCCGTGTCCAAATTGTCTGCGTCGCCCAAATTATTTCCGTAGGGGCACAGCATGCTGTGCCCGCTGATACACCCACCTCGCACCAACGGACACGCCCAGATCGTTTCAATTGAACTCCCGCCGCAAACCCTATCGTTCACTCATAAATTCCGAAATCTCCGCAAACGGCACCGCCTCATCTCCAAACGTAAACGTCCCTTTCTCCGCGATCTCGCTCGCCCCTCGCAAAAACGCTCCAAACGCCGCGCGCGTCAACGCCGACCCAACGCTAATCCGCCTCACCCCTGCCGCGGCAAGGTTTGCAACCGTGAACCCGCTACCCTTCCCGCCCGCCAGCACGTTCACCGCGCGCGGCGCCACCGCCGCACAAACCGCGCGAATGGCGTCCAGACCCGGCAATCCCGGCGCGAACAGCACCTCCGCCCCCGCCTCTGCATAAGCTTCCAACCGCCGTATCGTGTCTTTCAAGTCCGCGCGCCCGTGCAGAAAATTCTCCGCCCGTCCTACCACAATGAACGGATACGGAAGCGCCCGCGCCGCCGCCACCGCCGCCGCAACGCGTTCAACAGCCAAAACGTGGTCATAAATCGGGCGATTCGAATCGCCGCTCGCATCCTCCACCGACCCGCCCACCAGTCCCACCGCCGCCGCTTTGCGTATGGTCTCCGCCACGATTTCCGGCTCGTCGCCAAAACATTTCTCCAAATCCGCAGACACCGGCAAATCGCTCGCTTCCACAATCTCTCGCGCATGCTCCAGCGTCTCTTCGCGGCTCACCAACCCCGCGCCATCCCGCCGTCCCAATGAGAACGCCACCCCCGCGCTAGTCGTAGCCAGCGCCTTAAATCCCAGCGAAGTCAAAATCCTCGCCGTCCCCGCATTCGACGGATTCGGAATCACAAACGTCCCCGGCCCCTCATGCAACACCCGAAACCGCTTCCCTTTCTCCACTTGGCTTATGGACATCTCACTCCTCCCCTTTTCGACAAGCATCATACCTCTCGTTCGCCCCTGATTTACCCTGTCATCCCGAGCGGAGTCCCGCGCGCCTTTTCTTGCCCCTGTTGTCTAGGGGCGCGGGACGCAGTTCGAGGGATCTGCTTTTTCCTTCTGTTCGTGCCACTACTAAAATTCACTTCAGTACGATTGAAAATCGCGGAGTGCCAAACTTTTTTCTGCGGTTCGCGCAGAAACGGGTTTGGTTTGGCCAACCGCCAGCTCGATCGAGGCTCAACGATGTTGGCAATTTACTCTAACAGCGTTAAGATGAACTCTATGACGCACTTTGAAATTTGGGTTTCGCGCGAATCGGAAGTAGGAGCGGCTTGCCTCTACTGCGGTGACGTTCCGAAGGTGGGAACGCTACTTAATGGAAGCGAAGTCAGGCTTGTAGTTCCGCAGCCGAACAACCCGAAACAATTCTTGGCTATTCTGGCTCGTTAACCTGTCGGGTAATCATCGCGCGCACGGTATTACTCCAAGTGTGCCCCCACTTGGAATGCTTCCGGAGAAAGTTCCTTCGGGGAACTCCTTGCGACGCTATATTATTCTTTCTGGGGTGACACCCTATGAACAACCGATTTTGGAAATTGGCTATCGCGGACGCACTTCTCCTGCTAACCACCTCAGTTCCTCTTTCGCGGCTACCGAACAACAAACCATAGAACACGCTCCTACATTTCTCAGAGGAGTGCGGGCTTCGACGTTGCGCTCTTGAACCTTTCGTCTCGACGCCTATCGCATTCTCAAAATCGGGATCGAGCTCCTTAGCAGACTTATGCTCACACACACAGGTCCTTGAATTTCGACGAATCGCATGCTAGCGTCGGTCGTGATTAAAATAGAATATCGTCGAGTGCTTCATCAAGGCTCAGCCGGGATACTCCGCCCCTCCTCAATCCCAGGCTTCCCAGCTACAAAAAAGCCCTCATTTTCGAGCTTCCCGGATGCAGTTCTAACCGGTTCTGGCTTGCGAACAGAAATGGCTGTAACTCACTCAAAACAAACGACTGGAGCATTTCTAACCGGTTCTAGAATTGCATGTCAGTCATTCAAACCGTCCGTGAATTTCAGCCTGCAACCCTCTGCGCCTGCCGCCAAATCCCTCACCCCATCGAGACCCCATGGGCGTTCCTAATCAGCGCCACCCCAACGATCCCCAGGAAGAATCGCGCCCGCCCGAAGTGAGTCCGGAACTCGTTCTCGCGCACCTTGCCACTCTTTCCGAGCCGGCCAGCATCCGCCAGATTGCTCACGGCATGGAGCTGAAGCATCACGGCCGCCGCTTCCTCCCTCGCGTCCTCCACAGGCTCACGAAGAGCGGCGATGTGGAAGAAACGCGCGGCAACCGTTACAAATTGCCCGGCGCAAAAGAAACGCAGAAAGCCGCGACGAAGCGGAAAGACCGCGAGTCTGCTGCCGCGAAGACTGCCGCGCAGGGTCGCCCAGAAAATCGGCAGCCAACTTCAGCTCCGGCATCGAAGCGCGGCCAGGATCCAAACCTCATCCCCGGCAGAATCGTCGCCCATCGCGAAGGCTACGCTTTCCTTGTCCCCGATTCTCCGATTCGCGGAATCGACGGCGATCTTTTCATCGGACGCGACAATCTCGGCGACGCCATGAACGGCGATCGCGTCCTCGGCCGCGTCGAACGCCGCCGCCCTGATGGCCGCGCCGAAGGCCGCGTGGTACAGATTATCGAGCGCCAACATCCCACGCTCGTCGGCCTCTTCCGCTACGGCGCCCAAGGAAACGTCGTTCTCCCCTATGACACGCGCATCCTGCATGAAGTCCTGATTCCGCCGGGCGACGAGCTAACCGCTGCTCTGCGCGAAAAACTCGGCCCTACCGCGGAAAACCAGCCCCTGGCGAGCCGTCGCGTGCGTCTTCCCGAGCTTGACGGCGCAGTCGTGGACGTCGAAATCAAGCGCTATCCCAAAGGTGGTCTCGCCCCCGTCGGACGCGTCCTGGAAATTCTTGGGCGTCCCGGCGAAATCGGCGTGGACGTCGAAATCATCATTCGCAAGCATCATTTGCCCCACATTTTCCCCAACGAAGTTCTGGCCGAAGCGCGAAACGAGAAACAGGAGGTCGCAGCATCCGAGCTGGCGGGCCGCCGCGATTTCCGCGATCTCGCTATCGTCACCATCGACGGCGAAACCGCGCGCGATTTCGACGATGCCGTCCGCGTGGCCCCGCTGCCCAACGGGCATTTCGAGCTTCAGGTACACATCGCTGACGTAGCGCATTACGTCCCGCGGAACTCCGCCCTCGACCGCGAAGCTCGCCTGCGCGGCACCTCGGTCTATTTCCCCAATCGCGCCGTGCCCATGCTCCCCGAAGAGCTATCCAACGGCATCTGCTCGCTGAATCCGAAAGTGGACCGCCTGGTGATGAGTGTTGTGATGGAAATGGACGCCACTGGAAAAATGATTCAGTCGGAATTTTTCCCCGGCGTCATTCGTTCCGCCGAACGCATGACTTACACCAACGTCAACAAAGTCATCGAAGGCGATCCGGAGATGACCGCGCGTTACGCTCCGCTGGTGCAGGATTTCCGCCGGATGAAAGAACTCGCGCTTTTGTTGAATCGCCGCCGCAACGCTCGCGGCTCCATTGATTTCGATCTTCCCGAGCCCATCATCGAATTCGACAACGACGGCCGGATGCTCAGCATCGTCCGCAGCGAGCGCAACATCGCGCACCGCCTGATCGAAGAATTCATGCTCGCCGCCAACGAAGCCGTCGCCCAATACCTCGAAAAACGCGGAGTCGCCTCGCTGCATCGCGTTCACGAAAAACCCGACCCGAAAAAAGTTCTCGAGTTCGAGGAAGTCGCGAAGGCCTTCGGCTATTCGCTCGGAGTGGACGACCTCGCCGAGCGCCGCGTATCCGTTCGCCACGGTTCGGTCCGCCAGGAAGCGCGAGCCGGCCGTGGAAAGCGCGGTCGCATGCGCCCGATGACCGTCACAATGCCTGCCGCCGATGAAGTCGACATTCGTCCGCAGCACTATCAGCGCCTCACGCAGAAAATCGCGGGCAAGCCGGAGGAGCGCATTCTTTCCTACCTGATGCTGCGCTCGCTTAAGCAAGCGCGTTACGCCGCCGACGTCCTCGGCCATTTCGCGCTCGCTACGAACGAGTACACTCATTTCACTTCGCCCATCCGCCGCTACCCCGACCTCATTGTCCATCGCGCCCTAAAATGGGCGCTGGAAAACCCGGAAGTAAAGCCGATTCGAGCCGCGGTCGAGGATCCTCGGCCGGGCAGACCTGAATCCGTCGCCATGCTCGGTCCTTATCGCCGCGTCGAGTTGCAGGAAATTGCCGTGGAAAGCTCCGAAGCCGAGCGTCGCGCTGATTCAGCGGAGCGCGAACTGATGGAATGGAAGACCGCGCAGTTTATGGAAAGCCACCTCGGTGAAGAGTACGATGCGCTGATTATTTCAGTACAGAAATTCGGATTCTTCGTCGAGCTCGTGGAAATATTCGTCGAAGGCCTCGTCAGCGTGGATCGCCTCGAAGAATTTACGGCCCAACGTTGCGCTTATCGCGACCGCGACCATGCCATCGTCTGCGAACCGCACCGAGGCTCGCGCGGCAAAGGCGCGCAGACGACTTTCCATCTGGGCGACCTCATCCGCGTGCGCGCGGAACGCATCGACCCGTTCCGCCACCGCGTCGAATTTTCACCGGTCTGAACCTGCCCATATGGAACCAGGGTACTATTGGGAATCTGGATCGAAATTAGCTGATTTTCGGAGGTGAATATGTCGGCCCGCCAATGCCCAAATTGCTCGGCGTTTCTTCCGCCAGGGCAAATCGTCGCGTATTCCTACGACCTAATCTGTCCCTCCTGCCAGCACCCGCTGGAAATCTCCGCCCTCAGCCAAAACCTCTCGGCCTATGCCGGCCTCGTCGTTGGCGCAATAGTCTGGTGGCTGGCCAGCGCTCACTACTCCGGAAAGCCCGGCGCGCTGGCGTGGGTAATGCCGTTGCTCTGGAGCTACCTCGCTTTCAGCGTGGTAGCGCCCCTCGTTTTAATCTTCACCGCCGATCTGAAGCTGAAACCTCTGGACTCGATCGTGTTTCAATATGAAACTCCTGCATCTTCGCATCCTTCGCACTAGTCCCTTGGTTACAAAATTAACGACATAGTATACCCGAACGTACCATTGACCGTTTTGTGTACACAATTCAAACTGGGAAATTATGGGACGCTACTCGGCTCTCGTAGGCAAGCGCGTGGAAGCCCACTATCGCACAGCCGATGTTCACTTATCGGCGGTCGGCACGCTCGTGTCCGACTCGGGGAAGTCGATATTCCTGGAAGATCGATTTTCGCAAGGCGGAAGAGAGAAAACCGTGCGCGTCGAAATCCCTTATCAGTTCGTGATTCGCGTCAACGAAACTCATGCCGAGCCTTCCCGCCACAAGCCACTTCCGGCGCATCCTTCCAAGAAAAAACTCTAGGTTTCAGTTCGGTTTCAGATTGTCTTCTTCGAAATGATTCCACGGTACTTTTCCGGCAGCATTCCCGCAATTGCACGAGTATATTCGACTCTTATCTGCGGAGGCATGGATGAAACCAACGGTCGGATTCATAGGACTCGGATTGATGGGCAACCCCATGGCGAAGAACCTGCTCAAAGCGGGATTCCCAATTGTGGTGTGGAATCGCACCCGTGAAAGGGCGGAAGAATTTGCGGGCAAAGGCGCGCAGTTCGATGTGAAGGTCGCGGCGAATCCACAAGAGACTGCGGAGAAGGCAGACATCCTAATTACGATCGTCAGCGATCCGCCTGCGCTGGAAAGTGTTTTGTGGGGTCCGAATGGCGCGATGGAAGGTCTACGGCGCGGGAGCACCTACATCGATTCCAGCACCGTTTCTCCTGCGCTCGCTCGCAAAATAGCAACCGCCTGCACGGAACGAAGAGTGGGCTTTCTCGACGCGCCGGTCACTGGCGGCACCTGGGGCGCCGAAAAGGGTGAGCTTGTTTTCATGGTCGGCGGAGAAAAAGAAGTTCTCGACCGCGCCAAGCCCGTGCTTCAAACGATGGCGAAACACATTTTTCTTCTAGGACCAAACGGGGCCGGTCAAACGGTGAAACTTGCCATGAACTTGATTCTGGCGTTGCAAGTCGACGCGCTGGCAGAAGCGCTCGCGCTCGTTACGGCTTCCGGCGTTCCCGGCGAGCTTCTCATTGAAGTATTGCAATCCAGCATGGCGCGTGCGGGAGTGCTGGACGTGAAAGCGCCTCTGATGTTGAAAAATGAATATCCGCCAAGTTTTCCTCTTCGCCTGATGCACAAAGACATTGGCCTCGCGCTCGACCTGGCCAAACAGCACGCGATCACGCTTCCGGCGGCGGCCGCTGCTTATTCCACCTATGACGCGGTGAAAAAATCCTCGACCGATGATCCGGACTTCGCCGCTGTCGCGCGTTTCTGGAAAAAATCTTAGCGAAGAAATTCTACTTGGCTGTCATGGACGGGAAAAAGCTGAAGGGGAGATCGCGCCCGGTTCGCAAGCCGGCGGGAGCGGCGAGGACTGCGGGAATTGCGTTGACGACAACGGCAGCGGTGGCGACGTCACCATGCGTGCCGCCGGGAATGACGAGCGAAAGACTCGGCTCGCCCTTTAATTCAATTGTGTCGGAGGGCTGCTTTGCGCCAACGTACATTTTCAGCTCCATAAAAAGTTTCTCTTTGCCCGCGGCAGTTCCACGAGCGATTTGATGCACTCCGGCCACTTGGCCGCGCGCAACCACCAGGAATTCGGTCCTGACCTCTTCTTCCGCGATTACCGGGTTTATCGTCTCTGAAATATCATCTAGATCGAACCCCAGCCCGTCTGCGACCATGGCAATCGATTCAGGCAATCCGTGATGTTTGATCACTCCAGCGGCAACTTGCGCGTGAAATTCTTCAGGTATCATGCCCGCCCCGATTTTCTTTTGCAATGGGAGGCGACGCTTCGAGGCGTCCACGATTCGCACGGCGCTAGCCCAGTCCACGCGCTGCGAAACGGCTGAAAGCGTTAGGACGAGCTTGTCCATCACGAAACCCGGATTCACGCCGGTTCCGAGCAACGCGACTCCTTCCTCCTTCGCCGCGGCATCGAGCTGTTTCGATAGATCCGGGTGTTTTTTCCATGGATACGCCAACTCTTCGCAAGTGGAAACGATGCAGCAGCCTGCCGCAAGACATTCCAGCAATTCATACATCACACTTGGTAGATACGACGAAGTGGAATGCACGACAACATCCACAGGTTTTGCCAGCACAGCATGGGGCTCCGAGGAAATGATGACGCCCCAGGGCGCATCCGCCGCTCCCGCCACTTCGCCGAGGTCGCGCCCAACCTTGACCGGGTCTTTGTCAATCGCCCCGACGATTTCCAACGTCGCCTTCTGCCGCATCAAGCGAGCGATCGACGCGCCGATGGGGCCCACGCCAAATTGCACCACACGAATCTTCTTCACTCGTTCCCCCTGAAATCTTGAAGAGCCAATACCTTAAAGTTTTGCGTCAGTGACTGCAACCGGATTCGCGGCTCAGTTTTGAGCCGGTTTCCGAGGCGTGTTTGCCAAACGCTGAGTTCACATCGGGACGGTTGTCACTGCTTTTGGTTTCTGAATCTGTATAATGCCCTCACACAATGGCGCTTCCCAGCGGCACTAAGCTTGGTCACTACGAGATCGTCGCTCCTATCGGCGCGGGTGGAATGGGCGAAGTGTACCGCGCGAAAGATACGCGGTTGGGGCGCGACGTCGCGATCAAGGTCTTGCCCGAGGGCTTTGCGAGAGACGCGGATAGGTTGCGGCGGTTCGAGCAAGAAGCCCGCGCTGTCGCCGCATTGAATCACCCAAACATCCTGGCGATTCACGACATCGGTGAATTTAACGGCGCGCCTTTTCTCGTTTCGGAATTTCTGGAAGGCCACTCGCTGCGCGAAGAGTTGAACGGCGGCGCTCTCCCGACGCGCCGCGCAGTGGAAGACGCCTCGCAAATCGCGCAAGGACTCGCCGCCGCGCACGACAAAGGCATCGTTCATCGCGACCTGAAACCCGAAAATGTTTTTGTCACGAAAGACGGCCGCCTGAAGATCCTCGATTTTGGCCTCGCAAAGCTGGCAAAGCTGCAAGCAGCTGCGGATGAAAACGCAACTCTGGACGCTACGCCGCAAGACACGTCCCCAGGCGTTGTTCTCGGCACAGTGGGATACATGTCCCCCGAGCAGGTGAAGGGCGAGGCTGCTGACGCACGATCGGACATTTTTGCGTTGGGAACCATTTTGTACGAAATGCTTTCGGGCCAGCGCGCTTTTCGCCGGGACACCTCGGCGGAGACCATGACGGCGATCTTGAAGGAAGACCCGCCGGAGCTAACTACATCGGGCAGGCCAATCTCGCCGGCGCTCGAACGAATCGTACGGCGTTGCCTGGAGAAAAAGCCGCAGCAGCGATTTCAATCGGCACGAGACTTGGCCTTCAACCTCGAAGGCATTTCACGAAACACATCGACGAGTTCATCGCAGGTCCTCCCGGCATCCGCGGAAAAACAGCCGCGCAAGTGGCTCGTGCCGCTCGCTGCAGGGTTACTCCTGCTCATTGCCGGGGCGGCGGGAGGCTGGTTGTTGTTTCGCGGCTCTGGTTCTACTTCGCCGCCTTCGTACCATCAACTCACGTTTGAACGCGGCTTGATCTACGCTGCGCGTTTCGCTTCTGACGGGCGCTCGATTTATTACAGCGCGAGCTGGAACGGCCAACCCGTCCAGCTCTATTCGACCGTCCCGGACAGTCCGGAATCGCGCCCACTAAATCTGATCAACTCCACGTTGCTTGCAGCCTCCGCTTCGGAATTAGCGATTTCGCTCGGCTGTAAAGATCGATACATCGGAAATTGCGAAGGGACCTTGGCCACTGTACCGGTTTCCGGCGGGTCGCCTCGGGAAATCGCGCAGGATACCCTTTCTGCTGACTGGACTGCCGACGGCAGCGAGATGGCCGTAATCCGCCAGGTAGGAGGAAAGTATCGCGTGGAATTTCCACGCGGAAAGGTGATTTACGAGAGCGTCCGCTCGTTGGGGTACGTGCGGATCTCACCGCGCGCTAACGCGGTGGCATTTGCAGAATTTGTGAGCGTTGATGGCGACGCAGGATTGGTGGTCGCCCTGGACCGGAGCGGAAAGGAACTTATCCGTTCAGCGACCTTTGTCAGCGTGGAGGGTGTCGCTTGGCCGCCGTCGGGCGAAGAAGTGTGGTATGCGGCCACACAGAAAGAGGGCTGGGCCGATGCAATTCATGCTCTGAAACTTAAAGGCAAAGAGCGGCCTGTTCTTCGGTTGCCCGGCATGCTGCGGCTACATGACGTGTCGCATGACGGTCGTATTCTCATCTCAAGAGAATCGTGGCGGAGCGGTTTGCAATTTCGGGGACCTGGAGACGCCAAGGAACGTGATCTCTCCTGGCTCGATTACGCACAACTGAGGGATCTTTCACCTGATGGCGCGCAAATCGCGTTCGACGATTGGGGATCAGCCGCGGGCGCTGAGGGTCTGGCCTACTTGCGGAAAACCGATGGGTCGCCGGCAGTAAAGTTGGGCACCTGGTCTGCGCCTGTTCTCTCCCCGGACGGGACGCGGGTGTTAGCAAACGAAGCCACAACCGTAGGCCGGGGAATACATCTCGCTGTGCTGCCCGCCGGAGTAGGGGAAACGCAAACGCTGAGCTCCAATGGAATCCAACAAATTGGTCAAAAGGGGTGGATGCCCGACGGGAAGGCCGTTTATTTCGCGAGCGATGACGGTCACGGATGGCGAATGTATGTCCAAGATCTTGTCGGTGGCGCGCCGCGTGCTGTAACGCCTCTGATTTCCGTGGAGCCGGCACACTTCGAATCCCACATGGTTTCGCCCGACGGCAAATTTGCTTTCGCCCGAGATTTGAACGGCAAAGGTGAGCTCTATCCACTCGCAGGGGGAGAGCCTCGGAGCCTTCCGGGCTGGTCGCCCAAAGATATTTGGATCACATGGTCGACAGATGGTCGCTCGGCTTATGTGTACCACGACGAAAAAACGTTTGCGCCGGTGTACCGGCTCGACGTGGCGACCGGGAAGAGAGACCTTGTGACGACGCTCGCCCCTAGCGACCCAGCAGGGGTGACGGCAATTCTAAACGTTCGCCTGACCCCACACGGCAAGTTCTACGCTTATTCCTTCAGTCGAGAGCTGTCTGACCTTTTCCTTGTGGACGGCGCGCGCTGAGCCTGTTGTCTCTCGAACGATCCCCATCCTTAATAATCGCTTAGATCGAAAACCGATCCCTGGCACAGCACTTGTAGCGTGGAGCGGAGAGCCGCATAATGTGCCGACGCTCCCGTGACAACGCCCCCGCCCGAAACGCGTTCTTCCAAACGAAATTGGCCGCGCAGGACGCTGCAAGTCATTCTGCAGTATGGAGGCAGCGCGCTCGTTCTTTATCTCCTGTTTCGGCTGCTGCCGGGGCGCCAGGTTTGGCAAGCCCTCGGACTTTTACCAGCGCGGCTATGGATTCTGGTTCTGACTGGATATCTCGCCGCGCACTGTATTGGAGCGGCGAAATACCGGCTGGTCTTGAACTTGGGCGGCGCGGGCATCGGCGCTCGCCAAGCTGCGCGATGTTACTTCGCCGGGCTGTTCGGATCGTTGTTTCTGCCTTCTCTGATCGGCGGAGATATTCTGCGCGTGGCAATGGCGCTGCGCGTAGCGAAAAGCCGGGCTGGCGTTCTGCTGGGAAGTTTGGTGGACAGGATTTCGGATTTTACGGCGCTTGCGCTGCTGGCCGCTGTCGGAGCAGCCTTGGTGCCTGGAACGCTTGATCCGCGGAGCCGAAAAATATTCGAGCTTGCGGCAGGGATGGCAATCATCGGAATTGCGGTTGCCGCGAGCGCGATCGCAGCGTTTCCTGTGCGGCGATTTTCCTATCGCATGAGGAGAAGGTTCGTCCGGTTGCGAGGCGCGTTCCACTCAACGATAGAGCAGCCTGGAGCAATGCTGAGAGCGCTGGGCATGAGCGTCACTGTGCAACTGATCTTTATCGTTCTCAACGTCGTGCTCGCAGACGCGTGCGGTTTGCATCTTCGTTTTCGCATATGGCTGTTTGCGTGGCCGCTCGCGAAGCTTTCAGCGGCTATCCCGATCACACAAGCGGGCATTGGAGTGCGCGAAGCCGCGCTGGCGGCGCTGCTCGTTCCATTCGGCGCGACCGCAGTGCTGGCGGTTGCAGCGGGAATCGCCTGGGACGCAATTTCGATCGGCGGTGCAATAGCGGGAGGGGTTTTTGCGTTACTCGCCGGGCGTTTTTGGCCGTCGAGCCGGAGCGCAAGCATAGATCCAACAGGCTAATAGAATGCGCGGGAGAAAAAACATTGACGTCCGAATGCTTTAGAAGCGCGAACGAGTGGAACGAATGAACTCGCGAAGCGCAGCAACATTCGGTCCGTAGGAGCCTACGCGGCCGGCGTCCACAGGCAAACCCAGGATCTCAGCTTTCTCGATACTGAGGCCTGCATCGTCAAGCTCAGCGAGACTATAACCTTCCGTGGGCACCAAGCGGTTGCGACGAGACAAATCTACAGGGCGCGGCGGCCTGTGCGTGCTGCCCGGCTTCCTTACGATATCGAAGAAATCGTCCCAGTCTCGCCTATTCCACATAACTCCTCCCGTTATCCGGGTAATGCTTTGATGCACCGCAATCGCTTCAGGTCGCTTAGAAATTTCGCGCCCCACAGCCAGCCCTTCTGGACTGGAGTGTTGCAGATAATAACCCCCGATGTAGTGGAAAGTCGCGTCTGAATTCGAGCTGTTTCCTTTGAGTTATCGCACAATTGGAACGCCTCCGGCGTTGCCTCGCCGTGTGTATCACAGGGAGTCCGACTTGTAAATTTCTGCTTTTGCGGGTCATAGCGCTGTAACAGTAATCTAAAGCGCCGACTAGGGGCGGCGACTACACGGCCGACCCGGGTGGCTGTTATACTTTTGGGACGTTAAGGGACCATTCAAGCCGAGTGAAATTCGCATGAGCAACCCAGTCATCGTCGTGCACTACCACGAGGCGTGGCTCAAAGGCCGCAACCGCCGTTTTTTTCTGCGCAAGCTTTCCACCGCGTTGCGGCAATCGCTTCAGGGAGTTTCCATAGTTCGCATCGAGCAACCGGGCGACCGATTTGTGATCTCACTTGGTGATGACGCGTCGCAGCAGGAAGCCATTGCGCGCGTGGAGCGGGTTTTAGGAATTGCGTTTTACGCGCTCGCGCGGACGGTCGAACGAAGCATGGAAGCAATTTGCCAAGCAGCATGGGAAGAAATCGAGCCTCTTCAATTCGCTAGCTTCGCGGTGCGCGCAAAACGCAGCGACAAATCGTTTCCGCAAACTAGCTTGGAGGTGGAGGCAGCCGTGGGCCGGCATCTCCTGGAAAAACTTCGGGCGCAAGGCCGCAACGTAAGCGTTCGTTTGAACCACCCGGAATTAACCTGCTACGTCGAAATTACTTCCGGGCCCGCTCTGGTTTACGCCAGAAAAATTCCCGGCGCGGGAGGCCTGCCGGCGAACACCGCTGGTCGGATGATGTGCCTCTTATCGGGAGGCTACGATTCCGCGGTCGCCGCATACCACATGATGAAGCGCGGCGCGCATATGAGCTTCGCGCATTTTTACGGCTCGGGCGCGATGCCCGGAGAATCTTCGCTGCACGTGGCGAGCCAGCTTGCGCGGCAGCTTGTTCCGTATCAATTTCACGCGAAACTTTACCGCATACCGTTTGAGCCGATCCAGCGTGAGATCGTGCGCTACGCTCCTGAAAATTATCGCGTGCTGCTCTATCGCCGGATGATGCTGCGGATCGCCGAAGTACTCGCAAAACGCGACCGCGCTCTGGCGCTCGTTACCGGCGACAGCCTGGGCCAAGTAGCGTCACAGACGCTGCGCAATCTTGTGGCCGTGGATGCCGCATCGCGCATCGTTGTGTTCAGACCGCTCATTGGCACGGACAAAATGGACATCATGGCCACAGCGCGAAAAATCGGTACGTACGATATTTCCTCGGAGCCATTTCACGATTGCTGCCCCGTCTTTCTTCCGCGCATGCCGGCATTGTATGCCTCCGCGGCAGACCTGGACGAAGCAGAGGCGGAGCTGGATATTCCCGGACTTATCACCATGGGCCTGCGCAGCGCGACGCTGGAACAATTTCATTACACCGGCAGGGAGATTAGGAGCGAGATTTCACACCCGGGAAAATTTTCAGGAAAGAAGAGCATCGCAACGGCGTAAGCAGCGCAATCAGAAAATAAGAAGGGCGCTGAATCTCTCAGCGCCCTCTCTCGATCATTCCATCATTCAAGCAGAATCTTGGTTAGCGGTCTCTTCCGCCGCCTCCGCCGCCATAGCCTCCGCGGTCACCGCCGCGATCACCACCACGCCCTCCACCCCCGCGTCCGCCACCGCCACCTCCGCCATGCCCGCCGCGCCCACCGCCGCCTCCGCCGCCATGACCGCCCCCACCGTGTCCACCGCGTGGACCTCCGCCACCACCGGAGCCTCCACCTTCGCGCTGAGGACGAGCTTCATTTACAACCAACGCGCGTCCGAGAAAATCCTTGCCGTTGAGAGCCGCGATTGCCTTTTCAGCTTCCGCATCATTCCCGATTTCTGCGAAGCCGAATCCGCGGGGTTGCCCTGTAAAACGGTCGCGCAACAGTGTAAGTGAATCCGGAGTCACGCTAATTTCTGCAAACAGCGCCGCCACCTGCTCTTCCGTAGCTTTGAACGACAGATTGCCCACGTACAATTTCTTCACGGTCGTTCTCCTTGTGCCCCTGACCATCGCCAGGGCGCGTATTGCGAAGCTGAAGAGACAGGATCTCGGCGCGGGCGGCCAGGTCCAGCCACACCCGGCTGAAGCGAGCGCTCCAGCAACTCACGAGCATCTTGCGGCAACTACCCTCGGCAGTCAACCACCACGTCCGGAAAGTCGGGCCCAGCGCGGGAGCCCGGCGAAATACGGAAAAGTGATAGGATGCGCCCAGAGTCCCTTTAGGGCAAAAGTGCGACCGGAGGATGCGTGCGCGGCACGATGATGGATTTTCCGCTGACGGTTCAGCCGATTCTTGAGCGCGCTGGAAGATTGTTCTCCGCCGTGGAAATTGTTTCGCGCCAGCCGGACCGTTCGCTGAAACGCACCACCTACGGAGAGATTTACCGCCGTTCGCGGCGCCTGGCGCGCGCCCTTGAGCTTGCCGGAATGGCGCGTGGCGATCGCGTGGCCACATTAATGTGGAACCACTCTGTGCATCTCGAGGTTTACCTCGGGGTGCCTGTGTCCGGCGGTGTTTTGCACACTTTGAATGTGCGCCTTCATCCCGACGAGCTTGCTTACATCGTCAATCACGCGCGCGACCGCTATTTGATTGTTGACGACGTATTGCTCCCGATCTATGAATCCTTCCGCGGCAAAGTGAATTTCGAACGCGTGTTCGTAGTGCCCTTCAGCGGCGGAAAGATCCCGCGCGCGCACGAAATCTACGAGGATTTTCTTTCCGCTGCCGACGATGAATTCGTGTATCCGCTTCTGGAAGAAAACGAAGCGGCGGCCATGTGTTTTACCTCCGGCACCACGGGAAAACCCAAAGGCGTCGTCTATTCTCATCGAGCGCTGGTGCTGCATAGCTTGACTCAAAGTCTTACGGACTGTTTTGGCATTAGCCACAACGACGTCTTGCTTCCGGCATCGTCCATGTTTCACGCCAATGGATGGGGCTTGCCGTTCACGGCTGCCATGGCTGGCGCGAAGTTGGTTTTGCCCGGCCCTCACGTGGACGCGGAAAGTTTGCTGGGTCTGATCGAAGACGAAAAAGTCACGCTTGCCTGCGCCGTGCCGACGGTTTGGTTCGGCGTGCTCGACGCGCTCGAGAAAAATCCCGGCCGCTGGAAAATCTCGCACCCCGTGCGAATCATATGCGGAGGTTCCGCGGTGCCCGAATCACTTTTGCGCGGCCTCGACCGCTTCGGTTTTCACATCACGCATCTTTGGGGCATGACCGAAACGGCCCCGCTGGCTACCACAGGCCTGATCAAGTCCACGCTCGCCCACAGCACGGCCGACGAAAAATATAAAATCCGTGCGAAGCAGGGGATCCCCGCACCGTTTATCGAACTGCGGGTTATGGGACCGCAAGGCGAAGCAGTCTGGGACGGCGCCGCGTCCGGAGAGCTGGAAGTTCGCGGTCCGTGGGTCGCGGCGACTTATTTTGAAGCGCCGGAAACTGCCGATCGCTGGACAACCGACGGATGGTTCCGCACCGGCGATGTCGCGACCATCGATGAAGAGGGTTACGTCAAGATTCTTGACCGCAGCAAGGATCTCATCAAATCCGGCGGCGAATGGATTAGCTCCGTCGACCTCGAAAATGCGCTGATGTGCCACCCTGGCGTGCGTGAAGCTGCGGTTATCGGCGTGCCGCACCCGAAATGGCAAGAGCGGCCTCTGGCTGTGGTGGTCGCAAAAGAAGGCGTGTCTTTGCAGCCGCAAGAGTTGCGTGAATTTCTGGCTACGAATTTCGCGAAGTGGCAGTTACCGGACGCATTTGTGTTTGCTGCGGAAATTCCGCGCACGTCAGTCGGTAAATTTCTTAAGGCGAAATTGCGCGAACAGTTCGCGGATTGGACCTGGGATTCATAGGGATGCACCAACAATCGCACCCGGTCCTACGTGCGGTAACTTGCATTGATACGGACATATTCCGCGGTGAAATCGCAGGTCCACACACGAGCCCCGCCTCGGCCGGCGTGCAGATCCACGATTACCGGCACATATTTAGCGAGCATTTTGCGATGCGCGACGCGCTCATCAAAGAAGTGTTCGCGGCCTCGGCGGCACACGCACATGCCTGCGACATGAATATCGACGCTGTTCGGCTCGAACGAAACTCCCGAGCGGCCCGCGGCAGCGAGGATGCGGCCCCAGTTGGGGTCGGCGCCGGCGAAAGCAGTCTTCACCAGCGGCGAATTCGCGATTGTGCGAGCGATTTTATCCGCGGCGCGGTCTGAGGTCGCCCCGCGCACTTCGATTTCGATCACGCGTTCAGCGCCTTCGCCGTCGGCTACGATAGCGAGTGCGAGAGATTTGCACACAACTTCCAGCGCCGCGCAAAAGTTGCAATAGTCACTATTTTCGCTCGAAACATTCCTCGCGCCGCTTTCACCGTTCGCGAGCAACGTGACGGTATCGTTCGTGGAGGTATCTCCGTCCACGGTGATCGCATTGAAGGTGCGCGCCACGACGGTTCTGAGCCCTTTCGAAAGTACCGCCGGAGAAATTGCCGCGTCGGTGGCGAGAAATCCCAACATGGTAGCCATGTTCGGCTCGATCATCCCAGAGCCTTTCGCGCAGCCCAGAATGCGAACTTCCTTTCCTCCGATGCGGCATTTTGCCGCGGCCCATTTCGGCCGCGTATCCGTGGTCATGATCGCTTGTGTAAATTGCTCGAAAGCTGCTGCGCCCGAGCTTCGGCTTTGCGCGAGTTGGGGAATCGCCCGCAGAATCTTCTCCACGCGCAGCGGGAGACCAATTACACCCGTAGAGCAAACCAGTATCTCGTCCGGCCTGCAGCGGAGCGAGCGCGCGAGTTCCACTGCCGTTTTGCGTGAAGCCGCGATTCCTTGCGGTCCGGTGCAGCAATTTGCATTTCCGGAGTTGACGATTACACCGCGTATTTTATGGCCTGATTTCTGCAAGTGTTCGCGCGAAAGACGGACTGGCGCGGCCTGCACGCGATTTGTGGTGAAAACAGCGGCGGCAGTCGCGACGGTATCGCTTGTAAGCAAGGCCAAATCGAGACGGGCCTTCTTGAGACCACAACCTGTAGCCGCGAATGTGAAACCGAGCGGAATGTCAGCACGCGAAGGATGTGACTTCATGCGGACATGGGTGTTGCGGACTCACCGAGGATTGGCAGCATGATGCGCTCGGGCACCACAGTCGCAATCACCGCGACCAGCTTGCAGGACCGGCGCTTTGCGCACATGCAGCAGTCGCGCTCGATTTTTTCAGCGAGCAGTTTTCTCGAGGAAGCGACGAATCCCTGTCGCTCGAAGAATTGCGGCGCATGCGTTACGGCAAAAACGCGAGCGATCCCGCTCTTTCGCGCTCCCTCTAACGCAAACGCAATCAGCTTTGTGCCGATTCCGCATCCTCGAATCTGCCTATCCACGGCCACGGAGCGAATCTCCGCGAGGTCCGCACTATATCTTTCGAGCGACATACAGCCGACAACGCGCCGAGAGTCTGTCTGAACCAGAAAGTGACCGATGTTCCGTCGGATTTCTTCCTGAGTGCGAGCCAGCAACAATCCTTGTTCGGAATAGTATGCGATGAGCCCAAAGATGGCGGGTGCATCTGAAATTCTCGCGCGCCGCGCTCTCATAGACCCGCCTCCAACTTCGCCAGACGAGTCTTGAATTCTTGCAGGGCGGCTCGAACCGCCCCAGGAGCAGTTCCGCCGGGCGATGAGCGGCGCGCCAGCGCGGATTCCAGAGTCAGCGCAGTGGCCAAATTCCCGTCAAAGACTGGGGAAAATTCTTTCAGTCGCTCGATCGGAATTTCGCGGATCGATTTCCCTTCTTTTTCCGCCGCTTGAAATACTTTGCCTGCGATTTCGTGCGCTTCGCGAAAGGGAACCCCGAAAGTAACCAGATAGTCCGCCACTTCGGTGGCAACAAGCGCCGGATCCTGTGCCGCCTGGCGCAAACGATCTTCGCGAAACTGGGTGGCCCCCAGCGTAGCCCCGGCAATTTGCAGCATGGCGAGAGTTTGATCGTGCGCCTGGAAAAGATTTTCTTTGTCTTCCTGCAAATCGCGCTGATAGCTGGAGGGCAAGCCTTTCATGGTGGTGAAAAGCGCGATGAGGCTGCCGTAAATCCGGCCGGTCTTGCCGCGAATCAGCTCCCACGCGTCGGGGTTTTTCTTCTGCGGCATCAGGCTGCTGCCAGTGGAAAATTCGTCCGGCAACTCGACGAACCCGAATTCGGGCGAAGCAAACAGCACAAAATCCTCCGCGAGTCGCGACAGGTGCATTGCCAGGGTTGCAAGCGCAAAGAGATATTCGAGCGCGAAATCCCGGTCGCTGACCGCGTCCAAACTGTTGGCGGAAATAGTGGAAAAGCCGAGATCCTGAGCGAGCGCTTTACGGTCGAGCGGAAATGCGCAGCCGGAAAGAGCGCCGGAGCCGAGTGGGCAAACATCGGCGCGCGCGGCGGCTGTAGCGATTCGTTCAGCGTCACGATGAAAGGCCTCGCCATGCGCCAGAAGCCAGTGCGAAAGAAGCAGCGGCTGAGCATGTTGCATGTGCGTGTTCCCCGGCATGGGCACTTTCAGATTGCGCTCCCCTTGCGCCACGATTGCGTTTTCCAACGAAGCAATCGCGCGCCGGATTTCGCGCGCCGCGTCTTTCACATACATGCGAAATTCGGTGGCAACCATGTCGTTGCGGCTGCGGCCGGTGTGCAGCTTGGCGCCGAGAGGGCCGAGTTTTTCGATCAGAGCGGTTTCGACGAAATGATGGACATCTTCCGCCTTCGAATTATCAAGCCATGCAGCATCGGATTTTGCGCGCGTCTCGAGAGCATCAAGAGCGCCAACCAACTGCTCGCCTTCCTCTTTGGTAAGAATCCCCCCGCGTGCGATGGCGCGGGCCCAGGCTCGGTCGAGCGCGAACTCCTGAGCCAGCAGCCTCCTGTCAAATTTCCAGGAGCGCTCGAATTCGTAGAACGATGCGTCGGGACCGCGCTCGAAACGGCCTCCCCACATTTTCCGCTGGCCTGCGGCATCACTCATCGAGCTTTGGCCTCGTGATGCGCGGCTTGCGCTTTGGGTTGAGTCTCTTCCTGTGGCACGGTGATCGGCAGCGCGAAAAGATTGATGAAGCCTTCCGCGTCTTTCGGGTTGTAGCCGGTCATGGTGAAGCTGGCGAGATTCGTGCGATAGAGCGAATAGGGTGAGTGACGGGAAGTCACGGACACGTTGCCTCTGCAAAGCGACAAAGAAACCGTACCGGTGACGCGCCGCTGCGAACTCGTGAAAAATGCATCGAGCGCTTCGCGAAGCGGCGTGAACCACATGCCGTAATAGACCATCTCCGCGTAGCGCAGCGAAAGAATCTGCTGGTAGTGCGCAGTTTCGCGGTCGAGTGCAAGTGATTCGAGTTCACGGTGCGCGGCTACGAGGAGCGTTCCACCGGGAGTTTCGTACGCACCACGTGATTTGATTCCAACCAGCCGGTTTTCGACGATGTCCATGCGCCCCACGCCATTGGCCGCCGCGATTTCATTCAAGAGTGTGAGCAGCGGGATCGCATCCAGTTTCTTGCCATTCACCGAAACCGGAGTTCCGCCGTCGAACCCGATTTCCACCGTGGTGGGCTTCTCGGGTGCTGCCGCAGGCGCTACCACCCATTGCCACATGTTCTCTTCCGGCGCATTGGCGGGATCTTCCAAAACTCCGCCTTCATGGCTCAAATGCCAAATGTTGCGGTCGCGGCTGTAAATATTTTTGGTAGTCTGCTCGACGGGGACGTTATGCGCGCGGGCGTAGGCGATGGCTTCCTCCCGTGACGCTATCTTCCATTCGCGCCACGGCGCGATGATTTGCAATTCAGGCGCGAGCGCTTTGGCCGCCAGTTCAAACCGCACCTGGTCGTTACCCTTCCCGGTGCAACCATGGGCCACGGCGTCGGCGCCTAGCTTTTTCGCGATCTCCACCTGGCGCTTTGCAAGAAGCGGCCGCGCGAAAGAAGTGCCCAGTAGATATTTGTGTTCGTAAACGGCGCCGGCACGCAATGTGGGCCAGATGTAGCCGGTGATGAATTCCTCGCGCAGGTCTTCCACAAAAGCGGAGCTAGCTCCGGTAGCAAGCGCCTTCTTGCGCGCCGCTTCCAGATCCTCCTGCTGGCCGAGATCGCCGATCATGGCAATCACCTCGCAGCTATAATTTTCCTTGAGCCAGGGAATGATGATGGAGGTGTCCAGACCTCCGGAGTACGCAAGCACAACTTTTTTCGGCAATTCATTCTCCTCGATTAATTAATTCAGCAGAGTGAGCAGGATGGCTTTCTGCATGTGCAGGCGATTTTCCGCCTGGTCGAACACGATCGAACGGGGCGAATCGATCACTTCTTTGCTGACTTCCGAACCGCGATGGGCGGGCAGACAGTGCATGAAAACGGCTTCCGGCGCGGCCTGCGCGAACAGCGCTTCGTTCACTTGATAGGCCGCGAAGGCGGCTTCGCGCGCCGCCATTTCTTCTTCCTGACCCATGCTGGTCCACACGTCCGTGTAAATCGCCTGCGCACCCGCGACGGCTTCCTCAGGCGAGGCACAAAGTTCAATCTTGCCGCGCGTTTCGCGCGCCGTGCGCTTGGCTTCCGATATTACAGCCGGATCGGGACTGTAGTCCGTAGGCGTGGCGATGCGGACATGTGCACCAGCGCGCGCGCCGATGCTCAGGAGCGAATGGCACACATTATTGCCGTCGCCAACGTAGGCCAGCTTCAGTCCGCGCAGGCTGCCGAAACGTTCCTCGAGAGTGAAGAAATCGGAGAGCGCCTGGCATGGATGATAACGGTCGGAAAGCGCGTTGATCACCGGGATGGACGCGTTTTCGGCGAGAGCATCGATCGATTCCTGCGTGAACGTGCGCGCGACGATGCCTTGAACCCAGCGCTCGAGATTTTTCGCCACGTCGGGAATGGATTCGCGCTGGCCCAGTTTTGTTTCCGTATGGTCGAGAAAGACCGTCGCGCCGCCGAGGCTCGAGATTCCGACTTCGAAAGTGACCCGCGTGCGCAAGGAAGGTTTTTCAAAAATCAGCGCAAGGAAACGGCCGGCTAGCGCTCCGCGATAACGGTCTGGATGAGCTTTCACATCCGCGGCGAGATGGAATAGTTCGCGTACCTGCGCGGAATTCCATTCCATTCCGGTTAAAAGATCTTTCGTTAACGTCAAAGGAGCGACAGCGGCGTTCATAGTTGCCTCGAAGCAGCCATGGCCTTCGGCTGCGTTTGAATTGGTGTTTTTAATTTGTATTCTTTGGCGGATGCCGTCGCTGCCGCTTTTGAGGTTGCGACCAGCACAGCTTCCAATTTGGCGAGAAATTCGGCGATGTCGCGCTTGCGGATGATGAACGGTGGAAGCAAACGCAAGATGTGGTCGTGCGTGCTGTTGATGAGTACGCCTCGGCGCAGCGCGTCTTGAACGATGGGCGCCCCGTCGCATGACAGATCGACACCCAGCATCAAGCCTTGGCCGCGCACTTCGCGGATAAAATCGAACCGTGCGGCAAGTTTTTCGAGGCCGGCACGCAATTCAGCGCCGCGCTCTCGCACCTGCGCGAGCAGCTTTTCCTCTTCAACTATAGTAAGAAATTCAAGCGCGGCCGCGCAGATGAGCGGTCCGCCGCCAAACGTGGTTCCGTGGGTGCCAGGTGTGAACGCAGAGGCGAACTTCTCGTTCGCGATAATCGCGCCAAGCGGAAGCCCTGCTGCAAGCGGCTTCGCGACGACAGTGATATCGGGCAACGAATCAAATTGCTGATACGCGAAATATCGTCCCGTGCGACCCAGGCCGCACTGTATCTCGTCGGCGATTAGCGCGGCGTCGTACTGCGTGGCAAGCTCGCGCGCGCGATTCCAGAAGCGCTCGTCCATCGGGAAAATGCCACCCTCTCCTTGAATCGTCTCCACTACAAGCCCACAAACCGAATCGTCAAATTTGGATTCTAGGTCCGCCACATCGTTGAAGCGCACGAATTCGACGCCCGGAACCAGCGGCTCGAACGGCTCGCGGTATTTTGCCGTGTGGGTAATGGACAACGCGCCGAATGTTCTGCCATGAAACGAATTCTCCAGAGCGAGAATTCTTGTTTTCTTCCCGGCAGATTTCCCGCCGCCATTCTTCTGCTTTGCGTGTGAGTAGGCGCGCGCCAGCTTCAACGCCCCGTCGATCGCTTCGGTACCGCTATTGGTGAAAAACACACGATCGAGGCCGGACCAATCCGCGAGCTTCCTCGCAAGCGGCCCTTGATATGCGTTGTGAAAAAGATTTGAAAGGTGAATCGCCCGGCCGGCTTCTCTCCGAATCACGCGCACCAGCCGTGGATGCGCATGTCCCAGCGCATTGACCGCGATGCCGCCTAAAAAATCGAGATACTCGCGCCCCTCCGAATCGTAAAGTCGGCATCCGCGCCCGCGAGCAAATACAACGGGCGCACGTTTGTACGTGTTCATCAAATGCCGCGCTTCATCCGCTCGAATCCTGGCCGCAGAAATGGAATTTTTCACCGCGATTTTCCCTTTTGCCATTCTAGCGCGCCGTTCCTTGAGCCATTCTCGCAGTGGAATGAACGGCTGCAAGCACGCGGGTGCCAAAACGGCGCGAGCCATTTGCAGCGGTGAACAAGGAACGCGGAAGCGTTCCGCCTACGATGTGAACTTCGTTAACACCTCCGGCCAACGCGCGCTTCGCGGCTTCGAGTTTCAAAACCATTCCCCCCGATATTTTATTTCGGCGGATAAGATCTTCAATTTCCGCGCCGCGAACCACGCGCAGCACTTTTTCTCCGTCAAGCACGCCTGCTACGTCGGTGAGGAAAATCAAGCGGTCGGCCTGAACGAACTCCGCAGCCGCAGCGGCCATGTGGTCAGCATTGATGTTGTACAGCTCTCCATCGGAGCCCAGTCCCAGGCAAGAAGCGACGGGAACGATGCCTGCGCTCCAAAGTGAACGCAGGAACTCCACATTTACCTCGGTAAGGTAGCCGACATATCCGAGGCTCCCTTCGCTTTCTCCAACTTGCATTGGCTCCGCAAGAAAACATGCTGCGTCGGACCCGCTTATGCCTACAGCCGGCTGCCCGGCCAGCGAAATAGCTCCCGCGAGACGCTTATTCAGCAATCCGCCAAAAACCATCACGGCAGCGTCCCGCGTTTCGCGGTCGGTGACCCGCAACCCGTTCACAAAACGGCTGGACATTCCCATGCGCTCGAGCGTGCTGGTGAATATCTTTCCGCCGCCGTGAATTACGAGCAGCTCGTGTCCGCCGCGCGCGAGCTCGCTCACTTGCCGCGCGATTATTTGCACCGTTTCTTTGCGCTCCAGGAGCGCGCCCGCAACTTTTATCACCAGTCTCATAGCAACCCCGCAGTTTCCGGATAACCGAACATCTCATTCATGTTTTGAACCGCCTGTCCCGCAGCGCCTTTGCCCAAATTGTCGAGGCACGAAAGGATTACCAGCCGTTCGCCCGAAGGATCCAACGCGAACCCGATATCGCAGAAATTCGTATGCGTCACGTGTTGCAGTTCCGGCAAGCGCCCGCCGGGCAGAATGCGGACCATGCGCCGCTCGGCATAAAAACGGCGGTAGAGACTTTCGATTTCGTCCGCGCGGCGCGGCTGTGCCAGCCACACGTGCAGAGTGGAAAGAATTCCGCGCTCCACCGGCAGCAAATGAGTGGTGAAAATAAAATCGTCCAACGCGATTCCTGCATGTTCTGCAATCTCGGGAGTATGGCGATGCGTGAACAGCCCGTAGGCGCGGAAATTCTCGTTCACCTCGACGAAATGAGTTTCGCGCTTCGGCTCTTTTCCCGCGCCGGTCACTCCGGACTTGCAATCGCATACCACCCCGCGAGATGAGTTGATCCAGCCGGCTTCCACCAGCGGCCGCAACCCGAGGATCACGGATGTCGCATAGCAACCGGGATTGGCCACTAGCCGCGCTTTCGGCAAGGCATGGGCGTAGAGTTCGGGCAAGCCGTAGACCGCTTCGGAAAGCGTTTCCGGATTAGCGGGCGCAAGCTTGTACCAATCCGCAAAAGTTTGCGGCTCCCGAAAACGCAGCGCGCCGCTCAAATCGACCACGCGCAGCTTGGGATTCTCCGCCAGAAGTTCGGGCACGAGCTCGAGCGAAGCTTCGTGCGGTGTCGACAGAAAAACAACATTCGCTCCGCTGTTTGCAATAGCACCTGCCGAAAGCGGCATGCAACGCGCTTCACCCCAGCCGCGAAGCTGCGGAAAAATTTCCGTCAGGCAGCGAACGTTTGCATGTTCCCCGCGGACGAAAAATATCGGCTTCTCGGTCTGCGGATGCCGCAGAAGCAACCGGGCGAGTTCGAATCCGGCATACCCCGTTGCTCCGACGACGGCAACTTTTGTCTTATCGCTCATCCCAGCATTTCCTCGATTCGTTTCTGAACCACGGCGCGCGCAGCGCGTGACGGCGCGATGATGAGAACCGTGTCATCGCCCGCAAGCGTTCCGGCCACTTCTTTCCAGCGCTCCGCGTCGAGAGCCGCGGCAATCGGCTGAGCTCCACCCGGGGGCGTTTTCAATACCAGCATGTTCTGCGCCGGGCGCACATCCAGCAAAAATTCCTTAACGGCACGGGCCAGCGCGGGAATGGAAGATGTTTCTTCGGCTGTCGCAGCGGAAAGAGGCCGATAGCCCTCGGCAGTTTTCACCAGGCGCAGTTCGCGAAGATCGCGCGAGAGCGTGGCTTGCGTAACCCGCACACCCAGGTGCACGAGCTGCCGCCGCAACTCATCCTGGCTGCCGACCGGCGGCCCCGCCAGCACCTTCAAAATCTGCCCTTGCCGAAATCTCTTATGCGCGCCCATATAACCTTATGCGTGATTATTCATCTCTCTGCATAATAATACATTATCGGGCGCACGTGTCAACAGTGCAAGCCAAGAAATTGCGGAAGCAGTTGCCTCCGGAATTCATGAGTTGGGACCGGGACGCACGGAAAAAAACACAGAGATAATTCCGGCGGCGGGGATACAATCCCCGTCGAAAAGCTAGTTCACGGAAACAATTGGCATGCCTGTGAAAATTTTAGGGAGGTTTCAGATGAAGCGTCTGGGATTGTTGTCCTTCTTGTGCTCCGTTTTAATCAGTGTGTGCGGCGCCCAGACGCCGAAAGTCTCCGCTCCCGCTGAAATTGCAATCCATGCAGGAAAGGTGCTGGATGTTCGCACGGGAAATTATCTTACGGACCAAATCATTTGGATCGAAGGCGACCGGATTAAAGCCATCGGAAAGGCCGCGGAAATTTCGAGCCAGGTTCCAGCGCGCGCCAAGGTGATCGACCTTTCGAACGCGACCGTGCTTCCTGGTTTGATTGATTGCCACACGCACCTCACCTACACGCCGTACATGTCGGGTCCGGCGGGCCTGCACGTTTCCTATCCGCGGCAGGCGCTAATCGGCGCACGCAATGCTCGCGTCACTCTCGAAGCGGGTTTCACAACCGTGCGCAATGTCGGCGCGAATGGATATTCAGACATAGCTTTGCGCGACGCCATTAAGGCCGGAGATGTTCCGGGCCCGCGAATACTCGCTTCCGGCCCCGCGCTCAGCATCACCGGAGGCCACGCCGACGAGAATTTCCTCGCGCCTCAGTTTAATTTTTCGAGTGATGGAGTAGCTGACGGCGTCGATGGCGTGGCCGTAAAGGTGCGGGAAAATATAAAATACGGCGCGGACGTAATCAAATTCATGGCCACCGGCGGCGTTCTCTCCGAAGGCGATAACCCGGCGCTCGCGCAATATAGTCCCGAGGAAATGAAAGCGATCATCGACACAGCGCACGGCTTGGGTCGCAAAGTGGCGGCGCACGCTCATGGCGCGTTGGGAATCAAGAACGCGGTGCTCGCGGGCGTGGATTCGATCGAACACGGCAGTTACATGAATGAGGAAGATATTCAGTTGATGAAGCAGCACGGCACGTACTTGGTTCCCACGCTTTATCTCGGCGATTGGCTGATGGAGAATCTTACGACACTGGGCCTTTCACCTAGTATGATCGAAAAGGCCAAGATCGTGCTACCGCTCGCGCGCCAGAATATCGCAGTCGCCTTCAAGGAAGGCGTGAAGGTAGCATTCGGCACCGATGCCGCGGTCTATCCTCACGGTTTGAACGCGCGAGAATTTGCAGTGATGGTCAAGCTCGGTCTCTCTCCGTTGCAGTCGATTCAAGCCGCCACCGTAAATGCAGCCGATTTGCTCGGCTGGACGGACCGTGTCGGAACCCTGGAGCCGGGAAAGTTTGCGGATGTCATCGCCGTAGATGGCGACCCTCTCGCGGACGTGCACTTGCTGGAAAATGTCCGCTTCGTGATGAAGGGCGGTGAGGTGATCAAGAATCAATAGAAGGTGCGCGGGCAGAGGCCTAGCTCAGCGGACTGTTAAGAACTACTGCCCCTGAGCAAAGTTCTTTGCAGGGCTTTGGCGAACGCCAACAAACCTGGACTCTTACTGAGGTGGTTATCTCTCAGTTCCGAGAGCCTGCGGCGGAAGAAAGCTTTCGCCTTCCATGGAACTCGGCGGTTCGCATCGGACGAGCCGAAATCATTCTGGTAAACAACCGAAAATTCGCGCGATCTTCCGGGAGACACGTCAAACGAGAGCCGAATTCCCTTATCATCTGTCCGCGTATCGTGCCATGGCGTCCCATCGAGAAGAACTTTTTCCGCCGGGATGTCGCCGCGCACGGGCCATCCGATTGAGCATCGCAGGATATTTTTCGAAATGTTTTCGATCTTGCCCGCATTCGCATAGGCGCGGATTTCCAAAGTTCCGTCCTTCGTCCATCGCCGAAGATAGGAATTCTCAACCGCAGCCTGCAGATTAGACCATCGAATTTCCGGC
Source organism: uncultured Acidobacteriota bacterium (assembly GCA_963698005.1). GTDB lineage: Bacteria > Acidobacteriota > Terriglobia > Acidiferrales > UBA7541 > Palsa-295. The sequence goes on from OY969113.1 coordinate 2,910,838, forward strand.
GCAAGAGTGTTAATGCGCGATACCAACTGGGTGAGAGACTCCGGATCTTTGAAGATTTCGTGATGCTCGACAATCAAAACAGGCTTCCCGAAGAAAAGATTGAATGCAATATCCTGCAACGCAATTTCCCGCGGGTATTTTCTGAGGAACAGAGGGAATCCGCCATATTTAAGTACCGCAGGTTCCATAAACTCCAAAAGGCTGAGGCCGGACTTTTCCCCGCGCGAGTAAGGACCTGAGTTCACCGCTGCGGAGAAGTTGTGCGCCTTGAGCGCAGCCATGGCATCCCGCGAAAAATTTCCTTGAGGGAATACCATCACATGGTCACATCGAATTCCAGTCTCCTTCTGATGCACGTCCATACGTTCTTCCGCCACGGTTAGCATCGCATTGAGCAGGCCGGAATCTTTCGACGCAAACTCGGCAGCGGTGTGGTCGTTTCCGTGGAAACAAATCGAGAGACGGTCAGGCCGCTCCCGGAACATGCGCGTAATGCGAGGTGAATTTCGCCGGTAATTGAAGGGTATAAATGCGATGCTGGTATGGAAGTTGTATTTGTCCATGAGCGCAAGCAGGCGCTCGTAATTCAGAAACCCGTAGTCTTTCCTCAGCAGCGGGTCGTCGATAATCAGAGTTGCGTGATGCTGATTTGGACGCCAGCACTCCTGGCGAAACGCATATCGGATAAACATGGCAGCAGGCATCAATTGTGAAAAGTATTCCACCAAAGGCTTCCCGCCTACGTCGGCACTGAGATCCGCCCCGTTCGCGGCGGCAAGAAAGAAAACCTCCGCCCGCTCGCGCTGAATACTTGCAAAGAAAGGCCGGCCGCCGATCGATATATGCGTTTGGACCGCGCCTGCCTTCGCATTTTCGACAAAAAACCGGTCGTTCGTCTGATTGACCGGACCAAAATTCAGACCCGAAAAAGCCCCGCATACTTCTTTGTGTCCTGAACTGATCTCATAGCTCAACCCTGCCCCTTCAATCGATTGCAGTGAGTGCAGAGATCCTTGCGAAAATGTGCTGACGGTGCCGGCCGCGAAAGGATCGAGCGACAAATTGTGAAGGAGTACGAAGGAAAACTGGGAAGCCAGGTAGGAGGCTAGGCCCGGCGGAAAAGATTCACTCTGCAAGCACTCTCGAATCACGGCAGGATTTACGACAAAGCAGGAATCCTTGTCACCAACGTGTTTCTCGATAAACTCCGGCGAAAGTGCGGCTCCTTTTTCGATGCGCAGCAATTCACACTGGCCGCCCAGGGATTCCGTAAGACGAACGAGGCGGGCGTCGGCTGGATTCAATTCACCTGAATAAGGAACGACTAGTTTCACCGACTCTCCCTGAACCTCGGACGGTGACCCGTAAGCGGTTTAGGTCTTGCCGCCGGGGGTGGACTTTCCGGAAGTTGAAGTTAGCGATGTAAGCCGTCGCGAAAAAGCTTTCAGCGATGTGGCAGGCGTCAGGGGAACCCCACACTTTGCTATGGCGACCGCAGGATTACCCTGGACCACGGTCATTGGCGGCACGGACTTCGTGACCACACTCCCGGCAGTGACCACGGCGCCACGGCCGATCACCACGTTCGGCAGAATGATCACCCCAGGTCCTACGAACGCATCTTCTTCGATTGTCACACCCTGGGTTTCCTTGAAATGGGCAATCACCGTCGCACGTATGCCGACCGACGCGCGATCGCCAATCGTAATAAGATGCGGACGCGAAGTGTCGAGTATCACGTCATAACCGATCCACACGTCTTTTCCAATATGAACTCCGCGAGCTCGGTGCAACTTAACTCTCAGTGTCGTGGCACCCGGCACAATTCTCGCAAGGTTCTGAAAGAGGCGGTTTATGAGTCCTCGGACCGTACTCTCTTTCACACGTTTTCTCGTTTGTGTTTCAAGGGCACTCAATCAGCTAACGGCTTTGTGCTTGCGAACATAATTTTGTACCGCAACAAAAGACACTAACTCCGGCAAGTCAATGAGATTGATCTGCAGCCCAAACTCTTCCTGAAGGACTGCCACGAGCGTGACCGCGGCCAGAGAATCCCACGCCGGCACCGAATCCATGCTCGCGCTACGAATCTGTTCCGCAGTCAGTTCCGGAAATACGGACGAAAAACAGCGGGCCAGACGGGTCTCCATCTCATCCATTCACTGCCTCCTCCACGCGGTGGAATAAAGACGGAGACTTCTCCGAAAAGGCGGCCCTTGAAAGCCGCATGTCAGCGGTCAGAGGGGAGCCTAGCAATTCGGTAAAGAACTCCTGCAGCGGTCCGTTCCGGGGTGTCGCTTGATAATCAAAACCAATTTCTTCTGCATCAAACTTCTCGAAGAGTTGCTTTAGGGATTGGTGTTCGATGCGCCGCGAAAAGGCTCGGCAACTCATCACCCAGGAATCGATTCGGAGCGACTTTCCCTGAATCCTGCCCATTAGAACGGCAATCTTTCCCAGTGGCCCAAACTTGTCCTCGTAACTTGTCGCCATCACAAAAGTTGCCGGATCGTTCAGATAAGTTTTCCAGGCTGCCTCGGTCAATCGCTTGCCGTTCAGGTTAAATTGGTTGGTTTTATTAATCAACTCGAAAGCCCGATTATCTGCAGCTTGTTTCCCGAAAGTGAATCGAATCGAGGCGTCCGCACTCTGAAGGAAATCATCCAACGAACCCCCGGTGGCATCCAAGGACTCGCGCAAAACACCTGCGCCACGTATGCTTTTCAACCGAATCGAATCCTCTTCGGAAATCACACTTTTGCCAAAAAGATCCCGCATATGTTTCAACAAATCCCAAATTCCCTGGTAATCATTGGTCGGGAAAACAACGCATTCCATTTCGGGGAATGCGGCTTTCACCTCTGCAACTTCCATCGGGCTATCGTCAATGAAAACGACAGCTTCAGGGCCGATGTTCCAGGCCTTCAAAATACGCTGGACTGACTCCGATTTTCGAGACCAATGGACTTCAAACGGATACACGCTCTCTTTGGAGAGAATTAAATCTTTTCGTTCGAAGGCCTTTTCTACCAGCGCGGGATCGTTTTTGCTGGCGATGGCGATCAAAACTCCCGCACTCGCCAGGGAGCCCAACCATTGCTGATAGAGGCCGTGCATATGTGTGTGCTGATCGAGGTCCCAGGAAATCCCATCCGTGCCGACCTCACCCAGAATTCCCGCCCAGAGCGTGTCGTCCAAATCTGTGATCAGGCCCTTCTTGGGAGTGGGGTTCTGTATCAAGGCCGCCAGTAGTTCGGCAACTGCGGAGGCATGGGACAGCTTATAAGGGAAGCCCGCCATCAACTCCGATTGCACATCGAGGCGCGCGTGCAGCGGAGAGAGTTCGTCGAGGCGCTGGCTATTAAGGACACGTATTAACGATTCGCTGGCGATTGACACAGCAAATGAGGCGACTAGTTGCCGCAGTTGAAGTTCGCAGTCGCCAGCCTGTCCGGTCGGCGTTGTAAAAAGAGGAGGCAGCGGAAGTGTTGGCAAGCAAACACAAACCGGGATGAATTCCGACGTTCGCCTCAGCGCCTGCTCCAGACGAGCCACAGCCCGGTTTGCCGACTTCACGATGTCCGGCAATTCGGTCGTGCGCCAACCACCCAAGCTCCGAATGCCCAGGCGAGGGTCAAGGTCTTGCCATTCGATTACAACGGCCAGAATGTCGCATTCTGACGTCTTAATGCGTTCGATGCTTCCCGCAAGATCCCCAAAAAGACCGGTTTTCACTTCGACGCGTTGCTTAGGCAAACGCTTTCGCAAATGGGCAGCTAGGAAGGTCTGGAGGTGCAACGGAGTAAAGCCGCAGGCCAAAAACGTCCGAAGCGGATGCGCGTCCTCCGGAAGGGCTTGTTTGAAAATCTCTAGTGCTTCGACTAGGTTCACGGGATCCACACCAATAAATTGTCAGCGTCCAGCGCACTGGCTCCGAGCTAGCGAGAATAGGATGGAAAGCCGACTAACTCGGCCTCAAAAGTCTAACATAGCGGCGTTTGGCAAAAAGCCCGGCCCTCATGGAAGGAAACTACTTAGAAAACATCCAGATACATGGAGGAAACCGCCTCGGGAGGAGGGTCCCCTTTAAATACCGTCAGATACGCCTGCAATACGCGCGGAGTCCGGCGGAATCGTGCTGCGCTGAAGGGCTCCATGTCGGCATATCCCAAAGAGGGAACGATCGCCATCTGTGCGCCGGCTGCAGCAGCCTGATCCAGTAACTTCCGGACCAGCACCAGCCGCTCCTGTTGTTCAAGCGTTCCCCACAGTACATCTTCGACGATCAAGCATTTTGTCCGTTGAGAGTTCGCAATCTCCATCACGTAGCCGGTGAGAACGCCTTGTCTAGGCCCCGCAGCGTGTCGCGCAACAACGCCACCATGACGGCGGCATTGCCATTCGGCTTCCTTCTCACTCCAGATGCGGGCTAAGGGTGCATGATCTGAGATCGCTGCAGCAGTTTGCAATAGAGCGCCCACACATTCCGATTCCATTTTGAACGCCAACTGAGAGGTTGACTTCGGCTGGAGTAGTCGCATTTGGTAGAGAACGGAAAAAATACGTTCCGTGGGAAGCTTCATTGCGCGGCAGCAGCCCAGAATCATTCCGTTCATGGGCTCCCCATCGACGCAGTAGTTCACCATACCGTCAAAGCCTGCCGCTTGAGCCCTTTTCACCAATTCATTCCATAAAATTATTCCATATCCTGCCTTCTTATGTTCGTTGGAGACGGCGAGAAAAGTGCAGAGGATTATCCGCAACTCGCGTCCTTTGAACCGAAATCGGCGCGGGAATCCCGCTATAAAGGCGATAGGCTTGGCACCATCATAAAGAGTGGGAGCAAGCGAAAAGCTGGACTCGGGATATTCAAAACACGAGGCTATGAAATCAGCGGAGTAGAGCAGGTGTTGCTGATTGTTTTCCGCCCACGACTGTTGAATCAGCTTGGCAACGTCCTCAAAATCGCCTCGGAAGTCTTGAATCGAGAGACGTTGTGGATTTCCGAGTGTGGGAATGCCTGCCAGATCAAACTCCATGGTTTCGATGAGCCACAATTCTAGCTTAGGGACGCGACCGCTCGAAATGGAAAAAACAGCACATTGTCGGGGACGTGTGGTACTAGAACCCTGTCAGTATCTCGTGATGGAGACTTCCTGTCTTGGTTTGATAAGCTCTACCATGTGACTGGCGATGGACGAATTGTCAAGAGCGCACTGATTGGGATCGGAGCCCGGCTTTCACCGGCGATTTTGGGCAAGCTCGCCTCAACTTTAAACTATCTATACACCGGCCGCTGGATGAGAGATCACGATTTCAAGGCGCCTGTGCAAACGATGACCGTATGCAATTGATTGAAACTGTCGCAAAGCCGATTGCCGACCAGGAAGTACTGTATTTGGAATTCGGCGTTTGGAAAGGGGAGGCCACACGCCGCTGGTCGCGGCTTTTGAAGAACAAAAACTCGCGACTTCATGGCTTTGATAGTTTTGAGGGCCTTCCCGAAGATTGGAACGACGAGATGAAAAGCGGGCATTTTTCGACGCGGGGAGTCCCACCCGACATCCCGGACAGCAGGGTCAAGTTCTTCATAGGCAGATTTGAACAGACGTTGCCGACCTATCAGTTTGTTGACAGTCCGGTCCTGGTGATTTACCTCGATGCCGACCTATACTCTTCGACAGCTTTTGTATTAAAGGCGCTAAAGAGCCACATCAAACTCGGGACAATCATCTGTTGCGACGATTTCTGGGATCGCCACCACGAACAGCGCGCTTTCGACGAGTTTCTCAGAGACACATGTATCACTGTCGAGCTGATTGCCGCCGATCACGGAATGAGGAGGGTCGCTTTCCGGAGAACAAAATAATTTTACGTTCAGGCCGCAGTCTGCTTCAAGAAGAGCGCCACTCTCGCGACCGAAACAGGGTTACTTACTCAAGACCACATCTTGATGGTTTCGCAAGGCTGCCGGCCCCCCATCAGTACGCCAAGCCTCCGGGTGATGGCAGCTAAAACCATTGGCCAGCCACGGGCTAGGAGCTTGATCGCATCGCGATAGATCCCGCCCTTGGCAGCCCTCCGTGTCCAGTAGAATACGACTCCTCCGATTAGTGCACGCCGCTGAAACCTGCGGCGCGCTCCTCCTGGGTAGTCACCTAGCCGCTCGCGCCGGAGCAAGTAACCCACTCCATTAACGCAAACTGAGAGGTTGTTGATGGTATTTTTACCATGAGCTCGATGCAGAATCGTAGGAGGCGAGAGAATCTGAATCGTCCGGCCGGAAGCACCAAGCCTGAGCGTAAGATCTTGATCGTCTATTGGGAAAACAGCTGTCGACCATCCGTTCACGTCCTCAAATGCCTGACGAGCGATCACCAGCACGCTAGCACTGTTCCCGAAGCTTCGGTCCCGTCGTAAGTAATCGCTATAGTCGGCAACTGTGATTTCCTTTGGCGCATCTCCTGGCGCAACGTCTGGCAACGCTCCCTTGAACCATGACATAGTTCCCAGAATCATTTTGGGGTTCTTGGCTTCAACGATCCGTTCGTATACATCCAATGCCCAAGGAAAAAAGGCGTCGTCGCCGTCTAGAAATACGAGGTAGTCACCGGTCGCGAGAGAGGCGCCACGGTCACGAGCCGCGCAGGCGCCTTGATTGGTTTCAAGACACACTACTTGAATCGCGTCGCGGTATTGCTTCAGAATCTCCTGGCTTCCATCCGTGGAAGCGTCATCCACTGCGATGATTTCCAATTCCGCTTGTCCGAAGGCCAGCGCGGAATCCACCGCATCTTTTATGAAGTCCCGCTGATTATAAAACGCGATGATGATGCTGAACCGAGGAGGGGTCGCGCGTGCTTCCGGTTCGCGGGCGTTCAATTACCCACCTATGCTTTGGCCATCCGATCCGCCACAAAATCGCAAAACGGGCCAACTATAGTCATCTGATCGGGATCCAGGTCCTCAAAATCGATCTCCCGGCCGTAGTGCTCGTTCACTGCGGTCACCAGCTCCAGCAGCCCCAGCGAATCGATCACTCCTGAAAGCAGCAGGTCGCAGTCGTCAGAAAGCTCGTTTAGCGGGTCTTGGCCCTGAGCTGCCAGCCTCCGCTGTATGAAATCTGTAAGGAAAATTCGGACATCACCCGGACTTACCGCGCTCATAGACCCTCTTCCAATAGCTTCATCACGGCTTTCCGGTCGAACTTGTCATTTACGTTACGAGGCAACTTGCCCATGAAATGAAATCTCCTGGGCACCATATAGTCCGGGAGCCCGGCCGCGACGATGCTGCGAAGCCCGTCCAAGTCCTTTGATTCACCCTCGATGAACACCTCGACACCTCCGTAACCGCTAGGTGTCGCTGGCCAACCTATCGCCAGTACGCCATCCAAGGCGCAAGCTTTGCGAACCACCGCCTCAATCTCTCCCAACTCCACTCGGTGACCCAGTATTTTAACCTGAAAATCAATTCGTCCAAGATGGGTTAGCGGACCGTTTCCAAGAGGACGACGGACCCTATCTCCCGTTCGGTAATAGACGTCTTTCTTTCCTGGGGGAACAACAAAGGCTGCCGCTGTTTTTTCGGAGTCCTTCCAGTAGCCGAGGGACATCTGCGGCCCATTCATCAACAACTCTCCCTCCTCTCCGCCACCTACTTCCTTCAAAGCCTCATCCGCCACCAAAACGCTCATCCCGGGGTACGGATATCCAATTGGGACAATTCCCAGCTCCGATTCATCGGCAGACCTAACCGGATCCCAGCGGTACAAAGTGCAGGCGATCGTTAATTCCGTCGGACCGTACAAATTCTCAAGAATGGAGTTGGGAGCAGCCTCCAACCAAGCCGAAGCCGACGACACAGGCAATGGCTCACCACAGAAGAGACTAAATCTCAACGAAGGGTACCGGCCCGGCTTCAACATCCCCAATTGCTTCATAAAAATCGCAGTGGACGGCACGGAAAACCAAACCGTTAGTTCCATGTCCTGAATAAAACTCCCGGGCTTGATCAACGCTTTTTGAGAAGGACAGCAAACGCAGGCGCCCCGCTCCCAAGCTACAAACATGTCAAACACCGAGAGGTCAAAAGTCATATCGAACATCTGCGATAGCCGGTCTTTTTCCGTTATCCCATAGCGCTCCACCATGTAGTCCAGGAAGGCAGTCACATTCCGCTGAGCTACCATCACTCCTTTGGGAATCCCGGTGCTGCCCGAAGTAAAGAGCAGGTACGCTATCGCGTTCGGGCGCGCCTCCGGTTCACGCCAGTTGCTCGAGGCAGCCAAGTCATTCGCACCTGCGAAAGTATGTCTCGGCCATTGTTTCCGTAGCGTTTCGAGATTCTCAACTTCCGGCAACAAAATCAGCAGCGCCTTCTGAGATTCGTCCAGGAGTTTGTCCAACTGCGGCAGCGACCCGCCATCCACAACGATCGCGTTGCACTCGGATCGCGCAAACATCGCCTGCGTTCGATCCACTGGGAACGTACGGTTCAAAGGAACATAGCCATTACCGGCTAGCAACGATCCCAAGACTCCCGCGAACGCAGTCGGGCTGCGGTATGCCAAAACTGCCGTGAGAGGCGTGGCCGAAGCATCCTGATGTGCTTGAATCGTAGCCGCTATACGACAAGCTCTCTCACGCAACTCTCCGTAAGTGAGAGTCTTCCCTTCCGCTACTACCGCAGGGCGGTCAGCGAACTTTTCTGCGGACTTCATAAAACCAGCCCACAGAGCCCGATCGTTTGTCATTCACAGTTCTCCAACTGCTGGATCGAGTATGGTCTCGTGTCGCTTCGGCGACACCGTTTAGTTCTCGTGCCGATAAAAGAATACAGCCTTGGACCATCAAAATGAGCTGATCTTTCGCGGGAATTAGTAAGGAAGTCAACGCCGGTAAATTGCTGAAAATATAATGGGGTCTGCAGGGCTCGAACGGAAGATCTGCACTGTGCCAACGCACTTAGATTGTTGTCCGGCTTCCCGCCAATCCACCTCCTTTTGAATTGGATCTCGTTTAGCCAAGACGGCGGAAACAAATTGAAAGACAAAAACTCCACTACCCGCTAGGATGTTCGCCGTCTGGAAAAGGGGAAAACTATGATGCGCCGCCTTCTTACTGCTTTGCTTCTCCTGTGTACTTGCGGAGGCGCGACCTTCGCGCAAACCGTAACCCCGGCTCCCACGCCGGCGCAGGAATCACCCAAGCCCGCGCCCGTTGCAAAGAATGATTACAGCAATGGAGACGACTGGCTTTGCCTCCCCGGCCGTCAAGACGCGTGTGCCACAGACTTGTCCACGACCGTAATTTCCGCCGACGGCAAACTAACGCACGAAGATTGGGCCGCCAATCCCAACGCGGAGATCGACTGTTTCTACGTCTATCCCACGGTCTCGAACGATCCCGGCGGCAACAGCACTATGACACTCGGTCCGGAAGAAAAAGCCGTCGCGCGCGTGCAGTTTGCCCGCTTCGCTTCCAAGTGCCGGGTCTATGCGCCCCTATACCGCCAGGTCACCTTGACCGCGCTGCGGGCCGCACTTACCGGCTCGCCCATTTCCGTGGATCGCGCGCTGGCGTACAACGATGTGCTCGATGCATGGAACTACTATCTCGAACACTACAATCACGGCCGCGGCGTCGTATTGATAGGACATTCGCAGGGCTCCGGCATTCTCACCCAGCTCATCAAGAATGAAATTGACGGCAAGCCTGTGCAAACTCGCATCATTTCCGCGTTGCTGCTCGGAACCAACCTGCCTGTGCCGAAGGGCAAAGACGTGGGCGGCGCTTTCCAGCATATGCCGCTCTGCCATGCAGCCACTCAAACGGGATGTGTGATTACGTACGCATCGTTTCGCGCAACTTCTCCGCCCCCGGCCAACTCCCACTTCGGCAAAGTGACGGGCGAGGGCATGATGTCCGCATGCACGAATCCGGCAGCACTCGGAGGGGGCAGCGGCGAGCTGCACGCTTATCTAAGAACAAACGGCAGCGGCATTGTGACTGCTGCAGAGGCGGCGCCCGGCCCTTGGGTCAAGGATGGGCCGCCCATTACCACTCCGTTCGTAAGCGTTCCGGGCTTGTTGTCCGCTGAGTGCGTTGCTAACGACAGCGGTTCCTATCTCGCCATCACCGTGCACGGTGACCCTACAGGTCCACGCGTCAGTGACATCAAGGGCGATGTAGTAGTCGGCGGGCAGGTTCTCGCCGATTGGGGCCTGCACCTGATCGATGTGAACCTGGCGATTGGCAACCTGCTCGACATCGTGGGCCAGCAGTCCAAGACTTATCTATCCTCTGCGGCGAAGAAATAAAACTTCGCCGCTTCCTTTTCACTCCGCCATCTTCGCGACATGCACATCAAATCCGGTCTTCGGCAAAAGCGACGTCAGCTCGAACGCCTTGAAGCCATCGCCGTTGATCTCGGTGTGACGAAACACTCCCGGCTCGCTCTCAATCGTTTCCCGGCGGCCTTGCATATTCGCCAGGAACGACTCAGCCTGCGCCACGGTCGCCTCTCCGCCTTTCACCCGCGTCGCCACCGCTTCCGATGCATACGAGCGCACCAGCTTGGGCCAATATTTCTCCAGCAATTCCGTGCTGGCGAAAACGTCGGACCAGATCACCCGCCCGTTCACCGCTACCACCACTCCCACCGCGTTGCGGTCCCGCAGTTGCTTGATCACGCTCTGATAGTCCCGCTCGATCGGCTTGGCCATCTCGTCCACTTTTTGCTTCACGTCCCTGTTTTCCATCACCACGGCGTAAGAACTTGTGTCGCGTAATTCCTGAGCGACCGGTGCCGAAGGCGATGCACTTGCTACTTGGGTCGTCATGGACTGCTGTTGCTTTCTCACCTCGGCCCAAACCTGGCTCTGGTCTTTGTCACCCATGGCTTTGGCGCGCACGGAAGGCTGAGCCATGAGCGTGCCAGCGCTCTTGGCGCTGGATGCGGTGCCTGCACTGCGGCCGCCCGCTGCTCCGTACGTCGCTCCGGAAGTTCCGAAATGATCGCTGCTCGCCACCCAACGCCCAGGCTCCACGCAGAACACGCTCAGGTCTATGGGATCGCTTTCCGATGGAACGATGCGGTCCATGCCGATCACGCGGTCCTGCTTGCCTCCAGCCACAATCTCCCCGGCGAGAAGCAACAGCGGACGCTTCGAGTTGTTTACCAGCACCAACCGGTTTACCTCGGCACTATCGCGCTGCGTCGCCGGCGCAACGCGCTGCCGCACCAGCCCGCGTACATTTCCGTACTCGGTGACCACCACTTCTCCCGAGCGCAACCCTTCGTCCAGCGTAAGAAATTCGCTCGTAGCGTAGGATTTGGAAGCCACTACCGGAAAAACCGTCAGGCTTCCGTTCCGGATCGGTTCCAGCACTTTATAGCCGGAGGCCAACGTCTCCTGTCCGGCACGAAGAAACTCAGGCTCCGGCCACAGCACTCCCGCCACTGCCACCATTGCAATTACGGCCACAAATAATTTCGGACCCATAGCTATCCTCCCTTTGGCGGACTGGTCCGCCGCGTCAGGACTTGCAGTCCCTGCCGCCGCAATCTCCGCGCCGCTCTGCTCGACTTGGGGGAAGAACGAAAAGAAACCCGGACCTTGCAGACAAAATTAACGTTGCGCGCATCCGATGAATTGGTAGCATCAGGAGCAGCGGGCCGTCGTGTTCTCTTCTTCTATTAAATGAGCGCCACCATACCGATCTCCGCTTCCGTGCAATCGGCCGTCGCCGAGATGCTGGCGGAATTGCACGCGAAAAGCGGCTGCGAGAAGTTCGGTCTTACCCGCGAAAGTTTCGCCGCGATCCTCTGTGCTGTGGCCATGAAGTATCTCCCCGCGGAAGCAAGAGCGTCCGATGTTCGCAGTTTTCTGCTGTCCCTGCGCGTGGACGAGCTCGCTCTCGCACGGGCCTGCGCCGCCGGCGACAACTCCGCTTGGGGGATTTTTCTCATCCGTTATCGCGAAAAACTCCATCTGGCTGCGCTGGGGATCGCGCGCGAGGATTCAGCCGCCCGCGACCTCGCTGACAGCTTGTACGCCGATCTGTACGGCACCTCCACGCGCGACGGCCAACGCGTTTCGAAGCTCGAATCCTTTACCGGGCGAGGATCGCTGGAAGGCTGGCTTCGCACCGTGCTGGCGCAGGAATTCGTGAATCGCTATCGCCGCACCAAACGTCTGGTGAGCCTGGACGAAGAGATCGAAGGCGGCGCGCAATTTACAGCGCCCAAGCCCGAGCCGGACAACTCTCCGCACGCGCGCCTGATATCCTCCATAGACTCGGCGTTGGCCGCGCTTTCCAGCGAAGACCGTTTGGTCCTCGCCGCGTATTATCTCGACGGGCGCACGCTGGCGGAGGTCGCCGGCATGCTCAGTGTTCACGAGTCCACTATCAGCCGCAAGGTGGACAAACTGGCTAAGTCGTTGCGCAAAGAAATTGTGGCCGACCTGATGCGGCACGGAATTGGCCGCCGCGAAGCCGAAGAGGCCTTGGAAGTGGATGTGCGCGACCTGCAGATGAATATTCGCCGCAGTTTAGGGCAAGAAACTCCGTCGGCGGCGTTCTCAGAGAAGCAGGATGCTTTGCGCTTTCAGCAAAAGATTGAACGCGGGGCCAAAAGTTAGAAGAAGCTGGAATTCAGATGGTGAAAGGAGACGCTGGAAACTGTACATGCAAGACGTTCCCAAAATCGTGCTGAAGCGCTTGCAGGAAACCTCGGCGGCCGGTCCTCATCCGGACGCGGATCTCCTCACCGCATTCGCCGAGCAATCGCTGGCTGAACCCGAGCGCGTCCGCGTGATGGACCATCTTGCCCGTTGCAGCGATTGCCGCGAGGTGCTCGCGCTCGCTTTGCCTGCTATGGAACTTGTCGCCGTGGCCGCTTCCGCCACGGCTGCTTCTGCCACGCCCGCCCGCAGGCGTTGGTTCACTTGGCCGGTGCTTCGATGGGGCGTCGCGGCAGCGGGAATCATTGCCATCGCCTCGATCGGAATCGTGCAATACAGGCAGTGGCACAGGAACGACAACTTGGTTTCCAGTCTCACACCGCCCGACGCGACGATCGCCGCGCAGCAAGCGCTTCCGCAGTCTCTGCCGGCGCCTGAATCGCAAGAGTCTGTTCGGCAGACCGAGAAAGAAAAGCAGGCGCAGATACAAAAGCAGGCGCAGGCACAAAACTGGGCGCTCTCGCACCGCGCGAATAATTCGGGTCAGAACATGATAATCCGCCCGGCAAATCCAGGCTCGCCAGAGGCGCGTGCCATGCGCGTTGCGCCTTCGGGAACCGCGGCAGGTGGCAGTATCCGTTCCGGTTCTGCGGGTGGCGCCGCTCCCAAAGTTGCGCCGTCGGCGCCGCGCAATACTTTCGCCGTTGCGGGTGGGTCAAAGAGCGCGACGCCCGAAGCGCCGGCGAAGCCTGCTGCAAGAATGAACGCGGCTCAATCGGTTGAAGCCCCTTCTACTTCGGAGACCATCGAGGTGGTGGAACCGCAGGCCGCGCCAGCCCCGGCGACCGCCAAAGCCCAGGCTTCGGATCAGCTCGATGAAAAGCAAAAAGAACTGCCATCACAATCCGATTCCTCCAAGAGCTTAAGCGCGCTCGAGGCCAAGGATCGAGCTGCTGCCAAAGGCGCGTCCGGCACGCAACGCATTCCACGCTGGAGCATCAGCGCGGATGGGGGCTTGCAGCGCTCCTTAGACCAGGGCAAGACGTGGCTGGACGTGGACGTAAACTCGGGGCTGGTATCCAGCGCATCAAGCATGGCGGTCACGGCTGAGAGCACGCACGGGCCTGAGAATAGGAAGAAAAAAGCTGAAGCCCAACCGAGCCCGGTATTCCGCGCTGTGTCAGCCCAGGGCGCTGAAGTTTGGGCTGGAGGTTCGGCGGCGATGCTCTACCATTCGGCGGACTCCGGCGCGCATTGGACGCGCGTCCTTCCGTCCTCATCCGGCGCTGCGCTCACCGGAGACATCACCAGCATTGAATTTTCCGACCCGCAACACGGCAGGATCATAACCTCAGCCGGCGAAGTCTGGATCACCGCTGACGACGGCCAATCCTGGCGCCGCCAATAACTCCCCCAGCGATTTTCAACTTTCCGGACGATTCGTTCGAATTGACGCTTCAACCGGACAAATGAAAGTTCTAATGCTCCGCTGCGCGATCCAAATCCGATTCGCCGGAGGTTGGGGAAAAATTGGGAAGAGTGTGTTTCTTTTCTTGTTCTGCATGGGAAGAAGCAAGGAAGGTCGTATGAATCCTTCGGCCCGCTCTAGCCAAATCGCTTCTTGAGCCGTCGATCCAGATCATTGGTCGAGCCTACGTAGTAGCGGCCCGTCGATTGGCTTTGCAGAATGTAGAGCCATGCCATGAGGGAGATGGTAGGCCCGTGCGGGCTCGAACCGCAGACCTCCACCGTGTCAAGGTGGCGCTCTAGCCAACTGAGCTACGGGCCTACTGACTTATTTGCATTCTAGCATAGCGTCCGGCGGCATCGAACGCTCGCTTGAGCCCTCAATTCGATGTCGACCGCACTGAAAATCCCATGAGCAGAAGGGATCGCTGGGAGAATGGCAAATATAAAAGTGCGGCGGTAGCGGCCAGGGCCAGACCGAAGCCGATCTGGTGAACGATCAAAAATGGCGCCAGGGCCCATAGTTCATCGAGTGGAAGTAGAAATGGAAAAAGCTTTTTGAATTTCGTGTTTAGCCCGGCGTAGTTGAAACTCGCGGCCGCAAGCAGATAAAGCCGAATCGGAATCCCGATGGCCGCCGTAAAGATCAGCACGGCTAATATCAGGAGAGCGGGATATCCCGATTGCGTGAGAATGGCGTCCACATGCGAGAGTCGCATCAACGAAACTGTGTAGAAGACGAGGTACATCAATTGAATCAAGGAAAAGAGAATCCGTACTAGCTTTCTCGAAACGAAAGGCAAATCACGCGAGTCGCTTAAGATTGATGAGCGAGCAGGCTGCGAAGCAGGTTCATCAAGTTCGTCTGGGCTAAGAATGCTGCCCTTCGATCTGCTCCGTACTGACACGTGCGCGGCAATCGAGTCTGCCGCGACTTCTACCGGCGCAATAAAACGATACCCCCGGCGAGGCAGAGTCTGAATAAATCGCGGATTTGCTGCCGAATCACCCAACGCGCTTCGCAATTGATTTATCGCCGTGTTCAATCCGTGATCGAAATCCACGAAAGTGTCCGACGACCATAAGCCATTGCGGAGTCCTTCTCTGGTGACAACTTCCCGCGGACGCTCCAAAAGCATCAGCAATATTTGCAGCGCCTGATCACGAAGCCGTGGCTGGGCCTTGCCTTCCCGGCACAGTTCACCGCTCTCGGAGTCCAGTTCAAACACACCGAAGCGAAATTTCCGTCCCTCGCGATCAGGTCCCGGCAAGACAAGCTCCTCGACTGACCTAATTCTAATGGAGAAAGCCGATTAACCATCTGATTTTAAGCCCGTTACGAAATGAGGTTTTTCGTGCCCGAAATGACCTCCCGGTCATTGAAGTCGTCAGCATCGCGCGAGCATAGTCCGCGCATGCGACACGGTCGAAGAGCGCAGCACTCAGTCCAGAGAGGAACGACAAAGTGAGCCAAGAACAATCCGCCGATAAATCCGCACTTCGCTTCGATACCCACAACCAACAATTGAAGACTGCGCGAACGGAACAAACCACGCAGGCCTTTCGGAACGCAACTCGCATTCAGGAAAGCATAACCTCCGGCGTGGAACGCAGAGCGCTACTTTGGTTGGCCGGGCACATGCCCTCTGGGATCACCTCTGACCAACTGACGCTACTCGGATTCATCTCCATGGTTTTGGCTGGAGCTGGCTATCTATTGGCGCGCTGGCATCCTGTCGGGTTGTCGCTGGCAACCGTGTGTCTGGCGCTCAATTGGTTTGGAGACAGCCTCGATGGGACGCTGGCGCGCGTAAGGAACCGGCAGAGGCCGCGTTACGGCTTTTACGTGGACCACATGGTTGATTCGTTCGGAGCGCTCTTTCTTATGAGTGGCCTGGGCGCTTCCACTTACGTCGATTGGCGGATCGCGATGGCCATGCTCATCGCTTTCCTGCTGCTCTCGATTGAAAGTTACCTCGCGTCTTATACCTTGGGAATTTTCCGGCTTTCTTTCGCGAAGTTCGGACCGACAGAGATCCGAATTCTCTTGTCGGTGGCAAATGTTGTGTTGTGGTTTCGTCCGAAGTTGAAAGTTCCGGGGCTGTCGTGTCGTCTGTTGGACTTCGGCGGGGCGGCAGCGGTGGGTGCCATGGGGATTATGGTTGTCGTTGCGGCGGTGTGGCATACCAGGGAGCTTTATCGGCAGGAGACGCTGCCGTAAGCGGACTGGCCCATTCGGTGATCGGTTCTACTTTTTCGCCGGCGGGGGCTGATCGCCTACGTTTATCGCCTTCTTAAGAAAGTCGACGGTGCGGGTCCAGGCATCCGCGGCGGCTTCGGGACGGTAGCCCTTCTCGTTGTTCGGATTTTCAAAGGCGTGGCCTGCGCCGTCATAAATTTTGATGTCCACGTAGCGGCCCATGCCGGACAAAGTCTTCTGGAAGGATTTCACGTCCGCAGGAGTGATTCCGTGATCGTCCGCGCCGAAATTTCCCAGGACAGGCGCTGCGATCTGTTGGATGTCGTTGGGATCGGTCGGCAGCGCTCCGTAGTTCACCACGCAAGCAGCCAGGCGCGGCTGATGTATCGCAAGTTGCAACGCATAACCGCCGCCCATGCACCAGCCCACTGCTCCGATGCGTCCGCTCACGTCTTTCCGCGCCGCCAAGTAATCGTATCCGGCCTGCAGGTCGCGCACGGCGCGGTCCTGCGGCATTCCTCGCATCAATTCGTGCGCTTCGTTCGGATCCGTCGCCGTCTTTCCGCGGTAAAGGTCCACGGCTAGCGCCACATAACCCAACTCGGCGATTTTCTGGGTCTGTTCCTTCACCCAGTCGTTCAGCCCCCACCATTCGTGGATGACGATTACCCCGGGGTAGCGTCCGGGCTTCTCCGGCACCGCTAGATAACCTTCGATGGTCTCCTTGCCGCTGGGAAACTTGACCGTCTCTGTTTTGGGGCCGGCCGCGCGCACGGTTACAATCGCGGCGAATAGGCCAATCAAGACAACGGCCGAAAGAATCCGGTACTTGAGCTTCATCAATGCCCTCCCCGGTTACTTCGGCATTATATATTGTGCGGGCTTCTTGCGGGCATTGTAACGCCGCAGGCGCCGGCCACGGCGGGCGGGCCGATTTATCGGCGCTATGTGTTGGTTCAAAGTTCTCGATTAGAACCGGTCGCTGTTGTTTGTTTTCAGTGAGTTGGAGCATGTTCTAATTCCACGGGTTCTCGATTAGAAATTGCGGTGGCTAGAGAAGAATTTCTCTGGGCTTTCGCCAGGGGCGCCGCGAAGGTAGCAACGACCGACAAGCCGACCATCGCCTCTGGGATACAGGCAGCATGTGCGCGCTTGGCGGCGCGCCCTAGGTTCGAGCAAGCTGGGCCGGGGACCCGCTGTGTCCGACTGCGTCCTCGACTGCTCGCGGCCTTGGCCATATAGCTTCCTCCCGGGGCGTCAACTACGCCCCAACGCATGTTAACATACTAGTACACATAAGTCAAGAGTAACAATTACATGGCGGTAAGCGGAAGAAGGCGGAGATCAAGCTCGTGCTGAACGACGGTTGGCCCAGAGGTGGCGGACTCCGGCGAGGAACTTCGGCTTGTCGGCGCGCATTTGGCGCACGAGCGCTTGATTTTCGGTATCTTCATGCGCGGCGGCCCAGAGGACCATTTCCGTCAGAACCGGCGCCAGGGCTATTCCTTTCGGCGTCAGCAAGTAGATTAGTTTGCGTCCGTCGGACGGGTCTTTTTCCGTGGTGATAATTCCGTAAGCGACCAGCTTTCGCAGACGATCCGCCAGAATGTTCGTGGCGATGCCTTCGTAGCAGTCCAGAAATTGTTTGTAGCTTCGCGCGCCAGCCAACATCATGTCGCGGATGATCAGGAGCGACCAGCGATCGCCCAACATTTCCACCGAAGCATTTAAGGGACACCCCGACCGCCGCTTTGGACCTGCCTTCCCGCGCCTCATGTTTCCATCCTAAAATAATCACTTGCATTTCACAAGTGAGCTTTGCCACAATTTCCGCCACGCCTTATGGCGCAAACGAATGGCTGGCGCGACGGTCATACCTCACCTAGATGGGAGCGGGCTTCCACTTCCCAGGAGAATTAGATGAAGCTAAAAATAATCAGGACGATCGCGTTGGGAAGTTTCGCGCTGGTTGTGGTTCTGGGCGCAGCGTGGCAGCCGCACGCACAGGACGCCAAAGCACCGTATCCGAACATGGCGCCGGTTGACCAATACCTGATCGCGGATCGGGATGCTGAGATAGCCTTGGCGCGGAGCGCGGCCCCGAAATCCATCTCAGACGATGCCGAAGTCATGGTCCTCGGGCGGCATGGCTACGAAACCGCGGTAAAAGGAAAGAACGGTTTCGTGTGCATCGTGGAACGCGGGTGGACCGCTGGAAGCGACAATCCGGACTTTTGGAATCCCAAGCTGCGTGGTCCCATCTGTTTCAACGCGGCGGCCGCGCAAACCTACCTTCCGCTGACAATCAAAAAGACCGAGTGGATATTGGCCGGCCAATCCAAAGCTCAAATGTTTGAAAGTCTCAAAACCGCTCTGGACAAGAAGGAATTGCCGATGCAGGAGCCGGGCGCGATGTGCTACATGCTGTCAAAGGAACAATACTTAGGAGATAGCGGCGGGCATTGGCATCCGCACCTGATGTTTTTCGTACCGCAAACGGACGCCGCGAGCTGGGGCGCAGGTCTGCCAGGCTCCCCGATTCTTGTAGGCGACGACCCTGAGGACCGACTGACGATATTCATGATCCCCGTCGCCAAGTGGTCGGACGGTACCGCTGATGCCACAGATAAGCACTGACAGCTCGCGTGCAAATTGAGTTCGGTCGCTACGCGATAGGCTGACAGGAGAAATTGATGAAGCGAGAAATAGTCAGGACGATTGCAAAGAGTTTCGCAATGGTTGTCGTGCTGAGCGCGACTCTGCAAGCGCACGCACAGGACAATAAGGCGACGCTTTATGAGCACATGGCGCCGATTGACCAATACTTGATGGCGGATCGGAATGCCGAGATAGCCTTTGCGCGGACTGCGGCTCCGGAGTCCATCTCACGGGATGCAGAAGTCTGGGTTCTGGGACGTCATGGTTACGAAATCGCCGCCAAAGGTAAGAACGGTTTCGTATGTATCGTGGAACGATCTTGGATGGCCCCGTTCGACGACCCGGAGTTTTTGAACCCCGATCAGCGGCTTCCGCTTTGCCTGAATCCGCCGGCAGCGCGAACCCACCTGCCTCTCACTTTCAAGACGACCGGGTTGGCTATGGCTGGACTATCCAAAACTCAGATGTTCGACAGTATCAAGGCCGCATTCGACAAGAAAGAACTGCCGGTGCCCGAAGCTGGTTCGATGTGCTACATGATGTCGAGGCAACAGTATTTTGGCCGCAAATACGGGAACGCGGATTCGCATCTGATGTTCTGGTTTCCGAAGACTGACGATATGTTTTGGGGCGCAGGTGTCCCCGGCTCGCCGGTGTACGTGCATCAATACTCTCCGCAACCAATCACCGAGTTCATTATTTCGGTGGCCAAGTGGTCGGACGGAACGGCTGTGCCCACGGATTAGCATCGGCTGTGTGTGAAACCGAGGAAGGTTCTGTTCGTCGGGCTCTTCGTTGCACTTAGGAGAAAGCGATGAAGCGAAAAATAATCAGGAAGATGACGTTGGCAAGTTTCGCGCTGGTTGCGATGCTGGGCGCGGCGTGGCAGGCGCACGCACAGGACGCTAAAACACCGTATCCGAACATGGCCCCGCTTGACCAATACTTAATGGATCGCGACGCCGAGATTGCCATGGCGCGGAGCGCGGCTCCGGAGGCCATCTCGCGCGATGCCGATGTCCTGGTCCTGGGAAGGCATGGCTATGAAACCGCTGTCAAAGGCAAAAATGGTTTCGTGTGTCTCGTGGAGCGAGGGTGGATGAGTCCATTCGATGGCGACTTTACCGCTAATTTTTGGAACCCTAAACTTCGAGGCCCGCTCTGCTTCAATCCGCAGGCTGCCCGCTCCATTCTGCCGATGACGTATAAAAGAACGGAGATGGTATTGGCCGGTCAATCGAAAGCTCAGATCTTCGAAGGCATGAAGGCATACGTAAAGCAGGGGTTGCCGCCTCTGGAGCCTGGAGCCATGAGCTACATGATGTCGAAAGAACAGTACCTCAGCGATAACGGCCAACACAACTGGATGGCTCACCTGATGTTTTACACTCCATTCATCGACAGTTCCGCTTGGGGTGCGGATATGCCCCTAACTCCGGTCATGCTGAATCCACAGTTCCATGGCCATCCGGAGCCAATCGACGTATTCATGGTTCCCGCGGGCTGGTGGTCGGATGGAACCGTGGACCCAGTCAAGCCGGATTAGCACTGACGCGCTAGGCGGCGCGCTCGACTTGGACTGCTGTGCCGTAAACCAGGACTTCGGTGACGCCTTGCATCAACTCGTTTGAATCGTAGCGCACGCCGATGACGGCATTCGCGCCGTGAGAACTGGCGTGTTGCATCATCAATTCCAGCGCTTGCTCTCGCGTGGTCTCGCACATTTCCTCGAAGAGAGTAATGTTGCCGCCCACGAGCGTTTCCAGCGAAGCGCCGATAGTCCCAAACAGGCTGCGCGAGCGCACCGTGATTCCGCGCACCAGACCTATGTTCCGCACCACGCGGTATCCCGGCAGCTCAAACGCCGTGGTAATCATGTTTTCGTTCACGCTTACCTCCATCGTTCCCCCTTTGTCCTCCGCGTCCTTCCCAGCTCGCAGAATCTTACCTGCGCATCCCGCGCTATCCAATCATCGTTCATAGAGGTTACGCGTTTGTGTAACCTCCCGGATCTCTGGTACCAAAAACACAACACACGAGCACTGGAATTCTTACACTCAAAATGCTAGCTTGCACGCGGGCAAAATATTGACTAGTACGAAGAAAGCTTAACTTATGAAATTGCCTAGCGGTGTCCCTTTTCGGTAGAATTATTATGAAGGCGAACAAAAGGCGAATACACCGAACACGCCAGATTGCAGACTGAGAACATCTATGAATGACGAATCACAGTTCAAAACGGTCAACGCCTGGCGCGTCGCCCTAGGCCTGCTGCCCGTCCCTCTTCGTGATACAGCCGAAAGACAAGAACGTTACGTTTTACTGAACGGAACTAATGGAAATTTCTGCCTTGATTTCATAGGTGAGGTCGACCTCAATACTCAACGTGCTACCGCGTGGTCATGCGACGTGGGACATTACGTTACGTGCACTGGCGAATCGGTTGTGGTGAATCGATGGGACAAGCTAGCACCCGAAGAAAATTATTCCGCCCGAAGCGTGATCGCGCAATTGCACCAATTCCACAGGCACCTCGAAAAGACAGCGCCGGATCGATCGCGCAGAATAGTGGTTCATGTACTTCGAATTTTTCATCGAATTAGGGCAGCCATCGGTGAAGAAGATAACGGACTTCGCTCGTTAAGAATTCTGTTGTATCTGCTGGGGTCGGCCGCTGCTGAGCATGATCGTCTTTCCGAACGAGACTTGGAAGCTTGGGGCCTAGCGCCCGAGACAGTTGAACTTTCACAAACAATTGCCGAGGCCACTTGGAGGCCCTTATATAATGATCTTTTGGGGGTAGGCCGGTACGACGTCCTACGCCCAGACTTTCAGCTCGTCTTACGCCACGCGTCCGGAGCCGTTTTTCAAGATGCACATCTTGAAGCGAATAACTCGGCCGCCTTCTGGCTCCCTGGTTTCGAGTTACCGGCGACGGTAGATGCAAACGCAGTTCCTAGTGGAACGGGGATTTATTTTACTCCGCCTGCCCTCGCGCGCACCCTGGCGGAGGAGGCGACAAGCCATCTTCGCCACGTCGATGGTAGACCGCTTCTTCTGTTCGATCCCGCATGTGGCTCTGGCGAATTACTAAAGGAATGCCTCCGCCTGCTGAAGCTTAGAGGTTTTGTCGGGCGCGTGCGAGCCGTGGGCTGGGACAGGTCTCCCGCTGCTGTAGATATGGCGCGATTTGTATTGGCTTGGGAAAAGCGTGCGTGGCAGATTGACCAAATTGAGGTTGAGGTTGCGCAACATGATTCAGTAACGGCCGAAAACTGGCCAAAAGCGTGGACATTCTTGTATGAACCCTCCGTTCCTGTCATGGCAACTGATGGAACCCGACCAGCAGGCGGCATTCGGTCGCATCTTGGGAGCGTCTAGCAAGCCTAATCTGGCCATAGCGTTCGCTCGTCGGGCGCTAGAAGCCCTCGGCGAAGGCGGAGTGCTAGCCATGATTGCGCCAAACTCGCTGCTAGAGGGAGTTTCGGGAAAAGAAACTCGCGCAACCATGGCTGAGTCTTTGAACCCGCAGTTAGTCGCTAGGCTCGGGGACCAAAGCATTTTCGCCCGCGCGCTGGTGGATGCTGGTCTATATGTCGGTAGACGAAAACCCGCCCCAGCAGGACCCACTGCTATCCTTTGGGCTGATTCACGTCAAGACTCGCTGAACCGAGCACTACGCGGGTTGCGCAGATGGCGCGGTGCCGAAGTTGAACCTATCACGGGAGACGGCTTCTCTGTATACATCCGCAAGGATATTGGAACTACAGGTGATCCGTGGCTAGCTCGTGGGTACGATGCATGGTCTCAGTATCAACGGTTTCAGCATAGCAACAAGATGCTGCAAGCAAACAAGGTCTTTGAAATCAGGCAAGGTGTCAGGCTGGGAAACGACGTCTTCATCGTGCCAAAAGAGTACATCAAAGGCTTGGGAAGAAACGAGCGGCGTTTCTTCCGACCTGCCGTCATGAATCCCTCGATAGTTGATGGAAAGTTGAGCGATGCCTACTATGTTTTTTACCCGTATACTCACGGGCTTCCAACAATAACTAGTGAAAAAGAACTGCAAAAAAATGTCCCGAATTACTTCAGAAATCATTAGTAAGGCGAAGGAAACCCTTAAAGCCCGCAAGACCCTAGAAGGGCAGGCAGAGCTAAAGTGGTGGGATTTGCTCAGGCCGCGCACCTGGCAGAAGGAATTAGTGCCAAGATAGTTTCGAAGTATTTCGGTGGAAAACGATCTTTCGCGATCGACAAGACGGGCGATTTCGTTGTGGTTGTTGGAAACGCGTGGATACTTAAGACGGGTGAAATTGAACAGGAGATTACCGACGAAGAGGTCTATTTTGCCAGCCTGACTTATCTGAACAGCTCCACTGCATACGATATGCTCGGTTACCTTTCAATTCAGGTATCGGGAGGACAGCTCGATCTTTCCAATAAGTACGTTAGCAAGTTACCCGTCCTCAATCTTAACCTTAAAACTGTACCGCTTCTCGATTTGACGAAGCTTATTCAGATGGGCGTCGCAATTTCGGAAGGAAGAATTGAGCGTTGGGCTGACGTTGACGAGCTAATATTGTCCATAATGAACGGGTGAATCTGTGGCGGGAGAGGTCAACTACAGTGCGCAGCTGATTAGATCCTTGGAACGTAGTCTGATTTCTGCGTTCAATCAGCCATATGTGAAGCTGACCACAAACCAAGAATCCAGGCGGTTCGTTTCACGTACGGTTGGAAAATGCTCCGAGAATCTCGCTCGCAGACGACGGTTCAAAACAGAAGGTCATTGATATTCTGACCATGATAAACGAAATAGCTTTTTCATTCGGATTCGTAGGCGCATTCGAATTCTCAGCGGCGCGCGAATACTCTCTCCAACACGCGAGCCTTGCAGTATTTCAAGAAATAGTGGGTGAGCCCATACCTCTGTTTCGAGCGGAATGGGATAAGTTGGCGGCGTCAGATGAAGTATCAACGCACGCGCAACCACACTGGCATTTTGTCCAAAGTCCACAGCGGATTGGAAACTTAGCGCGAATACTTACGAGTCCATCAGGACAAACGACCGAATTTTCCCCTGAGCAGCCAGCGGAATTATTTCCAGGACTCGTTGATTGTGGCAGATTTCATTTCGCAATGACATCAATGTGGGAGAAGAGCGAAACACCGGCCTACAGAAAGCGCTTATTCGACTCAACCGATTTCCCAAATTGGTTTAAGAGTCTGACAAATTACATCGCCGGCCAGATCGCCTAACTTGTCAAACACGTCTCGTCGGAAACCGCTCCAGAAGCGACAGCGGTTGGCCCACTACAACGGAACTCCGGGGGTAAGCATTCAAAACAATCGTCGGCGACGCATCCTGAACGGCTCTAGAATTGAAACGTCTAGTCGCGCGGCACGTCCAGACCCGGAAAACGGGGCGGAATTTCGTTCGGCATGCTAAAATAAACAAGCGTTCGTTGCTCCTGAAACCTCTCGCAATTCTATCGGGGTCGCAAGGTAGCGTTTGCAGCCCTGTTCGTTCGGCCGCATCGACATAACGAATCGACATACTATGAACTCAAAACTACGCAACATCGCCATTATCGCGCACGTGGACCACGGCAAGACGACGCTCGTCGATGCCATGCTGCGGCAAAGCGGAATTTTCAGCACGCACGCCCATCTGGTGGAACGCGTGATGGACTCGAACGACCTGGAGCGCGAGCGCGGAATCACGATTCTGGCGAAAAACACCGCGGTGACGTACCACGACACGAAAATCAATATCGTGGACACGCCGGGGCACAGCGATTTCGGCGGAGAAGTGGAACGCGCGCTGCGCATGGTGGACGGAGTGCTGCTGCTGGTGGACGCGAGCGAAGGGCCGCTGCCGCAGACGCGTTACGTGCTGCAAAAGGCGCTGGCGGCGAAGCTGCCTCCGATTATCGTGCTGAATAAAATCGATCGGGCGGACGCGCGGCCGGCGGCGGTGTTGGATGAGATTTACGACCTCTTCATCGACCTGGACGCGACGGAAGACCAGCTCGATTTTCCGGTGCTGTACACCAACGCGAAGACGGGCGTGGCGCATCGCGCGGTGGGCGACTCGTCCACAAATCTTCAGCCGCTATTTGAAACGATTGTGGCTTCCACTCCTCCGCCTTCGGGGGATGCCGCGGCAGTGCTGCAGATTCAGGTGACCAATCTGGATTACAGCGAATATCTGGGGCGGCTGGCGATCGCGCGCGTGTTTTCAGGAACGCTGAAACGCGGCACGGAAGTGGGCATCGCGAAACTTTCGGGCGTGATTCAGCCGACGAAGATTACGAAATTATTTACGTTCCGCGGGCTCGAACGCGACGAAGCGGAAGAAGTGGCGGCGGGAGACATCTGCGCCATCGCCGGAGTGGAAGGAATTCAAATCGGCGAAAGCATCACGGACCTGCTGAATCCGGCGCCGCTCGAGCCGCTTTTGATCGACGAGCCGACTTTGACCATGGTGTTTACGGTGAACACTTCGCCGTTTGCGGGGCGCGAAGGACAATACGTGACTTCGCGAGACCTGCGCGCGCGGCTTGACCGCGAATTGCTCACCAACGTTTCGCTGCGCATCGAAGATATGGGCGCGACGGATTCGTTTCGCGTGCTGGCCCGCGGCGAACTGCAACTCGCCATTTTGATTGAGACCATGCGGCGCGAAGGTTACGAGTTGATGGTCGGCAAGCCGGAAATCGTGGTGCGCACGGAAAACGGAAAGCGCGTGGAGCCGTTGGAAGTGCTGATCGTGGATTGTCCGGAAACTTTTATCGGCATCGTGATGGAAACGCTGGGAACGCGGCGCGGCGAAATGGTGAAAATGGTGAACCATCATTCGGGGCGCGTGCGCATGGAGTTTCGCATTCCGTCGCGCGGGCTGATCGGGTTGCGCGGGCAATTGCTGACGGATACGCGCGGGACGTCGCTGATTCATTCGATGCTGGATGGCTGGACGGATTACGCGGGAGACATGGCTTCGCGGCTGACGGGCGCGTTGGTGAGCGACCGCGCGGGCGTTTCGACGGCTTACGCGGTGTGGGGAATTCAGGAGCGCGGCGAAATGTTTGTGGGGCCGAGCCTGGAAGTGTATGAGGGAATGATCGTCGGCGAGAATGCGCGCGAAGACGACATGAACGTCAATATTACGAAAGAAAAGAAGCAGACGAACATGCGTTCGTCGAGCGCAGACGAAGCCATTCGGTTGATCCCGCCGCGCGAGTTGACGCTGGAAAAAGCCATCGAATTTATATCGGACGACGAATTCGTTGAGGTCACGCCGAAATCCATACGACTGCGCAAGAAAGTCCTCGACGCTAAAAAACGGCCGAAACGCTGGCAGGAAATCAAAGCTAGCGTGGACTCTGCTTCCTAAAGCGGTTTGAGGCTGCGCTGGACGGCTCGTTCCTCGCCATCTCGTGGTTGCCAAAGTGTTCGTTAACGGGATGGATGATTCCCATGAGCGGGCAAGCGGGCACTTTTCATACTTGCAAATTCCCTCTAACCATAACATTATAAGGCACTTATCATCGCTGTAGGACCGGAAGTCAATTTGCGATGTAATATACGCAATACCCGAGGCTATTAGCTGTGGACATTGCGCGTCCAGAAGTAAAAAGACAAAAAAGGATCCGGCGGACGATCTATATCGCGATCGCGGTGGTCGTGATTCCGCTGGTCACCTACGCGCTATCCAAGTTGAAACCTGCGGCGCCCAGCGTGGACAGCGCGACGGTATGGACGGACACGGTGAAGCGCGGGCCGATGCTGCGCGAAGTTCGCGGGCTTGGTACGCTGGTGCCGGAAACCATTCGTTTGATACCGGCCGCGACTGACGGGCAAATTATTCAGCGTAATCTGCTGGCTGGAACTCCGGTGAAAGCTGACACGGTAATTTTGGAAATGAGCAATCCTGAACTGCAGCAGGCGACGCTGGACGCGGAGTATCAGATGAAAGGCGCGGAAGCGAATCTGGAGCAAACCAAGGCGCTGCTTCAGAATCAGCTAATGGACAAACGCACGCAAGCCGCGGCGCTGAGTTCGGCGTATCACACGGCGCTGCTGGATCGAGACACGAATAAGCAGCTCGCTGACAACGGCTTGGTGTCGGACTTGATTTACAAGAAATCGCAAGTGGTGGCTGAGGAGCTTGCCAAGCAGGACGACTTGGCTGAAAAGGAAGTGGAGACTTTTTCGAACTCCATCGCTTCGCAGGTGGCCGTGCAGCAGGCAAGTTTGGACGAAAAGCGCGCGATGTACGCGTTGAAAAAATCGCAACTGGACCAGCTAAAAGTGCGTCCTGGTATTGACGGAGTGTTGCAAGAGCTTGATGTGGAAGTGGGGCAAAAAGTGACGCAGGGAACGGTGCTGGCGCGCGTGGCGCAGCCGACGCATTTGAAGGCGCAGCTTAAGATCGCCGAGACCCAGGCGAAAGACATCACTATCGGGCAAAAGGCTTCGGTGGATACGCACAACGGCGTGATCGCCGGCCACGTGATGCGAATCGATCCGGCGGTGGTAAATGGAACGGTGACGGTGGACGTTGCGCTGGACGGCCCGCTGCCGCAAGGCGCTCGGCCGGACCTGAGCGTCGAAGGAACCGTTGAAATCGAGCGGCTGGCGGACGTCCTATATGTGGGCCGGCCGGTGCATGGCGAGGCAAACAGCACAGTGGGCTTGTTCAAAGTGGTGGACGACGGAGCGGCGGCGGTTCGGGTTCAAGTGCAGCTGGGGCGCACGTCGGTGAACACGGTGGAAATCGTGAAAGGGCTGCAAATCGGGGACAAAGTGATTTTGTCCGACATGTCGGCCTGGGACAACTACGATCGCGTGCAATTGAAATAGTCATTTAAAGAGTTAAGGGAACTTTTGCAACCGCTGGGAACGTAACTAATCTTAGCAAGAGACTGGATAGCATAGGCGGAGGAGCAATCATGGACGCGACAGCAAAATCGATGATTCGTTTGGAAGGCGTGACAAAAGTGTTTTACACCGATGAGGTGGAGACGCACGCGCTCGGCGGCGTGCATCTGGATATCAAGAACGGCGAATTTCTTTCTATTGCGGGGCCGTCAGGATGCGGCAAATCGACGCTGCTCTCGATTCTAGGATTGCTCGACTCGCCGACGGATGGAAACTACTGGATCAACACGCAGCCGGTGGCGAACCTTTCTCTTTCCGATCGCACGCGCATTCGCAACCGGGAGATCGGCTTCATCTTCCAGGCGTTCAATTTGATAGGTGATTTGACGGTTTTCGAAAATGTGGAATTGCCGCTCACCTATCGCAGCATGGCTTCGGCGGAGCGGAAGAAGCGCGTGCAGGAAGTGCTCGAGCGCGTCGGAATGGCGCATCGGATGAAGCATTATCCCTCTCAGCTTTCGGGCGGCCAGCAACAGCGCGTGGCCGTGGCGCGCGCGCTGGTAGGTTCGCCTTCGATTCTGCTGGCGGACGAGCCGACCGGAAACTTGGACTCGAAGAACAGCGAAGCGGTGGTGGATTTGCTAAGGCAACTGCACCGCGAGGGCGCGACCATCTGCATGGTCACGCACGACCCGCGCTACGCAAGCGTTGCGGACCGCACGATTCATCTTTTTGACGGCCGCATTGTCGAGGAAACAGTAGGCACGCGCAGCGCGTCGGTCTAAACCGGATCAATCTAGCATTCTAAATAATTACGGAACTGAAGCGGCCGAGAAATTTTTCGGAAGCATTGGTGCGGGTGTGTTCGGACGATTGGCAGCGGGCTATTTGCAGCAATTGCCAGTCGCAGGGAGTGAAAATGGGAGCTTTGCTGCAAGACATTCGCTACGGAATACGGATGCTCATGAAGAATCCGGGATTCACGATTATCGCGGTGCTCACGTTGGCGCTGGGGATCGGAGCGAACACGGCGATCTTCTCGGTGGTGAATGCGGAATTGCTGCGGCCGTTGCCGTTCCGCGATTCGGGACGGCTTGTCAGCGTCGCGACCGCTAATTCACGCATGCACTCCTCGAATGGCTCTGCTTCGTATCCCGATTTCGTGGACTGGCGGTCGCAGAATCAGGTCTTCGAGAAAATGGCAGCGTTTACCGACGCAACTTTTACGCTAACCGGCCAGGAAAATCCCGCGCACTTGGAAGGCGCGAGCGTTTCAGCGGACACGTTTGATTTGCTGGGCGTTTCGCCGGAGCTGGGACGAACTTTTCAGCCGGGGGAGGACGAACCGAATCATCACGTGGTCATCATCAGCGACCGGCTTTGGAAGCAACACTTCGGCGGCGATCCCGGAATTATCGGCCGCGTGATTACGCTCGACAACAGCGGATTCACCGTTGTCGGCGTGATGCCGGCTGGTTTTCAGTTTCCTCTTCAGCGAGAACCGGAAATGATCTGGTCCACGATGTCGCCTCTACAGGAAAGTCCGGACAATTCGCCCGCCATGACGCAGCAGCGAGGTGCCCATTTCCTCAGTTGCATCGCCAGACTTAAACCTGGAATTACAGTGCCGCAAGCGCAAGCAGCCATGGACGTGATCGCAAGTTCGCTGAGCAAGCAGTATCCGGACTCCAACAAATATATGAGCGTGTATTTAACTTCGGAACAGGAACGCCTGACAGGGGCGATCCGGCCGGCTTTGCTAGTGATGATGATTGCAGTGGGACTGGTATTGCTGATCGCCTGCGTGAATGTGGCGAATCTTTTGCTGGCGCGAGCCACAACACGCGGGCGCGAGATTGCGATTCGCACGGCCATGGGCGCCGGGCGGGTTCGCGTGGTGCGACAGCTTCTGACCGAAAGTTTATTGCTGGCGATCTTTGCAGGAGTGCTGGGAACGGCGCTAGCGGTTTGGGGCAGCGATGTTCTGGTGCGCTTGGGTCCCGAGAACCTTCCACGAGTCGGAGAGATTCATATAGATGGTTGGGCGCTGGCGTTCACGGCGGGTTTGTCGCTGCTGACCGGAATCCTATTTGGCCTTGCGCCCGCAGTGCAATCAACGCACTCCAATATCGCGGAAGCGCTGAAGGAAGGCTCGTTGAGCACGACCGCGGGACGCAGCCGCCACGGCCTGCGCAGTTCGCTGGTAATTGTGGAAATGGCGCTGGCGCTAATCTTGCTGGTTAGCGCAGGCCTTTTGATTCGCAGCCTCATCCGGCTGCAAAACGTGAATCCCGGATTCGATCCGCACAACGTGATGACCGCCAGCCTCGATCTTCCGGACGCAAAATATTCAGATCCGAAGAAGGCGGAGTTTTTTCGCGAACTCTCTCCGCTTTTGAATGCCCTGCCAGGCGTGCAGTCGGCCGCCGCGGTTTTCCCTTTGCCCATGAGTGGAGACGAGATTCGCACGAGTTTCCAGATAGAAGGACGGCCGGTAGCGAAGAGCGATGAGCCGCATACTTCCATTCGCGTGGTTACACCCAATTACTTCGGCACCATGCGAATTCCTTTGTTGCAAGGAAGAGATTTCACCGAGCGCGACGAGGCCAAGGCGACGCCTGTGCTGATTGTGAACCAGGCTTTCGCGCAACAATTCTTTCCGGGCGTAAACCCGGTCGGCCAGCACATTCAGCCGGGGATCTCCAATGGAGGACCGGGCACGGCGCCGATGCGCGAAATTGTCGGCGTGGTGGGAAACGTAAAGTTTGAAGATCTGACCACGGAGTTTAGTCCGGAATCCTACATTCCCTACGGGCAACTTCAGTTCGGGTCGGTAGCGATCGTGGCACGGTCGGGGAAAGATCCACAGGGACTGGCGAAACCGATTGCGTCGGTTGTGCAGTCAATCGATAAGGATTTGCCCACGTATGCTCCGAAGACGCTCGAGCAATATTTGAGCGGGACCATCGCCATCCCGCGCTTCAATACGTTTCTTCTGGCGATATTTGCGGCGCTGGCGATGATTCTGACGGCGGTTGGCCTGTACGGCGTGATTTCCTACACGGTGGCGCAGCGCACGCATGAGATTGGCATACGGATGGCGCTGGGAGCGCAGCCGTCAGACATGCTGCGCTTAGTGGTGGGCCAAGGAATGCGCCTTGCGCTATTGGGAGTAGGGCTTGGTTTGATTGCAGCACTTGGATTGACTCGGTTCCTTTCGAGTCTTCTTTTTGGAGTGAGTTCCACGGACCCGGTTTCCTTCGCTGTGGTGGTGATGATGCTTTTCGCAGTGGTGTTGCTGGCTTGTTACATCCCGGCTCGGCGCGCGATGCGCGTGGATCCTATGGTGGCGCTGAGGTACGAGTAAAGCTGAGACGAGGAGAGATCGATGGGAGCTTTGCTGCAAGACGCTCGATACGCATTCCGGATGTTGGCGAAGAGCCCGGGGTTCACGCTAGTCGCGATTCTGACGCTGGCGTTGGGCATCGGCGCGAATGCGGCGATATTTTCCGTCACGGATCAGGTTCTTCTGCGGCTCTTGCCGGTGCAGAAGCCGGAAGAACTCGTCGTGCTGCGCTCGCCTGGTCCCAATCCCGGGAGAAACTGGAGCGACGGCGATGTGGGGGCAGCATTTTCATATCCTATGTATAAGGACTTGCGCGACCACAATCCTGTCTTCTCCGGTCTGCTTGCGCGGTTCGCAATTCAGGCGAGCGTTTCGGGACAGGGTCAAACCGAACTGGCAAAAGGCGAACTCGTCAGCGGAAATTATTTTGAGGTGCTTGGCGTGCGGCCGGTGCTCGGACGCGTTCTCACTTCACAGGATGAAACGGCCGCCGGCGCAAACCCGGAGACGGTGTTGAGTTATGGATACTGGGAGCGGCATTTCGGCCGCGATCCCGCGATCTTAAACAAACAACTGGTTGTGAACGGCGTTTCCATGACGGTTGTGGGCGTGGTGGCTCCGGGATTTTTTGGAGTTCAAGTGGGACAGACCCCGGACATTTTCATTCCCATAACTATGAAGGCGCAGATGACGCCGAATTGGGACGGACTTGCAGACCGCAAAGATCATTGGCTGGCGATGTTGGGAAGATTGAAACCCGGCATGAGCCGCGAGAGAGCGGAAGCGGGGATCGCACCGGAATATAGCGCGGTCTTACAGTCGGAAGCTTCGGACTTGAAATCATCGCCGGAAAGAAAAAAACAATTTCTGG
The DNA here is from genome assembly GCA_963698005.1 of uncultured Acidobacteriota bacterium. GTDB lineage: Bacteria > Acidobacteriota > Terriglobia > Acidiferrales > UBA7541 > Palsa-295. Next base: position 2,942,951 of record OY969113.1, read on the forward strand.
ACAAAAAAATCCTGCTGGATACGGGATCGCACGGGCGTCCAATCCTGCAGCACGATGCGGGCAAGCCGCTATGGATTCTGATGTCGATGGTGGGATTGGTGCTGCTGATTGCCTGCGCGAATCTTGCCAGCCTTCTGGTAGCGCGCGGCGAAGCAAGGCAGCGAGAAATCGCGGTACGGATGGCGATGGGAGCCGGGCGGTGGAGATTGATACGGCAGCTTCTGACCGAGAGTTTGCTGATTTCGCTCGCAGGGGGAGCTGCGGGGTTGCTGGTGGGATCGTGGACGCTCGGAGCGCTGGTCGGTTCCATACCGGAGAGTCTTGGCGCTTCGGGTCTGCAAGGGAAGTTCGACTATCGAGTGCTTGTATTCGCATTGGGGATTTCGATTCTGACGGGATTGCTGTTCGGGTTGATACCGGCTCTGCGCTCAACCGGCGCGGACTTGCAAAGCACGCTGAGAGAGCAGGGAGCAAATGTTTTCGGCGGGAAATCGAATGTGCGATTGCGCAAGGCGCTGCTGGTGTCGCAAGTGGCGCTGACGGTGGTGTTGCTGGCGGCTGCGGGATTCTTTGCGGAGAGCCTGATAAATCTGAAAGGGCAGAATCTTGGAGTGAAGACGGATCACGTAATCCAATTCGCGGTGGCACCTGAACTGAATCGTTATACTCCGGAACAAACAGTCGCGCTGGCCGACCGCTTAAGAGAAAACATCGCGGGCTTGCCGGGCGTGCGATCGGTGAGCGTGGCGGAGATGACGTTACTCTCGAACAGCGACTCATACGCCAACATCACCGCGGAGGGCTACACGGTGTCGGAAGACACCAATACGGACGTCCAGCAAAACTGGATAGGACCAAATTTCTTTGCGACTTTGGGAATTCCACTGTTGTCCGGGCGCGAGTTCGACAATCGCGACACCTCCACTGCGCCCAAAGTCGCAATTGTCAGCGAAAAAATGGCGCAGACCTACTTTCGCGGCCAGAACCCGATTGGCCGCCACTTCGCGTTCGGCTCGGGCAATGACGTGCACCCCGACATCGAAATCGTCGGTGTGGTGAAAGACAGCAAGAATACGGACCTGCGGCAAGAGATTCGGCCGCTCGTCTATATTCCTTATACGCAGGACAAGAATTTTGGAAACGCGACGTTTTACGTGCGTACGAATCTGGAGCCTACCGCGTTGGCCGCGACGCTTCGCAAGACGGTGCAAAGCGCGGATGCAAACCTGCCGGTATTCGACATGAAGACGCTGAACCAGCAAGTGGACGAGATCGCGTTTTCGGAGCGGCTGCTTACGTTTTTCTCATTGTGTCTGGGACTGTTGGCTGCGCTGCTCGCGGCGATCGGGCTCTACGGCGTGATGGCTTATATGGTGGCGCAGCGAACGCGCGAGATCGGAATTCGCATGGCGTTGGGAGCAACACAAAAGAATGTGGCGTGGCTGGTGTTGCGCGAAATCGTTCGCATTTCTGCGGCCGGGCTTGGAATCGGGTTGGTGGCGGCGTTTGGTTTGGGAAAACTGATTGAGTCGCAGTTGTTCGATGTGAAGGCGAGTAATCCTCTGGTGTTTTTGGGGGCAGCGGTACTGCTCTCAGCGGTTGCGTTACTTGCCGGATGGCTGCCCGCCCGGAAAGCTGCGAGCGTGGACCCGATGGTTGCGCTTCGATACGAATGATCGAAACCCGATACTGATTCCAGGATCGATCGAGGAACATACACGGGCGCAATCGCGTATCACAGGACGAAGAGATAGTTAGTCGGAATAATTTTGCAGAGCTCTGAAGCGCGAAAAGCGAGGAGTGGAAGATGGAAACACTGATGCAGGATATTCGCTACGGCGTCCGCATGCTGATGAGGAATCCGGGATTCATGATCGTTGCCATCATTACCCTGGCGCTGGGTATCGGCGCGAATACTGCCATCTTCAGCATGGTGGATGGAATTCTGCTGCGGCCTCTGCCGGTGCAGGACCCTGCGCAGATCACGGTCCTCGCGTTCCAACAGCAGAAGGGAAACATACAAACACAGTTTTCCATCGCCGACTTTCGCGACATTCGTAGCCAGTCCAGCGAAGTGTTTTCCGATGTTGCCGGCTATCAGCTTGGCTTAGACGGTCTGAGCGTGGATGGTAAAGCCGATCGCATCGTGACGGACTACGTCTCGGGAAATTATTTCCCTGCGCTGGGAATTAAGCCGGAGCTTGGCCGATTTATCCTGCCGTCGGAAGGCGAGACCCTGGGAGCCGACCCGGTAATGGTTCTCGCTTACTCATACTGGAAGACGCGATTCGGAGGCGACCCGGCCATTCTAGGACGCAAAGTTTCGGTGGATGGTCACCCCATCACAATCGTCGGCGTCGCGCCGCGGGGATTCGTTGGACTCTCTCCATTAATATCCGTTCAGGGTTTCTTGCCGCTCGGCATGCTGGGAATTGAAGGCACGCCGAATGATTTCATGACCAATCGCCAACTTCGCGGTCTGCTTGTGGTTGGCCGGCTGCGCCCCGGCACAAGCCTCCAGCAGGCGCAGGCCTCTCTGTCGGTAATAGGCCAGCGTTTGTCGCAGCAATATCCGGAGGCCGAAAAGGATTTGAGCCTTCAGGTCTACCCGGAACTTCGCGCGAGGCCGCAACCCGATCCGAACAATACTTTGCTTGTGATGTCGGGGCTTTTCCTGGGCTTGACGGCGCTGGTGTTGCTGCTCGCCTGTGTAAACGTGGCCAACATTCTTCTCGTCCGCGCTACCGTGCGGGAACGCGAGATGGCCATTCGCGCCGCTCTGGGTGCCGCGCGATTTCGCCTTGTGCGGCAATTGCTGACGGAAAGTGTTCTGCTCGCCCTTCTCGGCGGAATCGGAGGAATTTTTCTCGGCCAGTGGGCCAGCTCCGCGCTGGCTTCCATCAACATTCAGACCGATCTTCCCGTGCATTTCGATTTTGGCTTTGACTGGCGCGTGTTTGGCTACGCCACAGCTGCGGCGCTGTTGACCGGAATCATCGTCGGGCTGGTGCCCGCAATTCGCGCGTCACGGGGAAATCTGGCCGCCATCCTGCACGAAGGCGGGCGTGGCGTTGTGGGTGGCAAGAACCGCTTGCGCACTGGGCTGGTGGTGGCGCAGGTGGCAGGCTCGCTCGTGCTGCTAATCATTGCGGGGCTATTCGCGCGGAGCCTGGGCAAAGCACAGAAGACGAGCCTGGGCTTCGATCCGGACCACGTGGTGAACTTCACCATGGATCCGGTGGAAATCGGATTCAACCAGCAGCAGACGCGCGACTTCTACAAAAACCTTCTCGCCCGTGTCTCTTCCCTTCCCGGAGTGGTGTCAGCGAGCACCGCAACCGCGACGCCGATGGGCTATTACAACAACAGCGACACGCTGACGATCGAAGGATACCAGCCTCCCGCTGGCCAGCCGCTTCCGTCAGCAATGTACAACACCATTTCGACGGACTACTTCCGCACCATGCAAGTTCCCCTGCTGCGCGGCCGGACTTTTACCGACGCCGACGGTGAAAATTCCCAGTACGTCGCAATCCTGAGCGAGGCTATGGCGAAGAAATTCTGGCCCGACGCAGATCCCATCGGACGGCAATTTCAGATGAGTACCGACGCAAAACATTCGATGGTGGTCGTCGGGATTGTCAAGGATGTGCGCTATCAGGGTGTGAAAGGAGTGGTCCGGCCTGTTTTTTACGCGCCGTTTGTGCAGCATCAGGAAAACAACTCCTTGCAATTCGTTCAGGTGCGCACAACAGCGGCGCCCGAAACAATGATCCCGGAAATCGAGCGCACAATCCAATCGCTCGCGCCGCAGCTTCCGGTCTTCGACGTAGAAACGATGAGGCAAGCTCTCTATACCCTCAACGGGCTGCTGATTTATCGGATCGGCGCAGGGCTGGCGGCGGTTCTTGGCGTCTTAGGATTGATCCTCGCAATCGTCGGCGTTTACGGCGTGGTCTCCTATGCCGCCAGCCAGAAGACGCACGAAATCGGGGTCCGGATGGCGTTGGGAGCGCAGCCCACGGACATTCTGAAGATGGTTTTCGGTGAGGGACTATTCATCGTGGCAATCGGTTTGGGCGTGGGAATTGCATTGGCCCTAGCTGCGGCGCAGGTGGTTGGAAAATTCCTGACTGTAAGCGCGAGGGACCCCGTGACGTACGTCGCTGTTTCCGCAATTCTCACAGTTGTAGCTCTGGCGGCTTGCTACATCCCAGCGCGGCGGGCCATGCGCGTGGATCCTATGGTGGCGCTGAGATACGAATAATCTTGGAAGCAAGCCAAAACCGGAGGCGGTAATGGGCACACTACTTCAGGACCTGCGTTATGGATTTCGGATGCTGCGGAAGAGTCCGGGCTTCACGGCAATCGTAATCCTCACGTTGGCACTTGGCATTGGTGCGAACACAGCAATTTTTTCCGTAATCAACTCTGCGCTATTGCGTCCGCTGCCGTTCAAAGATCCAGGACAATTGGTCCAGCTCTGGTGTACGGAAAGCGCGCCAGGAAATTATCCGCTCACCGGTCCGGACTACCTGGAGTGGCAATCGCAGAATCGAACCTTCGCCGCGACCAGCCTTTTCTCCTGGGCGCGTGGCTTTAATGCGAGCGGCGCAGGTGAACCCGAGTCGGCCGCGGTAATCAACACGCAAGCGAACTTCTTTGAATTGCTCGGCGTTCCGCCCATGATCGGCCGCACTTTTGATGCCGGGGAAGATCAGGCAGGAAAAAATCACGTTGCGGTTCTAAGTTATGGATTCTGGAAACGACACTTCGGCGGCCGCACCGATGTCGCAAGTAAAACGATCGAGCTGAACGGCGAAGTCTATGCGGTAATCGGCGTGATGCCTCGCGGTTTCAATTTTCCCTCGGCTCAGATCACAACCACGGATATCTGGACGCCACTGGATATGACGCCGAAAGCACTCGGCACCCAGGGCGCGCATCAATGGCGAGCCATTGGACGGCTCAAACCCGGAGTTACCGTCGCCCAGGCGCAGGCAGATCTCGGAATCATTGCAAAAAACCTCGCAAAGCAGAATCCCGACAACAATGACAAAGTTGACGCCGTAGTTGTTTCACTTAAAGAACAACTGACCAGCTCTTCTCGGTCGTCGCTCTTGATCCTGCTCGGAGCGGTATCGCTGGTTCTTCTGGTAGCTTGCGCGAATGTCGCCAATCTCACTTTAGCTCGCGCCAGCAGCCGCCAGCGTGAGATTGCCGTGCGCTCGGCGATGGGTGCCGGGCCATGGCGCATCGCGCGCCAACTGCTTACCGAGAGCGTGCTGCTCTCCGCAGTGGGCGCAGCGCTAGGCTTGCTCGGAGCTTGGTGGTGCGTCAGTGCGATGCAAAACGCGGCGACTCTCCCAATACCACGGGAGAATCCGGTTCGGCTGGATATCACCGTACTTCTATTCACGACCGGGGTTAGCGTTATGGTAGGAATTCTTTTTGGGCTCGCTCCCATGTTCCAGGCGCTTAAGTTGAATTTGACCGAAGAACTAAAATCAAGCGCGCAAGCGGTGATAAGTCCCGCGGGAGGTCGACGCACACTTCGTGACGCGCTCGTGATAGGAGAAATAGCTGCTTCCCTTGCCTTGCTGGTCGGTGCAGGACTCCTTTTGCGCAGTTTTGCACAAATGCGCTCCGCGGAAATCGGGGTACGGACGGCAAATGTAATCACCATGGGAATTGTTTTACCTCAAGCGCGATATTCTTCCCCGGTTGCGCGACGAGAATTCTACGATCGGCTCCTGGAACGCATCCAGAGCATTCCAGGCGTGCAGGCGGCTTCCGCTTCGACTGAGATTCCGCTGGAAGGAGGCACCAACGGGTACGTAACGGTGGACGGAAATAATGATCCAGCTCTCAAGGATCAACTGGTCGAATGGAATTACATCACGCCGAACTATTTTCGATCGTTCGGCATTCCGTTCTTGCAGGGCGAGAATTTTTCCGCCGCAGAAATAGATCGCGCCGCTGTGATTAGCCAGAAGATCGATGATTTGATTGCGTCGGGAAAAACTCCTGTGGTGATTCCCGCCGACCTTTCAGACGTAGCCATCATCAATCGATCCATGGCACGCGCGTATTGGCCGAACCAAGATGCCATAGGAAAAGTCTTCAAGCACGATGAGCTCCCCACAAAAGTGATTGGCGTAGTGGGGGACGTCAAAGAATGGGGGATCCGGGAGAAGACCATCCCGGAGGCATATTTCCCACTAAGCGAAATTCTCATTGTGCCTGGCTTCGGAGGGCGCTTAGTGGTGAAGACCACCGCCGCTCCAACCAGTGTGCTAGGCGCGATTCGCAGTGAAGTCCGGGGTATCGATAGCAGCCTCGCGGTGTTTAATGCCCGAACAATGGATCAGATCGTCGCTGAATCCATGGAAGACACCGGCGTTCAGACATTGCTTCTCAGCGTGTTCGCTGCTCTGGCGATGGTGCTCGCGGCCGTGGGACTTTACGGCGTGATGGCTTATGTTGTCACGCAGCAGACACACGAAATTGGGATACGAATGGCGTTGGGAGCACAGCGAAGAGATGTACTGAGGATGGTACTGAGACAAGGCGGGCAACTGACTGCGCTCGGTGTGGGAATAGGCGTTTTTGCAGCGCTGGGGCTGACCTCATTGATGCGCAGCTTGCTCTTCGGAGTGCGGTTCACAGATCCGGTGACGTTCGCAATTGTAATAGTTCTTCTCGGGCTGGTCGCTCTTGCAGCCTGCTACATCCCGGCGCGGCGGGCTATGCGCGTGGATCCTATGGTCGCGTTGCGGTACGAATGAGGCCATTCCCCGTGCTGTCCGGAATCGCAACAAACAATCCCGCAACTGGTCACGGTCGTTAATCTATTGGCCGCCAGGTACATCTAAAGTATTATTAGCAATGGACTTAGAATGACGTTCCTCTGGAATCCCAACTGCCCATATTTGGGAGTCTCCACTTAAGCCCGCATCATCGAGAGGGGCACTACAAATGGGACCGATGGCGGTTGAACTCATGAACGAAACAGGTCCGATTCAGGCGAGCATCCTTATTGCGGATGACCAACCCGACGTTTTAGAGGCGCTGCGCCTTCTGCTAAAAGGACATGGTTACGTGACCGAAGCGGTGACTTCGCCGGCAGCGCTGGTGGAAGCCATTGCACGCAGGGAATTCGATCTGGTCTTGATGGACTTGAATTACGCGCGCGATACCACCTCCGGGCGCGAAGGATTGGACGTCCTTACAAAATTGAAAGCGTCGGAAACAGCGCCGCCGATTGTGGTAATGACCGGCTGGGCCACGGTGGGCTTGGCTGTGGAAGCGATGCAGCGAGGCGTCGGAGATTTCGTCGAAAAGCCATGGGTAAATTCGCGGCTTCTGGAAATCCTGCAAAAACAAATCGAGATGGGACGCGAGCGCCGCACGGCACGCCGCAGTGCAATCGAGAGCAACCGCACGCAGAACGAAATTGCTTCCCAGCTTCACCGGCGGGAACGTGAAATTGAAGAAGCGCGCGCGATTCAGCTCGGATTCCTGCCCAAGGAAATTCCGCAACTTTCGGGATACGAAATCGCGGGAGCTTGGCAGCCGGCGCGCATCGTGGGCGGCGATTATTACGACGTGTTCCCGTTCGGCGCAGATGCGCTGGGGCTGTGTATCGCAGACGTGGCCGGAAAAGGAATGCCGGCGGCACTGCTGATGTCGAACCTGCAGGCGGCGGTACGCGGGCTTGCTTCGCTCTCCTTGTCTCCGGACATTTTGTGCGAGCGTTTGAACACGCTGATTTGCCGGAGCATTGCAAATGATCGCTTCATCACGTTTTTCTACGCGCATCTCGACGGAGGTTCCCGGCAATTGTGTTATGCGAACGCGGGGCACAACGCGCCTGTCATTGCGCATCGTGACGGTACCCACGAACGCTTGACCGAGGGCGGCGGCGTGCTCGGCATTTTTCCATCTCAGAATTATGTAAAGGGTAGCTGCACGCTCTTGCCGGGAGATCGCTTGCTGTTGTTCACCGATGGAGTGACGGAAGCCAGCAGGCCCGACGGTGAGGAATTCGGCGACGCACGCTTGATTCGGGTGCTCGCAGAAAACTCTGAAGCAACTGCCGAACAATTGCAGAAAAAGATTCTGGATACGGTTGGATCATTCTGTGACGGCGACTGGCAGGATGATGCAACATTAATTGCGATTACGGTTAAATAGACGTTTTTGCAACACTTCGGATCTTTGCGGCCAGCTGCGAGGATCACGCCGCCGAAACTAGAAGTAATTTTACCAGGAGCGAGCAATAGTGATCAAACTCAGAGACGTTGAAAAGGTTTACGAATCGGGCGCGGGAAAAACCTGGGTGCTGCGCCGGATCAATTTGGATATCGCCGACGGCGATTTCATTACCATCATGGGGCCTTCGGGCGCGGGAAAATCCACGCTGATGGGAATTATCGGGATGCTCGATGGCGCGTGGAAAGGCGAGTACCACCTGCTCGACAATGCCGTGCACAAACTCGACAATCGCCGGCGCGTTGAGCTGCACAAGAAATATATCGGGTTCGTGTTTCAGCAATATCACCTGCTTGATAACCTCACCGTGGCTGAGAATCTCGATCTGCCGCTTTCTTACCGCGACATTAAGAAAGCAGAACGCGAAGGAATGGTTGCGGACATCCTCGACCGGTTTCAGATTGTCGGCAAGAAGGCACTTTTCCCAAATCAGCTATCGGGCGGGCAGCAGCAGCTTGTAGCGGTGGCGCGCGCGGTAATCGGCAAACCCAAATTAATTCTGGCGGACGAGCCTACCGGCAGCCTGCATTCGAGCCAGGGAAAAATGATCATGGATTTGCTGAAGAAACTAAATCAAGACGGAACCACGATCATCCAGGTGACGCATAACGACGCATGGGCCGCGTACGGCAACCGCATCATTCAGTTGGCCGACGGCTGGATTGTGGACGGAGCATCAAAGGCCGGAGCGGTGTGATTCAGCGGGCGATGTGCGTGAACCCAATCGTCGCGCTGCGGTACGAATAGGAGAACTCTGTGGGAACGCTTTGGCAGGACCTGAAGTATGCCACCAGAATGCTGGCGAAGGACCCCGGGTTCACCGGCGTCGCGGTGCTCACGCTCGCGTTGGGAATTGGCGCAAACACCGCAATTTTCAGCGCGGTGAACGCGATTCTGCTGCGTCCGCTTCCTTATAAGGATTCTTCACGGATAGTAAACGTCTGGAGCACACTTTCTTATTTCCCTAATTTCAAACTCGGAAACTCGCCGGCCGACATCATGGACATTCGGGAGGGAAGCCACGTTTTGGAGCAAATGGCAGCGTACAAGTCCGAGACTCTGAATCTGACGGGAGCCGGCGATCCAGAGGAAGTATCCGCGGGCCTGCTATCTGCGGAATTTTTGCCGGCGCTCGGCATTCGGCCGGCAGTGGGGCGCTGGTTTGCAGCGGAAGAAGACCAGCCGAACAGCGGGGCCGTCGTTATCCTTAGTGACGCACTATGGCGCCGCCGCTTTGGGGCGGATCCGGAGATCCTGGGGAAAGACGTCACGCTGAACCAAAAGCTCTATCGAATCGTAGCCGTGATGCCGCCAAGCTTCCGCTTCCCGGAAAAATCTGATCTTTGGATTCCGCTGGCGCTGACCGATAAAGAGAATCACGACCGCATGATGCACGGCACGTCGCTTTTGGCGAAGCTGAAGCCGGGAGCGGGTCTTCCTCAGGCTCAAGCCGAACTGAATGCGATTGCAGCTCGCCTCGCGAAGCAATACCCCGACGTGGACAACGGAATCGGGCTAAGCGTCGTGCCGCTGCAAGCCGAGACTGTGAGAGACGTGCGTCCCGCGCTGCTGGTGTTGCTGGGAGCTGTAGGGTTTGTCCTTCTGATCGCATGTGCCAACGTCGGAAGCCTGGCATTGGCGCGCGGCTTGAAGCGGCGGAAAGAAATAGGAATTCGAGTAGCGCTCGGCGCCAGCCGATTCCGGATTATGCGGCTGTTGTTACTCGAAAATATGCTGGTGGCAGGCATTGGCGGGGCGCTGGGCCTGCTGCTTGCGTGGTGGGGAATTGATGCGCTGCGCTCGTGGGCGCCATCGAGCACTCCACGACTTGCAGAGCTGCACGCTGATTACGGAGTGCTGTGGCTCACACTTGCAATCTCGGCAGCAGCCGGAGTACTTTTTGGTTCATTCCCAGCCATACAATTTTCCCGGCCTAATCTGGATGCGGCGTTGAACGAGAGAAGTTCGGCTGGGTCGGGTGGTTCTCATCGCTCGCGCTTGCGCAATGCCCTCGTGGTTGTCGAGCTGGCGCTAGCGCTGGTATTGCTGGTAGGTTCGGCGCTGACCATTCAGAGCTTTGCGCGCCTGACGCACGTCGACACCGGTTTTCGGACCGATCACCTGTTGACCATGAGCGTGCATCTATCCCCGTTGAAATATCCCGAGACGAGCCAGCAAATCGCCTTCCTCACCCAAGCTTTGGAAAAACTAAGACCGCTTGCGGGAGTGGAAAGCGTTGCAGCCGCCGACGCTCCCATTTTGCGTCACATGATGAAGGTGTCCACTATCACAATTGAAGGAGCGCCCCAAACCTCACTCGCATCGAGCGGAAGCTTACAAATCAAGGGTGTAACTCCCGGATTTTTTCACACGCTGGGAATGCGCCTGCTTCGGGGGCGCGACTTCGCAAAAGCAGATATACAAGGCGCGCCGGGAGTGGCGATCATCAACGAATCAATGATGCGACGCTACTGGCCGGACGGCAATGCGATCGGCAAGCGCGTGAGTTTCGGCACCGACAAAAGTGAGAAACCGATTTGGAATGAAATCGTCGGCATCGTAAACGACACGCGCGACACATCTTTGAACTCCACTCCCCGCCCGGAGGTGTTTCTGTCGCTTTGGCAGGGTCCCACCGACGGCATCGATTTTTACCTGCGTACTTCGGGGGATCCCGCCTCTTTGGCGCCGGCGGCACAAAGCCAGATCTGGGCGCTGGATCACGATCAGCCTGTGACGAACCTTTCGACCATGGACGTCGCGATTTCCGAGGACGTCGCCGAGCCTCGTTTTCGGACGCTGCTGCTGGGTCTCTTCGCAGTGTTGGGCCTGGCGCTAGCCCTGATCGGAATCTATGGAGTGATTTCGTATTCTGTTAGTCAGCGCACGCATGAAATCGGAATTCGCATGGCGCTGGGAGCGCAGCCGGGCGACGTGATGCGCAACGTTCTTTGGGACGGCATGAAGCTGGCGCTTGCCGGATTGGCGATTGGGCTGGTTGCTGCTTTTGGCCTAACTCGGCTGATGATGTCTCTGCTGTTTGAAGTGAAGCCGACGGATCCGGTCACGTTCGCCGGAGTCACAATCTTGCTCGGCGCCGTGTCGCTCGCTGCATGTTATTTCCCAGCGCGGCACGCGACCCAGGTCGATCCATTAGTGGCGTTGCGGCAGGAATAAAATCAATCAGGTTAGGAATGAGAGAACAAGGTGAACTATCAGCCGGGTGCCGGACGGAACGAAGAGAACGCCAAAATTCAGGGAGATAGCTTTCGCAAAATGATGCCACCACACACTGTCCGATCACGAATACTTGTCGCCGACGATCAGCCGGACATTCGAGAAGCGCTGCGGCTATTACTGAAAGGCCAGGGATTTGAGACGGAAACGGTGGCGTCGCCCGCGGCGGTGTTAGCCGCGCTGGAAGCGCGCGAATTCGATGCGCTGTTGATGGATTTGAATTACGCTCGCGATACTACTTCCGGCCAGGAAGGACTCGACCTGCTTTCAAATATCCGCGCAAAAGACAGCACGCTGCCCATCATCGTGATGACGGCTTGGGGAAGCCTGGAACTCGCGGTAGAAGCAATGCGCCGCGGGGCGAAGGATTTCATACAGAAACCGTGGGAAAACGCGCGGCTGCTGGCCATCCTGAAGACCCAGATCGAGCTCTCGCAGGCGTTGCGAAAGAGCCAGCGCCTGGAAGCAGAAAATCGGCTGTTGCGCGCCGATGGACGGCCGGTGATGATCGCGGAATCGGCAGCCATGCGTCCGGTGATGGATTTGATCGCGCGCGTGGGCCCGTCGGACGCAAACGTCCTTATCACGGGCGACCACGGGACCGGCAAAGAAGTGGTGGCGCGAACTCTGTACGCCCTTTCTTCGCGATCCGGCCGGCCTCTCGTGACCGTGAATGCCGGAGGACTGCCGGAAGGTGTTTTCGAAAGCGAACTTTTCGGCCACGTGAAGGGCGCGTTTACGGACGCGAAATCGGATCGCGTGGGGCGCTTCGAGCTGGCTGATGGCGGCACGCTGTTCCTCGACGAAATTGCGAACGTGCCCATGAACCTGCAGGCCAAACTTTTGCGCGCGTTGGAGACAGGAGAGCTTGAACGGGTGGGATCTTCGACCACGCGGCGTGTGGACGTGCGGATTATTTCCGCCACGAACGCCGACGTGCAAACGGAGGTGTCCGCCGGCCGATTCCGTGAAGACTTGCTCTTTCGTTTGAACACGATTGAAATTCACCTGCCTCCGTTGCACGAGCGCAAGGAAGATATTTCAATTCTCGCGCATCATTTTTTGCGGCAGTCGGCGCAACGCTATCGCAAACAACTGGAAGGCTTCGAACCCGTAGCGCTGCAGGTTCTGCTCGATCATCCGTGGCCGGGAAATATTCGCGAGCTGGACCACTCGATCGAGCGCGCCGTTCTGCTAGCGGAAGGCCCGCAAGTGCGCGCCGGAGACTTGGGATTGCGGCCCGCGCGCGAAGCGTCTTTGCGTCTGGACGAAATGAGCATCGAGGACGTGGAGCGCGTGCTGATCCAAAAAGCTCTGGCCAGGTTCGGCGGCAACGTGAGCCATGCGAGCAAGGCCCTGGGACTAAGCCGTAGCGCGCTTTACCGGCGTCTGCAAAAATACAGCCTGTGAAACCCCTTCTGTACGAACGCCGCATTTTGCTTCTAGCTATGGCCGCGGGCCTGGGAAGCACGATCGTCGCGCTCATTCTGCTTTGGAGTGGACCCTACTCTTCCAAGCTTCAGTGGACGCTCACCGTAATCATGGTCATCGCGTGGCTGAGCTTTGCATTCTCGGCGCAGAACCGCGTGGTCTTCCCGTTGCGCACGCTTTCGAATCTCCTGGCGGCGCTTCGCGAAGGTGATTTCTCCATACGAGCGCGCGGCGCGAACCGGGAGGATGCTCTGGGCGAGGTTTTGCGCGAGGTAAATGCCTTGGGCGAGACTCTGCGGCAGCAACGCCTGGGCGCTTTGGAAGCGACCGCGCTCCTTCGCAAAGTGATGGAAGAAATTGATGTCGCGGTTTTTGCATTTGATGGAGCAGGCCGCCTGCGGCTCGTAAATCGGGCGGGCGAGCGAATCTTGAATCAATCGGAAAAACGCCTTCTGGGCCTGACTGCGGCAGAGCTTGGCCTTTCGGAATGTCTCGAGGGAGAAACGCCGAAGATAGCGCAGATCGCGTTTCCCGGAAAATCAGGGCGCTGGGAGATTCATCGCGGAAATTTTCGCGAAGCCGGCCTGGCGCATCAACTGCTCGTAATTACGGATTTGAGTCGCGCTTTGCGCGAAGAAGAACGCCAAGCATGGCAGCGATTGATCCGCGTGCTGGGGCACGAACTGAACAATTCTCTCGCTCCCATCAAATCTGTCGCTGAAAATCTGGGCAGCATGCTTCATCGCAAGGAGCGCGCGCCGGACTGGCAGGAAGATATGCGCAGCGGCCTGAATATAATTGCAGCGCGTACGGATGGACTGGCGCGATTCATGAGCGCTTACGCGCGGCTCGCCAAGCTTCCACCTCCGGTTTTCCAGCCTGTGGATGTGGGCGTTTGGGTCAGACGAGTTGTGGCGCTGGAGCCGCGCCTTTCCGTGCAGATCGAGGCTGGCCCGGAAACTAAAATTCAGGCGGACCCGGACCAACTAGAACAGTTGCTTATCAATCTTCTGCGCAATGCCGTGGATGCATCTCTGGAAACCGGAGGCGGCGTAAAGGTGGGCTGGAAACGCCAGAATGGATCGATCAAGGTTTGGGTTCAGGATGACGGCCCGGGCATTCCGAACGCCGCAAATCTTTTCGTCCCGTTTTTTACCACCAAGCAAGGAGGTTCCGGGATTGGTTTGGTACTGAGCCGGCAGATCGCGGAAGCTCATGGCGGATCGCTGACGCTTGGAAACCGTGAAGCGCATCGAGGCTGCGAAGCGCGCCTACAGTTGCCTCTCAATAGCGAACTGCTTTAATTTCTCCGCTGAGCCGCCGCCAAAAACAAACGGCGTCTGGATGTTGCCAGACGCCGGTCTAACCGAAGAACACAGAAAACTTAAGGAAACTACTGTTGCTGTTGTTGTGGCTGCTGATTGTCCTTCTTTGCCAGATCAGCCTTGGTGGGTTCCGCGGAAATTCCGGTGCCGGGTTTTTGATAGCGCGTCAGGAAAGGCATGAACGGCGTAATCTCAAACGGCATTTTTTCGCGGACCGAAAGCAGAGGCAACGGTTTTGCCCTAATTAATTCGACGCGATCGCTCCACGGATCGAGCTTTAAGCGCGCGCCGATCGGCAGAGCAGCGATCTGGTCCAGTTTCGTGGGTTCCAGATTCGGCGCCGAACTGATCAATTGGTCCGCAAGGTAAATGCGGTTACCCAGGTGCGGATTGATCAGGACCGGAAGCGTTTTCGAATCGGCATCCAGCTGCTTCAGAAATAGCCCAGCGCTTGCCAGCTTGTCCTTGTAAGGCGAATTCTTTAGAAGCTCCAAGGCTTTCACGCCGTCCTGATGAACTTGTTCGGGAGTGTCCTTGAAACTAAAGTGTCCCAAAGCTTCGGTAGCGGTCACCGCGGTTGTGTCGTTGAAGCCCCACTGGTCGGTGGAAGGTTTGGTCAAGATGATGTCGGCTAACTCTTGCGCTAGCATGGTGGCAAGGCTGGCTTCGTCCGGCAAAACGTCAATCAATCCGCGGCTCAGAACGATGGTGTGACCGATCGAAAACATTTCAAGCGTGCCGGTAAGCATCACGCGGCAGTGCACGTCCGGCTGGATGTCGAGGTTATTGGTGACCTCAAGATTATTGACCACCGTTTCGAGAACCTTATCCACTTCGCCCGGAGGCGCGATTAAGCCGGTTCGCTGCAGCCTATCGACCACATTGATTTCCGCCTGATGCTGCCATTCGCGTTGGGCTTCGATCGGCGAACGATCCTGCTGCGCAGTCTGGTCCTGAATTGCGGTCGGCGACTCAACCGTCAGTTCGCTGAATTCTTCCTGGCGGCCCACATTTTTCAAGTTGTAACCCCACAAGCGGGTCTGCGACTTGAAGCGGACGTGATTGCCCATAAAATCTTTAAGGTCCGATTCCTGGCTGAAAATATAAGCGGGCAACCAGAGGCCGGGCTGCACGTTCAAGCGCCAGCTATCAAAGTGAAGATTGAATCCGTTAATCCCCGCTACCGGCGTGTACACACCGTTAAATCGCACAATTGTGAAACCCTGATCCTCCGCCCAGATGCGTCCCTTGAACCGGCCTTTGCCGGACTTAGGCAGCGGTGTGATGTCGAAAACCACGCAGCGAACTTCGCCCAGGAACTCACGGTGAACGTAATCGAACTGGTAGTGCTGGCGGTCGAATCCGTTCGTGTCGATGTAAATCATCTGCAGGAAACCGTCAGGAATGTAAGACGAACTGAACATGCCGCTCAAATGCGAGATAGGGTTGAAGCTTTCGAGTTTGCCCTTCTTGGTGTCCAGCATCGAGCGATCCACCACGCCCTGCGAAAGATCCGCCTGCCCCAGGAAATAGTGGTCTTTTACGGGAACCGCGCCCATCTCCTTGTCAGGTTTCATGTCCTGGATGTAGGTTTCAATTACCGGATTGAAGCGCCGGATGGTGGCGATCTCTTCATGCTCTCGCGCGATGATGCGATCGATCGCCTGATCGACAGTCGTGACCGGCGCGCTCGTAGCTCCGGCCTGAGGCTGCGTTTGATCGGCGGTCTGAGTTGTCTGCGCCGAAGCAACACCGGTAAGACCACCGGCCAGCAATATCGCAAGACAGAAACTTTTCCACGTTACCATTGCCGTTCCCCCTATCAATTTGCCAATGCGAATACGATGTGGACGATGGCGGTTGAATCCACTGGGTGGCCGTCTTGTTGAGCTGGGGTGAAACGTATCTGGCGCGCAGCGGACTTGGCGGAATCATCTAAGCCGTAGCCCAAACCCTGCACCACACGCTGAACTTTCACCTCACCAGAAGCCGTGAATACAACTTCCAACAAAACGTCACCCTCAATTTTCTTTGTGCGGCCTTCATCAGTGTAAGCCGGCGTCGGCTTCGAGAGAATATGAAGAGGAGTGGAGTTCGAGACCGCGGCGGTTTGCTTTACCCTGGGCCCTGACGCCACTGCATGTTCATCAGCGAACCCACCCTGTTGAACGGATCCATGATTGGCTCCGCCAGGACCACCGACTGCAACGCCGTTGCCAAAACCCGTGCTGGCAATCACTCCCTTTGCTCCCTTCGCTCCGCCGGTGCCGTTGCCAGTGCCGGGGCCGGGAGGAAGATCGAAACTGCCTTTCACTGCAATATTTGCCGCATGATTCGTTTTGCCGTTGGCTGCCACTCCATCCGGATCGCCGAAGCCACCCGTCTGAACATCCTCTCTCGGTTTCCGAATAGTCGGGATGGCCGAACTGCCCATCGAGGTGGGGGGGTTCTGATCTGGGAATGCTTTGGCCACAATTGGTACATCTGGAGTGGGAGTGTTCTTCCGCGCGGTGGCGGGCTTCGCTATCGGCGCCGTGGCTACAGGCGTGTAAATCTTTGGCTTTGGTATCTCGACGGGCACCACCGGCTTGGGAGGCTCAACGACCTTTGCAACCTCGCGCTTGATCGGAATTGGCTTTACTGGTTGAACCGGCTGTGGCTTCCAGGCGACTACAGGAGGCGCCTCGATCGGCATGGCCCAGTATCGCCGAACGACGTCCAGCTTTTGGGGCATCAGCATGGGGATTATTACCAATGCCGCGACCGCAAGGCATTGCAGCCCAAACCCAGCGCTGAACAAATCCCAGCGAGGCTGAGCCTCGGGGAGAAGTGATTCGTTGAAGACAGCCCGACTTCTAATCCGCGCCATAGCTTTTCACCAAGTATCCCCGTTTCCAATTTGTACCGCATCGAGACAGAAGTACGGCTAACACTACTTAGTACTAGGCCGGGGAGTGCTAGTGAATAGGACTCAAGTACTATTCTATCCCGAGTCGTGTTGAAAGTGATAACCCGATGCAACCGAGTTGCCACAAAGTGAGCTTCTGCTTCTCCAGGACTAAAGAGTGACCCGCGCGCAGTTCGCCCACTTTATGAATCTAACCCGGCTGGGAAGGTTAGTTGCGGAAATTCTAATCTCGGTTTCGAAGACGAAGGCACGCCGATAATAACCGGCGTGCCCCCTGTTGCGACTGATCTTCCGATTTACTGCTACTGATTAATCATTAGCGCGGTTCGACCACGACGTATCCTGTGACGCCGCCGTGATTCAAAAGGATCAGTACCGGCTGCTTATCAGCGCCTGATAGTGCTTGCTGGTAGTCAGACGTACTGCCAATTGGTTTATGGTTGATTTCCTGGATTACGTCTCCGCGCCTGAGGGGCGGTTGTGCCGCCGCTGCCGGGCTTGACGGGTCGACCGAAGTTACAACCACACCGCGAGTTCCAGGGGCCAGATTGAGCTCCTGGCCGATGTCGGAGGTCAGGTCTTGGACCTGCACTCCTTCGAGGGCAGCGCCAGTCGTTTCACCAGAAGCTTGTTTGTCGTCGTGCTCGCTTAGTTCAGCGAGCTTGAGGGAGACATTTTGTGAAGCACCGTTGTGCCAGAGCTGTAATTTAATAGGAGTTCCCGGCGCGAACTGCGAGATTTGAACCTGCAGTTGATTCGGCGCGTTTACGGGCTGGCCGTTCACCTGAAGGATCACGTCTCCTTTCTTCAGTCCTGCTTGAGCTGCTGGAGTATCGGGGGAAACATCTCCGATCAGCACTCCGCCGCCGTCCTTCAGTCCAAAAGCTCTTGCGAGTTCCGGCGTCAATTCCTGAATATGCACTCCTAGATAGCCCCGAACCACTTTGCCGTGGGTCAGAATCTGATCCATGATCGGCTTGGCCATGCTCATCGGAATTGCGAATCCCACTCCTTCGTTGCCGCCTTCCCCGCCGTTTCCACCGTGAGAGAGAATGGCGGTATTGATGCCGACGAGGTTGCCGTGAATGTCAATCATCGCACCGCCGGAATTGCCCGGGTTGATGGCTGCATCCGTCTGGATAAAGTTTTCGTAGTTTTCGATACCGAACCCGCCGCGTCCCGTTGCGCTCACGATTCCCATGGTGGCTGTCTCGCCGACTCCAAAAGGGTCGCCGATCGCGAAAATCAGATCGCCGACCTGCAATTGGTTCGAATCGCCCAGCGAAAGAGTCGGCAGATTTGTGGCGTCAATCTTCAACACTGCGATGTCCGTCTTCGGGTCGGTTCCAATCACCTTGGCCTGAAACTCACGCTTGTCACTGAGGGCGACCCGGATGTCGGTGGCACCCTCGACCACGTGATTGTTCGTGAGAATTGTTCCATCGGAAGTGACGATGACTCCCGAGCCTAGGCTCTGCTCTCGCATCGGATGAGGTTGGCCTTGTCCAAACTGATCGCCAAAAAACTGGCGGAACATTGGATCGTTAAATATCTGAGACTGCGGATTCCGATCGGGCTTTACAACCTTGGAAGAGCTGATGTTTACGACCGCGGGAAGCGCCGGCTTTAGAACTGCGGAAAAACCATTTGCGAAATTTCCCAAACTTACAGGCAGCGCATTCTGCGACATCGCAATCGGAGCTCCGGGAGCGCCGAATACGGTATGACCTGTCCAATTTTTGTACCCTTGCGAAAGGACCGCGCCTCCCGCAAGCGCCACGAGGACTACGACGGTAGCCACCCAGTGACGAATTTTCAACACTTTGCTTTCCATTGCTGTCTCTCCTATGTCTTATTTATCTCGTCTGGCGCATCAAGTCGCGATCCGCGAGTTACTATATTGGACGTATCACGGCTCGATTGGTGTTCAAGGCTCCTGGGCCAATCCGCACCGGATCCCCCTGCCCTATGTAGATGCAAGAATTGTACTTGAGGTCACCCGTTATAATTGGCTGGAACGAATCAAAAACTCGGTACTGGATGCTCCCCGCCAATCGCGCATGTATAAGGTTGCTAGCGAACCCGTTGGGGGACGTCTAACAATTGCACCGAAGGAAGTTTGGCACGCCATTCCCTAGGGTTCGAGTACAATCCACGTTTGGAAGGGGTCTTGCAGAAATGACACGAAAAATACTTGCGCTGACATCCGCAGCGGTTCTTGTTTTTGTGATAGCGCGGTCCACGGCCTCCGCGACAGGTCAGTCCGCAACAGTGAATTCCGCCCAAGTCGATGACGGAACACTCAAATCGTTGGCGGATGTCGCGGGCGCCGGAATGATGGAGACCGATACATATGAGGATCTCCGCGAGCTGAGCGACGATATCGGCGGCCGCGTGACAGGTTCGCCTGAAGCGGCTAAAGCCATAGCCTGGGGCGTTGGAAAAATGAAGAGTATCGGCCTGGAAAATGTCCACGCGGAATCCTGGCAGCTTTCGCGCGGCTGGACGCGGATTTCCGCCGATGCCGAGATAATCTCTCCGATTCATCGCCGGCTGATGATCGATGCTATGGGCTGGGTGGGCTCGACGCCTGCCGGTGGCGCGGAAGCTGACGTCCTGGCGGTGAACGGCTATCAGCTTGAAGACGAGATGAAGGACTCCGCAAGCTGGAAAGGAAAAGTTCTGCTCATCGTTCACAAAGGCGAACCGCCCAAAGACCGCATGGCCAGCTTCGCAAAGTTTGGAAGCTTTCTGAAAGCAGCACATGACGCGGGAGCAATTGCCATCATCGGCGGCCAGGGCGGCAGCGTCGCGCAAGGCATGCACCTCACTCACACCGGCGCTCTTGGGTTTAACACTTACTACGACATCCCCGTTGTCAGCATGGCCGCGGAAGATCAAGAGCAGCTTGAGCGCTATTTAGATCACGGAAAAACGGTGCGTTTGAAGATCAACGTGCAAAATCGCGCAACGGACGGCGCGGTGGAAACTGCGAATGTCGTCGGCGATATTCGCGGCACGGAACATCCGGAGCAAATCGTGGTAGTCGGAGGCCATCTCGATTCCTGGGACTTGGCGTCTGGGTCCACTGACAACGGTGTCGGCGCAACCGCAACCCTGGGCGCCGCTGAAGCCATCATGAAGTCCGGACACAAGCCGCTGCGCACCATCCGCTTCGTGTTGTTCACCGGAGAAGAAGAAGGCTTGCTGGGTTCAATTGCCTACGTGAAAGCTCATCAGAGCGAAATGGCCAATCACATCGCAGCCGTGATTCTCGATAACGGGCAGGGGCCGGTCGTCGGCTTCCAACTCGGCGGGCGCGCGGATCTGATTCCCGAGGTTCAGAAATTCGCCGCCTCGCTCCAAGCTTTCGGCGACCTGAAAGTAGATGACGATGTTGAATTCGGTACCGATACAGGCCCGTTCATCCTCGCGGGATTGCCGGGAATCAATCTCGACCAGGATTCGCCGGATTATAAATACACACACCATTCGCCGGTGGATACGTTCGATAAAGTGCAGGCCGATATTCTGGACCGCGATGCCACGGTGATGGCCCTGACCGCGTTTTGGATTGCGGATCGTCCGCAGCGCCTGGCCAGCCCGTGGCCGCAGGAAAAGACGGCGCAGATGCTTGTAGATAAGCACCAGGATAAAGTGCTTGAAGCTCTTTGGATTGTGGCCGTTTGGAAACTTGGGCAGCGCACCGCAGTAGAAATAAAAATCGGCTAGCGCGGCGAAATTAATTCATCTGGTGATCAGACGCGCGATACCAAATGCAGCGGCCGCGGCAAGACCCCCGACAAGCACGGTCTGCAAGCCGCCGCGTAATGGCTTCACCCCGGTGTAATGCCCTTTAATCGCGCCGAAAAAGAAAAGGGCAAGCAATGTGACTCCGATCGAAACCCACAGCGCATCCATGATGTTTTTCATGAGTATGTAGGGCGCCAGTGGGACGAGCCCGCCCACAATATAAGACGCCGCAATCGTTCCTGCGCTGCGACCCGCTCGAGTGGGATCCGGCGTTTCCAAGCCAAGTTCGAAGCGCATCATAAAATCCACCCACTTCTTCTGGTTCGAGGTGATGGCGCTCACGATGGGTGTCATCTGTTCCTGCGAAAGCCCGTAGTCGCGGAAAACTTTGGCCACTTCTTCCGTTTCAATTTCCGGCAGCTCCACCGTCTCCCGATACTCGCGATCGAGTTCGGATGCGTAGTGCTCGGTGTCCGTTTGCGCAGCGAGGTAGCCTCCCAAGCCCATGGCGATAGAGCCTGCCGCAATTTCCGCAAGCCCCGCGGTCACCACGATGCCGGTCGACGCGATTGCCCCCGTCAGACCCGCTGCAAGCGCGAACGGCACCGTCAAACCATCCGCCATTCCGATCACAATGTCGCGCACCGCTGCCGTCGCGGTGAAGTGTTTTTCCACGTGTTCGACAGATGGCATCTTCGGCTCCTCCAAAACATCTAAATATCGACTGCCTGTACCGCTGTTCCCCACCAAGCGCGTATAATTATGGGGCAGGAACTGAATATTCGGGAGGTACATAATGACCCAAACTGGACAAGGAGCTGCTCCCCAGATGACTTTTACATTACCGCCATTGCCTTACGCTTTCGACGCACTCGAACCCTACATCGATGCAAAAACGATGGAGATTCATCACGACAAGCACCACGCCGCGTACGTTACCAATCTCAACAAAGCCCTCGAGGGAAATGCCGAGCTTCAAAAGCTTTCCGTCGAAGAACTGTTGGCGCAGATTAACAAAGTACCCGAGGCCATTCGCACCGCTGTTCGCAATAACGGCGGCGGCCACATGAACCATTCCATGTTCTGGAAGATTATGAAGAAGGGCGGCGGTGGCGAACCCGGCGGAGATCTTGCCGGCGCTATCAAGTCCTCCTTCGGCAGCTTTGCCGATTTCAAAACTAAGTTTAACGACGCAGCCACAAAGCGCTTCGGCTCAGGCTGGGCTTGGTTGCTCATTCGCGACGGCAAAGTGACCATCGAATCCTCAGCCAATCAGGACAATCCGATCATGGACGGCGGCAAGGCGTTTTTTGGACTGGACGTCTGGGAGCACGCCTACTACCTGAAATATCAAAATCGCCGGCCGGAATATATCGAGGCTTGGTGGAACGTCATCAACTGGGCGCAAGTCGCTGAGAATTACGCCCACGCTCAGAAATAGCAATTGCGACCTTCCGCCTCATTTCAGCGGCTCTCCCAGCGACGTCCGTTGCATCTCGCGCGGACGCCGCTGGAAATTTCTAATCTTCCCGAACGCGCACATCGCATGGAGCAGGTAGAGGAGCCTATGCGATGACTCGCGGATTTGTCGTTTTATGTCTTCTGACATTTGCGCTTTGCGTCATCACCACGCCTGCTCAAACCCCAATCACTCCGAACCACGATCGCTTGAAAGCCCTGAAGAGTATTGAGATTGAAGCCGGCGAAACCGCGAGTGACGTCCAGTGTTTCCTGTGTAACGTGCACGTACGCGGTCACGTCACCGGCGACATCGTTACCTTCGGCGGCAGCATTTTCGTCGACGGCAGAGTGGACGGCAATGCGGTTGCCTTCGGCGGCCGGATCGAGTCGAACTCAAACAGCAAAATTTTCGGCGACGCCGTCGCGGTGGGCGGATACATCAGCCGCCAGGAAAATTCCGAGATCGTTGGAGATTCGAAATCCATGCCGTATGTGCTCATCCCCGGGCAAAATCGTCCAACGCTTCTAGGCAGCATCGTGCTCGCGTGTATCAATATGCTCTTCGTAGCCTTGGGTTATTTATTCGTTCGTGCGAAACGCGCTGAAACTTTCGCGCGCGCAATCGAGCGCCGCCCGGCTTCCGTGTTCTTCGCCGGCGTCTTTTTGCTTCTCATATTTTATGGTCTCGATTGGCTAACGGGCAATCTCGGCCGATGGGAAACCCCGACGGATGTCGTCCTGTTGATAATCTTTCTAGCTATCGCCGCAGCTGGCACTACCGGCTTGGGATATTGGGTAGCTCGTGTGGTACTTCCGGAAACGAGCGGAATCTGGGCCGCCATCGGTGGAGTTTTGGCGCTGTCTCTGCTCGAATTGGTGCCTCTGTTCGGTCTGCTCGTTTTTGCAGTTGGTTTGACAATCTCCGTAGGCGCTTCGTTCGCCACGCGCTTCGGTTCCCGCGAAGTTTCAGTTCCAAAGCATGCAGCACAGGAACTCCAGCCTCAACCTCCTCGCTACCTTTGAACCATAACAAAACGGCCAATCCAGACGGTTAGTCCAGCGCGAAAGTTGACGCGAGCGGTCCGTCTTCGTTGACTTTGCCTCCGGCTGCAACCTAAGATGTGCGGACTGGATCTCGACTGCGTCGAGGTCCCAGGTGAAATGAAGGATTCCTCCTCGCTTATAGGGCAGACTGTTTCGCACTACCGCATCATCGAGAAACTCGGCGGTGGCGGGATGGGCGTGGTGTATCGCGCGGAAGACACCAAGCTCAAACGCCAGGTGGCGTTGAAATTTCTGCCTCAGGATTCCCTCGCCGATAAATCTTCGCTCGAACGATTCGAGCGCGAAGCGCAAGCCGCCTCCGCGCTTAATCATCCCAGCATCTGCACCATCTACGACATTGACGAAGACTCCGGCGTCCCCTTCATAGCCATGGAATTGCTGAAGGGCTTAACGCTCAAGCACCGCATCAACGGACAGCCGATGGCGCTCGACACATTGCTTGGGATCGGCATTGACGTGGCCGACGCTCTCGAAGCAGCGCACACCGAAGGCATCATCCATCGCGACATCAAGCCCGCCAACATTTTTGTCACCGAGCGCGGCCAAGCCAAAGTACTCGATTTTGGTTTGGCGAAACTGGTGTCGAAAAATGTCGGCGAAACGGTGACAGCCGGCGGCGCGACCATGGGCACGGACCCGAATCTCACCAGTCCCGGCACTTCCCTCGGCACGGTGGCGTATATGTCGCCAGAGCAAGTGCGTGGAGAAAATCTGGATGCGCGCTCGGACCTGTTTTCGTTCGGAATGGTACTTTACGAAATGGCGACCGGTCGGCAAGCCTTCAGCGGAAGCACATCCGGAGTGATTTTTGCCGCGATTCTCGAGCGCGAGCCACTGCCTCCCACGCGCGTGGTTCCGGATCTGCCTGCTGAACTCGAACGTGTGATCACGAAAGCGCTGGAGAAAGACCCCAAGCTGCGCTATCAACACGCCGCCGATTTGCGTTCGGATTTGCAGCGCCTGAAACGCGACACGGATTCGGGACGCTCGGGTTCCTTTCGCTCGGCGACTGCTGCGGCAACCTCTGCGAGTGCAGGCGCAACGGCGTCCGCCGCTACCCACCAATCCGGCAGCTCCTCCGCCGTTTCGGCCGTGGCGCACGAGCACAAAGGAAAGCTGATCGCGGGCGCAGTGGTAGTGGCCCTCCTTGTCATCGCAGCAGCCTACGGCGTCTATTCGCTAATGCACGGCAGGGCCGCGACCGTTCCCTTCCAGAATTTCACCATCACGAAGGTCACCGACAACGGAAAGTCCATCGAAGTGGCAATCTCAGCCGACGGGAAATATATTTTGAGTGTAGTCGCGGACTCCGGCAAGCAAAGCCTTTGGCTGCGGCACGTGGAAACGAATAGTGATACGCAGGTGGTTCCACCGGAAGTCACGCGATACTCCAGGCTCGCGTTTTCGCCCGACGGAAACTACCTTTTCTTTCGCCGCGCCGCTGCCGGGGTCGATGATACTTTCGATTTTTACCGCTCCCCGGTGCTGGGCGGGACACCGAAAATCGTCGCGCACGACGTGGACACCAACCTCACGTTTTCTCCAGATGGAAAGCGTGTCGCCTACGCGCGCGCGAACGATCCGGAGGTGGGCAAGTGGCAGCTTCTCACCGCCAATCCCGACGGCGCCGACGAAAAGTCCATTCTCAGCCGCCCTTCAACCGAAATTCCCCGCTTCATTCAATGGATGCCCGATGGCAAAAAGATCCTCGGATCTATGATCCGAGTGGGAGATTCGCTTACCGGGTTGAAGGAGTTCGACGCGCGCTCCGGCGACGAAAAGATTGTAGCCAAATACGACGGCATGGTCCTCAGTGAACTCGCCCTCACCGCCGATACCGCGGGAGTTTTCGTCAACGTGACGCGGCTCGGTCAGCTCGCTGTTCTCAGTCAGCTCGCGTTCATTTCGCTTCCCAGCACGAAAGTGCACTCCATCACCAACGATACGAACACCTATAATGGGATTAGCATCTCGGCGGATGGAAAAACCATCGCCGCGGTCCTTAGCAAGGACATCCGCACCTTGTTTCTCCTGCCGAGTGCCGGAAGCATGGGCAATGATCCGACCCCGGCCCTCCCACAGGAGAAGGATTACGCGACGTTCGGGTTGAGCGCCACGGGAGAACTTTATTTGCCAGAGTCGGGCAAGCTCGTGCGAATTTCTCCCGACGGCAGCAACCGCTCCATCCTTGTGAATCAAATTGCTTTCGAGCCTGCGGCTTGCGGAAGCGATCGTTCCGGAATTCCGACGCCGCACCCGATCGTATTCATCAGCGCCCACCGCTCCGCATCCGCGATCGTCGGGCGAAGCGTTTGGCGCGCCGATGCCGACGGTGCCAATGCGAAAGAGCTTTCCGATACCAAGTCCGATTTCAGCCCCACATGCTCTCCGGACGGGAAATGGGTTTATTACCATGTCGATCAGCCGGACCGATTCATGCGCGTTTCAATTGACGGCGGCGAATCCGAAGAGATCCCGGGCAGCGAGATTCCCAAGGCGATTGTCGCTACTGAGTATTTTGACATTTCCCCAGACGGCAAGACGCTGGGATTTCTCGCATCACTCCCGCCGCGTCCGGGAGCGGTCGCAGAGAATCAACAGAAGATCGTGTTGTTGTCGCTCGACGCGGGCCCTCAACCTCCGCGGCGTCTCCTCGATCCCAACCCGCTGATATCAAATTCCCCGCTCTTTTCGCCTGACGGCAAAACCCTCGTCTATCCAATCCGCGAAAACGGCGTCGAGAATATGTGGATGCAACCCATCGACGGCGCCGGACCCGGCGGTGGCGGACACCAGATTACGAATTTCGCAGCGGATGGATTTAGCTGGTACGTCTTCTCGCCCGACGGCAAAACCCTCGGCGTCCTGCGCAATCACCCCGAATCCGACGTAGTCCTTCTCCGCGACACCGGCCCCTCGCCACAATAATCGCAGCCGGTAGTCCTGCCTTTCCTTCCTTCCCAAAATGGGAAGAGCACAGCATGGCAGTAGGAGTTATGCTCACACACACAACCCCTTGACATCGCTCTAGAAGTATGATATAAAGGCACTTCCCCAATATAATAACAAAGTAATACCTTTGTACTTTGCGCCCCGGAAAAAGGCGCCAGAGCAAAGCTGCGCCCGGAAAGGGTGCTGGCTAAAGGAGTGGTCGGCGCGGCAGCCGATGGGCGGAGCTCTATTGTTAGGAGGCTATGTGGCGAGGGTTTGTGGAGGGAGAGCGGTCTTGTTGCCCGCGATCTTTGCGGCGGGCTTCCGGCGCTCCGCGAGTTGCGACAAATTAAATCGCCAAATTCGCGGAGTAGAACGCTTCGTAACTCACGGAAAACAAACAGCGGCGATCCGCTCAAATAGCCAAAAAATCCAGTTTTGCTCCCTCAAAAATCTGAGCGGTGCCGGAGAGTTCTTGGCGTTTCTAACCGGTTCTGGCTCGCAAACAGAAATCGATGTAACTCACTCAAAGCAAATGGGAGGAGCATTTCTAACCGGGGCTAGAATTGCATGTTTCGGTTTGCCGAGCACCGCGACTTATGCGCCGAAATCCCCTGGATCCGAGCAAAAAAAAGCCCGGCCCTCCCAGGAAGGCCGGGCTCTGCTGCAGGGGCCGCACTTACTTCCCGAAATAACCTCTGTCGCTGCCGACTCCCGTGCAGAAATCCCATCCGAAAACTGCGAAGCTGCCGATGTTCAGGCCGCAGGTTCCGAATTGGATGTCGTTGAACGCAAGCGGGTCAAACAAATTATTGTAGATTTCGGTGTTCTCGGCTTGGCTCGATTTGCGGAATCTTCCGGCTGCATTGACGATTCCTGCCAGCGAGGGCGCGGCTACGCTGGTCCCGCCTACCACGAACCAGCCCGTGCCGAAAACGGGGTTACTGTCGAAAACCCAAACCCCGGTGTTCGGGTTCGAGTCGAAAGAGAAGTCCGGAGTGCCCCGGGAATTTCCGACGATCGACCTTACGGTGTTCTGGAAGGCCGGACGCGGTTCCACCTGGCTCGGGCCGCCGCCCGCGTCCTGCCAGGTGTTCTCGAGTTCGAAGGCGCCGGTCGTGCTGTTGCGGGAAAGCGTGGTGCCTCCGGCGGAGATCACATTCGGAGATGCGCTCGGATAAATAGCGCCAGGACTATCTCCAGCCGACGCAAAATAAACGACGCCGGGTGTGGTGAAGTCCGCGTCAAACAGCGTTTCCTGCGTAAATTCCCCGGTTCCGAAACTCATCGAGACTTCGCCACCGCCGTTCTGAGCCACCAACTGGCTGGCCAGAATTGCGGCGTTGAACAGCTGGACAAGGTTAAGGCTTTTCGCTTCCACCAGGAAAATCTTGGCATTTGGCGCCATCGCGTGCGACCACTCGATGTCCAGCGAGGTCTCAATTTCAGATCCTCCAGTTGGGTCTGGGCCCGGACTCACCGTGGTTGGTGCCGTCCCGTTCGCAAACACTACCGTGATGTTCGCAGCGGGCAAACCGAATTGCGCCGAGAATGTCGCCAGATCGCTCACTGCCGTCTGATCGTCAAAAGCTTCCACCAGGGCTATCGCGCCTCCGCCTCCGGTTGGGTTCTGGGTGGTTACGTTCGGATTGCAACTGCGGTCGAACGGCGGCGCATTTTCATTCACGAGCTGGTAGACGCAGGCAATCGACGCCGGAGTTTCGAAGAAGTACCCGGCAAACGGCGGCAACTCCTGGGGCTGAGCGGCTCTCCCGAATTGACCGCTCTCCGGAACCCAAAGTTTAATATTGGTATGGGCTTTCACGCCGGCATCGCCCGGCATCGCGATACTGGATTGCGGAGTCATGGTATGGCCGGTGTGGCTGGGCTGACTTGCGGTCTGAGCCAGGCTGGCGGGGGACGAGAACAAAAACAACGTCAAGAGACACAACGTGGAGGCGAAGATTTTTCGCATGCTTTTATCCTTTTTGCTGCATAAGAAGGTAGGGATGCACGCACAAGCTGGAATTGTTGAGTTGTGCGGGCAAACAAACGCTGCGAACGAATTAACACCGGCGTTGAATTGTTGTCAAGGTCTAACTTCGCTAATTCGTAAGCCGAAAACGCTGCCGAGCCTGGGCGGCATAGAACTCAGCGCTCGTCCAGCTCGCGCTCCTTCGCTTGGTGTTCGCATTGCGGCTCGGGGAGTCCGCGCGTGAGCCGGAAAATGTTGGGCGGCCAGGGAATTTGTGACCTGCTGATTCTTAGTTGCAGCTCCTTAACTTTCTGCTTAGCCCAGCACGATACGGATGTTGTGAACCGCTCCGTCGTCGGCGAGGGGAATAGTTGCGGAGCCGGGCAAGAGCTTGCCGTCCAATTCGGTAAGGGCCACGCCGCGCGAGACATTCGACGGGTTTTCCACCTTGATCTTGTAGATCGCCGAGTGGTAACGGAAGTCGATGGAGTAGCCGGGCCAATTACGAGGTATGCACGGATCGATGCTGAGGATCATGCCGCGCAAGCGAAAGCCGAGTATCCATTCCAAACCAGTGCGATACAGCCATCCCGCCGAACCGGAATACCAAGTCCATCCGCCTCGGCCAACATGCGGAGGCTCGGCGTAGATATCGCCCGCTACGACGTAGGGCTCCACTTTGTAACGCTGCATGTTGGCTCGCGAACTGGTCCGGTTGATCGGGTTCATAAAGCGGAAAAGTTCGCTGGCCTTGTCGCCGTTACCTAGCGCGGCAAAAGCGATCGAAACCCAAGTGGCGGCGTGTGTGTATTGCCCGCCGTTTTCGCGAATTCCCGGAACATAACCTTTTATGTATCCAGGGTCCCGAGTGGTCTTATCGAACGGCGGGGTTAGGAGCAAGATCAGCCCGTCCGCAGAACGAACGAGTTGTTTATCAACCGCAGCCATGGCTCGCGTCCCGCGGCCGGGTTCCGCAGCGCCGCTGATGATTCCCCAGGTTTGGGCGATCGAATCGATGTGGCATTCCTCATTCTGTGCGGAACCGAGCGGGGTGCCGTCGTCGAAGTAAGCCCGGCGATACCATTCGCCGTCCCAGCCGTCGCGTTCGAGCGCAGCCTTCAACAGGCTTACGTGAATGCGCCACTTCTCCGCGCGCTCGCGTTCGCCGCGCGCGTCCGCCACTTTTGCAAACTCCCAGAGAACGGTGTGCAGGAACCAGCCTAACCAGACGCTCTCTCCCTTCCCCAGATAACCGACACGATTCATGCCATCGTTCCAATCGCCGGTGCCCATGAGCGGAAGACCGTGGGCGCCCACGGACAAGCTGCGATCCAGAGCGCGGGCGCAATGTTCGAAGATCGTCGCGCGAGTTTCTGAAACTTGCGGCTGGAAATATGCTTCCAGTTGACCTTCCGCCAGAACATCGCCTTCTATAAAGGGAACTTGTTCTTCAAGAATGGTCATGTCGCCGGTGGCCTCGATAAAATGAATCACGGCGTATGGCAACCAGAGAAGATCGTCGGACACGCGCGTGCGTATGCCACGTCCGGAGGGCGGATGCCACCAATGTTGGACGTCGCCCTCAAGGAACTGGCGAGCGGCTGCACGCAGCAATTGCTCGCGCGTCACGGATCTCTTGGACACGACGAGCGCCATGACATCTTGTAGCTGATCGCGGAAACCATAAGCACCGCTCAACTGATAGAAGGCGGCGCGCGCCCATACCCGACAGGAAAGTGTCTGATAGAGGAGCCAACGATTCAACATCACGTCCATGCTTTGATCGGGGGTGACGACTTGGACGGAACCCAAAATATCGTCCCATTGGCGATTCACTTCACGGAGGACTTGGTTCAAGTCCGCGGATCTGTAGCGAGCGAGCAATTTACGCGCGTTCTCTCTGTTTTCCGTTTCGCCCAGGAAAAAAACAATGTCCACACGAGCACCGGGACGCAATTCAAACACTGTTTGCAGGGCTGCGCAGGGGTCGAGAGCAGCACCGACTTTGCGGCCGAGCGGTCCATCGCTCTCCAGTGCCGCCGGCCGGTCAGGCGCTCCATTCCTGCCAAGAAATTCGGTGCGGTCCCCGGTGTAGGAGGTTTGCCGTCCAGACATGTCCGCAAAAGCGATACGACCGCCAAAATCTCCATTCCAGGCGCTGCGGGCAAAAAGCGCGCCTGACGGCGAATCGATTTCGGTGATGATGTAGGGCGCCGTTGAGCTGCGGGAACTTCCCAGCACCCATGCGGCGTAAGCGGTTACCGAGACCCGCCGAGTACGTCCGGAATCATTCTGCAGAGTGAGGCGTGAAATTTTTATGGGGTCCTCAAGCGGCACGAACTGGATCAAATCGAGACTAATGCCGTGAGAACCGTGTTGAAAGCGGCTGTAGCCCTGGCCGTGACGGCAAAGATAGCTGGCTGCTTCGTCGCGAATAGGAAGCGCCGTGGGAGACCAGACTTCTCCGGTACTCTCGTCGCGGATATAGATGGCTTCGCCGGGTGTGTCGAAGACGTGATCGTCCGACCAGGGAGTAAGCTGGTTTTCGTGGCTATTGATGGACCAAGTGAAACCGGAGCCCGACTCGGAAACCAAAAAGCCAAAAGACGGGTTGGCGATCACATTGACCCAAGGCTCAGGAGTTCGCAAGCCCTCATTGAGCACGGTCACATATTCGCGGCCGTTTTCAGCAAAGCCACCGAGGCCATTGAAGAACTGGAGAGCGGGCTGCGGCAATTGGACATCCTGACGTTTGGCGGCGCGCGTTTGGCGAGCCACGGGCGGAGGCGCGGGGTCTCTGTACTGCGATCTTGTGATCTGCTCCGCCAACGTGCCGCGCCGGCTCAAAAGAACGGCTCTTGCGACCGCTTGAAGCTGTGCGCGCGTTTGCGGCGAGACTACGTCTCCACGCAAGAGGAAGATTTTTCCACTCACTCCGGTGGTATCCGGAGAAAGCCGAAGCTGGCTGCCACGAACGAGCGCTTCCAAAGAGGTTTGCAGTTCCTGCACGTAGGACGGAGCTTTCTCATTAATAATCACGACATCCGCGGATAACTGTTTCATGCGCCAGTATTCGTGAGCGCGCAACAACTGGCGGATGATCTCGACGTCGTCCGGGTCGTCGATGCGCGCAAGTATGATGGGCAGATCGCCTGAGATTCCCAGGGTCCAGAGCGTGCTTATATCCAGAGAGGTGGCGCTCAACACATCAGGTGAGGGTCTGAGAGAGGAATCCGAATATAGGACAGCGTTTGCCAGCCTCTGGAATAGGTGAGCCTCTTCGGAGCCGATGCTCAAATGGTGCAGCTGGACCTGCGCTTGGGTCCAGGCGAGGGTCAGAGTGCGATCGAAGGTTCGGGCATCGCGGTATTTATCGGCCAGTTCAAGGACTTCTTCGCGCGTGGAAGCGACGATGGTGGAAAAAATCAGATGAACCGTAGTACCCGATGGAATATGGACAGTACGCCGCAGGCTAATGATCGGGTCGAGTACAGAACCGACAGAATTCGAAAGCGGGCGGCCATCAACGATTGATACCGGGTTGCGCAAGCTACGAGTGCGCCCCACGAATTTCGCGCGATCGGTCTCGAATTGCAAATCGCCCACAGTGGCGCCGTCCACAACTAGAACGTGCGCGGCCCAAACGGAAGTGTCTTCGGGCGAACGCTTGCGTCTGGTGGCGAGTATCGCACCTAGATCGGCCACGAATTCAGTTTCAACGAACAGGTTGGAGAAAGCAGGTTGCGCCACATCGGCTGCCTGTGAAGTAAGCGAGAGCTCCGCATAGGAAGTTACCTGCACATCCCGCGCACGAACACCCAAATTCGTGATGGTGACGCGACGAACTTCGGCGTCGTCTTCAGATGAAACAACCACTTCGAGGGAGGTGGTAAGCGAGCGGTCGCGGCGAACAATTTCGGCATGATCTTCGTAAAAGGCGGCTTCGTAACTATCCGGTTCGACTCCGCTGGGCTGATAGCCGGCGGACCAGACATTCCCAGTTTGTTCGTCGCGCAGGAAAATATAGCTGCCCCAGCAATCGCGGGTGAGGTCCTCACGCCATCGAGTGACAGCAATATCGCGCCAGCGACTATAGCCCGAGCCTGCGGCCGTCAGCATGACGCCGTAGCGGCCGTTGGAAAGGAGTTGAGTCCGCGGAGTTGCGTCATGGGGAGTTGTGAAGCGGCGAACCACCGGAGGAGTGAATTCGCGGACTTTAGCCGCGGCGGAGACTTCTTCGGCGCGAGGACGCGCAACCAGCACATCGCGAGGAGTGCGCTCCTGCAAAAGAAGTTCGGTGGCACGCACGATGGGTTCGGCGTGGAAGCGCGTTTGCATGGCGCCATGATTCACGACGTTCGCGGAGGATAACAACGTCATACCCTGGTGATGCGCCATGTAAGCGCGTATCACGGCAACATTCTTTCCTTCCGGCAAGCGGGAGCCTGAGTAGTCGAGAGACTCATAAAATCCAAAGGTTCCCTTGCCGCCAGCCTGAACGAGACGCTCAAAATTCTTGACAGCAAGCCCGGGGCGAATCATCGCAGCCAGCGCGGTGGCGTAAGGCGCGATTACTAGATCTTCGCTCAGTCCGCGTTTGAGGCCGAGGCCGGGAACCCCAAAGCTGGAATACTGATAGGTGAAATCTATATCCCTGGCGTTGTAGGCAGACTCAGAAATCCCCCAAGGCACACCGCGCTCTTCTCCATACTCGATTTGCCTTAGGACTATCTGTTCATAGGTTTGGGACAGCAGGCTATCGGAGGGCGAGCGCATCACCAGGTCAGGCATAAGATATTCGAACATCGATCCAGACCAGGAAATTAATGCGGAACCGCGTCCCACGGGCGTGAGGGAGCGTCCGAGCCGAAACCAGTGCGAGGACGGGACGTCACCTTTAGCGATGGCGATGAAACTTGTGAGGCGTGCTTCCGACGCGAGCAAATCATAGCAACTTGGGTCCAAGCACCCGTCGGTGCCGCGGTATCCGATAGAAAAAAGCTTGCGCGAGTGGTCGAACAAGAAGCTGAAATCCATGGACTCGAATAATTTTCCGGCTGTTTGCGCAATTCCAGTGAGGCGCCGGACCAGCGATCCAGCATCGGAGATGGAATCTTGCATCGCTTGTGTAAGCGCAGCCACGCGCGCGAGTACATTCTTATTCGCTACAGGATCGTGGGCTAAGCTTGCGCCAAGAACGGTAAGTTCCCGGACGGCAGCTTCGCATCTTTCCGGAGCATCGGCTAAAGTCGGGAGACTGCGGAAGAAAGGTTCAATAGCGAGCCATTCGGGGGCCGGACCGGAAGGATTTTCAGCCATTGCCACGACTTCTGTTGGAGCGAGACGGAGCCAGGGCAGCAGGATCCTTGCATCTTGAATATGAGATTCCACGCTGATTCTAGCGGCTTCGGCCCAATATCGAAATTCTGAATTGGAAGTATCTCCAAGCTCTTGCTCCAGGGTTTGGGCAATATCCGCAACAGTTTGGACTCGCTCTCTTAATTCGACGAACCGCACGGCCCAATCCGCAGCATCCGCCGGCACGGAATCACACATCGCCGCAACAGCATCGATTGCGTTGATGAGCTGTTTGCGCGTGACGCTGTGTGTGCGCCGGGTATCTGCAATCCCAAGGACAGCTTCGCGCAAGAGCGAGAGCGCATCCCCCACTCCGGCCAATAAGCCGGCTTCCATGGATGACTTTTGAATCAGCTCCCTGCAGCCGTTGCCGAGCACCAAAAAATGTCCGGCGATATTCCCGCTATCAACGGAGGAGACGTACTTGGGGTCCAGAGGATGAAAATCCCGCGTGTCGTACCAGTTATAGAAATGGCCCCGAAATTGTTCCAATCTGTTCATGGCGCGGAAGGTGTTTTCCAGGCGTTCGGTTGCTGCCTGAATTCCAATCCAACCAAAATCGCGCGCTGCGAGGGTAGAAAGCAAATATAGCCCGATATTCGTCGGCGAGGTTCGGTGGGCGACGATGGGCTTAGGATCTTCTTGAAAATTATCGGGAGGAAGAAAGTTATCCACGGGAGTAACAAAAGTTTCAAAGAAGCGCCAAGTGCGGCGCGACAGGAGCCGGAGAGCCGTGGTATCGGATGGGGAGAAAGCCTCTACGTCCGGAAGGTGTGGCGGAAGGCTGATCCAACGCGCGACGGCCGGTGCGGCAATCCACAACGCAACAAAGGGGGCTGCGGCAAATAACGAATGGGGCTTGCCAAGCAGCACCGCGAGCAGGACCGCAAGAGCGAACAAGACACTGGCGCTCATGCGTTTGTACATACCGAAAAAATTCAAGTCGACTGCAGAGTTTGCCTGGGCCGCGGTCACCCACTGCAGCAGATTTTTTCCCGAAATAAAGATCCTGACGAGTGTGCGCAAAATCGCATCGGACATCAGCCATGCTTGGTACGCCAACAGAGTGATAGTCAAACCAATCTGATATAGACCGAGGCTAAGATCCGAAAGCACCCCGCGAATGTGGCTGCGCTTGGAGATTCCGCCGAGATGCGGGTTCAAACCCACTAGAAAAGGAATCAGTGAAGGAATGGCAACTGTGGCGAGAATAAACCTGGTCCACAGCCACGGAGAAATTGCCGGTACCAGCCACCCAACCACCAACGTGAGAAACATGCAGGGTGCCGAAAGGGTTCGGCGCAGATTGTCGAGCATCTTCCAGCGGCTGATTGCCGGGATTTTTATCTTCTTCCGTTCCTCTTTTGATAAGCCGCCGCGCCCGAAGATCCAGGGGAGAAGTTGCCAGTCTCCGCGCGCCCAGCGGTGCTGGCGTGCGGCAGCGGCCTCATAGTGCGAAGGAAAATCGTCGAACAGCTCAATGTCTGTCGCCAGCGCGGCGCGAGCGAAGATACCCTCGAGCAGATCGTGGCTCAGCAGCGTGTTTTCCTTCACTTTGCCAGCCAGAGCCATCTCATATGCGTCGATGTCGTAAATTCCCTTGCCGGTGTAGGAGCCTTCGCGGAATAGATCCTGGTAAACATCAGAGACAGCGGAGGCGTACGGATCAATTCCGCTCGGGCCGGAAAAGATTTCTTGGAAAAGCGATCTGTCCCGCTCGGTCGGCAATGAAGGCGTAATTCTGGGCTGCACGATTGAGTAGCCGTCTACAACACGGCCCAAGTCAGCAGAGAATCTCGGCCGATTTAAGGGATGGGCCATGGTGCCTACAAGCCGGGCGGCGGTGCCGCGAGGCAGTCGTGTGTCCGCATCCAGGGTAATAACGTAACGCACTCCCGGAACCGATTGTGGCGGGCGGCCTTCGATAGAAAGGAAGGTGGTGGTGGCAGAACCGCGAAGAAGCTGATTGAACTCGTGCAGTTTTCCGCGCTTGCGCTCCCATCCCATCCATTTTTGCTCGCGTTCATTCCACGCGCGTTTACGATGGAACAGGAAGAAGCGATCGCCGCCGCCAGGCGGCGGACCGTGGCGGGCGTTTAAGTTTGCGATGCTGTCGACAGCGGTAGCCAAGAGGTCTTCATCATTCGGTAAACTTTCAGTGGGGGCGTCGACCCAGTCGGAGAGCAATGCAAAACGCAAGTCGCCATCGGGGTTTGCCAAGTAGTGGACTTCCAAGCGCTCAGCCTGTTCTTTGATTCCGTCCTCAGAAACGAGCAAGGTCGGAACTGCGACGAAGGTGCGCAACTCCGTGGGCACTCCCTCCTTCAACTCGAAACGGGCTAGCGTGCGCGGTCCGAGCAGATCGGTGACGGCGCGATTGATCAGGGCGAGTGCTAAATCCGATGCCGGGATTGCCGCAAGTAGCCCGAGTAATACTAGATAGCCGGTGTGCAATCCCATTTCTCTGGAGCGGAACAGAGGGAACGCGAGTATGACGGCTGTTAGTGCTGCGATCGTTCCCAAGAAGCCTGGAACCGCAGCGCGAACGTACAGGCGGAGTATCCATCTTCTCCAAGGGACATGAAAATCCAATTCGCGCTCAAACGCCCAACGTCCATGCGATATCAGGTAATAGCCGGGGTCGGAGCGCCGATCGTCCGGCGGCTGACCATCGGTTCGCTCCGCTCGCGCCTTTTTCGCACGATGCACGGCGCGTTCGGCGATCTCGATTTCAGTGTGTTCGGATCCTCGGGAGAGATCCTCGACCGCGTGGCGATAGTAATCGCGCGTGGCAAAATCCATGTCCGCAAAATTACTTCCGTCGCACAAAACCTTATCCACCAGGCTGACGCTTTCGAAGAACACCTGCCAGTCGAACTCCGACATCAGGCGCATGCTCGTGATGATGTTGCGCACGGTGACAGTCATGGCCGCTTGCTGCTGATGCTCCGCTCGAACGATTTCATCCGCCGTGGTGCCCTGGGCAGCCAAGCGCTCGTCCAACCATACGAGAACAGGGCCAACTTTCGGGTCCAAGTCGCGCAAACGTTGCACGAGCTGAACGGCAAAAGCCCTTTCGAGAGGTTTTTTCTCGAATTCCCGGAGTACGCTGGCTGGCGAAACCATAGCTTGCCCGCCGGTGCCGAGGAGACTATCGGCAAGCAAGTCGGCCTCTTCGCGACCGCGCCGGCTGAGCAAGAGACGCTCGGCGATCCTGCGCAAATTCTCGACCAGCACGACTCTTAGCGTGATGGCAACGGCCCAAAGTTCGCCGATGGTTAACGGCTGCACGCGCTGGTAAGCAGTAACGAAGCCGCGGAGTACTTCCGGTTCGAAGCGGCTATCCGTGTGGGCCACGAATGCCCAGGCCACACCGAAAACGCGTGGATATCCTTGCAAATGGCCGGAAGCCAATTTGGGCAGTTTTTTGTAATATCCAACGGGCAAGTCGTCGCGAATTTCGCGAAGCTGTTGCTCTACAATGTAAAAGTTATCGACTAACCATTCCGCCGCGGGCGTGATCGCGTGTTCCTCCTGAATAGCCTTCGCGGTGTCGAGGTAGTATTCCAGGAGCACTCGGCCGTTTTCGGTCACGCGAGGGATAAGCGGGCGACCATCGTCTGAATCGGTAGTGACGGTCTGAGCGGCGGCAAGACTCTCCGCGTGCTGTTCCAGGCGCTCGATGCTGAACAGTTCCGCGCGAATCGGCTCGTGAATTTCGACAAATATCTGGGGTTGAGTGGCCGTGGCCATTTTTTCCTTAGACCTGTGGTCGCGATAACTCGACGGCTGCGAGTTATATACAACTAACTAGAATACAACCTAAACGGTGAGTCCGAGTACTCGAAAGCGCCGCTGGGTGCATGCGTCAAGTGGCGAATGCGCGTGAGAGTTACAGTTTGATAATCCGATCATGGGATCGCAAGGCGCCAGGCCGACCGCGCAGTTCTGGAGGACTAGCTCGCTCGGCGCAAGCCAGAAACACTCGGTATCGGAATGGCAGGCGCGTCTGAAGGCAGAGTCAAACGCTCAGATCCCTCGTGGGCCGCGATTGCCGAGCGCAGAATCCTTTCTATGTCGGTCTTTCGGTAGGGGTGACAGATGAAGTCGAAAGCTCTGATATTCAGTGCTGCCAGGTAATCTCTATATTCGTGCGGACACGAGGGAGCGCAAACAATTATTGCGGGAATTTCAGCGCGCTGTAACTTCAGGTGTCTGACGACATCTCGATACGTTCCGTCCACAAGCCAGAAGCCGCATAAGCAGGCGGTAACGCTCTCCCGAGTGAGAACTGATTTCACTTCCGCCAACCCTTCGGCCCACACAGTCTTCAGTGGGAACAATTGGAGAAGTCCGGCAATATTCTCGCGAATTTCCGGGTCGTTCGTAGCAATTAAAACAGTGGCTTGGGGCTTGTACCGGTCAGAAATATCAAGCTGCCTCGGAGCTGCAATTCTTCGACTATGGACCGAAGGAATCATATTTCCATGCCTTTCACCCTGCTTCGCGAAGAACGGGGAAGTTGATCCACACCTTGCTGGTTCGCGAGGGAGTAAGAGAATTCAACCCGAGCAATAATCCGTTAGAAGCGCTCTATCATCAATACAGGCAACTCGTTAGGCACATGGGGAACATCCTGTAGAAGGGGCCCGCAGTGTAACACAATGGCGCATAAGCATCTTAAAAGCGAAGGGGAAAGGCGCTACTTGCAAAACGGACGGAGCAGGCCGCCTCCGGAGCAATGCTCGCGTGCGGCGTGGCGTTTCCATGGGCTTACGGCTCGATGATTTGATTGCGCACGGCATAGCGCACCAGCTCGCTGACGGTATGAAGCTGTAGCTTGCGCATTATGTTGGCGCGATGCGTTTCAGCGGTTTTCACGCTGATGTTCAAAGAAGATGCGACTTCTTTGCTGCTCTTGCCTTCGGCCAACAATTGAACGATCTCACGTTCTCGAGAGGTTAACCGGTCGCGCATGGTCTCGGGAGGTTCCGTGTGAGTCTTCCCTTCGTTAAAATTTGTGAGCATCACTTCGGTGGCACGAGGGGTAAAAAAAGGTTTGTGATTTGCGAGAGTTTCGACGGCGATAATCAGATCGCGATCGGAGTCCGACTTTACGATGTAACCGCGGACTCCAGCCTCCAGAATGTCGCGGATTAGCTGGTCGGAGTAATGTACCGACAGAATCAGGACTTCGGTATCCGGCGAGCTTTTTCGAATTCTTTTTGCAGCATCCACGCCGTTCAGATCGGGCATGCTGA
Organism: uncultured Acidobacteriota bacterium; assembly: GCA_963698005.1. Lineage (GTDB taxonomy): Bacteria > Acidobacteriota > Terriglobia > Acidiferrales > UBA7541 > Palsa-295. The sequence goes on from OY969113.1 coordinate 2,981,930, forward strand.
TATCCAGGATAACGATGTCAGGCTTCAACTCTTCCGCTTTCGTAACGGCCTCGCGGCCGGTGTGGGCTTCGCCACAAACCTCCCAACCGGCATGTGATTGAAGTAATGCCTTGATTCCACGCCGCATGAGATCGTGATCGTCTGCGACTAAAATACGGAGCGTTTTCATGCTTTCTCCAACATCAAGCGATTTGAATGGGGCCAGGAAGCCCATTAAAACTCAACCATGCTGTAGTCACATGAAGGGTGCATTTGGCATTTAATTCTGGAAAACCGATACAGTCAAGGGTGAAACTGCAGCGTGGGCGCAATCGAAGAGTAGGACCGAAGAATGCGTGGGCTAACGATCTAGCTCCTCAGAGGGTCTCGCTCGTTTACATACGTTCGGCCAGGCACTCGCGCAATTGCTGTCGAGCGCGCGAGAACCTTGTTTTCACCGCCGACTGGGAAAGTTTCAATGTTGCGGCGGCTTCTTTTGCTTGCCATTCTTGCAGTCCCAGAAGCCGAACCACGACTCGGGACGTGTTTCCGAGGCTTTCGATGGCTTGATGAAGAGCGCGATTATTTTCGCGCTTTGAATACAAGATTTCGGGGTGGGAAGCGTCTCCGGCGCTCAGAGTTTCGACTACATTCAGTTCCTGGCCGGTGTTGTTCTCATAAGACAAGTAGTGATCCTCCGAGCGACGCTTACGAACCTTTATGAGGGCTTCGTTCATGGCGATACGCGTCAGCCAACTGGAAAAGCGGGATTGCCCGCGGAATTGATGGATGTGAGCGTAAGCATTCAAAAGGCTTTGTTGCGATGCGTCCTCGGCGTCTTCTCGATTGCGAGTGATCTTCAAGGCAACGTGATAAGCCTTCCGAACGTAGGGCTGGATTAGGCTGGCAAAAGCAGTGTCGTCTCCGGCTTGAGCGCGTCTCACCAGTTCTAACTCGTCGCCACAGTTTGGAGGTTCGGTCTGCGGGGCGTTCGGTAAAGGCTGTATTGTGTTGGACATCGTCTGATTGCTATTCACGGGTCACCTCGTTGCTTGATATGGCCTGGACTTATTACTAGCTAGTCGCGCTAGCCATTTGTACGTGGCCAAAATAGTCGACTCTGGAAGCCGGGTCTATCAGCGTCATCCTGTAACGTCAGCCCGGTATTCCTGTATCTGTTCGGCTAGACCGCGGTTGTTCTTGAATGCCTAGAGGTCGGCAAGTTGACGAGTTAAGAGGAAAAACTAGGGTAAGTGCTTTAGTACGCTGACAGAAGACCCCACCCCGATTTCCAGTGTTGAGGGTATGCCATCCGTGGCAGATCTATGTTCCTATGGACTGCGAATAAGTTGAGGGGACTATGAAACGACATCTACTCAATATCATGTTAGGGGTCATTATAGGATTTGGCGCTCCACTGAGCACCTGTGCCGCGACTACGATAGCCGCAAGTTTAGTTAGAACTCAAACGGCAGATTCGTTACCATTCGTGGTGCTAATTGGCGGAATTGCTCTGGGGGCTGTTCTTGTTTTGCGGAAGATGATTCGAGACCTTTTCTAACATCACAGTTCTCACAATCTAACGGGCCTTCCAATCGGCTTCAACCGCGAAAGACATCTCAAGCTTGACCCGTTTTCAGAGTTCCTTCAAGACGCCGGACGGCGGGTTCTAATCTCTGCTTGTGCTTCCAAAAATCGGCCCAAAGATCTCCCACTTTGTCTATTCGGCTACGTAGCGACGACAAATTCCATTTCTCGGGAGAGAGTTTGGCTGTCAGTTCGTCGAAGGTTATGGGCGTTGAAACCGGCGCGCGCGGAAAGGCACGGACTGAATAAACGGATGCGAGGGATTGCCCTGAAGAGTTTTGATGAGCGTCAATATAGATGCTTCCCTTTGGGCGATTTCGCACCGTTCTATCCGAAGTGATCAGCTCTGGGTGATCTTGCGCAGTGAGCGAAGCAATGGTCTGTACGAACTGCCTCACTTGCTCGTAGGTGTAAATCCGTTCAATGGGAATGAAAATGTGCAATCCAGTGGCACCGGAAGTTTTTAGAAAAACTTTCATTCCAATTTCTTGTAACTTTGAGGCTAATAGTTTTCCGAGTTTAACCACCGAAGTGAAGGGTGTGCCTTCGGTGGGATCCAAATCGAAGAACATATAGTCGGGATGATCGAGATCGTCGCTGCGCGCTGACCACGGGTTATGATCGATGCATCCAAGGTTCGTCAAGTAAAGCAGGCTGGCACGATCATTGGCGACGAAGTACCGGATCGCCTTCGATTTGCTTTCGGACTCGATGGCGACCGTTTTCATCCACTTTGGGGCGTCCTTGCCTGCGTCCTTTTGAAAAAAGGCCTGGCCTTCGATTCCGTTTGGGTAACGCCGCAATACCAGCGGCCTGTCCTTTAGAAATGGCAGCAGCAAAGGAGAAATGTAGAAGTAGTGCGCCAGCAAATTTCTTTTGGTGTAGCCATCGCCCGGAAAATAAATCTTGTTGAGATTGGTAAGACGCAAGGACACACCATCGACTTCAACGAGAACCTCCGGCTGCGAACCGCGATCGAGTTCATTCGCGATTTCTGTACCGGTTTTGAGAACGGTTAGTGAAGGAGCAGGAGTAGCCGCGGTCCTGGCTTTAGGCTCCGGCGTTTCGACGGTTTTTCGCCGACGCGGAGCTGGCGGCTTGGTTTTCTTATTGACTGCACTCGCGTTCACAGATTTTGTTTCCTTGTCAAAGGTGCAATCCTTCGGGTCGTGGTCTTCCTGCAAGCCCAGAAATGTGGGCTGGCGCAAGTGGCGTCCGTCAGTCCATCCTCCATATTTCATCCGCGCTACGAGCTCGGGTTTCACCCAGTAAGCTTTCTCGCGTGTGACGGGTTTTGTGGCGAATGGGCACTTTTCGGTTCGTAGCGCCTTTAGCCGCGAGGCGAGCCGTTTTTGAAATGCGCCGGAAAATCCGCTTCCAGCTCCGCAAATGAATTCCAGCTTCTTGCCATCATACAGTCCCAAGAGAAGAGCGCCGAAATATTGCCGGGTGCCGCGGGGATCAGTCCAGCCGCCCACGACGGCGTCCAGTTCGCGGACTAGCTTGAACTTCAACCATGACGTGGTGCGCCCCTCGGGATAAGGGCTGTGAATCTGCTTTCCCACAATCCCTTCCAACTGCTTTTCGAGAGCGAGGTCGTACAGTTCCTTTCCTTTCTCGATTTCATGATCTGAATAGCGGATGGTTTCGTCGGCGCGAAGAACTTGTCTCAGAAGCGCCTTACGCTCGAGCAGAGGCGACGGGCGAAGGTCGTAACCGTCGCAATAAAGAATGTCGAAGACATAATAAACCACGGGGACTTGGTGCAAAAGTTCGGCGCTTGGGTTGATGACAGAAAATCGCTGTTGCAGACTCTCGAAATCGCTGCGGCCCTCGGGGTCCAATGCCACAACCTCACCATCTAGCCAAACATCAAGTCCGTTGGTGTGTGCCGCCAGGCCAGCTAATTCCGGATATTCGCCGGTGACATCGCGGTGAGATCGGGACCACAACTGAACCTGACCCTTTTGCACACGGGCTAGCGTACGCCCTCCATCCCATTTGATCTCAAAGAGCCACGCTGGATCCGAAAACGGCCGATCGGACAGCGTCGCAAGGGCAGGTTGGATCCAGTCCGGCATAGGCGCTTGCCGCGCGGAGGCCGGAAACTTCAAATCGGCCTTCTTTGTTTCACTTTTCCCTTTTTGGCCGGCTGCCGGACGATTGGAAATCCATTTCTTCTTCGGGCCTTTCGCTTCCGGAAGAACTGAACCTGCGTGTTCGTCAATATTCCACGCATCACTCGCGGATGAATCGCGATGTTTGATCATGAGCCATTCTTGTTTTCCCGGCTGGCGGCTGCGGATCTTTACGAGCACAAAACTTCCAGTCAGTTTTTTCCCGTGAAGGATAAACTTGAGTTCGCCACGGTCGAGTTGCTGTTGCGCCGGCAAGCTTCCTTCCACTTCGAAAGTGCCGTTATCCCAGACGATCACGTCGCCCGCGCCGTAGTTTCCGCGGGGGATCTCGCCTTGGAATTTCGCGTACTCGAGAGGATGGTCTTCGGTCTGGATGGCGAGCCGTTTATCCCCGGGATTCATCGACGGGCCTTTTGGCACGGCCCAGGATTTCATCACACCGTTTACTTCCAGACGAAAATCGTAATGAAGGCGCCGTGCGTGATGTTCTTGAACGACGAACGTAGATCCTTGCCGTGAGAGACGGCCGCCAGCCGGCTCGGGAGTGGCGTCAAAACGTCTTTTTCGTTTGTATTCCGCGAGCGCCATTGGCCGATTATACGGTTGTAGCGCCGACAGGGAAGGGCTGAAATCTCTGCTACATCATCTTTTTGTAACGGCTACAGGCTTGTCCCTATGGGCTTTACGTCTCATTATCTGTATACGGGTAAATTACGCTGGAGGCTCGAATCCGATGGCATCGTCTGCTTGGAAAGGCTTCATTACTTTCGGACTGATTTCGATACCAGTCAAACTCTATCCGGCGGCGCGAAGCTCGCGGGTCGGGCTTCATCAGCTTCACTCGGTGTGCAAGACCAGACTTCGCCAGCCGCTATTTTGCCCAACGTGCAATCGCATCGTGGAACGTTCGGAAGTGGTGAAAGGGTACGAATACGAAGACGGCAAGTATGTGGTGATCGACCCGGACGAAATCAAAAAAATAACGCCCGAATCGGCGCGTGCGATGGAAATTCTTGCGTTCGTCAAAGAATCCGAGATCGATCCTCTGTTTTTCGATTCGTCCTACTTCCTCGTGCCCGAGGACCAGGGCAAAAAAGCTTATAAGTTGTTGCTGAAAACGATGGAAGACAAAGATCGCGTGGCCATTGCCAAGCTCACGATGCATCAGCGCGAGTACACCGTCTTCCTTCGGCCGTACGACCAAGGCATCGCGCTTCACACCATGTATTTTGCCAACGAGATTCGCGAAGCGCCCGGATACGGCAAGACCGACAACGTAAAACTTACCCCGCAAGAAATAAAGTTGGCCGAGCAACTTGTCGATAATCTATCCGAAGAGTTCCAACTGAAGAAATATCACGATGACTTTGAGACTCGGCTTCGCGCTCTGATCGAGGCGAAACAGAAAGGGCGCGAGGTTACTGCCGCTCCTCATCCCGCGCGGGCGCCTGTGATTGACATGATGACCGCGCTGAAGAAAAGCCTAGAGAGGACCGCAGGAGCCCGGAAAGCCCCTCTGCATTCGGCGAGGGAAGCTTCGGCTCACGAAAAAAGGACGCGACGCAAAGCAGGCTAGCCGGACGGATTCCTCTTATCATCGGTTCACTTTATGGCGACTAGAACATCCAGAGATTCGGCGAGCTTTCCTCCGGTCGTAACGGCCGTGGTGTGCGTCGCTGCTCTTTATTTTGCCAGGTCGGTCCTGGTTCCTATCGCTCTAGCAGTTCTCTTCGCTTTCCTTCTGGCCCCGCTTGTCAATCTTTTGGAAAAAGCACGTCTTGGAAGGGCGGGGCCGGTACTCGTCGTGGTTCTTCTTATAGCCGTGGTTCTGACGGGCCTGGGGTGGCTCGTCTTCAATCAAGCGATCAGTCTGGCGACTCAAATTCCGAACTACAAGACCACAATCTCCAGAAAAATTGAATCTTTCCGCGGAGCAAGAGAAAACGGGATCGGCAAAGCGGAGGCAACAGTAGACGAATTGGGCGAAGAATTGTCGTCCACGATTGAAACACCCTCTCCGAACGAGACGAATGACAAAAGTCAGAAAAGCAAACACACATTACTTCCCGGTGGCAGCATCGCGCATCCCGTTGCGGTCGAAGTTGTGCAGCAGAACAGTCCCATTGCGTCTGTCCGAGCGCTGCTAGGCCCATTCCTGGGACCGCTAGCAACGTTGGTAATTGTGATGGTCTTTACCGCGTTCATTCTGCTGCGCAGCGAAGACCTTCGCGATCGCCTCTTCGCGTTGGCCGGGCTAAACAGATTCCATGTCACAACCCAGGCTTTCGACGAGGCTACCCAGCGAGTGGGTCGGTATTTATTTTTCCAATTCCTGATGAATCTGGGCTACGGCACGTTGTTCGGCACGGCTCTTTATTTTATCGGGATACCGAATGCTTTCCTTTGGGGAGTGCTCGCTGCGCTTCTTAGATTCGTTCCGTACCTGGGAACCATGGTGGGGGCGGCGCTGCCGATTTTGCTGTCGCTCGCCGTTTTTGACGGATGGGCAAAGCCGCTCATGGTGTTCGGAGCCTTTGTCGTCATTGAAGGACTTACATCTTATGTCGTCGAACCTCTCGTATATGCAGCGCAGACTGGAGTCTCGTCCCTAGCCATTCTAGTGGCGGCAATTTTCTGGGCTGCTTTGTGGGGTCCCGTCGGCCTCCTGCTCTCTACGCCCTTGACGGTGTGCATCGTTGTGATTGGCCGTTACATTCCGCAGTGGGAATTCCTGAGCGTCCTCTTGGGCGACCAACATGTGCTGGGGACAGAAGTACAGCTCTATCAAAGGCTCCGTCGAATGGACGCAGAGGGAGCACGGCAAGTGATTGACGAGTTTCTTAAAGAAGGTTCGATCGAAAAACTATACGAGTCTGTTATTACGCCGGTGCTGATCTTTATAGAGAAGGATCGAGCGGATATAGGATTGGGCGACGCGCGCGAGCAATTCGTCTTTCACACTTTAAAGGAAATTATCGAGGAGCTTACGCTGCGGCCGGAGGTTGAGACGCCGCCTCAGGAACTTGAGACCGAAGTGAACATCGAGCCGCACTCAACTGTTGTAACAGCCGAGAATAAAGACATTGCGGGTTGCGCGGTGGCTTGCATACCTTCCCGTGATGAAGGGGATGAAATTCTTGGAATGATGCTCGCACACTTGGCAATTCGAGCGGGATATAACGCGCAAGTTGTGGTTCCAGGATCGCTCGAAGATATGATGGAAGAAGCCGCCGAACAACACTGCGAGGTGGTCTACGTTTCGGCCCTGCCCCCTTTCAGTGTTTATAACGTTCGCAGAATTTATAAGAAGCTCCGCGTTCGGTTTCCAAAGTCGAGGATCGCGATTGGCCTGTGGGGTTTCGCCGGAAATCTCGAGGCGATGAGGGCGCGTTTGGGACTCATTGAAACAGACATGATTGTCGGCAGCCTTTCCGAGGCTACCAGCCAAGTTCCTTCGCTTTCCGAGGTTGTTACTCAATAGGGCGATTCTCTTGCCCTGTTTCTACAGAGTTGTTCTGGCATTAACTACAGCGTTTGCCGGATAGACGAGGATTTGAGCACCCCGAATACTGCTACATGAAGAAAGAAGATTTCGCGAACCGAACCAAGGAGCAAACCAATGACGACAAACCGCTCAGAAGATCTTAGCCGCGGGCCAGGTCTCACTCCCATTGATAGCACGAGCCTACCCTCCCCGACGGATCGCAGAACCGAACCCGACCGCACGACAGGACGCATTCCAGCTCAAGATGACGAAGACGACTCCGCAAAGCATCGAAAGCCGAAAAACGACAAGAAGAACGGTGACCGCGACCGCTAAGCAGACATAGATGTCGCACGGAGGAGATTAAAATGGATGTTGTGGCGACGTATAATTCGTTTTTTCAAGTCGCCGCGGCATTCTTGATTTTTATTGTAGGTTTTTTGGCGCTTTTACTCCTCATCACTCTTTGCGTCCTGGCAGTGGAAGGAGTGCGCCAAAGCGTCATCTTGGCTCGGGAGCCTCTGTCGAAATCTATCGCGGAGCGTAGGGAGCTTTCACCCGAGGTAGTGGCTACCGCTGCCCGAGGCTCGACCTTTTGGGCATGGGCGCATCGGTTGGCTGTAGGTCATGTTGGCGGCCTGAAGCTTAGGTAATCCCGGAGACGCGGCAAGAGTTGTGGAAACCTGTGGTCTAACATCGCGGTTTCTCTTTGCGTTTCGTGCGCTCGCTCTGGTACTTTGAGGTTCGAGTTTCTGTCGGAATGAAATTGTATGGTTAGTTGCGCCATTTGCCGTGGGAGAAAAACCCATCCGAATCCTAATTGCTGACGACCATGAAGCCGTCCGGCGAGGTTTACGTTCAGCGCTCGCGGCGGCAGGCTGGGAAGTGTGCGCGGATGTGATCAACGGAAAAGATGCCGTGGAAAAAACGGCGGAATTGAAACCTGATTTAGTGATCCTGGATATCAGCATGCCGGTGATGAGCGGTTTGGATGCGGCGCGCCTGATTCGTACGGCGGATCCGAACGCCAAGATCGTGATTTTCACCATGCATGAATCGCAGCAAGTGAAAGACGAGATTGCGCGTATAGGAGCTCACGGTCATGCGGTGAAATCGGCGCCCATGAAGCAGTTGTTGGAAACCATCAAAACAGTTCTGGGCACAGACAAGCCCCGCGTAAACTGAGGATTCCCTTCTGCCGTCCGCAGCCAGCCTAAAGCCCATCAGTGAAAATCGTGTGAAGTGGTTTCGGCCCGCGTGATGCCCAATGGCTGAATGCTTTCGGCTTTTACTGAAATTACCCCGTCTTGATTTTGCAGTCGCCCCTCGACCAGCAAAAATTGCTGGTGGACTATCACCACATGGTATTTCTCAAATAACTGCGGCGTAATAATCGCATTCGAGATTCCGGTTTCATCTTCCAGGCTTAGAAAAACAAAACCTTTCGCTGTCCCAGGACGCTGACGCGTGATCACTCCGCCTGCAATCCTAACGTGCATACCATCGGGCAGATTGGAAAGTTCACTGGCCGAGCGAACACCCCGCCTCTTCATTTCCACGCGATGGTGGCCCATGGGATGAAGGCCGACGGTCATGCCCGTGCCACGAAAATCTGCAACTAATCTCTCTTCTCCCGTCATAGCTGCCAGAGGAGACTGCATCGCTGAAGAAATCGGAGCCGCTTCCGCTTCCATACTCACGGGTTTTAGTTCTTCTTCCGCTCCTTCCGTCTCTTCAAGCAATGGTCCGGGACGTCTCGCCGCGCGTTCGATTTGCCACAAGGCGTCTCGCCGATGGACTCCATGCTTGCCGGCGATGAAATTTAAGGCGCCAATTTCCGCCAGGGTTGTAAGTTCCGACTTTTGAATCATGGGGACGCGAAGCTTTAAATCTTCGATAGAAAAAAACGGGCGCATAGCGCGCTGGGCTACAAGTTCCAAAGCCACATCGCCGCGCAAACTTTTCACGTAGCGCAATCCCAGCCGCACGCAAAAGCCCTGGCTGTCTTTTTCAAGCCGGCACAGCCAGTCCGAGCAGGTTACATCGATGGGCTTCACTTTCAGGCCGTGCCGTTGAGCATCCCTTACCAGCGTGTCAGGCTGATAAAATCCCATAGGCTGATTATTCAAAATGGCAGCGGTGAAAGCAGCGAGATAGTGGCACTTCAAATAAGCGCTGGCATAGGCGAGCAGGGCAAAACTTGCGGCATGGGATTCAGGAAATCCATACAAAGCAAAAGAAGTGATGGACTGAACGATCTTTTCCTGCGACTCGGATGTAATTCCATTCTTATCCATCCCGGAACGAAGTTTTACCTCTATTTCCTTCATTCGCTTTTCTGAACGCTTGAAGCCGAGTGCGCGGCGTAATTCTTCGGCTTCGCCTCCGGTGAATCCGGCGGCAATCATGGCCATGCGCAATAATTGCTCTTGAAATAGCGGCACTCCTAAAGTGCGCTCGAGGACAGGTTTGAGCGAAGGATGAAGGAAGTCCACCGCCTCGCGGCCCTGGCGGCGCTTCAAATAAGGATTGACCATTTTTCCGACAATCGGCCCGGGCCGGATAATCGCCACTTGCACCACAATGTCGTAAAAACATTCGGGCCGCAGACGGGGTAAACAGGCCATTTGCGCATGGCTTTCAACCTGGAACATCCCGATCGTATCCGCTTTTTGAAGCGTGGAGTAAACCAACGGATCGTCCGCGGGCAAATGCCCTAAATCTATTTCTTCGCCGTAATCTTTGCTGATTATCTGCAGGCAATCTTCCAGCACAGCCATCATGCCCAGACCGAGAAGGTCCACTTTCACGATACCCATGTCGGCGCAATCATCTTTGTCCCATTGCACTACCACGCGGCCCGGCATGGTGGCCGGTTCCAGCGGAACAATCGAATCCAACTGGCCCTGGCATACCACCAAGCCTCCGGAATGCTGGCCCAGATGGCGCGGCAAATCCTGAAACTGAAGGCAAAGTTCAAAAAACTTGCGAATCTGCGGATGATGCATATCAAATCCGGCGTCTCGAAATTGCCGCGCTAGGGTGTCGTTCGCATCTTTGTATTCCCAGGCGCCTACCAAGCTGGTCAAACGGTTCAATGTTTCGGGATTAAAAGACAGGGCCTTGCCGATTTCACGCGCGGCGGAGCGTCCGCGATAGGTGATGACGTTTGCGGTCATCGCTGCGCCCAATTTTCCGTAGCGTTCGTACACATATTGAATCGCTTGTTCCCGCTGATCTCCGCTCGGAAGATCGAGATCGATGTCCGGCCATTCTCCGCGCTCTTCGGAAAGAAAGCGTTCAAAGAGAAGTCCCATTTTCACGGGATCGACGGCGGTGATGCCCAGCGCGTAGCAGACCGCGCTATTCGCCGCGGATCCGCGTCCCTGCACCAGAATGCCGCGCTCGCGGCAAAAGCGAACAATGTCCCATACGATCAGGAAGTAGCCTTCCAGATGGAGCTTTTCAATCAGGTTCAATTCACGCTCGATCTGCAATCGCGCTCGTTCGTCGTTTGGTCCATAGCGTGAAATCATGCCGTCATGAGCTCGTTGCCGCAGAAAATGGATTTGCGGCTTGCCGTCGGGCACCGGATATTTTGGGAATTCATAACCCAAATCTTTCAGGGTAAATTGCAGGCGCGAAGCAAGAAGCTGAGTATTGGCTATGGCTTCGGGGAGATCTGAAAACAATTTCGCCATTTCAGCAGGCGTCTTCATATGCAGCTCAGAATTGCGCGCAAGCAGGCGGCCGGCAGTTGCGAGCGTGCGGTGGTGCCGGATGCAGGTGAAGACGTCCAGCACTTCGCGCCGTTCAGGCAGCGCGTGGCGCACGCCATTCGTGGCCAGCAGCGGCAGGCCTAACTTTTCCGCAATTTCGATAGCCGCATGGTTTCTGGCTTCTTCTTCGCGCAGAAAATGCCGCTGTAACTCGACGTAAACATTCTGTTTGCCGAATATTTCGCATAACTCTCGAACACATTCCGTCCCGCTTTCGATTCCTCCTTCTGCCAAAGCATGCGCCAACGGGCCTTCCTCGCCTCCCGTGAGGCACACAAGTCCACCGGCGTATTCGGCCACTTCCGCGCCTGAAACATTTCCTTTGTCCTTAGGCGCACGCAGTTTCATTTTCGTGATCAAGCGGCAAAGATTCTGGTAGCCTTCGCGCGATTCCACGAGCAACGGATAGCGCCAACCTTCTGCGGAGGTGACTTCGGCGCCGATGTGAGCTGCAATTTCTATTTTCTTGGCAGCTAGATAAAAACGAGGCGCGCCATAAACGCCGTCTCGATCGAGCAAGGCCATGGACGCCATTCCATATTCCTTGCATACCGATGCCAATTCTTCCGGCAAGGAAGCTCCTTCAAGAAAACTGAAAGCGGAGCGGGCGTGAAGTTCCGTGTACATCAGTCGTATCTTCCTCGCGCGAACCAGGCAGCGCGAATCGAGTCGTAATAAATGCGATAAAGCCCGTCCTGCGCGCGCGGGCTTGAAGCTCGTTCATTGCGGCTGCTCGCCGAAGAATCAAAGTGGATATCGACCTCCCATTCATCCTGCTGCCAGGTGTCTTCGCGCCACCAATCGCCGGAAGTGCGCCACGGCCCTGAAGCCGCAACAATTTTTCCGCGCATGCCGCGAAAATAAATACGCGTGGGACAATCGTCTTGCAGTTCGACCTTCGCCTGCACTTCTGGCCTGAAGATACGGAATGCCGTTGCGGCGTGGCGTGACGCCGATGTGTCTTCTTTGCGAGCCTGCGCTGTGGCAGTAGACCCATTCCTTTGCGGGATTGTCGATTCGTCGCTTGCAGGGATGAAACGCTCCATTCGAAATTCTCCGGGACGGTGAGTGTCGATCAATTCGGGCGAGCCAATATTCGAAGTGCCCACCAGATTCGCCAGCCGGCCTATCGTCAACTCTAATTTTTCCGGATCCAGGCAGCTCGGAAGAAACAGACCGCCTTGCGCCGCGCGCGGTCGAGCCGGCTCAGCAGAGAGAATAATTTTTACAATCGATGCGTGCGGAGGGTCCGCTTGCAATTGCAAGCGGAGCAGTTTTAAAAGCATTTTTGAATTGCGCATGGGAACGGGCAAGCCTAGAACTTTCTCGTAAGTTTTGTCAGCGAGCCTGGGAGACTTGTCATCCAGGACTTGAAAATCCTTTTCGAAAGAATCTTCCAAATCAAATCGCAAGTGAATAGCACGCGCTGCCAGCGCACGCGCCTCCAGCCGCGCACACAATTGATCGAGCAAGCGGCCCAGCAGGAACGCAAGCGGCTCGAGCTCCGCAACGGCGAAGTCGAGTGCCATTTCTTCCTCGAAATGCACTGCCGGCTCTGCCAGCACAATCGAACGCAAACTCGCGCCCCGCGCCAATTCGTGGAGGTGAACTCCTTCCTGTCCCAGCCGCTCTGACAATTGCAGCAGAGGAAGCGCCGCCAGCGCTGCACAGTCGCGCACACCCCAGCGCTCCAACGTTTCAAGAATTTCCGCGGAGGGCAAAAGCGCGCGCACGGGCAGCCCGCCCAAACGCTTCGCTTCTTCTCCTGGAGGGATCAAAGTAATCCCAGGGAAACCGCGTGCGGCGTGGAGAGCAACTTCCAGATTGGAAGACACTGCAATATGAGTGATCAAGCCCAGGCCGGATGCGCGTTGCATCAACTGCCCGGCGATATTTTCCTCGCTTCCGAACAAGGAAGAGAGACCGGCAATATCGAGAATGATTGTGTCGGGCGCAGTATCTTCCATGCGCGGAGAAACGGAAGCCCCCAGATCGAGCAAAGCTGCATGAGCGGATTTTTCCTGCAAGCGAGAACGCTGGCGAATTTCCACGTTGCGAAATTGCGCTGCTTGCGATTTCGCCATGCCTAATTCGATTCCTGCCTGCGATGCTGCTTCGTTGGCTGCAACAACGTTCCATATCGGAGGAGTTCCATCCACTAGTACAACCGCGCGAGCACGCAGAGTAGGTTCCGCGCGCTTTACGGCTTGTACCAGGAAATTGGGGACGTGAATGGAAGCGAATGCCATAGAAATTCGATTTCAGTAGTAGCAAAAATCTCCGGGAGTTCTTGCGTTCATTTCGGTGCTGATTCAATTCGCGCAATACTTAAATAATCTCGCATGGCGTTCGTTTCGAAGATTTCTGTGCGGCCTGTCGAAGCGGAATGCTTTTGAAAACCATTGGGAGCACTCAATTGCATGCGAGAACGAAGCAATTCGGCGCGAATGACAAGGCCATCGAACAGCCATGAAGATGGGGATCTGCAAATTTCCGCAGCATGAGTTTCCTGCGTTGTGGACCATCGCGCGGGCTCCGCTTCCATCCGCAGAACCAGGGAAGCGCACGTTTTTGCATTGGACTCCGGCTCCAGAACGACCAGAATCGTCGGCGTATCCTCCACTGCGCGCCGAAAACGAAACCAGGCATCCAGCGGAACGTGGCGCAGCACCTCCGCGCGCACATCACTTAAATCAAGCGCAATGAAACCGAAACCGCCGCCTTGCAAAAGCAGATCCGTAGCGCGCAAAGTTTGGTCGATATTGCGGCATCGCACCCACAGCAATTGTTTCAGTTCCACGCCGGCCGCTTTTGCAGAGTGCGGATCGAAAGCGTCGCATCCGTCTATAAGCGCGCATGCTTCTGCGTGAGCAGTTCTTGCAGCTAAAGCTGAAAGCAGAAAACTTGTCCGCCCGGAACAGGCAGGACCGAAAATTTCGGTCAGCGCTCCACGCGGCAAACCTCCGGCCAGCAAATCAATCTCCGCGATGCCGGTGGAAACAGTTTTAACCACGTGGCGATCGCGATACGTAAATGGAGCGGCGACACGCCCAGTGAGGGCAAGTTCGACTTTGGAGCGCAAAATAGCGAGATTTACAGCCATAGCAGATCGGGGGAAGAAATTGGCGATCTATAGTTTTCGCTTTTTCTTCGCCTAGGTGAAATTCTCTACGAATCTTCAATGGTTGTCAATCTCGAGTTTCCGCGGAGTCCACTCTATGTGCCAATCAGAATCAATTTTGCATCTAACGAACATGGTGAATTCCTGGGTTCCATTGAATGCATCGTTAGACGAACTGCAAAAAGCTTCCAAAAACTGCAAGGCCTGCGATCTGTGGAAACTTGGCACGCAAACCGTATTTGGCGAAGGTATGCCGACTGCGAAGATCATGCTCGTTGGCGAGCAGCCAGGGAATCAAGAAGATCTCGAAGGCAAACCGTTTGTGGGCCCGGCAGGGAAATTACTGGACGCAGCACTCGTAGAAGCCGGGATCGATCGAAAAAAAGTTTACGTAACGAATGCCGTAAAACATTTTAAATGGGAACCGCGCGGAAAACGGCGCATTCACAAAAAACCCAACGCGGCAGAAGTCGCGGCCTGCAGACCGTGGCTGGACGCTGAAATTGCGGCGTTGCATCCGAAAATAATCGTCTGCCTTGGCGCCACCGCGGCGCAGGCGCTATTGGGCCGGGAGTTTCGTGTGACCCAGCAGCGCGGCGAATTCTTGAAGTCGCCTCTTGCTCCGTACGTAATGGCCACGGTTCACCCTTCTTCGATATTGCGCGCGCCGGACGAAGCAACGCGGAAAGAAGAGATGAAAAGATTCATCGCCGATCTCAGGAAGATTTCAGAGGTTCACTAGACAAGATCTATCGATCTAAAAACATATGTTTCCGCCAGGTTGTTTTTTTGCATCTGAATGGAAATTGAAGCACAATATATTGGTACGCGATTTGGCAGCTCTTCCTTTCTTGCAGGCATATCATGAGTGAAACCGTATTCGCCGTTCCGTCTCCAACTGGCCTCGAATGGGCTCATCCCCTCGTTCGGGAGTGGTTTGTCTCCAAGTTCGGTACCCCGACTGAACCGCAGGAACAGGGTTGGCCACATATTCTCAGCGACAAGACCACACTCATTTGCGCTCCTACTGGTTCGGGAAAGACACTGGCCGCATTTCTGGCTTGCATCGACCGGCTGGTGCGCAAAGCGCTTGCGGGAGAGCTGGAAGATAAGACTGAAGTTTTGTACATCTCGCCGTTGAAAGCGCTCGGTAACGACATTCAAAAAAATCTCGACACACCGCTCGGCGAAATTCTCCAGTTGGCTCAACGGCGCGGATTTTTGATGCCGGAAATTCGCACGGCCGTGCGAACCGGCGACACCTTGATGCACGAACGCCGCGCCATGCAGAAGCGCCCGCCGCACATTCTGGTGACCACCCCGGAATCTCTTTACATCTTGCTCACGGCTGCGAAAAGCCGAGAGATTCTTCGAACGATTAAGACCGTTATCGTGGATGAAATCCACGCCATCGCCGACGACAAGCGTGGCGCGCACCTTTCTCTATCACTAGAGCGCCTCGACGCTCTAACCGAAAATCATTCAACGCGCATCGGTCTCTCCGCTACTCAGAAGCCCATCGAGCTGATCGCGAATTTTCTTGCCGGCGATGGCCGGCCCGCCCCGGCAATCGTCCAGGTTTCGCAGCGGCGCCATTTGGATTTGGCTGTCGAAGTTCCGGCCAGCGAACTTGGGCCGGTGGCTTCGAATGAGATGTGGGAGGAAATCTATAAGCGCATCGCGGATCTAGTTCTTGCCAACCGCTCTACGCTGATTTTTGTTAACACACGTCGTCTCGCGGAACGCGTGGGGCACCATCTCGCTGCAATTCTCGGACAAGACGCGGTGGCTTCGCATCATGGCAGCCTCTCTCGTCTGCGGCGGCTCGCGGTAGAAGGAAAATTAAAATCCGGAGAAATACGCGCGCTGGTTGCCACCGCGTCGCTTGAATTGGGTATTGATATCGGGACAGTCGATTTGGTCTGCCAGATCGGCTCGCCTCGCTCGATTGCAACTGCATTGCAGCGTATTGGACGAGCAGGACATTGGCGCGGTGCCGTGCCGAAAGGCCGCTTGTTTGCTACGACACGCGACGAACTGATCGAATGCGCTGCGCTGGTGCGCGCGATTAATCGCCTCGAGCTGGATCGCATTCTCATTCCGGAATCTCCGCTCGACATTCTTGCGCAGCAAATAGTGGCGGCCTGCGCTGCTGACGATTGGCTGGAAGACGATTTATTTGTGCTCATTCGACGCGCTTATCCCTATCGCAATCTCGCGCGAAAGGATTTCGACGAAATTATCGAAATGCTTTCGAACGGCATCGCAGCTCGCCGGGGCCGCTACGGCGCTTACCTCCATCGCGATCAGGTAAACAATCGTCTGCATGGGCGTCGTGGCGCAAGGCTCGCGGCCATCACCAGCGGAGGCGCGATTCCCGATAACGCGCTCTATACCGTCATCGCGGAGCCGGAACACATTGTCGTAGGCACAGTGGATGAAGACTTCGCGGTCGAAAGCCTGCGCGGCGATATCATTCTGCTCGGAAATACTTCGTGGCGCATTCGGCGAGTGCAATCCGGCTCCGTTTCCGTGGAAGACGCTAAGGGCGCGGCTCCGAGCATTCCATTCTGGCTGGGCGAAGCTCCTTCGCGCACGATGGAACTTTCCGACGAGATTGGCGAAGTAAGAAAGAAAATCAACTCGCTCACGGAAGGCGTTTCGCCCGGCTTCGTTCGCGGGACTCTTCCTCAGGCTGCGGCAGCCGTGGATTGGCTAAAACAGGAATGCGGACTCGACCGGTCCGGCGCCGAGCAGGCGGTTGAATATATCGTCACAGGCCGCGCGGTGCTGCGCGCGGTTCCTACGCAGGACACTGTAATCGCGGAGCGCTTTTTCGACGAAAGCGGCGGCATGCAGCTTGTGATTCACGCGCCTTTCGGCGGACGCATCAACAAGGCTTGGGGACTGGCGCTCCGAAAGCGATTCTGCCGCTCATTCAATTTCGAATTGCAGGCTGCGGCGACTGACAATGGCCTGAATATCTCTCTGAGCGATCAGCACAGCTTCCCTCTCGCAGACGTGTTTCACTTCTTGCAATCCGCCACCGTCGAACCTTTGCTTGAACAGGCGGTGCTGGCGTCGCCGATTTTCACCACCCGATGGCGCTGGGTCGCCGGGCGTGCACTCGCGCTTCTGCGTTTCATGGGCGGGAAAAAAGTTCCGCCGCAGATTCAGCGCATGCGCTCTGATGATCTCTTGGCTGCCGTGTTTCCGGAGGCGCTCGCTTGCCAGGAAAATATCCAAGGCGAAATTGTGATCCCCGATCATCCGTTGGCTCGCGAGACGATGAAAGACGCTCTCACGGAAGCCATGGACATCGACGGGCTGAAGAATGTTTTGGATCGAATAGCTTCGGGCAGTATCCGCTGCATCGCGGTGGAGACTCCGGTTCCTTCGCAGTTTTCACATGAAATTCTGAACGCGAATCCGTATGCGTATCTAGATGACGCTCCGCTCGAAGAGCGCCGAGCGCGCGCCGTGGAAATGCGCCGCATGCTGCCCGAAGCTGTGCTTTCCGAAATTGGCCGCCTGGATCCGGCGGCAATTGCGCAAGTTCGTGAAGAAGCGTGGCCTGACGTGCGCGATGCGGACGAGCTCCACGATGTGCTGCAAACTCTGATTGCGATTCCACAGCCTCAGATTTCAAATTTCGATTCGTTTGAGACAAACGGCCGGGGCGGCGAGCTGACGTTACAACAGCTTGCGGGTAAATCCGCCGCGCAGTGGAGGGAATATTTCGATCAATTGAGCCATGCCCACCGCGGGGCGAGAGCGTTTGTTGGCGACCGGATCTACTGGGTCGCGGCAGAAAAGGCTTCCACATTTGCGGCGCTGTTTCCCGAGGCGCGCGTGGATTCTGCGCTTCCGGAAATCGAAGCTCGTGTGGTTTCGCAAGAAGATGCGCTATTCGCGTCCGTCACTGGATGGATAGCCCACGTTGGCCCAATCACAGCCGCGGCTTTGAGTGATTTCCTGGGTTTCGCCGTTTCCGACGTCGACAAGACTTTCCTGCGCCTGGAAGCCGCCGGGTCCATCTTGCGCGGGCGCTTCACAGACGATTCGAGCGAAGAAACGGAGTGGTGCGAACGCCGTTTGCTCGCGCGCATTCACAAAATGACGCTCGGAGCGTTGCGCAGCCAGATTCAGCCGGCGAATGCGGCCCAGTTCATGCGCTGGTTATTGCGCTGGCAACATGTCGCGCCCAGCAGCCAGGTGCTCGGCGAGCGCGGCACTCTGGAAGTTTTGCAGCAGTTGCAAGGGTATGAAGCTCCCGCGAATGCGTGGGAGCGGCAAATTCTGAGCAGGCGAATCGCGGGCTACGATCCGCAATCTCTCGATCGGCTCTGCCTCACCGGAGCCGTCGGCTGGGGCCGGCTATCGCCGCATCCTGCAACGTACGAAGATCAAAACAGCATTGGCCGCCGCGTAATTCCCACCAGCGTGGCGCCTATCGCGTTTTTTGTTCGTGAAGATTCAGACTGGATGATTCCTCAGCATCCGGATGGAGACACCCAGGAACCCCGTGGACTAAGCCAGAATGCGCGCGATGCGTTGAGCTACCTTCGCCAGCGAGGCGCTTCCTTTTTTGCCGATCTCGTGCGCGGCACCGGGAAGTTGAAATCGGAAATGGAAACCGCTTTGTGGGAGCTTGTCACCGCAGGAATGATCACCGCGGACGGCTTCGACAACGTTCGCGCGTTGATCGATCCCAAGCGCCGTTCTGGACAAGGCCGTGGCCACAGCTCGCGACCGCGCCACAGCGTTGGCCGTTGGTCGCTGCTGTACGCGTACGAAATTGCCGATCGTGTTCGCATCGCCGAAGCCACTTGCTGGATGCTGCTCAAACGATACGGCGTCGTCTTCCGCGAGGTGATCGCGCGCGAAACGATTGTTCCGCGCTGGCGGGAGCTGCTGATTGCTTTCCGCCGGCTGGAAGATCGCGGTGAAGTGCGCGGCGGGCGCTTCGTCAGCGGATTCATGGGAGAGCAATTCGCATTGCCCATGGCCGTCGAATCCTTGCGTGCGATGCGCAAGAGCGAAGCCGCCGGTGAAACTGTCACGATTTCCGCGGCGGATCCTCTGAACCTCGTGGGCATTCTACTGCCGGGCGACCGCGTTTCTGCCGTCTCAGGAAAGACCGTTACATTCCGAGACGGAGTGCCGCTTGAAACAGACGACTCGTCAGCGCAGTTCACAAATTCCATCGCGGTCTAAATTCGAGATTCGCAGCGCTTGGATGGGGACTCGCAACGAAATGAAAAAGAAATCGACAACCGTTCGTCCCGCGGGCAGGGTTCGCACCGGCATTTCGGGCTGGAGATACGTTCCTTGGCGCGGAGTTTTCTACCCTGAGAAACTAACGCAGAAGAAAGAGCTGGCCTACGCTTCCAGTATTTTTCGATCGATTGAAATTAATGGCACATTCTATTCGTTGCAACGCCCGGAATATTTCGAGGCGTGGGCCGGAGAGACTCCCGGCGATTTTGTTTTCTCCGTGAAAGGCCCAAAGTTTATCACTCACGTTCGACGTCTCACGGATGTCGAAACTCCGGTAGCAAATTTTCTGGCCTCCGGCATCCTGCGCCTCGGTCCCAAGCTCGGGCCTATTCTGTGGCAGCTTCCACCCAATTTTCGTTTTGAACCGGAGAAACTCGAAACATTCCTGAAGATTCTTCCACACGACACAGAATCAGCCGGCGCGCTGGCCCGGCGCCATGACAAATTCTTGAAAGGCCGGGCGGCCGTGAAAACGGACGCAAAGCGCCCGCTGCGCCATGCGATCGAGATCCGGCATTCCAGTTTTGCTGTCCCGGAATTCATCGAAATGTTGCGCACTTACGATGTTGCGCTAGTTTGCGCCGACACAGTCGAATGGCCGAGGATGATGGACGTTACTTCGGATTTCATGTATTGCCGACTGCACGGTTCGGAAGTTCTGTATGCCAGCGGCTACACGGAGGAAGCACTGGATCAATGGGCGGTTCGCGTCGCCGCCTGGGCCCACGGCGAGGAACCCGGAGATGCCGAACGCGTCGTCAAGAGCGCGGGGCCGAAGCTTCCCGCGCGCGATGTTTTCGTCTATTTCGACAATGACGTCAAGGTGCGCGCACCGTTCGACGCGAAGAGTTTGACCGAACGCGTTGACAAATTGCTCGCGCTCTAAACGAAGCGCAACTTACACGGTAACGAACTAAGAATGTGATGCCGCAGGGAGGACTCGAACTCCGGGTCTACCGCTCAGGGGAGGATTTGGAAGCGGCGCAAGCCTTTTCAGTCCCTGCAGCGTGGTAGTATGGCACCTATCCTCGGAAAGCACGCCGGAGCAGCAGGAGGCGAAGAATGGCGGGATTGGAATCCGTGCCGGTGACGCTGGGAGCTTCCGTCCCAAGTTCCGCGTCGGCCGTGCCAGCCACCAAGGTTACCTCGCGGCACTCTGCGCTCGTGCGTGTCACTCACTGGATTGCCACGCTGTGCTTTTTTGCTCTGCTCGTCAGCGGAATTGAAATTGTGATCTCTCACCCGCGTTTCTATTGGGGAGAAACCGGGAATGTATTAACCAAACCGTTGTTCCAACTGCATATCCCTTCCTCCAGGTCAAAGGTGCAGACCGGCTACGGCTACGTGCTGCCGGACCAGAACGGCTGGAGCCGGTATCTCCACTTTCAAGCTGCCTGGATTGTGGTACTGACCGGCTTACTGTATGTAATCTCCTTTTTGTTTACAGGGCATTTGCGGAGAGACTTGCTGCCGGGTAAGGGCGATCTCTCGTGGCGGGCGTTTTCGAGCGTAATCGCCAAACATTTGCGCTTCGAGCGGCCGAGTGCGGCAGAAGCATGGTCGTATAACGTGCTGCAGCGTCTCAGTTACCTGTTCGTGATCTTCGTTCTGTTCCCGTTAGTGATCTGGACGGGCTTGGCGATGTCCCCCGGCTTTGTTTCCGCGTTTCCGGTGACCGCCACAGTGTTCGGGGGGCAGCAATCCGCGCGCACGATTCACTTCTTCATTACGCTGGCTCTCGTGCTCTTTCTGGTGGTCCACGTGGTGATGATTTGTGTGGCCGGATTCAGGAGCCGCATGCGGGCGATGATCACGGGCCGGGCCGACGGTAAAAATATGGAGCGCACATGACCGATATCTCCCGCAGGAAATTGATCATAGGCGGACTAGCGGCCACGGCGGGCGTATCGGCTTTGGGTGTGGCCGCGCGCATCGCGCAAAAGTATGGACTGGTCCCGCCCGATCACGGCGGAATTTACGGACTGGGCGAAACGCTGACCTACGCTTCGCAGCGGCTGCTGACGCGGCACTCGTTAGCCCGTGAGTTTTCTCGCAGCCAGATTTCGAACCCTCCGTTTGCGAATGATATTGCGCCGCTGAATGAAGCGTACAAGCGCCTGCAGGCCGGAGGATTCGCTGACTGGCGGCTCACCGTTGACGGCATGGTTGACCGGCCCGCGTCGTTTTCGCTTGATCAGCTTAAGAGCTACCCGCGTCGCAGCCAGATCACTCATCTGGCATGTGAAGAGGGCTGGTCGTATATAGCCGAATGGATCGGCGTGCCCCTCTCGCACGTTCTGGATGCCGTGGGGGTTCAGCCGCAAGCAAGATACGTTGCCTACTTCTCGATCGATCCCGACTGGTGGGACAGCGTCGATATGGCCGATGCATTGCATCCGCAGACTTTTCTCGCCTATGGAATGAATGGCAATGAACTTCCCGTGGGCAACGGCGGGCCGCTTCGCATGAGGGTCCCCCGCCATCTCGGCTACAAGAGCGTCAAATTCGTTACCCACCTGACGGTCACCGACAGTATGAAAGGCTTCGGTAAGGGTCTAGGCTCCGCGGCTCCGGAAGGAGGCTATTCCTGGTACGCCGGCATCTGACAAGCTCTTTTTCGGCCAGGGCGTAACTTATGTTATTTGTATGGTGCCCAAGAGAGGACTCGAACCTCCACTCCCTTGCGGGAACTAGCTCCTGAAGCTAGCGCGTCTGCCAATTCCGCCACTTGGGCAATTCCTGCGGCAAAACAACGAGGCCCAACCATATTGCCGCGTGACCCAGGGTTTGTCAACGAAGCACACCCCTGAAGCGGGAATCTTGACCCCCGGCACGACGGCATTTAAAGTGGTTGGGCTGGCTTGGGGAATTCAGTAGGGGGTAAATTATGGCAACCGCCCGCGCGATGATCGAGCGCCGCCGCGCTAGTCGCGTCTTGATTCGTATACCGGTACAGGTTTTCAGTGATGGCAGCCAAGGACAGGGCTTGGACACGCCTGCCGAAGCGATCGCCGTCAGCCGTTTTGGCGCCCTGCTTCGGGCTCCTTTCTCTCCCGCGCTTGGCTCGCGTATCGAGGTTTTGAACGGCATGTCTCAGGAAACCGAGGAATTTCGAGTGGTTCGCGTAAGAGACGCGAACGATGGGATCTACGAACTGGGTATTGAAATTCTCTACCCGGCGCGAAATTTCTGGGGCGTGCACTTCCCCGACGAGTGCTGCACGGCTTAGGCTCCTCTTTGCCGTGTAGTGCTATAATCCCTCCAAGTTCACCTCAGATACGAGCCTGCTTGGCCGGGTCATTCTCCGTGTAGTCTTCGACGCCAACGGGCTGGGAGGGAAGCATGGAACCGATTGGAACCACGCTTTTCACTTTGTTGGTCGCTTGGGCCGTTATTACCGCCGCGCTCATCTGCATGCTGATCTATCGCGGAACCCTCGAATCCCATGAAGAGGATCAAATCTTCCTCGACAAAGCTGGGGATTCCATGGCTCGGGAGCAGCGTCTCATCGTCGCTCGGATTGAGAGGCTGGGCATGCCGATCAAGCTGTTAATCACAGGATCGGTTTTGCTGCTCCTGGTAATCGCAGGCCTCTGGCTCTGGCAGGGATTCAAGAACTTCTGAGAGTCAAACCAACCACGTCACCATCTTGTTGAAGTGGGCCCGCAAATTTTCACCTGCTAATGATTCTGCGGTTTTGGCGCCGGCTGTGGAGTCGGCGTCACTGGCGGTTGCGTGGAAGGCTGGTGCTGCGGTGACGCGGAGTAATCGCAGATTGGCGCTGTATGGTTGTGGACGATCAGCCAATCGTCTCCCACTTTGTTGAGTACCAGCGTAGTTTGCCCACGCAATGCGTATGGCTTGCCGTTCAAGACGGAGCTGAATTCCCACTGATAGAAGGCCCATGCGACGTCCGCATGTACGAAAATGTACGTGTTCCTGCGGATAAGCTGGATTGCTGGAAACGCTAAGCGTTGCTGCTCATACCCGGCCAGGTAATTCTTCCAGCCTATAACCGGCGGCCCATAGGTTCCGCTTACAAACGTCACATTGTCCGAATAATATTTATGCATGGCCTCGACATCGCCCGCTTGAAAAGCGCCCAGCATCTCCCCAATGTCATGGTCGATTTGATCGGAAACAGGGAGAGCTATCGTCGGCATCGGCGATGTGTTGTCGGGCTTCTTCTTGTTTTTTTGCGCCCAGGTTCCAGTGGCGACCGCAAATATTAAGATGATTGCGGCGAGGGCACGCAATCCGCGCCGTAAGTTCGCTGGAGAAATTATCCGCGTTTTCCACTTCGACATTTTGGTAGCGTCTCCCTCTTTTCTCTTTCCACCTAGCGCCTCGGAGAATATCACGAAGGGAAAACCAAGCGTGGCGAGACCTTGGAGCATGTGCTCAATAGAAAGCGCCGTTGCATCGGCAAACTTTGGGGCGAATTCGAAAAACTGCTGCCGCGCCGGGGGAAATCTACGGATCACTTGATGCTGTCGCAGGCGACGCGAAATCCGTAATCAGCGTACTGAAATTCAGGAGGAATGCTCGACCGCGCGGCGCAGCGCGATACTTTAGTGAAATGCCGCCACGAACCGCCTCGCGAGGCACGCCGCGCCGGAACCGGATGCTTTGCTTGCGCGTGCGACACGCTCTCGGGGGGCCCTTGAGGATTCCGTTCCGGCGACACTCCATAGTAATCCGCGTCAAACCAATCCGCGCACCATTCGTGAACGTTCGCGCCAATATCGAAAAGGCCGTAGCCATTCAACTCCGCCTGCCCTACTCGTTCTGGACCTGTTTTCCAGCGCGCCGAATAATTCACCAGGGATTCCGGCGGGTCGTCACCCCACGGGAATTGCTTCTGTTCAAGACCGCCGCGGGCGGCATATTCCCACTCCGCTTCTGTAGGCAACCGAAAACGCCGCTGCGTCATACCGCTGAGCCATTCGCAGTAGGAAACGGCGTCAAACCAGGAAGGTGCCACTACTGGCTGCACGGGATCGGAGAAGTAAGGATCGGCCCAATGTAAAGGCTTGCGGCGCTGCGTGGCGGAAAGAAATTGGGCATACTGGGCGTTCGTTACTTGGCACGCACCAAGCTCGAACGGATCCACCCAAACACGATGCACGGGCCGTTCGTTATCCTGGCCCACATCGCTGCCCATCAGGAACCAGCCGGCGGGAATCTGTATCACGCGCGGGACAGCGAATTCCTGGCGCCCGTACAGATCCGCCGGGATCGGCTCAGTCTGTTCCCGATGCATGTTGAGTCTGGCTCAGCAGATTGACGAATAGGCGATAGGCGCCCGGGACGCCCGCGGGAAGCTCGCGGAAAAATGACAAGCCGGTGTAAATGTAGAGACCCTTTCCAACCCGTGCGGACACGAGGCCCCCTGTAACCTCCGGCTCATTGAAATCCTTCAGTCCGAGTACGGCCTGATAGCGCGGATCGAATGTGCCCCAGAAATATAAGCCGCGCTCCTGCGCCCATCCCCGAAAATCCGCGAGCGAGATTTTGTTCGGCGAGTTCAGCAACGGGCTATCCGGCACCAGGAATCTTACCGGAGAATTCGGATCGGTGACGCGCGCTACCTTGTCTCCCATTTTCGCGGGAAACGGCGCGGGCAGCTCTTTGTCCCAGGCGAAATCGCGCTGATATTGAACTAGAAGAGTTCCGCCTCGATCCACGTAATCCAGCAGCCGCTGATTCGCGCGCATCAAATCGGGACGCAACTCGTAAGCGCGGATACCCACGGTGATTGCGTCGTACTGGCTCAAATCGCCGAAGGCCAGCGCTACCTCATCGAGCAAATCCACCTGAATTCCTAGCTGGCGTAGGATTTCAGGAAGCGGGTCATTCTCCGCCGCGATGTAACCCACTCGCAGATTGGCGGGCACGTTTAGATCGAGCACATGCACCGTCGCATCGGCAGGCTCACTCCAATTGCGCGTGGGAAGCGTGGGAATTGGCTCGAGCGATGTTCGAAACGCCTCATCGCCAATCTTCGCGTAGGGATGCAGCGCATATGAGCCCGGCGACGTTCGAGCCGGCGGTGCCACGATGAAACGGATCAATTGGTCTCCAGTGGTTGCAAAATCCAGAGGTGCAATCGATTGCGCGTTCCATCCTTCCGGTGCATCCACTCCAACGCCAACCTTCACGGGTTTTGTTCCGTGATAGCGGACCCGCGCGAACAACTTCACCGGCTCTGACGAGCGCTGCACCGGAACCATCACCTGCTGCGGCTCGACCGTCAGCGTCACGGCCGGAACCAACTCCAGCGGATAGGTTGCGATGCCAGTCGTTGTTGCCTGCACCGACTCCACCGGTTTTTCGATTGTAAATCGATAGGAACTCCACACGACCGTCAAGGCAACTCGAACGAGTGGCGGCGGGAAAGGCAGAATCGCATCTTCCGGCGAACTCGGCGCTTTCGCATCTGCAGGAATCGTCACATTGAAGTGTTCGCTATCGCTTCCCTGTTTCGTTCCTTCTTTCTTTGTAGTCCAGCCCGGCGGCACTTGCAGGCCGCCGTGCGCATCCAGCGTCCACTTCACCGGTACGATGGGTTCTCCGCCGAACGTGACATCCACAGAAAGACTTTCCCCCGCCACAAGCTCGTGGCGGTCCGCCTGCACTTCGAACGGGATCGCGATGTCTTCCGCCAGCGCGTGATCGATCTGGTCGCTCACGCGTTGCAGTTCCCACAGCGCGGATGCGGTCTCCCCGTTGGCGCGGTTTGCCATTGCGTTCTTTGAGATTTCGTTTCTCAAGCTTCCAATTTCCAGCCCGGCCTGTGCCAGCGAAGTAGCAGCGTCGGTCCGCGCCGTAGAACGCGCGGCTACCAGCGCGGCTTTTAAATCCGCGTCTGCGGCAGAGAGCCGCGTAGCCATGGCTGTCTGCAGCGAAGGGAATCGCGTGCCGAGGGATGAAAGAGGCTCTGCTAAAAGCTTAGCGTCAAACTTTCCGGCTGTGCCTTTCTCATTTTCGGCGACGAGGTAGATCGGCCGCCGGAAGAACGCATTGCCAAAAAACGCCGGCGTGCCCTGGGAACGATGCTGGGCGTGCCCTTCCATCCCCATTTCCGTATAGCTTTTTCCCCAGAGCGCAGAAACGGAATTAACAGGCAATTCGACTGCCTCGGGGGAATTGTCGCGCGCGAGCCGAAGCTCCAGGCTCACTTTCCACGGAAGCAGCCCTTCGGAGATTTGCTCGGGAAACATTTTCGGATCGGCGGCTGCGGCTACCGCTTGCGGCGTCAGTATTCCACTGGCTTGGTGCTGCCCGTGTCCGGAATGGACTCCGCCCCATCCGTTTATAACCACTTGCGGGCGGTATGTGCGAATCACACGCACCATGTCTTCTAGCGCGATGTGGTCCCAGATTTTCATGGTCTGGTCAGCGCTCTTTGAAAAACCGAAGTCCGGCGCGCGGGTGAAAAATTGATGCACGCCGTAATGCTCTCCCGCCGCGAGCAATTCTTCCGTGCGGATCACTCCTAACTCGTCGCCCTGTTCCGGGCCGATCGCATTCTGTCCCCCTTGGCCGCGCGTGAGCGTCAGCAAACCGACGTCCGCGTCGAGTCCGCGCGAAAGATAAGTCAACAGGCTCGACCATTCGTCGTCAGGATGCGCCGTCACAAAGAGGACTCGCGTAGTCACTCGCGATTTATTGATGGCTTCGACGGTATCGGCCAGCGACTGCGCAGCCGCTTGCGGAACTGTGGATATCACTGCGAGACCTGCCAGGACTATAGCCGCCCAGATTATTTGCCACCGCTTCATCCAACACCCTCCCGAAATGGCCACTGGCGCAATAGCCGCGCTCGCCCGAGATATACAAGAATACCCGCTGTCATGGCTACAAGCGAGGCGAGCATGGGCGTTCGTCCCGTGGATATAAAAATTGCAATCCAGCCTGCAATCGCGATTATCACCGGCACGGGATAGAACCACATCCGAAAAGGCCAACGCTCGGCCTTCCAGCGCCGATGCAGCAACATCAGTCCCACAGCTTGACCGACGAATTGGATGAGGCAGCGCATCGCCAGGATGGCGCGAATCACCGAGAAAAGGTTGAAAAACATGCAGATGATGATCGACGTTCCACCCAGCGCCAGCAATGAAACATACGGAAAACGCTTCGTGGGATGCAAGCGCGCAAAAACCGAAAAGAAATTTCCGTCCAGCGCCGCCGCATACGGGACGCGCGAATATCCCAGCGTGGCTGAAAAGATCGAGCCGAAAGCCAGCACCAGTATCAGAGCGGTGGCGAAAGTCGCCCAGTGCATTCCGAACGTTCGCTCCACGAACAAGCTCACCACGAAAGCTGAGTTCTGCGCCTCTTGCCACGGAATAACGCTCAAAATACTCGTTTGCATCAGGAAATAAAGGATCGCGATCCCGAAAATCGAAAAGAAAATCGCCCGCGGAATATTCCGCCCGGGATTCTTCATTTCTCCGCCCAGATTGCAGACGTTGTAATAACCCAGATAGCTGTACACGGTTTGCACCGAGGCATGGCCCAGCCCGGCGAAGAAAATCCAAGAAAAGCTCCACGCACCGGCAGGATACGTAAACACTCTGCTCGCGTTGAAATGCGTCGCGCCTCCGTAAATCAGCCAGAAAATCGTCCCCAGGACGATCACCCAAAGCACGGTCGAGATCTTTCCAATCGTCGTGATGCGCCGGTAGAGCAACGCCACGGCGACAACAATCAGCAACAGCGCGACTACTCGGTTGTAATTTGCCAGTGCCTCGCCGGCCTGCCCCGCATTCGCGTTCAGCCAGGAGGTAACGGCGGGAATCTTGCCCGTGAGATATTTTGAGTAGTCCGCGAATCCCAGCGCGCCCGACGAAATACTGAGCGGCGCCTGAAAAAGGGTTTGCCAGATGAATAGAAACGACAAAAGCCGTCCCCAACGGTTTGCGCCGTAAGCTTCGCGGAGAAATACATAGCTTCCTCCGGCCTGCGGCATCGCCGCACCCAACTCCGCCCACACACATCCATCCACCGCCGCCAGGCCTGCGCCCACCACCCACGCCAAAATGCATTGCGGCCCGCCCATCGCGCGGATGATGAACGGAATCACAATGAACGGCCCGATCCCCACCATAAAGGTCATGTTGAGCGACGTGGCTTCGATCAATCCCAGGCCGCGCTCGAGTTTTTCCGGTTCAGACATGATATTCAGCGTAGCGGAGAGGAGCACCCTCTAGGAACGTACAATGACGGCAAAGCATAACAAGTTTCCGCCGTTTGCGTCCGCTAGGTTCGTGATGTACGTTATTTCAGCCGGACTTGGCACCAGATTGAAGAGAGTAAGATGAAAAGCGCACGCTTCACACTATCCGCATGCGTCGCCGTAGCTTTCGTCGTCTCGGTAGTCGCAATTCCCGTCCGCGCCGGAAGTATTACGTTGCCTCCCGAAGCTAAGCAAGCGATGGCACTGATGTATGACGGCGATCCTGACGGCGCCATCGTCCTCGCGCAAAAGCTAGAACTCTCGCAACCGGACCATCCGCTCGGCTTCATTCTGGAGGCTGAGGCGGATTGGTGGAAAACGTTCTGTGCCTCTTCGGAAATTAAGTACGGGATGGTGGACGCATGGAAACGCGGCAAGAAGCCGGAAGACGAAGCCTACCTCGCGTTGGCCGATAAAGCCATCGAACTAGCTCAAGCGCAAATCGCTAAATCCGATACCGCGGAGATGCATCTCTATGCCGGTGGTGGCTACGCACTCAAAGCTCGTCTCTTGGGACTGCGAGGCGAGCATCGTGCTGTGGCGCACGCGGGCGTATCCGCGCGAACGGAATTTCTTCGCGCGCTGGAACTCGATCCTGATATGGCGGACGCCACCGCAGGCCTCGGCCTTTACAACTATTACGTGGATTCGCTTTCATCGATGGTAAAGATGCTCGGCATTTTTATGGGCATACCCGGCGGAAACAAGCAAGAGGGCATCCGTCAAATGCAAATTGGGATGGATCGCGGCGTGCTCCTGGCAGTCGACACGCGCTTTTATCTCGCAAAAAATCTGCGCAAGTACGACCAGCAGTACGAACAAGCCGTCACCGTCGGCCAGCCGCTCGTCGAGCGGTATCCGAACAACCCGGTTTATCTTCTGCTGCTCGGAAACCTGAATGCGGAGTTATCGCGCAATGACAAGGCCGCTGAATATTTTCATGCCGTTCTGAAACTTCCGGCAATTCAGTCCGCCTGCGAAACTCCTCCCGACGTTCCTGGTTCCGCTTCCAATTGCATGCCGTGTTTCGTGCGCGCTCGCGATATTGCCAATTCGTTTCTTGCTTCATTCCACTAGCGCGGGATTGCCCGGAGCGTGATTCGTCTTCAACCCGATCCGGCTCATCAGCAAAGTCGAAATGCATCCGGATAAAAACGCGGCGCCCCAAAGTGTCTGCGGCCCATGAATGTCCAGAAGCACTGCGCCCAGCCACGGCCCCACAGAAAATGCGAAGCTAAACGACATGGTGTAAAGCCCCATGTATTCGCCTCGTCTTCCTGCTGGCGCGATTTCCGCCGCATACGCTGCGCTGCCTGGCATCAGGATCATCTCACCGAAAGTCCACACAGCCACCGCCGCGAAGACTCCTGCCGGCCCGCTGGCAAGTGCGAATGATCCGAAACCGATGGCGTAGAGAAGTGCGCCGAGCGTCAGCGTTCGTCGATGCGACCAGTGGGCCGTCGCATTGTTCAGCGGAACTTCCAGCGCAACGATCATCAATGTGTTGAGGGTGAACACGGTGCCGTAAAACGATTCCGGGAGCCGCAGATAGCGCACCAGAAAGACCGGCAGGGTCGAAGTCAGTTGAAAAAATACGAGCTGTGTAGGAATTAGCGCCGCGAGAAAATAAAGCATCCGCCGGTTTCGGAACGCGCGCAGGTCCGCGGCGGGATGCGGCGCGGCCAACAGCGCCGGTCCTTCAGCCTCGATTTCGCGACCAAGATCTTCGGGGTCGTCCCACTGCGGCTCACTC
Organism: uncultured Acidobacteriota bacterium; assembly: GCA_963698005.1. Taxonomy (GTDB): domain Bacteria; phylum Acidobacteriota; class Terriglobia; order Acidiferrales; family UBA7541; genus Palsa-295. Next base: position 3,012,295 of record OY969113.1, read on the forward strand.
GCCTTTGTGCGCCGCGTTCCAGGCCAAGCGAAGATAAGAACCAATCCAGCCAGAATTGACGTCGCCCCATCGGCCAAAAACAAAAATCGAAATGAATACACCGCCATGATTCCGCCGATCGCCGGACCCAAGCTCATGCCGAGATTCACGGCCAGACGGCTGAGTGCGAAAGCCTGTTTGCGCTGCTGGGGCTCAACGAGATCGGAAACCAGCGCGAGACTCGGCGGCCTCACAGATTCGTTTAAAATGGCGAATACAAACGTAATGGCAAGAATCGCCCCAAAATGGTGCGCCAGGGGAAATAAAAACAGCACGAATCCGGAAAGGAGAAGCGAGCAGCGCATCACAAACAGAGCGCCTAGACGGTCGGTGAGCCTGCCCGCGATGGGCATGGTCAGCAACGCGCCAATTCCGTACACCGTGAGCGCCAGCGCCGCATGCGACACGGAAATAGCAAGCACCCTCGTCAGGTACAACACCAGAAACGGCAAGACCATTGTGCCGCAGCGGTTCACCAGCGTCGCCGCGAACAGAATCCAGATTTCTCGGGGAAGTCCTCGCAGGCCGCGCCAGGGATTCATCAGAATTTCTTCGCAGACGAGGCCGACAAGACCTTGTCCATTCAGACGCGCGCGGCTTCTTCTTGCTCGAAGGCGTGATACGAGGATCGGACCAGCGGCCCAGCTTCCACGTGCTTGAAACCCATCGTTTCTCCCAGCCGCTTGTATTCGGCAAATTCATCCGGATGGACGTATCGCTCGATCGGCAAATGCTTCGCCGTCGGTTGCAAATACTGTCCCAGAGTCAAAATGTGCGTTCCTTGCGCGGCGATTTCTTGCATCGCCTGAAGCACTTCCTCGCGCGTCTCGCCCAGACCAAGCATCATCCCGGTTTTGGTTGCCGCTTCAGGCATCAGTTGCCCGGCGCGGTACAACAGCTCAAGCGATCGTTCGTACACCGCGCCTTTGCGCACCGCTCGATAAAGCCGTGGCACTGTCTCCATATTGTGGTTCAGCACATCGGGCCGCGCCGTCATCACCGTTTCCAGCGCCTGCCAGTCGCCGCGAAAATCCGGAATCAGCACTTCTACTCTGCATCCCGGCACACGCTCGCGAATTTTCGAAATTGTGCGGGCAAAAATCTCCGCGCCGCCGTCTGGCTGGTCATCTCGGTTCACTGAAGTCACCACCGCGTATCGCAATCCCATCCGCTCCACGGCTTCGGCCACACGCTCAGGCTCGTCTTCCTCGGGAGGGCCTAGCGGTTTTCCGCTTGGCACCGCGCAGAATCCGCACGCCCGGGTACAAATATCGCCCAGGATCATGAATGTCGCCGTGCGATGTTCCCAGCATTCCCCCATATTCGGGCAACGCGCGCTCTCGCACACGGTGTGGAGCTCGAGCGTGCGCATGATCCGCTTCAGTTCCTGGTAATTCGGTCCGCCGAAGTGCTTCACTCGCAACCACGAAGGCCGCGGATGGGCCGATGGAGGCGGCGTGCTATTGTTGCGCAGTATGGTGAACGGGGTAGCCATTTGCTTGAATTCGAAAGCTATTCTACTCGGCGCGTCCCCTTGAGACAACCTCCGCTCCGTTTCAAAGACTCTTGGGACATAATATCCATCGGATAGCGCCAGACGAAACCCAAGGTGCGCCCGCGTAAAGTGTAATGGATGTCCTGATACACGTAGCAAGAGTGACTAGCCAATGAGCCTCGCTGTATCAAATCATCCACATCCCGAGGAAACCATTTGTTGTAAGTTTACAACACGGGAAAAGTATTTCCGCTAGAAATGACCGTAACTAATTGATTACAAAGGCATAGAAAACCATTACGAGGGTTACCGAAATGTTAGTATAATCGCAGCTGCATTAGCATGCCTTATCAACTGACAATCCAGCGCCCCGTGGAAATTGACGGCGTCGGCCTACACACTGCCGTCCGCAGCCACGTCCGACTTGCACCCGCTCCCGCAGACACCGGCATCGTTTTCCGCCGCGTGGATCTTGACGGATTTCAGATCGAAGCCCATGTCCGCAACGTAGCGCGCGTCAGTTATGCCACCAGCCTGATGAAACAGGGTGTGCTGCTCTCCACTGTTGAACACTTGCTGGCAGCGCTCTATTCTTGCGGTGTCGATAATGTCTACGTCGAACTAGACGCACTCGAGCTTCCCATCCTCGACGGCTCGTCGCAGCCCTACATCGACCTCCTAGCCCAAGCGGGAACTCGGACCCTCCGTCGCCGCCGGCGCTACATTCGCGTGACTAAGCCTCTGGAGTTTTCTGACGGCGACCGCCGCATTGGAATTTATCCATGCGAGGAATTTCGAGTGCATTGCTTTGTGGATTACGATCATCCGGCCGTCGGCCCCCAAGAAGTGGAGATGGTCGTGGATCGCGAATCGTTCAGCCACGAACTAGCTCCGGCTCGCACATTTGGCTTTATGAAGGATTTTGCAGGATTGCAAGCCATGGGCCTGATTCGCGGCGGCTCGGTTGAAAACGCCATCGTCCTAGACAACGACAGCATACTCAACGGCCCGCTGCGTTTTCCTGATGAATTCGGCCGCCACAAAGCCCTCGATCTGATCGGCGATCTGGCGCTCGTGGGCCGCCCGCTGAAAGCACGCATCGTAGCGCACAAGGCTGGTCACGCGTTGCACACGCAGCTCGTCACCCGTTTGCTAGCCGACCGCAGCCTATGGACTGAAACCACCGAATGGCAAGCCTCAGCTTCTGCTCCGGAAACTGTTGATGTTTCCGATTCAGTCCCGGCGTCGTCTTGATGCGTTTTCGTCTGTTTCGATTGCCAAGGCCCCGACGGAAAGCGACAATCCTTTGAAAATGATCGCTAAAGACACCTCCATCGTACTATTAGCGGCGGGCAAAGGGACGCGCATGCGTTCCGATCTGGCGAAAGTCCTGCATCGCGCCGGGGGACGCTCACTTGTCGAGCACGTCGTGCGCGCTTGCCTGCCGCTCAAACCGGCGCAGTTGCTTGTTGTCGTAGGACATCAAGCGGAGGAAGTTAGCGCCGTTGTTACCGAGCTTGGCGCGCAAACCGTTCTGCAGCAGCCGCAGCGCGGCACAGGCCATGCCATGCAGATCGCGCGACGCGCGGTCCGCAGAAGCGCGAAGATTGCGCTTGTCGTACCGGGTGATGCACCGCTTCTTCGCACCGAAACTCTCGCAGCGCTGCTCGACACGCATCGCCGCGGCGAAGCGGCCGCAACGATCCTCACCGCCGAACTCGACGATCCGACGGATTATGGCCGCGTCCTGCGCGATTCCGAAGGCCGCGTGCAAGCCATTGTCGAGGAAAAAAGCGCCACCCCCGAGCAGCGAGCCATTCGCGAAGTGAACTCCAGCATTTATTGCTTCACACTCACAAAATTGTGGCCGTGCTTGCAGGCTCTGCGCCCGGAAAATGCTCATCGCGAGCTCTATCTCACCGACGTGATCGGCCTTCTCCGTCAGCGCAATGAACGCGTCCTCGCTTACGTCGCGCCCGATCCCCGCGAAATTCTCGGATGCAATACGCGCGCGGCGCTCGCCGATGTGGACCGCATTTTCCGCGCGCGCAAGGCTTCCGACTTGATGGGCTCCGGCGTTACGATTTATCTTCCGGAAACTGTGGTCATCGATCCGGAAGTCTCCGCCGGCCCGGATACGCTCGTTGAGCCTGGCGTCCAGCTTCTCGGCAAAACACGCATTGGCACGCGCTGCAAAATTCAAACCGGCAGCGTTCTTCGCGATACACGAGTTGATGACGATGCCGTCATCGGCCCGCATTCCATTCTCAATTCCAGCCGCGTGTGGCCCGAAGCAAGGATTGGGCCGTTTTCTCATTTGCGGCCCGGCTCAGATATTCGCAAGGGCGCACATGTCGGAGGGTTCGTCGAAGTAAAGAAGTCCGTTGTGCATGAAGGCGCGAAGGTGCCGCACTTAAGTTACATCGGTGACGCGTCGATAGGGCGCGATTCGAACATCGGAGCGGGCACAATTACGTGCAACTATGATGGCTTCGCGAAGTACCCCACGACGATAGGCGAGGGAGTTTTCATTGGTAGCGATACCGCGCTTGTAGCGCCCGTGCGGGTGGGGCGCGGCGCGTATGTTGCCGCCGGCTCTACCATCACCGAAAATGTTCCCGCTGATGCTCTGGCCCTCGCACGCGGGCGTCAAGTCAACAAGCCCGGCTGGGCCGCTGCACGTCGCAAGGAACTAGCACAAACCAAAAAAAACCAATCTTCGAAGCGTCGCGCTTCACGCTCTCGGCCAAAACGGAGCACTAAAACAAAGCGCCGCCGGTAGCTTCATTCCCACCCCTCGGAAAACACTTGTTCGCGCGAGGATTTTCGCTGTTACTTACAATCGTCGCTGCTTTCGGCATTCGCAGCGCGGATTGCGAACGCCGACTCCACGCTGTGAGTGATTGCCGGCGGCACTGTGACAATGCTGCTCATCAGGACCGACGGATTGTTAGGCGTGTAGCCGGAAGGTTTCTGCAGAGTGGCCAGTACTTTGGTATGAGTCAACGGAGAAGTGGCCTCGACCGGTTGACCACCCTTTTTGGTACTGAACTTTACTAAAATCCCATCCTTGAAATTCACTCCCTGTAGAGTCAAAGTCTGTGGGGGATTTTGCCTCTCATCGCCGCGCGTTTCTCTTATTATGCCGTCAGTGGAAGTGATGCCTATATCGTCAGCTCCGAATTGGCGTATGGAGTAAACTTCCTGCCTATCGACTCCGGGCTCAATCGTCTCGATCGGCTGATCCGATTCTTCCATCTCATCCGAGGCCGCATCCGCAGACGAGTTTGCCACGGCCAGGCTTGCCTCGGGCGGCGGAACATAATTCGGGCTGTTCAACACCATGCCACCAATATAGGCATTGGTCAGCTTGGATCCGATAATTTCAAGGTCGAATAGTTCGGACGATGAGTTCATTTGGAAGCCGGAAGGAACTGTCAAAGTTTGAACTCCGGCGTGCAAGTCACCGACCGGAATAGACTTCTTTTCTATCAAATCTTCCAGGTAGATGATCTGGCCGCCTCGGAGATCTTCGGGCCGGCCGACAGCCTTGACCGTAATAAGAATAGGCTCGGTAGTGATTCCGGAATCATCAGACTTGACGACCGAGGGCTTGGTCTGTTGAATCAGAATGCAAGCCTTGGAACTGCCACCCTGGGATTGCGCCTTCGCGTAATCAATCGGAACAAGTACGAACGCGTATAACACCAGAATCACGCGCAATCGGCTGGTCATCGTCTTAAATCCATTTATTGGCAGCTACCTTACCGTGTTCAGATTTCCAGGATTAAATGGCCTCTCTAATAGTCTCAAACGGGAGAAGCTTCGTGGGATAGCTGGAGCAAGAACCGTTGCTAAATCGTTACGCTCATCGCCCACGGAACACTTGTCGGCACGTCAATGAGTGTGTCCATGAGCGACGCATCCTAAATGTGAATGTGCTAAAATTGCAGTATGAAATTCGGCGTGGTCCAATTTCCCGGCTCTAATTGCGACGACGACGCCTACCACGCAATCGGGTCGATCATCGGCCAGCCGGTTGAATTCATCTGGCACCAATCCGAAAAAGTTTCCGGCTTCGACGCGATTATTCTTCCGGGCGGCTTTGCCTACGGCGATTATCTTCGCACCGGCGCGATCGCGCGTTTTTCTCCCGTAATGAAAGCAGTCGATCGGTTTGCGCATTCCGGCGGCTTGGTTCTGGGCATCTGCAACGGGTTTCAGATTCTCCTCGAAGCAGGACTTCTGCCCGGCGCGATGATGCGAAACAAAGGCCTGCGGTATCTTTGCCGCCAGGTTCATATGCGCGTGGAATCCACGGACACGCCCTTTACCTGCGCGGCGCAGCGCGGGCAAGTTTTGAAATGTCCGATTGCGCATAATGATGGAAATTATTTTTGCGAGCCTGCCGCACTCGCCGAACTCGAACGCAACGACCAGATTATTTTTCGTTACGTCACACCCGAGGGACACGACGCTGCTGAAAACGATCGCGGAGCGAATCCAAACGGCTCGCTCAACGCCATCGCCGGAATCTGCAATCGCGAGCGCAACGTGGTCGGCTTGATGCCCCACCCGGAACGCGCCGTGGAGTCTCCGCTCGGCTCCGCCGACGGCCTCGTCATTTTCCGCTCGATGGTCGCAACGCTCGTCAGCCCAGCCCGGGCGACCGCCTGATGAAGTTAGAAAGCGTGGGCGAGATCATCGCCAGTCGGAAATTCACGCTCCTCTTGGAAGGTAGGGAACCCGTCGAGGTAGTCGTCGTGATGGGGAAACCACAGAAGTTTCCAGACCACACGGATTATTACTGTCCCTATGAAGTCAAGGGATTTAGTCCACAAAGGATGCAGGCAGTCGGCGGAGTAGACGCCTTCCAAGCCATGCAATTGGCTTTGAGCACGATCGGTGTTGAGCTTGAGGTAATCGGCAAAGAGTCTGGCGGAAAGTTAATCTGGGACGCCGATGACCAAGGCGATCTAGGGTTCCCCGTCCGCGATTGGAGCAACAAATAAGAAATCGAGGCAGGAAGCTAGAATCACGCGCGCAGATCTCCGCCGAACGCTTGCCGCCTAGCACGCGCGAATTCGGATCGGTTTTCGCAGCGAAGTCCACAGCCCCCGACCCTTGCCCTCGCTCTATTTTGCTGGGACAATTCGTTCCGAAATGCGTAATCCTTAGTTCAAGAATCGCAGAATGATCGGCACTGAAATTAAGGTAACGCCGCGAGTCGCGTCTGAACACGGGCTCACACCCGATGAATACGCGCGCGTCCGGAAAATCCTGGGCCGCGACCCCAGCTTCACCGAGCTCGGAATCTTCAGCGTGATGTGGAGCGAGCACTGCTCCTATAAATCCAGCCGCGTGCACCTGAAGCGCCTTCCCACTGAAGGAAAATATGTGGTGCAAGGTCCGGGAGAAAATGCGGGGGTGGTGGACATCGGCGACGGCCTCTGCGCGGTCTTCAAGATAGAGTCGCACAATCATCCCAGTTTTGTCGAACCGTTTCAGGGCGCGGCCACCGGCGTGGGCGGAATCCTGCGCGATATTTTCACCATGGGCGCGCGCCCGATTGCTGTGCTTGACTCGCTGCGCTTCGGCCCTATCACGTCCGGGCCGGGCGCTGGAAACGCAACCGCCGAAGAAATCGCGCGCAATCGCCGCATTCTGGACGGCGTGATTCGCGGAATTGGATTTTACGGAAACTGTTTCGGCGTTCCCACCGTAGGCGGTGAAGTGGTTTTCGAGCCGTGCTACTCGAACAACCCGCTGGTGAACGCGCTGGCGCTCGGCATCGCCCGGCGCGAAGATTTATTCTTCGCTCGAGCGCGAGGTGTGGGCAATCCTGTGATCTACGCCGGCGCGAAAACGGGGCGCGATGGAATTCACGGCGCGTCGCTGCTGGCTTCCGCGGAATTCAGCGAAGAGTCGCAGCAGAAGCGGCCCAACGTGCAAGTCGGCGACCCTTTTCTGGAAAAGTTGCTTCTTGAAGCTTGCCTCGAAGCCATGCGCACAGGCGCCGTCGTCGCGATACAGGACATGGGCGCCGCCGGCCTCACCAGCTCCAGCTCGGAAATGGCTTCGCGCGGCGGCTTGGGAATTGAAATTGACCTCGCGCGAGTTCCGCAGCGCGAAACGGGAATGACTCCGTACGAAATCATGCTCAGCGAGTCGCAGGAGCGTATGTTGCTGGTCGCCGAACGCGGACGCGAGCACGAAGTTTTCGAAGTGTTTCACAAATGGGGGCTTGACGCCGTCGAAGTCGGCCGCGTCACGGATGACGGCAAGCTTCGCATTCTGGATCATGGCCGCTTAGCGGCTGAAATTCCCGCGCATGCAATCGCGGAAGAAGGGCCTCGTTACGAGCGGCCGATCGCAGCACCACCAGCTACCCGACCGCAGGCGAAAACGCGGCTTGTAGAATTCGCGCCAAGAGGCGCGGATCTAACCGAGAATTTCCGGCAACTGCTCGCTTCGCCCACGATTGCTTCGAAATATTGGATCACCGAGCAGTATGACTCAATGGTGCGCACGAACACTCGCTTCGGCCCAGGCTCGGGCGACGCTGCCGTGCTTCGTCTGAAAGAAACGAAGCGCGCACTCGCGCTCGCGACTGACGGCAACGGGCGTTGGTGCTTTCTCGCTCCGCGCCTGGGCGCAATGCATGCTGTAGCCGAAGCCGCGCGCAACGTAGCCTGCACGGGTGCGCGGCCGATTGCCGCGACGAATTGCCTGAATTTCGGCAATCCCGAGAAGCCCGAAGTGATGTGGCAGTTCTCGGAGGCGATCGACGGAATTTCCGAAGCGTGCCGCGCACTCGACATTCCCATCACCGGCGGCAACGTCAGCTTCTACAACGAAACGCTCGGCAAGCCGATTTATCCCACGCCGGTTCTGGGTGTCCTCGGCTTGCTCGACGATGCAGAATGCGCTTTGGGTTCCAGCTTTCGCAATGAAGGTGACACGATCCTGCTGCTGGAAGGAAAAGGGCAAGATGCCGCCGCTACAGAAGCGTTGAACCAGTTTTCATCGAGCGAATACTCGAAAACAATTCATGGGATCGTTGCCGGCACTCCCCCAGCAATAGACCTCGCCGCTGAAAAACGGCTCAACGAATGTCTGGTTAAGCTCGCCAGCCGGAAAATAATTCTTTCAGCCCACGATGTAAGCGACGGAGGCCTGGCTATCACTCTCGCGGAATCCTGCTTCAGCAGCGAAGGCTTATCCGCGAATGTCACACTCGACATCGATCCCGCGAACGAAGCCGCCGACTACGCCATTTTCGGTGAGCGTGGCGCGCGCATTGTGGTATCGCTGCCTGCCTCTTCGCTTGCTAGCGTCCGTGCGGTTACGGCACAATATAACGTCAATGTTCAGCCAATCGGTACAGTCTCGCGCGGCGAATTTCGCATCCAATATAAGGGCACGCCAGTAATCCACGGGGATATCAATTCGTTTCGCAAAATCTGGGCAGGACGTATCGGGAGCGCTGTTGAGGCCCGCTAACACAGGCATGAGCCGCCTAATACAAATCGACGACGATCATTTCCACGATCATTGCGGAGTCTTCGGGATATTCGGCCATCCCGAGGCTGCCAAGATGGCCTATCTAGGTCTCTACGCGCTCCAGCACCGGGGACAGGAATCCGCCGGCATCGCCTCCACCGATGGCGCGGATATCCACGTGCACAAAAGCCTTGGCCACGTGCAAGAGATTTTCACACCCGACGTGATTGCGCAGCTTCCCGGAGAAGTCGCCATCGGCCACACACGTTATTCCACTGCCGGCGACACGTCGCTGATGAACGCGCAGCCTGTGGTGATCGATTGCAACAAAGGAAAACTGGCGCTCGGCCACAATGGCAACTTGACGAACGCGCTGGAAGTGCGGCGCAGGCTCGAGCATCGGGGCTCTATTTTTCAATCCACAAGCGACACTGAAGTAATCGTTCATCTGATCGCTCGCAGTTCCGCGCGAAATCTTTCCGGAGCGATTGCCGATGCGCTCAATCAAGTGGAAGGCGCGTATTCTCTTCTTTTGCTGACCCGCGATGAAATTTACGCCATCCGCGACCCTCGCGGCTTTCGTCCTCTGTGTCTGGGTCGGCTGAATGGAGCGTGGGTGGCTGCATCGGAAACTTGCGCGTTCGATTTGATCGACGCTGAATACGTGCGCGAAGTGGAACCCGGAGAAATGGTGCGGATTTCGCGCAGCGGCATAGAATCCATTCGATTCGCGCCCGAAAAGCCGCATCAATACTGCATCTTCGAGCACGTTTACTTCTCCCGTCCCGACAGCGTGGTTTTCGGGCGACCGGTGAACGAAAGCCGCGAACGCTTGGGCCGATTGCTGGCTCAAGAGCATCCAGCGGTAGCCGATCTGGTGACGCCTGTGCCGGATTCTGGTGTGCCTGCTGCAATCGGATACGCGGCGGAGTCGGGCATTCCCTTTCGCATGGGACTGATTCGCAACCATTACATCGGGCGCACCTTTATCGAGCCGGAGCAGGCCATTCGCGATTTTGGCGTGAAGCTGAAACTCAACCCCGTCCGTCGAATGCTCGAGGGTAAGCGCGTGGTTCTAGTGGACGATTCAATCGTGCGCGGCACCACCAGCCGAAAGATCGTTCGCCTAATGCGCGAAGCAGGTGCCACAGAAGTGCACGTGCGCATCAGCTGTCCGCCCACAATTTCGCCTTGTTACTACGGCGTGGACACGCCGCGGCGCGATGAGTTGATCGGCGCAAACAACTCCGTGGAGCAGATTCGCCAGTTTCTTGGCGCGGATTCGCTGGGGTATCTCTCACTGAAATCCATGCGCGCCGCCGTGGAAGATACGGAAGGAAAATTTTGCACGTCGTGCTACACCGGCAGCTATCCGACGGAGCTGGTGCAACTCGAAGTGGAGGCTCATCGTGAAAGCTGATGTAGATACCGAGGCTGTTTTTCCGGACGACGCCCCCGACGAGAAGGTAAGGCAGCTCACGGCGAGCGACCGTATCTGGCACGAAGTGATTTCCTGGTTCTGGGTGATCCTCGCATTTCTTTTTATCGAAGGCACGCTGGTGCAGGCGCGTGTGATTCCCAGCGGCTCCATGGAAAATACGGTCTTGATTGGCGATCATCTGATTGTCAGCCGGATCGGTTACGATGCCGGAATCCCGTTCACAAACATTCATGTCCCTCTGTGGCGCAACCCCAAACGGCAGCAAATTATCGTTTTCCGCGCGCCGCTGCCCGAACAGGGCTTTCCCGATTTCATCAAGCGCACGATCGGGTTGCCGGGCGATACCATCGAAATTAAACAAGGGGTCGTTTACATCAACGGGACGGCATTGTCCGAACCGTATCGCCCGGACCCACCTAATGCGCTCGAAAACCGGGGGCCGTACAAGGTTCCTGCCGGCGATTACTTCATGATGGGCGACAATCGGGAAAACTCTTACGACAGCCGCTACTGGGGATTCGTTCCGCGCGAAAATATCATCGGCACGCCGCTGATGATTTACATGTCCATCGACGCCCCGGAGGATGTCTGGGAGCCGGGGCACATCGGCGAACGCTTTGAGACGTACCTCAACGCCATCATCCATCCAGGCGAAGTGCGCTGGAAACGCCTGTTTCATATTTTCTAGTTTTACTCTGCCGTCTCCAGGAAGCAGATTCTTCTCATGCGCTATTCCGATGCAGGAGTAAATATCTCGATAGCCGACGGCGTCAAACGCCGGATCGCTGCCATGGCGGGGAAAACGTTTCGCCGGGGCGTGCTGGCGCCGGTGGGGGGCTTCGGTGCGCTCTTTCAACTGGACCGCAAGCGCTGGCGCGACCCGATCCTGGTAGCGAGCGCCGATGGCGTGGGCACCAAGCTGAAAATCGCGTTCGCCATGGGGGTTCATTCCACCGTTGGCGCCGACATTCTAAATCACTGCGTGAACGACATTCTCACGCAGGGCGCCGAGCCGTTATTTTTTCTCGATTATCTCGCGATGGGAAAAATGGATGCGCGGATCGTCGAACAGGTGATCGAAGGAATGAGCCGCGCTGCCAGAAAAGCGGGTTGCGCTCTCATTGGCGGTGAAACCGCCGAGATGCCGGGATTTTACGCAGCAGGTCAATACGATCTCGCCGGTTTTATAGTCGGCGGGGTCGAACGGAAAAGACAGCTCGACGTTAGGCGCGTAAAACCGGGAGATCTTCTGTTGGCGCTTCCCTCCAGCGGGCTGCATACCAACGGATATTCTCTGGCCCGCAAACTTGTGTTTGAAGTGGCCAAGCTGAGTCCGAACACTTACGTAGCGGACGTCGGAAACAAAATTGGAGCGGAACTTTTAAAACCTCACCGCGCATATTGGCCCCTTCTGAAAAACATTCTCGCGCGAGGCTGGGTTTCCTCCATGGCCCACGTCACGGGCGGCGGCATCACCGGAAATCTGCCGCGCGCTCTTCCGGCGAATGTTCAGGCGGTCGTTGAACTCGATCAATGGCCGGTGCTCCCCATTTTTCGCTATCTCGCGCGGCTGGGTAAAATCGAGCGAGACGAGCTGCTGCAAACTTTCAATTTGGGCGTGGGAATGATTCTGGTGGTGCCTGCGAAGCACATTTCGCGGGTGGAAACGGAATTGCGACGACGCCGCGAAAAATTCTATCTAATCGGCCGCATCGAGCGAGCGCGCCGCGGCAAACCGAGAGTCAACTACTCCGGCACTCTCGCGCTTTAGCGCGGCAAACAGTAGCTAAATCCTCGTCGTGGTTGTTGTCCGAGGTTGTCGATATCGATGGCACCCTTCACGAACCATCAGACTGTCTCTTCCGCACGGTCACATACCTGTTCTTCCATGCGCGCCCGTTTTGCCTGTTCGCGTAACTATGCTAATTTCGGGCCTACATGAAGAAACGTTTAGGTGTACTGCTCTCCGGGCGTGGATCGAATTTCGAAGCGCTGGCGGAAAGCATTTCCATCGGACGCATCCCCAACGCGGAAATCGCCATCGCGCTGAGCAACCGCGAAGACGCGCGCGGAATTGAGAAGGCGCGCGGGTTTGGGATCGAAGCACGCGTGATTTCATCAAAAGGTCTTGAGCGCGAAGCTTACGATAAACTCGTGATCGCGGCGTTGCAGGAAAAACGCGTGGATCTGGTTTGTCTCGCGGGTTACATGCGGTTGCTTTCGCCGCAATTCGTTGCTGCGTTTCGCAATCGCATACTCAACATTCATCCGTCGCTGCTACCCGCATTTCCCGGGCTGGAAGCCCAGCGCCAGGCGCTGGAACATGGCGCGAAGTTTTCAGGCTGCACCGTGCATTTTGTGGACGAGAATCTGGATGCGGGGCCGATCGTGCTGCAGGCGTGCGTGCCAATCGAAGATAGTGACACGCCGGAAACGCTGGCCGAGCGGATTTTGCGCGAGGAACATCGCATTTACACGGAGGCGGTGCGCATCGTGCTGGAAGGAAGATATCGAATCGAGGGCCGCCGCGTGTTGATCCCTTCTGAAAAAGCGCAGGAGAAAAAATAGTGTCGTCCCCAAAATTCAAGCCGGTTCAAGAGCAATTTTCATACCTGCAAAAGGGCGTGGCGGAAATCATCCGCGAGGATGAGCTCAAGGCTAGGCTCGAAAAGTCCGCGAAAGAGGAAAAACCGCTGCGCGTGTATCTCGGCGTGGACCCAACGGCTCCCGATATCCATTTGGGACATACAGTAGTGCTGCGCAAACTCAAGCAGTTTCAGGATATGGGCCATACGGCAATTTTCTTGATCGGCGATTTTTCAGCCATGATTGGCGACCCCACGGGCCAGTCCGAAACACGGCCGCCGCTGGCTCGCGAACAAGTGGACGCAAACGCAAAAACCTATCTCGAACAGGTGTTCAAGATCCTCGACAAGAAGAAAACAGAAGTCCGCTACAACAGCGAGTGGCTGGGAAAGCTTTCGAGCGCTGAAGTCGTTCAGCTCTGCGGGAAATATCGGCTTGCCCGCGTGCTCGAGCGGGAGGATTTTCGCTCGCGCCTAGACAAAAATCTGCCGATTTCCGTTCACGAGCTGCTCTATCCTTTGCTCACTGCGTACGACGCGGTGGCGCTCAAATCCGACGTGGAACTCGGCGCCACCGAGCAGAAATTCAATCTGCTGGTGCACCGGGATATCCAGCGCGAATACGGCCTGCCGGGCGAGGTTGTCCTTACCATGCCGATACTGGTCGGGCTCGATGGCGAGCGCAAGATGTCGAAGAGCTTGGGCAATTACATCGGCATCACTGAACCGCCGGATCAAATGTTTGGAAAGCTGATGTCGATCTCCGACAAACTGATGTGGTCCTACTACGAACTGCTCACGGATTTCGCCTCTCCCGTGATTGTGCGGCTTCAAGAGGAAGTCAGTATGGGCGTGCTGCACCCGATGGACGCAAAGATGCAACTCGCGCACACGGTTGTGGCCGGCTTTCACGGCGAAGAAGCCGCCAAGGAAGCTGCCGAAGAATTTCGGTTGGTGTATCGCGACCGCAAAGCGCCTACGGATTTGCCGGAAATGAAGTTGCCGTGGGGCACGCGTCCGCTCTTCGCCGTCTTGACCGAAACGCAACTTGCAACTTCCAGGAGCGAGGCCGAGCGGCTGATCAAACAGGGAGCCGTGGAAGTAAACGGTCAAGTCGAGAAAGACGTGAAACGCACGATTGTTTTGAATCCCGGCGACCTGCTGGCACTCCGGGTCGGAAAGAAAAGATTCCTGCGCGTGGTCGGAGTTTGAAGGTCAGCGGCGCTCGGCAAGGCGCTGCAGGCGGTCGAGCCAGGAACGGTCACGCGCGGCGACTCCGTGGCGCGTGACAAGTTGATCGATAATTTTGCCGATGCGGCCAGGCATTTCGTAGTGGTCGAGCATCGTTAACCGCGTGGCATCTCCCCGAGGCTGGAGCTCCCAGCGCTGCTTTCCGCGGACGCCGTAGGAATCTTGAAACTGCCACTCGAACACATGCTCCCATTCATACTCGGTGATGACGACGGTTAACGTGACTTCGCGATTGCCGAGCCGGCCGGTGATGCGCACTTTTTGGCCGGCCGCAAAATCTGATGCTCCGCCCTGCACTTCAAAACAACTGTTCATCTCAGTCCCGTACCAGAGCGCCATGCGTTGCGGAACGAAGAAAACAAAAATCTCTTTCGGCGGAACTGCGAACTCGCGGACAAACTCAAGATTGGCCATCGAAGAATTGATCTGCTCTTTAGCAGGGAATCTAGTTAACTTCCACCAGGACGAGCGACACATCGTCCGTCGCCGGGCCGTCGCGCCACTCGGCGACGCTGTCGAGAATTCCCTGTTTCATTTTTTTAAATGGAAGCAGCGAAGTTTCGCGCACAATTTTTTGCACGCCCTCCACCCCAAGCATTTCGCCGCGCGAATCGAAAACATCCGTGATTCCGTCGGTATAGAGCACGATGCGGTCTCCCGCTTCGAGGTTTACGTCGAGAGTGGCTTCCGTTCCTACGGCGTCTGGAAGCGCACCTAAGACCATGCTGCGTGATTCGAGCAGGCGTGGCTCGGCTCCGGCATGCGCGATCATGCCGGGTGGGTGGCCGGCTCCAGCAAAGAGCAGACGCCGCCCGGCGCGATCCAATTGCGCAGCCGCGATGGTGAAAAAGAAAACGGAACTGCCGATATTGTGCATAACGAAACGATTCAACTGGCGAAGCATCGTGGCCAGTGGCACGCCGTTGCGAAGCTGAGTCATGGTCTCAGCGTAAATCCGGTTGGCGACAAGAGCTGACCCAATGCCATGCCCCGAAACGTCGCAAACGAGCAAATTCAGCGAATCGTCATTCAAGGGAGTCACCAAGCCGAAGTCGCCTCCGATCGTGCGCACGGGATGGTAATACGTCTCTACATGGACGCTTCCCCAAACGAGCGATTTGGGAGCGAGGCTTTGCTGCACGCGCGCGGCCAGCACGAGGTCTTCTTCAATTTCCTTCTGGCGTTCTTCGAGCAGTGTATTGGCGGTGCGAAGATCTGCTTCCGCGCGCTTCTGTTCGGAAATGTCGGTGAAGGTGACGATGGCAAAGCGGCGGCCGTCCGGATCTTCTATGGACCGCGCGCTGACAATGACCGGGAGCCGGGTGCCGTCGTGGCGCGGCAATACGAACTCAAAACGGTTGCGGCCGGTCTGCAAACCTCTTTCTCTCTGGTGCGTCAGCGTTTCAGCTTCTTCCGGAGTGAAGAATCTATCGAAGTTCGATCCGATAAAATCGCTGCGCGGCATGCCGGTCATTTCTTCGAAATTTGCGTTGGCGAAGATGATTTGGGGACAATCGTCCGCAATGATTACCCCTTCATTCAGCGTCTCGAGAATACCCTCGATTTGCGCAAGCCACTCTGGCGTTTCGAAATCCACGAAATCCCCTTGGCGAGTATCTTACCGAAACACGATGAAACCACCAAAGTGTCCATGACTGTTCATGGGCAACAGCAGATCATTACGTTGCCTCGATCATTTGATTCGCGACCGACCACCGAAGCTGCAAAGATTTATGAAGTAAACTAAGGCAATAGGACGCATCACAAAGAGGAGAGGGCGCTCGGGGAATTTCGGGGCGGTCGGAATGAGCAACAAGACATCCACCAACGGAAGGCGCGTTCCGCCGGGGCCGAGAGGACTGCCTCTCCTGGGCATGGCGTTGCAGGTGCTGCACGACCCGTTCGGGACGCTGCAACGTATCGCGCGCGAGTATGGCGACATCGTCAGGATACCGATCGGATCTGACGGCCGCATCTTCCTGAATCATCCGGACTACATCGAGCAAGTGAACGTGATTCAGCAGAGTAAGTTTCATAAGAGCAAGCTCACGAAAGATGTGACCGGGCGTTTGCTGGGCGAAGGCCTTCTGATCAGCGAAGGAGATTTCTGGCGGCGTCAGCGGCGGTTGGCGCAGCCCGCGTTTCAGCGCAACCGCATCAACGAGTACGCCGCGACGATGGTGGAAAGCGCGGAGGTGCAAATCCGCAAATGGCGGGACGGGGAGGAGCGCGATATCGCGCAAGAGATGATGGCCATCTCCTTGGAGACGGCCGTGCGTACGCTTTTTGGAACCACGCTGCCTGGCGAAGCTCTCCAGGTGGGACGCTCGTTGGATTTTCTGGTGCGCTATTCGCTGCGCAAGGCGCGTTTCCCCATCAAAGTACCCGAAAGTTGGCCAACGCCCGCGAACCGGCGCGCCCAGCGCGAGACGAAGTTTCTGGATTCGTTGGTGTACAGGATCATCGATGAGCGGAAGGAGTTGGGAAACACGGGCGAGCGGAAGGATTTGCTTTCGCTGCTGATGTCGGCGATGGACGAAGACGGGAGCCAGATGACCCCCAAGCAGCTCCGCGACGAAACCATGACTTTGTTTCTGGCGGGGCATGAAACGACGGCGCTGACGCTTTCTTGGGCATGGTTTCTGTTGAGCAAAAATCCGGCGGCCGAAGCCCGGCTGCACGAAGAGCTTCGGGATGTTCTCGGTGGGCGGGCGCCGTCCATCGCGGACCTTGGGCGGCTGCCGTACTTGCTGGCGGTGGTGAACGAAGTGCTGCGGCTGTATCCGCCGGCGTATATTTTGGCGCGAACTTCCATCGCGCCGTGCACGATCGGCGGGTACGATTTTCCGACCGGCTCGACGCTCATTTTTTCTCAATGGGTGATACAGCGGGATGCGCGATTCTTCGATGATCCGGAAGCGTTTCGTCCGGAGCGCTGGCTCGACGGTCTCGAGGACCGCCTGCCCGCGGGTGCATATTTTCCGTTTGGCGATGGGCCGAGGCGGTGCATCGGGCAGAATTTTGCGCTGATGGAAGCGGTGCTGGTGATTGCGACGATTGCGCAGAAGTTCCAACTGCAACTCGTTGCAGGCCAGAAAATTGTGCCGGAGGCGCTGGTGACGCTGCGCCCGCGAAACGGGATTCGCATGAGGATCGACGCGCGACGGTAGGGCCCTTCACCACGTGACGAAGAGTCATTTTACGAACTCGCCAGTTCCGCCATTTGCCCAAGGATTGTAGGTAAGCGAATAGATGACGCGATCCGGAATTGGCGGATGCGAATAAAACAGAAACACATTCACCGGATTGGGCTCGGGATCGGAGAGGTCCACTTCACCCAACACCTGAAAGGCTTGGGCCGCGATCTGTCCTGAATCGGGCGTGAGACCGTGAGTTACTTCCAAGCCGTACTGGTCCGCTTGATGCTCGATGTGACGGCTGAAGGCGCTATTGATGGGGCCTGCGATAAAACCGAAGATGGAGAGCAGGAGCAACAGCGCGGGAAACGAGGCCCAGTCGTCCAAGCCGCGAATTCCCCATCGGGCCCCCCAGCGCGCGAGAACCCAGCCAATGGTCCGATAGCCGAGATAGAAAAGAACGAAAAGCATCACTGCGGCGAATGCCAGACCTTTCCAGATGTGGTTGAGGACGTAGTGGCCCATCTCGTGTCCTGCGACGAAGACAATCTGCGGCGTGGTCATCTTGGCGATGGTGGTATCCCAAACCACGATCCGTTTGGATGCGCCAAGCCCGGTGACGTATGCGTTCAGGCTCGTCGTCTTTTCGCCCGCGCCCATCCAGAACATGCGCTCCGGCGGAATAGTTTGTCCGGCGCGCTGAACCATCTGTTCCAGGCTCGCCGTCAGGGCAGGATCCTTCACCGCAAGCGGCTCGAATTTGTGGAACATGGGATCCACAACCAGCGGCTGAAGGAAAACGAGTAGGACCGCAATGGGCAAAGAGATGAGCCAGAAATAAAACCACCAACGGCGGGGGCTGCGTCGAATCACGCGGTAAAGTATCGAGATGAGACAAATTCCAAGAGCAATGGAAAGGAACTGGCCCTTGGTCCAATCCCAGGTCCACGAACCCCAGCTCTGAATGGAGATACCAAACTTTCGCTCGACCCAGTTTTCATAAATATCGGCGGGCAAACCGAGGACGGCGGCGGTTAGAAGGAACAGCGGCACAAAAACGAGAGCTTGGGGAAAAAGCTTGGACGAGAATTTTTCCGCCCAGTCGCGATATTTTGGTGCGAGCCTGAGTTGCAGGATGAGCCACAAAACGAAGATCCCGTAAGCGAAGCCGATCAAGGCGAACCGGAAATGGATGCGGCTCAGGTCGCGCGCCTTTTTGTAAGTTTCAGGAGGCAGCGTGTAGGCGGTAACCTTTTTTTCGGTTGGCTGCGGCGTGGCGGCCTGAGAAGAGGGCGCCTGGGCGATGGAAGATGGCACACCGTATTGCGGGGCGACGGATGCGGACGGCTGCAGACGCTGGGCGGCGAGAGTCGGGCTTAAGGCCAGCGAAGCGACCAAGATTGCGAGAAGGAGCAAAACCGCCTTCAATTTGTGGCTGTCCAAGTTTGTCATCCTCTTTTCGCCACGTGCAATTCTAGAACCGGTTAGAAATGTCTCGGTCGTTTGTTTTGAGTGAGTTACGGCCAATTCTGTTTGTGAGTCAGAACCGGTTAGAAATGCAGTGGCTAGTGATGAGTGGCTAGTGACTAGCGGAAAACTGGCGGCCAGCTTCAAGAATCTTGCAATCCGCAATTTTCGCGTTCTGGCCCCGGGTACAAATGTCGCGGTCGTTTGTTTTGAGTGAGTTACGGCGCATTCTACATATTGGGCAGAACCGGGTAGAAATGCAGCGGCGAAGCTCGAAATTGAGGGTTTTGCATTAGCGGGGCGGTTCCATTCGCGAGCGCGCTCCCTTCGATACCGCTCAGGGTGAATTCTTTGGAATTCACAGGGTAGAGGAATCCCGTCGGCGTTAATAGGGTCTAGAGGCAGGAAGTTCGAGATTTGGGGCGGGCGGAGTGCCGGGATTGCGTTTTGGTGAAGCGCTCGACGATATTCAATTTTAATCACGAGCGACGCTAGCACGTGATTCGGAGAAATTCAAGGAGACGTGTGTGTGAGCATAACTCTACGAAGTGGCCATTCCGCCTACGGCGTGAACGAGAATTCCAAGTTTAAGGCAAATAGCCGACGTGTACGCCCACATGAGAGGCTGCATCTCCCGCGGAATGGCTTTGCGCCGATCCTTCGTGCTGAACACAACATGAATCACATTTTGAGCGTACGTGTGGGACATGTGTCGCACCTCCGGCGCTAGACATCCTTATACACCACGAACCCAGCGCTTACGCGCTGGGCTATTTTTCTGCCGCGCCTACGGCGCTGGGGTGCACTCCACCATCGAGACACGCGGCCGCAATTAATAGAGTTGTTCGGGCGTCGACTGGCGCGAATATGGACGCACTTGCACCCAAGGAGCGAAGCGAGTGCGCGAATGAAACTAATTCCGTGGATAGTGCGTTAGTGCTGATAGATTCTCAAACGCGGGCCTAAGGCAAGAGAAGGGGAAGTGTCCCCTTCCCCTGCACCCCATCCCCTCGAAGCAACAGACGAGAAAGTGTCAGGGATGTGCCCGGTCTAAAGTGTCAGACATGTCCCCGGCCGCACAGAGGCACGCTTGCGCAAGTCTTGATTCGGCGGATTGGCGTTTGTGAAGGAGGGCGGTTTATGAAGCTGGTGATTGATGGGGTGAGCAAGCAGTATGCGGGGAAGGTGTGGGGGTTGCGGGATTCGCGGCTGGAGCTGGGGCCGGGAGTGGTGGGGTTGCTGGGGCCGAACGGGGCGGGGAAGTCGACGCTGATGAGGATTATTGCGACGGTGACGCGGGCGTCGGCGGGGCGCGTGTTGTGGAACGATGCGGACATCGCGCAGGCTCCCGACACTTTGCGATCCGTGCTGGGGTACTTGCCGCAGGATTTTGGGGTGTATCCGCATCTGACGGCACTGGAATTTCTGGAATACATGGCGGCGGTGAAGGGGCTGGATGCAGCGTCGGCGCGGAAACGGATTGATGAGCTTCTGGCGGTGGTGAATTTGGCGGAGGCGCGCAACCGGTCGCTGGGGGGATTTTCGGGCGGAATGGAACAACGGGTGGGAATCGCTCAGGCGCTGTTGAACGATCCGGAGCTTTTGATCGTGGACGAGCCGACGGCGGGACTGGATCCGGAAGAGCGCGCTCGATTTCGGAATTTGCTTTCGGAGCTGTCCGGCGAGCGCATCGTGATTTTCTCGACGCACATCGTTTCAGACATCGAAGCGATTGCTACGGACATCGCCATACTGGGCGGCGGGCGGCTGCTGGCGCATGCGGCGCCGGAGGGATTGTTGCGCGCGGTGGAAGGAAAAGTGTGGGAGTGGGTGATCCCGAGCGCGGAAGTGCCGGCGGCAAAACAAAAATTCCTGATTTCAACGAGCGTGCGGCGGACGGACGGGGTGCACGTTCGAATCGTCGCGGCGGAACGGCCGGGAGCGGGGGCCATGCTGGCGGCGCCTACGCTGGAGGACGCTTACTTGCATTGCATTTCGAGCCAGCGAGCGAGTGCGGGCGCATGAACGGCACCTCCCATGACATGAGGACGGTTTATCACCTGGCGCGCGCGGATTTCCTGGAACGCGTGCGGCGCTACAGTTTTCTTTTTACCATGGCGATTTCTCTCTACCTGGGGTACGCAGCAGCGACGGGACAGCTAGTGATGCGCGTGAACGACTCGCGCGGAGTTTTCAATTCCGCGTGGATTGGCGGGCTGATGGCGCTGGTTTCCACCACGTTTCTAACGCTCGCGGGATTTTATGTGGTGAAGAACACGATCGAGCGGGACCGCGCGACGCGCGTCGGCGAGATTCTGGCTTCGACGCCGATGTCGAAGACGGTGTACGTGATGGGCAAGGCGATCAGCAACTTTGTGGTGCTCACGGCGATGATCGTGATTCTCCCAATTTCCGGAATTATCATGCAGTTCTGGCATGGGGAAGATTCACACGTAGAGCTTTGGAAGCTGTTGGCTCCGTTTCTATTGATCGCGTTGCCGGCCATGGCGATGGTGGCCGCGATCGCTGTTTTGTTCGAGACGATTCCATGGTTGCGCGGCGGCTTCGGAAACATTGTGTATTTTTTTGTGTGGACGGCGGCGCTGACGCTTCCGGTTGTCGGAGCCAAAAACGGCGGGACACAATTTTTCGACTGGTCCGGATTGTCGATTATCTGGAGCAGCCTGCGGGCGGCGGCAAAGGGGCCCGCGGATCACAATGGATTTTCGCTTTCCTTTGAGTCCAGCTCCGCTGCGAAGGCTGCCTCCACATTTCAGTGGAATGGAGTTGAGTGGACGTCGAGCCTGGTGTTCGCGAGGCTTTTCTGGGTGGCTGCGGCCATAGCAATCGCTCTCTTGGCGGCACTGTTATTCGACCGATTCGATCCTTCGAAAGAACGCTGGCGGCGAGCAGCTGCGCCGGTAGCTGCTGAAACGGTTGAGGGGGTGGCGGCGGCGCAGATGCCGGCTCACGCAGCATCGCTGACGCCGCTCGCAGCGAGAACGGGGCGTTTCAGGTTTGGAGCGATACTCATTGCCGAGCTGCGATTGATGTTGAAAGGACGGAAATGGTGGTGGTACACCGTAGCTGCGGGGCTGATTATCGCTTGCGCGGCGACACCTGACGCGTCTGGACGCGGGATACTGTTGGCATGCGCGTGGTTGTGGCCGGTGTTGATGTGGTCGAGCATGGGCGTGCGGGAAGTTCGCGACCAAACCAGCCAGCTGCTTTTTTCCGCGCCGCATCCGATTGCGCGGCAGCTTCCAGCGGTGTGGTTCGCGGGAGTGGTGCTTGCTCTGCTAACCGGCAGCGGATTCGGGGCTCGGGAATTGCTCGGCGGAGATTGGCGCGGGCTATTCGCATGGCTGATCGGAGCGCTTTTTATTCCGACATTGGCTCTAGCGCTAGGAGTGTGGAGCGGGTCGAGCAAGCTATTCGAAATAGTTTATACGCTGCTATGGTACCTCGGGCCAATGCACGCGACGCTGAAACTGGATTTCATGGCTTCAGCGCCTGGAACAGCGGCCACACACGTGCCGCTCTTCTATTTTGCGCTTACGCTGGCGATAGCAGCGGTTGCGGTGCTCGGGCGGAAGCGCCAACTACAAACTTGAACGGGGGGAGCCTGAACCGACCTCGGGGGCGCTGGGGGGGCGAAATTTTAGTGCTACTGACTGAAAGGACAGGGTGCCTCTTTGGGTGCGGAGAGGGACGGGAAACGCCAAGGCGGGGCGCGGAGCGGCTAGGATGTATATGTGGCAAGGTGTGTGGCTGTAGCCGAGGGAAGGAACATGAAAATTGCGCGCTGGGGACTGGGAATACTGCTGGTGATGCCGCTGAGTGGTTGGGCGGGGCAGCAGCAATCGACGCAGCAGGCGCCGGCGGATCCGGTAGCGGAAGCTGCTCGGCGGGCACGCGAGCAGAAAAAAGATGAGGCGAAGACTCCGCATGTTTGGAACAACGACGACATCCCGAAGACGAATGGCGTAAGCGTGGTGGGGGAAACTCCTGGTGCCGGAGCTGACGCATCCGCAGGCGATGCGGCCAACGGCGCGAATCCAGCGGCTGCACCGGCCGTTGCGCCAAACGGCGACGCCGCTGCTGCTGCGCCGGGCCAACCCGCTGCTTCGGAAAAAACCGGAGCGATTGCGGCCGAACTCGCCACGGCCAAAGAGCAGCTAAAAAGCCTTCAAACCGACTTGGACATTGCGCAGCGGAAGTACGCGCTGGACGAACAGACATATCTGAGCAATCCGCAACATCAAGACGACGTGGCGGGCGCCTCGCAGCTGAAAGATGAAGAAGATCAAATCGCAGCAAAGCAGCAGGAAATAGCTGACTCGCAAAAAAAGGTGGACGAGATACAAGCCAGGCTGACGGCGGCTGCGTCTGCTCCTACGCCGCCTCCGCCTCCACGCGACGATAAGGGCTAAAGCGATTCGCGGAGCAGAATCGCGCAGCAAGCCAACAATCTTCCGTATATTTCTAAATCTCCCTTCGGTGCGATCCATTTCCGGAGAAATTTGAGTGGGAAGTGGACCACTACTAATTGCGGACATTTTTCTTGACACACTAAAGGCATCGGCGCACAATCCCGCCAGTTTTACGGGCGCTTTAATTTTTTTCCGGGCGAAGCGGCGCGTGCAGTTCCCCGTTTTTTGCGGCGGCCCAAACTTTACGCGCCAGGAGGTAGAATGCAGCTTCCAGGATGGACGGTGCAATGTTTGAATCCGGAGTGCGCCGCGCGCGGGCACTGGATGCGCGTGGAAGAAACGCCGCAGGAATGTTGCAGCCAATGCGGCGGTCCGCTGCATAGAGTTTCGCCGCCGCTGGCACCGCGTTTGCGGATGCGGACGCGTTCGGTGGCGAGTTACAGGCCGATGGGCCGCCGGCGTTAATCTATCTGCCAGGCAATTCCCCTAAAGCTAGACAGCAATCAGTCCCTGCCATTTAACCTGAGAGCACACTTCTGCTGAATGGCGTTTCGTTGCAGCCAATCGGGAGATTTGCGTTTCCGGTATTGTTCTGAGCAGAAAAAGGGGAGCGGCCGGTGGGGGTGCCGGCCGCTCGTGGGCATGGGGTGATGGAGGTGCAGACATTCGAGACGCCTATGCGGGTCCCGAACTCGTAGTGATTCTGCCTGCGGGGGTTGCGCGAGTCGATAGGCCGAAGGGTTCAAACGTCCCCGGTACCTTCGTACCTTGGATATGCTTCGCGGGCTATTCGCTGGCCTGGCGGGGATTGCCGGGAGCATCGCGCAGTGGTACGCTCGGCCAAGCGGCAGAGCGCCAGCGCGACGTTTGAAAATGCGTTGAGGCGCACAGCTATCACTCGTTTTCGCCAATGTAAACCTTAGTATTTCAGCAGCTGGTCTATGGGCGCCACAGGAACAAAAATCGATCGCACGGCGGCCGTCGGTAAGCAGACGCTCGATACGTTGCGCCGTCTTTTGACCGAGCTAGGCGGAGCGCGCGGGCTCGGAGAACTAGCGGCGCGCGGTCCCGCAGCGCATCTGGAGCGCGAACTCGGGCTCGGAAGTCTGGAACGGGTGGAACTAATGCTGCGGCTGGGGGACGCTTGCGGTGTGCGACTGCCCGATCGTGTGGTGGCTGAAGCCGATACGGTGCAAGACCTGATCGACGCCATCCTGCGGGAAGAGGCGGGCGGGAATGCGAGCGGTGCGAGTTCGCGCGGTGCGGGCAGCGGTGTTGCCGGAACAGCGACTGGCGTCGCGCCAGCGCTTTCGCCTGCCGTTCGCGCGGATCTCGAACAGCAAATACGCAACGCGGAAACTTTGACGGAGATTTTGCGGCTGCGGGGGCGCGGTGAACCTACTCGCGCGCACATTCATCTCTACGAAGAAAACGACGAGTTGCGCACGATTACGTTTGGCGAGCTTTACGAACGCGCCTCGACGGTCGCGGCCGAATTGCAGCGCCGCGGGCTCGAGCCGGGCCAGACCGTTTCGATCATGTTGCCGACCTGCGCGGAGTTCTTCTGGACGTTTGCGGGCATCTTGCTCGCGGGCGGAATTCCGGTGCCGATTTACCCGCCGTTCCGCGCGGACCGCATCGCGGAATATGCGAAGAGGCAATCCAACATACTGCGCAACGCGGAGGCGCGTTTTCTGATTACGTGGAAGCAAGCCGAAGGACTGGCGCGGCTGCTGAAGCCGGCCGTTCCCACGCTGCGAGAAGTGTTGAACGCGCAAAGCCTCGCAAGCGCCACAACCGGGAAAGTGCCGACAGAAGAGGCTGCTTCGGAGCAGTGGCGTCCGGTGGAAAATCTGGCGCATCACGCGCGCGGCGAAGACATTGCGTTCTTGCAATATACGTCCGGCTCGACGGGCGATCCGAAAGGCGTGGTCCTGACGCACGCAAATCTGCTGGCAAATATTAAATCGATCGTGTCCGGCATTGAAATAAAATCTGACGACGTGGCGGTGAGTTGGCTGCCGCTCTATCACGACATGGGACTGATCGGGGCGTGGTTCGTTCCGATTTTCACGGGGATTCCGCTGGTGGTGATGTCACCACTTGCATTTTTGAGCCGGCCGGAGCGGTGGCTCTGGGCGATTCATAAGCATCGCGGAACGATCAGCCCGGCGCCGAATTTTGCTTACGAGCTTTGCGTGCGGAAGATTCCGGATAAGGATTTGCAGGGGCTGGACTTGAGTTCGTGGCGCGCGGCGACTAATGGGGCGGAGCCGGTACGTTCGGAAACGCTTGAACGATTTGCTACTCGCTTTGCGCCGTATGGCTTTCACCGCGAAGCGATCACTCCTGTGTACGGACTTGCGGAGGCGACGCTGGCCGTTTCGGTGCCGAAACTGGGTGCGGGTTACAAAGTAGATCGCATCGAACGCGCGTCGTTTGAATCCGGAGGTAACGCAAAACCTGCCAGGGCGGACGATGCTGCTCCGCTCGAATTTGTGAATGCCGGCAAGCCGGTACCGGGCGTGGAAGTCCGCATCGTGGACGGCGAAGGCCGCAATCTCGGAGAGCGAGCGGAAGGGGGTTTGTGGTTTCGGGGAGCGTCGGCAACGAGCGGTTACTATCGCAATCCAGCGGCGACGCAAGAATTGATGCGCGATGGCGACTGGTTGAACTCCGGCGACCTGGCGTATTGGGCTGACAGCGAGATTTATATAACGGGACGGGCGAAGGACATCATCATCAAGGCGGGACGAAATCTGTATCCGCATGAGGTGGAGGAGATTGCCGGACGCGTGCAGGGAGTGCGGACGGGCTGTGTGGTTGCATTTGGCGCTCCGGACGAGCGCTCGGGCAGCGAGCGCCTGGTGGTGACAGCGGAAGTGCGCGATATGGCCAGTGCGAAGCGCATTGAGGATGAAATTGCGCGTGCGGTGAATGATGCGCTCGGGATACCACCTGATTTGGTCACGCTCCTGCCGCCTCAATCGATCCCGAAAACCTCCAGCGGAAAGTTGCGACGCAGCGAGACTCGGCGGCTTTTCCTGGAAGGAAACCTGGGAAAGCGCCAGCAACCGACATGGATGCAGGTTGCGGGACTGGCAGTACGAGGCGCGGGTCCAAATGCCTGGTATTGGATGAAGCAAGCGGCGAAAAACACCTTCGAATTTCTTTATGGCGTGTACGCAATGACGGTCTTCACGATTCTTCTATTTCCGCTGTGGGCTATCGTCGCTCTCACCAGGAACGAAAAGCGCGCGGCTTGGTTCACGCATAAGGGCACACGCTTCATGTTGATGATGGCGGGCGTGCCGGTACGAGTGGAAGGGAGCGAGATTCTAGCTCAACGCAAAACATCCGGGCCTTGGATTTTTGCTCCGAATCACTCGAGCTTTCTGGATATTGTAGTCAACCTCGCGTTTCTCCCTCCGGATGTGCGATTCGTGGTGAAAGGTGAGATACACGATATGCCGCTGTTTCGCACCATTGCCCGGCGGAGCGGACAGTTTTCGTTCGATCGCAGCGATCCGCAAGCTCGTATTCGGCAGGCGGAACAAGTGAATGCGGCGCTCGAGAGCGGCGAATCTGTTGTGATCTATCCGGAGGGAACCTTTACGGCGACCACGGGTATTCGTCCGTTCCAGCTGGGCGCGTTCAAGTCCGCCGTAGATACGCAGTGTTCGATTTGCCCGGTAAGCGTGCGCGGAGCTCGACAGATTCTACGAGATAAGACGAAATTGCCGCGGCCCGGGCGTGTCACGCTGACGTTCGGGCCGCTTGTGACGCCCAATCCGGCGGCAGGGAATGATTGGCACGAGATTGTCCGTTTGCGGGACTGCACCAGAGACATCATCGCGAAGAATTCCGGCGAACCTCTCCTCTGATGGCCAGATAACCAAAAGCTGCACTCCCCTGCAAATTTTTTAGGACGTTAGTAACCCCGGCGATTGAGCCGGCATCTTAATTTTTCCCAGTCCAAATCGGTGGCTTTATGCCCCGGTTGAACGGCACGGAAAAGTGAAGGGAACATCGTGGCAGGGTCTATCGCCCACCGATGATCCTAAATTCCATAACTCTGAGGAGGGATATCTATGTTCAGGAAGCTTGCAATGTTATGCGGTATGGTTTTTCTAATTTCTCTGACTGCGCACGCGCAGGATTCCGACAAAGTGGAGGTGTACGGCGGGTATGCGTATTTGCGCTTCAATAATTCTCCATCATTCAATCAGAACGGCTGGGAACTTTCCGGACAATATAAGTTCGCTCCGTGGCTAGGAGCTCTAGCAGATTTTTCGGGCGATTATGGCAACAGTACCCACACGACGTACTTCCTGTTCGGGCCTCAGGTGTCGTGGCCGGCGCGCGTTTCGCCGTTTGGGCATGTGCTGATCGGCGGCGCGCACGTTAGCAGCAACTTCACGGAAGTGCTGGATCCTCCGACCGTC
The DNA here is from genome assembly GCA_963698005.1 of uncultured Acidobacteriota bacterium. GTDB lineage: Bacteria > Acidobacteriota > Terriglobia > Acidiferrales > UBA7541 > Palsa-295. Next base: position 3,040,091 of record OY969113.1, read on the forward strand.
ATAACCTTTTCGTCTTCGGATACATCATTCGCCGCAGCTATCGGCGGAGGAATTGATGCGAAGATCGCGGGGCCGTTTCACTGGCGAATTTTCCAGGCGGATTGGATCCACTCGAGCGTCTTCGGAACGAGCCAAAACAATGCTCGGATCTCGACGGGTATCGTCATCAAGTTCTAGCGGTTTGCGTGGTTGAGTCTGAGGGTGTCTTGAGAAATGGAGGCACCCTCGCAATTCCTCTTAGTTCTGATCCAGAATGAAATTCACTGTGATGTACGTTTCGACCTCCACCGCTTCTTCGTTCAATCGTGTTGGGCGGTAGCGCCATTCGCGCACAGCCGCGACAGCCGCTTGCGCGAGGATCGGATTTCCGCTGAGGACTTCAAGCTGGCTGACACTGCCGTCTTTTCCAATGATGGCCCGCAAACGCACCGTTCCGGAAACGTGCATCAATCGGGCCACGGTGGGATATTGCGGCTGGACTTTTTGAATCAGAGCCGCTTCCATTACGCCTTCGCTCATGGGTCGCGGCTTTTCGGGCTTGGCTAGAGGCGGAATCGGAATCGCCGGACCTGAACTGCTTCCGCCAGGCAGGGGACCTCCGGGACCAGAGCCACCTCCCGGCAGGTTGGTAGCGCCGAAACTCTGGGCGGAGCCAATTTCCGGCGCGCCGTCCGAGGGCGATTCCTGCACGTGAGAAGGAATACTCGGAGGCTGCACCATTATTTCGGGAAGCTTCGCGGGGCCGTCCGGATGATTAGTTGGATGCCCGTGCGGCGGCGCTGGTGCCGAATTTGTACCGCCGTGATAAGGCGGGGCTGGAGTTACGAAAAACTGACGCGGGAGCTCGCCCGGCGTGATGAGGGGCCACAAGAGCAAAGCTGCCACCAGCGCAGCCTCTAAAACGATCGAGGCGAGCAGAGCTCTTCGCCGAACCTGGCGCGTCCTTTCGAGTGATTGGTCATCGCCGTCAACTAAGCATTGCGAAAACCCATCGCGCTTCTTCATCGCACACCTCCTCCGCAAAATCCAGCAAGAGGAGCTGAGCCTTAACGACGAAAGTCTCTAATGACGGAGACCTAGTTCGACGTAACCTTGGTCGTTGTGCTCGGCTCCGTTGAATCGGGAGCGGTTCGGAGTTCGCGCGAATCTCTATCAGGGATAGACACCGGGAGTGGTTACCGGTTCCCGACTTCAGGAGGTATCCGTGTGGAAGGCCAGAATTTATCGTTCCGGGCCTATAACGTTCGGTATTTCAGTAACTTGTAAGAATCGTTGCGTGAATGCATCGCTTTTGGGCTGGCGTGCGTCTAAAGCATTGTGATATTCGACCGACGGTCAGTTTTGTAACACCGTCTTGGGGGAGGCACTTATGGAAAAAGAATCAATAGAAACTATAGGCGTTCGATATACCGGTTGGGCGGCGTTGCATCGCGACCCGCTGGAAGATCGCGTGGAGTTTACCTGCCCGCAATGCGGTGAGAAGGGTACGAAAGCAGCAAGGCGGCCGCGGGCGGCCTATCACTTCACCGATGGATTCGTCCAGGATCTGCAGGGAGAGGCGACTACGTGCCGGAGCTGCAAACATTCACTGCGCGTGGTGCCTGTCGTCATGCTGCACGATCAGGACGAGAAGCGGCGGTTTCAGGCGGTCTTCGCAGTCGAACCGTTCTCGAACAACTAAAAGTTTGAAACCGGCGGTTACTTGCGCCGGAAAGAAAAACGGGGAAGGAGTCTTGGGCTCCTTCCCCGTTTTTTATTTGTACGAGACTTCCGCCGGGAATCTTGAGCATTACCCGCCAAAGAGCTCTTACATCCGGCGCATGGGCTTGGTGTATGAATCGGATTCCACTTCGAGATGATGCGCTTCGAGATCCTTGCGGATGTGATTGAAGGCTTCGTCCACGTTGTCGGCAAATTGTAGCAGCTTGAATTCGCGATCGTTAATGGTGCCGGTACGGACCATGTGCCGCCAGTCGATTACCTTGTCCCAATATTTCCTTCCGTAGATCAGAATTAAGTGGTGCTGGGAGAGTTTATGAGTTTGCATCAGCGTGAGCATTTCCCAAAGTTCATCCATGGTGCCGAATCCACCGGGAAAAATGATCAGAGCCTTGGCCATTTGCGCGAACCACAATTTGCGCATAAAAAAATAGTGAAAGAGGAAATTCAGGTTGGGCGTGATGTACGGGTTGGATGCCTGCTCGTGCGGAAGTTGGATGCTGAGGCCGATCGAAGGACCGCCGGCTTCGGCTGCGCCGCGATTGGCTGCTTCCATGATTCCCGGGCCGCCACCGGAACAGACGACGAAGCGACGCGGGCTGTCACCCAAAGTCATGGACCACATGGTGAGCCGGTGAGCGAGCTCGCGGGCTTCTTCGTAGTAGCGCGACATGGAAACCAAAGATCGCGCAGCGCTAACTTTCTGACGCCATTCCGGCGTGCGGCGGGCTCGGGCATTGCGTTGCACTTCTTTCAGGTGGGCGAGCGCGCGATCTCGCGATTGAATACGAGCGGAGCCGAACATCACGATGGTGTCGCTTACGTTCGCGCGGCGCAGGCGATTCAGCGGGTCGAGGTATTCAGCCATAATGCGAAGCGGCCGAGCCACCAGGCTTTCCATGAATTTCGGGTCTTGGTAGGCGAGCTTTTCGTGGGGCCGACGACTGCGACGACTCATGTTCTCTCCCTGATACAAGCGCGAACAATCATTTTAGGAGAACGCCGCGGTTAAAAGCCAGTTGCCTTGGGACCCGCTATTACACTCCAAGCAACGCACCCGAGTGCCAGGGAATCAGATAGACTGAATTTCAATGGAGCGTGGAAGAAACGTGGCGACAACAGGCCTTTATCGTTTGGCGGCGGTCGTTTCTTTGGCGCTGGCAATGCTGGGGGCGTGCGGACCGGCATGGTGCCAGGCTCCTCCTGGTCCGCTAAAGCAGAAGCCGGGCGCTCCACCGGAGAATCTGCCCACGGCCGAGCAGCGCAAGAATGCTATCCGCGTGCGAGTGAACGAAGTGATCGCGCCGGTGACGGTGACGAGCCATTCGGGTGAAATGATCCTGGATCTTACCAAAGATAATTTCCGCGTTTACGACAACGGCGTGCAGCAGAAAATCGAGCATTTTGACCTGGGAGGCGACCCGTTGTCCGTGGTGCTGGCAGTTGAGACGAGCTCGCACATCGAACCGATGCTTCCCGCGGTGCGGCAGACCGGGATCATCTTCACAGAGACGGTGATGGGGCAGACAGCTGAAGCCGCCGTGATTAGCTTTGACAGCACGGTAGAGCTGCTCGAAAAATTTACGACGGATGTGGACGGAGTGCAAAGTACGATCAATCACTTGCGCATCGGCATCAATCAATCGCGGCTTTACGATGCGATGTCGCGCGGCATTTCCTTGCTGGAACAACGACCCGGAGTGCGCCGGCGAATTCTGGTGGTAGTGGGTGAAGCGCAGGATGAGGGCAGCGAGGATACACTCGGCGAGGTCCTGCGGCACGCGCAACTGGCGAACGTGACGATTTACACGATTGGATTGAGCACGGCGATGGCTGATTTGCGCGCGAAGCGAAATCCGTATCAGGGACCGCAGATGGGCCCGCCCGGAACGTTTCCTGTGCCGGTGGGCCCAGGTAGGGCGCAGACACCGGACAACGAAGCAGCGGCGCAGGGACAGGGGAACATAGATTTAGAGGCGCTTGCCGTTTGGCTGGTGAAAACGGGAAAGAATGCGATCGGCCCTAATTCGCTAGCTATAGCGAGTAAAGCGACGGGCGGGCTGCACGTGAACACCGCGAAAGATAATTCAATTCAAAAAGCGATGGACGAAATCGGCGGCGAGCTTCACGCGCAGTATACGATCGGCTATCGTCCGCCGGGCGATGAGCCTACGGGGTACCACGAGATTAGAGTGGAGATTGATCGGCCCGGCGTCAGCGTTCGCACTCGGCCGGGTTACTACGTTGCTCCGCCGAGCTAGTCCGTCAGTCTTAGCTTCGCCTTCCTAACCCCGATGAGAATAGCTAGACAGCAAAAAAAGCAGCGAGACGCCCTTTGGCTACGCCCAGGACAAGCCGGGCGCTGCGAGAACCGGAGTTTATTTTTTCTCGGGCTCGGGGGCGGCGGCTTCTTCCTCTTCGAGGATGGAGGCAGCGGCGGCGATGCGGTCGCCTTCTTCGAGACGGAGCAGGCGAACACCCTGAGTGGAGCGGCCGGCTTCGCGGATTTCACCGGAATGCACGCGAATCACCTTGCCTTGCCCCGTGATGATCATCACGTCCGAATCCTCGCGGACTTGCAGAGCGGCGACGACCGGGCCGTTGCGATCGGTGGATTTTAGATTGATGACACCTTTGCCGCCGCGCGATGTGACGCGGTACTCGGCGAGCGGGGTGCGTTTGCCGTAACCTTTTTCCGACACCGTGAGCATCAGCGAGGTGAGCGATTCGCGGATCTGGTCGCTTTCGAGCTCGTCGAGATTCTGCGTGTCCTTTTTGTATTCCTTCTGGATGATGACGAAGTCGGGCTGGGCCGCATCCATGCTGACCACGAAGTCGCCTTTAGCCAAGTCCATGCCGTTTACGCCGCCGGCGGCGCGTCCCATGGAGCGAACTTCGGTTTCGCGGAAGAGAATGGCCTGGCCGTGGTGGCTGGCGAGGAAAATCATCTGCTTACCGTCGGTGAGTTTCGCGCCGATCAGTTCGTCACCGGCGTCGAGGTTGATGGCGATAATGCCGGATGGGCGCGGGTTCGAAAATTCTGCGATGGCAGTTTTCTTCACCGTGCCGTTGCGCGTGGCCAGGAAAACGTAGCGGTCAGCCTCTTCCAGATTTCGCGCGGGAACTACCGCGGTAAGTTTTTCATTCTCCTGCAGGCGCACGAGAGTGCCGATTGCCTTTCCGCGCGTAGCGGCAGCAGCTTCGGGAATTTCGTAAACCTTCAGCCAATAAATGCGGCCTTTGGAAGTGAACAGGAGAATGTAACTGTGCGCCGAGGCGACGAAGAAGTGCTCGACGAAATCATCTTCGCGGGTTTTCGCCCCGATGCGTCCCTTACCGCCGCGCGACTGGTGTCGGTAAACGTCAACTGAAGTGCGCTTAATGTAGCCTGCGTGGCTGACGGTGATGGCCATTTCTTCGTCTTTGATCAGGTCTTCGAGTTTGATTTCCTCGACGCGATCGACGATCTGGGTGCGGCGCTCGTCGCCATAGGATTTCATCACTTCGCGCAGCTCGGCGATGATGACGGCTTTCAGTTTTTTCTCACTGGCAAGAATTTCACGCAATTCGGCGATGTGCTCGCGAATTTGCTTCAGCTCGTTGAGAATATCGTCGATGGAAAGGCGTGTGAGACGGTGCAATTGCAATTCGAGGATAGCGTCAATTTGCGGGAAACTCAGGCCGACCACTTCCGTGGCCAGACCGTACTTTTTATTGCTGAGTTTCACTCCGGCGAGGCTTTTGGCTTTTCCGTCTTCCGAGATGGAGATGGATTTGTTGGCGAAAAAACTGTGCAGGTTTTCGCGGGCATTCGCGCGGCTCGAAGAACCACGGATTACGCGGATTACTTCGTCCAAGTAATCGAGCGCGATCTGGTAGCCCAGCAAAATGTGTTCGCGCTCTTCGGCTTTGCGCAGTTCGTATTGCGTGCGACGGCGCACGACGTCGACGCGGTGCGCGATAAAAAGCTGGAGCAATTCGACCAAGCCGAGCTCGCGCGGCTGACCGCCGACGATCGCCAGCAGAATCATGCCGAAGGATTCCTGCATCTGCGTCTGCTTGAACAGGTGGGCCAGGATAATTTGCGGTTCTTCGTCGCGCTTGATTTCGATGACGATGCGCATGCCGTCGCGATCGCTTTCGTCGCGAATGTCGGCGATGCCTTCGAGTTTTTTATTCTGGATCAGCTCGGCAATGTGTCCGATCAGGCGGGCTTTGTTCACCTGATAAGGAAGCTCGGTGATGACGATGTCCTGGCGGTCCTTGCCGCGCTGCTCGATGGCAACCTTCGCGCGCACCTGGAAGGAGCCGCGGCCGGTTTTGTAAGCCTGTTCAATCCCTTCGCGGCCGTAGATATAGCCGCCGGTCGGAAAATCGGGACCGGGAATCAGCTTCATCACTTTTTTCAGGTTGGTTTCAGGTTCTTCGATCAGAAGGATGGCGGCTTCGATTGTTTCTTTCAGATTATGTGGCGGGATATTCGTCGCCATGCCGACGGCGATGCCGGTGGAACCGTTGACCAGCAGGTTTGGAATTCTGGTAGGGAGTACGACCGGCTCGTGTTCGCTTTCATCGAAGTTCGGAACGAAATCGACGGTCTCTTTTTCGATGTCCGCGAGCATTTCTTCGGCGACTTTCGAAAGGCGCGCCTCGGTGTATCGCATCGCGGCCGGAGGATCGCCGTCAACGGAGCCAAAATTTCCCTGACCGTCCACAAGCGGATAACGCATGTTGAAATCTTGCGCCAGGCGCACGAGCGCGTCGTAGACCGGGGTGTCACCGTGCGGATGGAATTTGCCCAGGACTTCGCCGACGATTTTGGCGCACTTGCGGTAGGCCTTCGTGGAGGTGAGGCCAAGCTCGTACATGCCGAAAAGAATTCGGCGGTGGACGGGCTTCAAGCCGTCGCGCACGTCGGGCAGCGCGCGGCCGATGATCACGCTCATGGCGTAATCGAGGTAGGACTTCTTCATCTCCGATTCGATATCAACCGGAGTGATGATTGACTTATCTATTTCGTCGGCCACTTGTCTCTCCGCGTGTGTGATCGTTCAGCTTAAGATTGCGTTTTTCTTGTTGCTCGCTCCAGCACATAAGTCTTGACGGTTTCAAATGCCGAGGCGTTGTTCGAGAAACGCTGCGGCGCGAAGCGAGTCTCTAACTCGCGCAACAGTGAATCGCGTTCGGCTTCGGTCGAACATTCAAAGGCGACGCCTTGCTCGTTGTTCGGCGTGGCTGTCGGCGTCGCGGCGAACCCAGAGCAGCTGATGCCGCGCAGCCCCGGCAAAATCTTCCACGTCAATTGGTACATCATGGCTTGCTGCTTCAATTCCGCACGTCTTTCTTAAATGTCCAAGTTGACGACGTCGAGGGCGTTTTCCTCGATGAATTTGCGGCGCTGCTCGACATTTTCACCCATGAGCGTGGAGAAAATGTCCTCGGCAGCGACGGCGTCTTCGAGACGGACTTTGAGAAGTGTGCGCGTCTCGGCGTTCATGGTGGTTTCCCAGAGCTGCTCGGGATTCATTTCGCCGAGGCCCTTGAAACGCGTGATGGTGAACTGTTTCTTGGCGTCTTCGAGAACGTAATTCAGGAGGCCGGTTGCGTCTTCTTTGACGACTTTGTCGCCATTGTGGCCGACGGTGAAGGGCGGGCGATCGTGCACCAAGATTTGTTGATGCAGCGAGCGCAGCCGCTTGTATTCGGGAGTGGCCGCTAGCGCCCAATTGATGCGGCGCTCGCCGCCATTTTTCAGCAGCAGCTCGTGGAGGCTGTGCTCCTCGTCGAAAACAAACTTGGCTTCGAGATCCAACTTCGATTTTTCGATAGCCTTGACGAGTTCCTGGAGCTTTTTCTTATCGGCAAAATCGGTTTTCTTTTCGAGTTCGCTTTCGGCCAGCAATTCAACCAGCTTGGGCTCGCGCAGACGACGGCCGAGCTTTGCGGCGACCTGATCGTATTCCTGAATATTCAGGAGGAATTGAGTGAGATCGCCGCCTTCGAGCGCTTTGCCGCCCTTTGATTTCACTTCATGCTCTTCGGTGGCGCGCTTCATGAGCTCGCGAGCGAACTCGCCCTCGTCGCGAATGTAGCGGTCCATCTTGCCGCGTTTTACGCGATAAAGCGGCGGTTGCGCAATGTAGATGTGGCCGCGGTCGATCAGTTCGCGCATGTGACGGAAGAAAAACGTGAGCAGCAGCGTGCGGATATGGCTGCCGTCAACGTCCGCGTCGGTCATGAGAATCACTTTGTGGTAGCGCAGCTTGTTGGCGTCAAAATCGTCCTTGCCGATGCCGGTGCCAAGAGCGGTGATAATGCAACGAATTTCTTCGTGGCCCAGCATTTTGTCGTAGCGCGCTTTTTCTACGTTTAGAATTTTGCCTTTGAGCGGAAGGATGGCCTGATAGCGGCGGTCGCGGCCACCCTTGGCGGAGCCGCCGGCCGATTCTCCCTCGACCAGGAAAAGCTCGCAGCGCGCGGGATCGCGTTCCTGACAATCGGAGAGCTTTCCGGGAAGGCCGCTGGAATCGAGAGCGGATTTGCGGCGCGTGAGCTCGCGAGCTTTGCGCGCGGCTTCGCGGGCGCGGGCGGCGTCAATGCACTTGCCGATAATTTTTCGCGCGATGGAAGAGTGCTTGTCGAAATATTCGCCGAGCCTTTCGTTTACGAGCGATTCGACCAGACCCTTGATGTCGCTATTGAGCTTGCCCTTGGTCTGCCCTTCAAATTGCGGCTGCGGAAGCTTCACGGAAACGACGGCTACGAGGCCTTCGCGAACGTCGTCGCCATTGATCGAGACTTCGTCCTTCTGTTCTTTGAGCATGCCCGCGGAACTCGCGTAGTAGTTGATGGTGCGCGTGAGCGCGGAGCGGAAGCCGGAAAGATGCGAGCCGCCATCAACAGTGTTGATGGTGTTGGCGAAGGAAAAAATATTTTCTGCATAGCTGTCGTTATATTGCAGCGCGATTTCTATATCGACTTGCTCGCGCTTGCCTTCCATGTAAATCGGCGAATCGTGGAGCGTCTGCTTGCCGCGGTTCAAGTGCTTGACGAATTCAGCGATGCCTCCGGTGAAACGGAACTCGACTTTCTTCCCGGTGCGTTCGTCCTCAAGTGTAATTTTCAGGCCCTTATTCAGGAAGGCCAGTTCGCGGAGGCGTTGCGAGAGCGTATCGAAGCTGTAAACGGTTTTCGCGAAGATTTCGGGATCGGCGTGAAACGTGATTTTCGTTCCGGTTTTTCTAGTTTTACCGGAGGCTTTCAGCTTGGAGGTGGGCACACCTTTTTCGTAGGACTGCTCCCACACTTCGCCGTCGCGCCAAATTTCCAGATCGAGCCAATCGGAGAGTGCGTTGACAACCGAGACGCCTACGCCGTGCAATCCGCCGGAAACTTTGTAGGTGTCGCTATCAAATTTTCCACCGGCGTGAAGGACGGTCATGACGACTTCCGCGGCGGGCTTCTTTTCGGTGGCGTGCATGTCCACGGGGATGCCGCGGCCGTTGTCCACTACGGTGACGCTGTTGTCATCATGCACCGACACGTTAATTTCATCGCAGAAGCCAGCCATGGCTTCGTCGACGGAGTTGTCCACAACTTCCCAGACGAGGTGATGCAGGCCAAGCTCGCCGGTGGAACCGATGTACATCGCGGGACGTTTGCGAACGGCTTCGATGCCGCCCAGCACTTTGATGGAGGTCGCGTCGTACTTATGACCGCCAGTTTTGCCGCTCGCGGACTCTTTTTCAGCCATGGATCGTGCGTCTCCTCAGACTGCTAGATCGTATGAATGCAAAATTTTTAAACGCTTGGTGGTGCACGGGAAGGCGGTCGCGCGGACGGCTCGACACTTGCCCACATTAGGCGGGCTGGCCTTGCCCATTGGCCTCAGCAGCCGAGAAATCCGGCCCGGACATTTTGTCCAAAGCGCATTAGCGCTTGCGAGACTCGAAGGGTTGCTGCTTCATCCCGTCCCGTTCCGAATTTTCGGGGGAGACGCGGCGAAGCTTTTTATCTTCCTCAGCGAAGAGGAATCGTCCATACCCGGCTGGCCCTACTTGCCCTGGCGCGAGCAAGAAAACTGGAGCGAATTCGGGTCGGACAGTGCCGTTCAGGAGGAATCCAGAACAACTTAATTTTACTGGACAATGGGCATTTTGACAAGGCGATTGTCGTGTTGGCGTCGCACAATAAGCCCAACTGATTCAATTAGTTAAACGTGGGTGGATGGAAGTTTTTGCAACGAAAAGCACCAGGCGACGGAACGTGGAAATGACGTGCAAATCCAGTAATTTTTGGGCTTTCGCAACGGCGAAACAAAGATAGAAAGACTTGAATGAGAGACTGGGAAAACTGTTTGCTTCCGACCTCAGATGCGCATGGGCATTACGACATAACGGTAGCGGGTGGATTCATCGGCAAGGGGCCGCAGTTGGCCGGCGGACTGTTCGTCTTTAAGCTCGAACGCGATGGGGCCATCGGCCGCGGCGGCGAGAAAATCGAGAAGATATTGCGCATTGAAACCGATCGAGATGGTTTCACCTTTGAATTCCTTCTCGATCACTTCCTTGGCTTCGCCATATTCCGGGCTGGAGGCGGAAAGTTCCAGGCCTTCTTTTGAGAGCATGAATTTCACGGCGTGCGAACGCTGGTCGGCCAACTGCGAGACACGGCGGAGAGCTTCCTGCAATTCGCCGCGTTCGAGAACCACGGTTTTATTAGCATCGCGCGGGAGGACGGCTTCGTAATTAGGGAATTGGCCGGTTAGTTTGCGCGAGGTAAGCAGGCGTCCGCCAAACTGGAAGAATAGATGGCTTTCGTCCTGCGCGAATTCGACGCTGCTGTCGTCACCGGATTCAGCCGCAAGGCGTTGTACTTCGGTCATGGCTTTCTTTGGAACGAGAACGCGGGTCTCGGCGGAGAATCCTTCAAATTTGTGATCTTTCTCAACCATGGCGAGGCGGTGGCCGTCGGTGGCGACCATGGTGATCGAACCCGGTTTCAGGACTAGTAAAGCGCCATTCAGGGTATAGCGGGATTCTTCCAGTGAAATCGCGAAGGTGGTCTTAGCGATCACGTCGGCGAGCAGTTTGGCGGGGATTTTTACCAGAGCGTGCGGGAACGCGGGAAGAGCGGGGAAATTGTCTTTCGACATGCCGACCAACTTGTAGGATTTCCTGTCGGCTGTGACCTGCACCCAGTGGTTTTCGAGGAGTTTGAATTTTATTTCGCCTTCAGGAAGCAGGCGCATCAGCTCGAACAGTTTTTTGGCCGGGATGGTGCCTGCGCCTTCTTTTTTCACTTTGGCTTCGCAGGATGTGCGGATGCTCAGCTCCAGGTCGGTTGCGGTGATCGTCAGGCGGCTACCTTTCGCTTCGATCAGAAGGTTCGACAGAATGGGGATTGTTGACTTGCGCTCGACGACTCCTTGGGTCAAGTTGAGTTCATCGAGCAGGTCGGATCTTTTTACGCTGAATTCCATCTCGGGCAGCCCTCACGTTGCTTTTTTCTTTCGCACTGCTGCGGCTACTACTTTACTGCCTTATTCTATAAATTAAGTATATAAGAAAACCGCCGCCGTCGCCGCATGTGTGGATCTGCGGAAAACGTTTTAACTCGTGTTACCTGCGCGGCTTGGAGCTCAGTGTGTCTTGTGGATAGCCGCGCGAACCGGATGAAAACGAGAGCCGAAACTTTGCGCCAGTCTATTTCCACAGCGCGTGCACAGGCGCTACAAGGCGGCAACGACACTTTTCGGGCTAAGCCTAACCGAAAGCGTCGAGTAGCCTGTTGATCGTCTTGTTCAAATCTTTGTCGGACTGCCGCAGATTTGAAATCTTGTTGATCGAATGCAGGACTGTAGTGTGATGCTTTCCGCCGAACTGGCGGCCGATTTCCGGGAGCGACGCCGAGGTGAGTTGTTTCACCAGGAACATGGCAACCTGGCGCGGAAACGCGATTTGTTTCGAGTTGCTGCGCACTTTCAAATCTTGAGCGCGCAGGCCGAAATGTTCGCCCACACGCTTCTGAATCTGCTCGATGGTGACCTTCTTGTCTTGGGTCTCGATGATGTTTTTCAGCACTTGCTGCGCGGTAGGGAGATTAATCACCGCGCCGGTGAGCGAAGCGTAGGCCATCAGACGAATCAGTGCGCCTTCGAGCTCGCGAACATTCGATTTAATGGCGCGGGCGATATATTCGGCTACGTCATCGGGCACTTGCACCCGCTCGCTTTCAGCTTTTTTCTGCAAGATGGCGATCTTGGTCTCCAGGTCGGGAGGCTGGATATCCGCGATCAGGCCCCACTCGAATCGCGAGCGCAGGCGTTCCTCGATGGAGGAAATTTCCTTGGGCGGGCAATCGGAAGAAATCACGATCTGTTTTTGCTGGTCGTAGAGCGCGTTGAAGGTATGAAAAAATTCTTCCTGGGTGCGTTCGCGGGTGGCGATGAACTGAATATCGTCCACCATCAGAACGTCCATATTGCGGAAGCGGTCGCGGAACGCAGCCATGCGCTCCAAACGAATGGACGCGATTACTTCGTTCGTAAATTTTTCCGCACTGATGTAGGTAAGGCGCAGGGAAGGATTGCGGCGTTTGAGCGTATGGCCAATAGCCTGCATTAAATGGGTCTTGCCGAGGCCCACTCCGCCATACAGGAAAAGCGGATTGTAGGATTTCGACGGCTGTTCGGCGACGGCCATGGCTGCGGCGTGGGCGAATTGGTTCGAAGCGCCGACGATGAAGGACTCGAATGTGTAGCGCGGGTTCAACTGGTGAGCCGCGGAATCAAAATCCAGCTTGGCTTGAGGAGAAGGCGGCGCGTTTGCCGATGAATGTTCCGATTCGGCGCAAACATATTCGAGCTGGAGCTGCGGACGCCCTAATTCCGTGACGACCGCTTGCAGGAGCTGCCCATAAGTTTCCGTCAATCGTTTGCAAAACAGCCGGGTGGGAACGCGAATAATCAGCCGATCCTCTTCGGCACGCTCGAGACGAGTGGGACGAAACCAGGTAGCGAAACTGTGAGGATTGACACGGCGTTCCGAGTGTTGAAGGATCTTATCCCAGAGGTTCATCGAACGAATTTACCCTTTGCCACAATTTCCACCGCTGTGGAAATATTGTGGAAATCCCCCAACCATGCCGGCGGGATGCTTTTTGTCTTGTCCTTCAGGTCTGCTGTCACGGGACGCGCCCCGCGTCACGGCGTCTCATGAGTGCACGAAAGATTTGCACAGGAGAAGCGAGCGGGGATTTTGCCTAATCGCGACGCAGGTAGCAAGAGAAAATTGAGCAGAGTATTTGCACAGACTTCACAAAATGTTCACAGCTTTTCCACAGATGATTTTTTAGTTGCTTCCTGGAAAAAACTCATGACAGATTATTTTATAGAATTTGACTTTCCAGAAACATTTATTAGCGAAGCGCGGTGCGTTTTGGATTTCAGTCGAGCCGGAAAGCGACACGTTCGATGGAGAGAGCGCGGCCGGTAGTTTCGTCCACTTCGATCTGAACCGTATTCATCTGGATGTCGCCTTCGGCGACGGCAAATTTTGCGGGCATTTGATCCAGGAATCGCTGCAGCACGCCTTGTTTTTCCATTCCAATCACAGAGTCGTGAGGGCCGGTCATGCCCACATCGGTGATATAGGCGGTGCCACCAGGAAGAACGCGCTGATCGGCGGTGGCCACATGCGTGTGCGTACCGAGCACAGCCGAAACTTTCCCGGCGAGATACCAACCCATGGCTTGTTTTTCGGAAGTGGCCTCGGCATGCATGTCCACAATAATCACTTTGACATCGGAAGGAAGCTTTGCAAGTTCGCGCTCGGCGGTGCGAAACGGGTCGTCTAGCGCAATCATGAACGTGCGGCCTTGCAGATCCAGTACGGCGTAACCTGCACCGTCTTTCGTGTGTCCGACGTAGGATCCCTTCCCCGGCGAGCCTTCGGGGAAATTTGCAGGGCGAATTAGCCGCGGCTCGTGCGGGAAGAAATCTATAATTTCTTTACGATCCCATACGTGATTTCCGCCGGTGATAACCTGGACGCCGCAGGCGAATAATTCTTCGGCGATGCGCGGTGTGATTCCAAAACCGGAAGCGGAATTTTCCCCGTTGGCGATGCAAAGATCAATTTTACGCTGCGCCAGGATATCCGCGAGGCGGTCGTGAACGATCTTGCGTCCTGGCGAGCCGACGATGTCTCCGATGAAAAGTATCCTCAAAACGGGCCTTTCTTGGCGAAAATCGAATTTCGTGAGGAGCGGTCCACTCCGCCGTGCGAGCTAGGCCCTGAACCCCACGAATAGGTGGGTGCCCTGCGCCTGCTTTGAGGCTATCCAGCCAGCCGAAGCCAGCGGACGGCACAAGGGCAGGACGACGCGGGCTCCCTGGGATCCAGTGTTGGTTCAAATAGGCTTTCGCGCGACACCTGCGTCGCAGGCCTACTCCACACCTAATTGTATCAGGAAATTCGAAGGCAGCGATTCCGGGGGCACACGAGCTGGCACAGGAACCCGTTTAGAAAAAGAATTTCGCGCCAAGTTGGACGAGCCGCGGTGAGGCGGCATTAATGACCTGGCCAAAAGTTGAACTGCTGATATTTCCGTCAACTGCTTGCGGGCCGAAAAACTGGGCATGGTTGAAGGCGTTGAAAGCTTCGAGCCGGAACTGCAGGGATTTTGATTCCGTCAGCCGCACGTTTTTGAGAAGTGCCAAATCGTAGTTATTCAGTCCCGGACCGTAGAAAAAGCGCCGCTTGGAAGTCCCGGGAGTACCTAGGGCGTTCTCGCTGAAGAGCGCGGTGTTGAAATAATTGGCTCCGTTCCGCGGATTTTTGTTCAGCTTCAAGGGGCCGGGGGTAAAGTCCGGTTCATCGACGCCAAAATTATTGATGCCGTTGGGTTCGGAACCCAGCAGCGAATTGTCGCCGAAATTCACCAGCGTAACGGGAAGGCCGCTACTGAAGCGCGTGATGCCGGAGACTTCCCAGCCCTCGGTCCAGCGATTCGAAGCGCGGAAAAGACGTTCGAAAGGAATCCGGTAGCTATAGCTGACTACGAAATTGTGCTTCACATCAAAGGCGGAGAGCGCTTTACTGAGCGCGGGATCGATGGGATTAACCGCTTCGCCCAGATTGGAGGACTGGTCCTGAGACTTGCTGTAGGTATAACCGGCCAGGACGTTCAAGCGTCCGCTGGTGTGGTTCAGGATGACTTGCAGCGCGTTGTAGTTAGAATTGCCGATGGTGGCTTGGTTGGCATTGCTGCCGAAATTTGATCCCAATGGCTCTCGAGTGCCGTGGAAGACTTGACCCGTGGAGGTCGTGTAGGTAGTGTCTTCGCCGAAAGGGCCGCAGGGAGTTTGGGGAGGGTTTGTAGAGGCCAGATTGGCAGGGTTGCTCAGAAACAAGCACAGCGCAGGGTCACCGGGATTGGCTTCTTCAATCACCAGCAGGCGATGCGCCTGTGTGCCGACGTAATTCACACTGAGCACGGTGTTGGTTCCAAATCCGCGCTGCAGCGAGAGCACGTAGTCCTCAGTGTATGGAATGCGATTGGTGGTGAGATAGTTCGGAAGTCCGGTAATGGGTTCGAACTGCGACCAGTCGACGTCGGGATCGGGATGCTTCGCTGATGAGTTTAACGGTGCGAGCGTCACCGGGAAAACCTGGCCAAGATTTTGGCCGCTCGATGCGGTAATAAACGGAGTGGCAAAGAGCGGCGGAGCAGGGCTGGTGTAGGTGGTTCCGTAAGGAGCGTTGGCACTCATCACGCCAAGCGTGAGCGCTTCGATTGCGGTGTAGAACATGCCGAAGCTTGCGCGCACGCTGGTCTTGCCGGGGCCGCCGAGAATTTTGGCCAGCACGCCGTCTCCGGAAGCATTCGGCGAGTAAGCGAGGCCAATTCGCGGAGCAAAATCGAGATCCCCAGGAGGCCCGAGCGTACGCGGCACTCCCGGATCGGTCGGGTACAGAATGCCGGCTGGCGCACCAGGGAAAACGACCGATTGCCTGCCCGGAATGAATGTGGCGATCTGGTTGAACTTTTCGTACCAGGGCTCGATGCGATCCCAACGCAGTCCGTAATTCAATGTTAGATTCGGTTTCAGCCGCCAACTATCCTGCGCGTAGAGACCCGCGTACTTGTTGCGGCCGTAAAAAGGTTGAAGCTGGCTTTGATTGTATTGGCTTGGGAGTCCCAGCAGGAAGTCGGCAAAGTCCAGACCGGTCTCCGTTCCGAAAAACAGAAAGCTGCCGTTGAATTGAGCGGTGGCATTGACGTTGACCTGATCGTAATGGAATTCGCCGCCTATTTTGATGGTGTGAGTGCCTACCACTTTCGAGAAGTTATCGAGGAATTGAAAAGTGTTGTTGAATTGCTTCAGCTCATTTGTGTTGGTTCCGAAATTGAAGCTGTTAAAGCCGACGCTCTCCACACCTTCGGTTTTTGGCGACAACGGCACGATGCCCGGAGTTCCGGGGCCCACGGTGAAACCCTGGGACGCGAGGCTCACACCAACTCCTCCCACTGGCTTGCCTAGGTCATTCGCGTCGCGCAGATAACTCAGGCGGAATTCATTCACTGCCGTGGTGCCCAGTGTTTTCGTGTCGCCAAGACTAAGCAGCTGGGCACGGCCTGAGTAGAGTGCGTTGAAACCCGGGACGTTCGCTCCGCCTTGCGCGATGGGGAAAGGGTTGTTTTGGGCCCAGTCGTCGAGGAAATAGTAAGCGGACAGCAAACCCCAGTGAGTGTTGGCATCCAGCCGGTAGGAGCCCTTATCGTCTCGCAACGTTTGGTTGAACGCGGAGCTGGAGAAAGTGCTATTTGAATTATTCGGCTTGGGGATGTATTGCAACAAATTCGTGCCGGGCGCTACCCAGGCGGTTGTAGGCACCGTCGCGTTCGGAAAGACACAGCCGTTCACCGGGTTGTTGCTGACGCAAGGTCCTCCAGAAGGATCCTGTACCGTGGGGCCACTAAAGTAATAAGGCTCGCCACTCGTCACGGTTTGCCCAAGCTTAGTGGACAGCTGATTGGCTATATTCGTCCCGCTGACGGTGCACGGTATTTCCACTAGCTTGTCGGTAGCTGGAAGCTTTTCGCTGCCGCAGAAACCGAGCGGATTGAATCCGCTGGAATTGTCGAGTAGGTCGGAGAAGTTGCCTGTGGTGCGATCTTGCAAGGACGGCACAGGAATCTGGCCCGTATCTATTCCCTGCGTTGAACGAGTGCCTTGATAGTCGGTAAAGAAGAATATTTTATTCTTTCGAATTGGCCCGCCGAAAGTTCCGCCGAATTGGTTTTGGTCGAATTTGCCGCGCGTGGGTGAAAAGAAATTGCGCGCGTCGAGATTCGTATTACGCAGGAATTCGAAGGCGTCTCCATGAAATGCGTTGGTGCCGGATTTCGTGACTACATTGATTTGGCCTCCGCTGAACTCTCCGTATTCAGCGTCGAAGTTACTGGTGAGAATCCGGAACTCAGAGATGGAATCGAGGTCAGGAATGATGGCGGCGCCCATGTTGACGTCTTCTTCCACATCGCTTCCATTCACGATGAAGGCGTTTGCGAACTCCCGCTGGCCGTTAATGGAAATGGTGCCGGGGTTCAAATCGCCGGAAGGATTGAGCACGCTCGCACCCACGTCCTGAACCGTCTCAGACGTGATGGAAGTAACCGGAGCCACTCCCGGCTGGAGTGAGAGCAGATCCGTATAGCTGCGGCCGTTCAATGGCACAGAGGTCATCTGAACGCCGGTGATGACTTCCCCCAGTTGGGTGCTAGCCGTCTCCACATGAGTAGCGGTGTCCGTGACCGAAACGGTGTCGTTCTTTTCACCGACCTCGAGGACCGGATCGAACAGCAGCGCGTTATTCACATCAATCACCACACCAGCGCGTTTATAGGGTTTGAAACCGGCTTGCGAAACCGTGAGATCGTAACGGCCTACGGGAAGGTTGAGGAACGAATAGGCGCCTTTGTCATCGGTGGAGACTGTCTGTGCAACTCCCGTGTCTGTATTTGTCACCGTGACGGTGGCTTTCGACACAACGGCTCCGCTGGAATCTCTTACCGTGCCGGAAATATTTCCTCCCACGCCGGCCCAGGCCACGAAAGCGAAGCACGTGATAAGAACGAGGAAGAAAAGACCGGCGAGAATTTTGTATCGGGCTCTCTGAGGAGAACGTTTCGACATAGATGGAGTTTTCTGCACGAAAAATATCTCCACGGTCCGAGGATGGCTGCCGCTGAAGTAGCACTCCCGCGCTGCATAGGGGGAGAAGCGGGAGAGCTTCAAGTTGCAACTGATTTACAACTAGAGGAGGCTATTCCAGTTGATACTGGCTGTCAAGTAAGAATTTGTAAAGATTCTGTAATCTCCGCCGTTGAAAAGGTACGGAGGGGTTTTCTATGAGTCGGAACTAAGCGGGACGATTCCCGTATAACGGTTCCAGCAGACGATAGAGCAGGAACATAGGATCTATAGCTCTGGGGTCTCGCAGAGTTTTCCGAAAGGATGGCTTTGACAGGCCGTGTTCCAACAAAATCAGAATGCGAAGATTCATTCCGGTGGGAGCAGCATTTCCAATTTCCCAGCGGTTGACCGTTGACCACGTGACCCACAAAATGTGCGCAAAATCTTCCTGTGATAATCCAAGTGCCTTGCGGATTTTCTGAATGCGCTTGGGCGTCATGCTCGTCAAAGTTCGCCTCCTTTTCGGAAAGGAGAAGGGAAGGTGTTTGTGATAGCCCCCTTCCCCCCTCGCTCCGAACCCTTAGAAGTGGAAACCGATCTGAGCCGTAATTGCCCGCGGCGAGACGTAGTGCGTGCCGCTGAAGGTGGAAAGGAAGTTGTAGAGCGCTAAGTTGTTGGCCAGGTTGATTACTTCCACGCGAGCGCTGAACTTGTAGCGGTCGTTATGGAAGTGGAAGATGTCATCGTGGCCAACGGCCAGATCGAACAAGCTCCGCGAAGCGACGCGCGGTGGATGACGATCGTCGTCCTCGGTGTTCGGTCGAGGTACTTGAATAAGCGTCGAGCCGAATTCCGACGCGAGGCAAGGATTCGGCAACGGCGTCGTCGGCGAGGCGTGCTGGCTGCCGCAAAAGAACCCCGCTTGGAATTCCTGGTCGGCAGTAAGCGGATTGCCGAAGGGGTCTTCCATCAAGATAGCGGGCTGGCCGCCTAGCGTGGTGCTTTGCGGGCAATCGTTATTTGCATTGATGCCGAAGCAGGGGGTTGCACCGGCGACTAGGCCGCTGTCGTAGCGCCAACTGAAGCCCATCCACGGGCCTTTTTTCCACGGCTGATATTGTAGGTGCGTGGTCTCGTTGAAACGCTCGTCATGATCAATGCGGAACGGCACAGAACCCGTGCCGGGCGGCTGCGGAGTAACTCCGGCGCCACCGATCTGCGGGGTGAAGAAGCGCGCCGCGACGCTGGACATGACCACGAAAGCCGTCAGTCCATGAAAGTTGGGTACAGTTCCGCGGACTGCGAATCCAGGGATCTTCGAATTGTGCCACTCGATCGGGAAGGTGATGGGCGTATCGCCGAGCACGCTGAAGTCGTAGCCGTTGTGCGTGTACTTCCAGATATATTCGCCGTCCAGCACGAAATACTTCCCAAACGCCTGTTGGAGGCCCGCATGAAATTCGTTGCGGAAACCCGGGCTGAGGGGCTCGGGCGAAAGCGCTCCGCAAGCGAGCAGCGGATTGAGGACCGGAGATTCGCATCCAATACTCGAAAGTACCAGATTTTCGTTGAAGGGAGTTTCGAGAGTACGCGCATAGGAAACGCGCAGGATGGTGTTGGTTGGCTTAATGTTGTAGGCCACGCCGAGACGCGGCTCGGCCTGATTCGCCTTGGTCAAGCCGTTGTACAAGTCGCCGCGTATGCCCAGGTTGAATGACCAGTTTTTCCAGGTGATGGTGTCCTGAACGTACAACGCTAGTTGCTTCACATCCGTGTGCAGAGGAAATGATGCATCGGTGCTGAAAAGAGTTCCTCCGCGCGTTAGGTCGAAGGGCAGCAGGACAGGATTGAATAACGGAAACAGTGTGGATGCCGGAGCGTTTGGATTCGTGCTCACATTTGGCTGAAAACCGGCGGCCGCGCACTGGGATGGGTCCGTGAAACCCTGGACGGGTACGTCAGGATTCGGAGCGGTGGCAGCAGTCAAGCAGGGTGCGTTGAAAGTGGGGTCCACGATACCGACATTGTCGTGCTCACGGAGAAAGGTCTGTTCGTAGACGACGCCAACCTTGATGTTATTGATGCCATGTACGTAAGAGACGTTGGAGCGCGCGCCCGCATTAGTAAGCGTCCGGAACTGGGAGACGCTCTGCCGTTGCAGACTTGGTGGCCCGAGGTCAGCGAACGGATTATCGCTCGGATAGTAGTTGTAACCGTCGCGCCGGACGTAGGCTCCGAGTGTAAATACGGCGTTGGGGCTGAGGATGTGCGTCCAAGAGGGTGCGATGTTGAAGGTGCCGATCTTCGAGTGCTGGTCCGTTGGTCCCACCACATTGCCGTTCGGATCGAGGCCGCCGTTATCAACCACCACGCCGTTCCAGGCGGTGGCGTCTTGAGCGTCGAACGAATTGGGCGTCTGGAACCAGGAGCGCGTGTATAGAAAGTTGAAGTGGATCGAATCCGCATTCGAGATCTGATAATCGACACGATCGAAGATGTTTTCCTCGTTCCCTTTGTCGTGCATTACGCTGAATTCCGGAGGATCCAAGAATCGGCCGGTGTTCAATCCGCTGACCGAGATGAAATTTCCCCATTTTTGGCCGCCGTAGGCGAGGTCGAAACCGGCGTTGGAGGTGCCGAACGCGCCGTATGAACCGAAGACGCTGCCGTGAGGCGTGGTCACACCCAAACCTGAGCGCGTGGTAGCCACAATCACGACGCTGGTTTTGTCACCAAATTCAGCCGGTGGTGCGCCGGAGATAACTTCCAACGACGAGACCGAATCCACGGGAAGCTGGTTGGAGAAGACTTTGCTCTGCTGATCGGTGATGGGTTGGCCGTCAACGGAAAACGAATTCTCTGCGTGGTCGCCAAGCCCGTGGAATAGACCGTTCGAGTCGGCCGCTATTCCGGGAGTCGTCAGGGTGACGAGCGAACTCAGTGATGACGATTGACTTTCGAGCGGAAGCTTCTCGAACAACGAACGGTCCACATCGGTGTGAAACGTGGAATCGTTCTCTAGGAGGTCGCCCCCACCCTCTACAGTTACTGTGCTGGATGCGCCCTGCACTTTCAGAGTGATCGGAACGCTTAAAGGCACTGCGGACCGGATCTCCACGTCCTGGGCGTATGATTCGAATCCTTTAGCTGTTACAGAAAGGTGGTAGGGGTTGAACGGCACGTTTGGAAAAGTAAAGTTGCCGGAGCTATCAGTAGTGGCCGAGCGTTCCAATCCGCTCACGGGGTTATGAATCGTCACGGTAGCATTCACGACTACACCGCCTGATGGATCTACGACCGTGCCGGAAATAGATGCAGATTGCGCTTGCAGGCCGTGCGCGGTGAAAAGACTGAAGAGACACACTGCCGTCAACATCCAAAATAGCTTTCTGCAATTCATATGAATCTCCCTAGGCCCACGTTGGGCTTGTCCAGTCGTTGTAGTGGAGGGAAATTGCGCGGAACTCAGCGCTCGCGAACGAGCGGAAATCGAGAGCTCCGCGTGCCGATTTTTCTTATGGATGGACTACGACCGTGTGGGGGGCGCGCGAGAGGAAGTCTGATCGAAGACGAGTTCAAGGTGAGGATCTACGGAGCTGATCGGATTCAACCAAGCTACCGCATGTGGTCTGGGCAGCGTGGTGCCGTGCGAGAAGTCAACAGTTACAGAGTGAGCAAAATGGCAGATCCGGCAGTGCTGGTCTTCGAAAGATTGGTTGTGCCAGTGGCCCGCCGCCTGGAAAGTAAAAGACAGCACGACAGCCGCGACTAGAATGGCCAGAAGCCGGTATGTCGTTCGCCGCTTCATATTGGGACCGAAACCCCCGCACAGATATTACTTAGACGCAGCACTAGACGCAATCGTGACTATAAATTCTTGCTTCGCATAAGCCAATTCCGAGCGTTCATACCTGCAGAACATCGCCATCTTTGGCGACCATCTTGTAAAGGACCGGGCTCACAATCCGGCCAAGGAATAGGCGCGACACCAGGCCGGCAACGATGACGATGGCAAACGGCTTTTGCGAATCGGAGCCAATCCCGGTCGACAGAGCCGCTGGAAGCAATCCCAGACAGGCCACAAGCGCCGTCATCATGATGGGTCTGAAACGCACAAGCGACGCTTCGTAGGTAGCCTGGAAGACTCCATGGCCTTCCAACCTGAGCTTGTTGATATAGGAAGTATCGATGACGGCGGTTTCAACCGAGACGCCCATCAGCACAAGCAGCCCCAAGATCGATGAGACGCTAAAGGGCGTATGGGTGAGCTTCAAGGCTATGAGCGCTCCCACGGGCTCGGTCATCACTACGCTCAACACCACGATCACGGGAAATTTCACGTTGCCGTAGAGAAAGAACAGAATCGCGAAAATCAGCAGCACGGTCAGCGGAGCAACCAGGTACATTTGGCTCATGGCTGAAAGGAATTCGCTGTACTCGCCGCCCCAAGCGAGCCGGTAGCCTGCCGGCAGCGACTTTTGGACATCGGCGATGGCGTGCTGGCCGGCTTTGACCGCGCTTGCGAGATCGCGTCCTTCGATGCTGTATTGCACGCCGATGTAGCGCGAATTATTTTCGCGATAGATAAAGGAAGCGCCGTTGGCTTCGCGAATATCCGAAAGCTCGCTCAGAGGAATTTGCTGGCCTGTGGGTGTGCCGACTAACAAATTGCCGATTTGCTGGGCGTTTTCACGGAACTCGGGCTTCATGCGTACGACAAGATCGAATAGTCTTTCACCCTGAATCACCTGGGTGGCGGCCTGTCCGCCGACAGCCGCTTGGACCACCGCTTCGACGTCGGCGACGTTGATGCCGTAACGCGCAATTTTGTCGCGATCCACCTGAACGATAAGACTCGGCTGGCCGAGTTCGCGCACGACGGTCAATTCCGTGAACCCGGGAACCTGCGAAAGACGGCGCTTTATTTCGAGCGCTTTGTCCTGCAGCACGTTCAAATCTGATCCATAAACTTTTACCGCCAGCGCGCTCTTTAGACCCGTGAGCGCCTCGTCCACGGCGTCTTCGGCTGGCTGCGTGTAGTTGAAAATTATTCCGGGATAGCTTGCCAGCTTCTTTTGCAAGTCTTCAATCAGCTCGGGCTTGTTGTGGATGGCGCCTGTCTTCCACGTGGCATCATTGTAGGTTTTAAGTCCCACGTAGAATTCGCAGTTGAAGAAGCCGGTGGGGTCCGTGCCGTCGTCGGGCCGGCCAAGTTCGGAACCGACATCGGTTACTTGCGGATATTTGGCCAAAATGTCGCGAATCTGTGGAGCGATCTTGGCGGCCTCTTCATACGAAATTGTGTACGGCATCGTCGCCCGCACCCACAGGGCGCCTTCATCCAGGTGCGGCATGAATTCACCGCCGATGAACGGGATCAGCAGCAGGCTGAACGCCAGAATCGCAGTACATCCTAAAATCGCGAACCAGGGACGATCGAGAAACCACTTCAGCTCCGAAGCATATTCATTCTTGATCCATTCGAAAGCTTTGTTTCTGCGCTCCCGCACGCCCTTCTTAAACCAGTAAGAACACATTACTGGGACGAACGTGAGCGTGAGGAGAAGCGCGCCGACCAAGGCGATAGACATGGTGTCCGCCATCGGGTGGAACAGCTTTCCCGAGGGGCCGCTCAGCGCGTAAATCGGGATGTAACCGGCGATAATCACGGCCACGGAGTAGAAGATCGGGCGATCCACATCCTTGGCCGCCGCCACGATTACTTCTTGCAGATTATATTGCTGCCCTTCGCGGATACCCAGCTCGCGGTAAATGTTTTCGACCATTACCAGCGTGCCGTCGATGATGATCCCGAAGTCGATGGCGCCGATAGAGAGCAAATTTGCGGCCACGCCATTGAGGTGCAAAAAAATGAAGGCGAAAAGCAACGCGAGAGGAATCGTCAGGGCCACAATAACGGCGGCGCGCATGCTGACCAGAAAGAAGACAAGCACGATCAGGACCAGGGTCATGCCCAGCAGTAGATTGTCCTCGACCGTGCTGATGGTCAGCCGGACCAGATCGCTGCGGTCGTAATAGGGACGCACTTTTACATCGGGAGGAAGAATATGTTCGTTCAGTTCCTTGGTTTTTTCTTCCACACCCTTCAGAACGTTCTGGGTTTGCTCGCCGCGGAGCATCATGATGACGCCTTCGACAGCGTCATCGTTCTTGTTAAATCCGAATTGGCCCAGGCGCGGCGCGTGGCCGATCACGACGTCGCCCACATCGCGAACGTGTACCGGCACGCCATTCTGCGCACCGATAACTACGCTGCCGATGTCCGCTTCGTTTCGGATTAGTCCGAGCCCGCGAACGTAGTAAAATTGTTCTCCCTGCGAATAAAATCCGCCACCGGTGTTCGCGTTGTTGAGGCTCAATTGCTGAATCACGGTAGGAACCGTGATGTGGTAGCCGTAGAGCCTGGCGGGATCGAGCAAGACTTGATACTGCATTACAGTTCCGCCAAACCCGGAATCATCCGCAACTCCACGCACCTGCTTGTATTGCCTCTCGATTACCCAGTCTTCGAACGTTTTTAACTCTTGCGGAGAACGATCGGGGCTTTCGAGCACGTAGCGATACACCAAGCCGGAAGGGCTGGACAGAGGAGCAAGCGTCGGCTGCACTCCGGTGGGAAAGTTCACCTCGCTCAAGCGCTGGAAGACGATTTGACGCGCCCAATAATCGTCGGTGTCTTCGTCAAAAGTGAGGATCACATCCGAGAGGCCGTATAGAGAAATCGAGCGCTGGATGGCCATCTTCGGCACGCCATTCATTTCCACTTCGGTGGGCAGCGTCACCAAGCGCTCTATTTCTTCCGCTGCGTGCCCGGGCCATTGCGTAATGATTTCCACCATGGGCGGCGACAAGTCAGGGTAGGCATCCACGGGCATGCGCTGGAACGAGATTCCGCCTGCGATGATGACGAACCCGACCAGCATCAGGACGAGGAATCTCTGCTTCAGCGCGAATTGAACGATTCGATTAATCATCGAGAGTCTGCCGCTTTAGTGCTGGAACGAATTGGCAAATTGCAAAAATAGACTGCCGTTTGCAGCCACTTTATCTCCCGGCGAAAGCCCTTTTAGAATTTGTGTTTGACCATTTTCGGTTTGTCCGATATCCACTTGGCGCCGGCCAAACTGATTGGAATTGTTCGCCACATAGACGAAAGGCTGATTTTCATCGTCGCGCAGGATCGAAGAATCGGGCACGGCAATCGCGTTCGAGATCGTTCCGGCAGTTACGGTCGCAACGCAGTACATATCTTTCTTCAATTTTCCGCCGGGGTTATCGACCACGATCCGCGCCTGCAAGGTACGGGTAGTCGGATCCAGTGCCGGTGAAATAAACGAAATCTTGCCGGAGAACTTGTCGGGATAGGAATCAGTGGTGATGGTGGCCGGGTCGCCGGTTTTCACGTAAGCGAGGTCGTCCTGATAAATATTCGCCATCACCCAAACGGTGCTCATGTCCGAAATGGTGAAGGCCTGAGTAGTGCCGGCTTGCATCACCTGTCCCGGCGAAACGAGCCGTTCCACGATTTCTCCGCCGATGGGCGCCAGCAAAGGAATCTGAGCTGAAATAGGAGATTTCTCCAAATCTTCCGGCTTCGGTATTCCCAGAATTTTCATGCCCTCCTCGGCCGCGCTCAAATCCGCCTGAGCTTGTATGCGATCGGACTCAGCCTGCAGCAGGTCTCGATCCGCGATGGCGTGATGGGCAAAAAGATCCTGGGCCCGCTCGTAATTCTTATCCGCCACGCGAAATGTATCGCGTGCCTTCAAATAGGCAGCCAGCAGCAGCGAATAATCCGGGCTGCTGACTTCCAAAAGCGGCTGCCCGCGTTTGACGCGGTCGCCTGGAACTACGAGAATCTTGGCGACCGGCCCTCCCACTTGGGTAATCACGGGGGTGGTACTGAATGCGTTATAGGCCACGGCGCCGGTGAGCCGCAGAGTGCGGGTGAGCTTTGAGGCTTGTACGGTCACAACCTGCACGTGCGACATTTGATCCTGAGGGATGGTGAATAATGCAGCCGTATCGGTCTTCGATTCACTCGAAGAGAACGACGTCATTTCATTCGCGCCCCGTTCGGAGCTGCAGCCGGCGAGCAAAATCGCAAGCGCTACGGCGGATCCGATGCGCGTCGTGCGTTTTATAATTCGAAGATTCTTCATGGCAAACTCCTCACTCCTACAGCCTCGCGAAGCTGCTCGACTGCCGTCAAATAAGCCGCGAGAGACTGGCGATAGGCAAGCTCCGTGGCTCGATAACTGCGCTCGGCATCGAGAAAATCCAGCAGGCTTGCGGCGCCTCGCTTGTATGAATATTCGGTGATGTCGCGCGATTGCTTCGCTGCGTCGAGGTATCCAGCGCGATAGAGCGAGATCACCTGATCGTTGTCGCGGACGGCCTCGTAGGCGTTCAGGACATCGCTCATCACCTGATCGTTCGCTGCGAGTTCCAGCTCCTGGGCCTGATTGATGGCGTAATTCGTACGCGCGATTTCGCCCTGATTGCGATTGAAGATCGGAATCTGGAAGCTGCCGAAAACCGAGGCGGCGCTTGTGGCGCTCACATGGTCGTAATTGAGCGTGCCGGTGACGTCCACCTTGCCGTTAGCTTTGGCCAATTCGTTCTGGCTCTTCGCTGCGATGACGCCTTGTTGCGCGGCGCGCAGATCGGCGCGGCTCTGCAGGGCTTTTGCCTGCAAGTCTTCCAGCTTGATGGTGACCGGCAGGTAGTCGAAATCTCCGGAGACGTCGTAGTCCGCTCCAACGGATTGGTATCCGAGGAATTGCCGCAGGCCGACGAGGGCTTGAATCTTGGAGAGCTGGGCCTGCGAGACGTCGCTTTGAAACTGGAGCAGTTGGAGCTTGATCTTCAGATAGTCGCCTTCGCTTATATCGCCGGCCTTGTAACGAGCTTGGCTGATGTCCACCGTGTTCTGAAAGCTCTTCATGTCTTCTATCGCCAGATCGAGAGTGGATTCGGCGAGCTGCACGCTTACAAATTGTTGCGCTACGCTGAAAGTGAGAGTGCGCTCGCTATCGGCGACGGTGGATTTCGTCTGCGCGGTGGTGTCTTCGGCTGCCTGCAAGCGGTGTTGGCGCTTCTTTCCGCGCTCGAACAGATAAGAAACTCCAATATCAAACTGCATGACGTTGTCGACGTAGTCCGCGTTAAATTCGTTGGGCTGAAAGATCGGCAGGAATTGAGCGTCCGCGGTCAGCACAGGGTTCGGCCGCAGATTTGCCGTGATTTCCAGGGCTTGGTCTTGCTGGATCGTGGTCTGCGCAGCCTTCAAATTGTGATTGTGTTCGAGAGCTAGTTGGATGGCTTCGTCCAACGTTAGGCGAACAGCGCCGTGAACTTGGGCTGCGGGCGCTTGTATCTTAGGTGCCGGCGGCACGGGAGGCTGTGCCGGGGGGTTCTGCGCATTGCACTTTGGCGCTAAAACCCCGCCGGAAAAACACACCACGAATAAAAGCACTGCGAGTCGCACGCGTTGGACGTACATAGTTTTCAACCTCTGCTAAACGGATAGAAAGTGAGTCGTAGCGTCGCGAACGACGCCGAATCTAACGGGGCAATTACACGGCAGGTGGTGCGCGGGCTGGTAGACGAGGCGCCAAAGGAGAAGGCGTAAAAGCGGGCTCCGCAGGCTCGGGCCGGAATTCCAACTGGGCCAGGGCGGGCGTGCGGTCGCTAGCGAGCGGCCGCTCCATGGGCTGGTGATTTACATGGCAAATCGAGCAGTTCGCTTCCGAAGAATTTGCGTGGTGATGCCAAACGCTCCCCAGCGTGGTGACGAAGACCAGCAGCACGATCAGTGCAATGGGGACGAGCAAACACCGGATTGTCTTTTGGTTACGCATTGCTTGTGGGTCTATGCGACCCAACCTTAATCATATAGCAGATGGCCGGGAGCGCAAATGGGTTGTGCCTGCCAATAACTGCTTTAAGAAGCCCGAAGGCAAATCATCAGTTCGTATGCTCGAGGGCCTTCTCCACCATCGCGACGCATTTTTCCACGCGCTTGCGCAGCGGGACGTCGATGTCCTGCTGCCGCTGGCGCAGCGTGAACGTCTCGTCGGCGATGTTCAGCGCAGCCAGCACCGCGACTTTTAGCGAATCCACCATGCGCGTGGATTCCGCAATCGACCGCATTTTGCCGTCGACGTAGGCGGCCAACTCTTTCAGATATTCTTCGTTTCCGTCCGCGTTCACGTTGTAGCTTTGGTCGTAAATCTCTATTTTCACGGTTGCGCTCCCGGCTGAGCTTCCGCCATTGTCGGCCATCAGACACCGCGGCGCAATGGTCTTGATGCGCCATTACTTCCAAATGGAGGACCTAGTAGACGATTTGCAATCCCACGGTTACCTTATTCAGGTACTGAAAACTCGGAGCCGATCGCCCGTTTTCCCAACAAATCGAACCGGCAAAGTGCTTTGCATCGTCGAGGTAAAAACTGTAGGTAGCTTTGGTATGGGGTTGGAAACCAGAGATCGTGCGGACGTTGACTATGTTTTTTACGGTGATGGGGACGGTTTCCGCCAGAAAAAGATTTACCCACGATCCATCCAGGTTCAATGTATTGCGTCCCAGTTGGGCTGTTCCGTGGAGGCCTAAATAGAGGCGCGAGATGTCGTACGTGGAGATGCTTGCAGCAGGAAGCCCCATTGGATTGGAAATAGTTTGCGAGTTCAAATGTCCGCCAGCGTCAAACTGTAAGTAGGGAGCAACCGAGAAACCATTTGTGGGTAGTTCCAAGAGGTCCCTGATCGCGGGATTCCCAGCAGCGATGGCCGCCTTCTGAACGTCCGCTGATTTTGAAAGCTGGGGGAGATAAAGCTCCGCTCGAACTTCGGCGAGCAGATTGACCCCTGCGTGTTGCGTGTCAAACTCGGCCCTGGGCCCAAACGTTACGTTTAAACCTATAGGACGTTTTCCAGCTAAAGTCACCAGAGTGGCGGGATCAATGTTGCTTCCGTCAGACGGCAAGCCAAATACAAAGGCTCGTGAAAACTCAGAAGGCACGATCACCGAATTGGAGGAGTTCGCGTTAGCGGACCCAACATTGAAGGTAACGGTAGGATCAAAAAAGATTTCTCCTGGCAACAGAATCATCCGAGTGGCAGGATGCCAGGGAGCGATGGCTCCCGTCCCGACGAACGTCGGAGAGCTGTGCACGGCAGCGATCCCGGACAATTGGGTGGTGATGAAGGCACTACTTACGTTCGTGGGATTTGTACCGCTGCTTGAAACCGAGGGTGCGCCGGGCGCGCTCTGAACCTTACTTTGAACTTTGACAGCTTTGCCATAATAGTCGGTCAGGCCTTTGACTTCTAATTGCATGGCCGCTTTCCCGCTGGGCAATTTCCGCTGAAGCGAAAGCACTACGCCGTCATTGTCAATCCGGCTCACGGTCGCTGGGTAAACGTCAGTTCCCGCTGTTGGTCCTTTTGCTTCGGCTCTTGAAACGGTGACCGCTTGACCCACTGCCGCCTTCAACGTCACGGTGGCTTTCACTTTGAGTTCCGTAGTCACCTTGGCGGCGTCCGGAGTTATCAGAGACGCGGAGTTGTTGAAGGGCACTTCAATGCTCTCGTGCTCCGGATTCCGCACCGCAATGATGTAGTGCGCGTCAGCATGCAATGGCTTGAGCAATGGAACACCAACAGTTTTCGTAAAGGAATCCATCGTGAGTTGGGGGCTCGCGCCGGTGGTAGGCGGGAGTGCAGTGGATTCCGGGATAACACATTCCGGTTTTATCGGCCTCGTCGCGTCGAGATAATCGCGGCTCTCATCGCACACTCGCATAGCCGACGTATCCGGCTGGAGGATCACGTAAATCGAGTAGTTGTCCAGGCTTCTGCCCGGAGCACTCGGTTGAACAAACCAGCGGTCCGCTTTGTCAGCAGGCATCGAGCCGAAATCCAACATGAGGATGTTGGCATATTGGGGGCCCTGAAATTGAAGCACTTGGAAGGAGGCCTGATCTTGTCCCATCGTCAACAGGGTTGAAAACAATATGCAAGATATGCAGCTTAGGGCGACTCGCCTGCGCATGGGGACACTCCCACTGAAGTTCAGATTCGGCTCTTACGACTTCTTTCCACCCGTTTTTTTCCCGGCCAATTTCTTTTGAGGTTCCGCGGCCCACGATTGCGTCACATCCGAGGCAACTATTGCACCCGGAAGTGTTCCGCATCCCTGAAGTCTCACATACACGGCTTTTACCGTCTGTAAGTCGCCGCCGGTCAAGAACTCGCCTGGTGTCATATTGTGCGCAGCTGGGCACGGACCAAAGACGGGATCTTGATACATTTTATGCATGAACTGCGAAATCCCGACAGGTTCATAGGGTAAGCCGGGGACATGCGCGTTCCAAACATCTCGCAATTGGCTGTCAATCGAATATTGTTGCTCGGCGGCGCCGGACCACAAATAAATTATCAACTTAAGATGATATTCGATTGGATTCATGGAGCCCTCCTAAAGTGGGAGGCGAAATATAGCACAAAGTAATACCATGAAAGTAAATTTACAATTCGCGGAACCTTGGGGCGCTCATTCTAGCGCGATGAAAGTATGAGCCGCGTCAGATTGTCCGCCCCGTGTTTTCGCGTCCTAGCTGGCACGCAAGGCGGCGCCGAGCTTTTGTTCGAGCGCAGTGACGATGCGAGAAGTGAAATCAGCGAGCTGAGCGTCGGTAAGCGTGCTCTGGGCGCTTTGGAATTTCGCGCGGATCATGAGCGAATATTTTCCAACCGGAATCTGGCCTCCGCGGAAAAGGTCGGCGGGCTCAATCGTCTGAAGCTCGGCAATTTCGAGCGCGCGGATGGTCTGTTCCACCTGCGCAAACGTTACACCGTCCGCTAACACCAGCGAAAAATCCCTTTCGACTGCGGGGTAGCGCGGCCACGGCACGAAGCGCAGCGCGGTACGAGCCGCTTCGACGCCCAGCAACAGCGGTTCGAGCTTCAGCTCCGCAAGGTACGCGTCTTGCCGCAGCTTCAATTGCTCCGCGATGCGGCGAACGAGTTGCCCTGCGATACCCAACTGCTCGCCCGCATTTTTCGACAGAGAAAAGTGAGCCGAGCGCGCGGCAGACAGCCAAGCTGGGGCTCCCGACTGCCAGTCCAATCCCCCAGCGAGCTCGCCAATGCGGGCCAGGTCGCCTTTGAGATCCGCGAAACTAAACTCGCGCGCGGCTTCATGGATTGTCTTTTCTATCGCTAAACCAGTGGCTCCCAGCGTGAGAACTGGCGTTTCCACCGGCGCTCCGTTGCGTAGTTCGTATGTCTTGCCAATCTCAAAGAGCCGGAGGTCGCGATTGCCGTGGTTCAGGTTCCACTCGATAGCGCGAACCATGCTGACGATACCCGTTGAGCGCATCACCGATGCATCTTCCGCGAGCGGGTTGCCGATCACGGCGGGATGATATCCTTCGGCGCGAAACAGCGCGTCGCGCTGCGCATCCACGATGGGGATCTCGACAATTTCCTGGTAGCCGAGCCCGACGACGCGTTCCACCAAGCGGTCGGTCGCTTCAGCGTGCGGCAAACGGAGTGCGGGCCTTTTTGCGGGCGGAAGACGCGCAGGAAATTTGTTGTAGCCGTGATGACGAGCGACTTCCTCCACCAAATCGATCTCGCGAGTCACGTCACGTCGCCACGAAGCTTGTTTGCATTCCCAAATCGCCGCGAGCGAGCCGTCGCTGCCGCGATTGGCGTCCACACGCCTGGGGTGGAATCCAAGCGCACTCAGAATGTCTTCCACCTCGCGGTCCGGAACATCCGCGCCCATCACGCGCAGGATTTCCTTTCGCGCCAGCTGAATTTCCTTTTCCGGTTCGCGCGACGGATAAACATCCACAACGCCCGCTACAACTTCGCCCCCCGCGACCTGCTGAATCAACTCCGCGGCACGGCGCGAAGCGAGCTCCGCCATTTCCGGGTCGACACCGCGTTCGAAACGATACGAAGCTTCCGAGCGCAGGCCCAGCGCTTTCGCGGTGCGTCGAATTGAAATGGGGTCGAACCAGGCAGCCTCAAGCAGAATATTACGGCTGGTGAAACTGATTTCGCTATCCGCTCCGCCCATGACGCCGCCAATACCGACGGCGCGCGCTGCATCTGCAATCACGCACACGTCTTTCGCCAACGCGCGCTCGACACCGTCGAGGGTGCGGAGTTTCTCACGTGCACGCGCGCGCCGAATGATGATGCGGCCCTCGTTTAATTTATCCAGGTCGTAGGCGTGCATGGGCTGGCCCAGTTCGAACATCACGTAATTCGTGACGTCCACCACGTTGTTGATGGACTTCTGCCCCATCGCTTCCAGCCGCTGCCGCAGCCAGTCGGGGGACGGTTGCACTTTCACTCCGCGCAAGACGCGAGCGGTGTAACGTCCGCAAAGTTCCGGCGTTTCGATTTCAACGCTCACCGCATCGGTGGCTTTCTCGGCGGATTCTTTCAGCTTTGGCTGCACCGGCTTGAGCTGCAACCGATAGATCGCGGCAACTTCGCGGGCGATACCGTAGTGCCCGAGGCAATCCGGACGGTTGGCAGTGACCTCGGCGTCCAGAACCGGTCCGGCAGCAGATTCCTCCACCGAATCAATTGCCACGCCGGCCAGAGAAAGCCGCGCCTTCAGGTCGGCAGGCGCCGCCTTCACGTCTACGAATTCTTTCAGCAAGTTGTAAATAACCTTCATATGTTTAAGGTTCGATCAGTGGGTGCGAAACGTATTCCACTCGCATGTGTCGAGCTTCATCGCGCAGTAGGCCTCGAATAGATAGAGTTCCAACTCATCTTGTATCTCAACAAATGCCACGCTTGAGCCAGTGAGAAGGCGCTTCGCCTCATGGAACGCCTGCCGGAATTTATGATCCTTCATTGCAGCAGCCGCTGTCATCTTGCGAGGAGCTCTCTTACGCGCCATGCGGTATGCGAGGGTCGCATCGAAGTGCGTGGTCCCCGTTCCGTGCTGCCGCAGTCTCCCTATAACGCCGCGCGATATACCGACGTAAAGCGGCTTGCCATCGTGGTGCAGCAGCACATAACATCCGGAGAAGTCGCCCCCCACTATGCTTAAATTTTTGGCGATGGTTTTGACGCCGACGCCCGGCTTGCAGAACTCAGTCATTGGGTGAGGGTTTCGCATCGCGACGCGGATAGCCTCCATGTACTTCGGCAATACGGTCATAGCCATTTCCATGAAGGTACTCATGCAGCCATCAATCGGCATCATTCACTCCATCGCACATGGCATAGCTCGTCATGGAAACTGTCGCAAGAAACGCACGTCGTTCTGAAACAGCAGCGGCACTTCAGTGACGCCGTACTTCATCATGGCCAAGACGATCCACACCCATGCCGAACGCAAAACCAGAGAGCCGCTCGGGATCGTAATTCACGAAGCCGTACACTGCGGGATTCACCATGCCCGCACCGAACAATTCGATCCAGCCGGAAAATTTGCAAACGCGGCAGCCTTTGCCTCCGCAGACGTGGCAGGTCGCGTCCACTTCGGCGGAAGGCTCGGTAAACGGAAAATAACTCGGCCGCAGGCGCGTCTTCGTTCTTGGCCCCAGGAATTCGCGCGCGAAATAGTCCACGGTGCCTTTGAAATCGCAGAAAGTGATGTCCGTGTCCACCGCGAGGCCTTCAATCTGGTGGAACATGTAGCCGTGCGTCGCATCAGGGTTATCGCGGCGATAGACTTTTCCCGGCACTACGATGCGCACCGGCGGCTTCTCCTTTTCCATGGTGCGAATCTGCATCGGAGAAGTATGCGTGCGCAGCAGGTGGCTGCTCCGCGAGCCTTCGATATAAAAAGTGTCCATGTTGTCTCGCGCGGGATGGTGCTCGGGAATGTTGAGCGCTTCGAAGTTGTAATACGGCGTTTCGATCTCAGGCCCTTCGACCACGCTGAAACCGATCGCGGCGAAAATTCGCTGGAGTTCTTCGAAGGTTTGGCGGATCAGGTGTCGCGTGCCGAAAGCGCGCTCGATGCCGGGAAGAGAAAGGTCAATTTTGTCGCGGGCGGTAGCAGACTGCTCAG
This sequence comes from uncultured Acidobacteriota bacterium, assembly GCA_963698005.1. Classification (GTDB taxonomy): domain Bacteria; phylum Acidobacteriota; class Terriglobia; order Acidiferrales; family UBA7541; genus Palsa-295. Next base: position 3,074,089 of record OY969113.1, read on the forward strand.
ACGCGGCTTCCACCGCCCTCTGGCGTTCTGCGATAACGGATTCAATGTGCGCTTTGAGCTTGTTCAGCTCTTGACCGACAGCGGGCTTCAACCCCGGCGGCGCAGTCTTCAGCCAGTTATTCGTGATTTGCGTGAGGATTCCTGATTTGCGGCCGGTCCAGCGGAGAACGAAAGCCTGCAAACTTTCTCGGTCGGAAAAATGAACTGCGGATTCTTCGTCGAATCGCTGGCGCGCCTCTGCGAACATCTCCGCAATGACTTCGGGAGTCCCTGCGCCGAGCCGCTCAAGCGATTGCGCTGTGGGGTCGTTGTTGGTCGTCATCGATGGGCCTGGGCTCTACCAGCGCGGAAAAACGCCGGCCTGAAGGCCGCCGCTACAATACCATCGCCGAGCTAGCCTTCGTCGCGATGCCGAACATGCTCGGACTTGGTGTGAGACTTCGCATCCGCGGGGGCTTTGGCCGCGTGCTGCTTCGCAGTGGCAACCAGCGCGGCGAATCCGTCCGCATCATGCACGGCCATATCCGCGAGAATCTTTCGGTCCAGCTCGATGCCGCCCACTTTCAGGCCGTGAATCAACTGGCTGTAGGTGATGCCATTGTTGCGAGCGGCCGCGCCGATGCGCTGAATCCACAGCGTACGGTAATCACGCTTGCGCGTGCGACGGTCGCGGTAGGTGTAACGCAGCGAGCGGTTCACCGCTTCTTTGGCCGAGCGGTAAAGTTTTCCCTTAGTAAGGAAAAACCCCTTCGCGTGTTTCAGCAGCTTTTTTCGCCGGGCGCGGCGTTTGGTTCCACGTTTGACTCGAGGCATAGCTTGATCTCCTGTTGCGCGAATTGTGCGCCAAGAAAGCGCGTCCGATAAAATTGTGTCGCTGTCACTGCACGGGGAGACAAACGTGGCCCAGCCGTCCGCAAAAATTCGCGAACTTCAGGACGGGTTTGTCTCGTAGAACTGCATTTGCGCTCCAGCGATTTACATCACACGCCGGAACACCGGCCGGCAGGCACCCGTTACGCTCTGCCAAACACGGTAAAAACTTTGGCTACTTCGCTTCGCGCCGCCCTCGTTGCGCGGCGCCAAGACCAATGCTGGAAATTTAAGCCACTATTCGATGCCGTACGGCAGCGCGAGGCGGATGTTCCGCACATTTGACGGATTCACCACGACTGCGTTTGCCAGTTTGCGCATGCGCCGAGGCTTCTTGGTGCCAAGCAAATGGCGCTTGCCGGAATGCCAGCGCATGATCTTTCCGGTGGACGTAATCTTGAAGCGCTTGGCTGCGCCGCGATGTGTCTTCAGCTTCTTTTTCTTGTTCTTCTTCACAATTTCCTCTTCAACTTGATTTGCGCATCGTAGCCAGCCCGATGCAAAAACTACCGCAGATTACGCGCCCTTTTTCGGCGCGAGCAGCGCGAGCAGAATATTCGCTTCCATGCGCGGGCCGAATTCCACTTGCGCGTGATCGACGATATCTCTCATCAACCGGTCCATCTTCGCGCGGCCCACATCCTGGTGCGCCATTTCGCGGCCACGATGAAAGATCATGGCTTTCACTTTGTAGCCTTCGCCGAGAAACCGGATGATCTGGTTCTTGCGAACCTGGTAATCGTGCTCGGCTGTGGACGGCCGAAACTTCACTTCCTTGATGTGCGAACTTTTCTGGTGCTTCTTTGCTTCGTGAGCCTTTTTGTTTGCTTCGTAGAGAAATTTGCCGTAATCCACGATCTTGCAGACCGGCGGCACGGCATTCGGCGAAATTTCCACCACGTCCAGCCCAGCCTCTCGCGCGGCCTTCATCGCGTCGGGCAGAGTCATCACGCCCAACTGGTTTCCCTCTTCGTCCACCACGCGAACTTCGCGAGCGCGTATTCGCTCGTTAACTTTGAGACCACTACTTCCACCACGCTCTGCGATAAACTCACCTCCCGGACTTGCGAAACTATCTCCGCTGCCCGCTTTCCCTCGCTCCCAATGGCAGAAATGCGCGTTGGGAGGCGCGGGTCAAAAAGTATAGCACGGCTCAGCCGCTCCCCCGCAACCCACAAAATTGAAACTATTGGGCGTTCCTCCGCGTATACTCCGTGGCAACAGAAAGTCATCGCACGGGGAGAAACATGAATTCACGCAAGGATCTTCTTATCGGCCTGTTCGTCCTGATTTCGTCTTTGACTCTTCTTACCGCGCAGGCAAAACAGGCTCCGAGCCCAGGCGGGAAGCCCGCCACCGCGATGCCGTCGGTCCTTACCGTTCCGGTCGCGGCGCAACCTTCCGCCAACTTCAACGCCGACGCCGCCACGGATGCCTACCTCGCGCAAATTCCCGCCGATGCGACCGCCAAATCCGACGCTTATTTCGAAGGCGGCTACTGGCTCATTCTCTGGGATTTTCTGTACGGCGCCGTCGTTTGCCTCTTGCTCCTGAATCTTCGCTGGTCCGCGGGAATGCGTAACCTTGCCGAACGAATAACTCGCTTCAAGCCGCTCCAAACGCTTATTTATTGGGCGGAATATTTAGTCCTCACCACCATACTTGGTTTTCCACTGGCTGTTTATGAAGGCTACTTCCGCGAACATAAATACGGTCTTGCCACGCAGACGTTCGGTCCTTGGATGGGAGATCAGTTCAAAGGCCTTCTGGTCGGGATAGTGCTGGGCGGCATTTTGGTCATGCTTCTTTTTGGCGTGGTCCGCTGGCTGCCTCGTACGTGGCACGTCTGGGGCGCGATCGTTACTTTCGTATTTGTGATTTTCGCCGCGATGATCGCTCCCGTTTTCATTTTCCCTATTTTCAACAAGGTCACACGCCTGGATGATCCCAAAGTCACCCAGCCGATTCTGAGCATGGCTCGCGCGAACGGCATTCCGGCGAAAGACGTTTACGAAATCGATGCTTCGCGCCAGTCCACGCGCATGAGCGCTAACGTCAGCGGGTTTGGGAGCACCATGCGGATCACGCTGAACGACAATCTTTTGCGCCGCGCTTCGCCCGAAGAAATCCAATCCGTGATGGGACACGAGATGGGCCACTACGTCCTCCATCACATTTACAAAGACATGCTTTTCATTCTTATCGTGATCGTCGTGGGATTTTCTCTGCTGCGCTGGTCTCTCGACTGGTCGTTGAAACGCTGGGGAGCAAAATGGCAGATTCGGGGCGGCGGCGATGTCGCTGTGCTTCCGCTGGTATTGCTGATTCTCTCGATTTTCGGTTTCGTCTTCACGCCGATCCAAAACACGCAGACGCGAACCAATGAGCATGAAGCAGACATGTACGGCATCAACGCCAGCCGCCAGCCCGACGGCTTCGCGCAAGCCGCTATCCACCTGGGCGAATACCGCAAGATGAGCCCCGGTCCTGTCGAAGAATGGATTTTCTTCGATCATCCCAGCGGCCGTCACCGCATCCACGACGCCATGCAGTGGAAAGCCGAAAATTTGAAACTTTTTGCATCGCCGTCCAATCCATAAAGACATACTAAGTGGGTTGTCCCGAACCCGCCGCGCCTTTTGCGGGCGACGGTGAGGGATCTGCTTTTGCAGTTTTTATATGAGCGACTTTTTCTATTACGCGGTGATCCTTCTCTTTCCGGCCCTCAGCTTCCTCATTCTTGAACCCGTTGGGGCTCGCTGGGGCGCAGGGCACAAATCCTTCTATCTCCCGCCGGACATCAAAGCCCGGTCTGAAAGAAATGGCCGATATGTCTAGATTATTAAGTACATAACGCTTTTGTTTCTTGTCATATGGCTGGCAAAGCATTCCTCGTTAATATCCCAAACGATTGGGCCTCACTCCAACAAGGTCCTCTTGTCCGTGACTTGGGGAATTCTTGGAGGCGTGTTTCTGTTCTTGTTCCGCGCAGGTTACAGAATCGCAATTCCTCGAATGCGCTCAATCGAATATCAAGAACCTTTTCTTAAAGGGCCCACAGCGTTTTGGCTAATTCTTTATTTTCTCGGCGGTTTCTCCGAGGAATTGTGGCGCGGATTTTGTATCGCGGCGACTCGCGAAACCCAGCGCGATATAACCTATGCGATTATCTGGATCTCAATCTCATTTGCTGCCGCCCATCTCGGTGGAATTCCGGGAAGGATTCATGGTGAAATCCCGGACGCTGCATTTGAAGCGATAACCGGTGCTTTCCTCGGGTGTCTATTTATTTTTTCCGGCAGTGTAATTTCGACATTTGTCGCCAGCGTCCTCTATTACACAGGCTTGTTTTATTACTTGAGGCGGTTGGCTGAGCTTTCGCCGCAGCAAGCGCCTGATCCCCTGCCCACCACGCAGACGGCGCTTGGCAGTAACTACAGCGAGCGTTCCATGAGAATCCAACCTACCGCCCGTCCGCGCTCGCCGAAGTGTCCGGATTGCGGGTCGGGATTGTCTGACAGCCAGATTGACATAGTTAATCCTTTTGAATGTCCCACCTGTCGGAATAAGCTGTTCGTTTCACCGGAATATAATAAGAAAATTCGGCGTGGCTGCACCGTTCTGTCGTTTGCGCTAGGAATACTCTTCGTTCTCGTTCGGAACAATATCATTTTGTTTCTTTGGGGCCCGGTTATCGGATTTTTTCTCGTTCCAATCGCACCAATTTTTTGCAAGCGGTTTTTCCCACCTAAGATCGAAGATTATGCCAGCCAGGCCACGAGAGCTCGATATCTCGATCTCTAACGGGTGGGATTAGTTCACACCTGAGATGTGTCCACAGCACACACGTATTTTTCACCGCTCTTGGCTGCCGATTTTCACATTGGATCGTAGAGGTTCCCGCGGTGAAACGTGCAGACGGCGCATTTCTTGCAGACTCGAAACCTAGGCTAGACGATTTGGCGGGAATTGATTTCGGCGCGGAGGTCGGCGACGAATTGATCGAGTGGGCGCGGGCCCAGGTCGCCTTTCGAGCGGTGGCGCACGGCGACGGTGCCGGCTTCGGCTTCTTTGCCGCCGATGATCAGCATGTAGGGAATTTTTTCGAGCTGGGCGTCGCGGATTTTGGCTTGCAGCTTTTCGTTGCGGTCGTCCAGATGCGCGCGGAAGCCCGCGTCTTTCAGCTTTTGAGTAACTTGCTGTGCGTACTCGATGAATTTTCCGCTCACGGGCAGCACGGTCGCTTGTACGGGTGCGAGCCAGGCCGGGAACGCTCCTGCGTAGTGCTCGATCAGCACGCCGAAGAATCGCTCGATCGAGCCGAACAGTGCGCGATGCACCATCAGCGGCTGATGGCGCGAGCCGTCTTCGCCGACGTATTCGAGCTTGAATCGCGCGGGCAGATTGAAGTCGAATTGCACGGTGGTGAGCTGCCAGGGACGCCCGATGGCATCCACGAGTTTCACGTCGATCTTCGGCCCGTAAAACGCCGCTTCGCCGGTAATGTATTTGTAGGGAACGTTCATGCGCTTCAGCGTGTTGGTGAGCGCAGCTTCCGCTTTTGCCCAGTCTTCGGGGCTGCCTTCGTAATCCTGCGGGCGCGAAGGGTCGCCGCCGGAAAGCTCCACTTCGTAGCGGTCGAAACCGAAAACCCGCAGCGCTTCCCAGGCAAATTCGATGCAGTCCTGCACTTCCTTTTCGATTTGCTCCGGCATGCAAAAAATGTGCGCGTCGTCCTGGGTGAAACCGCGCACGCGCAACAAACCGTGCAGCACGCCCGAGCGCTCGTAGCGATACACGGTGCCCAGCTCGGCGAGCCGGACGGGAAGCTGCCGATAACTGCGCAATTGCGATTTGTAAATCAGGACGTGCCCCGGGCAATTCATGGGCTTGAGCTGGTAGTCCGCCTTTTCCACTTCGATCGGGCCGAACATGTTCTCGCGATAAAAATTCGCGTGGCCGCTTGTCTTCCACAATTCGAGCAGCATGATGTGCGGGGTGAAGACGAGATCGTAGCCGCGCTTGGTCAGCTCGTCGCGCTGCCAGTCTTCCATCGCGCGGCGGATGATGCCGCCTTTGGGATGCCAGAAAATCAGGCCCGAGCCGGCTTCTTCTTGAATGCTGAAAAGATCGAGCTCCTGGCCCAGCTTGCGGTGGTCGCGGCGCTTGGCTTCTTCGAGCTTGTGGAGATATTCGTCGAGGTCCTTTTGCTCCACGAAACAAGCGCCGTAAATCCGCTGCATCTGCGGATTGCCTTCCTGTCCTTTCCAGTACGCGCCAGCGACGTTCATCAGCTTGAATGCCTTGATGCGCCCAGTGGAGGGAATGTGCGGGCCGCGGCAGAAATCCAGAAATTTCCCGGTGGTGTAAAAAGATACCATCGGCTCGCTGGCCTTTTCTTCCACCAGCTCGCATTTGAATTCCTGATTGCTTTTGCGATAGAGCTCGAGCGCTTCCGGCTTCGGAATCATTTTGCGCTCGTTGGGAATGTCTTTCGCGGCGAGCTCGTGCATCTTGGCTTCGATTTTTTCCAGGTCTTCACTGGTGAAGGGCTCTTCGCGCACGAATTCGTAGAAGAAACCGTTATCGATGGGCGGACCGATGCCGAGCTTTACGTTGGGATATAGCTCCATCACTGCCGCGGCCAGCAAATGCGCGGCGGAGTGGCGGAACACCTGCACTGCGTCGGGATCTTTGGCGGTCAGGATGGAAATTTTTGCGTCCTGCTCGAGCGGGCTGCGAGAGGTCGACCAACTCGCCGTCAGCGCGCGCAACTAGAGCTTCTTTCGCCAGACGCGGCGAGATCTGGTGCGCAATTTGCGCTGCGGTGGTGCCGCGCGGCACTTCGCGGGTGGCGCCATCCGGCAACGTGATTTGAACGGTGTCCATGCTGCTGTTTATTCTCCGGTGGAAACTACTAGCTTACTGGCGCAGGCAGGAGCGGTCAAGGCGAGAGCCAAGGCACGGGAGCGCGCACAATTTTCGGCGACGTCGAATGAGGGGCAGATTCAGGCGCCAGCGGCCGAAGCGCGCGAAAAATCGCTGATCATCACTTCCTCTTCGCGGATGATCGGAAATCCTTGCGAAAACGCCATCACGCGCGCAAGCGCCGCGTAGAAGAGAACGTTGCTTTCGCTTTCCTGAAGAGCCTGCTGGGAGTCCCAGAAGGTCATCACCCGTAACGTCGGGAGGGTTCGAGCCTTCCACGCGCAGAACGAGAAGCGCCTGGAATCCTTTGCGCTCGTGCATAAGGGGTCTCGCGGACTCCAAGCGCATTGACGAAATCATCGAGCTTGCCGGGCTGAACTGCAAATTGGGTAACGCGTGCGTGCATGGCGGCCTCCTGCGATTGCGGAGATTGGGGCCTGGGTTGCGGACGAGTGTAGCGCCAAATGTCCGGCGGGGGAAAGGGTGGGGATCCCGAGCGTCAGCTTTTGGGTTTTCGCGCGCCTTCGAGCATGTCCCAAGTGGCGTCGGGCAGGTCCATGAAGTCGTTGAATTCGCCAGCGCCGCGAAGCCAGAGGCCGCCGTCGATCACTACGCATTCGCCATTCACGTAATCGGCCTGTTCGCTCAAAAGATAGACTGCGAGGTTGGCCAGCTCTTCGTGGCGTCCGAAGCGTTTCATCGGATGATGATTTTTTGCGCGCTCTTCGAATTCTTTCGAGGGCAGCAGGCGGGAAAACGCGCCTTCGGTGGGGAATGGTCCTGGCGCAATCGCATTGAGCCGGATGTGATAACGCGCCCATTCCACTGCGAGCGAACGCGTGAGCGCCAGAACGCCGGCTTTCGCGCAGGCGGAGGGCACCACGAATCCCGATCCGGAATTCACCGCGGCGTAGGTGGTCACGATATTCAGCACGTGACCCGGCTGCTTCCGGGCGATCCATTTACGTCCCAGTGCCAGCGTGCAGAAGAATGTGCCTTGCAGCACGATGCCGACCACGGCATTGAAGGCGTTGGGAGAAAGCTTTTCCGTTCGCGCGATAAAATTGCCGGCGGCGTTGTTGACCAAGGTATCCACGCTGCCGAATTCTTTTTCCGCTGCTTCGATCGCCTTTACCACTGCATCGAAATCCCGAACGTCCGCCGAGAAGTAAGCAGCTTTCGCGCCCAGGGCTCGAATGTCTTCGACGGTTTGTTTCAGCGGTTCGTCACGGCGACCGACGATAAAAAGGTTCGCTCCCAGCTCCGCGAACCGCAGTGCCATCGAACGGCCCAATCCCGTTCCGGCACCCGTAATCAGAATCGTGCGGCCTTTGAACAAATCTTTTTGAAACATGGGCATCCTCCGAAGTGCTGCGTAGCGTTTCCTCTTCCGAAACGCTTGGTTTAGTGGGCTGCGGGCAAGAATTCCTTGGGCAGCGGCGTGTCGGGAGTTTCTTCTTCCCAATAAATTGTCACCACCCACCAACGGGTGCCATCGAAAAATAATTGAAAGCTATTAATCCCGCGCGCGAAAGGGGCCGCATCTTTTCCGTCGTGACGGGATTCGTAGGTGCTGAAAATTTGCATGATGTTGCCGTAGCGGTCGGCGCGCCGGGATGCTTCTCTCTCGAAGAAGCCGTTCTTTTCGAAATAAGGGCCGGCTCGGGAGATGTAATCCTCCGGCGTGAGCACGCGCGCCCCGAGATTGCCGTCTTTTCCCTTTTGAACTGCGATCAGTCGCGCGCCGGGAACAAACAGGGAGCGGAAGCGATCCCAGTCGCGTATTCCCGGCGGGCCGGAAATCACGTCGTAAGTCGCGGCGAGTGTAGCGTCCGGCGACGAAACATCGGCCGGTTTCGCCGGCGGCGGAGCTGCGGGAGTTGCGGATGCCTGCGGCGTTTGCGACGGCTGTGATTGCGCTTGAGTCTGTGCCGGTGCGGACGCAACAGCAAAACCAAGTACGAAAAGAAGAAGAGAAGGTATCTTCGAACCTGACATGAAATCCTCCGGCGACTACCGCCTCCGGCACCCCAAGCCGCAGGCGCGCAGCTTAAACCCGCGCGGCCACACAATTCCACAATATTCTCGCAACCCTGACGTAGACGGGGTGGCGTGGGGAGCCGCGGGATGTTTTTAGAAATCGACGTGGAAGCGGACTGCGGGTACGAAGACCGGGCCGCGGTCTTTGTTGTAACCAGGATTGTTAATGTGCTGGAGGTCGAAGGAGGCGAAGAATCCGCGCCAGAGATGCGCGGTGTAAAACCCTTCGAATATTTTTTCGTGGCTGTAAGTGAGTGCGCCGTCGCCCAACAGAAATCCGCGCCCGCCAAGCGCGAGATATTCCTGGTGTGCGGCCACGATGCCGTTCATCACGAACGCCGCGCCTGCGCGATCGTTGCGCCGCTTCCATTTTTCACCTTTGGTGAAGACACCGACTTCGAGTGTGCGGTCGACTTCGGTGTAGGCGAAAGACTCGTTGCGGCCATCGCTCCAACCAAGTCGCCCGAAGAGACCGAGTTGCGAAGTGAGTTCCTGCTCGAAGTTCAGACCGAAGCCATATTTGTGGCGTCCCTGCTGCCGCGTAAAAATGATGTCGGGCACGGACGTTTCACCGTTCTTGAAATCGCGGATGGCTTCTTCGTAATTGCCCATGTCGGCCTGATTAACATAACTCAGCAGGCGTACGGTGCCGGAGCGATGCAGGAAGCGATTTCCAGTGGCCACGAATTCAAGATTCTCGGCGCGCGCCCGAGCAAGGTCGGCATCGAGAAAGATTCCATTGGCGACTTTGGGCATGAGCGCTACGCCGAAGCGCGCTGTAAACCAATGATCGTCGTACTCGAGGATGGCGCCGTCGGTGTACCCGCGGGTGTTCGCGGCATAGTCGTACGCGCCGTTATTGTCTACAGTCCAATTCAGAAATTGCAGATGGCTGTCGGTGCCCCAGGAATTTGCGTCGAAAAAATCGACGAGGCCGAATTTCCCGATGCGAAACTCGAAGCGCCGAGCGGGGAGCGACGTCGCCAGGCCAAATGGCCCGCGCTCGGCAGAGACGCGATCATCGCTGAGAGGAATAATCTGGCGCACCATCGCGCGTGCAAGATAGGGAACAAGACCCAGTTCGGGGTTGCGTACAACGTCAAGATTGGTGAACCCCGCCAATCCAAAGGCAGCGCTGAGGCCATGACCTCCGGCGCTTTCGACATCCATGAAAACTTCTGTCGTGTGCGTGAGCTGGTAACCGAGGAAAAGCGTATAAACTTTCGACGTGGCATTCTCCGCCTCGGAGTGAAAACTGTTTGGGCCGCTATATTTCGCCGGGAAAGAAGGATGCCACTGCAGAATGACGTTCGCTTGGCCCGAAATCCAAAATGGGGCGGTGTCCGAATGCGGAAAGAGCGTCAAGGTGTCTCCGGAATCGGAATTCTCCTGGGCCGTGACAGAGGCGGGATCCTGAGTGCTTGGCGGATTGGGATTATCGGGTTTTGAATCTTGTGCGCTAACGATTTGCGGAGCAAACAGAGACACAAACAATAGACAAAAGAATGGGTAGCCGAATTGGACAAGGAAGCGGCGCATAATCAGGTGGAACCGGCGCTTCGTGCAAGTTCATTTCCACGCCGGGCAGAGTAAATCATGTTCTTATCGGAAAGCCAGATTAAAAGATGATTAAAAGGGACTCAAGTTGTCCCATGGACGCCCAGAGCGAGAATCGGCCAGGCATCCCAATTGCCGGATGGGGACATCTTTAGTAGTCTCTAGCATTGCGCTTACACCGGTAGTTTCAACCTATCGACCCAGGGGTGAATAATTTGCGGGGACAATTTCGACCGTCTTTCTGGTTTCTGATGTTTGTAATGTTAGTGTCGGCCTCCTGCGGTCAGACGGTAAATTTTCCGACGCCCTCCCTTACAGCCGTGAATCCGACCAGCATTACCACAGATCAGACGAACCCATTTGTCCTGACCGTGATTGGGAGTGGGTTTGTGCAGCAATCCATAGTTGAGTGGAATGGCATTCAGCTGGTCCCGCTATTCGTGAACACCGGCGAGTTGAAAGTGACCATTCCGCCATCTCTCTTCCAAGCTCCCGGTACAGCGACGATCACGGTGGTGACGTCCCCGCCCGGCGGTGGCACGACTCAGGGAATTCTCTTCACTATTAGCCCGACAGTGAGTCCGGTGCCGAGTATCTCTTCGCTATCCCCGTCGGGGGTCCTGACAGGCGGCGCGGGAGTGCAGCTGCAGGTGATGGGCACAAATTTTGTGGCGCAATCAACTGTGGCTGTTAACGGCAGCAGGCGCTCGACGATTTTTGTAAACTCCACGTTAGTTGAGACAGCGCTGACGGCCTCCGACATCGCAACTCCTGGGGTCTTGCAGATTACAGTTGTAAATCCCGTAAATCCGCCGCCGGGAGGCGGTTCTTCCAATACGTTCCCGCTAAATATTCTGAATCCGTTTCCTACGATTACTGCGGTCTCTCCTACCAGCGCGCAGGCGGGCACTGCGCCCGGCACGCTGACAGTGACGGGCACCGGTTTTGTGGGCAGTCAAATTTCACAGATAGCAGTGAATGGTGTGTTGCGTCCGACGACTTTTGTGAGCAGTACTTCGCTAACGACGCCTCTGACCGGTGTGGATCTTTTGGTGGCGGGAGTGGACCAAATAACGGTAGTGTCCTCGACGCCGGGCGGCGGCACGTCGAACATACTGACATTTCCGGTGACTCCGACTCACTTGCTCGGACTGCCGGTGCTTTTGGATCTGGCGCCTAATGGTTCGCAAGCAAATGCCGGAATTTGCGGGGGAATGCTGAGCTGCGACGATGGCACGCCCCCGAAGTTCACAACCGTAGGTCCTTCGACCAGCACAACCGGGCAATATGTAGCTTTTGCGTCCATTTCCAATAACCTGATTACGAACGAAACAAACAACGGCGGCATTATATTTATTCGCAATACCTGCGTAGGCGTTGCGGCGTGCATCCCAGTAACAGCCGCCATCAGCACGGATCCCAACGGCAATCCGGCCAATGGTCCGAGTTCAGAGCCTGCCATTAATGCGGGGGCGAGCGATGCCGTATTCACTTCGACGGCTACAAATTTAGTCACCTCAGTCGGCGCCCCTGTGGACACAAAGCAGGTCTATTGGCGGCCAACATGTCTGACAGCGAACTGCGTCGTGACTCCCACAACATTTGTAACGCAGATCATTTCCATCTCTGCCGATGGTCTCTCTGCAGGAAACGGCGATAGCTACAATCCGGCGATCAGTCCGGATGGCGAGTGGGTCGCCTTCGTTTCGTTGGCGACGAATCTCGTTTCGAATGTGACGTTAGACGGCGTTACGCCGCAAGTATTTTTGCGCGAAACGTGCGGCGGCGTGGTATCCGAGGAGTGCACGCCCACGACTTTTCTGGTATCCACGCCGGACGAAATAACTCCCGGAAACGGCCCGAGTTCAAATCCAGCGGTTTCAGAAAGCGGTTTGTACGTTTCGTTTACGTCGACAGCGTCAAATTTGGGAGCGACCGCTCCAAATCCGAGCGGAGCGCATGAAATCTTCCAGCGCAGCACATGCGTCGAAAACACCTGCACGGCTAACACAATTCTGATCTCCACGCCGGATGGAGTCACACCGGCCGATGGCGCCAGCTCGGAGTCGTCGATTTCCAGCACAGGCCAGTTCGTCGCGTTTGCTTCCACCGCGACGAATTTGGAGGCAGGCGTGGGGCCGACGCAGCAAATCTATTTGCGAGATACATGCTTGGACATCACGACGACGTGCACGCCTTCGACCACGCTGGTCTCCAGTACGAACGGCGGGATTCAGGGAAACGGCACGAGCGAATATCCAAGCATCAGCAGCACGGGCCAGTTCATCGCGTTTGCTTCGTTCTCGTCCAATTTCGCAAGCACTACGAATGGTGTGGAAAACATTTTTGTGAACAACGACTGCGTGACGAGCACGACGGTTGCCCCGGTGGAGTGTACGGTGAGCACGGCTCTGGTAACTGAAGGTGCCGGAACGCCATCGACAGCGTCCAACGGGAACAGTCTGGTGCCGTCGATCAGTCCGGACGGCACTACGGTGAGCTTCCTTTCGTTTGCCAGCAATCTGGTGCCGCGAGACAACAACGGGTTCGAGGACATTTTTCTGGGTTCGACTTCTTTCCAGGCATCCACAACGGTAGCGTTCACTCCGCAAGGTGCGATGCGATCTGCCGCAGCTCGGCGCTCCTCACAGTAACGAGCGTGAAGGTTAGTGATTCACGCGGAACACTGGTGACGAAAGGACCCACCATCCAGCCGAGGCCGGTAGGGATATCGCGTGTGAGCGAGATCGACTGGCACTCGACATAGGTACCGCCGTCTTTTTCCTGGAATCGCCAGTAAGTATCCATGCTCCATAGAAAGCCGCGGTCGTGTCCCTGCGGTTCCAAGCGCTCGGTGGCCTCGCCGGAATTTTCCACTTCCTGAATTCGAGTAGTGTGAGAGCGGCTCCAGGCGTGAGTTGGGTCCACGAGGTGATAGTGAACTTGATGGTCGGTGTCGATGACCGTGGTGATCACTTTCTTTTTGTAAAAGCGCAGGTTGACCAGGAAATCGTCGCCATCGCGGCGCAGAATTTTGGAGCGCTGAATGTCCGGGCGAAAATAATCCTGTTTGTGGTTGTAATCCTCCATAAAATCCAGCGTTTGCGCCAGAGTCGCGCCCGGAATAAATACGGTTCCGATCCAGTGATGAACTAATCCGCCAGGAATGGAGATTGTCTTGCCATGATCGAGGGTTTCGAGCCGCTCGATTACAAGGTTGCCTTTGCGCAATTCAGCGTAATCAGCCGTGCGGCTGGACGCCGGCAGGGAATCGACCCACAAGTAGGGCTCTCCGCGCGCTAGCTCGGCATCAACGTTGGCCTCGGTTATTTGCAGGTAATGTTTATAGGCGGCAATCGTTTCCGGTTTTAAGTCCGCGGCATTCGCTGAAACTGACAGTGAGAATAATGCGGCGAGGATCATGGAGAGCGTCTTGCGAGCAATACTTCTCTTCCTTCCGGCCATCAGCGGTAACGCGCTGCGGCCTCGTAGGGTCGCATTGCTCACTCGTCCAAAGTTTGAATAGGTTGATTCGAACATAGTTGACAGCTGTTAAGACGCAATGCGGCTGCTAAACGATGCGGGCGAAGAGAATAAACTGAGGTTTTTGGGCCAAGCGGCGAACGCCGAGCTGTGTCAGGAAAACCAGGGGGGAATTGGACGGGTTGGAAAGCGTGCCCCGGCTCCTTTTTTTGTGGAACCGTCGTCCCCGCATCGCAGCTGCCAACCCGCAACACCATGTTGGGAGACGCGAGGCGGCTGCAACAATGGTCCCGATGGCTCATTTATCGGGTACGCGGGTTTTAGTACTGCCTTGCCCTCGGGACATTTAACGAGACATCTACTATTGCCGGAGAAAGGTTCGCCAGGGTTCGAGAAGATTGGCGTCACTTTGCAGTGGGGGATAAACGAAGCGTAATTTCCGTGGTTTTCTTGGGGCGAACGACAACACGCTTGGACCATTCAGAAAAGAGATTGTGCGAATAAGCGCGCACGTCGTATTGTCCGGCGTCAAAACGCGTGAATTCGAAATGCCCATTCACATCAGTATGAGCGGCGTGTGGACTGAGACCGTCGGATGTTTGGATCGTTACACTCGCATTCGCAACAGGCTTTCCACTCTCGTCGAGCACGCTTCCCGAAAGAGTTCCCAGGCCTCTGGCAAATTGAGCATTTGCCGACGCGGCGAATGCCAACACCGCAATTATGCCAAGAATTAGAAGAGTTCGTTTCATTGCTCACCTCGGGGATTATCTGATTACAATTCTATCGTGCGGCGCAGGCTAAAGCCGAAGGTGGAAGGGCAATTGTTCCTGATAAGAGAACTGTTCGGAAGGACAGGCTTAGCGCAGCTAGTATTTGTAGTGGCGACTGGCGGCGGCGTGTGCGGGTTGATCCTGGCGGCCAGTATCGGGATTGAGCCCACGTTCGAGGGCGAGAAAATAAGTGAGAAGCTGTAGTGGAATGAGATGCACAAAAGCAGTGAGCCATTCGGACGTTTCAGGAACCACAAGTATTTGTTCCGCGCAAATGTCGCGGTTCGCCGATGGGCTCGCGATTGCAGCGCGCGGCATTTTTAGTTCGCCCGCAGCGCGCAGGATCTGCCGCGCTCGGTTGTCCGTCTCGCGTCCGGTGAGCAATCCAATTAGCGCGGCGCGAGAATCGCTCTCCGAAAACGGCCCATGGAGGATTTCTTCCGTTTCGAAGCCTTCCGCCGCGATATAGCATGCCTCTTTGATTTTCAGAGCTGCTTCGCTGGCCGTGGTCCAGCCCACTCCTGTGCCGAAAATCTCAATGCGGACGAGCGGAGAGATTCGTTTCGCTAGGTCACGCACTTGCGGCTCGAGGTTGAAGGCCTCGCGGATCAGCCAAGGAACGCGGGCAATTTCTTCTCCCGAATATCCGCGCGCTAATAACTTTCTGCGTTCGGTGATGCGTACGGTCAGGAGCGCCAGCGCCGCGAGAGCCGTCGTATAACTTTTTGTGTAGGCGAAGGCGACTTCCTGTTCGCAGGTCTCGATTTGAAAATCAGCGCTGCGGACTCCTTCGCCGCTCATTTCGCCGGTGATAGCCAAAGTGAGCGCTCCCGCCGCGCGAGCGGTGCTCAGGGCCTCGACGGACGCGGTCGTGGTGCCGGTATGGGTGATCACGATTACGGCATCCTTGGGCGTGAAGGCGATCGGATGGTGCACAAGTTCGAAAGACTGTTCGGCATGCGCCAGAACGCGTCCCGCGGAGAACTCGCGCATCCAGCTTTCAGCCACCCGTGCGGCGTGAAAGGAAGTTCCGATGCCGACAAAGAAGATGCGTTGTCTTTCCGCGGCGGCGTCGGAAGCGAGTTCAATCGCGCCGCGTTTTCGAAAAATCTTTTCGATCAATTCGGGTTGGGCTTGAATCGCATCGTAAACATAATATGGGTGCGCCTTTCGCATCTCGGGTGGCATTGATTTTTCTCCGGCGACGATGTATGGAGTTTATCTGGTTATCGGCAGGCTATTTTAGCGGAAAGGGAGACTGAATGGCTTTGTACATCTCGCAACACACCCTGGCTTGTCTGACGCGCCAAGGCGCGGAAGAACTTACGCGGCGGCTCCAGGGGGCGAAGGCGGTGAAGGCACGGCGCGTGCTGGTGAATATGCAGGAAGGAAAGATGCTGGTTGAATTCGAGGCGCCCGGCCGGGAAGAACTCGAAAAATGGTTCGCGACCGAAAAATTTCATTATGACTGGCTTCTGCGCATTGAATTCGAATCGGCCGATGGCCCGCTTCGTGCCATCTCCTAGAATTCACCAGGCGCCGGCCTTCCGTCGTTTCGCTTAGAATTTGTCGTGTAAGCTACGGCGATGCTGGAGCAGGAGCGAGATAGGCCTGTCTGTAGCTGAGGTGGTAGCCAGAGGGGCTGACTTCCACTTTGAGCGAATGCAATTGACCATCCTCTGAGGGCGGAACGAATTCGAGGCGATATTCGTTACGGACAAATTGTGCAATTTCGGCGTAGGCTTCGGTGAATTCTTTTGCGTTCCTAGGAAAATAGGCATGTCCACCGGTCGCCCCGGTAATCTGACGGAGCAATTGATCAGCCTTGACGAATCCTTCTTTCACGTGCTTCCGCTCAGCCCGCTCAGCCGGTGACAGCTTTTTTCGTTTAATGGGTTTTCGTAGCGCGCCCGCAGTTGAGACCGCCAGGATGTGGACGTCCGAGGCATGCAGTTTTTGTTGGATGAGTTGCGGGTCAATGGAGATTGAATCGTCAACACCGCTCGAGAGAATGACAATTGTTTTCTTTCCGGGCAGCGTGCCCAGCCAGTCGAGCGTGGTTGTGACGCTGGAGAGCAAATTCAGTTGGGCAAAGCCGTTCATGAAATTCAAACCCATGAGGGCTTGGGCAGCCTCTGTTTTGTCTGCGGTGAAATCCATTTCCAGCATCGGGTCTCTTGAATAGGAGACGATAGCCACCCGGTCTGTAGAAGAAATGCCGCTCAAGAACGTTTCGGCAGCCTGCAGCAGGCTTGGTCTTAGGAAGAGAGCGGCGGGACCACCTTCCACTAGAAGAACAACTTGGGCTGGTTCTTCGATCGGGAGAAAGTTCGTTAGTTCTTGCTCGACACCGTTATCGTAGATGCGAAAATCCTCGCGGTGAAGATCCTTGATGAAGTGGTGGTGAGCGCCTTCCACGGTCACACCCACAGAGACGCGGTTCGTGTTGACACGAATAGTGGTGTCTGAAGCTCCGGGCTTTTGAGTCTCCTGAGCAAAGGCGGAGACCGGATTACTCAGCAAGATAAATCCGAAGATATAAGCGGCGCCTTTGTGCCATCGCAGCATAGACGAATGTTAAAGCAGATGTTTCCAACTTGACCTCGGTTGGCCGGTAATGTTTCCACATCATTCAACCGGATCCGACAGGGAAGGCTTATTGCCAGCGGACAGTGTTTGGTGTAGTGTCTTCGAATGTCGCACCTCACCGGAGACCGGCTCATATGTTGTTGTATGCGCTTGTCATCTGGCGGGGGTCGGCTAGCTATCTAAAAATCAGATTCTAGCTTCCAACTTCGAACCCACCGCCAGAACAATCTGGCAGGTGGGTTTTTTATTTTTAGGTCGTTTTGGGCGCGATTGAGTCTAAATATGAGGGGGAAAAGACATGTCAGAATACAAGCATCCCGAGAGTTTAGTGTCCACGCAGTGGGCGGCAGACCATCTGAAGGATTCGAACATTCGTCTGGTAGAAGTTGACGTAGATACGACGGCCTACGACCAGGGACATATTCCCGGCGCGGTGGGCTGGAATTGGCAATCGCAGCTCCAGGATAATGTTCGCCGCGATTTGATCAACCAGACAGCGCTCGAAGCGCTGCTCGGCCAATCAGGAATTTCCAACGACACAACGATTCTGCTTTATGGCGACAACAACAATTGGTTTGCGGCCTATGCCTTCTGGCAACTGAAATATTACGGACACAAGGACGTTCGCCTGATTAACGGCGGCCGAAAGAAATGGGTGGAAGAAAAGCGCCCGTTGACCACGGAGGCGACGAAAGTGGCGGCCACGAAATATAGCGCTACGCGCCCCGACGAATCGATTCGCGCGCGCAAGGAAGATGTGTTCAGCGTTCTCGAAAAGAAGAAGGCAGGGGATCTGGTTGACGTTCGATCGGGCGACGAGTTCACAGGGAAAATTATTGCACCGCCCGGAATGTCGGAGACGGCGCAACGCGGCGGCCACATTCCCGGGGCGGCCAATATTCCTTGGGCACAGGCGGCGAATGAAGATGGCACGTTCAAATCGCCCGAAGCCCTGAAAGCGCTTTATGAAGGCAAAGGCATAACAGGGAAGAATGAAGTGATCGCGTACTGCCGGATCGGCGAGCGCAGTTCGCACACCTGGTTTGTCTTGAAATATCTTCTGGGCTACGGCGACGTGAAAAATTACGACGGCTCGTGGACCGAATGGGGCAACCTGGTGGGCGCGCCAATCGAAAAAGAAACAGCCGCTACGGCACGATAGCTAAAATCTCAAACGGATTGCAATTCAGCCCCGGAGCGCAAACTTCGGGGCTTTTTTGCGCGCAGACGATACAAAGCCGTTCCGAGGATTGTTGCTTTGCAGCCTTCGGATAGGGTCGATGGAATTAGGGCAGTTCGCTTTCGGGAACGCCATCATGACGGGCTTGGTCTTCAAGGGCCGCGATCTTCGTATCGATATCGTCGCGCTGCTTTTGATATCGAGAGAGTTCGTCGCGCCAATCGTCCGGCTTTGTGCCGCCATATTGGCGGACGGAATTGACGGTCTGTCCGTTTAAAGCAGCCTGCAATTGCGAGATCTTTTCGTCGAGAGGCGGAATTTGCGATTGTAGTTTCGAAATTTGGGCGCGATACCAGCCGGCGTCCTTGCCCTTGGTGTTTGGTTTTGGCTTATTCGAAGTGCCGGCAGGTTTGGCACTTGAGTCGGAAGAAGTTGGCTTCGCCGAGCGGATGTCGTCGTTTGTCCAAACTTTTTTCGCTGACGCAGGCGCCGCTGGAGCCGGTGAAGACGACGGGCTAGGACTTTGCGGCGGGGCGGCGGAATCGTTCTGCGCGAACGTGGTAGTCGCAGCAAATGCCACAGCGACGATTAGGAACGTGACTGCCGCGAAGAAGCTGAGCGCCCGTCGATTCATTTTTACCTCACCTGCCCGACGTTACTCCGACAGACACGCGGCGTCGCGCAGAGTTAAGGATCTCCATTAGCGACTTTGCCGCTGGCGATCTCACTTTCGACCAACGCGAGCGCTTGTTTCGGAAGGCCGTCGTGGCGATACTGGCTAGCTTCAATGTACTGGTGTTCCTCGAAGGTGAACAGAAATTTCCTACCCATGAAATCGTATTGATAACGTGCCGGCAACCAGATATCCGCGGTAATTTCCGTTTGCTCGAAAGAAAAAACGCCGCCTCGATACAACTTTCCCAAAATGCCTCCGCCGAATGAAATGTCGCGCGTTACATGGGCTTCGCCGCGGGCAAGCTGATCTTTCTCGCGATCTACCCAGATTTTCGCGGTGATGTGCGTCAGGGCATCCTGAAATATGGAATGCGGATGGAAGTTGGGATTGGGGTCCAGTTCGAAAACGTCGCAAGGCCTGCCGTTCACCGTTTCCCGGCCCAACCATTTCGTCATGAACGCTTGGCGCGTGGCGTCCACCAGGTCCGCGCGGTCGGTTTTCTTTTTTTGCCATTTGGAGTAAGTCAGCTTCGCTCTTGGATCGTTCGGCTTGAGGGCCAGTTCGAGCAGCTCTTTCCAAGTCTGCAATTGCTGGCGATACAGCACCGGGTCGGTGAGTTTGTTGTCTTCTTTCAGCAAGATTTTCAGCGAGCCGGTGCCCGTGGGAACCACGCGGTAAAGCTTGTCTTCCAGTACACGGGGATTTGCGCCCGCGGTACGATCGACGTGATGCTCGATGCGCTCGTATTCATCGATGGCAGCATCGTCACGGTGCTGATTTTCGATCAATTTCTGGGCGCGCTCGGCGATTTCGGCGTCGGAAGGAGGTTGAGACTGCGAACTATTTTGCTGGGAGAATTCAGGGCTGGCCAGCACGTGGTTCTGGGGTACCGGCTCAGGATTTGAGCTAACCGCACCTAAGCCGGCGGAACGATCAACCTGGAATCCGGGCCAGATCGTTATCCCTACCAAAGCTAGCGAGGCGAGAACGGTCGAAAGTGAGAAAAGACGGGACATTCGGCTCTATCTAGAACTCCAAGGCCCTGGAATCGCTTGCAAGTCCATTGTAACGGATTCTCAGTGACAAAATCCGCACCCAGGACTGCTATAAGATGCCTGTTAGGACGAAATAGTGAAATTTTTAGCGGACGTAGGCGTCTATTATAGAGAGAGTGAAGGACAAGCCTCTGCAATCCCTGACTGAAATGCGCCAAACGCTGGTAGCGTTGCAGGAGACCTTCTGGATTGCGCTCGATACTCTGCGGTCGCACAAGCTGCGCACTTTTCTGACCCTTCTAGGCGTGATGCTTGCGGTGACGACCCTTGTCGCGGTGATGTCCGTGTTGAACGGGCTGAACCTTTATGTGGCTGACAAGGTGGCTAACCTGGGCTCCAATGCTTTCGTAATCGATCGTGTCGGAATCGTGACGAATCTCGATCAATTTAACAAAGCGCGAAAGCGTCCGCCGCTGACAATGGATGACCTGCAAGCGTTGCGCGACGGCATGAAATTGGCGGACCACATTGCCGGGATGCAGCAGGCCACAGCGGACGTTCGCTACGGAAACACGCTGAGCGCAGACGTGAGTATTATTGGAGCCACACCGGACTATGCGGAAATTCGCGATATCGACGCCGCGAATGGTCGGTTGCTCACATCGACCGACGAAGAACATCGAGCCGGCGTATGCGTGATCGGCGCCGATGTGGCGACGAAACTTTTCGATGGAATCGATCCGATCGGAAGAGAAATTCGCGCGGGACAGGAGCAGTGCGAAATCGTAGGAGTAGCTGCGCCCAAGGGCACGGTGCTGGGACAGCCGCGGGATAATTTCGTGATGATGCCGCTGGGGACGTACAGGAAGGAGTGGCTGGTTCCGCAAGATACCGTGACAATTTTTGTGGAAGCGCGAAGCCGGCAGTCGATGTCGTCGGCGGCAGATGAAGCGCGCGTGATTCTTCGGTCGCGGCGGCACGTGAGATATCAGGACGACGACAATTTCGGGCTGGTAGAGCCTTCTTCGCTACTGGGCATATGGGATTCTCTCACCGCAAATATTTTCGGCGTGGCCGTTTGGGTGACTTCCGTATTTCTGGTGGTCGGCGGGATTGTGATCATGAACATCATGCTAGCGAGCGTGACCGAGCGGACGCGCGAGATTGGTTTGCGAAAATCTCTGGGAGCGCGGCGGCGCGATATCGTGATGCAGTTTTTAGTGGAATCGTCGCTGCTATCCGCTTCGGGTGGCTTGGTGGGGGTTGGCCTTGCGCTGGGCATTGCCGGGCTGGTCCGCGCTGCAACGCCGCTTCCGATCTCTACGCCCGCGTTCGCTGTGTTTATCGCGCTTCTGCTTTCCACTGGAGTCGGGCTTTTTTTCGGTATATACCCTGCAATCCGCGCGTCCCGGCTCGATCCCATTGAAGCTTTGCGGGCGGAGACTTAGGCGATGGAAATGCGGCAAGAATTCCGCGAGAACTTGGGTTTGGCGATCGATACCGTTCGCGAACACAAATTCCGAAGTTTTCTCGCCGTACTGGGCGTGACGATCGGGGTGATGCTGATTATTCTCGTGGTAGGGCTGGTGGACGGTTTTCGCACTACGGTACAGGATGAAATTACCGCCAATGGCGTGAACACAGCGTGGGCTTGGCGTTTCAACCAGGGTCCCACGGTCGGCCGGCGTCCAAAAGAGGAGCGCGAACGCAAACCGCTCACGCTGGAAGATGGACAAGCCGTGCAACAGCTTTGCCCGGCAGTGAAGCAAACGACCATTGCAATCTACGAGTGGACAATACCGCATAACGTCCGCTATCAAAAAAACGAAGTGCAAGGTGGAGAATTTCGCGGCACTTTTGCCTCCTACCCGGAAGTGGATTCCAGCGAGACGATGAAAGCGGGACGGTTTTTCACCGAGGCAGAAAACAATCACAGAGAAAACGTTGTGGTCATCGGCGAGGACGTAGCCACGGCACTTTTTCCTACTATTGATGATGCGCTGGGAAGGGAAGTTCTGGTGGACGGTTCGAACTTCCTCGTTGTGGGTGTGTTTGAAAAGCCTATCGGTGGCATCGGAACGAACGATCAGGACCGCCGTGTGGTGATTCCCTACTATACGTTCACGAAAATTTACCCCGCGAGTTTCGAGGTTTTTCTGGGGATTTTATCGTATCCCGGAAGTCTCGACACAGCGGTGGACCAAGCGCGAGAAGTGCTGCGGCGCCGGAGAAATGTGCCGTACGACAAGCCCGACGATTTTTCGATGCAGACGAACGCGGAAGCAGTGCAGCAATTTAACCAGATTATAGGGGGCGTGGCGCTGGTGGTTGTGGTGCTCAGCTCCATCGGCCTTCTGATCGGTGGAATCGGCGTGATGAACATCATGCTGGTTTCCGTAACCGAGCGGACGCGCGAAATCGGCGTGCGCAAGGCCATTGGCGCGCGCAGCCGGGACATCACCTGGCAATTCCTGTTCGAGGCCATGACGTTAACCGGAACTGGTGGCATCCTCGGGATCATCGTGGGTTGCGGGGTCGTGCTGCTGATTCCCGTCGTCAGTTCGCTAAAGGCGGTGATTCCGCTGTGGGCGGTAATTGTCGGATTTGGGGTCTCGGTTAGCATTGGGCTGGTTTTTGGCGTCTGGCCAGCTACGAAAGCAGCGCGCCTAAACCCTGTCGAAGCGTTGCGTTACGAATGAAAGAGGCTTATCAGAGGGCTGAAACTTGCCGACAAAGCATTAATGTCGCGAACTTTTCCGGCTCCTTATTCGTCTAATTAAATAGATACAGACAAAGTGAAGAAAACCATCCCAACGCTGGCTCAAGTCAGGCGGACGCTCGTGGCACTGCGTGAAACCTTCTGGATCGCGCTCGATACCCTGCGTGCCCACAAACTTCGCACGTTCTTGACACTGCTTGGAGTGATTCTGGCAGTCACTACACTGGTAGCCGTAATTTCCGTGCTCAACGGCCTGAACGTTTATGTGGCCGATAAAGTGGCAAACCTCGGCGCGAACGCATTTGTAATAGACCGCATCGGCATCATTACGAATTTTCAAGAATGGAACAAGGCACGAAAGCGCCCGCCGTTGCAGATGGATGACTTTGAGGCTCTACGCGACAACATGAAATTAGCCGATGAAGTGGCCGGCGAGCAGGACACTACCGCCGACGTCCGCTACGGGAACGTGCTGAGCCAGGACGTAACGATCATAGGCGCTACGCCTAAT
The DNA here is from genome assembly GCA_963698005.1 of uncultured Acidobacteriota bacterium. GTDB lineage: Bacteria > Acidobacteriota > Terriglobia > Acidiferrales > UBA7541 > Palsa-295. Next base: position 3,097,410 of record OY969113.1, read on the forward strand.
TTTGCTCCGATACGAGATATTGACGTATCCAACGGCCGCCTTCTTACTCAGGTGGACGAGGATCACCGAGCCGGCGTTTGCGTGATTGGCACCGACGTGGCTAATAAGCTTTTCGCGGGTGTCGATCCAGTGGGGAAGTCTGTCCGGGCCGGGCAGGGACAGTACGAGGTAGTGGGCGTCGCTACACCTAAGGGAACGGTCCTGGGCCAGTCCGAAGACAATTTCGTGATGATACCGCTGGGGACCTACCGAAAAGAATGGTTGGCGCCGCAGGATTCAGTGGGAATATTCGTTTCGGCACGAGGCCCGGAATGGATGGATGCAGCAGAGGATGAAGCGCGCGTGATTCTGCGCGCTCGACGCCACGTGCGATATCAGGACGAAGACAATTTCGCCGTGATATCTCCCTCTTCAATCACCGGGCTGTGGAATCGAATTACCGGAAACGCTTTCGGAATTGCCGTTTGGATCACATCCGTATTTTTGGTGGTGGGCGGCATCGTGATCATGAACATCATGCTAGCGAGCGTGACGGAGCGTACGCGCGAGATTGGCCTGAGGAAGTCTCTGGGTGCGCGCCGTAGCCATATTATTCTGCAATTTCTTGTGGAGTCATCGTTGCTTGCAGCGTCGGGAGGCCTTGTGGGCGTGAGCCTTGCGCTCGCCATTGCGGGCCTGGTGCGTGCCGCGACTCCTATTCCGATTGCGACACCGATTTTTGCGATCGCCATCTCGCTGGTTCTTTCCACTGCGGTTGGATTGTTTTTTGGAATCTATCCCGCGATGCGAGCTGCGCGGCTGGATCCGATCGAAGCTTTGCGCGCGGAGAATTAGGAACTAACCATGCAACAGGATTTCAAAGAGAATCTCCAACTCGCTTTTGACACCGTGCGTACGCACAAGCTGCGCAGTTTTCTTGCCATTCTTGGTGTGATGATTGGAGTCTCTCTGATCATTCTCGTCGTGGGCCTGGTGCAAGGCTTCCGCCAGACGATTCAGGACGAAATTACGGCGGAGGGAATCGATACCGCTTTTGTTTCACGCTTCGATCAGGGACCCCAAAACGGCCACAGGCCGAAAGATGAAAAACTCCGGAAGCCGCTCACGCTGGAAGATGCCATGGCAATCCGCGAGCTTTGTCCGGCGATCAAGCAGATCGCGGTTTCAGCATTCCAGTGGCAACTGACCCATACGGCGCGCTACCAGAAAAACGAGGTAGAAGGGACGGACTTCCGCGGAACATTTCCGGCATATCTGGAAGTTTATTCAAACGCTACGATGAAGGCGGGCCGGTTCTTCACTGAGGCGGAAAACGACCACCGTGAGAATGTCGTGGTGATCGGCGAAAATATTGCGAAAGCATTCTTCCCCACAATAAATGACGCGCTGGGAAAAGAAATTCTGGTAGATGGTTCGACCTATCTAGTTGTCGGTGTATTTGAAAAGCCCTTGGGCGGCTTCGGCACCAATGATGAGGACCGCCGGACCGTGATTCCCTACTACACGTTTATGAAGTTGTATCCGTCGAGCTTCGAACTGGGATACCGATTTCTGGCTTATCCCGGCAAGCTAGACGCCGCCGTGGACCAGTTGCGCGAGGTGTTGCGTCGGCGCCGGAACGTTGCCTACAGCGCGCCTGACAATTTCTCGATTCAAACTCAAGTGGAAGTCGTACGCCAATTCAACGACATTATCGGGGGCGTAGTTCTGGCCGTCATAGTTCTCAGCTCTATAGGGTTGTTGATTGGCGGTATGGGTGTGATGAACATCATGCTCGTTTCCGTTACCGAGCGGACGCGCGAAATCGGTGTGCGCAAGGCCATCGGCGCGCGCAGCCGAGATATCACCTGGCAGTTTCTCTTCGAGGCCATGACGTTAACCGGCACCGGCGGCCTGATCGGGATTCTCGTCGGCAGCGGTATCGTGTTGTTGGTTCCGATGGTCAGCCCGCTGAAAGCGATTGTCCCGGCGTGGGCGGTGATTATTGGATTTACAGTTTCCGTCAGTATCGGCCTGATTTTTGGAGTCTGGCCGGCGACCAAGGCGGCGCGGCTCAATCCGGTTGAAGCTCTTCGTTACGAATAGTAGTTTAGCGCGGTGACCGCTTCGCAGATTTATCCAGAATGACTGGGCTCTTCGGGTCGAGCTGCGCTTTTCCATCCGGACCGAAAATATAAGCAATTCCAGCCGGGTCGAGCGGGACACGGGACAGGATTCCGCTTTCATACAGTTCTCTTGTCGTGGCCGGGTAGCGGCCCTTCCGTTGGCGGTAATCCTCGGCGTATTTGTCGAGTGCCAAAAGGTCCTGTTGCGCCTGCAATGATTGAAGGTGCTGAAAGGCGTTCTTCTTAACGGCCGGATCCTGCGCGGTTTCGAAGATTTCCGACCAGATTGCGGTCGAGGCAGAAAATGAATCGCCCTTCGCCGCGACTTCCGCCGCCATCATTTTCATCAATACCGGAGCACCCGGCTTCTTGCTCGCCTCCAAATAAGCTGCAGACGCTTTCTCATAGTCTTTCAAATACCAGTAGTAGAGAAAGCCCAGATCGGAATCCAACTGCCAATCGTCGGGATTTGCGGCAACGCCCCGTTTCACAAATTCAACAGCGAGGTCTGCACGGTCGGCCCCCACTGCGGGCTCGGAGAGAAAAATCGCGCCGAATCGATAAGCGACGATGAGTTTCGGGTCGAGGGTAGTAGTGATGTCGAGAAGCGGCCACAGCAGTTCGAACTTCTTGCCCGGAATCACGACCCTGGTTCCGTAATACTGGACGGCGCGCGTCCAGTAAATATCCGCGAGCAATGAATCGTACCCCAGGCTCAGCTTTTTCAGGAGCGGGCCAGAGCGTACCAAAAGCTCCTCTTCTTGCTGCGCAATCGTTCGCGTTTCAACATCAATTCGAGTTTGCAACCAGACAATCGCGATGAACAATACGGGGATGGCGATGAGCGCAAAGCCCAGCGAGCGAGTGTGGCTTTGGCCGATCATTTTAAATTACGACCGGAAAAGACTGCGGAGGCCGCCACCAACACCAAAGCCACATATAAGGCCGCATAAGCCGTATTTTGCCAAATCAGGGAAACCGGAATGGACTCGCCATGAGCCGCCGCTGTGATTGCATTGAAATTGTGAAAGTTTGGCAGGACGTAATAGATGGCCCGAGCCGCCGCCTGCATCGCTCGACTCGGGGTTAACATCCCAATGTCACGAATGTCCGCGGAGAAAATACCGGCCACGTAAATTCCTAGCGTGAACAGCGTGGAAAGCAGGGGGCTCGAAAAACACGAGAAAAAAAGCGCTAGCGCGGTTACCAGCGCCAATTCAAGCAGGATGAAATAAACAGCTACTAGGATCGATGCGTCGGCACGCAGAAAATTACCGCTAACGTAGTAGAGAGCGGCCGCAAGCCCCAGAGTCATTAACGCGGTGTTCACGGTCAGAGTGAGCAGCAGCCCTCCAAATTTTCCAACCAGAAATTCCCACCGCCGCACAGGTTTTGAGAGCAAGGTATACAGCGTGCGCTTATCGATCTCCTTAGAGACAAGTCCGACGCCGATAAAAATCGCCATGATCAGTCCGAAAATCGAAATGGCTGAAAGGCCCAGGTTGACGATTACGAGCCGCGAGATGCCGATCGAAATTCCACCGACCAGGATCGAAGCGCCGATCATCATGAGGGCGAAGAAAATCAAGTTGTAGAGCACGCGATCGCGCACAGCTTCGCGAAAAGTGTTGATAGCAACGATGCCCGGTATCGTGCTCATCGGGCACTCTCTCCGGCTGGGTGGGCAGAAGCCTTATCGCGCGTTACTAGCTTCATAAAATAGTCTTCAAGCGTTGGCCGCAGCGGCGTAACCGAAAGAATTCGCGCCTCGCAACTTCGCAGTTGTTCCAAGGCGGAGTAAAGCTGTTCCTCCTGGACTTCTAGGCGATAGCGCTCCCCGATTCTTGCGGCATGTCCGGCAAGCACAGTTGGCAGTGAGGACCCGGCGCGCACTTCAAAGAAAATTTCCATTCCATATACTTCCATCGAAACAATTTCTCCAGGCGCGCCGACACCCTGCAATTTTCCGCCGACCAGCACGGCCACTCTGTCGCACAACATTTCCGCGTCCGAGAGAATGTGAGTAGAGAAGAAAACAGTTCGTCCCTGGTGTTTGAGATCGAGAATAATGTTGCGCACTTCGCGGCGTCCGACCGGGTCGAGGCCCGACATCGGCTCGTCCAGGAAAACAACTTGCGGATCGTGGACGATGGCCTGCGCAATACCTACGCGCTGCAACATGCCCTTCGAGAATTTTCGCAGCTGAACGTCGCCCGCATCCGCTAGTCCCACATGTTCCAAGAAGCGTGTTACGCGTTGGCGCCGCTCAATCGCCTGGTAACCAAAAAACCGCGCATAGTAATCCAATAACTCTCGCGCGGTGAGGTAATCGTAGAAATATGGCTGCTCGGGAAGGTATCCGATTTCGCGATGCATCGGCACATCGTCGATGGAGCGCCCGCGAATCCGCGCCGTTCCTGCGGTAGGAAAGATCAGGCTCATTAGGAGCTTGAGCGTGGTGGTTTTTCCCGCACCGTTCGGCCCCAGAAACCCGAAGGCTTCGCCTTCCTGGACCTGAAGGGTCAGGTGGTCGAGTGACCGACGCATCCGCTTGCGCCAGAACCCAACGGCATAGTCCTTGGTGAGTCCTTCGATCTCGATTGCCGGTGTACTCATGGCCTTGTCATTCTAATTTTTTTTTAACTCAGCGGTTCATGTCAATACCCAGGTGTTGCTTCGGAGAACACAGGCGATTGCGGCACATTTCCTGCGAAAAGTGGTTGCCAAGGCTTGAAAGAAAGGAGTTAGTTCCCCGAAGGCGTTAGTTTGTCCGCGTTGCGGAGCTCCGGGAAACGCCAGGCCCAAATAGCGGTGACAACTAAAGTGCCGATTCCACCCAAGACGACCGCCGGGACTGTTCCAAACCAACTCGCCGTTAGCCCGGACTCAAACTCACCTAATTGGTTGGACGCTCCAATGAACATCATGTCGACGGCATTCACGCGTCCGCGCATTTGGTCCGGCGTCAGCAGTTGGACCAAAGTCGCCCGGATCACCACGCTGACCATGTCCGTCGCACCCACAAGGATCAGAGCCAGCAGCGAAATGATCAGACTCCGCGAGATTCCGAAAATGATCGTAAACACGCCGAAGCCGCTTACACACCAAAGCATGGTGGCACCTACGCGGCGTTTCAGCGGACGATAGGCCAACAAAACTGCCATAGCCGCGGCACCGACCGCCGGAGCAGTTCGAAGCAATCCCAGTCCCCAGGGGCCGGTGTGTAGAATCTCTCGCGCGTACGCCGGCAATAGCGCTACGGCCCCTCCCAACAACATCGCAAAAAGATCCAGGGAGATCGAGCCCAGCACTATTTTTCGCTGCCAGATATAACGAAGCCCGGCGAGAACGGTGGAGATGTTGATCGGTTCCCGCACTCGCGCTCCTACGTTTAGCCGAATCAGTGTGGTGAAAATCACCGCGATTACAGCAGACGCTAGGGCCATCGCGTAAACTGCCGACGGTCCACGAAAGGCTGCATACACGATCCCGCCGATCGACGGTCCCAGGATCGTGGCAGCCTGGAATATGGTTGAATGCCAGGCCACCGCGTTCGGAAAGTGTTCTTCCGGAACCAATTGAGGCAGCAATGCCCGGCTCACCGGCCCATTAAACGAGCGGACTACGCCGAGCAGAACCAGTACCGCATAAATCGACCTTACCGACGGTACGCCCCGATGGGTGGCAGTGAAGAGCAGCAGCCCGGAGCATGTTGCGAAACCCGCGTAACACAAAATAAGCAGGTTGCGGCGATTAAAGCGGTCTGCCACGTGGCCTGAAACAAGAAACAAAAGAATTCCCGGCAGGAATTGGCAAAGTCCAACGAGGCCCAGGTCAAATGTGCTGTGTGTAAGCTCATAAATTTGCCAGCCCACCGCGACGGATTGCATTTCCAGCGATGCGACTACGAAAAATCGCGCCAACTCGTAGAAGGAAAAGGCTGGATAGGTGAATGCTATTCGCCCATCGAATTTTGAATCGTGCGATCCAGCCATTGGCGGGGAAGTGCGCTCCTCGTAGCGATGCGGCCAGCAAGTATAACCTGAGCAACGTAGCCGAAGTTCCATCAAGAGAACAGGAAAGCGTTCAAGGATTATTTTGTTTGCTTGCAAACTCGAGAAGGAGTGGGAAATGAGAGAAATCAAATGATTTCAGAGCCGGGAAAAATCTTGAGACAGGGAAAAATCTAAAACGGACGATGGTTGCTAACGGCACAGATAACACCACCAGTAGATACTTTCGACAACTCGTGCGGAATATTTTGTGGTTGGTTGTCGATTTTTTCTTGACAAGTTTTCCACAACCCACGATACTGCCGAATCAGACCCGGGGGAAAATTGATTCGGTGACGACGAACTTCCTGGCATCGATCAACAGAGTAGCGGGCTGGTAACACCGACAATTTAGAGCAGAAGAAGACCCTACTTCGCACCGCGCCTCTAGTTTTTAGCGCGGCTTAGCTGGGCTTTTCTAAATTTTCGGTTCGAAAGGCGCGATGCAAGGTATTTCGCCGGCCGTGCGCTCATATTTCCCCCATGTTTCGTCTATTTCTCGATAGACACAACGACACCCTGGACCCGGCTGTTTGGGAGTAGAATGGATTTCTCTCCCGCACCGCAGCCCAGCCAACGTGAGACGGCTTCACTGCCGCGCGGAGACAGAGATGGCGGAAACGAGAATGACCCTGCAAGGCAAAACCGAAACTGATCAGGTTACCCGACGTGCCTCCGGCCTGGAATTCCAGCGCCGCTTCACCGACGGGAAAATATCTCCCTACGACCAAGTTGAGTGGGAGCGCCGCGCCGCAATCATCGGCAATGATAAAGGCCAGGTAATTTTCCGGCAGGACAACGTAGAAGTCCCGAAATCGTGGTCGCAGACAGCGACAAATATTGTCGCTTCGAAGTATTTTCACGGAAAGCCGAACTCACCCGAGCGCGAAACTTCGGTACGGCAATTGATCAGCCGCGTGGTGGAGACGATCGTGCGCTGGGGCGAGGAAGGCGGATATTTCGCGACTCCGGAATCCAAGAACGCTTTTCGCGATGAACTGGCCCACTTGCTTGTCGAGCAAAAAATGGCGTTCAATTCGCCGGTGTGGTTCAACGTCGGGGTTCAGGCTAAGCCGCAATGCTCGGCATGCTTTATCAACTCCGTCCAGGACAACATGGACTCGATCATGAACCTGGCGAAGACCGAAGGCATGCTGTTCAAGTGGGGTTCTGGTACTGGAACGAACTTCTCGTCTTTGCGCGGCAGCCACGAATCGCTTTCCGGTGGCGGGATCGCATCCGGCCCAGTGAGCTTCATGAAGGGTTTTGACGCCTTCGCCGGCGTGATTAAGAGCGGCGGCAAGACGCGCCGCGCCGCCAAGATGGTGATTCTAAACGCGGATCACCCCGACATCATGGAGTTCATCGAGTCCAAGATGAAGGAAGAGCGCAAGGCGCAAGTTTTGATCGAGCAAGGTTACGATCCTGCGATCGACGGCGAAGCGTACTCTTCTGTCTTTTTTCAGAATGCGAACCACTCCGTGCGCGTAACCGACGACTTTATGCGGGCCGTAGAGGAAGACCGCGATTGGTGGACACGCAACGTCAATGACGGCAAGGCAGTAGAACAATTTCGCGCTCGAGACTTGCTCCACGAGATGGCCAAATCCGCTTGGAAGTGCGGCGATCCGGGGATGCAATACGATACGACCATCAATCGTTGGCACACTTGCAAGGCCACGGATCGCATTCATGCCTCTAACCCTTGCTCCGAGTACATGTTCCTGGACGATACAGCGTGCAATCTGGCATCGCTGAACCTCTTGAAATTTCTAGGTTCGAATGGCCAGTTCGATACGGAAGGATTTAGCCACGCAGTGGACGTAACGATCACGGCGCAGGAAATCCTGGTGGACAATGCCAGCTATCCGAGCGAGAAAATCGCCCGTAACTCGCACGATTTTCGCCCGCTGGGCATCGGTTATGCGAATCTCGGCGCGCTGCTGATGTCGCTAGCCATGCCTTACGATTCCGACAGGGGACGAGACTTCTGCGGCGCGATTACAGCTCTGATGACCGGCGAGGCCTACGCGCAGTCAGCGCGCATTGCCGAGCGCATGGGACCCTTCGGCGGCTACCTGCGGAATCGCGAGGCCATGATCGACGTAATTCGGATGCATCGCGATTCTCTGAGGCCGATCAAGGAAGAGCACGTGCAACCGTCCTTGTTGCATGCGGCGCAAAAGTCGTGGGACGATGCGCTCGAATTGGGCGAGAAGTTCGGCTACAAGAATTCTCAAGTTTCTGTTTTGGCTCCAACAGGGACGATCGGCTTCATGATGGATTGCGACACTACTGGAATCGAACCCGACCTCGCACTTGTGAAGCAGAAGCGGCTGGTGGGCGGCGGCGTAATCAAAATCGTGAACAATACAGTTCCGCAGTCGCTGATGAATCTGGGCTATCCGCCGGAGCAAGTGGCACAAATCGTGGACTTTATCGATGCGAATGGCGCAATCGAGGGTGCGCCGGGGCTGAAGCCGGAGCACCTGGCGGTATTCGACTGCTCGCTGGCGACACCGGGAGGCCGCTCGATTTCCTGGAAGGGTCACTTGCAGATGATGGCTGCCGCTCAGCCGTTTCTTTCCGGCGCGATCAGCAAGACGATCAACATGCCGGAAGAATCCACGGTGGAAGACATCATGGAAGCTTATAGCGAATCCTGGAAATTCGGACTCAAGGCAGTCGCCATCTATCGCGACAATTCGAAAGGTTCGCAGCCGTTATCCGTCTCGGGCAAAAAGAAAGAAGAGAAGCCTGCGACGGCAGCCGCGGTGGAAGCTCCCGTTGCCAAGGTTGAGGCTCCTTCGCACGAGCAGCAGGAACTTTTCGACCGTACCAGACGCCGTAAGTTGCCTAACGAGCGCAGCTCAATCACGCATAAGTTTTCGATTGGCGGGCACGAAGGCTACCTCACTGTAGGCAAGTATGACGACGGTACCGCAGGCGAGATCTTCATCAAGATGGCTAAGGAAGGGTCCACGCTCTCCGGCATCATGGACGCTTTCGCCCTATCCGTTTCCGTCGCGCTGCAGTACGGGGTCCCGCTTCGAGCTTTGGTTGATAAATTCGTGAACTCGCGCTTCGAGCCGTCGGGCTATACCGGCAATCCGAGAATTCGATATGCGAAGTCCGTGGTGGACTACATTGGGCGATGGCTGGGCGGCAAATTCATTTCGTCAGACTATCTCGATGGAGAGGCTGCCGTAGGGGATCCGGCGGCTCCAGTCGCAACGGTAACAACGGAAGCGAAGGCCCCGGCTCCCGTGACAGTTATGAAAGTGCCGGAACCCGAAGCGTCCATCCGTCCGCGGGCCGCGATCGATGACGCCCCGTCATGCTCTGAGTGCGGAATGCTGATGACGCCGAACGGTAGCTGTTACAAGTGCTCCAACTGCGGCAGCACTTCAGGCTGCAGCTAAACCGGCAAAATAACGAAAATCAACGCAGGCGAAATAAAAAAGGGGACTCCGTCGAGTCCCCTTTTTGCTCTACCCCTAGTACCGGTTTCGGCGCGGCGAAACCGGCCCACCCCGGGATAAGAGACAGCCAGCTACTCTAGTTGCACGTCGGCTGCCAGGAGCTTTTGGCGTTCGCTGGAATCTTCAGCGATTGGCGCGACAGGACTTACGCTGAGGAACACGCGTTTCCGATTCTAAATTGCGCGAACATCTCCGCTTTCTGAAAAGCTCTCGCAGGTTTTCTACGTTCTTTGGAAGGCTTTGGACTAATTATCGGCAAGCGTATAGCGCCCAGGGAGCTAGGATTGTGATGCTGGAGTGCGCCGCAGGCGTTTCCAGAGCCAACGCGCCGGCGCAAAGAGAACAAATCCCCACACCAGCACGGTCGGCAAAGACTGTAGCGCCCAGACCCCGAATCCAATCACGCTTTCGACCACTGTTCGATAGCCTTCCACCGCTGCATTCCGCAGGCGCCTGCCCGTCGCGGTAGGAGCACCCTGCAAGCTCGCCTTGAATTCTTCCTGCACCGAAACCTCCACAGTGGCGAAATCAACTCGGGTCTGCAAACTCCGCTGATCGGCTTCCATTTGTTCAATGTCGCCGCGGACTCGTGCGATTTCCTGCTCAGTTGCGAGGATATCCTTTACTTGCCCGGTATGGTTGCGAAGAACGTCCAACAGGCTTTCTTCGGTGGCACGGGCATTCTTCATCCGGGCTGCGCGATCGGTAAACTCCTTGGTCACTTCCTCGCCCGACTGCGATTCCTGTTCCACGTGCCCCAGTTGCTTCAGCTCCGCAAGGGCTGACTCGAGCTGCGCCGATGGGATTCGCAGCGTGGCTGTTAGGGAGCGTGCAGCGTCCTGCGGCGAACTCGAATTCAGACTGGCCATGTATCCATTGTGACGCAAGGCAATTGCTTTGACGCTTGCTTCCACTGGCCCGAATTCTTTCACGATCAAGGAAACTGAGGCTGTGCGGGCGATCATGGGCTGAGTCGGTTCAGGCGAGGGCGAAGGAGACGATCGAGCCTGGGCTATGAATGCTTCAGCCTCCCTAGCAGCAGACTTACTCGGTGCGGTTTCGGCCGAGCGCGATTGTTCGGTATACGCCAATTGCGCCAATCCCTCCGAATGCTGTTCTCTTCGTCGAGTTGGCAATGCGAGAGCGAACAGCAACACGCCAACAGCCGCTGCGCTAGTTGCTCCCAATACCCAACGGTTCTTGAAAGACGGAATTTTCTCTGTCAGCCACCCAGCGAACCCTGCGCGTTTTGTTTCTTTCGCCAGCGCGTGATCGGCCCTCGCTGCCTCCAAGTTCCTCGTCAAGCGCGCAGGCGCCGGTTCCACGCTCCAATTCAAAAGATGAAGCGAAACATCCCGCATTTGCTCCGCGAGCGCCGCGCATTCCGGGCATTCGCGCAGGTGTACCGCAACGCCTGTCGCGCGATTCGCCGAGAGTTCTCCGTCGAGATAAGCCATCACCTCTTCTTGTTCAAAAGGATGAGTGGATGAAGTCATCTCCGCCCTCCCAAATTTCCTGGCGTGGTTACCAGGATTTCGCGCAAGGCCATTCGCGCCCGGAACAATCGCGATCTGACTGTGTTCATCGGCGCACGCAATATCTTCGCGATTTCCTCGTAGCTTAATTCTTCGAACTCGCGGAGCAACAAAACTTCTCGCTCAGGAGCATCTAGCCGTTCCACCGCTTGCCTGACCCAAATTACGTTTTCCGGATTCGTTCCGGACGGATACGGAACTTCATCTGGAGCGGAGTCCCTGCGTGTTGAATCGAGGCCTGATTTGCGCCTATTCGCGGCGAGAATATTGAAAGCGATGCCAAACAGGTAAGCTCGAAACGTCGCGCGAGGCTCATATCTTTGGGCTGCTCGGAGCACAGCCAGAAAGGTTTCCTGGGCTAATTCCTCGGCCTGTGCAGCATCGTACATACGGCGCCGGAAAAATCCGTACACCCGCTCGCGGTAGCGCAAGAAGAGTTCGGTGAAGGCTTCGTCAGAGCCCTGCTGAACTTCCAGGATCAGTTGCTCATCGCTGGTCATCGCTCGCCACGAGCTCGGGTTCCGACAGCCCCGAGCGTCACGTCCTCCCGATTCAGATCCTTCTATCTCTGTAATGTCCGGAGAACGCAAAAAGTTCCCGAGCTTGCGGCTTTTTTCAACAGGACCAGGAACAAAAGGAGGGGGGAGGATTAGGCGCCAATTGCAGAACGCAAAGCGCCAGCGAGGGATTCGGTCCAGTGGCGGACATCCTCGTCGCGTTCGGCTTCCACCATGACGCGGGCGAGCGGCTCGGTGCCCGAATATCGCAGCACCACGCGGCCGGAATTACCGAGAGCCTTTTCCGCTTCGCGAAGCAGGCGATCAACTTCGGGCAAGGAATCAAGAGGCGGCTTTGAACGCACGCGGACGTTGACAATTTTCTGTGGAAAAATCTCGAGATCTGCGACAAGCGAGTCCAGTGGTCCAGCAATGGAAATAATCGACGCCAGTTTCAAGGCGGTGAGCATTCCGTCACCCGTGGTGGCATCATCGAGAAACAAAATGTGTCCGGACTGTTCGCCGCCGAAGATCGCTCCGCCGCGCCGCATTTCTTCCAGCACGTAGCGATCGCCCACTGCAGTGCGCACCAGCTTCAGTCCGGCATTTTCAAGAGCCCGCTCGAGGCCGAGGTTGGCCATGGTAGTGCCAACTACTACGTTGCCCTTGAGACTTCCCGTCGATTTCAGATAACGCGCCACGACAAACAGAACTCCGTCGCCATCCACGAGTTTCCCCGTCGCGCTGGAAAAAATTGCGCGGTCCGCATCTCCGTCAAACGCCACGCCCAGCGCCGCACCGCATTCCACGACTCGTTTTTGCATGGATTCCGGATGCAGCGAGCCGCAATTTGCATTTATGTTTTTTCCGTCGGGCGTGTGATTCATAGCGACCACATTCGCGCCCAGCGAGCGAAACAGGCGGGGTGCCAGATTGCTGGCCGCTCCGTTGGCGCAGTCCAGCACAATTTTCATTCCGGCAAGTTGTGCGCCAGGTAAAATCGCTTGGGCTAATCCTGCCAGGTAATCATCATCAATCTTTTCGTTGTCGTGAAGACGCAGCGCTCTCTCAGCTGAGACTGTATCGCGAGATGAAAGGACAAACTGTTCGAGGGCTGTTTCTATCGTATCCGGGAATTTCATTCCGGTGGACGAAATCAGTTTCACGCCATTGTCGTGGTACGGATTGTGCGAAGCGGAAATCACGACGCCCGCGGCGAATCCTTCGCGGTTGACGAGCCAGGCCACGCCCGGCGTAGTAAGAACGCCGGCAGAAACAGGATTCGCGCCACCCGCAGCCAACCCGCAGGCAATTCGTTCGGCAATATGCGGGCCGGACTCGCGCGTGTCGCGTCCGATCAGAACGCTGGGACTTTTATCGTGTGCGAATCCTTGCGAACGCAAGTAGTTTCCCAGCGCGAGGCCAACGCGATCCAAGGTTGCGTCATCGAGCGGGTATTCACCCGGGATGCCGCGGATGCCGTCCGTGCCGAAAAGTTCCTTGGCCATTTGCTCCTGTTCTTATCCCGCGCAAAACGGAGAGCAATTCTATCATTGCGAGGTCGTGGTCCCGTCAGCTTGCGAGCGAATCTGTCTCCTACCGGCATTTTAACGAATGGAGCCCAGCGGTTGTACGCGTAAGCACATCGGCGGATATGGCGGCGCAGCCTGTGTTATCGTACGGGAATGCCACTGGAACACACTGAAATCGTTCGTGACAATTCCACACCTGCCAAGATCATTGCGGCGGGAATTGTGATCGCTTTTTGCTACTGGGCGTCATCTGTTCTTGTAACGGTCTTGGTGGCGGTGTTGCTCGCATACTTTTTGGATCCGGTCGTAACCTTCATGGAGAACTGGCATATCCCTCGTGCGTTGGGATCGCTCATCATCGTTCTCTTTACAATCGCTGTTTTGCTGTTCGTAGCGTGGTCGCTGGTCGAACGTGTGGATCAGTTCGGCAGGGATTGGCCTAAGTATCGCGCACCCTTGCACGCGGTCGCCAATGCCGTAGAACAAAAGCTTGCTTCCGTGGAGGAACACGTTTCGGAAATTGGCTCTCCCGACCAGGTTGGCCAGCAGACTGAGCATATAGTAGCCGTCGCGGAATCGCATCCCGTTCGCTCGGCGGTGTTCGCTCGGCTGAGTGGGCTATATGAAGTAGTGCTGGGAGCTACTTTCATACCCTTCCTGTTGTTTTTTATGCTCGCGGCGAAACGCCAGGTATGGCACGCGACCATGCAGTTATTTCCGGCTACCGAACGCACCTTAGTGAAAGAAACGTTAACAGATATCTCCCTGGTTCTTCGCAGCTACGTGGTCGGGACGGCAATGGTGGGAGTGATTCTAGTCGTTTTGAGTTGGATTTTTTTCTTCTTGATTGGACTTGAGTTTCCGTTCCTCACGGCGCTTATTTCCGGTACGTGCAATCTGATCCCCTATCTCGGCGTGGTCCTTTCCTGGATGCCGCCTTTATTGATCGGCCTGAAGCAATTTCACACAGTTACGCCTTTCATCGGTATTTTCGCCGTGCTCACTTTCTTGCATCTCGTGGCGGCGAATTTGTTAGTCCCCGCGCTGGTCGGCTCCATGGTGCGGCTCAATGCTCTCGCGCTAACCGTGTCGCTTCTGTTCTGGGGATTTTTGTGGGGCGCGATGGGTTTGATTCTCGCGATTCCCATCACCGCTGTTATCAAAGTGATCTGCGACCATAAAGAAAGCTGGCAACCGGTCGGCCGCTGGCTCAGCGCATAATTTCGGCGGCGGTTTCTTGCATTAAACTTTGTCTCTACGCAAGTCGTGGATAGACGCGATTGACTCCGTGACGGCCTTCGCATCGGGCGATTCCTGAAACATCCGGATCGCCGCAATTCCAGAGGCACCCGCACAAATGCAGGAGGCCGCGTTTTGTTCGTTCACACCTCCTATTGCTACCACCTGCATGGCCACGGCGCGACAAACTTCGGCTAGCGTTTCTAGGCCTTGAGGCGCGCCAAAGGGCTGCTTCGAAGGCGTTTCGAAGACCGGGCCGAAGAAGATATAGTCGACTTTTGCATTTTCCGCTTCGCGGGCCTCTTCGATGCTGTGGCAGGAAACTCCAATTGCAAATCCATTTGGCGCATTTCCTGCACGACACCAACGCACCACTTCGTAGGCTGGTGCGGATTCGCGTCCTAGATGCACGCCGTGTGCACCGGCCGCGAGCGCGACGTCCAAGCGGTCGTTAATAATTATTCGCGGCGCGCGTTCAGTTTTCTTCCTGTGAGTGGCCGCGAGACTTAGAGCAACGCGCCCGACTGCTAGTAGTTGTCCCCCCGGCAAGTCCTTCTCACGGACCTGAACCCAATCGACGCCGGCGGCGAGGGCTACTTTAATATTTTGCAATATTGTCGAAAGAGCGGCTTCGTTCCTATTGCCAGCCAAGGACTTCCGGTCGGTGACGTAGCAAACGATCGGTTTATTAGCGGGTTTCAACGATGGCAGTCCGGCGGCGAAACGCTTCGAGCGCAAACAGCACATTCATCAGACCAAGCCCCGATATCGCTCCGCGCAGAAAGGGATTTTTCACAAAGAGGGCCAGCGCCTGGTACTGGTAAAGAAAATAATTCATATCCCATACCTCGGACCATGGAACCAAAATCAGCGCCAACCCCAATTCGAGCCAAAGCAGCAGGAGCACAACACGGAGGACCCGGTTCATCATCAGGGTAAGGATTATGGGAGATTATTCCGGCTGTCGCAACATCTACTCTGGGTCATCAGCCGGCCGGACGCCCTCACCGGCGCTCGCTATGTCGCAAATACGCAAGACGAGAGTACAATTGACCCGATTCGAGGCCTGCAGGGAATTTCTGGAACGCACGCAGGACACATTAGGCAAACCGAGACTAAGGAGAGCATCCCATGGCGACAATCACGGCAAAAGATGGAACGCAGATTTATTACAAGGATTGGGGAAAAGGACAGCCCATAGTCTTCAGCCACGGCTGGCCACTGACTGCAGACGACTGGGACGGGCAAATGCTGTACTTCGGTCAACTCGGGTATCGCGTGATCGCCCACGACCGCCGCGGCCATGGCCGTTCCGGCCAAACCTGGGATGGAAACGAGATGGATACATATGCAGACGATCTCGCCGGCATATTTGAGAAGCTCGATCTGAAGGATGCGATTATGGTCGGGCACTCGACTGGCGGTGGTGAAGTCGCGCGCTACTTGGGCCGCCATGGCTCCAAGCGTGTCTCGAAGGCCGCACTCATCAGCGCAGTGCCACCGCTCATGCTGAAGACCGCGAACAACCCTGAAGGGGCTCCCATTTCAGTGTTCGATGACCTCCGGGCGCAACTCGCAGCCAACCGGCCCCAGTTCTATAAGGACATCACTTTGCCGTTTTACGGTTACAACCGTCCAGGCGCAAAGATTTCAGAGGGCATTCGCGAGCACTGGTGGTTGCAGGGAATGGTGGGAGGCATGAAGGCTCACTACGACTGCATCAAGGCCTTCTCGGAAACCGATTTCACTGAGGACCTGAAAAAAATCGAAATCCCCGTGCTAGTGATGCACAGTGAAGATGACCAGATTGTGCCGTTCGCCGCCGCGGGACCCAAGTCCGCGAAAATACTGAAGCACGCGACGTTGAAGGTTTACAAGGGCCTTCCTCATGGCATGCCCACGACCAACGCGGAGCAGATCAACGCGGATTTGCTTACCTTCTTCAAAGGTGCAGCGACTGCGACTACCGCCTCAGCGTAACGGCACCGACGGCCCGGCTTTTCGCTTTTTGCGCGAAGACCGGGCCTCTTGGTTCTCACAGGCACTCGCGAAGAATTCATCGGATGAAGTGCGACGTATTTGGTGTGCTCGTTGGCACCGAGTCTCCATGTTGATCAAGATACCCTCGCGACGCGTGCGACAGCATCGAGGTAAGCATCATGGGAAGGCGGTTCAAGCGGATGTATAACCGAAAGGGAGTTTGCGCCATCACATTCGGCGGGGCTGTAGCTCTAGTCGCCCTTTTGTTATTTTTGCTTCAGGGTCCCGCGACCGGTAGCAAGGTCCCTGACGACGAGAGTGTTGCGGTCGGAGCGCAATACGATTCGACGCATGTGTATGTTGCTCCTAGGGATTTGGACGCGTTCGTCAACAGCTTCGCCGCTACGTTCGGTGGCCAGCCGTCCAAGCGGTCCGTGACAAATGTTCTTCCTGTGCCGAGTAGCACAGAGTTTCAATATTTATGGACTCCGGTCGGCACGTTATCGATCTTCGCGTTCCAAACCCCAATCCCGTTTCCATTCGGAGAGGAGCGGACGGGATATCTGGTGACCGACATGGACCAGGCACTCAAGACTGCTCGATCCGCTGGTGCCGAAGTCATCGTGGAACCGTTCAAGGACCCGATCGGAATCGATGCTGTCATCCAGTGGCCCGGGGGCTTGAAGATGCAATTATATTGGCACTTCACTGCACCCAAATACGCGCGGCTTGCAACGATTCCAGACAATCGGGTCTACGTGTCTGGCGATCAAGCCGACAACTTCGTCAACGGATTCGTACGCTTCAGCCACGGCAAGGTGGTGGCAGACGACAAGCGCGCGGGCGGGGGCGAAATCGGGCGCGCGGGCGAGACTTATCGTCGCATACGCATCGAGTCGCTGTTTGGAAACATGCAGGTCATGGTAACTGACGGCCATTTGCCGTATCCGTTTGGCCGCGAGATAACCGGATACCGAGTGCAGGATCTCGGCGCAACGCTGCAAAAAGCCAAAGCTGCCGGTGTGAAGGTATTATCTCCGCCTTACTCCACGCACGACCGAACTACGGCGATCATCCAATTCCCAGGTGGCTACATCGCCGAAGTGCACAGCCTGACCGCGCACTAGGGCGCGCACAAGAAATTGAGCGATTCGTCCGACTATTCTGAAAGATAAGAGGACTTAGCGTTTCTGTAGCGTGGAGATGCGGTCGGCGACATCGCGGTATTCGATGTTTGCGGCATAGACTTGACGGAAGCAATCGAGCGCCGCCGATGAATCTCCGCCGGCTTCCAAAGCCAGTCCAAGGTCGTAACGCAGCGCAAGAATCGTCTCGTGTTCGAGCCCCGGAACTTCCAGTGCACGCTGGTACCACAGCGCGGCGATATTCGGCTCGCCCTTGTCCATGAACGAAAGCCCTAGCATCGTCGAACAGTTCATGGTGTAGCGGAAGGGTTTGCCCTTCTGCACCGCTTTCGCCACTTTCTGGAACTCGCCGATAGCCTCGTCGAGCAACCCCATTTCGCGATAGGCGATGCCCAGGTTGTAGTGTGTTTCCAAATCTTCGTCTTCCTCACCAAGTTCACCGAGTTCGCTGCGGAATTCCTGAAAAACCTCCGCCAGTTCATTCAAACTTTCGGTCGTTATCTCAGGCATGGGAGCGGAGGATGTCTTGGAACTTCCGTTCTCTGAAATTGTGGCCGCGGGCACCGAACTCGCTGCGAAGATTGGGGCCGGTTCGTCGATATCTTCGGTTGCGGGGACAAAGGCGCGGTCGCTCGCAGGCGCTTCTAGCTCTTCCACTTCGGCGGCTAGTTCGTTAAGAAAATCCTCCGTGGTTGCCGGACCTGCATGGCTATCGACCGCACTGGGTTCCGGCGTCAGCTCCAATTCAAATTCGCTATTGGCTGGAGCAACAGGTTCGGCAGGGAGAGCCTCGGCTGCCGGCTCCTCAATGATTTCGATCACGGGGGTCTCAGCTGTTTCCACGCTGCTCTCGTTGATTTCGAATGAATCCGGCTGCACGGTAAAGTCGTCAGTCGATGTCGGCACCGCTTCCGGCTCTGGCTCAATCTCCAACGCGATTGGGGCTTCGGACTTGAGCTCGGCGGGCGCGGGCTGGACGGCTACCTGTTCAATGACTGGCTCGGCCTCAGATTCCTCTAGGACAAAAATTGGCTCGGGTTCGGGCTCAGGCTCTGAGGTGGCCCCTATCTTAGCCTCAACAGGAGCGGCTTCGCTTCCTGCGTCGGCTACAGGAGGAGTCTCTTCCAGCGTGGTCTTCTCACTATCCACGACATCTTGCGAGATGGCTTCCCATTCGTCGGATAGATCCAGTTCCTCGCCAGCCGTTGCGGACACTTCTGCCACAGGTTGGGAAGGCGATACGTCAACGGACGTCGCGGGCTTCTCAATGGGCACAGGCGCAACTGCAAATTCTTCAACAACGGGGTCCAGGGGGGCAGCCGTCAGCGGTATGCCGAATTCGGCGGCGATGTCGGCGGCGCTCATCTCGACAGTTTTGTCTGCCGGTACGGCTGTGTCGGGCGCAGTCTCCGCGGTCGCTAACGATTGGGATTCTGGCGTCACCGGCGCAGCCATGGGCGGAGCAGCCTGTAACTCTTCTGTCGAAACTCCCGCCGCCTTCTGGAATCTTTGCCGCAGTTCCGCGAAACGATCAGCATTCACCTGATCATTGCGCTCGCGATGAATTTGCTCCAACTGCCCGGCCAGTTCAGCCGTGCGCCGTTCGTTGCCGGCGCCCAGATAAAGATCCAGCAGCCTCTCCAGCGTCGGAGTATGGCGCGGCGCTCTTTGCAAGACGTTCTCGAGAAGATGGGTGGCCTTCTGGGTTAAACCGTAGCTCGAAAAAAGATCAACGTCCGTCAAAGCCTGCGCGATGTAGCGTTGTGTTTCTTCATCCAGCGGCTCTTCAATAACCGCCACCACGGCCACGGAAGGCTGCGGAATCCGATGCTCGGCTTTTTCCTCTTCGGTTTCAGGCGGCAATGCTTCCGGCGCTGAGACCGGCAAGCCGCCCGCGCGCTCGCGGAGTTGGTCCAGCCGAGCAACCACGCGTTCGTCGTCCTTGTTTCGCTCGACGAGTTCTTGCAACAGCGCTTCCGCGCGCGGAAAGTCTCCAGCGTTGGCATAGACATCGGAAAGCTGGCCAAGCGCAGCGTTCAAGCGGAAGGGATCGCTTGTAGTTCGGCAAAAATCGACGAGCATTTCCAGCGGTTCGGCATCTCCCGGTAGGCGCTCGCTCGCTGCCGTCAGTGCCTTGACGAATTTGTCCTGCTCGCCCGCTTCGATCATGGCGCCGCGCAGCTCACGCAATAGTGGAAGCGCGGCATTCGGTTGTTCGCTCGCGACAAGCGTCTCGGCTACCTTGTAAAGCGGCCCAAAATGCGCATGTCCGCGCGCCAGCACTTGACGTCCACGTTCCGCGGCTTTCTGGACCTGTCCGGACTGCAGCTCATAGTCCAAGAGCATGTTGGTGACATCGCCGCCCGCGTTCGCTTCCGGGTGGGATTCCAGGATTGGAATTGCCTGCGCAGTTTTACTATTTGCATTCAGCGTCTTCGCTTTCAGAAGCAGAGCGGAGGCGTTCGTGGGATCGACCTCCACAGCGCGCTCAATAAGTTTTTCGGCCTCATCGTTCTCGCCCCGATCGAATAACCTCTGCGCGTAATTCAGATAAGTTTGAGCCGCCTCTTTCTTCAGGCCCATGACGTTGTAAAGTTCAGCCAGTCGCATTTGCACGCGCAGATTTTCGGGCTCAACCTCCAACAAGCGATGCAGCACTTCCACGGCTTTCGGTGCTCGATTGGCTTTCAGGTGCGCTTCTGCGATTTGCAAAAACAGCGGACGGGCCTCACTCAGGATGCCCTGCTGAACGTAAAGATCGGCGAGGCGTTCGAGAGGCGGAAGCTCGTTGGGAGCTAATTTGCCGATTTTCTTGTAGATTGCGATGGCTTTGCTGTTGAAGCCATCGTCCAGATAAACCTGCGCGAGCCGCTCAAAATATTCAATGGCATGACCCAGGTCGGCTTGGCGGGCGTACAAATCGCCCACGGTCATCAAGGTAGCTTGGTCCTTAGGGTCGTGACGCAGAATTTGCTGGTATTCGGCTATGGCCTGGGCAACCTTGCCCTGGTTGAGGAACTTCAGCGCAT
The DNA here is from genome assembly GCA_963698005.1 of uncultured Acidobacteriota bacterium. Lineage (GTDB taxonomy): Bacteria > Acidobacteriota > Terriglobia > Acidiferrales > UBA7541 > Palsa-295. The sequence goes on from OY969113.1 coordinate 3,118,006, forward strand.
TTTCCAGCGCTTTGCTTTTGTTGAAGGCCATGGGTAGTTTTCGCCAGCCTCGCCTTTACCTCAGGCGGGGTGGCGTGGTTGGGCCACACTTGTGGCTCAGGCCAGAAGGTTAGCATGCGCGAAAAACAAGGAGCAATGAACCGGGCGAAGCATGGTGCCATAGGCGATAACAGTGCCTTTTAAGCGCCTCGCTTGGGTAGGCTGGCAGCGAGGAGGCTCAGTGACGGTTTGGGGCTGGAAAAGCTATGAAGTTGCGGGGGTTCTACGATTCGGAAGAGTTGCGCCGTCTGCATCGCTGCCAAGGGCATCAGTAGCGAGCGTAAGCGGCAACATGTCCTGTCTTGCGCTGACCGACCAGCAACCGGCCTCCCGTACGGGAGAATACGAAAAGCGATGCAATGGTGAAGGCCCATGGCGCTGGAGGGCCTCCAAATGATCCGGTGTGCCGTAGCCTTTGTTCTGCGCCAGGCCATATTGGGGATAGAGCTGATCGTATTCCTGCATGCGTTGATCCCGCTCCACTTTGGCTAGGATGGAGGCTGCCGCAATCGACACCGAGCGCGCATCGCCGTGAATCAATGCTTTCTGTTCGATGGGCAAATCAATTTCGATGGCATCCAGCAAAAGATAATCCGGAAGGGGAAAGAGCTGCGAAACCGCAGCCATCATCGCCTGGCGGCTCGCCTGGTAGATATTCCATGCATCGATTCGGCTAGCTTCTATTTCCGCTACTGCCCAAGCCAAAGCGTGTTCTCGAATGCGCGGCGCTAGTTCTCGACGGCGGTCAGGAGTGAGCTTCTTGGAATCATCTAGGCCGACGATACGACGGCGGGGATTCAAAATGACGGCTGCAGCCATTACGGGACCAAACAGTGACCCGCGTCCCGCTTCGTCCAGTCCGGCGATGCGTTGCCATCCGTGCTGGCGCGCGTCGCGCTCGTACCGCGTACAGCAGAGTCTGCCCATCGGCCACGAATTTTAGCACATGCCGAACCTCAGTTTTCCACAAACGGCGATCGGCGCGGCTGGCGAGCAGGCCGAAAACAAAAAAGCCCGCCCCGATTTCTCGGAGCGGGCGTAATTAGATTCGCTGAGATTACTCTGCGGCTGTTGCCGCGGCCACCTTCTCAAAGGTCTCAACGCGCTTGATACGGGCCGCTTTGCCTTTGCGCTGGCGGAGATAATTCAGCTTGGCGCGACGCACTCGGCCTTGGCGCACAACGTCAATCGAGCTGATCATCGGCGAATGCACGGGGAAAATGCGCTCCACGCCAATACCGAAGCTCACGCGGCGCACGGTAAACGACTCGCCCAGAAGCTCACCGCGGCGGCTCATTACTACGCCTTCGAACGGCTGGATGCGCTCCTTGGCTTCCTCGCCTTCCTTCAAGCGGACGTTCACCCGGACCGTGTCACCCGGACGAAACACGGGATGATCCTTGCGGAGTTGGGACTGCTGTACTTTAGAAATTATCGGTTTCATGACTCATTTTCCGGCAGACCCGCTCAGGTGGGGCCAGCACACTACGCACAATTGCCCATTATAACGAAACCGCCGCCCCCTGCCTATATGAAAATCAAATCCCCGAGAGGTTTTTGCTTTAGGTGATCGGGCTCTTTTATTTTGACTCGGACTCGGTCGCAACAGCGCCATTTTGGACGGCCCAGAGCACAAATCCCTCAGGCGGATTTTTCACATCGTATATATTTGCCATCTTGAGATTCACAATTTCACGCCAGCGAATATTACTCAGGTTTGCGTGCCTCAGATCAGCGTTTGCAAAGTTCGCGCCGGAAAAGTTTGCTTCCGTTAGATCGGCACTCGATAGATCGGCATCGTTGGCCTGGGCGCCTTGCAACGAGGCCTTATAGAAATCGCTTCCGCGAAAATTGGCGGAGATCAGATCTGCGTCGGCGAAGTCGGCGTAACGAAAATCGCCGTTACGAGCATCCGCGGCACTGAAGTTGGACCGTACCAACTTGGCTCCCTCAAGACGAATTCCTTGCAGGAAAGCGCCTGATATATCCACGCCTATCAGAGGGACGTGGTCGGCATTGAGTTCTTGCAGAGCCTCGAGCCTCCCGCCGCTCCCTCCTTTGCCTTGCGCCGTGTTGATAACCTGCCAGGCTTGGTAGTGCTTCTGTTTCGTGCGATCGCCTGATTCAGAAAAATAGAAAAGAACCGCAACCAAAACGCTTAGGCTTCCCATGTATTCCAGCACTTCCAGGAATTTCCAATTGCTTAGGACATACGCTACCCATTCCCAGACCCAGTCCATAGCCACGAAAGGAACCGCCCAGTTGTGGGTAACGCTTGATTTCTGATTCGTCCAAGGCTTTGGCCGCTCTCTGGGTAGGAATAATCTCATGGAGAAAATGCCGCTTGCCGAGAGGAACGCGCGGATTGTATTTCGTGCAACGGAAAATGTCCATCGCGATTCAACGTGACAGGGACTGAACTCGCCGCTCTTGTCTGAGCAAATTTGGCTGGCACGGCCTGTTCCCCGCAAAAAGCGCTAACCTTTTTCGATCAACGCGGCGCCATCGAGCAGATCCGGGCGGTTGCGCTGAGTTTTTTCCAGCGCGCGGGCGCGGCGCCAGCGGAGAATTTCCGCGTGGTTTCCGCCTAACAACACTTCTGGGACATCCCAGCCGCGAAAGGAAGGCGGGCGTGTGTAATGAGGATAATCGAGAATCCCGCGACCCGTGCTCCGCGACCCGTGCTCCGCAGCGCTCACGTTGCCGACTTCAGCAGGGCGCGGAGGCAAATTTGTGGGGAGGGGCGCCCCGTCGTGCGGAGCGCTTTCCCGCTCGTCCTCGGTAGCGCTGAAAGACTCATTGACTGCGGAATTTTCGTTGCCTAGGGCGCCGGGAATCAGGCGTGTGACCGCGTCTAGAACCATCGAGGCGGGCAGTTCGCCGCCGGAGAGAACAAAATCACCGATGGAGATTTCGTCGGTGGCGAGATGCTCGGCGACGCGCTCGTCCACTCCTTCGTACCGGCCGCAAATCAGCACAATTCGCTGGTGCTTCGCAAAACGGCGCGCCATTTCTTGTGTGAAGAATTTCCCTGCGGCGGAAAGCAACACAATCGCGGTGCCGGCCGGCGGCGCTGCGGAACAATCTTTACCCAGCAGCGATTCCACCGCTTCGAACAGCGGCTCAGGCTTCATCACCATTCCTTCGCCGCCGCCGAACGGGCGATCGTCGACTGTGCGATGGCGAGCATGCGTGAAATCGCGCAAATCGTGAGTGTGCACGTCGATGAGTTTGGCCTCGCGCGCGCGCCGCACGATCCCGTAATCGAGCGGCCCGGCGAAAAACTCCGGGAAAATTGTGATGATGTCAAAACGCATCGCTGTCTATGCTTTCCCTAGGGAGTTCCCTGGGAAGATTGTCGCTTATGGGCACGGCTTTTCGTCAATAATTTGCGCACGCAGGCAGAACAAGACGAGACGATTCAGTTCAAATCGCGAAGGCCTTCGAGGAGAACCACTTCGATGCGCCGCGCTTTCACGTCAACACTCTCGCAAATTTCCTGTGCCAGCGGAATCAGAAGTTCGCCGCGCGCGGAATCTACCACCAGGATGGGATTCTTGGCGGCTCCTTCGCCCGTAAATTGCACATCGCGAACCAGTCCGACGGCAGCGCCATTTTTTTCGCAGACTTCGCAACCAATTAAATCCGTCACGTAATAAGTTGCGTTTGGAAGCGGCAAACGCTCGGCAAGCGGAATTTGAACTTCCAGACCGACCAGTTTTTCAGCGTCGGAAATCGAGTCGGAATTCTCAAAGAGGAAAATGGCTTGGCCGCCGCGGCTGTGCGAAAGCCAACACTTGCGAATAGCTGCCCGTTTCGCCGCCGCAGTTTTCTCGTTCCACAGCTCCACAGATTTTAAGCGCGTAAGGCGCTCGGGGAAATCGGTGAGAATTTCGGCGGCCACTTCTCCGCGGCGGCCGTGAGGGCGCAGAATGCGCGCTACCGTCGCGCGATCGGGCCTCGGTGATTGCTGCGTAGTCACTACTCGAGGATTTCCAGTGTAAAGCGCTTCTTCAATTTCATTCCGGCGGCGCCGAGCAGGGTGCGGATGGATTTGGCCGTGCGTCCCTGCCGGCCGATCACCTTCCCCAGATCGTCGGGATGGACGCGCAACTCCAGCACGGTGACTTGTTCACCCTCTACGGCGTTCACGGCAACACTTTCCGGATGATCGACAAGAGCTTTGGCAATCTCCTCAACAAGAGCCTTCATCGCGACCTCCACAGCATGTGAGCTCAGCGCAGAAATTCGCTGGAGCATGTACGAGCGCTAGATCTACTGTGGGGTGAGACGCCTTAGGCAGGTTTCCGGTTTCTTAGAAAACTGCGCACCGTGTCGCTGGGCTGTGCGCCCTTGCTGAGCCAGTAGGTAACGCGGTCGTGGTCCAGCGTGATTGCGGCGGGCTTCTTGAGCGGGTCGTAGGTGCCTACGATTTCCACAAACCGGCCATTACGCGGGCGGGTCTTTTCCGTCACGATCACGCGATAAAACGGGCGCTTCTTCTTGCCAATCCTAGCCAGCCGAATCATTAACACAGCGAAAATCCTCCTATGCCGAACCGAACCATTATAGCGAAGGCGGCTACTTTCACCAATCGCTATCTCGGGCGCGCGGCGGTCATCGCAGGAGCCATAGGGGCAAGGCGGCTTGAGCGCAGTGCTCGATCATTTGTTGGTCGCGCTCCGAGAACGCGTTGGCATGTTCGCTTTCGACGTCCACCGTTCCAATCACGCGATCGCCTCCGGGAGCTAGAACCGGCACGATGATTTCGGAAAGAGTGCTACCAAAGGCGGTGAGGTAGCGCGGGTCGGATCGGACGTCGCCTACAATCACTGTTTTCTTTTGCTGAATTGCGGCGCCGGTGAGTCCTTTGATCGCTGGAAACTCGGGGTATTCAGGAGCGCTGGGACCACTCCAGCCGATGATGGAGACGAGTTCCGGAAGCACGTCGTAAACGCCGACCCAGCGATAGTCGCCGAGTTTTCGGACGAGTTCGGCAAGGCGTCTTGCTTGAGAGGCACGATCGCCTCCGGTCATCGCGAGGGACCGAATCTCGTTGAGCGTGTTGTTGATGACTATCGGCACATCCGTTCCTATTTCAAGCCGGCGAATTTTCCTATGCCGCGCATTTTTGTTCTTGCATAGGTGCCGTACTGCTTCATCATTTTGCGCATGTCGGAGTATTGTTTCAGCACCTGATTTACTTCCTGGACGGAGGTGCCGCTACCGAGGGCGATGCGCTTGCGGCGCTTGCCGTCAATCAGATTGGAATTTGCGCGCTCCTTGGCGGTCATGGAATTGATGATGGCTTCGACCGAGCCGAGGCGCTTCTCGTCAATCTCTGTGTTTTTCGGCAGGTTGGCGAAGGGGCCGACTTTCGGCAGCATGCCCAGGATCGATTCGATAGAGCCCATTTTGCGAATCTGGCGCAACTGGTCGCGGAAATCCTCAAGCGTGAAGTCGTCTTCGCGCAACTTGCGTTCAAGCTCGCGCGCCTTTTTCTCGTCAACATTCTTTTCGACTTTTTCGATCAGGCCGAGAACGTCGCCCATGCCCAGAATGCGGGACACGACGCGGTCGGGGAGAAAAGGTTCGAGCGCATCGTATTTTTCGCCGACGCCGACGAACTTTACCGGCGCGCCAGTCACTTTGCGGATGGAGAGCGCCGCGCCGCCGCGCGCGTCTCCATCCATTTTCGTGAGCACAACACCGGTGATGCCCAACCGCTTATGGAACTCGCCGGCGGAACGAACAGCGTCCTGACCGATCATGGCGTCAGCGACGAAGAGTAGTTCGGACGGGTTAAGCTCGCGCTTCAACTCGGAAAGCTCGTTCATCAAATCATCGTCGATGTGCAGGCGACCGGCGGTGTCCACCAGGACCACATCGCAGGCGGAGAGCTTTGCTTCGCGCAACGCGCCGCGAACTATTTCCAGTGGCTTGTCGGTTCCGGTTCCGGGCCAGAGCGGGGTTCCCGTCGCTTTGGCGACCTGGGCGAGCTGTTCGCGGGCTGCGGGACGATATACGTCAGTAGAAACAACCAGCGGACGGTGGCCATGTTCCGCGAGCCACTTGCCCATCTTTCCAGTGGACGTGGTTTTGCCGGAGCCTTGGAGGCCGACAATCAGCCAGACGGAAGGAGGTTTCGAGCCGTATTGCGGCTTTGCTTCGCGGCCGAGCAATTCGCCCAATTCGTCGCGAACAATTTTTACTACTTGCTGGTCGGGTGAAAGTTGCAGCAGAACTTCAGAGCCCAGCGCCTTTTCGCGAACGTGCTTGATGAATTCATCCGCTACGCCTACGTTGACGTCGCCTTCGAGTAAGGCTTCGCGAATTTCCACCAAGCCCGCATCGAGATGCTCTTCGGTGAGTTTACCCTGGCCGCGCAGGCTCTTGAAGGCGCGCTGGAGCTTGTCTGTGAGTGTTTCAAACATGGTGGTTCTCGCGCACTAGCTTGCTCAGCTTAGGTGATCCCATCGGCGGATTCTGTCCCGTCGAGGATTCGCAAGAGGCGCGATTTGTGACTTTATTTGATGTGAAAATATGCGTCGATTCGATTGTCGCTAACAGCGAGTTCTGGCCCCGGGTAGACAGGTACGCATTCCTTTGTTTTCTGTAAGTTACGACGATTTCTATTCGTGAGCCAGAACCGGGTAGAAACGATGGAATCTTGGCCAAGAATGGGGTGATGATGGGATTGCCCGGACGAGCTGGATACTGGGAAGTAGTCCCTTCCCGAAGATCGGGAGATAAATTCGAATGCGGCGGCTCACACGGATGCGGCAGTGATGTCGCGGACGCGCGGATCACAGCGCACGAGTCGTTCACGTCTCTGCCTTGCGTCCTAATTTTTTCAATTTTAATCACAAAAAACACTAGCACACTGCCGTGTAAGAAATCCAGGACTTGGATGTCGTGATCGCGGGCGAAATTTCGATGGCGGTCGGTTTGGGCGGCACTGGTTGAGGCGACGCGAGAGTGACCCAGTTGCCTTGGGTCGGGATTTTTTTGGACCCGCTCCACGGCCAAAGACCTAACCAACCGAGACATAAGTGTACTGTGTGGCCCGTGCGAGGACTTCACGGGGCATAGAGAGGTGCACGAAGGCATGCGACTAATCCGTTGCCGCAGGGTTGATTCAATGGACGTTGACGGGTTTAAGGTGTTTTTGTCGCGAAAATAAGGAGCTTGTGGCAGTCCCCATGGATGCTGCTAAGCGAGTAGAATAGCGGTCGCAAGCATTCTCACGATGTTCCGCGCGAATCCCAGTTCAGCTCGAGAGGGGTTTGGAATGTCGAATACTCGAAGTCATTTTGAAGGTCTATTTGGCGCCCTGCCGGAGAGGCCGGATCGTCGAGCCTACGGACGGAGCAACTCGGCTCTGCTGACGTACGTGGAACTGGGTGATGGAAATGGCGGCATCGCCTTGAATGTCAGCGAGGGCGGGCTGGCTATCGCAGCGGCCGGATTGCTGACGTCTGATTACTTTCCGAGCATACGGTTCCAATTACCGAAGTCCGATGTCTGGATCGAAACAAGCGGGCAAGTAGCATGGGCGAGCGATTCGAAGAAAACCGCGGGGATCCAGTTTGTCGACGTCGCGGATAGCGACCGCGAAAAAATACGCGAGTGGATCGCGACCAAAGATTCTTCTAACGGGCAAATACAACCACCAGGCGAGACCATTCGCGAAAGAGACGTGGAGTATTTGGGAATACGAAGTGCAAGGAAGCACCCGGTGAAGGATCGGAAGCTGGAGGTTCTTAGCGAAGCTGACGAAGCGAAATTCGCGAGCATGTTTCCGTCAGAAAAATCTTTGCCCAATGTGCATGAGGGCGAGGCCGTGACGCAGGATGCGGATCTGCGGATCGCAGAGCAGGATTCGCGAAATGTTTTGCAGTTTTCGGAACAAGGCCTAAAACGTGGCGAGCGCATGGGCGACTCAGAGACCATTGAGCGCGTCGCCGACGAAACGACACGAGCGGAGATACCTCCGGCGCTGTTGAGTGATAGTCATTCAGTCGAAGAAGAAACGCCTCGAACTTCTGATTTCTCCGAAGAGAATTCGCAGCTTGTTTCTTGTGTTGATGCATCTCGCGATGGTGAACAGCAACCCGTGGCTGAGAACGGACCGGCGCAACCAGAGAGCGCGAAGGCCGAGCTGGCGCACAACAATTCCGCCGAGAGCGAATCGCTTCATCCTGCTGATTTACCGAAAAAAAATCCGCTTGTTGCGACGGAGGCTGACGAACCTTCCGAGGTTGTAAAGCAAGCCTCCGGCGGAAAGGAGCAGGAACCTTCTGTTTACGTCTTTTCGCAGGAAGCGGATCTGATCCAACAACTTGAATTACACAGAAGAAATCGCGCGTCCAATCTCCTGATGAGCCAAGAGCGCGAGGTCCCGGCTGAACGTCGAAGCGGATGGCCTCTAGCGGCACTGGTGCTTCTGATAGGGATAATTTGCTTTGCCGTTGGAGTGGGCGTAGGAGATGGATTTTTCGACAGGCTGCTTGGCCGCAATCAAGAGTTGGAACAAAGCAGCGGCGCGCCGACGCCGACGACTAGTTTGCCCGCATCCACTGCCGGGGAAAACGACTTTGCCGGTGGGAGTGCGGTCGCGGGCAACGCGCAGAAATCGGTCGAGACTTCGCCGGGCAATTCCGCGGTTGCTCCACCGAACAATATGGCGGACAGGGCGCCCAGTGACTCCCCCGCCCGTTCCGAGGGCAAGCCGCCGGTGCAGGCTGCTCCGATGGGAGCGGCGAACACGAACAGTGGAGATGGCGGGAATTTGGGAGCGAAGGATCAGAAGCAGGCGGACGATTCAGCACCGGCGACCACTTCCTCAAGGAATTCCGCGGCGGATGTGCGGGGTGAAGAGTCCGGTAATTCCCCGGAGAATGCGCTTTCCAGCGATGCGGCGGCGGGTGGCACAGCAAACGAGCCACGCGCGACGCCAGAAGGTTCAACGTACCAGAATCCCGGAGCCCCGATGGCGCCGGTAACTAAGCGAGAACAGGCGGAATCAAGTGCAATTTCCCCGGTGGGGGCTGTGACTGCGCGGCCGTTTAGCGAGACGCAAGCCCCAATTCTTGTGACTGCGCCGGATGAAAAGAGCGGTCCATTTAGGCTGACGTTGGCGGAACAGGCGGTGAGCGCGTCACGAACGCTGGCAATCAGCGCACAACGATCCGTGTTAGTCCCGGCACAGCCGGGTCCTGCGTCGAGTCATCGCCCGGAAAGGTTGCAAGCGGGAGTGTTGATATTTCACGTCGATCCTCAAGCACCATCAGGCGGAAACCAAAAGGAAATTGCTGGGACAGTGAAAGTGCGAGCCACCATCGGAAAGACCGGAGATGTTGTTGAGGTAAAGCCGATCAGTGGTCCGGCGGCGCTAATTCCGGTGGTGGTGCAAGCTGTCCGCGAGTGGCGCTACACAGTGACGCTCTTGGACGGTCAGCCGCTGGGCGCAGAGGAAGACGTAGTCGTCGAGTTTCGGCCGAGAAGTTAAGAAAGGTCTTAGGAACTACTGGATCGATTGTGCCCAGCATTTGCGGGGCTGTTAGAGGCTTTTTGGGGGATTCCCTGGGGTACTTTATTCGCTGCTAAGGTTCTTGTTGGCGAGTTTTACAGGGTTTAGCCTATAGGCCCTCCGACGGAATACCAATATAAGTGTGCTTCTAATCTTGCGCTCTGCGGCTATCGAAGGCCCGTCCATTAGTGGCTATTTAACCAAATCTAACGAGGTGATGCTCATGCAGACGCTCCGCTCAATCCGCTCCATACGTTGGCTACTGCTCGCAGTGCTGATGCTTTTCATACCGACTGGATCCCAGGGTCAAGGCGTTGGAATATCGATCACCGTCGCGCCGCCGGCTTTGCCGGTCTACGTACAACCGGTTTGTCCCGCTGATAATTACATATGGACGCCTGGCTACTGGGCTTACAGCGACGACGACGCTGATTATTACTTTGTGCCGGGCACTTGGGTGGAGGCGCCGACTCCGGGCTTTCTGTGGACGCCGGGCTATTGGGGATGGAACAACGGCGTGTATGCCTGGAATGGTGGTTATTGGGGGACGCAGATTGGTTTCTATGGCGGGGTGGACTACGGATTCGGTTATGGCGGAGTAGGTTACGAGGGCGGGTACTGGAAAGGCGGAAATTTCTTCTACAACCGCTCGGTCAGCAATGTAAATGTGACGGTGATCCACAACGTCTACACCAAGACGGTGGTTCACAACTACTCAACGACTAACCGGGCGAGCTTCAACGGTCCCGGGGGAGTTAGGGTGAAACCAACCGCGCAACAAGAAAGCTACGCGCACGAGCAACACACCCCCCCGACAGCGACGCAAACCGAGCACCAGCATACAGCGGCTTCCGATCGCAGCCAATTTGCATCCGTGAACCACGGGAAGCCGGCAATAGCTGCGACGGCAAAACCGGGTGAGTTCAAGGGCGCAGGAGTGGTGCCAGCCAAGGCAGCGGCTCCATACAAGGGCGCAACCGGTAAAGGGGCGACAAAGGCTGGAGGCGCGGCAACAGAACATAAGGGTACGACCCCCGCAGCGAAATCGTCCGCGTCATCGCGCGAGAAACCGGCAAATACAGAGCGTACGCCGAAGAAGGCTACTCCGCGTTCGACAGCGTCACGCACGGAGAACACTCCTAAGGCGGCGAACGAGTCCAAGGCTGAACCGAAAGCGCAGCCTGAACACGAAGCTGCGCCAAAGGCCAAAACGGCGCCAAAAGCGCAGCCCGAGCATGAAGCTGAACCAAAAGCGCAACCTGAGCACGAAGCTGCGCCAAAGGCCAAAGCGGCGCCAAAAGCGCAGCGCGAGCATGAGGCCGAACCGAAAGCGCAGCCTGAGCATGAAGCTGCGCCTAAGGCACAGCCACAGCACGAGGCCACGAAACCGCAACACGAGGCTGCACCGAAAGCACAGCCACAACATGAAGCTGCACCGAAACCTCGGCCTCAGCATGAAGCGGCGCCAAAGCCTGCGTCCAAGCCTGAGCCTAAGACAGAGCCCAAGCCTGAAGAGAAGCCCAAGCGTTAGCTTAAGCGTCGAAGGCAGATTGCATCTCGCAGGTCTGGCTTTGCGCCGGACCTGCAACTGTCTCTTCCGAGGTTCTAGACTCCCTCCAGAACTAAGTGTCCAAGTTTCGTTCTCCTGCCATTCGGCGCGAATTCTTGACCGCACAGCGCTGGTCTAATAGACTAATTGTTTCGCCAGGGTGAGGGATTTGCTTCCGATGTGCTGCGTGCGGAAAAAGAGGGACTGCAGCGCCCAACCGGTTCACAAATAGAAAAATTACTCAGGCAGAGGAGAACGATCGTTGCCGAAACGCACGTTTCAACCGCATGTGCGCCGCCGTCATAAGAAGCACGGCTTCCGCAAGCGCATGAAGAGTCAGGGTGGAAGGAAAGTCCTTGCGCAACGCCGCAAGAAGGGGCGTCACAGTCTCACGCGCGTCTGATAAGCCGCGGCTGGATCTTCCGCGGAACTGCCGGCTGGTACGCCGCTCGGAGTATGACTTGGTGTATCGCGAAGGGCGCCGCCGGACGAGCCGCGAGTTCACGATATTTCTACGTCCCAATGGCCTCGAAGTCAGCCGGTTTGGCTGGAGCATAAAAAAGGCGCTGGGTAATGCGGTCCGGCGCAACCGAATCCGGCGCCGCCTACGCGAAATACTAAGATTGCATCGACAGGAGATTGCTACGGGATGGGATATTGTGATTCATCCGCGCACGACAGCCGCAACGGCGGAGTTTTCGCCGCTGGCAGCCGAACTGGTGAAATTGATTCCGCGCAAAGCGTAACAGCGCTTCATTCTGATTCCATGAAAACCAGCGGGCGATCGGCGGGCGCATGGGTCTTGCTGGCGCTTGTTTCCTTCTATCGAGTGTTTCTTTCGCACTTTTTTGGAGGGGCTTGCAAATTCCATCCCTCGTGCTCGAAGTACGCGCAGGAAGCCATTGCGCGTCACGGAGCGCGGCGGGGTGTTGTGCTGGCGCTGAAAAGGCTGGGACGCTGCCGTCCGTTCACGAAGGGCGGGTTCGATCCTGTGCCGGATAGAGAAGAAAGCGACTTTACTGGAATTCAGGTTCCCCTGGTTGCAAACTCTAGTGCGGCAAATTCGTCCGAGTTATTAAATGCGCGTTTCACGGAAAACGCTCTGCCTAGGCATCGGGAGGAGCGAGCTCTGTGAACGAGATGTCGGATCAGTTACGCGCAATAGTGTTCGTTGTTCTCGCGCTCGTGATTCTTTTCGCCTGGGGACATTTCTATAAGCCTCCCGTGGCGCCGCAACCTCAGGCCGCGCAGACGGCCGTACAGGACACGACGCCGCAAGTTCCTGGAAACACGTCGGCTAGTGCCAGCACAACGATTCGGCAAACCAATACGGTGGCCGCCGCCAGCGCCACCAGGATTCAAGCGGCAGAAGAAAAATCAGTCGTCGTGGAGAGTCCGCTCTATCTGGTGGAACTTTCGAATCGCGGCGGCGTGGTGCGAAGTTGGAAGCTGAAGAAATATTCGGACGATCAAAAGCCGGCGCATTCGCTCGATCTGGTAAACAATTCCGCGGCGCAGCAATTGGGCTGGCCATTCTCTCTGGTGCTTTCGGATTCGCAGCTCGAAGCGAAGGCCAACTCGGCGCTCTACGAAGTGACGCCGGGCCCGGGTAATTTAACTGCGCCTACGGAAATTACATTCCATTGGAGCGACGGCCATCTGGACGTAACCAAGAAGCTGAATTTCGGCTCGGACTATGTAATGTCTGCCGAAGTTTCCGTTTTGCTGGACGGCAAAGCGATTCCCGCAGGGATCGCCTGGCGCGGCGGATTCGGGGACAGAGCGGTGTACAAGGCCGCCTCGCTCGTCACCGTTTATTACAAGCTCAACGACAAACTGAATCTGCTGCAATACAAGAAGCTCGGCGTGTCCGGCAATCAGAGCCAGCCGGCATTGCAAAACGGGCCGATGGAATATTTGGGGATCGAAGACCAATTTTTCACCGCGGCATTTTTGCCGGATGGGACGGAACTCTCGCTGTGGCACTGGACGCAGGACCACGGAATCGTCGATGACGGCAAGCCGGCTAGCGAGCCCATCGCCGAGATGGCGGCCGGGACTACGATTGCGGCGCCTTTGGTCGTGCGCGTTTTTGTAGGCCCGAAAGACCTAAAGATTCTGGAAAAAATCAAGCCGCCGCTCGCCGAGCTGATTAATTTCGGATGGACGGGAGTGATCGCCAAGCCGCTGCTGTGGATTCTGCAGACCATCCACACGAAAGTGCCGAATTACGGATGGTGCATCGTTTTGCTGACGCTGGTGATCAACTTCGCCATGTTCCCGCTGAAGATGAAAAGCTGGCGTTCGATGCAGAAAATGCAGAAAGTGGGGCCGGAAGTCCGGCAGATTCAGGATCGCTACAAGAAATATTCCATGAGCGATCCGCGCAAGAAGAAAATGAATGAAGAAGTGATGGCCATCTACAGCCGCGAAGGCATCAACCCGATGGGTAGCTGCCTGCCGATGCTTTTCCAGATGCCGATATGGTGGGCGCTGTGGCGCGTGCTGAACGGCGCAATAGAGCTGCGACATGCGCCGTGGATATTCTGGATTCACGATCTTTCGGCCAAAGATCCGTACTACATTTTGCCGATCGGAATGGCCATCATGATGTATCTAATGACCAAGATGACGCCGCAGACGACCACCGATCCCGCGCAACAGAAAATGATGGCGCTGATGCCCTTGATGTTCGGGTTTTTCTTTTTCAACCTTTCCAGCGGACTGAACTTGTATATGTTCACGAGCAATCTTGTGGGCATCGGCCAGCAAGTATATTTGAACAAGTCCGAACCGCTCCCTTCCAAGAGTAAATTCAAGAAGAAAGCGCTCAATGAGTGATGAACGAACGGCGGCCGCGAAGAGGCCTTTTATGAAGGAACATGCACAGGGCGAAGCAAAGCTCGATCGCGAGCGCGCGGCGACGGAGCTAAAACGTTTTCTGGATCTCGCTGTCCGCGAGATGGGGCTGGCGATCGAATACGAAATCGTCACTCCTGATTCGGTGGCCGGCGGCGCCGGAGAAAAAGATGTGGTCGTCGCGTTTCACGGAGCAGACCAGGACTTTCTGCTCGAGCGCGATGCGGAGCTTCTATTGGCAATTGAGCACGTGGCGCATCGATGGCTGCGGTTGGATCCCCGCCTGCACGATCGCGTGCGTTTCGATTGCGGAGACTATCGGACGGCGCGGCTTGCAGAATTGAAACTCTCGGCGCGGGTGGCCGCGCAACGCGTGCGCGAAACGGGTGAGACGTTTCGCTTCAATCCAATGTCTCCGCGCGAACGCCGGCTGATTCATCTGGAACTAAACGGCGCGCAAGGTGTGCGCACGGCGAGTGAAGGCGCGGGCGACCGCCGGCAGCTAGTAGTTTACCCTGCCAATAAGAAGTAACTGGAAGTAGCGAGGCTTATTTATTTTGCAACGGCTGTACCCGCGCTTCGTCCGAGCTCTCCGATGTTTTTCAATTTCTTAAACTTCCAGCGTGAAGCCCTGCTTGCCGACATTGATGCATTGCGTTTGGCCGATTCGATCGGAGCGTCCGGCGGTTTCATGAATATGGCCGCAGAAAAGATAGGCCGGCTGTTCGCGAGTCACCCATTCGCGCAACGTCGGACTACCGGCATGTTTGCCCGGCGCGAATTCGTCGAGCCTGGTATTGAGCGGTGGAAAATGAACGACAAGATGTAAAGATTTCGTTCCATCAAATGCCGCGAGGGCCTTAACTATTTCTTCTTCGGAATATTCGCCGGGCGTATCGAACGGCGTGATGTTGCTGTAGCCAAGGCCGGCCCATTGAGTGATGCCGGACGCAGATTCAAGCGAGCGGACCTGACGATGAAAATCCAGGAAGCCGTAATGCTCGCAAAAAGAGCGATTCTCGGTCTGCGTTTCGTGATTTCCCGGCAACACCCAGACGCGCTGGCCCAGCGGCTTCAGTATTTCTCCGCAGCGTTCCAGGCCTTTGCCGAAATTCGAGAGGTCTCCGGCGGAGATATATACGTCCGCCGGGAGGGAGGCGATTCGTTCGAGTGCGCGCAAATCTCCGTGAATATCGCTGAAGATCAGAACCTTCATGGCGTTTCTCCCGTGCGCTGCGGCGAAAGTCTCTGCATGCGCCGCAGAAGCATGCCGTCTGATTGCCAGCCCTCCTCGATTATGTTTCCGGCCTTGTCGAAAACCACGCGATAGGTGAACGGTTGCGGACTCTTTTTACGAGTGTTGACGAATCGATTTTCGCCGAAATCGACAACGTGATATTCCCCCTCCATCGAAGTGTGAATCACCGGGAAGCGTGAAAATTGCCAGAAAAGCCGCACTTCGGGAAGCAGCAATGCGCGAGCAACAAATTCATCGGGGGGAGAGTCCGCGGTGAAATGGAATTCCGGAGGCGAGGGATTTCGCAAATCAAAGCGAGCCTGATAGACGCCATCGATGGAACGGATTATGCCGCCCCAGTCGAGAAAGGAAGGCGGCAACGGCAAAGCGCCCATGCGATCAATCGAAATGTTATTCGCTGAAGCGAAACTTTTTACGCGTTGCATCGCGGCATGATGCGCAAAACTGCAGAGCAATAGATACGCGAGCATAGCGTAGATTCCCGCCTGACACCATGCAGCGCGGGAGACGCGGAATCCCCAATCGTCGACGGCAGGCAGAAAAAATAACGCAGCAATAATGCCGCTTGCGAGCGCAACAATCCAGAGATGAAATGGAAATCCGGCCGCGCCCGCGGCTGTCCATGCTGCGACGGCGGCCATCGTCAAGAACACCCACATCCAGATGGCACGGACCCGGCTCTTCGCGCGATCTCGATAAATCCACGCGGCGATTTGCGGCAACAGAATAATCGCGGTGAAGCTGAAGTCGATGATGAACAGTAGGTCCCAGGCCACGCGTTGCTGAGAAATCGGCGTCCACATGCGCGTGCCGAACGAGGTCATACCATCGAGCAGGATGTGGCTGGCGATTCCGATTCCATAAATCAAAGTGAGCATCGCCCATGAAGGTGTTTCGATGCCGCGACGCCGGGCGAACCAGCGGGTAAGCCATGCGAGGAGCGCAGCAAAAAACGGCAGTCCGACAAAGGAATGCGTGATTCCGCGGTGATACTTCACGATGGAAAGCGGATCGCGAGAGACTATTTCCGCCACGATGTCGACATCAGGAAAAACAGCGCCGAGTGTGGCTGCGAAGATTGCGACGCGGCCCTTGCGCTCCGCAAAATATCCTTTGCCTAGAAGCGCGCCGGCGATGCCGTGAGTTATGGGGTCCATGGGAGGTTCGAAAAAAGAAAAGTGTACACGATTGAGGCGGGTCAGGCGATTTCGATCAGAGGCGAACGCCGGGGAATAATTTCGCCGATGGCGCGCGCAGGAACTTTGTGGCGTTCGAACGCAGCGAGCGCAGAATCCGCCGCCTCCGGCGCGATCGAGACAAACAGGCCACCTGAAGTTTGCGGATCGAACAGCAGCGCGCGAAATTCCTCCGGAACATCCTCTGCGAAGCTGACACAACTTTCGCAAAAGTCCCGGTTGTTCTTCATGCCGCCGGAGAAAAAATGGCCGCGCGCCGCTTCGATCGCTCCCGGGAGATAGTCGATTTGTTTGTGATCGATTTTCATGGAGACGCCGCTGCCAATGGCCATTTCGCGCGCGTGCCCGAGAAGGCCAAATCCGGTGACGTCGGTGACGGCGTGCACCGGTCGCTCGTTCTTTGAGGCGACCTCCATTTCGTGTAATGCATCGGCGGCGTCACGATTCAGGCGCGTCATCGAAGCGGTTGCCGCAGCAACCCACGATTGTTCGGCGAGCCCCTGCTTCAACGCGGTGGAGATCACACCGGTTCCCAGGGGCTTGGTAAAGAGAAGAATATCGCCTGGTCGCGCGCCGACATTCTTCCAAATTCTTTCGGGATGAATCAGGCCGGTGACGGCATAGCCAAATTTCAGCTCGTCATCGCGGATGGAATGTCCGCCGACAACCGTGCAATTCGCCTCCGTCATTTTCGCAAGCCCGCCACGCAGAATTTCCTCGAGAATCTCCGGCGCGCCTGAAGCGGGGAAAGCAACGATTGTCAGCGCGGAGATAGGGCGTCCGCCCATGGCATACACGTCACTCAACGAATTGGCTGCGGCGACCTGGCCGAAATGCGCCGGATCGTCCACGATGGGCGTAAAAAAATCCACGGTTTGAACGATGGCCAGGTCGTTTGTCAGGCGGTACACGGCGGCGTCGTCACTAGTTTCGAAACCGACGAGAAGATTCGGATCGGTTTGTGGCGGCAGACGTTTGAGAATCGAGTCCAAAACACTGGGACTCAGCTTTGCGGCGCAGCCCGCGGCTTTTGCGGTGGTGGTTAATCGAATCGCTTCGGCCAATGGATCTCCATAGCAAATATCGTTCGTCGATTATAACGCTTCAGAGCGACGGAATTTGAGTGGGGAAAGAAATCGCGATTAGAGAAAACCTCAGGCGCGAGCGGCGACGGAGCGAATCGGTATCACGACCGGTGTCGATGTTTCCGTGGCCCCCATCATCTGGCAGCTTCCATCAAACACAGCTCCAGGCTCGATGATCAGGCAGGGACAATGAATCTCGCCGGTTACGATGGCTTTGGTCTTGAGTTCCACTCGTCCGCGGGCGCGTATAACTCCCTCAAACCGGCCACTGATGATTACGTTATTGCCATCGATCTCGCCTTCTACCGTGGCGTGTTCTCCCAAGATCAAGGTTTCTTCGGAGACCAGAGTTCCCTTCATCGCCGAATCGATGCGAAACGTGCCGCTAGATTCAAGGCGGCCCTCGAGTTTTACACCGGGCTCGAGAAAGCCTGTCCATTCGCCTGAATCATGTCGATTACCGTCAAACCATGCCATGCGTGGTCCTGCCCCTGTGCTCGAATGAGGTTTCTGAGGACAAATCTATTTAAGCATCAATTGGTCGTAGAGGCGGGTTAAATCACTATCATCATAGTATTCAAAGATTAACTGACCAGGTTTTCCCGGACGACGGGGCTGTATCAGGACGCGCGTCCCGTACTCACGCTGGAGGTCTTCGAGAGCCGCTTTGGTGTTCGGATCCGGCTGAAGCAACGAGCCCGTAGGACGCGGCCTTGGCGAGCGGGTCGAGAGTCGCTCGACTTGGCGAACTGTCATGCCACCGCGTGCTACGCGGTGGGCAAGTGCTACACGCTCCTTGCTGTCAGCCACCGCGAGAAGGGCGCGGCCGTGACCCGCGCTAAGTCGCCCCTCTTCGAGTAAATCCAGGATCGATTCCTCAAGCTTGAGAAGCCGAAGAGCGTTGGAGATAGTGGCGCGGTCCTTACCGGTACGTTCTGCAACTTGTTCTTGCGTGAAATGAAACTCATCGGTGAGACGTTGGAATGCATGGGCCTGCTCGACCGGGTTGAGGTCCTCGCGCTGAAGGTTTTCAACCAGGGTCATCTCGAGAGCCATGGCGTCAGGCACGTTCCGAATCACGATCGGAACGCGGGTGAGACCGGCTTTTTGAGCTGCGCGCCAGCGACGTTCGCCGGCGATGAGCTGGTGGCGCCCTCCAACCCTGCGGACAACGAGCGGTTGGACGATTCCGCTGGACTGGATCGATCGCGCAAGTTCGTCAAGCGCTTCTTCGCGGAAGCGGGTTCGCGGCTGATACGGGCTCGGATCGATCAGGTCGATGTCGACTTGAAGGAGCCCGTCACTCGGAGCTAGAGCTGGTGCCACCGCTGCTGCTGGTCCCGCCGCTGTTGTCGGTTGCGGTGGAGTTGTGAGCGGTGGCTGTGCTGCCGACGCTGCTGGTGGCCCCTGCAGTGGCGGCTGCGGCTGATTGGGCTCCGGATCCCTGATCAGTGCGCTCAGTCCCCTGCCCAACGCGTTTCTGGGCATTAACGATTACCTCCTTGGCGAGTTGAATGTAACTTTCCGCGCCTTTACTATGAATGTCGTAGAACATTACTGGCATGCCGTGGCTTGGTGCCTCGGCCAGTCGCACGTTTCTGGGTATCACCGTATCGAAGACCTGAGTTCCGAAGAAGCTTCTTAGATCCGCAGCGACCTGCTTTGAGAGAGTCGTTCGATCATCGTACATGGTAAGTAGGATGCCTTCGATTGCCAGTGAAGGATTGATTGTGCGGCGCAGGCGCATCAACGTGTCGAGAAGCTCTGAGACTCCCTCGAGAGCGAGGTATTCGCATTGGATTGGGACGAGGACGGAATCGCAAGCAGCTAGCGCATTGAGCGTCAGGAGGTCCAGTGCCGGCGGGCAGTCGATGAGGATGTAGCTATACTTATCCCGAATACCTGCGATAGCTGCTTTCAGCCGGTATTCTCGATTTTCCATTCCCACAAGCTCTACGGCGGCGCCGACTAGGTTTCTGTCAGAAGGGATGAGGTCCAATCCTTCTACCTGGGCGTCTAGCGTTACGCGATCTATGGGCTCATCGAGTATGAGAGTTTGGTAGAGGGTCCTTCTCGCTGGATCTTTTGGGAAGCCGAGTGCGCTGGTCGTGTTTCCTTGAGGGTCGCAATCAATTACGAGGGTTCTTTGCTCGGAGGCGGCAAGCGAGGCTCCCAGATTCACTGCTGTAGTGGTTTTTCCAACGCCCCCCTTCTGATTTGCGATCGCGATGATGCGAGCCAATGCTAGATCCCCCGTATGCGCCGCGAATTTAGCAGAGAGTTTCAGAAACATGCAAGATGTTTCACGTGGAACGTACGCGGGGAAATAAATGTTCCACGTGGAACATAATGGACGGGCTAGAATTCCGAGCCAACAAGAAGGACTCGGCTATGTGAACCGGGAACTGGGATAGGCTTGCTCCACTGCCAAGACTTCTGCAATGAGACCTTGACGGCGTCTTCATTTCCAAGCCAAAGTATAATCCTCCCACCGACGGATATCGCTGTGCGGGACCACTTAACAAGCTCTTCGTGCATACCCAGAGCGCGGGCGGCGACGTAATCAAATCCAGAAGCTGCTGCGGTTAGGCTATCAAAGCTCCCGCGATATACCTCGACGCTTTCAAGCTTGAGCTCTCGTACGGCCTCAGCCAAGAATGCAGCCTTTTTTGCGCTTGGCTCGACCAAAACCATGTGCAGACTCGGGATCAGAAGCTTGAGCGGAATGCCAGGAAAGCCCGCTCCCGAGCCAACGTCGGCGAGCCGACCATTTCGGTTAGCGACTGCCCTTGAAGCGAACATGCTTTCTCCGAAATGAAAGCGCAGGATTTGGAGAGGATTCGTGACAGTCGTAAGCGATATCCTCCGATTCCAATGCAGAAGCAGCGGAATATAGGCCCGAATTGCGGAGCAAACGTCGGCCGTGGCCGAAACCCCGTAATTTCGGAGCTCATCACTAATCACGCCGTCAGTCAGAATCGCAGAATCGTTAGTCATTGCATATGTATGGAAATAAACATCTTAACTAAAACAAAGAATCAGCCCTCTTTCACCGCCCACGCTTTATCCTCAGGAGTTTTACGGGTAGCCAGTATCCCGACGGACAAATCAGCTACAAAGTGAGCCACTGACGTTGGAAGAAGTCCGCCGGTCCACGAGCGAACAATCGAAAATAGACCACCTATTACAATCGTAGTTGATAGACCTCGGCTTCCCTGATAAAGATGTGCAAGCGCAAAGAAAATAGCCGAACCGACGATTCCGGCTACTACGTGTCCGCCAGACCAATCCTGAAATACGCGCTGAACAAAACCGCGATAGATAAACTCTTCACACATTGCCACAGTGACTACCAGTGCGAAAAATATAAGGCGCTCAACATCGTCCCGGGGAAATAGCTTTAGGGCAAGTTGTGGCAAGACGCCTTTAATTTCCGACGGCCTCGCCGCGAGACGACGGAGACTATAGATTTGATTGACCGAGATTAGCGCGGCAAGAACGAATGCTATCGTGATGGCTAGCGCGGGCCTCGGAATTGCCACTCCAAGTTGTGCAAGCGTGATTCCGTGAGCGCGAGTGCGCCAAAGGATAATTACAGTGGCAAGCCACTGAAAAGCGATCGTGGATGCGTAGATCGAGAGGCGGTCCTCCTTTGAGGTTTCGGGAGAATCCAGTAACTGGCGAATTCGCCGGCGTCCCAGAAGAGGGACCGCGACGCCGAGAAAAACTAGAATGAGTGCGAAGTCCCAGTGCATGTCGTTAGATGAAAACATTTTTAAGGCAAGTGAGCAAGGCGAACTCCTGTTGACACCGGCAGACGGCGCTCGTATCGTTCTTAGTTCTGTTCGTCGGGATAACATGAAGATACTTGTGATCGGAGGCGGCGGGCGCGAGCACGCGATCGTGTGGAAGCTGCGGCAGAGTGCTGCGGTTGAGAAGATCTGGTGTGCACCGGGAAACGGCGGGATTTCGAAAGACGCGGATTGTGTTGCACTGGATTTGAACGACTTGAAGGGTGCGGCTGAACTTGCCAGCAAGTTAGGAGCTGATCTTACGATTGTGGGACCGGAGTTGCCTCTGGCGCACGGGATTGCTGATGAATTCGCAAAACGCGGTCTTGCGCTGCTCGGACCGTCGCGGAACGCGGCGCAACTTGAAGGAAGTAAGGTTTTCGCCAAGAAATTTATGGAGCGCTTCAGAATTCCCACAGCCTCTACGTATGGAATTTACGATTCACCGATCGACGCATATACATCCCTTTGTTCGGTTGACTGGCCGCTGGTAGTGAAAGCTGATGGACTATGCGCTGGCAAGGGGGTCCTGGTGACTTCGTCGCCTGACGAAGCGGCAGCATTCATCGACCGGCTTATGGAGAAGAACGAGTTCGGCGATGCGGGCAAACAAGTTTTATTTGAAGAAGGACTTGCGGGACGGGAACTCTCCTACATCATCTTGATGGATGGAAACAATTTTGTTTCTCTGGCTCCGACGCGCGATCACAAACGCGCCTTTGCCAACGATCAAGGCCCGAACACGGGCGGCATGGGAGCTTTTTCAAGCGCTGATATTTTGCCGCCAGAGCTGGAAACAAAAATCCTCGAGACGATTGTGAGGCCGACTCTGGCCGGTTTGCAAAAAGAAGGGATGAACTATAGCGGGTTTCTTTATTTTGGATTGATGCTTACCTCAGATGGCCCGAAGGTGCTGGAATACAATTGCCGACTTGGCGATCCCGAGACGCAAGCGATTTTGCTCCGCGCCGATTTTGACTTCGCCGATGCATGCGCCCAAGCAGCTAGCGGAAACCTCGCGGCGGTTCAGGCTAAATCCTCGGATGGCGCAAGCATTTGTGTGGTTGTGGCGTCGGAGGGCTATCCGGAGAAAGCGAAAATTGGAAAAGAGATAACTGGACTAGAAGCGGCTGCGAGTGTGCCGGGTGCAACGATCTTCCACGCAGGCACGCGGCAGGAAGGTGAAAAGTTCTACACCACGGGCGGGCGAATTCTGAGCATTGGAGCGGTTGGCAAGGATTTGTCCGCGGCCGCCCAGATTGCATATGAAGCGACGAGTAAGATCCGAATCGATGGCGCGCATTATCGGAAGGATATTGGAACTCCAAGGGCGCCGTCTAAGGCTGCAGCGGAGGGACGGAACGCGTAAGGTACTTTTTATGGACAACCGAATCAAAGCTGGAGTTGTCCTGAGTGGATGCAGGTAACGATTAAGGAATCTGGAAAAGGGGGATTATCCGGTGGCTAAGGAAAACATGAAGGAAGGCGGGGCGCTCGTCGGAATTCTAATGGGGTCGGACACGGATTTTCCGACAATGAGCGAGGCGGCGAAGACGCTTGAGAAGTTCGGAATTCCGTACGAATTGGAAGTGATGTCCGCGCATCGCACGCCCGCGCGCGCGCATGAATATGCAACGACAGCCTTGAAACGCGGGCTGAAAGTTTTAATCGCGGCCGCGGGCGCGGCGGCGCATCTGGCGGGAGTGATCGCGGCAAACACAACACTGCCAGTGATCGGCGTCCCGATGGGAACAAGCTCACTGAACGGACTGGATGCACTGCTATCGACGGTGCAGATGCCCGGCGGAATTCCGGTCGCGACCATGGCAATCGACAAGGCTGGGGCAGTAAACTCCGCGATCTTCGCGGCGGAAATTTTGGGACTTTCGAACCCCGAAATTGCGCGCAAACTGGTGGCACATAAACAGGAGCTCGAGCGTTCGGTGAGTGAAAAGAATGCGCGTTTGAAGCATCAGCTCGCTGAAAAGAAATAGCTCGCAGGGGAGAAACAGCCCGCAGGCGAGAATTAACGGCATCATCCCGCGACGGCTATGTTTTACCCTGCAATTTACCGAGGATCGCGGGACCACTAGAAGTCTTCCGTCGATAACGAGTATCACTCAGAAGCTGGGGTGCAAAAGCGAAGGAGCATCATCAGGGCGTTTTCTTTCTTGTTCTTGGCCGGGCTTTTTCACTTCCGGCGGAGGCCGGAGGATCCACTGAAAACCTGATTCGACGCCGATGGTGGCGATCGTCTCGCGCGAGTTCGGCGACGCAGTGATGCTGAGCGCGGCGCGCAGGAACTGAATCGCGTCCACCGCGAGGATTTTGTTGCTTTCGCCCTGCAGGAAACGGTCTCGCACCTCGCGCATTTTGGCATCTGCAGAACAAAGTTTCTCGATGCCAGCATCTTTATTTCGAAGCTGATCGATCAGCGAAGGTACAGTGGTTTCCGGCGGGTACCGAAACTCCACGAGGGTGTGGGGCTGACCTTTCTCCGGGGGCCACAGTTGAACGTATTGCGGCAGCGGAACATGCGTGTCGAAATAATCTTCGCGCTGCATCGATTGTCGCAGAGTAAAAGTCAATTGCCAGATTTCAGGGCCGTAATTTTCCATGTAATCCGCGAGAATCAGCTCCGCGAGGGGCTCGTTGGGCGGCAAAGTTATTTTGCCGTGAAGGTTTTTTGCGATTTCATTTAGGCGCTCGGAGACACCGTGACCGATCGAATCTATGTCAGCAGCCTCAGCGTTCGTTTGGGCCTGCTGCAGGTGCGGCGCTAGCGAACTAAGCTGACCGTGAAGGTGCGGCAGATCTTTGTCCAGGCGGGCGAATTCCACTTGCGAGGATGGCGAAATCCATTCGACGGCGCCGAGAAAGACTCCGGCGCGCCTTGAGCCGAGCTCGACCGGGGCCGGCAGGCGGGTTTGAGGCTCGATCGGATTTTCAACGGTAGCGATTAGAATGGCATCTTTCACAACCGCGATGATTACCCGCCCGGCTGCAAGATTTGCGATGATTTCATCCCCGGGAGCGTCTTGCCTCTGCTGACCCGCGGCGTTCAGCGACCAAAGGAAAACAAAAACTGGGAACAATGCGCTAAAGACTGAGGCGGCAAAAATCAAAATCCCGGACGGGCGCGAGCGGGCGAGCGAAAAGTGCATAGGATTGCTCACACCTCGACGGTACCACAAATCCGCAAGTGACTAACAATCTGACGCAGTGACCGACATGCTATACTTAGAAAATAAGGGACGTGCGTTAGCCTTTCACATTTACGGCGAAAATGAGATCCCCGAAAAGTATAAAACACAACGGCAGGCTCGTCTCGGAGATTCTCGAGTCGCATCGCCGCTTTGTGCGTGGCGACGAAACCGGCACTCGGGCGGATTTGTCCGGAGCTGATCTCTCACGCGTGAATTTGGAGCGCGAGAATCTCGATCTGGTGGACTTCCATGGGGCGAATCTGGAAGGCGCAAATTTGCACGAGGCCAGGCTATCGTCTGCGAATCTAAGTAAAGCGAGACTGCGCCGGGCGGATATGCGCAAAGTTGATTTGACCGAAGCCGATTTAAGCGATGCCGACCTGACGGAAGCCAAGGTCGGAGGCGCGGAACTTTTTCGAACAGATTTGCGGCGTGCCATACTGCGCGGCGCAAATCTGGTGGCGTCGAATTTCCGCTTGGCCGAAATTCGCGGCGCGGATTTTACGGGCGCGGATCTGAAGACCACAGTCCTCCGCGAGACGGATCTTGAGGGCGTGAACTTGTCCGGTTTGGACCTGAGCACGACGCTGCTGCCTCGCGGCTACAAGCCTCCGGATACTGCGAAGAGCTAAATGAAGAAGAGCGCAACTCGAAACCTGCCGTGGATTCTGGTGGAGGACTACAAGCGCGCCAAGGGCTGGGTCGGCGCTGAGCAACACGAGGCCCGTGCTCGCGCTTACTGCGAGTTGCTGGAGCGCGGCCAGATACTTTTCTTTCGCGAACCGCCCTTTGAACTGCCCACGACCGATCAGCAATTTCTTCTTCAACAGCAATGGTCCGAGATGCGAATGCACAAGAACGTGTCGTACCGGCCGAGCGAGGACTTGTTGCGCGGAGCGCCGGGCGACAGCGTTACAGTGGATCGTCTCCACTCGATTATGCGGAATTACAGCGCTCAGGTGACGGATTTCCTGGCCAAATTTTTGGCTCCCTACGCCGGCAAGTGGAACCTGGATTTCGCGAGTTTTCGTCCGCTCGAAGAGGAAGGCCGGGATCTACCGCTGCACAAGCGCAACGATCTTCTGCATGTTGACGCGTTTCCCAGCCGGCCAACGTACGGTGCGCGAATCTTGCGCGTGTTCACTAATCTAAATCCATCGAAACCGCGCATTTGGCAGACCACCGAAGGATTCGAGGTGCTCGCCCGGCGATATGCCGGCGGGGCGGGGTTGCAGGATATCGCCGAAGACAATTCATTTTTGAGCCGGACGGTTCGAGACTTGGGCACCAAGCTGGGCATCGGCGTAATCGGACGCACACCCTACGATATGTTCATGATTCGTTTCCATGATTTCTTGAAAGAGAATGCGGAGTTTCAAAGAAATTGCCCGAAGACACAGCTGGAATTTCCACCGCAAGCTACGTGGATTGTTTTTACAGATAGTGTCCCACACGCGGTGATGTCCGGGCAGTATGCTATCGAGCAGACATTCTTGATTCCGCCAAAGGCGCTCGTCGCGCTGGAATCCGCGCCGTATCGCATTCTTGGAAATATTGCCGGCCGCGCCCTGGTTTCCTGAACCGATCCGCTCGCTGCTGCTTATCTGAGAAATTCTTCCGCGTCTTCGTTTACTTTCCTGCCAGAAATTCTGCCGGATCCTCGCCAAAGCCGGCGGCGGCGCCGCGAACTGACGTTGTGCGGCGGCGTGTTTCGATGCCTAGGCGCTTGATTTTCTGATTGAGGGTGGAGAGCGGAACCTGAAAACGCTCGGCGGCTTCTGTCTGGTTCCAATTCGTGCGCTCGAGCATATCGACAATTATCCGGCGCTCTACTTCCTCGAGGATCTCGAAAAGCGAGGGCGAAGTAGCGTTTCCGCCCACCTCACCCGGCATGGGCGGCAAGAACTCGGCGAGTTGCAGGCGGACTCCCTTGATGATCTCGCGCGTGCGTACACTTTCCGGCAGAATATCGGCGTCCATAGCCTCTTGCGTTGAAAGCACGATGGCTCGTTCGACGACATTCTCGAGCTCGCGGACATTGCCTGGCCAATCGTAATCCATGAGCAGTTTCATCGCGGCATGAGTAAAGGCACGAAGCGGCTTTTCATTTTCCTGGCAGAATTGGTTCAGGAAGCGTTCGATCAGCAAAGGGATGTCTTCTTTGCGCTCTCGAAGCGGCGGCAGATGCAAAGAAATAACGTTCAAGCGATGAAACAAGTCTTCGCGGAAACGGCCCTCGCGAACCAGCTTGGTCAAATCCTCGTTGGATGCCGCGAGAATGCGGACGTCTACCTTGATGGTTTCGGTGCCGCCTAGACGCATGAATTCGCGTTCTTGAATCACGCGCAAAAGCTTGGCCTGCGTTTCGGGAGTGATGGTAGAAATCTCGTCAAAAAAAATGGTGCCTTGGTCGGCGACTTCGAACAAGCCCTTCTTCGAGGCAATCGCGCTGGTAAACGCGCCCTTCACGTGGCCGAAGAGCTGCGATTCGAGAAGGTCGCCTGGAATCGACCCAGTATTGATGGGGATAAACGGTTTGTCAGCGCGCGTGGAGGCGGAATGGATGGCCTTGGCAAATACTTCTTTACCCGTGCCGCTTTCACCGGAGATCAAGACGGTTGAGCGTGACGGCGCGACCTGCGTCACAAGGTCGAGCACCTTCTGCATCTTTTCGCTTTTGCCGACGATGTTTGGAAAATTGTAGCGCTGCTTGAGCGCACGCTTGAGCTGGACGTTTTCATCGCGCAGCCTGCGCCCCTCGATCGCGAGCGAGACCTGCGCGATGAGTTCGTCGTTGGACCACGGCTTAGTGATGAAATCCTGCGCGCCGCCTTTGAAGGCCGCGCGGGCCATATCGATTGAGCCGTAGGCGGTGATCAAAATGATGGCGAGTTGCGGATCGCGCCGCCTGATTTCCCGCAGCAACTCGAGGCCGTTGCGATCCGGCAGGCTGACGTCTAGCAGCATGAGATCGAACGGATGGTCTTCGAGTTGACGAAGCCCGGCTTCTCCGGTTTCCGCGAGCGTTACCTGGAAACTTTCAGAAGTGAGAAGGGCTTCGAGTCCTTCGCGAATTTCCACTTCATCATCAATAACAAGAATAGACCCTCTAGGCATGAACGGTTTTCCTGGCTACGGGGAATTCCAGGCGGAACGAAGTTCCCTTACCCGGCGTCGAGCGCACGTCAACTTTGCCCGCGTGCTCTTTTATGATGCCGTAGCTGACTGAAAGGCCCAGGCCGGTGCCCCGTCCGGTGGCCTTAGTAGTAAAAAATGGATCGAAAATACGATGTAGGTTTTCGGCTGGAATGCCCAATCCGGTATCGGTGACTTCGACTGCAACCGAGCCGTTGTGCGCGCCGGTGCGCACTTCCAGCATGCCGCCGCTCGGCATGGCGTCGCGCGCGTTCATAAACAGGTTGAGAAATACCTGCTGGAGACGCGTGATGGAACCAAGAACGGGCGGCAGCTGTTCCGTATAATTCTTGATGACATTCACCTGCGCGGTCTTGAACGGATGCTGCACCAGCGTGAGGGTCTCTTCCAAAACGGAGTTCAGATTCACTTCCACGAATTCCGCTGCGCCGGTCCGCGAGAAATTAAGCAGATTGTTGACGATTTCGCTGGCACGGAACGTTTGCTTTACGATCCGCTCGATTGTTTTCTGGCGCGGATCGTCCGCGGGGATCTGTTTCGCGAGCATCTGGATGTAGTTCGAAATTACTGCGAGTGGGGTGTTCACTTCGTGCGCTACGCCCGCCGCCAGCAGGCCGAGCGAAGTAAGTTTTTCGGTCTGCACCATTTGCTCTTCAAGGCGCACGCGTTGGGTGATGTCGTCAAGCAGAATAAGCCGGCCCAGGCGGGCGCCGTTCTTTCCAACCAGCGGCGCGATTGAGGCGTTGATCACCAGACGGCGCCCGGCCGGCGTGTTCAAATGGAATTTGTATATCCCGGAAACGCGGTCGCTTGCCGCGCGCGAAGAGATTTCGGCCACCAGATCCTGTGGGAGAACGTCCTGCAGGTGACGGTGAAGCGCTTCACGGCGCGGAATGGCGAGCAAGTCCTCGAGCTGGGGATTCCAGGATTCGATGCAATCTTCGAGATCGACCGTGAGCACGCCGATATTCAGCGATTCGACGATGTTCTCGCTGAAATCTTTCAGCCGTTCTATCTGCATGGCCTTTTGCTCGAGCGATTGATAGAGCCGCGCATTTTCGATAGCGATGGCCACGTAACCCGCGATGGTGGACAGCAATTCGAGGTCGTCAGTCGAGAGATAATCGCCGTCTACCGTTTTGCCGAGGCCCAGAATCGCGACGGTGCGGTCGCGGAAGCGGCAAGCGATGAAATAATTCAGGTCGAGCTCTTCCAGTGTGCGACGCACCGAGCCGGACTCCTGGCTTGCCGAGCGCGCGGATTCGAAGAACAAACAGCCGCGCTCAAGAGCGGGACGCGAGGGGTCCAGGAATGACAGATCCAGCGGACCTTCAGGCCGCAGTCCCATAGAACGCGAGAGGATGAATTGTGCCGGATGCGCGGGGTCTTCGAGAAATATTGCGAGCCGATCCACCAGCAGGGTTTGCGAAACCCGGTCGAGCACGGAGCCGACCAGGGGCTCGAGGCGCACTTCGTTGGTGAGCGCGCGTCCGAACTCGATGAGCGTGCGGCGGTAATTGAGCCGGTCGCGATAGAAGAAACGGTCGAGCCGTGTCTGTACCCATCCTCGCACAGGTTCAAATAAGAATGCAGCGACGACAATAGCGATAACTCCGCCGGCTGGACCGGTGGGCCAGCGGGTGTGAAAAGTCTCGCCGATGAGCGCGATGCCCGCGAAATAAATACCGACAACCGCAGCAGTGGCAAAGGTGTAAGCGAGCCCGCGCTTGAAGATGATGTCAACGTCCATCAACCGGTAGCGAATGATGGCGTAGCCAAAGCACAGCGGAATGAGCGCGAGGGAAAAAACCGATAGTTTCATCCATGGTGCCGGGACGACGCCCACAACGTAGGGCACGATATAGAACAGGAGAAAGGGCAGCGATCCTGCGAACGTCCCGCCGGTAACCCACTTTAATTGTTGGCGCAAAACCCCACTGGGTGCGCGACGGTAGCTGAAAAGGAAAATAGTGGCAGCAACCAGGAAATAGATTCCGAGGTTGGCCTGTTCTACTTTATCCAGCCAGTATCGCGTGCTGAAGGCGGGCAGAAAATTCAACGTCCCGCTGGCGATGAACGCATGCAAGGTCAGAAGCGCGGCCGGCAGAGCGTAGGTGGCAGCCAGCTTCGGCCATAGAGTTCCACGGCGCTCCGGAAAAACCAGCGCAAAGTGAACGAGCAAAGCCGGCTGTAGGAGTAGCGCGACCGCGTTGGCCCAGTAAATCGTTTGGTCAAAAGAATTCAGTTTTCCGGTGTAATGAAAGCTATAGAGAATGAATGAAGCCAAGCAGAAAACGTAAAAATGAATGGCGCGCGGCGCATTCCAACGGCGAACGAATATGAACAGGCCAATGAAGAGATATACAAGCGCCGTTAAGCGGAGGTAATTCTCGATCGAGGAAGAATTGTCCTGTGGCGCGGTAACCAGGCGCGTCTCAAAGGCCGCTGATCCGCGGCGCATCTGGTAGTGAACTTCAGCCCATGGTCCTACATGAAACAAGACTCGAGTAACGTCGGTCGCGCGTTGAATGGTGACGCCCCGAACCGACTCAACGGTGTCGTTCACCTTGATGCCAGCCCTCGCCGCAGGCGAATCGGCGACAACGTGCCACGCAATGACTCCCTGGGACGTATCCATCCAGGTGACGCCATCATCTGGAAGAACAAACCGGGAGCGCTGCTGGAAATTTAGAACAGCAAAGACGACCGCAGCAAGAGTCAGGAGTGCCAGCAGGACTGCGCCGAGCCGCATTCGGAGACTATCATTCATCCAGCCACACCCATAACTTCAGCTTAGAGGCTGATTTAATGCAAGCACGTCAGCTTCCAGTAAATTGCAGATTCTATTAATCATATGTCGCTTATTTTTATGAAGTTACGAGAGCTTTCTCCCGAAGACACTGTAGCAATCCTATTTGTGGGAGGCATCTTCCCGTTTCCGGTAGCCTACTACTAACTAGAATTGAAAACTAAGCCCACCGCGGAGATACCGGTAGGTAGGGATCAGGACGACTCGACCGTCAGGGGTAGCCAAGGGAACGTACCCTTGGGCAAAGAGGTTGCCGCAATCAGCCAGGAATTCTGCGTGACCTGGGATAAACCTCGGAAGCGGCTGGTGAATCCCCAGGCTCAAATAGGGATCGAGGTGATAGAGAGACTCTCCATAGGGATCCATCGCGGAGACAACCGGACCATTGATCCATTTGTAGCCAGCCGTCAGCTTCGTACCAACACGGGGGACCTTTAAAGTAAGGCGTCCACCCGCGCTCTGACGATAGCGCATCGCCAACTGGTTTCTCAAGGCTGCTTCCGAGGGTTCCTCAGTCGGGGACAATGCTCCTGCATATTCGTAGACAATCGTCGCAGAAACGTTGTCGGTAAATTTTTGGTGATAAGCGACACGCGTCCCTAGCGAACCAGAATCACCGGCGTCATAGGCGAAGACATTCGAGACAAAATCCTGTAAATAATCCGGCCCTGTAACGGACCCGTGCCCGAATACCGGTGTGTGCGTCGAACGATCGTTGAACACAGCCACTGTAAGACTGGCATTCTTATTGAACGTATGCTCAACGGCCAATTCTTCGTGCAAGCCATTTTCAAGGACGGTATGTCCGTCACGCATCAGAACTGTCGGAAATTGATCGAGAGTATTTAGGGCAGATTGCAGCGTGCTTTGATCCCCGGCAGGGTCCTGCCATCCATTGGCGGCGGCGAGAATAGAGACCTGCCAGGTTGGAGTCAGCTGCGTGGCTATTTCAGCGCGTGGTCGCACGGCTGCCGTCGTGCCGTCGAGACCCGCCATCACGAAGTCTGAACCATAGCGCAGGCTAACTCGATCACCTAAGGCAAACGAATTGTCAAACGACATCCGCAGTCCGCGGAATGTAGGCCCATCGGGGCCCAAGCGCGATTCGCGAATCAGTAGAGTGGTTACTGGCCCTACGCCCTGTTCGCCTGAGGGTATCCATTGAGTAGCCAAGCCGCCGGAATAAGCCCCATCCTCATAGCTGAACTGGCTGGCCATCAAGAGCTGTTCATGACCGCCAAGAGAGAGATCATATACAAGAGCGGTGCCCGGCGAATCGGACGGATTTGAAACCGAACCCGGATGATCTGAACCCGAAGTCAGCTCAAGACGCACGCGCCCGGCTTGATTTTGCGCTGTTTCGAACTGACCTGGCGGAACACCGAATATTTCGCCATCGTCTTGCCATCGAAGGACCGGCCGCGTGGCAGCGGAGCTTCGAAGCACCCAAGTCCACTCGTCCGAAGCGATTGGTTGATCAGGCTGCCGCTGTAATTTTTCGAGCGATGAAAATACCGAGCCAAGAACGATTTCAAGCAAAGTGGTGCGCTCATCATTTACCAGGACATGCTCTTCCATGACGGGGAGAAACCCAGCCAGAGTCACTTTAATCGAGTACGTGCCGGAAGGTAGCAGTGCGCTGGAAAATCGGCCGCGATCGTTGGTAAGCAACTCGACAGCTGAACTGCCGAGCAGTTGATCCGAGCTAACAAAGATAGTGGCGCCCATTTGAGGCGTCCCGGTAGAGTCCAGCACCACGCCCGAAATCCTGCCGGAATTCGGCGCGGCGACGGCCGCTAACGGGAGCAGGCACATCAGCATACCGAAAATGGATGAGCGAATCACTCGCAAGCTCCCCACATCACCTCCTCTGTGCAGTCGTTGGCGCCGAGGATGCTTTCACCGTAAAATCCATCGCCGGCGTAATTGTCTGCTTAGTGAGATTATCGGTTACCGCTACTTCAAGCTTGTACGCTCCGGGTGCCAAGGACCCCAGCGTAATGATGTTCTCCAGAGTCAATTCTTCGCCATGCTCAGGCAATTTATCCTTTGGAATATCAAACTTCAGCACCGGCTCAGAAGCCTTATCTTTCATAACGCGATACTGCACGGAGGCGTCTGATTTGTGAGTTTTCTCATCCACTTTCAGGTTGTAGATTTGCAGGAACACGCCCATTCCGTCCGCGGCTCCGAACGACGCGTCAAGCTTCGGGCGAACCTTCACATCGCCCAAGACGAATTGCCCGAGCCCGATATCTTTCGCTGAAACGGGCGAAATCTGATCGGCAAGAATCAGAGAACTTGAGGACAAACGATCATCCTCAAATCGCGGGACCGCAAGTCGAGTATTTATCACGCCGACGTTTCCGTTATTTACGTCCTTCAGCACGATATCGAGGCGGTAGAGGCCAGGGCTCAACGGTACGGCCTTCTGATAAATCGATGGGACGGACTGGGCCTGCTGCAACAAGGCGGCCGGAACATCACGTTTCACCGTGTCTTCAAAGGTTTGCACAATTCGGCCACTCAGTGTGCTGACGCGTCCGAATAGATTCACAGTCGCGGAATCCACTCCCGATTTTTCTTGAAAACTCAACTGTCGCGTAGGTATCTGCACGGTAATAGGAACCAGAACCGTCTCAGATGTGATGCGCAGGAAATAAAAGCGGTAATCGAACTTCACCTGATCGCGCACGAGCCGCGAGGTAACCACGGCTTCCAGATCCTTGAACTTCACGGGAGGCGCCTGTTGGATCTTGCTATAAAGCTCCAGCCGGGTAAATTCGTTCATGCTTTCTGGTGTCATTCCGAGAGGCGCAGCATCGTGCGTACCGTCGGTGTTATTGAATCGGCTGGTCTTACTTGCCAATCCCATAGACTCCATCTGGGTAAGACCCGCGCCTGGAACCATGAGAAGGGCGTCCTTCTCGCTGGGATCCATGGTGAGCTTGTATTCACCGCTCATCGTCGGATCCACGAACTCCAGCTCAACGTTTTCGCCTATACCTTCTAGGTAGCGATAACGCCAATCTTCGAACGGATAGGTGGAAGTCTCTCCTCCGCCTTCCGAAGCGGGACGGTCGTAACTGCCACCCGACGGATGTGAGTCAATTTCATCGGGCGCACCCCACATGATGTAAATGCGCCCACGGTCAGCTTTCCAGCCCGGTATGCCAGAGGAATAATGCTCGTTGGCATATGCAATTCGACGATAGTGTTCCTCTTTAAATGCGTTGTCGGCCGAATCAGGGTCGGGATTACGACGCTGCCAGAATTGCTCGATGAATTGCTCACGCTCTTCGTTAGTAGCGAGGTGAAGGAATGCACTGCGCTCTTCCGGGGATATGATGTAGACGACGTCCTCGTCAAGCCATTTCCTGTATTGGGAGTCTAGTTCCTTTTTAAGTTCTTTATCGCTCTTGGCTTTTTGCTTCGCGGACTTTTTGGCCGAATTTTGGTCAGGCTGGGCTTGTTGCTGGCCTTGAGATTCGCCCTGGCCGAAGGCCAGCGGCGCTGCTCCTAAACCGACAGCTAAAGTTGCCAGCAGATACACTCTGACGTAACGGCCCATAAAAGACTATTTCCCCTTTGATTGGTTAGAAATTCTAACCTGTCCGAAGGTACAGGTCAATGCAGTTCACCCCGTACCGGATATGAGCACATCAGACGAGGTGGGGTTGCCTGGGGTTTTCGGGGTTTTTATAGCTGGCGAGGTCGAGAAACATAAGCAGATGCCAGGAGGGACGGCCAGCTGTCAGCGAATTCATTTCGCTTGAGGGTTTTCAGCTCCGCAAATTGGCCGCAAGGCCGCTACACTAGTTTTTTTCAATGCTGAAAACATCTAGAATGGTAGTCTTGTGGGTACACGCGCAATTCGTCGAACCAGCGGCCAAGATAGTGTAAATTAGGGCTATTGGCCATCAAAGGGAAGAGGCAGAGTCGTTGGAAAGCAGAAAGAGGGAGTGAGAGAATCCGAAGATTAATGTAGCTAACTGTCTTTATCTCTTTATCTTCGTCTAATCCGGAAACATTCCGGCCCCTGCGGACGTATGGAATAGTGTGGCAGATGACTTCATCCCGTGATGCGAGGATACAAAGGTTGATGCAATGAAAACCTGGCAAAAAGTGTTGATCGGCGTGGGTGCCGTGGTCGTCCTTGGTGGCATTGCATGGTACAGCGTCTATCAGGCGAATAAGGGTGTTGTGCAGGTGCAGACGGGCAAAGTCGTAAAGCAGGACCTGACCTCGGTCGTAACGGCATCCGGTGAAATTAGACCAAAGAACTATACAAACGTCCTCGGTGAAGGCATCGGGAAGATTACCAATATTGTCGTGAAAGAGGGCGACCACGTGA
Source organism: uncultured Acidobacteriota bacterium (assembly GCA_963698005.1). Taxonomy (GTDB): domain Bacteria; phylum Acidobacteriota; class Terriglobia; order Acidiferrales; family UBA7541; genus Palsa-295. The sequence goes on from OY969113.1 coordinate 3,152,840, forward strand.
AGAAGGGCGACATTCTTCTGCACTTGGAAAACATCCAGCCGGCCGCGGATGTTCAGGCCCAGGAAGCCAGCATCAGCTCTACCCAAGCGGGCATGCGCGTGGCCGCAGCGAGTTACGACTCGGCAGTGGCGACGCTCGCCCAGCGCCAGGCTGACCTGGAGAAAGCCAAATTCGACTGGCAGCGCACGCAAGAGCTTTACAAAGACCAGCTCATAGCCAAGCAGGAGTTTGACGCAAATAAAGCGACTTACGACGGCGCTGTGGCTGCGCTCAACGCTTCCAAAGCGCAGGTGGAACAGGCGCGCGCGGCGCGTGATCAATCTCGCGATAACATGAATCAGAACGAGGCCGTCCTGAAACATACAAAGGACATTCTCCGCAAAACCACCTATACAGCGCCGATCGATGGGATTGTTAGTTACATTGCTGTGCGCGTCGGCGAAAACGTCGTACCCGGAATTCAGAACGCCGAAGGCAGTAACCTAATGACGATTTCCGACATGAGCATTGTCACCGCTGAAGTGAAGGTCGACGAAACCGACATCACCAACGTGCGAGAGAACCAGCCTGCCGAAGTGACGATTGATGCGCTCCCCGGCAAGACGTTCAAAGGCCGCGTAACTCAAGTGGGCGAGCTAGCCATTCTGCGTTCGTCTGGACAGGCGGCTACCACGCAAACGACTGCGAATACCCAGGAAGCACGGGATTTCAAAGTCGTGGTCACCCTGAACAATCCACCAGAGGCGCTCCGGCCGGGCCTTTCCGCCACCGCCAAAATTCAGACAGCGGAGAAAAAAAATGCACTGACCATTCCGATTCAGGCGTTGGCCGTGCGGACGGAAAAGGAACTCGAACAAGCGAAGCCGGGCAAGAAGGGGAGCGACGTCACTCTAGCGGCTTCCAAACCGTCGACAGGGGCGAATGGTGATTCCAAGAAGACCGACATTCAGGGAGTTTTTGTCATCCGCGACAAGAAGGCCGAGTTCGTTCCGGTTCAGACAGGTATCGCGGGCGTTACCGATATTGAGGTTACCAGCGGGCTGAAAGATGGCGAGGAAATTGTCATTGGAAGCTACAAGGCACTTCGCACACTACGGCCCGGCGCTGCGGTGAAGGTGGACAACTCGGCACCCAAACGCGAAGAGTCATCGACCTAGTTGAGCTGAATCCAGGAGCACATTGCGCATGGCCGTTGAAGAAATCATCGCTCCACAGAGTTACCGCAAGGACCTGGTTGATACCGGTATCGTTATTCAAACCGAGGATTTGTGGAAGACGTACGAAATGGGCGCGGAGCAATTGCATGCTCTTCGCGGCGTGAGCATCGAGATCCACAAAGGCGAGTATGTCGCTATCATGGGTCCATCCGGTTCCGGGAAATCCACGCTTATGAATTTGATTGGCTGCTTGGACACGCCCACCAAGGGGAGTTACTGGCTGGCGGGCCGGCTCGTCAGCCAGCTCGATGACGACGAGCTAGCTTACATACGCAACAAAGAGATCGGATTCGTCTTCCAGACATTTAATCTGTTGGCTCGAGCCACCGCGCTCCACAACGTCGAGCTGCCCATGATTTACAACGGGACCCCTTCGGAAGAACGCCTTGGCCGGGCTAAAAAGGCGTTGAGTCAAGTGGATCTGGCCGACCGCATGATGCACAAGCCCAACGAACTCTCAGGAGGCCAGCGGCAGCGCGTGGCCATCGCGCGCGCTCTGGTCAACACGCCTTCGATTCTTCTGGCAGACGAGCCGACTGGGAACCTGGACTCGCAGACCGGCGAAGAAATCATGGCGCTGTTTGCCCGGCTGCACGAGCAAGGCAATACCATCATCCTGGTCACACACGAGCCCGACATCGCCGCGAATGCACACCGCGTCATTCGCCTGCGCGACGGCAAAGTCGAAAAAGACGAACGCACGCGCTAAGCGGCAGGGCCAACCTACTAGCCGCGATTGAGGCTGTCCTCCCAACTATATTCCGGGGATCGCAAGTGCTATCGTTCCCTGGTTCGATGTAAGGGTTGCGAAGGAGACATAAATGAGTCTTGGGCCATCGCGTGATCGCGGAGCTTTGCTCGCGGCGCTGTTACTCCTTGCTGCAACCGCAGTTTTTGCCCAGGACCGCGGGCCTCAAAAACCGGAGGTTACGCCTGACACCCATCAATCGGCTGACGCCACAAAGCCTGGGCCAGAACAGGAGTTTCTCGCAAAGCGCGCGGGCGAGTACACCAGAACGATAAAATTTGTTGCGCAGCCGAATGCTGGTTCGAATGCTTCGAGCGGAACCTCGAAGATTTCCGTCGCTCTGGGCGGACGGTTCATCGTCGAAGAAAATAACGACACGGTTTTTGGCCGCCCGGTTTCGGGAACGCGCATCTACGGCTTCAATAACGTTACCAAGCAATACCAGGCGGTGTGGATGTACACGGGGTCCACAGGCATGATTTGTTTGACCGGCACGAGCAGTGATAGCGGCAAGACCGTCGATCTGACCGGCGAGACACGGAATCTACATGGAGGCACGGTTCCCCTTCACGCTGTAATCCGGCAGGTGGACGACAATCAATTTGTCGTCACGTTAATGAGCGCTGGAGCGGACGGCAAGGAAGCAGCGTTTCAGGAAACCACTTACACACGAAAAAAGTAGCGAAGTTGCCTCGCAGGGAAATGCTCTAACCTGAAAAGAAGTTGCGGGCGAGGAAAAGCACGTTGGCGGGACGTTCGGCCAGGCGGCGCATGAACCAGGGAAACCAGAAGGCGCCGTAGGAAATCAGCACATTGCAGCGGTAGCCATCACGTACGAGCCGCAGTTGCTCTGCCCGTTGTATGCCATACAGCATTTGGAATTCGAACTGGGTTTTGGCAATCCCCTGCGACGCGCTCCATTCAGCAATCGTTTTGATCAATGCGCGGTCGTGCGTGGCCATTGCCGGCCGAACCCGCATCTTCCGCGCTTCAGGACTCAACAATCGCTGCGCGAGATGAAAATAATTCTCGTCCACGTCCTTCTTCTGAGGAAAGGCTATCTCGGCAGGCTCGTTGTAGGCACCCTTCACCAGCCGCACAGCTCCGCCGATCGATATCAGCGAGTCCAGATCCCTTTCGGTGCGATAAAGATATGCCTGCACGCATACGCCAACATTCGCATAGGCTTTCCGCACGCGATGATAGAGCTGGAGTGTGGCGTCCACGTAGGGGCTTTGCTCGATGTCAACCCAAAGAGTTTTGTCCGCGGGTGTGTGTTCGATCAGGGCGGCAAGATTGGAGTAACAAAATTCAGCATCAAGGTCCAGGCCAAGCTGGGTCAGTTTAACGGACACTTCTGTGGGCAAATTCGCAGCGCGAATTCGATCCAGGACATTCAAATAATGCTTTGAGACTTCTTCCGCTTCCGCGCGATCGGTGATGTTTTCTCCTAGGTGCGTCAAAAGCGTGCCGATACCGTTAGAGGCTAGCGTCTGCGCCGCAGCCAGCGCGTCTTCGACATTTTCACCGGGCATGAAACGCTTCACCGTTCTCCTCATGAAACCGTAGCGCGGCGCGCGCTCGCGCAGCCAGGGGCTCTGCGAGGCCTTCAAAAGGGAGCGTCTCATTAGACTCATCGAAAGTTTTCTCGCCGCAAAAGTTATTGCGTTGTGGAAAGTGATTTGATCAAGCGGTAGTAGAAGTCCACGCCCTCGTAAAATGACGTCACTCGAATCCGTTCATCGCGGCCATGCGAGCGATCGTCATCCACATCCATGAACACGCCGGGGACGCCATAAGTGGGAAACCCGGCCGCTCGCGAAATAGCTCCGTCGCTGGCGCCGGCATCGAGCACCGGAACAACCGCAACGCCAGGCCACATTTCAGCAGCGACTTTCTCAATCGCACTCATCACATTCGGCTGAAGAGTCGAGAGCGGATTGGATCTTAACCCCGACCCGGACGAGGTGATCTGTGACACGGAAATTTTGGGGTTGGCTAGAACCTTCACCAGCGTCGCCTGAACCTCATCAGGCGTGTGCCCCGGCAGAATGCGGCAATTGACGTTCGCGCGTGCCATTCCTGGAAGTGCGTTATTCGCATGGCCGCCTTCCAGCCTGGTCGCAACGCAGGTAGTGCGCATTCGCGCGTTGTAAAAGGGAGATTCCGAGAGCCGCGCGACGGCAGCCTCGTCCGGCGGCGTCTTGAGAATCGCTTTCATGTCTGCGCCTGTCGAGCCACCAACGATGTCAGCTTCCCGCTTAAAGTATTCGCGCGTCACTTCGCTGAGTTCAAACGGGAATTGGTAATGCTCGAGGCGGGTTAGACCTTCGGCAAGCTCGTAGATTGCGTTTTCCTTGCCCGGCAGCGAGCTGTGGCCGCCCGGGTTCGTCACTTTCAGATCGAAATCCTGATACAGTTTTTCCGCCGCCTGGACGCCGACGAGCAATTTCTTTCCTTTGTCCAACTCGAAATCGCCTGCGTCAGGATTAAGAATAAATTCTGCTTCAATCAAGTCGCGGTGATTCTTGATCAGCCACTCGACGCCGTTTGACGTGCCACCTTCTTCGTCCGCCGTTAGCGCCAGAATAATGTCGCGGTCCGGCTTGAACCCTTCCTGTTTGAAACGAATCATCGCCGTCATCAGGATTGCGTCGCCATCCTTGATGTCTCCCGACCCGCGGCCGTAGAAGTACCCGTCCTTCTCGATGAATTGAAACGGATCCATAGACCAATCTTCGCGCCGCGCCTCCACCACATCCAGGTGGCAAATCAGCAGCATCGGTTTCTGCGCGCCTGTACCGCGCAGGCGAGCGACCAAATTGCCCTTGCGAGCATTCGGCCCGAGCACCTGCACGTCGCTCGCGGGATAACCAGCGTCGCGCAGCCGCTGGGCCATCGCTTCCGCAGCGACCGTCGTACTGCCCACCGAATCGGTCGTGTTAATTTCGATGAGCTGCTTGTAAATATCGCGCGCAAGTTTATTCGTGGCGTCGTTGCTCTGCGCATATAGGTTGCCTGCGAACACTAAACATGCAAGCGCACTTAGCAAAAGGGAAGTTCGAAAATTCATTTATTCTCCCGGAATAAGAACGAACGAGACTAACAGACACCGGGTGCGAGGGTCAAAATGGCGGCGGCGAAAACGGCTTGTCCTTTGGTGATTCAAGGACGGAGATAGCGTAGCGATAAACTTCCAGCTTCCACTGGTCGGCGATCGGTCCTTTTTCGAAGATTCCTCCGAACGCGAGGTGGACCTCGCGCCTCTTGTCGTCCGGGAGCGCTGCCAAAAAATCTCCGACGCGGTTTTTCGCGAGAGTCATCGGATCAGTGATGCGCGTCGCTGAAGCGGCCGGCTGAGGTGTTGTTGTAACGGCTGTGGCCTCAGTACTGGCTGCCCTAGGGGTATCTTGCGCTGCAGGCGGAGGTTGTTTTACGAGGTTTCGTTCGTAACTTTGATAGAACGCGTAGCGGAACTGCTTTTCGTAGAGCGCGGCATAGGCCGTTTTGACAGCATCAGCGGGAGGTTGCGCCATGCTGAGCGCCGTAGCTGTGAAATTCTGCAACGCGATGTCGAAATCGCGGAAGTTTCCGCGCACGCCCATTAACGGCCCTTTGCCAGTCTTGCGGAGCGACGCGGCTAGCTGGTCGGTTCGCGCATCGTAGCATTTCCCGTAGGCTGCAATTCCGCGTAGGGTCGTTTCGACGTCCGGAGTTTCAGTGCTCGGCTTGCTGGCTGCGCCGGCACTACCCGTCGCGCCGGAGTTTGCATTTTTCGTTCGATTCACTTTCACTTTCCCATTGAACCGAGTAACCCAGTCAGTCGAACTCATCTGCAGAATCTGCGCGCAAGTCATTCCAAGCTGTTCCGCAGCATTTGGCTGCTTTTGGGCGGCGTGCTGCGCATGGGAACTACCGCCGGTTATCGTCAGGAAGGAAAGCAAGACGGCAAAAACTTTCATGACGTTCTTAACTCCCTGCCGGGATCAGTGACTTCGCTAACATCATCGCTTCTTCTCGCGTGTGAATGGCGCCATCTAACTGGGCTTCCTCGATCGTATTGAGAATTTCCCTAAATACCGGCCCGGGCTTCAGACCGATGGCCAGAAGATCGTCCCCGGTCAGCAATCGTGGCGGGCGTATTTCCTCGGCTGGCGTTTCCTCGGTGAATCGGCGAACGAAGTCGTAGTTGTCCAGCATGCGGTGACTGGAAAGGCAATCCAGGCGGTGCAGGTCGAGGTGCTCGTCAAAGCGATTCATGCGGGCAAACCGCTTTAATGTAGCCGGCTTCATCTGCAGCACATCTTTAAATTTCATGTGGTTTGCTACGAGCGCGGCGATCTGTTCGGTGTCGTCATTTGAGAAGCGGAAACGGCGGCAAATTTCTTCAGCCATGCGCGTACCGACCTCGGCGTGCCGATCGAACCGAATTCTTCCATCCGGTCCGGAAGGAGGTGTGAAGGTGGCGGGCTTACCAACGTCATGCAAGAGGACGCCCCATGCGAGCGTGGGTGGACACCCGGCCGGAAGTCTTTCAAGCATCAGTAGAGTGTGAATCCAAACGTCGCCTTCGGGGTGAAATTGCGGTGGCTGCTCCACGCCTTTCATGCGCGCAATCTCGGGAAGAAGTTCCGGCAGAAGCTTGGTTTCATCGAGTAACTCAAACGCGCGGCGCGCCGACCCTTCGGTAAGCAGCTTGGACAACTCGTCGCGAAGCCGCTCGGGAGAAACCTGCGTGATTTCGGGAGCAAGCCTCTGAATCGCACGAAGGGTCTGCGGTTTGATCTCATAGTGAAGCCGCGCGGCAAAACGAACAGCGCGAACCATGCGCAGTTTGTCCTCGCGAAATCGCTCCTCCGGGTCGCCGATCGCGCGGATAATGCCGGCACGAAGGTCTTCGCGTCCGCCAACGAAATCCAGAATCTCGTTCGTCTCCGGATTCATCAGCAGCGCGTTGATCGTAAAATCTCGCCGCTTCACATCTTCTTGCGGCGATTTTGCTAGCACAACGTTATCCGGGTGGCGGCCGTCGGAGTAACCGATGTCGGACCGAAACGTGGCTACTTCAACCTGAATCGGCGCGGCAGCGTCGCTTGCGGAATCGTCAACCGGCGAATCTTCCACGACAATCACAACGCCAAATTTCGCTCCCACCGACAAGCTGCGCGGAAAGATGCGCAGCACTTGGTCAGGCGTAGCATCCGTGCAGACATCGTAATCAGCCGGCTCTCGCTCAAGCAGAATGTCACGCACACATCCGCCCACGAAAAAGGCCTGATAACCGGCCTCGCGCAATCGGTGGCAGATCTGTTCAGCGAAAGCCCGCGGAGTCATGTTGCGATTATGAGCGAAATGGCGCGTCGTTGGTAGTCGAGGCAGTTTCCAGTCATTGTTCCAGTTCCCGATAAAATCCAACGCTTTAGCGAATCCCGACCTGGCCTCTTACGCTCTCGATCAATTTCTTGGAATCGTAGCCAACTCCGGACCTGAAGACCGTTTCGACGTTTTCGATGTCGTCAATCTTGGTAGAGGGATTACCTTTGATCAAAACGAGGTCCGCCTGTTTGCCCGCGGTGAGGGTTCCAATGCGATCCTGCTGCCCGAGATAAATCGCGCCATTCTGCGTGCCGACTTGAATGGCTTGCACTGGAGTGAATCCAGCTTCGACGAGGAGCTCGATTTCCCGTTGGTCGCCGAATCCGGGCAGCACGCCGCCGTTTCCGGTTGGATCGGGACCGGCGAGCAGCAAGCCCCCCGCTTTTGCGAACGCCACCTCAAAATCCATTTCTTTGCGCATCAGAGAAGTCATCGGCGAATCCAATGGCGTGAGTGCGCGCAGCGTCAAATAACTTTGCGCCGATTCCGCGGACATCGCATCCAGCATACGCCGTTGCAATTTCGGCCGCCCCGGCACGCCAGCCTCAAACACCGGAAGAGTCGAAGTCACAGCCACGTGATGTGACACGAGATTGTGGATGAGCTCCTGTACCTGTGCTCCGTTCACGTCTTGTTTTGCCCACGCCATGCTTCCACCTTGGGGACATACGTCAGGCTTCTTATCCGTTACGAATTCAGTGTCGGCAAACACGGGCCCATGTTCGAAGTCGTCGATCCCGAGAGCTACAGCTTCGGGCCAAGTCACCGAGCAAAGATGTCCCGTCAGTTTCATCTTGTGTGCGTGAGCTGCCTCGATCGCCACTCCCAATTCCTCGCGCGTAATGTTCATGTAGGCTTTGAACGACGTCATGCCTTCCGCCGCCCAGTAGTCCACCATGCGCTTCGCATCGTCCGGCCCGGTCAGTTCGTGCATTTGTGCAAATATTGTCGGCGCGCCTTCCAGGTAAGGAGCCGTCGCGTCGATACTCGGTCCCGGCATCAAGTTTGCGTCGATGCGGCTCTTCACTTTTAGGTCGGTGTAGGGCTCCAGGCTTCCAGTCGTGCGCATCGTGGTTACGCCGGCCGCTAGATAGAGGCGCGGCGCGGTGTAAGGGATCTCCATAATGAACAACCCCGGCTCGCCGAGTCTTCCTCCTGCACGTTGCACCGCGGCCGAGTCCGTATAGTAGAGATGGTCGTGCATTCCAACGATGCCCGGAATGACGGTGTAGCCGGAGCGGTCCAGTTGTTGCGCGCCTTGCGGAATTTGGACCGAGGCAGCCGGCCCGATGGACTGTATCTTGCCGTTTGCGATGATCACCGCTTGGTCTTCCTTCGCGGCAGCGCCCGTTCCGTCGATCACTCGCACGTGATTCAAAACGAAGACCGGTGCATCAACACTGATGAAGTCCGCGACATCAACCGCCTTCGGGGCTTGCGCCACCGCGGCCGTCGCAACCAGCAACGCTCCAAAAAAAAATAGAAAACGCATCCGCACACCTCGCAAGGTCTCCAGTCGAGAATCGATATGGCGCCGCAATTCTACTCCAGAGTTTCTCGAACGGGAACGGCAGGACTTGAGGGCGGCTGAGCGCGGCCAATCCGCGGCGCTAACTAAGATGTCACGCGGAGAACGAGAGCGGTGATGTCGTCATGCTGGCGCGCATAGCCGACAAAATTGTTGACGTCCGTCATCACTCGCGCGAGCACATCTGCTGCGTTCGCTGGAATTGGCCGCACGCAGGGAAGAAGCCGCGCTTCGCTATATTCTTCCCCGGCTTCATTCACCGCTTCCACTACGCCGTCGGTAAAAATGAAAATCAAATCACCCGGGTGAAGCTGCGTGCGCCCGGACGGGTACGGGATTTCGTTTTCTGTGAAAAGGGGCGTCCCGAGGGGCGGGCCACCGATAGAAAGCCGCTCGATTTCTCCCGACGCGCGGCGCAAGATGGGATCGTTGTGCCCGCAGTTCACGTAGGACATCTCGCGAGTCTCGACATTTATTTCCGCGAGGAAGGCCGTAGTAAAGCGGAGGCCCTCAAGACTGTGCGCCCTTGCGTAGCGTTCGAGGCCCACTACAATTTCATCAAGCGAAGCAGGTGTCGCCGCAAGCGCTCTTAGGCTTGCCTGGAATGTCGCCATCAACAGCGCCGCCGGCACGCTTTTCCCCGCAACGTCGGCCACTGCAATAAGTAATGGTGGGTTGCTCGCCCGGCCCGTTGGCAGCGGCCGCAAAAACGCATCGTAATAATCGCCCGCAACTGTGTTTTGAGGGCGCGTGGCGAACGCGATGTCCACACCTGCAACAATTGGCGGCTGGGCGGGAACAAGCCACTGCTGAATCTCGCGCGCGATTTCGAGATCGCGCTTCATGGTCACTCGATCGGCCAGTTCGAGCGCTAGCAACAAAAATAAAATCACGGCGCCAAGCCAGATGCCGTCAAAGTTTTCGTTGCGAACAACCAGAAGGATTATCGCGGCGATCAGAAGCACCCTTCGCGCGGGGGAGAGCTTCATCAACATGGCCAGAAACAAACCCCAAGCTGTCCGCCAAAAACGCTTGAATTTCGATTTCTCCTGGTCAATGGCCTCGCGGTCCACATCCTTCGAGTAAAAGCCGTAGGTGGCTGTGGCTTCGGACTTGAACTGTCCCCAGAGCTGGCTGACTTTCAGGCCTTCGGTCGCGCGTGCCCAGAAGTCGCGCAAGCTGTGGAACGCGCCGGTTGAACGCTTTTCGGGATTAGAAGTTGTGGCCATGAGAGCGATGATTATAGGACAGGAAACACATTGCGCCGCATTTGTTCCGTCGAGGAGTCAACTGCTTGTGCGCCGGAGGAATCAGTCGTGGTCGTCGGAGTCGTCGCGAGTCGTGAGCGCGCCGCCGAATTGTACTTTCGAAAATCCGAAGCGGTCGCGAAGACGATCGGTGGCGCGGGCGAGGCGTTCCAGCTTTTCGCGGCGGCCAGGATCGAGAAGTTCCATTTGGCCGGACGCGCCCGAGAACGAAGAAAATTCAACGCCCACAAGCCGCAGTTTCGCGGCTCCGTCCCAAGCGCCCGAAAAAAGATCACGGACCGCGCGCAGAAAAACGGTGTCGAGGTCGGAAGGCTCGCCGAGCGTGTGGCCACGAGTGACGGTTGTAAAGTTGGCATAGCGCAGTGTAACGGTAACGGTGCGAGCGTGCAGGCCGGCTTCGCGCAGACGTTTTGCGGCCTTCTGGCAGAGATGGCTTAGGGTGGACTCCAGAACCTCGCGGTCATTTGTGTCATGTCCGAAAGTTTGATTGTGGGAAATTGATTTCGATTCGGCGTCAACGAAAAATTCGAACGAATCAATGCCGCGCGCCTTGCGATAAAGTGCTTGGCCCCATTTTCCGAAAACCTCTTCGAGGCGCTGAAGTGTTACCTGCTGAAGTTGAGCAATGGTTTCGACCCCGAGGCTTTTCAGTGCAGCCTCCGTCACTTTTCCAATGCCCGGAATCCTCCGCACGGACAGCGACGCGAGAAAGGCCGGCTCACTTCCCGGCGTAACCCAAACCAAACCGCGCGGCTTGGCCTGCTCACTCGCAACTTTTGCGACCAGGCGCGTTGCCGCCAAACCGCCCGAACACGGCAACGCGGTTGTTGACGTGATTTCGAGCAAAAGTTTGTGCGCTGCGCCAAGGTGCGGGCCATGGAGGCGTTCGGTGCCTGCAAGATCCAGATACGCTTCGTCGATGGAAGCGATTTCCACGGTCGGCGAATATTTCGCGAGAATCGTTGCGACGCGATCGCTCCAGCGGCCGTAGAGTTCATGGTGCCCGTCGAGGAACACAGCATGCGGGCAAAGTTTTGCAGCTGTGCGCAGGGCCATCGCGGAGTGAACGCCGAAGCGCCGCGCTTCATAGCTGGCGGACGTCACAACGCCGCGCTGGTCGCGCTGCCCACCGACGATCACAGCTAGCCCGCGCAATTCGGGCCGCGCCAGCAGCTCAACAGAAACGAAAAACGCGTCCATGTCGATGTGAAGAATGGAAGCAGCGGAATCCGCAGCCGGCGCTGATGCGTCGTGCTTCGCGCGAAAATGGGCCAGCTGCGGCATATCGTTGAAATGGACGAGAGTTAGATTCTACGCCAAAACAGCGGTCGCGTTTTATCAGATACGGTCGGCAGCGGCCACGCGCGGAATCCCTGCGAGATCATTCGTGAAGGTAACGTTAGTCCAGCACTTCTGTGCCGCCAGGATCGTGCGCACATGTTCTGCTGAGTTATAACCAAGCTCGAGGACCAGAATCCCGCCAGAGCGAAGCAGTGCGCCAGCTTGTTCGATCAGCCGTGCATAAATCTCCACACCCGTGGCGCCGCCGAAAAGAGCCTCGCGAGGTTCGTGGTCGCGCACCTCGCGCTGCAACTGGTCCGCTTCATTGCTCGCGACGTACGGTGGATTGCTGACGATGAGGTCGAAGGGCCGTGGCGAGGGGTTAGCGGTGAGTGACGAGCGAAGAAATGGTGCGAGCAAATCCGCTTGAACGAAATCGATGCGTTCAGCGAGTGCATGGCGGGTGGCGTTTCGCCGCGCAACCTCAAGGGCGGGTTCGGAAATATCCGTGGCAAATACGTCGGCGTGCGGCAATTCGTAAGCCAGGGAAATGGCGAGACAGCCCGAACCTGTGCCGACATCGGCAACGACCAACTTTTCACGCGGCAAGCCCGTATCCATATGGATTTTCAAACCGCGCGGGCCGAGCCGCGCCAAGGCGACTTCCATCACATGCTCGGTTTCCGGCCGTGGGATCAGCACCGCGGGCGTTACTTCGAATTCGAGGCCCCAAAATTCCTGTTTGCCGGTGAGATATTGCGTGGGCTCGCCGGCCGCTCGGCGCGCGATCAGAGCGTAATATTTTTCCGCCTCAGCAGATTCGAGAAGCGCTTCGGCATGGGTGTACATCCAAGTGCGATCGCGCCCAAGCGCGTGCATTAGAAGGAGCTCCGCAGCAAGCGTATGCGACGGCACTCGCGACGCGCGTAGAGTCGTCATGCCTTCCTTCAATGCCCGGCGGATATCGATCGCCTGTTCGCTCATGTTAGAAACCGGCGCGAATGCGGAGGCAGATTGCTGGCTGTTGGCATTTGATACTTCGCGGAGATTGGCGCCATTGTTAGCGGAATCTCGCATGATTAGGCTTCCACGAGTTCCTGCTTCAGCCGCTCGGATTCGTAATGAGTGGAAAGCGCGTCAACGATAGGCCCAAGTTTTCCTTCCATTACTTGGTCGAGCTGGTGCAGCGTCAAGCCGATGCGATGGTCGGTGACGCGATTCTGCGGAAAATTGTAGGTGCGGATTTTTTCGGATCGGTCGCCGGTTTTGATCTGGCCGCGGCGCTCGGCAGCTATCGCTTCGTGCTGCTTAGACTGTTCCATTTCGTACAGGCGGGCCCGCAAGACGCGCATAGCTTTCGCGCGATTTTTGATTTGCGATTTTTCGTCCTGTTGCGAAACGACCAAGCCGCTGGGAATGTGGGTGATGCGAACGGCGGAATACGTTGTGTTCACGGATTGTCCGCCAGGGCCGGAAGAGCAAAACGTGTCGATGCGTAGGTCCTTGGCTTCGATTTTAATATCGATGTCGTCCGCTTCGGGCAGCACAGCAACGGTAGCAGCGGAAGTGTGAATTCTCCCTTGTTGCTCTGTGGCCGGAACGCGTTGCACGCGATGCACTCCGCTTTCATACTTCAGTTTGGAGTACACTTTATTTCCCTGAATTGCGGCCACAACTTCTTTCATTCCGCCGATGGAGGAGGCCGAGCTTTCGAGAATTTCCACTTTCCAGTTTTGCGATTCGGCGTAGCGTGAGTACATGCGAAAGAGTTCGGCGGCAAAAAGTGAAGCTTCGTCTCCGCCGGTGCCGGCGCGGATTTCGACGATCACGTTTTTGTCGTCGTTGGGATCGCGCGGGAGCAGCAGAAATTTCAGTTCGCGCTCAACGATCACGCTGCGAGTTTCAAGTTCGTGTTCTTCGTCGTGGGCCATCTGCTTCATTTCGGTGTCGTCGGTTTCCACGAGCAATTGCTTCGCGCCCTGCAATCCCTTCTGAATTTCTTTCCATTCGCGGTACTTGGCCACCATCTGGGCCATGTCCGCGTGCGTCTTGGCAAGCTTCTGGAAACGCGCCGAATCGTTATGCACTTCGGGCGAAGAGAGTTGCTGAGTCAATTCTTCGTAGCGCGATTCGATGTTATCGAGTTTTTCGAATAGAGTTAAATTTGCCATGCCATGCCTCGCAATGCGTAAATCCTAGTTTGCGGTGGTAATTTTTGAATGCCGGGGCGAAAGATTTTCAGCCCGCAGCGAGCAGAAAGAAGAAGGAAAACGCTAATAGAAGAAGGCCAACATAGTGTTCATTCCGATGTCCAGAATAGTCCCCATTGCGTCGTGAGTCAAACCGAATGCAACGCGGTGCCATCTAAGCGTCTCGATGGTTTGGCTGTCCCCAGCAGGTTTCGCGCGCTAGGTGTCTGCGCGTCGCGTGTCGATTCGAAGGCCGGGGATTGTGGCGCATAGCCTGGAATCTTAGCCTAACCCGGCTCCGAGGGAACGCTATGATTCCATCATGTCCGCGCCACGACGCGCCGCGAGAGGAGTCAGTTAGTTTGCGCCGATCGCTTGGCAGTAAAATCACGGCTGAACTTCCCGCCGCCCATGGTGCCTGTAATCGTGTCGCCGGTCAACGTTGCCTTGAACGCGATCTTCCTAGTGTTGCCGTCAGGACCCTGGTGCTCCTCTGTCCAGGAAATCGTGTTGCCGGAAACGACTGCGTCATAGGCATTCTCGCCACGCCGCGTCTTGTGGCTGACTTTAAATTTGTCTCCGTCCTGCGTGATTGTCAGCGATTGCGCGCCACCTCGCCCGGCGCGGTTTCCGCCTCCTCCGCCTTGATCGCCATCTTGACTACGGCCTTGCCCGCTGCCCGTCACCGTCAGTTCCCACGTGCCGACAAAACTGGCGTCCTGCGGAGCAGCTCGTAGGACCGTCACCGACAGCAGCAACAACGCGAAGACGTAGAACGCTGCAAATCCTGCTCTAAATTTCTGCATAGCGAATTCTCCTTTGTGTCATCCTTGTTTCTCAAGTCCCTTCGGTGGGCGCAAATAGGGCGCTCTTCAGAAGTGTCCTGGCGATTGCCGGCTAATTGTAATTCGGTCTCAGTGGGCGCGAGGTTCCAAAAGTTTTGCAGCCAGAAAGAGCAATCTTGCCAGTGTGCTAGTATCCTGAGCTTCCAGCTCGGAGCGTCACCCACACGGAGGCTCAAATGCAAACAGGCCACGGTACAGCAGCATTAACTCCGCAGGACGGGTATGCCGAGGTGAACGGCGTCCGGCTGCATTACGTGGAGCAGGGCAAAGGGCCGCTGATTCTATTTCTGCATGGGTTTCCTGAATTTTGGTACGCGTGGAAAGTTCTGCTGCCTGAATTTGCCAGGGACCACCATGCGGTCGCAGTGGACATGCGCGGCTACAACCTTTCGTCGATGCCTGAGTCAGTGGACGCCTACCACGTTCCGATTCTTGTCGAAGATGTTCGAGCTCTGGCGGAGAAGCTAGGCGCGAAAAAATTCGTGCTGGTTGGCCACGATTGGGGTGGCGTGATTGCCTGGGCGTTCGCTGCGGAGTATCCGGAAATGCTGGAGAAGGTGGTGATCGTCAATGCGCCGCATCCAGTGGTCTTCGCGCGAGAATTAGCGAACAATCCCGACCAGCAAAAGGCTTCCGCGTACTTCAACCTTTTCACCTCGCCGGTCGCGGAGGCAACGCTCAGTCAGAATGATTTTGCCCTGCTTCAACACGGCGTCCTGGCAACATGGGCGAACGAGGAAGATCGCCAAAAATACTTGGAAACCTGGAAAAGAGGACTGACCGGCGGATTAAACTACTATCGCGCTGCGAAATTGAGCTCACCTGTGGGCGGAGAAAAATCCGATGCCCCCCCTTTTATGATACCGAAGAATCCGGTCATTACCGTGCCCACCTTAGTGATCTGGGGTCTGAAAGACACGGCGCTTCTTCAAGGGAATCTGGATGGCCTGGACCAGTACGTGAAGACGTTGAAGATCGAGCGCGTGATGGAAGGAAGCCACTGGGTCGTAGCTGAACAACCCGCGACGGTGATCCGAGCGATAAGATTTTTTCTACAGTAAGCGCAGTTCTCCATCAAATTAGTCCGGAGCTTAATGCCCGCCCGGGCCCCCTCCCGGCTTGAACTTCCGAATAAGAAAGACCAGCGGAACTCCCATCAGGACAAACCATCCAAGCGCAGTAAAGCAATCGTTGAACGCGAGGAACGAAGACTGCCGTTGAAGCAGGCTAAAAGCCTCCGCCTGAGCGTGTACAGCTGCATCCGCATGGGAGAAACCGTGCGTGGAGAAATAATTGGCGAGTTTGGCGAGGAACTGCCGGTAGTGCTGGTCAAATAGACTTGCGTGCGCCACCAGCACGCTCTGATGATACTGCGTGCGTCGCGCCAGTACCGTGGTGACGAAAGCTATGCCAAAACTTCCACCTTGATTGCGGAAGAGATTGGTGAGGCTGGAAGCCTTGTTGTTCTTGTTGATGGGCAAATTGGAATACGCAAGCTGGCTCACGGGTACGAATAGGGTGGCGATTCCCAGTCCTTGCAACGCTCGCGCCAAAGCTTCATGGCGGTAATCGGTGGTCAGCGTGTAGCTGGCGAAAAGCCACATGGCCAACCCGAAAACAAAAAATCCAAAACCGATCAGACGTTTCACGCCAAGTTTCGGAAGAATTCTTACCACTAAGGGCGCGAGAAGCACGATTACAAACGCGCCGGGTCCAAGGACCAGCCCGGCATCCGTCGCCGAATAACCGTAGAGCCGCTGCATCATCTGAGGAATAAGCACGGTGGATCCGTACAGAGTAAATCCGAACATGAAGTAGAAAATATTGGCCAGCGCGAAATTTCTGTCGGCCAACAGACGGATTTCCACCACGGGATCAGGATGGCGCCACTCCCATACAATGGTAAACAGAAGCGCTACCATCGCGATGGTGAAGAAAATTACGATGAAGTGGCTTTCGAACCAATCTTCCGTCTGACCGCGATCGAGAACAACTTCCAGGCAAGCGAACGCCATGGCCACCGAGAAAATTCCCCATCCATCGATCTTCAACTTTCCGTCCTTGCGCGCTTCCTCCACCTCGCGCTTGAACGCTGGCGGATCAGACACCACGCGGCTGGTCAGGATCAACGAAATGATGCCTATGGGAATGTTAATGAAGAAAACCCAGCGCCAGCTCCAATGGTCCGTAATCCAACCGCCCAACGGCGGCCCGATCGCCGGAGCGGTCACGATGGCCATGCTATAGAGAGCGAAGGCTGCGGCGCGCTTAGCTGCTGGGAAAGTATCGACGAGTATGGCCTGTTCCACCGGAGCCAGTCCTCCTCCACCAACACCTTGTAAGACGCGGAAGAATATTAGAGCACCCAGGCTCGGTGCGAAGCCGCACAGCAGAGAACTCACGGTGAAGAGCGTCACACAAATCATGTAGTAGCGCTTGCGTCCGAATAAGCGGCTAAGCCAGGCGGAGAGCGGAAGAACGACAGCATTGGAGACGAGGTAGCTGGTGAGAACCCAGGTGCTTTCATCCGAACTGACGGCGAGGCCGCCAGCGATATGAGGAAGTGCGACGTTGGCGATGGCCGTATCGAGAAGTTCCATAAACGTCGCCAGAGTCACAGTGATGGCGATAAACCACGGATTGATTCCCACTCTGGGGAGGGACAGATTCAAGGAGGCGGTTGGTGTAAGCGTCTCGCTCATGAATGCTCTGGCCGTTTAGATGCAAAAGAGACCGTTCGGTCTCAGATATGGTATAATGGTTTTTCGTGGAAGACTAGCCGATCTCACGGATGGCTGAGGGAGAGAGACGTGACCAAAGGAGAGCAAACCAGAGGCGACATCGTCCGGAAATCAGCGCCTCTGTTCAATCAAAAAGGTTATGCGGGCACTTCACTTTCTGACCTAATGGAAGCGACCGGCCTCCAGAAGGGCGGAATCTACCGCCATTTTTCGAGCAAAGAAGAACTAGCCACCGAGGCCTTCGACTATTCCTGGGGAAAAGCCGTTAGCGGAAGGCTGGACGGCGTCGCGGAAGTTCCGGACTGCGTGAACCGTTTGCAGAAGATGATCGACAATTTTGTCGAGTTGCGTGCGGGATTGGTGCCCGGTGGCTGCCCGCTCATGAACACGGCTATCGAAGCAGACAATGGAAACCCGGCACTGCGGGCGCGCGCCAAGAAGGCATTGCAGAACTGGACTGTGCGCCTGTCCAAGATCACTTCAGAGGGAATCGAAAATCAGGAGATCGATCACCGCATCGACCCGCTAAAATTATCGCAATTAATCATTGGCTCGCTGGAAGGCGCGTTACTTATCAGCCGTCTGCAAAAAAGTGACGAACCCCTCCGTGCCATCAGGCAGCACCTCTCTGAATACCTCGAAAACAATGTTCGAACAAACGGTCGCCGCTCAAGTAGGTGATCAAGGTGGCATAGCCGCATCTGTTTCGCCCGATTGGCTTGATGGGAGATAACCGATGGGTTAGTGTACGGCGATGAGCGGCCCCCAAGATGTGTACATCATGCCCGGATTCAGCCTGCACGACGAACTCGCGAATTTTGTCGAAGCAGGTTTCACGCCGATGGAGTCGTTACAGACGGCTACCAGCAATCCGGCCAAATTTTTCGGTGTCGAAGGCGGTTTTGGTTCCATCGAACCTGGCAAAGCTGCTGACCTGGTGCTCTTGAGCGCGAACCCGCTCTACGATATTCGCAACACGCAGAAGATCAGTTGTGTGATCGCCAATGGCCGGCTGTTTGATCGTGCCGCACTGGATAAGATCCTCGCTGCGGTAGAAGCGTCCGCAGAGCAGCAGAAGTAGTGAGCAACGTCAATCCAATGGCAACAAACGATCACACTGACGAGATGATGTGGGGATTCTGGTACCCGGCGCTGCGGAGCGAACAGGTGCGCGGCCAAAAACTTGTGCGCGCGATGCTGCTCGATGTGCCGCTCGTGTTGGGGCGCGACGCCGCCGGAAAAGCGTTTGCGTTGCGTGATGTTTGTCCTCACCGCGCATTTCCTCTTTCGTTTGGCCAATTCGACGGCGCGACGGTGGAGTGCGCCTACCACGGCTGGCGATTTGAAGCGCACACCGGCCAGTGTCAGGCGATTCCCTCGCTCACGGCGGATTCAAAACTAAAATGCGAGCGGATTTACGCGGGTAGCTTTCCTTGCGAAGAACACGACGGTTACATCTGGTGCTTTATGAGCAACCCGGAAGGCCGAGCGCCAGACGTTGCGCCGCCAGCCGCGCCCGAGCTGCCCACATTCAGCCCGCGTTATCAGATGGCTCATCTGTGGGCCGATCTTCCATGCGGAGTGGACCAAGCCATCATCGGCTTGATGGATCCGGCGCATGGGCCGTTCGTGCACCAAGCCTGGTGGTGGCGCAGCCGCCGCAGCATTCGAGAAAAAGAGAAGCAATTTGAGCCCATTCCCAACGGGTTTCGCATGAGCCCGCATGCGCCGTCGGCGAATAGCGCGCCCTATAAAATCCTGAAGCTCATTACGGGCGAGCCCGCCACGACCATGATCGATTTCGTTCTGCCGAATCAGCGCTTCGAGCAGATTCGCGCGGGTCGCTACTGGCTCTGCAGCCGCACAACGGTAACGCCAATTCGCAGCGATCTTTGCCGGTTGGATTTTTGCGCGGCATGGAACATCCTTACCTGGTTCCCGGTGGTTTCATTCATCATTCATGTTTTCGGACCGCGATTTATCCGGCAGGATACCGAAGTGATCGAAAAGCAGGCGCTGGGACTAAAGTACGATGACCGGATGATGCTGGTGGATGACGCCGACCGCCAGGCGCGCTGGTATTTTGAATTGAAGGCCGCGTATCTGGAGTCGAAACGTAGCGGCGTTCCGATGAAGCATCCGGTAGCGGGACCAGTGACGCTGCGCTGGCGGTCGTAGCTAGACCACGGGCTAAAGCTCAAGAAAAGGCGAAAAACCGGCAAGATACCGGCGCTACGAAACTCCTACCGAAGGTGGCCCAGATCGAACACAGTCTCGATGACCTGGCCATCCGGAGTATGAACTTTGACAGTGGCATCATCGTCAGAGTCGATTTTATCCTCGTCATACTGTAATTCAATCACCGCGCCCGAAATCTGAAGGATGTTTGTGACTCCGTCGGAGTACAGCAAATAGACTTGCGTCGATTCTGCGGGAATTTTCTTGCTTTGAAGCAGCTGAATATCGAAGTCGCGCTCAAAATTCAGTATTGGCTGACCCGGCGTGGCCGTATTAAAAGGGGCGGGACCCGGATAGGTATCGGTCAAGTCAACTTCCACTCGCACGATGAAAGCGAATTTTTTCCCCGCGAGTTCTTCTTCCGTGCCCTGGATGTCTGGGTTTAGAGCATTCTGGCCCAGCTCCACTATCTGGCTGTAGGGCGTCTCCACGCTGATCACAGACACGTGCGGTCCAGTTTGCGGCATCGGGAGAAACTGCGTGTAGAGCGCTAGAAATTCAGCGGTGTGCTCATCTTTACGGTTACCAAGCATGTAAGCATCGCGAAGAGACGTGGAAGAGAGCGGGTATTCGTAAGCAATTGCCGGCAGAGCAATCGCCACAGCAAGCAAGACGGAGAGCCCGAAACGCTGGGTTGGTTTCACAGTGGCCTCCTACCGCTGCTTATATAGACGTGACGGAATCGCAATCGGGCACATCGGGGTTAGCGGCCGATGCTGCTTAGGAATGGATAATGTTCGGCGGCACCCATGAAGAAAAGCATCGGGAATGAAAGCCAGAAACCTACGCGCGAGGCCAAAAAACTCCAACGCGCCAACCGCGCGGCTTCCGGCGGCATGGGCGTGCCTTGCTCCGCGCTTGCGCGAGTCCAAATAATCAGCCGCTTCTGCACGCGCCAAACCACGCCCCAAGCATTCATTAGCATCAGAAAACCTAGCCCACCGCCAACACTTATAGACAGATGCGCGTTGGAAACGTCCGCCCCGCTATTCAGATCAAGGACGAGCCACGAAGCTGCGATGACGATAATCCCAATCGCAATCGTCCGCACCCAGGCGTTGTCGAGAATTCCTTTGTGCGGAAGCTGGAAGGGATACATCAGCGCAAAGGCCCCGAGCCACACGACTATCCACCAGCCAAACCATTTGAGCGTGAGCGACGGGTCGCCCGCGTTGTGGGCGTCAACACTCAAGAGATGAAAGTAATAGCGAATCCCGACAACCACAGTGATCATCGCGGACCAGCGGAACCAAGCCATCGCGCGCGACATCAATATGGGGTAGACCTTTCCTCTTACCGATGCGTCGAGCTGCTTCATCGTGGGAAAACCAACGAGATTGAAAAAATAGAGCAGGCCGATCCAGATGATCCCAAAAACCAAATGAAGCCAACGAAGTGCGATTAATTCAGCCGCTCCTCCGCCTTCTGGAAAACTGAAATGCGGCGCGAGGGAGTAAAAAATCACTGTGGACGAAAGGAGCGCCATTGAAAGCCTCCGGTACAAGAAAAAGCGATTGCTTGGTTACGCTATCGGAAGTTTGCAAGGCAAGTCAATCGGATGATGGCGCCGAACCGTTGCGGGGACTATTTAGGCGCGCGAGCGCCCAGCGGGCATGTTCGGTAATGAGCGGATCGTCACCATCGGCAAGGCGCTCCAGCATCCCCACAACTCGTCGATGTGTGTCTGAATCCCGCCCAACGCCCGAATTTCCCAGCGCCACACAGGCATTGCGAACGATGCCGCGCCATTTCGCCCGCTTCACCGCACTGTTGCGGAAAATCTCGCTGAATTCCTGCTGCGTTAGCGAAGCGATCTTTTCCAGAACTGGCGCAAATAGAGAATCACGTCCGTTTTTATCGTCGCCGCCATTTTCAGCTATCGGAACGAATTGGCGTGGTTGGAATGCAGCGAGCTGAGTTACCGGCGACTTGCGATTCCAAGGACAGACATCCTGGCAAATGTCGCAGCCGATGACGGCGCGGCCCATGGCGGGGCGTAGCTCGTCTGGGATCGCACCGCGCAATTCGATGGTGAGATATGAAATACACTTGCTCGCGTCCAATACATAGGCGGATGGAAATGCTTGCGTTGGGCATGCGTCGAGGCACAACCGGCAATTTCCGCAGAGGTCCGGCGCAGGCGGTTCGCCAGGCAGAATGGATGGCGCAAAATCCAGCGTAGTGACGATCACGCCCAGGAACAACCACGACCCCATCCCTTCGTTGATTAGACAGGTATTCTTCGCGAGCCAGCCGAGCCCGGCATATTTCGCGGCGATGCGCTCGATGATCGGACCGGTGTCAACATACCAGCGCGCTTCGAACGCCTCGCCGAATTGCGCGCTCATTGCCGCTACAAGTGTATCGAGTTTTTCGCGTAGGACTTCGTGGTAATCGTCGCCCCAGGCATAACGGGAAATCCAGCCGCGAGGTGACTCATCGGCGTGCGTTACGGGTAGTTCCGTGGAATAGGCTGAAGGTGAGTTGTAGTTTAATCCGACGACAATCAGGCTTTGAGCACCGTCCAAAACCAGACGAGGGTCTGCGCGTCGGGGGTCGCGAAGATAAATCATTTCGCCTGCGTAGCCTCGTGCCAGCCATTCGGGCAAGTATGCGAGCTCTTCGAACGTTCCATCGAACGAACTTCGCGAAGCGCTATCGCTCGTTGCCGGCGCGTTGGCAATCGTGGCGACGCCGCACAGATCGAATCCCACAGCGCGCGCCTGCTCGCAAACCCAAGGCGTCCGTTCGGCAGTGTTCATGGTGTGATGATGCATTATCGGCGCCTTTGACGTCCAACCTTCAAAAAACGATCGGGGATTGGACTATGCCTCGCGGCGACTGCTACAATGCCCGCCATGGCAGATTGGCGCCAAATCCAGGCACGCATCCGCAAAGCCAAGAGCAGCCCCGACGCCCACGCGAAGCTTTCCGAACTTTACCAGCGCACGCACGACGGGATGGTGGCGTGGGAGCTTGCATTAATCCAGGAAAAAGCCGAAATCGCGGACGATGCTGTGAAGTGGTACACCATCGCGGCCGAAAAATTCCGGCGCGCTGAGTGGAAGAAAAAAGCGGAAGAAGCACTGACCAGGTTGGGGGCAGCACTCCCTGCTGGAAGCGCGATATCCATGGATTCCGGGGTAAACACGGAAGAACCCCTGAACACAATTTCGGACACATCCGACGAGGCGCAAGCGGCCTCGCCGTTAGCTCCAGGCGAAATTCACGAATCAGACGACGAAGCTTCGTCCTCCGAATCACCTGCCAAAATTAGCGCCGCTTCGGAATCGGACGATCCCGCTAAAAAGAAGCGGCGGCGCGGTCGCCGCGGTGGACGTGGACGGCGACGTAAGGGTGCAGGAACTGCGCCTGGTCTCCCGTCGCAAGCCTTTGCGGAAACAAGCGCGCCGTCATCTGTCGCGGCTACGCGCCAACAGGCTCCCAGGGCCCCGGCCCCACGCACCCCCGTTCAAGAACGAGCGCCCGTAGCATTCGAATCGCCGGTGATTTCGCATGAGCCTCCTCAGCGGGACCGTATGGAACACGCCGCGCCCATGCTGCCGTCCGAGCGAACTGCGCATGGACGCGCGGGCGATCCCGCTCTGGCTTCGCGGATGTCGCATCTGGAATCGATGCTTCGACGGCTGGTTGGAAGCCCACTCCATCGGCTGGACACCGAAGACGCCCCGGCAGGCCCGGGTGTATTTTTGTTGTCGGATTCCGACCAGATCACTTCTTACTACGTGGAAGCGTGCCAGACACTGCGCGTCGGAGTGGGAAACTTGGTTCGCGGATCGCGCGGCAGCAGTAGCAAGACCACGCGCGTCAGTCGACCGTCATTCGATACGGGCCTAAAGGCAAAACTCGCGGAACATCTCGGAATCACCGAGGCGAAGGTTTCGCAATACTTGAAGGACCACTGCGTCGTCCGCTGGATTCAAATGGATGACGACGCCCCGCACCTAGCGCACTTCGCCATCGGCGTCCTGCGCACCCCGCTCAACCTGGATTAGCTTCAGGTTTCAGCACTCTGGCCGAGGATTCCCGCTCCAGTTCGATTCGATAGGAAGCACGGGATTATATCGCCCGCTGGGTTAGGGAGACCTCATAACACACAGGAGGAAGTGGCAGCCCGATCGTGCGGCCTTAGGTCACCAGGGCGATTCGCAGACTAGACAAATGGCCGGTACTTAGTACTTGCGAGGTCCCGTTGAGCGGTCCCTGACACCATTCAACCCGCGAATTGTACCTTTGGATGCACCCATGTAGACCTGAGTTTGGAATCCAGGCAAACTTTGGTACGGTAACTCGTTACGAGTGTGGCTCACTCGTTTGGGGTCAGCGGCTTCGGGGGGGATTAAACGCTTAACTCTGAGGTGCGTTTATCGAAAGGAGAGGTGGAGGATTATGCCGAAGACGGTAGGCAATCAGCTCTGGAAGTCGTTCGATTGGGCGCTGTGCAGAACAGCAGGGGTAACCTTCGACGCGATTCAGTTCTTCAATAAGTACCGGCCGAACCCTTCGTTCATTCCCAAGTGGTCTGAAAAGCCGATGCTGAAATCCTGGGAGAAGTCCAAGCCCACGCTCGGCTGGCCGCGCACGACCGATTCTTTGTGCCCTTCCTGCGTGCACGAAGCGCGCGAAGCAATTATGAACGGCACGAAAGACTGGACCGACCTGGTACACGAGAAAGTCGGCGAAATTAAGGCACAGATTATCGAGCGCGACGGCCAAGTCTGGATGGTGAAAGAATGCCCCATTCACGGCAAGTGCGAAGACCTGATGGCCGCGGATTCAAAGTTCCTCGAATGGATTGAAAAGAATTTTCCCGGTCGCGATATCCCGGCGCACAACGATGAAGACATGCACCGGCACGGCTCAAGCACGATTCGCCACGGCCGCGGCTCCGTTCTCACCGTTGACCTGACAAACCGCTGCAACATGATGTGCGACCCTTGCTTTATGGATGCCAACCAGGTCGGTTACGTTCACGAACTGAACTGGGAAGAAATTCAAGAAATCCTCGAGAACGCCACCAAAATCAAGCCGCGCCGTCAGATGTCCGTGCAGTTCTCCGGCGGCGAACCCACCATGCATCCGCGCTTCTTGGATGCCGTGCGCTTTGCGCGCAAAGTTGGCTACAACAGCGTGCAGGCCGCGACGAATGGAATCGAGTTCGCGAAGAGCAAGGAATTCTGCGCCCAAGCCTTCGAAGCGGGTTTGCGGTATGCATATCTGCAATTCGACGGTATCGGAAATGACGCGAACAGCCATCGTCAAGTGGGCAACCTCTTTGACGTGAAGTTGCGCGCGATTGAGAACATGCACGCAGCCGGCATCGATATCGTGCTGGTCACCACCATCGTCAACAACGTGAACAACGATCAGGTTGGCCCGATCGTGAAGTTCGCCATGGAGAACCCCAAGAAAATCTCGTTCGTTTCATTCCAGCCGGTTTCCTTCACCGGGCGCGACGAAGAAATCACTCCGGAACGCCGTCTGCGCCAGCGCTACACGCTTTCCCACTTGGCACAAGACGTCAGCGCCCAGGTGGGTAAAATCCAACCTACACGCGATTGGTTCCCCATCTCTCTCATTAGCCCATTCTCTGATTTTGCGGACCTGGCGCATGGCCCCGATGCTATGTGGGGACAAATGAGCTGTGGTTGCCACCCGAATTGCGGCGTGGGTACGGCGGTGATGATCAACAAGGAAAACAAGGAATGGGCGCCGGTCCCGAAGTTCCTCAATGTTCCGGGGCTCGTCACTGACATCAGCAAGGTCACAGACGCGGCGCGCGGCAAGAAATTTTCCGCTTACATGGCTGCCATGGCGCTCCTGAAAAACTATCATCCGTTCCAGGCCCCGCCGAGTTTGCGGCTCAAGGACCTTTGGAAGAAGTTTGACAAGACTTTCGGCGTGAGAGGTCAGGACAAAGCTGAAAAGGTTTATGGAAAGGTCGGTCCGGATCGAACCTTGGATGATTCCTTGAAACGCCGCCAGGACCCGTGGAACTTCCTGTTTCTCGCCGGGATGTGGTTCCAGGATCTTTTCAACTACGATTTCCGCCGCACCGAAATGTGCATCATCCCCTACGCCACGCAGCAGGGCGAAATTTCCTTCTGCGCTTACAACACCGGCATCGGATGGCGGAAGATTATCGAGAACATGTACAAGAACGCGACCGTCGCCCAGTGGTACAAGGAGCACGGCAAGCACGAAATCTTTGCCAAAGGCAAAAAGGTTGACCTGAACAGCTACGAGCACACGCTGCGTATCGACGAAGACGATGCGGCCCGCGTTCGTCATCTCGAGCATGACATTCCTCTAACTGCCGCTGAGGAAGATCGTGCCCGCCGACGTAAGGCTAACGAGGAAGCTGCCAAGGTTCGTCGCATTTACGAAGAACTCGTGCTCAAGAAGTCCACCGAGACCGTCGTTCAGATTGGCTCGATTCAGCAGATTCAGATGGCAGTTCCCGGCGCAACCGTGAAGCCGGTGCAAATCGCAGGCGCCAACGGCAACGGAAATGGCCATGCGAACGGCAACGGCCATAAGAATGGCAACGGTGAAGTGAAAGCCGAAAAGACCGATGCCGAAGAAGCCGCAGTCGCTGGCGATTAGTTTTCGCTAGCCCTGGCAGATCTACCCAACAGCCCCGGCTTCGGCCGGGGCTGTTTTTTTTTTGGATTCGAGATTTGCGCCGTGTCTAGCAGCAGCGGAGACCGGAAGTCAGCGCGAATATTTCTTCGCGTAGGCCGGAGTCTCGATTCCCGGAATTAATCTAGGGTCGGTAATTGGAGCGCCTGGGACAATCGGAAGCGGAACGACCCCGGCCCAGATGGGAAGTTGGTAATCTTCCGCGTCGTCTTTCGGTGGCCCGGAACGAACCTTTGCGGAAACTTCGGCGAGCGGCAGCGAAAGCACAGTCGTCGCCTTCAGCTCCGTTTCCGTTGGCGGCCGGACATCGTTCCAACGCCCGCGCACGATATGCTCTGTAAACGCTTCGAGCGCCTTAATTTTTTCAGCGCGGTCTTCCACCAAAGTGGCACACCCGAGAATCACGACGGATCGGTAATTCATCGAATGATGAAAAGCCGCCCGCGCGAGAACCAGGCCATCCAGTAGCGTTACCGTAACGCAAACCTGAACGCCTTCTGCCAACGTACGCAGCATACGGCTCGCCGCCGAACCATGGACGTAAAGCGTATCGTCCACGCGCGCGTAGCCGGTAGGAATCACGAACGGCTGTCCGTCAACAGCGAATCCGACGTGGCAAATTAGTCCTTCGTCGAGAATCGGAAAGACAGTCGCTGAATCGTACGCTCCGCGATCGGGCAGTCGCTTGACCTGCGTGCGTTCCGTTCGTTTGAATTCGCTCATATAGTAAGCGTAGGCTCGCGGCCGGGGTGCCACAAGAGCCAATCTGGCTGTGCCATCGGATGTTTTGAACTGCGAAAAAGCCGAGGCACTTCAGTTAGAATGCAGCGAGGGAGTTGCACATTGGCCTTAAGCCGCGAGCAAGCGCGAACCGAACATACCGCCAAGCTGGGACACGATCAATTCAACGAAACCATGTACGGTGTAATTTGCGCCGCTTGCCACAATTATGTCCTGATCGACCACACAAACTGCCCTCGATCCTGCCGCGAACACGAGTCCTGCCGCCAAGCCTACGCATAATCACTAAGACAAGTCAGTCAGTTTCCTATCAATGCGATTCCAATCAGCCTCTGTGACGTCACAAGCAACTGTGCGAAATGTGACATACAGCTTTTTGAACCGGGGCTACAGTGGCGATACTCGGGCAAGATGGAGATGAAACGTGCAAAACAAGAAAACCATGAAGGCGGCAGTTGTTGAAAAATTCGGGGAGCCGTTGGTCCTGCGGGAAGTTCCCATCCCAACGCCTGGGCCAGGGCAAGCGCTCATCGAAGTGTTTGCGACTGGAGTATGTCACACGGATCTGCATGCCGCGGATGGCGACTGGCCAATCAAACCAAGCCCGCCGTTCATCCCGGGTCATGAAGGAGCAGGGGTCGTCGTGGCTCTGGGACCAGGGGTCACGCACTTAAAGGAAGGTGATCGCGTGGGGACCGCATGGCTGTTCAGCGCGTGCGGGCATTGCGACTACTGTCTTTCCGGTTGGGAAACTCTCTGTCCCGAGCAGCAAAACTCCGGATATTCGGTGAACGGAAGTTTTGCAGAGTACACCTTGGGACAAGCGGATTACTTGGGACGAATTCCCAATAATCTTTCGTTTGTGGACGCGGCGCCCATCCTCTGCGCCGGCGTCACTACTTACAAAGGGTTAAAAATGACCGAGGCACGACCCGGTGAATGGGTGGTGATTTCTGGCATAGGGGGACTGGGGCACGTGGCCATCCAGTACGCGAAGGCCATGGGACTGCACGTTGCGGCAGTGGACCTGGGTCCGGAAAAAATGGCGCTGGCGAGGGAACTTGGAGCTGAAATCACAATTGACGCCAGAACGCAGGACCCTCCGAAGGAAATCCAAAAACAAATCGGTGGCGCACATGGAGCGCTGGTAACAGCGGTTTCCCCGATCGCGTTCAAGCAAGCGGTCGGCATGCTTCGTCGCGGCGGCACGTGCGTGCTCAACGGCCTGCCGCCGGGGGAGTTTCCTGTTTCGATTTTCGATGTAGTTCTAAACGGCTACACCATACGCGGCTCGATCGTCGGCACCCGTTTGGACCTGGAAGAATCGCTTGCGTTTGCCGGAGAGGGCAAAGTGAAGGCGACGATTGAGGTATTGCCACTCCAATCCATCAATGAAGTGTTCACCCGCCTGAAGAAAGGACAAGTGAATGGCCGCGTCGTACTTGGCCTTCGGCAGGAAGCACGTGCGGAGGTGGCAGTGACCCGCCTCGCGAGCTAATCGGGCTGCACCGCATGTCTAAATCCCGATAGGTCGGATAGACCAGAAATTACCTCGTGATCTTATTAGAGTGTTCGTTGACGAATGTGCTGGGTAGCCCGTATAATTGGGGTTTGTCGCTAGCTTCAGGAGGCAGCATGTACGCCGTAATTCGCAGTGGGGGTAAGCAATATCGCGTCGAGCCTGGCAAGACCGTCCGCGTGGAGACGCTCGAGGGAAAGCTGGGCGGCAAGATAACGTTTGAAGACGTGCTGTCCGTGCGCACGGATGAAAAGAAGTTCGTTTCCGCCGACGATATCTCGAAAGTGAAAGTGATCGGCAAGATCGTGGAACAAGGCCGCGGCCCGAGACTGCGGGTGTTGAAATACAAAACGGGCGGACAATACAATATTCAGCGTGGCCACCGGCAGAATTACACCGCCGTTCAGGTCAGCGACATCCAAATTCCGTAGGGGATCTTCATGGCACATAAAAAAGGCGGCGGGTCATCCACTAATGGACGCGACTCGCACGGTCAGCGACTTGGAATCAAGCGGTTTGGCGGGCAGCTCGTAACCGGCGGCAGCATTCTGATCCGCCAGCGCGGCACTCACTATAAGCCGGGGAAGAACGTCGGGCTGGCGAAAGACGACAGCCTGTTTGCGTTGATTGACGGCATCGTCCTCTTCGAAGATAAGGGCGGCCACGGGCGCTACATCAGCGTGCTCACGGTGGAAGAAGCGGGCGCGCGACAATCCGAGAAGGAAGCTGCTGCAGCACCTGCCAACTAGCTCTGCGCTTTTCTTTACGCGCTCCAGCGCACCGGAGCGCGTATTTTTGTCTAGGAACCTTGCGCTGGCGTATGCTCTCTCAGCATCTCTCTCTTAGCGAGTGATTCGTGTTTGCAGATGAAGCGAAAATTTCGATAAAGGCGGGCGATGGCGGCAATGGCTGCGTCGCCTTTCGTAGGGAGAAGTACGTCCCGCGCGGCGGACCGTCCGGTGGCGACGGCGGCCACGGTGGCGACATCTACATCGAGGCAAATCCGCACGACAACACACTTCTGCGTTATCGCTACAATCGGGAATTTAAGGCCCAGCGCGGTGGCCATGGCGAAGGCTCGAATTGCCATGGTGCGTCGGGCGAGGAAATGGTGTTGAAAGTCCCCGTCGGCACTGTGATTTTTGACGCGGACTCAGGCGAACAAGTTTTTGATTTCGTCGAAGCTGGACAACGATATCGTGCAGCCAAGGGCGGCCGCGGCGGCCGCGGCAACGGCAATCCTCATTTCGTGCGCCCTTGGCATCAGGCGCCGCGCGAACATGAAGACGGGCAGCCTGGCGAAGAGCGCAATTTGCGGCTCGAATTGAAATTGCTCGCCGATGTAGGACTTGTCGGATTCCCCAACGCAGGAAAATCCACTTTGATTTCGCGGATTTCCGCCGCACGCCCGAAAATTGCGGCCTATCCGTTTACTACTCTTGAGCCGCACTTGGGCGTAGTTTCCGCCGACCCTGACGCCGCCCCCGGCCAGGGACGTGCATTCGTTGTCGCGGATTTGCCCGGGTTGATCGAGGGCGCCCACGAAGGCGTAGGTCTCGGCACGCGATTCTTGAAACATATCGAGCGCACGCGCTTGATCGCGCACCTTGTGGATACCAGCGACGCAAACGACCGCGATCCCATCCGCGATTTCGAAATTATCGAGCGCGAGCTCGCCTCTTTCAGCCCGGCGCTGACCGAAAAGCCGATGATCGTTGTCGCCACCAAGCTCGATGCCACCACAAATCGCGACCATCTTGACGAATTACGCGCATTCGCCAAAAAACGCGGCCTGGAATTCCACGCGGTGTCGTCTGCGAGCGGCGAAGGAATTGTTGAACTGGTGCGTGCAATGGCCGACGCTCTCGATCGGATTCCGAAGCCATCCATGCCGGTCGAAATGGAAGTTCAGCCCGCGCCCTCCCGCGAACGTGACGCCGAAGAAGCTCGCGCTGCCGCTGCAGGTCTCGATGATGACGACTCTACGTCGCCGCCTCGGGAGAAGCGTTGAGCCCGCACTCCATCCATAGGCCCCACGGCCCCGCCCATCGCCGCTCGATCGCGCTTTTCGGTGGCACGTTCGATCCCATCCACTCAGGGCACATCGCTGTGGCGCAGGCAGCGCAGAAACGCTTTCACCTCGATGCCATATATTTCGTGCCTTCGTCACGTCCTCCGCACAAGACCAAGCGCGCGTTGACACCATTTCTGCATCGCTACGCAATGGTGGCACTCGCTTGCGCAGATCACGCAGGATTCCATACGTCTACAGCCGAGGCGCCGCCGGAAGGCGCCGCTACGCATGTTTTCTATACCGTAGACACCGTGCGGCGCTTTCACCGGGAGCACCCCGATGATCACTTGTTTTTTATTCTCGGCGCGGATCAGTTTCTCGAAATCCCCACTTGGAAAAATTACGAAGTATTGCTCGACAGTTGTGATTTCATCATTGCGAGCCGTCCCGGCTTTCGATTAGACGCGTTGCGTCTGGTGATTCCCCCCGAAAGACTCGGCCGCACGCCATCGAGCGATCCGAATAAGATCGTGCTGCGCAAATCCGTGATTCATCTTCTCACCACTGTGGCGAGTCATATTTCGTCCACCGAAATCCGGCACCGCCTGGAACGCAAGCAAACGATCCATGGGCTTGTGCCCGCGCGCGTAGAGGAATACATTCTGGAACAGGCTCTGTACCGGTGACACTCAACTCCCTTCGTCCCGAAATTCGATCGGCCGTGGAAGCGGCCCAGGACAAACAGGCCGTGGACATCACGGTCCTTAACCTTTCTGGTGCGGGCGCATTCGCGGAATATTTCCTGCTTTGCTCCGGACAAAGCCAGCCTCAAATCCAGGCCATCGGCGAAGCGATCGAGGAAAAACTCCGTCGCCAGGGACGCCGCGTGGCGCACCGGGAAGGAAAGTCCAGCGCGGAATGGGTCCTGCTCGACTACGGTGATTTCGTAGTGCACATTTTCAGCGAACGCGCCCGGCAGTATTACGATCTCGAAAGACTCTGGCGGTCCGTCGAGCGGATGACTTTCCCCGCGCCTCCGCCGCTTCCCGCTTCCCAAAGCAATGCGGAAGGTGATGCAACGCAGCAATGACCGCCCCGAACATTGCGTGGGTCGCCGAAGATCCCGCCTCGCGGCAATTGCTTGAAATCGCGGAAAAACTCGCGGACACTTCTACTACCCTTCTCATCACGGGTGAAAGCGGCACGGGAAAAGATCAACTCGCCCGATGGATTCACGAGCGCGGGCCACGCCGCGACGCTCCCCTGTTGAAAATTGACTGCGCCAGCCTGCCGGCCGAGCTCGTGGAGTCCGAACTGTTCGGGCACGAACGCGGAGCATTCACCGGTGCGGTCGCACGCAAACCCGGACGCCTCGAATTGGCACAGACCGGAACAATCGTCCTCGATGAAATAGCGGTGCTCACTCCCGGGATGCAGGCGAAGCTGCTGCGCGTTCTCGAAGAGCGCACATTCGAACGGCTCGGCGGTACGGAAACTCTCCGCATGGAAGCGCGATTGATGGCGCTAACGAATACGGACATGGGCAAGGCTGTGGAGACGGGCCGATTCCGCGAGGACCTTTTCTTCCGACTGAATGTTTTGGCAATTCACGTTCCGCCGCTCCGCGAACGCCTCGCCGATATTGCTTCCCTCGCTGCGCACTTTCTCAGCCGACTGGCGCCCGTGCACTGCAAAACGGACGCGTCCTTCGATTCGAAGGCGCTCGAAATGCTCCAGCATTATGGCTGGCCGGGAAACGTCCGCGAGTTGAAAAACGCGGTGGAACACGCGCTGGTATTTGGAAAACAGCCGCTATTGTCACCCGAGGATTTCCCTGAAATTCTACGCGCGGTTGGGAACGAGCACGGACTTACGGGAATGCTGCGTTCGCTGGAAGATCTCGAGCGCGAGGCCATCGAGCTGACCCTGGAAGGGACGCACTACAAAATCGGACGCGCCGCGGATATTCTGGGCATCAGCCGCAAGACTCTGCTTGAGAAGCGTAAAAAATACCGGCTCATCTGAGCGCACTTTTTCCGAAGCGACAACATCGTGAAAATTCGTTTGATTATGCTCGGCAAGACGCGGCGCCAAGAAATTCGCGCTCTTCTTGATAACTACGTTGGCCGCATCACCTACTACGTGGAAACGGAAGTGATCGAGTTGAGGGACGCCGGACCTTCTAGCCTTCGGAAATTGAAGATCGATCCCGCTGCAACGCTTGTGTTGCTGGACGCTGCAGGCAAACAATACACGTCGCAACAATTTGCGCGCTGGTTGGGCGATTTGCGCGATCGCGGAACGCGAGAGCTGATTTTCCTGTGTGGCGACGCGGAAGGCTTCCCTGACGAAGTTCGCGCCAAAGCGAAACAGAAAATCTCGCTCTCAGCTTTCACCATGCCGCACGAATTCGCGCGCGTGGTTCTAGCCGAGCAAATTTACCGCGCTTTCGCGATCCTGGCGGGCCACCCCTACCCGAAGTAGGCCGTCTTCTGCAACAATAACAATGCGATGCCCGTGAAAATTTCATATGACGCCGGAGCTCCCACCGCTTCTGTAGAGATTATGCTCACCGAGCCGCTATCGGATTACGATCTGCTGGAGGTAGAAGCTCCCATTCCGCGCGATGTAGATCCGATGCTTGCGTCGCAAGGGTTCCAGGACTTACTTGACGAAGTGCGGTCTTTTTTGAACGTCGGACTGGCCGGAAGTGGTCTGGAAATTGCGCAGCTCACGGGCGCGATTTGTCACGACCAAAAAGTTCACCGGCCGGGCGTTTGGCTCGTATTGCGCCAACGAGATGCAGAGGGCGAAAAGCCAATGTCAGATGCCGCTCGTCCGCGTGTCACCGAGGTCGCAGCGAACTTAGTGAAACATTTACAGTTGGCATAACATCAGGTGAAGGATTTTTCCGCAGAGCCGTCTTCTATTTTTTCTCCGAGATCTCGATCGAGGCTCGCGTCGTTTCCCAATCCAGATTCATCACGCATCCGGAACCTGACTTATCAAACGAAATGGTGAAGTTCTCGACCGGAGAACCCAGCTTGGAAGCTTTCATATCCACGCGCGCGAAGTCACCCTCTTCGCCCGGATACGGAACGCCCCAAAGTGGGCCGCCCTTGGCGTTCTTCGTCGTCTTGTTGATGATCATCGTCCATTTGTCTTCGTTTGGAATGGTGAAGATTGTATACGTGCCTGCGGGTATCGTTTTGCCGCCCATCGTCACATCTGTATCAATCGCAATCGTGGTGGCTTCGTTCGCGCCTGCACGCCATACTTTGCCATAGGGAACTAATCCACCGTAAATCTTGCGGCCCTTCGCCCGCGGGCTCGAATAGGCCACGGTCACGGTTTTGCCGTCGGCGAAACTGCAATTTGCGTTCGCTGCCGGGCTGAGCCGCTGGCCCTGGTCCTGTGCATAGCCCGAGACTGCGAGAATAGCGATACCAACAAAAATCACCGCGAAAAACGCAGAACGCTTCAGCATAATATCTCCTCTTGAAGTGAACCTAAAGATCGACGCACTAACGGTCATTTTCTAAGCTGCGCCTCGAAGCCTTATTTCGCTCGAAGTATAACTCATTGTGACGCCCATCGCCTTCCCCGCCATCAGCCCGGTCAGGCCACTAGCTCGCGACGTGGCCGCTTGACGTTTCGCCGGAGGGCGGCCAGTATTGTAAATCGCTCTCGCGAGACGCGAACCCATGCCGGAAGGTAAAGGACTCTTGATCGTTTACACCGGGCCCGGCAAAGGCAAGACCACTTGCGCTCTAGGGACGGCTTTCCGCGCCGTAGGGCAGGGCATGCGCGTGCTGATGGTGCAGTTCATCAAAGGCTCGTGGCACTACGGCGAGCTGGACGCCGCAAAAATGCTTGGTGACGATAAATTCGAAATTCGGCCAATGGGTCGAGGTTTCGTCAAAGTAGGTGGCGCGGAAACCGACCCCGAAGATGTCCGCTTATGCGATCAAGCTTGGGAATATGGCCGCGAGCAAATATACAGCGAAAAGTACGACCTCGTTGTGCTTGACGAGATCAATTACGTAATAAGCTATAAAATGCTCGATCCTGAGCGCGTAGTAGAATCGCTCGCAAAACGCCCCGAGCGCGTTCATGTGATTTGCACCGGCCGTAATGCGCATCCGAAGTTGGTCGAAGCCGCGGACCTCGTCACCGAAATGCGCGAAGTGAAGCATCCGTATACGAAAGGAATCCTCGCGCAGCGGGGGATCGATTACTAGCCATGACCTGGTTCAAACGCGAGAAAAAACCGATCGAGAATCCCACGCCGGTGGAGGAACGCCGCGTGCGCACCGAAGGCATGTGGACCAAGTGCGGCTCCTGCCGCGCCATCATCTGGAAAAAAGACCTGGAGGCGAACTGGGAAGTTTGCTCGAAGTGCGACCATCATTTCCGCTTGAGTGCGCGCAAGAGGCTCGAACTCCTGCTCGATGATGAGCCCTGGACTGAACTCGACAGCGAACTCGCATCCAGTGACCCGCTTCATTTCACTGACACAAAGCCTTATGCGCAGCGGCTGAAAGACGCACAGCATAAATTGGGCATGAAAGACGCCATCCTCACCGCCGAGGGACACTTGAACGGCCGGCCCGTGATCTGCTGCTCCATGGAGTTCAGTTTTATCGGCGGTTCGATGGGCGCTGTAGTCGGAGAAAAAGTGGCGCGCGCCATAGAGCGCTCATTGGCCCGGAAAATTCCACTGATTATTGTTTCCTGTTCCGGCGGCGCGCGCATGATGGAGGGGGTCGTCAGCTTGATGCAACTGGCCAAGGTTTCGGCAGCCCTCGCGCTATTAGACGAAGCAGGGCTTCCCTTCATTTCCATTCTCACCGATCCCACTACCGGGGGTGTTACTGCCAGCTACGCGATGCTGGGCGATTTGAATATTGCCGAACCTGGCGCGCTGATTGGTTTTGCGGGTCCGCGCGTAATTGAACAGACCATCCGCCAAAAGCTTCCCGAAGGTTTTCAAACTGCCGAATTTCTGCTGGAACACGGTTTCCTCGACGCAGTCGTTCCGCGCAAAGAGCTGAAGCCCTACATCTCCCAGGCGCTCAACTTCTTCCTCGGGTAAGATCCCACCGTAGATATGAACTACGAAGAATCCGTTCGCGCCCTCCTGTCACTTGGAAAAGAGCTTGCGGCCCCGCGCCAGCCTGCGAGAATCCCGACCACTTCACTCACCGCAATTCCCCCGGTGGCAATTCCCGTACAGAAATTCGGCCTCGAAAACATCACCATCCTTGCCGAAGATTTGGGCCGGCCGCATTGCGTGATGCCTTGCGCGCACATTGCCGGGACAAACGGCAAAGGTTCCACGGCAGCCCTGCTCGAATCGATCCTGCGTACTGCCGGCCTGCGAACGGGCCTGTACACCTCGCCGCATCTTGAACTTGTCAACGAGCGCATCCGCATCAATGGCGAGAATATCTCCAACCAGGATTTCGCGGCCGCTTGGACCGGCGCAAGCGCCTCGATCGAATCGCTCATGGCTTCGGGAAAGCTCTCAGCACATCCCACTTTCTTCGAATGCATCACCGCAATGGCGTTCGTTGCTTTTGCCGCACACCACGTAGATTTCGCAATATATGAGGTCGGTATGGGCGGACGCTTCGATGCCACAAACATCGTCACGCCTGAGGTTGCCGTAACCACGCCAATCGATTTCGATCACGAAAATTATCTCGGCCATTCCATCGAAGAGATCGCCGCGGAAAAAGCAGGGATCATTAAAGCTAACTCCTGGGTGGTGACTGCGGCACAACGCCCCGAAGCCCGCTCAGTAATCGCCCGCCGATGCGTGGAAATGAACGCGCGATTGGTTGAAGTAGACGCAGACTGGCGCATCGAGGATTTGAAAGTGTCGAGTGGTTTCTATAGCGCAGCCGCCACGTTCGCGCATACCTCCCTAAAACTGGCCATCGCACCGGCGCTTTCGGGACGCTTCCAAATTCAAAATGCATTGACCGCTGCCACCGCTGCCCTCCTTCTCACAGAACGAGGATTTCCAATTGGCGACGAAGCAATCGAGCGCGGAATCGCGACGGTGCGTTGGCCCGGCCGTCTCGAGCGCATTTCCGAGCGGCCCGATGTGTATCTGGACGGCACGCACAACCCGGCTGGCGCCCGGGAGCTTCGAAGATTTTGGGAGGACAATTTTTCAGGCCGCCGCATATTTTTGGTCTACGGCGCGATGCGCGACAAAGCCGTTGACGAGATAGCGAGTCTGCTTTTTCCGCGCGCTGAGGCTGTGGTTCTGACCACGCCGCGCCAATCGCGCGCAATCTCCGCTTCGCTGCTCTCGGAAATCACCGGACATTTTGCAAGGAATTCAGTCGTCGTTCCCGATCCGCTCGAGGCGGTTGAGCGCGCGATTGCGCTTGCCGATCCCGATGATGTGGTGTTTGCTAGTGGGTCGCTCTATTTAGTCGGCGATATTCGCGCCCTCTGGCCCACCCGCAGTTCAAAAAAAGCATCTGGCGAGCACCCGAACATCCAAGCACCCGGAAACACCTAGTTCCCCACAGCATTCTCCATAAATCATTTTCAGGTTTGCGGATGTCTATGTGAAACGGCATGCAAAATTGGAACTTGTAACGTTTCTTGAAACTCAGTCACGGCTTCGTCCCATCCCCGAACACGATTTTCCCTAAGTCGGACGCTCCTGGTGCAATTTGCGAATAATGAGGTTTGTGTTGGAACAATCAACGCAATTTATTCGTTTATTTACACAGCTCCCGGCAGCGGAAGTGCAGCTAAGTGCGTCTAAAGGAATAACGCAGGAGGTGTGTATGAACCGCGAAGTGAGACGTCAAAAATTGGAATCTTTCGGTCGCGGGCCAGCTCTGCTGTCGGCCGCATTGAGGCAGTTTCCCAAAAAGATGTGGCTTCATAAATCTTCACCTGACCGTTGGAGCATCCATGAAATCATTCTGCACCTTGCAGACAGCGAAGCCAGCGCCTACATCCGCTGCCGCCGTTGTATCGCAGAGCCGGAAAGCCCTGTCCTGAAGTTTGATCCCGCACGCTGGGCCGGCACTCTAGGTTATTTTCATCAAAGCACGCGTGAGGCACTCGAAATTATTCGTCGCCTGCGCAGAGCAACGTATCAATTGCTCGTCACGCTGCCTGAATCGGTCTGGGATCACACCGTGAATCATCCAACCGACGGACGCCTGAGCCTTGCCGGCTGGATGGAGATTCAGGAACGCCATATCCCACACCACATCGACCAGATGAAGCAGAACTACGACACCTGGTTTAAGACGCATCCTCCCAGAAAACCTTCCTCTTCATCCCGGCGCTCGAATCCTCTTCTACCTGTGATTACCATGAGTGCGAGTTCGTTCTAACTCGCATGGTGAGTTGTATGGCTCTTTTTTGCCCGCGTGCCAGTAGGCTATCTTGCCCGCTTTCAATCGGGGTCCTAGCGAGGTTGCTGGCGCCGACGCCCGATGGTAGGATGGCAGTTCATGACCTTCGGACCCAGTCAAAATCCGTATGTCGGTATCCCCTATCGCACACGAACAGAAGAACTTACCGGGGAGCGCGACAAGTACGAAAGATACTGCGAGGGCGTCCGACGAGCTGGCGGCGAACCGGTGGGAATATCTCTCGCGCTATCTCCAGACCAGCTGAAGGAAACTGTGCTTTCACTCGACGCCCTAGTGCTGCCGGGAAGTCCGGCGGACGTTGAGCCGTCGCATTTTCAGTCCGTGCGGCATCCGGAATGTGGAGAGCCCGATCCTGATCGCGAGCAAACGGATTTCGCGCTACTCAAACATGCTTTCGTCGAGCACAAACCCGTTCTAGCCATTTGCTTCGGCGTTCAGAGCCTGAACGTTTTCCTCGGAGGTTCGCTTATTCAGGACATCCCGAGTGAAATCCCGAGCCAAATTCGGCACAAGTGGGAAAAAGGAACACCCGAACCGTTTCATCTCGTCCAAATCGAGCCAGGATCGCGTCTCGCCCAAATGGCGGGAGCCAGCGAATTTCGCGTAAATAGCTCGCACCATCAATCCGTGCTCAAGCCAGGACGCGATCTCCGCGTCACTGCGTTCGCGCCCGACGGAGTGATTGAAGCGGTCGAATGGACGGGCGATTCGAATTGGGTTACCGGCGTGCAATGGCATCCCGAACGAATGATTGAGGCGGATTCATTTGCGCAAGCCTTATTTCGTGGACTCGTGAACGCGGCGCGAAAGGCCCCGGTGCATTCGTAGCTTGATGGAATTCCGCTGAAGTTGGAGACGTAATCGCGTTTTTCTGTGGCTCGCAACAGCATGTGAGTTGCTGCCGATTTTCTTGGGGGAATAAATGATTTCGCTGGCAGGAAAGGCCGCACTGATAACGGGAGGCTCGCGCGGCATCGGCGCCGCGACCGTAAAGCTCTTCGCGCAAGCTGGAGCCGACGTAGTCTTCAACTATCATCGCAATCGCGAAGCTGCCGAATTGGTAGAACAGGAAGCGCGCAAGCACAGCACGCGCGTCGAATCTTTCAAAGCCGATTTGGGCAAAATGGCAGACGCGAAAAAGCTAGTCGATTTTTCCCGCGAACGTCTCG
Source organism: uncultured Acidobacteriota bacterium (assembly GCA_963698005.1). Taxonomy (GTDB): domain Bacteria; phylum Acidobacteriota; class Terriglobia; order Acidiferrales; family UBA7541; genus Palsa-295. The sequence continues at coordinate 3,191,792 of OY969113.1, forward strand.
GCCGGTTGGATATCCTTGTGGCGAATGCCGGCATCTGGAATGAGCAGGATACGCCCATTGAAAAGCTCACTGAACGCGAGTGGGATGAGATGATTCGCGTAAATCTGAAAAGCGTCTATGCCGTGATTCATTATGCGGTGCCGCACATGATCGCGCAGAAAGGCGGACGCATTGTAGCCATCAGCTCTACAGCGGGACAGCGGGGTGAAGCGTTTCATTCCCACTACGGCGCGAGCAAAGGTGCAATCATCAGTTTTGTGAAGGGACTCGCTTCCGAACTCGCGAGCCACAACATCCTGGTAAACTGCGTTGCGCCGGGCTGGGTAGATACCGATATGTCCGCGTCCGTCTTGCGTAAAAAAGCGGGTATGAAATCAGCCTTAGCTCCCATCGCGTTAAAACGCGTGGCGACCGCGGAAGAAATTGCCGGTCCCATCCTTTTTGCCGCATCGGACCTGGCAACCTTCATCACCGGAGAAGTAATCAACGTAAACGGAGGCTCTGTCCTTTGCGGATAATCTCGCGCAGGTTTGCGGCAATCACCGTCCTGGCATTTGCCTTTCTCGCACTTGTCCCCGGATCGTCCGCGCAGGAATCGGACGTAATGATGCCCGCGCAAAGCGCGGCGAAAGCCAAGGAGGTTTTGCAACAGGCCATCGAGGGGCTAGGCGGCGCGGCGTATTTAAACGTTCATGACGTCACTTGCACTGGGCGCCTCGGCCTTTTCGGACATTCCGGAGAACTCAATGGATACGGACATTTCGAGGACTTCGCCATTACCACCCCACCGTTCAAAGACCGGCAGGAGAATCTTCCCAAGCGCAATATCATCGAGGTGAGAAACGGAGATAAAGGCTGGGACCTCGACCGCGGCGGCGTCACCGAAGCACGCACCAGTGACCTCGCGCGCTATCAAGAAGACATGAAGACGGACATTGACAATATTCTCCGGCATAGAATTCACGAGCCGGATATGATCTTCCGCTACGGCGGTCCCGACGTCGTGGACCTGCATGAGTCAGACTGGGTCGAGCTGGTGGACAACGAAAACCGCACCATCCGCATAGCGATCGCGAAATCCTCGCATCTGCCCATTCGCATGGTCATAGATACGCGCAATGCCAATACGCGCATGCGTACGGAAGAAATTGAATACTTCTCGAACTATCATCCGTTCTCGGGCATCCAAACGCCGTTCCAAATCACTCGCGATCGCAACGGGATTAAGGTTTTCCAGGTGTTCTTCGATAAGTGCGAGTACAACACGAATCTTTCCGATTCCCTCTTCACCAAGGAATCTCTCGACGAGCGCTGGGCCAAAATTGGGAAAAAACCAAAAGAAAAAAAATCGAAGGATAAAGATTCCTCAACTAGCGAGACCGACAAATAGCTTGCCAGCTACGCGGTTTAGTTCTACCAACTTAATATTGGGCGTTGCAGACTTCTCTCGGTCTTCTCCTCTCATCTCTAGCCACTAGCAGAATCGTCATGCTGGGGAGCATAATTCCCCTCGCGAATCATGCGGAGGTGCTTGTGCTTCCTCGACGCGACTTCATACGCCACGCGGCTGTTGCAGCAACGCTTTTAGGCATGCCGTTTCAGCGTGCCGAGCAGATTCTCTGTACGCAATCCGTTCCACTTCCTTCGCATGATCTTCTTTCGAGTGATCCTTCGCGTTACTGGACTGGCCTGCGCGTCCAGTGGTTGCTCGCGCCGGATCATATCAACCTGAATTGCGGTTCAGTCGGCTGCTCGCCGCTTCCGGTTCTCCGAGCAATGATTGATCATATTCTTTCGGCTGAGGAATACCGCGAGCCGGCTTATCCCTGGTTTGGTTACGAGGAAAATGACCGCCTGCACGCATTGCGTGATGCGCTCGCGTCCTATCTCCATGTGAATCGCGACGAACTCGCGCTTGTTCGCAACGCTACTGAAGCCAACAACGTTGTAGTAAACGGCCTCGACCTGAAGCCCGGCGACGAAGTCCTGCTCACCGACCAGGAACATCCGGGCGGTCGCTGCCCCTGGGAGCAAAAAGCCGCGCGCTTCGGCGTGAAATTAAACACCGTCGTGATTCCGAAACCGCCGGCCAGCGCGGAGGAAATCGTCGAACACTTCCAAAACGCGCTCACTCCCAAGACCCGCGTGGTGTTTTTCAGTCACATCACGACCGTGACCGGCGTGATTCTTCCTGCAAAGGAAATCTGCGCTCTAGCTCGAAGCCGCGGCATCCTCTCGCAAGTAGACGGCGCGCACGCCATCGGCCAGATCCCGCTCGATCTGCACGATATCGGCTGCGATTTCTACGCTACAAGCCCGCACAAGTGGCTAATGGCGCCGAAGGGTACAGGCACGCTTTACATTCGCGACGAGCGCCTGAAGGATTTGTGGGTCAACATCGCCACCGCCAACTGGAATAACTACGATATGAAAGCGTATCGTTTTTCATGGTTCGGGACTTCCAACCTATCTGTGATGGTTGGATTGAAAGCGGCGCTCGATTTCCACCAACAACTCGGACCCGATGTTGTCTACACGCGTATTCACGAACTCGCGTCGCAAGTACGCGACCGCGTCTCGCGCAATCCACAGCTCACCATCACCAATGCAAGCGCCGACCGTTTTTACGGCGGGCTCGTTACGTTCGAGCCGAATCAAGCGAAGGGCAAGCTCGACCTGAAACCCGTTCTGGATCAATGCGCCTCGCGAAATATCCGTGTTGCCGGCGGCCCTGACCACATCCGCATCGCCACACATATTTTTACCCAGCCCGCCGAGCTCGGCGCGTTCTATGCCGCCTTGGACGCCGGACTCGCGTAGCCCCATCCAAGCGACGCGTCCACTTTGATTCGGTCCTGGCCGAAACGAGGGATGTTTGCACTCAATTGGCGAGGCGGCGTGCGAGGGGTATAATCACCTGATGCCTATGAAGCGAAAAAGTGAACCGATGCACGGTACGACGGTGCTGTGCGTGCGGAAAGACAACAAGGTGGTGCTTACCGCCGATGGCCAGGTGACCCTTGGCGAAGGCGTGATCAAGCACAATGCTAAGAAGACGCGTCGTCTTTACAACGACAAGATCATCGCAGGCTTCGCCGGAAGCACCGCAGACGCGCTATCGCTCTTCTCACGTTTCGAAAACAAGCTCCAGGAGTTTCATGGCAACCTGCCGCGAGCCGCTGTGGAGTTATCCAAAGATTGGCGCACGGACCGTTCTCTGCGTCATCTCGAAGCGCTCTTGATTGTCGCGGACACAAAATCCACATTCCTGCTCTCAGGTAGTGGTGACGTGATTGAGCCGGATGACGGCATCTGCGCCATCGGCTCGGGTGGTTCTTACGCGCTCGCCGCCGCGCGGGCGCTTTCGAAATTCACGAAGCTCAGCGCCAAGGATATTTCGCAGGAAGCCATGCGCATCGCTAGCGAGATTTGCATTTTCACCAACGCCAATTTCAGCATCGAAGAACTATGACCGGAAAGTCGGAGAAAGACATGGTTATCTACTTGGCAGGTGATTCGCAGGCAGCCGAGCCCGAGCCGCTTCCCTCGTTTGACGAGCTGACCCCGCGAGAAATCGTTATCGAACTCGACAAATACATCGTGGGGCAGAATCTTGCCAAAAAAGCTGTCGCCATTGCGCTGCGCAATCGCGTGCGGCGGCAGAAACTCACGCCCGAGCTTGCCGAAGAAATTCTTCCCAAAAATATTTTGATGATCGGCCCCACCGGCGTCGGAAAGACGGAAATTGCCCGCCGCCTCGCGCGACTGGCAGGCTGCCCGTTCGTGAAAGTGGAAGCGTCGAAGTACACAGAAGTTGGATACGTGGGCCGCGACGTCGAATCCATGGTGCGCGACCTGGTGGAGACTTCCATCGACATGGTCCGGGAAGAAAAGCTCGACGAAGTAGCCGAGCGCGCCGAGCAATCCGCGGAAGAGCGCTTGCTGGATTTGCTTTTGCCTTCGTCGCCGATTCCCGCGGATGCAAATCCCGCTGGTGAAGCCCAGCGCCGCGAGCAATTGCAGCGCACCCGCGACAAACTCCGCGCCCAGCTTCGCGAAGGGAAACTCGACCAGCGCATGGTGGAAGTGGAAGTACGTGAACGCGCCATGCCCGCCTTCGAAATCGTCACAAATCAGGGCGTCGAGGAAATGGACATCAACGTCAAGGACATGCTCTCCGGATTCTTCGGCCAGCAGAAAAAGAAACGCAAGATGACTGTGGCCGAAGCCTTCGATTATCTAATTCAAGAAGAAGAAAACCGCTTGATTGACATGGACCAGGTCACGCGTCTTGCTGTTGATCGCGTCGAACAAATGGGCATTCTCTTCGTCGACGAGATCGACAAAATCGCCGGCCGCGAAGCCGGACACGGTCCGGACGTCTCGCGCGAAGGCGTTCAGCGCGACATCCTCCCGATCGTGGAAGGCACAACCGTAAACACACGCTACGGCATGGTCCGCACGGATCACGTTCTTTTCATCGCGGCGGGAGCATTCCACACCACCAAGCCTTCGGATTTGATTCCGGAGCTGCAGGGCCGCTTTCCCATTCGAGTCGAGCTCAATTCGCTCACGGAAACCGATTTCGTTCGCATTCTCACCGAACCCAAGAACGCGCTCATTAAGCAATACATCGCGTTGCTCGACACCGAGGGACTGAAGCTTTCCTTCACTGACGACGCCATTGCGACGATCGCGCGGTTCGCAGCCAAAGTGAACGAGCAGACTGAAAATATCGGCGCTCGCAGGCTGCACACCATCCTTGAGAAAGTCCTGGAAGAGATTTCCTTCGAAGCTCCCGAGATGAAAAAGAAAACTGTGAAAGTGGATGCCGCCTACGTGCAGAAGCAGCTCGCGAATATCGTGAAGGATCAGGATCTGAGCCGCTACATTCTTTAGATATTAGAAAAGAGAAAATGGAAGACAGAAAAGGGGAACAAATTTCCGGCCCCGTTTCGGAAACAAGCGCTTCCCTGCGATCCATCTTCCTACTTTCTTTTTCACTTTTCTGTTCGTCGCTTTGGCTTACTGGATGCGCCGCACCCGGCGAACCCATCGAACGAAAACCTCAAGTTCCGACCGCGATTGTGGACCTCGTAGCGCAACAGCAAGGAAACGACGTGATTCTGACGTTCACGATGCCAAAAGAAACCGTGGAACACCGCCCTCTGAAGCAGGCTCCCGCGATTGAGATTTATCGCACGTTCGAGCCGGTTCGCAGCTCGGCGGTTCCTGCCACGACGGCGGTGCCAGAATTGATTCTCACGATCCCTTCGGCGATGGTCGATCGCTATTCCCAGAAAAGTCACGTTCGCGTTGTAAGCGTGCTCGATGCGGGCGATCTGGGCCAGCACACAGGGTGGACGGCGACGTACGCCGTCCGCACGCGAGCATCCCCAAAAAAGGAATCAACAGACTCGAACCAAGCCGGCGTGCGCATTTACCCCGCGGCCGGTCCTATCGAAGACGTTAAGGCGGAAGTTACGCATGCGGGCATCGTCCTCACATGGACGCCGCCACAAAAGACACCTGTGGGCGCCGCTCCGCCAATCGTCGCCTATCACATTTATCGCGCAGAAGCCGCGCCGCAGGTCCCGGCTCAGCCGGAGCCGGTGGCCAACGCATCTGTGTCTGTCAGTGAAGCGCCCAAACTGAAAGTTCCATTCACGCGCATCGGAGAAACCCCTGAACCCAATTTCCAGGACTTGCAAGTCGAGTTCGGCACCACTTATGTGTATTCGGTTCGCAGTGTTTTGCAGTATCCGGACGTAGCGCTCGAATCAACCGACTCGAAACTAATTGTCGTCACTCCCCGAGACACGTTTCCACCGGCTGCGCCTCAAGGCCTGGTTGTCGTACTGGTCCCCGGGCAGGGCGGCAATCCTGCATATCTCGACATCTCCTGGGCCATCAGCCCTGAAACCGATATAGCGGGTTACAACGTCTATCGTAGTGAGCAGGACGGCGTGCCGGGAACTCGTTTGAATTCGGAATTGTTGCTTACCCCCGCGTTTCGCGATATGAATGCGGAGCCCGGTCACCATTACGTGTACACTGCAACTGCGGTGGATCGCGCCGGGAATGAAAGTCACGCCAGCGAGCCCGCCTCCGGCGGCGTTCCATTGGAAGGCCAGCCGGCGAACCCATGACTGATCGTTCTCCAATCGATCGTATTATCGGAGCAAGAGCTCAGAAGCCGCTGCCTCGTCCCGCACTGTGGACTGGACTCTACACCGGCACACTGCTCGTAATGGTCATGTTCGGCGCGCTAGTAGCTGCAAATCGGCTTCCTTGGCTCGACAATCGCGCGCTCGAAAGAAACGCAGCATCCTACGGTCTCTTCGTTATCTTCATGCTGATTCCGGTTGTGCGCTTTCTGAATCGCCCGATTCAGATGTTCACGTCGGCGATGATTGCTTGGGTCATGTTCGTAATTGCCTACGACATCGCGGGGATGTTCTTCCAGAATCTTTTCCAGATTCTGCGCACGCCGTTCCAGGCTTTCATTGAGGGGGCCGTGGTCTATGGCGTTTTTGCCGTCGGCTCCTGGGTCGGGGCGATGGTTCTTCACGCGCGGCATCACGCAATCACGCCGCGCCGCAGGCATGACGACCCTGCGGCCCATCATCGATGATTCTCTGCCGCTTCCAAACGCTGGAATTTGCGGCGAAAGAACTGGGCCGCTCGGATCATCAAATTCATCCCAAAGTTCGCAACGGAATAATCGAGGGCAATAAGGTCCATGAGATCCTAGGGGATCTTTGGGGCCTCCGCGAACGCGGCGCGCATTCCTGGCCGCTGAATTCTGTAAAACTTCTTCCGCCATCCACGCCCAGCAAAATTGTCTGTATCGGTCGTAATTATCTCGAGCATGCGAAAGAGCTAAATAATGAAGCTCCCAAAGAACCGCTGATTTTTCTGAAGCCGCCCTCATCGGTCATCGGGCCTGACGAGCCTATCGTCATCCCCAGTATTTCGAAGCGAGTTGACTACGAAGGTGAACTTGCCGTGATCGTCGGCCGACGCTGCCGAAATCCGCTGCGCGATGAAAATCTTGCACCGTACATTCTGGGCTACACCTGCCTTAATGACGTGACCGCGCGCGACCTCCAAAGGTCAGACGGTCAGTTCACCCGCGGCAAAGGCTTCGACACCTTCTGTCCCATCGGACCCGTTGTCGAAACATCACCCGATTTATCGGGCGCCACCGTGGAAACTTTCGTGAATGGAATCAGGAAACAGTACGGGCACACCTCGGAAATGATTTTTTCTCTTGATGTTATAATTCGCTACATTGCGCAGGTGATGACGCTTGAGCCTGGCGACGTGATTGCTACCGGCACGCCATCCGGTGTCGGCTCCTTGGCTGCCGGCGACGTGGTGGAAGTCAGTGTCAGCGGCGTCGGGACGCTGCGAAATTCCGTGATCGGGCCGCCTGAAGGCCTGGAGAATTGATCCGTATCTGCCTCTGGATGTAACGCTGCCGCGGGAGTGTAAGGCGAGCTTTGAAAGAATTACTAAAAGATTGGCACAACTGGCTTCCACTTCTGGGCGTCGCAGTTCTTGCGCTGATCGGCGTCATCTTCTGGCTGCGGCGCAAGCCGGACGATGCCGATGAAATCGAACGCAAGCGCTGTGCGTTTCTAAATCGCGTGGGACGCATCGTCGAAGGACAAATTCTCGAAATCGTAGAGCACTCGCGCGATTCTCAGGAAGCGCGGCCTTCCGGCATCCTCGAAAAACGGAAGTCCACCACCGTTGCGGCGGCAAACGGGACACGAAAGCTGCTTTACTACACCTATTCGATTTCCGGGGTTACTTACGAAACCGCGCAGGATGTTACCGGTCTCGAAGAGCGTTTGCATGTGACTCGTATTGCCACCGGTCAAACTGCCAGTGTGAAGTACGATCCCTCCAACCCCAGTAACTCCATTTTGCTCGCTGACGATTGGTCGGGCTTGCACTGAGTCCGTTTTTTGGCCGAAGCGCTCACTCGATGTTCATTTGCCAAGTGCTCGCGTGACCCTCGAACTTCTGCTGGGAATTATAAGAGCTCGCGAGCGGTGATACACTTTTCATGATTCTGGAGGAGACGTTGACTCGCACCCAGCACTACCTGGCTGTAGTCTTCATCGCATTTGCGATGTCAGCCGCATCTCTGCCCGCCCAGCAGAAAAGTACTCAGCCGGTCGACCCCAGCCTCTATGCCGGTATGCGCTGGCGTTTGATCGGACCCTACCGAGCGGGGCGTGTCTCCGCTGTGGCGGGGATTCCGGGAGATGCCGCCGTCTATTACATGGGTACCCCGGGCGGCGGTGTTTGGATGACAACCGACGCTGGCCGCGTCTGGAAACCCATTTTTGACGATCAGCATGTCGCCTCGATCGGCGCGGTCGCAATCGCTCCGTCGAACCCAAATGTCGTGTATGTCGGAACCGGTGAGCAGACCGACGGCAATGGAATGTACAAATCCACCGACGCTGGCGCAACGTGGACACGCATCGGCCTGTTTGACGTTCGCTACATCAATTCGATCATCGTCGACCCGCACGATCCCAACATCCTTGTTGTTGGCGCGCTGGGTCATCCTATTCTCGGCGTCGCGGCATCGAGTCCTTGGCGCGGCATTTTCAAATCCATAGATGGCGGCAAGACCTGGACGAAAACACTCTACCGCGACGACTTCGCCGGGGCCGCGGATACCGTCGCTGATCCCAACAATCCCCGCGTGCTCTACACCGCACTGTGGAAGCCCTATGATTTCTTCCAAGGCCCTCCGGACGACTCGAAGAAGCCTGACTCGTGGATCTATAAATCGCTTGACGAAGGCTCTACTTGGAAAGAGCTTCCCGCCACTGGCTTTCCTCCCGACCAACCGTTGGGCCGGATTGGTCTCGCAGTCGCTCCCGGAACTCGTGGCCAGCGTGTATTCGCCATCACCGAGCCCGGTCTGTTCCGCTCGGACGATGGCGGGCAGACCTGGCGCAAGATTACAACCGACTCGCGCGTCACTGGCAATCTGTACTTCAGCCGCGTTTTTGTTGACCCCAACAACGCGGACACCATTTACGTCATGCAGACTACGGTCTATCGCTCCACCGACGGCGGCAAAAACTTCACAGCATATAAAGGCGCACCGGGTGGCGACGATTATCACGTGCTTTGGATTGACCCGAAGAATTCTCAGCGCATGATTCTCGGCGTCGATCAAGGCGCTACCATCAGCGTCGACGGCGGCAAAACCTGGAGCAGTTGGTTCAACCAGCCCACCGGCCAGTTCTACCACGTGATTACCGACAACCAGTTTCCTTATTATTCTTACGCTCCGCAGCAAGACAGCGGCACGGTTGCAGTCCCGAATCGCAGCGACTACGGTGAAATCAGTTTTCGCGATTGGTTCTCCATCGGCGGATTTGAATTCTGTTTCATCGCGCCCGACCCCACGAATCCCAACATCGTCTATTCCGGCGGCTGGTACGGCAGCGTCGTGCGCTTCGACAAAATCACCGGCCAGATAACGCATGTTTTTGTGCGCGGCACGAAGTTTCGAACTTCGCAGATGGCCCCGCTCGTTTTCTCGCCTCAAGATCCAAAGACGCTTTATCTCGGCACGCAGTACGTGATGAAAACCACGAACGCTGGCGATACCTGGGAGGAAATCAGTCCCGATCTTACGGTGCCCCCTGGCGCTCCGCCGAACGGCGAAAAATCGCCCGCCGGCGCCTCTGGTCACGCGCCTTTAGCTGACGAAAATATTTCTCCTGGTGCCCGGGAACACTCCGACGAAATGGATGCTGCTGACGCGGACGCCGATGAAAAAGAATTCGAGCCGCAGCGCCCGAATCGGCCTGCCGCTCTTACGGCTCTCGAGCCGTCCACGGTCCAGGCAGGAGTGATTTGGGCGGGCACGAGCAACGGTCTAATCCAGCGTACGCAGGACAGCAGCGCGACGTGGCAGAACGTGACGCCCGCTGACTTGCCCGCCAAAAGCACCATCGTGGCCATCGAAACTTCACACTACGACGCGGACACGGCTTACGTCGTCACGCAAGTTTCTAGGGACAAGCACCCATATGTGTATCGCACTCACGACGCCGGCAAATCCTGGCAAAGGATCACCGAAGGTCTCGAGGATTCTTGGCTGGCTCGCGTGGTTCGCGAAGATCCGGTGCGCAAAGGACTGCTGTATGCAGGCACCGAAAACGCGCTCTACGTTTCCTTCGACGACGGAGATCACTGGCAATCGTTGCAGCTAAATTTCCCCGCGTCCGACGTCCGCGATATCGCCGTGCATGGCGACGATCTCGTAGTTGCCACTTATGGCCGCGCCATCTGGATCCTCGATGATCTCTCGCCTCTTCGCCAAGCCGGTCCGGAAATAACCAGTGCGAACGCATATTTGCTGCGGCCATCCAACACGGTTCGCGTTCGCTGGGACAACGACCAGGAAACTCCGCTACCTCCCGAAACGCCCGCCGGAAAAAATCCGCCCGACGGCGCAATCTTTGATTACTACCTGAAGTCCGTTCCCTCCGGCGTCCTTACGCTCGAAATTCATGACGCAAAGGGAAAATTCGTTCGCCGATTTACAAGTCTCACGCCCACGCCCGACGCCACTCCCAAAAACGTTCCGGAGTATTGGTTCGGCCCTCTCCCAGCGCTTTCGAAAAATGTGGGGCACAACCGCTTCGTCTGGGATCTGCGTTACGATTCTCCCAAGACGCTCCCCTTTAGCTACTACGGAAACATCCTCGACTACGTCGAGTACACCCTTTCCGACCACGCGATACCCGAAGATACTCCGCGCGATCAAACCCTGGGCCCGCTGGCCGTTCCTGGCCAATACGAAGCCGTGCTCATTGCTAACGGCGTGCTTATGAAGCAGCCATTCACGATCTCGCTCGATCCACGAGTCCATGTCTCGCAGGCCGATCTCGTCAAACAACTAGAAGCGGGAGAGAGGATTACCGCCGGTCTCGCCGCAAGCTACAAGGCCTACCTCGCCATTGAGCCTGTGCACGTGGCAATCGCCGCTCGCCGGAAAAGCCTCGCCGATCTTGTGAAACAACATCAGCCCTCGGCAAACGCATCTGCGCCGAAACAAAACCCTCCTGGAAAAGGAATCACCGACGATTCGCAAAAACCGGCGCGGCAGACGAATGCCTCCGACGCTGCCACCCAAAGTCCACATGCAAAGGATGTCGCCGCCGAGCCGCAGCAAAATGCCGAGGCTAAAGCCGCCGCTGCAGCGCCTGTACAGACTCCAGAAGGAAAGGAGCCCGCCGACGCGCTGGAGGATATCGACAAGAAGATTGCGGCGATTCAAGAGGGCACACCTAAAGCCCCAGGGATTGGCCCCATCCACCGCGATCTCGCTCGCGTCTCCTTCATGATTCAAAGCGGTGATGCAGCTCCCTCGCAAACTGCAGAATCAGCTTTGGACGAATCCTGCGCCAGCCTAAACAAAAATATCGCGGCATGGCGCGATCTGGCAGCGCAAGGATTCGCCCCTGTAAACGTGCTCCTCGCCAAGTACAACCTCACGCCGTTGCCTGCTCCCGCGAGCGTGCCCGCCACAGCGGACGCCTGCCGCGAATAACCTCACTGCACCCGCTGTGCCTCGCGGTGATGCAAAAACCAAAATGTCTCCCGCCCTGGGGTCGAAAAGCTAAATTCCAAATTTGAACGGGCAGCCTCGCGAGTTACGATTAGTTGAGATGGAATTGCAAACTGGTCGCCCGCCTTCGTGGAAAATTCTTCTAGCATTTGCCATCATTTACTTCGTTTGGGGATCGACGTTTCTTGCGATTCGAGTGGGAGTCCGCGAGCTACCGCCATTTCTGTTTGCGGCCATGCGCTTCACGGTAGCAGGAATAATTTTGTACGCCTGGATGCGGCTAAGTGGCACTCCGACTCCTAGTCGGCGCGAATGGGTGGCCGCAACTTTTCTCGGCGCACTGATCTTCCTTCTCGACTACGGTTGCCTGTTCTGGGCCGAGCAGCGCGTGCCGTCAGGAATTGCCGCGGTCGTGCTGGCGACGATCCCGGTGTTTATCACACTGCTGGAAATCATCTTTCTTCGTACGCAGCGCCTCACCGTGCGTCTTGCTCTGGCCTTGCTGGTCGGGCTTTGCGGCGTTGCCGTCCTGATGAATCACTCCTTTTCTTTAGGAGAGGTTCCCCTCAATCGCGCTGGGACTCTCGCTCTGCTGATCGCCGCATTCACTTGGTCTGTAGCCACGATCCTGACGCGCCGCCTCCCTCTTCCGGTCTCGAAGCCGATGAGCGCGGCCGCACAGATGCTGTCTGGAGGAATTCAATTATTCGTTCTCGCGGCACTCACCGGTGAATTCTCTGGATTTCACGTGCAGGCAGTTTCCCGGACCGTATGGTTCTGTCTAATTTACCTAATCATTGCGGGTTCCATCGCGGGATTTACCGCCTACGTCTGGCTGCTGCATCATGAATCGCCGACGAAAGTCGGCACGTACGCCTACGTCAATCCAGTCGTGGCAGTCGCGCTGGGGTACTTGATCGGCAATGAAGTCGTTGGCTTGCGCACGTTACTCGGCACGTTCCTGATTCTCATTAGCGTGATCACGATCACCACGATGCCGAAGAAACGGGACTTGCCCGCCCGTGAAAACGAAGACCTCCCTCCAACACTAGTCCCCGAAGCCGATGATCCGGAAGGCCGAGCAGCAGTCTAGCCCTGCGCCCGACTTCTGCTGCTCCGCCTCGCCGCGATGTCGCTGCAAGCCTCGCTCATTGCCGCTCGAAGGAAACTTCACCAGATGGGTCGCGATCCTTCAAAGCCTTCACGTTTCCATTTTCAATCACGAACTCAAAAATTTCGTCGGCGAATCGCGCAGTCCTGAACTGGAGACCTTTGACCAAAATAAGCGGCTGCGGAGGCGCCCCCGGAAACGCCAGTGAAAGGCCCGCGCCCGGTTGATAGAGCACTTGAAACTTGGTCTTGTCCGGCGTCAGGTAAGTACCGGCAAGCTTCTCCAGAAGACTCGGCTCCAGAGTCGGGGGCTTGCGCGTGAAAGTCACCTCCGCCTCATCCAAAGAAATCACTCCGCTATCGATGTCCCCCTGAGGATTCGTCCTGAAGTTGATCGAGAACCTGCCGTAAAGCTCGTCATCGGGCGTATCGAACCGGTCGTAGTGGAAATTGCTTAACGGAAACTGGAATTCGTGAAAACCAAATTGAAGTTGATTGTCTTTCATTCCGATTTTGAGAACTCCGTACGCCGGATTCTCATACTCGCCGACGTAGTCGGCCAGGGCGTGGGAAGGCTTGGTGTTAGGCACGCGATCCTCACCGGCTTTGGCGCGCGCAGCGGTTCCGGCTTTCTTATCCGCCAGCCGTTGGGTCAAGCGACGCTGGCTCCAAGGCGTTTGGTCCATCCCCAGCAGCCGCTCGTACACGTTGTAGCTGACCACGTTGTAAAGCGGAGCGCTGTGATCCCCGATCACTAGAACGATCACTCCAATGTGGTCGTTGGGCATGAAAGAAATCTGGGAGTGAAAGCCCGGAAGATCGCCGCCGTGCATAGTGAGCAGATGTCCGCGGTAAGAAGCGGTCTCTCGTGCCATGCCGTATGCCGCATTGAACAACTCCCAGTATCCCTGCGATTCTCCAGTAGCGTTGGGAAGCGCGATGGCCGGCTGCAGCGTAGCCTTCAGAACATCGGCCGGCAATATCTGTTTCCCATTATATTTCCCGTCGTTCATCAGCGCGATCAGCCAGTGCGACAACTCGTCTATGTTGGAGATAATTCCGCCCGCGGGGGCCACGCCTTCGGTATCTTCGTAATAAGGTCCCTTGTAGAGCTCGAACGAATCGCGCTTTTCCTCGTACGGCACGCCGTGATCCGGGCTTTTCAACATTTCGGATATCGTGTACGTGGTCGTGTTCATGCCCAGCGGTGTGAGGATGCGTTCGCGCACGAAATCTTCCCAGCGCTTCCCGGATTTCAACTCGATGATTTCCCCAACAGCCGAGAACATGAGGTTGTTGTAAAGGAAGGCTTCCCTCATGGGCTGCTCCGGCTCCAGGTACTTCAGTTTTTCGAACAGCTCCTTTCTGGTGAAGTCAGATTTGAACCAGATCAGGTCGTGTCGCGTCACGCCGGTCCGGTGTGACAGCATGTCGTGCAGAGTGACGTTGTTGTTCAGCTCGTCGTTGTAGAACTGGATGGTAGGCACCGATTGCCGCACCGGCCTATCCCAAGTGAGTTTTCCCTCCTCCACCAGCATCCCTGCGGAAACAGCTGTGAATAGTTTGCTGTTAGACGCAATCTGGACCAGTGTGGTCGGCGTGAACGGCAACTTTTTCTCATAGTCGCGACACCCGTACCCCTTGGCGAAGACTAGCTTGTCGTTCACAACGATCCCCACGCCGATCCCTGGCGTATTCCAGTCCTTCAGCGTTTGTTCCATGTAGGAGTCAAAACCTTGCAGCTTGCTGTCAACACCCGCGTCCTGCGCAAAGGCAGTCGGCCCAAAAGCCATAAGGATTAGGATGAGCGCAGCAATACGGACGCAATTGGTCATACGAACCGAGCGAAATGTTGTATCGAAAGACATGGGGATCTCCTTCCCAGCCAAAACTTCTTTATTTAACTCGAAAACGGCAGCCATTCTACATTCATTTCACCGGCCCGACGACGTCTCTACACGTACGACCTCTCGCATTTCGTCCCGCATCGTGCTAGCGTACCGCGTGTTTAATCAGAAACCATTTTCTGATCGCAACGAAACCACTGCTTTCCAATGATCGAACATCGCAAACATCACGACCGCTTAGAAGAGTTGCGTAAGCTTAACGCCGAAGCCGAAGCGGGCGGCGGAGCAGAGCGCCGCGAACGCGAGCACAAGCAGGGCAAGCTTAGCGCACGCGAACGCATTGACTCGCTGCTCGACGAAGGCTCCTTCGAAGAACTCGACAAGTTCGTCCGCCATCATTCCCATGATTTCGGCATGGAAACGCAGCGCCCGCCGGGCGACGGCTTCATCACCGGTTACGGCCGCATCGAAAGCCGCCTCGTGTACGTCTTCGCCCAAGATTTCACCGTCTTCGGCGGCTCGCTCTCTGAAGCAAACGCCTCGAAGATCACGAAAATTATGGATCTGGCGATGCGCGCTGGCGCCCCTGTGATTGGCTTGAACGATTCCGGGGGCGCCCGCATTCAGGAAGGCGTGATGTCGCTGGCGGGCTATGCCGATATTTTTCTCCGCAACACGCTGGCCAGCGGTGTGATTCCGCAAATCAGCGCGATCATGGGACCATGCGCGGGCGGAGCGGTTTATTCGCCGGCCATCACCGATTTTATATTTATGACGCGCGACACGTCTTATATGTTCGTCACCGGTCCGGACGTCATCAAAACCGTAACGCACGAGGAAGTGACCAAGCAAGAGCTTGGCGGCGCGATGACGCACAACGAAAAAAGCGGCGTTGCCCATTTTGTTTCACGCGACGACGCCGAATGCCTCGCCATGATTCGCGAGCTCTTTAGCTACCTGCCGTCGAATAATCTCGACGACCCGCCTCGCGGTGCTTCGAGTGACCCTTGGGACCGCGCGCACCCCGCGCTCAACGCGCTCGTTCCCGAAGATCCGCAGAAGCCTTACGACATCAAAAATGTGATCCACGCAATCTCGGACGACGCCGAGTTCTTCGAAGTTCATGAACATTTTGCTAAAAATATAGTCGTCGGCTTCGCTCGGCTCGACGGAAACACGGTCGGCATTGTCGCCAACCAGCCGGCGTTTCTTGCGGGAGTTCTGGATATCAGCGCGTCGGTGAAAGCTGCTCGCTTCGTGCGCTTTTGCGATGCATTCAATATTCCGCTCATCACCTTTGAAGACGTTCCGGGATTTCTACCCGGCACGCAGCAGGAGTTCGGGGGGATCATAAAACACGGCGCGAAACTGCTTTTCGCCTTCGCCGAAGCGACCGTGCCGAAAATCACCGTGATCACTCGCAAGGCCTACGGCGGCGCGTATTGCGTGATGGCTTCAAAACACATTCGCACGGACATCAACTTCGCGTGGCCCACGGCGGAAATCGCGGTCATGGGCCCGGAAGGGGCTGTGAATATCGTGTACCGTCGAGAAATCGAACGCGCTCCCGAAGCAGACCGCGATAAAATCCGGCGGGAGAAAATCGAGGACTTTCGCGAACGTTTTGCGAACCCATATGTGGCCGCCGAGCGTGGCTACATCGACGCCATCATCGAGCCTGCGCAAACCCGCGCCAAACTAATCACCGCCCTGCGCTCGCTAGAAAACAAACGGGATACCAACCCTCGCAAAAAGCACGGCAATATTCCTCTGTGACCTGCAATCCACCGGCTTGGAACGTGATTTGGCCCAAAACTGGCTTTTTCCCCGGAATTCCTGTAGCATGCCGTGGTTTTGCCTCATCGCAATTATTCGAATAGACATCGGAGAATGCTATGCCTAAGAATGCTCCAAAGACGAAGACTTTGATCGAATCGCTTGACGGGCTGATTGAAAAGCATCACCTGTTGAAGCATCCCTTCTACCAGGCTTGGACCGCCGGCAAGCTTTCGAAAGAATCGCTCGCGCTTTACGCCGAGCAATACTATCAGCATGTGCTCGCGTTCCCCGAAAACCTGAAACAGCTCGCGGCCCGCACGAATGGAGACGCCACCCTCCATGCCCTGGTGAACGAAAATCTGGCTGAAGAGCTCGATCCGCGATCCCCCCATCCAATGCTGTGGCGGCAATTCGCGCAATCGCTCGGCGTAAGCGAGGCTTCTATCGAGGATGCGCGGCCGCTGCCTGGGATCGCAGCGTTGCTGGATACCTATGACGAAGTAGCAGCGCAAGGCACGAAAGCGCAGGCCGTGGCGGCGTTTTACGCGTATGAAGCCCAGGTTCCCGAAATCGCGACGCAGAAAATTTCCGGCTTGCGTCGCTTTTACGCCATCTCTGAGCCGCGCTCGCTCGCCTATTTCGCCGTACACGAGGAAGCTGACGTCCGCCATCGGGCCGCATGGCGCGAATGGCTCGCGAAACAAAAAGATGCTGACACCGTTGCGGTACTATGCGCGGCTGAGCGCGGTTTGAAAGCGCTCTGGGGTGCGCTCGACGCCGTGTATCCGCAAGGCTGCGCATCCAGGAATTAATCGGGTTGCTTCGAAAATTCGCAAAATCTCACAAATGCAATCAGCGGATTTTTCCCCGGGGATTGGTTCGTCCTCGAATTCCACGCTTTAGCTTTTTCTCTTAGAGACCTTTACTCCTGCGGCCCCGCCGATGAATGCTTCAGAAGCATATTTCAAAAACAAACCGTGCTCGACCACACCCACGACGTGATCGAGATGATGCGCGATCTCTTTCGGATCCTCCATGGGGCCAAACGCGCAATCCAGAATGTAATGCCCGCCATCGGTGACGTACGGTTTCTTATCAGCGCCGAGCCGCAGGGTGGGTTTTCCTCCGAGTTGAATTAATTTCCGTCGGGTCGCTTCCCATCCGTACGGAACCACTTCCACCGGAAGAGTCACGAGCGAGCCGAGCCGCTCGACAATTTTCGTTTCGTCCGCAATGACGGCCATGCGTTTGCTTGCAGCGGCCACGATCTTTTCGCGTAACAAAGCGCCGCCGTGCCCTTTGATAAGGTACAGCGGCGCGAGCATCACTTCATCCGCTCCGTCGATGGTCAGATCAATCTCTGTGTGCTCGGCGAATGTGGTTAGCGGGATATTTAATCCGCGCGCCTGGGCCGCAGTTTCCTCAGACGTCGGGATGCCGACGATGCGCAGATTTTCTTCTTTCACCCGGCGCGCAAGCGCCGCGACGAGAAATGCGGCCGTCGATCCCGTGCCTAATCCGACCACCATGCCGCTTTCAACAAGCTTCGCGGCGGCTTCTGCCGCCGCTTTCTTCCATTGATCTTGCTGCGATAGAGTCATCGGCGCACTCGTCATCTCGGTGGTTCCAGCGACGGACATCATAGCCGTACGATGAGCACTTGCCAACCTCAAGAATAGTAGCGAACAGAGATACCCGACAATCCGCGAATGCGCTCCGGCGATTTTCGGCGCTGAGACGTGCGACGACCAAAATGCTAGAATCCCGGCTGCTATTGCGAAGGCAAAATGTTTAAGAAAATCCTAATTGCCAATCGCGGCGAGATTGCCGTGCGCATTCTGCGGGCTTGCAGAGAGCTTGGCGTGTGCGCGGTCGCAGTCTATAGCGACGCGGATCGTGCTTCGCTGCACGTGCGGCTTGCCGATGAAGCTTATCCGATTGGTCCTTCTCCCTCTCGCGAAAGCTATCTTGTGATTGAGAAAATTATCGGCGTCGCGCGGTCCGCCGGATGTGACGCGATTCATCCGGGCTACGGATTTCTGGCGGAAAATCCAGCTCTCGTTCGCACCTGCGCGGAAGCAGGCATCACATTCATTGGGCCGTCACCGGAGGCGATGGAAAAACTCGGCTCGAAAACCGCGGCGCGGCAATTGGCCCGCGAAGCGGGCGTCACTATGGTTTCCGGCACGCTTGAACCCGTCGAAAGAATGGAAGACGCGCGCAAAGAGGCGCTCAAGATCGGCTTTCCTGTGGTGTTCAAGGCCGTTGCGGGCGGCGGCGGCAAAGGCATGCGCCTAATTGAACGAGAATCTGAATTTGCCGGTGCGTGGCGCGATGCGTCTTCGGAAGCGCAGAACGCATTTGGCGACGGGCGGCTCTACCTCGAGAAATATCTTTTGCGGCCCCGGCACATTGAATTCCAGATTCTCGGCGATCACCATGGCCACATCGTGCATCTCGGCGAGCGCGAATGTTCGGTGCAGCGCCGGTATCAGAAAGTAATCGAAGAAGCGCCTTCGCCGGTTATGACGCCCGAATTGCGGCGCGCGATGGGCGACGCCGCCGTGAAACTCGCGAAAGCCGGCGGATATACGAACGCGGGAACCATCGAGTTTTTGGTGGATGCGGACCGCCGTTTTTATTTCCTCGAAATGAACACGCGGCTCCAGGTCGAGCATCCGGTGACGGAACTGGTTACGTCGCTGGACATCGTGAAACTTCAGATTCAAATTGCTTGCGGTGAACCTCTTCCGTTCGCGCAAGAGGGCGTCGCGCTGCGCGGCCATGCCATTGAATGCCGGATTTATGCCGAGGATCCTGACAATAATTTCTTTCCATCGCCCGGAAAAATTATCGAGTGGCGCCCGCCCGCAGGCCCTGGGATACGCCTCGATGACGGCGTGTATAGCGGCTGGACCGTGCCGAACGAATACGACCCGATGCTGGGAAAACTAATCGCGTGGGGCGCCAATCGCGCCGAAGCTATCGCCCGCCTACAGCGAGCGCTCGGCGAGTTTTACGCGAGCGGTATCAAAACGAACGCCGGACTTTTTCGGCGGATTCTGGCGACACGCGATTTTCAATCGGCCGATATATACACACGCTGGCTCGACGATTTCCTTTCCCAATCGCACCACAGCAAACTCCCGGTTTTTGACCATACCGAGGCTACTTCCAGCGAACGAGACGCCGCAACCATCGCCGCCTTCCTCTGGCACATGGCGCGTAGTGCGGATTCACTGGCGAAAACGCCAGCGCCCGCCTCCGCCAAATCGCGCTGGAGGCTTGAAGGAAGATTGGACCAACTGAACAGCGAGCTTTAGCGGTAGGAGATGGAGCCGAGAGATTACTTTGAAACGTGAAATTGAACTCGATGGGAAGCTGCGCAGCGTGGAACTGATCCACGCTGGTGAACGCGCGCGCTGGACTATTGATGGACGTGCGCTCGACGCGGACGCTGTGGAAGTCTCCTCGGGCATCTACTCGATTTTGATCGGCGGGAAATCGTTTGAAGCACGCGTGGAGTCCCAGAGCGATTCGGATCTCAGCGTTGCCGTTGCGGGCCGCGAGTTTGACGTTGCAATTCGCAACTCCCGCAAATGGAACCGCGATCGCGCGGCGGGAGCTGAAGCCGAAGGACGGCAGCAGGTAACAGCCCCAATGCCCGGCAAAATCGTGCTCGTGCTGGTGAAAACCGGCGACGCGGTGGACGCTGGACAGGGAATCGTCGTGGTAGAGGCAATGAAAATGCAAAATGAAATTCGTTGCCCGAAGTCCGGCACGGTTGAACGTTTGCTTGTAGTAGCCGGGCAGACGGTGAATGCCGGCGAAGTGGTCGCAATCGTCGGCTAAAACTCGTAACAAGACCTCCTCCCATTAGCGCCGGGCGTTTACCTTTAGGTTCGCCTTGTCTTCACGGACCCTTCCCAAGTTTCCCGAACGCTGCCAACATGAATTGTCAAAGAAAGCTGGGTTCGAAAGCCCGGAAGGCACATGGGGGAAGGGAATGTTTCACGTCATTCTTATCTGGATGGTGGGCTGGCTAGTGCTGGGCATAGTGGCTGTCGCTTGGACTATGTTGTGCGGCGCAACAGCTCACTGGGCTGAGAAAGAAGGGCTCGCATTCTGGCAGACCTTTGCGCTTTGTCTCCTCTTAACTCCCCTGGCAGGAGCATTGTTGGTGCTCGCTTTCAGACCTCCGCGAACCGGCCGCTCCTTGGCAGAAACGGCAGGCCGCGGCTAGACCGCCTCTACGGTTCACACTGCCAAATCATCGCTGCTCCACAGCAAATTCTCGAATTTGTTCAGCTGAATCCCAATTCGGTTTGAATCATTCCTGAGTAAACTCTAATTCGAAGCGGGAAGTTTGCCGGCGGATTCGAGGATTTGTCGCGCAAGATAATTGGTAACGTGCGCTTCGTCGCGCGCTTCGATCATGTAGGCCGAGCGTAGAAGCTGCTCTTTGCGATTGCGCATCATGTCACGAATGGACTGTTGGACCTGAGGGTCAGAAAGCAAGCGCTGTCCCGCAGGTTCCTTGGCAATCATCTTCAAAATGCGGTACCCGCCTTGAATGGCAATCGGCTGGGTCACTTCGCCGGGCTTCATCGCCAGCACGATCTTCTTCAGCGCCGGGTCAGAGCGATTGAGCGCCGACTCCGGAACAAATCCCAGGTCGCCACCCGTTGTTGCGGTTGAGTCCTCCGAGTAATCCATCGCCAATTGGCTGAAATCGGCGCCGGAGGCGAGCTTTTGTTCGAGGATACCTACCTTGCGCTTGGCTTCGACATCGGTGGTAGCTTTGTCATTTTTGCGATTGCGAGTGGAGGGATCCGGATGCGGCGTGACCACGATTTGCGCGATGTGGTATTGCGGCTCGGCCACGTTGAACTGCGCTCGGTTTTTATTGTAGAAGTCGGTGACGTCCTGGTCGGTAATGGAAATTTTCGCGATCACCTCGCGATTTAGCAGCTTCTGCACCGAGAGTTGACGCCGAATGTCGCTCTTCAGATCGTCAACCGTCAGTCCCGTATCCCGCAGTTTTTTCTGGAATTCTTCCTCGGTATAAGGACTTTTTGATTCCGTGAATTTGTCTTCGACTTCGGCGTCGCTGGCAATTAAATTCATTTTGCTTGCGCGCTCTAGAAGGATTTCGTTGTTGATCAGTTCATCCAGGATGCTGAGCTTGAGCGACAGCGCTTCTTCCTGGGAAGGTGCCGGAGCCTCGGCGTTTACACGCGTGCGAAAATATTTCTCCACCTGGGCCCGCGGGATCTCTTTGCCGTTTACGGTGGCCCAAACATCCGGTCCAGGCGCGGCTTCTTTCTTGCACGAAGCCGCAAACACACACGCCGCGGCCGCCACAAGGATTAGGATTCGCCGTTTCAAACGGAACTCCTTCGCAGGAGGCTTCAAGCAGCCTTTTTCACGAGGCCTGAACGAATACACGAAGTGCAGACGCGAATATGCTTGTGCACGCCTTTGATGACGGTTTTCACTCGCCGGAGATTCGGATTCCAGCGGCGCCGCGTCACATTGTGAGCGTGGCTGATCGTATTGCCAAAGCGCGGCTTCTTGCCGCAAAGTTCACATACCATTGCCATTGTCGCCTTGCTCCAGACAGAAAAATTAAAATAACTTGAACCTCGATGCTACCAGAGATTGTACCGGGCGGGAAGCGATTTGGCAGACGGCATACGCTGCAGCTTGGGGGCTTTCGGCGAAAGAATGGGACCTTTAGGCAGAGAAAAGCGTCTGGAAAATCAGAGCCTGGGGCTGTATTGTAGCGCAATCATTTAGATCAAATTGGCAACGGAGACGGACTCTTGCGCGTATCCAGCCAAAAAACAATGGGGATAGGGATTCTCATCGTGATTTCGAGATCGTGCAGAGTCTTCGCTTTGATTGCAGCTCTGGGCCTGATTCCTCTGCTCTGTGCCGCGCAGGAATTCCACGGCAGCTTGCGCGGAATCGTTCAAGATGCGAGCCAGGCGCGCATCCCCTCCGCAACGATTCTGCTGCATGCCGCCGAATCTCCGGTGGAAATTAATGCAGTTAGCGACGAGCGCGGAGAATTCCGCGTCGATAATCTTGTTACGGGAACCTATCACTTGGCGGTGAATGCAAAGGGATTCGCAGAGGCGCGCTCGGATGTGACCGTGATGATCAGCTCCGTTCGGGATGTCACGGTGGTCATGACTCCGAGCGCAGTGCAGCAAACAGTCACCGTTCAGGGGCAGGCGTCATCCGTTACCACCGAGCCGATCGATACGGCCAGCGCCGTGCACCAGGGAGTCGTGATGGCGCAAGATTTGGAAACCATCCCGCTCGCTGCGCGAAGTTTTGCGAACATCGCCTACTTAGTTCCGGGCACGGAGCCAGTTGAGCCTTCGGACCCTACCAAGGCTCGGATCACAGCCGTTTCCACGGGTGGAAGTTCCGGCTTGAACAATGAACTTTCGGTTGATGGCGGCGACAATTCCGACGATTACATAGGCGGCTTCCTGCAGAACTTCTCGCCTGACGCGATACAGGAGTTTGCCGTTCGCACGGCACAGATGGACGCGGACACTGGCCGCACAACCGCCGGTTCAGTGGTGATTACCACCAAGCATGGCACTGATGACTGGCATGGTGATGCAGCCTTTTATGAACGCGCCGCAGCGTTGAATGCGCGCTTTCCAATCGACAATCCCCCACCGAATCCGAAGCAGCCCTTCTCACGCCAAAACTATGTAGGAACGCTTGGCGGGCCGATTCTTAAAGGCAAACTCTGGTTTTTTACATCCTTCGAAATGGTACATGAAGATGCCAGTATCGCGTACAGCACCCCGAGTCTCACACAGTTCAACGCGCTCGCGCAGCTTGCCGCTGAAGGTCTGATTCCGGGTATCGGTTCAATCTCGGTGCCTGCGAATGTTCCGGTACCCTTCCGGGATTATCTAGGCACCACGCGCTTCGATTGGGCGCAGTCCTCAAAGTCCCAATGGTTCCTTCGCGCGGCCATAGACAATTATGTGACGCAAAATGCCTTCGTGCAGCAAGCTGCTCTTCCATCCACCGGCGCGGAGGCACACAACAATTACATGAACCTGGTAATCAGCGAGCAATATAGATTCAGTCCAACTTGGCTGGGATCGTTCGTTTTCGATGCCAGTGGTCTGCATTTGACGGCAGCAAGAAATTCGAACCTGGGATTTGCGCTGGGCTTCCCGTTTACTGCCACGTCGAGCACGATTTCCGGATTGGAAACGTTTGGCGACAATCAATTCGTAACCCCTATCACCGCTTTCCCGGTATTACGGAACCAGGAAAAATATCAGTTCAAGTACAGCGTCACGCACACCGCAGGCCGTCATGTGCCGCGATTCGGTGTGGATTTCATTCATGAGCCCGTGCTGAGTGGTGCGCTGGCGGCCACGGCGGAGACGCTGACGACATTCGGACTGAATCCCACGGACTACCTGGGCAATCCGCAACAGTTCACCGTTGATCTCACTTGCACGCCGCAAGGGGGCCTGTCGGTAACTCCCGGCACCACATGCGCGACCACGCCGGCGGGCAATGGCAATTTCGATCAGAATGTTCAGCGGCTGGGATTTTTTGCGGAAGATTCCTGGCGCGTGCGCCCGAACCTGACGATAAATTACGGCCTGCGCTACGACACTGCCTTCGGGCTTTTCACCGCCGAGGACCGCTCCCAAGCGCAAAATCCCGGGCTCCTAACGCTCGCAGCTGCGCAGCTCCCGCTCGCAAGCGGTGTGCCGCATGACTACCGTGGCGCCGTTGCTCCGCGGCTGGGGATTGCGTATTCCCCGGGACAATCCACAAATACCGTGATTCGCGCAGGCTTTGGACTTTTCTACAATGATCTCGCCCAGAACGGTTGGGTGACCGCTTTGCAGGCGGTAAATGAGACCACCGGATCGTGCGAATTCTCCGGCGGCATCCTTAACGGCCTCGGATGCCTGCCTCCCGCTGCTACCACTGGTCCCATAGGAACGGTAGCCGGCGCCGGAGCAATTATCGACCCGCATTACAGGACCCCCTACGCGGTGCATGCTACCGCTGGCGTAGAGCATGCGTTCAATTCGAAATGGATGTTGAGCGCGGATTTTACGCATGAAGAAGGAAACCACGCCTTCCGGCGCTACCAATATCAGGCGGGCTTCACACTTTTCTCTCCGCTCTTTTCGCCGGGCAACAACTGCCCTCCTGCCGAAGACGTTATCGACTGCCAGAGAAATAACATTCCGAACATTACCGTCTTCAAATCGGACAACCGCTCCAGCTACAACGGCTTGTTGATTCACCTGCAAGGAAACGTATCGCGACGGTTCAATCTGATCGCAAATTACACCCTGTCGAGAGCTAACACGTGGGGCTGCGTCCTGGGCGAGCTCTTCGATTACGTAAACGGCGTTTGCAATCCGCTGAACCCGTTTGGCAGGGGAGATTACGGCCCCTCAGGCGAAGACGTACTCAGCCGTTTTGTTTTGGCCGGAACTCTAAGAGTTCCTGGCGGCTTTGAACTAACCGGCCTCATGCAGGCGGAAAGCGCGCGCCCCTTTACTCTGACCACTAGCGTTCCAGTCACTGGCGTCGGTGATGGCTTTGACAACCGCGCGGTGGTGAATGGAGTCCCGACGAGCCTGGATCAATTCAGGGGAACTCCTTACATCCAAGTGGACCTGCGAGTGAGCCGGCCAATATATTTCCACGAGCGCTGGACATTGATTCCGTTCATCGAATTCTTCAACCTGTTCAACCGCAATAACCCAGGCGCCAATTTTGTTACGGACGTCGCCGCCCTCCCCGTTCCGCAAAATCAAGTCGCGGCCGGGAATATCACGGACATTTGCACCAATCCGGCTTGTACCACGACGCAGCCAATCACCAGCCTCAATCAATTGCGCGTAGCCGGAGGCGCCTTAGGAGATTTCTTCGGCCCGGGCACCACGGTGGGGATACCCTTCGCCGCGCAAATAGGCGCGCGTCTCACTTTCTGAAACGCCCGCCAGCCGAGTTTTTTATGTATGCTATGCACCTTAACTGGAGGTGTGCCTTGACTCGAATTCCCCGGATTGGCCTCGCTGTGTTTGCGCTTCTGGCGCTTACTTTAGGTGCGCATGTAAGCGATGCCCAACAATATCCGGTGAGCGCGTATCAGGAAATGCGCTGGCGCATGATTGGTCCGTTCCGCGGCGGCAGAACGCGCGCCGCCACCGGCGTGCCTGGTCAACCAAACGTTTTTTATGTGGGACAAGGCGATGGAGGCGTTTGGAAATCGGACGATTACGGCCGCACCTGGACTCCGATATTTGAAGATCAACCTTCGCAATCCATTGGCGCTATCGCCGTTTCTCCGTCAGACCCGAATATTGTTTACGCCGCCAGCGGCGAGGGTTTGCAACGCCCGGATCTTTCCGTGGGCGATGGAATTTACAGGTCTGCGGATGCCGGAAAAACTTGGACTCACCTCGGCTTGCGCGATGGCCAACAGATTCCCGCCTTAGTAGTTGACCCTCGCGATCCAAACCGCGTTTTCGCCGCAGTGCTGGGCCATCCGTATGGACCGAACGAAGAGCGCGGAATCTTTCTCTCCACCGATGGCGGGCAGACCTGGAAAAAGTCGCTCTACAAAGACCAGAATACCGGCGGCTCGGACGTCCAGATAGATCCGGCAAATCCGGACGTGATGTACGCCTCGTTATGGAAAGTCCGCCAAGGTCCCTGGGAAGACGGAAACGAGTACAACAAAACCGGAGGAGGTCTTTTCAAGTCCATCGACGGCGGAAACACCTGGCATCCGCTCACGAACGGTCTGCCCAAAAATGTCGTGCAGATCTATGTCGCTATTTCCGCAAGCCAGCCAAGCCGCCTCTATGCCACCGTGGGCACCACGGATCGCGGCGACTATTCTTCCGGCGTCGGCTTGGGCGTTTACCGTTCCGATGACGCCGGCGAAAACTGGCACAGCGCAACAACCGATCCGCGTCCCGCTTACCGCATCGGCGGCGGCGATTTGCCGGTGCCGAAGGTTGATCCGAAGAATCCGGATGTGGTGTACAGCACGAGTATCGTAACCATGCGCTCATCGGATGGCGGCAAAACCTGGATCAGTTTTCGCGGTGCGCCGGGCGGCGATGATTATCAAAACATCTGGATCAATCCCAACAACCCGAAAATTATTCTGCTCGTCGGCGATCAAGGCGCACTCGTCTCCGTCAACGGCGGAGACACTTGGAGTTCCTGGTACAACCAGCCGACCGCGCAGATCTACCACGTAGGAGTCAGCAATGAATTTCCTTACCGTGTGTGCGGCGGGCAGCAAGAAAGCGGATCCGTGTGCATCTCCAGCCGCGGCAATGATGGCGAAATCAACATCAGGGATTGGCACCCGGTAGGTACGATCGAATACGGGTACGTCGCGCCCGACCCGCTCAATCCCGAACTCGTCTACGGAGCAGGCAGGAAGGAGGTCACCAGGTTTTACTGGAGCACAGGGCAAGTAAAAAATGTGACGCCGATTCCCGACAGCGGTCCAAAGTACCGTGCAGATCGCACCCAGCCGCTCATGTTTTCGCCGGTCGACCCACACGTGCTCTATTACACAACGAATGTTTTATTTAAGACGGCCGATGGAGGAGAGTCCTGGCAAGCCATTAGTCCCGATCTTTCTCGCGAAAAGCCTGGCATCCCCGCAAGCCTGGGAGATCTGGCCGCGGAAGACAAAAAAGCCGAGACGCAACGCGGAGTCATCTACGCGCTTGCACCGTCTTTCAAAAATATAAACACAATCTGGGCCGGCACAGACGACGGCCTGTTCTGGATCACCCTCGACGGCGGGAAAAATTGGGCGAACGTGACTCCTCCAGAGCTGATTCCTTGGAGCAAAGTGACGCAGATGGCAGCTTCGCATTTCGACGACCAGTCTGCATACGCTTCCGTCAGCGGCTTCCGTATCGACGATCTTCATCCATATATTTATCGCACGCACGATAGCGGCAAGACCTGGCAGTTAATCGTCAAAGGTTTGCCTGATAACGCCCCCGTCGATACCGTGCGCGAAGACCCCGTCCGCAAAGGTCTCCTGTTTGCCGGCACCGAAACCAGCGTGTGGGTTTCTTTCGACGACGGCGATCACTGGCAATCTCTGCAGCAAAATTTGCCGCATTCTTCCATGCGCGACCTGTGGATTCACGACGACGATTTGATCGTAGCCACCCACGGACGCTCTTTCTGGATTCTCGACGACATCACTCCGCTGCGACAAATCGACGCCACGGCAACAAATGTGGATTCGTTTCTCTTTAAGCCCGCCCCAGCGTACCGGGTCAAGCGCGATACCTATACCGACACTCCGATACCGCCGGACGAACCTTCGGGCCAAAACCCTCCGGACGGCGCGATCATCGATTACTCCTTAGGTTCTTCTGTCAACGGGCCTGTGACTCTCGAAATTCTCGACGCCCGAGGAGTCGTGATTCGCCGTTATGCGAGTACGGATAGACCGGACGTCACCCAAGAGCAGCTTGAAAATCAACTGATCCCTCTTTACTGGTTGCGCCCGCAAAAAATACTTTCGGCGTCCACTGGCATGCACCGCTGGGTCTGGGACCTGCATTACTCGACGCCGGATTCCACTCGTCACGAGTATCCGATTGCTGCAGTTCCGTACGATACTCCGCGACTTCCGCTCGGCCCTTCTGCGATGCCTGGTGAATACACGGTCAAGCTCACCGCAAATGGACGCAGTTCCGCGGCCCCTCTCACAATAAAAATGGATCCCCGCGTTAAGGCCTCTGCCACAGACCTGGAGCAACTCTTCCAGGCCCAGAGCCGCCTCGCGTCCATGATGACTCAGAGCACGCGTACCATCAACGAAGCGCACTCGCTTCACCAGCAACTGGAGAAACTCTCCGCCCAGGCCAACGATCCCCTGCTTTCGTCTTTCAAGGAGCTCGACAAAAAAGCCTCGGCGATTTTGGCAGGCTCCGCTGGTGATACTCCGATGGGACGAAGCCTTACAAGCGTCAATGGCTCAGTGTCCGCTGTTTACGCCGAGTTAGATCGAGCGGACGCAATGCCAACCTCTTCGCAAGCGGAAGCAGTAGCGAAAATCGAGAAGGATTTCGCAGTCGTAGCGAAACAATGGGACGACCTAAAATCGCAGGATCTAGCGGCGCTCAATAGCCAGCTGCGCAGCGCGAATCGCCCGGAAATTCGCCTCGACTCTCACGGTCCCTCCGAAGAAGGCGAAGAACAAGATATAGACTGACGACTCATTTGCGACGTCACAAGCCCCAATGAGTATCGAGCGCGCTGGTCGGGCGCAAGGGCGAACAAACGTTCCGCCAGAGACACCAAGGAGAAAAAGTCATGACGACCCGCCCACCGCTTCCGCCTTTTACTTCCGAATCCGCCGTTCAGAAAGTCCGCCTCGCGGAAGATAGTTGGAACTCGCGCGACCCGGAGCGAGTCTCTCAAGGTTACGCGCTGGATTCCCGATGGAGAAACCGCTCCGAGTTCGTGACAGGTAGGCAGGACATCGTCGCCTTCCTCACGCGCAAGTGGACAAAGGAGCTGGACTACCGGCTGATCAAAGAACTTTGGGCCTTCACAGGAAATCGCATTGCCGTCCGCTTTGCATACGAGTGGCATGACGACTCCGGGAACTGGTATCGCTCCTACGGCAACGAAAATTGGGAATACAACGACGATGGCCTGATGCGCATGAGGTTAGCCTGCATCAATGATCTTCCTATCAAAGAATCAGACCGCAAAT
Organism: uncultured Acidobacteriota bacterium; assembly: GCA_963698005.1. Classification (GTDB taxonomy): domain Bacteria; phylum Acidobacteriota; class Terriglobia; order Acidiferrales; family UBA7541; genus Palsa-295. The sequence goes on from OY969113.1 coordinate 3,220,932, forward strand.
ATCGTTGGCCGCTCGGACGGCGTCCTGACGAACATCCCGGATTGAGCGACTTGGGCTTCTGAAACAATTTCGGGCTCTATCCATAAATAACGATTTGAGGAGGCATCATGGATTCGAAACAAGTGGTTCTCGTCACCGGTTCAAGCACTGGCTTCGGCAGACTCATGGTCGAGACTCTTGCGCGCCACGGCCATACCGTTTTCGCAACCATGCGCGATCCCGCGGGACGCAATGCCGCAAACGCTTCGGAAATTCGCACTCTGGCCGCAAAGGAATCGCTGTCTGTGCATATTCTGGAGCTTGACGTCACCAATGACGCTTCCGTGGAGCACGCCGCGCAAGCCGCCGTGGAGCAAGCCGGCCGTATTGACGTTGCCATAAACAACGCCGGTTATGTCTTGGCCGGTTTGGCCGAGGCTGTCACCACCCAGCAAGCCCACCAAATTATGGACACGAACTTTTTCGGTTCTGTTCGCGTCAACCGCGCGGTACTTCCGTATATGCGACGTCAGCGCAGCGGCCTGCTCCTGCACATTAGCAGTGGCGCCGGCCGTGTGATCTTTCCGTCCTTCGGATTCTACTCCGCAACCAAATTCGCGCTCGAGGCGCTCGCGGAAGCCTACCACTACGAATTGGCTTCACAAGGAATTGATTCGTCCGTCGTGGAGCCAGGCGCCTACCAAACTGCCATTTTTGGAAATTTGGTAAAAGCTGCGGACGAGTCTCGCACCGACACATACGGCGTCGCGAATCAACTACCCATAAAGATCAACGACGGTCTCGGGAAGGCTGCCGGAAATCCCCAGGAAGTCGCCGACGCTGTTTTGCGAATCGTGGAAACACCTGCGGGGCAAAGAAAGTTGCGGTATCGCGTGAGTCCTTCGGGACTCGGCGTCGATGAGATCAACGCGCTCTCCGAACAAGTGCAAGGCCGCCTGTTCGAAATCTTCGGCATAACCGCCGAGACCGCCTTCGTTCAGCGCACGGCAGCCGCAAAGAGTTGATCCATCTTCGCGGACCCCATGAGGAATTGCGCATGAGCGACACTCGAAACCGGAACCCAAGCCCGATCGTCGCAGCAGCGGCGACCTCTCGCAGGCCATCCTCACGGGGAGAAGGGGACCGCAAGGCTCTCCCTCTCTCGGCGCTCGACCTCGTTCCGCTCGTCGAGGGAGGAACCAGCGTCGCCGCGCTCCAGGCCGCCGCCGAACTCGCCCAAGCGGTCGATCGCTTCGGTTACACGCGACTCTGGTATGCGGAACATCACAATATGCCGGGTATCGCGACAACGATCCCTGAGATCCTGATCGCCCATGTCGGATCGATGACCACCCGAATCCGCCTCGGCGCAGGCGGCGTCATGCTGCCGAATCACTCGCCTCTCCAGGTGGCCGAGTCGTACAAGCTCCTCGATGCCATCTATCCCGGCCGGATTGATCTCGGCATTGGCCGCGCACCGGGCACCGACGCCTTGACGGCGCTCGCGCTCCGCCGCTCGCGAAAAGCGCTTACCGCCGATGACTTCCTCGAGCAGCTCGGCGAGCTCATCGCCTGGGGCAGCGGAACGTTTCCACCTGATAATCCGTTCCGCGCCGTCCGCGCGATGCCCGATGATAGACCACTGCCGCCGCTCTACCTACTCGGCTCAAGCACTTCCGGCGCGGATCTCGCCGCCGAGATGGGCGTTGCGTTCGCCTTTGCAGGACATTTCAGTCCCGATCCGCCCGAGGTCGCGATGCGCGCATACCGCACCAGATTTTTCCCGAACGGCATGCTCGATAAACCGTACGCGATTCTCGCGCTCTCGGTCTTTTGCGCTGACACCGAGGAGGCCGCTCAGCGCATGGCCTCGTCGATGCTGCTTTCATTCGCCCTGCTCCGAACCGGACACCCCGGCCGCCTGCCAAGCCCCGAGGAGGCCATGGCGCACCTGTACACACCGGAAGAGGAAAAGATTGTCGCGTTCTTCAAGAAGCTCCGGATCGTGGGCACCCCCGAACAGGTCCGCGCACGCATTCAGGACATCGCCACACGTTCGGAGGCCGACGAGGTAATGATCGCAACTCACGCTTACGACCCGGCCGCCCGCATCCGTTCGTACCAGCTCGTCGCCAAGGCCTTTGACTTGCCAGAGTTTACCCCGCTCCGCTCTGAACCGAACCGCCCTCGTATCGCGAGTAGACAGTGCTGATGAGGCCGTGCGAATCTTGAGCTGTGCTTATGATCAATCGTGTATAGGTTCAACTAAAGCTTCGGAGTCGAGCACCATGACGTATCTCATCACTGGCGCAACTGGGAACGTGGGATCTCTGGTCGTCGAAAGTCTTATCAGTCGAGGCCGGCGGCCGCGGGTTTTCGTGCGCGACCGGCAGAAGGCAATCGCGCGGTTCGGCGATCGCGTCGATGTCTTCGTCGGCGATCTCGCCGACGTGGCGACCATGAAGCCTGCCCTAACTGGAGCCGACGCGCTCTTGCTTCTCACGTCCGGCTACGAACTGGCTGCGCAGGATGAAGCGGCGGCAAACGCCGCAAAGACAGCGGGCGTAACGCATCTCGTCAAACTCTCTTCCTACGATGCGCAGGAGAACATCGGCACGGGTGTGTGGCACGCGCAGGGCGAGGCCGCGATTCGCGCTTGCGGAATCGCGTTCACCTTCGTGCAGCCGTCGGGATTCATGTCCAACGCCCTCTTCTGGGCGAAGTCAATCAAGGCGGAAGCTATCGTCCGCAGCGCGACTGGTGATGGCAAGATTGCCTTCATTCATCCCCGGGACATCGCCGATGTAGCGACCGAGGCTTTAGTGTCCGAAGCATACCGCGGAAGCTCGTTACCAATCACCGGACCAGAGGCGCTCAGCTACGCCGCCATGGCGGCGCAGATAGGATCGGTAATCGGGAAACCTATCCGGATACAGCCAGTCTCAGACCAACAGGTGCGACACGAACAAATGGCCTGGGGCGCGCCGGAACCGGAAATTGAGGCTCATCTCTCGATTTATCGTGCGATTCGCGAAGGACGACTTGCAACCGTTACGGACACCATCGAACGCGTGCTTGGGCGCAAGCCCATTACTTTCCATCAGTGGGCGAGCGAGAACGCGCAAGCCTTCTGCTGAAGATGGACGCCGGAATTCCTGTCATCACTACTTTCGGTCTTTGAACAGATTGTCTGAGTGGACAGGACGGCTCACGCTGTCTGGGTCGAATGAATTGCAAAGCTACTCCAGGGCGGCAACTGTCTAGGGTTCAGAACCCTCCGCAAAGACCCCCGGGAAGCGGCGGTTTTGTTACAGTCTTGGTACAGTGTTGACAGAAAAATCAAGGAATGGATTTTCGCGCGCTGCGAAATGCTTTAGAATGGGTATCTTCTACTGTTACTGTGGGCGTGTAGCTCAGCTGGGAGAGCACCTGCTTTGCAAGTATGCAGGTTAAATAATACAAGTTCCGCATCTGGTGTCGTTTACGCGGACTCGCGCGGTGCAACCACCCTCTTGAATTGGACTGAGGTTGGACCGAATTGCTGACGTGAGCCCCTAGAGCCCTAGAGTGGCACAGTTTTTTTAGACACATTCTGGCCTAGAGGCTGCGCTGAACGGTTCCCGCATTACTTCCCGTATTAACTCCGGATTGCTGTTTATTACCCCCAATTGGTGCTGGAATAGGGCAGAAACCGTCGAGAACTATTCGTATTTCAGCGCCACCATGGGATCGACGCGCATGGCGCGGCGCGCGGGAACGTAGCTCGCAACGAGTGCGACGGCGACAAGAGCGGCGATGGCCAAGGCAAGCGTCAAGGGATCGTTGCGCGTAAGTCCGAATAGGAGGCCTTTGACCAACCGGGTGATCCAGATGGAGCCGAGGAGTCCGGCAGCGACGCCAGCGATGAGAACAATCGCTGCGTCAAGCATGACGAGACGCAGGATCGAGCGGCGCTGCGCGCCGAGGGCCATGCGAATGCCGATTTCGTGCGTGCGTTGCGTGACTACGTAGGCCATGACGCCGTAAAGACCGATGGCGGTGAGCAGGAGCGCGAGGCCGCCAAAGAAGCCGGAGAGGACGGCCATCAGATGCTCCTGAATCACGGAGTCGTCGGCCTGCTGTTTCAGTGTGCTGAATTGCAAAGAAGCCGATTTGTTGATGCTGGCCATGGCGTCGCGCACGGCGGGAATCAGCGCGCCGGGTGTCATTGCCGTGCGAATCTCAAACGTGGTGTCTTCCCTTATGCTATGAATCTGGGCAAGAGGGACGTACGCTGTTGAAAGAAAGTCCTGATCCAGCGAATCGCGTTTGGCGTTCTGCACCACGCCGATAATTTCGAGTGGTTTGTCTCCGATTTCCGGCCCCCCAAGCTGGATATGCTTCCCGATGGGATCTTGTCCGCGAAAGTAGGTGTTCGCCAGCAACTGATTGATGACGACAACGGGCGTGGAGTTTGCGGAATCGCGAGCGGCAAACACACGGCCTTCGAGCAGCGGCGTGCGCATCGTGGAGAAGTATCCAGGCGTGACCCAGTTCGAATAAACACCCGGCACAACGCCGCTCGGCGGCTGATAGCCCGGCACTGAAACCTCGGAAGTCCACTCATCGCCCGAGTCGAGCGGATATAACAGGCACTGGCTGGCGGAAACGACCCCGGGAAGCGCCTGCAATTTCGCAAGCATTTGGCCGTAGAGCGGCACGAGAGCGGGCTCGGGCAGTCCAGCACTATGAACATTCGTGTCGATCAACAGGACATTGTTGCGGTCGAAGCCCGGATCAACGGTCATTAAATTGGCGAATGTACGGACGAAGAGACCGGTGCCAACCAGCAAAATCAGGGAGAGAGCGACTTGCACGGCGACAATCCAGCGCGCTAGAGCCGATTGCGAGCGCCCGCCTGCACCTTGCGATTGGCCTTCTTTCATCGCAGAACTGGCAGAGACGCGTGTGGCGCGGAAGGCAGGCAAAATCCCAAAAAGCAAACCGCAGAGCACCGCAACGCCAATGGTGAAGGCCAAGATGCGGCCGTCCATTTTCAGATCGAGAAAGACTTGGTTTTGGTCCGTGGAAACGAAACGAACGAGCAGCGCACTGCCCCATCGGGCGAAGAAAACTCCGAGAATCGCACCGGCGCCGGAGAGCACGATGCTTTCGGTGAGAACCTGGCGAATCAAACGGGCTCGCGAGGCTCCCAAAGACAGACGCAGAGCAATTTCCTTCTGGCGCGCCGCGGAGCGAGCGAGAAGCAGGCTGGCGATGTTCGCGCAGGCGATGAGCAGAACCAGTCCAACGACGAACATCAGGATTTGCAGCGGCTGACTGTATTGGTCGCGTACGCCATCGACACTGCTGCTCCCAGTGGATGCGGGAGTTAGGGCGAACGTGTTCCTTCGAAAAAAGTCCTGCGCGTTGGCGCTGGAATCCTGGGGGACAACGGCGCCAAAAAGCGGGGCCGACAGGACTTTCATGCGAGCTTGAGCCTGCGCGATGTTTGCGCCGGGTTTGAGGCGGCCCATCATCGAGAGGAACCAGGCGGTGCGATCGTCGAGAGACCTTCCGAAAATCGCTGCCGCGCAGATCGGAATCGCCACACCGAATGGCGTACCAACATCCGTACCAGTGAAGCCGCGCTGTGCAATGCCGATGATGGGAAATTCATGGCCGTTCACGCGAATGAAGCTGCCAATCACGGATTGCGCACCGGCGTAATGGTCCTGCCAGAAACCATAACTGAGCACGGCGACGCCGGGACAGCTGCGGATGTCATCGGAAGCAGCGAGCAAGCGTCCTGCGGCTGGGCGCACACCGAGAACGTTGAAGTAATCTCCGCTGGCGTAAATGCCGTTGATATCGTTTTCTTCGCCGCCGTTGGCGAGGTCGAAAGTTCTCGGCGACCAGGCAAAAACGCCGGAGAAAACGTCCTGATGATCGCGCACCTGCTCCCAAATCGGATTCGTTACGGTGGTGTTCGCATTTTGATCCATGCGAGGTTTCAACCCGATTTGCACGAGCTGTTCAGGATTCTGCACAGGCAACATGCGGAGCATGACGGCGTCGATCAAGCTGAAAATGGCTGTGTTGGCGCCGATGCCCAGCGCGAGAGAAAGCAGTGCAATGCCGGTGATGAGCGGAGTTTTGCGGAGAATGCGAAAGGCGAAACGAACGTCCTGGAGGATGCCCGAGAAAAAATTGCCGGCGTCCTTTCCGGGCGCGATGGGTTCGCGATCACAGCTTCTTACTAGACGTCTGAGGCTTCGGACTAGCAAATCCTCCCCTTCGAGTTCATCAAGTGCGGTGCGGAATGCTGAGTCCTGCGATTGGCCGCTGGCGATGAGTTCCTGATAACGATCATCGAGGTGCTGCGCGAGTTCCTCAGCGATTTCCGACTCCCGCGTCGGAGTAAGTTCCAGCGGTGCAAGCCGCCTGAGAATTTCGGGTTCCCAATCAAGCATTTTCAACTTCCGTGATACGGTTGATGGCCTCGACGAAAATTTGCCAGCCGCGTCGCTGCGAGGCCAGAACCTTTTGTCCCTGCCGAGTCAATCGGTAGTAGCGTCGGCGGCGCTGCCCGCTCTTTTCAACCCACCGGCCCTGAATCCAACCACGGGTTTCCAGGCGATAGAGCAAAGGGTAGAGCGAAGCCACATAGAAGCGCACCGCGCCTTCTGAGCGTTGCTCGATGAGCTTTGAGATTTCGTAGCCGTGCCGGGGTCTGGCTTCTATCAACGCGAGAATCAGCAACTCCGCGCTGCCTCTCTTCCATTCACCGTCATAAGTAGCGCGTTCCATATATGGATACGCCATATATTAAGGACAAGAAGATCGCGAAAGTCAAGCAACTTTTGGCATCGTTACTTGTTCTCCCGCGCGGGCAAGCCGGAAACAATCCCAATTAGTTGGAAAACGCGCTATTCGACGAACAGCTCCAAGCATTTGATCTCGCGCCGAGGGCTCGCATTCGTCACCCGAATTTCCTGAAAAACTGCGTTGTTGGACCGAGTGGACCGAAAATCAAAGCTAAAGCTGTTCAGGAAACTGTTGGAAGTAGCTTACGCGGCGCAGGTTGCGCGTGAAGGGCGGGCAGGTCAGTTTGCGCGAGCACCTGCAAACAGAGCAGGTGCTCATTTGTAGATTTTCGCGAACGGAATCTATTAGAATCATGCAGTTACTGTGGGCGTGTAGCTCAGCTGGGAGAGCACCTGCTTTGCAAGCAGGGGGTCGCAGGTTCGAACCCTGTCACGTCCACCAATTCTTTCTGATTGCAAAAGAGTTAGAAAAATCACCTCGGCCCGAACGCTCCATTATTCGTGAAAACTGTGCACCAACTGTGCACGATGCGTCATTGGAGCACCTCTGTGCACAAAGGCGCTGCCGAAAAAGCATCGGCCTCCCCAACCAGTCCCATTTCGTTCGCTCGACGGACCAATAGAAGCATCATCGTCGGCGGCCTATTTGTTCAAAACGGCACATGGCGGGAAACTATTTTCAGAACCAAATTTGCAGGTCGCCGCTCGCGTTCTCGCCGGACATGCTGGTAACTCTTCACGGCGTCACGTGCTAGAAATTGTGGCCGGTCGAGTCCAGGCAAAGGACCCTATTTCGCATCCACATCGCGCAGCAGTTTGGTCCGCCGTTCTTCGTATTCCTCGCTCGTGATTTCCCCGGCAGCGTATCTCCTTTGCGGGAGTTGCAGAGGCGATTGCATTTGCCGGTAAGTCGTCCGCCTCATCGGCATCATGAAGGAAAAGAACATCATCCAGAGGAAAATCCAGAAAACCCACCAAAACCAATGCATACCCTAAAAGTAATACATCGTCGGAACTCCTTTTTACTTTCCAAACGCGGCGCACCCTGCCCGCACTCGTGGCCGGTTCCTCAATGTGAAATTGAAGTCGAAGACATGATAGAGACAACGAGAAATAATTCGAATGCAATTATCTGCGGTACGTTTTACTCATACCCGGTGATGTAGAATCTCCTCCCATGCTGCCCGAACTTGTCCGGTTATTGAGTCGCCGCAAACCTTCGCTCTTAGCCAACGGACGCACTCGCGTTTGGTGAAATCAACTGCACAAAGGGGGATGAGTTCGTTGAAGAGGCTGCCAGAAAATCATTTGTTCGGCATTTAGGAAATATGGCTAAGTGTGAGCTCTTCGATGATCTGGAAAAGCCGTTGTGGCTGGATCGGTTTCGCAATGTACGCATCCATGCCGATCTCGATGCAACGCTGTTCGTCGTCTTTCATCGCATTGGCGGTCATCGCCACGATGGGAATGTGCTCTCCGGTTGTTTTCTCCTTCTCTCGGATGGTGGTCGTCGCCTCAAAGCCCCCCATCTCCGGCATCTGCCGGTCCATTAACACAACGTCATACTTCTCCTTCTCGATCGCGGCCAGCGCCTCCCGGCCATTCGCAGCCACTGTGATGCCATACCCATGCTTCTCCAGCAACCTCACGACCAGCAGTTGGTTTACGGCATTGTCCTCTACGAGAAGAATGTGTAACCGGCGCCCTTCGCGCAGAGAATGCCGCGTAATCAGCGCAGGTTCCGCCAACGGCGGCGTTGAAACCGGGCCCAGAGCCCCCACGATAACCTCCAACAGCTCGGAGTTCTTGACTGGCTTGGTCAAATACGCGGCAATGCCCATTTCGCGGCACCGCTCACCGTCGCCGCGCATGCCAGCGGAACTCAACATCAAAACAGCAACGGTACCCCAATCAGTGTGCTGTTTGATCCGCGAGCTGAGTTCGAATCCATCCATTTCCGGCATCTGGGCGTCAATCAAAATCAGCGGGAAGGTCTCTCCGCGAGCGTGGGCGCTCTCCAGGGCTTCCATTGCAGCGTTTCCTCCGTCGACGGCCACTGGCCTCATTTGCCAATTTCTCAGAACCTTAATAAGAATCTGACGATTGGTCGCGTTGTCATCCACAACGAGCACGGGCATATTCTCGAGGCTCCGCAGACTCCTTGGTACCGGCTTCCGCGCGGGGCTGTTCTGTACGAGCATATGCACCGTGAATTGGAAGCGGCTTCCTTTGCCCAGTTCGCTTTCCACCCAAATTCGTCCCCCCATCATTTCCACCAGCCTTGAGGAAATCGCCAGGCCCAGGCCGGTTCCGCCGTATTTCCGTGTCATCGAGCCATCCGCTTGTTTAAAAGCTTCAAATATCTGACTTTGTTTGTCCGCCGGGATTCCGATTCCGGTATCGGAAAGGGTGAAATGTAGCTCGATATTTTTCTCCGTTCTTGACTTAACCTCAACGGATAGGATCACCTCGCCCCGTTCGGTAAACTTGAGGGCATTACCCGCCAGATTTATGACGATCTGCCGTAGGCGCCCCGGATCTCCCACCAGCGCATCCGGAACGTCGGCGTGAATGTCGGAGGCGATCTCAATCCCTTTCTGGCTGGCCCGAAGACCAAGGGTCTTCATGGTGTCGCCAAGACAGTCGCGCAGGTTGAAATCAATTGGGTCAATGTCCATTTTCCCCGCGTCCATCTTGGAGTAGTCGAGGATATCGTTAAGGAGAGTTAACAATGAATCTGCGGACATCTTCGCCAGTGTTAGGTACTCCCTCTGTTCGGGATTCAGCTCAGTATCGAGGACCAGCTCCGTCATTCCCAGGATTCCATTCATTGGAGTGCGAATCTCATGGCTCATGTTGGCCAGGAATGCGCTCTTCCCGCGATCCGCTTCTTCAGCGGCTTCCTTGGCTACCTGCAAAAAATCCTGAGTTTGCTTTCTCTCGGCGATTTCCGCTTCAAGTTCTCCGTTTGCAATGGCCAGTTCCTGCGTGCGCTGAGCGACTTTTTGTTCAAGCTCTGCATTCAAGCTGCCGACTTGCTCCTCGGCCTTCTCTCGCCTCACAATTTCCTTCGTCAACCCGCGTGTTACATAGAACCCGACAGCGCCGCAGAAGCCTGCCGCTAGGATAAGGAGGCTTAGGACCATCCTATGCGCACTCGCGTAGTGACTCTTCGATTCCACCGCAGCTTCATCCATCTGTTCTCCCTGGAACTCCACGAAGCGGTTCCAGGAGTCGTGGTATCGGATCAGCAGCGGAAGCGTCTGCTCCACCATGGCCGTTCTCGCCTGCGTGTACTTGCGCTCGTCGATCAGCAGATGAAGCGCTTGCAGGTAGCTGGCGATGTACGGGGTTCTAGCAGCCACGATAGCATCGAGGAGTTCGCGTTCTTCCCCAGGTTCGACCCCCTGCTTTTCAATGCGGCGTACAAGTGCAGAGATTTTATCGGTGTTCTCGGCTCGATTCTTGAGCAGCGATGGAATCTGCTCGGAATTGTCCAGCAGGAATATTTCCATGGTGATTCGATTATTCAAGTTTGAGTAGCCCAAAGCCGCGCGGCAGAGTTGGACCTTGGCCCATCGTTTCGTGACAAGTTCCTCTAAGTCTCCATTTATACGGCCCATTCGGCTAAGGCCGAGCCACCCCAATCCCAGCAAAACGCAGAGGAGGAAGCCGAACGAAATGGTCAGTATAAAACTGATTGATTGTCTTTTCATCGCTGAGACCCCCGGGCCTCTCTGCCGGTGTTCCGTCGCTATCTCTGGCTCTGTGAAGCCGTGCTTTTCTTTGAGGCCATTGCCGAAAGAAGGCTTCGAAATCACAGGCGCGACCCCGATTCAGTTCAGCCCGGAGAGGTTGGTAGGACGCTGCGCCGGAACCAAGCGAAAACGTAGCAATGACTCAAGAAAAATGGGGCTTTCTTCGGAAGGGTGTATTGATTCTCCCTGAGTAGATATGACGAGTCAATCACTCGAAACGGGAGGGTCCTTAAGAGTTACCCAAGGCGTGATGGGCCCACTCGCCCAGCGTTCGTATTATCCGATTATAGTTCGGTCTCGCTCAATGACGCTCCTTGAGGAAATGTTCGGCGACGATACTAGGTTGTTCGACGATTCGCTTTTCCTCCGAGCAAACCACCAAACCAATGAACTGCGCCATACTCCAAGCTAAGGGTGTTGCACTCCCGGTCCCTTCGCCGAACGCAAAATGAGATTGGGTAGGCTCAGCACGGTCCCAGACTTGCTCGGGGATCATTCCTCCTGCCCCGAGCGATCTCGAATTCGCCCCTTTCGCCAGTGAAAATAAGCCAAATGGTCTCGTATTGGCTGACGCACGGCCATCCCGCATTTTCATTCCGCTCCCGCGATTCCGTGCTGATCGCCGACTTCGAGAACCAGACCGGCGATTCCCGTTTCGACAATGCCCTCGGCACCGCTTTCGCCGTCAGCATCGAGCAGTCGCGATACGCAAACGTATTCCCGCGCACCAGGCTCGATTAGGTTTTGACCCGAATGGAACGACCCACAAATGAGCGCATCACACCGGCTCTGGGACGCGAAATCTGCCAGCGTGAAAATGTCCGGGGATTGATCGCAGCCGGCATCACTCGCACCGGGCAGGAATACGCGCTTACCGCGCAATTGATCGATCCGCAGTCAGGCGAGACCGTGCGCTCAGCCGGGCCGCTTACGCCGCTCTAAGATTGACACGAGAGGCCCCCTGGCATATCGTTATGCCCAACGATATTAATAAGAATCGTAAATTGTCGGTCTAGGAGTGTCCCATGGCGCGTATCTCGAAAATTATCCGGAGTAATATCAACTATTCTGTTCTCGCAAAGAGGCTCGTCCTCGCTGCCATGGTTCTAGCAGGCCTCGCCGGCGCATTCTCGTCCTCAGCCCGCGCCCAAGAATCGCACCCGGACTTCTTTTTCGGCCCCCACAAGGCGAATCTTTCAAACATTGTCGTAGTCGGCGATTCCCTTTCCGCCGGTTTTCAGAGCGATTCTCTGCTCGACACCGCGCAGCCCCACGGCTGGGCCGCAGTACTCGCCGCGCAGGCGCACACGCCCTTGGTCCTGCCTCTGATTGCGCCGCCAGGAATTCCCAGCGTCCTCGAATTGCTCAGCGTCGGCCCGCCACCGCTCATCGAGCCCACCCCCGGCACGTCTCCTGGTCGCGACGACCCTTTTGTTCAAGCCACTGACCTCGCCGTGCCGGGCGCCGAGCTCCAGGATGTACTCACAACCGCGCCGTCGCTTCCGATCGACAGCCTGACCGACCTGGTCATCGGTTTGCCCGGCCTTCTCGACGGAGTTTCGAAAACTCAAGTGCAATGGGCTCAGACTCTTCAGCCCACCACAATCTTTCTTTGGATTGGAAGTAACGACATTCTAGGAGCCGCATCCGTCGCGGATCCCTCCGCGGCTACTCCGCTCAACGCTTTCGCCTCAAACTACAATAAGTTGCTCAACGAATTGTCCCAGACCGGCGCAACGCTCGTCGTTGCGAATATTCCGGATGTCACCGTCGTCCCCTATTTCACGCCGGCTGCCACCATCGCGCAGGAAGCGGGACTTCCTCAGTTCGTCGTTGACCCAATTCTCGGAATCGGGCCGGGCGATTACGTCCTACCCGACGGCGTGGCGCTCATTCCCGGCATTCTCACGGGTTCCATAAAGGGCCCGCTGCCTTCCAGCGACGTCCTCCGCGCGCCCCAAGTCCTCGAGACTCGCGCGATCATCGACGCCTACAACATAATTATCGCGGTCGAAGCCTTCACGCATGGAGCCGTGCTCGTGGACATCCACACTCTCGCCGATCAAATCCGTTCGCAGGGTATCGAAGCCGACGGCCACCACTTGACCAATGCCTTTCTTGGCGGCGTCTTTTCGCTCGACGGAGTCCATCCCACCAACACGGGCTACGCCGTCATCGCCAACCAATTCATCACTACTCTCAACCAGCAGCGCGGAACGAACATTCCACTCGTCAACATCAATCTAGTGGCCAGCACCGATCCGCTCATCTTCTCGGAAGCGGTTCCGGCTACCTCGATCGGCAAGCACGTGACTCCGGCCGTTGCCGCGTCCATGCGCTCGCTCTTTCTGCATACGTCGTCGCAAAAGTAAAAAACGAAATTCCGGTCGGTCGTGAAACCCGTCCGTTCGCGGGAGATATATGTTTGATCCCGCGTGCCTACGCCCTCGCGGAAGCCACCGGTTTTGCCGGCTCAGCTTTTGCGATCCGCCGTCCCACCGCTGGCGCGATCACCCGCACTTCGTCCATCAGTTGCGCGAACTGCTTCGGATAAAGCGACTGCGCCCCGTCCGACAGCGCGTGCTCCGGGTCTTGATGCACTTCGATCAGCAAACCGTCCGCCCCTGCGGCCACCGACGCTCGAGCCATCGACGCCACTTTATCGCGCCGCCCCGTGCCGTGCGACGGATCGGCAATCACCGGCAAATGCGAAAGCTGTTTGATCACTGGAATCGCCGCAATGTCCATCGTGTTCCGCATGTACGTGTCAAACGTGCGAATCCCGCGCTCGCACAGCATCACGTTGTAGTTTCCACCGGACATAATGTACTCCGCGCTCAGCAGCAGTTCTTCAATCGTCGCGGACATCCCGCGCTTCAACAGCACCGGAACGCTGTTTTCTCCCAGCGCGCGCAGCAAATAATAATTCTGCATGTTGCGCGCACCTACCTGCATCACGTCCACGTACGGCAACATCATTTCAATCTGCGAAGGGTCCATCACCTCGCTCACCACCAACAGCCCGTTCTTGTCCGCGGCCTCGCGCAACAGCTTCAATCCTTGCTCGCCCAGCCCTTGAAAAGAATACGGCGAGCTTCGCGGTTTGAACGCGCCCCCACGCAGTAATTTCGCTCCCGCTTGAGCCACGCGCTCGGCGATTTCGCCGATTTGCTCGGCTGACTCCACCGCGCACGGCCCCGCAGCCACCATCACCTCCGCTCCGCCCACCGACACGCCTTTGCCCAATTCAATAATCGATCCCTCCGGCCGGAAATTCCGCGAAGCCAGCTTGAACGAATGCGTGATGCGTATGATTTGTTCCACCCCGGGTGACGCAACCAGAGTTTCAAGTTCGCTTAGATGCTGTTCGATTTTTCCCACCACTCCGACCACCGCCCTCTCCTCCCCGCGGCTCAAATGCGCTTGGCATCCGCACTCCTTGATTCGTTCCACCACGTGATTGATCTGTTCTTCCGTTGCATTCGTCGCCATGTTGACAATCATGATTGCTCCCTTAATTGCGCTGTAGTGTTGTTCTCCGTCTTTGCCGAAACGTACGAACCCAGAATCCGCATATCCACAGCCAATTTCCCAAGCTCGCTCAGCGCTCTAGCTACCTCCGGATCGCGCGCCGTCGCTTGCAGGTCCAAATAAAACCGGTATTGCCATGGAAGCCCGTGAACTGGTCGGCTCTCAATTTTCATCAGATTGATATTTCGCCGCGCGAATGGTTCCAGCGCGTAAAAAAGCGCTCTCGGAACATGCGCGAGCCTGAAAACCAGGGAGAGTTTGTTCGCTCCCTCCGGCGCCGCTTCTGTGGCTGGTGCCAGCAACAGGAACCGCGTGTAATTCTCAGCATCGTCTTCCAAATGCTCTCGCAGGATTTGTCCTCCGTAAATTTCCGCCGCGCGCTTGCTCGCAATCGCGGCTCGCGTGCAATCTCCCGCTTCCACGATTTCGCGAACGCTTCCGGCTGTGTCGTCCGTGGCAATTCTTTTCAATCCGGGGCAAGCGCTGAAAAATCGCTCGCACTGCGCCAAAGCCACCGGATGCGACTCCACGATTGCCACCTCTTCAATTGTTCCGCCGCGCGGCCCGATCAGATTGTGCTCGATGCGTATAATCACCTCGCCCACGATGGTCAACGGGCTTTCCACTAGCAGATCGAATGACCTGTGCACCGGCCCGGCCAGGCTGTTTTCGATCGGCGACAGAATGTAGTCCGCCTCGCCGTTCGCGATCGCTCCAAAAGCCGCCTCAAACGTAGGAAGCGGCACCAGCCGAACCTCGCCGCCCAGCAGCTTCACCGCCGCTTCTTCGCTGAACGCACCACGTTCTCCCTGAAACGCCACGCGCGTGTTGCTAGCGACTTTCATGCCGCGTCCGGCTTCCGCCGCTTTTCACGCGGCTGCTCCCGGTTTCCTTTCGAAAGTCCCGCGGCTCCGTAGCCGTAGCTCTCTTGAACGCGAATCGATTCGTTCAGAATTAGCTGGTAAATTTTCTCCACCGCCTCTCCGTCCAAAGGCCCGGGGTTCACTTTCTTCATCCGAGAAAGAATTTCCCGCTCGCGTGCCGGTACGCGAAGTCGCAAGCCGGCCTCCCCCTTCAGCCTTCCTACTTCCAGCGCAAACGCCGCGCGCACATTCAGCAGGTGCAGCAGAGTCGTGTCTATCGCATCAATTTTCGTTCGCCAGTCCCCGATCTTCATCCCTCTCATCCCGCCTCCTGAACTCCTGCCGCTTATGCCAAACACAAAGCGTTCAATCTCCGCGACTTAAAAATGCCCCTAAAAACAAAAAAGCCGCGTCCTCTTGGTGAGGGTCGCGGCCGGCGTCTTAAGACTTGCTGCGGGTTTTGTCTGCTAGCTTCTCAGTTCATCCGCGCGCGTCTCGCCGGTCCGCTCCGTAAAGTAAAAGCGGTAAGCATAGCCGAGACAGTAAGTAAACAATCCCATCGCGCGTTTCCAATTTCCTTTCGATTGCCCCAACTGCCGCAATCGAGCTGTAACTATACGAAAGCCTCACACATGCGTCAAGGCCTCCATACCTATTTCACCACCACATGCCGCTAAAGCTCCGATCCAGCCGAGTCTGTAGCGTGATTATCTAGGCCGCGGCGGGCGCGACGGAAAGACGTCCGAAGGCCTTCCAAACTCCACCCAGCGCACGTTTTGTAAACATCCTGGCGCCGTCAGGCAATCGGTCGATTTAGTGGAATCAACCAGATCGATCTCGTAGGCCAGGGTTCCAAACAGCCCGCTATTTGTGCCTACACGTCGCACGGACAGAAAATCGCCTGAGCGCGTGCAGCGTCCCGTCACTTTTCCCCCTGAAGCATCGTCACAACCTGTGGCGCCGACCGGATTCACCGTAAACGTGACATTGCTGGCAGTCGTGATGTATAGCAGAAAGTCCAACGGAAACCCGGCCGCGTGATTCATATAATGCTTGTCGTTGCCGCCCCACATCAGCGAAATTGCAACTTCCGATGATGCGCTGTTCACCGCCAGCGCCGGATAAGCAAATACATAATCCGAATTCCAGGTCTCAAACTCGCCCACGTTCTTGAATTTCTGATCGTCCACCCAAAGCATGCGCACGTAGGGTTGCTTGAAGTTACTGTCGCGTGCCGCGGTCCACGCAAACCAGATTTGGTTCGGCGGCTTTGTCGCGCCCACCGCCGGTTTGAACGCGGCCCCCAGGACAGCATCCCCCTTCACCCGCGGATCGAGCCAATATTGCCCGTCCGGCGCCTCGGAAGTGTAGTCCGAGGTTGAGTACGAAGTGTTATTCACGTCGGTCCAACTATAAGTGTTCGAGCTGTCTCCCCAGGCGAAAATTCGCATTTGGCTCGTGCTGTTGTGGCCGGCCCAATAAATCGTTCCGGCGGCATTTTGCGTCAGATGCGAACCTTCCGCCGATGTGGACTTGGTTGGATCAGTAAAACTCCAGCTCACGTTGCTTCCACCGGGCAATTGCATATCGGAATAGGATATCCGCGACACAACCAGCCCGCCTTTGGTTACATCATCTGTGGAAATGTACAGATTCCCGTTCGCCGTGGAAACGTCTGGAAAATCGAGCCAGTCGTTGCCCAACCCCAAAAAAGTCGAACTCACATCGAACCACGTCCAGGCAGTATTGAAATTAGCCGCCACGTCTGATGGCCTGGCCCATGCCACGCGGTCGCTGTTTGGACCGGTCACATTGCCTTTCGAATCCTTTGTTTGATTAGTTTGAATCAGCCAGACAAAGCGGTCGATACTCGGGATGTAATGCACCACTTGATCGCAGCAATAGCCTCCATTGGGCTGATCACCAAACACTGTAGAGAGATTGGAAATAGTGGTGAATGTCTTTCCACCATCTGTAGAATACTTGATGTACAAGTTCCCCGTCGCAAGCACCACATTGCTGCTTCCTCCCGATCCTATCGCGCTCGGATCGGGCGGAAAGCTTTGGTTCACTCCGTTGGATTCCGTGTTGATAACGAATCCCACAGCCGCGCCACCTTTCGCCACTCCCGGATACGAAGTGATTCCCGGATCCTGAATTCCGGCCGCGGTAGGAGTCTTGGGATTAAAGGCTCGGGGCGTGCCTTCTGGAGTCGGTGCACGTCCTTCGTTGTTTTCCTGTTGCGGCGGTTGCGGCAGCGCTGGATAAGGCCCCTTGGTCTGGTTCGTTACTCCCGTTTTGGTAGTCACCGGCGCAGATCCGGGCGCCAGAGGCGGAATTTGAATGTTCGTTCGATAGGAAAATTCCCGTGAATCGTCGTGATCGCGGGAGCGATAGCGCCCTTTCACCGTCAACTCATACGCGCTTGCAACGTTCAATCCCGCAACCTCGAACCGCAGTTGCAAGACCTTCCGCTCATCCGGCGCTATGTCCCCTAAATCCACTGGCAACGTCACTGGCAATTCGCGATTCCCCGCTTGCAAATGAACTTCGGTAACCGTGACGTTCTTGGCTTCGTGCTTCCCGTTGTTCTCCAGCGGCAGGGCCACCAACAGTTTTGTCGTGTCCTCCACCGCTACGCCTGGCGTGGCGCCGGCGATTTCCACGGGTCCGGCCTTTTGGCACGAGGCTAATAATCCCCCGATCGAAATTGCCATCAAGAGCAGCGCGAGCTTGAGCTTGCCACCTGTGTGCTTCATGTCACCTCTCCGGCTTCCGCACCGGCGATCACCAAATGGAGTACGCCGCTCGCGGGCTTCCAAGTGCGGGTTTAGTTGATTTTTATACACCAGAATGGACGTCAGAAAATAGTAAAATGTTCGCAGATCTACGCTAGCTACCGGCGATGTTCTCGACAGCTTGCTTTTCGACCAGTCGTGGAAAAAGGAGTAGTGCCGTTGTCGGTGCAAGCTCGAAATCCATTGCCTTTACCAGAGAGGTTAGCGCAGGTTCGCCCTGTAGACTGCAATAAGCGGAGGTTCCCGTTTTGGAATAGCCCCTTCCAACTCCCACTCCCAAAAAGAGTTGCAAAATGCCCACATAAAACCCGATTTGACAGGTATGATATAATGGCAAGTTACTATGATAATACACTCAAAATACGGTACTTATCACGCTCTAAGACGGGCTAGATGAACGTCCCCGCGGTTCGGCCCTTCCGGGCCACCCCGCGGCCTTCCCACAAGAAAGTCAGAATTTCTAATCGAGAACTCGTTTTATTAGAACCCGTCCTAAGTTATACAAAACAAACAACCGCACCCCGTTCTAATCGAGAACTTCCAACCATCTCGCTGTCGGACAGTGGTGTCTACTTTCGACGCGCAGCCAGACTTGACCGCCGTGTCGCGCATAACCAGAAAGGTTTACTTGTCGCTGGAAACCAGGGATTCTTTCAGCCCCAGCGCGTCGATATAGAAGCGGTTGACGTACTCCTTCACCATCCGTGTAGTGCAGAATTGTGGCGCCGCGCCTTTTATGGCTTCTTTCATTACCTGAACGAATTCGTGCGGAATCTCATCGTCGGAACGTCTGTAATAAAGCGGAATGATCTGCTCCTCAAGCAAGCGGTAGAGCGCATCAGCATCAACATTTGTTCGGTCACCTTCAACCGGATCTCCGCCGAAAGCCCAGCCATTCTTCCCGTTGTACCCTTCCAGCCACCAGCCGTCGAGCACGGAAAGGCTGGGAACGCCATTCACGCCCGCCTTCATTCCGCTCGTTCCACTCGCTTCCAGCGGAGGCAGCGGATTGTTCAGCCACACGTCCACTCCGCGCACCATTCGCTGCGCCAGATGCTGGTCGTAATCCTCCACGAACGCGATACGCGCGGCGAATTCGGGATCCCGCGCAAGTTGAAAAACCCTCTGAATCAACTGCGCGCCGCCCACGTCCGAGGGATGCGCTTTGCCCGCAAAAATTATTTGTACCGGCTGCAGCGGATTCGTAAGCAGGCGTTTCAGTCGCCCAAGATCGTGGAGAATCAAGTCCGGCCGCTTGTAAGCCGTGAATCGTCGCGCAAAACCGATCGTCAGAATCCGGGGATCGAGCAGCGCACCGAACGCAATTGCACTCTCTGCGCGAACGCGTTTCTGTTTCCATTCTTCGCGGGCGCGCTCGTTTATGTCTGCAATCAAAGAGCCTTTCAACCGGCTCCGCAGCCACCAGAGTTCTTTGTCCGGAATCGCGTCGATCCCTTGCCAGGTCTTGGCTCGATCCTGGTCATGCACCCACGTGTGCCCGATATATTTGTCGAGCATCGGCTGCAACCACAGTGGATCCATCCAAGTGCCAAGGTGCACTCCATTCGTGACCGCGGTAATCGGTATGTCCGCCGCCTTTTTATCCGGCCAAACGGCCGCCCACATCTGTCGCGCCACTTCGCCGTGCTTTTTGCTCACTGCATTGCAAAACTTCGCCATGCGCAGCGAAAACACCGTCATGTTGAATCCGGCATTCGGGTCGGTGGGAGAAACTCCCAGTTGCAGAAGCCCATCGCGATTCGTTCCCAAACTATCGTACAAATGACTGAAATATTTCTCGATCAAGGGAAAAGGGAAAACGTCGGTGCCGGCCGAAAGCGGCGTGTGCGTCGTGAAAATAGACGTCTCGCGAACTTGCGCAATGGCCTGCTCAAAAGTTTTTCCGCCTTCGACCAGCATGCGCGACCGCTCCAGCAGAGCGAGTGCCGGATGCCCTTCATTGATATGCACAGCCGCTGGATGGATTCCCAAAGCTTCCAGCACTCGCATACCGCCGATGCCCAAAACGATTTCTTGCCGCAGGCGCTGCTCGGGATCGTTGGTATAAAGGCGTTGAGTGATCGTCCGGTCCCACGGTTGATTTCCTTCCACATCCGTATCCAGCAAATAAACCGGAACCCGGCCGATGTCCGCGCGCCACACTTGGACGTGAACCGGAGGATCGAACAACGGCACTTGCACGAGAAGAGGACGATTATCTTTGTCCAGGACCTGCCGGACTGGATCGTAAGTCCGATCCAGTATTTTCTCGTCGTCTTCCTGCCAGCCGTCGTCTCGAAGTTTCTGCGAAAGATACCCGCGAGAATAAATCAGTCCGACAGCAGCCACCGGAATTGCCAGATCGCTGCATTCTTTGATGTAATCTCCCGCCAGAACTCCCAGGCCGCCGGCATAAAGCCGCAGGGAGTGGTGGAATGCGTACTCCGCCGAAAAGTATGCGATGGGCGCCTGGGGTTCGCCATACTCCGTCGTGAACCACCCTATTTGCGAAGCGATGTTTGCTTCAAATTCTTCCATCACCACGTCGTAGCGTTCCAGAAATTCCGGATCGCTTGCTGCGTTCTGAAGAATTTCCTGGGGCAACTGCGCGATCATTCGCAAGGGATTATGATCGCTTTCCCGCCAAGCCTGCATGTCGAGCGCGCGGAACATCTCCCGCGCACGCGGCTGCCAGCTCCACCACAAATTCAAAGAAAGCCGCTCCAGCCCCCGAATCCTCTCCGGCAAATTGGGAAGACGCGGCGGCAGGTTCGAGTTTTCGTCTCTAAGGCTAATCCCCAAGTTCATTCGGATCCCTTTCGAATCTATGATTCCAATCACCTACCGTCTGGATGCGTTGGCAGAATCCCAAACAGTGACAATATATCGTGCCTTCAACCTCGAAATCTTGCAACGCCGAACGGAAACCTTGGTGCTGCAACGCGCATTTAGATTTAGAGACGCGCTGGAAGTCTCCAAACATTTCGCGCAGGAGCGGCCGACTGTTGTGTGCTTGGCGGCAAACTCTCACGATGATAGATTCGCACTGCCTGCTGCGTTTCGATCGCGCCGCGACCGCTTAGTGCAGGCCACTCGCCCTGGTGCCAGAAAGCATTCAACCTCGCACTGCTGCTTCCGGCCAGCCGGAATCGGCAGGGCCTACTTCGGGCCTCGCCGCTCGTCTGGGAATTTTCGACGCGACCATGGTTGTGATGGGTGGCATCGTCGGCTCCGGCATATTCATCAACTCCTACGTTGTCGCGAAACTCGTACACACGCCCGCCATGATTCTTGGCGCCTGGGTGGCCGGCGGCCTCCTCGCGCTGGTTGGCGCGTTTATTTACGCCGAACTGGCCAACCGCATGCCCAAAGTCGGTGGGCAATATGCTTACATCCGCGAGGCTTACGATCCGCTGTTGGGTTTTCTCTACGGTTGGGTCAGCATTCTGGTAATTCACGCCGGCGGGACGGCTGCCGTCGCCGTGACCTTCGGAAAATATTTTCGCGAGTTCTCTCACAGCGCAGTGCCGGAAAAGGTCGCAGCGGTTTCCGTAGTTGTCGCGCTTACCGCCATCAACTGCATTGGCGTGCGCGCTGGGAGCGGCGTGCAGAGTTTCTTCATGGTCTTACGCATTCTCGCGATCGTGATGATCGTCGGCTGTGGCGCGTGGTTTCTTCTCCGGTCGCCCGCAGCGCCTCATCCGCCATGGCATCCGTTGCTAGACCGGCCGGCTTCATTCGACCTCCTGACGGTTTTCGGCGCAGCCCTGATTCCTGTGATTTTCGCCTACGGTGGCTGGCAGACTTCGAATTACATCGCCAGCGAAATTCGCGAGCCCCGCAAAAATCTTCCGAAAGCTCTTTTGCTCGGAGTCATCGGGGTCATCGCACTGTACGTTTCCGTGAACATCGTTTACGTGCAAGCCCTCTCTCCGGCTGGATTGGCGGAGACGACTACCCCGGCCTCAGCGGTGATGCGCGCTGCGCTTGGGAACTTCGGTGCAACGCTGATAGCGGTCACGATCGCAATATCCACTCTTGGATTTCTGAGCCAGGCCATGCTCACTTATCCGCGCGTCGCTTTCGCCATGGCAGAAGACGGAGTCCTTCCTCGTGCGTTTGCACGCCTGGGATCGCGCAGCCGGGTCCCGGTGGTCGCGATCATTCTGCAGGGCGCGATCACCAGCGCGGCCGTGCTGCTCGGAACGTTCGAGCAACTCCTGAGCTATGTCGTGGTGATGGACTGGCTGTTTTTTGGACTCACCGCGACCTGCCTTTTCGTTTTTCGGCGACGCCAGGCACGCGGGGGAGTCTTGCCGAGCGCTTTGCCGGGTTTCCGCGTTCCTGGGCATCCCTGGACCACAGGTCTTTTCGTACTGGCAGCCTGGTTGATCGTTCTAAACACAATTTACAAATATCCTCGCAATGCCGGCGTCGCCGTGTGTATTCTGCTGGCCGGGGTCCCTGTCTTTTACCTGTTGCGCGGGCGCGCAAAGCGCACCGCCGGTTCTCAGTGAGTTCTGTCCATGAGCCCGCAGAGGCGAGAAATTCGGTCGGCGTATATCGAATGGGCAAAACTGCGTTCCGGTGCGCGCTACAATCTCGCCGCGAGCGACGTCCTCCATTTTCCGCTGAGCGAACTCCCCGTGCGCATCGAAGATCTGGAAATCTCCGGCTCAAGCGGGTATGGCTACCAACCGCTTCTCGAACGTCTCTCCGCCAAAGCGAATGTTCCGGTCGAAAACATCGTCCACTCGCAGGGAACTTCGATGGCGAATCATCTGGCCCTGGCCGCTCTGATCGAACCCGGCGACGAAGTGCTGATCGAGGAGCCTTCGTACGGGGCTATCGTTTCCACTGCGGAATATTTGGGCGCAAAAATCCGCCGCTTTCCACGGAAGTTCGAGTCCGGATTTCAAATGGACCCGCGCGAAGTGGAACGCAGCATCACTCCGCGAACGCGTTTGATCGTGATCACAAACCTGCACAATCCCAGCGGTGTGCGCACCCCAGACACAGCGATGCGGATCGTCGGAGAAATTGCCCGCAGTCTTGGCGCGCACGTTCTCGTGGATGAGGTCTACTTGGAAGCTTGCTTCGATTCGCCGTGGCAGACGTCGTTTCTTTTGGGACAAAATTTCGTGGCCACCAGCAGCTTGACGAAAGCCTACGGCCTCTCGGGGTTACGCTGCGGCTGGATTTTCGCGGCTAAACCTCTTGCCGAGCGCATGTGGCGCTTGAACGATCTATTCGGCGTTACCGGCGCGCATCCTGCCGAAATGCTTAGTGTGATAGCCCTGGATCATCTTCCGCAGATTGCCGCGCGCGCGAAAAAGCTTCTTGGAACGAATCGCGCCCTCTTGAAAAAGTTCCTCGACTCTCGGAATGAGCTCCTGACCATCTGGCCCGAGGCCGGGACCATTGCATTTCCGCATCTGGGGAGCAGCCATGCCGATGCTTTCTGCCAACTCCTGCATGAGAAATACGAAACCAGCGTTGTTCCGGGACGTTTCTTCGACGCTCCCGAACATTTCCGCATAGGCGTCGGCGGGAAAACGGAAGATCTCCGCGAAGGACTTTCGCGCGTATCCGCCGCGCTCGACGAACTCGCCGCCAAACACTAGCATCGTCCTCGGAAGAGGGAGTAAAATGCGGCCTCTATGACCACCCGACACAGGTCCATCATACGGAGCATCGTTGCGGTGACCGCTGGCTTCTTGCTGGTCGGTTCAGCGCCGGCAACATCTTCGATACAGGAACGAACCTTTGAATTTACGTACACGGCGGAGGTTCACGACATTCCCGCCGGTTCGAAAGACGTACAAATTTGGTTGCCGTATCCTCAGAGCGACGAATACCAAAAAATCCTGAAGGCCAAAGTGAATTCGCCTTACCCTTCTCAGATTTTGACCGCGCCCGAATACGGAAATCAGATGCTGCATCTTGACGTGAAAAACCCCACCGTGGCGAACATTGTCGTAACCATGGAGTTCACCGTGAAGCGCACCGAGCATTTACACAACTCTTTCGCGGAAGTGTCCGCCGCCGCGACGGCTCACCCTGACCTCGCACGTTGGCTTCAGCCGGACCACCTCGTTCCGCTCGATCAGCGCATCCGTGAACTCTCAGCCGAAGTGACAGCGGGCAAGATCACCGACCTCGACAAAGCCCGAGCGATTTATGACTACGTGCTTGCCAACATGAAGTACGACAAAAGCGGGACGGGCTGGGGCAATGGGGACATCTATTGGGCGTGCGATGCCAAGCGCGGAAACTGCACCGATTTTCATTCTCTCTTCATCGGTCTGGCTCGATCGGCAGGTATTCCCGCAAAATTTGAAATCGGATTTTCCATACCCCTAGGTGCGACGAGCGGCGAGGTGGGCGGATATCATTGCTGGGCGGAATTTTATCTGAACGGTTACGGCTGGGTGCCGATCGACGCTTCGGAAGCGTGGAAGGATCCTGCGAAGAAGGAATATTTCTTCGGTGCACACGATGCAAACCGCGTTCAGTTCAGCGTTGGCCGCGACCTGACCTTGGCGTCTCCTCAGGCCGGACCAGCGCTAAATTATTTCGTCTATCCGTACGTGGAAGTGGACGGCAAACCGTTTACGTCGGTGAGCAAGAAATTCTCGTTTCGGGATGTAAGTGCCGCGCCAGTTACCGTCGGCGCTTTGCAGTAGCCGGATACTAACCACGCGAAGTCTTGGATCGCGCTTTCCGTTTCGACAGTATGATTTGAGTCAGAGCCTGCGCGGCCGCGCTCAGCGGTCGATCCTGCCGATATACCAAATACAGATGCCGCTGAATCCGCATTTGGCGGATGCGTAACTCATGCAGGTCGCCGCGTGCTATCTCGCCTTCGACACACATGCGAGGCACGATGGCGACCCCTCTTTTCATCTCCACGAAGCGCTTGATGCTTTCAATCGTCGGAAGTTCCAGCTCCATTCGCAGGGCTACGCGGTGGCGCGCGAACATCTGTATCACTTCTTGCCGATATGGCGATTTAACGATGTGCGCGACAAAGCTCTCTTCACCGAGCGCGGAAATATCCACTTCGCGCCGCTTCGCAAGCTTATGGCCGGGCCAAACCACCAGAGTCAGCGAGTCCCGGTAAAACTTTACGGTGGTGAGTTCCCGTTCCTCCGGCAAATAGGAAATCACTCCGATATCGAGCTGATGGTTCAGCAACTCGCGGGGGATCATGCGCGAGAATACGCGATGGACTCGAATGCGAATGCCCGGAAAACGCTGGCGAAAACGGTCCAGTGACGGCAGAAGCGCGTGAATGGAACTTTCATTCACGCCCAATGAAACTTGCCCGCGTTCCAAGCCGCGCAACTCCGTCAAGCCCTTGCGAGCTTCCTCTCTCAGGTTCAGCATGCGCTCGGCGTACTCGAGCAAAAGGACGCCAGCATCGGTAAGGGCCCGCGCGCCTGACCCAGGGACGAAAAGGGGCTGGCCCACCCAGTCTTCCAGCTTGCGCATGGACATGCTGACAGCCGGCTGCGTGCGGTACAGCTTTTCCGCCGCGCGAGAATAGCTGCGCTCGTTGGCGATAGTTTGAAATACGTGCAGTACCGCGAGATCCACGAGACCCCTCGAAAGCCATTTAGATGTATAAGGAAAAGTTATGCTACATGCAAGAAGTATAAATTGGACATACCTGCTCGTCGCGGCCAGTCTATATCGTCCAGGAGAGTCCATGGAAACCGTGCACATTTTCGACACCACCCTGCGCGATGGCGAACAATCGCCGGGTTTTTCGATGAATTGTGGCGAGAAACTTATTCTCGCGCGGCAGTTGGAGCAACTCGGAGTGGATGTGATCGAGGCGGGATTTCCGATCGCCTCGCCCGGAGATTTAGAAGCCGTGCGCGCGATAGCCACCGAGATCAAACGCTCCCGTGTCGCGGCGTTGGCCCGCGCGCGATTGGAAGATGTAAATGCGGCTCTACGGGCTTTGGAACCTGCGGCCCAGCCGCGGCTGCATATTTTCCTGGCGACATCGGATCTGCATTTGGAACATAAGCTTCGTATTACTCGGGAACAGGGGCTCGAGCAAGTCGCAAAAATGGTCTGCTATGGCCGCATGCGCTGCGATGAAGTGGAATTTTCCGCGGAAGATGCGAGCCGCAGCGATCTGGCTTATCTCTTGGAAGTGATCGACGCGGCTGCCGGCGCCGGAGCCACCATCATCAATCTTCCCGATACGGTTGGCTACTCCACACCTGAAGAGTATGGCGCGATGTTCCGCGCGGCTCGCGAGCGCCTTGCCGCTTATCCGAACCTGGTGTTTAGCGCGCATTGCCACAACGACTTGGGGCTCGCGGTGGCCAATTCGCTTGCAGCCATATCCGCCGGAGCGCGTCAGGTGGAATGTACGATCAACGGTATCGGCGAGCGTGCTGGCAATGCTTCTCTCGAAGAAATCGCCGTGGCGCTACACGTGCGTCAGGCACGCTATTCCTGCGCCACGAACATCTCGCTCGAGAAAATTTATTCCACTAGCCGGCTGCTCACTTCCATTACCGGAGTGAGTGTTCCGCCGAACAAAGCCGTGGTTGGTGCCAATGCTTTCGCGCACGAGGCCGGCATTCATCAAGACGGCATGCTCAAACATCCCATGACTTACGAAATCATCGTGCCGGAAAAAGTCGGTGTCCCGATGCGAAGGCTGGTGCTGGGAAAACATTCGGGACGTAACGCGTTGCGCGCGCGCCTTGTTGAACTCGGGTATCAAACCACGGAAAGCGAACTCGCGGAATGTTACAAACAGGCGATTGCGCATGCGGACGCGGCCAAGCAAGTGACCGATCGTGATTTGCTTTCAATCATTCACAAAGTCCGCCGCGGTGCCTCGATTGCTCCGGCAAACGAGGACGTTAGTATCGCAGCGGCGAATTGAAGAGTGTAAAAGCCGCGTATCGATGGGGGGAGCGGGAATCCATGAGCAGAGTGCGAAAAACTATTGCAGTGCTGGCTGGTGACGGCATTGGCCCGGAAGTCACTGGTGCAGCGGTCCGGTTGTTGGGCGATTGCGCTGCTGTTTTTGAGCATGATTTCGAGTTTCGCGAGTTCGCGTTTGGCGGAGCAGCTATCGACCGCTTCGGCACGCCGCTCCCGGAAGATACCCTGGCCGGATGCCGCTCGTGCGATGCGATTCTGCTGGGAGCGATCGGCGGCCCCAGCTGGGATTCAGTTCCACTGGAAAGACGCCCGGAAGCCGGTTTGCTGCGCTTGCGCAAGCAGCTCGGTTTGTATATCAACTTGCGGCCCATTCAGTTGCGATCCTCTTTGCAAGGAATTTCCCCGCTGCGTCGCGACCGCATAAGTGGGTGTGATTTCGAAATCGTGCGTGAACTTGCCGGAGACATTTATTTTGGCGAACACGAGCAGCGAGGCGAGGGAGAAGACGCGAGCGCACGCGACGTGGCGTACTATACGGCGGCGGAAATCGAGCGCATAGCGCGCTACGCATTCGAACGCGCGGACGCCCGAAACCGGCATGTGACCAGCGTGGATAAAGCCAACGTGCTGGCCACTTCCGAGCTTTGGCGAAATACGGTGACGAGAGTTGCGCGCCAATATCCGAGCGTGACACTGGAACATTTGTACGTTGACAACGCTGCGATGCAGATCCTGCTGCGCCCCGCGCAGTTTGATGTGATCTTGACTGGAAATCTATTCGGCGACATCTTGAGCGACGAAGCAGCAGCTCTCGCCGGCTCCATTGGACTAATTCCCTCCATGAGCCGCGGTGCTGCAAACCAACCCGCACTTTTCGAGCCGATCCACGGCTCGGCGCCATCGCTCGCTGGTAAAGATGTGGCTTGCCCGCTTGGCGCCATTTTTTCGGCGACGTTGCTCTTGCGCGAATCTTTTGGCCTGGAGATAGAAGCGCAATGGATCGAATCGGCGGTGGATCGCGTTTTGGATCATGGTTACCGCACCATGGACATTGCAGAGCCAGGTTCACGCATACTGCGCAGCTCGGAATTCACCGCACAAATCCGCGGCGAGCTGCACGAATCGCTGGTTCATTCGGAACGCTACGGCTGGGGCGTGTAAGTGGTTTCGACGGGATTGAACGCTTCTCGCGGACGTCAACTTTTATTCGCGCAGCAAAAAATCTCAAACCTTTCTCAACACCAGGCAACTAGCGATCATGTCGTGCAATGCTTGTTTCTTCTCCGTGAAACCTGCCATTGCGTAGCCGATTCCGAGAGGAATCAGGCCGGTTATAATCTTGGCGAAATAGCGCCCGCTTGCGCGCGCAAAGCTAATTCGCCGGCCCTCGAGATCCGTCACGATCAACCCGAGCGCCATCTTACCGAGGGTTCCCTGGTAGGAAGAGCTTTCCATCCAGGCATAGTAGATCCACATCATTACTATTGAAATCGCACAGAGCAGGAAAATTATCGCGATGAGCCCCGGGGTAAAAATGTCTTCCGGATTGTTTGCCCCGTGAATCAAATCTTTGAGACTTCCGATGCCGACCGCGGCGATTCCAACCAGAAATACGATAGCAAACGCGATTCCGGCGAGCAGTCCGTCAATCAAGTAAGCCACGACGCGCAGCCAGAATCCGGCATAGGCCGACTGTGGGAACAGAGGAGCGGGTGAAACAGAAGCATAGGGCCTCGGAACAGGCGGTGGCATGAACGTTCCAGAAGCCGGAGCATTGGGCGCTGCAGCGAACGGCGGATTCACGGGCTGGCCACACGAGGAGCAAAACGACGCGCCTTGTGCGATGGCGGTTCCACATTTTGAGCAGTACATTTAGCTCCTAAGGTTCTCTTTGGCCGCGAGCTATTCTATAGCTTGCGAATCACCAGTGTGCCGGCGATCATATCGTGCAGCGCCTGCTTCTTTTCAGTGAAACCCGCCATAAGGTAGCCAATTCCTAGCGTCATAATCGAAATGTAGCGAGCGAAATACCTGCCGGTTGCACGGCCAAAACTGATACGAGCTCCTGCCAAGTCAGTGACTTCAAGGCCAAGTGCTTTCTTCCCGAGCGTTGCCTGCCATGCAGAACTCTGCAAAAGTGCATAGTAAAGCCATTCGAGCACGAGAATTATCAAGAAAAACTTGCGCATAGCAGCGATTAGCGGAAACAAATCCTCCGGTGTTGAGGGATGGGTCCGCATCAACTCGCGAATTCCGATGGACCCTACCAACGGCAACGTGAGAATTCCACCTGCAAATTGCAAAACGATTCGGTCGATAATCCAAGCTACGAAACGAAGCCAGAACCCAGCGTAAGCGACGACTCGCGCGGCCGGGACTGGCCAGCTCGGTTGGGCGGGCGGTGCATACACCGGCGGCGCGGTTGAGATTGGGGCTGTACCGGCGGGCGAGGCGCTAAATGGTTGAGCCATCGGCTGCCCACATGCGCTGCAGAAAGCTGCGCCTTCCGGTACATTTGCACCGCACTTTGAGCAGTACATGGCGCCTCCTCACAGCTGCATGCCAAGACACAGGGAAAATTCAACTGCTGCGCATCCTACTGAACCCCAAAGCTGCAGGTCAATATGCAAATGATTGCGCCGACGCCGCGCGATTGCTTACACTCGTGCACGGTATTGGGGCGGCAAAGGAGACTTCATGCGAACTAGTATTTCGAGGACTGCGGGAATTTTTGGTGCAGCTCTGGCGGCGCTTGCGCTGTTTGGAAGCGGTTACGTCGCTGGACAGAACAAATTCGGCCAGCCGAAAACGATCATTCATATGGTGATCCTCAAATGGAATCCAGGCGTTTCAGATGCGGATAAACAGGGTGCGCTGGAAGGCGTCAAGGACATGGCGGCAAAAGTCCCGGGGGTGAAAAATGTGTGGATCAAAGCGGAGCGCCTGCAGCCCCGAGACTTCAGCGCCGCTTTTGCCATCGAGTTTCAGAATCGCGCCGCGGCGGACGCGTATGCCGAAAGCCCAGTTCATCAAGCTTGGGAGAAGAAATATACGATGCTCCGCGAGTCGAGCATCTCAGAGCAGGTGACGAACCCGTAGCTAACGCGCAATCGCGCCGAAAGAGATCGCGGAGCGAAACGCTGTTTTCCAACATCGCTCGACTCGAAATCTTCTGCTTCTAAAGGCCTGGCGGTGCTAGGCTCCGCCTAACGGGGCGACGACATTGAAACTTTTGAAGGCTTTTCTCACCGATTGCCCCTGGGCCAAATCTGAGCTGTGGAGGGAACGACTGCCATGAAGAAACTCATCCTCGCGATCGTTATAGCTTACGTTGTTCTGATGGGCACGAATTATCTGGTCCATGGCGTTTGGCTGATGCCGGATTACGACGCCATCCCGTTGAGCCATCGCAGCGCCGAAGGGATCATGCATCGATTCTGGGCCATGGCATTGGGCCAGTTCTTTTTCGCGGCGATGTTTGCTTATATTTACACGCGCGGACGCGAGAAAAAGGAGTGGATGCCGCAGGGAATTCGCTACGGAATCGTGATGACTTTCATGACCGTGGTCCCGTATTCCTTGAGCGAGTATGTGGTTTATCGAGTGCCGTACATGCTCGCGGTCAAGTGGATGGTCGCCGGAGGAATCCAACTCATCATCCTGGGCTTAGTTGTAGCGGCCATCTGCAAAGATGGCGCGACAGCGCGAGCTGCATAAATTTGAACTGGCCTGCGAGTTTGGGCCGTCGCGCAACTCAGGACAAGATCAACTGATTTGCACAGGTGCCGGTGAAATCCACAAGTTCGTCTACCAGAAATACCCGAGAAAATAATTAGGATATGCTTGACGGAATCGAAATAGTTGATATACTCTCCTGATGTCGGTGGCCCCTTGGTTTGTTGGGGATTCTCCTGACGGACCGGGTCTGCCCAAGAGGTGAAGTTGGTTACTAATACCGGGTAGAACGAATTCGAGCATCGAGCACTTCCGTCCTAGAGCCGCTCACTGAGTGGCCAGGTAATGGACGGACTCGCCCGGCGCTCGACGCCGGGTTTTTTATTTCCCGCGGCTTCGGCCCCAAACTGAAGACGCGCTCCGCCGGGAGCGGAGACGTTCCGATCGGAAGTTGATGAGCGGAACGACGATCTTTGACAACTGAAGGAAGCTGGCATTACGTTATGCGATTTCAAGTTCGCATGGCGTAATAAACCGCAAATTTTTGCTCGAGAGTAGCGCAATGTGGAAAGGCGAACTTGCCTCGCATTGGTTCAGCGCGTGAATTTCCGGGTTTCGAAAGAGGCCCAGAAAAGCGCGTCACCCCTGAAGTAAATCCCCGAATGGCTTGCAAGACCTTTCGTTTGGACGGTTTTCAGGGTTTCGATTTCGCAAGGGGTCGAGACGTGTTGGGTAAGTTTTATGGTTAAGCTACTAAGGGCGTACGGTGGATGCCTTGGCGCCAACAGACGAAGAAGGACGTGGCAAGCTGCGATAAGCCTCGGGGAGCCGCAAGCAGGCTTTGATCCGGGGATTTCCGAATAGGGAAACCTATCCTGGTAAAACCAGGTTACGGCCCGCTGAATACATAGGCGGGTGCGAGTCAACCCAGGGAAGTGAACCATCTCAGTACCTGGAGGAAAATAAATCAATTGAGATTCCGATAGTAGCGGCGAGCGAAATCGGAACAGCCCAAACCGGGGTGTTTACATCCCGGGGTTGTAGGACCGCGTGAGTAGAGTTACCAATCCGGAGGCTAGGTGAACCTGCTGGAAAGCAGGGTCAAAGAGGGTGAAAACCCCGTAACCGAAAGCTTACCGGACTCGAAGCGGTATCCTGAGTACCACGGGGCACGAGAAACCCCGTGGGAATCTGGGGAGACCACTCTCCAAGGCTAAATACTCGTTGGCGACCGATAGTGAACTAGTACCGTGAGGGAAAGGCGAAAAGCACCCCTGCGAGGGGAGTGAAATAGAACCTGAAACCGTATGCTTACAAGCAGTCAGAGGGCAATGCCGGGTCTTCGGATCCGGAAAGCCTGATGGCGTGCCTCTTGCTTAATGAGCCGGCTAGTTATTCTCACACGCGAGGTTAAGCGCAAGCGAGCCGTAGCGAAAGCGAGTCCGAATAGGGCGTTCAGTGTGTGGGAATAGACGCGAAGCGGGATGATCTACCCTTGGCCAGGTTGAAGGTCGCTTAACCGCGACTGGAGGACCGAACCGGTGTGAGTTGAAAATCGCTCGGATGAGCTGAGGGTAGGGGTGAAAGGCTAATCAAATTCCGTGATAGCTCGTTCTCCCCGAAATGCCTTTAGGGGCAGCCTCGTATGATTTGCCACGGTGGTAGAGCACTGAATGGACTAGGGTCCCATCCAGGATACCGAATCCAATCAAACTCCGAATGCCGTGTACAACAGTACGGGAGTGAGACTACGGGGGATAAGCTCCGTGGTCGAGAGGGAAAGAACCCAGACCGCCAGCTAAGGTCCCAAACTGCAGACTAAGTGGGAAAGGACGTGTGAGCGCACAGACAGCCAGGAGGTTGGCTTAGAAGCAGCCATCCTTTAAAGAAAGCGTAACAGCTCACTGGTCAAGTGTTCACGCACCGACAATCCAACGGGGCTAAGTCTGCGACCGAAGCTGCGGAATTGACGATTCCTACGGGAGTTCGTCATTTGGTAGGGGAGCATTCTATTGTGTTCGACGGTAGATCGAGAGAACTACTTGACGCAATGGAAGAGACTCTGCCGGCATAAGTAGCGATAAACACGATGAGAACTCGTGTCGCCGAAAGTCTAAGGTTTCCTGAGGAAGGTTAATCCGCTCAGGGTTAGGCGGGTCCTAAGGTGAGGCCGAGAGGCGTAGCTGATGGACAGCAGGTCAACATTCCTGCCCCGCCATACGAACGTTTGACGATGGGGTGACGCAGAAGGATAAGGGAGTCGGGTGATGGATGTCCCGATGTCTTGGTATAAGCCGGATCCCGCAGGAAAATCCACGGGGTCATTCAACGGTCAAACCAGGTCCGAGGCCACACGGCCACAAAGTCTCTGATTTCACGCTGCCAGGAAAAACCTCTAAGGAGTTCGGATGGTGCCCGTACCTCAAACCGACACAGGTAGACAAGGTGAATATCCACAGGCGCTCGAGAGAACGCTCGCTCAGGAACTAGGCACATTAGCCCCGTAACTTCGGGAGAAGGGGTGCCCCGCTAGGGTTTATAGCCCGAGGGGGCCGCAGTGAAATGCGTTCGGCGACTGTTTAACAAAAACACAGCTCTCTGCTAAGTCGAATACGACGTATAGGGGGTGACGCCTGCCCGGTGCCGGAAGGTTAAAGGGAGGGCTTAGCTGCCGCAAGGTAGCGAAGGCTTGATCTGAAGCCCCGGTGAACGGCGGCCGTAACTATAACGGTCCTAAGGTAGCGAAATTCCTTGTCGGGTAAGTTCCGACCTGCACGAATGGCGTACCGATCGAACGACTGTCTTGGCGAACGGCTCGGCGAATTTGTGGTTCCGGTGAAGACGCCGGATGCCCGCATCTAGACGGAAAGACCCCGTGCACCTTAACTGCACTCTGGTCATGATTAACGGTACTGCCTGCGTAGGATAGGTGGGAGCCTGGGAACCCTCGGTCTCGGCTGAGGGGGAGGCAACGGTGAAATACCACCCTGATAGTTCTGTCGCTCTAACTTACGGCCCTAGACGGGTCGAAGGACACGGCCAGACGGGTAGTTTGACTGGGGCGGTCGCCTCCTAAATGGTAACGGAGGCGCTCAAAGCTCGGCTCAGGCGGATTGGAAACCCGCCGTGGAGTGCAAGAGCATAAGCCGGGTTGACTGCGAGACACACAGGTCGAGCAGGCACGAAAGTGGGATCTAGTGATCCGGTGGTTCTGCGTGGAAGGGCCATCGCTCAACGGATAAAAGGTACGCCGGGGATAACAGGCTGATCTAAGCCAAGAGTTCACATCGACGCTTAGGTTTGGCACCTCGATGTCGGCTCATCGCATCCTGGGGCTGTAGAAGGTCCCAAGGGTTAGGCTGTTCGCCTATTAAAGCGGTACGTGAGCTGGGTTCAGAACGTCGCGAGACAGTTCGGTCCCTATCTGGTGTGGGCGCAGGAAACTTGAGAGGAGCTGTCCCTAGTACGAGAGGACCGGGATGGACGGACCTCTTGTGATCGAGTTGTCACGCCAGTGGCATAGCTCGGTAGCGAAGTCCGGAAGAGATAATCGCTGAAAGCATCTAAGCGAGAAGCTCGCCTCGAGATAAGGTTTCCCAACCCTCCTGCGGGGGGGTAAGAAGGCCAGTCGAAGACTACGACTTTGATAGGCGGGAGGTGGAAGCGCAGTAATGCGTGTAGCTAACCCGTACTAATCGGCCGTTCGGCTTAACCATAAAACTTTCCCAACGCGGTGACCCTGAGAGACCCGCTCACGCGGCGACGAAGGGTTGCTCGTTGATTGGAAAGTCGGTCTTTCCACATTGCGATATTCTCAAGTGGAAATTAGCGGTTTGTTGTTCCAGCTTCCTTCAGTTTCAAATTTTCCCGGAAATTTCTTTGCTTGCAAGAACCTCGCAAGCATCACAAGTTTCCTGGTGGTCTTACCGCAAGGGTCACACCCGTTCCCATCCCGAACACGGAAGTTAAGCCTTGCCGGGCCGATGATACTGCGCTGGTAACGGCGCGGGAACGTAGGTCACCGCCAGGATTAAAGTTCAAAGGCCGTCCCAATTCATCGGGACGGCCTTTTTGTTTCTACCCCTCCCCAAAATAGCGC
This sequence comes from uncultured Acidobacteriota bacterium, assembly GCA_963698005.1. Taxonomy (GTDB): domain Bacteria; phylum Acidobacteriota; class Terriglobia; order Acidiferrales; family UBA7541; genus Palsa-295. The sequence goes on from OY969113.1 coordinate 3,255,357, forward strand.
CATTGATCTGCTAGCGCTAACTCAACGGAGAGTCTCTAAACCTCGTTCCTTCAACACCTAGATGAGCTTCAAGTCCGGGAACATTGGCAGGCCAGTTTCGGCGTTTCAAGTCTTAGTCTGTTACTATCAATGTATCTTATAGATACGAACTAAGCGTTCGCGAGACTTTTAACATTTTGCTGCATCTAACGTTACTGGATGCCGATTAGGCTGCTATATGCAGTTGGCGGCTATTGTCCAAGGGGGACAAGGTGAGTAAAGCAAATAGAGTAGTCCCAGGAGAGCTCGCTATTCTTCCTGTGCGCGACACGGTCCTATTTCCAGGAGCAGTGATGCCGTTGCCGGTGGGCCGCGAAAGTTCTCTCGCCCTGCTGAATTCTCTTGAGGGCCCCGAGAAGCTGCTCGGAGTCGTGGCGCAACTGGACCCGCGTATCGAAGTTCCAATCGGTTCGGATCTGCACAGCGTGGGAACGTTGGCTCGAGTCCACAAGATGGTGCGGATGCCCAACGGAAATATCGTTGCATTCTTGGAAGGGCTCCAGCGTATTCGCGTTATCGAAGTCCTCGCGCTGAAGCCATTCCTGCGGGCGCGCATTGAGGAACAGCCCGACCTCGAGAATCAACCCGACGCCGAATTGACGGCGCTTGAACGAAACGTGCAGGAATTGTTTCGGGATGTGGTGACGCGTTCCCCACAGCTCTCCGACGATCTTCAATCCGAAGTTATGAATCAGGATTCTCCCGCGCGTTTGGCGGACTTCGTGGCGTTTACGCTGCCGTCACTCAGCACCATGGTACGGCAAGAGCTGCTCGAAACGTTCAGCGTCAAGAAGCGACTGGAAACATTAATCAATGAGCTGACTAAAGAGCGCGAAGTGCTTGAACTGCGCAACAAGATTCACGAACAGGTTCAGGAGCAAGTGAATCAGACCCAGCGTGAGTTTCTGCTTCGCGAACAAATGAAGGCGATTCAAAAAGAGCTCGGCGAGTCCGACGATGGACAGGCGGAGATCGAAGAGCTGCGCAAGAAAGTGGAAGAATCGGGAATGACCGCCGAAGCCAAGAAGGAATGCGAGCGCGAATTGAAGCGTCTTGCGAAGATGACCCCGGCTTCCGCGGAATACATGGTTGCCCGGACATATCTCGAGTGGATGACTTCGCTACCGTGGAACAAGACATCCGGTACCGAGGACATTGACATCCCGAAAGCGCAGGAGATTCTCGACGAGGATCACTACGACCTCGCCAAGGTGAAAGAGCGCATTCTCGATTATCTTGCAGTGAAGAAACTGCAGCCGGGAATGAAAGGTCCGATCCTTTGCTTCCTCGGGCCCCCAGGCGTGGGCAAGACTTCGCTTGGAAAATCGATTGCGCGGGCGATGGGCCGCAAGTTCGTTCGCATTTCGTTGGGCGGAATGCATGACGAAGCGGAGATCCGCGGCCACCGGCGTACATATATCGGCGCTCTGCCGGGACAGGTCATTCAGGGAATCCGGCGCGCTGAGACCATGGATCCAGTGTTCATGCTGGACGAAGTGGACAAGCTCGGACGCGATTTCCGAGGCGACCCGTCGGCAGCACTGATGGAAGTGCTGGACCCGGAACAGAATTCCACGTTCCGCGATCACTATCTCGACGTGCCGTTCGATCTGTCGAAGGTTCTCTTTGTGGCCACCGCGAACTGGATGGATCCCATCCCGGAGCCGTTGCGGGACCGCATGGAGATTATCGAGCTCGCCGGATACACGGAGGAAGAGAAGATCGGGATCGCAAAGCGTTTCTTGATCCCGCGCCAAACGAAAGAGCACGGCATCGTGCTGGGTGAGCAGATTGAGTTCACAGATGAGGCTTTGCATGATCTGATCGCTCACTACACGCGCGAAGCAGGTGTGCGAAACCTTGAGCGCGAACTCGCGACGCTCATACGCAAACAGGCTCGCCGGATTGCTGAAGGCAAGATGGAAAAGCATATCGTCACGCCTGAGGTGATTCGCGAAACGTTGGGTGTACAAAAAGTGCGGATTGAGAAGGAAGTGGAGGAGCGAGTCACGAAACCCGGAGTCTCGGTGGGCTTGGTTTGGACGCCGGCGGGTGGTGACATCGTTTTCATCGAAGCTAGCAAAATGCGCGGCGGCAAGCAGTTCACCATGACCGGGCATTTGGGCGAGGTGATGCAGGAATCGATGCGCGCGGCGCTAAGCTGGGTGCGGTCCAACTCCGAGCGTTACGACATCGATCCTGATTTCTTCCGCAAACTCGACCTGCACGTGCATGTTCCTTCGGGTGCAATCCCGAAAGACGGCCCGTCTGCAGGCGTGGCCATGGTCACGGCGCTTGTCAGCCTTCTGACCGGAAGAGCTATTCGGCCGCGTGTCGCAATGACCGGTGAAATTTCGCTTTCCGGCATCGTGCTTCCAGTCGGCGGAATCAAGGAGAAAGTGCTAGGGGCAAAACGTGCGGGGATACGCGAGGTAATTCTTCCTTCGGAGAACGAGCCGAACGTGCTGGAGGACTTGCCGGCCGAGATGCTCGAAGGAATGAAGATTCACTTCGTGCGCACGGCTGAACAGGCACTCGAAATCGCGCTCGGCAAGTTCGAGAAAAAACCTGTGCGGCCGGTTTCGGGAGGCGAACAACTGCCGGTAATTGGTCCCGTGAGTCCGGTCCACTAAAACCGAAGTGCAGGGAACAGAGACAGCCAAGAAGGCCCGGGGACAAACTCCCCGGGCCTTTTCTTTTAGCGCACAGCCGGGCTTTGCTATTGCGGCGTAGCACGCAATCGCGTACAGCTAGAAACTTCCGAATGCCCTACCGCTCCAGAGAACTCGCAGTACGCGCGCGCGAAGCTGCGGCGCTCCTGCTGGCCACGCTCGATCGCAACGAGATGGTCCCGCGCTTCCTTGACATGTACGCGGCCGAAAACCGCAGGCCCGGACGCGCGGACCAGCCCGCTCACTACCGCGAGCAACTCGAAACGATCCGGCGGGAAGCCATCCTCGCAATGGTGTTGCGCGCAGCGGACCTCCTGCCCGCGCGATTGAAAGTGCGAGTCAACGTTCGCGAACCGAAGCGCGGAGTCAGAAAAAAGAACCAGCCGAAGAAGGGACGGAAAGCTGCGAAGGTCAAACGTGCTAAAAAAGCAAGCTTGGATCTGGCTATTCCTCTCCTCGACCTTTTCCGTGAAGAGTTTTTTGTGGCGCTAGGCCAGGCCCTGAATTGGAGCGATGACGACGCCCAGGAATTCTGGCGCGACCTCGAGCTTTACGAAAGCCTCACGAAGCAAGAGCCGCGCAGGCAAGCGGGGCGCACGACGCGCGCGGTTGCCTCCGGTCCTTTTGTGGACCGTACCGCGCTGCTGCTTGATCCGTCTTTGATGGAACAAGCTCGCCGCTCGGCCGGAAAATTTCAGGTCGAACTGAACACCGCTGCCGATCGCGTCCTGCGCAAGGTTTTCTCCCAACGCCGCGGGAACTAGAAGGGTCGGCGCCGTTTACCGCCGCGCTTCCAGTACGATATTGAACGGTGTCTCCGCGGCGCGACGCACACGACTGAATCCCGCGTTTTTCAGAATCTTGGAAAGCCTTCCTTCTCCCGCTTGTGCTCCCAGCCCAAGTCCCACTTCTTGTGAAAGCGAAGCCGGGGTACAAAGCATTGTGGAGGCCCCGTAGAACACGCGTCCAATGGGATTCAGATTATCTTGCAATTTGTCATGAGCAAACGGTTCCACGATCATCCACACGCCATCCGGATCGAGCGTCTCCAGGACGTGCCGTGCCGCGCCTTCGGGATCACCCATATCGTGCAGGCAATCGAAGAACGCAACCAGCTGATACCCTTTGCCCGGGTAGTCCTTGGCCTTGGCGACCTCGAATTTCACGCGGTCGGACACGCCTGCCTTGGTCGCGGCCGCCCTCGCCATCTCGATTGACTGCGGATGGTAATCAAAGCCGACGAAAGTTGATTTCGGGTATTCCTGTGCCATAAGTATCGTCGAAGTTCCAAGGCCGCAACCGACGTCGGCGACCCGGGCTCCAGCCTTCAACTTCGCAAGTGTGTCGCCAAGTGCGGGGATCCATTCGCTGATCAAGTGCGCGCGATAATTCGGACGAAAGAACCGCTCGGTGCCTGCGAAGAGGCAGTGATCGTGTTCGTGCCAGCCAAGTCCTTTGCCCGTGCGGAAAGCTTCGGTAACTTTTGGCTCGTCTTTTATACAAGCAGAGACAATCTCGAAAAAACCCGGGAGGAAAACGGGGCTTTGCTCGTCGGCGAGGGCCATTGTTTGTTCAGGCGGCAGGGTGAACTTTCCGGATGCTTCGTCGTAGGTGACAAACCCACCGGCTGCCTGCGCCGAGAGCCATTCGCGCACATATCGCTCCGTGGTTTTGGTCTTTGCCGCGACTTCGGCTGAAGTCATTGGGCCGGCCCCGGCCATCGCTTTGTAAAGTCCGAGTTTGTCGCCGATGATAATGAGCGCGGCATTCATTGCCGCTCCCATTTCGCCGACGGCTTTCATAACGAACTCGTGCAGCTTGGCCTCGTTCACCGGTTGAAGTGCTGGTTGGGACATGGAAAGCCTCCGTGCGGCGTGCGAGCTGGGGGAGACGCCGGTGGAATTTCTGGGAGTCTACAGTTGCAGGCTTGGCAAGTCAATCTGCGATGCCGTGCATCCGGCTCCCCAATTTTGGTATCCTCGCGCCCGTGCAAGAAGTCTTCTACGTCCTCGTGATCCTGCAGATCGCTCTGGGGGTGTACTCCCTTTGGAACGGCTTCGTTTGGATGCGTATGGTGCGGCAGAGGCTCGGTTCTCACGCCGGATTCTATACGCCGCTCGCAGCGCTGATTTGCCCCTGCAAGGGGAACGAACGCGGTCTGGAAGAAAATCTTATGGCGCTCACGCGTTTCGATTATCCGAATTATGAGATTTATCTGACGCTGGCAACGAGCCTCGATCCCGCTCTGAAAATTATTGAACGCGTGAAGGCTGCGGGCCAGCGCACCGTACACATTCTGATCGCCGGCCCCCCGGAAGATTGCGGGGAGAAGGTGTTCAACCTGAGCCGCACGGTTGAGGCGCTGCCTGAAAAATTCGAAGTCATTGTCTTCACTGACTCGGATGTTCGCCTTCCGCGCGCCTGGCTCACGAAACTGATCGCTCCTCTGCAGGACGCCCGCATTGGCGCCACCACCGCGTATCGCTGGATATTTCCGGGCGCATCCGGAGGGGATTTGTTAGCCAGCGCCCTGGCTTCGGCATGGAACGCATCAGTGGCCACACTACTGGGGACAAGCAAGGAGAATTTTTGCTGGGGTGGCGGCACAGCGATTCGGCGCAAGACTTTCGGCGATGCAAACGTGCTCGAAGCGTGGAAAGGTGCGGTCAGCGATGATTTCGCTCTGACTTCCGCGCTCGATCAGGTGGGCAAACCCATCGTTTTTTGCCCTGAATGTTTTGCCGCTACTCTGCATCCATGGAATTGGGAGGAATTGTTCGAGTTCACGAACCGGCAAATGCTGATTACACGAGTATATTCGAACCGCAGATGGCTGCTGGGTGGGCTCATGCATTTGGCCTATGTGGTCACCATGCTTTATGCCGTTTTTACGATTGTTTATCTGATGATTGATGGCGATCCGTGGAGCCAGTTGGTGCTCGTGGCCTTGGCAGTTCCCTTGCTTGCCGCAATGAAGGGCGTATTGCGCATCGTGGCGATTAATGAGGCGATTCCAGAGTGGAAAGGCAAGTTGCAGGAAACGAGCTGGGTGTTTCTCATCCTCGAGCCCATTGTCCCATTTCTTTTTTCATGGAATTTTATTGCTTCCCTACTTAGCAATCGAATTCGCTGGCGCGGCATCCGCTACGAGCTTATATCGCCCAACATGACTCGTATTATCAAGCGCTAAGCTTATTGCTTTTTCAGTTCGTGACCACACCCGATTCTAGGAAGGCTGCGGCGCCTGTTGACCTGCGAATGCGCGCTGAACTCGGCACAGTAGGTATGCAGTCGCCGCGCCTGCCGGAATTGCAAGCCACCATCCCGTTTCCACCACAATTTTTGGGCCGTAGGTGATGATCCTGAGGAACCTTATGCCGCTTCCTTCTTCGATGCCGATGTGACGTCCCCATAGTCCAAGGCTCGCGACAACCACCGGCGCTAAGATCGCTCCCGCGATTGCCCAGTGACTCGGCGTTTTGCATTTGAGCGCGGCCATCGCCCGCCTCAGAACGAATCCCCCGGCGATCGCGGCGATCGCGCCGAAAACCAGACCGTAAAAATAAATGAAGATGAGCCCGAATACCGAGTGCGTTGAAAACGCGTTATCGGCGTTAGCTCCGAACAAGTCTCTGGTCCAAACAGCGAGGCTCATGAAGAAGCATCCGCAAATCCATGCAGTCAGGTAGTACGCCAGGCTGCCGCTGCGGGTCATATGCGGCGCTGGATATTGGGGAAATCGAGCCAGACCTTCACGCCGCAGAAATGGGAGCCTTCTGTGCAGATGGGCGTCGATATGCCCGCGCGAAGATGGCAGGGCGGTCCGATGTAACGCGCCAGCTCCGGCAGAACTCCGCGCACTTGTTCTACTTCCTCAATCGACGCCTGATAGATTTCTTCCTGTGCGTTGAAACAGGTTCGCATGGTCCATTTGTGCAGCAAATGCAGCAGTGAACCGGTCTCAACGAGCCGAATCGCCTTCGCATTCGGTAGCAGGTACAACGCGAATTCGGGCGCCACGCCGCGGTCGAGCAATTCGTTTTTCGCTGTCCATCCTTCTTCCATCGCGCGCTCGTAAATTTCCATCGCGCGCGGGTTGTCGCGAATCAGCATGGGTGCGATGTAATCGGGAGAACGTGTGTCGGCCAAAGTCAGCAGCGGGCGCGAGCCGGGAACCATACGGTGTCGCTGGTCCTGGCTGTCGGCGGTATGGCTGATTTTTTTCGCGAAGGTGAAGCTGGCGTGTTGCAGCGCGCGCATCATCGGCGCGTGTACGCCGATATCCAGAGTTTCACGGCGGTATGGATTGCGCGCGGGATTCAGCATGAGGTCTAGCGCTTCCGTATCCGGGCATTCGGCGACCGTAAGACCCATCACTGCGCGGTAGGCATCGGCCATTACGGGAATGGCGCGCGGCGGATAATCAACAAGGCGCGATGTGAGTCCCGCCAGCTTTGCGTCAAATTCGCGAGCGAACGCCTCGCCATCGTGTACTGGCGCCTGCCATTCCGGCGGTTCGTCCATCGGCGCGTTATCGAAACGATCGAAAAATTGCGGATCAACCTCACGGACGCGCGCTACCATCTCGCCAACCACAAGGCGCGCTTCCGAGGGCGTGTCACTCGCCGCGTGCATGCGCCAGAGCCGGTGCAGGACGATGCCCGACAGCGTGTGCACCATGGTTGTGAACGCGGCCACCGGCAAAACGTACCGCGCGACTTCGATCGCGCGTTTTTCTGCCTGACGTTCCACTTTTTGCACGCGCTTCGCATGTGACATTTCGCTGACGTGCCATATATCCGCAAGAATGTCGCGAGCGGTCGGTTGTAGCACGCGTGTAAGTTCACGGTAGTGATTCCATGCGCGATTGACAGTTTTTTCGTAAATCGAACGCTCGGCCGCCCCAAAATGCGTACTCTCCGCAGGCACGTAAGCCTGCGCGCGATCCAGACGCACGTACCGCTGGCTTTGCTGTTCGGAGTTATAAAACGGATGTGCGTGAAGCAGCGACCAGACGAACTGCCGGCTGATATTCTCCAGCCCGAATTCGAAATGAGCGTGCTGAAATACGGTGTGATGTCCGCCGTAGTAGGTGGCCGACCCGATCGTCACTCGCTGCTTGTCGGTAATTTCCTCTGCGCCGATCAGGCGTGGCGAGTAGCACGTGCGAGCCGCTGCGATCGCAGAGTCAAACGGATGCGCGAAATAATTTCGCAGCGTCACGCGAGGCGCAGCGGTTTCCACCTGCGCTCCGGCAGATGCGTCGGACGATGGATAAAATTGCGTGGCCACTTTCTAGCATTGTACACCGCGCCGGAGCCGATTTTAGTTCGACGGAAAATAAAAAAGCCCCCGAGATTTTGCCCGGGAGCTTTTAAACCGCTGCTGCGAATTACAAAAAGCTCGGCTACTTCTTCAGCGAGGCCGCTTTGTCCGCGTACTTCTTCTGGAATCGTTCCACGCGGCCGGCCGTATCGATCAGCTTCTGCTTACCGGTAAAAAACGGGTGGCAGTTCGAGCAGATTTCAACGCGGATCATATTGCCCTTGATCGTCGAGCGCGTATCGAACGTGTTGCCGCAGGCGCAATGCACCTTCACGGCGTGATAATCGGGATGAATTCCTTCTTTCATGGGACGCTCCTCCCTGCTGGCCGGTCTGCGGGACCCAAGAAGATTAGACACACGGTCGCGTCGCTAGGTCAGCGGGAAGGTCAATTATATGGCATTACTGCACGTTTGCCAACCTTCGACCTTTCCTCTTGGCGGGTGAGTGTTTGACCCAGGAGCTAAGAAACAAACGAGCAACCGACGCGCTCGCGATCAGAACCGAGCCGTTGCGTGTAGGATTTGCGCAAAATCACGCGCACCGGCGGCAGGATCGGGACGTGCAGAATCGCGCTGAACTGGTTCGGAAGCTCTACACCCTTTTCCAGCAGCAGCGCGACGCCGCCGTAGCTTAAATCCACCAAGGTTGCCGTCTTCTTGTCAGATTCCGTCAGTAATGCGTAAGCTTTCGTTCCCGCCAGCGACACCCGTTCCCATTTACGCTTTTCGGTTGGTGACGAAGAAGGCTTAACAGGACTCTCTCCAGCCGGCTGCGGACCTACGGCACTTTGCAACTCGGGTGGTTTAGCCTGCGTCGTTCGCTCCTGATGTTGGGGCGAGTTGTCTCTCTGGGGTACGCGCCCGGGTTCAGAAATAGAAGAGCCTCCACGCGGGGGAGAAGCTTCTTCTGTTCGCAGCCGCGTGGGAGTTTCCTTGGAGGAACGCGAAGCCGGGTCGTGCTGCGTTGCAGCTTCGCCTCCGGAGTCTCCTCGCGGTACCTGAGAGATAAGCGGAATCACACGCGACGTACTACGCCCGGCATTTTTGAGTTCGTAGAGGCGGTCATCGGCGATGCCCAACAGAGCGCTTTTCTGTTCCCCATCTACCGGTTGGACGGCGATTCCGAAGTCCAGCGTGACGCCTGGATCTAATTTCAAGGAAGAGACGTCACCCTCGTACTGTGCGCGAACGCGACGGCAAAGCGTAGTCGCTTGTTCTGAATCTGTCTGCGGCAAGAGCAATGCAAATTCGTCTCCGCCGATGCGAAACGCGAAGTCAGACGCGCGCAAAGTTTTCCTCAAAGTAGCCGCGGCGAGCTGCAATATCTGGTCGCCCTGTAAGTGGCCGTGGTGATCGTTCACTTCCTTCAGCTTGTGCACATCGAGGATCACGATCGCCAACTGGTGCCCGTAACGTTTCGCGCGATTCAGTTCCTTATCGCAGTATTCATCGAAGAGGCGCCGGTTGTAGAGGCCGGTAAGCGGGTCGGTTGCAGCATTGATTTGCAGCTTCTTGAAGTCTTCATATTCCATCAGGATGGGGACGCGCAGAAAACTCGTGGAAGCCAGCACATCCACCATCGCCGTTTTCAGCGAGACTTTTTTTCCGATACTTTCGGCTAGCTCGCGGCGACGCAGTAATATCCGTTCCCAGTATTCATTGCTTTGCGTTTCGGTGAGGTCTATCTGTGCAATCGTGCGGAAAAATTGACGGAGGAATTGCCCTCGAACCGCATCCTCGAGGCCTTCGAGGGTTTCTGCGAGAACTTCCAAGTACGAGTCTTCGGCCGAAGGCTGTGAATGCAAAGATTCGCCGGGCTGGGGCATCAGTGGGTTCCGGAAAATGGCTATACTCTTCCCTGACTAGGGGCCACTGCGGGGGCAGGAGAACTACAGCAAGAGACAGCCCAATCCCTGACAAGAATATTTAGCAAGCAGTGATGTCTAAGTTGCTGCAAGACTGAAAATTACACGGTTTTTAATCCAAGTCAATGGCGAACTGCGGTTGGAACCTCAGAGGGTGTGTAAAAGAGATTCCACATTGTGGCAGGATACGTCTCGAAAGCGGAAGGCATGAGGAAAACCTAGTGCTCTGTGGAAAATAGGGATGTGGAAAAAGATTAGCCAATCGGCTTCAGAAACTCGACGCCTATAAGGTAAACATCCCCGGCCTGTTCCAGCCTTTTTACTCGCGCTTGAATGGGCGGCATGCCAGCCGGAATCAAACCTGTCGAGGTAATCGACGGCGCAGGGATCGTGAGAGTGATAATTTCGTTCACAGATAGGGAGCGCGGAGAGGTAAGAAAAGCACCTAAGCCACTTACATCCAATGTCTTGGCAAGCTCGAGGAATTGCTCGGCATGCGCATCTTTGCCACGAATGAACATCGGCACTTGCAGATGTATTCGTTGGAATCGTCTCCGCTCTTCGTAAAGAGGTGACATACTTAGCCTGTGATGAAGGACATTTTCCGTCGAGCTCATTAGTACCCCAGTTTTAGTACTCACATTAGTACGCAATTCAAGTGCAAGTCTCTTCTTGAGACACCGTTTGATGTAAGATATGTTGAATCATGTAGTTACAGAACTTGTGCCTACGCGGTTTTCTTCCAGATGGCAATCACTTGGGCAAAAACACTCCATTCCTTTTCCAACTTTGTGCAAACTAGAACGCATTTACCATTGACTCCCTTTTAGCCCTTTGCGAGCATGAATCTTCTTGAGCGTAGTCCCCTTCGGTCGCGGCCAAAGCTCAAGAGTGGTGTCTTTGTGCTGCGTCCCCGGGAGGGGAATTGACGAATAGCGTTACAACCGACCAGCAGGCGACCGGACAACAGGTTTTTCATCTGGTTGCTAGCCTATTGGACGCCTTCGACCGTCCCTTGGTAGTGGCAGATCGCTCTGGGCGAATTCTGTTCACAAACCTCCATGCACAGGATCGCCTGAACTCCCAAAAAGCGACCTCGAAACTGGAACTGAACCTCTTCAGCGACATTCTGCACGCCGACCGCAAAAGCGTGGTCGACCAACTCGAGGCCGGTGAACAGGAAGTAAATTTGCAGATTGACTCCGCCACTGGGCAAAGTCGCGCGCGGGTCCGTTGGTTGCCGGAGCCGGATTGGCTGGTCGTTTACGTAGAACCGATTCCTTCGCAGGCACTGGCAAATGAAGCGGAGATGCGGCAAACGGTTCAAGAACTGATGCAGGAGCGGGAGATCACCTACCGAAATCTGTTGGCCGCTTACCTGCGCCTTCAGGAAGTGAATCGGCAGAAGACGGTTTTTCTGGCGTCCGCCGCGCACGAGCTGAAAACCCCTCTGGCCGTTATGAAGGGCTATTACGATCTTCTGCTTTCGGGATCGCTTGGCAAACTCACCGAGCGCCAGCGCGAAATGCTGCAGGAATCGAAAGAAAGCTGCGATCGCCTGGTCAGGCTTGTTTCCATGTTCCTGAATTATTCCGCGCTTGAAAGTGGAAAGCTGATGTTGCAGCTGCGTGCAAACGATCTGCGCGATTGCATCAACGATCTAACGTGCCGCTGGCAGGACGCCTTTCAACGCGCCAAGATACATCTGGACGTAAAGGTTCATCCGGACTTGCCGTCTTTCAAGTTCGATTACCAGAAGGTGCAACAGTGTGTCGCCAATTTGCTCGATAATGCCTTGAAGCATACGCCGCCGGAAGGCTACGTCACGTTGATCGCGGAGCCGCATTTCTGGGAGCGCCGCGTTTCGGAGGCTTCCCCTTCCACCGATCGTCGTCGCGACGCAGGGATGCGCGCTAACAGTGTTTTAGTCTCGGTTACGGATACAGGTGGTGGAATCGCCGCCGAATTCCATCAGGAAATTTTTGAAGAATTCGTGCGCGTCGATCCGTCTTCTTCCGGCATGGGGTTGGGACTGGCGATTACAAAACGCCTGATTCAAGCCCATCGCGGGAAAGTGTGGGTCGATAGCGTGCTCGGAAGCGGGAGTTCGTTCTCATTCCTTCTTCCAATCAATGTCGAGTGATTTTGAAAGTGATTTATAGGAGCGGACTAGTTTCGTTCCCAGGAATATGCGACCGATGGCTGAAAAAGAAAAAATACTAGTAGTGGACGACGAACCAAGCATCCGCAAATATCTTCAGACGCTGCTCGAAGTGGACGGCTACGATGTGGAAACAGTGCCGGGCGGCAAAGAGGCGCTTGAGAAAGTTGGGGCGGGCCTGCGGCCGCACTTCATCATTCTCGACGTATTGATGCCTGAGATCGACGGGCTCGAAACGTTGCGCCAACTGATGCAAGTGGACCGCACCCTCAACGTGATCATGCTGTCGTGCTCGAATGAAGTCACCACGGTCGTGGAAGCCATTCGAATCGGAGCACTCGATTACCTTACCAAGCCGTTCGAGAAGCCGGAGCTCGATGCTGCTTTTCTGAAGTGCCGCCAAAAGCAGCAGTTACGCTCCGAAAATAAGGCGCTGCGGGAATACTGCGAAGCACTGACTGAGGACCTTTCCTTCCTCGCCGCCAGTCCGCAAATGCTGAAGATCCGCCAGCAGATTCTGCAGATCGCTCCCGTTGACGTGCCCGTGTTCATCAGTGGGGAAAGCGGGGTAGGCAAGGAAGTGGTCGCGCGCATGATTCACCTCCGCTCCACTCGCCGCGTTCAGGCGTTTGTGAAAGTCAATTGCGCTGCGCTCCCTGGCGAACTGCTTGAATCGGAACTTTTCGGTTACGAGCAAGGTGCCTTCACCGGCGCGGTTCGCTCCAAGCCGGGGAAATTCGAGCTCGCCAATAAAGGCACGATTTTCCTCGATGAAATCGCGGAAATGAGTCCGCACCTTCAAGCCAAGCTCCTTCACGTCCTGCAAGATGGCCAGTATTCGCGTCTTGGTGCGCGGGCTGTTGTGAATGTGGATGTTCGAGTTCTTGCGGCCACCAATATGGATGTGAAAGAGGCCATGCGTTCCGGCCGTTTCCGTGAAGACCTCTATTACCGTTTGAATGTTCTCTCCATCCACATTCCGCCGCTGCGCGAACGCACCGCGGAAATTCCGCTGCTGTTCCGCCACTTCCTGGTGAAATACAGCGAAAAATATCAGAAAGCCGCTCCTGATCCTTCAAAGCATTTGATCGAAGCCGCACTGCGTTATCCGTGGCCGGGCAATCTGCGCGAACTGGAAAACTTTGTCAAACGCTACGTTATTCTCGAAGATGACGAAGGCAGTTTTCGCGAGTTGCTCGAAATGACCGGGCAGCAACAGCGCTTGACCCCGCGCGAAGCCGCCCCTGTTCCTAAAGAGATGGGCCTCAAGGCGCTCGTGCGCGGTTTGAAGGACGAAGCAGAAATGGAAGCGATCGCCGATGCTCTGGAGAAAACGAATTGGTGCCGCAAGGATGCCGCGAAAATGCTTGGCATCAGTTACAAAGCCTTGCTCTACAAAATGCGCCAATTCAATCTGGATTCGGGACGCGGCGCGCGCTCGGCGGCCGCTAAAGCCGCCAGAGAAGCCGCGGCGAAAGAAGCCGAAGCCAAGGAAAACGCTCCAGTCATTCGCAGTTCTTAAGCAATTCGAAGCTGGTTCGTGAGGTTCAGCCTTCGCGTGACTTCAAGAGTCAGTGGTTTCTTTATCGACTGCGATTCGCGAAATCGTCGCGCATCTTGTCCCTAAAATAGAATTGAACCGAGGCTTAGCTCTGGAAACTAGGGCTAGTCCTATTACGGCAAAGTGTTGCATATGTAGGGCACATTCAAAGAAATAGCACTATCCTCCTTCAGGCTCCTTGGTCTAGTATTCCGCTCCGACAGAGGCTTTCGCCAGTTCCAGTGGCGTACGTTGCCGGGATTCCGCCCCCAGCTGGGATTTCGGTAAACGGTAGTTGCTGTTTTCAAAGGATTTGTTCCGGACGCCATTTTTTGGCCGAGATGTTGGAATAAAAACTGCCACTGTCGATAGCACACATTCAAAGAAGAACACTTGGTGTACTTTGGAAGAGGGATTGCTACTCTCACCGACGGGGGATGCTGTGAAAATCAAATTAGGCCTGGTGGAGCGTCGCGCATGACGGAACGTCGCACGGCACGCCGGTACGACCTTTCGCTGCCTGTCAGCGTCCGGCTTCCCATTAACCGAGAGCCCGGTGCGCATGATGGCCAAACCCGGGATATTTCAACACGCGGCGTTTACTTCATAATGGAAAAGGATCTCGCCCCGGGCACAGAAGTTGACTTTACGCTTACCCTGCCGGCTGAGATCACTCGCGGTACCGAGGTCTTTGTTCGAGCCCACGGGCGAGTGGTTCGCGTTGACAAGCAGAAAGATGATCAGCGTGAATCCATAGGAGTCGCTGCAGTGATCGAGCGTTACGATATCATTCGCGGCGAAACACCGCCGAATTAGGCTGGGCACTTTGCAGCGTAGGGATTTCCGCGCTGAGTTGTGGTTTTAGTACTCGTTCTCTCCGCGACCGTGCCGGTATCATGGGCAGAGCCTCTTCTCCTCTGCGACACGAATTATTTCTTCTGTACCTAATCGCCATGTCCTTTCAAATTCTCACAGAGCCAGGACCGCGTGGATCACCCCGAAGCCTTAACGGATGGAATTTCATCTTGCGTGTTGCAATTATGCCCGGCGCGGGAGTAGGCTCGGAAAAGTTGCGTCCGCACTGCTCTGTGCGGAATTCAGTGTTCGAGGAGCGCCCATGAAGGTAGCGGACCTGATCGCTGCTCGTCGCGAAGTGTATTGTGTAACTGAGGAAACCACCGTCCACGACGCCGCTCGCTATCTACGCGAGCGCCAGGTTCGGGCTGTCGGAGTCTGCGATAAACAGGGCGTTCTTTTAGGAGTGATATCGCAAAGCGACGTCTCTGATAAAGTGGCCGCTGAAAATAAGTGTCCGGCCTGGATGCACGTCTCCGAAATTATGACGCGGCAGTTGGTGAGCGCTACTCCGGATACTTCGCTGGAAGACTGCTTACGATTGATGGAGCAGCACGGTATCTACCATTTAGTGGTTCTGGACAATGAGAAGGGTTATCGCGGAATGATTTCTGTAACCGACCTGCTTCAGTTATTTGCTTCGGACCAAAAAGCACGCGCGGATATGCTGGAAGCTTTGATCTTCCCACAGCGTTGATTCGGCGCCTCACTCCACAATACTAACTTTCCGCTCTTCTCGCGTTGCCTCATCCATCCGTCGCAGTACTATAAGAATCTTCCTAACTGGTTAGTCTGGTGGCAAAGCCGCCTTTTTCTCGTTCCAAAACGGAGCTATATCACAGGTCTAGGGATGGAATTGAGAAACCGTATTCCCGAAAGTGCCCAGGGTTTTCTAATTTTCGGTTGGGCCAAGTACTATAGCGCTGCCTCGTTTGCCGATCTTGATCTCCCTGATTTCCGGGGCAACACACTGAAAACAAGCGGATTGAATTCTCACAAGCGCGCGATCGTGATTGCACGGAAGGCGCCCGCTTGGGTGACGTTTGGCGTTTCGTGTGCAAAGTAGATGCTGGGCAGATTACTCATCTAGTTCTAATCCGAATACCTGGACGTTCATGGCATCTATTGCGGAAGCAAGATCTCTACTTCAAACTCACCCAGTCGAACTTCCTCCCGAACACGTGTACTTCGGGCCATCGGAAACGATGCAGGCGGTCAGGCAAAGAATTGATCGCGCAGCCGGCTTGAATGTTCCTATCCTCGTTCTAGGCGAGAGCGGAACAGGCAAAGAAGTCCTGGCGCGACTCATTCATGACCGTTCCCCGTGGCGCGACGGCCCATTCGTGAAAGTGAATTGTCCTGCGATCCCGGGGACCCTGCTCGAGAGTGAACTGTTCGGATTCCAGAAGGGCGCGTTTACCGGCGCAGACGCCGCGAAGCCGGGGCGCATGGAAACAGCTCACGGCGGCACTCTCTTCCTGGATGAAATTGCCGAGCTTGATGCAAGCCTCCAGGCTAAATTATTGCATGTGCTCCAGGACGGCTGCTTCACCCGCATCGGCGATCATGAAGAAAGGCGCATGGACGCGCGCGTAATCTGCGCCACCAACCGGGTGCTCGCGAAGGAAATCGCAAACGGCGGTTTTCGCGCCGACCTTTTCTACCGCATCAACGTAATCAGCATCACGCTCCCGCCGCTTCGAGACCGCCGCGAAGATATTCCGTATCTGGTCGAATATTTGCGCGAGCAATTCAATCGTCGTTTCCAGCGCGAAGCTGGCCCGGTCTCCAAGGAAATTCTCCACCTTTTGCGTCAACGGGAGTGGCCCGGCAATATTCGAGAATTGGAAAACTGCATGGCGCGATATGTAATCCTCGGCTCAGAAGAAGCGTTCCATGCCGATCGCCACCAGCACCAGGAAAAAAAGCCTCTGAGTTTCGCCTTCGAACTAAATGAAGACGGCAAGATTCCCCTGAAACGCATCGCCCAGCAAGTAACACGCCGCATGGAACACGACCTGATTCTCAAAGTCCTGCAAGCAAATCAGTGGAACCGCCGTAAGGCCGCTGAGATCTTGAAAATCAGTTATCGTGCGCTGCTTTACAAAGTCCGCCAAGCCGGTCTCCCAGCCAAGCGTCCGCTACGCAAGGTTGCGGATTCCGAAGAAGCGGACATGACGACGATCGATAAATCTTCCCTCCTTGATTAGAAGTTTCTACCGATTCATGCACAAAACTCTTTCCTGTTTAACTCTTCAGTTGCTTCACTGCTTCGCTTTGCCTGCAAAAACCTGCTCGATTGAGGGTTTTCCCATCACCGGTTACATCCAGATCATTTCCATTTAGAGGAGAACGATAGCCTGCACCGAATCGGCACATCGCCTATTTCTACCTAGCGCTCTATGGGTTACGAGTCGGTTGTTACGGCTATCAGCGTGCACTTAAAGCATTGTGATTCTGAGAAATCGGAAGACTCAGGGAGTTAGCTACTCAATGAAAAACATATCCGGCTGGCTTTTGTTGTTCGCGCTGCTTTTGTGCGTTCCGGTGGCACAAGCTGACAGAACGACTCTCGAGACATCACCAAGCCCCAACGGCGTCAATGACGGCGGCGCCTGCGTCAGCCCTTTCCACGGTCTGAACGGCGTTTCCCAGGACACTTTCTATCGTGATGGCTATTCTGCTGGGAATACGGCCGGACAATTCGGGAGCGTGACCGGAACAAACCTCGGGCTCGGCAATTATGACGAAGCGGCTGGGCTGTCCTCACAAAGCGAATTTCAACCACACAGTAACTGGATCGCGGCCGGCGCCCACGCCCGCGAACTCGTCGCGACCACTCCTGAGCCCAATATAATATTAATGCTTGCCGCTGGACTAGCCGGAGTCGGGTTTCTAACCCGTCGCAAGGTGAGCAGTCCTCCGTTAAATCGCAATTTCGTTTAGTTCCCTCAGTTTCATCCGGCCAGGTGACGAATAAGGGTCACCTGGGGCCGGATTTTCCCTCAACCGCCCAAACGAGGCCCTGCGGCTTATTGATTACCCCGTACCTGTTATGAAATCGTCGGCGCTGTCCGTCTTGCCCCTGTGGGCCAATTCCGTTAGCCTAACCACGATGGCAAAAGCTCCCGCCAAATCGAATCTGAAGGTTTGCCTTCTGTCGCCGCATCCGATGGTACTCGACGAGTTCCGCCGCGTACTTGCGGATTCCGGCTATCAGATCGTGTCCCGGCAACTGGAATCCATGTTGGCGCCGGACCTTCGCAATCTCGAGGTTCCTCGCGCTGCTGTGTACGTTGTAGATGCTCACGCGGCGCGTCAAGCAACTGGCGCGCTTCTCGCAAACATCCTGGATCACAACGCTACAGCGCGACTACTGGTCGTCGGAGACAATCTTAAGGAAGCCGAAAGCCACACTCTGCTTCGCCAGGGCGTGAAAGGGATTTTGAATTATGAAGAAGCCCGCGAACAGCTTCCACGCGCATTGCCCCTGGTCGCCTCCGGTGGTTTTTGGGTGCCTCGTACCGTGCTTTCGCGTTTCGTGGATTCAATTCTGAATTCCACGCAAGGGCGTCGCTTGCGGGGAAATTCACCCACCGAACTAAGCCGCCGGGAACAGGAGGTCCTCAGCGCATTGCTCGAAAATCTTGCCAACAAGGAAGTGGGCGATCGTTTGCACATCTCCGAGCGTACGGTCAAATTCCACGTCTCCAATTTGCTCGCCAAATTTGGAGTGCGCCGCCGCGCGGACCTGATCCTCCTCTGCTATCAGCGTCGCGGAGTAGGGGCCTAGCTTCATTCCTCCTGCACAGTTAGAAACCTTCCTTCACTTCTAGTACTCCATCTTGAGTTCAATGCAAGCATGAATCGCTGCTATAATTCCGTGTTCGTACTTCCCCTGTGGAGATACTTGTAACCCTGTGGCCACCTTTAGCATTGAAAATTTTGGCTGTCGCGCAACCGAGGCTGATGCCGCAGCGCTTCGACACGGCTTGCTCGCAAGCGGCCTTAAACTCGTTGGCGATCACCGCTCCGCCGACCTCGTCGTGCTTAACACCTGTACCGTGACGGCTGCGGCGGACTCGCAAACACGCGACGCAGTGCGAAAAATTCATCGCGCGAATCCCGCCGCTCGCATCATCGTTACTGGTTGTTACGCGCAGCGAGCTCCGGAGGAAATCGCCGCACTCGACGGTATCTCCTGGGTGATTGGAAACTCGCATCAGACCGAAATTCCTAAAGTCGCCAGTGAGTTAATCGGCCAATCAAACAGGGGAACCGCTTTCTCGGCGCAGACAACAGAAAGAGATTTCGTCCCGGTCTCACTCCTCGCCGCAGACCAAATGTCGCTTGCCCGTGGCCCCGCCAAGATTTTAACGGGAGATATCTTTGCGCGGTCTTCCGTACAAATCGCGCCCGTGACGGTGGCCCAAGGCGATCGCACGCGGCCAGTCCTGAAAATTCAGGATGGCTGCAACAACCGCTGTGCTTATTGCGTGATTCCTTTTGTCCGTGGTCGCAGCCGCAGCCTGCCGCCGGACGTCGTAATCGCGGAAGTGCGGAAGCTTGTGGCTTCAGGCTCGCGAGAAATTGTTCTCAGCGGCATCAATCTTGGCGCGTACGGCCGCGACCTCTCGCCGCACGTCGGCCTCTCCGATATCGTTCATCGCATTCTGGAAGAAACTTCTCTCGAACAGCTTCGCCTCAGCTCCATCGAGCCGCAGGACGTCACTGAGGAACTCATCTCGCTTGTAGCTTCTTCGGATCGCCTGGCTCCCCATTTTCACGTGCCGCTGCAATCCGGCTCCGACCGCATCCTTCGCGCCATGCACCGCTGGTATCGCGCCGGCCATTATGCCGAGCGCGTCAAACGCATACGCCAACTTTTGCCAGCCGCCGCGATCGGCGCAGACGTGATCGTGGGCTTTCCCGGAGAGACGGCCGAGGATTTTCAGATGACTTTCGAGCTAATCAAGCGTCTGCCGTTCACTTACCTCCATGTGTTTTCATTTTCCGCGCGGCCGGGTACGGAAGGCGCGAACCTTGCCGCGCCCGTCTCCGCCACCGTCATTCGTGAACGTGCTCGCACGTTGCGCGCTCTCGCGCAGAGAAAATCGTCTGAATTTTGCGCTTCGCAAGCGGGCCGCACTTTGCGGGCGCTCACCCTTGCCGGGGGCGAAGACACCTGGACTCCAGCGATGACTGCAAATTATCTGAAAGTTCGAATTCCCGGCCGCTGGCCCGCCAATCAGTGGCACGATACAGGCCCGTCCTCTGATGAAATTTCAGTGGCAGTTCCCTGACGCCGTTAGTTTTCAAGAATAACTTCGGCAAGCGCCAGATTTCTGCTATGTGTAATCGTGAGGGAAATGTTTTTCACTCCCAAATCCTCAGCGATCCGTTTCGCGGCGCCGCTCAGACTCAGCGATGGCTTCCCGCTGGGCTCTCGTATTACTTCGACATCGCGCCACCGAACGCCCCGTCGCCAACCCGTCCCCAGCGCCTTCATCGTTGCTTCTTTCGCCGCGAAGCGCCCCGCGTAGCGCTCGAATTTATTTCGGAAGCTTTCGCAATACGCCACTTCGCTAGAAGTGTACAAACGCTCGAGAATGGGCGCGCCGTGCCGCGCGATGGCCGCCTCGATCCTGTCAATTTCCGCGATATCCAGCCCCAGCCCAACTATCAATTTGCCTTTTCGCCACATGGCGGACAGTCACAACGAAACGTGATTACGTGCGAGCCTGCATGAATTCGCAATTATACCTATAATTGATTTGGCGCTGGAATATCAGGCGCGCCCGAGGCGAGCTGAGTGAATCCCGTAGCTACAAAAAGAAAAAGTTTGCCGCGTAAGCGCTCGCAGAGATTTGCTCAATGGCGTCAGCGGAAAGCAGGTGGCTTGCGAATCCTGGAAGCTCCGCAATTCGCGCAACTCAATTGGCTCGTTCACGGATTCAGCACGCGGGCTGGCGGCGCGAGCGAATTGGAAACCCATCACGACGGCCGTAAGCGAACCGAAAAGGTTTTGAATCTTGGTTTCGCCGAATGGGACACTCGCGAGCGCGTTCTAGAGAATCGCCAGAATTTCTCTGCGGCCCTGAACGCGAGTGACATGCGCCAAATAGGCATGCGTCAAATTCATTCCGACATCGTTCGCGTCGAGAATTCCGCGGACGCCGAATCGTCTGTGCAAACCGCTAAAGCAGATGCTTTGATTACAAACGAGCCCGGGCTTCTGTTGACGGTGCAGGTAGCCGATTGCGTTCCGATTCTCCTCGCTGACAAAAAGCGCCATGCGATCGCTGCCATTCATTCCGGCTGGCGCGGCACGCTCCAGCGCATCGTTGAAAAGGCACTAGGGCGCATGCAGATGGAATTTGGGACACGCCCTCAGGATGTGATCGCGGCACTCGGGCCTGGGATCGGCCAGTGTTGTTTCGAGGTCGGACCGGAAGTCGCGACAGAGTACGCGGCAAAATTTCGGAATGCGCGGGAATGGTTTCAAGGCCCCTTCGATTCCCTCGCCCGTGGCGATAACGATCCGAATTGGCTTCCGTGGCTCACCATGCGCCCCCCCGGACACCAACCCCCTGCGCCGCGCGTTCACCTGGATCTGATCGCGGCGAATCGTTCGAGTTTGAGCGCTGCAGGCGTGCCCGTCGGCAATATTGTTTCCTCGGGATTCTGCACTGCTTGCCGCACGGATCTTTTCTTCAGTTTTCGCCGCGAGCGCGTCACCGGTCGAATGATGGCCGCCATCGGCATACGGTAGTTCAGCCGTCGCGCTCAGATGTTCGTCGGCGAAATTTGCGAGAGGGTTGAGCTCCCTGACCCTCCGGCGGACTCCAGCAGCGCAAGTTGCCCGCACGCCGCCATCACATCCTGCCCTCGCGAATAGCGCACGAAAGCCCGCACATCCTTCTCCGCAAGAATTCTCCGAAACTCTTCGACGCGCGACGGGCCCGGCTTCTCAAACGGCAATTCCCCCGGATTCCACGGAATCAGGTTCACCTTGGCGCGAAGATTTGCCAACAGTCTTGCAACGCGCCGAGCGTCTTGCGGCGAATCGTTGAACCCCCCAAGCAGCACGTACTCAAACGTCAGATGTTCCCACGGCCGCAGCGGATACCGCTCGCAAGCTTCGATCAGCTTTTCAATCGGATACTTTTGATTGATCGGCATGATTTTGTCGCGCTGCTCGTTCGACGATGCGTTCAGCGAGATCGCCAGCTTCGGCCGCACCTTTTCAAGTCCCAGTTTCTCAATCCCAGGAATAATCCCGCTGGTAGAAAGTGTGGTGTGCTTCGCCGAGACGGCCATGCCGTTCGGGTCGAGCAAAATTCGCAGCGCGGCAATCACCGCTTCGTAGTTCAGCAGCGGCTCGCCCTGGCCCATTAAGACCACATTCGTCTGCGGTTTCAGCGCGGCGCCGTTGTCTTCCAGCGCCACTAGAACCTGTCCGACCATTTCACCCGCAGTCAAATTGCGGATCAGCCCTAGAGTGGCCGTTAGACAAAAATGGCAATCCACCGCGCATCCTGCCTGCGTCGAAATACAAATCGTCTGGCGGTTTTCTTCCGGCATGAACACGGTTTCAATCGTAGCGGACTTCGTATTTCGATTCCCGTTCTCTGCTTCTCCGAGCGCAAGAACATATCTAACTGTTCCGTCATCCGACCGATACGTCCGCAGTATCTTCGGCAATTCAATCGTTGCTTCGCGCGCGAGACGGTCGCGCAAAGCGAGCGGAAGATTCGTCATCGCCGCAAAGTCAGCTCGCGGCTCTGCATAAAGCGCGTGATAGATTTGCGCGCCACGGTATGCGGGTTCGCCCATCCCCTGCAAAAACGCGCGAAGCTCTTCGGGCGATTTTCCCAGCAGATTCGCAGCGTTTCTTGCTGTTTGCGTAGGCATTCTAAGCCTATGATAACACGCAGCTCGACGCCGTTTCCTGCTGCTGCACATGCAGCGGGTTGCTATAATGTTTGTCGAATTCCGTTTTTTGCGTGTTCATTTTATCGCGCTCGGGAGGCATGCCGATGGAAAAGCTATCGATCGACGAATGGGTAAAGCAGCTTTGCGCCATCCCCGAAGCCGAGTTCTCGATTCGGCGAGTCTTTGATTTCACGGCTCAGAAATCCATTCAGCCCGAGACGCTTTCCCCCTATCTTTTTTACGCGAAGAGCCACTACACGCGAAACTTGATTTACAAATGCAATCTTTTCGAAGTGATGGCCATCTGCTGGAATATCGGACAGGTTAGCCGCATCCACAATCATCGCGACCAGAATTGCTGGATGGTGACGCCCATCGGCCGTCTGCGCGTGCAGAATTTCCGCGTCGATACTCGCGACGCCTCTCATTCCACCTGCAAGCTCGTTCCTTCCGATGCTTACGATATGGATCCCGAACATCCCGCAGTGGTGCAGCCCGAAGAGCCCGTGCATCAAGTGCTCAATCTTCCGGAGTTCGGCCAGCCCTCAACCAGCGTGCACATCTATTCCTATCCCTATTCCTCCTGCGAAGTTTATTCCATCGATAAGGGAGTTTATGCGGACGTCCCGCTGCACTATTCCAGCGAATACGGCAAGCTCTCCCCGGACGAGAAGTTGATGTGAGAACTTTGCCGTTCATCTCTCTCAGATAGTCTAGAAACATTCGCTCTGCCCCCATGACATTCTTGCCCGCGCCATGCCAGAATGGATGAACACATGCCCAATACCATGCAGGTTGACGCACCGCACAAAGTCCAAAAAGAAGTGTTACCCAACGGCCTCGTCATCATCACTGAGCCCATGGAACATGTTCATTCCGTCTCCGTGGGAATCTGGCTGCGCTCAGGCTCGCGCCGCGAGCCGGCTGAGATCAACGGCGTCTCCCATTTCATCGAGCATATGGTCTTCAAAGGCACCAATCGGCGTTCCGCGGAGGATATCGCTCGCGAGGTGGACAGCGTGGGCGGCATGCTGGATGCCTTCACCTCCAAGGAAATGGTCTGCTTCAACGCTAAGGTGCTCGACGAGCATCTTCCAAAAGTGTTTGACGTGATCGCGGACATGGTCCTGGAGCCGAAATTTGCCGAAGACGAGATCGAGCGCGAAAAATCGGTAATCCTCGAAGAAATCCGCATGACCCAGGACAATCCCGAAGACCTGGTGCACGAGCTCTTCACCCAGAATTTCTGGTATCCCCACGCGCTCGGAAAGCCCATTCTTGGCACTCCTGAAACCGTGGGAGCACTTTCGCGCGCCACCCTCCGCTCTTGGTTTCAGGAACGCTACTCGCCGAACAACATGGTGATCACTGCCGCGGGGCACTTGACCCACGCGGAACTTCTCGATCTTGTCGCGGAACGCTTTGCGACCCGCCCGGCCGGAAATGCATGGACGCCCGAGTCTGTCCCGGTCGCCGCTCCACACATCACCCTGCGCACCAAGCATGAATTGGAGCAAGTGCATCTCTGCCTCGGTGTTTTGTCGCTGCCGATGACGGATCGCCGCCGCTTCGGAGTGTCCGTGCTCAGCAATGCTCTAGGCGGCGGAATGTCTTCGCGTCTTTTTCAAAATATTCGCGAACGCAAGGGTCTCGCTTACTCAATTTTCAGCGAACTGAATTCTTATCGCGATGCAGGCGTGCTGTCGGTCTATGCCGGAACGTCGCTGGAAACGCTCGGGCAGCTTGTGAGCTGCGTCCTCGATGAATTTCGCCGCATGAAGGACGAACCGCTCCCGGAAGAGGAATTGCGCCGCGTAAAAGACCATCTGAAAGGCGCCACGCTTCTGGCTCTCGAAGGGACCGGGCAGCGCATGACCAGCCTTGCTCGCTACCATATTTATTTCGACCGCCACTACACGGCGCAGGAACTGATCGCCATGTTGGAAGAAGTCACCGCTGCGGATGTCCAGCGCCTGGCCCAGGAATTTTTCCAGTCCGACCGCATCGCAGCCTCCGTCGTCGGCAACCTCAACGGCTACCAACTCACCCGCGACCAGCTTGTTCTTTAATTCATCACCTGGATTCCGCTTGTTGACGTGAGCGCCGCATTTTGCCATCATCTTCGCGGCTCTTGCGCGCAGTTTTTCGCGGCGCGGGGTCTGACTGAGGGACCCAATCTCGTTTCGAGTATCCATTCTGGCGTCGGGAAGCACGGGCAACTGCACGTTGCTCGAGACAGGTCGTACGACTCTCCTCATTGATGCAGGACTCGGTCGCAAGGAAATGATGAGGCGTTTCGAAGCGCTCGGCCGCCAGCGTCCCGAGCACGTGGACGCCGTCCTGATTACCCACGAGCACAGCGATCATTCCAGCGCCATGGCGCAAATGGCGCGTGAGTGGAAATGCCCAGCCTATCTGACGGAGCTGACCCATCGCGAAATTTTGAGATTGTGCGAGGATGGCCCGGTAAGAAAGATCGAGCGCATCGAATACGTGCGCCCCGGCATACGGTTCGAAATCGGCGATATCGAAATCACTCCCTTCACCATTCCCCACGACGCCGCCGACCCGGTGGGTTACTGCTTTCGCTCAAACGGGATCAAAGTAGTAATCGTCACCGATCTCGGCTACATGCCCGAGCTGGTGAAGCAGTATCTGCGCGAAACGGATTTTCTGATTCTCGAATCGAATCACGACCTCGATATGCTGAAGGTGGGGCCGTATCCGTGGTACATCAAGCAGCGCGTGATGAGCCGCACCGGGCATCTTTCAAATGCAGTTGTCAGCGATTTCCTCGCCGACACCGAATTATTTGATGCGCGCCCGCAACATCTTGTCCTCGCGCACCTCTCCGAGCAGAATAACTCGCCGGACATCGCGCGCATTTGCGCCGAAGAAGCCCTCGGCCGCCGCCCCGGTGAATTCGCCTTCCGCGGCACACTGCACGTCGCCTCCCAGCGCGTCCCCCTCGGTCCCTTCGACCTGTAGCCTTCTCCTTTCGTAAAATGCCATGGCAGCCGCACCTGATGGCGCGGATCAGGTATGATGGAACTGGGAATTTTCACACCACCCGCAGAAACTCAGGGAGCTTAACTTGATTGGACGTTACACACGCGCGGAAATGGGTCGTGTCTGGGGCGAAGAAAATAAATTCCAGAAGTGGCTCGACGTCGAGCTCGCCGCCACGGAAACGCTGGCGGAAGCCGGCATCGTTCCGCGCGAAGCAGCCGTAAAATTGCGCGAACGTGCACGAATCGATGTGGCGCGCATCAACGAGATTGAAGCGAAAGTTAAGCACGACGTCATCGCGTTCACCATCGCCGTCCAGGAAGCGGTTGGTGATCCCGAGGCGGCGCGATGGCTGCATTACGGTCTCACTTCGAACGACGTGGTGGATACGGCGCAAGCCCTGCTCATTCGCCAGGCGTCGCACCTGATCGAAAAAGATCTGGAAGCTTTTGGCGAAGTGCTCGAGCGCCGCGCGTGGGAGTTTAAAGACACCCCGGAAATCGGGCGCACGCATGGAATACACGCCGAGCCCATCACGTTTGGCCTCAAAGTCGCAAATTGGTATGCCGAGAATCGCCGCGACCTTGCGCGCTTTCAGGTGGCGGCGCAGCAGTTGGCGGTGGGAAAAATTTCCGGCGCGGTGGGGACCTGCACGCATCTCGGTCCGGAAATCGAGCAGAAAATCTGCCAGCGATTGGGCCTCGCGACGGCACCCATCACTTCCCAGGTAATCGAACGGGACCGTCACGCCCAATATCTTTCTACTCTTGCGATTTTGGCTGCGTCGCTCGAACGAGTCGCGCTCGAAATTCGCCACTTGCAGCGCACGGAAGTGCGCGAAGTGGAGGAGCCATTCGGAGGCGAGCAGCGCGGCAGTTCAGCAATGCCGCATAAACGCAATCCAGTTTCGAGCGAGCAGATATCCGGACTCGCGCGCGTGGTGCGTGCAAATTCCACGGCCGCGTTGGAAAACGTCGCCCTATGGCATGAGCGCGATATTTCGCACAGTTCGGTCGAGCGCGTGATTCTTCCCGACTCCACGATTTTGGTCGATTACATGCTTCACCGCACAACCGAAATCGTCAGCAATATGAAAGTGTTTCCGCAGCGCATGCAACGCAATCTCGATTCCACCATGGGTCTCATCTTTTCCGGCCAGCTTTTGCAGGATTTAGTGGAACACGGCGCGCCGCGCGAAGACGCTTACAAATGGGTGCAAGGCCACGCGATGTCCGCCTGGGAGTCAGAGACCAGTTTTCGCGACCGGATCGCCGCGGATGCAAACATCCGCAGATTTCTCGATGAAAAAGCTCTGGCCCACACTTTTGATTTGAAACGCCAGCTGCGCGCGGTGGACGCGATTTTCCGCCGCGTCTTCGGCGCAAAATCCTCCGCTGCCAACTAGCAGTCCGCTCGCTACCCTACTGCCGCTTTCTTTGACCGACTATTGCTTGGGATTCGTTTCTACCGGAGTGGACACGCCCAGCTTTACTTCGGATGAGAATTTCTTGTAATCGCTATACCGGTCGATCTCATTCGCTTTCACCTTAAAGAAGACCACCCGGGCGGCCGCGTGAACTTCGGAATAGGACGGCAGCCACACTTCGTTGTTGACCATCGTTTGTTCGAAGACCAGATTCGAGCCCTTCGAGAGCGAAGCCAGAATCCCTCCCCCGATCTTCACATTGTCGTTGAACCGGGCTTCCAGGCGCGCGACGTCTCGGGCCTGTTCGTCCACCCATAGAACTCCGCCCAGCTTCTGCACGATATTCTCATCCAGGTTCTTCGGCTTGTAATCAGGATTTGGCCCGAAATCAAAGACGATCACTTCCTGGCCGCGGAAAAGTTCGCGTCGGGGGTTTGTGAACCTCTCGGCGCGGAGAAAATCTGAAATCTGAGCCTGCTCCGCTTGATCCTGTTTCGCTTGTTTTTTGGGATCGTTCTCGAGCGCGGCTTGCTTTTTCTTCTTCTCGTCGAAGTCCTTGCTGAAGCGGTCGTCCTCTTTTTTCTTTTCCTCGCCTTCCAGCGCCTTGCCGTCCTTCGCGAGCAAATGGCGGACTTCGTCTTCGCCCACGTAAAAAATGTCATATTCCTTGACCGTGCGCGAAGTCACCTGGCCATTGGAGTCTGTTTTTTCTTCTTCCTCGGTCAAATGGCAGGTGTACTTCTTGAGGATTTCATCCACGGTCTTTTGATTTTTATCGATGTCGAGTAAAAGTTTGGCGACGTCGGGAAGAGGGCGGTCTTCCGCGCGTGGAAAATCGAAAAGGGAGTCCTGAACGGGCGCATTTATTTCAACCCTCGTCACAGTTATTTGATAAACGTGCCCACCGCGGTGCAGTTCAATACGATTGGGCTGCAAGATTCCGCTTACAGGCTTGTAGTCGAAATAGTCGGTTTCGTCTCCAGCGTTTGCAGCCGGCGCGTCTCCTGGTTGCGAGTTCGCCTTGGCGCTGGCAGCCAAAGGCCTTGGTCCAGGTACCGGAACAATTTCGCGAACAATCAGGTGGGTTTGCGTGTCGAAGAAAACTTCGTGAGTAACTCCGGGCGCGAGCGAAAACTCCAGGAGATAAGCTTGGCGGCCGCGCACGTTTTCGACGCCGGCAAATCGTGCGCCTAGCTTGTCCTTCTTTACGCTCGTCAAATGCCCATTCAAATAGCGCGAGGTGGCTTCCCACTCGGCCGCTTCCATGCCGGTTAGAGTGTGCGGCGTCCCGGTGGAATCCTGGCCCCAGGCGGACATGCCGTTGTAAGCGCCGATGGTGTGCTGCGGCTCTATCACGATTTCCGAATAAATTTTATTCGGGGCTCTGGTAATCAACGAGTACGAGCCGTTCGTATCCGTGGATTCTTCGCGCAGGCTGCCCGCGATGCTCAGCGACTGGATTTTCGCCAGTGCTTTCGCGCCACCTTCCGCGTGCAAGTATTCATCGATGATTTTCTGCGGAGTCTGGGCCGAACAAGTGGAGGAAACAGCAAGCAACAGGACCATTACGAAATGAAGACGCCAAATTGCCCGCGTCATTTTGTCATTTCCGTCGCGACGAAAAGGCCGCGGCTTCATCGGGGAATCCGCGCGCGCAGCTGAAAACACGCAAGACGCGAAAAAGTTTTGCCACGGTTTTTTGTTTCGTTCATAGCCCGTAATCAGGCTAGCACACTGTTATTGGATGCGCTGGATGTAGCGGGCTTCGGAGGTGTCCACTTTCACTTTGTCGCCGTTGCCGACGAAGGGCGGCACGTTGATGATCAGTCCTGTTTCAAGCTTGGCCGGCTTCATCACCGCGCTGGCAGTAGCTTTCTGAATTGTTTGTTCGGTATCGACCACGGTAAGATCAACGGTGTCGGGCAGCAGGACGCCAATCGGTTTGTCGTCGTAATATTCGATCTTCACCGACAGATTGGGAATCAGGTAGTCCTTGGTGTCGCCCACAATGTCGTTTTGCAGCGCGAGCTGTTCGTAGTCCTGGGAGTTCATGAAATGATGGCCGTCGCCGTCACTGTACAGGTATTCGAACTCAATCTCGTCCACGGTAACTTTTTCGACGAATTCCTCGGCCCGGAAGCGATAGTCCATCATTGATCCGGTGCGCAGGTTGCGCATCTTAGTTTGCATGGAGCCGCGTTTGTTGCCGGGAGTGCGGTGGTCCACGCTGTAAACCACGTGGAGATCGCCCTCGTGCATGATGATCATACCGGGGCGCAATTGAGTCGACTTTAGCATTGGTGCTCCTGGGTTCTTTTCGGGATATTTTCCCGCCGCTTCGGACACATTGGCACAGTGCGAGCCAGCAGAGGGTATTTCAATCGGGCGGCGAACGACGCAAAGCCCTTCTCGGCGCAAATCTCGTACTTCACCGAAGCCCCAATTATAGCGGTCTGCGCCGCCATCGGTCAAACCGCTGCACGTCTGGCAGAAGACCGGTTTTCGACTATTGCGCCTAACCGGTGGACCGAGGCGCATGGCCAGCGGGCTAAAGGGATTGAACTCATTGGACGATTAGACTGAGATTCCGGAACTTTTGTCTGCTTTTCGAGGAAGTTCCCGACAGAGCGTGATCCATCATTTGCGGCGGCGCCGGGGAAGCCGGGTTGACCAGCCGCGTCTGAACACTCAGGTTTGATTCCCCGGGAAGGTCGTGGCCGTTCACGTTGGAATCCCTGGGGGTTGCTGTGCACGGAAGTGCGCTTAAAAAGGGCCGTCTCTTGAAGGCTAGTCTGCGGTAGTGTTATCTCCCCACCCGGCGAGGTTGCAACACTCTCGTTCGAGTAGCTTTTAATACAAAATCCATTTGGAGAAAAGACGCAACAATCGCTTCCAAATGCGCATCTATTCTTGTGAACAAGAGGACAGGGCCGCGACTTTTGTCTTCAGCGAGTGTTAGTTTGGAGTGGATTGGTCCCAGTCCACCCATTTAAGCGGTCAATGTTCGCATTCGAGCCACAGATCGGCAGCGGTACACGTCTTAATCATTTAGCAACTAGAATAACATTGACGGAATCAAATCAATTATTTCGTCGTGATTCAAATTAAAGGAAAGGCCAATTGGAGGCACAAATGAAGAGAATTCTGCAAGGCTTGGGGTTCATAACCCTGCTGGCCCTGGTGTTGAATGCGGGACCGGCTCACGCGCAGACTACTGCAGCGACGAATAAACCCATTATCCCGTTAAGATATGACGTTAGCAAAGAAGTCACGGTTAGCGCCACCGTCCAAAGTGTTCCGTCGAAATCCGGCCGTGGGCTGACGCCGGTATCTGGTCCCGAATCTGGGCTGGTACTCCAAACATCCTCAGGCATGTTGCAGGGTAAGTTGACCCCCTTTGCTCTAAATGGAAAAGGAGCTCTTTCTATTACACCCGGCGAACATGTTCAGGTGACCGGCGAGATGATGACGATGAAGAATAATAAGCAAGTGTTTGTGATTCGCACTATTCAAGTGGGCGGCCACACTTATGCTATCAGGAACGAGCGTGGATTCCCTGTGGAGCATCCAGCGCTCAACACCTCTACGGCAACCGAGTCGAAGGGAGGGCAGCTATGAATCGGAAATCTCTCTGGATCATACTACTGGCACTCGGCGTGACCTATGTGGCCGGATGCGGCAGCAGCTCCAATAATAATGGCAACAACATACTGGTCAGTTTCAGCCAGGTGCCTGCTGGAATATTGGCGCCCGCTGCAACGGCTCAGGTTACCGCAACCGTCATATCTGATCCCAAGAATGCCGGAGTTACATGGAGTTGCACGCCCGTGGGTTCCTGTGGCTCGTTTAGTTCCACAACCACTCCGAGTGGTACTGCCACCACATATACGGCTCCGGGCACGGGCAGCGTGTCCATCATTGCTACGTCGGTGACGAATACCGCGCAATTCGCGAGTGTGAACGTGAATATTTCCAACTCCGCCGGTATCACAGGCAATTATGCGTTTTACCTTAGCGGATTCGATGGCAGCAATATCTATTCTGTTGCTGGAGCCGTGGCGATCGCCGCCAATGGCAGCCTCACTGGCGAGCAGGATTACAATGATGCATCCGGATTCACGTTTACCGATGTCCCGGTGACGAGCGGAAGCTTGTTTGTCAATCCCGCGACCGGTCAAGGCTCTCTCACTCTAATCACGGGCAACGCCAATCTAGGAATCGGCGGCACGGAGACTTTGGCGCTCAATTTGGTAAACAGCAACCATGCGCTCATTATTCAGGCCGACGGAAGTGCAACTTCCAGCGGGAGCTTCGACCTGCAGACCTTGCCGAGCACACCGGCCGGGGGATTTTCCTTTGTGCTCTCGGGCGCAGGAAATACCGGTAATTCCGACTTCTTCGGGGGCGTGTTTACGGTGGCCGGCAGTAATGTATCGAACGGCATGTTTGACGAGAATCAAGCAGGCAACGTCTCTTTCGGTCAAACCTTTAATACAGCAACGCTGTCGTCAGCGGACGCTCTTGGTCGCGGCACCCTCACGGGGACTGGCATCGCCACCACGATTGTCTATTATATTGTCGGCCCGGAAGTGATGCGGCTGATGCAAGTGGATAGTAGCCGCACCCTCGTGGGCTCCGCGTTTGGTCAGGGTGCAAGCACAGGCAATTTCAACAACTCCTCAATTGGAAATTCCGTTTTTAGCGTCCAAAGCAACTTTGCTGGAAATCTCTATGCGGCCGTCGGTCAGATTGTTCCAGTGGGCGGTAACTTCAGCGGAGTTGGGGATGTTAACGAGGAGGAGGTAGGGTTCGCAGATGCACAGATAATCTCCGGCACCTATTCGATTGCCAGCAACGGATACGGCAACTTGACGATCACGTCCGGAACTCTTGGTGACGTCAGCGTTCTCGGGATCTACGCGACGGACCCAACTCTAAACCTGAATGATCCGAATAACACCGCATCTGGCGGCGGAGGCGCTGCAGTCGTCGATCTTGACGGTAACGTTGCCGGATCGGGCGTCTTGGTCCCTCAAACGGATATTACTACCGCAAGCTTTGACGGACCTTACGCTCTCGGATTTCAGGATTTTGTAAATAACGGCGCCACCAGCGGACAGTTTGATTTCGTTGGTAACGCGACCGCGACGGCGAGCAGTCTTTCGGGGTCCGGCGTGGTCAGCGATCCGGGAGAGATCCTGACGGGCCAGACTATAGATCCTGGGACAACCTTCACAGGCACCACCACGCCAGACTCGGTAAACCCGGGACGCTACCTGCTGGACCCGTTTACCATGATTGTGGGTGATGGAGCGGCCACGCTCAATTTTCAGGCTGTCATCTACCAGGCAAGTGGAGACCAGTTGTTCTGGTTGGAAAACGGGGGAGATGACAATGCCAGCGTGTTTGGCGGGCAGATCCAACAGCAGACACTGCCGTTGCCGTTGGCTGTGAAGGCCGCAGCCAAGAAGACACAAAAACCCTAACCTATCCACCGACGTTGGCTGCACGGCCGGAGTGATCCGGCTGTGCAGCTCCGTCGTTTGTTTGAACTCGATTAGAAATTCTCGCCACGCCTCTTACGCATTCAGATTTCGGTTTCAACTGCGACTTCCTCCTGTTCCGCAAAATCGTTCGGAATTGTTAGGGCTGGGGTTGCGACTGCGATTGCGCGCGGGCTTCGGCCATGATTTTCTCGATTTCATCGGGGGAGCGGGGGAGTTTTGCGGAGAGGAGCTGGTTGCCGTCCTGGGTGACCAGGACGTCGTCTTCGATGCGTACGCCGATATTTTCTTCGGGGATGTAAATGCCGGGCTCGTCGGTGATTACCATGCCCGGCGTGCAAGCGGGCTGCGATCGTTCACATCGTGGACGTCGAGGCCCAGATGATGTCCCACGCCGTGGAAGAAGTAGCGGCCGAGCGTGTTGCCGTGCAAGTCGTGGCCGTGCGTGTTGATGTAGTCGTAGGCGGCCTGATGGACGCTCTTGGGCCCTCCCATGAGCATGACTCCGGGCTTGATCGCTGCGAGCGCCGCGTTCTGCGCGCCCAGAACGATTTCGTAGATTTCGCGCTGGCGAGCGGTGAATTTGCCGTTGGCCGGAAGCGTGCGCGTAATGTCCGCGGCGTAACCGCCGTATTCGCAGGCCACGTCGATCACGACCACATCGCCGTCCTTTATTTCGTTCTTCAGCGCGTCGTAATGCAGCACGGTGGAATACAGGCCGGTGCCGACGATGGGCGCATAGGCTTCGCGCGAGCAGCCCTCCATTTCATGAACTTCCTTCATGCGCGCGGCAATCTGATATTCGAAAAGGCCGGGCCGCATCATTTTCATGGCGGCAATTTGCGCGTCCACGGAGATGTCCACCGCTTTTTGAATCAAGGCGATTTCGCCGGCGGATTTTATCTGGCGCAGAGCAGCCAGCGCCGGAGAAATGTCTTCAACGGTTGACTGCGGCAGAGCGCTGCGAACCCATTCACTCCAGGTGGTGAGGTGCGGGTAGCCTTTTTCCTGCTTGGGAGGCAGCTCGGTGTAAAACGTGGAATAGGTCTTGGCGAGATTGGCCAGGTCCGCGCGCAGATTGGCGAAAGGCTCGACCGCCTGGAATCCCGTTTCTTCCGCGATGCCCGGATCGCCAGGCCCCATCTTGGGCCCTCCCCACTTTTCGTCGACGGGATTGCGCGGAGGAAGATACAGAATCTCGTGCGGCCCCGCGGCGGGATTGGCGTCGGCAGAATCGGGGATTAGAAGGAGTGCGGCGTCGGGCTCACTGAGCCCCGTGAGGTAGTAAAAATTCTGCTCCTGAAAGAAAACGGCGAGGTCGCCCGCGTCCTGACGGCTGGTGTAGCCAAACAGAACGACTGGCCCCTTGATCGTAGACCGCAGCTTCGCACGCCGCGCCTGGTATTCCGAGTTGGGCTGCCGATACCGCGCCTGAGCAAGAAACGACCCGCACGCAAGGACAAGCAACAGCAAACCACAGCGTTTTAGAAATCCAGTGGCGAGTGGCGAGTGACTAGTGGCTAGCGGCCCTTCCTGCGTCAGGGTAAACGGACGCGATTCGTGGACCGCGACCCGTGTTCCGTGAACCGAGCCGGATGAGAACATCGGCCAATTTGATAAGGGCTTACGTGCAATTCTAGAACCGGTTAGAAATGTCGCGGTCGTTTGTTTTGAGTGAGTTACAGCCAATTCTGTTTGTGAGCCAGAACCGGTTAGAAATGCGGATTTTGGGGCGAGTTCCGCCTGGAGGCTGGGGCACGCGAACAGCCGGTTTCTGAAAAAATTGGCTATTTGAGCGAGCTGCGTCGTTTGTTTTCTGGGAGTTACAGGACGTTCTACTTCGCGAATTTGGCGATTTAATTTGGCGTGTGCAGAGGCAAATTCATGCGGGCGGGAAAGGGAGCCGGAATTGCGTCTTGGTGAAGCGCTCGACGATATTCAATTTTAATCACACGAAACGCTAGCACGTGATTCGGAGAATTTCAAGGAGACGTGTGTGTGAGCATAACTCTGCGAAGCGGCTCTATTCGCTTTTTGGGAATGTCGGGAGTAGTACCTCTTTCGATTAAGCGGCGGGTCCCTAGCGTTGCAAGGGATATAATAAATAAGCAGTATACAGAGGCTTGGGACTCGTTTTGATAAGGCATTAGATCAGCAATGTACATATCCGCCCAGACGCTGGATGATTTGTTGATGCGTGTAATCACGCTTCTTCTCAAGAGTAAAAGTCACACAGCTCCCACCCGAGGTCGGGCTACAGAATTAAGTGGGGTCTTGCTTAAAATCACTAATCCCAGAGCCCGCTTGAGCCGGACTGAAGGGAGAGGATTGCTGTTTAGCTGCCTTGGGGAACTTCTCTGGTATTTGGCTAAAGACAATTCTCTGAAGTTCATCTCCTACTATGTGCGGAAGTACGCGGAGGAGTCGGACGATGGACGCACCCTGTACGGCGCATACGGCCCTCGATTTTTCAAGATGCGCGGCGTCAATCAAGTGCAAAACGTCGTGAATCTGCTGAAAAGGAAGCCCAATTCCCGACGCGCAGTCATTCAACTTTTTGATGCCGCGGACATTGCAAAAGACCACAAGGAGATTCCTTGTACTTGTACGCTGCAATTTATGATCCGTGGTGGACGTCTCCTTATGTTTGCCACTATGCGTTCGAATGACGCTTTCCTCGGATTGCCGCATGATGTATTTACGTTCACCATGCTCCAGGAGATCATCGCCCGTGAGATTGGCGTCGAGATGGGTCATTATAAGCACGCCGTAGGAAGTTTGCATCTTTACGAGAAACACAGAAGGAGAGCAGAGCGGTTGGTCAATGAGGGCTGGCAGACAACAAGATTGCAGATGCCTTCAATGCCTCCTGGAAATCCTCAGCTTCGATTCGGAAAGTTTTGAAAGCTGAGAAAGCAATTCGATGCCGTACAAAAATCGATATTCGCAAGCTAGAGCTCGATAGCTACTGGGGAGATACTCGTGCGTCTACTGGAAATCTATCGAAACTATCAGGATAAAAAAGTTAGTGAAGTGGTTCGGTTAAAATCTGAAATGGCCAATGCCGTGTACAACACTTATATCGATAAAAAAGTGAGGGATAGTCGGCGAGCAGGCGCGCCCACGAAGCCGGCGCAACAGGGTCTTTTCCGGACAATTGGGGCTGCTGAGCCGCCTTCATAGTGGCAGTCTGCCGCCAATGTTATCGGGATATTTTTGACCATATATAGTTGGAGGAGCCTGGATGGACTTGCCACTTTCAGCGCTAATTAAGCGTCTGAGCGAGATTCGGATCTGCGAAACAAACATCATACCTTGGAGTTCCCCGGTTCCTTCATTTGGCGATCTTTTCAGCGCTAGAGTAGCGACCCTAGGCCTTAATCCTAGCAATCGCGAGTTCGTTGACCGGTCGGGAAGCGAGCTGGTTGGACTGGCGCGCAGATTTCATACGCTGCGTTCTCTCGATCTTGCTCGCTGGTCTGATGCCAAAGCCAACCACGCTCAACTCATCTGGGATTCGTGTCGGGAGTATTTTTCGAGAAACCCCTACGATGTTTGGTTCAGGCAATTGGACCATCTAATCGGCGAAACCACAGCATCGTACTACAGTAAATCTAATGCTGCTTGTCACCTTGACCTGGTTCCATACGCTACGATGTGTAAGTGGACCGGCCTTACCTGCCGTCAGCGAGCCTTTTTATTCTCAGCAGCTGGTGACACGCTTGGACTTCTACTCCGAGAATCTCCGGTCCGGTTGTTGGTTCTCAATGGCAGGTCCGTAGTTGCAAATTTTGAGAAGATCACCGGCGTTCGGTTGGAGGCGAACACCATGAAAGGATGGGAGCTTCCAAGGTGCTCGCAGCCTTGCGTGAAAGGGGTTGCCTACAAGGGCACCGTCAGCCGTCTGTCGGGCATCGAGTTAAAGAAAAAACTCGTGGTTGTTGGGTTTAATCACAATATCCAGAGCAGCTTCGGAGTTACACGAGAAGTAAGAGTTTTAATTCGCTCGTGGGTCGGCCGGCAAAGCTCCGGAATCTCGTGAGACCTAAGGACGTGACCTTCGCGCAGAATCTGGAAGTTGGCCTCTGTTCGTTTGATTCGGACTGCGATCTTCTTCCGGGAATCTCTGACGGTGTTGCTCGGGACGTCCTCGTGGAGCAATTGGTCGAGAGCGTCCGACGCATTAAATATGTTTCAGCCATCCGCAAACAAAATCTAAGCAGTTCCCGAGCAAATCCCTCAAGCGACCTATTTGACCCCATTAAAGCTGCTGCGCTCCGAATGCGCGAGGGCCGGGAAGAAGATGCGTTCTGGTTGGTTTTTTTGTCTGTCCACTTCGGAAAGCACCGGCATAGCGAGTGGCAGTTGGCGCGAGATGTCTACGGCCGGCTCGGCAGGCCGCCGATTTGGGATTGGAACAACATCAGCGCTCACCCCAATGATTTCCGTCGATGGCTACAGCAACAGCAAGGACGATTGAAGAGCGACGGGATTCCGCGCCATTTTGGCAATCATAGAAAGTACCAAAGTTTGGACGCACGGTCGCCCACGGGTACGGGTGCAGCTTTTGAAACATATGTCGAATGGGTCGGTCCGCCGCGGACCCACCGTGTGCTGTTTGAACATGCAACCGCAGAATGCGGGCAAAACCCAAAGGCCGCGTTCGATTATCTCTACAGGTCTATGAGAAACGTGGCCTCGTTCGGTCGAACCGCGAGGTTCGACTATCTCACGATGGTGGGGAAATTGGGATTGGCCGTTATCGAGCCCGATGCACTTACATGGACGGTGCGACAGGTCCGCTCTTGGGTGCGCGACTGTTATTCGGTGGAACGTATAAAGCCGCCATAGGACGCGCAGAACTCGACAGATGGCTTGTGGAGCTGGGAACGCACTTGGATTCGGGATGCAGGTTCTGGAGGACGCACTGTGCAATTGGCAAAAAAGTCCCGCCCGCTTCATGAGATTTCGCGGCTGAAACATGAGCCTATTCGGCTTTCTTTTGCCAACCGAATCGCGCCTTGAGCATATGGAGCTGATTAAGCCTAGCCCTCCCGCGATACTGCAACTGCCCCAAAACGATGCCTGGAGAGACTCCTATAGCTTTGGCGAAATTGCGGATATCGTGTCGTTCGACCTTAAGATGGTCGAATTTGTTAAGAAATTCGGGAGGTATGAGAATGCTCGCTGAGAACTCATCGGCCTCAACCTCTTCCGTGCTCGAGACGTTTCCGCCCTCCAGGAAGAGAGATTTCTTACTATGCAGGACGAGATGGCCGGCTTCGTGAAAAAACGTAAACCAGAAATGGTCATCGGACAAATACCTAAAGCTCAATAACAACAGAGCTTTACTTGAAGAGAGAAAGCGGGTGGCCCCACTGGCCCGACATCCGGTGGGCGCCCGGAAAATCGTACCCAACGCCATAATCCGCGCATCGTTGCTTGAGCTCTGGTAGAAAAAACTTCGGGTCACGCTTCCGAGTAAGAGGCCGTATTTCGAATAGAGCTCTCTGAAACCCCTTTGGGTCCCAAGACCTGCACTCCACTGACCTGCTCTCAACCTCGCCCTGGTGCAACCAGGCAGCTAGGGCTCCTGGCGTCGACTTGAATGTAGGAGATGTTCGAAACGCTGCCATTTCCAACACATTCCGATAGGTGGCACGCCATGCCTGGATATCCGCCACGCCGAAGAAACGCAGGCACGCTGCCGCTGGGTCTAAATTGAAGAGGTTTCGGTCAAGCCAGTCGTATTCGACCATGTCCTTTACGGGGAGCTCCCTTAGCCAAGCACGCTCGCTCTTGCGTTCAGGTTTTTGGGATGCTTGGAGAGCCCTTCCGCGATACTGCGCCTCGCGGGCTATCCAAAAGTCAGCGCTGGCGCCTAAAACTGATGCTAGCTTCTGCGCTGTCGCGGTCGAGATTGGCGCACGGCTTCTAAGAAGTTGCTTGGCATGTTTAGGCGTGTATCCCATCCTCTGGGCGAATTCTAGTTGAGAGTAGCAGCGCTCCTCTAGAATGTCGGCGATCGTGTCACCTGGGCGCGACACCCAGTCGGGATTGAAATCATTGTCATCAGTCATTGTCGCTCTCAATGTACGTTATTTTGATTCGGCTCACTTTCGACCAGTCGACTTGGGTGCGGTTTACCAGCGGAATATCACTGTGGTTTGAACAAAACATAAGCTGAAATCCATTCGGCCAAGTCTATGGCCACTTGGCCGGTACGGTCACCTACGAATTCGCGGGGGCGACCGGCAACGATATCGGTGACAAAGTTTGCGGCATGAAGATCAGCAAGGCGCGCCTTCATTTCTCGGATACTCTCGCTCCTAAAGCGCGTCGCGCTGTACGCTCGCTTTCGCAGAGTTGGCGGAGAGATTTTTTTGCAAACGCAATTTCCACGGCGATAGGTTTCCGACACACGGCGCCCGCTGGCAATTCGAACTTGAGCCGGACTAATGCGCTCCAAGCCTCAAACGCTAGCGCAGTATATACCTACTTAGTAATATTAAGGGCCACCGTTATGAATAGCGCTCAACATGAAAGGCTCGGCGAAAGTTCCGCCGAAAGGTTATTCGCGATTAGAAGCCGGGGGCGCCGGTGGAGGCGGGGCGGACTTCGGGGGATTCTACGGTGAAGCGGAGGCGCTCGAAATAGGTTTGGGCGAGAGACATGAGGCCAGTGTAAAGGTAGCCCCAAACGAAGAGCAGGAGGAACGGGACGGTGGCGTAGTTTTCGTTTTGCAATGCGTAGACGACGGCGAGCAGAAAGTAAATTCCGAGAGCGACTTCGGCGAAGGGCTGCAAACCGGCGCTCTTGCGGTACGTCTTCTTGGACCAGTCAGCGGTAGCGTTGGCAGTAGCTTCGACGCGATATTTCGGCGTGCGCACGAATTCCGATTTCACGTTGAAGATGGCTTCCAGAACGCCGCGGGCGTTGCGAACGGAAAGTCCGATGCCCACGGCCATCACGAAGGGAAGGTACAGAAACGTGCGCTTCCACGTTTTCGGATACAACGCGCGTTCGGCCGCGAGGTAAAACGAAGAGATCGAACAGGTGGAAGCTAAAAAGAGCGGCAGGTCGATCACCAGCACCTGAAACCATCCCTGATAAAAACGCACGATCATGGCGGGAAGCAAAATGATGGACATGATCACCATCAGCGGATAGCTGATATTGGCGGTGAGATGAAAAAACGCTTCGGCTTTCACGGCGGCGGGCTCGTTCGAACGCAGCACGCGAGGAAGGATTTTTTTCGCGGTCTGCATCAAGCCCTTGGCCCAGCGAGCTTGCTGCGATTTGAATGCGTTCATTTCAACAGGCAGCTCGGAAGGACATTCGATGTCCGGCAAATAGAGGAAATGCCAGCCGCGAAGTTGCGCGCGATAAGAAAGGTCGGTGTCTTCGGTTAGCGTGTCGTGCTGCCAGCCGCCGGCATCTTCGATCGCGTCGCGGCGCCAGACTCCCGCGGTGCCGTTGAAATTGAAGAAAAGGCCGGTGCGGTAGCGCGCGCAATGCTCGATGACGAAATGCCCGTCGAGCAGAATGGCTTCGAGTTCGGTGAGCGCGGAATAATGGCGGTTGATGTAGCTCCAGCGCGTTTGAACCATGGCGAGTTTTTCGTCGGTGAAATAAGGCACGGTGCGGCGCAGAAAATCCGCAGGCGGAATAAAATCCGCGTCGAAGACGGCAACGAATTCACCGGTGGCAGACTTGAGGCCTTCCTGCAGAGCGCCCGCTTTGTAACCTTCGCGATTGTCGCGATGGATGTAGCAGATGGGTACGCCGAGGGCGCGGTAGCGTTCCACACAGTCGCGAGCGACTTGCTGGGTCTGGTCGGTGGAATCGTCGAGGACCTGAATATCGAGGAGCTCGCGCGGGTAGTCGAATTGAGAGACGGCTTCGACCAGGCGTTCGATGACGTAGCGCTCGTTGTAAATGGGGAGCTGCACGGTGACTTTGGGCCAGGTCTTGACCTCGGGCGGCGGGCCGGGGACGTGCTTGCGATTCTTGTAATAGTTGTAAACCAGCGCGTAGCGATGGATTCCGTAAGCCGCCAGGATGATCATCACGAAAAAATACGGCAGCATGATGGCAAGGTCGAAGGAATTCAATTGGTAGATGCCGCGGAACGGGTTGAGATCGGGGTCCATGTTCCGGCGCCAGTAGTCGGAGAGCGGATTGCCGGGAGCGAGCCAAGCGGCTACGCACATCGCCGAGTTGTAGAGCAAAGCCACGGTTCCTTGTCTCCCAAATACCTGGTCAAAACGACGTGTAAAAGTATCGGTTAGCCCTGCGATTGCTGGGGAGTCGCGCGGCCAGATGATGATTATACGGGGGCACGCGGGGCTGTCAACGAAGATGCACGGATAGGCTGAAAAGTGACAGTGAAGTGAAAATACGATAGCAAACGACAATCGCTGATCCGGCCGCATTGACCACGCAGAACCGCACGCCTACAATGCAAGCGCGTAAGCGTAAGGAGATTAGCCGATGGATAGTTCCAGGAACCGCGTCCCCTTCATCACTTTGGTCCTGCTAGGAATTGCATTCATTGCCGCGCCGATCGTCGTAGGCTCCAGGGCCGGCAGCGCAAGGGCGGGTGAGCCTGCGCTGCATGCGCAGCGGAATTCCAGCGACGCGATTTTGGCGAAAGCCTATCGATTCGAGCGTGGCGGCTGGATCTACGTCCACCTGGAAGGATCGCCGCACGATATTGGCTATCAGCATGGCTACCTTCTCGCGCCGGAAATATCGGACGCGTTTGCGGCAGTCAGCGTGGAGATGACGCATTCCTCCAAGCGTGACTGGAATTTCTTTCGCCGCGCAGCGCGGCAAATGCTGTGGCCGAAGATTGACCCGGAGTATCAGTCGGAGCTGCAAGGAATCGTTGACGGCATGCAGGCGCAGAAATACAAACTCGATCTGGACGACATCGTGGCGATGAACGCGTTCATGGAGCTGCCGGATTATTACGTGCCGTGGCTGGATGAAAAGACGCACGCCGTCGACGCTACTCCATCGCCTGCCTCCGAGCATTGCAGCGCGTTCGTAGCTACCGGCAGTTATACGAAGGATCACCAGATCGTGATGGCCCACAATAATTGGACGAGCTACCTGGAAGGCGCGCGCTGGAAAATCATTTTCGACATCACGCCGCAGCAAGGTTACAGCATGCTGATGGACGGGTTTCCCGGAGTAATCGCCAGCGACGACGATTTTGGCGTGAATTCGAACGGCTTGATGATCACCGAGACGACCATCAGCGATTTCCACGGCTGGGACCCGAATGGAAAACCGGAATTTGTGCGCGCTCGAAAAGCCATGCAATACGCCGGCTCGATCGATGAGTACGTGAAAATCATGCTGGATGGAAACAATGGCGGCTACGCGAACGACTGGCTGCTGGCGGATCGCAAAACGGGCGAGATTGCGCGTTT
The DNA here is from genome assembly GCA_963698005.1 of uncultured Acidobacteriota bacterium. GTDB lineage: Bacteria > Acidobacteriota > Terriglobia > Acidiferrales > UBA7541 > Palsa-295. The sequence continues at coordinate 3,297,129 of OY969113.1, forward strand.
CGAGCTGGGGCTTTTGCATAACAAATTGTGGCGTACCAAGGACGGCTATTACGTCGGCTCGAATTTTGCGAGCGATCCGGACGTGCTGAAAGATGAGACAACCTTTGACCCTTCGAACGTTGCAGCTTCAGCGAACGCCCGCCATATCCGCTGGGACGAATTGATGGCGGCGAACCAGGGGAAAATCGATACCACACTCGCGCAAGCATTTCTTGCCGACCATTACGATACGTACACCAAAAAGACAGGGCCCAACCGGCGCACTCTCTGCGGCCACGGCGATGTAGCTACCGAAGGAGATCCCGGTTTTGCGAAGACGCCGTACAATCCTATGGGCGCCGTCCAGGGAAAAGTGATGGACAGCCATATGGCCGAGTCGATGACTTTTGTGGCGCGCATCGGCCATCCTTGCGGCATGGATTTCAAAGCGCGGCCGTTTCTGGAGAAGCATCCGGAATATTCCTGGCAATCTTCGGTGTTGATCGATATGAATGCCGGGCCCTGGACGCAATTTCGTACGCGCGAACCTGCTCCGAACGATGAGGCGGCCGGGAAGTAAGCTATTCGCAGACGGCTACTGCAGCGGACAGCTGGGCTAACGTATTAAGGTGTAACTGGCACGGGCGGAATGTGTTCCTCGAGGTAGCGCAGCAAGAGGCTGTAAAGATGAAGTGTAGTTCCCCACCCTTCGTTGATGGCGTGCGTCCGGTTGGGATACTCCATGAAATCCACGGGCTTGTCGAGTTCGATCAATCGATTGAGCAAAAGTTCGCTGCCTGAATAATGCACGTTGTCATCGCCCGAACCGTGGACGATCAGCAGGTTTCCTCGCAGTCCCTCCGCGAAATTTATAGCTGAACTGTTGCGATAGCCTTCCACGTTTTGCAGGGGCAATCCCATATAACGTTCCTGGTAAATAGTGTCGTAGAGGCGCAAATCCGGAACCGGCGCGACGGCCATGCCCACCTTGTACAAATCTGGAACGCGAAACATTAAGCTAAGAGTGCTGGTAGCGCCGCCGCTCCATCCCCACAAAGCAACGCGTGATGCGTCCGCAAAGGGATGCCCGCGCAGGAATGCCTGAAGCGCGGCTGACTGATCCTTGACGATGACGGGTTGAATCGCGCCATAAATAATTTTGCGCCAGGCCCGTCCTTTCGGCGCCGGCGTGCCACGATTGTCGAAGCTTACGACCACGTAGCCGGCAGCGGCTGCGACGCGATGAAAATAATAATTCCACGCTCCCCATTCATCGAGCACGGTTTGTGCGGCAGGCTCGCCGTACACAAAAACAAGGACCGGATATTTTTTCGCGGGATCAAAATGCGGCGGCTTCATCATCCAGCCGTCGAGCGTGACGCCGTCGCCAATATCAAGCTTGAAGAATTCGGTGGGAGTGTCAAGAAGCGCGGATGCATTGGCGCGAAGGGCGGCATTATCCTCCAATATCCGCGCAGAACGATGGGTGGGAAGCTCTACAAGATCGGTGACAGGCGTTACGTCGGCGCGGGAATACTGATGAAAAGTCCAGCGCGAATCGGGAGAAATATCGTAGTGGTGCGTTCCAGGTAAAGAGGATGGAGTTACCCGCTCCGCATTCCCGGAACCATCGAGCCGCGTGCGATAAAGATAATTCTGAGTAGCGTTCTCCGGAGACGCATTGAAATAAAGCCAGCCGTCTTTTTCGTCAGCGCAGCCAAGACTAATTACGTCGAAATTCCCGTGCGTAATCAGTTGCACGCTGTTTCCATCGCGAGAAACAAGATAGGCATGCCGCCAGCCGTCCCGCTCACTAAGCCACAGAAAATCGGCGCCGTTGTGAAGCCATTTGATTTCAGGCATCACGTCCACCCAGGCTGCATCCTGATCTCGAAAAATCTGGCGGACGGCGCCGCTCGCGCGATCGGCGACCAAAACATCATCGGTATTCTGCAAACGATTCAAATGCTCGATTGCGAGCTCGTTCGAATTTCCGGCCCAATCCATCCGAGCGATGTAGTTGTCGCGCGGATCGCCCGGGACCAGCATCCAGCGCGTCTCGCCGCCTTCAACATCCACAACCCCCACACGCACCGACGAATTTGCAGTGCCGGGAATCGGATAGGGGATATCTAGAATAGAAGGATAGCGACCCAAGCCCGGATAGGGAAAGCCTGTGACGATTTCATGCGGCGCGCCCAGGTTGTAAATTAGTGAAAAAATCCCCACACCGCGCGTGTCAAATTGCCAGTACGCGATGTGACGCCCGTCAGGACTCCATCGAAATCCGTCGCGGAGGTCTAGTTCCTCTTCGTAGACCCAGTCGGAAGTGCCATTGATCAACGTTGCCGAGCCGTCGCTAGTCAGCGGCAGGATTTTGCCCGAAACGATATCTTCCACATAAACATTGTCGGCTCGGACGTAAGCGACCTTTGAACCGTCAGGCGAGAATTTCGCAAACATTAGCGACCCAGCCGGCGCGTCGGCGCCAAGCTTCCGCAATGCGCCGGACTGTAAGCTGAGCACCCAATAATCACCCCGCGTATTGCGCCGCCAAACAGGAGCGGAGTTTGTATAGATCAGCAGGCGGGTTTTGTCCTTCGACCAGGAATAATCCTCAATGGCCAAAGGAGAGTTCGCGCCCGCCGGAATGAGTTTCGCCGCAGAAACCAGGACTTCGCGCTTTCCAGTTGCCGTTTCATACCGGACGACATCCTGCGCACCTTTGCCGTCCGCCGATGGCTCAATGGTGGTATAGAAATCGCCTCCATCCAGCCACCGAGCCGGGCCGAAATCCTTCACTTCAAAATCGCCGGACGCGAACATGCGATGAAGTAGTTTGTCGGAATCCGCCGATATGGGAGAAGCTGCCGGGGGATTCTGCGCAATCGCGGGCGCAGTATAAGTCGCGCAAAAAGCGGGGAAGATCAGCAGGAAAAGAAATCGTCCCAAGAACTTGAACTTGGTCTTGTTTGTCGCCTTTGCGCCGGCAGCACCCATGCACACCCCTAGTGTGATTCCCGTAGGATCGGGTTTTTTACTTCGTGAAATTACTCTCTTCGATTTTCCGGCCGTTCGTTGGCTGAATCGGACGGGCATTATCCGGATACAGTCTCGCGAATGTCGCGATCTGTGCCGGAGAAAGCTCGATGGCGGTTTTCAGGACGAACCACTTCACGTCGCTGCACGGAGGGATTGTGAGCGAGCCGTCAAAGGTAAAGTAATTCTGATCGGCCGGAAGCAAATCGGCGGCGTTAATCATCACTTTCTTGAACTCGGCTTCTTTGCCGATTTCCTTCGGGATATGGCTCCAGATTTCTCGAATCAGGGGGTTCTCATTACCGCTCTTCAGCAAGACGGCAATGGCCACCGCGCTTCCATCCGCATGCACGTGAACCAGGTGAAGAACCATATCGAATTTCTGGCCATTCATTTCTTCCTCGCTCGGATGGTGAAAATGAAACTGTACGAGCGGATATTGCTTGCTGTCCAAGGTGATGCTGCTCCCTGCTTGATACTTAATGAGGATCGTATGGCCGTTGTTGATGATTGTCATCGGCGAGAGCTTGTAATCAAATTTAATCGGCTTCAGATCCGCCGGCGCCGCTCCCTTGATGTCGATGGGCGACTGATGTTGTCCCGTCTTGCAGGCAGCGAAACTCGGGTCGAGATCGCCCCAATGCTCCGGCCCGGCCGGGCCCGAATAACTCCAGTGAGGAGTGCCGGCCGGATGACCTTGGGCGAAAGCCGGGACCGCGCAGAAAGAAGCGATGAGGCAAAGCGTCGCCAAGCTCCATACCGAAATTGCGCTGCGAATTTTCATATGAGTTCCTCCACTGGCCTTCACGGGCCCCCACTGTGTTGTCCCGCCGAAGAAACCGCGGCGCCGACGCGAGACGGGCCATAGCATCCCACTCCTCGGCCAAATCTTCAACACCTCTGCGCTCCAGGAGCACGGTGCCGCAGCGCGAAGTTGACTCCGCGCGGACTCTACAGCACAGTTGCGTCCACAGTAAGCGTGCGCTGCGCTGTTCGCGATAGACGGGCCCCTTGAATAGAGATCTCGCGTGAAAACCGAAACACTCGTGATCGTGAATCCGTCGGCCGGGGGAGGACGAGCTTTGCGCGCCGAACCGAACGTCGCCAAGCTGTTGAAGTTGCGCGGGCACAACGCTGATTTCTCCTATTCGAAAAGCTCCGAAGACCTGCGCGAACAGGCAGCGCGTGCAGCTCTAGCTGGATATCGTTACGTTGTGGCGCTGGGCGGCGACGGAGCGTTCCATCATCTGATTGAGGGCGTGCGCGGCACCCAGGCAATCGCCGGATTCTTTCCCGCCGGAAATGGCAACGACATTGCCGCGGACCTCGGAATTCCCATCGATCCGCTGGACGCAGCGGATGCATTCCTAAGATCAACGCCGCGGCCTATCGATCTGGTTTGCGCTCGATTCAGCGATGGCCGCATCGCGCATTACATTGGAGCAGGTGGAATGGGCCTTGACGCCGAAGCAGCGCATCTGGCTAACACGAAATTCAAAGCTTGGCCCGGTGTCACGCGCTATCTCGCAGGCCTCTTTTGGACCTTCGTTCACGAGCGCGCCATGGATCTGCACGTTGAAATCGACGGCGCAGCGTGGGACGGCCGCATTCTTTGCGTTGTTGTGGCTAATTCCACTCGCTACGGTTCCGGCATCCGTATTGCCCCGGAAGCTAGAATGGATGATGGCTGGCTCGACGTTGCGTTCATCAGCGAAATTCGTTGGCCGCGTCTGCTGGAGGCTATTCCGATTGTTTTGACCTCGGGTGATCTGCGCAGCTTCCCTGAAGTGCGCCGGTCTCGCTGTAAACGGATCGTACTGGAAGCGGAACGTCCAGCCAAAGTGCATGGCGATGGCGAACTGCTTGGTGAATCGCCGGCGGAGTTTGAAGTACAGCCCGGCGCGGTGCGTGTGATGACGCCGGTACGCCGTCCGTGAACTGCGCCCTGGACTTCGCCATGAAAATCGGGACACCCATTGCTGTTTACTGTTTTTTCTTGCGGGTCACTTTCAGGTTCACTTCAATGTCGCGGCGAGAATCGAAGCTTGAAATGGTGCGAGTGGAAGAGGTCACGTCTTCATGTTCGGCGTGGATTTCGTAGTCCACATTCGGATCGAGTCCGCTAAAGCGGTAAAGCCCCTTTTCATCCGCAAAAGAAGTCCTCACTGCTTGCGTTTTAACATTTAGAAGATAGACAACGCTTGCCGGAACCGGATCTTCGTCTTTGTCTTCAATCAGTCCGTGAACCGTGCGGAGCTGAGCTTCAGCCTTTTTTTCGTCTTTGGTTTGCTGCGCAGCAGCCGGGAAGGCCGTGAAGAGCATCAGCAAAACAAGAAGCGCTGAGCGAGGAATCCGGAATTTGTTCGCAAGTTCTGTTTCTTCCCGGGCTCCGTAGTTGCCTGCAGACGTGCGGGTGACGCGCGAAAAGGAAGCGCAAAGTCTTCGGGAATAGTTTGAAATCATCGAGCCTCTGCCATCCGAGCAACACAATCCGAAGGCGAAGAAAAAAATCAGTCAAGACTCCGAACGAAACCTATTCCGCCTCTTCTTCTTCCTCTTCTTCTTCCTCGACCGCGCCCTCTTCGTCGGAATCCTCTTCTTCGTCTTCTTCCTCATCTTCGTCATCGGCAATCGCGATCAGATGAACGGGATGAGTTTGCGTCACTTCAAGCTCCGCATCGCACTCATGGCAGCTCAAAATTTCGCCTTCTTCCACTTCGTCTTCGTCCAAATCAATTTCGGCGTCGCATTCGGGACATCGAGTCACTGATTTCTCTCCTTCCTAAGGCCGGCTACCACCGGGAAGCGTATTATATAACGCCGGTGTCAAGCTTTTGCGTGGCGGAGCCTCTAAAAGTGACTAGTCGCGAATATCCCGAGCGTCCGCTCGTAGGCGTTGGCGGTGTCGTGATCGCAGAGAATCGCGTGCTGCTGATTCGCCGCGGCGGTCCGCCGTTGGAAGGCGAATGGTCAATTCCCGGCGGCATGCTCGAAGTGGGGGAAGCGTTGCGTGAAGGAGTGCGACGCGAACTTCAAGAGGAAACCGGTCTCGAAGTGCGCGTAGACGATTTGATCGAAGCGTTCGATCGCATCATGCCGGATGCGGATGGCAAATGGCGCTATCATTTTGTAATTTTGGATTATTTATGCGAAGCGATCAGCGGCGTCGCGCGTGCGGGAAGCGATGTCGTTGACGTCGCCTGGGCGTTCCAAGAGGAACTGCCGCGATTTTCGCTCACTCCAACAGCTACGCGTGTGATTGAAAGAGCCTTCGAGATGGTGCGCTCGCGCCGAGGGACTTAGTATCGAGCAATGCCGGTTGTTAGCTTGCCGCTGCTTCGGGCAATTTTCCGAAGCGGCGCTCGCGTTTCAGAAAATCTTGAATTGCCGCGGTCAAGTCTGCAGCTTCGAATTCCGGCCACATTTGCGCGGTAAAAAACAATTCCGCGTAAGCGCATTCCCACAGCATGAAATCGCTCAAGCGCCTGTCGCCGCCCGTGCGAATCAGCAGATCAACATCCAGAGCTGGGCCGGTGCTATGCGTAACCTCGCCAATCCTTTTCGCGAACTCGCGCTCCGATATCTCCAGGCTGGAAAGCATCCAGCAAGAGGCACGCAATATGGAATCGCGCGCCGAGTAATCTACCGCGATGCGTAATTCCAGAATCCGTCCGGAAGCCGTAATCCGCTCAGCAGCCTCGATGGCCTGCGAAAGTGACGGCGGGATGCGGTCGCGTCGGCCAATCACGCGCAATCGGACTCCTTCCGCGGCGCACTTGGAAGCGTCATTGCGAAAGAACGCTTCGAGCAGCGCGAGCAGCGAAGCCACCTCTGCGGAAGGGCGTCCCCAATTGTCCGACGAGAATGCGTACAGCGTGAGCGTGCCGATTCCCAGAGCCGGCGCAGCCCGTACAACGCGCCGGACCGCGTCCACGCCGGCCCGGTGGCCTTCTGAACGCGCAAGACCTCGTGAGGCAGCCCAGCGGCCGTTTCCGTCCAACAAAATGGCGACGTGAAGTTTTGGATGATTGACCAATTTCAGAACGCTCTTATTCATAAAATGCTCGCCCGAAAAATTGCCTTTCTAGCCTTCCCGCGTCGCTTGAATCAGAGCTTCCATATGGTTCAGATATTTTTCCAGGGCGCGCCGGCCCGCCGCCGAAAGGCGATATTCGAGTCTTGGGAAGACGTCCGGCGAAAGATTTCGTGCAGGTGATGTAGCCTGCGTCCTCCAGCTTTCGCGCGTGAACGCTCAGATTGCCGTCAGTTGCGCGCACAAGCTGCTTCAGCTCGTTGAAAGCTAGAGAGGTATTCACCGCCAGCGCGCTCACAATCGCGAGCCGCGCGCGCTCATGGATCAGCCGGTCGAGATCGGAAGCGGATGTCTCCACCGGTCGCGACGCGAGCCGCTCCCCTCTTTGCCGGTTCTTCGCGCTCTGCGCGATACGCTCCTGATTTAGCCGCCATAGTTCCTCGCGATCACTGCGCCAAAAATAATATGAAGCCCCCCAAAACCTGCGGCCAGAAAAATATTGCCCCAGCCCCAGGGGCAGAACAACGCCACTGCACCGAGCACCATGAAACACAAACCCATCAGCGGCACCACTCGAATTGAAAACGCTCCGCCCGTCACCACCCCGGTTCCATACAGCAGCAGCCATTCGCCCGGAATCGCCCCGACCACGCCGGTGCGCAATTGCAACGCAGTCAGCAGCACGCCTACCAGAAGCGGGGGCGCAAAACTGTAAACGAATCGACGGCCTGGGCCGGAGAACAACGAAGAGCCGGCTGCGCGGGCTTTTGAATAGGTAGTCCAACCGGCAATCGCGATGGCCAGAACTGCTTCGCTGATCCACGTGAGCAGCCATGCCATCGGCGAAGCTTGCGACGACGCAATGGCCGCGGCGCCAAGCGCGGTGATGCCCATGGCCACGCCTCCCCAACCGGGGACGGCCGTGAATGAGCCGGCACGTTCCATCGTCTCGCGAATGAAACGCAGATTGTCTCGAGCGTGATCGTCAAGGGCGCGAAGGCCGGAAGAGCGCGTGCGGTTTGGATCCGCGTAAGTCATGTGCAAAGCATAGCTAAGCCCAAGGGCTCTGTAAAGTACTTTGTCCTATAAAGCAACACCCTTGTCCATCCTGCAACTGGGGTGTTCGTTCGGCTGGGGCACCCCAAATTGCTTGTAAGCCTCACGCGCCGAGACTATCCTCAAGTGGCAAGAAATACTGGAGGAGACACTTTGAATCTCAAACGATTTTTATTTCCGGTTTTGGCGCTGGCTTTCCTGCCATTCACGTTGAGCGCGCAGCAGGCCAGCCAACCTGAGACAAACCCTGTCTCGAACGCAGTAAGAAGCTCCATCGAGCGTTTTTCAAAGAATATGGTGGCGGCAGCGGACGAAATGCCCGCGGACAAATATAGTTTTCATCCGACTCCCGCTCAGATGTCTTTCGGGAAGCTGGTCACCCACATGATCGGTTCAAACTATGGGCTCTGCTCCAAGATTTCCGGCGTTCCAGCTCCCACGCAAGACAAGCCGAGCGAGACGGACCCGAAAGAAAAGCTCGTGACAGGCTTAAAGGCGTCGTTCGACTTTTGCTCGCAGAGCATGGCGAAGGTGGACGATTCAAATCTCGGCGAGCAGTTGACCGTGTTTGGCGACCACAAACTGTCTCGCGCAGCGGCAATGATCGCGCTGACAAACGATTTCGCCGACCATTACAGCATGGCCGCAGCTTATCTACGTGCCGATGGCCTGCTGCCGCCGACGGCGCAACCGCACAAATAATAGCGGGCTATTTCTCGCTAGTTCGCTTCGGATAACGGCCTAGCAGCCAGTTCCAGCGGATGTCGGCAAGATCGAAGAACATCATCAGGCTGTCGCGAACCATGTGAACCTTCGTCGCCGGGTCGTGCGCCCATCGCACGGCAACTTCCGCAGTTTGCAGGCCGTGGCGTTTCGCCAGAAAAAGTATCTCGGGGTCGAATCCGAAGCGTTCGATGCGCTGCTGCTCGAAAACGATTCGCGAAGGCTCGCGCACGAAGGCCTTGAACCCGCACTGCGTATCGGAGAATGCAAGGCCCGTCGAGATGCGCACAAAACCGTTGAAGATCATCCCCGCAAGTTCCCGGAGCCGCGACTGGTGTGTTGAGATCAGCGAACGGTCGAGCGCCCGGGAACCGATGGCAACTTCATTCCCCGCATCGATCGCGGCGAGAAGTTTTTCAGACTCCTCGATCGGCGAGGAAAGATCCGCATCGGTAAAAAGAGCAATCCGGCCGCGCGCTTCGAGCATGCCGTGGCGCACGCTATAGCCCTTTCCGCGATTGTCCCCGTTTGAGATCACGCGCACGGAAGGCCACTCGCTCGCCCATTTTTCTGCCACCTGAACGGTTCCATCCTTCGAACCATCATCGACAATCAAAATTTCGAGTTGGTCGGAGCTGACCCCGCGACTCGCAAAATACTCGCGTATGCGAGTAAGCGTTCGAGGCAATCGAGATTCTTCGTTATAAGCGGGAACGATAATGGAAAGTTCCGGCGCTGGAATCATTCCACCAGCGATCCCGCGCGAACGGGGTTCCAGCCATAGCGCCCCAGCAGCGGAACGAACCTGCAGGCGTAAAGCGATTGTTGCGTCGTGCGTCCTTCGCGTTTCACGATCCGGAGCAATTCCTGGCGTTCGGAACTTCCCACTGGTATTAGCAGTCGCCCGCCTTCTGCTAATTGTTCCACCAGCGGCGGCGGAACCGCCGGCGCAGCGGCGGAAACGAGAATTGCTTCATACTGCGCAGTCGGCGGCCCGTCCGAAGAATTGACCGGCGGCCATCCCATCGACCCGTCACCTTCTTCAATGCGCACATTTGAATAGCCGAGCCGCGACAATCGATCGCGCGCGGCCGCAGCAAGAGCGGGCTGTGATTCGACAGCTATCACTTCGCGCGCCAAACGCGACAGCACCGCGGCTTGGTACCCGGAACCCGCGCCCACCTCCAGCACACGCTCCGAGCCTTCCAGAGCAAGCGCTTCGGACATCGCCGCCACCATAAACGGTTGCGAGATGGTTTGGCCTCCGCCTATCGGGAGCGGCTCATCCGCATAAGCTTGGCTGGCTTGGTCGCTTGAAACAAAAAGGTGGCGCGGAACGTCCATCATTGCGTCGAGCACGCGCTGCGAATGGATACCGCGCTCGCGTATTTGCCGCGCAACCATTTCCCGGCGCGCCGCTTCGAAATTCTCTTCGACCGCCGGGCTGGTATTGCCGTTTTCGCTCATGCTTTGCAGACGCTATCACAGCCCGGCGCGAGGTTGCTACCCAAACGGATGTTCGGTGAAACCTCCCGAGATGGAAGGCTAGAAATCGAGTTCGGCCCAAGGCCAGTGCGCACTTGTACGATAACCGCATTAATGTTTCATCGTGGGCGGAGAAGCAAAGACTCCGATGGAGGCTGGCTCAAAGTGGGATACAAGTACGAATACTTGACTAGAAGATACTGCCACTTGTAGAATCGCGCCTCGTCCTCGTTTCAAACGACCTAATTCTAGGAACAACAGAAATGACGCGAGAGCAAGTGTGTGGCTCCAGCCGCTACGCGCAGGCAATTTGTGCCAGCGGACTCCTCGCATTGTTGGCTTTCAACCCCGCGGCGCACGCGCAGCAATCGTATCGTACGCAAAAAAGCATTCATCCTTCGCCCGTCTCGTCTCAGTCGAACAAACAAGTGAGCCCGCCCCAAGCGAAACCACGGGTGCCGCTGGCTGGACGTTTTCTGGGTTGGCGCATGGCGGGGACAGACGGCCCGCAAGCTGTACGGTATTTCCGTAGCCTCGAACAACAATCGAAACGACTCCCCGGGGCAGGCCTATCCTTGCGGTCTGCGCTTCATCCCGCAGAGAACTTGCACGCGATGCAGAGCAATCCACTTGCGACGAGCCCGACTGCCACGGTCTTGCCCGGAATTGCATTGCGTGCTTCTCTTCCCGCTGGATCCCTTCCTTCTGGCGTGGTGACAGGCGACTTCAATGGCGACGGCAAACTCGACTGGGTCGTGGCGAACGCGGGCGACAACTCCCTCGATCTATATCTAGGCAACGGCGACGGGACCGCCCAACTGCCCGTAATCGTCCAGCTTCTTGGACAATCGCCGGTCGCGGTGGCGGTGGCAGATTTAAACGGCGACGCAAAGCTTGATTTAGTAGTCGCCGAACCGGATAGCCAGACCGTCGGAGTGTTGTTTGGAAATGGCGACGGAACGTTTCAGCCGGAAGTCGAGATTTCGCTGCCTGTCGTTCCGCTTGCTGTCGCTATCGCGGACTTGAACGGCGACGGTCATCCCGATCTGTTGGTGGGCGTCGCCGCAACGGAGGCGCACCTCAACTATTTCGCGGCGCTCTTGAATAACGGCTCAGGGCAATTCGGCTCGCCGATCTATGCGCCCAATCCTACACCCAACCAATTTGTGGACGCAGACGAGTTTTCGGTAGCCGATGTCAATGGCGACGGCATTCCCGATGTTCTAGTGACTGGAGCCAATGCCGAGGGCACGGTCGTGCAAATGTATTTGGGCCAAGGCAACGGCACGTTCACTGCGGGCGAACTTGTGGATGAATCGAATGCCTTGCGTGACGTGACGAATGCCGTCCTGGTTGATGTGAATGGGGACGGCTGCGCGGACGTTGTGGACGTGGATACGATCGCGCTGGTTCATATTTTTCCGGGCGATTGCAAAGGCGATTTTGACCAAACCAACTTTCAGGTCTATGGAGTAGGGGATATCGGTTTCGGATTAGCGGTCGCAGACCTTAACGGAGACGGCCGGCCCGATATCATTGTGGGCGGGGTCCAGGGAGGTCCTGGGGGAGGCTTTGGCACGGAAACCGGAGACACCGTAACGGTAAGATTCAGCACCGGAAACGGCGATTTCGGTCCGGCGCAAGTTTATCGCGGCGACCCTGGGATGTTCGCCCTAATGGTCGCCGACCTGCACGGAAACGGCCACCCAGACGTCATCACCGCGAATCAGGATGCGAATACGACGACGGTGTACCTCAATAACGGGTCGGGAAATTTCGGCCCGCCCCAGGGAGGCTACGATGGTTTTGAAGAAGGAACTCCCACCTCACCGACCAATGCGCCGGACTCACGCTTTGTAGTTGCGGACATCAACGGCGACGGTAAGCCCGATCTCGTATTGATCGAATTTGGCGACGGTTTTGGCGGCGACGTGAACCTTGCCGTGATGTTAAACCAGGGTAACGGCCAGTTCTCGACGCCCATCCTCTCTGCAGCACTCGGCCCCATTACAGCCTTGAATGTCGGCGATTTTGTGTTTGCCGATTTTCGTAAGACGGGCCAACCGGATTTTCTTGCGGAGGTCTTCGCTGCCACTGACGCAAGCTCGCCGAAACTGGTGTATGCGCAGAATACGGGGAACGGGCAATTCGGCACACCAGTGTCGATCCCTTTTACGACTCAAGGCGATCTTGGCTTGGGCGCAATTGGCGTTGGCGATTTCAACAAAGACGGGAATCTCGACTTTGCTGTCACGACCGCAACCGGGCCAACGGGAACTCCGGATCAGTTAACAGTGTATCTGGGACATGGAGACGGCACTTTTACGCAATCCTACCAGGTCAACTTCGGGTCCGAGTTTGGCAACATTTCCCCTTGGCCGCAGGGATTATGGGTGGGAGACGCAAATGGCGATGGGAAACAAGATGTCTATGTGTGGCTCTACGACAATACCTTCGGACCCGGCGCTCCCGGAGGACGCGATCTGTTCCAATTCCTGGGAAATGGTGATGGCACGTTTCAGGAGTCGCGGGATGTTCTGCAAAATCTAAGTGCGATGACGATGGTGGATTTGAATCACGATGGGCGCCCGGATGTGATCGACATCGAGAGCACCAGTACGCTTATCGCTGAGGGCGAGCCCGGCGCAGCCGCGCCGCAAGTGAAGGTTTATCTCGGCCAGGCCAACGGGAGCTTTGGCGCGCCCACCACGTACATGCCCTATAGCGGCACTTTTGCGACTTTTACCGGGAACAATGTAACCAACACGGGTGGCTTTGCCACCTACTTCGGTGATTTCAACGGCGACGGCAACCCAGACGTTGCCGTGTTTCAAAGCGATTCTGTCAGTGGCGGCCCGAGTTACGTGCAATTTCTGATGGGCAATGCCGATGGCACTTTTACCCCAACCTATGATGTATTCAGCATTGGGATACAGGAGCTTCCAGACCTCACCGCGCCGAATCTCTTGGGAGATGGGCGCGCGGCATTCTTGCAAACGCCGAATTTCACCTCGTCCTATCAAGTCATCCCCACCGCGAATGCGCCTGCGTTTCAAATTCAACCGTTGGAAACGCCGGTCCTCGGCAGCTCTGATTCGCTCGCCATCGCTCTCGATTTGCCCTCGAATTCCGATACTGTCGTTTCACTGTCGGCGAGTGACCCAGGGGTTCAAATTCCCCCCTCGGTCACCATCCCCGCGGGTCAACTCTCCGTTGAAGTTCCGTTCACTCTTGGATCCGGTGTTGTACAAAATCGCTGGTTTTCTTTGACTGCGAAAGCCGCCGGAGAAACGCAGATCGCGTACGATTTTCCCGGCCGCGCGATCGATTCGTTTACGCAGGTCGTCGTGCCACCTCCCGTGAATACAGTCCAGCCGGGAGGGATTTCCGAATTGTGGAGCGCAGGGGTTCAATCCAACGGCGACGCTTCTGGCACTTTCCAAACATCCTGCCAAGGATTGCCGGCTGGAATGACCTGTCAGTTTCAATTCGGCCTGGTTACGCTCAAAGTACCGGGCGGCGGTTTTCAAAACCTTGTCTTTCAAATTTCCGTTAGCTCGACCACGTCCGGGGGAACGTACAATTTCAACATCATCAGTACTGACGGCGAAACCACACTGACAGCACCGGAGACCATCCAGGTTGTCGCTCCACCTCCGCCCATGCCGGTCGTGTCGTTCAGCCCAGTGACTGTTAGTTTTGTACCAGCTTTGCTCGGTTCCACCCAGACGCAAAACGTGCTCCTGACCAACACCGGAGTAGCGACCCTGAATATCGCGGCAATCACCATTCCGTCCGGCGCGAACGCCTTTACCGAGTCGAACACCTGCGCCTTAATCTTGGCAGCGAACACAACGTGCACGATCACGGTTACGTTGAACACAAAAAACACGGGTTCGCTAAGCGGCTCTCTAGCGGTGGCAGACAACGCGGCGGGCTCGCCGCAGATTGTGCCGCTTTCGGGATCGGTGGGCGATCTAGCGATCCAACCTGCAACTGGCGCGGCAACCACGATTACTGTGCCGGCTGGCACTCCGGCAGTGTTTTCCTTGCAGCTGGCGCCGAACAACTACACGGGTGTCGTTACTATCGGCTGCTCCGGAACGATATCGCTGGGAACTTGCACTGTTCAACCCACGTCTCTACCTTTGAACGGTGGAACCACGCCCGCGGGATTTCAAGTGACCGTTACCAGTACTGCAGGAAGCGGAGCGGGGTTCATCCCGTCACGATATCCTCGAAACAAGCTGCCAATCATGCTCTGGCTGGCGTTGCTTTTGCTATTCGTCGCGGCAGCGACGGCCAGCTTTGGAGAAAGTGCGAGAGGTCAGCTGACAGCGCGATGTGGCCGAGTCGCGGCAATGCTTATTACTGGGGCCCTACTGCTGGCCAGTTGCGGTGGTGGGAGCAGAACTGGCAGCGGACCCGGATCGGGTGGAGGAAATCCCGGCACGACTCCGGGTTCCTATGTATTCACCGTGGCGGCGTCTTCCGGCGGCGGATCAAGATCTCTTCAGATTAATGTGGTCGTGCAATAATTCTCCCCAAGGAACAATCCCCGTAACAGCTTCTTCAAACCCAGTACAGCCCGCTATCATTCACTTATGAGCCTCGCCAACTCAGGGCGCAGGTTTATTTCATTACCACCTAACGGTCGATTTGCCGTGGACGCGAACGCCTAACCCGGTCTCTTCTCACGTCGCTAAGTCCTGATTAGTCGGGTACTCGAAAACTAACCCACCACCAAACTGCGGGACAAATTGCATCTGCGCCCAGTGTTCGATAGCATTCAAGGGAACGACCCGTCAGGGCTTGAGCCCGGACCTATGAATAGGAGAATCAGATGAAACTAGGAATCGCCCTGCTTGCTGCCGCGCTGTTAACGGCAAGCCCTCTATTGGCACAGACGCCTCCGGGCGCTGCGCAACAAAAGCCTGCGCCCGTTCAGCCGGGACAACCTGCCGCGAATCCCGACGCTGCGACTCCAGCAACCCCGCCTGTAAAATTGGATCCTGCTAAAGAGGCGGCGATCCGCCACTTGTTGGAGATAACTGGCGAGTCCAAGGAAGGCGAAAACATTCGCGTTGGATGGACGAACCGGGTCCACGACGGTATGAGCCGCGCGATTCCGCCCGACCAGTTGCCCAAATTTATGGAGACGTTCACGACAAAGTTCAACGCCAACGCATCGCCGGACGCCGTGACGGATGCAATGGTCGCCATCTATGCTCGTCACTTCTCGCTGGAAGATATTCAGGGAGCGACCAAGTTTTATGAATCGCCAGTGGGCCAGCGCATGGTGAAGGAAATGCCCGACGTCAGCCGAGAATCGCAAACTGCGGGCTTGCAGATGGACCAGAAAATCGTAATGCAAGTGCTGTGGGGCATGGCGGACGAATATCCGCAATTGAAACAGATGCTTCCGCCGGACCCGTCGAAGCCCGCTCCAGCCCCTGCGCCAAGCGCCGCACCCGCTCCAGGGTCGTCAGCCACGTCTCCCGCGACGCCACCACCGAGCCCGGCGCCAAAGCCGCAGCAGTAACTCGGCAAAGGCGAGGTCCGCAAGAGAGGAGCTTCATCAATGCTAAGTACAACGCCAAGCACAACCCGGCAGGCGAAACGCTGGTCGATCGCTCGCGCGCTATTGCTCACAGGCATTCTCCCCGTTCTATTGATCCTGGGAATTTGCGGCGCCGAAGCGCAGCAGCCGCCCGCGCCGCAATCTTCTTCTGTCACGGTGTCAGCCGCCATCAGCCTGAAAGACGCGCTGGACCAGCTCGGGCGTGAGTACGAGCGTGACCACCCTGGAGCCAAGATTGCGTTCAACTATGCCGGCTCGGGAACGTTGCAACATCAAATCGAGCAGGGCGCGCCGGTGGACATATTTTTCTCGGCGGCTCAGAAGCAGATGGATGCCCTCCAATCCGAAGGCCTGATCGTCGTCGAGACGCGGCACAACATCGTAGCGAACGATCTGGTGCTGATCGCGCCCTCTTCCTCCGACGATATTCATACTTTTCAGGATTTGGCGAAGTCGAGTGTCAAGACCGTCGCGCTGGGAGAGCCCGAAACTGTGCCGGCAGGTATGTACGCCCAGCAAACACTGGAAAAACTTAACTTGTGGGACGCGGTGAAGAAAAAGGCAGTTTACGCCAAGGACGTTCGGCAGGTCCTCACTTTCGTGGCGACGGGCAACGCTGACGCTGGGTTGGTTTACCGTACGGATGCGCAGACCTCGCCGAAAATTCGGACCATTTTTACCGCTCCGCCTAGTTCGCACGATCCAATTGTGTATCCGGCTGCGGTGCTGAAGAACTCGAAGGATCAGGCTGCCGCGGGCGCATTCCTCAAGTTCTTGGAGACTCCGCACGCACTCGAGATTTTCAAGACTTACGGTTTCAACGACCCGAATAATCCGTCCGGAAGGATCTGATCCGGCTACAATCCTGCCGATGGACTTGTCTCCGCTCTGGATATCGCTCGCGACCAGCGTGACGGCTACCGCAATCACGTTCGTGGCCGGTTTGGGTGCGGCTGTTTGGCGCGAACGCTATGCCAGCCCCGCGATGGCTTTGGTGGACGGGATTTTTCTTCTGCCTCTCGTGTTGCCGCCCACCGTGGTCGGTTTTCTCCTTCTGCTGCTCTTCGGCCGCAATGGTCCGCTGGGTAAGCTGCTGCTTCAATTTGGCGCAACTATAGTTTTTTCCTGGCCTGCTACAGTAATCGCGGCTACTGTCGTTGCCTTCCCGCTGATGTATCTCACTTCGCGGGCCGCTCTTGAGCAGGTGCAACCCGAACTGTTGCAAGCGGCGCGAACGTTGGGCGCATCGGAGTGGCGCGTGTTCCGTGAAATCGCTCTTCCGCTGGCATGGCCGGGTGTTCTTGCCGGCACCATACTTTCTTTTGCGCGCGCGCTTGGAGAATTCGGCGCCACGCTAATGATCGCGGGAAATATCCCCGGCAGGACCGAGACGATTCCGATCGCTATCTACTTCGCGGTGGAAGCGGATGAGATGCAGCGCGCCCTCTCGTGGTGCGCCGTGGACGTTGTGATTTCGCTCGCACTCCTCAGCGGCCTCTATTACTGGACGCGCGCGCAAGGACTCGGGCGTGCTCAGCGGATGGCGCGTTGATATGGCGCTCGAGGTACAAATCGAAAAAAAACTTCCGGACTTCGAACTCAATGTGTCCTTCAGCGCATCGGAAGCGCCGCTCAGTATTCTTGGGCCGTCCGGCGCGGGCAAAACGATGTTGCTCAGGTGTATTGCAGGCTTGGAGCAGCCGGGGCGTGGCCGCGTTTTATTGAACGGTCGAGTCCTGTTCGACTCCGACCAACTTATTCGAGTCCCTGCCCGCCAGCGTCGCATCGGAATGGTCTTTCAGCATTACGCGCTCTTTCCGCATCGCACCGTCGCCGAAAACATCGCCTTCGGGTTAGTCGATCGCTCGCGCGAGGAACAGGCCGCCCGCCTGTCTACCCTCATCGCGCGCACGCATCTTGAAGGACTGGCCGAACGATATCCCCGGGCATTGTCCGGAGGTGAACAGCAGCGCACTGCGTTAGCACGCGCCCTGGCGATCGACCCGGAGGCGCTTTTGCTCGATGAGCCGCTTTCGTCACTCGACACTCATCTGCGAAGTCAGGTGGAGGCGCAGCTTCAAGAAACATTTGCGGCCTATCGCCGTCCCACACTTCTGGTCACGCACAACATCGAGGAAGCGTATCGCCTGGGTGAACAACTGTTGGTACTTTCGCGCGGAAAAGTGGCGGCGTTCGGACCTAAAGAGGAAGTTTTCAAGCGTCCGTCAACGCGCGAAGTGGGGCGACTCACAGGTTGTAAGAATTTTTCCCGCGCAAGAAGGAATGCCGACGGCAGCGTTGAAGCGCTCGACTGGAACTGCCGCCTTCGCGTCGACCAAACCATCTCCAAGCCGCCGGCCTTCCTGGGCATCCGGGCGCATCACATTGATTTTTTGGAATCAATGCCGCCAGGCGCTCCGTCGGAGAATGTTTTGCCTTGTTGGCTCGTGCGCACTTCCGAGACGCCTTTCCGCATCACGCTCTATTTGAGCTTTCATCAGCCCGCGGCGGAAACGAGCACGTACGATTTGCAGGCGGAAGTATTCAAGGAAAAGTGGCAGCGTTTCCGCAGTCTCCCGTATCCCTGGCACGTGCGGCTCTCCCCGGATTCGCTCTTTCTGATGCCCGAGTAAGCCTGCGGGAAACCTAGTTGAAGTGTTTTACAAATTTTACGTCCAAGCCGTACGTTCCATTTACATCGCGGAGGAAAATAATCGAAAGGTCGCGCTTCACGTGGTACTCCACTTGAATGAGTTGCTCCTGGTCGGAGGCTGCGTTGGATGAATACGTAATAGTAAGGTCGCGCGAGAATTGCTGTTCGATGGTTACGCGCGCGGCTGCGTTCGACTCCGTCGCCGTGCCGGCAAGGAATGGATCTACCCGGAAATGGCTGATGCCGAAAAGTTTTTCAATGCGTCCGCCAAGCCCGGTTGAAATTGCTTCCGAGAGCAGCGCGGTTGCGCCGTAGTTTTGCCCGCCGGCCGATTGCGAACGCAGCGCGCTCTCCTGCCCGGTGGTACCCAGCGCGAGCAAAGCGACGATGTCCGAATCCGGAAGCGGCGGGTCCGAACGATAATTGAGCGAGAGGCGGCTTGCCGGGCCGGAAAAATTAATGGTCACCTGATATTGGCTGATGACCGATGTCGCTTCCACATTGAGGACCGGGTCCAGCCGAAACGGGTTTGCAAAATTGATGTCGCCGCGAGTCAGCGTAAAAGTGTTGCCACGGAATCCCATCTGCCCGCCGAGTAAATGGATGTGTCCGAGCAGAACCGGATGGTCCCAGGTACCGCGCAGATGGAGGTCGCCGTCTATTTCAATTTGCGCCCCGCCCCATTCGATGCGCGCTCCGGGGGTAGTTTGCCCGGAGACGTCAAACGTGAGGTTCCTCATGAATGCGGACGTCGGCGTTGCGACGGCAGTTGTGTCCGAAGCCGAAGCAAAAAACGAAGCCAGGTCCACGCCTTGGGCAAACAGCAAGCGCTGCACCTGGATGCGCCCGGAAAGAACCGCGGCTTCCTGCGTTCCTGCCAATTGCAGCGTCCCGCCTATCAACCAGCTCATTCCGGCGGGATAGCGGATACGGACTTGCGGCGTCTCCGCGTTGATTTCGTAGCGCATCGGAGTTTCGCCATAGTTCAAGCTGCCACTCAGGGTTAAAGTTCCGCCTCCGGACTCCGCGGTGACACGATCGAACAGGAGCCTGTTTTGATCGAAGACCAGATCTCCATTCACATGGCTCAAGCCCACCGGAAAATCGGAGTAGTGCGCCGAAGCATCGTGAATGTTCGCTCGTCCCGTTACGCGCGGCTTTGACAGCGTGCCTTCCACCGAAACATTCACGTCCGCTTCACCCTGCCCTTCGAGATCCGGTATCAGTCCCTTGGCAAACTGGAGGTTAATACCACCCGTAAGATTGAACCGCAGCGGGCGCTCTCGGTCAAAACGCGCCGAGCCGCTTAGCTGCATGTCCGTGTACGGGCCGTGGAGATGCAGCCGGTCGATACGCACTTCATTGCGATGATAGGTAATTTGAATGGGCCCATCATTCTGAAGTTGGACGAACTGGTAGTCGAAGGAAATTTCCGAGACGTTCACTTTCACTTCAATGGTGTCCGGTTGCCTTAGCGAGCCGGATATCGTGAAGTCACCGTCCACCACGCTCGGGCGCGTCAAATTCTTCAGATGCAGCCCGGCGATAATCAGCGCGTCGAGATCGAATTGTTTCACGGAGAGGTTGCCGGAAATGTTTTGATCTCCGGTCAATTCGAGGGCAAGCTGGCCGGTCAATTTTCCCTTCGACATTTCGGAATTGAAGGTGAACTGGGCGTTCTTCCCGTCCGATTCCACTTGCGCGCGAAAGTCGCCCTCGTTGTCGCTCCCCACTTTTAATCCCGCCAGCCGGACTTCGCCGTGCGCGGCGGGCGCGCGAATAGGGCCTTCGCCGCGCAGATTGAAATCAAGTTGCCCGACGATCGGCATCGACGATTTTTGCAGCGCCGCGAATTTTTCCAGCGGGATTCCACTGCCGCTAAGGTTGAACTCCGTCGTTTGTTCGGTCGGGCGGTACAGTACGTCGCCGGTCACCCGGCCTGTGTCGCGGCGCAGCTCCGCCCGCGAAAGTCGAATTTCGTCGTGCGCAAGATGCACCTGGCCTTTGAGCTGGTCGAAACGAAACCCTTTAGCGTCGATATCATCCAGAACAAAATTTCCGTCGAGCACCGGTACAGCGCTTGTTCCGCCGCCGCGAAAATCCCCGCTCAAGAATCCAGTAACGGGGTAATTTGTCCCGAGCATGGCTTGCAGCTCTGCCGTAGGTCCGCGTTCAACCTTGGCCTCCAGCGTCCAAGCGCTCGAAGGCACAAAACTCCAGTCGCCATCGAGGTCAAGTTGCACATCGAGCGTTGCAGAGAACTGGCCTCGTTTCACCGTCGCTTTGGTCAAACGAAAAAGGTCCAGCGAATATTCGAGATCGCCTTCAATGCTATCCCAGTACAGCGTGTCGTAACGCGCCCTGGTAGCGCTGAAGTGGCCGGCGAATGTGGGACCCTCGATCGGACCCAAAATACGCCCTCGAAAAACGACATCTCCCGCCTCCCGCTCCGGCACGGCGTCCGCGCCACGCAATTTATTGATGAAGTCATCCCACGGGATTAAATCATCTGCGTAGAGTTTCAATTCCAGTGCGGAATCATGGCCGCCGAGAAAGCCATCGAATTCAATCCTCGTTGTCGGCGTGAAGATTTCGCTATGGGAAAACGTCGCAGCACCAGCTTCCTCTGAATAATCATAGAAAATCGTCGCTTCAGCAGGAATTGCTCCGCGCATATTCGCCGGCTGTGTCCAGTGTGATTCGCCCTTGGAACGAAAATGCTCGAACGCGCCCGTCCATGTGTTCGTCGAGTCCACGTCCATGATTGAGTCCCAGTGCAGTGTGTTCACCGGAAAATCCGGGTTATCGACAGCGGCAAACGCAGCCGCCAGGCTAAGGCCGCGCAAACGCGTTTCGGTGTGAGTGGACAGAGTCTTCAAGTCCATTTCCAGCCGGCCATCGACCGTTCCACCGAGGGCTTGCACGCCCAGGTTGGGCACCACGAGTTGGTCGTTCGCCACTTCGAAGTCGCCCCACGTTTCGAGTCCGCTCGCGTGAAACCAATCGTACGGCAAATTGATTTTGTGGCCGGCGTAGTGCCCGCTTGCTGTCCATTCACCCGCTTTATAGCTGGCTTGGCCCGAAAAATCCGCAGTCGCGTCGGGCACCAGAGGCTGACGAAAAATCGTGCGCAAGTCCGCGAGTGCCAGCCGGCCGCGATACCGCAAATTCCAATTCGGCTGCGAGAAACTCGGCAGCTCGGCGCGCAGATTCAGTTCAGAGTGCGGCAGCTTCCAAATCAGCTCATCGAGCTCGAAGGCGTCGCGATGCAGCGTGAACTTTGCCGAGATATCGGAACGGAAAGGCGCATCCTTCGGCTGCGAAATTTCCACTTGTTTCCACTGCAGATTGCCGATGTAGGAATCTGCGCCTGCCTTAGCCGCCATATAATTCAATTTGAATTGGAAATTCGGACCTTTTGCCGTGAGCGGCACGCGGCGGTCATTGATCAGCGCGCTGCCATCTCGCAGTTCCAGCCACTGAATCTTCAAATCGAAAAGGTTTTGTTGCCATGACTCGCTGGACACGACTTTCGGTGTCGGCAAATTGCTGCGGCCGTCCTTTTCGAATTGCACGGCCAATTGAGGGCGGTCAACCACTAGTTCGCTCAGCGCAAATTTGCGCCGGAACAAGGAGAGAACCGTGATACCCAGGTCCACTCGATCGGCGTGAAACAGCGGCGGCTTACTTGCATCCTCTAAACCGTGCAGCGTTAAATTTTCCGCGTGGGCGCCGAGCCGCAAAATATTTACATGCAACGTCCCCAGTTCCACTCGCGCTCCGGTCCGCAGCTCGAGCTGCTTCACCACCTGCTCGCGAGCCCAGCGCTCCACCACCTCTATCTTGAAAGCTTCGAAGGCCACCAAGCCCGCGATCGTCAACAAGAGCAGAACCAGGACGACGCTGCGTGCCACGCGACGGCGTTTCACGACCCGCTCCCTTGCGGCACGATATCAATCTTCAAACGCTCTCGCGTATCGTCGAGCCATTTCGCTGATCGCTCCGAGATAGCCCTCTGAATCAGGACTTCGCGAATGGTGTCTTCCACTTCTTCCAGTGCTGGAACCGCCTCGCCGCGTGCTTTGAGCTGGGGCGCGAATTCGTCGTTGTAATACTTCTCCACTTCTTTATCGTCCACTTGGGCGGCGGCGCGGAATCGGTAATCCAGAAAGTGCGCCAGGTATAGCTGCTGCTCCAGCACTCGCCTCACTGCTGCTTCCGTTATGCCCGCGTCCGCGCACCGTTTCTGGAATTCTTGAGGTGAACCAAACTGCTTTACAAATTCCCCGTATGAGCTGTCCACTTCGGCAGCAGATGGTGGCGGAAACTTGGTGGTATTCGCTTCACCACGAACGATCCATT
Organism: uncultured Acidobacteriota bacterium; assembly: GCA_963698005.1. Classification (GTDB taxonomy): domain Bacteria; phylum Acidobacteriota; class Terriglobia; order Acidiferrales; family UBA7541; genus Palsa-295. The sequence continues at coordinate 3,320,040 of OY969113.1, forward strand.
GGTCCGCGAGCTCGCTGATGAGCTCGCTGCGAGGTTTGGCTTGCCCGTCCACAAGCTTCTGGAACGCAGCTAACTCGTTGACTTCGCTTTCCAGGATGATGTCGTCCTCAATGCGCGCGGCCACTCCATCGATCGGCGGCGCTTTGGAGTCTTCCCGGGCCGCGCCTGCTTCGGTATGAGGAGTGGATTGCGCGCGCGCCGGCATAGCCCCGAGACCGCAGGGCAACGACAACACTCCCATCACGAAAATCGCGCGTCGCACAAAGCGTCCTTTACCTTTCTGCATCAAAAAATCGGTCCAATGTTGAACGAGAATTCGAAGTGGGGCAGCCGGAAAAACTGCTCGAACGGGTTAGGCGGTATCGTCGCCTGATATCGCGCCGGATTTAGTTGGTATCCGAAGTCCACTCGGACAGGCCCTATCGGCGTGGCATATCGAAACCCAAACCCCACTGTATGCGAAAAATAATTCAGGTTCGAAGTGGCCGACGGCTTCCAATCCATGGTTATGTGGCCTACATCGCTATACACGTTGCCGCCGTCGTAAAGAAGGGTGCCGCCCAAACGGTTGCCGATAAAGGGAAGTTTCATCGGAAATCGCAATTCCTGGTTGAACATGAGCACAGCAAGTCCGCCGATAGGGAAGCCGGTGCACGGATCCCGCGGGCCGGCTTCATTCAGGCCGAAACCCCGAAGCGTGGTTGCGCCGCCGGCAAAAAATCGCTCCGGCAATGGAATCACTTGCTCCGCCACCGGAGGAGAGGTCGAGCTGCAATTCGTGGAGCCGCCTTCCGACGTTCCGCCTTCGGTGGTCCGGCCCAGCGGCTGTTCAAAGCCGAAACGCGTGGCCCGCGCGAAGACGAATGCCCGGCCGAAAGGATGAAACGACGAGTTTTGAAAAAAGCCGCGAAAGAAGCTGGCGCTGGAACCGAGTGTGGTTGAAGCAACGCTCAAATCTACGGTGTTAAACGTCCCGCGCTTTGCATCAACGGGGTTATCGCGGCGCTCGCGCGCGTAGGTGATTCCGAATCCAGACACCAATGTCGGCTGGCTAAACAGCGGAATCTCGTCCGGAGTGATCCGCAGGTCAGAAGCCGTGACCCTCCGGAAAAAATAGCGGTAGAGGATTGAACTGGAGCGCGAAAACTTCTCGGCCACCTGAAATGCGCCCTCATATCGCACGGATGTGAATGTCTGTACATCCTGCGCTTTATCGGCCAATCCGATCAATTGCACTCCGATCGACGGGTGGCCCCAAAAATTGTCGGCGGTGTAACTCAAGAGCGAGCGGTACTCCAACGTACTCGCGCGCGCTTTGAACGTAAGCGTCTGCGCCCGCCCGAACATATTCGATCGGGAAATTTCGAAGATGACGCGCGGGCTTTCGGCGATCACCGTGGCATTGGGATCACAACTGGGTTGCGACGTACTCTTGGAGCTGGAGCTACAACTGGCGCCTATCTGCTGAACTTCGAACCCCACGCCATAACCGATCGTATAGCGTTTGCCTTCCTGTAAATCTACGACAATGGTTTTATTTGGATCGGTCCCGGTTGGATTCTGCGGCTCTATCTGAACGCGGCTGAATACGCCCAGATTGTAAAGTCGCCGTTGCGTTTCCACCACGTCGCCTTCTCTCAGCGGTCCTTCTGATTTGATTTTGATCTGGCGCGCGATCACACCTGGCCGGGTGAATTGATAGCCCGTGATCAAGACCTTCGCGACTTCAATGCGCTGGCCTTCCGTGATGTGATACGTGAGCCGGACTTCAGTCGCCGTAGCACCCGGTAATACTTCTTCCTGGAAATGCGCCGTGGGGAAGCCTTCGTTGTAATACATTGCAAGTATGTTGTTGCGGTCGCTCGATACAGCCGAAGCCGAATAAGGCTGCCCGGCCGACGATCCGACCACGGCGAGCAGCGCCTGCGTGCTCATCACATGATTGCCTTCAACGTGAAGGTCGGCAACCAATGTTTGCGGGCCTTCCAGAATGGCGTACGAAACGAACAGACTCCCCTTTTTGCCCTGGTAGTTGTCATCCAACGAAGAAGTAACCTTCACGTCCAGAAAGCCGTTGGAAAGATACAGTCCGCGTATCGAATCCGCATCGTCGTTTACCAACCGCTGGCTGAAACGGCCGTTCGAACCAAACGAAGCGGGTTGAAGTTGCAGCCGGCTCTCTAACAAACGTTTGCTGAAGTACTTGTTGCCGGAAAAGCTGACGCCGGCAAGCCGAAATTTATCGCCCGGAGTCACTTCATAGCTGATCACGCGCTCTCCGCGCGTGGCATCTTCGTGGGAGCTTACCTTCACATCCGCGTCGAAATACCCCTTTTGTTGAAAGTAATCCCGGATGTTCCGGCGGCCTTCCTGCAATAAATCTTCATCCGCCGCGCCTTCTGCATAAATGGGCAGAAGCGAGTGAAGCTTTCCTTTGCTCAGCTTCGCTCCGACCAGTTCAACGTTCACGCGCGGTCCCGTAGTTACCTCGTATTTTAATGGCACGCTATTTTTTTGCGGGTCGTACTGGCCGGCGGTAATCAGCGCTCCTGCTCCCAGGTATCCTTGATTCACTAGGTATTTCTTCAGGCGCTGCGTGGCTTTGGTCAGCCGCGCGGTCGTCAGCGGCTTGTTCAACTTGATCTTTGAGCGCCGAATGATTTCGTCGTCCGGATAGGGCGTCTTATTTTGCAGCACGAAACTTCCCACCACCGCCCGGGGGCCCGAAACGACCGTAACCATCACATCCATCTGGCGCGTGTCTTCGTGCGGTGTCAACGTCCAGGTCACTTTCGCTTGATACAGCCCTTCGCTGCGCAGCGTGTCTTTTAACCGCTGGATGGCTTCCTGCAGCGCGCTTTCGCGGAACGGCTCGCCCAATCCCAATCGCATGGAGGCCAATGCTGCTGGTTCGCTCGGCGGTTCTTTTAATCCATCCACCCGGATTACGTTATTGAAGTAATTTCGGCGAACGATAAAATTCACCCGCAATCCTTGCGCGCTGGGTTCAGCCGTCACCCGGACATCGGCGTAGTCGCCGCTGCGATACAGCTCCCGCAGCGTAGCGCGCTCCTCCGCAAAGTCGAATGGTTTGCCCGCTTGCAGAGAAAGAGTGCTCTTGTAATCTCCCGCGGACTTCCCGGATTCATCTACGATTCGGACCTCGGCCACGCGCTGATGTTCAATCGTTGCTTCTTGTGCCCGCGCCGGCGGGCATACAAAAACGCCGCAAACGACTGCTCCGCTAATCCATGCCGCGGCAAGTCTCGCGCATCGCGGCCTGCGAATCGATTTTTTCCAAGGGAATCTCATTCGCCAGAGGAGTAAGAAGAAAGGTTAGCACGTAGCGTTGCCTGCCCGGCGCGAAAAGGCGCTATTATGAAGTTCACATTAGGAAACAAGCAGATGAACGCCGAACAACGCGAAAAATACTCCCGCCAGATTCTGTTTTCGGGCATCGGTGCAGCCGGCCAGGAGAACCTGCTGGCCGCAAGCGCCGTGCTGGTGGGCTGCGGCGCGCTAGGAACCGTGGTCGCGAGTCTGCTGGTGCGCTCGGGACTCGGGCGCCTGCGTATCGTTGACCGTGACTTCGTGGAACTGTCAAACCTGCAGCGCCAGACCCTGTTTGAGGAAGCCGACGCGCGGGAAGCACTGCCAAAGGCGGTCGCAGCCGAGCGTCGCCTGCGCGCTATCAATTGCGATGCGCGGGTCGAAGCGGTTGTCACCGACCTCATCCCGGAGAACGCTCAAGAACTTCTTGGCGGCTTCGATCTCATCCTCGACGGCACGGACAATTTCGAAACGCGCCTCCTGCTCAACGACGCAGCGATATCGCTCAATATCCCCTGGATCTATGCGGCTGCCGTCGGAAGCTACGGAGTTACTTTCACCATTCGCCCAGGCCACACTGCCTGCCTCGCGTGTCTGTTGGAAGCTCGGGAAGAACCGTTTACCCTGGGCGCCGAAGACACTTGCGACACTGCCGGCATTCTTAACGCTGCTGCTGGGGTGATCGCTGCCATCCAAGCAGCGGAAGCGACAAAACTCCTGGCTGGGAAGGCCGAGGCGTCACATGAACGGCTGGTGTCCTGCGATGTCTGGACCGGAAAATTCCAGTCCGTCCGCCTCTCGCGCAATCAAGATTGCCGAGCGTGTGGACGCCGGTATTTCACCTATCTTAACGGAAACGCCCAGCCCCACGTCACCATGTGCGGCCGCGATTCCGTCCAGATTCACCAGGGCAATCGTAGCCTCGATCTCGGTGAGCTGGGCCGCCGTTTAGCGCATGCCTCCGCTGCCGAAGTGCGCAACAACAGCTTCCTTCTTCGCTTTCGCGTCCCGCCATACGAAATGACCATCTTCGCCGATGGCCGCGCCATAGTGAAAGGCACGCAAGATCCCGCCGTCGCGCGCTCGCTTTACGCACGTTTCATCGGTGCATAGCTGAAAAATTATCCAGGTTGCGCGCTGCTTGAACAAGCACGGTTGGAATGGGCAAGCAGGGCTAGAACGGGTTTGATGCGGAATTTCAGCCCACGAATCGGCGGGCGGTGGACTGCCGCATGAGAGCGCGGTCCATATTTTCGCGGGTATTCATCAAGGTGAGCAAGGTACTTAAGACGCGCGCTTTCAGTTCATCAGACATGGGGAAGCCGCTCGTGGCTGTATTCACCAGCGTCTCGCCGCGCAGGGCAACTTTCTGCATGAATTCCACTTGGCGTTCGTGCTTGTTCTTGCCTAGCGCAGTTTCTCGGCGCATTTCGGCGCATTCGTTTTCGATGAACAGCGTAAAATGAAGGATGCACATGTGCTCTGCGGCGAGCCCGGACGGCACGCTTATCTTGCATCCTTTCGCGCTGCAAATCTCTGCCACAAGCACACCTGTTGGAAGCTTCTGTTTTGTAGCATTTTCACCTGCCTGAATTCCACTTTACCAAAACGCGCTGCGCTCAATTAGATAGCAGCAAATAGGCCAAATCCGAATCGCCGAGCGCACATATCCGCCGGCGCACGTTCTTACGATAGACTATCGCCCGTGTTAAATAGAAATTCGCGCTGATCGGTTCAAAATAACAAGGGTTCTGCATGCCGCACCTGACCCAGCACGACGTAATGATCATGTTCCTGGCGCTCGCCGCCCTTCTGGGTACCGCGAAGCTCGCCGGCGAATTGATGCAAAAGCTGGGACAGCCGTCCGTTTTGGGCGAAATATTCGCCGGAATTCTGCTGGGTCCCACCGTGCTCGGCCATTTCAGGCCGCAGATCTACGCGTCTTTGTTTCCCAGCACGGGCTTCATGCCCATCGTGCTCGAGACCGTTACGACCCTCGGCGTCGTATTCTTTCTCCTCACCGCCGGCCTCGAAATCGACTTGCGCAGCATTTTTCGCCAAGGCAAGAGCGCCCTCCTCGTCAGCTTCTTCGGAGTGATCATTCCCTTCAGCTTGGGTTTTTTGGCCGCCGTCGCGGTCCCGCAATACCTGGGCGCAGCGGCGGGCGCAAGCAGGCTGATTTTCGCGCTGTTTGTGGGTACGGCGCTTTCCATTTCGGCTCTTCCGGTGATCGCCAAAATTCTGATGGATCTCAATCTCCTGAGGACGGAGATGGGAACCGTCGTTATGTCCTCGGCAATGTTCGACGATCTCGTGGGCTGGATTCTGTTCTCCATGATTCTCGGCATGATGAACGCCAGCCCGCATGCGCTCACCGGCGTCAAGCGCACGATTCTCCTTGTCGGCGCGTTTACATTGCTGGCGCTCACCGTCGTGCGTTGGCTGATCGACAAAATACTTCCCTTCATCCAAGCCCATACGAGTTGGCCAGGCGGCGTATTAGGTTTCATCTTCACGCTGACTCTTGCCGGTGCGGCCTTCGCGGAATTCGCCGGAATCCATGCCGTCTTTGGAGCTTTCATCACCGGGATTGCCGTTGGTGAATCTAGCCATCTTAGAAAACGGACCTCTGAACACATCCACTCCATCGTCACCAACGTCTTCGCGCCGTTCTTTTTCGCCAGCATCGGCCTGCGCACCAATTTCGTCTCGAACTTCAACCTCGGCCTCACCGCCGCGGTAATCTGGAGTCGCCTGCGTCGGGAAGCTCGTAGGGGCAGGCTGGGGAGCACGTCTGGGCGGCATGGATCGTCGCACCTCGTGGGGAGTTGGTCTGGCCATGAACGCGCGCGGAGCTATGGAGATGATCCTCGGCCTTCTCGCCCTTCAGGCCGGATTGATTCGCGAGACCATGTTCGTAGCGCTCGTGGTCATGGCGCTCTTCACTTCGCTAGTCTCGGCCCCCTCCATTCATTTTCTGTTGCGCAGGCGCCAGACCTTGACGTTGAAGGACACCGTCACTGCCAAGCTCTTTCTGCCCGATATGAAGTTCCGCACAAAAGCGGAACTTCTCCAGCACATGTGTGAGGTCGCCGCAGATGCTGTCAGCAACGCGCCGGAGCGGTTTCTGCGCCTCGTGTCGGAGCGCGAGCGCGTGATACCGAGCGGCTGGGAAAACGGCTTGGCGGTCCCGCACGCCCGTGTCGGAGGCCTTCCACACCCCATCGTGGTAATTGCCAAATCCGAATCCGGAATCGATTTCAACGCCAGAGACGGCAAACTCTCGCGCCTGATCATCTTGATCCTTACGGGGGACAATCAGTCCCAGCACGACTTGTTGGGCAACGCTGAAGAAATGTTCAGCCGCAAGGAAGCCATCGATCAGGTCCTGGAAGCCGCCACTTTCCTCGAGCTTGTCGCCGCCCTCAACGCCCCGGTGAGGTAACTCCGCAAGTCTGTGTCGCGGCAGCCGAAATTTTGCTTGGAAGGCTGGTGCCGGCTGTGGGACTCGAACCCACGACCTAGGGATTATGAGACCCTCGCTCTACCTCTGAGCTAAACCGGCACAATACAATTCTCGATGCTAAGGGCTACCCGCGCAAAGTGTCAAGGCAGGAGCAGAACTCGATAGCCATCGCGAATACTGCTTCTCAGCATAAGGGAATTGAGTCTCAAAACTAGTACTTTCGTAACATTGACCCTGCCACCCCCAAAAGCTATTTTTATCTGGTAACAGTACGAAAAGCTCTGGCTCTGCCAGGGAGGCGGGGGTGTGTACCGTTTAGACACACGCCCGATAAAAACTCCCTAAACGGCATCAGACCGCCTATAGACTCGCCCCGGGTAGTTTACCTTGGGAGGGTCTATGAATAGGTGGTTTATGGTGGTAGTTTTGGTATTGCTGGTTCTAGCCAGCGCAGTGGGTCTAAACGCATTAGCGACCCGTTCAACGCTCGCCAACACTAGCAGTCCGATGCCGCCTACGCCTTGGTTACTAGCGAACACGAGCAGTCCGATGCCGCCCACACCGTGGGCGAACACGAGCAGCCCGATGCCGCCAACACCTTGGTAGTTCCAAGCTAAGGCGTAAGGATTCCTGCTTAAGGGCGGGGGCGAAGCCAGGCCTTATAAAGGCGTTTTAAGATGCAGCTTGGCGCGCTGGATTATTTTATTTGGAGCGTAGGTTTCCTTCTGGAAGCTTACGTGGTGGTGTGCCTGGCCTACCATCGAGAGACTTTTCGCTACTTTTCCCTGAATCTGTACATGCTGGCGGCAGCTCTGGTCACTCTTGGTCATTATCTCACCTTTCATACCTATGGATATTCGTCCATGCAGTATCGTTATTTCTACTATTACTCCGAGAGTTTGCTGATCGTCCTTATCTACTTTACGGTGATGGAACTGTACCAACACGTCTTTCGAGAGATGAATGTGAGCCGGTACATTCGCAGCGCCGCGGCCTTCTTGTTAATTGCGACAGCTTTCTTTTCCTATGCAGTAGTTCGCCAAAATAAGGATCACCTGACGAGTCATTTCGTCGTCGAACTTGGGCAGAATCTTTATTTCGTTGGCGTAGTTCTCACATACCTCCTCTGGGGCGCAGTTTTAAAGCTCCGCGAAACCAGAACCCGCCTCATTCAATTGATACTTGCGCTGGGCGTTTACTTCAGTGCTACAGCAGGAACGTATGCTTTGCGGAACCTTTTCCCTGGTTTGCAGGAATCAGTTCTACGATGGGTACCGCCGCTGATAGGTACGTGGCTGCCGCTCGCATGGGCCTACACCTTTTCCAAGGTTCCAGAAGACGCCCGGCTGACTACAGCTCGTTTGCTGGTGAGAGCTCGATGATGATAGCGGCGCTGATTTTCGTCTTCTCGATTGCAGCCTTTCTGCAATTCTTCATTTGGCATTGCCGCTCGATACTGGCATCGAGCCGAAGAGTGGAGCTTTCAGACCGCGTGCGGGAAGTCACCGGCATTCAAGACGGGAGTTTCGGCGCGGAAGACTTCAGTCGATTGGTTCAATTGGTCCGCTTGTGTCCGGAACGTGGTGACGATCAAGGCGAAATTCGCGCGGTAGGAACGTACTATAGCTTGCTGGATTTTTTCGGCCGCGTGGCGCGACCCGCGATTCCTAGCGTGGCCGCGTGGGCCGAGCAAGAACGCGTGAATTGCTCTTATTTCGCGGCCGTAGCTCTTGACCGCCGCATTTCCTACAGTCGTGATCTGTTCACGCAGCAAGTCGCAGATCGCCTGTAACCCCGCTCATATCCTGCATGCTATTCCTTTTCACTTTTCGCGCCTACGCTCGACCCATCTTGTTTTGGCTGCTACCATAGTGTCATCGGGGCGATCGGCCGGGAAGTTTCCGCTTCGCTCTCTTCCATTTCCTGATGAGAACGCCGCTCGAACAATCCGTACTCAATCACATTCGCAATGCGCGAATGATTCTGCCTGGCGATCGGGTTGCTGTGGCCGTCTCCGGCGGCGCGGATTCGGTCGCGCTTCTTCGCATTCTGGAAAATCTTCGCGACGAATTAGGCGTGACTCTATCAGTCGTTCATTTTGACCACATGCTGCGCGGTGACGCTTCCACATCGGATGCGCAGTTCGTAGCAGATTTGGCTCGTGATAGTGGCCTCCAAATTGTGGCCGCCCGCGAGGACGTTGCCGTTGAAGCCGACCTTCATGGATGGAATCTCGAAGACGCTGCGCGACGCTTGCGTTATGCATTCTTCGAGCGAGTCTGCGCAGCCGGACGGGCGACGCGCATTGCCGTAGCGCACACCGCCCAGGACCAGGCCGAAACCGTTCTGGCTCATTTGATTCGCGGAACGGGCCCCGCTGGTCTGGCCGGCATTTATCCTGCCGCTCGCTCTGTTATCCGCCCACTGCTCGGAATCGCCCGCCAGGATTTGCGCGATTATCTCCGCACGAAAAACCAAGTCTGGCGTGAAGACGCGACGAACCGTGATACGCGCCGGCTTCGCGCGCGCATTCGCGAACAGCTTCTTCCCGTTCTTGAACGCGATTTCGCGCCCGCTATCACCGCGCATCTTTGCGAACTCGCTCGCCTATCCGCCGAGCAGGAAGTATTCTGGTCGGCAATTGTAGAAGACCGCTTCCGCAGCTTTGTCCGAGTGGCCGGTGGTAGTATGACGATTCAGATTCGCGATTTATTGCTGCCGCTCGACCTGCTGTCTGCACCGAACTTCCCACGGGCCGCACCTAACCCCAGTGAGCTCGCGCCTTTACGTGCGCTCACCGAACGCATTATCCGCCGTCTTTATGAAGGTGTTCGCGGAGATCGCAAGGATTTAAGCGCACAGCACGTCGAGCAGGTCATCCACGTAGCCACAGAATCAACGAGTGGCAGCCGATTGGAATTGCCGGGCAACATCTTTGTCGAACGAACTTTCGGGAAACTGACTTTTTCGCATGTCCAAGCTGATCGATATCCGCTTACTGCCAGGGAAGACGCCGCGCACGCGGCCGCATATCAATACGTTGTAAGCCTTCCGAACAGCGGCGCGACGGTTGTTTCCATTCCGGAACTTGGAAGCCGCTTCCGTTTGAAAGTCATTGACTGGACTTTGCAAGCGAGCGACACTAAAAGCGACGGCGAAGCCCTCGATGCTGGCCTCCTCCGCGGTTCTTTAATCTTGCGGAATTGGCGGCCAGGGGACGCCTACAGACCCTACGGTCGCCGGCAGGCCAGTAAACTGAAGGATATGTTCCTGGCAGACCGTATTCCCCTCCGTGACCGGGCGCGTTGGCCCGTGCTTGAATGCGGCGGGCAGGTGGTCTGGACTCGGGGCATGGCCCCGGCCGATGATTTCTGCGCGCGGGCGCGAACGCAAGTGGGCGTGTTGATCGAAGAACTTCAGCTTTGAGACGTTGTCTTCGACGGGTTTCCAGGTGCATACACTGGCACCGCTATTGCATCTAAGTAGTAGGCGGTAAACGGGGCCCGAAACACGGGTCGGAACGTATTCACAGGGTGAGGTAAGACGGTGAACTCAACAGTCCGCACGATTCTATTCTGGCTTCTGATGATCTTGCTGGCGGTCGTCTTGTGGAAGATGGCCTCCACGGGTGGACAAGCCGCGAAAGATGACGAGCCTAACTACACGACCTTCTTGGCCAACGTGCAATCCGGCAAGGTGAAGGTCGTGACCATTTACCTAGCGCCAAACAGCGCGGAAATTCAAGGTGAATATCGCGATTCCGCTTTGAAGTTCAAGGGTGTAACCGTTGCGAACACCGCGATACCGGACATCACCAAGGTTTTGCAGGATCACAACGTCCTCTACAGCTACAAGGAAGTGAAGAACGCGGATTGGATGACCTTCCTCTTTAACTTCGCTCCCCTGATCCTCCTCGTACTCTTCTGGGTTTTCATGATGAGGCAGATGCAGGCGGGCGGAAACAAAGCCCTGAGCTTCGGGAAATCCCGCGCGCGCTTGCTGACCGCGCAACAGAAGAAAGCCACATTCAAAGACGTCGCCGGGATCGATGAACCCAAGGAAGAGCTTTACGAAATCATCGACTTCCTGAAGGACCCGCAAAAGTTCCAAAAGCTTGGCGGCCGCATTCCTAAGGGCGTGCTGCTGGTCGGCCCTCCAGGCACTGGAAAAACCTTGCTCGCACGCGCAATTGCGGGCGAGGCTAACGTTCCCTTTTTCTCCATCTCCGGTTCTGATTTCGTAGAAATGTTTGTCGGAGTAGGCGCAAGCCGCGTGCGCGATCTGTTCGAACAAGGTAAAAAGAACGCGCCGTGCATCATCTTCATTGATGAAATAGACGCTGTTGGACGCCACCGCGGCGCAGGTCTGGGCGGCGGTCACGACGAGCGCGAACAAACTTTGAACGCACTGCTGGTCGAAATGGACGGCTTCGAATCAAACGAAGGCGTCATCCTGATCGCAGCCACAAACCGTCCCGACGTGCTCGATCCGGCTCTATTGCGCCCTGGACGTTTTGACCGACGCGTCGTGGTGCCGCGACCCGACGTGAAAGGCCGCGAAGAAATTCTCCGCGTCCACACGCGCAAAGTGCCCTTGTCCGAAGATGTGGAGCTCTCCGTAATCGCGCGCGGCACTCCCGGCTTTTCCGGCGCCGACCTCGCGAACCTGGTAAACGAGTCCGCTCTATGGGCCGCCCGCCAGAACCGCAAATTCGTCGCTATGTCGGACTTCGAAATGTCCAAAGACAAAGTCCTCATGGGCGTCGAGCGCAGGTCCATGATTTTGTCTGACGAAGAGAAACGCAATACCGCGTATCACGAAGCGGGACACGCTCTGGTGGCTGCATTAACCCCCGGCGCGGATCCGCTTCACAAAGTCACCATCATTCCGCGCGGTATGGCTTTGGGCGTCACCATGCAATTGCCCATCGACGACAAGCACACCTACACCAAGGAATTTCTCGAGTCGCAACTTAGCGTTCTGATGGGTGGCCGCGCAGCCGAAGAAATTTTCCTGCACCACATCACCACTGGCGCCGGTAACGACATCGAGCGCGCTTCTGAAATTGCGCGCCAGATGGTTTGCGAATGGGGCATGAGCCCGCTCGGCCCTCTCACCTTCGGAAAAAAGGAAGAAGCCATCTTCCTCGGCCGCGAAATCGCGCAGCACCGCGACTACTCCGAAGACACCGCCATCAAAATCGACGCGGAAGTCCACAGCATCGTCACCAACGGTTACAGCCGCGCCCGTAACATTCTGGAAACCCAGCGCGACACGCTCGAGCGCATCGCGCAAGCCCTACTCGAACGCGAAGTACTCGACGCCACCGAACTAAAGCTCTTGCTGGAAAACAAGCCGCTCCCGGAAAAGATTCCGCCTCCGCCGCCGGCTGCTCCGCCGTTACCGGCCAAGGAGCCGCAACTCTCGCTGCGTCCCGAACCTCGCCCGATCCCAGGTATGGCAAAAGGCGAAAAGCCGGCGCCCGCTTAGTCTGAATTTATCGGAGTAAATTTCAACGGCGCCTACGCTTCAGTAGGCGCCGTTTTTATTTGCGATTGCAACTGTCATTCTTACCCAGGCTCTTCACCGGTGCCGAGGCCACTCGGATACTCGAAGGTCCCAATCTCCGTTTATTTCGCCGGTCTGATATTTTGATTCACGCGAAACAGATTCGCTGGGTCGTACCGCTTCTTAATCTTCGCAAGTCGGTCGTAATTCTTGCCGTACGTCGCCCGAATACGGTCCTCGCCCTCATCCATCATGAAATTGACGTACGCGCCGCCGGCTGAGTATGGATGAAGCGCGCTCCAATATTCTTTCGCCCATGTGGAGATTTTTTGCTTTTGCCCGGGGTCTGGATCGACTCCCACCATCACCTGGGCCCACGTCGCGTCGCGGTAAGACCACGGCGTCGCGCTGTTCTTAACGCGGCCCGCCGCACCATTGATCGGGTAGAGATGCATGGTCGACTGCAACGTTGGCAACGTCGCGGCGTACTTCAGATGCTGCGCGATGGCTTCGTCGGTGAGTGTGCGCACGAAATCGGCCTTCCAATACCATTGCATGCCCGCAGGATAAAGACGATCGAACATACTTTGCAGCGCTGGATGTGGAATCGGGCCGACCAGGTCGAGCGCTGGAGCCTTGAAGCTCCGGATCGGCTTGAACACCTTCTCCGCTTTCTTGATCGGTCCGATGTAGCACCACACGATGCCGCACATCTTTTTGTAGTACAGATGCTCGGGAAACGGCGGCCAGGGTGGCACAGTGTGGAAAGCAAAGAACCCATAGACGTCATCGGGCGCCTTGGCGATGAAGCTGCGGTACCAGCGCATCATCTCCGCCGCGTCTTCCATCCGCCACAACATCGGCCCGCCGTAGTCGGTGTGCACGGGCTGGGCCTTGAACAGAAACGACGTCACGACGCCGAAGTTGCCACCCCCGCCGCGCACCGCCCAGAACAGGTCGGTATTTTCCTTGGCACTGGCGGTAACGAACCTTCCGTCGGCCAGCACCATTTCGACGGATAGCAGATTGTCGATAGTCAGGCCGTACCGCCGCGTCAAGTATCCGATTCCGCCGCCCAACGTCAGTCCGGCCACGCCGGTTGTCGAAATGATGCCCGAAGGAACCGCGAGGCCGAACGCGTGCGTCGCATGATCTACGTCGCGCCACAGCGCGCCACCGCCGGCCAGCACGGTCTTCTTCTTCGGGTCTACGCGAACATAGTTCATAGGCGAAAGATCGATCACCAATCCGTCATCGCACACTCCCAAGCCGCCCGCGTTGTGCCCGCCGCCGCGGATGGCCACCGGCAGCTTCTGCTCGCGGCCGAAGTTCACCGCCGCCATGACGTCGGCCACGTCGGCGCAACGCGCCATCAGGCGCGGATGCCTGTCGATCATGCCGTTGAACACCTTGCGAGACGTTTCGTAGCCTGGGTCGCATGGCTCGATCAGGCCGCCGAGCAGGCTGGCTCTGAAGCTCGAAATCGTCGGTTCGTTCAGCATGGCTGCTCCATCCCCAAAATTCGGCTATTCGACAAGATACTAGCCACGAAAAACAGGGTGCGCGTAAAAAAGACTTATTGCGGCCGTCTGTTCAGTCGTGCCGAACCCACTCGGATTCCAGCTTCGGTGGCCGCATCAACGTCTGCATCACCACGCAGTACTGCTCTGTTTTTTCTCGCAACCCAGCCATTTGTTCCGGAGTTGCATTAGGCGCGGCAACGTCAAATTGAAGATGAACGCTCTCGAAACCGACGGGCACGTCTTTTGATATTCCAAGTGTTCCTCGAAGATCCAAGTCTCCTTCCACAGTCACCTCAATGCGTTCCGTTGGAATACCCATAGCCGCCGCCACCATCTGACAGGTGATTTGCGCGCAAGCCGCCAGCGCTCCGAGCAAAAGGTCACCAGAGCAAGCGCCCGCACCGGCTCCTCCGACTCCCTTGTGCGCCTCGGCGCGGTAGATGGCGCGCCCGAGATCGACCGAGCATGACACCGGAGCATCCGTCTGCGCGCCTTTTGCTCGGAGTGTGATTTTTGAGGCGCTCGGGTCACTGCGGTATTGGTCTTTCAGCGGCTTCTGAAGCGAACGAAGGTCCATAGTTAGCTCATCCTTGTTATTTCTTATAATTCTTGGTCACTTTCCGCTAAACACAGCCAGCTTCGGCCAGGCCTTCTTGAAGCCGCTCCACCTGCGTGTTAGCATAAATCCACAACAAGGGGAGTTCCATGCCAAAATTCGTCATCGAACGCGAAGTTCCCGGAGCCGGAAGTCTAACCGATGCGCAATTGCGCGAACTGTCCCAGAAGTCGGTCAGCGTTCTGAAGGGTATGGGTCCCGGGATTCAATGGCTCCATAGCTACGTAACCGGCGATAAGGTGTACTGCGTTTATCTCGCTCCAGACGAAGCCACCGTCAGGGAACACGCCAAGCGCACAGGCATTCCTGCCAATCGCGTCTCCGCTGTGCGTCGGCTTATCGACGCTTCGACCGCGGAGTAGTAAGTGCTGGGCGAATCCTCCGGGGGCACCCGGATGTTCTTGCCGCTTTCAACCAGCAGGAGACGCCGCCTCTGGCATCAACACTTCCTCAATAGCTTTCTCGAATGGCATGTCCCAACCCTCTAGCCACACCATCGCGCTTTTCGTGTTGACCAACGCCTGGCGTGCCGGGTCCAGAATAGCTTCCAGCTTGGCTTGTTCCGGCGGCGTCAGCGGAGCTCCAATGTTTTGGCGCAGCGCCGCCGCCGCGCCTGCCAGCCGCAGCGAACGCTCTGCTTGCTGTTGAGCCGCCGCCAAGCACGCAAAACACTCCAGCAAACGGGCAATTCCACGTTTATGTTCAAGTCCCTGGAAAGTTTTTAAGCTCTCGCGGTAGAGTCGCTGCGCTTCGCCGCAATTCCGCTGTTCCCTCTCCAGGTTTCCGAGATCAGCCAGCGTCCCGGCAATACCCCAGAGGTCGCCGAGTTCCCGAAAAATTGCCAAGCCTTCTTCATTCAACTTCCGCGCGGCCGCGTAGTCACCTCGCTCTCGCGCTGTGTCCCCCTGCGAATTCAGCGACCAGGCCACGCCTGCTCGGTCTCCCAGTCCTTGGAAGATTGCGAGACACTCCGAGTGCAACGAGTGCGCGTGGTCATACTCGCGCTGCAACTTGAGGACGCTCGCCAGGTTACTGAGAGCCCGAGCGATGGCGTTCAGGTCGCCCAATTCTCTCCACAGCGCCAGACTTTCCTCGAACAGAGAGTGCGCAAGTGCGAGTTCGTCGCGGTCCCGAGCATTTACCCCCAACGCATTTAGAGAAACAGCGGCGCCCTGCTTGTCACCCAGATGACGGGCTATCTCTAAGCTTTCGCCGAATAGCGCATTCGCCGCAGGGTAATCTCCCTGCACGGCCGACAGCACACCCGCTGCGAATACCGCGCGCTGGCGCGCCTTCGTGGGAGCTCCCGCTCCTTTGAGCTTTAGCAGCTTGCCGAGACTG
Organism: uncultured Acidobacteriota bacterium; assembly: GCA_963698005.1. Taxonomy (GTDB): domain Bacteria; phylum Acidobacteriota; class Terriglobia; order Acidiferrales; family UBA7541; genus Palsa-295. Next base: position 3,335,824 of record OY969113.1, read on the forward strand.
TCGGTGCCTTCAGCGAGATACTCGCGTGCCTCCCAAAAGCGGAACAGTGCCGCGCCGAGACGCAGACCCCACTCCGCATCTCCGGTCTCTGTCAGCCACTCAAGCGCCGCTCGAAAATTGTCATGCTCCAACGTGAGGCGTTCCAGCCATTCTCCTCCCTCCGCGCCGCTCTGTTCCGTAACCTCCTCTTCCGCCAGCACCAGGCAGTAAGCGCCATGGGCACGCCTGGTCAAAGCCTCTTCCTTGCTTGCCTCCAGTTTTTCCCGAGCGTACTCGCGAATCGTTTCCAGCATCACGAAACGCGATTCTCCATTTGCTTGCTCCACTTGCTGCAGCAAGCTCTTGTCCACCATGGATGCCGTACCGTCGAGCAGGTCCAAATCGAGATCGCCCTTGGTGTCGCATACAGCTTCCACACCCTCCAGCGTGCTTCCCCCCACAAACACGGATAATCTTCGGAAAAGTTTCTGCTCGGCGGGACTCAGTAGATCGTAGCTCCAATCGATGGTGGCGCGAAGCGTCTGCTGCCTCTGCGGTAAGTCTCGCGCACCGCCGGTCAATAGCTGCAAGCGGCTCGCCAAGCGGGTTTGCATGGCAGAGAGCGAAAGAACTTTCACCCGGGCGGCTGCGAGCTCGATCGCGAGAGGCAGCCCGTCCAACCGGGCACAAATCTCGGCGACTGCCTGAGCGTTCTCTGCGTTAAGTTCAAAATCCGGTTTGGCAGCGCCTGCACGTTGTACGAATAGTGCGACCGCGGGGCACTTTGACAGCGCTTCAAGCGACGGCATGGACTTCGAATCCGGCAGCGCCAGAGGCGGCACCGGAAATTCATGTTCTCCGTACACATGCAGCGCTGCGCGGCTCGTCACCAGGATTTTAAGAGTGGGAGCCGTGGCCAGCAGTTCTGCCACGACAGGCGACGCCTGAATCAAGTGTTCGAAATTGTCCAGCAGGAGCAGCATGGGTGCGCCCGATGAATCCCGCAAATTCTTCTTCAGCACTTCGAGCGGCGATTGCCCTCCCGCCTCTCGGATTCCCAACGTTTGCACGATCGCCGAAGCCATCAAGCTGGGATCGCTTACCGGCGAGAGCGGAACAAAATAAATACCGCCTGGAAATTGTTCCACAAGGCTGTTCGCCACCTCCACCGCGAGACGCGTTTTGCCCATCCCTCCCGGGCCTGTCACCGTAACCAGCCGCACATCCCCACGCTTCAGAAGTTCTTTGGCGAAAGCTACTTCCTTCTCTCGCCCCACAAACCGGGTCCGCTGCACCGGAATATTGGTCGGACGGGCTTCCGCCTGTTTAACTTGTTTCTCTGAGAAGCGATCGCGTATGGCTGCGAGTTCGTGCGCCAGATCGCGGGTAGAGACGTAGCGCTTATCGGGCTCCTTCTCCAGGCACCTTTCGATCGCCCAACATAGCGGAGCGGGCGCGTCGGGATTTTGCCCTGCGATCGGCTCCACTTCTTCCCGGAGAATCGCCACCATCGTCTCCGCTACCGTGTTCCTCTTAAACGCCCGCTTTCCGCTCACCATCTCGTAGAGCACCAAGCCGAACGAGAACTGGTCCGACCGGAAATCCAACCGGCTGCCGCTGGCCTGCTCCGGTGACATGTACTGCACCGTTCCGGTTATCCCGCCCGGTTGAGTCTGCCACCCGGACATCGTCTGCTCCCCCGATTGCTCTCCGCTGGGTGACACGAGTTTCGCTAGCCCAAAGTCCAGGATTTTTATGAATCCATCGTCGGTGATCATCAGGTTATCAGGCTTCAAATCCCGGTGCGCGATACCTGCTTCATGCGCCTTGGCCAATCCCTCTGCAACCTGCGCCGCGATTTCAATCGCCTTTCGTATTGGCAACGAGCCGGCGGCTAGCAACTCACGCAGCGTCTTTCCTTCGATCAGCTCCATCGCAATGTAATGAGTGGAACCTTCCTTCCCGAGGTCGTAGATCGTGACGATATTGGGATGATTGAGCGCGGATGCGGAGCGCGCTTCACGCTCGAAGCGGCCCAACCTGTCGCTGTCTGCGGCGAATTCGGCGGGAAGAATCTTGATCGCAACAATACGGCCCAGGCGCGCGTCCCGCGCCCGGTACACCTCACCCATTCCCCCCATGCCCAGCAGTTTTTCGATTTCGTAAGGGCCAAGGTGCGTGCCTGAAAGAAGTGGCATAACTGGCCGCGATTATACCTTTGAAATCCCTGCCCCGTACTCTCGTCCTCGCCCGGGGATGTCCTAATTTCGCGAGTCGTCAGGCCACGGCTTTTTACACACCACGCTTTTTGCTCACGCTTGCCCGTACCCGCGGAAATGGGCGTAAAATGCGGTGATGTCCAAACAGCCCCCAGGCACCTTCGAAGTCGATTGCCCATGCTGCCGAGCCAAGCTCAACGTTGACCGCGAGCTCGGCGCCGTGCTCTCTCACGTTCCTCCGCCCAGGCCGCCGTCGTCGGTTGATCTGGACGACACCGCAAGGCTCTTGCGTGTGCAGACCGAAGCCGTAGAGGCAAAATTTCGCGCGTCGATAGAGGCGGAGAAATCAAAAGAAGACGTCCTCGCGCGCAAATTTGCCGAAGGACTGAAGAAAGCTAAAGACGGCCCCATCGAAAAGCCGCTGCGCGATTTTGACCTCGATTAACCCGGGATTTGATGCGCTCACGGCCCGCTCCGAACAAATCCAAAACAGGCCGCCGTCGCACTTTCTCGTTATTCGCTTTTCAGCTTGGATTCCTCGCAATTATTTTCATGCCGGCGAATCTTCGCTCGCAGACATCGCAAAAGCCCAAGCTACCCCGTCCGCGCCCCATGGACGAGGGCATCTCTCTGCAACGCGATCCAGCTACGGGCGAATTGAACACAGTCGCATCCAAGACTCCCGGGAGCAGCACGGAGAAAGAAGCTGAACCAGCGCTGCATTCGATTCGCGTTGAGACTCCGCTAGTGCCGGTCACCTGCAGCGTCACCGACGCGGGCGGCGCCGCGCTCGCAGGACTCACTCGCGCGAACTTTCGCATCTACGACGACGGCATCGAGCAGCCCATCACTTATTTTGACGCGTCCACACAGCCCGCCACCATCGCCTTGGTCATCGACGCCAGCCCCAGCACTCTGCCCCAATCCGCGGAAATAAAAGACGCAGCTCGCGCACTGGTGGACGGCCTTTCACGCACCGACCAAGTCGCGGTCGTCGATTTTTCCGCGCACACCTATCTGCAGCTTCCGTTCTCGAACGATTGGGGGCTTATCCGCAAAGCCATTTCGCGCATCGATGTCCGCGAACTGTTTGGCGACACCGGCGGCTCGAATATCTATCAGTCGGTTTTTTTCACCGCGCGCGAACTCTTCGCCGGGCGCACCGGCCGCAAAGCCATCGTGCTCTTAACCGACGGTCAAGACAGCGGACTCGGCTTGACCTTGGACCCCGAAACTGCATCGCCGCGCCCCGGACTGTCGAGCGATCGCCTAACCTTCGACGACGTAGCTCGCACCCTTGCCGCCGCGGACATTCAGCTCTTCGCCGTCTCCACGCAGAGCAGGCCAAAAATAATGACCGCAGCATGGCTCACCAAGCATTCCGCCGAATCATTGCTCGAATCCGATGCCCACAGGTTAGAGATCCCCGCTTACACCCTGTACCTCGCCGAACTAGTCCGCCGCGTCGGAGGCCAACTCTATTTCCTGCGCGAAACAGAGACCCTAGCCGACACATTTCGCGAGATCGCCCACACAATTCGCGCGGAGTACACGCTTGGATTCGCCCCCACGCAGGACGCGCGTGGGGCCAGTCGCTCAACATGGCACACACTGCGCGTGGAAGTAGTGGGACACTCCGGCGTCACCGTCGTCCATCGCGCCGGCTATTACGCTCCCACCCAAGAGTGATTTGTCCTTCCCCTGCCCGAATTAAACCCTTCCTGTGTTTTAATCATTCCCAATGTTTCGCCGCCGAAAATTCAAACTGCGCTTGCCATCGCGCACACTCGTGCTCGGAGAGCGCACGCTCGTGATGGGCATTCTCAATGTGACGCCGGACAGTTTTTCTGATGGCGGCCTTTTTCTTGACGTCGATGCTGCCGTCACCCGCGCTTTGGAAATGGAACGCGGCGGCGCAGACATCCTCGACGTCGGAGGCGAATCCACGCGTCCCGGCTCTCAGAGCGTTTCCTCTGAAGAGGAACTTCGCCGCATCCTTCCCGTGCTCGAAAGGCTCCGCGGAAAAATCAAGATTCCAATTTCGGTGGATACCAGCAAGTCCGAAGTAGCCGAAGCAGCCGCCGCCGCAGGCGCCGAAATCCTGAATGACGTTACCGCCTTGCGAAACGATCCACGCATCGCAGAAGTAGCTCGCCGTCGCAAACTTCCTCTAATCCTGATGCACATGCGTGGTGAACCGCGCACGATGCAGAAGGGCCCCTTCGCAAAAGATGTAGTTCGCGACGTCCTCGCAGGCTTACGCCGAGCAATAGCGATCGCGCGTCGTGCTGGCGTCGCAAAATCCCAAATAATCATCGATCCCGGAATCGGCTTCGGCAAAAGCTACTCGCAGAATTTTGAATTGCTCGCGCGATTGCGCGAACTCGCAAAGCTGGGTTTCCCGATTCTGATCGGCAACTCGCGAAAAAGCTTCATTGGCCGTGCATTGGAGGGAAGCCCGCGCGCTGGCGTCGCAAAGCCCGAGCGCATCTGGGGCACCGCCGCCACCGTCGCCGCAAGTATTCTGCAAGGCGCGCACATCGTCCGCGTTCACGATGTCGCTGAGATGTCCGAAGTTGCCCGCGTCACGGATGTGTTAGCATCTCACGCGAAATGAATCGCTAAAGGCAGCCATGAACCCTTTCGGCCACTTTCGCGGCCTCACCTCCACTCAACGCAATACTTTCGTCGCCTGCTTTCTCGGCTGGTCACTCGACGCATTCGATTTCTTCATCCTGGTTTTCTGCGTCAGTGCCATCGCGGCGGAATTCAACACCAAAGTTTCGGCCATAGCAGAAGCAATTTTCCTCACGCTGGCCATGCGCCCCATCGGCGCATTCCTGTTCGGATTCCTGGCCGATCGTTTCGGCCGCCGTCCCGCGCTGATGATTGACATCATCTGTTTTTCGATTTTCGAGCTCGGCTCCGCATTTGCCCCCTCGCTTCGCTCGTTTCTCATCATGCGCGCCTTCTTTGGCATAGCCATGGGAGGGGAATGGGGCGTCGGCGCCGCATTGGCCTTCGAAACGCTCCCCGCCAAAGGCCGTGGCTTTTTTTCCGGACTCTTGCAGGAAGGTTACGTCGTCGGCTATCTTCTCGCCGCTGTCGTTTACGCGACTCTGTTTCGCTTCGTCGGTTGGCGCGGCATGTTTGTTGTCGGAGCGCTACCCGCTTTTCTCGTGATTTACATCCGCACCAAGGTTGACGAGTCGCCTGCCTGGCTCCAGGGCCGCGTGGCGAGGAAAGAGGGTACTCACTTCGGCAAAGGCATCCGCGTCTATCTCAGCAGTTTTCTCTTCCTGATCTTGTTGATGTTCGCCTTCAATTCCTTCAGCCACGGCACGCAGGATCTCTATCCCACATTTTTACAGAAGAATCACGGCTTCTCGCCGGGCACCGTCGGCACCATCGCCATCATCTACAATATCGGCGCTCTTTTGGGCGGAATCACTTTCGGCTCCTGGTCGGAGCGCCTTGGCCGGCGGCGCGCCATCATAATCGCTGCGCTTCTCGCAATTCCTGTAATCCCGCTCTGGGCGTTTTCTCATACCGCTCCGATGCTTGCGTTGGGTGGCTTCCTGATGCAATTCATGGTGCAGGGTGCTTGGGGTGTGATTCCCGCGCACTTGAACGAGCTTTCTCCTCCGGCTGTGCGAGCGACCTTTCCAGGACTGGCCTATCAGCTCGGCAATCTCCTTTCATCGCGTAATTCCGTGTTCCAGGCAAAAATCGCCGAACAACACTACGGCGGGAATCTCGCTCCGGTTCTTGCCTGGACCGTCGTGCTGGTTGCCACGCTGGTTGTCGTCATCTCGCTAATTGGAAAAGAAATAAAAGGAGCGGACCTCTCCACCACCGCCGATCTCGCCGTGCCCGACGAATAAGGATCGGTAACGCGTCACTCTACGCGAGCCGCTGTCGGATTTACTCCGTCTCGTCGGACTGCGATTTTCGGTGCCTCTTTTTCTTCCCGTGGCGATGCCGGCCCGTCTTTTTCTCCACAGGTGCCGCAGCGGCCCGAGGCGCCGGCTTTTGTACTATCGGCAGGTCGGAGTTAAAAATATCCGCCACCGTTTTCCACTTGCCGTCCGCCTGCTTTTTCCAAACTTCCACAAACTTGCCATTGTCCGCGGTCGCCTTGCCTCGCGCATCTTTCGACGTCATCTGATACACGCCTTGCACGTACGCCAAATCGCCCGATCGCGACACCTCTACTTTGTTCGCTTGCCACGTTAACGAAGTGTCAGGGCCCAAAAGCGAAGCCCACGCCGCGCGAATCGCGGCCTTGTCGCTCGCGATCGGCGCATTGGGACCCATCAGAGAAGCATCATCGCTGTAGTATGAAACCGAGCCGTCAACGTCTTTAGCCGCAGCCGTCTTGGCCCACTGCGCGTCCAAATTCCGAATCGCGCTTTCATCCGCAGCCCGCGTGTCCGGCGGCGTTTTCTCCCCGCAGCCCGACGCAATCAAAATCACCGCAACGCAACCCCACAGAGCCAGCTTGGATCTTTTTGCACCCTCGCAACGATTGCCCATTGATAAATCCTCCTGTTACAAAAATATTTATGCGGTTGATTTTAGTCGGCGCGAAGAAGTGAGTCAACGAAGAGAGCCGCAGCAGATCAGTTTCCGATTACCCTGATATTTGTGACCAAAGTCTTCGCTTACGTCCAGATCACCGAGCGGTCGATGCTACCGACGTTCGTCCTGCCCGTCAGCGCCATCGCCATCTGAAATTCGCGCTGTAGGATATTAATCACTTGCGTAACGCCCGCCGCGCCCGCCGCGGCTAATCCATAAAGATACGGCCTTCCGATGAACACCGCGTTCGCGCCCAATGCCAACGCCTTCAGCACGTCGGTCCCGCGCCGAACACCGCCATCCACAAACACCGGTATGCGCCCCGCAACTTTGTCCGCCACCTGCGGCAGCGCGTCGATAGTTGCAGGCAGCGTGTCGAGGTTCCTGCCTCCGTGATTGGAAACTATGATCCCCGCCACTCCCGATTTTGCAGCGATGTCCGCGTCATCCGGATTCATCACGCCCTTCAGCACCAAAGGAATCTTCGAGACCGAGCGCAGCCACTCCACATCTTTCCAGCTCAACGCCGCGTCGAGCACCCCGCTAAAAACCTGCACCGAGCCCGGGTGCAGATGGCCCGCAGTCCCGGCTACTGTGAATCCTTCCAAGTGCGGCATGGGCGGAAGTTTCACCGCAGCCCGCGTCTCGCGATTGCGCGCGCCGGTAATCGGAGTGTCCACAGTCAGGCACAGCGCGCGGTACCCCGCAGCCTCCACGCGTTGCACCAGCGCGCGAGTGAACCCGTGGTCCGGCTGCACGTAAAGTTGAAACCACAAAGGACTCTTCGCCACCGCCGCCACGTCTTCCAGGCTCGTGCCGGAAAAGCAACTGAGCACCATGCCGGTGTCGGCCGCGCCTGCCCCTCGCGCGCTAGCCAACTCTCCCTCCGCGTGCAGCAACTTGTGACCCGCCGTGGGCGCCAGCAGAATCGGGAACGCGTGCTCCTGCCCAAACAAACTCACGCGCGTGTCCAGTTTGGAAACGTCCACCAAAACGCGCGGCCTCAGCCGAATCCGCTGGAAAGCTTCCTCGTTCCATCGCAACGTGAGCTCATCGCCCGCGCCCGCCGTCACGTATTCCCAAGCCATCGCCGGCATCTTCGCCTTCGCCAGCGCCTCGAAGTCAGCCAGGCAGATCGGTTCCGCGCCGGATGTAGCAACCGCTTCCACGCCCGCCGCAGAGACAGCCCGCGCCTTCGGCTTCTTTTTTTTGGTCATTTTCCTCGCGCTAAAAAATCAACGTGTTCCATGCCTGCTCAAATCCCGCGTCGAACCCGCTTCGCTCGCGCCTAGTTTGCAGGCACGTGCCGCACTTTCGTCGCTTGCGCGCCTGGCCCAGGTTCCGGCGCAGGCTTCGGCATGTCCTTTCGCTCCACACGCCACGCGAATCGTCCGCCGCGGCTCACGTGCAGCGCGCCAGACCGCATCGCCCAGCTCATCGACGCGCCATGCCGTTGCGTCGCTCCGTGGCGTGCCGATCGTATGCCCGCCTAGCTCACGACCTCGTCTTCTTGTCGCGCCGGATTTCCCATCGCATCGTCGCCGTCGTGCCTTCGGGATATCCTTGTTCTGGATGTTGATCCGCAGCTTCACCGGCGTGCCGTCATCCATGATTCGCGAATCCGCCCGTAGTCTCGTTCCGCATCACCAGCGTCGGTACCGCTCTGGTCCAGTCGTACGTGCCATTCTGCTGCGCGACGATCACCCGTGCGCTCGTCCCGCATCGTTCACGCGCACCAGCGCTCCGTTGTCCACCAGAAACTGATCCACCTGCCGCGAAACTTCCCGCTCGCGTCAGATAGTCCTTCCGGCATCTTCGGCTGCTCCGGAAAATTCGGTCGCGGAGCCTTGGGATCAAACCGCGTCTTCCATTCATCTTCCGTCCGCCGCATCGCCGCGGGATCATGACTTCCGCCACTTCTCATGGCTCCCCACGAACACAACCGCCCGCCCACTTTGTTTTTCACCGAATTCAAATACGCATCCAGCTCCGCCTGCGTCGGCTGCTCGTCCCGCCGGCTTCGCGCCGGCGGCATGGAGGCGCTGCCCATTTCGGTTCCGGCGGCGGGGCGCCCCTGTTGCAAAGAAGTTGAATCCGCCGCCCGCCGGCGGAGCCATTCCCGGCGGAACGACCGCACTACTCCGCCGTCACCGTCCTCGTGCTCGGAGTCCACGCCAGCACCTCCACCATCAACTGCCCGTGAAACGGCGCCACCGCGTCCGCCAGCAATTCGACGTTCTCCCACCCGGAGGCGTAGCGCGCTGGCGGCTGAAACGTACGGCTAGGTGGGGAGTGAGCACCGGCAGGCCGCAAATATACGCTCGCTCGCCGCTCCGCGCAATTCGCCCGCCGGTTTTCGTAGCGCCGCTTGTCCTGAGCACGAAAAAACGCGAAGTGATGCGGGAAGGTCATGCTGAGGGTCACCGATCCCTTCTCTCTATACAGGGTTGGTTCTATGCGTGGACGAGAGCAGTCCTTGAATCTCTCCGAACGAAGTGCTAGCGTGAATTGATGATTATTTCCGACAAATTTGGCGACGGGCAGTCGGAGCGTAATCGCTCCGTCCCTGTCTTCTCCAACAACCCGACCGGGATCGTCACCCCAGTTTCTCCACTCCGCCTGCTCGCCCTGCTTGCCCTGACAAAGCAAGGGACGAAGGAACGGCACCCGTCGGGGATGAGCGAACGACTCTCTCGCCCCGCCCTCGTCGCTCCATCTGCACCGCTCATGCGCGGCCGGATCGTGGTCTTGCTTCGCGGTCCAAGGGTTGCGGACCACGGGCCACAAACGCCAATTTCTAATCGAGAACTCGATTTATTAGAACCACATCTAAGTGATTGCAAACAAAGGAAAGCAACCGTTTCTAATCGAGAACTTTCGACCAATCGCGACCTCGGCGCGCCGTCGTCGTTATGGCGCGGGACAGTGGCGGTTTCGCTTCGCGGGTCACGGATCACGGGCCCCGGTTCACGGCCTTTAGCCCCATTTCTAACCGGTTCTGCCTCACAAACAGAATTTGACCTAACTCATTCAAAACAAACCACCGGCGAATTTCTAACCGGGGCCAGAACTGCATTTAAGGTTTCGCAATTTCGCCCCGAATTTCAGCCCAAATCGCGGCCTCAGCGTGAAAAAGATTGCCGCTCGCGGGATGCCGCCGAACAGGGTAAAATCCCGCTGCATACACCAACCGAAAAGGAGCTTTTATGAGCGCCACCCCCTCAATTGGACCGTCCGCCGCCACCGTCGCAGCCGTAAAGGAACACGCTCGGCTGCTGGCTATTTATTCCATGATGTCCACCACCGCAGCCGGCTCCGGCCACCCCACTTCCTGCATGTCAGCCGCGGAACTTGTCGCCGGAGTTTTCTTCTACGCCATGAAGTTTGATCCCAAGAACGCAAATTCGAACGACGGCGATCGTTTCGTCCTCTCCAAGGGTCACGCCGCCCCGCTTCTTTATTCCGCGCTGGCCGAAGCTGGAGTTTTTCCCGTATCGCGCGTGATGACTCTGCGCCAGTTTTCCAGCGAACTCGAAGGCCATCCGACTCCGCGCATTCCTGGCGTGGACGCTGCGACCGGCTCGCTCGGCCAAGGCCTCTCCGTTGGCAACGGCCTCGCAATCGGTGCGCGAATGGATAAAAGCCCCACGCGCGTCTACGTCCTCACCGGTGACGGCGAATTGGCCGAAGGAGAAATCTGGGAAGCGGCCGCTTTCGCCGCGCATTACAACCTCGAGAATCTCACCGTAATCACCGACATCAACGCGCTGGGGCAGAGCGACTACACCATGTACAAGCACGACATGGAAGTTTATCGCCGCAAATTCGAGTCGGAAGGTTTTGCCACCGAAGTAATCGACGGACACGACGTCCCCGCCATCCTCGCCGCGCTCGACCGCGCAAAAGCGACCAAGGGCCGTCCGCAAGCCATCATCGCTCGTACCATCAAAGGCCACGGCTTTAGTCTGGTCGCCGGAAAAGAAGGTTGGCACGGCAAAGCCTTCAACAAGGAACAACTCGCCGAAGCAATCAAGGAACGTGGCGGAACCCCGCCGGTAGTTCCTCCCGATCCGGGAAAATCGTACGCGCGAACTTCGCTGCCTAAGCCTCCGGATTTTCCAGCGCCGGCCGCACCTGATTATGCAGCGGATGCGCAGGTTGCCACACGCGAAGCCTACGGTTTCGCGCTCAAGCGCCTAGGGGCAGTGAACCCGCACGTCGTCGCGCTGTCGGGTGACGTGATGAATTCCACATTCTCGGAAATTTTTGACAAAGCTTATCCCGATCATTTCTTTCAGGGCTATATCGCGGAACAGAACTTGGTCAGCACTTCAGTAGGACTAGCTGCGCGAGGCAAAGTTCCGTTCGCAGACACGTTCGCGTGTTTCCTCTCGCGCGCGTACGACAACGTGCGCATGGCCGCCATCAGCCGCGCGAACATCAATTTGTGCGGCTCGCATTGCGGCGTTTCAATCGGCGAAGATGGCCCGTCGCAGATGGCGCTCGAAGATATCTCGATGTTTCGCGCGATCTACGGCTCGGAAGTCTATTATCCCAGCGACGCCGTGTGCACCGAACGCTTGACCGAGCACATGGCCCGGCGCGCGGGCATAAATTATTTGCGGACTTCGCGCCCCAAGATGCCGATTCTTTATTCCAAGGACGAAAAATTCCCGATTCCCGGATTCAAAGTCTTGAGGCAGAGCGCTGCGGACAAAGCCACCGTGATCGGCGCAGGCGTGACGCTCCACGAAGCGCTGAAGGCGTTCGATCAGTTGAAATCGCAAGGCATCGCGATCCGCGTGATCGACCTTTATTGCGTGAAGCCGCTCGACGGCAAAGCCATCGCCGACCAGATCAAGGCAACCGGAGGCGGGCTGGTAACCGTGGAAGATCACTGGCCGGAAGGCGGCCTTGGCGAAGGCGTGCTGGCGGCACTGGCCCAGGTGGGCGTGTCGCCGACAAAATTCAAGCTTCTCGCCGTGACCGGCATGCCTCATTCAGGAAAGCCCGAGGAGTTGGTGGACGCGTTCGGAATTTCCGCGCGCCACATTATCGAAGCCGTCCGCGCCATCGCGTAATAAAAACAATACACGTCGAGAGGATAACTGAGTGGCCGAAAAGTTAGTGATGGTAGGAGTGCTGCCCGAAGTAGTCGTGCTGGATCCCGGCGAACAGGTGGAGTGGTTTTCGAACGCCGGGAACATCAAAATTGAATTCGATCCCCAGCGCTGTCCGTTCTCCTCGAACGTCTTCCAAGCCCCGCCAGGCATGCGCTTGTTAAGCGGCACCGCCCGCCCAGGCCTGAACCCGGGCTCCTATCGATATAAACTGTCGCTAAACGATGCGGTGGTTGCCAACGGGGAAGTTCTAGTCCGCGAGAAATAAATGTAGCGGCCCAATCCGCCGCTTAGTCGCCCGCTGCGGCGAACGCGGGCCGCTCTTGAGAAACCGAGTCAGCCAGTATGCGGCGCACCGGCGCCAATAGCGAAGCCGGCACAGGCCGTTCGCGCTGGATGCCCAGCTCGGCAACTTTCCTGGGGAACTCCCTCCGGCGGTCCAGCCACAAACCGAACTCCCGGAGAAGGTCTCCGGCAACGTTGGGATCATCCGACCGCTCCACTCCCCAGAACCTCAAGCGCTCTTCATTTTTCTGCAGCAACTGAAGCGCTTCCTCCAGCTTCTTCATGGCCGCGTTGAACGACGATGCGAGGAAATAGACCGGCAACGACCACCCGTCGTGCCCGAAAACCGCACGCACGCGCACGTTGTACTTCCCATTCTGGTTCTTCTCGATGGCGCAGAGATATTCGTTACCTGATGCTGTCGATTTGGTGGACACCGCGCTCCTCATTTTCTCCGCCGTAACTCCAAACTCAACTGTCCGCGACTCTTGCCGCCGTTTTTTGTCTGCTATCGGCAGTGCCGCCAGCCTGTTTGCCTTCGACCGCTTTCCCCGCATGGGAATGCTCCTTTGAAAAGGTATCGTTGGATTGCTCGCCAGACGCGGAAGGCTAGGAAGACGCGCCTTCAGGTCGATATCCCCGCTGGCGACGGGGCAGGCTCTGCGGATGGGAGCATTTTATCGAAGGCCGAGCAATCGGGCAAGAGGCGACTTGAACTATTAAGCCGTTTGTTTACAATCACTTGAATAGAATCTGGATATGCTCAGTCAGAATGGCGGCGCAAAAATCGACGGCTAGCTGGAGCGTGTCAGACGCTTCATGGCGTCCGCATTGATGACCAATTTTCCTTCCTGCTTCAAGCGATCTTCCAGCGCGAGGCGAAACGCCTCGAAGGCCGCACCCTGTTTGCCTTGAAGCAGTTGCTGCTTGATTTGATCGGACTGCTTGGCGAGATCTTCAGGGTTCGGTGCGTCGTGCTTCGTCACACGATAGACCAGCCAGTTGCCGCTGATCTGCGTTGGTGAGCTAACCTGTCCAATTTTCATTCCAAAAGCGGATTCCAACAGCTTAGCAGCGCCGAGATTCTGAACCGAGCCCGTTCTGGCGAAGGGGTCGGAAGTAACCAGCGAAAGGTCTAGCGACTTGGCAGCTTGGTCGAAAGATTCGCCGCCTTGGACGCGCTTGGCGAGATCGTCGGCTTTGGTCCGAGCAAGCTCGATGGACTTCTCCTGTTGGTAGTCTGCCAGGACGCGGTCGCGAACCTCGGCAAGCGTGCCTTGGTGTGCAGGCTGGACGTCTTTCGGCGTCAAAATTACGAAGCCCTGCGGGAGCTGGAGGGGCTGGCTAAGCTCACCAGGGCGGAGTTGAAAAAGCTCCTGATGCAGTTCCGGAGTGTTTCCGAGGTCGCCGAGGGGTTCGGTCACCGAGACGACCGGAGTTTCGCCGAGCTGAAGGTTGAATTTCTTCGCGAGCTCGTCCAACGATTGGCGGTTCGACTGGCGCACGGCGCTAGCCATTTGCGCAGAGATATTGTTCGCCTGTTCATCGGCCTTTTCCTCGGCGACTATCGGCACAATCGAGCTGCGTACTTCCTCAAAACTCTTGGTGTGGGCCGTTTCGCGATCCAGCACCTTGATGATGTGGAACCCATATTGGGTCTTTACCAAATCCGAAATCGAACCTTTGGGGACGCTGAAAGCAGCCTGCTCGAATTCAGGTACCGTTTGCTTTTCAACTATCCAGCCGAGATCGCCGCCCTTGGGTTTGGTAGCGTCATCTTCCGAGTACTTTTTCGCGAGGTCTTCGAAGTTCGCTCCACTCTTGGCCTTTTTCAGGACTTCTTCGGCTTTCTGACGGATTTCGGCAATTTCAGCGTCAGTCTTTCCGATCGTTTTGAAAAGTATGTGCTCGACGTGGGCGCGGTTTTCCACTTTGTACTGGTCGATGTGCGAGGTGTAGTACGCGCGCAAGGCATCGTCATTTACAGGGGTGTTCTCACGCAATTTCGCCAAGTCCAGCAATGCGTAACGCGCAGACCGTTTCTCAGGGATTTGATAACGGGCCGCGTTCTTGGTGTAGAAGGCTGAGAGTTCGGAATCCGTGGGGTGAATCGAAGAAGCCAGTTCCGCGGGCTTTACGAGCGCGTATTCAATCTGCACTTTTTCATTTCGCCGGCGGAATTCGTCCTGGATTTCAGCCGGCGTGACGCTGATGGAATCCGTCACCAACTGGCGGAATTTTTCCTTCAGCATATCGTCGCGCAGAAAACCTTCGAATTCCGGGACCGACATCCCCGTGCGGGTTTGGACCTCCGCAACGTAACGGTCTTTGGCCCAGGTTCCTCCATCCCATGCCGAAGGCAGCAATTGCTTGATGCGCTCAGATTCTTCCTGAGGCGTCACGCTGATTCCAAGCCTCTGCGCTTCCACTTCGAGCGCGCGAGTAAGAATCATCTGATCGAGAACTTGCTTGGCGTAAAGACCTTTGAGCATTTCCGGAACATTCTGGCCGTGCAGGACCTGATTCAACTGGCGTTGTACATCGAGAACGGAAATGTCCTGTCCACCGACGGAAGCGACAGTATCAGGGCTGGTGGTCATCGATCCGCCAACCAGCCCGGGAACTAGCGTGATCACCATGCTGACGCTAATAAGTACAAGTAAGACGATCATGGTGATCTTGACCCACCGGTTACGGTCCAGGTCTCGCTGCTGAATGCTTTTCAACATAAGTCTTGCTGCTCCTGTAGCAATGCCGAATCCTTCAATTATAAAGGAGTTTGCCACGAAGGCATAATCAGATTCGCCGGGCGGTCGCTACCGGGCCAGTTTCCCATTATCGCGTTCATCGGGACGTGGATCACTTTCAAGTGCGCCCTCACGCAAAGGGAGAGGCGGGATAGCGAGGCCCTACTTTTTCAGCGGGCGCCTTTAGGGTCTTGGAAAAAGCAGATTTGTCTCCGCGAACTTTGCGTTGACGAGAGCCGTTCCAGAGATACATCGTGGCGTAAGCCCGCCACGGTCGCCATGCTTCAGAGCGTCGTTCAAGCTCACGAGAACTTGTTAAATTCAAGGCGCGCAGAAGTCCGAGGTCCCCGGCTGGGAATGCATCCGGCTCCCCGAGCGCTCGCATAGCCACGTACTGTGCGGTCCAGGTCCCTATACCTTGAATTTCACATAGTCGTGCAAGGAAAGCATCCGTATCCATGATCCCTTCAAAGCGAATTCGTCCTTCGCAGACGGCACAGGCCAGAGCCCGAATCGTTGCCGCTCGGGCTCGGGTAAGGCCTACCGTGGTGAGATCGGCTTCGGCAAGAACTTCGGGTGTGGGGAAGAGATGGGTGAGTTTACCTGCGGCTGAGAATGGCCGCCCAAAACTTCTTGCGATGCGGCCCACAACCACTGTGGCATTACTGACGCTAATCTGTTGGCCGACAATCGCGCGTGTCGCAAGCTCGAACCCATTCCAGCAACCGGGCACTCTTAGCCCCGGCGCAAGTCGCACTCTCTCGGCCAACGCCGGATCGCTTTTTAAAGTTTGAGCTATATCGGTCCAGTCTGCACTCAAGTCAAACATGGCGCGTATACGTTCGATGATAAGAAAGAGCGAGCATGGATCGCGAAATTGAATGCGCACAGCGAGTGCGTTCATTCCCTCCTGACGGGAAACTTCAAAATAGCCGTACTGGCCATTCAAAGAAATGGAGCGACGGTAAATGCCAGGTTCAACCACTTCGACACCCGGAATGGCGCGCTTCGCCAAAAAAGCCAGCATGCCGTCCCAGTGATAGGGTGCTCGGAAGCGAAGAAGAAAAAGGTATTGGTTTTCGGGCTGGTTGGCCGCCGGGCGAACAAGACGCCGGATTCGCGTCGGCGTTCGATTATATGTCTTCCGGATGGCCGCATTAAATCTTCGGACGCAACCGAATCCAGAAGCTAGAGCAATTTGGCTCATGGGCAACGTCGTCTCGTCTATGAGCTTTTTCGCAAAGTGCAGGCGGCGCGTGTGGGCCACGGCGGTGGGAGTCGCGCCTAGATGTTTGAGAAACAAGCGGCGAAGATGTCGGGATCCAATTCCCAGACGTTCTGCAAGAGCCTCCACTCCACCGTCTTCCAGACCAGTCTCGGCGATTAGCCTCAATGCCCGAGAAACCGTGTTGGAGGTTCCGGACCAAGCCGGGGTGCCGGGTGAGGCTTCCGGCCGGCAACGCAGACAGGGGCGAAAACCCGCCTCCGCTGCTGCCGCGGCACTCGAGAAGTAATGCACATTTTTTTCTTTCGCTGTAGGTGCCGGGCAAATCGGACGGCAATAGACTCCGCTGCCGACTACACCGATAAAGAATTTGCCGTCAAATCGCGGATCGCGCGACAGCCTCGCTCGCGAACAGACTTGCCAATCCAGAGTCATTCTTGTCCCGAATTGATGATAGTCGAACCCGCCGGAAATATTGGACGTTTTCGGACCATGTTCCGGAGCACCATTCCCTTCCCGAAAATCCTCGGACGCCTCAGAACCTAAACCAGCCAGTGAGTCAACGCTGGGAGGAGTTTTTCTCTTTGATGCTTGGAACCAGCGGGAAAGTCGGCTGGGTATCAACGCCCGAAAACGTCCAGATGACACGGGAGCAACGTCCGCAAACGTCCAACGTTGCTTCAACAAAAAATCTACTTTGTTTGGGACGGATAGTCCGGCTCCCACCCAGTCACTTTGCCCGGTCAAAAAAGCCGTCAGATGGATATGGAAAAAGCGCGGCCAGGAGTTCGATCAGCTTCAAGAACAAACCCAAAGGAGACAACATGAAATCCAAGATACTGATGGGCCTCACCGCGATCATGGTTTTATTCGCCGCGCTTGTGCTTCCGCTGGCAGCGCAAGAACAGCCAGACCATTACCGCTTATTTAATCTCGGCAACCTAAGCGGCACAGCTAGCGAGGGGAATACCATTAACAACATCGGTTGGGCGATTGGCGCCGCCGATCAGACAGGAAATATCACCGAGCACGCGACGGTGTGGATCTACGGATTGCGATTCGACCTCGGCACGCTCGGCGGTCCCAACAGCGACGTGCAGTGGCCAAACAAAAACGACCATGGCCAGATCGCGGGCTTTTCCGAAACTGCCGCTCTGGATCCGTTAGGGGAGTCATGGAGTTGCACGGCTTTTACTCCTACGGGTGTCCCTACCGGACATGTTTGTACCGGGTTCGTGTGGCAGTTCGGTGTGATGACAGGACTGCCGACGCTGGGCGGAAATAATGGATTCGCTTCGGGCGAAAACAATCTGGGCCAGATTGTTGGGTGGGCAGAGACCACAGTTCATGATGCAACGTGCGTTCTGCCGCAGGTTCTGCAATTCCTGCCTGTCGTCTATGGGCCGGGTGTGGGCCAGATCACCCAACTCCCGACCTTTGTTTCGAGCGGGGTGCCGGATCCGGACGGAGCTGCCACTGCAATTAATGACAACGGCCAGATCGTCGGCATTTCCGGAACTTGCGACACATCCGTGGGAGCGTTGAGCGCGGAGCATGCCCTGCTGTGGGAAAACGGCAAGGTAATTAATCTGGGCAACCTAGGAGGAAAAGGCTGGAACACCCCTATGGCTATCAATCATCGCGGCGACACCATTGTCGGATTTTCCGATCTGGCGGGCGACGTGACCGGCGGAGTGCTCAACGCAAATTTCCACGCTTTCGTTTGGACCAAAGAGAGCGGGAAGATGACGGACATCGGCGTGCTTGCGGGTGACAGCCTGAGCGAAGCGTTGGACGTTAACGACCAGGGACAAGTGGTGGGCGTGTCGTTCCCCTCTTTCCACGCGTTTATCTACGAAAACGGAAAGATGACGGACCTAAACACCCTGATGCCGAAAAATTCACCGCTGCTTCTGATCGAGGCGACCGGCATCAATGAAAGTGGTGAGATCACCGGCGAGGCATGCATCATCGCCGATGGAGGCTGTCCGGTTGGCAACAATATTCCAGCGTATCTCGCCGTCCCGACGTTCTTCGGGTTCGGAGGCGATGGTTCAAGCGCGTTTGCGGAACCTACGAACAGCGAAGCGGCGAACATCACCGTTTCAGAAGGCATTCGGCAGCAGATGATGCGCAAGCTAGCCTTTGGCCACTTCGGACCAGAGCAAATAAAGCCCTAACATGGAAGAATTGCGACCGAACGAGGGTAGGGAGATTCTCTGCCCTCGTTTCGCAAAAGACATCTCTAATTTTCAACGGGCAAAACGGCACCATGTGCGACGATTAGGCGAATGCAAGCTGCGGATAGCTGAGATTCTGCACTGCTCGATTTAGCTTCCACCGGAAGGGCGAACTCAAGATGAATCGTTTTTCTCTATATGTGAAATCCGGTTTTATTTTCACGGTGATTCTGTTCGCGACAACGGAACACCTGCCCGCTCTCCGAATCTCTTCACCTCAGTCCGTTCAGTCAGCCTCGTGTTCCGCGCCCGAATATCGACAGTTTGACTTCTGGCTTGGTAATTGGGACGCATTTGATGCCGACAAACCAGACACCGCAGTCGCGCGTATCCGAGTGGATAGCATTCTCGACGGCTGCGTCGTGCACGAGGACTACCAAGGCACAAACGGCTCGAAGGGCCAGAGCTTCAGTATTTACGATGCCTCCAGAAAAACCTGGCATCAGAGTTGGGTCACAAACCGAGGCCGAGTCCTAATAATCGAAGGCACATTCCAAAATGGCGATATGTTAATGACCGGCGTGGATCGCCTCAATGGCCAAGAAAGGCATGTCCGCGGCACCTGGAAACCAATTCCCGGCGGCGTTAGCGAAATGGCCGCAACCTCCACCGATGGTGGCAAGACGTGGACTCCGTGGTTCGATCTGTTATTCCGCCCGCATCGGCCCTAGCTGGACCGAAGCACTATTTGTAGAACAGTAGAAGATGCTACGCGCATACGCTGAAAAGGGAGACCGGTCGTCTCATTCCATCAGACGAGTCGGATGGTAGGAAACTGGGGCATTAAGGTGGTGCATCTGGCGGAGAGAGGAATTTCTTGATTTTGCCGCTAGCCTCCATATTTCCACGGGGAGTCGTTGACGACGAGCGGTACTACCGTTCCGCGGTTCCCGGCTTCGACGACTTCCAGAATCACGATGGCGTGATCGCCGTAATCTTCGCAGGTATCAACGAGCTTACACTCCAGATATGCGCTCAGGTTTTTCAAGACGGGGGCGAAAGTTTTCCCCTCGATGAACGGCTCGCCGTTCAGCAGACCGTTGGACTCCTTTGTCGTGGAGAAGAACTTCTGCGCGAGATCTTGCTGATCGCTTCCCACGATATGCAACACTGCGACGCCACTGGCCTGTAGGCAACGAAAGACGTTCCCGTCTTTTCTCAATGCGGCCATTACGAGCGGAGGTTGAAACGAGACTTGCGAGACCCAGGTAACCGTCGCAACTCCGTAGTCGTCGCCGTTCCGGGACGTCAGTACATAGACCCCGTTTGTCAGCAGGCGCAGAGTCTCTTTTTTGGCTTTTGTATCCATGTTTCTTGTGCATCTTACTCCAGAGCACAAATCATGGCAGAGTTTTTGCCGCTTTGACTTCCGCTGCTTCACTCGGCACAGTGGCTCGCGGAGGAAGCGCTAAGGTTCATTTGAGCCTTCAGTATGAAGCGAATAGGCGCTCTAGGTGGGAGATCGTCCGGGAATTGATGGTGTTACAGCCGAGCGTGATGGAGTGGCATTCGTTTGATCGGCGATGGCTGTGCGGAGCGCGCGACGAGTTTCCGCCAACTCGGGAATTTCGTGCTCGCACGTTTACAGCGGCACCCTTGGACCTCTACGTAACATTCAAGAATCGCGCCCGCTAATTTGAAGTGAAGGTCCAGGTTTTTATGTTCTGGATGGCGGTGCTCCCTCCAGTTCCAGCAGTGAAGCCGATGAATGCGGTGCTTCCGCCGATGGTCTGAGGAATATTCACCGGCCAACTGGTGGTGAACGTCTTGTTTACGGTGCTGTCGGTGATGGTCATAGTCAGAGTCGTGCCGTTATAGGTGATTTGCACGGCCATGGTGTCGCCGCTGGTGAGAACCACTCCAGAGGAAGTCATGTCTGTTGCCGGTGTGGTGGGCGAAGCGCCGTTGGTATAAAGCCCAGTCGAGTCGGTGCCCTCTCCAGCGTTGCTATACAGATCGTATTTGACGGCCACACTGTTTGAAATTCCGGGGGTTCCACCGGCGGTATCCGGGCCATATCCGAGTCCACCGCCGGAGGGTCCCAAAGCCTGTACGCCCGCCGAGGAATTCTGAATGGTGAAGGTAAAGCCGTCAGCCTGTGCGTTCGTCAGTTGGAAGGTGAAATTTGTAGTGAAACTGGCAATGTTCACCGGAGTCGTAAAGAAAACACTGCTTGCCTCTCCCCCTCCGCCATTGGTTAGTTCAAGTTGGTTGGCGGAAAGAGCCGCTGAGCCATTGAATTGCAAGCCGGTAGAAGTCGGAAAACCCGTAGCGAAGTTGATACTTGGAGGGGGCGGAGCGCTGGAAGTGAAAGTCCAGGTTTTTATGTTCTGGATGGCGGTGCTCCCTCCAGTTCCAGCAGTGAAGCCGATGAACGCGGTGCTTCCGCCGATGGTCTGCGCAATATTCACCGGCCAACTGGTGGTGAACGTCTTGTTTACGGTGCTGTCGGTGATGGTCATAGTCAGAGTCGTGCCGTTATAGGTGATTTGCACGGCCATGGTGTCGCCGCTGGTGAGAACCACCCCGGAGGAAGTCATGTCTGTTGCCGGTGTGGTGGGCGAAGCACCGTTGGTATAAAGCCCAGTCGAGTCGGTGCCTTCTCCAGCGTTGCTATACAGATCGTATTTGACGGCCACACTGTTTGAAATTCCGGGGGTTCCACCGGCGGCATCCGGGCCATATCCGAGTCCACCGCCGGAGGGTCCTAAAGCAGCTGCGCCCGCCGAGGAATTCTGAATGGTGAAGGTAAAGCCGTCGGCCACCGCACTAGTGAGTTGGAATGTGAAGTTTGTTGTGAAACTACTAATGTTCATGGGAGTGGTAAAGAAGACGCTTCCCGCTTCGGTCCCTCCGCCGTTGGTCAATTCCAGTTGGCTGTTGGACAGAACCGCTGTGCCATTGAATTGCAGGCCGGTGGAACTCGCAAAACCCGAAGCGAAATTAATATTCGGCGTACTGGCATTGATCGTGAACGTCGCGGTCACGGCGGGGCTGTCGCTGAGGCCAGGCGAAGACGCGATG
Source organism: uncultured Acidobacteriota bacterium (assembly GCA_963698005.1). Classification (GTDB taxonomy): domain Bacteria; phylum Acidobacteriota; class Terriglobia; order Acidiferrales; family UBA7541; genus Palsa-295. The sequence continues at coordinate 3,357,244 of OY969113.1, forward strand.
GCCGTGATCGTAGTGGTGGAAGTAACGGAGATGGCTGCCGTGTACTTCGTTGAGCTGTGCGTCGGTGTGGTGCCGTTGGTCGTGTAATAGATGGTCGGAGTTGGAGAAGCGTCCGAAAGCGTGACGGATTGAGCTGACGTATAGGTTCCTGCTGCAGGAGAGATGGTGGGCTTCGCAGTTGGAGTGATGGTGTAAACCGCTGTTGCAACAGCGCTGGGAGCGAAGCCAGTGCTGATTGCGATGGCGTTGAATGTTGTGGTGGCGGCGATGGTCACCGGGCCGGAGTACAAAGTGGAGCTAGCCGTAGGAGTGCTGCCATTTGTTGTGTAGTGGATGGAAGCGCCGGTGGTGGTATCGGAAATCGAAATGGCTTGAGTCGTGAGAATGGTGCCTGCCTTAGGACTAAAGACCGGGGTAGCGGCCGGTGCTTGCAAGGTATAAGTTGCCGTGGCGGTCGCGCTGTTGGTATCGCCCGAGGCGGTGGCTATGGCGTTCAGAGTTGTGGTTGCAGTCAAGCTGAGGGCTGCGGTGTATTGCTTGGTAGTTCCCGCACCGGGGACTGGCGCGCTGCCATCGGTTGTGTAGAAAATCGAGGATCCGCTGGTGGCGTCGGTGATCGATACCGGGAGGGTACCGCTAAAGGACTCCGAACCGGGAGTGATTACCGGCGTCTGAACTTGCGTGGGTGGAGCGCTGGTGGAGGCGAACGTCCACGTTTCTATTTTTTGGCTGGCCGTTTCTCCTCCGGTTCCACCAGTAAAGCCGACAAACGCAGTGTTTCCGCTAATGGTCTGCGGAATATTGATGGGCCAGCTCGTTGTGAACGTTGCGTTCACTGTAGTGTCAGTGATCGTCATAGCAAGGGTCGTGCCGTTGTAGGTGATGTGAACGGTCATCGTGTCCCCGTTATTTAAAATCACCCCGGAAGCAGTCATGTCTGTTGCGGGCGTAGTTGGTGAGGCGCCGTTCGTGTAGAGTCCGGTTGAGTCGTCGCCTTCCCCATTGTTGTTATACAGATCATATTTCACGGCCACGCTGTTCGAAATCCCTCCGGTTCCGCCAGGAACGTCCGGGCCATATCCCAGTCCACCGCCGGAGGGCCCCAAAGCCTTTGCGCCCGCCGACGAATTCTGAATCGTAAAAGTAATGCCATCGGCCATTGCATCGGAAAGCTGGAAGGTGAAGTCTGTTGTGAAACTCGCAATGTTCATGGGGGTGGTGAAGAAAGCGCTTCCGGCTTGGTTTAGCCCACCGTCGGTCAATTGAAGACGGCTATCGTCAAGGTCCGTTGAACCGTTGAATTGCATCCCGGTGGGGCTAGCAAAGCCCAAGCCGAAGTTGATAGTGGTCGCGTTCGGATTAATGGTGTAAGTCGCTGTTACCACGGGACTATCGTTGACGCCTGGCGAAGACGCGATCGCCCTGATCGTAGTGGTGGCAGTAACGGAGATCGGCGCGGTGTACTGTTTCGAACTGTGAGTCGGCTGGGTGCCGTCGGTAGTGTAGTAGATCGTTGGAGTTAGAGAAGTGTCCGAAAGCTGGACGGTCTGGGCCGAGGTATAAGTTCCCGCCGCGGGCGACACATCGGGCGGTGCAGCCTGGTCCTGAATCGTGTAAGTGGCGGTAGAAACCAAGCTCTGAAGGAAGCCTGTGCTTATTGCAATGGCTTTGAATGTCGTGGTCACGTTTAGGTTCACCGGGCCGGAATAGACGGTCGAGCCGCTAGTGGGAGCGCTTCCATCCGTGGTGTAAAAGATGGATGCGTTCGGGGTCGCACTGCTCATCATCACCGGAGTGCCAGCGGCGTAGGAACCAGAGGCGGGGCTAAACGCAGGGGCGACAGTCACAGATTCTCCCCCTGTCAATCCGAATACATCCACTTCTTTTTGTGTGCCTACGTAAACTTTCCCATTGGTGACGACGGGCACGACAAACTTCACTGCCTGGCCGAGCGTCTGTCCAGCTAGATTGGAAGCGTATAGAAGATCCGAAACATTGGTCGCATTATAAGCGCGAAGGATGGCGCCCCCCGGGGTTGTAGATGCATCGGATTCCGAGGTCCATACGATTCCGTTGCTCGTCCCGTTCGAAGTCACGACCGGAGTCGGACCTGGGAAACTGCTCCCTTCTGCAGAACTGGAGGTGGGAGATTGCGAAAGCTTGCCATTCGTGAGGGAATAAGCTTCCAAGTGCCCGCCGGTTCCCCACAGATAAATCTGACTGTTCCAATATGCCGGCATACCCCAGAGTCCGCCACCACTCGTTATTGACTGGATAATTTCGGGGTCGCTGGTGCAGCCGTTGCAGTAGTGGCTGCCATCGCTTGTCATCTTGTCGCGATTGACTACATAGACCTCGCCCTGTTTTCCGCTCTGGATCAGAATGTGGGGGAACGTGCCAGGCTGGTCTGGCACTACGAGTACACCGCCAGCTCCAAGATCTGTATCGGCGCCATCCAGCGAGGCTTGATTGAAAGGAGTAAAGTAATCCGTAGGAACGGGAACTCCGTTCGTCACGCCTACTCGCACAATGCTGTCGCCATAGTCGATGGTTGTAGACGGGGGAGGCGCGGGAGTGGCGACTGTATCGTCGCCGTTTCCTGTCGCAACGTAGATGCTTCCGGCTGCATCAGCGGCAAGTCCCGAACCGCCTGCCCATATCCCGTTGCCTCTCCCATTTGGGGAAGTGCACCACACGCCGCTCTGGGCCAAAGTGGTTTTGTTGTAGGCGAGAATCCAGCCATGCCAGGGACCATTGTCGCCGTGCGCCGCAAAACCGATATAAACAAATCCGTTGAGCAAAAGCAGACCAGGCCGTTGATTTTCCCACTGCCCATTGAAGGGCACTGTAGAACCATTGCCGTCAGAAGCCGTTCCCGGCGCCGAAGCAGTCATCAATGCCGGGCCGCCAAATTTTTCGGCCCCTGTGGTGATGTCCATCGCATGCAGTCGGTAAATGATGCTGCCAGACTCTTTTGTATTCACTACAACGTAGATCGTATTTGTTGTTGTATCAATCGTAGGCGTGCCGGTGATCCCGATTTCGGGGTTGATGTCCTGCGTATTGCCCACGTCGCTGGGGGAAAGCGTAGTTGCTCCGTTGACAAGAAAGCTCACGTGCCACAGCTGCGTTCCATTGTCGGCGTCGAAGGCATACAAACTGTCGTGTTCCGTCGCGACATACAAGACATTGTGAGTTCCGTTTCCCGGAATCGCGAGAGCGGGGACGTAAAGCGGCTGCGCATAGACGTAGCCATCCACAGTTAACGAAAATAACTTTCCGAAGGATGTGGAATTGACGTTCGACGGAGTCAACACAGTCTCGGTCGTGTTCTGTCCCGTTCGAGCTGCATCGTAATGCTGTGTGAGGATCGGTGTTTGGGCAGACAACGAAACCGATGTCAGCAAAGCCCCGAGCAGTACAAGGGTCGCACATCGAATAATCATGAGAACGTGGCGCAGTGCGCGAGCGCTGGAAGACGACCGCGGAGTATTGTACGAAATTAGAGTCATCGGTTTTGGCCTGGAAGAACTGGAATAAGCGGACTGGGTTGTGTAACGCTACCGGAGATCGCTGGAAATTTCATTACAATTCTCACGAAATCGCATCTTTTTTTTAGTCCTAGTACGAGGGCTTTTTCTGCAGACCCATGGAATGCTGCATTCGAATGGCCGAATTGATGTTTGATAGCCATCGAGAATGGTTCAAAAGAGGACAGCAACACAGGACTTTTTTGACAACGACGGTGGGGAACTCCTCTTAGCGGGACGCAGCTGGTAATCTTTGAACGGTTAGGAAGACAGTCGCAGAAAAAAGAACGATCTCGCCCCGGCATCTTTCGAGCGTCAAGGCTTTATTTGTCCGGAGCTGGAGACGCTCCAAGCAATTTATTGATCTCATCTGCCTGACTAATCTTGGGATTGATCTGGAGCGCGCTCGCGAATTCCTTTTTGGCCATCGGGAGATTGTTGGCCTTCTGATAAGCCATGCCGAGGTGATAATGATACGTAGCGCTGTTCGGGCTGCCTTTAACTGCTTCCTGCAACGCTTCGATAGCGGCGTTATAAGCGCCTTGCTGGTAGTAGGCCCAACCGAGAGTGTCTGCCGAATTCGGCAAATTGGGCAGACCCTTGCGTGCGGTTTGAGCCAACGAAAATGCCACGTTGGCGTTGCCTCCATGCTCCAGCATTAGGTATGCGAGGTTATTTGCTGCTAGCGGATAATCTGGTTGGATCTCCAAGGCCTTCTTGTAGATATCTTCTGCCTGCTGCCAATCATTGCGTGCTTCTAATGTGGTACCGAGACCAAGGTAGAGGCGCACATCATTCGGATTGTCCTGAATAGCTCGCTGGTAAGTGGCGATGACCTGATCAATCGATCCCCGGGCGGCCTGGAGGCTTGCGAACAAAAGAACCGCCTGCACGTTGTGCTTATCAAGTTCGACAGCTTTCTGAGCTGCGTTCTCGGCTTTCTCCTGTTCGTTGGTGCGAAGTTCGATTTGGCCGAGCAGAAGATAAAGAGCACTACTGTTAGGCACAAGCTCGATCTGCTCTTGCACCATGCGCAAAGCTTTGGCTGGCTCGTTGCGTGCAACAGCTATGTCCACGAGCCCGGTGAGCGCATCGGAAGATGACGGAGCGAGTTTGAGCGCCTGACCAAAGTATTTCTCGGCTTCGTCATACTTCTTCTGCGCCATGCGCAGACTGCCCAATTTGATATATCCGTCAGGATTCTGTGGCGCCACCTCGATGGCCTTCTTCAAATCGGTTTCCGCAGCACCGGGATTTCCCTGCCAGAAAAAAGCTTCACCCTCGTAGATATATCCGTCGGGTGCGCCCGGCGAGATAGACTTGAGGTCCGCGCCACTTTCCGCCAAGAGTTTCGAATCGTGCTTTTGCAATGCGAGAGCCGCAAGCGCCCGATGGGCGTCAGACATGGACGGCTGCAGCCGGGCAGCGTTTCGCCATTCGGTCTCAGCTTGACCCAAGTTTTTTGTGCCCGCGTAAGCAAGTCCCAGTTGAAAATGTCCGGCTGCGTTGTCGGGCGCGTCCTTAAGCGCCGGCTCCAGCATGTGAATCGCTTCGGCATATTTCTGCTGGCGATTAAAAATTGCGCCGCGCAGGATCATGGCTGCCGGATCCGAAGGAACATTTTTCAGGATCGCGTCGCTGACCTTGGCAGCTTCGTCCAATTGGTTTTTCTGGATCAGGAGCTGGGCGTATGCCTCGGCGATGGCATTGTCTTTCGGGTGCTGCGAATACAACGTGCTGAACTCCGCGACTGCTTTGTCTAATTCGCCCTGACTCGCATAGAAATCTCCGAGCAACCGGTAGCCGGCAGGATTGTCTTTCAACGCTGTCTTGGCTTGCTGAATCGTTTGTTCGGCCGCGGGCTTTTTATCCTCTGCGAGATAAAGATTCGCTAGAGCGATCCGAGGTGACGGGTTCTGCGGATCCAGAGCGATGGCCGCTTGATACTGCTTTTCCGCATCAGGCCAGCGTTTTTGACGCTGGTAAAAATTTCCGAGGGCAATTAACGAAGGCATGGATTTCGGATCAAACGAAATCGCTTTCAAATAGTTTTGTTCCGCAGCAGCCATTTCATTCGATCTTTCATACATAAATGCGAGACTTAGGTAAGACTGGGAGCGCTTGGGATCCATCTGTACGGCCTGTTGAGCCTCGTTCAAGCCTTTTTTTGCGTCTCCCAGCGCCGCATCCGAATTGGAAAGAATCACCTCCGCCTGGGCATTGCGGGGATCGTTTTTCAATACGAGCGCGGCGCGATCGTGTGCGTCTTGAAACCTGCGGCCGGAGAAATACAGATCCGCGAGATCGAGCTGCGCTTTTAAGTTGGAAGGATCGAGCTCGACGGCCCGGCTTAGCTCCTCAAAACCATGGGAACGGTCTCCCTTTTTTATAAGACAACGCCCCAACTCGTAATGTGCCTCGGCGAAGTTCGGATCAATCTGGATAGCATTTTGATATTCGATAGCTGCTTCTTCGTATTTGCCCTTCTCGAAGTAAGAAAGCCCTTTATCGAGATATTCCTTCTTACGGATCTGCGGGTCGCGAGAACATCCGGCTATAAGCGCGGCGACTATGAGCAAGCCAACCCATGGGTACAACATCTTGCTAGATTTCATTTCGACCTTTCTCAGCTAGCTTCGACCCGCCAGCAGAATTCTATCGCTTCGAACGAACGCAATCCAGCTAGCCGTTGCATATTGCATTCGTTTAAGAAACTACCATCCTATCCAACACAAAACAAATGCGTTACAATCTCCCAGTCCAATCCTTGCCTGCATGGGAGATTTTAACCATCCTTGAGAAGTAATATTCTCTCGGAAGGAGGGCACAAAGGGAAAGTATTTTGCCCATTCGTGGAAAGTTCTTAGGATTCCGGGGGCACAGACGGAGAGCCTACTCTGAGTCAAAGTATCTGTAAGTGCAACAAAAAACTATTGTTAACAGCAAATTGATGGCATAGAAGCAATTTTGGACCCTGGCAACCCCGTTGCAGTCATTACTGGGCGTACGGTAGTTCCATATACATGCGGACTACTGTGAATAGAGGATAAGAAGGACAATTATGGCGAGCCACGGGGTCGGAATCGCTTCAGTGAAAGAGGAATGGGGCTTTGTGGGCGGAATGTGCGCCGCAATGCAAACACTGGAAAACGTGGTTGCTGAGATTGCGCCGACCAACATACCGGTTCTGCTTGTAGGGGAAAGCGGTACCGGCAAAGAGATGTTCGCTCGAAGAATCCACCACCTTTCGGCGAATGCTGACGAACCGCTGATGAAGATCGCATGCGCCTCTATGAATCTTGCGAATTTTGCGGGCGAGCTTGGATTAAACAAAGCAGAGATATCCGGGGAAGGATTCAAAACCCTGACGGGGACCGTTTTCTTCGATGAGATCAGTGAACTTGACGCACCCTGTCAGCGCAGTCTCCTTTACGCGTTGCCGGACGGCGAAGCGAAACCTCGCCGGGGATCGCTTGGCGCTCGAGTGATTTCTACAACCAATCGGAACCTCGATGATGAAATGAGGGCGGGACGTTTTCGCAGCGAGCTTTACTATCGCATCAACGGCGTGTGCTTGCGTCTACCTCCGCTGCGAGATCGCAAAGAAGACATTCCTCTTCTCGTGGAGTCTTTTTTGACGAAGTACGCAGCGGAGTTTGGCCGGCCGCGGCCTTCGTTGAGCCCGCGCGCGCTCCGCATGTTACTGGATTATTCCTGGCCGGGGAATATACGTGAACTCGAGAACGCAGTAAAGAAAATCGTGGCGTTAGGTGCGGAAAATCTCGGACTGCCTGAGTTGGTTGCCGAACCAGTCGAGGTGAGGACCGAGGTTACTGAGTTGCGCAGCTATTCCTTAAAGGCTGCTGCCCGAGCCGCGTCTCGAGAGGCCGAGCGGGAAATGATATTGGAAGCACTGGCGCGCACTCGCTGGAATCGTAAGCGAGCCGCACAAGAATTGCAGATCAGCTACAAGTCCCTTCTTTATAAGTTGAAGCAGATCGGCCTGCCGGATTCCAGAACGGAATAGCCGAAGTAGGAGAGCAAGATGCTTAGACGAATGCAGGTGTGGATGATTCTTTCGCTGTTCGCGGTCGTAATGCCCGCGCATGGTCAACAAGCTGAGAGCGATAAGCAGCCAGCGGCGCAGTCTGGCGCGGCGGACGCAAACGCTGCGGCTCAGAAAGCCGTTACGCAGGATCCCAATTACATCATTGGGGCGCAGGACGTGTTGGACGTCAGTGTGTGGAAAGAGCCCGAGGTCTCCCGTACGGTTCCGGTTCGTCCCGACGGGAAAATTTCGCTGCCACTGCTGAACGACGTGCAGGCCGCGGGCATGACGCCGTCACAATTGGCGGCGCAGATCACCGTGAGCCTGAAAAAATTTGTTACCACTCCGCAGGTAACGGTAATCGTTACGACGATCAACAGCCAGCGAATTTACATTATCGGCGAAGTGACACGCCCTGGCGCGTTTCCGATGCTGCCGGGAATGAACGTGCTGCAGGGTCTTTCAAGCGCGGGAGGGTTTACACAATTCGCGAAGACCAAGAGTATCTACGTTCTGAGGATGGAAGATGGGAAGCAGCAGAAATATCCAGTGAATTACAAAGAAGTGGTGAGCGGGAAGCACCCGGAGCAAGACATTTCGCTAAAGGCCGGGGACACGATCGTGGTCCCGTGAAGAGCTGATGCGCAAAACGTTTCACATATTCGGAGCTGCAATCTGTGTTGTGGCGCTAGGTGCGTCAACGGCCCGGGCTCAACAGCAGACCCAGGATCAGCCGATCCCTGCCTATCATTCACCGCTTGCTTCGCAAGCCGACAACGGTGATCCAAATGCTCCTCCTCCTCAGCTCCTGCCCGACAATCACGCTCTCACCGGAGCACAGGACCCTTCTCTCGGTGTGCCTTCGACCAACCACAGCTATTGGACTCCGCATGTTGATGTATCGATCACGCTTGATTCGGATCCTCCCGTTACGGGCGGAGGAGGAGGATGGACCACGTGGACCAGCCTCACCGGAGGCGTTGACCTGCGCTGGTTGTCGGGCCGGTCTGACATGACGCTGGACTATGTGGGTGGCGGAGTATTGTCGAACGACGGAGCTTCCAGCAACGGAGTTGTGCAGGATTTGAATTTCGTAGACAGATTCAATTTCCGGCGTTGGGCGCTCACTGTTATCGAGCAAGCGGCTTACACCCCTGAAACTGGTTTCGGATCCGGCGGGTTCCCCGGAATATCAGTTCCAGGTGGAGCTCCGGGGCTGGGAGGACTTATTCCGGGCCAGACCATTATCACCAGCGAGGGGCAGCGCTTCTTTAATACTACTCTCGGAGAGGCTGACGTATTTCTTACTCCGCGTTCATCTCTGACGTTTGAGGGAGGTTATTCGCTTTTGCATACTCTTGGCGAAGATCTTCTGGATTACGGGGATGTAATCGCTGTGGCCGGATACAACTACCAAGTGACTCGGAAGGACTCAGTGGGCGTTTCGTACGTATTTAATGGACTTCGTTATAACAACTTCGATGAATCGATCAATACCAACACCTTATTACTATCTTACGGCCGGAATGTGACAGGCCGCTTGGCATTCCGGATTGGAGCCGGGCCGGAATTTGCGTCTATCAATATACCCGTCATTCCCGGAACGGGAGTCGGCACCATCGGGCCACCTTCGGGAGGCTCCACAAGCCACCTGTATTGGTTTCTTTCGACGTCGGTGCAATATCAAATGCAGCGGACCGCGTTCGCGGCAGGCTATAGCCACGGCGTTGCCGGAGGATCGGGTGTGTTCGGCGGCGCGATAGGGGACACGTTTACAGGTTCCGTGTCGCGACAATTATCACGGATTTCCAACGGTAGTTGGAACGTCGGATATTCCAGAAACTCGGGATTGTCTGTTAACGGGTTGCCGCAGATCCCAAATTCAAATCAAACCTACGATTACTTGTTTACCGGCGTGAATTATACGCGTTCATGGGGACGCTCCTTAAACCTGAACGTGGGATACCAATTGCAGTACCAAAATTCGAATTCTTCTTTCTGTGTCGGAGGAGGATGCGGAGGAAGCTTTACTCGTAATCTGATTACATTTGGCGTGGGTTGGCGTAAACAGCCAATCCCGATTGAATAACGAAATTAAATCGAGAATCGGAAAAAGAGGGTGGAATGGCTCAACGTGAATTAACTCAAGCAGACTACATAGCAATCTTAAAGCGCCGGTGGGTGTTGATAACTGTTCTCGCCTTGATTGGTGCGCCGCTGGCGTACGGCGTCTCGCGGTTGCTTCCGAACCGTTACAAGTCCCAAACCCTTGTGCTCGTTGAGCCCCCCACGGTTCCAACAGACTTTGTGAAGCCGGTGATTACGACGGAAATCAATGAACGTTTGGCGAGTATGCAGGAAGAAATCCTGAGCCGGACTCGACTAGAGCCGATCATCCATCAATATGGGTTGTATTCCGGAGACGTGAATCGGATACCTCCCGACGCGCTCGTAGCGCGACTTCAAAAGGATATTGAAATAACTCCGATTGAGCCAATGGCTGAGACACGCTCACAAGAGTTGCCGGGTTTTCACATTATCGTGACCTTGGACGATCCGCGGACGGCTCAAGAGGTTTGTTCGGCGGTCACGCACATGTTCATCGAAGAGAGCATTCGCCTGCGGCAGCAGCGTTCGGAAGATACCACTCAATTCATAGCTCAACAGCTTGTGGATGCAAAAGCAAAACTCGATGAACAGGACACTAAGCTGGCGGCGTTCAAGAGCCGCTATATCGGATCACTCCCGGATGAAGAGCAAGGAAACCTGAATCTCTTGATGGGACTGACTTCGCAACTTGATGCGGCGACACAAGCGCTGGCGCGCGCCCAACAAGACAAGAGTTTTGCGGAATCGATGCTGGCGCAACAGGTGGGAGCTTGGCAAGCGGCTCAAAGCGGCACCAGTCCCGAAACAGTGGATATGCAGCTGACTGTGTTGCAAACGCAGCTCGCGAATCTGCAATCGAAATATACCGATGACTATCCGGATGTGATCAAGACCAAAAATGCGATCGCTGCGTTGCAAAAAAGGCTAGCCGATAGCGATCCGCCCAAACCCTCTAGTGACGGTAAGCCTTCGAAAACGACGTCGGAACCGGCTCAAATCGGGCAATTGCGGGCTGAAATTCACACGACGGAACAAGTGATCGCTGAGAAAACCAAGGAACAAGCCAAGATTCAGCAGGATATCAAAGTTTATCAGGACCGCGTGCAATCGAGCCCCGCTGTGGAACAACAATACAAAGAGCTGACCCGCGATTACCAAACGGCACTCGATTTCTATAACGATCTATTGAAGAAGCGAGATCAATCCACGATGGCGACTGACCTTGAACGTCACCAGGAAGGTGAGCAGTTCAAGATTCTCGACCCTGCCAATTTGCCGGATCAGCCTTCATTTCCAAACCGCGCGGCTTTCACACTGGGAGGATTGGGAGGCGGCTTAGCCTTGGGTCTCGCTATTGCGTTCCTTCTGGAGTCTCGAGACACGTCATTTAGGACCGAGCGAGATGTCGAATTCGCCTTACGGCTGCCAGTGCTCGCCATGGTTCCGGCGATCGAACTATTGGCGGGCCCGAAGTCCAAGAATTCCGTTATTCAGAAACCGGACGATCTTTCTATAGAAGCGGGAGCGAGGGCTTAAACGAAATGTACCAGAAATTTTTTGGGCTTCGCGAAAGCCCGTTCAATGTTAACCCCGATCCTCGTTATCTCTTTCTGACGAAACAAATTCAGGAAGCGCTAGCGGGCTTGACCTATGGCATTCAGAATCGCAAAGGCTTCATTTTGCTTACAGGAGAGGTTGGCACAGGCAAGACGACCCTACTGAATCGATTGCTCGATTGGTTGCATGGGCAGAGAGTGGCGACGGCATTCGTCTTCAATTCACAGGTCAATGTCAGCCAGCTTTTTGATTTCATGATGGCTGACTTTGAAATTCCGTGCGAGACGCGGCACAAGAGCCAGGTGTTGCTCCGTCTCAACGCATGGTTACTCGATCGATATCGAGCCGGCGAGACAGCGGTTCTGATTGTGGACGAGGCCCAGAACCTGTCGCTCCAGGTACTCGAGGAAATTCGCTTGCTGACCAATCTCGAAACCTCGACGGAAAAACTGCTCCAGATCGTGCTCACCGGGCAGCCGGAACTGGAAGAGAAGCTGAAATTGCCACAATTGCGGCAGCTTCGGCAACGTATCACCTTAAGGTGCCGGACCGGCGCATTAACTCTGGAGGAGACGTTCGGGTACATCGCCGAACGTTTACGCATCGCCGGAGCAAATGGAGAGCCGATATTTTCGAAAGAAGCTATTCAGACCGTGCACTTATATTCACGAGGAATTCCTCGAATCGTCAACTTGCTTTGCGAACATGCTTTAATTAATGCATACGTGGACCACTTGCGGCCCGTTCCCGCCTATTTGGTGGAAGAGGTAGCGCGTGAATTCCAGCTCGACGAGATCGAGCCCATCGCTCCTGTAGGGGTTTCGAACGGCAACAAGCCGCCTATAGACGCCCAAGTTTTGCTCCAGAATCTAGATGAATTGCTCAATCGTTTGCGCGAGGCGAATATCATGCCGGTAACGATGCGCGAAAGGAAACCATGAGTCGCATTCACGAAGCGTTAAAAAAAGCCGAACAAGAAAGAGCTGCAGCCCAGCCGCCCGATAACTCGCCTTCTCTACCGAGCACGGCGACGGAGGTCATCCCGAGTGCCCGCGAAGGATCGGATGAGGCTCCCAGCATATTCAAGCATTCGACTGCTATCGCTTCCCAGCCTGGGAATCTAAAACGGTTCGAAGACCTGTGCAAACAGTGCGCGCATCCTCACTGGCATCCGGATCCGAATGTGAACATTTTCTCCAATCCGGCTTTAAGCGCAGTAGCGGCGGAACAATTTCGGACTTTGCGATCACGGCTTTACCAATTGCGCGGGAGCCAACAGCTCCGCACTCTTTTGGTCGCCAGTTCCGTGCCCGCGGAAGGCAAAACGTTTGTAACCAACAATTTGGCGCAAGCAATTGTCCGCCAGCCCGATCGTCGATGTCTGATTATCGACGCGGACCTGCGGTGTTCCCGTCTCCACGTGCCGCTTGGCGCACCACCGTCTCCGGGTTTGACGGATTATTTGCTTGGAGCCGCGGACGAGACAACAGTTATTCAACACGGTCATGAAGGGAATCTGTGCTTTATTCCAGGCGGGAAAGAAGTGGCTAATCCAAGCGAATTACTGCTGAACGGCCGGCTGAAGACTTTGCTGGAACGGGTAACGCCGATTTTTGACTGGGTCATCCTGGACTCTCCGCCATTACTTCCCGTGGCGGACGCAAGCTTGCTCGCCGATCATGTTGATGGTGTGATTTTGGTGGTGCGCGCGGCTTCGACCCCGACCGGAGCGGCTGAACGAGCCTGTCAAGAACTGCAAGGTAGGAATGTGATAGGCGTGGTGTTGAATGCTGTAGAGCAGTCCCAGACTTATGGATCTTACTACTATGCAGGGTACGGGTATGGGCAGGAAGAAGCCAAATCAGGTCAGTCCTGAGAGTACCGTTTGGCCAACCGAATGCTTCGTACAGGAACCTGCTGCGACGCGAGTTGTTTCGGCCGTGTGCTACTTGAAGATGGGCACCGAGGAAATTTGCTCTATGTCCTTTATTAGGCTGGTCTTGGATGTGGGAAAACAAGTGGAACTCTGGGATAGCAATGTTCATAGAGTGATTCGAACTGGTGTCCCAAAGACGGTAAGCGCCCAGAGGATTTCTCAATTAAGGCATTAAGCTTCATAGATTTACCCAAAACGCGACTAGAGTTTGTAGTGGCATTCGTCGTGCAAACCTGTAGTCGAGGGTCAATTGTGACTCTCATGGCGGTAGCACAAGCGCAGTGGCAAAATGAGACCAAATCTCAAATCCGAATGCGACACTAAGAAAGCAGCCAGGCAGGATGGCGTCGCCGGGTATCCGTGGTTCGCTTTGCAGGTTCGAACGCGGCATGAGCCAGGCGTTGCGAATTATTTGCTTGGCCAAGGCTACGAGTCGTTTCTTCCGCTTTACAAGTGCAGGAAGCGCTGGTCTGACCGGGTTAAGGAAGTGCAGACTCCGTTGTTTCCTGGATATCTATTTTGCCGCTTCGATCCTCAGGACCGGCTGCCCATTATGAAAACCCCCGGCGTCATGCAAATAGTGGGCGTGAACCGCGTGCCGGTTCCGGTGGATGAAGTTGAAATCGCCGCTATCCAGACTTTGGTGGCGTCGGGTATTCCAAATCAACCCTGGCCATTCTTGCAGGTAGGCGAGAGGGTGCGAATTGAGTCAGGTTCATTGCGCGGTCTTGAAGGAATCCTGATGGATTTTAAGGGGACTCAGCGGCTGGTGCTTTCGATCACGCTGCTGCAACGTTCCGTATCAGTGGAAATCGATAGTGCGTTTGTTTCTTCTACCGCGTCGTCGCAGCGAGCGAAATTGGAAAAAACGTTCGCAGCGTGTCGGCCGGCTCAGATTGTGGTGTAACAGCGAAGTTGGCTGACGCTGAAATGAGTTTCGGAGAACGATTTAGCAAAGAGGTTGAGTGAGCGGCGTGTCTACTACTAAACCACGAATTGTCGAACATATAAGGAAGTCGCCAGGAACTGACGCGAACTCCGCCAGTTCGATGGCGGGCTTCCTTTCCGAAGAACAGTTTCGTCGAATGCTGGCCCGAGAAAGAAAGCGGTCGGAGCGTTCACGGAAACATTTGGTTCTAATGTTGATCGACGGAGGATTGAAGAATAAGAAAACGGACGCTCTTTTGGAACAGATTGCAGTGGTCCTGTGCGCATCGATTCGCGAGACCGACCTGGCGGGATGGTTCGAAGCGAATTCTGTTTTTGGCGTAATTTTCACTGAGTTCGGAGACTGCGATGTGAGCGCAGCCGTCAAAATTATCGAGGCCAAAGTTACAGCTGGACTTCAAAACTCTTTCAAAGCCACCCAACTGAGCAGTTTCCAAATCTCTTTCTATGCCTTCCCGGAGGGCTGGGAAGGAGACGGGCATCAGCGGCCGGTGGACCCGACGATGTATCCCGATCTGTTCGAAGTTAAAGAGAAAAAAAAGCTGTCATTGCTGACCAAACGCGTGATGGATCTCGTAGGAGCCTCGTTGGCCGTGACGATTCTCTCACCGGCATTTCTGCTGCTGGCTGTCATCATCAAGTTAACGTCGAAGGGTCCGATTTTCTTTCGCCAAGAACGAGTCGGCCAGTTCGGATCGCGGTTTGTGTTCGTTAAGTTCCGGTCGATGTACGTTTCAACCGACGCCGCTATTCACAAGGAATACGTCAGAAAATTCATCGTGGGCAAGGCAAATTCTTCGGCGCAGGAAGGAAGCAAGAAGGGCGTCTATAAAATTACGAACGATCCTCGAGTCACTTGGATTGGAAGACTCTTGCGGCGCACGAGCCTTGACGAGATACCGCAATTCTGGAACGTGCTGAAAGGCGAGATGTCCCTGGTGGGGCCGCGGCCTCCTATTCCCTACGAAATCGAAGCCTACGATATCTGGCATCGCCGCCGTTTGCTTGAGTCGAAGCCGGGCATCACAGGGTTATGGCAAGTGCACGGCCGGAGCAAGACTACGTTCGACGAAATGGTCAGGCTGGATTTACAGTACTCCAGAATGTGGTCGCCTATGTTAGATGTGAAAATACTTCTCCAGACTCCTCGCGCAGTTTTTTCAGGCGATGGCGCCTATTAGTCTGATGACACTCCTGGCAAAATCCAAACGTTTCGAAACTCGCTGGCTTAGCGCGCCAGGGATTTAGACCGCTTGCGCGGTTTGTTTCGACGGCCGCAAAGATTTCTGTCCTTTCAGGATTTGAACTCTCAGGGTGAAAAAAGATGGCTACTAGTCTAGATGTTGGCTCCGCGACAAAGCTCGGGAAACAGCGGGATTCAGGCGAAAGCGTGATTAGGATGGGCGTGATCGGGTACGGTTACTGGGGTCCGAACATTGTCCGGAATTTTCACGGACAGGAGCGTACCCGCGTGGTCGCCATTTGCGACAAGACGCCTAAGTCACTGCAGCGCGCCCGGCAGGCCTATCCGGAAATTCGCGCAATCGACGATTGCAATGACATCCTAACTGCCACGGACATAGACGCGATTGCGATCGTGACACCCGTTTGGACGCACTACGAACTTGCCAAAACCGCATTGGAAAACGGCAAGCACGTGTTCGTAGAGAAGCCGTTTACCTGCACCACCGCGCAAGCCGAAGAACTGATCGAGCTAGCAGAACGCAAGAAGCTAAAAATCATGGTGGACCACACGTTTTTGTTCACCGGCGCGGTCAAGCGCATCAAGGAATTCATTGATAACGGGACTCTGGGAGATCTCTATTATTACGACTCCACGCGTGTAAACCTCGGACTGTTTCAGCATGACGTAAATGTGCTGTGGGATCTCGCGCCGCACGATCTTTCGATTATGGATTATCTGCTCAAGGATAAGCCCGAGGCGATCGTCGCCACCGGTGAGCGCCATTTAAATGGTGTTGCCGACATCGCATTCCTCACTCTCTACTATCCGAACAACATGATCGGGCACATTAACGTGAACTGGCTGTCGCCGGTAAAGGTACGCACAACTCTGATCGGCGGTGAAAAGAAAATGCTGGTTTGGAACGATCTCGAAGCTGACGAAAAGCTGAAGATATATGACAAGGGTGTGCAAATGAGCGGCGACGGAGTCTATCAACTACTCGTGAGCTACCGCTCCGGCGATATGTGGGCGCCTCGAGTCGAGCAAGTGGAAGCCCTCAAGTTAGAAGCAGCCTATTTCGTTGACTGCATTGTAAACAACAAAAAGCCATTTAATGATGGGGCCGCGGGATTGCACGTAGTGCAAGTGCTGGAAGCCGCCGATCAGTCCCTGCAGCAAAGAGGAAAAGTAATCCGGTTGTAGACGGCTTCGTGCCGTATCTGCGTCCCACGCGTTCAGGCGCAGTCTCGGTTGATCCTCGCATTAGCCTTGAATTTCCAATAAAAAGAGGAAGAAGCCAAACATGGAACAGTACTTGTGTGTGGCACCGGACGTAAAACTTGGCAACAACGTAAAACTGTCGAAGTTTATCAACCTGTATGGATGTGAAGTCGGCGACGATACAAAAATCGGCGCTTTCGTGGAAATCCAGAAGAATTCAAAGATCGGAAAGAACTGCAAAATTTCAAGCCATACGTTCATCTGCGAGGGCGTCACCATTGAAGACGCCGTGTTTGTGGGTCACGGCGTCACCTTCATTAACGATTCTTATCCGCGCGCGACGACGGAGGAAGGTCAGTTGCAAACCGAGCAAAACTGGAAGGTCGAGAAAACTCTCGTGAAATCTCGCGCGTCAATCGGCTCGGGCTCGACAATTCTTTCGAAGGTTGTGATCGGCGAAAACGCGATTGTCGGCGCGGGCAGCGTGGTGACCAAAGACGTTCCGGCAAACGCCATTGTGGCCGGCAATCCCGCAAAAATCCGTCGCTACATCACTCCAGAAAAAACGACTGCGTAGCGTGTAGCGAGCGTCAGTCCCGCGGTTCTGTCGTCCGGCCCTCGCAGATATAAATCCGTTTAGGAAATGCGATATCAAGGCACCTCGAAGCGCTCCAAGAGTCAGGAGGGTGAGGCAATGGCAACACCTGAAGAAAATGCCCTAGAGCTTGAAACATTAGGGTACACGGCGTTGGAGTCATGCATTGATGCGAAATGCACAGAAACTGCAATGAAGGAACTGCTCGCGGAATATGAATCCGCTCGTCCAATGCCCTGGAGGGGCGGAGGAAAATGGTTTGGCCACATAAACTATTCTCCGTCCCCGACGTGTCAGATAATTAGAGAAATAGCATCCAACCCTAGAATCAAAGAAGTGTTGGATCGCGCGCTCGGGAAAGACTATAAGATAATTGGCTTCGGCGGTAATGCAAATCTCCCCGGCAGCCGATATCAGCCTGCCCACAAGGATGGACTGCTCGGAACAGACTTCATAGCCATAAATATACCCTTGGGTAAGGTTACAGAACACAACGGGAGTACCGAAGTATGGCCTGGAACGCATCAAGAGAAATTAACAGTGTCACAATTTAATGCCGTGCGTCGTCGATCCGTTCGCCTCAATTCCTCGCCGGGCGACGTTATCATACGATATTCCAACCTTTGGCATCGAGGGACTCCCAATAGAAGCGCAGAGGTCAGATTCATGCTAGTGGTACTTATTTCTCCGCTTTATGCAAGGCTACCGCGCGTCACCGTCAGTAAAGATCAGGAGGCTGATCTCTCCAGCTTTGGATTGCCTGTTAGCACTGTGACCGGATCCGCATTGAAGCCGGGGTTTCGACCCAACTACTTTCCCGCAAGTCTAAAAGGAAACATACTGGAACTAACTTGGATGTTCGCACCTAGGATCTTTACAGCTATCCGATATTTTAAAAAATCCAGCATATAACAAGCTACCCCACAAAAATAAGGGCTACCGAATTCGTAGATAGCACGCCTCCGAATTTCATGCGCCCCAAGAATTCCATCAACGCAGTGGCTCATGTGCTTCGTTCCGAGCTCCTGCCAAAGATCGCTTACGACCAGAATCCATGGGCCACGAAAAGGGCTCTGGAGAAAACCAAACTGCTGGCAAAGATCAAAACGGCCTGGTGCAATCGAGCGAGTCAAGAAGCTCGTGCAATGACACAAACTGCCCAGGAGCCAGTTCATGGAGTGAGGCGTAATCCGTGATCCCCAAGCACGCCCAATTCGGAGGCGGTCTTCAACAGACATTGCTGCACCCTGTTGTCGCGGTCGCGACAGTTTTGTCCGTCCTCCTGATACTATTTCTGCCCCGAAAATATGTCATTGTGCCAGTGCTTGTTACCTCGTTACTTGTACCCTTGGGGCAGCAAGTGGTGATGGGAGGATTACATGTCTTTGTGATGCGGATTATCATTTTGTTCGGCTGTGTCCGCATGCTGATGACGAAGGCGTCGTCCCAAACGGAGCTCCTTAGCCGGCGGATTCAACTCCGTGGACAAGTGGTTCACGCTGTGGGCCGTTTTCCGGACCTTAACAGCTTTCGTTTTGTACGCATCGATGCCGGCTGTGATTGGGGAATGCGGCTTCCTCTGGGATGTGTTTGGAGGATATTTTCTTTTCAGGTTTTTGATTCGGGATGGCGAGGACATTACTCGGGCCGCTAAGGTTCTCGCGCTGATCGCGGCTGTTATTGCTGCGGGTATGTTGAACGAGAAGCTGCACTTTCAGAATGTATTCGGGTTCCTTGGGGGTGTTCCTATCATACCGACCATTAGGATGGGTACCATCCGGGCGCAAGGTCCATTTATGCACGCCATTTTGGCTGGCACATTCGGCGGTACTTTGGCGCCTTTATTCTTCTGGCTATGGAAGATAGCGAAATCCAAATTCCTCGCGGTGGTTGGCTTTATTTCATCGGCCGTCATTGTAGTGGCAGCGGCATCGAGTACGGCCCTCATGGCCTTTGGCGGCGGTTTATTCGCGATATGTTTCTGGCCGTTTCGAAAGAAGATGCGACAGGTCCGCTGGGGAATTGTCATCTTGCTTATTTCGTTGAATATCGTTATGAAGGCGCCTGTTTGGTTTGTGATTTCCCACATAGATATAGTAGGCGGGAACTCGAGCTATCAGCGCGCGTTCCTGATCGATCAGTTCATCAGGCACTTCGGCGACTGGTGGCTTCTAGGGACCTACTCAAGCGACGACTGGGGAGTTGACATGTGGGACCATACCAATCAATTCGTCGCTGAGGGTGAAAGCGGAGGTTTGGTCTCGCTGGCTTGTTTCATTGCCATGATCTCCGTCAGTTTTGGAATGATTGGGAAGGCGAGGAAAGCCATTGAAGGGGATAAAGAAAAGGAGTGGATGCTCTGGATCCTGGGGGCCGCGCTTTTTGCACACGTTGTGGGGTATTTTGGTATCAGCTATTTCGACCAGACTCGAGTGGCTTGGTTTGCATTGCTGGCTATGATTAGTGCAGCCGCAGGTCCGATGCTGGCCCCGCAGAAAGTCGAAGAGATTGCGCCTGACGCATTGCAGCTTGGTCCACGATTCGCGAAACGGTCTCCGTCGCTTCCGTACCCGGCGACGGGACGTGTTCCGAGCTTCCGATGAAATGGTAATCCTTTTGGTTGTGTGCAGTTAGCAAGGTTTCGCGTTGTTTGGAGCTGAATTTGGACGGACACCCGACCTGTCCTCAAACTGTCCCCGCGAGCAGTGGTCGCCCTGCGCTGTAATGGGTAACATCAGGCCAGTTACATTCCTGAGCGCTGAGAGTGATTAAGCTCTCGGCACGAAGGTCTCTGCTGCCTGACGAGGGAGACAATGCTCAAACCGGTTCGGATAGGGGAATTCAGCTTTTGTGGTGTCCAAATGAAAAAAATATCTCTTTTCGCGTTGATCCTGCTGTTCGCTCCGCTTGCCGCTCGCGCCGCTGGTGGTGGAGCATGTCCTTCTGATGCTCAATACGTCAATCCAGCCAATCCCACGGGATCGCTTGTGACGCTTGCGAGCTTGGGCGTGACGAACTGCTTTTACGTAGCAGCAAGCGGCTCGGACTCTAATTCTGGAACTTCTGAAGCGTCTCCTTGGCAACACGCTCCCGGCATGCCTAATTGCGCTAGCGGCTCGGCGTGCCACATAACCCCGGTAGCCGGAGAAGGATTCATCTTGCGCGGCGGCGACACTTGGCACTACTTCACCGGAAGCCCCCAAGTGGGATTGCCTGCGGGTTGGCCGAAAGGCTCAAAACCTAATGGGTGGGATTGGATATGGTCGGGGAACAGCTCGGCCGAAATCTATATCGGCGTGGATAAGAATTGGTCCGCGAACGGTTCGTGGGCCAGGCCGATATTCACCAATGACAATCCAGCTTCCACGTCCCCCGTTTCAAGCTGTGCTTTTCCGCAAGGGAACCTAAACGACATCACCTTAGATAGCGTGAAATATGTACAGATAGACAATTTCGAATTCACCGGGATGTGCTGGAACGACTTACTCCAAAACAACGGCGTAAACTCACACGTCTATTTAGAACACTTTCCGAACGGTCCTGTGAGCTTTGAAACTATATCGAATAATTATTTTCACGGTTGGACCCACTTACCATTCACTCCTACAACTTGCGGTAACAGCTCTCCTTCAGGGGTCTGCAATGGCCCGACCGCTATTGATGGACAGACTGCAACGACGCAAGGCACTCTGATTGTTTTCAACGTCTGCGACGGCGCGGACTCCGACGACCTGTCGTTCGCTTGCATCGATGGAGACGGCTACGACGTGGAAGAAAATGTAATGCGCCATTTTGGTGGAACGCAAATTCTAGACAACTGCCATATTCTTGCGAATAACCTGTTTGAGTACATCAACAATTCTCCTGATAATCGCACCCATTCGGATTTATGGTTTTGCGTCGGCGAATACGCGGGCGATAGTTTTTTTTATAATAATCTGCTTCGCTATGTAGGGACGGAATACAACGAGCCGCTTTCGTCCGTGTTTTGGTTCAACGTAAACAGCGGATTCACAGATTATGTTTTCAACAACGTCGGCCACGACGTGAACTGCGCTGGGAATTGCAATAATATTGGTAGCTCTAACCCTCCGGTACAAACGAATCAACACATGCTGGCTTACAACAATACCTGGGAATCGGTGAGCGTTGATTCGATTTGGAAAAATCAGAATTCCGCTAACTACACCATCACGACAGCGAACAATCACTACATCACTGACAATGGGACTGGCTGCGCGGCGGTCTGGGGCGGGCAATTCCCGAGAATCAACGGCGGAGACACCTCGTGCAGCGGAGACGTTATCCAAACGATTGCGGCGGCGAATGCGCAGGGTTACACGTCTGCGAATGACTACGCCCCAACCGCAGCATCTACGGCCACGGTAGGGAAAGGGGCGAACGAAAACGGTTTGAGTGCGACATTCGGTTCTGCTTTCCAGCAGACCACCACGAATGGCTGCGCTTACAACACTGCCAACCATACGGTAGTTTGTCCTGCTGTTACGGTTATGACTCGCCCTTCCAGCGGGCCGTGCCCTGGAGTGGGGTGTTGGGATGCTGGAGCTTACATGTCCGGTAGCTCCAACGCCAACCAGCCCCCGGCACCGGCGAATCTAGCGGCGACGGTCAACAACTAGATTTTTAGGGTTTCAAGTTTGGGATACAGTCGGAACTAAGACACGAAGGGGATCTGGCCCAGTATTTCCACATGTGCCGGGTCCCAGCACTCCTTGGCTCACTCCTCCTAACTATTCACAAAGCTGCCAAATATGCCCGACGCGAAATCAATTACGTTCGTTATAGCTGTCAATAATAAGAGCGTTTTCGAGAGCAATTTCCTGGCGTCGCCTTGCCTTAGCGGCGCGCATTCTCACCAGATTATCGTCCAAGAGGGCTTTTCGTCCGCATCGATTGCCTACAATGACGCAATCGATCGAAGTGCCAACGATTTGATTGTTTTCGCGCATCAGGACATTATATTTCCCGAATCCTGGCTATTGGATCTGCAGCGCGCGCTCGACTCGTTGGAACGGACAGACCCTCAGTGGGGAGTTTTAGGATGCTATGGCGAGACCCTCGACGACCACGGCCGCGGTTACATATATTCCGGCGGCCTGGGCATCATGGGGAAACCTATGGGTCATCCCGCACCGGTACAGACTTTGGACGAAATCGTTCTGATCTTGAGGAAGTCCTCCGGGCTGCGGTTTGACGAGGGTTTGCCGCACTTCCACTTTTACGGAGCAGATATTTGCATGGCAGCGGCCGCTCGCGGCCTGAAGAGTTATGCTATCTCCGCATTCTGCATCCACAACACGCAACAGAATTTCATTCTTCCCAAGGAATTCTACGAGAGTTATCGACATGTTAAGCGCAGGTGGAAAAACTCTCTACCGATCAGGACTACCTGCGTAACAATAACTAAGTTCGATATCCATATGTACAAAAAGCGAATCCAGGAAGCTTATTTGCGCTTCATCCTCCGGAAGGAAATTGGCGCGTTTCGCGTGAAAGATGGCCGAGCGCTTCTGGCCGAGCTTGGAGACGCGTCTCGAAGCGGCGCTGGACTACCTCTGGCCGATAGCCATGTTGCCAAATAATGCCTAAATCCGGAGCTACAGCGAAAGAGAGAACGATTACGTTTTTCTTGCCGGGAAGCGGAACCGTCCCGACCGGTGGGTTCAAAATCGTCTACGAGTATGCCAATCACCTTGCGGAGCGGGGCTGGCGCGTCAGGATCGTACATCCGCGCCTTCTGACTCTGGAAGATATTGACGCCGCGCGTGTATCCCTCTCCAGCCGTGCGCGGCAATGGCTTGGGTATCTGCGCCGCAGGATTACCGGCCGCTATCGTCCGGACAGTTGGTTCAAGATCAATCCCAAGGTCGAGCTTCTTCATAATATGACACTCGACCCTCGTTCCATGCCACCGTCGGATGTCTGGGTGGCTACATTCTGGTATACCGCTAAATGGGTTGCAAACTGCCCGGGCGCTCGACTTTATCTCATTCAACACCTTGAGACCTGGTGCGGCCCCGAGGCCGAAGTGATGGCCACCTGGAAGCTTCCCCTTCGGAAGGTGGTCATTTCACGATGGCTTGAGGACGTGGCGCGGAGTTTGGGCCAACCCGCCGACTATGTTCCTAACGGCCTCAATTTCAATACATTCGGTGTGGATGTTGCACCTGAGACGCGTGACCCGCACGCCGTAGCGATGCTCTATCACCTGTCGGATTGGAAAGGGTCCGCTGACGGGCTCGCCGCTCTTCACAAAGCCAAGGCGAAAGTACCCGCGCTTAAAGCTGAAATCTTCGGGGTGTGTCCTTGTCCATCCGGACTGCCAAGTTGGGTGGAATATCATCAGAATCCCCCTCAACGCACACTGCGCGAGATTTACAACCGTGCGGCGATTTTCTTGGCCCCAAGTTGGGAGGAGGGATGGGGTCTTCCCGCCGCCGAAGCCTTGCAGTGCGGGGCAGCGTTGGCGGCAACAGATATTGGCGGCCATCGCGAATTCGCGATCGACGGGGAAACCGCTCTCCTAAGTGCGCCGAAGGATCCGAACGCCTTGGCCGCAAACGTCCTCCGTTTACTGGAGGACCCGGAACTAAGGCTCCGATTGGCTCATCTCGGTCACCAACATATTCAACAATTTACCTGGAGCCGGGCGACGACAAGCTTCGAATCTGTCTTGGAAGATGCTCTGGCCCAACCAGCGGAAAATGACTCGGCGCCCGGGCGCGACGCGATGGTGGCAACACGATAGTCGCAACCTGCGGTCCGCACAAACCCTGCCTTTCTTCCGGTCTTGGCGCCGAAAGTTTTTGGTCGATTAAATTCAATAAGGATCTCCAAATTGCCGACAGCTAGCACACCGGTTGAACCAGCAAACGCACCGGACCAAGGCGGCAGCGTTAGCCGGCGTTTTTTCAGCAACACGTTGGTGAACTACATCGGGCAAGGATACCTCCTGGTTTTGACTTTTGTTACGGCGCCTTACATCGTTCATCACCTTGGTCCCGAGCTGTTTGGAATCTTGGCTCTGGTTCAAGTGGTAGCAGGGTTCGCGGGTTTGCTGAACTTGGGGATCGGACGCGCGCTGACCAAGTATGTTTCCGAACTTTATTGGACGGGTGATTTCAAGGCAATCAATCGGCTATTCCAAACTGCGTGGGCAACCTGCCTGATGGCTGGCACGGTTGGACTCGTGATTCTAATCGGCCCGAGAGCCACGATTGGCAGACTTTTTTTTCGCGGTGGTCCGGAAGTTGACGCTGTGGTCGGTTTTGCAATATACGTGGCCGCCTTCGGCATGTTTACGTCGATGATGCTGGAACCAATCTGGGCCTTGCCCGCCGCGCTGCAGCGATGGAAAATCTTCAATACAGTAAACGTCGTCACCGGTACGATGCGATCCGTTGGACCAGTGATCGTGTTGGCTTGCGGATATTCGATCAGGGCCGTGCTGGTGGTCGTTCTCGCGTCAAATATTCTGACTGTGGTAGCCTTTGCCGTTATCAGCCGTGAGCTGATTCCGGGTTTGAGCTTCCTTCCATATTTTGATCGGGCCGCATTCCGGAAGCTTTTCAGTTTCACTCTTCCGCTACTCCTGGCCGGGATATTCTCTATGATCATAAACCGAGTGGATCGTTTCATCCTGGCTTACTATATGCCGCTCGCGGCTGTCACGTTCTACACTTTGCCGTTCTCGATCTCTGAAAAGGCCGCGATCGGTGTTTCGAACATCACGTCGGTGGTTTTCCCTTTCGCTAGTGAACTGCATGCGATGGGGGCTCACGAAAAAGTGCACGAATTGTACCTGCGCGCGACCAAGATGATGACTTTGGTGACACTGCCCATTACTGCAATTCTGATCGCGGTGCCGGGACCGATCCTTCGCTACTGGCTCGGCCCGGAGTATGCGGTGCAGGGGGCGTTCGCTCTTCGTGCGTTGGGTGCGGCGACGTTTTTGACAGCGATAAGCGGCGTGCCCACTGTGACTTCGCTGGGTGTGGGAGAAGCCTGGATGCCGGCGGCTTTTGCATTCGCGTCGTCGGTCATCAACCTCGTCTCCAACTTCCTGCTAATTCCTCGCTACGGCATCGATGGCGCTGCGCTCGCGGCACTGCTGCCGCAAGCACTGGTAGTTCCTGCGTTCATTTACGTAGTTACGCGCATGCTCAAATTTCCATTATGGGAGCTCTTCTCCCATGGTCTGCTGCGGCCGTTTGCGTGCGTCTCGATCCAAGTCGCCATTCTTTTCGCGTTCCGCCGGTACGTAAATAGTCTAGTTACCTTGGGACTGTTATGCGTCCTATCTCTCGGCGTTTATGGCGTACTTTCGGTTTTTGGAGCGATTACTCAGGAGGAGAGAAGTGCACTCTTCCGCCGGCCCTCTCTTAGTGCGAATTGATCTCTGCAGGTAGGTGTGTCGCCAGCGGGTTCTGTCGCTGAGCGAGACCTTTTGACTTCAGCAAAAAACAGCGAGCTTGAATCGTTTGGAGCGAGGGAAATTCGGTATCGAACTTTGGGAGGATCGAGAGTGACCGTTGGACGGTGATCACGTGCGGGTGCTTTACAGCTTTCCGCACAAGCTCGGAGCCGCCCGAATTTGCTATACCGCCTGGCAGCAAGTGGACGGCATTGCGAAAGCCGGAGCGGACGTCCTGCTGTTTCCGGGAGCACTCCAACGAGAGGCGCCGGCAGGAGTAAAAGTTCGCCCGACCCTGTCCAGAGGAAAGTTGCGCATTCCGTACAAGGCGCTCGGCAGCAGGCGCGCCTTCGCCCTTCACGATTACATCGTTTCGCGGCGCCTGGAAAAATTGGCTGGGCAGGTTGACATCGTCCACACCTGGTCTCTCGGCGCGCTGCGAACTCTGCAGGCGGCGGCGAGGCTTGGAATTCCAACGGTGCTTGAGAGACCCAACGCCCATACGCGCTTCGCGTATGAGGTTGTACAGAAGGAATGCGAACGGCTGGGAGTCGCGCTGCCGCCGGGTCACGAGCATGCTTATAATGAGGACGTTCTTCGGATTGAAGAAGAGGAATATCGCCGGGTCGATCGGCTTTTGTGCCCTTCGGAATTCACGGCCAAGACTTTTCTCGAACGCGGTTTTGCGCGCGAAAAACTGGCGCGGCACATCTACGGCGTTGATGAGAAGGCTTACTATCCCGCAGCGGAAAAAAGAGATGCTAAGGGCGGGCTCACCATGTTGTTTGTGGGAGTCGCCGCGGTGAGAAAAGGTCTGCACTATGCACTGGAAGCGTGGCTGAAATCTCCGGCTCACCATAAGGGCAAATTCCTGATCGCGGGAGAGTTTCTGCCGGCCTACGCGGAGAAACTTGCACCCATGCTATCCGATCCCAGCGTGCACATGCTGGGACACCGCAACGACGTGCCGCAACTGATGCGCGAAAGCGATGTGATGGTTCTCCCCACGATCGAAGAAGGGTTCGGCCTTGTATGTACGGAAGCGATGGCGAGTGGTTCTGTACCACTCGTATCTGAAGCATGCACTGATATTTGTCAGCACATGGAAAACGCGCTAGTGCATCGCATCGGCGACGTCCAGGCCTTGACCCAACACATTACAATGCTGCATGAGGACCGCGGCCTCCTGGAAAGATTGCGCGCCGCCGGGCTTCGCAAAGTCCCCGAGATTACTTGGACGGCCGCGGGGAAGATACTAGTCGATGTGTATCGAGAGACGATTGAAATGAAAAAGAGCGAGGCGCGGCCTGCGGAGTATCATTTGGAGGATGCGCGCAAGTGATGGCGGAATTTCCCCAGTCCAGCCGGCGAAAACAGGAAAACGAATCACCGATGGACGTGTCGATCATTTATGTGAACTGGAACTCGGCGGACTATATTGCAGAGTCCATCCGCAGTGTCTACGAACATACCCACGGAATCCAATTCGAAATTATCGTGGTGGACAATGCTTCGCCCGTTGGGAATGTGGATATGCTTAAAGAGCAGTTCGCCGATATCACGCTGATAAAGAGCGCGACGAATCTGGGATTTGCGGGAGCAAATAATCTTGGTTACAAGAGTTGCTCGGGCGAAAACATCCTTTTTCTGAATCCGGATACGAAGCTCGTGAGTCCGGCGATCAACGCAATGCTACAGCATCTTCGGTCGTTGCCGGACGCGGGAATCATCGGATGCAAGTTGTTGAATTCCGACCTTTCCGTGCAGACGAGCTGCATTCAGACCTTTCCGACCATTCTTAATCAGGTTCTCGACGTCGATTTTCTGCGGCGGCGCTGGCCGAAGAATTCATTGTGGGGAATTGGCCCGCTTTACTCAGACAGCGTCGTACCCGCGAAGGTGGAAGTCGTGTCCGGGGCGTGTCTGATGATCAAGCGCGCCCCATTTGAAAAGGTGTCGTTGTTCAGCGAAGACTATTTCATGTATGCCGAAGATTTGGATCTCTGCTACAAAGTCGTCCAGGCTGGCTTCTCAAATTACTATACGGGCGAAGGGACGATCATCCATTACGGAGGCAAGAGCAGCGATCCTCAGTCGGCGACCATGATGAAGTGGAGAGCCATCCCGCGTTTTTGCGACAAGAACCGAGGGCGATTTTACGGGTTTATTTTCCGAATCGTTATGGCATTGACCGCCATGGGCCGCCTCGCGGTTATTAGAATTGCGTCGGTGTTCGGAAACACGTTTGCGCCGAAGACGGATTTGAATTCGGCTCTGGCGAAGTGGCGCACCATTCTGAGCATCTTGCTGACTCAATCTGCGCCGAGCTGAGATGCAAGCGTGAATGAGTTCACGGCCGCTGCCCGAAATTAGCGCACGGTTCGGCTAGGGTGTTCAAGAGTTGGCTAAGTTGTTCTTGATGTATAAAAAGACATCCTTTTTCACAAGCGTCCCGATACTCTGTAGAATATGAATATGAGTGCGTCGCACCCAAACTATGTAGTCGTAAGCCCCGTTCGGGACGAAGAGGCTTATATTCGATTTACGGTCGACTGCATGGCCCGTCAAACAATTCTTCCCAAAGAATGGATCATCGTGGACGACGGCTCCACGGACAATACGGGAAGCATCGTCGATGAATACGCCCGTCAATACTCCTGGATTCGGGTCGTTCACCGCGGGAACCGGGGTTTTCGAAAAGCGGGCGGCGGCGTTGTAGATGCGTTCAATGAGGGCTACCAAGCGATCCAATTTAAGGACTGGGACTTCGTGGTCAAACTGGATGGCGATCTTTCCTTTGAGCCTGATTACTTCGAAAAGTGTTTTGCCAATTTCGAGAGCGATCCTCGCTTGGGTGTCGGCGGAGGCGCGATTTGCTACATCATAAATGGTGTAAAGGAATTTGAAAAGTGCCCCGCTTTTCACGTTCGGGGAGCCACTAAGATTTACAGGCGCGGCTGTTGGGACGCCATCGGCGGGTTTTGGCCCGCGCCTGGTTGGGACACGATGGATGAAGTAAAAGCCAGCATGCTGGGTTGGACAACGATGAGTTTTCCAGACCTCCATATTCTCCACCACAGGTTTACAGGAACGGCGGAGGGATGGTGGGCCGGCATGGTCAAGAACGGAAGAGCGAACTACATCTGTGGCTATCATCCGCTGTTTATGGTTTCAAAATGCCTGCTCCGGCTGGTCCAAAGACCCTATGTCATCGGTTCTACTGCGTTATTTTATGGATTCATCAGCGGATATTTGAAACGTGTTCCACAGGTGGATGATCCCGAGACGATCAACTATCTGCGACGCCAGCAGCTCAGCCGCTTGTGGGGCCGTGAAACGATTTGGAGATGAACTCCTCCGGATTGGATTTTGAAGAGCGGAACATTTTCCGCACTTTTGGGGACCGTTTTTCCGTAATGAGGTTCCGCGGGATAAGATGGCCACTCCCCCGGGTGAATATCTTCGTATCAATAAGAAAATAAAATAGTTATTGACCTAGTTATCTCGAGATTCACGCACCTTGGTACGATAAGTGCGTTTATATTTATCGGTTCCGCCTTTGTGGCGTACGTTTAGCAACTTTGGGCGACTTGATTCGAAGGTTCCGGGCGCCGCTTGAGTTGGCTCTTCGGAAATGAGAGGAATCCATGAAAGGTGTAGTACTGGCGGGCGGGACGGGCAGTCGGCTGAATCCGTTGACTCGGGTAACCAACAAGCACCTGCTGCCCATTTACGACAAGCCCATGGTGTATTACCCGATCCAGACTCTTGTAAACGCCGGGATTGAAGAAATCCTGCTGGTCACCGGCGGCAAGAACGCCGGAGACTTCCTCAGGCTCCTGGGAAACGGCCGGGATTTTGGCTTGAAACATTTGAACTACACCTATCAAGAAGGAGAAGGCGGCATCGCTGAAGCGCTGGGCTTGGCGGAATTCTTTGCCGGCGGCGAACCAATCTGCGTGATCCTTGGCGACAACATCATCGAAAACAACGTCTGCGACGCTGTCAAAAATTTCCAGAAACAAAAAAGCGGCGCGAAAATTCTTCTCAAGGAAGTGACGGACGCCCAGCGATTTGGTGTTGCGGAGCTTCGCGGCGAGCACGTTGTCGGAATCGAGGAAAAGCCCAAGGCTCCGAAATCAAACTACGCCGTGATCGGCATCTATCTGTACGACGCGAGCGTGTTTCAAAAGATCCGCCGGCTGAAACCTTCCGGCCGCGGCGAGCTGGAAATCACCGACGTCAACAATTTCTACATCGAGGAAGACAAGTTGACGTATGAAATTCTCGACGGTTGGTGGACCGATGCCGGAACGTTCGAATCGTTGCTCCACGCCAATACGCTAGTCGCCAAAACGGGCGCAAATAAGTTGGCGCACGACAGCCACGGCGCAGCGGCTGCACGACAGGAAGTGATTCGATGAAGATATTCGTTACGGGCGGCGCCGGATTCATCGGCTCGAATTTTATCCGTCATGTCCTTGCCTTGAAGAAGGGTTATTCGGTCGTCAACTACGACAAGCTGACGTACGCAGGCAATCTGGCGAACCTGGAGTCGATTGCGGATGATCCTCGCTACTCCTTCGTCAGAGGCGACATTTGCGATGCAGCCGCAGTGGAACAAGCTTTGCGAGGATGCGACGCGATAGTTCACTTCGCTGCGGAATCGCACGTCGACCGAAGCATCTATGAGCCCGCCGCTTCGATCGAGACAAATGTGAAGGGCACGTTTGTCCTTTTGCAAATCGCCCGAAAACTAGACGTCGAGCGATTCGTTCACATCTCCACCGATGAAGTGTATGGAGACATGCTTCCCGGCGCTTTCGCCGACGAAAACTCGCCATTGCAGCCGAGCAGTCCGTATTCTTCGTCTAAAGCCGGCTCGGATCTCCTTGTGCGTTCCTACGTGCGAACTTACGGATTCCCGGCCCTGATCACGCGCTCGTCGAACAATTACGGTCCATTTCAGTTTCCGGAAAAATTTATGCCGTTGATGATCACGAATGCCCTCGACGACAAGCCCCTTCCCATCTACGGCGACGGGAAGCAGCAGCGTGATTGGCTCCACGTTGAGGATAATTGTCGCGGCGTCGTCGCGGTGCTCGAAAGAGGGCGGATCGGCGAGGTTTACAACATTGGCGGGCTCGACGTCGAAGAAAATTTGACCATGCTGCATCGTCTGCTTCGCGTACTCGGAAAGCCGGATACGCTGCTCACCTACGTAAAAGATCGGCCGGGACACGACCGCCGCTACGCGCTCGATTGCGCAAAGATGGAAAAGGAACTCGGGTGGAAGCCGGCCATTTCGCTCGACGAAGGACTGCGTCAGACGATCGGCTGGTACCAGAGCAATTCGGATTGGATGGCGGGCGTTCGCAAGGGCGACTACCTCTCGTACTACGACAAGTATTACGTGAACCGCGACACTTCGCTTCACGCAATCGCGGACGGCGGGAAAACTCCTCGCTAGCAAAATGCTGTCATTGCCAAATTTGATTCTGCGAACCGTCTTCTTCTTGGACTAGATCCCTATTCCCAGGGTGTGAATTCAATGCAACGGATTGAAACAAATCTTCCAGGTGTCTGGGAACTTCGGCCCAAGGTTTTCTCTGACGCTCGCGGCTTTTTCATGGAAACCTACAACCGCGAGGCGTTCGCGAACCTGGGAATTGCCGATACCTTCGTTCAGGACAATCACTCGCGCTCATCAAAAGGAACGCTGCGCGGGCTTCACTACCAGTTGCGCCACCCGCAAGCCAAGCTTTGCCGCGTGGTGGAGGGAGAAGCGCTCGACGTGGCGGTAGACATTCGAGCCGGTTCGCCCCATTTCGGGAAATGGGCCAGCGTGGTTCTCTCTTCAAAAGACCACAATCAGATTTATATTCCGCGAGGGTTTGCACATGGATTTCTGGCTCTTACCGATTCCGTGCAGTTCCTTTATAAATGCGACGAATTCTACGATCCAGCCGATGAACGCGGCGTTGCGTGGAACGATTCTGATCTCAACATCTCCTGGGGCTTTGCCAGTCCTCTTATTTCGGGAAAGGATTCCGGCTTTTCGCGGCTCGCCGATGTGCCTCCGGAATTTCTTCCCCGGTATCCGGCAAGATGAAACCCAAGATTTTGCTCACCGGGAAGAACGGTCAAGTCGGTGAAGAGCTCGACCGACTCTTGCCGCAAGTCGGCGAAGTTGTCGCGTTGGGCCGGCAAGAACTGAATCTATCGAACCCGGAAGATATTCGCCGGACGATTCGAGAAATCCGGCCGAACCTGATCGTCAACACTGCCGCTTACACCGCCGTAGATCAAGCTGAAAAGGAAGAAACTGTAGCTAACGAAATTAATTCTAGCGCTGTTGCGATAATGGCTGAGGAAGCGAAGAAAATCGGTGCGTCGCTTGTGCACTATTCGACGGATTATGTATTCGACGGACTCAAGCGAAATCCGTATGTGGAAGACGATCCGACCGACCCCATCAATGTGTACGGAAAGTCGAAGCTCGCCGGCGAACAAGCGATTCGAGATTCCGGAGTGCCTCACCTGATCTTTCGGACTTCCTGGGTGTATGCAACGCGCGGCCGAAATTTTCTGCTCACGATTTTGCGACTAGCCACTCAACGCGAGGAGCTAAGAATTGTTCGGGACCAGATCGGCGCGCCGACTTGGAGCCGCGAAATCGCCGAGGCGACTACTAAAATCCTGTCGCAACTCTACGGAAGAGAAAGCAGCCAGGGTTCTGTGTCTAATGTCAGCGGGACCTACCACATGACCGCCGCCGGTGTGACGAATTGGCATGAATTTGCAACCGCGATTTTGGAAGAAGCTTCGCACGTGTCGAAAACCATGCCCTGGTTCGCCGCGGCAACTGGAGGAAAACCGTTGATTACGCGTCGCGTCACTCCCATCACGACGCAAGAATTTCCAACTCCCGCTCGCCGCCCGGCCTATTCAATTTTATCGAATGCTTGCCTGTTGAAGACATTTGGGATCCAGCTACCGGACT
Organism: uncultured Acidobacteriota bacterium; assembly: GCA_963698005.1. Lineage (GTDB taxonomy): Bacteria > Acidobacteriota > Terriglobia > Acidiferrales > UBA7541 > Palsa-295. The sequence goes on from OY969113.1 coordinate 3,389,811, forward strand.
GGCGAACGCGACTGCATCGAGCGTTCTACGGCTAATTTTTGTCATTTCGTATGACAGGCATCCTGCACCTCATATTTACCGAGGCCCAGAATAATTTAAGATATAATACCGATTTACGATGGTTGTAGTACTGACGATTGATCCTTGTTTCTACAGCGAAGCGATACCTTTTCACATGCTGACAAATCTAAAAAATGCCCGACGTCAGCTCGACGCCCAACATGATACTCCAGGCCTTGTCTTCTGGATTACCGGCTTATCCGGTGCCGGCAAGACGAGCGTGGGCCGTGAATTGTGCGCAAGGTTGCGCGCCGCCGGCCGTCCGGTCACCTTCCTTGATGGCGATGCACTCCGTGCTGTGATCGCCGAGGATCTAGGCCACAATGCGGGTGATCGCCGGCGATCGGCGATGCGCAACGCGCGGTTGTGTCGGCTGCTGGCCGCGCAGGGCGCCGATGTCGTCTGCGCGACCATCTCATTGTTTCACGAGGCGCAGCGTTGGAACCGCGAGAACATCGCCGGTTATCGCGAGATCTACCTTCGGGTCCCGATAGATGAGCTAAAGCGTCGGGATAGCAAGGGCATCTATGCCGGCGCTGAGCGCGGCGATGCGCGCGACATCGTCGGTCTTGACGTGCCGGCGGAGGCTCCCGAGGCGCCGGATCTGGTCCTGGACAATTATGGCGGACTTGATATTGCCACGGCGGTCGAGCGCATTTTGACGGTGTGCGACAGGAGGGATGGCAAAGCGCCGACGGCGCGCCTCGTCACGTTCAAGACGAAGGCAGAATCTCTGGAAGCGCTGGCGCCGCTGCTACGTAATGGGCGCGTCCTGCCGCAGGTCCGATTTTCAGTTGGCGATTGGCGCTCGGACGCCGCTGGCGTACTCGCTGCCGTCGCCGCTGTGCCCTGGGGTTCAAAGCGGGTCATCGTGCGTAGCAGTGCACGGAGCGAAGACGGCTCAGAGAGCTCCCAGGCCGGGAGATATGATTCCGTACTCGGTGTCGTCGGCAGCGCGGCACTGGCACAGGCAATCGATCGGGTGATTGACTCGTTTGCCGATGAGGGAACCGACGACCAGATCTTCGTCCAACCCATGCTCGACCGGGTGTCGATGGCCGGCGTGGCTTTCTCGCGCAGTCCCGGCGGCGGCCCTTATTTTGTTATCAATTACGACGACCGTTCCGGCCTGACCGATCGCGTGACCGCCGGTGTCGGAGACAATCTCGAGACTTTTCTTTGCCTTAAATCGCGGCCTGAGGCTTGTCCTCCGTTGCTTGCGCCGGTTATCGCTCTCATCAGCGAGCTCGAAACTCTCTTGGGGTGTGATGCAATTGACGTCGAATTCGCCGTTGGTGATGATGAGCAGCTCTACCTTCTGCAAGTTCGCCCACTCGCCGTCGACCGGCGGGAGCTGGCAGCAGACGCAAAGGTCGACGCCGCGCTTGCTGATGTCGCACGCAAGGTCGAGCTGCTCAGCCGCCCGCATCCGTACTTGCACGGCAGCAGGGCAGTATTCGGCGTCATGCCGGATTGGAACCCGGCCGAAATCATCGGGGTGCGGCCCTGGCCACTCTCATTGTCACTCTACCGCGAACTTATCACCGACGCGATCTGGGCCTATCAGAGGGACAACTATGGATACAAGAATCTTCGCAGTTTTCCGCTGCTGGTTAGCTTTCACGGACTACCCTACATCGACGTGCGTGTCAGCTTCAACTCCTTCATACCAAGTGACGTACCCGACGATCTAGCCGGGCGTCTCGTAAATTATTACATCGCTCGCCTCCTATCCGAACCGCATCTCCATGACAAAGTCGAATTCGAGATCATCTTCTCCTGCTACACCTTGGATTTGCCGAAACGAATGCGTAGGCTCGCTGAGCATGGATTTTCTGCAGAAGACCTTGCCGAACTTTCGGGCGCCCTACGGCGCCTCACCAATCGCATCATCCATGGCGACACCGCGCTGTGGCGGGGCGACCGCGCGAAAGTTGATCTGCTGGCACGGCGGTTACCGACAATCTGCAACGCAAAAATCGACAAGATCAGCCGCATTTACTGGCTGATCGAAGACTGCAAGCGATACGGCACACTGCCGTTCGCCGGTCTGGCGCGGGCGGGCTTTATAGCGGTCCAGCTGCTCCAGTCTTTCGTTGAAGTGGGCGTTCTCAATGCTGAAGAGGCTGCGACATTCATGGCGAGTGTCGATACCGTCGGGTCTCGCATCGGGCAAGATTTCGCGCAACTTCCGAAGGCAGATTTCCTCGCCCGCTACGGCCACCTCCGGCCGGGCACTTATGACATCCTTTCGCCGCGCTACGACGAGGCGCCCGATCTCTATTTCGACTGGTCGAGTGCCCGACCGACGGCGTCAGCGTCCCCGCGTTTTGCGCTGTCGATCGAGCAGTTACGACGCATCGAACAGCTGCTCAAGGAACATGAGCTCGACATCGACGTCTTGAGTTTGATCGAGTTCATCAGGGCGGGCATTGAGGGCCGCGAATATGCAAAGTTCGTGTTCACGCGAAGCTTAAGCGACGCTTTGTCGCTGATCAGGGAGCTGGGCGAGGATCATGGAGTTTCGGCGGAGGATTGTGCGTTTCTAAATTACGACGCCATCCGCACGCTCTATAGCGAGAGCGCTCCGGTGCGCGAGGCGTTGCTGGAGAGCGTCGCGCACGGTAGAGAGCGTCACGCGCTCACCCGCAATCTCGTTCTTCCCCCGAACATCACGTCGCCCGACGAAGTGTTCGCATTTTATCTTCCTCCGAGCCAGCCAAATTTCATCACGCGAAAAAGCGTCACCGCACCGGTCGCGTCCATCGGCGACCCACCGGAAAGCTTCGCTGGACGGATTCTTTTCGTGCCAAGCGCGGACCCCGGCTTCGACTGGATCTTCACTCGTGGTATCAGCGGATTCGTCACCCAGTTCGGCGGTGCCAATTCGCACATGGCGATCCGTGCCGGCGAGCTCGGCATACCCGCCGTAATCGGCGCTGGCGAAGCGCTGTTTCGGCGATGGCAGTCGGCGCGCAAACTATGCCTCGATTGCACGAACCAGAAGGTTTTGGTTATCGCATGAAAGCGGTCGCTGTCGCTCACAGCAGGCAAACACAATCATCGAACATCAGACTGATGGAGGAAAATGATGGTCAATAGCACATCCCAGCCCAAAGTAACTTGGGATTACACCGAGCACGCTTCTCATTACGATAAGAGAGCCGACTACTCCCACGATGCGATTAATAATTTGCTGAAGGCGATTGGCTGCACTCCTTCTAAGCCCGTAGCCGAGATTGGCGCAGGCACGGGTAAGCTCACGAAGGAGCTGCTCAGTCATGGATTAACAATCCGCTCCGTCGAGCCAAACGACGCGATGCGGACAATTGGAATCCAAAATACCAAGGGCAAATCAGCTACCTGGTCTGTTGGCACAGGTGAGGCGACAGGATTGCCGACAAGCAGTGCTTACGCCGTTTTTTTCGGCAGCTCATTCAATGTAGTTGATCAGAGCCTTGCTCTATCCGAAGTTTCCAGAATACTTGTACCCAAGGGCTGGTTTGCATGTATGTGGAATCATCGGGATTTAGATGATCCAATTCAACAACGGATAGAGTCCATCATCAAATCCTCGATTCCAGCTTACTCGTATGGATCCAGAAGGGAAGACCCGACAAACGTTATCAATGCAAGTGGGCACTTCTCTGCTACGAAATCGATGGACGGAAGTTTTGTATGGAAAATGTCAAAGTCAGACATTATTGTTGCATGGAAATCACACGCGACTCTTAAACGCCAGGCAGGCAGTGATTCGATTTTCAATCATATCATCGAGGAAATCGCGAGCTATTTGGACGGATTGCCTGAAATAATAGATGTGCCCTATACAACCCGGATATATTTTGCGCAAAAGATCAAGTAGACAGACATTTTCAGCGCTTGGCGGACTGCGAATATACAACTGTGCCTGGACAGCACAAGCCGGAAGGTTTTAGACATCGCATGAAGAAAGTCGCAATTACCCAGAGGGTATCAGTCGTCCCGGAATATGGTGAGCGCCGTGATTGTCTCGATCAGGCGTGGCCACGGTTCCTGGCGGCGTGCGGACTGATGCCGCTGGCGCTTCCCAACGTGATTGAGGTGGCCGTGGCGCTGTGTGCAGGCGCGGACGTTACCGGATTGGTGCTGACCGGCGGCAACGACCTCGCTGCTCTCGGTGGCGATGCCCCAGAACGGGATGCCACCGAGAATGCGGTTCTTGACGTCGCAGAATCGCGCGGGTTGCCAGTGCTTGGCGTCTGTCGCGGGATGCAGGTGGTCCAGCAGCGTTGCGCAATCCCGCTGCGTCGTGTCGAGGGCCACGTGACTCGACGACAGGTAATCCGGGTCGACGGCGAGCCCACAGAGGTCAACAGCTATCATCGTTTCGCCGCCTTCGAATCGCGACCGCCCCTTGACGTTTGGGCGGTCGCTGACGACGGTGTCGTGAAGGCCATCCAGCATGCGGCCCACTCGACCACGTGTATCATGTGGCATCCAGAAAGAATGGATCCGTTCGCGGCTGCCGACGTCGCTTTGTTCCGCCGCGTCTTCAAGGTGGTGTGATGCGCGCCTTGATCCTTGCCGCTGGTCGCGGTAGTCGCATGGGGCAGCTGGGCGATGGCCGCCCGAAGTGCCTGGTGGACCTGAATGGCCATCCGCTGATTGAACGCCAGATCGCGGCACTCCGGCGTGGTGGGATGGACGAGATTGGAGTGGTCCGCGGCTATCGCGCCGACATGATCGATTTCCCCGGCATCACTTATTTCGCCAACGAACGATGGGCTGAAACCAACATGGTGATGTCGCTCGTAGCGGCCGCTTCTTGGCTACGTTCGGGTCCGGTCGTCGTGAGCTATGCCGACATATTCTATCGCAGCGAATTGGTGCGCGGTCTGTCCGGCGCCCCGGGCCACCTGGTCATCAGTTACGACCGGGCCTGGCGCCGCTTGTGGACCCGGCGTTTCACTGATCCTTTGGCCGACGCCGAAACCTTCCAAATTGATGCTGCGGGCCAATTGCTGGAGATTGGGGGCAAGACGACGCGGATCGAAGATATCGAGGGGCAATACATGGGTCTTTTGAAATTCACGCCACCTGCATGGAGTGTCGTGGAGACGCTACTCAGTACACTCGAGGCACCAGTTCGCGATCGCCTCGACGCGACCGGATTGCTGCGCCGACTGCTAGCGGGTAAGAAGCTCCCCATCGCCACTTTTGGCACGTATGGCCAATGGGGCGAAATCGACAATCCGGAGGACGTGGTGCTGTACCAGAACATGGTAAGGGAGGGGGAACTCCTTCTCGAAGATGTGTTACCCACCGGAGAGCGGGCGGTAGGATGACGGCGATCGATTCGCGCTCCGCCTTACCTAGACTTACAAACTGTAACCCATTTGCTCGATCCGTCTTTTTGTCTCCGCATCCAACTCATTGATAAAGTTTCTGAATCGGGGAACTTTTTCTTTCACAGCCAAATAGCGATAGGGCTTGGTTCTCGGAGGGACTACGGGTAAACGGCTTACGTCAAGATCGACCGACATAACTTCAACGATCTTAGAAAACTCCTTTAAAGGATCGATCGTGAAGTCCTCAAACCGCAATGAGAGCGTTGCTGCTTGGAGATAAAGCTCAGTTTCCTCAACGAATTCGGGGAAAGACAAAAACCGCAAGCCCGGCGACGTCTTCCAAAAAACAGGGTCGCCTTCGACAAATGCCTTGAATTGCAAGAACTTTTCTTCCAAACCGGCACATAGAGCGTCTGTGTTCTTATAAACCTGAGAGATACTATAAATCTTAGTTTCATCGCGCCAGTTTGCTGCGGCTGTTATGATGACCCAATTTGACAGCAACGAATCGAGGGGATGACGATAGAGAAAAATCAAATCGGCAAATCGCGACCTGACCGCTTCCAAAATACGGCTGGTTACCGCCGGCAACGCCTGAGCGCCCGACGCATGCTTGATTGTGGCATGGCCGCTGTAGATCATGGATGTCGGACCTGCATGGAACCGGATCGTCTGCCTCAAATATTTTGCTCTTTCTCCGATGTTCCGCAGCATCAGTTCCGTGACATATTGACGTCCGCTGCCGAACAGTCCAATGACGTAAGCTGTTCTGTCTTTCCCTGGATGGATTTGCCAATACCATTCCGTTTCCACCCATTTGTCGCGGACGAGCTGCAATTGTTCGCGAGGTGATTTCCGCGCGAATCTGATGAGCTTAGGGAGTACCTGCATCCGGCTCCTCTTGCGGCGGGTCTATCGCTGTTTTAGTGTTCCGGTCCATTAAAAAGCGGTGCCTGTTTGGAAAGAAATGAAACCCCCCCAAGATAAAAAGATTCAAAAAGATCTGGAACGAATTGTAGCAGCGCTAGACGCAGGCGGCAAAATCTATCGGGCGAGATCGAAGGGAAATGTCCGTGTACACAAGAAGAGAAGCGGTGACGCTGTCACGGACGTAGAGCTCCAAGTTAATAAACTGTTGTTTGAAATGCTGGTAGAAGACGGAGATGGTTGGCTTTCCGAAGAAGACGTCGATAACGAGGATCGATTGCGATGTTCGCGGGTCTGGCTCGTCGATCCACTCGATGGAACAATAGAATATGTCGCGGGAATACCAGAATGGTGCATTTCAATCGCCTTGATGGAAGGAGGCGAACTTGTTGCCGCGGGAATATTGAATCCTCAGACCGATGAACTCATATACGGATCGCGCGAAGTCGGGATCGTCTGCCGTAATGGGCAGGCTCATAGTGCTGAAATGAAAATTCCGCCGCGCGAAGCGCTCGTGCTCGCGAGCCGCAGTGAAGTAAAGCGCGGAGAATGGAAGCGATTTAGCCAAGGTCCGTTTCAGACCCTAGCCGTGGGATCGGTAGCTTACAAACTAGCCTTGGTTGCTGCTGGCAAAGCCGATGCCACTTGGACGCTGGTGCCAAAGAGCGAGTGGGATGTTGCAGCCGGAGTCGCACTCTTGCAGTTCGCGCAAGGACATTTGTTGACGACGGAAGGCCTCCCACCTACTTTTAATCGAAAAAACACTCGTTTCCCAGGTTTAATTGGATTTTCTGCGGCGGGACTCGATCGACTGCGCCCTTTCCTCAAGTCCTTATTGGAAGCAGATGAGTTCCGTGATTGCCTTCCGTGGGCCCGCCCGTTGCTGACCCTGGACTCAGAAATAAAACAGAATCGAGGTGAATAGTTTAAGTTCATCAATCCCGCATATGCGCCGTTTTTTGGTGCTACGATTGGGAAGCTCTTTGCAGGCGTTGGTCTGCTTTTTGACGTTCACGACGCATGAGAATTTAGTTCTATGTCCTTTATTAGGTTCAGTTTGGGCGTGGGAAAACGAGTGGCATTCTGGGATAGCAATCTTCATAAAGATATTCGTGCAACGGTCCCGCTGGCTGCCGGCGCCATCGGTCGTTGCAAATTAAAGTATTCATTGTCATAAGCTTACGATGAAGTGGATAAAGGTTCGTCATGGCATCCATCGTGCAATCCGGTAGGTGAGAGTTCAATTGTGACTCTCATGGCGGTAGCGCAAGATTTCATTCAGGTGCGACGTTTGGCGGCTGCAGCTCTAATCCCTTCAACGCGCAATACTAAACCATCACGGAGTTAAACCAGATCATGTCAAACAGCGAAAAAATCCCATTCTTGGACTTGGTGAGCCTGCACGAAGAGCTCGAATCCGAGCTCGTTCCTGTTTTTCAAAACGTGCTGCGCACGGCAGGCTTTGTCGGCGGGCCGATGGTGGAGGATTTCGAGCGCGAATTTGCTGCGTTTTGCGATGCGAAATACTGCGTCGGTCTTGCTAGCGGAACAGACGCGGTGCGATTTGCGCTGATGGCCGCGGGAGTACAGCCGGGGGATGTGGTCATCACTGTTGCCCACACATTCATTGCCACCACCGAAGGAATCAGCCAGGCGGGTGCGCGTCCGGACTTCGTGGATATCGATGAAGGCACCTACTGCATGGACCCCGTAAAGCTGAAGGAATATATCGAGCGGGAATGCTATGTGGATCGCGAAACCGGAACGCCATACCACCGAAAGCTTAGAGCGCCAGTGACGGCGATTGTGCCGGTACACATCTACGGCCAGATGGCGGACATGGATCCGATCATGGAATTAGCGCGTCGCTATAACTTGATTGTTGTAGAGGACGCCTGCCAGGCGCACGGCGCGGAGTACTTTTCGAAGAAAGAGAATCGCTGGATGAAAGCCGGCTCCATGGGACATGCGGGAGCGTTTAGCTTCTATCCTGGCAAGAATCTGGGCGCCTGTGGCGAAGCTGGCGCCGCCACCACCAATAGCGAAGACATCGCGCGCAAAATGCGCATGTTGCGCGATCACGGCCAGTCGAAGAAGTACTATCACGATATCGAGGGATACAATGGCCGTCTAGATTCTCTTCAAGCCGGAATTCTAAGCGTCAAGCTCCGGCACCTGGCCGATTGGAATCGCAAGCGTCAGGAAGTTGCGCGGCGCTATCACGACCTGTTTTCCAATGCCAAGGGCGTCACTTTGCCGCATGAGCCTGAATCGAGCCGCGCCGTGTATCACCTGTATGTAGTTCGAGTCCGGGACCGCGAAGGACTTCAGAAGCATCTGAGCGAAGCCAAAATCGATACCGGCATTCACTACCCTGTTCCGTTGCACATGCAGAAGGCGTATGCGAGTTACGGTTATAAAGTGGGCGACTTTCCGGTTACGGAGCGAATCGCTGCGGAGATTGTCTCTCTGCCGATGTTTCCTCAATTGAGCGAAAAGCAACAGCGTCGCGTGGTAGAAAACGTAAAAGAATTTGCATCGAAGGAAACCGGAAAGCGGGATGCGGTGCGTGAGCCGCAAACCTCTTCCGTCTAATCGCCGGATGTTCTGTGCGCTTCCGCAATTTCAATAGTCGTAGCCCAGAGCATTCCCTCCCATACAGTATCCGCTAATACAGCTGTGAATCATGGCTAGACCCCTTTTCGCATTGTCGTTGGAAGCCGATACCCTGACGCAGATTGCTTCTCTGAACCAATCTGTTGCGGCGGGCCTCGTTTCCATGTTTGATCCCGAGCGAAAACTCTTCTGCCACCGGCTGCGGCGGAGCGGACGTGGATTAGTTCGAGAGGGAATTTCTCATCGCTACACCATGATCGCGCTGTTGGGTCTCGAGCGATTGCGAGCCACCGGAGTTCAGATTCCGCTGGACCTTCCATCGATCTTGCAGGTTCTGATTCAAGACACTCGTTGGCTTGAGAATGTCGGCGACCTCGGGCTGCTTGTGTGGCTCTGTGCCCTGGTGTCTCCCGAACGCCTGGCCGAAATTGATTCCCAATTCGATTTGAAACATGCTCTGGCTCACTTCCACGAGACTCGCCGGGGAAGAACGATGGAGCTGTCCTGGTTTCTCTCGGGCCTCGCCCACCAGAAGCTGGCGTGCCCGGACCTGCTTCCGCACCTGCGCGACACCGCTATGGAAACCTATCAGCTTCTGAAGAAGAATCAGGGCGAACACGGAGTGTTCAGCCACCTCGCGGAAAACGGAGGCTTGACTGGGTTGATGCGCGGACGCATGGGGAGTTTTGCGGATCAAGTTTATCCCATCTACGCGCTGGCGAAATTTTCTAAGGCGTATCAAGTTCCGAAGGCCGCCGAGCGTGCTCTGGACGCCGCGCTGACGCTGTGCGAATTGCAGGGTCCTCATGGTCAGTGGTGGTGGCACTACGACGCGACCACCGGAAAAGTATTGGGTCAGTATCCTGTTTACTCTGTGCACCAATATGGCATTGCGCCCATGGCCCTTCTAGCCTTGGGAGAAGAGACTCAATCAGATTTCACTCCCTGGATATATAAGGGACTACGATGGATTCACGGGGACAACGAGCTGGAACAGGATATGCGAGACAGTTCGGCAAACGTAGTTTGGAGATATATTTATCGCAACGATTACAAAAAACACTGGGATGTCGTTCTTGCGGTACTGATGGCGCGAGGGGATGCCCAACCTCACAAGGAACTTGCGGTCCTGCATGAGTGCCGTCCATACGAACTCGGCTGGCTGCTCTATGCTTTCGCCGGCCACCGAATGGAACAGCAAGGTCTGCCCGGCACGGCTCCTATAATCGCGAAGCGATTGACCGAAGGCATTCAACGATGACATCGCCGCGATCTAAAATCTGATTCGAACCTGAAATGGATAAATCTAAGACAGCTTCAGGTGGTGAGACGGCGAACAAGCCAGGATTCCGCTTGGATCGCGCCTTCACTCTTGGATTGATTCGTCCCATGCGGGAAGTATTTTCTCGACAGGCTCAAAATCGAATTCCGATATTGATGTACCACAGCATCCAGGACGGGGCGAGTGACAGGCGTCCGTATTTCGACATCAACACATCTCCAGATCGATTCGCGAAACAGATGAAGTTCCTGCGCGAGCAGGGATACCGAGCCGTGCATTTGGAAGAGGCTTGGAACTTACTTGCAACGGATCGCTGGGATTCCCGCTACGTGGTCATCACTTTCGATGATGGATACCGCGACTTTCTGACCGCCGCCTACCCAATCATGGCGGAATTCGGTCACACAGCGGCGCTATTCGTTCCCTCCGGCTTGATTCAGGATGAACGCGCACATTTTCAGCAAAGGGAATGCCTGACATGGAGCGAGATTCGAGAGCTTCGTGCGAATGGCATTGAGATTGGGTCGCACTCTGTTACGCACCGTGAGTTGAAATTCTTGCGAACGGCGGAATTGGAGGCAGAGGTGTCCGACTCGAAGCAGACCATCGAGGATAAGATTGGCCATTCCATAAGATCGTTCTCCTACCCCTACGCGTTCCCGGAATCCGAGGCCGTATTTTCCCGAACCCTTCGAGAACTGCTGGAGAAGCACGGTTATCAGAACGGAGTCACCACAATTATTGGCAGTTCCAGCCGGGATTCCGACAGGTTTCTTCTTCCCAGGTTGCCCGTGAATTCCTGGGACGACATTTCGCTGTTTCGCGCGAAACTCGAAGGTCACTACGATTGGCTGCACGCCGCGCAATACCTGGCGAAAAAGGTCCGGCGTTCCGCGCGGCCGCGGCAAACTCCCGCTGCAATCGAAACTTCCTCTTGATGTATGCGTACGGAAGTATGGTTTGCTTTGCGGAGAGGCAACGCTGACTGCAGCTCAACGCGAATTTAAAACGGCTTAAGATTTCTTGTTTAGAAGTTAGGGGACCAACCGTATTATTCCAATAGAGGTGAGCTGAGATTGTATGTGCGGCATCTGCGGAAAATTCGAGTTTGACCTCCAGGCGCGTGTCTCGCCGGCGCTCGTAAAGGCGATGGCCGACACGATTTCGCATCGTGGTCCGGACGATGAGGGGTATTACGTCTCCGGCCCGATCGGCCTCGGCTTTCGCCGCCTTTCTATCATCGATCTGAACACCGGACATCAACCCATCTCAAATGAAGATGGCAGCGTCTGGATCGTCTTTAACGGCGAAATCTACAACTACCAGGAATTGCGCGAGCACCTATTGTCCCAGGGACATGTCTTCAAGACACGCACGGATACAGAAGTAATTGTCCATCTCTATGAAGAGTTCGGCGAGGGTTGCGTCGAAAAGTTGCGGGGAATGTTCGCGTTCGCCATCTGGGATAATCGCAACAAGCTCCTCTTTATCGCGCGCGACCGTTTGGGCATCAAACCGCTTTACTACGCGTCGTCCTCCAAATCGTTGGTCTTCGCTTCCGAGATGAAGGCAATTCTAGCGGACCCCGAAGTTCGCCGCGAAGTCGAACCTGCCACAATCGACCGGTTCCTCTCTTTTAACTACACTCCAGGCGAGGAAACTTTCTTCAAGAATATCCGCAAGCTTCAGCCCGGCCATTACATCGTAGTACGTCAAGGCGGATTGAAAATTCGCCAGTACTGGGATCTTCATTTCTCGACTGAGCCGGAGCATCCGAATCAGAAGCAAGCCGAAGAAGAGCTCGTGAATCTACTCGAGGAGTCAGTCCGGCTGCACATGATCAGCGACGTTCCGGTCGGTTTCTTACTGAGCGGCGGTTTGGATTCAACCGCGATGCTGTCACTGGCAGCCGGAAAGAGCGACCAGCCGATTAGCAGCTATACGATAGGTTTCTCCGAACCGGGGATTGAGGACGAAAGACCTTACGCTCGCCTGGCAGCAAGCAGGTATGGCGTGAAGCACTATGAAATGACAATCACGTCGAAAGATTTCGCGGACTTTCTGCCCCAGTATGTCTGGCACATGGAAGAGGGAGTTTGCGAGCCGCCCGCCGTCGCACTCTATTACATCTCCAAATTGGCGAAAGAGCATGTGAAGGTTTTGATTTCGGGAGAAGGCGGGGACGAGGCTTTCGCCGGGTACCCGAACTACAGGAATCTTCTTTGGCTGGAGCGCTTGAAATCCGCTGCCGGGCCGTTGAAAGGCGTTTTTTCGGGCGCCCTTGGCGCTTTTAATTCTGTCGCGCGATCAAAGAAAATCGCGAAGTACCTGCCGCTGCTTGATATGCCGTTGAGTTCGTATTACTACAGCCGAACGGCGAGCCCGTTTAGTTTTTTCAATCTGCCGACCAACCCCGTGTATTCATCGGCTTTCGCCGGTATTGTGGACAAGAGAAAGTCACTGTCTGTCGTGCAGAAGTACCTCCAAGGCGACCTGAACAATCTAAACAAGATGCTATATGTGGACACGAAAACTTGGCTACCTGACGATTTGCTTATAAAAGCCGACAAGATCACGATGGCTAATTCCATCGAATTGCGCGTGCCGTTTCTCGATCATAAGGTAATGGAATTCGCAGCTTCGCTTCCCGCCAACTTCAAAGTTCACGGTTTCACTACAAAATATCTGGCAAAAAAAGCTCTAAGCCACAGAGTTCCGCAGGAAATCATTAATCGAAAGAAGGCTGGATTCCCGGTACCGTACGAATCCTGGCTCAGGACGGATTTAAACTCATGGCTCCGGGATCTACTGTTCTCACAGCGCGCGATGGAAAGGGGCTACTTCGATCGGCGCGGCGTTGAAGGTTTATTTTCAAAGAATTCGGAAACCGGCGCTTACTCAAAGGAAATCTTTTGTCTTGCAGTTTTGGAATTGTGGCATCGCATCTTTTCGGACGGAGGCAATTTGCCCGTCTCTCATGAAGGCGGCAGACTGAGTGATAACGAAAGGTATTCTTGTCCCGTTGCGGAATAAACTTGCTCGGGCAGGGATTGGCGACGTCTAGCCCAGTTGAAAGAATTGACTCCCGTTTACCAAATTTCTCCTCTGCACGACCCGCGCTGGGAGGACTTTCTAGGCAGGCATCCTCGCTCGTCGGTGTTTCATACAACTGCTTGGCTCGATTCGCTTCGGCGTACTTACGGTTACCAGCCAGTCTGTCTCACAACCTCTCCTCCGAGCGATCCTCTGCAAAACGGACTCGTGTTTTGTCGAGTAGAGAGCTGGATCACAGGCCGCCGGTTTGTCTCGCTGCCTTTTTCGGATCATTGCGATTTTCTAATCGATACTCCAACAAGCGTCCCGGCCCTGCTGGCTACTCTGGCGCAGGAGTGCGAGAAACAGAAACAAGCTTATGTTGAGATACGACCGCTTTGTCCGGCCGACGGTATTCAGCCATTTTTTAGTCCCACCGTGGCGTATTGCTTTCATGCACTGAACCTCGACCCGACTCTAGAAACTCTTTTCAGCAATTTCCATAAGGATTCCACGCAAAGAAAAATCAAGCGCGCCGAACGCGAAGGGTTGACCGAGCAAGTCGGACGCTCCGAATCGATCCTTGAAGAGTTCTACCGTTTGCAGCTGCTTACGCGCCGCAGGCATGGTGTTCCGCCACAGCCCCGCAGTTGGTTTCGAAACATGATCGATTGTTTTGGCGAAGGGCTCCAGATCCGACTGGCATTCAAAGGCGATCGTTCGATTGCCGGAATCCTTACACTTCGTCATAAGAATTCTCTGGTCTATAAATACGGATGTTCTGACACTGAATTTAACAACCTCGGAGGTATGCATTTATTATTTTGGCGAGCCATTCAAGAAGCTAAAGAGTCAGGGCTGCGTCAGTTCGATTTGGGCCGATCTGACCTCGACAACGAAGGCTTGATTACTTTCAAGGATCGTTGGGGAGCTACGCGGTCTACAGTGGACTATTTAAGGCATGCGGGTTCCGGACGATTGCCGATCGACCCGAAACAAACCAGCGCGGATTGGAAATCCCGCTTTGCAAAGCAAGTCTTCACTCGCGCGCCCGACGGATTTCTTTCGCTGGCAGCTAATCTCTTGTATAAACATGTCGGGTAGCCCGACTAATTTTCTTGACCTTGAAAAATTCTCCCTTTTGAACGAAAACGCGCCCTCGAATTGCAGATCAGCGTCAGTTCTCTTGACAAGCAACCTAAGTTCATCTAACTACTACTTAGTGTTTATGGTGTCACGCTGACTGTCTTTAGCTATTTCGTTTCTATCCCTATAAAATATTTCCCATCCGGCCCAAAGAGAAGGCACACAGAGCCCGAGTTCCGAACCAAAACCTAGACTATGGATAAGGCGTTGCTGGAATATTTTCGCTGTCCTGAGGACTTCGCGCAAATCGAAGTTAACGGGCCGGTATCTTCAGATCCGGGATATTTCCAATTTGGTCAAGACATTTGCTACGGCCAATATTCCGGTGGTCTACCTTCGAAGTACCTGGTTCACGGTTTTCCCGACGCGTCTCAGGCAGTCCGAATCGAAAGTAAGCGTCTTTATCTGCCATTTGATTTCGATCAAATCGTGGACAATCTTCGGAGTGAGCGTTACCAACTCAATTCATGGCACTCTTTGGAAAAGATAACCGGTGGAAAATTTACGAGGGCTATTTACTATCTGCTGCGTCCCATCCTTCCAGTATCGGTGAGAAAACACCTGCAAAGAGCCCGTTTGAGTGGTTGGGATAAGATCCTATTTCCGCATTGGCCGGTAGATTCCACAATTGAATCTCTGATGGCGCACACCGTCTCGTTGATTTTGAAGGCTCGGCAGATCGAAAGAGTTCCATTCATCTGGTTTTGGCCGAACGGCGCGCCGGCTTCCTTAATGATGACCCACGATATAGAAGCTGCGGCCGGGAGGGACTTCTGCCCGCAACTTATGGATATTGACGACTCCTTCGGCATCAAATCAGCATTTCAAGTCGTTCCCGAAATGCGTTACGACGCGCGCGCCGAATTTCTGGATGGGTTCCGAAAAAGAGGTTTTGAGGTGAACGTTCACGATCTGAACCACGATGGAGAATTATTTCAACACAAGGAAAAATTCCTTCGACGAGCTGAACAAATCAATCTTTACGCAAAGGGGTTTGGCGCTCAAGGATTCCGTGCTGGAGCGATGTATCGGAACCAGGACTGGTATGAAGCCTTTGACTTTTCGTACGACATGTCGGTTCCAAATGTGGCTCATCTGGAGCCACAACGAGGCGGTTGCTGTACCTTGATGCCCTACTTCATCGGCAAAATCCTCGAACTGCCGTTAACGACCACACAGGATTACTCCCTATTTCACATCTTGGGCGATTACTCGATCGAGCTCTGGAAGCAACAGATCGATCTGATCATTCAGAGAAACGGGTTGATCAGCTTCATTGCGCATCCGGACTACTTGATCGAGAAAAATGCCCGGAAAGTGTACCTGGATTTGCTAGGGCATTTGGCCAGGACGCGCGCGGAAAAGAAAATATGGATGGCTTTGCCATCCGAGGTCAACCGCTGGTGGAGAGATCGAAGTCAGATGAAACTGATCCGTGCAGGTGCCGGCTGGCGCATCGAGGGCCCGGACAAAGAAAGAGCGCGAATCGCCTACGCGACCCGGCAGGGCGATAGTGTTGTTTATACCGTGGATGGGGCGGACTAAATGCCCTGGATTTCGAGCACTCCTTTGATCGCGCGAAGACATATGTTTATGGCTGCCTTCGTTCTTGCTTCTGTGGCCGTTTGTTGGCCGGCCATCAGCGCTCTGGCCGTGTTTTCGTTTCACCACGAGTTCTCCTCTCACGTTTTTTTGATCCCGGTGCTGAGCCTTTACCTGCTCTACATAGAAAGGCAGGTTATATTTCGAGAGGTGCACTCTTCAGCTGCTCTAGGGTCGCCGTTGATTCTGGTAGGAGCAATGCTCTACTGGCGGGCGATGGCTCATTCGTCGCTGCAAAGTCCTGCTGAGTATTTGCCCGGTTCCACGCTTGCGATTGTCTTGATTTGGATGGGAGGATTTCTCATTTGTTATGGATATCGCGCTTGGCGTGCCGCAACCTTCCCCCTCCTCTTTCTCTTGCTCATGGTTCCTCTACCTGAGCCGGTATTGGACCGCACAATTTATCTCTTGCAAGTAGGCTCAACCAGCCTTTCCTTCTGGCTCTTCAAGCTAGTTGGCGTGCCCGTTTTCCGCCAGGGCTTTTTGTTATCAGTCCCCGGTCAAACGATCGAAGTCGCCAAAGCGTGTAGTGGAATCCGTTCGAGCATTGCCCTGTTCATCACCTGTCTCCTTGCGGCGCATTTGTTTTTGCGGACACCATGGAAAATGTTGCTATTTATCGTTTTGGTCGTTCCAGTATCGATCGTTAAGAACGCGATAAGGATTGTGACGCTTACGCTCCTCGGTGTTTATGTCAACCCGAGCTTTCTGCGTGGGAACCTGCATCACGACGGGGGTTTCATCTTTTTCCTGTTGGCGTTAGCCATACTCTTTCCCGTACTTCTACTCCTGCAGAAATCCGAACCACGCCGGACCCCGCCTAATGCGGCGATCCCAGCTGGCCCTGCAGGCGGGCTGGCACCGAGTTGAAGTTAGGCGTGGGATGTTTACAGCGCGATCAACCGACAGATTTCCCCATTTCGAGAAACTGCAGAGCAGCGTTTGGTTAGCGCATTTTGGATTCTTAGCGGTGTTACGGAAAATTAATAGTATTCGGTTTCTATCCTAAATCATTTAATTACATCACCATGCGAACGCGCAGACCTTGACCGCGCCCCATGCTGAAAGCCGCGCTTGACACTTGGCGAGGCCCATTGCAACCTTGGAAATATCGCCAAGCCCAAGCCCAGCGAGATAAAGAAAACGGGCGAAAATAGCCTTTCTTCTGGCGGCTAAATTCCGTTCGAACGCTTGAGGTGTTGGCATTTTGAATCTAGAAAGCAATCGCGAGTGGGGTGGGTTCGGTGCTTCCCTCGCACTGCGGTTGTTATGCCGCAGATTAAACCTCGCGCTGGCCGTTCGTAGCAGGAAGATCCCACAATGAGAGTCTGCATGGTCGCATATTCGTTCTACGAGGGGGACAACCGAGTCCGCCGCTATGCGGAAACCCTCGCAAGGCGGGGCGACCGGGTGGATGTTGTGTCGCTCAGGCAAAATGGGCAGCCGGCTCAAGGGATGGTTAACGGTGTGCGCGTATTTCGCATTCAACGCCGGGTGGTTAACGAAAAAACGAAGTTCAGCTATTTAGGCAGGTTATTGCTCTTCTTCATGCGCTCGATGGCTTTTCTCAGCGTAGAGCAGATGAAAGAGCGCTACGACCTCGTACACGTTCATTCCGTACCGGATTTTGAGGTATTCGCCGCCCTGGTGCCGAAATTAACGGGATCCAAGATCATTTTGGACATCCATGATTTGGTCCCTGAGTTCTATCTGAGCAAATTCAAGAGCTCCGACCGTTCTTTGACCTTTCGCCTGCTCACTAGGGTCGAACGGATGTCCGCCTGGTTTTCCGATCACGTGATCGCGGCCAATCACATTTGGGAGAAACGGCTCCATGGAAGATCCGTGAAGGAGTCTAAATGCACGACTATATTGAATTTTCCGGACACCGAGATTTTTCAAGCTCGCGGCCGCACTCGAACGGACAACAAGTTCGTTATTCTTTATCCCGGAACTCTTAATTATCATCAGGGAATCGATATTGCGGTTCGCGCCCTGGCGCTCATCAAAGATCAAGTTCCGGAGGCGGAATTTCATATTTACGGCTCGGGAGAGCAGTTAGAGTCTCTCAGAGTTCTGGTCAAAGAACTTGGGTTGGAAAACCGAGTGTTTCTAAAGGGAACAAAGGCGCTTCACGAAATTGCGTCGGTCATCGAAAACGCAGATCTTGGCGTTGTTCCCAAAAGGAAGAATTCTTTCGGTAACGAAGCATTCAGCACGAAGATACTGGAGTTTATGTCTCTGGGCGTTCCCGTCATCGTGCCGGATACGGCCATCGACAGCTATTACTTTAACGATTCCGTCGTGAAATTTTTCCAGGCAAACGATGAGCAGAGTTTAGCCGATGCAATACTCTTGATGATCAAAAATCCTGAGCTTCGGCAAAAATTTATCCGCGATGCCTCGGAATTTGTTTCGAAATACAGCTGGGACGTTAATAAAGGCACTTATCTGAAGCTGGTAGATTCTCTCGTTCGATCTCCAAACGCCCGAGTTACCGCCGAGAAAACCTAATCGCTTCGAAGTGAATTCGTTGACCGCTTCGCGTCTTTGTTGTTTTCAAGTTCCTAAGGTTGCCAATCCCACTGAAGTAATCGCCAGTCTTTCTCCTCGCCGACTATCGCAGCAGCATATCCCGGAGCCGGCTCGAAGGAATGCAAGTGCCACCTGGTGCTATCGACGCTCTGCAGTTCCTCCGGTTGTCCAGGCGTCAATGTGACGCTGAAGCTAGCCAGCGGAATTTGCAAACCTTCGCCTCTTGCCTTCACGTAAGCTTCCTTCCGCGTCCAGCAAAGAAAGAACGCCTCGGCCCGGAGCCCGGGACTCAACCTGTGCCACTCCTCGAGCTCCTGCGGTGAGAAGTGGCGTTCCGCGATAGCCTCGCCGGCAAATTCAGGCCGGATCGGTTCTAAATCAATCCCTAGTTCTCGATGGAGAGCGAACCCATATACAGCCAGGCCGCGGGAATGCGAGAGATTGAAACAAATTGGCGATACGCCATTCTCCGTGCGAAGGGACGGTTTCCCGTGCTGCCCGTACTGGAATTGCAGCAGCGCGGGTGAACTCGCCGCATACTTTCCCAGTAACTCGCGCAAGATTCCTCTCGCAGCCACGAAGTGATCCCGATCGTCTGGGAAAAGGAACCGGCTCGCGCGAAGTTTTTCATCCTGCGAAAGAACGAATGCGCACCGGTCAAGAACTTCCTTGTTCAAATCTAGAGACGCGCGCCAAACATGAATTTCGTCTTCCGCTAGCTTCAGGTTTGTCGGGGGAAGCGGCCAGACGTAGGAATTGTCCATGTCCAAGGCTTTATGAAGACTATTAGCGGGCAATTGTTGCAGCGCCCGGTTCTGCGGCGCCCGCTTCCGCCTTCTCCACGCGCGCCATTATATTTCGAATCAGTTCGCGGACATGGGGCTCCATGTAGATTGTGTAGTGATTTCCGGGGGATTCGCAAATTTCCAGTTCGCCGCCTAGAGAATCCGCCCAGCCCAGTCGCAGATCTTGCCCAAAGCCGAAAGTCCGTTCAACGCTTCTGAAGAGAACGGTTGGTCCCCGATAGGGCTTTGGTTGGTAATTCTCCACCGCGCTATACAGCGCTTCCACCGGGCTCTTGTTGCTTCGAAGCTTTTCGATTGCGCTCGACGACCTGAGCCAATTCCACACGGACCGCTTGATCCCCGAAGCTTTTCTCGAGAAACGTCCTCCGATGTATCTGAATTTCTGCGCTCGCGAAACCTGCCCAAGGTACGCGTATTCGAACTGTAAAAGATGCCATTTAAGCTGCGCGGCAGAAATAAGGCGTTTCCATTTTGGATATTCCCTCCGTCGAACCGGATGCGTCACCTCGATCATCATCAGAAGGGCGATTTGTTCGCCCCGCGCCTGTAATTGTTGTGCTACCTCAAGCGCGAGCAACCCGTGAGCGCACCATCCGGCCAGCATATATGGCCCATGTGGTTGGCGCGCGCGAATGGCGCGAACGAAATGCTCGGCAATAGCAGGCAGTGAGTCTGATTCCCTTCCACTCTGGAGAAAGGAGGGCTGCATTCCCAGGCTATGCAAGTCGTGTACAGCTCTAAGGCCCTGTGAAAGCGGCAAAAACGTAGCATCGCCGCCCAGGAAAAAAAACGGAAGCTGCGCGGTCCGCTCGGAGTGATCGATGCTTTCGTCACGAACTGGCTGCCGTTGCCCGTTCTGCCCCAGAATCAGATCGGCTTGTTGCTCGATGGTCTGGGCCTCCAGTAAAGAAGCCAGTGAAAGCTCTTTGCCGAACGATTGTTCGATACGCGACACCAGTCGAATGGCGAGCAACGAATGTCCACCCAGCTCGAAAAAATTGTCTCTCACCCCGATCTGCTGAATAGCGAGGAGCTCGGACCAGATGCCGACAAGCCCTTTCTCAATTTCGTTCCGCGCGGTGATAAACTCTGGTCCCACCGCATGGTTTTCAAACGTCGGTGCTGGAAGGGCCTTACGATCAACTTTTCCGTTCGAGGAAAGAGGCATCGCCTGTAGAACAATTACGACTGGCACCATGTAACCCGGAAGTTGGCTCTTGAGGAATTCTTGCAGCCCAGCGGTCTTAAATTGTTCAACTTGAACGGGCACCACGTATGCCACGAGGCGCTTGTCTCCTGGCGTATCTTCGCGAGCGACAACCACCACTTGTCGAACGTCCGGATATTGGCCTATGACCACCTCGATTTCCCCAAGCTCGATGCGGAAGCCCCGAATCTTGACTTGGTAGTCGAGTCGCCCGAGGTATTCGATGTCGCCCGATGGAAGAAAACGCGCGAGATCTCCCGATTTGTAAAGCCGAGCATTAGGATCGTTGCTGAGTGGATTGCGGATAAATTTCTCGGCGGTGAGTTCCGGGCGGTTCAAATAGCCGCGTGCCAGGCCAATTCCGCCGATGTGCAACTCTCCTTCGGCCCCAGCCGGAGTGGGCCGCAATTGTTCATCGAGTATATAAATCTCCATATTCGCGATTGGACGGCCAATAGGCACAAAAGAGCGCTTGTCATCGCGACGGCAGGTCCAGTGCGTGACGTCAACGGAAGCTTCGGTGGGGCCGTAAAGATTGTATAGCTCTGCATCCATGCGCGAAAAAAACTGGTGTTGCAAGTCGGCCGGCAGCGCTTCTCCACTGCAAAAAACCTGCCGCACGCTACTGCGCTTCGGGATCTCGGCGGCTTCCAGGAAACTCCTAAGCATCGATGGTACAAAATGCAGCGTGGTGATGTTTTCGCGACTGATCACGTCGGCTAAATATCGTGGATCTCGATGGCCGCCTGGTCGAGCAATAACCATCCGCGCGCCGGTTATCAGTGGCCAGAAAAACTCCCATACCGAGACATCGAAGCTGTAGGGAGTTTTCTGTAACACACGATCCTCGCTCGTCAGCCGGTACGCATCCTGCATCCACAGCAGGCGATTCACGATGCCTTGATGCACGTTGACTACACCCTTTGGCTTTCCCGTGGATCCCGATGTGTAGATCGCGTAGGCCGCATCGCTCGGACTGACCGCGATACTGAGGTTCGAAGTGCTCTCGCTTGCGAGAGTTTTCCAGTCTGTATCGAGACAGAACGTGGGTGTGTCGCGGCCGGAGAAATGAGCAAGCAGCTTTTGCTGCGTGAGTACGCCCGGCGTTTGAGAATCCTCGATCATCATAGCCAGCCGCTCAGTCGGATATTCGGGATCGAGAGGTACGTAAGCTCCGCCGGCTTTCAGAATGGCAAGCAGCGCGACCACCATCTCGATCGACCGCTCCATACAAATCCCAACCAACACGTTTGGGGCCACGCCTTGTTTTTGGAGATAGTACGCCAACTGGTTGGAACGTTCGTTAAGTTCGCGATAGCTGACTCTCTCGTTTTCAAAAACCAATGCCACCTGCTCCGGCGTCCGCGATGCCTGCGCTTCGACCAGCGAGTGCAAGCTGCGGTTTCGATCCGGGTATTCCACGGTCGTATTGTTGAGTTTGAGCTGCAACTGGGGACTATCTATCATACTTTCGGCCGTTACAAGCATCGCACGTGATGACCCTAAGAGTCGGAGAAATAATTCTGACCGATGAGGATTAACAACTACAATGGTCAGCAATTGTGTGTCCACTTTGTAGCTCCAAAAATGCCCTCAGATCATGGAATTTCCCTTTTATTTTCTTAAGCTTACGAATCTCGCCCCGAGCGAAGACTAGCAGGATAGCAATGGTCCCTCCTTTGAATCTAGATGCATTGCGCACAAATCTACAGCAAATAAGGGCGTTGCTCGATATCAACTGCTAAAATAGGGATAAGTCTGAGGAATGGCCAAAGAGTGGATGCCCCAGACTCCTTTTGAGAAAACTATTTCCACTTCTTCCACCGGGATCCTCGGCGCAAGGCCCTAAAAGAAATGCCTAAGTGCCTTGTTTGTAAGGGATTAACTTCGTCTATGAGTGGCCGGACACTTGCAGAATAAGAGCTAACCAGCCCCTGGTTCGGGGTTTCTGGGCTCGTAAGGGTGTCGGTTTCAATGCGGTACACAGTGTTTCGTAGAAGGCGGCACAGGACCTCGGGAATCGATGAAGAACGAACTCTATTTTTTGAAGCCGAACGTGATGATGGAGCCCCTTGTCGACGGCTGGTACGCTTGGGCGCACTTGATTCCCCCGGCTACTGCGGCTCGAAATCTCACCGAGCGCCACTTGCGGATTATGGATTCTTACATCGACTCTCCGGAAACGCATGAATCAGCGGTCAGAAACCCGGCTCTGCTGGGCGGTCCGTTCATGGATTTTGATCGTAATAGAGTGGAAGCTGTAAAAAAACTCCGTGAACGCACTTTGACCCAGCGAAGTCACTTGATCAATCTTTCTCGCGCCATCGAACAGCTCGATGCCCTGTTGCGCGAAAAGGCTGCGGGCTACAGTCTGGAATCGCTGTACGCCGAAGTTCCCGCTTGCCTGCAAGGATACGTCGAGCTGGTTTACGATCTTAACAACCATCCATCGTTCAGGCTGATTGAGCCGCTGCTTTATAAAAGTCCGTTTTACGATTCATCGTTGCAAAGCGTGATGCTTTCGGAAATTTCCGGTGATGACCGGCCGTTTGTTCTGAGCACTCCGCGCGTCGACAAAGGTGATTCCATCAATTTGGAAGTGCCCTTCGCGAGCGAGCGCCTCGATACATTGTTTCGGATGAAAAACGAGCCTTCTTCGCTCGAAGCCATCGGCGACGCGCTCCGCCTGAGCGCCGGAGACGCCGAACGTTTTCGCTCTTTCCTCACTACCGAAGCGCCGAAGCCGTACGCGAAATATGAAGGTGACGGCGCGCGCTGGCGCTATTTCGGGCACGCTTGCATTCTGCTGGAAACGCGGGGAGTGAGCGTTTTGCTTGACCCCATGCTTAGCTATACCTATGACACGCAAATTTCACGCTACACCTATTCCGATTTGCCCGAAGTGATCGACTACGCTTTGATCACCCACAATCACCAGGACCACATTTTGTTTGAGACGCTCCTGCAACTCCGCCACCGCATTCGAAACATCGTCGTGCCGCGTAACGGCGGGGGCGCGCTGCAGGATCCTTCGCTGAAGCTCCTGCTGAAGCAGTGCGGATTTAAGAATGTGATCGAAATTTCGGAAATGGAGCAAATTCCTTTTGAACGCGGTTCGATCACTGCTATTCCATTTCTTGGCGAGCACGGCGACCTGAACGTGATGACCAAGTCCGCATACTTGCTGCGAGTAGACGATCACAAACTGCTTTTCGCCGCGGACTCGTGCAACATTTCCCCGAAAATGTACGAACACATCCAGCGTGAAACAGGTGACGTGGACGCATTTTTTGTCGGAATGGAATGCGATGGCGCTCCGGTGTCCTGGATTTATGGCCCGCTGCTCACGCAGCGCCTGGATCGTCCTAAGGACCAGTCGCGGCGCTTGGCCGGATCAAATTTCGAACGCGCCATGGCTATGGTGGAGCAATTCCATTGCAAAGAGGTTTACGTCTACGCCATGGGTCAAGAGCCTTGGTTGAACTACATTTCCAGCATTAAGTACACTGAGAAATCAAACCCCATTATTCAGTCCAATCGTTTGATAGAAACCTGCCGCGAGCGCGGTATCACTGCGGAACGATTGTTTGGAGAGAAGGAGATCCTTCTGCCGTAGTTCTTTCTATGTTCTTCTATTCGGCGAGACGCTTTGTATGAAATTCGAATCTCAAAAAATCGCGAGCGTGACAAACGGAGAAACCGGGACTGATAAACTCCCGGAGCCGTTTAAGACCTGGAACGCCACTCGCTCCGAATACCCAAGGAACAAGACCGTCGCTCAGCTCTTTGAACAGATCGTCTCAGTGCAGCCTGACAGTGTCGCGGTGGTATTTGGGAAGCAGCGGCTCACCTACCGTGAACTAAACATCCGGGCCAACCGCTTGGCGCACCGGCTCCGCCGCATGGGAGTGCGGGAAGAAATCATGGTCGGGTGCTGTATTGATCGCTCTCTCGAACTCATCGTCGCGCTGGTCGCCATACTGAAGGCCGGTGGTGCGTATGTGCCGCTCGATCCTTCGTATCCCAAAGAGCGCTTTGATCTGATGCTCGAAGATACGAACCCCAAGGTAATACTCACGCAGAAGTCCTTCACATCAACAGGTTTTAAGGGAATCGGCGCTTCCTTACTGTGTGTTGACGATCTCGATGACGTGTCATCTTCCGGTGATGACTCGAATCCGATATCTATCGGCGGTCCGGAAAGTCTCGCTTACGTTATGTACACATCCGGATCGACGGGTAAGCCGAAGGGCGTGATGATTGAAAACCGCGCCATTATTCGTCTCGTTCGGAACACGAACTACTGCAGGTTCGGCCCCGAGGAAGTTTTCGTTCTGTTCGCTCCAGTTGCTTTCGACGCTTCGACGTTTGAAATTTGGGGCCCCTTACTGAACGGTGGCCGTTTGGTTGTGATGCCGCCGCGCGCCAGTTCGCTCGACGAGCTGGGCCGCGTCCTGCGCGAAAACGGTGTCACGACTTTGTTTCTCACCACTGCATTCTTCAACCTGATGGTGGATCAGCGCCTCGAAGACCTTATACCCGTTCGTCAGCTTTTCACCGGTGGCGAGTTTGTTTCGCCTCGCCATTTTCGCTTGGTGCACGAGCATCTGCCGAACTGTTCCCTCTATCACGTGTACGGGCCGACTGAAAACACCACGTTCAGTACGTTTTACCCGGTACCTAAGGATCATGCGTCATTCGTTTCGATTCCAATCGGCCGTCCAATCTCGAATGCGCGTGTCTACATTCTGGACGAAACGCTGCGTGCTGTTCCGGCGGGTGAATCGGGAGAGATCTATACCGCCGGTGATGGCGTTGCGCGCGGGTACTTGAACAACGCGAGCGAGACGGAAGAAAAGTTCCTGCCTGATCCTTTCGCCGCGAACCCCAACGAACGAATGTATCGCACGGGCGATCTCGCTCGTTGGACCGAAGACGGCAATGTTGAGTTTCTCGGACGAATCGACAACCAGGTAAAAATTCTGGGCCATCGCATCGAACCGGGCGAAATCGAAACAGTTTTGACCATGCACCAAGGCGTGAAGCATGTTTCCGTCGTGGCTCAAACAGACGAAAACGGCACCAAGCGTCTGATCGCTTACTATGCTTGTTCGTCCGAAGATGGACCAACGCCGCGCGAACTCCGGCAATTTCTTCAGGGAAAGCTGCCTCAGTATATGGTCCCTGCTCTGTTCGTTGCGTTAGAGTCGTTGCCGCTTTCCACCAACGGAAAGGTGGACCGCTCTGCTCTGCCTGCTCCGGTGTTCGGTGCTGCGGATGGCTCCTCTGTCGAGGCGCCAGCGAACGAGATGGACAAGACAGTCTTGGATCTATGGCGCCGCATACTGCGCGTGGAGCGTGTCGGGCTTGACGATAATTTTTTCGATATCGGCGGCGATTCATTGTTGCTCGTCGCGGTTCACTCCAATCTTCAAAAGTTGCTAGGTGTTGAAATACCGGTGACTGACTTATTCGAATACACCACGGTTCGAACGCTTGGCAAGCACCTGCGTGAGGGCGCCTCAGCGGAACCCTCCTTCTCAGGCGTGCAGAAGCAGGCACAGAAGCAGCGCGAGGCTTTTGCTCGCAAGCGCGAACGTCACGACGGCGGTGCTTCGTGAGTTCGCGCGATAACCAAAGCTCTCTCCTTGAGGGCGTCGCAATTATCGGAATGGCCGGGCGCTTTCCCGGAGCGCAGAGCGTAGCCGAGTTCTGGCGAAACCAGCTCAACGGCGTCGAAGCGATTTCTCATTTTCGAGTGGATGAACTCGAAGTTCCAAATGCAGCGGAATTGTCGAAAGATCCGAGTTACGTTCGTGCCCGCTCGATTCTCGAAGATGTCGGCCTCTTCGACGCGGAATTTTTCGGTATCCTTCCGCGTGACGCTGAATTGATGGATCCGCAACAGCGTCTTTTCCTTGAATCCTGCTGGCAAGCTTTCGAAGATGCCGGTTACGACCCTTCGACATACCCAGGTCCCATCGGCGTGTTCGCAGGCAGCAGCCAGAGCACGTATTTCCTCACTCGCCTGTGCACCAGCCCGGGCTTCATTGCTAAATACTCCGGCGGCTACCAAGTAGGCAGCTATCCGGAGATGATGGGGAACAATCCCGATTTCCTGTGCACGCGCGTATCTTACAAACTGAATCTCCGCGGTCCCAGCTTCACCATGGTCTCGGGCTGCTCCACTTCGCTGATGGCCGTCACGCAAGCTTGCCAGTCGCTCCTCACTTACCAGAGCGATATGGCGCTCGCCGGTGGCAGTTCGATCACCTTTCCTCAAAAACGCGGCTCGTATTATCAAGACGGCGGCATGGTTTCCCCGGACGGCCATTGCCGCACTTTCAGCGCCGACGCGCAAGGAACCGTTTTCGGAAGTGGAGTTGCCGTCGTGCTGCTGAAGCGCCTCGAAGATGCAGTCCGCGACGGCGATCAGATCTACGCTGTGATTCGCGGTTTTGCTGCGAACAACGACGGTTCGGCGAAAGTTGGTTACACGGCGCCCAGCGTCGAGGGACAAGCGCACGTCATTGCACTGGCGCACGAAGCGGCAGGAGTGAATCCTGAGACCATCGGATACATTGAGGCGCACGGCACCGGCACGCCGCTTGGTGATCCAATCGAACTTGCCGCGCTCACGCAGGCATTCCAAGCGCACACTAAAAACCAAGAGTTCTGCGCCATTGGCACAGCGAAGACAAATGTCGGGCACCTGGACATCGCCGCAGGCGTAACAGGATTGATCCACGCCGCGCACATCGTGCGCCATGGAGTATTTCCGCCAACGCTCCACTTCAATGGCCCAAATCCAAAATTCGATTTGGAGCACAGTCCTTTTTACGTCAATCCAAAGCTCAAGGAATGGAAGGCGCAGGCAACTCCTCGTCGAGCCGGTGTCAGTGCATTCGGTGTCGGAGGAACCAACGCTCACGTAGTTATCGAACAAGCTCCAGAGCGAACTTCCCCTACTTCGATGCGGCCCGTGCAGCTTCTCGCTCTCTCCGCGCGTTCGGAAGCCTCACTGGACCGTGCCACCGAAAATCTCGCTGAATATTTCAAGACTCACTCAGACGTCAACCTCGCAGACGCCGCTTGGACGCTCCAGGCCGGCCGCCGCGCATTTCCGTGTCGCCGCGCAGTAGTCGCCCGCGATGTTACGGAAGCGATTGCCGCTTTAACGCAGAAAGACCGCAAACGCGTGCAAACACGCCTTCGCCCCAGCGAAAAGCCCGAAGTGTATTTCCTTTTTCCCGGTCAAGGCTCGCAGCACGCGAATATGGCCCGGGGAATTTATGACACCGAGCCGGTTTTCCGCGAAGCCGTTGATCGCTGCGCGAAAATTCTTCTGCCGCATCTCGGCGCTGACCTTCGCTCATTGCTTTATCCGCCCGACGGCGCCACTGAGGAAGCTAAGCGCCGCGTAACCGAAACGATCGTCGCGCAGCCTGCCATCTTCACCATCGAGTACGCGCTGGCTCAACTCTGGATCAGTTGGGGGATCGGGCCGCAAGCCATGCTGGGACATAGCATCGGTGAATTCGTGGCCGCCTGTCTCGCCGGCATCTTCTCTCTAGAAGATGCGCTGAGCCTGGTCGCAGCGCGTGGTCGAATGATGCAGGAAGTGCCCGCGGGCGGAATGCTCTCCGTGCGCATGCCCGAATCGGAAGTCCGCTCGCGGCTAAATGGCGCTCTCGCTCTTGCCGCGGTGAACGCACCGAGCTTGTGCGTCGTCGCCGGCCCATTCGACGCGCTGGAAAAATTCGAGCAGGAATTGAGCCGCGAAGGCATTGCCTGTCGCCGGCTCGTCACTTCGCACGCCTTCCATTCGTCCATGATGGACCCGCTCATCGAGCCTTTTACCGCGCGCGTTGCGCAGGTGCATCTCCATGCGCCGAAGATTCCCTATGTTTCCGGCGTCACCGGCAAATGGATCACTCCACAAGAAGCAACCGACCCATCCTATTGGGCTCGCCATTTCCGCCAAGCCGTGCAGTTTTCTGCCGGGGTTACGGAGGTGCGCAAGAATCCGAACGCCGTTCTGCTGGAAGTCGGCCCCGGAAATGTGCTGGCCACTCTCGCGCGGCAGCATGCAGGAATCTCGCCTAAGCAGAACAGCGAACAAGTGATCGTCTCTTCTCTTTCCGACGGCTATTCCGGAGAGGGCGATGCTGCGAGTCTGATGAATGCCCTCGGCTCTCTATGGCTGGCCGGTGTTCACCCCGATTGGCCAGCCGTGCACGCTGGAGAGCACCGTCAGCGCATCTCCTTACCCACCTATCCATTTGAACGAAAACTTTTCTGGCTGGATGCGCCCGAGGCTGAAGCGTCTCTCCAGCAACCGCATCCTGCAGCGCAAACAGACCAACCAAGTTTCGTCGGCATTCCTGCGACGGAGGAAACAGAACCAGTGAGAGCCAACACCCAACCCGAAGCGGCTGCTGCAAATTTTCCAAGCCGCGCCACCAGAATTCGCACAATCCTCGCTGAACTTTTCGAAGAGCTTTCCGGCGTGCAAATCTCGCAAGCCGATGGCTCGACGACGTTCCTCGAGATGGGCTTTGATTCGCTTTTCCTCACCCAGGTTACGCAAGCGCTCCAAAATAAATTCAGCTTGAAGATTACTTTCCGCCAGTTGCTCGGCGATCAATCCACTCTGGATGCCTTGACGGCATATGTGGATGAAAAGCTTCCAGCCGATGCTTTTGCTCCGCCTGTTCCATCTGAGGTTCCGTCTGCTTCGGTCGCAACGATGGCGCTTCCATCTTCTACGGCCACAGGAGCAGGATCGATTTCGGGAAGTGCGATTGTTGATTCTATGTTCCCGGCCGGTTCTCCCGCAGAGCGCTTGGTGCGCGAACAGCTCGATGCCATGAACCAGCTGTTTGCGAAACAGCTCGAAGCTTTGCGCGGTTCTTCTCAAGTTCCGGCGGCCACAGTTGCGGCGTCACTTAAGACTTCTGCCGCTGCGTCCTCAGCCCAGACCGTAGCACCAGCGTCGAAAACAATGCCTCCGGTGCCGGTAGAAAGTCCGAAGGAAGAATTTAAGCCGTTCGGTCCATACAAACCCCCGCAGAAGGGAGTTTCGGGCGAGCTCACCCCGCGGCAGAAAGAAAGTCTGCAATCGCTTGTCGAGCGATACTCGAAGCGCACCGCCAAGTCTAAAAGCTTCACCGAAGAATATCGCCGACCTCTTGCTGATCCCAGAGTGGTCGCGGGCTTCCGCTCGCAGTGGAAAGAAATCGTCTATCCCATCGTCACGGATCGTTCGGAAGGTCCTCACCTTTGGGATTTGGACGGCAACGAATACGTGGACGTGCTGAACGGCTTCGGCCCAATCTTTCTTGGACACCGTCCGGCCTTTGTTACCGCTGCGATTGAAGACCAGCTCAAGAAAGGCTTCGAAATCGGCCCTCAGACACCGCTCGCCGGCGAAGTAGCCAAAATGTTTTGCGAGATGACCGGCAACGAGCGCATGACTTTCTGCAACACCGGTTCGGAAGCTGTAATGGCTGCCATGCGCGTTGCGCGCACGGTGACCGGACGGAAAAAAGTAGCCCTGTTCGCAAACGCTTATCACGGCATGTTTGACGAAGTGCTGGTAAAGGGCTTCAAGCGCGGCGGTGTGCCGCACTCCTCGCCGGTCGCGCCGGGCATACCTCAAGAAAAAGTGGACAATATTCTCGTGCTTGATTACGGCACGCCCGAAGCTCTGGAATTAATTCGCCAAAATGCCAAAGACCTGGCAGCAGTTCTGGTCGAGCCGGTTCAGAGCCGCCATCCCGAGATGGTTCTCCCGGAATATTTAAAAGAAATTCGCAAAATCACCGAGCAATCCGGCACCGCCCTGATTTTTGATGAAGTCGTCACCGGTTTCCGCACCCATCCCGGCGGATGCCAGGCGCTCTTCGGAATTCGCGCCGACCTGGCTACCTACGGAAAAGTCGTCGCAGGAGGAATGCCCATCGGCATTCTCGCCGGCAAAGCGCAGTTCATGGACGCGCTCGACGGCGGAGCCTGGCATTTCGGCGATGATTCTTTCCCCGAAGTCGGCGTCACATTTTTTGCCGGCACCTTCGTGCGCCATCCGCTGGCTCTTGCTGCCGTGAAAGCCGTGCTGAAATATTTCAAGGCTGAGGGCCCCGAGCTGCAGGGACGCGTGAGCAACCGCATGCAGTACATGGTTGGCGCGATCAACGAATTTTTCGAGCAAAAAGGAATTCCGACCCGTCTGGCGAATTTTAAGAGCGTCTGCTATTTCAGTTTCCCCGGCGAAGAACGCTTCGCCAGCCTCTTCTACTATTATTTGCGCTTGAAGGGAATTCATCTTCTCGAAGGTTTCCCGGTTTTCCTCACCACTACTCATACCGACGAAGACATCGAGAAGGTCATCCGTGCATTCAAAGAAAGCGCCGTCGAAATGCAGGAAGGCGGCTTCTTCTCGCCGCCGTCGGCAACGCCGCGACCAGACACTCACGAGGTTGCAGCGGGCGGAGTGCTCGCCGCAACAGGAATGCCTGCAGTTGCCGCCTCCGACGCGCCTCTTACGGAATCGCAGCGTGAAGTTTGGCTTTCAGATCAACTGAGCAAGGAAGCTTCCTGCGCTTACAACGAATCCTTCACGCTCCGCATGCAAGGCTCTCTTGATGAGTCGGCTTTGCGCGCGTCGCTTCAAGAATTGCTTAACCGGCATGACGCACTGCGCGCCACCGTCTCCGCGGACGGCTCGTCGCTACATTTCGCGCCACAGCTTCGGTTGGATATTCCAGTTACGGATCTTTCTGCTCTGGCTCCGCCGGAACGCGAAGCCCGCTTGGAAGCCGCGACTGCGGAAGAAGCCAACACGCCGTTTGATTTGTCTCGCGGCCCGCTGGTTCGCATGCGCCTGTTCCGTTTGGAGCCGCAGCTTCATGCGCTCATCGTCACCAGCCACCACATCGTCTGTGACGGCTGGTCCACAAACGTCCTGCTCGATGATTTGAGCAAACTTTATTCCGCCCGGCTTAAAGGTGCCAACGCCGCGCTTCCCGCTGCCATGCAGTTCAGCGAATATGCTCGCGCACAATCAAGCGCTCCGGTGACTGCTGAATTAGCTTTGGTCGAAACGTATTGGCTCAAGCAATTCGAGCAGCTTCCCCCGGTTCTCAATCTTCCAACTGACCGGACGCGTCCGGCCGTGAAGTCGTTTGAAGGTTCCACGGTTCGCGCGCACATCGATGCCGCGACGTACAAGCAGATCAAAAAGGCCGGAGCACAACAGGGCTGCACGCTGTTCGTAACGCTCCTCACCGGCTTCTCTTCGTTGCTCCATCGCCTGACCGCGCAGGACGATATCGTGATCGGAATTCCCACTGCAGGACAATCCCTTCTCGATGATGGCAATCTTGTCGGCCACTGCGTCAATTTCCTGCCGGTCCGTGCGCGTATGCCGGAGAATCAAAAAGCTTCGGCGTTGCTTCAACAATTGAAGCGCACATTGCTCGACGCCTACGAGCACCAGACTTACACCTACGGCACGCTTGTTCGCAAACTGAAGATGCGGCGCGACCCCAGCCGCCTGCCGCTAGTGGAAGTTCAGTTCAACCTCGAAAAAGTAGGCACCGGTCTCGACTTTCCGGGCTTGAAAGTTGAAGTGGATTCAAATCCAAAAGCCGCCGTGAATTTCGACCTTTTCTTGAACATCGTCGAATCCGAGCACGGTCTTTCGATGGATTGCGACTACAACTCCGAACTCTTCGATCGAGAAACTATCGGCCGCTGGATGCGCCACTTCGAAACTCTCTTGCAAGGCATCGCGGCAGACTCGAACCAAATTGTAGATCTGTTTCCCATCCTGACCGATAGCGAGCGTTCTCAGATGCTAGTCGGATGGAACGCCACCGCGGCAGAATATCCGCGGTCAAAATGCGTTCACCAGCTCATCGAGGAACAGTCGCTGCATTCAGCCGATGCCATCGCTGTCGCATTCGAAGGTCAGAGCCTCACATATGCGGAACTCGATCGTCGCGCGAATCAGCTGGCACGCTACTTGATCAAGCTCGGGGTAAAGCCCGGTGCGCTCATCGGAATTTCGGTCGATCGCTCGCTTGAAATGATGGTCGGTCTGTTGGGGATTTGGAAGGCAGGCGCTGCTTATCTGCCTCTTGATCCGACTTATCCGGCGGAACGCCTATCGTTTATTCTTGGTGAAGCCGCTCCGCCGTTGCTGTTGACTCAAGCCAAGCAAATGTCCGGTCTGCCCGAGGCCCGGGTGGTCTGCCTCGATCGCGACTGGTCCCTTATCGAGCGCGAACAGTCCACGAATCCTAATGTCGCTGTCAGTCCCGAAGCACTTGCTTACACTATCTACACTTCCGGCTCGACCGGTAAGCCCAAGGGTGTCGAGGTGACGCATCAAAATGTAGTTAATCTCCTGAGCTCGATGGCCAAGAGGCCTGGCCTCGCTGCGCGCGATCGTTTTCTTGCTGTCACCACGCTTTCCTTCGATATCGCCGGCCTCGAACTTTTCCTGCCGCTCGTCGTCGGCGCCCAAGTAGTCCTCGCCGGCAAAGAGACCACCATGGACGGAAGTTTGCTGGTGAAACTTGCCTCCAGCTCCGGCGCTACCGTGATGCAAGCCACTCCGGCCACTTGGCGGCTGATGCTCGAAGCAGGATGGAGCGGCACGCCAACCCTGAAGATTCTTTGCGGCGGCGAAGCTCTCCCGCGCGAACTCGCGAACCAGCTCGTCGCATGCGGAGAGGTTTGGAACATGTATGGCCCCACGGAAACCACGATTTGGTCCGCGACGTCCCGCGTGGAATCCGGTGCAGGTCCCGTCACCATCGGGCCGCCAATCCAAAACACTCAATTTTATGTTTTAGATAAACAGAACCAGCCGCTGGGCATCGAAGTGCCGGGTGAACTTCACATCGGTGGCGATGGCGTGGCGCGTGGCTATTTCAAGCGCCCGGAGCTGACTGCCGAACGCTTTGTGCCCGATCCATTCAGCGCAATGACGAATCAGAGGCTCTATAAAACCGGCGACCTCGTCCGTTACCGAACAAATGGTCACCTTGAATTTCTCGGTCGCCTTGACAATCAAGTCAAAGTCCGCGGCTTCCGTATCGAACTCGGAGAAATCGAATCCGCGCTCGCAAAACTTCCGGACGTTCGCGAATCGGTCGTCCTTGCGCGCGAAGATGCACCCGGCATGAAACAGCTTGTTGCTTATATCGTTGCGGACGAATCTCGCAAACCCCTCCCTGCAGACATGCGCAGTTTTCTCGGACGTTCGCTGCCGGAGTATATGATCCCGTCTGTGTTCGTTTTCTTGCCGGAAATGCCGCGCACGCCGAATGGAAAAATCGACCGCCAAGCGCTTCCCGCTCCGGATTCGGAGAACGTCGGATCGCGAGAGGTGTTCGTCGCGCCTCGGAATCCTCAAGAAGAGAAATTGGCGGCGATTTGCGCCGAGGTGCTGCATGTGGATCGCGTTAGCGTACTCGATAGTCTGTTCGACTTGGGCGCCGATTCCATTCACTTGTTTCAGATCATCGCCCGAGCCGGACGTGCGGGCATCGCGATGTCTCCGCAGCACGTCCTGCGTTTGCAAACCGTGGCTGCCATTACGGCTGAGATCGATGCCACCGGCGCACCCGTGCCCGGCGATTCGGAAATCAAGCGTGCTCCGCGCGAACAGTATCGCATGCACCCTGCCACTACTCGTTCGATATAGCCATGGAAACAAAAAACAACCCGTCTCCGGTTTCTACGCCTGTCCTTGAACGCCTGGGCACTCTCGGCGAAGAGCAGTACTGTTTTCCTACTACGATTGCGCAACAGACGTTCTGGTTCCTGGATCAGCTCGAACGCGGAAACCCAGCTTGGAACATTGCGGTTCGCTTTCGCCTTCGCGGTTGCCTGGATATTCCAACGCTGGAACGGGCGCTCAACGAAATCGTCAGCCGTCACGAAATTCTGCGTACCACCTTTTCGCTGATCGATGGGCAGCCTAGGCAAATCGTTCATGCCACCGCCGCCATCCCTTTGCCTGCGGACGATCTAAGCCGCCTGTCGCAAACCGAAAGAGATGTGGAAGAGGAACGCCTGTCGATTCAAGAAGGAGAGCGCAGATTCGATCTGAAGAATGGACCGCTGATTCGCGCTCGCCTTTTGAAGCTTGCCGAGCAAGAGCACATGTTGCTTGTCACCATGCACCACATCGTTTCCGACGGCTGGTCTATTGGAATTTTCAGCGACGAAATCGGCGCACATTATGCTGCATTCGCGGAGAAACGCCCCGCGGCGACGCCCGAACTGCCCTTTCAATTCGCAGACTACACAATCTGGCAGAACGACCACACCCAGAAGCCGGCGCTCGACACCCATCGCGCCTATTGGAAGAATAAACTCGCAGCTTTGCCGCCTCTGGAGATTCCGCTGGACCATCCGCGTCCCGCGCTGAAGACCCACAACGGTTACATCCTTTCCACTATCCTCCCCGTCTCTTTGACCGACGCGCTCGCGGAATTCTCCAGCAAGCATGGATGCACCTTCTACACCACGGCACTGGCAGTCTTGAAGATGCTGGTTCATCACTACACGCTCCAAAATGACATCTACGTCGGAACGCTTCTCGCTGGCCGGGACCGCGTCGAGCTTGAACCGTTGATTGGACTGTTCATCTCTACCGTTGTCTTGCGCACGGATCTTTCCGGCGACCCGAAGTTCCCTGAATTGCTTGACCGTGTCAAAAAAACAGTCGAGGAAGGTCTCGAACACCAGAATCTGCACTTCCAACAGGTTGTGGAGATGCTCAGGCCGAAGCGTGATCCAAGCCGGCCGGTCCTTTATGGAATTAATTTTATTTACCAGCGGGATTTCGTGAAGCCGGGCGAGTTCGCCGGCCTGACCATGACTCCCGTGCCTTCCAAATCTCCGGGAGCGATTTACGATATCAACTTTTTCATGGTTCAGAGGACCGATGGCTGGCGGCTTTCCTGCGAATACAACTACGATCTATACGACGCCGAATCCGTAAATCGCATGCTTGGCCAGATGCGTGACTTGTTCGAGCAAATCGCAAAGAATCCCGACCGCAGGATTTCCGAGTTTACTTTTCCGGATAATGTCGGCGACCAGATTCCGCCATTTGCACCGTACACCAAACTCTCCCCATCGCGCTCGTCTGCAGCGCGAGACGTAAGCAGCGCGCCCGACGCTATTGCGGATAAAGCAGCTAAGGAGTTTCTGCGATGAGTTTTGTTCTGAAAAGCCTCGCATTCCTTCCTTTCATTGCCTACGCCGGGATGTTTCGCATCTTTCGTCTGCGGGGAGAACGCTGGCGAAGCGCTGCTTTAGGAGCGGCAACTTGCTGGGGCGTGTTTGTTGCGCTGAGCACGGAAATACTAAGCGTTCCCAGACTGATTACTCGTCCTGCGCTCGCGGTGGCTTGGCTGTTGCTGGCTGTCGCTTCGTTCGCCTATGCAGCAAAGATTCGTGCGAACCGGCCAGCCAAAATAGAACAGGGCTCCGAGCCGGACTCGACTTCTTTGGACAGGCTCGATTGGTTTCTCCTCTCTCTCACCGGACTCCTGGTAGCTCTAGTCGGAATCACCGCCATCGTCAGCGCGCCAAACACATGGGACGCCATGGCGTACCACATGTCCCGCATCGCGCAGTGGATGACCAATCACGATGTGGGCCTGTATCCCGTATTTTATTCCGTGCAACTAATCCTCTCGCCTTGGGCCGAGTACGCCATGATGCACCTCGACGTGCTATATGGCGGTGATCGTCTTGTTAACCTGATCGAATGGTTCAGCATGATCGGCAGCATCATTGGCGTCTCGCTGATTGCCCAACGGCTTGGCGCTGGAGTCCGCGGCCAGATTCTTGCTGCGATTGCGTGTGCCACGATCCCGGCAGGCTTTCTGGAAGCTTCCGGAGCGATGAATACCTACGTAGGCGCATTCTGGATCGTCGTCGCGGTTTACTATCTCCTGCACTGGAACCAACGCCAAACCTGGCCCGTTGCTCTCGCCATGGGCTCGGCCCTCGGCCTCGCCATTATGACCAAGGGAACTGCTTACGTGTTTCTGCCTTGCGTGCTATTGGCTTGCTGGTGGATCGGTTCAGCCGCTTCGCGCAAGCTTTTGTTAGTGCGGGTTCCGGTGTTAGTGCTCGCGATCCTTTTGTTGAATGGCCCTCTCTTCATTCGGAACTTTAGGTTGAGCGGCTCGCCGCTCGGATTTTCCACTCTTCTTGGCGACGACACATTGCGCCAATATTCCAATAGCCGCCATTCTGCATCAATTACATTTGCAAACGTCGTGAAAAACCTCTCGCTACATGTTGTCACGCCGATTGGCGCCGTGAACCACGAAGCAAGCCGGCTGATTATTGCATCCCTCCAAACTTTGCACATTGATCCGAATGATCCAGCCGATACATACAGAGGTGGTTTTCATCTGAATGGTGTATCCAGCCATGAAGAACGAGCCGGCAATCCCCTTCAATTGGCGCTGATCTTTGTTTCAGCTCTTCTTCTCTTCAGCCGACGCATTGGTAATCGCGCTCTCCGTTTATTCGCGTTGGGTGCAATCGGCTCGTTCGTACTTTTTTGTGCTCTTATTCGCTGGGAACCCTGGAACGCGCGCTACCAGATGCCTTTTTTTCTGTTGGGTGTAGCTCTTGTGGGCGTTGTCCTGGAACGAAGTTGGCCTCGCATTGCTCTCACCAGCGTGGCCTGTCTTCTCTTATTGGCGGCTTTTCCATTTGCTCTCTTGAATTCACTGCGCCCGTTGGTGTCGGTGAGGTCACCGAGCATCTTTCGCCAGTCTCGGACTGAAACATATTTCGCTGACTCCCATCGGTGGCAGCTCCACTCATATCTGGCCGCTGCAAGCTTCGTGGAAGCGACCAACTGCAATAGCGTGGGAATAGATTCTTCCTTTGACGATTTTGATTATCCCATGTTCGCAATTCTTGGCGCCGGGCACGGAGCTCGTAAAGTACGATATGCGGGTGTGAACAACCTCAGTGCTGAATATGCGCGTCCTGAAAGCAGTCCTCCATGCGCAGTCATTTGCCTTCGGTGTGCTAATTCGCCGGCGAAGTGGGCGCAATATAGGCAAGTTGGAGGTAGAGTTTCTCTCTTTGACGAAATCGCAGTTTTCAGTCCGTTCGGAAGCTTGCCCAACACGCAAACCTTCGAGCTACCCGCAAATTACAATCCCGGAGATTTTCTGCAGGAATTGGATCGTTATCGTGACTCCCCTCCTTCGGTTGACTTGAGATCCACAGAAGACCGTGTAATCCGCGCCGGATATGACTTTCCCGATAAAAGAGCGGACCTGAAAGCGCGATTGGACAACCTATACGTGGGGACTTTATCTCTTTGGAGGGTGAGAGATTCTGTTGATCCTTTGCGGCGGCGCGGCGAACCTATCGACCATTCGAAAATTGATCCGCGGCAATTAGTAGGTGCTTCGGAAGTTATCAAGAATTGGTTTCAAACCGAACCGGCGAAGGTACGCGAGCTAAATGATTCGATTGATCAGCTGTATTCCAAGCACGACGCGGATTTGCACAAGTAGGGCAGAAGCGATTCCGCTTTTACAGGATTTTGCGATCTACTTGAAACAATTTAGGAGAAGAAAAACATGGAAGACACGATCAAGCAAAACGTAATGGAAATCGACCGGCGCAGCAATCTTTCTTACGAGGACTTCAGGCGCGACTATTTGTTCCCGCATAAACCCGTGGTCCTCAGCGGAGCGCTGGATAAGTGGGCCGCAATGACAAAGTGGACGCCTGATTACTTCAAGAAAAAGTATGGTTCGATGAAGCTCACCGTCGACGGGAAAGACTATTCGATGGCCGAGTTCATTGATCTGGTTAATTCCTCGACCGATGAAAAGCCGGCGCCTTACCTGCGCAACGCCATCATCGACCGGTTCCTGCCGGAATTGCTCCCTGATATACAACCGTTGCCCAGCTATTTCTCTCCGAACTGGCTCACTGGCCCGCTCTCGCAATTATTGCGCTCGCGGCTGCATGACGGAAGCCAGGAGCTTTACATCGGCGGCAAAGGCGGAAAGTTCCCGTTTTTGCACTTCGACAGTTATCACACGCACGCGTTTATCAGCCAGATTTACGGCACGAAGGAGTTCACCATTTTCACCACGGACCAAACGCCGTTCATTTACGTTCGCCCCGGCCAATACAATGCTTCTCAGATACTGGACCTGGAGAAGCCTGATTACCAAAAATTTCCCTTGTTCGCACAGGCAAAGCCCATGCTCTTCAAACTCGAACCGGGAGAAACTCTTTTCGTTCCGGGCGGAGTCTGGCACACAGCAAAGATGCTCTCGCCTTCGATTTCGGTTTCGGTGAATCGAGCCAACGCTTCGAACTGGAGCAGCCTCACGCGCGACATGTATACAAAGGCCCCGCTTCCCATGAAGCCTGTCGCAGCGGTCTATCTGACTGGTATGCGCGTAGTTCGCTCTCTGCGCGGTTCGTGAACGCAGTTCCGCTGAATCGGTAGATGACGGTCGCGGATATGGAAACTGCAATTCCTTGTTGCCATCATCCTCGGCTGATTCGTCTCTCTATTTGCTTTTGAGACGCAGATAAAGTCCCGTGTGCGACCGGAAAGACGCCTCGGGATGAAACGGAATTCGCCCCGGGTGGCTCGGCACGTCCCACTGGTCGATCAACTCATACCCTACGGCGCAGATCGAATCGATGAAGTCCTTGCGATTAAACACGTATTGAGGATGAAAAGCCGGCCCTCCGTTTTGTAATGTAACAATCTGTTTGCCTTCATATAGGGGCAGCTTGTTCAACAGAAGATGCCGCGGACGCACAGCTAGCGCCGCCAGCGAAACGGCAAACGGAGGCGCTTCGATGTACTGCAGCGAACCAGCCGCCAAAAGAATTTGCACGCCTGACGCTTCGGAAAATAAAGTCGTGAAAGAAATCTCGCTGCGATTCTCGCGGCGCGCCAGTTCCTCGCCTGCCTTGACGATCTCCGGAAGATCGCAAACAATCCACTGGAAACCCTCTGGATAGTCTAGATACCTCGAATAGGCGTAGAAATTTGTCCCACGATGCCCGCCGTAATCGAACACTCGCGTCCCCGGTTCGATCAGTTGCCCGAGCCAAAACATTACCGGGTAGTCAAAAGAAAGAGCTCGCGAGAGCCGGTCCTCAAATTCCTGTCCGTACGCCGCATTGTCAAATCCAAGAGGTTTTGTTCGCGGAGCGTTCCGGTTGGCTTCTTCGAAGTTTTGGTACACACCGTGAAAGGCGCCCCAGGCGTTTCCCGAAAACCGTTTTTTATAGAGCGCTTTCAGCAACGTCCGAAGGACCGGAATCGCTTCGATTCGTTGCTGCAGAGTTTCAGCCGGCATTCCAGCCTCTCAGAAAAACTGAGTCCGGTCGAAGAAGTGGCATATGGCAGGTGATCACATTCTGGCTAATGCGCAAGCCATGCAACTCCGTTAAGCCTAGCCATGGTGGGAGAACGCGCAGAATCAACTCCAGGGCGGCTTACCGTGCCGAACGTTTTTCAGCCAAACGGCAGGTTCGACGGCGCACGACTTCAGCAAGTCACGCAGGCTCGATTGTCCCGGAGGCGTCGGGTGAAGCCCCAGTTTGCGCAACGCATAGTTCGCTCGGTAAACGTTCCCCAGCATGCGGTCTCGGAATTGGAAATTCACGCTGACGCTGATGGACACGTTGTCGTGGTTTTTCACCCAGTGCGGCGCGTTCACTGGGATGTGCACCACCGTTCCCGGAGTCATCACGAATTCGCGCGCCCGGTTTTGATGCTCGGGCTTGTGTACCGCGGCGTTGTGGTCGACGGACCAAAACCTCTCAAGCTCCTCTTCGGGCAATACGATGCGATCCTTTTGATCGAATACGCTCAGCGTTTTTTCCCCGCGAACCTGCAAAAGAAAATTGCATTCACGA
Source organism: uncultured Acidobacteriota bacterium (assembly GCA_963698005.1). Lineage (GTDB taxonomy): Bacteria > Acidobacteriota > Terriglobia > Acidiferrales > UBA7541 > Palsa-295. Next base: position 3,430,314 of record OY969113.1, read on the forward strand.
TCGATGTGATAAGACGTGACCCGCAGCGGCGAGGTCACGAAAAGGATAATTTCCTGTACCTTCATCACGCGGTCAAGATCCAGGCCGATCAAGGTTTGCAATTCCGCCATGCATTGGTTCAATAAAGCCGCGTATTCGGGATCCTTATCCGCCTTGTGCAGGATAATCCACGCGCCGCAATTTTCGATTCGTTCCAGCGCTTCCTCTACCGAAAAGGAAGCTCGTGGCGTTTGATCCCACCTCTGGTCCACACGAACATTCCCCGCATCGTAGTATAAATCCTTGGGACGGTCTCGCGAAGTATCGCGCGCGAGCTCCAATAGCCGCGGCAACTCAAATAAGGGATGGCCAACTAACCGATGGTGAAATTCAAAGCTAGCGCGATTGAACTGCCGGCGAAATTCCTCGGGGTCGGCTTCGAACACCGGGCTCAGCTGTGCCGGCGATGAAATCCGAGTTGTTGTTTCAACCGTCATTTAGATTGCCACATACTTAGCTCAAGCACCTAAATGCACTTTGCATTCCAAGCTGACCAGTCGAGTTCGAGCGGCCTTGAGAATTAGATTCAAGCCAAGTCCTTATTTATCAGTAGCATAACGGAGGTGAAAGCGACTTTACGCGCCACGTATACCCGCCAAGACCTGCACCGAGCCACCAGACTTGCCCGATTGTTCCACGAATTTGCCATACGCCAGACTGAGATTATTCCCTATTATACGTCGTTCTCAAACACTTTGCCAAAAGGCGTTCCGCAACGCTGCGGTTAACTAGCCAACCAACTCGTCGGCGTCGCCGCCTCCCGACATTGCCGTGATACCCTTTGTCCTTAATGAGCGCTGCGAATTTTCGCGAATGCATGAATGTCCCGAGCAGATCCCGGTCATCCAATCGTAGTCGCAGCCACAATCTGGCATGACCTTGCCCACAAAACATCTCAAAGTCGTTGTCATTCCGCTTGCCGCAATTCTTTTAATCATCCAGATCGCACTGGTTGCTCTGAACATCACTCCTGCACTCAACGGAAAAACAGATTTCCTCGTTTCGTACACAGCAGGCCAAACAATCCGCTCAGGCAATGGACGCGCCCTCTATGCGGTGGACGGCGAACAAATCTCTCCCGATAAGCTAACGAATGCCCAGGCTACAACTGTCCCCGTCGATCACCTTGCCTATGAGGTGCTTCTCTACGTTCCACTCTCTCTGTTCAGTTACCGGAATGCTTACTGGATTTTCATGGCGATAAATCTAGCGCTGATCGCCTTGTGCATTCGAATGCTGCAACCTTACCTCCCGAAGCTCGAGCAGCTGTGGTACTGGTTGCCGTCTGCGGCTTTCCTCTGCTGGGTTCCCTTAGGCTTGGCTCTTGTCGCCGGCCACAATTCGATCCTTCTGCTAGCTCTGCTGTTGGCATCGGCTGTTTCTTTTTATCAGGAGCGTGATTTCCAAGCCGGCGTGTTTCTGGGTTTGACTCTATTTCGCCCGGAATTTTCTATCCTCATCGCTCTTCTGTTCTTGGTTTGGCGGCGTTGGCGCATCGTCGGTGGATTTGTCGCAGCATCCGCCGTCTGCTTGGCGATTTCCGCCGCCGTCGCAGGTCTGGCAGGATTTGAATCGTATCTACGGAATGCATTTACGTGGAATACCCAGCCTGCACCCTTGGCGGTATCGCTGAACGGCGCAACCCACTCTACCGTCATGCCCAATCTGTGGTGTTTAACAACTATGCTAGGCCATCAGTTTCTGTCTTCGTATTCACTGCACGCAATTACGGCAGTTCTTGCGCTCACCTTGCTCGTTTGGACTGCTACCAGGCCTCCGAATTTCGCGCTCGCGATTCTAGTTGTGCTCCTCGTCAGCTACCGCGGCTCGATTTACGACACGGTTCTTCTGATACTTCCTGTGGCCATGGTAATGGATTCGAGAATTGGCGCTGTCTCGGGAAACCAACTGCTAGCTAGGAATATTGTGGCAGTTTTCTTCGTGGCATTCGCAGTGTTTTTTCTTCTCGGATGGAATTGCTGCTTGCTCGCCTTGCTTATATTGGCTCTCTTGGTCCCGCTCAGAAGCACCAGCTCCGGCCCCGCTCCTCCCCAACTCCTGGGCGCGTTCTGGCCCCGACGCCAGTCGTAATACCATCAAATCCGCATAGCAGAACCGAGTAGCAAAATCATCTCAAGACGAGAGTGACGGAAACATCACTCCGATCTTTGCCCGGATTTTTCAGCGAGAGGTTTTTCGGCAGGAAGATAGTAGTCCAAGACAACTTTCCGGCCGCGCGGATCAAATAGGCGATAATGCACAACACCCAACCGCTGCAACCAGCACTGTAGCGTTGTAGTCAGCACTCCGAATCCGTATTTGACGCTACGCGCGAAGTTGATCGACGAAGCCTCCGCGAAATATTTCGTCGGGCAAGATACTTCTCCTATGCGAAAACCGAAAGCGATACATTGCGCGAGCATTTGGTTGTCAAAAACGAAATCGTCGGAATTCTCCAGCAACGGCAGCCGCAGGAGCACGTCCCTCCCGAACGCCCGGAAGCCGGTGTGATATTCAGACAACTTGGCTCCTGTAAACACATTTTGAAACGCGGTGAGAAAGCGGTTCGCCACATATTTATAGAGGGGCATGCCGCCCTTCAAAGCGCCGCCCCCCAGAATCCTGGAACCCAGCACCACGTCATAAACGCCGAAAGCAATCATGCTGGCCATCGCGGTGGCCAGCAACGGCGTGTATTGATAATCCGGATGAACCATTACCACCACGTCCGCTCTCGCGGATAACGCTTCGCGGTAGCAGGTTTGCTGATTCCGGCCGTATCCATAGTTCCGGTCGTGCACGAACACGTGCAGACCAAGTCGCTTTGCGATCTCCACGGTTGCGTCCGTGCTGGAGTCGTCCACCACGATGATCGCGTCGACGATTTCGGGAAGCGCCTTCACCGTGTCTTCGAGCGTCTTCGCCGCGTTGTATGCCGGCATCACCACAACGATGCGTTTTCCGTTAATCACGACTGGCTCCCCAACCGACGCCTCGATGGATCGTTAGCAAGGCTCCAGGCGAGCATACCAGCGATCGCCAACGCGCTTGCGGCGCTGATCCAATTGCCTACGTGCTCAGAGATCCCGCGAGGAATCTCCAAAAGAATCTGCTGTCGCCCCGGAGGCACCTGCACTTCCACCAAGCCTTCCGGCAGCGCCGCAGCCACGGCTAAGGGGCGGCCTTGAGGGACTAATTGCGCCCTCCACTCCGGATAATAGAACTGATGGATCATTGCGGGTCCGCAAACGGTGCAGTCGGTCTGCAACTCGATACGCCGGGGGCTCCACTTCAGGACTGTAGCCGTGCCGTCCCCTTCGAGAAATCGGACGGGAGGGCCCAAGCTCGCTTTCATCGCGCTATCGTCATCCATGCCGGCAGGTCTCCACGCCTCGTACCATCCATCGAATTCGTTCACGGAAGTATAGGGGGAAGGAGGCAGAGAATAGCGCTTCACGGTCTTTCCGTACGAAGCAATCCAGCTGACGATAAACAAGACCATCACCCCTAGCGTCGCCATGCGTTCGAACGACAACGGCCGGGAGAAGTTCGACAGAAAAATCGCGGCGACCGGAAGCGCGGCTAGGCACAAGATAATGTTGAGCCTCCACGGGAACTGAATCGAGTCGATGAGAAAGGGAAACGCCTTCCAGACCTTGTAGCTTGCGTTGGACATCATGAACAGAGGAACCACGCAAATTGCAATCCACAGCAGCACTTGTCTCTTTTTGCCTGCGGAGCTGTTCCTCAGCGCCATGAAACCGCAGAACGCAATGAACAAGGCCGTATCGGCGGTGCTGAGCGAAAGAGATTGGACGAATCCCGATTTATGCGATTGGCCCGTTAGCAGCCCCTTGCCGAAGACGAGAAGATTTTCCGCCAAATCGAAGCCGAGTCTGGAAGCCGGGAAATATTTCGCATTAGCGAATGCAGGAAGCAGATAGAAGGCAGAGAGACCTGTGCCCAGGAACATCCCTCCGATGACGACCGCGATGGAGCGCACGCTTTCACCGCGCTTCGGCAGTGTGAAAGCCACAACTAGTGGGATGAACGAAAACATAAGAACGCTGATGACATGACTCAGAACGAGCAAGCCATAAGCAACGGCGAGCCCCAAGACCGCGCCGCGCCTTTTGTTCACGATCTGCACCGTGAAATACAGCACCAGAGGCATCCAGGTTAACGCCCAGCATTCCGGCAATGCCATGCGGCGGTAGAAGTCCACCGAGACATGGTAGGGCAGCAGCAGGTAGAGACACGCTGCCACTAGGGCGATTGGCCGGCTGGCCATCGTGCTTATCCAGAGATACGCGAAAATGCCAGACAGCAAAAGGCACAGAAACGCGCTGACGTTGAAAGCGTCAAAGTGCAGCACCTTTCCGACCGGTTCTAGCAGAGTGTAAACGTACGCGGGTAGCGGCGGAAAAACGAAAAACGTTGGACTTCCTAGCCCGTGGTTCATGTTCATGAGCCAGCGCGGATAGGCTTCGCCACCCCAGAACTGCTCCGCAAAGTGCGCCGTGAAATGGTGATGCTCGTCCGTGTCGTGAGCCGCGGGCATGGGGCCGCGAATCAGCATCGGTAGCGACAGCAGGAGCGCGGCGACAACGATTATCAAAGCTTCCCTAAATCCTAACGAGTTTCCGCCGGTGAGCGTGCTTGTCGGAGTTAGAGGCTGGTTTGCCGTGGCGGTCCCCCTAGTCGTGCACTTCGATTGCAGTTCGGAGATGACGCTGACATTAGTATCCCTAGCGCCGATTTGCAACAGGCCAGGGAGCCCATTTTCTGTTCTCCGTGCAACCGGATTGAGGACCACGAATGCGAGTGTGGGATATTTGGACGAAAACCCGCCAAGCTAGCGCCTGGTGCAAGCGTCTTTTCCAAATTCCATTTAGCAAATTATTGCGATGGGATCGTAACGCTGATCTCGTTCGAAAAGGAGCTTTCGATGTTCTCGGAATTAACGGCAGTCACTACATAGAAGTACATTTGTCCGCTAGACACGCCGCTGTCTGTATAACTCGTGTCAGGATTAGCATGGGAATTCAGCTTCGCGTATGGCCCGCTCGATTTGGAGCTTCGATAAACGAAATACCCCGCCACCTGAGCCGTGCTTTTATCCCAGTTCAGCGCCACCGAGTGTTGCTCGGTCTTTTGTGCCCCGGAACCCGAAAGTTGAATGACGAGCGGAGGACCTGCAGCGTTGCTCGAAATCGTCACTGTCCCCGGCAGACTCCCCGTGGTCTTTGGATCAAACTCCACTGTGAGGGTCGCGCTCTGATCGGGAGCCAGAACTACTTTCGATGTCACGCCGCCAAGCGTGTAGCTGCTACCCGTGAGTAATACATTCGAAATGTCCGCACTGGCGGTTCCCGTGTTCTTCAGTGTTACCTGCAGCGAGGGGCTGCTGCCGATTGTCACACTTCCGAAACTCAAGCTCGTGGAACTGGCCACAAGTTGAGGAGCGGAAGAGACTCCCACTCCGTTTAAGCCCACACTTACCGGACTGCTCGCCGTTACAATTGAAATCGTCCCAGCATCTGAACCCGCAACCTTGGGATTGAACTCAGCCATGAAGTTCACAGATTCACCCGGCGTCAATGTCTGCGGAGTGGTCAGCCCCGAGATGCTAAACCCGCTGCCCGTAGCGCTTACAGACTTGATCGCCACGCTGGCAGAACCGCCGTTGGTCAAGCGGAGCGGCTGGGTAATCGGGCTTCCGACGCTTACATTGCCGAAGCTGACGACCGATGGCGTTACACTAAGAAGACTGGTCGATCCCGTCCCTTTCAGACTCCCCGCCGTCTGCGGCCCTTGCGCATTGATCGCAACCAAAAGGTTGACGCTCTCCTGTGCTGCTGAAGTCGGCTTGAACACAACAGTAAGTTTTGCGCTTTGGCCCGGCGACAATGTCTCAGGCGCTGAAAGGCCCGAGATCGTAAATCCTGTGCCGCTGGCGGAGACTTTAGAAAGTGTGAACTTTGCCGTGCCGCTATTGGTCACGGTTACGCTTTGAGTGGAGCTTGAACCAACCATTACTGTTCCGAAATCGAGGGGGTTGGGCGTCACCTGCATTGCAATGCTCGGTATTATGCCTGGCTTGCTTAAGCCCACGCACCCGGACATCACAATCAATCCGAATAACGCAAGAAGGACACAGAAGTTTCTAACAGCGATTGTTGTGCGTTTTGCAGCGGGATGAAGAAAACCGCGCGCGTACGCACCCTCCAGGATTGGGTGTCGGTGTTCCATATGCACGCGGATTGTGCGACGAAGTACCTATTTGGAACTACTGGCCAGGGGTACACACTTGGGACAGGGGTTTAAGGCTGTCCACTAGGACAGCCTTTGCCTTGGTCTCTGCGGTTACTGAGGTCGTTCGGTCTTGCCGCGCTCGCCTAATTCGTTGCGATCTATGGAATTAAAGCCGACGCCTGGTTCGAGTACACGCTTTCGACTCCGTTCGAATCCACAGCCGTAACTACGTAGTAGTAAGTCTGGCCGGATTGCAGTCCGCTATCGGTAAACTGAGTTGATGTTACCGGTGATGCGGTCAGTTTCGACACATATGGACCGCCCGTGTTGGTACCTCGATAGACGTTGTAGCCACTCACTGTTGTTGCGCTGTCCGTCCATGCTAGCCCCACGGTGTGGGTGCTCTGCTGCGCTCCGCTGCCGGACAAGCTCATCGCGGCCGAATTCGTAGCATTACTCAGCAAAGTAACGGTCCCGCTGACTGCACCCCCCGCTGTTGGGGCAAACTGAACTGTCACCGGAATGGACTGGCCTGCGTTCAAGGTCTCGCCCGAACTTACCCCGCTCACCGTGAAGACTGCGCCAGTGACATTTACAGCCGATATGGTAACGCTCGAATTTCCTGTGTTCGTCAAGGAAGCGCTCAAATCAGCATCGCTCCCGACGTTTACGCTGCCGAAGCTCAGGCTCGACGTGCTGAAGGTCAACAGTTGCGTCCCAGTCAGTCCGGTTCCGCTCAATGCGATCGTTAACGGAGAGTTAGGAGCATTGCTGGTGAGTGAAATTGAGCCGCTCACCGCTCCTGCAGCACCAGGTGCGAAAACCGCATTAAATGTGGTATTCGAACCGGTCGGAATCGTAATCGGTGTGCTGAGGCCTGTGATAGTGAACCCGGTGCCGGTCACGGTAGCGTGCGAAATCACAAGGCTGGCCGTGCCGTTGTTGGTCAAGCTGATCGTCTGCGAATTGCTCGTCCCCGTCGAAACATTTCCAAAACCTGCCGTACTCGGAATTGCACTAATTTGTGCTTGGGTTCCGCTAGCGCTCAACGCGATGGTCAATGGTGAATTAGGAGCATTGCTAGCGACGGAAATGCTGCCCGAAGCGTTGCCCGATGTCGTCGGCGTAAACTGCACCGTAAAGGTTGTGCTTTGTCCGGCAGCGATCGTCGCACCAGGGGCTAATCCAATCGCGCTAAAGCCAGCGCCCGCGGCGCTTGCCTGGTTGATCGATACGCTCTCAGTTCCGGAATTGGTTAAGGTAATTGTCGCAGAGCCCGTGCTGCCCACCTGAACGCTGCCAAAATTGAAGCTGGCTGGAGAAATTGCTAAGCCCGGCTCTCCGCCTGTTCCCACAAGAGCAACTGACAATGGGGAATTTGAGGCATCGCTTATTATAGTGAAGCCACCTGTGGCGGAGCCTGACGACAGCGGTGCAAACTGGATTTGAATGGTCTTGGTCTGACCCGGGGCGATGGTAGCTATAGGACTTCCGGCGCCAGTCGTAAAACTCGAGCCCGTCACGGCAGTTTGATCGATGGTTACGGTGGAGGTTCCGGTGTTCGTCACCGTCACGCTTTGGGTCGTAGTTTTCCCCACTCCAACGGTTCCAAAACTCACTGTTGTGAGGTTGGCCGATAGCATGCCCAAGCCCGCCGTTTTCGTCGGGGGCTTGGCGCTGGTGAAGCCAGTGCAGCTGGAAAGTCCCAGGACTGCGATAATGACTGCCAGCAGGATCATAAAAGCAAGCGGTCCGGCGGGACGGCTCGCTCTAGACCGAGTATCTAGCGTGTGCGAGTGAATTCGTTCTGGTTGGGTTGGCGTGTGTGGTTTCATGATGCATACAGTTTAGAAAGCTTGTGCCATGCGGCTCTACTGGTCAGAGGAAGCAACAAAGTGCAGCAAGATTCGCCTGTTCACTCGGGCAAAAACCTACCTGACCTGGCTAAGGGACAGGTCTCCTTAAGCCTGTTCTGTCAGCTAGTTAGCGAGGGGTCTTAGTTCGGCCGCTCGTTGCACACCGGTGACTGAGAGATGGACTCCTCAAGGTTTTTTGCGAAGGACAGACGAAAACCGCTCTCATGCTAGACTTTTAGACGAATACGAGGGTCTCCTTCTTGACAGTAATGCGGATTCAGACGATCGAGCCTCAAGCGACCTCCCGCTCTACTGGCTGGTCGAATCGGTTCCTCATCGCTGCACTTGTTGGAATTCTGTTTCTTACGCTTTTCCCTTTCCGGTTTGATTTTCAGTCAAGACTTCCCGGCGGCACTTCGCCTTTCTTCCTCGGCAACGGTGCGAAGACTGCGGGACTTGCGGACGCCTTTCTGAATGTCCTGCTCTTCATTCCTCTCGGTTTTGGCCTTGCGGAGAAGTTAAGAGAGCGAAGAATTCCTCGCGCGGCATGCTTTTTCATCGTTTATGCAGCAGGAGCGCTCCTGTCTTACGCCATCGAAATCACCCAGATTTATATCCCCATGCGCGATTCAGGATGGGAAGACGTTTTCACCAATTCCACCGGTTCAATTGTCGGATTCTTGGTCTATGAATTATTGGGCGCGCTAATAATCGATTCTCTTTCCAAACTCGAGTTGGCGCTCCGCGCGTGGCTAACGCTCCAACGCACCGCTGCCCTTGTAGCTGCTTATTTCCTCTTTTGGTTCACGATTTCTGCCATGTTTCAAAAGCAGACTCGTCTTAGCAATTGGGAGCCGGACGGCTTGCTCGTCGTGGGTAACGAGGCCACCGGCCAAAGTCCATGGCAAGGCCGCGTCCAGAGACTGCAGATTGCTGATCAAGCTTCCTCGGATGCTGCTGCCATTGATTTGACGTCGGGCCACGCCGCCCAAGGACCTCCATTCACTTGGCGCGCCGACTACGATTTCTCCAGCCCGATGCCTCTTCAGGATTCTAAACAATTTCTTCTGAGTCTTTCGTGGACTCCCGCCGCCCCGCTTTCGCAGAATTCGAATGGACTTGCCCTCGACGGTAAATCTTGGCTCACTTCTCGCGTCGCGGTCGCAGATTTGATTGACCGTATCCGGAAAACAAATCAATTCTCCCTGCACATAGTCTGCGCCGCGGCGCAGCCCCACACTGGCAATGGACACATCGTTTCTATTTCGCGATCAACCTCGTTCGCGGATTTGACTCTTAGGCAAGAGGAATCCACCCTCGTTTTCTGGTTTCGCAGTCCGCTTTCCATTAAGCGCGCAATCCTGGCGTGGTACGTCCCCAATGTTTTCACTGACGCCAAAGAGCGCGACATCTTCTATTCTTATGACGGCGCTGATCTTTCCCTTTATATCAACGGCAAGAAGAACAGACGCCCCTACCGTCTGGGTCCCGGGACATCTTTAGCGCGTCTCGTCCATCAGGTACGCCCCGCCGAATTGGAGGGTTACAACGATATTTATTACGCACTCGTCTTTTTCCCGGTCGGGATAATTCTCGGATTGGCAAAATCCCGCATAAGGCCATCAAATGTGGCGATCCTACTAACCATCACTTGTGGCCTTCTTGTGCCGGTCTTTCTGCTTGAGTTCATTCTCGTCCAAGTCAGCGGCCGGCCGGTTTCCTCTTCGAACTTGTTGCTTTCGTTCTTACTCCTGATTGCCGGATTCTTGTGGATTCGCTCCGATTCTGTGCAGACTGCTGTGGAAAGTGCCGGCTAGTCCTCTACGGGAGGATCATGTAATTTTGCCTAAGGTAATAATTAGTGACTTTTCATCATAGTGCTGCTTCACTGTTGAGACGCGTGCGAAGCAGCGCGAAGGGCTCCGCGCCCTTATTGCAATGCAAATCTTGCGGGGAGAACTGAATCTTGCGAATTTCGGTGATTGGTTGCGGGTATGTCGGCTTGGTTACCGGCGCTTGCTTTGCGGAAATAGGCCACCATGTCACTTGTACTGACGACGACGAATCCAAGATCAGCATCCTTCGCGCCGGGAAACTGCCGATTTACGAGCCTCACTTGGACGCTCTGGTAGAGAAAAATGTCCGAGAAGGGCGGCTCCACTTCGTGAGTAATCCCGGTGAAGCCGTGCGCTCGAGCGAAGCCGTCTTTATCTGCGTGGGAACTCCTCCCCTGGAAAACGGCGATGCGGACCTGAGTGCAATAGATAATGTCGCGCGCATGATCGCCACCGAAGGTGGTGGCGCCAAATTGGTGGTGGAAAAGAGCACCGTACCGGCACAAACAGGGCAGGAGCTAAAACGCGCCCTAAGTGTTTACAGCAGAAAATCCGGTACCGATTTTACGGTTGCTTCGAATCCGGAGTTCCTCCGCGAAGGCACCGCAGTCAACGATTTCCTGCACCCCGATAGAATCGTTATCGGCGTGGACGATGACACTGCCGCAAAAAAGCTTCGCGAAATCTACGCGCCGATTCTGGATAGGAAGTTCAAGTGTCCCGCGCATCAGGACAAATGTCCCGCCGCCTCTGCGCCCGTTTTCGTCACCACCACTGTCAACAGCGCCGAGCTGATCAAACACGCCTCGAACTCTTTCCTCGCCTTGAAAATTTCTTTTGCCAACGCTCTCGCGGATATGTGCGATCAGCTCGGTGCGGACGTCCAGGAAGTCACTGCAGCCGTGGGTATGGACCCTCGAATCGGTCCTCAGTTCTTGCAAGCGGGACTCGGATTCGGCGGCTTCTGCTTGCCCAAAGATGTGCAGGCATTCATTCGTCTCGCCGAACGCGTCGGAATTGATTTCACCCTGCTAAAAGCCGCGGAACAAGTAAACCGTCAGCGTATCGAGTTGCTTCTGGCCAAAGCCCGCAAGGCCCTTTGGGTGCTCAAGGGAAAAAAAATCGCGCTTCTCGGTTTGGCATTCAAGCCGAACACCGATGACATTCGTTTTTCGCCTGCTATTGAGGCCGCCAAACGATTTATGGCTGAAGGCGCTAGCTTGCATGCCTTCGATCCCCAGGCCATGGAGAAGACCCGTAAAGCGCTTCCGCAGATCTCGCTCGCGAAAAATCCCTACGAAGCGGTCAAGGACGTCGATGCCGTAATTATCGCGACCGAATGGGATGAGTTCCGAAAACTCGACTGGAAGCGGGTTTATAACGAGATGGCCCGGCCTTTGGTGATCGACGCCCGAAATTCTCTGAACCCTGCCGAGATGAAGGCTCTCGGTTTTGAATACTATTCGTTCGGCCGCTAAATATAGGAATTCGCCCAGCGGACCCTGATTTGCCGTTCGATCACCGCATTCCTGACGGAACTCTCCGATTAAGCCATCAAGACGCGGCCGGGAAAGCGCACGCTGTTGCCCTTGTTCGCCATCTGAAGCGGCCTCTTGGCAGGAACCGTTTCCAGTCGCAAGTTTCTCTGATTTCCTGAGGAACTCTCTACCGCCGCGGCCTCTGCGTCGAGCGTCGCCGGTCGCATGAATCCCGCCGCCCTGCGTGCCAATTCGGTGCGTGTCTCCACTCCAAACTTGCTCAGCAATGTCGAGATATGGAATTTCACCGTTCGAACCGTAATATTCAGCTTGCAAGCGATTTCCTTGTTTGCCCGGTTAGAAAGCACGGAGTGAAGCACTTCCCTCTGGCGTGGACTCAGCGAAGCTGGACACGCGATGGATCGGCCTTCCTCCAAAAGCTCCTCGGCTCGAGACACAAGACGCCCCATCAAATCTTCTTCCGCCGGGACCAGTACCTGGAAATCGTTCGGGTTCTGTCCTCTGACCAGACATTGCATCGCCAGTAGTCCCGCCACCCGCTCCACCGTCGATTCCGGGTCTGTCTTAGACTCTGTGCGGAACTGCGCCACTCCCGTCGTTGTCTCACAGAAAACAAAGACATTCGGCTTACTGAGGGCTTGCTTCTTATCCTGCGGCATCAACTTCGCAAACACTCGTACCTTTTTCACTAAGACCTTCCCGCCTGCTTGCCCAGGACCAATTGGCAAAGCTCTATTTGGATTTTTCTACTAATGCCAATACTTTACAGGACTTGGGGCGGCTCCCACGATGATCGCCCTGATTCGACCACCTCGAGAACCGTTCTACTAAATCTTGGATAAGAACTACGGGCATGGCAGGTGTTGTGCCATTCGCAAACTAAGTTAAATGACTCAAAATGAGACACATAATTCCACCGCGGAATTTGTCGGCATGGCGAGCATAAGTAGAAACTTCTCCTAATCGGCAAAATGTTCCGCCAGTCGCCGCCCCGTCTGCTTCGCGGGGGCAAAAATTGGCTGCATCCCGCGCTCCCGCCTCGACGCAAGGAACTAGACTTCAAACTCCTTTTTTGCGTTAAACTCCGGCGTCTACCCGGGTACGATCCGTTCAGGAAAGGAAAGAAAATCGTGCAGAGAGTTCTTCGCCCCGCTTTGGTTTTGTCGGCCATGATTCTGTTCCCTATCGGGATCTTCGCCCAGATCCCTCCTTTGAAGCCGCCTCCGCTGCAAGTCCCCACCGGCACGGGCACTTGTTCCGTTGAGAAATCTTGCGACGATTTAGCGCCTGCGATGATTCAAAGCGCGCTCGGCCCGTCGCCGCTGGAAGAGAATTTGCGTTACCTCACCGACACAATTGGCGGCCGCGTCACCGGCTCGCCCGCCGCTGACCGCGCTGTCGGCTGGGCAGTCGAAGCCTTGCATCACGCCGGCGTTGACGAAGTGCACACGGAAAAATTCACGGTCCCGGTGAGTTGGAGTGAGGGCAACTCGCATATAGATATTCTGTCTCCCGAGCCTTTTCCCGTCCGTATGGTTTCCATCGGATGGTCCCCCGCTACGCCGCAGGGTGGAATCACAGGGAATATAGTCGATGTGGGAGCGGGTAATGTCGGACGGCTTCGCGAAAGCCGGCGCATCAGCCCGCGGAGCTATTGTTTTGGTACATTCAAATTTCCTCGTCACTTGGGAAGACCTCGTCAACGAATACAATCTGGACACGGAAATTATCGAACGTGCGATGAAGGCCGACGCCGCCGCAATATTCTGGATGGGAACGCGTCCCAATCTCCTCCTCTATCGTCACACCACCGCAGTCAACGGCGAGCTCGAACCATTGCCGCAAGCCGTCTTGGCGCGCGAAGACGCCGAGCGCATCGCCAGATTCCTGGCCGCCGGACAGAAAGTGCAAGCGCATTTTGAGATGCCAAACCACATCGGCGGCCCGGTAGATTCTGAAAATGTCGTCGCCGAAATTCGCGGCCGCGAAAAGCCCGACGAATTCGTTTTGGTCGGCGCGCATTTGGATTCATGGGAACTCGGAACTGGCGCGCTCGACGATGGCTGCAACGTGGCGATGATTATTGACGCGGCGCGCATCATCCATGCCTCTGGCACCATCCCGCGCCGCTCCATCCGTTTTGTATTCTTTACTGGAGAAGAACAAGGAATGCTCGGCTCGGCCGCCTACGCCCACGCGCACCGCGCCGAACTCGACCGCATGATTGCAGCCATTATTTTCGATTCCGGCGTAGGCCGCATCACCGGCTATTCATTGGGTGGTCGCCAAGATGTCGTCGCTGCCGTGCGTAGAACGCTGGAACCACTGAAGCCTCTCGACGCCACTGATTTAACCCTGGATGCTGGCATGGACACCGACAACTTCGATTTCATCCTCGAAGGCGTCCCCACGCTCGAGGCCAATCAGGAGCCGGCCAACTACATGCTGAACTATCACGCCGCATCCGACACCTTCGACAAAGTTGACTTCAAAGAACTCAAACACAACGCCGCGATCGCCGCCGTAACAACTTTTGCCCTCGCGGATAGCGACCAGCGCATCGGTCCGCGCCAGTCGCGCGCCCAAATCGAAGAGCTGCTGAAGCAGAGCGGCCTCGGCAAGGAAATGAAAGACGCCGGTTTCTGGCCGTTGTGGGAAAAAAGCGACCGCGGCCGCGAACCCTAGATCGAGTCTGAGCTGGACTGGCGGCCTGAAAAACTAAGAGGGGTGAACTAGACCCGGCCGATGTTGGCGCCCTGGACCGCGGCGATGCGAGCATACGCTTTCACGAGTTCTTCGCTCGTGACGATGCCCGCCGAAGGAACTTCGACCACTTGTAACCCTTCGCTTGGACGTTCGATCTGGACCTTGGCCGCCTCCGCAGCGTGGTGGATTGCGTCTTGCTGGTGACCGTGAGCTAACTGGACGTGATGTTCCGCGGTTTCATGTTTGCCCTCTTCGTGATGCCTGGCAGCTTCCTTGAGGTGGCGCGCCGCGCACTCGTGATGCTCCGCTGCCTTGTGATGATGCTCTGCCGCCTGGTGTGACATGTATTTTCTCCCATCGGTTACGCTGAAGGGAACCCAGTGAAATCCCCAACTGCCTTAGAAGTGTGATACTCGATTGTTGCTGCTGGGTAACGGTAAAATGAATAAAGAACCTGATTCTTTAATCTTCAGCATAACGGCCTGGATTGTGATCCAAGTGCCCGATGCACCTAAAAAGTGCAAGAGCGGAACTTACAGCGCCAGCAATACCAATAGACTGAACGACCGGTTTCCTGTCAATTGGATTGCGGCAACGCCTAAAGTTCTGTACAGGGCAAGCTGAAGTCGCACTGTGCAGTATAATAAGGCCAATATGATGATCGCCCCACGCGCGCGAGACGTCGGTGTGCCTGAAACTTTTGATACCGAACCAACTCGTATCCTTGCGCTCGATTACGGCCGCAAGAGAATCGGTCTGGCTCTTTCCGACGAGCTCGGCATCACAGCCCAGCCGCTTGTCACGCTCTTGCGCACGAACCGTCGCAACGATCTGCGGCGCCTCCGCGAGATTTGCCGAAAACACAGCGTTGCGCGTATCCTCGTGGGCCATCCTTTGCACATGACCGGCGAACCCAGCCCCATGGCGGAGGAAGCTGCGCTTTTCGCAGCTCGATTGCAAAAGGACCTCGGCATCGAAGTAGAACTTGTGGACGAGCGGCTAACCTCCTGGGAGGCAGCGCAGACCATGGCAGAAGTAAAGTCTTCCTCGCGACGAAAACGTGGTCCCATCGACGACGTGGCCGCCGCTGTTCTGTTGCGAGATTACCTCGAACATAAGAAACAACTCGCGCGTTCGCCGGTCCCCATCGTTGAGAGGACCCAATCATAATGCGCCGACTCGGTCTTATTGCCCTTCTCTTGATCGCAGCCCTGGGCGCCGGAGCCGGGTGGCTCGATTCTCAGATCAGCCGCCCTTATCGCGGCCATCGCCCTGAGAAAACTTTTGTCGACGTCCCCCACGGCACCTCTCGCTTCGGTGTGGCTCGCATTCTCAGACGAAATGATGTGATCCGCAGCCAGCTTGCCTTCGAAATCTTCAGCATGTGGCATTTTCGAAAGCCGCTACAGGCCGGTGAATATTATTTCGACCATCCGGTGGATTCGCGCGAAGTCTTTTGGCAAATTGCCGGAGGCAGAATCTTCGTTCGCACCGTAACCATCCCCGAAGGATGGAATATGTTCGAGATTGCGGCGGAACTCGATCGCCAGGGAGTTTGCACTCGCGAAGGATTTCTGGAAGCGGCAAAAAATACTTCTCTTATTTCAGACCTGGCGCCCAACGCTTCGAACCTCGAAGGTTTTCTTTTTCCCTCCACCTATCAATTTTCACGGCACGCTACGTGCGAGCTGATCGTTAAGAGAATGGTTCAGAATTTTCGCGCTGAGCTGGAATCGCTCAATCCTTCAGGCGCCAATAATTTCCCGCAAGGCTTAACGCTCGATCAGGTTGTCACACTTGCGTCGCTTGTCGAACGCGAAACTCCAAAATCGGAAGAGCGGCCCATGGTCGCCGGTGTATTTTATAACCGCCTGCGCCTCGGCTCTCCGCTGCAATGCGATCCCACAGTGCAATATGCCCTAGAACTCGAAGGCCGTCACACAAAAAACGTGCGTCCCGCAGACTTGCACGTGGATTCTCCGTACAACACCTATCAACATCCGGGTCTGCCGCCGGGTCCCATCGCAAATCCAGGCGAAGCGTCCTTGCGCGCCGCCATTGCGCCGGCGCAAACCGATTACATGTTTTTTGTGGCCAACGATCAGGGCGGACATTTTTTCGCCAAGACTCTCGCCGAACACAATCGCAACGTCGCGCGCTACCGTCGCCTGCTCTCAGGCAGTACCGCGAATGACGAACCGTCCAAGGCCAAGCACCGAGGTCCCTCTTGAACGAAAGCAATCCAACCACGAATCACGAGAGCGGCTCTCCCACCAAGAAGGCGCTAATTTTGGAAGTCGCTCAGGGTCTCGCCAAGCCGCGTTACACCCCTGCTGAAATCGAGCAGATCCGGCGTCAACTTATCGTGCATCTCGGGGAAAAAGGGAAAACCTCAGCCGACTATATCGTTACCGTGCTCGAAGAAGCCGGAATGCGCGTCGTCTGGTCCACGCGCTCGGACACGGAAGGCCGCTACGAAGAAGAGTTCAGCGATCTACTGCATTTTTCCACGCTCGACGAAGCAGAGATGTGCCTGGTTCGCCTCGACGAGCTATTGCGGAAATTCCTCCTGGAATCCGATCCACATGCCGCGGAACGCGTCCGCGAAGTGGCGCGACTTGGCCGCCGTCGCGCGGAGATGATTGCGCGCAATCACAAAGTCGATGCCCGCAAGCGCGCCGAAAAAGAAGAAATCGGCCACTGGTTCGGAATCTGGCTGGAAACTCCCGACGCGTTCTTCGACTGGCTGGAAGTCCGCAAGCAAGCCCCTGACTTTCAGAAAAGATTTCCACGCCCTCCGGACGAGGAAGCCTAGATGCACCTCCTGGATGTTGAACCTCTCGACCTCGGCCCCGATGTTCGAGCAGTTGGACTGGAACTCACTGAAGCTGACGAAAATCGCGAGCCCGTTCGCGGCATCGATGCAGCCCGAGTCTGGAGCCGCGTCCTGCGCGCCACCGCAGCGAATGAAATCTGGGCGCTTGATTTTTTCAGCCATATTGATCGCGTGCGTGAATATTGCGATCAGCATCAAATTAAATATCGCGAAGCCGGTAAACGCTCCATCGTGATTCCCGCGCCCGAACTTCCTGTGCTCGAATCTTTGATCGACCGTTTCCAGAGCGAAACGTTTGGCGCCCGGGCCGGAGCATTGGTGGCCGAAGAAGACAAAGTTCTCGAAGGTGAGCTCGCGCGCCGTGGTGCAGACGCTTACCACACTGCCTTCCACAATTATTTTTTTTGCGCCATCTGCGGATTTGAGGATGGCTCCCTCGTTTTCCTCAGCGAGAAGCTGTGGGCTAGCGAAGTAATTCGCCGCGTCCGCCCCGCTCTCGAAGGCCAGGACGTCGAAATCCGCTTGCCCTCCTGAAGTGTCAATGTGACGTCGTTGATTTTGTGTCAGGGCAAAACTCTCAAATGCACATCCTGAGCTTCTGTACGCCGTCATGAATTTGCTGCGCATCTGTCCCGCCATAGCCCAGGATCAGTCCACCCCTGGCAGGCGGTGTCAAATAACATGTGGATAAAGGCATAGCCGAAATTCCCAGCTCGGCCGCCTTTTTTGAAACTTCTACATCGCTAACACCCCTCGGAAGCAAAGCTACCAGATGCATCCCCGCTTCAGCGCCGATCACTTCGAGGTTGTCGCCCATTTGTTTCTGGACCGCTTCTACCAACGCCGTTCGTCGCTCCATGTAGAGAATGCGCATTCTGCGAATATGCCGTGCGAAATGTCCTTCGCGGATGAAATCCGTCATCACCGCCTGATAAAGAGTGGACGAAAATTGATCAGTAGCGTCGCGCGCGGTGAAGAATGCATCCTCCAAGTCCTTGGGCACAACCACGTAACCCAGGCGCAGCGCTGGAAACATTACTTTACTGAACGTACCGACGTAAATCACTCGCGCGCCCGTGTCTAAGCCTTGCAGCGAGGGAATCGGGCGGCCTCCCAACCTGTATTCGCTATCGTAATCGTCTTCAATGATCCAAGCGCCGCTTCGGGCGACCCAATTGAGTAGCTGCATCCGTCGCGTGGCAGTCATGGTCACACCTAGCGGATATTGATGCGATGGCGTGATGTAAACCGCACGCGCGCTGCGAGCCCGGCGGATGCCTTTCGCTACGTTTAGCCCCTCAGAATCGACGGGCACCGGTACAAGCTGAGCACCGGTTGATATCAGCGCATGGCGTGCTCCGGGATATCCAGGCTCCTCGATCCACA
Source organism: uncultured Acidobacteriota bacterium (assembly GCA_963698005.1). Classification (GTDB taxonomy): domain Bacteria; phylum Acidobacteriota; class Terriglobia; order Acidiferrales; family UBA7541; genus Palsa-295. Next base: position 3,448,726 of record OY969113.1, read on the forward strand.
CGCGGTCTTTGGGATCCAAGAGAACTTGCGCCGAAAGTTGTAGGCCCAGTTGCGATCCGGTTGTTACCAGAATCTGCGAGGGCTCGCATCGCACTGCCCGAACTGCGCCCAAATATTCGGCAATGGCTTCGCGAAGCGGCATATATCCCATCGCGTCGCCGTAAGCCATTAACTGTCTTGTAGGTCTTCGCGAATGGCGATTTACCAGCTTGGACCACACTCCGCTCGGAAAATGCTCAAGTGCCGGCAGGCTCACTCGGAATGCAACGAGTTTGTTTGACCAAGTTTGCGCTGGCACGCGCATCAATGCCACGCGGCGTGAAACCCGGCGTGGAGACTGGCTTTTGGACACTTGCCGCGAGGCATCTCGCATTTTTCCGGCCGCTGGCTTTAATGCGTCGTCCGGGATCGACCTAACCACACACGTGCCCGCGCCAACAAACGTTTCGAAGTAACCTTCCGCCTGCAATTGTTCGTACGCGCTCGAAACCGGTATGCGCGATACCTTCAGCTCAGCCGCGAGACCTCTGGTGGAGGGCACTCGTTGTCCGGGCCGCAATTGCCCATCCAGGATGGCTCGCCGAAACCACTCGTACAATTGGCGGTACAGCGGAATCTTTCGTCTGGGATCGAGTGCAATCGGTGGCAGGAAGCTTGCAGAGATTCGTTTCATGGATAGGGATTAAAGTGGCTATATCGTATCACATCAAAGTGGCTATTGTTGGCGGCCACTCCGGAGGGTAATTTTCTAAAATGACGGAGGCGGTCGATCGCACCCGGAGGATTCAACATCAATGACTATCAAGAAGGTCTGGATTTGCTGCACAATCTGCGCCGTCGGATTTTTCTTTCGCGCCGCCCAAGTTTCCGCGCGCTCGAACTCGGACGAAGCGGCCAATCCTCAGCAGTCTCAAAACTCCACCGCGGCGCAAAAAAGTCCGGATGCGGAACAGACCCCTGCTGCCAACGAACGCGATGGCCAGCACGATTTTGATCCCCTGATTGGTGCCTGGAAATATCACCTGAAGCGCCGCCTGAATCCGCTGACCGGCTCCAATACTTGGGTCGAATTTGAAGGCACTGGTGTCTGCCGCAAGGTTTGGGACGGCGCAAGTCTGGATCAGGTTGAGCTCGATGGCCCGGCCGGCCACATCGAAGGTCTCACCTTGCGCGTATACAATCCCCAATCCCACCAGTGGAGACTCTATTGGGCCAACAAGAAGGTCGGCATCTTGGACCCACCCCAGGTTGGCGAATTCAAGAATGGCCGCGGTGAGTTTTTCGCCCAGGATACGATCAACGGCAAAACCATCCTTATTCGATTTGTCTGGACAAATACGACGACCGATACTCCCCACTTTGAACAGTCTTTCTCGGATGATGGAGGCAAGACTTGGGAAGTGAACTGGATCACCGACCAGACGCGCGTGCCAGATGAATCCGACAAAGCGCACTGAACCCGTCGCATACCGAGTGGCGCCACTTTTACGGACCAGCGCCCGCTGCTACAACGCTCGGCTAAATGGAGGCGACAGTCACTCGTCCAATGGCTGGCTAGACCTGCTACATAACAGGACGGAGAGATAATGCCAATGCGATTCCTAGCCGGAATCCTAGCTTTCATTGCAGTGTGCAGCTTGGCCGTGGCTAAGACCGATCAAACTTCTCAGAGTAATGCCATCAATCCTGCCGCTAATTTAAAGGACTTTCAGGCCATTGAGTTCCGCCGCTACACCCTAAAACCGGGAGTCCGCGAGGATTTCGCTCGGTATTTCGAAAGTTATTTTCCCGAGGCGATTGAGCAGATAGGGGCAATCGTTGAAGGCTCTTTCGTTGAGCGCAAAAATCAGAACGGCTTCACCTGGATTCGAGGCTTTCACACCATAGAGGATCGTGCCCTGGTCAATGCGGCCTTCTACGCCGGGCCGTTGTGGAAAGAACATAAGGCCAAGATGAACGAGATGATAGATGACTCCGACAATGTAATGCTGCTTCGCCCGCTGAGCCCTGAGCAAGGCGTCATCATCTTGCCGGCTGTCGATCCGGTGAGCGAAGCGAACGGCGCGCAAGGTGTAGTGGTCGCTCAAATATTTGCGATCAAATCGGATCGCGTGGACGCATTTGCCAAGGAGGCGGAGACAGCATTTGCCGCCTATCGAGCCGTAGGCGCGCGGGAAGCGGGCGTTCTCGTTACGCTGGATGTAAAAAATAATTTTCCGCAGCTTCCCGTCCGCACGGACGGCCCTTTCTTAGTGTGGTTGGGAATCCTCAAAGACAATCAGATGCTGGAGACGGGGTTCACTCCTCTGGCCGAGCGTTCTTTACAATCGCTTTCTGCGACAGGCTTGCTTCGCGGAACACCGGAGCTGGTCGTTCTCGACCCCACGCCCCGCTCGCGTTTGCGATGGCTGCCCTGACGCGAGATGGGCAGGCTTTAGGCCGTTGGACCAAGAGGAATCGCTCGCGGGCGTTTTCGGGGCATAGCCCCGTCTCTATCAAAACCGGACGAACTAAAGGAGGACGCCATGAACACGCTCAAACATTTTCGGAGTTACCTTCTGGTGTGCAGCTTGATTGTCCTGCTGCAGCCCCTTCGAGGACTCGCACAGCAGAGTGCAAACGCATCGAGGACAAGCTCGGACCGAGACGGCCAACACGATTTCGATTTTGAGATCGGTACTTGGAAAACTCATCTATCGCGTCTCGAGAATCCTCTAACAGGCTCCACTGCCTGGATCCAGTATGACGGCACTTCCGTCGTTCGAAAGATTTGGAATGGCCGGGCCAACATGGTCGAGCTTGAGGTTGACGGTCCAACAGGTCACGTCGAGGGTTTAAGCCTGCGTCTATACAATCCCCAATCTCACCAATGGAGCCTTAATTTTGCTAACAGCAGAGGCGGAACCCTGAGCGTGCCCACGATCGGTGAGTTCAAAAACGGCCGCGGCGAGTTTTACGATCAGGAAGCTTTTAACGGCCGAACGATTCTTGTTCGAAATGTCTGGTCGGACATCACTCCTGATTCGTGCCACTTCGAACAGGCGTTCTCCGACGATGGCGGCAAAACTTGGGAACTAAACTGGGTCGTAACAGACACACGGATCAAAGATGAACCTGACAAGGCGCGCTGAGTTTCCCCGCGAAAGCGGAACGCGCCGTCGAGTCTAACGTCGTGCTCCTGCTCACCGCCAGGATTCGGGCACGTCTAACATGCCAATCAGGGGTGGGCAGTCACGATCCGTGGCCCGTTTCAAACAAACCTCTTGATAATGCACGTCGACATAGACTTTGACGGGAGGTGTTCCCATATGAATCGAGCAACTCTGCGAGGATTTCTGTTCTGCCTGCTGATGGCAGCCGTGTCCGGCATCATGCCGGGTGTAAGTTCGGCTCAATCGTTCGTGCTCGATCTGCCTCTCAGCAGCCAACGCGCCGAAGTCTCACAGAGGATCGGGATCACCGACGTCACCATCGACTACCACCGGCCGCTCGCGAACGACCGCAAGATTTGGGGCGTCCTGGTTCCGTACGGCAAGGTATGGCGAGCCGGCGCGAATGAAAACACCACGATCACGTTCAGCGATCCCGTTCTGATTGAAGGCAAGCCGCTCGACAAGGGAACCTACGGGCTGCATATGATCCCGAATGCCGATGAATGGACCATTATTTTCTCGAAGAACTCCACGTCTTGGGGTTCTTTCACCTACGACCCCGCGGAAGATGCGCTCCGAGTCACCGTGAAGCCCAAGCCCGCGGATATGCACAACGCGCTCACCTACGACTTTGACCAGCTGCAGCCCGATTCCGCGGTAGTCGAATTGGAATGGGAGAAACTCGCCGCCCCGTTCAAAGTCTCGGTGGACGTGCACGCGGTGGTTGAAGCCAGCCTCAAGAAACAGCTTCGCAACCTCGCGCAGTACACCTGGATGAGTGGGGACGACGCGGCCAATTACCTGCTCGCGGAAAAAATCGCCTTGGATCAGGCGCTGACCTATGTAAACGCCTCTATCCAAAACGAAGACCGCTTCGAAAACGAGCTGACCAAGTCGAAGGTCCTGGCAGCGCTCAATCGCAAAGACGAAGCCGCCGCCGCGCAGAAGAAAGCGTTGGATCTCGCCAACCCGCTGCAGATCCATCTATATGCTCGTCAGTTGCAGAGTGAGAAGCGCAGCGAAGAAGCGTTCGCAATCTACCGCGAAAACGCGCAAAAGCACCCTGACAAGTGGTTCGTGCATGCGGGGCTGGCTCGGATGTACTGCGCCCAGGGCAAATTCGACGATGCGGTGAAGGAAATGAAACTGGCCATGGCAGCTGCTCCGGACAATCAGAAGAGCTATCTCGATGGCCTGGTGAAACAGCTCGACGCAAAGCAGGATATAAATTAATAGTCGGAGCCGCGTCCGGAGTCACCAATAAACTAATTTAGCCGTCGTCAGCGCTATCGCTGTTTTCGAAGGCTCCGTACGTCAAAACTCGGCTATCCTCTTAAAAGTTCCGTGTTTCCTGTGCTGTACCCCTATAGACCTTTCGTACCATTTCCCTAGACATTAGTCCTAGTACACTGTTTGAAGGTAACCTCATGTCCAGCCTTCAACGCCAGTTGCCGGTACCCACCGAACCCAGAGTGCCGAATGCCCGCGCGTTCATTCGAAGTCTGAATATCCTGCTTAAGTACGCTCGCCTCTATGGTTTAGACCATACTCGCTCCGCCGGCCAATTTGATTCCGCCTGGACCGAGCTTCAGGACGCCGTGGACGCCGCAGGACAAGGCGGCCTGTTGCTGGGTGCTTCAGGTTCTCAGCTTTTGCTCGACGGCGTGCCCTTGGAATCAACTCCCGCAGAACGCAGCTTCGCTGACCTGCTCACAACTTCGGGCGTTGCCAGTATCGGTTTCACCACCGGCGTCACTCGCGATGAGTTTTTAAACCTGGTGAAGGCTTTCATGGAGACCGGCCCCAAGGCCGGCCCTCTCTCCGAGCGCCTAGAGCTGTATTTCGGAAATAAAAATATTTCAGGCATTCGCGTGAACGAGATTCGATTCGTCGCCGAGGATTCAGGTTTCTCCGAAGCCCGCGTTGCCGCCACCCTCACCGCAAAAACTCTTGGCGCTGACGCTGACATGATCCAGGACTGGTTTCGCAGCCCTGAGAAAATGATTCAGCTTATCGCCGCCGCGGAAGGCGCCCATAGTGGTTCTGGCAATCAAGGAGTTGGCCGAACCGGCGGACCTGGAACGGTGCCCTGGCCTGCTGCCGGCGCGCCTGCCTCCAATGTGCCCGGCGGAGGCCTGAGCGCCGAAGTCTCCGGCGCATTCTCCCGTCTGGAAGAGGGTGAACTTCAAAGTTTGCTCAAACTCCTCGTGCAATTTGGCGAAGCGCAGAACTCCAAGACTCCTCAGCTCGATCAAAAGTCCTGGCAACACAAACTTGCCGGCTTGCCCCAAAACGCTCAGGGAACTCTGCGGCAAGCTTTGGCCACCGTAGCCGCGAAATCCCCCTCGGCAAAAGTAGACGAAGCCATGCTCCTCCGGCTCGCGGAAGATTTGGCTATCAAATTCGCCATGGATCGCTATCAGCGCGGCGAAGTGCAGGTCAATGCTGTCCGTCAAATGTTGGATCGGATGGGCCACGAACTCGACACACTGCGAAAGCTTTTGCGTTCGCGCGAAGACAAAATGGCCAGCGCCGGAATCGCGGTGGAATCCCACGCCGATGTTCTTGATCGCCAGTTCTGGGCTGCCGTCCCCGAATCCGGCAAGAAACAAGTTTTGATGTCCAGCGAAGCCTGGTGCATTCCCCCGCGCAACGTGCATCAATACGTCGAAGAGCTTCTGGGCCGCGGCGAAGCGAACGTAGCGGGAGACATCCTCCTCAAATACGCCACATGCGTCCGCCACAAAGACTCCGAAGCCCGCAAGAAAGCAGCCATCGGACTTGGCCAGCTTGCCGACCTTTTCAGCAAAGCCGCCAGTCAACGCTTGCAGGATGCTCTGGTCCAAATCGGCCAGCAGATGGCTGCGGAAAAAGATTCCGAACTTCAGACGCTTTTGAGCGCGGCGTTCGTCCGTCTCAGTCAAGAATCAGCCACGCGCCGCTATTATCGCGCCATGCAGCAATCGCTCGATTCTCTTGCCGATCTCGAGGAATCCCGCCCCAGTTGGGTCCAAAGTTTGCGCCCGCGTGTAGGAATCGATAATCGCGTCCCGGAATTTATCGAGGAAGCCCTGGCCGCCGAGCAGATGCCGGAAGGGCTTGTTGGCGTCCTCATGCGTGTCCCGCAATCTTCGTCTGAACATCTCGCCGTGCGTTTGGCGCGCTCTGGCCGCCGCACCGAGCGTGAAAGCATCGTCGCGCTTGCAAAGTTGGTAGGCTCGCCCTGCACGAGGTATCTGAAAGAAATTCTAAAGAACGAAGTGCCCGCCAAAGCTGCCACGGTCGTCGGCCTCCTCAGCCGTATGGAGCCACAGGCCGTCGAAGAACTCCTTCCATCCCGGCTTCGCGAAGGCGCACGCAGCTTTCACGATGCCGTCGTGCGCCAACTCTCTATTGCGGGTGGGCCCGAGCGCGGCAAGCTGCTCAGCGATTCGCTTGAACTGTTCGACGTCATGATTATCCCCTTGGCTCTCGACGAAATCGGAATGTGTGGCGACACTGAAACCGCGCCAAAACTTCTGCGCATTGCCGAGGGTGAAATGTTGCCTCCGGGTTCGGAATATCTTCGCGTCAAGGCTATCGAAGCGCTGGGCAGGATGCGCGCTCCCGTCGCTGTCGATGATTTGCGCCGCTATGTGGAGTCGCGAAAGACTTTTGGCTGGGCTTATCCGGACGAAATTCGCATGGCCGCTGCCCAAGCCTTGATAAAGCTCGACCCCGAATGGATACGGGCCTTTCTGCCGAACTCGGGGCTCGATCCCAAAGTTCTGCCTCTTGCTCCGCTCGATCCCATCCCGGACCGTGATTTCGTGCGGCATCGGCGCTATCGTCGCGTTCGTCTCCCGCGTGCCGTGCCCGCTACAATCACTTCGGCGCGCGGAAAATTCACCTCCGCCATTAGCGTGCTCAGTCTCGATGGCGGGCTATTGACCGGCGACATACAAATTCCCGTTGGCACTGAAGCCACTCTAAAAATCCCCGCCGGCCTCCGTTCCATCAGCATGCAAGCGGTCGTGCGATTCGTTCGCTCGCAGCAAGCCGGTTTCGAAATGATCGGCATCGGCCTGGAAGACCGCGCAAAGTTGCGTCGCCTGCTCGTCTCGCTCGGCGGCCCCGAAGCTGTTGGTCGTCCCACCCTTGTCGAGCGCGACTGACTTCAGTCATTTCTTCTTTTTATGCTTTTCTCCCGGCTGCATTTGCCCTGTCTAAACTCGCTCGGCTCGATCTGGGATTAGACACAAAGAAGTGTTAGGCTCCCGACATCAAAGGCCAGCTCAAGGTATCTGCACCGGTGGAATTCGCGAAGGCGCCGCAACTTCCCATTAGCTTTTGAGTAGCGCCAGGAGGTTGACGGCTTGTCCACAGACCAGTCGAAGCGCACTTGTGGTTTTTTTGAGCGATACCGCGTGCAACTTGCCAGGCGCCTAACTTGAAGACTTTGAAGCTCCCCATGCGAACGCGTCTAAATCTCTATGCTCCGTTTCTGGGCGCCGGAATCCGCGTAAAGCGCCTCGCACCCGGCTGGAAAGAAGTTGACGTCGAGATGAAGCTCCGTTGGTGGAACGCGAATTACGTCGGCACCCATTACGGAGGCTCGCTCTACTCCATGACCGACCCGTTCTTTATGGTCATGCTGATCGAAAACCTGGGAAGGGACTACATCGTCTGGGATAAATCGGCGACCATCCGCTTCAAGAAGCCCGGTCGCGGAACAGTTTTCGCTGAGTTCCGTCTGACCGATCAGCAAATCCACGAAATCAAGCAAGCTTTAACGACCGAAAAAAAGATCGAGCGGATCTTCACCGTCGAAGTCAAAGACGAATCCGGCACCGTCATCGCCGAAGTCGAAAAGCTCTTGCACATCCGCAAAAAAGACCAAACCTCCGCCTAGTCTTTTGCTAAAGCGTAGGATGTTGCCATGCGTCATTGCATGGGTGTAGAGTCCACAGCCAATCGGAGGCTTGCGGTGAACACGCGATATCCCATTTCATTCCTTGCTCTGCTGGCCGTTTCGATTCTCACGCTCGCGTATCAGGTCAACGCGCAAAGACCCAGAAATAGAGCCCAAGTGCACTCGCTCCAGGCGACCACCGACGCCTCCGGTTCGCATCCCGACAAAACGGATATTACCGGACCTGTATCCTTCACTTGCCTCAACGCAGTCTCGGAGACTCCGAATACACGGCCTGCACCGGCTTGCCGCATCACCGCCCCGGGATTCAACGGAACATTGGTCATCGGCAAAACTGCCAACGCGACCGGCGCTGGCACTGTCACTCTCAGCTGCGTCGGCCAAGGCTACTTGCGTTGTTCCGCTCGTGTGGACATCCCCGCGCCCGGCGCCTCCCCGCCCAGCTAACCCTTTACGTCTCAATCCGCGAAGTAGCAAGTGGGAACCGCGCCGCGGTACTCGCCCGAACACAACACACAGGTCCTTGAATTCCGCCGAACAGCATGCTAGCGTTTTCCGTGATTAGAATTGAGCAGCATCGGGCCCTTTACGGTAGTGCAGGGGAGAACTCTGCGCTGCTTCGAGAGCTGGCTGCTACCCCGCATAAGAGCACTACGAATTCGCGAAGATCGTCTGAAATAACGACCGGGAGCATAATTGCCCGTATGGCCACGGCGTCTCTTCGTAGGGGCGCAGCATGCTGCGCCCGGTCCAGCCTGCCCAAATCCCCAGTTACAAAGCACCACGCGCCAAAAACACTGTTCGCCCCGAATTTTCGCTCCCGATTTTCCACGAATCGCCCCGAATTAAATCGCCAAATTCAGGAAGTAGAATCGCTCGTAACTTGCAGAAAACAAACAACGGCGAGTTGCTCAAATCGCCAAAAAATCAAGAAATGGACGCTCGTATTTTCGATGCCTTCTTATGCACGTGTAACCAACCGGTCCGCCTCGGCGGTTTCATTGACACCCCCGAAGGCGGCTGTTACATTGCCTCACTGGCTTTTGTGGGGGCGCACTAATCTGAGGGTCTCTGGCTTCGCTTGGATAATCGGAATGATGGCAGCGGCAGCTTTTGCGTGCGGTTGCGCCGTCAGCCACAAAACGGTCGTCAAACCAGGAAACGCGCCGGCAAAGCTTCTCACCGCAAGCAAGGACGATCTCATCGGACGCTACAACCAGCAAGCGCAATCCGTCAGGTCACTGAACGCAACAGTGTCTATGAAACTCACCGCCGGCTCGGCTTACTCAGGCGTCATTGAGCAATATCACGAAGTAAATGGATTCATCTTGGCTGCCAAGCCCGCGAACATTCGGGTAATCGGCCAGGCGCCAATCGTCAGCAAGAACGTATTCGATATGGTGAGCGACGGCGGCACATTTCACATCTACATTCCTTCAAAGAGCGAATTCATCGAAGGCCCGGACAATTTGGAACGGCAAGCATCGAAGCCCATCGAAAATCTTCGCCCGCAACATCTGGTTGACGCCTTGCTGTGGGAACCGATCTCCGCCGCAGCGCCCGTTTTGTTCGAGGAGGCCAGCGAAGGGCCCGCTCGCTATTACATTCTCACCGCGATCCGCACCCCATCCGGAGAAAGCGCAACAAATGGTGGTGCTTCGGGGTCATCCGGCTGGGAAATAGCGCGCAAAATTTGGTTCGACCGCACCAACTTGCAGATAGTTAGAGTGGAAAGCTTTGCTTCCGGCGGCAAAGTAGTTTCAGACGTTCACTATTCGAATTGGCTCTCGGTCGCCGCCACGCCCAACGCTTCGCCAGTGTCCAATACCGCGGCATCCGCGGATTCGGCCATGGCCACCTTAACCTATCCGCACGAAATTGCGATCAGCCGCCCCAGCGATGATTATCAACTTCAGATTGATATCAAGAAACTCACCGTCAATGAGCCGATCGCAGCCGATCGCTTCGTACTCAAGCAACCGCCCGGAACAAAGTTGGTCCACCCGGATGAAGACGCCAAGGAGCCGCAAAAGCCGTGATCCGCTACATGATCCTGCAAAACGTGCTGCACCGTCCCCTTCGCACTTTCATTACCGCCATTGCCGTTGCGGTCGAAGTCACCATGGTGATTATGGTAGTCGGTCTAACCACCGGCTTGCTGCAGGACTATGCCAAGCGCACGGCAGGCATCGGCGCGGACGTTATGGTTCAGCCTCCCTCCTCGTCTCTGTTTATGAACTTTGGCGGCGCGCCCATGCCCGTCAGCATAGCCGACAAGTTGCAGCGACTCGATTACGTCCAGGCCGTTTCTCCCGTGCTGATTTCGCTTAATTCGGTCGCCGCGCTTGAAAACATTTTCGGGATTGACCCGGAAAGCTTCCGCGCGGTATCCGGCGGATTTGTTTTTTACTCGGGCCACGAACTCCAGGGGCCGAATGACATTTTGGTGGACGACATTTACGCTAAAGGGAAAAACGTGAAGGTGGGGCAGACGCTGCACATCCTCGCGCACGATTTTCATGTGGCTGGAATCGTCGAGCACGGCAAATCCGCGCGGCTATTTGTTCTCCTCTCCACCTTGCAGGAAATGACCGGCGCGCACGACAAGGCGTCGATCTTTTTGATTAAGTGCGACCGTTCCAATCATGCAGCCGCAGTAGCGGAGGAAGCCAAACAGCTTCTGCCGGGGTACGAAGTCCGCCAGCCCAAAGACCTTATGGCATTGATGACCTCATCGAACGTGCCTTATCTAGGCACTTTCATAAACGTAATGATCAGTATTGCCGTCATTGTCGGATTTTTGGTCACTTTCCTGTCGATGTACACCACCGTCATCGAGCGCACGCGCGAAATCGGCGTGTTGAAGTCGCTGGGGGCCTCCAAGAGTTACATCGTGAGAATCATTCTCAGTGAGACAACTCTGCTCTGTCTAGTGGGGTCGGTCGCTGGGGTAGGTCTGAGCTTTGCCCTACGCGCCATCATTCACAATCTCCACCCCTCATTGCCGATCCAGATTACTTACGCTTGGACTGTGCGCGCCGGCTTGATCGCCATCGCTGGCGGCCTGTTGGGCTCGTGCTACCCTGCTTGGATTGCCAGCCGCAAGGACCCGGTCGAAGCCCTCGCCTACGAATAAAATGCCACATTTGACCCTCTCTCAGCCCACATACTCGCTAGGCAGAAATGGCGAACGCGACTAGAATATTTCCATCCTCGGAAGTGTTGACACTCGCACGGGAGCGGGCGTTGGAGCCGATACTTAAAACCGAAAATCTGTGGAAAGTCTATCATTCCGGCAAGCTAGAAGTAGCGGCGCTCCGCGGCGTCAACATGGAAGTCTTCCCCGGCGAGTTCGTCTCCATCATGGGCCCCTCCGGCTGCGGCAAGTCCACCATGCTGCACGTAATTGGCGGTTTGGCTCAGGCTACTAGCGGCCGCGTCCTGCTGGACGGAAACGACCTCACCACCATGACCGACGCGGCCAGGACTCTTCTTCGCCGCCATAAAGTCGGCTTTGTTTTTCAGAAGTTCAATCTGCTGCCTACGCTCGACGCCTACCACAATATCGCTCTCGCGCAGCACATTCACGGAAACGGCTTCGATCCACACCGATTTGAAGTGGTGGCCAAACTTCTCGGTCTTAGTGAGCGGCTTACGCACAAGCCTTCGGAACTTTCCGGCGGCGAGCAGCAGCGCGTCGCGCTCGCTCGCGCCATTGTCAGCGAGCCGAAAATCGTTCTCGCCGATGAGCCTACCGGAAACCTCGACACGAAAAGCTCGGAAGCAGTCCTGGACCTGCTCCGTCAGCTCAACAAAGATTTGGGGCAGACGATTGTGATGATTACTCACAACCCGGACGCCGCTGCTTACGGAAATCGAGTTCTGCACATGCGCGACGGCCAGGTTGTTGACGGCTCTACAGTCCACTAACATGCGCAAGGTATGGCGAGGAATCGTTCGAACGATTTTTTGGTCCTTCGAGCGTGGAAGCTGGCCCTACGATTTGATGGTCGTCGCTATTGTCTTATTCGTGCTGCTCACCCCACGCACCTTGTTCCACGACCAGCCGCAAAGCATCGCTCTGGCAAGCTCCGATGTTCAGCTTTTGTCCGAAGACGGCGAAAATCAGACGCGCATCTACCGGTTGAACGCCAAAATTCTAAAGCCCGAAAAACGCGCCAAGGAACCCACGCCCGAGCTCGAGCGCGAAACGCACGACATTCTTAGCCGCGCCGTGGACGATTTGAAGGAACGCACTTTTCAGGTGACGCGCATCGACCCGCTGCGTGCCCCTGACGGCTCCGTCGTCTACTACGACGTTACCGTGCACCTCCTGACGGAGCGATTCGCATCTTCCCTGTCCTCTCTCACGCAACATGGAACCCGCCAATCGGCCAATGCATCTAATCCTCTGTGTTATCATGGCGCGCGATTTCCAGCACGATCCTAAGGTGAGTCCCGGGGGACGTTTTGATACTCAATCGGATCAAGTTATTGCCGTGGTTGTGCTTGGCTATTTGCGCGGGTAGCTGGGCCGCTGCCTCACAGAGCCGGGGCCCATGGACTCTGGAATCCGTTCTCCGCCAGCTCGACGCTCAGGACAAGACCTTTCGTAGCCTCTCGGCGGATGTGGAGCGTACCAAGGTCACCGTCGTGGTCAACGACCACTCCACCGAAACCGGTACCCTCCTTGTGCGCGGCGACAAAATGCTTCTGCAAATGAAGTCACCCGATGCGCGCACAGTCCTGCGCACCGGCGACAATCTTTATGTTTATACCCCCGGTTTGAATCGCGTCGAGGACTACAATTTGGGCAAGAACCGCACCATGGTGGACCAATTTTTATTGCTGGGTTTCGGCACGTCCGGAAAGGAGCTTCAGAAGAGTTATCTGGTCACGCTGTTGGGCGAACCGATTCTGGATGACAAGAAAACTGTTGAGCTGGAGTTAACTCCCAAATCCGCGGATGCGCGGAATCAGATTTCGAAAATTCAGATCTGGTTCGATGAATCGTCCTGGCTTCCCGTCCAGCAGCAATTCAACGAAACCGGTTCGGGTGATTATTTCACCATCCGCTACTCGAAGATCGTTCGCAACCCCGCGATCGGCGAATCCGAGTTCAAGCCGCATTGGCCCAAGGGTACGGAAAAAGTACATCCTCAGGGTTAGTCTCGCAGTTAGAAGAGACGCACTTTCGCTCAAGCCTTCGCAGTTCTCACTTTCTCCATGTCCCGGGCCGCCGATTCGTTTTCGAGCAGCGCGCGCTTGCGGTCGAGGCCCCAGCGGTATCCAGCCAGGTTTCCGTCCGCACGCACGACACGATGGCAAGGAATTACCACTGAAACCGGGTTGGTGGCACAAGCCCGTGCCACAGCTCGGATTGCCGCGGGACGCCCAATCGCTCGCGCGACTTCGCTATACGTCCGAGTCGCACCGTATGGAATTCGCTTTAGCTCTTCCCAGACGCGCCGCCGAAACGCAGTGGCCTGCACGTCAATCGGCAAATCGAGATGCGGCTCTTTCCCGCGAAGATGCGCCAGGACTTTGCCCACCCATCCTCCAAGATTTTTCGATTCGCTGCTATCGCTGTCGATTTCCGCGCGCGGATATTCCTTTTGCAGAGCGGCCTTTAGTGCGACATCCTTTTCTCCCAGGTAGAGCGCGCTGATTCCGCGATCGGTGGCAGCCACAAGTAGACGGCCCAGCGGCGAATCGACAATCGTGTAGTGAATCTGCATTCCCGCGCCGCCCTGTCGATACGTTCCAGGCGTCATGCCAAGTTGCGAAGGGGCGCGTTCATACAAGCCCCTGCTTGAACCAAATCCTGCGTCGTAAAGTGCGGTAGTCACATCGTCTCCTTTTTGCAAATTGGATTTCAGGCGGCGCATCCGCTGCGCGTCCGCATATTGCCGGGGTGTGATACCCATCACGCGACGGAACGCGCGTTCAAGTCGGTTCGGGGCCATTCCGACAGCTTTACTCAGTGTTGAGAGAGTCAAACGAGCTTCGTTGTCTCCGCCTTCCTCCGCCCGGACGCGAGTGTCAATTTCACGGCAAACACTCGCCACAGATGCAGTACGCGGATCGCGTAGATTTACGGCGCGCGGCCTGCAGCGTTGGCACGCTCGAAAGCCCTGTTGTTCAGCGGCTTCCGGAATCGGGAAAAAGACAACTTGCTCGCGGCGAGGTTTGCGAGAAGGGCATGACGGCCGGCAATAGATCCCCGTTGAGCGAACGGCATAAACAAAAGCGCCGTCCGACGCTCGATCGCGTGACTGCACGGCGTTCCACCGCGCCTCGGCTGCAGGCCGTGGGTTGCGTCTTAGCGTTTTATTAGAATTCCGCGACATCGCTTGAATCACCCTGTCTTCAATTACCCTGTCTTCAGTTACAAGTCGAAATTATAGAATCCCGCAGGGAATCGCTATCCGTTTTTCGCGCTCAAACTGTCTCGGCTTTCGCCTCGATGGGAAAATAGTCCCCGGGAAGACCCCAAGCGCCTCGCCTTTCAAGGGTTACATCATACGGCACCTTCGCCTGTGCTACTGTTGACGTTGCACCGGACCGCGCGCATATTCGGATTCCACAGGGGTGGGGTCAGGCAATACTTGGGGGAGAAGCTATGGGGGCTGCTCCGCAACGGAACAGACAGGCAGTAGTATCGCCGCTGCGTGTAGTAAAAGTTCAGGATCCGTCGAAGTTGGTATCCGCCGTAGCTAAACCGGGGCCGCTTCGCTTTGCTCGTATTCCCACGCACGCCATCGGCGTCGCCACCGAGCGCCGCTGCAATCCTCGCGCTTCACTTTCGCTGCCGCTTCGCTTGATTCGAGTTGGCGAAGTTGCCGAACCTGTTCCGGTCACTCTCGTAACGCGGAACATCAGTTCAAGTGGCGTCTATTTCCTGGCACCGCGTAAGTTCGAACCCGGCACCGCGATCGAGCTGGAAGTTGCGTTGGTGGAACGCCCGCTCGGACAGGGACGAGTGCAAATGTGCACTGCCGCTCACATCGTTCGCGCGGAAGAATTGGACACGCCGGGTTGGCACGGCTACGCCGCGACGTTTGACGACTTCGCGCTTCGCCGCGATGATGTGCTCCCGCTTCGCTACCAGCTCAGTTGAGCTGCCCTCAGTCTGATGCGATACGTCCGTCGCCAACTCTGCGTGAATTTCCGAACGCGCCGTTCTATTTGACTGGATCCTTTCCGGCTCATGTTGCACGATTGCCTGCATTGAAGCGCTAGCGTACAATTCACCGCCTGTGGCGGATACTCCCTCGATTATTGGCCGCGCGATTTCCCACTACACCGTTCTCGAAAAACTGGGCGGCGGAGGAATGGGCGTGGTTTACAAGGCCAAGGACACGCGTCTTGGCCGGAACGTGGCGCTGAAATTCCTTCCGGACGATATTTCTCAGGACCCTCAGGCCATCGAACGATTTCGCCGCGAAGCGCGCGCCGCTTCGGCGCTTAATCACGCCAACATCTGCACCATTCACGATATTGGAGAATTTGAGGGTCGCCCGTTTATCGCTATGGAGCTACTCGAAGGCAAGACTTTGAAGCACCGTATAGCAGGGAAGCCTATCGAATTATCGGAACTCCTGGAACTCGGCATCCAGATCGCCAGCGGACTCGATGCGGCGCACTCGAAGGGAATCGTGCATCGCGACATCAAACCCGCGAACATATTCCTCGTCGAGCGCGGGCAGGCAAAAATCTTGGATTTTGGTTTGGCGAAGCTGACGCCCACGGTGGCGCATGCGGCTGAATCGGTAGGCGCTACCATGCGCACGCAAACGCATGTGCTCGATAGAGAGCAACTGACCAGTCCGGGTAGCTCGATGGGCACAATCGCGTACATGTCGCCGGAACAAGCCCGCGGCGAAGAGTTGGACGCGCGCTCGGATTTGTTCTCGCTAGGCGTGGTGCTTTATGAAATGGCGACTGGGACGGTTCCGTTTTCCGGGACAACCTCGGCAGTGGTTTTCGACGGAATCCTGCATTCCACGCCCGCGCCTGCGAAGCAATTGAATCCTCGCCTGCCTCTGGTGATGGAAAGTATCCTCGGCAAGACGCTGGAGAAAGACCCCGACCTGCGCTACCAGCATGCTTCCGATATCCGCGCGGACTTGAAGCGCCTCAGCCGCGACATAGAATCCAGCCGCCGGCCAGCCGCTGATAAGAGCGCTTCGGGCGCCGCAGCACAGCCCGCGCCATCCAAACATAAATCCGTCGCAGTGCTTTACTTCGAGAACCAGAGCGGCGCGAAGGAAGACGAATATTTCCGCGACGGAATCACAGAAGATATTGTCACCGAGCTTTTAAAGATCAAACAACTGGAAATCTTTCCCCGTTCGGAGATGCTCGCATTCCGCGACAAGCCGGTTACCGCGCTACAAGCGGGCCAGCAGCTTGGCGCGGCTTATGTTCTGGAAGGTTCCATTCGCCGCTCGGGAACCCGCGTGCGCATCACCGCGCAACTGGTGGAGGCTTCCACCCGGCATTCCGTCTGGGCCGAGCGTTTCGACCGCCAACTGGAAGACGTGTTCGCAATCCAGGAGGAAATCGCGCGAAGCATCGCCCAGGCTCTGCGCATCACACTGACCCCACAGGAAGAAAAAACCATTGCGCGCAAGCCCACGGAAAATCCGCAGGCTTACGATTTTCACCTGCGCGGAAGAAACTACATACGCCGCTATAACATGGAGTACGGCCTGCAGATGTTTGAACAGGCCATCCAGCTTGACCCGAATTTTGCTTTGGCGCATGCCGGAATTGCGCACCTGTGCGGCCTGATCTACGAACTTCGCGAGCAGAGCCCGAAATGGATTGAACGCGGACTCGCCGCCTGTGATCGCGCCACCGCGCTTGCGCCTGACTTGCCGGAAGTGCTCGTGGCGCACGCACGCATCTGTTACGCGCAGAAGAAATACGAAGAATCCGCGCTGCTGGCTCAGCGCGCCATCGAGCGCAAGCCCGACTGTGAGGGATCCTGGGACATACTCGGCCGGGCGTATTTTGCCTCCGGCCGTTTCGAAGAGGCCGCTGCGCTAACCGAGCGGGCGATTGAAGCGAACGGTGACGACTACAATTCTTATATCCCATACAGCCGAGCCCTCAGACGATTGGACATGAAGGAAGAAGCGGAGCACCTGCAAGAGCGGTTCATGAAGGCCTTGCGCTTGCAACTGGAAATTGTGCCGGAAGACGTGCGGGCCAGGATTTTGCTGGCTGTCAACCTCGCCTACTCTGGACAAGGGCAAGACAAGGACGAAGCCGTTCGGCACTTGCAGACCGCCGTGGCCCTTCGCCCCGGCGATCCGAGCACTCTCTACAATGCTGCCTGCACCTACGGCGCGCTTGGGAAAAAGGCGGAGGCGCTCGAAACGCTCAAGAAGTGCTTTGCAGCCGGATACAGCAACCAAGACTGGGCGGCCAGAGATACCGATCTTGATCTGCTGCACGATGACCCCGAATTCCAGAAACTCGTCGGCCACAGCGCACGACCCGCGTCTTAAGAATTATTTCTCGCTTACCTTTGACGCTCCGAGGCCGGATAAAACTAATCGCGTTCCAACTAGCCAAGGGTGGCCCTAGGGCTGAGCCATGAGAGCTTGAAATCGGGGATGGTCGCGAAGAGAATTCAGGTCCGCGTCATTTTGTGCCCAGCGCTTGTACCAGAAAGCGTGCGTCATGGCCTTATCCAGACAATCGATTGCCTCGTCGGCCTTCCCTTGCAGGGCATAAACGCAGGCGATGTTGTAGAGAATTCCGCAGTCCTCGGGGTCAATAGCCAGAGCGCGTTGGGCCCAATCTAAACTTCGCGCCCGCTCCCCCAATTGGCAGAGCGCATTGGCGCCCAAATAAAGTGCGCGTGCGTCGTCCGGGTGAAGTTCCAGATGCTTCTCGGCGCGCTGCCAAGCACGCCGGTATGAGTCCTCCGCATCCTGCTTGCGGTCCAAGGACAAATAGACCATGGCAAGCAATTGCGGAGCTTGATAGTCCTCAGGCTTCACGTCAGAGGCCTGTTCGAACTGACGTGCTGCCTCTTTCAGCTTCCCCTGCTGAAAGCAAGCTCGCGCGTAGAAGTAATAAGCCTCGAAAAGCCGGGAGTCCAGGCGAATAGCCGTCTGGAATTCAAGCTCGGCCTCGTCGTAGCGCTTGCTGAGCGAAATCGCAAGTCCCCGCGCCACGTGGGCCTCAGCTAGCCCCGGATCGAGGAGCAAAGCCTTGCGGCTGGCATCGTCCGCCGCCTGCAGATTTGTTTCGCTGGCCTCCCAGTACATGTACAGATAGGAATGGCAATCGGCGACGCCAGCATATGCGCGCGCATACCCAGGGTCGATCTCGATAGCACGAGTAAACATCTGCCGCGCAAAATCGTAGCCGCGGCGCCGAAACTGATAGAAGAATTGCCGTCCGCGCAAGTAGTAATCGTAAGCCTTGACGTCTGCCGTCGGCGGTTTGGCGATGGCTTCTTTTTCGCTGGCGGTCAGCATCACTTTCAAAGCGCCGGCAATGCTCTGGGCAATTTCGTCCTGAATCGCGAATACGTCTTCCATCTCGCGGTCGTAGCGTTCTGCCCAGACCGAGTGGCGCGTCCGCGTCTCCACAAGTTGTGCCGTAATTCGCAAACGGTTTTTGGCCCGGCGCAGGCTGCCGCCCAATACATAGGCGGCGTTGAGCTCCTGGCCGACTTGAGGCGCCGTGACCGGTTTGTCTCGATAGACGAGCATTTCGGCGCGCGGGAAAACTCTAAGCTTGCTGATCTTCGATAGCTCCGTGATGATGTCTTCCGTCATGCCGTCGCGGAAGTACTCGTCATCTTTCGCTCCGCTCAAATTTTCGAAGTAAAGCACTGCGACGGATTTTTCGACTGCCGCTGCTGTTGCCGCTGCGATTCGGCCTGAGCCGGAATCGCGCTTCAACTGTTGAAGTTCGGTGCGCAGCTTTTCTGCGCTTGCATAACGCTGCTCCGGAGCTTTCTCCAATAATTTATTTACGATCCTCTCCAGCTCGACTGGGATTTTCGGATTCAGGCGCACCGGTGAGACGGGCGTGCGATTGAGAATCGCGTCGAAGATGACAGCCGAGGTGCTGCCTGAAAACGGCAGGCGTCCCGTTCCCATTTCGTAGAGCACTACGCCGAAAGAAAACAGATCGCTGCGCGCATCTACGTCCTCGCCGCGTGCTTGCTCGGGGGACATGTACGCTACCGTACCCATGGCTGTGCCCGGGCTGGTGAGGTATTCGGGGCTTGCGCCCGCTGTATCCTCAGCTAAAACTGCGACGGTTTCGCCGACCCGCTGCCGTTTGGATCCTATTTTCGCCAACCCGAAATCGAGAACCTTGGCGCTTCCGCTTCGTGCGATGAAGATGTTTGCAGGCTTTATGTCACGGTGCACGATGCCCTTCGCATGCGCGGTGGCCAGCGCGTCGGCAATCTGGATGCCGAGTTCGAGAATCTCCTCGATTTCCATGGGCCGGCCTTCGATGCGATGCTTCAGCGTTTGGCCTTCTAGATACTCCATGACGATAAATGGGAGGCCCTCGCGCTCATCAATATCGTAGATCGTGCAGATGTGGGGGTGATTTAGCGCCGAAGCCGCCCGTGCTTCACGCTGGAACCGTTCGAGTGCCTGGCGGTCCTTGGAGGAATCTTCCGGCAAGAATTTCAGGGCAACGCTGCGGCCCAGCCGCGTATCCTCGCCGCGGTACACCACGCCCATGCCACCACCGCCCAGCTTTTCGAGTATGCGGTAGTGGGAAAATGTCTGGCCAACCATAAAGGCTAGGATCCTTTGCGAACGCGAATGCTATCTTCTGGAAGGGAACAAGTCAACGAGCGACGAATGCGCATACTGCGGCATTGCAGATTGACTTGGCGCAACCGTTCTGTTGCCGCGCGGCCTCTCTAGCCTGGTTCTTGATTCCTTTTCGGCCACAAACCGCTCACCTCTGATGTGGCCGAGGTAACCGCGTAGGGGCTCGCGGCGCGATAGTGTTTTTCGCGGGTGGGGATAGTTCTAAGGATGTTGATACGCTCGAGGGCGAGGGCACCATCGAAGTGGCGGGTGAAAGGAAAGCCGCAACCACGCGCAATGGATTAACCCGGTAGAAATTGCGAACGCAGACTTCGATTGCCGCCAAGAACTGTCAGCGCTCCTAGTCTCCCACATCCCGATTTTCGGCGGTTGCAGTCGCGTTACAGCGAATTCAGGAAAGCGATCAGCTGTTTCTTTTCTTCGTCGGTTAGGTTCATCTGGAACCTCTGGTTATAGAAATTGACGAGCTGGTCTAAGTTCTGCGCCGCTCCATTGTGGAAATACGGAGCGCGGGAGGCCAGTCCACGCAAGATCGGCCCTTTGATCCGATTCACGTCACTGCACGCACCCGTAATCAAGCTTTTACCGGGATCGGTGGTGTTGACGACATACGGTTCTCCCGCGGTTTGCGCAGTGGCGAATGGATTCGAGCAGCCCGTGATCTGATAAACCGGAAGATCGGGAAAATCGAGTTGCGCAAGCGCGCTTGCGATTTGCGGATCGGTTTCAGTGGCGGGGTCGTGGCCCGTGCCGATATCCAGCGCCAAAGGCAACGAGTGGTCGCCCACGTTTGGCGCGTCGTGGCACGTCGTGCAGGTACCCTCGAAGGAAGCGATCGGCAGCGTTGTGCCCAACGCGGTGGCAAGCGCGGCGTTGTCGTTCAACCCGCGGACATTCGATATGCTGAACGTATGGGTGTTGAATATGGCCTCGCCCGCAGCGATGTTTTTTTGCGCTGCTGCCAGAGCCCTTGCAAATGGGTCCCGTGAATCGGTCGGATTTGCAAACCCGGCGAACAAGGTAAACACCGTCGGATTAAACGCGATATGGTTGGGATCTTGTCCTAGCGTGTCGTTGATTCCGGGGTAATACGCCGTCTGTGAAAGATTCACTGGGCCACCCGGGGTTTCCTTTGTGACCAGAAGGCCAGCCTGGTCGTCGAAAACTTGAGCGCTGAAAAGTCCGATCTCGAAATTCACGATCGCTGTTTGTTGCGGTATAGTCGGCGGCAAACCCTGCGCATGCGTCGTAGTCGCATCCACGGCCTGATGCATAAGATCGATGATGAGATTCGCGGGATCTGTCGTGTTATCGTTCAATGGCAGGATCGTCTCCCGACCATCGAACATGATCGTGCTCAGGAATTTTAGATTCGTAGTTGGCAGTGGGCGGCGGAACACTGACGCAGTCCTTACTCCCAATGTCGGATCGGTTACGAGCGCGCAGCCGTAAGGATCGTGTGTGGCCACGATTTGGAATTGGACGGGGTTCGGTGTCGGCACTGTAAGTGGGATTCGGATCAAGCCATGCCTGAGCAGCAGGCTATGGTCCGCTGGATTCCCTGACGACCCGTTGGGGCAATTTGCTCCGTCAATCGCGGCGAAAAGCGGGTCCTGTCCATGCGTCGAAAAAAACCGCTCCTGTATGTTCTGGGTACTAAGTCCCATGGCGTTGCTTGCGATGTGGCACGTGCTGCAGGACCTGCCGTTGGTACCCAAACTCTGAAAGAACGGATTGCTGTGGTCGAGCGGCCCATTCAAGTTATAGGTCGCGATCACCCCGGTTGGGTCGAAGAACGCGAATAGTTGCGGAATCACAGCTGCGGACACCGCAGTCGCCAATCCCAGCACCACCGCCGCGAGCGTCAATTTCTTGCCTCGGCTTGCCGTCCAAGACTGCAAAATCATCTTCATCCGCATATTCCACCTCTCGCTGTTTGAACTTAGGATTGCCGATTCTCGGCATACTGCCCAAACTTGGCAGACATACGGCTGCGAATGCTGTTTGGGCCGGGACCTGAATCTCAAATATCCGCTGCAAGGTCAATGGATGGCGGCTGACAATAAGCTGGTATCGGTCTGTATGTCTAAGTGACTCAGTACACTAAATTTATATTGCCAATGCGTAGAATCTTGTTCAGAATACAACCAAGTCTACGACGTGTCCTGATGCCTATACCGGCTAGCAAGTATCGTTTTGGCCCCTATGAACTGCGGACCAGAACACGGGAACTCTACAAACAGGGCACCAAGCTCAAGTTGCGCCCACAGCCGTTCCAGGTCCTAAAGATATTGGTTGAGCGGGCCGGTGACGTAGTTTCTCGCGAGGAACTACACGACCAGCTGTGGCCGGCGGAAACTTTTGTGGACTTCGAGCAGGGGCTGAACACGTCGATCAAGGTCTTGCGCGGGGTGCTCAGCGATTCTGCGAGCGAGCCGCGCTATATAGAAACCCTGCCGAAGCTTGGCTACCGGATCATCGTCCCTGTTGAGGCGCAGGCCGAGGAGCCTGCGCCGTCGAATGAAACGAACGTAGCGGGGCAAAACCCGGCCGCCGAAACTCTGGCAAGCGAGAAAATACCTCACGACCGCATCCCGCGGCCATTCGTCGTGAGACGATGGCCACAGTTAGCTGGAATTTCGATCGCCCTGATCGCTGCAGTAGTGGTTGGCTACTTTCAGTGGGCGCGCTACCGGTCGACGGTCCAACCATCTGGCGGCCGCACGATGCTGGCAGTTCTTCCCTTCGAGAATCTCACCGGAGATCCCTCGCAGGATTACTTCAGTGACGGCCTCACCGAGGAAATGATCGCGCAACTCGGACGTCTCGATCCGCAGCACCTGGGAGTGATCGCGCGCACTTCCGTGATGCACTACAAGAACACCTCAGAGCAATTGGAGCAGATTGGCCACGAGTTGGGAGTTCAGTACGTGCTGGAAGGCAGCGTTCGCCGCGATTCGGACAAAGTACGAATCTCCGCCCAGTTGATTCAAGTGAAAGACCAGAGCCACGTCTGGGCGCGCCAATACGATCGCGAGCTAAACAACCTCTTGGCCCTGGAAGGCGAGATCGCCCGAGAGATTGCAGGAGGCATCCAGTTAACTCTCGGCAATGCGAATCATATCGACTCCGCCCGTTATCAGGTTTCTCTCTCTCCTAGTTCGTACGAAGCCTATGACCTCTACCTAAGAGGCCTTTACTTCTGGAACAAAAGAACTGCTGCGGATTTTGAGCGAGCCATCGAGTATTTTCAGCAGGCCACGGAAAAAGATCCGAATTATGCACAAGCGTATACCGGCCTGGCGGATTCTTACGTGCTGATGGCCGGCTATAGCGACGTTCCGCCCAAAGAGTTCATGCCCAAAGCACGTGCGGCAGCGCTGCGTGCCGTGGAGCTTGACGATACCTTGGCCGAAGCCCATGTCTCTCTCGCCGTAATTGCACAAGATTACGATTGGGACTGGCCCACTGTTGAAAAGGAATACCGGCGCGCCATCGAACTGAACCCCAACTATCCCACTGCGCATCAGTGGTACGCCGAGTCGTTGGCTCTGCAAGGCCGTTTCGACGAAGCATTCGTCGAGATCGAACGCGCGCGCCAGCTCGACCCCCTCTCTCTAATAATTGCATCGGACTACGGGGCAATTCTTTACTTCTCGCGCCAATATGACCGCGCCATTGAGCAGTTCCGCTCCGTGCTGGACAGGGAGCCGTTTTTTCCGCGGGCACACATGGTGGCATTTGCGTATGTAGAAAAAGGCATGTATGCGGAGGCGCTGGCAGATATACAGAATTGGCGTCGTCTCGGCGATGGCCCGCAGTCGATGCTGCTGGCGTACGTGTCGGGCCGTGCGGGGCAGCAGGTGGAGGCTAGGCAGGCGCTTCGAGAGCTGCAATTGACGCCGGGTGAGAAAAGTTATGCATACTCGATCGCCGTGGCTTATCTCGGCATTGGCGATAACGAGAAAGCCATCACGTGGCTGCAAAAATCGTACACCGAGCGCACCATCACCACCGCTCTTCGCGTCGACCCAGCCTTTGATCCGCTGCGCAGCGATCCGCGCTTCCAGGAACTTCTACGGGGTATGGGATTAGCACAATAGATCTTTCTTAGCCGCCGTAAGTGTGGTTCGGCAACTATCCTATAAATCAATCTGAGCGCAAAAAGATCGTATTAGGCGCCAGCAACTTTGAGCACGAGCTTTCCGATATTCTCGCCCTTGAAGAGCTTCAGCAGCGTGTCTGGAAACGTTTCGAGGCCTTCGACGATATGCTCGCGCGATTTCAGCTTACCAGCAGCCATCCAGCCGGCCATTTCGCGGCCAGCTTCGGCATAACGATCGGCGTAATCAAACACGACCATACCCTTCATGCTGGCGCGATTGACCAGCAACGAAAGATAATTCGAAGGTCCTTTGATTGGCGTGGTGTTGTTGTACTGCGAGATCGCGCCGCATATGACAATTCGCGCGCCGCGCGCGAGCTGTGACAGAGCAGCTTCCAGAATGTCGCCGCCCACATTGTCGAAATAAACGTCAATGCCCTTGGGACAATGCTGCTGGAGTGCTTTGCGCACATCCTCCGACTTGTAGTCAATGGCCGCATCGAAGCCGAGGTCTTTCACAATGTAGTTGCACTTTTCCGCGCCGCCCGCAATGCCAACCACCGTGCATCCCTTTATCTTGGCGATCTGCCCGACGACCGTGCCCACCGCACCGGCGGCACCGGATACGACTACGGTCTGGCCGGGCTTCGGCTGGCCGATATCCAGCAGCCCAAAATAAGCGGTCATCCCCGGCATTCCAAGCGTGCCGAGAAAGACCGGCAGAGGAATCGCGCCGGCGTTCACCTTCGTGATGCCGGTGCCGTTCGATATTGCGAATTCCTGAACGCCGAAGGCGCCGTAAACGTGATCGCCGACCGCGAACTTGGGGTTCTTCGACGCGGTCACGCGACCCAGCCCCCCGGCCCGCATCACTTCACCGATGCCTACCGGAGCAATGTACGATTTCCCTTCGTTCATCCACCCGCGCATCGCCGGATCGAGCGAGATATACAAAATCTTTACGAGGAATTCGCCCTCGCCGGGGTCGCGAACCGGTTC
The DNA here is from genome assembly GCA_963698005.1 of uncultured Acidobacteriota bacterium. GTDB lineage: Bacteria > Acidobacteriota > Terriglobia > Acidiferrales > UBA7541 > Palsa-295. The sequence continues at coordinate 3,473,719 of OY969113.1, forward strand.
TTCCTTGTAGTTCCAATCGGTTCGCTTCGGCATACCCACGGGACGCGCTGCAAGTTCGAATTTGTGATTCACATTGCTCATGGCCATTCCTCCACTAAGAACTATCGGGCCGAAGAACCAGCCCGCCAACTGTTGATAGCTGCTTACAGATGACAGTGACTAACGCGGCGGGCATTGTATATAATCGCGCATACTGTGCCAAGGCAGGACATTCTCTGCCCACGGGAGGGCTAAATGGCCGGAGCACCCGCAAATGTATTGAACATGCCGCGACCGCCGGTGTTTGCCAACGCCGCGGAGGAGCGCCTCCATCGCAAACAGATGTTGGCTGCCGCATTCAGGCTTTTTTCGAAGTTCGGATTCGACGAAGGAGTGGCAGGACACATCACCGCGCGCGATCCCGAGCGGCTCGACCATTTCTGGGTGAACCCTTTCGGGATGCACTTCGGCCAAATACGCGCGTCCGACCTGATTCTGGTGAATCACCACGGCGAAGTTGTCGAGGGAAAATATCCGGTCAATGGAGCTGCGTTTGCCATCCATTCTCAGGTACACGCCGCGCGTCCCGATGTGATCGCGGCGGCGCACGCGCATTCGCTAAACGGAAAATCCTGGGCGTCACTCGGGCGGCTGCTGGACCCAATTACGCAGGATGCCTGCGCGTTTTATGAAGACCACGGATTGTTCGCGGAGTTCACCGGCGTGGTCTATGAAACGTCCGAAGGCGAGCGAATCGCCCAGGCTCTGGGACAACACAAAGCGGCGATTCTGCGGAATCACGGGTTGATCACCGTTGGCCAGTGCGTCGAAGAAGCCGCGTGGTGGTTCATCACCATGGAACGAAGTTGCCAGGCGCAATTGCTCGCTGAGGGCGCGGGCAAGCCGGTAAAGATCGATCATGCCACTGCGATCGCTACCCGGGAACAAGTCGGAAGCCACCTCGCCGGATGGTTTCAGTTTCAGCCGCTGCTCGCGCGTATCACCCGCGAACAGCCCGATCTGCTCGAATAATCCACCGAAACACAGTTTCTTCTGGCGTCCAGCGCTGCGCTTGCCTGTTTTGGGGGCTACTGCTACACTGTCGCGGCAAGAGCTAGTGCTGCTCCTGCCATACTTCCTGTAAAAGGTTCATCCATGTCTGGACATTCAAAATGGGCCACAATTAAACATAAGAAAGCCGCCACGGACGCCCGTCGTGGCAAGGTTTTCACCAAGCTAATCCGCGAGTTGACCATTGCGACGCGCACCGCCGGAGCCGATCCGGTGACGAACCCGCGTCTGCGCACGGCTATTCTCACCGCCAAGAGCGAGAACATGCCCAATGACAATATCGAGCGCGCGATCCAGCGCGGCTCCGGGACTCTCGAAGGTGAGACGCTCGATGAAGTAACTTTTGAAGGGTACGGCCCGGGCGGCGTTGGCCTGCTGGTCCAGGTGGTGACCAACAACCGCAACCGCATCGTCAGCGAGATTCGCCACATGCTCTCGAAGAACGGCGGCAACATGGCTGAAACCGGCGCGGTAGGCTGGATGTTTGACCGCAAGGGCGACATCTTGGTTCCAAAGGACGCCGCCGACGAAGACAAAATGATGAGTATCGTGCTGGACGCAGGCGCGGAAGATTTGCGCGACGATGGCTCGGCGTGGGAAGTCACTACTCCTCCCGAAGCCATGGAAAAAGTTCGCGAAGCTCTGACCGCCGCGGGCATCAAGCCCTCTTCCGCGGAGGTTGGATTCATCCCGAAGAATTACGTGAAGCTGACCGGCGCGCAGGCCCAACAGATGGTTCGCATGATGGAAACGCTGGAAGATCACGACGACGTGCAACACGTTTACGCGAACTTCGATATCGACGAAAAGGAAATCCAGGCAGCCGTAGCCGGATAGTTCTCTTCCCGTCGCTCATAGCGAAAAAATACTAGCCTTCATTTCAGGCCCGCACGTACACTTGTGCGGTCCGGCATGCCTTCACTTCACACCGCGAGACTGAATACAAAAGCGCGCGTGCTGCGCGTGCTCGGCGTGGATCCAGCGCTCGCCGGCGCTACGGGCTACGGCATCATTGAATTCGTCGGCTCGACCCCGCGTCTGGTGCGCTTCGGATCCTTTAAACTTCCCGCTCGTGCGACACTCGCCGCGCGGTTGTACGAAATTCACTCGCTAATTGCGCAACTGGTGGCTGAATTCACGCCTGATGCAGTGGCGGTGGAATCCGTATTCACAGCGCTGAATATCAGGACCGCGCTAAAACTTGCGGAAGTACGCGGGGTCGTTCTTCTGGCTGCGGCGCAAGCTTCGATCCCCGCCCATAGCTATTCGCCTCGCGAAGTGAAGTCCAGCGTGGCGGGATACGGCGCCGCATCGAAACAGCAAATGCAGCAAATGGTAAGCTCCGCGCTCGGCCTAACGGAAATTCCGGAGCCCGCTGACGCGGCCGACGCGCTGGCCGTGGCCCTGTGCCATGCGCACCTTGCTCGCGCGCACGAGCGCATGGATGTCGCAATGTCCGCAACGCCTGTGGTTATCTCGTCTCGCAGCACAACTCGCAATGCACAAGCTCCGCGCAACCGCATCCGCGCTGCCCGCATCCTGGAATCGTGATAGCCTCGTTGACGATGAACCAGTCTGTGAACAATCGCGTTGGCGCGAGTTTTCGCAAAATTCCTCCTGCGCTTTTCGTGGCCGCTTTTGCGTTCGTGGCTGCTTGCGCCGCCGGTGAGGCTTCAGGCAGAAGCTTGGTGATAATTGGCCTTGCGTCTTCCGATAGCCCCACAATCACCTACCGAAAAATCTTTAAATCCAGTTATCCGGAATTCGTCGAAATTAAGCTGAACGAGAGCGGACGCGGAACGTTTGATATCCGCCAGTTGGACGAAGCTCCTAATCCTCAACCTTTCGAAATTGGCGCTGCCTTGGCCGGGAAAATTTTTGCACTTGCGGCAAAATTGCATAATTTTCAAGGTGTGGATTTGGACATACACCGGCGCATCGCGAACTTGGGAGAGAAGACTTTCCGGTACGATAAGGGCGGCGAGACCCATGAGGTCAAGTTCAACTACACGCTCGATGATTCCGCCAGCCAATTGACCGTAATCTTCGAAGGCTTAGCCCGGCAGACGACGGACCTATCCGACCTGGAACGCACTATGCGCTACGATCGCCTTGGAGTGAATGATGTTCTCCAGCAGATCGAGCAGGACTACAACAACAAACTCTTCGTGGAACCCGAACGGCTGCTCCCCGCGCTCGATCAGCTCGCCGCGGACGACAAATTCATCGACATCGCCCGCCAGCGCGCCCGTTCGCTCGCCAGCCGGATCCGCGGCTCGCATCAGCCGACGTCCCCGAGTTAGCATTAGCAGGTGTTGCTAACTCCCCTTCCAAGTTGAGATTGGAGTGGTCTAATTTTCTTGCCTCTGACAGAGTTTGGAACTGGCCATGTGTCCAGGTTGACATTTTTTCCGATTTACCGATATCCTTCATCCATCCGTATGGGACCAATCTGCATCTGAATTAACCACGCCAATGACACCCAAAAAGCAGCTTACCATCCAGTTCGTCGCGCTGTTTGCCTTACTTTCGATTCCCGCGCTGCAGGCTTCGGCGCAAACCAATTTCGTCCAGCCCCGCATCACCCAGGCGGTGGACGAGAGCCAACTCACCGTGCTGAAGCACAACACCTATCCGCTCGCGCGCGCGGAATTTGACCGCGGACCGGCGCCGGCCAGTCTCCCGATGGAGAACATGCTGCTGGTGCTGAAGCGCAGCCCTGAGCAGGAAGCCGCGCTCGATAAGTTAATGGCCGAGCAGCTCGATAAATCCTCGCCCAATTTTCACAAGTGGCTCACTCCGGTGCAGTTTGGCCAACAATTCGGCCCCGCGGACCAGGACATTCAAACCATCACGTCGTGGCTCGGATCGCACGGATTTCAGGTGGTCGACATATCAAACGGCCGCACGGTGATTGACTTTTCCGGCAACGCCGGACAAGTTCAGGAGGCTTTTCATACTGCGATTCACAGCTACGTCGTTAACGGTGAACAGCACTGGGCGAACTCGAGCGATCCGCAGATCCCCACGGCGCTTACGCCGGTCATTGCGGGCGTGAACACGCTGCACAACTTCCGCTGGAAGCCTGCAAATGTACATGCCGGCGAATTCATTAAATCGAAAGAAACGGGAAAAGTCACGGCAGTGAATCCGACATTCACATTCGCAGGAGGTTGCGGCGCCCCCGGAGCCCCGTGCTTTGGCGTGGGTCCAGGCGATTTCGCTACGATCTATAATGTCCTACCACGTTATACGGCAAACAATGATGGTAGCGGCGTGATCATCGCTGTGGTAGGGCAGACCGATATCGTTACGCAGGATAATCTTAGTTTCAGGAGCATGTTCGGCATTACAAATCCCAACTGGAGACTGAATATTCTTCCCACCACGTTCCCTGCTGGCACCTCCGACCCAGGGATAATAGGACCTGGTGGAAACGATGACGAAGCCGAAGCGGACATTGACACGCAGTGGTCAGCTGCGGTGGCAAGAGGCGCCACGATCGATTATGTACGGTTTGCATCGACCAATAGCAGCAACGGAGTGGATATTTCCGCCACTTACATCGTCAACACCTTGGACGCTGACTTGAGCATTGCAATTATGAGCGAAAGCTACGGTGCGTGCGAAGCTGAACTCGGCGCCGCAGGCAATATGTTCTATTACGAAACGTACCAGCAGGCGGCCTCGCAGGGAATTTCCGTGTTCATCGCCTCGGGAGACCAGGGATCTGCGGCCTGCGATATCGGCACTAATACCCATCCCGCCACCAGCGCTCAGTCCGGTCTGCAGGTGAGCGGATTTGCTTCGACGCCGTTCAATGTCGCTGTCGGTGGCACGGATTTCAACGACATCAACTCTAGCGGAACCGTTCTCAGTCAATTTTGGAGTTCGACCAACAATCCGACAACGCAAACATCCGCCCTGTCTTATATACCGGAAGTAGTTTGGAATAACTCTTGCGCCAGCAACCTGTGGGCCGTCATCGGCGCTAGTACAGACGCACTGGCCAACTGCAACAATACCGGACTCAACGGTCAAGGTGTTATTGGCAGCGGCGGCGGAGTGAGTGCTTGCACCTTCGGTAATCCTGTGGACGCAGCGGCATGTATCGGCGGCTATGCCAAGCCGTCCTGGCAAGCAGGCTCCGGCGTGCCGAACGACGGCAAGCGTGACTTGCCGGATCTTTCTTTTTTCTCGGCCAGCGGATTCTTCAATGGGAGTTTTTACATCGTATGCCAGATGGACGCCAATTCGGGAGCTGGCAGCAGCACTAGCAGCTGTAACCTGACTGCTCCCTTCCTCGATTTCCAAGGGTTCGGCGGTACTTCGGTGGCCACGCCTGCGATGGCTGGCGTAATGGCTCTGGTCGTCCAACAAACAGGCGAAAAGCAGGGAAATCCCAATCCTGTGCAGTACAGTCTGGCGACCCAAGGCAATATCTATCACACCATCACCGGAACAAACGCGATGCCGTGCACTCCGGCCACGCCGGATTGCACCGACGCCTCCGGCGGCGATACATTCGGCGTTACGACGGTTCAGACCGGACCCTTGGCTGGCTCACTGGGATACAGCGCCTCGAGCGACTTTAACCTTGCTACGGGCCTGGGCTCATTGAACGTTGCCAATTTCGTCACCGGTTTTGCGTCAGCAGTGGTCGCGCCGGACTTCAGCCTTTGCGTTCCCGCGTGTCCCCAACCTGAAAGCCCCACGACTCTAACCGTGTCTTCCGGAGGCACCGCAACCTCTACGATCGCCTTAGTCGGAACAACGGGATACACTGGGACAGTCACCTTGTCTTGCTCTGGTCTGCCAGCGGGAACCACTTGTAGCTTTGGTCCTCCATCCTCGCCGGTTTCGGTTACTGGCACCGCTGCCGTTTCTGTTCCACTGATGCTTACGAACACGGCTAGCGGTATGCTAAGCCCAATAGGCCATCGAATCACGCCGCCGGCTCAGGTCGGATCTGCCAGATTGATGCTGCTCTTGGTGTGTCTTGCCACTTTGTGGCTCGGGATTCAAGCAGGCAGACGCAGACTCCGCTGGAGCGTAGTGGCGAGCCTTCTGTTAGTTGGCAGCTTGCTCGGTATTGCCGCTTGCGGCGGCGGTGGGGGCGGCGGCACCAAACCCATTACTCCCTCCGTGACGAATCAGACCGTGGTGATCATAGCAACGGATGGTGCGGGAAGGACGCATTCCAACTATATTTTGCTCACCGTCCAATAGAAGTTGGTACGAGAAAAACTCGCCGCGTCCCGAACGCGAGCATCGCCGGAGCTTTATCAGTGAATGACGATGCCCGCGTAACCGACCACTTCGTCCTGGTCGCCGGTGATATCCCCCGAAGTCGCGTACCGAATTAACTCCGCGTCCTTCGCGCCAAGATCGCGCATGGCAATCAGCATCGCAACCGTCGCAGCGTAACCACACATGGTGATTTCCTCGGCCCTCACCGTATCGTAAAGACCGCGCGGGTCGAGCGCCAGAATCCGGTCGATTGCCTTCTGATCTTTCACGCGCGTGATCGCGTCGCTTTCATAGTGATTCATATCCGTGCTCGCGATCAACAGGACGGGTTCAGTGTGAGCCGCGATCACCTGTGCCACGGCGTGGCCTAGCGATTCGAGCTCTGCATAGCGCTGCGTTGCAAGCACTACGGGAACGAATCGCAGATTTTCCGCGAGCTGTTGGAGGAAAGGAATCTGCACCTCGAGGGAATGTTCGCGCTCATGCGCCACACGGTCTTCACGCAGAAAAGGACAAGCCCGCTTAAGTTCTTCAGCCAGTTCCGAATCTATTTGCGCATCGTCAAACGGAGTACGCCAGCTTCCCTCCGAAATTATCGCCATTGCCTCTCCGCTGGGGAAATGCCGCGGGCCCAGCAAAATACATCGCGCGGGAATTTCGATGGCGGAATAAACGGCTCCTGCTACGTGGCCTGAATACATATATCCGGCATGCGGCACGACGCATCCGCGGGCGAATACTTTCTTGTTCTCGTTTGCGCTCGCAGTATATTGCTCGATTTCGCGAGCGAGCTTCCTTTCATCGGAGGGATAAAAGCGGCCGGAAACGGCGGGCTGGCGAATCATGAAATTAATCGAAATTGCTGGTTAGCGCGTAGGAATGCCGACTCAGAAGCGGATCTCTGGGAACGATCAAATTGCCTTCGAAGGTTTGCCTTTGATGTCGAGCGCCTCGGAGCCCCCAGCCATCCACAGAACTTTAATGCGATCGCCGCTTTGATAGCCGCCCGTGTCCAGCACCTTGCTCATTTTTTTCTGCGCTTTGTCCGCATAGGTGAACGTATGAACGTTCAGCGTATTCGCTTCTTCGCGCACCATCAGCGTGTGATTGTCCGCATGAATTACCTCCGCTTTCAGCCAAACGGGTTTTTTCGCCCTTTGCTTCACTACGATAGGCGCGTTGGTATTCACTTGCGCACGAGCGGCGGGGACATGGGCAAGCGCCAGCCCGGCAGACGCAGCCAGGATCACTGCGGCGAAAATCCTAGAGTTCGTCATCGAATGAGATCTTCAGAGACTTCAAGAATTTAATGTCTTGCGCGGTGATTTCCACCATACGCGGGGCCACCTCTTCTTCAAGGGTTTCATCGTCCACACGGATATGGAGCGATTCCAGGAAGCGGCGATCGAGCGAAGTCATCTTGGCATCCTGCTCGGAGCGGCGTGCCAGCCCGATGGTAGCGTCGAGCTTCAACACAATATCGAAGCCGGCGGAACGCACGCTGGAAATAGCTTCAGCAATGCGATCGGAATCCGATACGCTATCATTGATAGCGTGCCCCAGGTCTCGCAGCAACTGCTTCATACGGTCATCGAGTTGCAAGCGCGCCTCCTGTAAAAAACCATTCCTACACCAATTCTAGGGCCGCTGCAATCCTGAAACAAGACCCAGGTGTGTTCTTGGAATCGTGGATGTAACCTGTACGCTAGCTCAGGCTGTGGAGCCAGAAAGCGTTCGCACACGTGCTCTCTGGCCCAGATAGCAGTCCGACCGCAGCGCGCCGCCGCAATCTATACTAGAATTGTGCCATGGCAACCGGCTTCATCCCGGCGCTTTGGAACTCCTCAAAAGTAACCGCGCGCATTCTGTGGCGTACTGCGCGGCAATTCTTCCACGAAGCCATGGGAGCGCTGTTCGCCACCTTCGCTCTGTACGGAGCGGTGGCCGCCTGGCGCCAATGGCACAGCAAAGTGGCAGCTTGGCTTCTCGGTTTTGCGCTGGCTTATGTGGTCATGATGGCGTACTTCGCTTGCGCGTCATTCTGCCGAGCGCGGCGAGTTCGCTGACTTCCCAATGCCCGAAGACACCAAGAAGCGCCCAGCCTTTTCGGAACGGAAACTTGCTTCAACTTCCGGCCTTCCAATGGAAGCTGTTGTAACGCAAGACAGCTTGCAGGGTTGGAACTATGAACGCGATCTGGGCTACCCCGGCGAATTTCCGTTCACGCGCGGCGTTTATCCCACCATGTACCGCGGCCGCTTGTGGACCACGCGGCAATACGCCGGTTTCGGTAGCGCGGTCGAATCGAACCACCGCTATCGCTATCTTCTTTCGCAAGGGCAGAAGGGATTGTCCGTTGCGTTCGATTTGCCCACGCAAATTGGAATGGATTCCGACCATCCGCTCGCGCTCGGAGAAGTGGGCAAAGTCGGCGTAGCCATCGACTCGCTCGAAGACATGCAAACGCTCTTCGACGCCATTCCTCTCGAGCGCGTCTCCACTTCGATGACGATTAATTCCACCGCCGCGATCCTGCTCGCGCTCTACGTAGCCGTCGCCAAGCAGCAGGGCGCGAACCTGAAACGCCTCGCCGGCACGGTGCAAAACGATATTTTGAAGGAATACATCGCGCGCGGGACTTACATTTATCCGTTGCGCCCAGCCATGCGCATCGTCACCGATATTTTCGCCTGGTGCCGGCAGGAAATACCCAATTGGAATGCTATATCGATTTCCGGTTATCACATTCGCGAAGCGGGATCCACCGACGTGCAGGAAGTCGCATTCACACTCGCGAACGGAATCGCATACGTGGATGCCGCCGTCGACGCAGGTCTCGCCGTGGATGACTTCGCTCCCCAGCTTTCGTTCTTCTTCAATTCGCACAACGAATTGCTAATGCAGATCGCGAAATTCCGCGCAGCGCGTCGTTTATGGGCGCGTACCATGCGCGAGCGTTTTGGCGCCCGCGATCCGCGCTCGATGATGCTCCGCTTTCACGCGCAAACTGCCGGCTCTTCGCTCACGGCGCAGCAGCCGGAAAATAATATCGTGCGCGTCGCGCTGCAATGTCTCGCCGCGGTTTTGGGCGACTGCCAGTCGCTCCACGCCAACGCTCTGGACGAAGCTCTCGCGCTTCCCACCGAGCAAGCAGCGCTTCTCGCGCTGCGCACCCAGCAGATCATCGCCCAGGAAACCGGCGTCGTGAACACCATCGACCCCGTCGCCGGCTCCTTCGCCATTGAGAAATTGACCGGCGAAATCGAAGCCGCAGCGCAAAACTACATCTCGAAAATTGATGCGATGGGCGGAATGCTGCGCGCCATCGAAACCGGTTACGTCCAGCAGGAAATCCAAAAAGCGGCCTACGAATATCAGCAAGCCGTGGACACCGGCGAGCAGGTGGTAGTCGGCGTGAATCGCTTTCAAGCCGAAGAAGGCCGTCCCATACCGACGATGCAAATCGATCCGGAAATTGAGCGCACGCAGGTTGCTCGTCTCAACGCCTTGCGCGCGCGCCGCGATACACCCAAAGCGAAAGCTGCGCTTGCCGAAGTGGAACGTCGCGCCCGCAGCACTGAAAATCTGATGCCGGCCATTCTCTCGGCTGTTGAAGCGTATGCAACCGTCGGCGAAATCTCGGATGCTCTGCGCCGCGCCTTCGGTGAATACCACGAGTCCGTAGTTATTTAGCCTTTGTGACGGCTGGCATCGATCGCGGAAAGCAAGGAGCTCCGTTGAAACTGATTCTTGCATCGGCTTCGCCCCGCCGCGCGGAAATCCTGCGTAACGCCGGAATTGAGTTCGACGTCCGCACCACCGATGTGGATGAATCACGCTTGATTGGCGAACTTCCAGGCGATTACGTCCGGAGGCTGGCTCTAGCAAAAGCGCAGTCAGCCGCCGCTAAATGTGGTCCCGTTGACGAAACCCTGATTCTCGGCGCCGACACGGTCGTCTTGGTAGACGCGGACATCCTTGGCAAGCCAGTTTCGCAAAATGACGCACGAACCATGTTGCGGCGGCTCAGCGGACGCATCCACGAAGTCCACACTGGTCTTGCCCTGTTACGTACCACTGGAGCAGAGCAGCGCGTGGTCGAAGAGGTTACGCGCGTGCATTTCGCGCCTCTTACCGACCGGGAAATCGAAGACTATATCGCCACCGGCGAGCCTTTCGATAAGGCCGGCGCTTATGGAATCCAAGGCATAGGTGGACGATACGTGGCGCGCATCGAGGGCTGCTATTTCAACGTGATGGGATTGCCGCTTGCGCGACTGTGGTCTTTACTGCGCCAGGATGGATGGGGAAGTTCGATCGGCGCCCAGCGGGCCGCAAAATAAAAACGGCGGCCGAAGCCGCCGTCGTGATCTCGTCGCAAGCCCAACTGGCTTACTTTTTATCTTCGCCCAGTGGTGGTGGTGCAGTAGTAACCGTCGGCGGATTTACCGGCGGGGCCGGAGTAGGCGGAGTCGGCGTATTTGTGTGCATGCCTTCTTTGAAGTTGCGGATGCCTTCACCGAGCCCGCGCATGACCTCTGGAATTTTCTTCCCTCCGAAAAGGAGGACGATAATCGCCAGGACGATTAACCAATGAATTGGGCTAAACTCTCCCATTTTTACCTGCCTTCCCAGGATGCCTGTTTCAGCGAAAGTGGTTCGCGAGCCCGGGTAACTACCTAAAGTATAACACGCTCATCCCCGGCCCGGCGCGTCAAGTGTTCCCGGTCAAGGTATTCGAGCAATGGAATTGCGTATTTCCGCGAAACGCCCGTGAGCTCCTTGAACGCTCCAATGGGAAGCTGCGTCCCGCGCTCCTTCTTGTACTTCGCGAGCATCTCGCGCAACTTCGCTACCGCCATTTGATGGAAAACCAGGTCCTCCGCCACTTTGACCAGCACTTTTTCGCGCAACAGAATCTGCAAAATCTTTTGCGCGCGCCGGGATTCCACCGGCAGCTTGGCGAGCACAGTGGCGAAGCTTGGAACCGCAAGCCCGGCATCCGCAAATTCACGCTCGATTACTTCTTTGGCGCGCGTTTCTTCCGGCGATAGAGCGATTTCACGTCCCGCCCGTTGAACGAGATCCCCCGAAAGGGCGATCGCGCGCGCACTCAGCAAGTCGTCGAGAGCAGCCTGAAACACTTCAGCCCGAGGATTTCCTGCACGCGCGCGTAACTCCTGCTTCGGAATCCCAGGCAGTAGCGGATTTGCGGCGTGAAAATCCTCAATCGCCTTGCGAATGGCGCCCGCACAATCGGTCAACCTGGGCGCCGATATCACAATAAAAGTGGCCGAAGCTGCGTCTCCCAAAATTCGCACGCGTTTTGATTGCGCAAGCTTTTCTGCGGCGCCGTGGATTTCCGCGGCGGTCCATCCGGTGCGCGAAAGAATTTCGGAAAAAGATAACCCGCGGGGCGATGCATTCGTCAGCCCGTGGAGAGAATCCTCTTTGTTGCCTCGTCCGAGCGTTTGAAGGAAGGCTCTCACGCCCTCGTCGTCGCGCCGGTGGTTGGCAGGACGAACGTCCAGCACCGTGCCGCCTCCAATCGTCACCACCGGAGAAAGTTGCCGCAAAATAAAGCGGTCACCGGGCAACACCAGAACCGGTCCGTCTAACCGCAGTTGCGCGAACTCCGTTTTTCCCGGCGAAAGTGCAGCGCTTCCGCTCAGAAGAATGATCTCCGCCACGGACTCAGCAGTGCCTTGGTGCAAATGAACTCGCGCGCGATTCTTTAGCGGCCGCGCCGAAGCTAACAGCGTGACCTCTGCGTCCAGCCTCGAAGTCGGTTCGAAAATTCCCGGCGTTGCCAGGACCATCCCTCGGCTCATTTCGTCGCGCTCGATGCCGGCAAGGTTCGCGGCGGTCCGCTGGCCGGCCACGGCGCGCTCGATTTGTCTTCCTCCCGAATGCAGGCCGCGCACGCGGGCTCGCGCACGCGTTGGATAGATTTGCACTTCGTCTTCAATCCCTAGAGCGCCTGCGACCAGCGTTCCGGTGACGACCGTGCCAAATCCCTTCATTGCGAAAACGCGATCGATGGGCAGCCGGAAATGGCGTTTTTCGTCCCGCAGGTGAACAGCTTGCGCGGCGCGGAGCAGCTCCCGTTTTAGCTCTTCAATTCCCGCTCCGCTGTGCGCACTCACCGCAATGATTGGCGCGTTTTCGAGGAACGAGCCGCGCACGAATTCTTCAATCTCAAGCCGCACCGCGGCAAGAACGTCTGATCTGACCTTATCCGATTTCGTGATGGCGATCATTCCGCGCGAAATGCCCAGCAGGCGGCAAATATCGAAATGTTCCCGTGTCTGCGGTTTGATCGATTCATCAGCCGCGATGACAAACAGGACTAAATCGATCCCGCTCGCCCCCGCCAGCATGTTACGCACGAATCGTTCGTGCCCGGGGACATCCACAAAGCCAAGTCTCACGCCATTGAGATCCAGGAAAGCAAAGCCCAGATCGATCGTTATCCCACGGCGCTTTTCCTCTTCCAACCGGTCGGGATTTGTTCCGGTAAGAGCTTCGACCAACGCCGATTTGCCGTGGTCGATATGCCCGGCGGTGCCCGCGATTACGTGCTTGATTTCGTCCATGGAGAGATTGGGATGCGCACACCGATGCTAGCGAAGCCCGCGGTAATTGGTCAAATGCCGCGCACAGACATCCGCCCAGCTCTATGCGACTCGAAATGATGCGGAGAAGTACTCGGACTGCTCTCGAACGTTCGTAACTCTGGAGAGCTTTTAAACCGCGGCTTGCCGCGATCGGAGCGAGGCCGAGGCGATCTCGCTCGCGATAGCCAGAGCGGCGGCGCGCGGATCTGGAGCAGCCGTGATCGGGCGCCCGACCACCAAATAATCCGCCCCGGCCCGAATGGCGTCCGCCGGAGTACCTATGCGCGATTGGTCATTCGCGGCGCCATGGGATGGCCGAACTCCGGGAATGAGTATCACGAATTGCGAGCCGCAAGCCTGTCGAATCGCTTGCGCCTCGTGCGTGGAACAGACCACGCCATCTAGCCCCGCTTTCTTCGCCATTTCAGCCAGCCCAACTACGCGCTCTTGAATCGAGCCGGACATCCCGATCTCGCGCAGGGTTGCCTCGTCAAAGCTGGTCAGCACTGTAACGCCGAGCAGTTTCGGCCGATTCTTCTTGTCGCCAGCCGCCTCGCGTGCGGCTTGCATCACGGCGCTTCCGCTCGACGCGTGTAGCGTAAGCAAGCGGACGTGTGGCAGCTTCACAGCCGCCGCCACGGCTTTTGCCACGGTGTTCGGAATGTCGTGGAATTTTAAATCGAGGAAAATCTTTGCGCCGGCGTCCGCGAGCTTCTCAACCGCCCGCGGACCTTCGGAAGTAAAGAGCTGGCTGCCGACCTTAAAGAGCCCAACTGATCCGCGAAGCTTCTTCACTAATGCAGTAGCAACCCCGAGGTTATCGACATCCAGGGCAACGATTAGTCGTCGTGATGAATCATTTCCGGGCGTGTTGGCACCTTGAGAAGCTCAAGCCGGACCTTTGCCAGTCCGGTCTGGTCAAATCCTAACCTACGGGCCACTTCGTAAGAAACGTCTAATTCGCGTCCTTCAACGTAAGGCCCGCGATCGTTAATTCGGACGATCTGGCTACGATGGTTGCGGGTGTTCACCACCCGAACAATGGAGCCTAGGGGCAACGTGGGGTGGGCGGCGGTCTCGGCGTACATGTCATAGGTCTCGCCGTTCGCGGTCGTCAGGCCGTCAAAATCCTGGCCATACCAGCTCGTGGTGCATTCCCAGACCGCCAGCGGCTTTGGCTGGGCGTTCACATTGTTTTTGTGAGACGAGCTGTTCTGCGTTGTAGTACGTTGGAGAGGGTTGCTTGGCTTCCCGACGGCAGTAGGGTTCACCGATGGGGTAAACGCAAGCAGACCCAATCCTAAGAATACCGACTCGAGTACCACAAAAAGTTTAACTCTCATTTTCTCCTAACCTTATTTGAATCAGCGAATTATACTATCCTGGGACGCGTTGAGCAACGTTAAACGCTCCCTGTAGGCTGCTGATTTCAATGGTTTTAGTGTCCCGGCACCAGACTTCGAGGCCAGCTATCAACTCCTCTGACGCTCTTGGATCGACAAAGTGTGCTGTACCAACTTGAACCGCGCAGGCGCCAGCCAACATATACTCCGCGACATCGGCCGGGCTTTCAATCCCACCAAGCCCTATAATCGGGATATGAATGACCTTAGCCGCTTCGTACACCAGCCTCATGGTTATAGGTTTTATGGCCGGACCCGACAACCCCCCCGTCGTACTCCCCAGGCGTGACCTTCGATTGTGTGCATCTATACACAGTGCGGGGTAGGTGTTCGCGATAACCAAGGCATCGGCACCGCTGGATTCGGCTGCCTTTGCGATAAGTCCAATAGCATTAACGTTGGGTGAGAGTTTTACCCAGAGAGGGCGCTTTGCGGTCTTGCGGGCCGCCTCGACGACAGCCCCGGTAAGAGCTGGGTCAGTACTATATTCCATGCCCCCGCGTTCCACATTGGGACAAGAAATGTTGAGTTCGTATGCCGCCAAGCCCTCTGCATCTTCAAGAACCCGAATCACTTCGACATACTCTTCGATGGTTTGTCCGAAGACATTTGCAACCACAGTCGCCTTCTGGCGCAGAAGCTCAGGAAGCTTGTCCGCTACAAAGGCCCTTACGCCGATATTCTGCAAGCCGATCGCGTTAATCAAGCCGCTCGCCGATTCGCTGATCCGAGGAGCGGGAGCTCCCTCCATGGGCTGAATCGACAATCCCTTGGTAACGATCGCGCCGAGTCGGCTCAGATCGACCAGTGGCGAAAACTCGATTCCATATCCGAAGGTGCCGCTGGCTGCAATAATCGGGTTTTTGAGATGGAGGGAACCAATGCTGACTCGGAGGTCAACTTCCGCGGGCCGTTGAGACATGCGGGCCGGCTGCGGCGCATTCACGGGTGGTAGTCTAACACGCAGGTCAAGACGAAGCGGTCGATTCCGCCTCGCGCCCCATATTCCGCGCGGATTCCCCGGCTGCGAACTATTGGCCGTCTGTGCTACGATGAAGCGGCAAATGCGCGTCGTAGAAAAAAGACAATTGCTCTCGGCTGAAGAAATTGGCCGCACTCTCCAGCGGCTGGCCCATGAAGTCGTTGAGAAAAGCGGTGGAACAAAGGATCTCGCGCTGATTGGGATACGCAGGCGGGGCGTTCCCTTGTCGCAGCGTCTGGCTAAGACGATTCACGATTCTTCCGGCGTCAACGTTCCCGTCGGCACCCTAGATATCACGCTATATCGCGACGACCTTTCCACCGTGGGACCGCAACCCGTGATTCATTCAAACGAAATTGATTTTCCGGTGGATGACCGCGACTTGGTTGTCGTTGACGATGTGCTTTACACCGGCCGCACCATTCGCGCGGCGATGAATGGCCTTTTCGACCTGGGTCGCCCGAAGCGCATCCGCCTTTGCGTACTCATTGACCGCGGCCATCGCGAGATGCCAATCGAGGCGACCTTCGTAGGCCGAAACGTGGAAACAAGCGACACCGAAATAGTGGAAGTCCGTCTGAAGGAAATTGACGGCGAGGAACGCGTCGTCCTCGTCGATCGCGTTTCCTGAAGACCCGGCAATCCTTTGGGAGGCCCGGAGAAATCGGTAGTAAAGGGAAAACGTGCTGCAGCGCTTGCAACACCTTCTTGGAATCGAAGACCTCACCCGCGAGCAAGTATCTTTTATTCTCGATCAGGCCAAGCCGTTTCAGGAATTCCACCGCCATCCGTTAAAAAAATTAGCCACTTTGCGCGGAAAGACCGTCGCCCTGGCTTTTTTTGAGAATTCCACGCGTACGCGCATTAGTTTTGCCACCGCGGCAGCCCGCCTGGGCGCGGACACCATGAATTTGCAGGCCGAATCTTCCAGCCTGAAAAAGGGCGAGTCCCTGCTCGATACGCTCTGGACGCTCGAAGCCATGCGCCCGGACGGCATCGTGATTCGCCACAGTTCCTCGGGCGCTCCGGAATTTGTCGCCCAGCGTCTCGGCATTCCGGTGGTGAACGCAGGTGACGGCACACACGAACATCCCACCCAAGCCTTGCTCGACGCGCTGACCATCCGCGATCGCAAAGGAAAGCTGGAGGGCTTGCGTGTCGCCATTCTTGGCGACATCCTGCACAGCCGCGTGGCGCGCTCGAATATCCATTTGCTCAGCAAATTCGGCGCACACATCACTTTGTGCGGTCCCGCAATGTGGGTGCCGCGCGAACTGGAATCGCTCGCGCCAAATGTTCGTCGCGTTTCGCGCATCGACGAAGCGCTTGACGGCGCCGAGGTAATCATCGTTCTTCGCGTGCAAACCGAACGTCTGCACGAACCGGCACTCGCGGCCGAAGAATATATTTTGCAATATCAACTCACATCCGAGCGGCTCCGCCTTGCCGGTCCGGATGCGCTCGTTCTGCATCCCGGTCCCATGAATCGCGGTCTGGAAATCGATCCAAGTGTCGCCGATGGACCGCAATCCTGCGTTCTCGACCAGGTGACCAACGGCTTGGCCATTCGCATGGCCCTTCTTTACCATCTCGTGGGCGGCGCCGCATCAGAGACAGCGCTAAGCCCCGGAACGACAGGCAAGGACTAAACGATGCTGCTGATAAAGAATGGCCGTGTCCTGGACCCGTCAAGCAATACAGATGCATCGCTCGACATCCTGGTCGACGGCTCGCGAATTTCGAAAATCGGCGCAAGTCTGTCCGCTTCCAATGCCGAACTTTTCGACGCCTCGGGAATGATCGTCGCGCCCGGCTTCATCGATTTGCATTGTCATCTGCGGGAACCCGGCCAGGAACTTTCTGAAACGATCGAAACCGGCACGCGCTCCGCCGCTCGCGGAGGTTTTACCGCCGTGTGCACCATGCCGAACACGCAGCCCATAAACGATAACGCCTCCGTAACCCGAGGAATCGTCGAACGTGCCGCGGCGGCCGGAGCAGTGCGCGTTTGGCCCATCGGTGCAGCTTCTGTGGGCAGCAAAGGCGAAGCTCTCGCCGAAATCGCCGCGATGAAGGACGCAGGCATCGTCGCCGTGAGTGACGACGGCAAGCCCGTAGCCAGCGCTCGCCTGATGCGCCAGGTAATGGACTATTGCCGCACTCTCAATCTACCCGTAATTGACCACTGCGAGGATCCTTCGTTGTTCGCCGGTGGCGTGATGCGCGAAGGCCCGCGCTCCATTCGTCTCGGCCTGAAGGGCATTCCGTCGCAGTCCGAATCCATTTGTGTGGGACGCGATGTGGAAGTTGCCATGCTCACGGGCGCCCGGCTACACATCGCGCATATGTCCACTCGCGCTTCTCTCGAATATGTGCGAGCGGCAAAAAAGCAGGGCTTGTCCGTTACCTGCGAGGTCACGCCGCATCACTTCACATTGATTGACGAAGACGTCCGCTACGATTCACATTACAAAATGAACCCGCCGCTCGCGTCGCGCGAAGATCGCGCTGCTCTGATCGAAGGCCTGGCTGACGGCAGCGTGGACGCCATTGCCACCGACCACGCCCCGCACCACCCTTCGAGCAAAGATGTCGAATTCGACCGCGCCCCCTTCGGAATCACTGGCTTTGAAACGGCTCTCGCTCTCGCCTTAAGCGAACTCGTTCATTCCGGAAAACTTTCGCTCAAGCGTTTAGTCGAGTTGTTTACCACCGGGCCGGCGCGCGTGCTCGGCATCGAACGAAAAATCGCCCCCGAAGAGCCCGCCGATCTCACGATTTTCTCGCCGGATCATGCCTGGACATTCCGCGCGGCTGACTCTCCCAGCAAGTCGCGCAACACCCCGTTCGATGGCCGCACGTTTCGCGGCGCCCCAATGGCGACGATCGTCGCCGGCAAAATCGTTTATCGCCGCTGACGTGGCTCGAAACTGGTAGTGCAACTCCTTATCGCTGGTAATCCGAACATCGGGATCAGTTGGGGTGATGTTGGCTCGCGGAAAGAAGGTCAGTGCGGAAGAAGGCTTTTCCATCGCTTCCATGAGTCTTCGCGCGCTTTCTTGTTGGCGTCCGTTGCGTCGGGAGCTTCTCCCGCGCGCATAAAGCCGTGGCCCGCACCTTCATAGGTCACCGGCTCGTACGTTTTTCCCGCAGCTTTCATCGCCGCGATTGTGTCGGGAATTGTCGCGTCGATGCGCGCGTCGTTCCCGGCGTAGAAGCCGTACACCGGCGCCTTGATGCGCGACATGGCGTCCGTGGCCGGTGGCGGCCCGTAGAAAACGAACGCCGCTGATAGATCCGCGCGGTTCGTTGCAAACCGAAAAGTCTGTCCCCCGCCCCAGCAGAATCCCGCGACATAAATTTTCCCGTTGGATGCGGGCAGCTTCAAGCCATAATCCGCGGCGGCGTTCAGGTCCGCCGTCACCTGGTCGGGATTCAACTTGCTGATAGCTTCCGTGACTCCCGTGGGAAAATCTTTCGTCCGGCCGCCGTTCGGCGCCATGCCGCTCAGCAGGTCCGGCGCAACGGCGATGTAGCCCGCCGCGGCCACTTCGTCCGCAAGTTCCTGCGCCCAGTCGCTTAACCCGAAAATTTCGTGAATGATCAGCACTACCGGCCGCTTGTCCTTCGATTCGGGATAGACGACCAGCGTCTCCACCTTTCGGCCATCGTGCTTCACCGTCACCCATTCGCTATGACGCGGCGAAGCCGCCATTCGCTCTCGCGCCCACGGCTGCGACCATTCCTGCGCAGCAATCGTTTGCGCGCCCGCCAAAATCCACATCGCCGCCAGCATGATTCCCGCGAATCGCTTCATGGCTCACCTCGTCCCGGAACAGCGCCAGCGATAATAATTGCGCGAAGGAACGCGAGCAAGGCTTTTCAAGTCGAGAGAGAACGCGCCAGCTTCGCCTTTAATGCGCCAGGCCGCTAGATCCTCAAGCGCGACACCGCTAACCGGGCCGCGTGGTATCCGCACATTCCGTGTACTCCACCCCCCGGCGGTGTGGATGACGAACAGAGATATATGTCATTGGCTGACGTCGCGTAGTGGCGCCAGGTCCGCCGGAACAAAGTCTGGCGAATATCCATCGCTCCGCCGGAAATGTCCCCGCCGATAAGATTGGCGTCCATTTTTTCGAGCGCGGCAGGAGAAAAAGCGCGGCGCGCCAGGATGCAGTCACGAAAACCGGGAGCGAAGCGCTCGATTTGGGCTTCGAGAATCGGCAGCATGTCGAACTCGGAACCGTTCGGGACGTGGCAGTACGCCCAGGCAGTGTGCTTACCCGCCGGAGCCCGCGTTGGATCGAATAGGCTCGGCTGAGCTAGCAGAACGAAGGGACGTTCTGAATGCTGCCCATGCGACATCGCCGCTTCGGAAGCGGCAATTTCGTCGGCGCGTCCGCCCACGTGCACGGTCGCGGCACGAAGGCATTCGGTTGCTTTCCACGGAATCGGGCTCCGCAAAGCGTAGTCCACTTTGAAAACTCCCGGGCCGTAGCGGTATTTGCCCAATCGACGAGTGTAAGCCGGAGACAATCGGCTCCCCGCCATTCGTACCAACTGAAGCGGAGTCACGTCGCACAGCGTGACGTCAAACCTTGGAAGCGATGCAAGATTCTCCACGCGCGCCGAAGTTTTAATTTCGCCGCCGA
Organism: uncultured Acidobacteriota bacterium; assembly: GCA_963698005.1. Classification (GTDB taxonomy): domain Bacteria; phylum Acidobacteriota; class Terriglobia; order Acidiferrales; family UBA7541; genus Palsa-295. Next base: position 3,493,676 of record OY969113.1, read on the forward strand.
GCTCCGCAAGATAGCCACACAACGCTTTGGTGAGAGACTGAGCCCCGCTGCGAGGAATCGGCCAGCCGACTGCGTGAGCCGCGGCGCCCAGCAAGACGCCAAACGCTCCGCTCAACGGCTCATCCAGACTCAGAAAAGAATGAGCCGCCAGGCCGGCGAAGAGCGACCTTGTGCGTTCACGGCGAAATAAAATACGACCGAGCATTTTCGCGGGAGGAAATGCAACCATCCCGAATCGTGCGAGCAACCACGGATGTCGAGAAAGCAGGTGAATCGGCTGAAGAACTTCGGACGACAGGTCAGACCAGCGCTCAACAAACGGCTGCATGAGTCTGCGCCAGGCCCTGCCGTCATCACCCAGAGAAGATTCAGCTTCATGCAAATCGCGCTCGAGTGTAATCGCCGTGCCGTCGTCAAAGGGATGCGCCAATGGACACGGCGAGTGAATCCATTCGAGTCCGTGATTTGACAGTGGCAGCGAGGAGAAAAATGGCGACCCCGCCGCGAACGGATACACCGCCGATCCGAAGTCATGGAGAAAACCGGGCAAGGTAAGTTCCAGCGTTCGCACGGCGCCTCCCGCCTGGGGCTCCGCCTCAAAAACATTTACCTTCAATCCGTGTTGAGCGAGAACGATGGCCGCCGCAAGGCCGTTGGGACCCGCGCCGATAACGCAAGCTTCGCGGGTCACTTGAGGATTTCACTGAAGTGCGAGCTCATAGGCATCTAGCGATTGTAGGGATATTCCTGAACCCAGTGAAAGCCGCGGTTCACAAGCAGGAACTTGTTCCGGTCAACGAGCTGGAGCTGCATGTGAATCGTGTGGCCGTCCATCTTGCCATCCAGCGTCAATTGATCTTGCGCCGCTCGCTGGAAGTGGAAATCGCCCTTCCAGTTTTTGTCATCGCCTTTCGTGAGCGCAAGCGTCTTGTCGTTGACGTTGATCGAAGCGCCGTAACCGGCATACGTGTCATCCATGCGCTGAAAAGACACCCGTTCCGGAAAATCAAATATGACGCGGTGCCAGCGGTCGTAATCGTTCAGAAGCGGCGAACGCGTTTGCCCGTCAATCGAGAGCTGCTCGACGTTCCAGATTCCGTAGAGTGCTGACTTGGGACGCCCGCCGCCATAAGTGTGCCATCCGCTCCAGCTGCCATAAACGTTTATTCCAACAAGCCACATTCCTATCACGATCTGAACTGCAAGCGCGATGCGATTGGCGCGGCGCGTGCGGAACAGCGCAGCCTGCGTCGAAGGTGCAGTTGCGCGATTCGATAGAAAGAAATCTGCCAAACGCGGAAACTCCGGCGCGAGCAGGAATAACGACATCAGAATCATGTGAAACGCGAAGAGTTTAACCGGCACGTCGTACGTCATGTTGAGCGTGAAGATGTAAGCTGAGTCAATCAAGCACGCCAGCGCCCCAAGCGTCGTCATCCGGGGAAAGATGAGCAGAATCCCCGCCAGCATTTCTGCGCATCCAGCAAAAATTTCATACCCCGGTGAAGCGCCGACGGAAGACCACAGAACGCCCATCGGCGAGAAATTGCCGTACGGCTCCAGTAATTTAGTGAGATAGGGAAATGGCATCTGTAGCGGAACGGCTTTAGCCAAGCCGTAAGCGAACATCTGCGAAACAAGCGCAAAGCGAAGGAAGACCCGAAACCATTTGTACAGCGTTGCGTAGTTCTCGCGCCTCCGATCCAGAAGAGACCAAATGAACGTCGCCAGTATCGCGAAGATCAGCAGGCAGAATGCTGCTACCCAGTCGAATGTTTTGTCGCCGCTCCCGCTGCCGCTATAAACCAACGGATGCCCTACGCGAAAAATATGGGCGGCGGTCCAGAAAATGATTTGCCGCATCGGCCACAGCGTGGACGGGTCCGGCACATCAACTTCGGGATTGGTAAATAAGGAGCCTAAAATTTGTGTGGTGAGACAGTACAACCCGAAATACACAAAGCAAAACCGAAAGCCTATGCGGGTCGTAAGACTCCAGCGCGGCGCTTGCGCTTCTTGCTGTAATGGCGCGGTCTGATCCGAAGTACTCACTCCAGATGCCTCACTTCATCACCGGAAGTCCCCAAGCGGCAAAGAATACGGCGGAACAGTATCACAAGTGATTCAGCCCGGCAGCGAGAGGTAACTGACGATGAGTGAATTGATTTCTAGTGTGTGGCGGGTTCTGCTGCGGGATGCATGCCGTGCTGAGGAACTTCGTGAACTCCGCGCAGGGGTTGTTCCTGATGAAACCGGAAAAGCTGGTTCAGCGGACCCGCGCCTTTACCAATCTGATAGGACTTCTCGATCGCCTTCGTAACATACGCCTTCGCCAGGATCACAGCTTCGCGGAGCTGCTGCCCGCATGCAAGCTGCGCCAGGATCGCTGAAGAAAACGTGCATCCCGATCCGTGCGTGTTCGGGCTCTTCACATGGTCTCCGCCAAAAGTCTCTACTTCCGTTCCAACGCAGAACACATCGATCGGTTTCTCCAGATGTCCGCCGGTGACCACCACGGCGCGTGCGCCCATTTCGATTAGCTTCTGTCCAGCAGCTTTCATCGTGGCAAGGTCCTTCACTTCCATGCCGGTCAGAAATTCCGCTTCAGGCAGATTCGGCGTAATCACGCTCACGCGTTTCAGCAGTTCGTCGCGTACAAATTTCAGGCCGGACGTATCCAGCAAGTCCGCATCCCCGGCGGTCGGCCGGAACACGGGATCGAGCACGACGTGCGTGAATTTATGCTTGTCGAGAAACTCGGAAACTGCGGAAGCGTTTCCGCGATTCGTAAGCATGCCTATCTTCACGCCTGCAATCGCGACATCCTCCACCAAAGCGTCGAGTTGCGCGCGCAAAGTAGCCGAAGGCGTGGCGTGAACCGATAGCACTCCCTGTGTGGATTGCACGGTAAGCGCGGTCACCGCTGCCACGCCGTAGCAATTGTGCGCGGCGAAAGTTTTCAGGTCGGCAGCTACGCCCGCTCCGCAGGAAGGGTCAAACCCAGCAATCGTCAGGAGAATTGGTGGAGCGTGGTTCGCGTGGTTGTTCAATTCTTAGGGTTCCTCGCAGACATCGCGCAGACAAATATGCCGGCGCTGCCCCTTTTCGCGTGAGCGCACCGGCTAGATGAAAATGTACGCGTGTTATCGTTCGCTACGCAAGCGGAAATTTTGCGATGAAGTAAAAAGTTGAAAGCGGTTTGGAACCAGCGCGCGCCCCGCGATTTACGGAAAGAGGCCCCGAACCAGCGTGGCATCCGCCACCCGCCCGACAGCCAGAACGTAAGCGCCAGTACGCATATGTGTGCGATGCTTGCGCGCCATCTCGTGCACTTCGTGAAACGCCCGCCGCATCACCAGTTCGAGCTTCGCATTCACTTCGTCCTCTGACCAGAAAAAGCTCTGCAGATCCTGCACCCACTCGAAGTAGCTTACGGTCACGCCGCCGGCATTCGCCAGAATATCCGGAATCATAGTGATGCCCTTGCGCGCGAGAACTTCGTCCGCATGAGGAGTGGTGGGCCCGTTAGCGGCCTCCGCAACAATTTTCGCCTTGATTTGATCGGCGTTATTCAGAGTGATCACGTTTTCCAGCGCCGCTGGAATCAGAATGTCGCATTTCATCGTAAGCAGATCGTCGTTCGAAATGCGCGACGTTCCAGGCATGCCCACAACGGTGCCGGAGCGTTCTTTGTAACGCGCAGCTTTCAACGGATCGATTCCGCGCGAATTAAAAACACCGCCGCGAGAGTCGCTGATCGCGATGACGCGCGCTTTCTTTTCCGAGAATAATCGCGCGGCAATCGAGCCGGCGTTTCCGAACCCTTGGATGGCTACGGTCGAGCCGCGCAAGGACATTTTTTTCGTCTTGCAGGCCTCTTCGACGGCGACCAAGCAGCCGCGAGCAGTAGCTTCGTTGCGACCCTCCGATCCGCCAATCGAGATCGGTTTGCCGGTGACCACGCCGAGCGAAGTGCGCCCTTTGGTCATGGAATACGTGTCCATGATCCACGCCATCGTTTGCGAATCGGTATAAACGTCCGGCGCTGGAATATCCTGATCCGGCCCAATGATGGGAAAAATTTCAGACGCGAATCGCCGCGTCATGCGTTCGAGCTCGGATTTGCTCATCCGCTTCGGATCGCAAATCACTCCGCCCTTGCCGCCGCCGTACGGGATGTTCACCGTCGCCGTCTTCCACGTCATCCAAGTGGCCAGCGCTTTCACTTCGTCGAGCGTCACGCCCGGGTGGTAGCGAATGCCGCCCTTCGCAGGTCCGCGCGCGATATTGTGCTGCACGCGAAATCCCGTAAAAACTTTAATTTGCCCGTTGTCCATCTTGGTGGGCACGGACACTTCCAGCACGCGCTTCGGCGTTCGCAATATTTGGCGCAGTCCCGGATCGAGCTTCAAATATTCGGCTGCGATATCAAACTGGATTTGCGCGATGCGGTATGGATTCAGATCCTCCCGCGGAGCAATTCGCGGTATGGGCTGCGGTGCCGCTTTGGCGACGGTGGCCATCGTGCCTTCCTTCCTCTGGTACCTTCCTGGCGCAGCGAATCGTCATTTTCTTCGCCCGCCCGAAGGTTGTTCGATTAATTGATTGCCGTAAGTCCTAGGCGAGTCGAAGTTTAGCCAAGCCGCCAAGGATGTCAATGGAAACCACTGACAAATTGCGCGCTGGCTCGCCCCGCTTTCAGCGTATCCGCGGCCAAAATCCTCGCTAAGCGCCCATATCTAGCTGTATCTAAGGCGGTTAGGATATGAACCCCGTCATTTCTCCTAGGGTTTCGTGCAAGCACCAGCCTCTCGGAAATTCACCTAGAAGCTAGTTGACGCTCCAGTTCCCGCAAGTTAGGCTGCGCGTGTCGGTTCGCACTCTTCGGCGAATCTGCCGCGCGCGATCGGGGATGGGGCTTCCCCGAGCCGCCCGACATCCGGACGGCTTTCTTGCGCGTACTTTAAATAATGGAGTCGCCAGAAACTGGTGAGCGGAAATACGGGAGCAAAGTTGAGCACCTCGGACGCGGCGCTCATCCAAAAAATTGTCCAGCGGGACGAGTCGGCGCTTGCAGCGCTGTACGACCGCTACGCCGGTCTACTCTCGTCCGTCCTTAACCGCATTCTCCGCGACACGCAAGCGGCCGAAGAAATTTTGCAGGATGTCTTTTTCCAGCTCTGGAGCAACGCCGCGCAATTTGATCCGGGACGCGGTTCGCTGCCGGGATGGCTGGTGGTGATCGCGCGCAACCGGGCTATATCGCGGCTCCGGCGGCACAATCCAAGCGAAGGTGAAGAGTTGCTCGAAACTTCCGTCATCGTGCCGACAAATTTGGAAAGCGCCGTCGCGCAGCAACAATTGCTCGGGCGCGTGAAAGGAGCATTGGAAAATCTTTCCGCCGAACAGCGCGCGGCCATCGAATTGGCGTACTTTGAAGGATTAACGCACAGCGAGATTGCGAGCAGAACGGGCGATCCGCTGGGCACGGTGAAAACGCGGATTCGCACCGCGGTTGAAAGTTTGAAACGGACTCTATCGCCATGAACGGGCATCCAACTCGGCCGGAAGATTTCGACCTCTACGCACTCGGCGTTCTGGAGGGCGAGGAGAAAGCTGCGTTCGAAGCGCACGTGCCTACCTGCGCGGCGTGCGCCGAAAAACTCGCGGAAGCGCGAGGACGTATCGCTCTTCTCGCGTTCTCCGCTCCTCGCGTCGAGCCGTCTCCCGCTGTTAAAGAGCGGCTGATGCGCCAGATTCACTCCGCTCCCGCAGGCGCCAGCGCGCGGCGTGAGCGCGCAACGCGAGAAGTCGAACGCACCGTCGGACCCTTCCCCCGTTGGTGGCCCGCTGCGGTGCTCGGGGCCATGGCTGCCGTGCTCATTCTCATCTCCGTTCGTCTATGGCAGGAAAACGCGCACCTCGTCGACGAATTGGGCGAAGAGCGCGCCACCTTGCAACAGCAGCAAGCGCAACTGGACGAAGCCCGCCACGTCGTCGCGCTGATGGAAGCGAAAGACACCATCTCCGTCGCGCTCGCTTCCCAGCCCGGCATGGCGAAGGGCGCCGTCCGCGTGATGTACAACGCGAAAATGGGCATGGCCATGTGCGACGGCTGGGTGGACCCAGCGCCCGCGAACAAGAGCTACCAGTTGTGGCTGGTTCCGATGGAGGGCAAGCCCATCAGCGCGGGCCTCGTCGAGTATTCCAACGGACCGATGAAACCCTGGATGGTAAAACTTCCGCCGGGCGTCGAGGCGAAAGCATTCGCGATAACTCTCGAACCCGAGGGCGGCATGCCGCAGCCCACCGGGCCGATGGTCCTTGTCGGGCCAGTCTCGTAGCGCCGACCCTTTTTAGAAGCATAAAGAGCCGGCGAGACGCCCTTCGACTTCGCTCTGGGCAGGCCGGCGCTACGAAAACCGAGCTTCATTGCTTTAGCACCGGAATGCGGTCCACTCCCATGTACGGTTTCAAAACTTCGGGGATGACGATCGATCCGTCGGCCTGCTGAAAATTTTCCGCAATCGCGATCCAGGTGCGGCCCACGGCGAGGCCGGAGCCGTTCAACGTGTGCACGAATTCGCTTTTGCCCGCCTTCTGCTTGCAGCGAATGCCTGAGCGGCGCGCCTGAAACGCCTCCGTATTCGAGCAGGACGAAATCTCCATGAACTCGCCCGCCGACGGCAGCCACACTTCGATGTCGTACGTTTTCGCCGAAGCGAATCCCATGTCCGATGTGCACAGCAGCATCACGCGATAGTGCAGCCCCAGGCGCTGCAGCACCGCTTCCACGTTTTTCACCAGCAATTCCAGCTCGTCGTAGCTTTGTTCCGGCCGCGTGAACTTGAACAGCTCCACTTTTTGAAATTGGTGCTGGCGCTTGATTCCGCGCGTGTCTTTTCCCGCCGCGCCCGCCTCCGACCGGAAGCAAGCCGTCCAGGCGCAGACTTTCTCCGGCAATTTGTCCGCGTCCAGCGTTTCGTCGCGGTGCAGGCTGGTGAGTTCCACTTCGGACGTGGGCGTGAGCCACAAATCCGTGCCTTCGATGTGAAACATGTCCGCCGCAAATTTCGGCAACTGGCCTACGCCGGTCAGCGAAGCGGTGTTCACCAGAAACGGCGGAAGGATTTCCGTGTAGCCGTGCTCGCGCGTGTGCAGGTCGAGGAAAAAATTCGCGATGGCGCGTTCCAGGCGCGCGCCCAGTCCTTTGTAAACGGCAAACCGCGCGCCCGCAATTTTCACCGCCGCCTGAAAATCCAGAATCCCGGCGCCTTCGCCGATTTCCCAGTGCGGACGCGGCTTGAAATCAAATTTCGGCGGCGCGCCCCAGCGGCGCACTTCCACATTGTCCGCCGCGCTTTTGCCCACCGGGACGCTCGCGTGCGGAATGTTCGGCACGGTCAGCAGAAATTGCTTCAGCCGCTCGTCGAGATCGTTGATGCACACATCGTCGCGCTTCAGCCGGTCGGACACTTCCTTCATCAGCGCGAGAATCGACGTAGCATCCTCGCCTGCGCGTTTCATCCGCGCAATTTCTTCGCTCGCGCGGTTGCGCTCCGCCTTCAGCCGCTCGGCCGAAGTGATCAGTTGCCGCCGCTCGGTGTCGATCTCGCGAAACGGCGCCAGGTCCAGCGTGATTCCGCGGTCCCGCGCCATCTTCTCAATCGCGTCAAGATGCTCCCGCACGTATCCCAAGTCCAGCATAGTCCAAGCAGAATACCGGAAAGCAGTAGCCGCTGTGAAGCAGCCGTTGCGTCGCCGCCTAAGGTTTACATGTAGCGCCGGGGCCTTCAGCCCGGCATCCTGCTTTTCGATTCTTGCCGGTTGGCACCTGCCCGCCGTCGTGGCTTGCGCGGCGGAATGAGTTTCGGCGTGCGAAAAGTGAAAGGCTTGTGTGTCAATTCTAGAACCGGTTAGAAATGTCGCCGCCTTTTGTTTTGAGTGGGTTACGGCGATTTCTGTTTGCGAGTCAGAACCGGTTAGAAACGGCCCGTGGCTAGTGAACGGCCTGCGCAAATCAGAAATGCAGGAACACGGATTGGTTGAAAGTTCTCGATTAGAACGGGGTCCAATCGTTTGTTTTCTATGGGTTAGACGAGGTTCTAATAATTCGAGTTCTCCATTAGAAAGAGGGTTCGCGATTGAAATTCGCGCATGGCATTGTGCAATTCTAGAACCGGGTAGAAATGTCGCGACTGTTTGTTTTGAATGAGTTACAGCTATTTCTACTCGTGAGGCAAAACCGGGTAGAAATGCGATTACGCGAACTGAATCCTTGGCCAAAAATGGCCTGGGCGAGCCGGTAAGAAGCGGCATGGCGAGACACACGGATGGGTTGGCCTGCCGCCCTTCAACTGCCCGACCCTCGCCCATATGCCTTACCTACCGGGGCTGAATAATAGCCCTAGGTGATGTTATCATAATAGTTAACATAAGTCAAGAGCAAATTCGGTCGCCGTGAACGAGGTCGAATTGGGAAATTAGTGAATAATTGGCAAATCGTGCCCATCCGTCAAAAAATCGAAGGAGTGAGCAACCGGGCAAGCTCTAAGAGTCGACGCTCTTCTGCCCGGCAAGACGGGTGATCGCTAGCCACCCATAATTGTGAAAAGACCTTCCTCTAGAACAACGTGTCGCCATGTCGGCTGCCAAGACAGCGCAGCAGCCGATCAAAAAGCTGCATGTTTCTTGGAATCTCCTCAGGTACCGGTCATCGTGGGACGTAAGATTAATTGCCATTGGATCGAGGCGCCAATTTCGTATCAACCTTTCCTCTGTAGTGCCGGACGGATGCTGGGCGGTGTACGGGTACCAAGCGCCATACATATGTCTGTAGTTCACTCGATTTCTGACAACTGAAAGCCAGGTTCCTCTTGGACAAGAGTCGCAGCACAAATTGTCAACTAGCTCGCTGAGTTTCGCTGAGACTTGCTGATCCTCAAGAGTGGCACTGCGCTTGTTCTTGAGAAGCTTTTTGCCCAAGTCATCCAGGAATTGCTTAAAAAAGATCCAAAATTTTTCATGCACGCCCCCGCCGGACGAATCGACCCGATGCCAGACGATCTCGCGGGCCCCGCCTGAGAATGTACTTGCGAAGTTTCCAGGCGCAATGTCTTCCTGCCATGCACCGTATACTTTGGCGATTTTATTGACGGAAGCCGCTTGGGGTTGCTCGAGGTTTGTGAACACTGTCCCGAGCATCCTTAGGATGGCATGAGCTGCGAAAAAAGCTGCGTAGTATGATTTGATTAAGATCCATGCGTTCGATCTCGGAAACAGCTTGCTCTTCCCGGCTTGAGCGATGCTTTCGAATGCGGCTGCCGCAGTTGTATTAATATCGGCTGCGAGCGCAGCTAGATACGGCTCCGCATCAGCCAACTGGAGCGTAAATTGCCTAGATTTGATCGGAGAATAGACTTGATAATTTTCCTCCGCCAACCAACTCTTCACGCCTTTTGCGACGTTGCCCGACACATCGTTCAATCCTTGCGCCCAGTATGGACGTAGAGAGCTTGCGATTATGGACATCGTAGGTCTGCTTTAAAGCGTAAAGCTCGTTTTGAGAGCCTTTGACATGATCGCGTAAAGCTCCTTGTGGCTGTTTCCAGGCTTTCGCAGATTCGTAGTGGTGATTCGCGAGAACATGGGCCGGAGGACTTCGTAGAAATTTTCAACGTTGTATGGTTTGCCGAACTTATCCTTGGTGCGTTGTGCTGCCTCCGGGAATAGCGACATGGCAGCCCTGAAAACCGGCGGCTTCGTGATAGCTCCTTTTGCTTTTAGCCGATCGGCTCCTCGGATGAATGCGTTGATGTATGCGCTGAGGGCTTCGTAAATCTCCGAAGAGTCACTTCCTCCGAAGGTAGGAATTAGGGGCTTTAGGGCGGCATTGAAAGTGACTCTCGAGATGAGTCCTTTCTTCCTTTCTGCCGGACTCAGTAGTCCCACCAGGGGGCTGCGCGTTTGGGCTTTAAATAAATCAAAAAGTTCACCCAATAGCCTTTCCACGTCAGTCTCATATTCGGCGAGTTTCTTTATATCCAGTAGAAGCTCATTGGGCACAGGACGCTGCTTGGTATTAATGTCAATAAAAAGACGAGATTCATCCTTGCGACTCAGGCCGTTGTACACGACAACAGGGACACGCAGAGCAGTTCTCGCCAGGGAGAATCCGTAAATGCGGTGTTGGCCATCCAATATAAGAAAGGCCTTCCTCGTGTATCGAAATTCTATAGTCTTGCCTTTCCCGATCACTCGAAACTCTGCATCCGGTTGGGCTGAAAGAACAATCGAGCTCGGAATTGTTCCAAAACCACTGTCTATGTACGCCGCAATTTCCTCGGCCCGTTTCCGGTCAAGAAGACGCTGGAAGCCTTGGTCGGGGTCATCGAACCTATTGGATACGAAGCAGGTGTTGGCAAGGACATCGCTTGGCATAGTCAGTGTATAAAATCGGTGCCGTCCTTGAGTGACAAGGCTGACGGAGTACCTCAGCAGTTCACCGTTTTGCGGATCGGGCATGCTTCACTCCGAAAATACTAAACACTGACCAAGGATATTACGCGATGTATTGTTTATTCGCCAGTTATACACCCTTCAATTCATTTTCCAAGGGGTTGGCTGAGCTTATCAGTGGTAGGAACAACGAGGAGGCGGTACTCGCCGACGCCGAGGAATTCGAGTAGGCCGAGGTCGCGCAGCACCTGAAGCTGCTGGCGGATTTTGGGCTGAATGTTGCGGTTAGCAGGATGTAATCGGGAAAGCTGCCGTTCGAAGGCATAAACCTCACCCAAGTTAAACTTCTCCTTGCCGAGCTCCCGGACTGTGTTTAGGACGTCAAGAGTCCAGCCGCGTTGTTCCACCTTAAGCTTGGTTAGCGGCCGCAAGCGCCGATATCGACGACGGACGTCGGAGGGATTTGCGACCGTTCCGTCGCTTACGAGGTGAATCCGCGCATCGAGCGGGATGTTCGACAGAATAATATTGCAGCCTATCCATCCGTGGCGTCGCGCCGTGCTCTTCAGCGGAGGACGCTCTTTAATGGCAGCGAGCGAGAAGGCGAAATGAGGTATGAGGATGAGATCTTGGACTCGCCACGAGTCTGCGTCGTAGTGCAGCGCCAATAGGTTTGGAGTCCGGTCCGCCAGGATTGCCTCTCGCATCTTGTTGTAAGCAGCATCGGTGAGTGTCCCGCCGATGGGTTGCTTCCTGCCTTTAAGCTGAAAGACCGCTTTGCACTTGGGGCAATCAAAATCGATGGTCGGGGTGTTTGCTTTCAGTCTGGTGAGTTCGTCGGAATCGCAGTTCGCGCAGTAGAGATTTGATTCGCCCCAATCTTCAGTCACTGCTCGAATGCATTGTTGGGGGCTCTTGTATTGCGGCGGGGGTTGGGGCAATAGCAGGCGCACGCATGCATTAGATCACTTTCCCTAGGCCGTGCAAAAGAGCTGCCCACCTGCCCTTCGCTACGCTCAGGCTAAAAAGGTGGCCGCTACATAGTCAAAACCAATTTCTCACTGTGCGAGATAAATCTCGGTTTCGGTTTTGATGACGAAGAGGACTTGCGTGGCGGAGGCGGCGCTGTTGCGGAATCTTGTCCAGGCTTCGGTCATGTCGTCGGCGGCGACGGTGAATACGACGTCGCGCGGGTCCGCACCGACGAAATGAAAATTGCGGTCGCGGCGGACGGGACGAGTTGGAGGAGTGTCGGTCACGTGCAGATTTCCGGTCGATCTTGATCGATCCATAGATCGCGAGCGGAAGATCAACAGAGATCTGCAGAGAGGATACAGAAATCTCGACTTGTACCAATTCGGAACAGATGCGACGGAGGGCAAGACTCACGGATTGGAATTCGTATTCGCAACCGTAAGCGAGGCGGCGCAGGCGAAGAGCGCTCACTAGAGTGGTTCCGCTGCCCATAAAAGGGTCGAGGACCAAGTCGCCTTCGTTGGAGGAAGCGAGAATGATGCGTTCGAGGAGCGCGACGGGCTTTTGGGCGGGATGTTTGCCGAAGAGTTTTTCTTCGCGGCTGGGCGGGAGGACTTCCCAGACGCTTTTCATTTGCTTGCCGCGATTGGTTTCCTTCATCAACTTGTAGTTGAAAGCGTGGCGGCTCTTTTTGTTTTTTGCGGCCCAGATGATGGTTTCGGTGGCGTGGGTGAAATAGCGGCAGGAAAGATTGGGCGGCGGGTTGGGCTTGACCCAGGAGATGTCGTTCAAGAGTTTGAAATCGAGCTGCTGCATGGCGAAGCCGACGGAATGGATTACGTGGCTGGTGCCGCTGACCCAAATCGTTCCGTTGGGCTTGAGGACGCGCTGGCAGGCGGCGAGCCATGCGCGGTTGAATTCGTGGTTTGCGTCGGCGCCGCGCGAACGGTCCCAATCGCCTTTGTTGACGCTGACCATGCGGCCGGCGTGGCAGGTGATTCCGTTGTTGGAGAGGAAGTAGGGCGGGTCGGCGAAAATCAAGTCCACGCAGGCTTCGGGAATTTTTGCGAGGATTTCGAGGCAGTCGCCTTGGAAAATTTTGATGTGATGTTTTGGGTCGTGGAAGACGGGCGCAGGCAGATGCGAATCCGCAGTCGAATCGGGCGGTACGGGATTAAGTTGTGCGGATTTGCGCATTCTGGCGGATTGGGACGCGAAAAGAGCGACCGTTTGGATCGTTGATCGAACGGTAACGTGTGTCAAGGTGGATCAGGGAGGAATCGGAAAAGAAGAAGCAGGTCCCTCGGGCGTGTTCGTCTACTTTGTAAAAGCGGCGTGTCGCACCTACGGCGCTGGACGAACTTTTTGGACTGTGTACCCAGCGCTTACGCGCTGGGCTAACTTGTGTCGCGCCTACGGCGCTTGTTTGGATGGCAAAGGGCATTTCGGCGCACCGCCGACCGCTGGCGCCAATCGGGAGATTGGCGGTCCCGAGAGAAAGATGCTGGGCTGAAGGCCCCGGCGCTACATGTAAACCTAAGGCCACTGTCGGGGCGCGGCGCGGGAATTCGCTATTGCCCTGAAGAAAGCAAACCTTCGACCAGGGCCTGCCATTCGGCCTCGAATGTGGGGCGATGATATTGCGTCCTGCGAGTGCATACCAGTGCTCGGCGTTTGAAGCTTCGCCGCTCTTGCGGTGCAGGTAGGCGTGCACCGCCATGCCGTCGGAGGTCTCCAACTCGTCGACGAGCGCGTGGGAACGGGTCCAGTCACCTTTTGCGTCCCACCAAAGCGCGGTAAGCGGGACTGACAGGCCATCCGGCGGTCCGTCGTGTACCAGGGATGCCTCGAATTCCTGGCGCTTCATAATGCCTCCGTCTCTCTGCGAGTCTATTAAAACGCCATGGCCCGCATTGATGCGAACGAATCACATATTACATCTTCTAGGTAAATGGCGGCGTGGCAGACCTGTTCTGATGGACAGGTCTTGCTGGATTGGGCGCAGGGGGCGGGAAGCGCGTGGCTGCGGGCGTTGGAACAGGGTAGGCTCGTTACGAAGAGCGGATCGGAGCCATCTGATGCAGATAAACAAAGCGGCGCGCGAATCAGAAATGCTGGGGACGCTGGCGCTGGCTGCGCCCAAGACGGAAGACTTCCAATTCGTAAAATTCCGAGTGGAAGGCGAGATTGTGCGGCTCACGCTGGACCGTCCGGAACATAACTTGCTGAACGAGCGGGTGCTGATGGAGCTGGTGGCTGGAATCAATTCGGTGAGCGAAACGAGCGCGGTAAAACTTATCGTCCTGGATTCGGCGGCGAAAGCTTTTTGCGGCGGCATCGAGTTGGGCGAATATACGGCGCGGCGCGTGTTTCAGTTGCTGGACGCGTTTCACAACGCGTTTTCCGCGATGGTGGAAACGGCCAAGCCGATTCTGGTGGTGATCAACGGGCCGGCATTCGGAGGCGGCGCGGAACTTGCTGCGCTGGGCGATCTGGTGATTGCGACGCCCAACGCGCGTTTTGCGCAGCCGGAAATTAAGCTGGGAGCGTTTCCTCCGCTGGCGGCGGCGGTGCTGCCTTATATTCTCGGGCCGAAAATGGCGCTGGAGCTGGTGCTGACGGCGGAAACAATGTCGGCGGAACGCGCGCGCGAGCTGGGCTTGGTGAACTGGCTGGTCCCGGAAAAAGAATTGCAGAAAAAAGTGGAGGAAGTTTGCGCGAAGGTGACGGCGCAGTCCGGGCCGGTGTTGACCATGGCGAAGAAAGCCATTCTCGGCAGCCTGGGTTTGCCGCTGCGCGAAGGCGTGCGCAACTCCATGAAAGTTTTCCTCAATGAGCTGGCCGACCTGGAAGATTCGCAAGAAGGTTTGCGAGCGACAGTCGAAAAGCGCGCCCCGAAATGGAAGAACCGCTAGGTTTGCAGAAAGATTCCCACGCGATTGACAGCGAAAGGCGAGGGTCGATGCTCGGGGGCGCAAAACGCCGATCTCCTACCTGGCAGCAGTCGCTCCTCCTTGTTATCGTCGGGCTCATCGTAGGATATCCATCGTGCGTCGCGGTAGGGCACGGAGTTTGGGGAGGCCAGCCGGATCAATTTCTCCAGAGCCTGTATGTGATTGCCTTTTTGGCCGGCGCCGTGGCGTTCATCGCAGGCTTTGTCAGCTTTTTCGCGATCTCGGTAAAGACGGTTACATCTTCGCCCGCAATCGGGCCCGCCGCCGCGCGACCTCGCCATTACACTGGGCCTATCTCCCGCGCCACGCATCCTGAACTTTTTCCTGACGCAGGCGTGGAACAGCCGGCGTCTGTTCCGAGTGATTCCACAGCCGCGCTCGTTCGTCTTCATGTCGCCATCGGGGCCGTGCTGGTTCTTGACTACTTTCATATGCGGCAGTGGGGCGGCCCGCCGCTTGGGTCATCTTACGGCCGACAATACTGGATGAATGCAGTCCTCACCTTGGTGCTGAGTCAACTGCCGTACGCCGTCGTGCTGATTCGCACTTGGAGAGTACCCGACCGCGCTGGTCTTGCGCTGGCGATGGCTGCGGGCGCCACGTCATTGCTGGTCACAATGCTCATCGGTGGCTTGCGATACACCGCGGCTCATAATACATGGTGGCTGAGCGATACACTGACGCTCGCCGTGGTCGGATTCGCATACCTGGCGTGGAAGCCTTCGTTTTCGCGCAAAGGCGATGTCGGTATGCTGGTTTCTATATTTTTTGGTCTCCTGGCTTACACCGCAGTCGTGCAAATAAGTCTCGCAATACTTTCTGCACGCATGCGTGTCCCGTGAGTGGCGGGCTGCTGCTTGCAGCAGCGAATTTTCTCCTCCGATTGACAGTGAAAGGCGGGGCGCATAAACTCGCCGGTGACAACTTAGCTGGCTCGGGGGACAAACTTTTCGAGGAGTCGATGGGACGATTCGAAAAGTGAGGGGAAGGCCGTGAAAATCGGCCACGGTCCCGCCACTGTAATCGGCTGCGCATTGCGCGAACCGAAAGTCAGGAAACCTACCCGAGCTGGTCGAAGCTGACACTCTTCGCGAGAAAGAGTGTGGCGACAAGCCTCGATCTATTCGCGAGGCTTTTTTGTTGTGGAGAACATTTACGCGCGCGCGCGGAAAAATCGTTTGCATTATTGTGGCGCTGGCATGCTGCCACGCGGTTCGCGCGGCGGGCGTGCCGTTGCAAACGGCTAGCGACAAGCGCGCGGTGAAAAATGTGACGGACGAAACGGGGCGGCGGGTGGCGATTCCGCTGAACGTGCAGCACATTGTGACGCTCGCGCCGAATCTGACCGAGACAATTTACGCGCTTGGGTTGGAGGACAAGCTCGCGGGGGACACGAGTTACTGCGATACGCCGCCGGCGGCGAAGTTGAAGCCGCACGTGGGGTCGCCGCAGACGCCGAGCCTGGAAGCGATTGTCGCGCTGCATCCGGATTTGGTCCTGGCGACGACGTCGATCAATCGGCCGGAAACGGTGGCCGCGCTGGCGAGGCTGGGGATTGCGGTGTACACGAGCGATCCGCATACGGTGCGCGGGATGCTCGATTCCATCGCGCGCATGGCGGATTTGGTGGGCGCGGGCGAGCAGGGCGCGGCTCTTGTGGCGCAGTTGCAAGCGCGGCTGGATGCGGTGCATGCGCGAATCGGGGAGTTGCCGCTGGTGCACGTGCTGTTCGTGGTGTGGGAGGATCCGCTGATCACGATTGGGCAGAATACTTTTATTGCGGACGCGCTGCGATGGGCGGGCGCGGAGTCCGCGATTGTGGCGGAGCAGAATTGGCCGCCAGTGAGCATTGAAGAAGTTGTGAGGCTGCAGCCGGAGTACATCGTGCTGACGCCGAACCACGTGGAATCTGATGCGGCGAACGAATCGAGCGAACTGGAAAAACTGCGTGCGCGGCCTGCGTGGAAGGCATTGAAGGCTGTCGAAGCGGGACACGTGGTGGTGGCCAGCGATGAATTCGACCGGCCGGCTCCGGGATTGATCGGAGCGATTGAACAGCTTGCGCGGGAATTGCATCCGGAGGCGTTTGCGTTGAATGCGAGCGGTGGAAACTTTGTGGGCAGAGCCAGCGTGCAAACGGAAATGGCGGCGAGTGCTTGGGTGAAAAAGGAGTGCGTATCTTGCGCCCTCTAACGCCGCGACGGATTCTTTGGACCTGCGCGGGACTTTGCGGAGTGCTGTTTGTGGTGGTGGTGATTTCGCTGCGCATGGGTGCGTATCCGATTTCGGTGCGCGACATTGTGGATACGCTGTACAAAGCGGCGGTGGGACGCCGCGATGAAGTGCCGGTGGAATTTTGGCAGGTAGTTTTTGGGCTACGTCTGCCGCGAATCGCGCTGGCAATTTTGGTGGGGGCGTCGCTTTCGACGGCTGGAGCGGGTTTTCAAGCGCTGCTGCGAAATCCGCTGGCGGATCCGTATGTACTGGGGGTTTCGAGCGGCGCGGCGCTGGGAGCGATCATTAGCTTGATTGCTGCGCCTCACGTTGTCGGAGCGATTCAGATTGCCGCGTTTATAGGAGCGGCGTCCACGATCACGGGAGTTTATTTTCTCGGAAGGCGCGGCGGGCAACTTGACGGTCCGACGCTGTTGCTCGCAGGCATCGTGGCGGCTTCATTTCTCTCGGCGATTATTATGTTCCTGATGACGACGGTTACCGGCTCGGAGCTGCGCAGCATTGCGTTCTGGCTGATGGGCGATCTTACGGCGCCGCCGCCGGTAACAAATGTTTTGGGATGGCTTGGATTTCTTTTCTTCGTGTTTATCGTGGCGGCGGGCGCGATGTATACGACTTCGTCGGATTTGAATTTGATTCTCACGGGAGAACAAGAAGCGAGACATTTGGGCGTGAACATAAATCGCGTGAAATTTGTGGTTTATATTGCCGCTTCGGTGCTCACGGGGCTGGCGGTTTCGGTGAGCGGCGCGATCGGGTACGTCGGGCTGCTGATCCCGCATGTGATGCGCATGTTTTTCGGCACCGACTACCGCATGCTGATTCCCACGGCGGCCATCGGCGGGGCAATTGCGATTGTGCTGGCCGACACTTTGGCGCGAACGGTGGTAGCTCCGACGGAATTGCCGGTGGGAGCGATGACGGCGCTGGCCGGCGCGCCTGTGTTTATTTACCTGATGCGCCGGAGGATGCGATGAGTGCGGGCGCGGGAGGTGTAGCGTTGCCGGAGTCGCAGACCGCGCCTTACAGAGCGAGGCCTAACTTGCGGCTGAAAGTGGAACAGGCCAGCTACGCATACGCGGCGTCGGACCGGTCGGCGCCGAAATTTACGCTGGGACCGGTAAGTTTTGAAGCGCAACAGCGCGAGCTGGTGGCGATTCTGGGGCCGAATGCGAGCGGGAAATCCACACTACTGAAACTGCTTGCCGGATTGTTGAAACCGCTTTCAGGCCGAATCGAAGTGGACGGCTCGGAAGTGAGCGAACTTGATTTACGAGTACGGGCGCAAAAAATTGCGCTGGTGGCGCAGGAAAGCGAACTTTTGTTTCCGTTGCGCGTGTGGGAATACGTTTTGCAAGGGCGGTATCCGTACGGGCGAAGGCTGCGGTTCGAATCGGACGAGGACTGCTTGCTGGCGGGAAACGCGCTGGCGCAGGTGGGTGCGGATGCGCTGCGAGACCGCTGGATGGATCATCTTTCCGGCGGGGAGAAGCAGCGCGTGATTTTGGCTCGCGCTCTGGTGCAGCAGCCGTCGCTGCTGCTGCTCGACGAGCCCACGCAGCATTTGGATATCGGCGGCAAAGTGGAACTGCTGCGACGGCTGCGACGGCTTGCGGACGAAAGCCGCTACAGCGTGATCGTGGTGACGCACGAACTGAATCTTGCGGCGGAATTTTCCGATCGCATCGTGCTGATGCATAAAGGGAAAAGCCCGCGCATCGGAACGCCGGCGGAAGTCTATCAGCGGGAGCTGCTCGAAGAAGTGTTCGATGCGCCGCTGGAAGTGGAAATGGGATACAGCGGGCGTCCTCGCGTGATTTTGCGAGGCAGTCACTAACCGAATTTTGTTTAGCATCGCGGAAGAACGCAAGAAACTTCCGCAAGCGGCGACACGCAGAAGATGCATCGCCGTCCACAACCACCGAGACTCCGCGCACGGGAAGACGGTGAAAATCCGTCGCCGCCGCGCGACTGTAAAGCGGAGAATTTTCGGCGCGAGCCACTGTCGAATGCTTTGAATTGCCGTGAGTTGCAATTCGAGGTTGCGATGGGAAGGCCGCGCTAGACAGACCGCTAAGCCAGGAAACCGAGCGGACTCTCAATCTTGGTAAGTATGCGTAGCGCAGGACTGCGAGCCCTTTGATTTGGTCAGTGATCGCAGGCAAGCAAGGCGCCACACATAGTTATCGGGACAACCTTCAACTCCCGCGCGAGAGGGAGAGGAGGAAAAATGAGACTACGCTCAGCCGTGTTGTATTTCACTTCCTTATTTTTGCTTTTGGCCTGCACCGCCCACGCACAAACTCCTACTACCTCCGCCAGCGGTTCCGCGACAGCGACCGGTTCCGCGCACGATCAGCAGGATGCCGCAATTTCCGGTGCGGTTTTCGATCCCGCCGGGAAAGTCGTGCCTGGAGCTCGCGTCATCCTTCTGTACGCGATGGCCGAACTGGAAACGCGAGAAACGAATGCGCAAGGCCAATACAGCTTCGCGCGTTTGCGCGGAGGAAAATACCAAATCGTGGCCACGAGTCCCGGATTTGATCAATTGCCGGTGGATATTGACTTGCCAGCCGGCGAAAAACGCGTCAGCGATCTCCATTTGCAGTTGAGCGCCTTGCGCGACAAGGTGGTCGTCTCGGCCGCGCCGGGCGGTGCGCTAAGTTCGCAAATTGCGTCCTCGGTAAGCCTTGTCTCCGCGGACGAGATTGACGATCGCGGCGCGCAGGTCGCTACGGACGTGCTGCGGGGCCTGCCCGGCACTGAGATCAATCAGTCCGGAGGCCGTGGAGCGATTACCAGCGCCTTCATTCGAGGCGGAGATTCGGACTACAACCTGGTGATGATCGATGGAATTGAATTGAACGATTTCGGCGGCGGCTTCGATCTATCGCCGCTGCCAGCGGAAGGAGTGGAGCAAGTGGAGGTGATCCGCGGTCCGGAGAGCGCACTTTACGGATCAAATGCCGTAGCTGGGGTGATTAATATTGAGACGATTCACGGCGATGGTCCGCCACATTTTACGTTCGTGGGAGAGGGTGGCAGTCTGTATACGTGGCGACTGGGCACCACCGGAGCGGGACTGAACAAAGGATTTAGTTGGGCATACAGCCTGTCGCGGCTGCAAACCGACGGCCAAGTTCCGAATGATGCCTACCGCGGTCAGACTTCGACGGTGAGCTTGGGATACTCGCGCTCGCCGCGCCGCAAATTGAACGTAAACTTTTTCGGTTACGCCGGCCTACTCGGACTGCCGGGGCCCTATGGTTCGAACCCTGACGGTCTATTCCCGGGCCTTGATCCGTCCACGCACCAGAACCAGAATCTTTTTGGCTACCAGGCGCAGGAAACGGAGCAGTTTTCGTCTCGGTTCCAACAGGTAACGACTGTCAGCGTGTCGACGGACCGGATCACATTCATCTCGCCGATCGAAGGCAATTCGTTCACCAATAATCTGCGCGCGGTGGCCAATACCAGGAGCGAGATCGCGATATCTTCCAAGGACACGCTCGTAGCGGGATTCGAATACGACCGAGATCAGTTCAAGAACACCTTCGTCGAAGGCTCCAGCGACTCGCCCTTTGTGCTGGGGCGCAATAGCTATGCGTTCTTCGCGGAAAACCGCTGGACTCCCTCCGATCGCTGGTTCATCAACGTGGGAGTGCGCGTGGACGGCCTGCAAACCGATTCCGTTCCGGTCAACAACGACACAGGCCAGCCGGGGATTCCTGCCAATACCCTCGTCAAGGCCACACCGCGGATTTCCGCCGCGTATATGGCGCGTCAGGGAGATGGTGACGACTTTTTCGGCGCAACACGCCTGCACGCCAGTTTTGGAACCGGCTTCCGCGCTCCGGACGGATTCGAACTCGCGTTTACAAATAATCCGGCGCTGAAGCCCGAGGAAAGCATCAGCTACGATGCCGGCGTTGAGCAGCGGATGGCGCACGACCGCGCGATTCTGGACGTCTCGTACTTCTATAACAAATTCAAGGATCAAATCGTGACCACCGGCGATTTGCCCACCAATTTCGATTCGGAGAACATCGGAAAATCGCGAGCCTGGGGCGTGGAAACGACCGTTCGCATCCATCCTTTCCGCTCGTTCGAATTTTCAGGTTCGTACACCTGGATGAATACGGCGATCCTGGCGCTGGCCGGCTTTACGGAGCCCATCGATCCCTTCGCCGTCGGAGAGCCGCTGCTTCGCCGTCCGCGCAACGCCGCTGGATTCAACGCGACTTGGACGAAGAAGCGTTTAATGCTCAACCTGAACGGAACCATTCGCGGCGCGGTGCTCGACGTCGAGCCGAACGATGGGACTTTTGCTTGCGAGTTGATAAACCCCGTAACCATGCTTCCTTTTCAGTGCCTTTTCCGAAATCACGGTTATGAACTGATGAACGCGGGCTTCGCCTACCACCTTCCTAAGGGCGTCGAAATCTACGGGCGGCTCAATAACTTTCTAGACCAGAGATATGAGGAGGCTTTTGGCTTTCCGTCTCTGCGACTGAATTTCATGGCCGGATTCAAGATGGACCTCCCTTCGGGCGGCCGACGCTCGGAATAAATAGCGAATCGCGGAGATTCGACTGGGCGGTTCCCTTTCGCGGTCGCTGATGTATCAGCGGGCACAGCATGCTGTGCCCCTACGGAAATGATTTGGGCGGGGAGGATAAGTTTGGAGCGTGTTGAGGAAGGTAAAAGAGCCGGTGAGAGGCCCTTCGCGACTGCGCTCAGGCTGGGTGACGAAGGCGCGGCGCGGGCGCGGATGTTATAATCTTGCGCTACGAATGAGCCGAACAACACAAGAACGACCTGACGTCGCGCCCGAAGTGATGGAGCGTTACGAAGCGGTGATTGGGCTGGAGGTGCACGCGCAGCTCAAGACGCTGACGAAGGCGTTCTGCGCTTGCTCGAGCCGCTTCGGCGATCCGCCGAATTCAAATACTTGTCCGGTGTGCCTGGGATTGCCGGGTGCGCTGCCGGTGCTGAACCGCAAAGCGCGCGATTTGGCAGTGCGGGCGTCGCTTGCGATTCATTGCAAGATTCACGAGCGCTCCGTATTTGCGCGAAAGAATTATTTTTATCCGGATTTGCCGAAAGGCTATCAGATTTCGATGTACGAATTGCCGCTGGCGACCGAAGGCTGGCTGGAAGTCGAGGTCGACGGTGCGACGAAGCGCATCGGAATCACGCGCTTGCACATGGAAGAAGACGCGGCGAAAAATCTGCACGAGGGATTTTTCGATTCCGACCGCTGGAGCTACATCGATTTCAACCGCGGCGGAGTGCCGCTGGTTGAAATTGTTTCGGAGCCTGATATTCGGACGCCCGCCGAAGCGTATTCATATCTGACGACACTGAAGCAAGTATTGGAGTACACGGACGTGAGCGATTGCAACATGGAAGCGGGTTCGCTGCGTTGCGATGCGAACGTCAGCGTGCGCCTGCGCGGCGCTCCGAAATTCGGGACGAAAGTGGAAGCGAAAAACCTGAATTCGTTTCGTTATCTACAGCACGCGTTGGAATACGAAATCGAGCGGCAAATCGGAGTGCTGGAATCGGGGGGCAAGATCGTACAGGAAACGCGGCTGTGGAATGTGGCCGCGGGGCGCACCGAAGCAATGCGTTCGAAGGAATTCGCGCACGACTATCGCTATTTTCCGGACCCCGATCTGTTGCCACTTTCGGTTTCAGAAAAGCTGATTGGAGAAGTTCGCGCGGAAATGGCCGAGCTTCCGGATGCAAAGCACGGGCGCTTTTTGCGGGAGTATGGAATTACGGCGTACGACGCGGGAGTTTTGACTGCGACGCGCGCACTGGCGGATTATTTTGAAGCGGCTGTGAAGGCGGGCGCTCCAGCGAAGTCCGCAGCGAATTGGATTTCGACCGAACTGCTGCGCAGGCTGAACGAAGCTGGGAAGGGCATCGAGAATTGTCCGGTGCCGCCGGTGGCGCTGGCGGAATTGCTGGCGAAGATAGAAAGCGGCGAAATCACCGCGGCGACGGGCAAGAAAGTATTTGCAACGATGTTTGATACCGGCAAACGCGCGGCTGCCATCATTTCCGCTGAAGGAATGACGCAGATCACCGACGCCAACGCGATAGAACAGATTGCGCGAACGGTGGTAGCCAAGAACGCTGAGAATGTTGCAAAGTATCGAGCGGGGAACGAAGGGGTCTTTAAGTTTTTCGTGGGCCAGGTGATGCGTGAAACGCGAGGGCAAGCTAGCCCGCGGGTTATAAACGATATTCTGAAGCGGGTGCTGGCGGAATCTTAGTGCGAGCGAAGAAGGGAATAAAACTGCATGTTGAAAGAAGGCGACAAGGCTCCAGACTTTAGCGTAAAGGCCGATGACGGCGAAATCGTGTCGCTCTCGGATTATCGCGGGCGGAATCTCGTTCTGTATTTCTATCCTAAAGCCAACACGCCCGGTTGAATCAACGAAGCGTCCGAGTTTCGTGACGCCATCAAGAAGTTCGAGAAGCTGGATGCGGGCATCGTGGGATGCAGCGCGGACACGGTGGAAGATCAGACGAAATTCAAGATCAAGCATAAACTGAATTTTCCGCTGCTGGCCGACACGGAATTCAAAGTGATTGAGGCTTATGGCGCGCGGCGGATGAAAAGTTTTCTGGGGAAATCGTTCCTGGGAATCGTGCGCATGACCTACTGGATCGGCACGGACGGAAAAATCCGCAAAATTTGGGATAAGGTCACGCCGAAAGGGCACCCGGCCGAAGTGATTGCGGCGATTGAGGCGGGAACGGAGTGAGCAAGATCAGCGGAACGGCGCTACACGGTTACGCGGAACGAGTCGTCATCCTGTTCGACTAGCGCGTTGTCAATCAGCCGCGTTTTACCTAGCTTTGCTGCCAGCAAGATCAGGCAATTCCCTCGCAGGTTTACCACGGGCTCGAGCGTTTCCGCGTCCACAATTTCGGCGTAATCGAGAGCGATGCCCGGCTCGGCGTCGAGCACGCGGCGCATCGCGGCGAGCAAACGCATAACGTCGCGCTCACCTCTTGCAATTTCCTGGCGTACGGCTTCCAGCGAACGATGGAGCGCAGTGGCGGCGCGACGGTCGTCGCCCTGCAGATAAACATTGCGCGAAGAGAGGGCCAGGCCGTCGGGCTCGCGAAGAATCGGGCGGACGGCGATTTGAGTGTCCAAGTTGAGGTCGAGCGCCATCTGGCGAATGATGCGGGCTTGCTGCGCGTCTTTGCGGCCGAAGTAGGCGAGAGTGGGCTGAACGATTTCGAAAAGCTTCAACACAACGGTGGTGACGCCGTGGAAATGGCCGGGGCGGGAGCGGCCTTCGAGTTTGTCGCTTAGGCCGCCAACGGCGACAACGGTGCGAAAACCAGGCGGGTACATTTCCTCGGGCGTGGGCGCGAATAAATAATCGACTCCGAGATTTTCGAGCGCGGCGCGGTCCGCTTCGAAGGAGCGTGGATATTTCTGGAAATCTTCGGAAGGGCCGAATTGTTTGGGATTGACGAAAATCGAAACTACAAGGGGAGAGCATTCGGATTTTGCCGCGCGGACAAGCGAAAAATGGCCTTGGTGCAGAGCGCCCATGGTGGGAACGAGGCCGATCACGCGACTTTGCGCGCGGGCTTCGCGGGAGACTTGCTTCATCCAGGAGATAGTGCGGATTATTTCCATGGGATTGGGGAGAAGAGAACGCCTCTCAGGAAACTACCACGCAGGGAATTTGCGGGCGAGTTCGCGGCGTCATGCTTTGGCCTGCGCGGCGGCGCGCTCGCGATAAAAGACGATCAAGTCGGTAGAGATGGGCTTGGCGTCGATCTGGCGCAACATGGTGGCTACTTGGCCGCGGTGATAAGTGCCATGGTTGACGAGGTGTTGCAACATTTGCCAGAGCGGAGCTGCTTGCGGCACGCCCGCTGTTGTTTTGTGGGAAATGATGCGTTCTAGATCTTCCGGCTTGAGCGAGCCGATATATTCAATAAGGTTGCGTTCGATTTCAGTCCATCGGCGGCGGACTGATTCGAGCGTGGGGAAATCAGTTGCGGGCGGGAACCTTTCGGGTGAACGGCCTTGCCAGCGTTCGAGCCATAGCCACTCGACGAGCATAATGTGGGCGAGAGTATCGCGCACGGAGCGGAAGCTGGAGCGAAGGTCGCGCGTGAACTGCTCTTCGCTGAGCGGCGCGCATGCATCGAGCGTGCGGTGGTTGGCCCAGGAGTTGTAATCGTACAACCGGCGAAAATCTTCGACGTTCATGCGAATCCTCTCGGTTTTGTGCGTGAAGCGCGCGCTTGCAGCAAACGGAAACCGCTCAGATGCGCTGCCGCGCGAGCAATTGTTCGCGCAATTCAGCCGGCGAATGGTAAGACTCCGCGTCGGAAGGGAAACTGCCGGCGCGGACATCGCTGCAATACGATTCGACGGCGCGGGAAATTTCTCCGGAGAGATTTGCGTATTGGCGCGCGAACTTCGGCGTGTGACCGATGGTGAGTCCAACGAGATCGTGGAACACGAGAACCTGGCCATCGCAATCGGGACCCGCGCCGATGCCTATGGTCGGAATGCGAAGCTTTTCGGTGATGCGAGCGGCAAGTTCGCGCGGGACGGATTCCAAAACCACCGAGAATGCGCCGGCGGCTTCAACGGCTTCCGCATCGCGCTCAAGCTGCTTTGCGGCGTCGACTGTTCTGCCTTGAACGTGAAATCCTCCCAAAGCATTGATGGATTGCGGCGTGAGGCCGACATGGCCCATCACGGGTATCTCCGCTTCGACCAGCCGGGTGATCAATTCGAGACGGCGTTCGCCGCCTTCGATCTTCACGGCCTCGGCTCCGCCTTCTTTTATCAGGCGCATGGCGTTGCGGATGGATTCATCGATAGAAATATGAAAGCTGCCGTAGGGCATGTCGGCAACCAGGAGCGCGCGCTTCGTTCCCCGGCGAACGGCGCGGACATGGTGCAAGATTTCATCGAGCGTGACCGGCAAAGTGCTGTCGTAGCCAAGGACAACCATGCCGAGCGAATCGCCGACGAGCAGGACGTCCACGCCGGCTTCGTCAAGCAGACGTGCCGTGGGATAGTCGTAAGCCGTCAAACACGTGATTTTCTTTTTTGTTTCAGGAGAAGCAGAGCTGGAATTGAACTTGCGGGAGAGAAGGTCAGGCACGGTAATTTTACCGTTGCCCGCTCGCGGTGCAACACTCATTTTTGCCTCCGGTGCCGCTCCCAAACCTCAGGATGCAGCCCTTACAACAATTCAATTCTAGCAAATAGCGCCGGTTTGCGGCAAAAAAGATTTCCGCGGCCGGCGCCGCCATCAGCGGCTTGCTTGCGGTCTATTGCGCGTCCGTAACCTTGCCCTTCACGAACGTCACTTTGAGGTCCTTATATACATAAATCACCTTGGCGCCCAGGTTGAGGATCTTTTCCGGCTGGCCGAGGATCGCAACGACTTCATCGGTAGACTGCCCTATTGCAACAGTGGCGGGCGGGGCCGGGGGAGCTTGATCCGCTGCGGGAGCCTGATCGGCTGCGGGTTGAGCATCAGCCGCGGGCTGCTGTTTGTCGTCCGACTTTGCAGAATCGTCTTCTTGGACTTTGAAGACTTCGGCAACGGTCTTCAACACGTCATCCGTTGAGGGAGTCGAACCTTTCGGGTAGAGAAACTTGAGCGTGCACTGGTACCGAACGTCCTGAATCGCATCGCTGAACAGAGTAAAAACGACGCCGTCTCCCTGCACGGCAATCCCAGTGACCCAGAACTTTTCACCGGTGACGAATTGCCGCGATTGCGTTTGCGCAGCTTGCGGCGGAGGATGTCCGATAAAGTTGCCGAACTTTTGCACGTTATCGTGCACTCCGAAGGCGCCCTCGGAGAGCCTTCCGGCCTTGTAAGTGTTCTGGGGCATCACTTGGTTGGCAGTGCTGTACATGATTATTTTATCTTTCTGCAGTATCAAAACGGCGCCGGCGGTGACGATGTCGCTTTTGTCGTCAGTGGGCTTTGTGATCGCGTAGGTTGATTCCAACTTCTGTTCAAGTCCCTGGGCCGTGCTGCGAGGACTGATCCCCAGGGACGAAAACAAAATTGCTGCGGCAACGCTCAATTTGATGATTGCTGGGCGCGAAGACATAGCTTTCCTCACTTGAAAAATAAATTGTTTTGGATAGCGGGAAACATCCCATTCCGTGCGACGGCGTAACTATAGGTAAGCAAGCTAATCATGTCAACTGCTGCGCAATTTCAGATGTAGCTTAAGCGGCATTTGTTGCAGGCCCGGCGTTCATCAAAATTGAACCGGGAAAGCCAGCCAGCCATTCTGCGGCTGGCCCTCCCGGCTCGTTTGGTTCGTTACCTGTCGTTAATTACTGACGCCATCGTTTGCGGCTACGTTAACTTCCTTTTCAGCCGCGTCGGCATCCTGTTGCTGTTTTGCCAAATCGGCTGCCGCGTTGGGATCGACTGGCGCCACGCCCTCCGGATTTGGTTTCGAAACAGCAGACCCGGCCGGAGCAGCGGGCATGCCATTCTTGCCCTGGTTCTTTGCCAGCTCTCCGAGGCCGTCATCAATCTGCTCGCGGAAATGATTATGCATTTCCTGCAGGTCGTTGACGCCAATGGCAACCTGTGTACCGGAACTGCAGTCGCCCTTTTGGCTGCCGCTGACGAGCACCTTCACGTTCTGGTTGGCGTCAGGGGTGTCGTCGATGCGAGTAAGAACATCACCCTGGCTCAAGGAACATTCGGTGCCGTCTGCCAGTTGTGGGTTGAGATTGTCAGCAACGATGAAAGTACGCAGGTTGGGATTCAGTGCGTCCGGCGGTACTTCGGCCGGAGTAGCTGCCGAGGCTGACTGTGAGGTGTCTGCTGCTGGTGCTGGAGCCGCCGAAGCACTGGGTTGTGCTGCTGCGGCAGCCTGCTCGGCTGCGATCTCCGCTTTTACTTCATCAGCGATCGCCTGCTTTACTTCCGGTGTGAGGACAACCGCACTCTGATTTCCGCCGCCTGAGTCCGCTGGAGCACCTCCCGAGTCGCCACCCGCAGCAGCAACAGCAGCATTGGCGTTAGCAGCCGCCTGAGCCGCATAGGCGGCCTGCAGATTCTGCGATATCAGGTAGTCCGTGATCCAGAACGCTGGAGCCGCATAGACGGGGTAAGGATTGAAATAATACCCGTAGTAACCAAACCAGGGCGCTCCGCCCCAGCCCCACCCCCAGCCGATGCCTGGGCCCCACCCACCGCCGGCCCAACCATAAAATCCGCCTCCCCAGTAGCGCCCGGCGTAGTAATGATTGTAGTAGCCACCATGCCAGTAACCTCTTCCGTAGGCGCGAGCATAGGCATGACCGCCTCGATAGTAGGTGCGGCTTGTGAAGCTGCGGCCGCCGCGCGAGAAGTTGCGTTCAGTGTAGCCTCGGCCCCGTCCTGTACTAACCACCTTCGTGCCGTCCGCACGTCTGGACGTAATGGTTCGGCTGCCATTGGCACCGCGGTTTATGGTCGTACCGTTTTTGGTGTGAATCGAGCTGACCTTACCGTTGGAACCGAAGTTCGCTTTCGTTCCGCTCTTTGTAGAAACGCTGGTTGTTTTGCCCGCGCCGTTGGTCGATCTTGTGTTTCCGTGGGCGGTTGTAACCGTCTTTCCCGCACCGCCCTTGGCTCCGCCGGTCGAGGCTGACTTAGCGCCGCCCGCTGTCTTAGCGCCACCTGCTGACTTAGCGCCACCTGCGGTGGTCGTCTTGGCGCCACCCGCCGTGGTTGTCTTAGCGCCACCTGCGGTGGTTGTATGGGAGCCGCCGCTCGTGGTTGTCTTAGAGCCACCTGCGGTGGTTGCATGGGAGCCGCCGCTCGTGGTTGTCTTAGCGCCGCCTGCCGTGGTCGCGTGAGAGCCGCCCGCCGTGGTCGTCTTAGCGCCCCCTGCGGTGGTTGCATGGGAGCCGCCACTAGTCGTTGTCCTGCCTCCCGAGGTATTTGCATGCGAGCCGCCACTAGTCGTTGTCCTGCCTCCCGAGGTATTTGCGTGCGAGCCGCCGGACGTATTCGCGTGCGAGCCGCCGGACGAGGATTTTGCTGGCGCGGAGGCATGCGAACCACCTCCGCCTGAAGACTTATTTTTCTGGCCCCAAGCAAAACTAGGAACCATGAGCAAAATCAGAAATACCACGAACTTCCCGGCGATATTTCTACCTGGATGGACCAATTTCATCGTTATCTCCTCTTTTTGGAAACCTTGTCTTTTCACTTCAGCTAGCAAGAACGCTTAACCCTCAATAATTCCAAATATCTCGGATGGCAATCGGCTTTCTCGAAATCGAATACGCATAAGATTAGACTCACAAGAACGGCCGATAACTGAAAAACGGAAGGGTGCGCTCAATGCGTACTCCCGAGCGTGGACGGGCAAACCTATGAAAGATACACAACTACACTTCATACGCCTCCGCAGAAAGGCATTACCACGGGAACAGCCCTCAATTGTCGAACTATAATCCCAGCTTTAACAGACTGTCAATTCCAAACAGAATTGACTAGGACTGCACAACAGGAGCGGGCATTTGAGGTTCGACGCCGCGCCATCCCACCGGGCGTCCCTGGACAGCTTCTTTCAAAGCGCGGAAGAGCACGACGTACATCATCTGGCGATAGTAAAAGCGCTGGAGGATCAGCGGCGCAAGGAGAGTCCAGTCTTCGTTCTTCTCCAGCGCAAACGCGACAACGCAGGTCAGCAGGTCGATTAACATGAAGATCGCAAAGAAAATCAACGAGCGCTCC
Source organism: uncultured Acidobacteriota bacterium (assembly GCA_963698005.1). Taxonomy (GTDB): domain Bacteria; phylum Acidobacteriota; class Terriglobia; order Acidiferrales; family UBA7541; genus Palsa-295. Next base: position 3,523,068 of record OY969113.1, read on the forward strand.
ACATCCTGAATCTTCCAGAGCTGCGGCAGATGGGCGATCGGAAACTGTGCGAGGCCCCAGAGAGCTATGGAAAGTATAAATAGGAGATCGATCAGAGGTGAAACCAGCGGAAGAATAATTTGGAACAGAAAAATGTTGGGGATTGCAATCCAGCCCAGAGTGCCGTAGCGCGGCTTGCCCACCGCGTCGCGATGTTTCCACACGGCTTGCAGCGTGCCGAAGGTCCAGCGGAATCGCTGCCGAATAAGAGCTTCGACAGTGTCAGGGACTTCGGTCCGCCCGATAGCATCTTCGTCATACAGAATTTTCCAGCCGTTGCGGCGAATGGTCAGCGTGAGGTCGGTATCTTCCGCAACTGTGTCGCCGGAAAATCCGCCGTTGGCGCGAAGTAAATCAGTGCGCCACGCTCCCGCCGCACCGGGCACCACTGGAATGCAATTCAGCAAATCGAATGCGCGCTTCTCGAGATTCTGGCTGGTGATGTATTCGAGCGCTTGCCAGCGCGTGAGCCACTTATTCCGGTTCATCACTTTCACGTTGCCGGCGACCGCCCCGACTTTTGGGTTCACGAAATGGCGCACGAGCCGCGGGACGGCTTCGGGATCCACGATGGTGTCAGCGTCAATCGAAACGGCGATCTCGCCGGTCGCTTCAGAAAGCGCATGATTGAGCGCCGCGGGCTTGCCGCGATTCGGCTGCAACAACAGACGAACGCGAGGGTCGTTTGCGAAATTGGAGCGGACGAGTTCGGCGGTGTGATCGGTGGAACCGTCGTCTATTACGAGAATTTCAAGTTTCGGATACACGGAAGCAAGCGCCGAGCGGACCGTATCGACGATGACCGATTCCTCGTTGTATGCCGGAATCATAACAGTGACGTCCGGTTTGTATTCGGGATGGTCCGCGGGGTTGGGCCTGAGTTTTTCGGCAAGCGCGAGCAACCCGATTATGAGGGCGCGTGCGCTGACGAGCAAAATGCCGGTGATGAATATGAATGCGATGCCGGAACGGAACCAGCGGAAGGCTTCAAAGGCGAAGGCATCGGCGCGAGCAAGCAGCCACTCTTCGTGAGTGAGCGGCGGCATCACTTGGGCGCGCGTTTGGCCCAGCAGAGTTGCCACTGAAACGAATTCGTAACCCTTGGCGCGCAGGCCGTCAATAATTTGGGGGAGCGCGGCAACGGTGTGGCTGCGGTCGCCGCCGCCGTCGTGCATCAGGATGACATTTCCCTTACTGGTTTGCACGTCAGCTACCACGCGTTGGACGATGGTGTCCACCGGCGGAGGCGCGCCGCCGTCCGGTTCGCCCCAGTCGTGCGGATCGATTTGCGCGCCGACGATGATATAGCCCATGGCCTGGGGTATCGGAAGCATGGCGATTTCACTGGCCGTTTCAGGTTGATGGTCGATGCCATAGGGCGGCCGAAAAAGCAGCGTTTTCACTCCGAGATTACTTTCCAGCAGAAGTTCTGTGAGATTCAATTCGAACTGAAGCTGGGCTTTCGAAATGGTTTCAAAGTCAGGATGTGTGAACGTATGATTGCCAACCTCGTTTCCGAGATCGAATTCACGCTTGACGATTTGGGGATCCTGGTTAGCGGACTCGCCTATCACGAAAAAAGCTGCGGGGGCCTGCTTCTGGTGCAGGATGTCGACGATCTTGGGCGTCCATTCGGGATCCGGGCCATCGTCGAACGTGAGCGCGACTTTGTGAGGCAGGTATCCCATTTGATCGATGCGCCAGGAGACCGGATAGGTTTTGAAGGTTTCATCGGTGAAAAGATCGGTGGAAGCGTCGTACTCGAATTCACGCCAGCCGCTCTGCGGAGTATTAGTAATGCGCCAGATATCGCCTTGGCCTTCGAGAATTAAATCGTATCCAGGCGGAACGTCCTCTACCTTGCTGCGAATCGCGTCGTCGGGATGCGTGGCGTCCCATATGAACCAAATGGAGGGGTCTTCCATTCCCAGGCGCCACAAGGCGGTACCGCGGACTCCGGCGCGCTCGGCGACGCGCAGCTCGTTGTAAGCCGTCAGGGCGTCGAGCATCCAGACCTGGTGCACATTATTTTTTTCGTCTCCGTAGGAATAGTGCGGATTCAGAGAGTCGGAATCGAACTCCACGTCCGTTTCCGATTCCACGGCGGTGACAATGGCCTGTTGGAATGTGACGGGCTGCGCGATCGGGTGCGGGTCCGTTTTCGATTTCGCCTCCCAGTCGTAGCCATAATTCGCGATGCCCATCACGATTTTTTCCGGCGGCACGAGTTTGGTGATGTTCTGTATGTTGGTGACGAACCAGTCCTGAGCGGCGATGGGGCCGGGATCGGACGTGGGATAGTGGAAATCGTAGTTCATCAGGATCATGGCGTCGGTTTGGGCCGCCAGATACTTATAGTCGTAGCTCCAGTCCGCGGCAGGAAGAGCAATCATCAATTTCAAATTCGCGGCGCGCAGAGATTGGCCCAAGTCATGAATGAAATGCTGGAAATCCTCCATGCTGGATTTCGGCACTTGCTCGAAATCAACCACGATGCCGGGTTGGTGCTGCTGAGTGGCGAAATCGGTGAGCGCCTTGATCAGACGTTCGCGAGACGCCGGCTGCGCCAGCATTTCCGCCATGTCCTTTATGGCCCAATCCTTCCCGTTGTAGTTGTTGACCATGGACATAATGGGGAGTTCGAGACCCGTGGCTTGCATGGATTTCATCCATGCGTTCAGTTTCGTATTGCGGTCAATTTCCAGGTGACCGTCGGTCCATGCGGCGTGAAGAGAGTCAGGAATCAGCAGGTCAATATCGTGGTAATGAAGCTGGAGGGAAGCGAGGCTGGAGGCGTCGTCTTCTTCGTAGAAGGCCGCGCGCAGCGGATCATAGTTCTGCGGGATCTTCCCCAAGGCTGCGATCTTGCGCTTGCGACCGCGAGTCGGTTTGGGTTTCAGAAGGGGGAGATGCGCGCGAATCGCGTGCAGACCTCCGTGCGTATCGGCCTGCAAAATATCCGGGAGTTCCGGGTTGCGGCCGACATTGATGAGAAAAATAACGAGCACGATGGTGAAGAGGCCGCCCGCGATTTCCAACACGCGGCGAGTGCGCCGCCAGCGACGGCGGTCTTGATCGTAGAAAATAGGCTTGCGTTCAGGCATCGGGACAATCCAAGCTAGCCGTCCATCAAGATGGTGTCAATTACTCCACAAATTAAGATGCGCGTGAATGTAAGCCTCGCTGTATTGGCTGGGCTGGCCCTGCGAGTGTTCTTCGTGCTGAGATTTCCCGTCACGGAATCGGGCGATGCTCCATTCTACATTGAGCTGGCCTGGAATTGGTTGAAGAAGGGAGTGTACGGATTTCCTGTAAATGGGCAACTCACACCGGTGGACATGCGCGTACCGGGCTACCCGGCGTTTCTCGCAGCGGTGTTCGCCTTCGCGGGGAATTCTCCGCGGGCTGCGATGTTGGCGCAAGTGGTGATGGATATGGCCACGTGCTTCTTGATCGCGCTCATCGCTGCGCGCCTTGCTCCGGAAGCTGCGCGCAGGCGCGTGGCGCTGGCGGGGCTTTGGCTTGCGGCGCTTTGCCCGTTCACGGCGAATTATACCGCTGTGGTGCTCACTGAAACGCTGACGATATTTCTCACCACGCTGGCGATCTTAATTTTGCTCGAAACCGAACTGGGCAAAAAGATCGATGCGGCCTCCGGCGTTGCATTTACGAAGGCGCTTTTGAATCCGTGGTTCCTTGCCGGAATCGTGGTGGGATTCGGCGCTCTGGTGCGCCCGGAAACGCCGCTTCTGATTCTTGCCGCCGGTTTAGTGTTGGCGAAGAAGTGGTGGCGGCCGGCGAATTGGACGAAACTCTTGCGTGCGGGTTTGTTGCTCGCAGTTGGAATGATACTGCCGCTGGTTCCTTGGGCGGCGCGCAACTGGCATACGCTTCACGACGTGCAATTCCTGGCGCCGCGATACAGCGAACTGCCCGGTGAATACACTCCGCTTGGGTTCAGCGCCTGGACCAATACTTGGCTGTGGCATTTCCGGGACGTATATCTCACGCATTGGAAACTTAACTCGGAAGAAATTCCTATGGATGATATTCCGGCCTCCGCGTTCGATTCACCCGCGGAACGCGCGCGCGTTTCTGATTTGTTGGATCAATATAACGAAGAGTTAACGGTCGGGCCGGCACTGGATCAGCAATTTCGCGAGATTGCGCACGAACGAACCGAGCGGCACCCGCTGCGTACCTACCTCGAAATTCCGTTTCTGCGCTCGCTCACGTTGTGGTTCACGCCTCGGATCGAACTGCTACCGTATTCGGGCCATTTGCGCCCTGTACGGGTGGAATGGGAGGACGATCGCCCGGACTTTCTTGCGACGCTCAGTTTGGTTGCTGCGAATTTTGTTTATGTGGGGCTGGCGCTGGCGGGAGCTTGGATTGCCCGGCGGCAACCTGGCACGGGATTTTTGATTGCGTTCATCATTCTGCGCACGGCATTCTTCACGACGTTTGTTGAAACTCCGGAGCCGCGTTACGTGCTGGAATGTTTTCCCGCCGTTTTCGCATTGGGTGCGCAGGCTTTTGCCGGCCGCCGCTAAGCTTCTTCCACGGGTTCGGGGTGAATCGTCAGGCGGAAAATCTGCGGGAATCTTTCCTTTACGCGGTCTTCGAGAGCGGCAGTGATGTCGTGAACCGCCGTGATGGGAAGACCTCCGTCCATGGCGCAATGGCAGGAGACCAGAATTTTGTGATCGGCGCTGCGCACGCGAACGTCGTGGCAATCCACCAACTCGTGATATTCCGCTTGCAGTGAATTCAGGAAATGCTGGACCGAGCGCGAAAGCTCTTTCATCTCTTCGGCGCCTCCGATTTTCACGCCGAGCGGTTCGATGTGGATATTAACGCGTGCCCCCGGGTCGGTGGCCTGCAGGATTTCATTTTCAAGCTCCGTGGCGCGACGATGGGCTTCGCGCAAGCTCGATCCTTCTTCCACTTCCAGATGCAGCTCGATGAAAAGATGCCCGTCATATTGGTTCGCTGATATTTCGTGAACAGCGAGGCCACGGCGCTGAGCGATCGCGCGAATGGTTTCAAAGGGGTGCTCATTTTGCCTGGCGCGCGGCTCGACGTGCACCACCACGTCCGCGGGAACAATCTGGCCGATACGCTTCTCGACCGATTCGCTGGCGGCGTGGGCCTGCTCGAGACTGGCCGTGCGCGGCACGCTGATGGTGACGTCCACGAAATAGCGCTGGCCGGCGCGGCGAACGCGCACACGCTCGGTGCGCAACACGCCCTCGGTTTTGTCCACGGCAGCGGTGATCCGTTCGCGCAGGCCGCTGGGGGCCACGTCGAGTAACGCGTCGGCGGTGCGCTTGCCAAGCCGCGAGCCGATCCAGATGATTACCCCGGCGACGCCCAGTGCCGCGACCGCGTCCAGTTTGCCGAGCCAGGGAATGCCAAATTTCAATCCGAGCCAGGCTCCGGTAATACCGAGAATGACGACGAACGTGCTCCACACATCCGTGGAGAAGTGCAGGGCGTCGGCCTCCAGCGCTTCGCTGGGATATTTTTTTGCGACACGGTTCAACGCGCGCGAGCGAACGAAATCGATCCCCATGGCAAAAGCGAGGACGAGAATGGCCGCAAGGCTCGGACGCACCTCGACGGAGTGAACCACAAGCCGTTGAACGGCTTCCCAGATAATGTAAACCGCGGTGAAAAGCAGCAGGGCCGTTTCCACGAACGCGGAAAAACTCTCTACTTTACCGTGGCCATAGAGGTGATCGGAATCGGGAGGCTTGTCCGCCACGCGGACGGAAAGGTAGGTGATCACGGCGGCCACCAGGTCGAGAATCGAGTGCAGCGCCTCGGACAGAATTCCCAAGCTGCCGGTAAGGACAGCCAGAAAAACCTTCAGCGTGACAAGCACCACCGCCGATCCAATGGACGCAAGCGCCGCCAGCCGTTTCTCACGAGAGGCCTGCTCGTCGAGGGGCGGGGATGCAGATGACATGCGGTGGATTATACGCTGAGTCGAATCGCGCTCCGAGAACTCAACCGGAGCACTGCATCCAAGGCCCGAAAACTACCGAGCAATGGGCGCGCCCTGACAATATGTACACAAGGTTAAAAGATCGTAAAATTTCTTATTGACAGCAAAATAATAGTATGACACCTTGCGCCCGCCGAGGAGCAACGCCGGGGGATTGACCCTGAACTCCTTTCCCCCCCAAGGTTCTGACCGCATCCCGAATTTAGCTGAGTGGCTGCGGATCTTGACTTCGCGCTCCGGCTGAGGAGACTCAGACGTCTATGAAACTGACGAGATGGATGTGCATTTTGCTGCTCGCAAGCGTACCTGCCGCACCGCTCTTTGCGAAGGGCGACGACGATACCGCAAAGGCGAAAAGCACCGCTGCAGCCGCCTCCACAAGCACCGCGCAACCTCCTCCCGCGGATTCAAAGGATTCAAAATCTACCGCCAGCTCGACTCCAGCGCCCAACCCAAAGGTTACGGCGTTGTTGGATGTGCTGGTTGCGAAAGGGATCCTGGCGCCTGCGGAAGCGAACTCAATTCGCGGCGCAGCTCCCGACGCCGAAGTTACGCTTCTGATCGAAGCGCTCAACCGCAAGGGTCTCTTGAACGCAGCCGACTTGGCTGCTGTTGGGACCCCGGATGCAGCGCCCGCAGCGGGGCCCGCGTTCGTCGCGCCGTCGCCGTCAGTGGCTTCGAATGCCGGCACAGTATCGGTATCGAACACGGATGTGGATACGAACTCGCAGCAAAACCCGCAAAACCCCCATCCGGAAACGCAAGCTGCCGGCGCGGAGCCTCGGCCCAGAGGGGTGCCACCGGGAGTGGTTCCAGCGGTCGCTGCCATCCGTACACTTCCGATCGACCCGCCCAAGAAGGATGGTCTCGTGGCGGCTTTCCACACCGGCGCGGTGAAGGTCACGCCTTACGGATTTATCAAGGCTTCCGCGGCGCATGATTCCAGCTCTCCCAACGGCGACGACTTCCCGTTCGTAGGAATCTTTTTAAGCTCAACATCGATTTTGAATACCGGTCCGACGAAAGATCCGGAATTCCACCTCAAGGCGCGCTCCACTCGTTTCGGAGCAAACTTCGAGTGGCCCGATCCTTCGCCGTCGCTGACGATTACGGGCAAGGTCGAAGGCGACTATGAAGGCAACTTCAGCGAAGTCGATAACCGGGACGTTTCGTCGATTCGCAGCAACGGCTTTCAGTTGCGCCTCGCGTATGTGCGCTTGGATTACCAAGCCACCGACAAGATGGATCTCTTTTTTGAAGGCGGACAGGATTGGGCGATTTTCTCTTCAACTGTCCTGCCCAACCTGTTTGAAACCACGTTCCTAGGCGCTTACTACGGCACGCTCTATGAACGGTCTCCACAGATGCGTTTCGGCGTCACCTACAAGCTGAGCGACTGGCGCAGCATCAAGATTTCTCCGGAATTTGCGATCATGATGCCCAGCACCGGTCAAATCGAAAAACTTGGTTCGTTGGGATTGCCAGGACAGATCGGGCAAGCAGAGCGCGAAGGTGCTGACTCCGGCAATCCCGAACTGGAATCCAGAGTGGTTTTGCAATTCCAGGCGGACAAAGCACCGGGTGTTCAGTCCGCGCAGATTTTCTGGGCTGGATTTTACTCCCACCGCAAATCGATCGTAACCACCAGCAATTACGCCACACCCTTAGCGGCATGCGTCCTCAATCCAGTCCTTTGCGCGGACTATGAGGCCGCGTTCCCGAATGGTTTTACAACCTCCAGCAAACAATACGGCAACCAGATTGGCTTCCAATTGCCGACTCGGTTTGCCACTCTGATCGGGACCGCATATTACGGCGGTGACCTCCGCTTCTTCTTCGGCGGCCAGGTCAATTCGTACGCCACCGATATAACAGGTCTATCGAATCCGATCATATTCCCCACGGTTGACGGCGGTCCGCTTGCCGCGGCTGGTGCAGCGACCCTGGCTACCAACGGCGCCGGAGCGGTCGTGGTTGCTCCACAAAAGCCAATCCGCTCTTTCGGCGGATTCCTGAACCTCGGCTTGCCTATCTCCCGGTGGGTTAACGCGGATCCGAAAGGCCGCAACGCCGGCTGGCAGGTTTATCTCCATATCGGTAAAGACCAGGTTGTACATAGAGACCTAACGAACCCCAACTATGCTGCCAGCGCCAACACTCTGTCCCCATTGCCGCTCTTGATGGGCAAGATGTTTGCCGCGACCCTGTACTACAAACTCAATCCGTGGTGCACATTCGGCACAGAGTACTCGGTGTATGCTTCTCGGCTCGCGCCTGGCGATGCCTACACGATTGCCGGAAATCCGTCCAATGAATGGCAAGACCATCGGATAGAGTTTGGGCCTGTCTTTACGTTCTAGAAGCTTGGCGATACTATGGGGCGCGGGGACGGCATTGTCTCGGTGCTAAGCCTGAGCGATTCCGCCCCCAGCTTCAAAAACCAAAAAGACACTATGGGCTTGGGCTATAGACCTCTACGGTTGTTCCTGGCGTTGTTTCTATTCAACGCTATTTTTGCAGCCACCGTCGCGTCTCAGTATTCCCCGATTCGGATCAAAGTTCTAACCGCTGAATTCCATCCAATCGCCAATTCAAGCCCTGTTCCCACGAACTGCGATATGCAGAACTTCGACGCCTACTGCAACGAGAGCAAGAATCCAACCGGGGAAAACATCATGCAGGTGCAGGATAGTGACGGGCATTCCTTCACTATCTCTTGCTCGGTGGACTCGCGATGGTCCAAGTGCGGCCCGTTGTCCGTGGGTGAGACGTATGAAGCGCGAAAGGGAAAACACGGATTAACGGTTTGGATGCAAGCTTCAAACGGCAAGGAAACGACGCGGTTATTTAGGTTAGCCGGGGAAGACACCGAGCCGGATTCCGGCGCTGCCGCAAACTCAAAGCCGAGCGCTGCGTCAGCCGCGCCGCCGCGCCCCGTGCCAGCCCCGCAGCCAGTCGCTGTGGCGCCGGGGCAGAAGGCGTCGGATGCAGCACCACTTCCCGCGCCGCCTCCACCAAGCCGCGCAGCGCAGAAAGACTTTCCGGGCAACGTTATGTGTAATTTCAGTTCGATACCTTCGGGGGCGGAAATCACGCTCGACGGAAAGTATGTCGGCAACACGCCATCCGGAATTCCCCTTAGTGCGGGCACGCACACAGTCGTTTTGTCCTTGCCAGGCTTTACCCAGTGGAAGCGGGATCTTACGGTGTCACCGGGATCCGATTTGACGGTAAGTGGGATATTGCAAAAGGAACAATAAAGCAGCCACTCAGATGCAGCTTTAAAGACTGAGAAACTCTCTAACGGAGGAAAATATGGCGATCGCTGCCCAGCGAGCGGGAACCGGCACTCCAGAGTACGGCATTTGGCGCGTGATTATGGCGTCGTCCGTCGGCACCATGATCGAATGGTATGACTTCTACATTTTCGGAAGCCTGGCCGCCATTCTGTCCCTGAAGTTCTATCCTCCCGGGCACGACACCTTCGCGCTGATAGCCTATCTCGCCACCTTCGCCGTGGGCTTTCTCGTGCGGCCTTTCGGCGCGCTTTTCTTCGGGCGCATCGGCGACGTAGTCGGACGCAAATACGCTTTTCTCGTGACCCTCACGATCATGGGTCTCTCCACATTTGCTATCGGCCTGATGCCGTCCTTCGCTACGGCCGGCTGGTTCTCGCCCATCGTTTTGATTTTGATCCGCGTGTTGCAAGGGCTGGCGCTCGGCGGAGAGTACGGCGGCGCTGTGGTTTACGTGGCCGAGAACGTCCCGGACAATAAGCGCGGCTTCTACACCAGCTTCATTCAAATCACGGCGACTCTCGGACTTTTCGTTTCGCTCATCGTGATTCTCGTTACGCAGAATTCGATGTCCAAGGAAGACTTCTCGGCGTACGGTTGGCGGATTCCTTTCCTAGTCTCCATCATCCTGGTGGCCATCTCTCTCTACATCCGCTTGAAGATGAAGGAGTCCCCCATCTTCGCGCAGCTTAAGAGCGCGGGAATGACGTCGGCGCAACCGCTGAAGGATGCCTTCACCAAATGGCCGAACTTGAAGCTGGTGCTGATTTCGCTTTTCGGAGCCACGGCCGGGCAGGGCGTGATCTGGTACACCGGTCAGTTCTACGCATTGTTCTATATGCAGACGGTTTTGAAAGTGAACGTGAAAACCGCCAACATCGTTGTCGCGATTGCTCTATTGATAGGGATGCCGTTCTTCACCGTGGTGGGCGCGCTTTCCGACCGCATCGGGCGAAAGAAGCTGATGATGGCGGGCTGCCTTTTCGCTGTGTTTACCTACATCCCGATCTACCACGCCATGGAACGCGCCGCAGGAAACAACATTGTGTCGGTATCACACACTCGCAACAGAGTGACCGGGGCAATTGGCCTCACGGCTATGACTGTTGGCCCAACGGGCGCGTTGGTTCCGGCCAAGGAAGCTGTGAATCCCAACCTCAAGATGTTGGTGCTCCTGATTTTCATCCAGGTTCTCTACGTGTGCCTGATTTATGGCCCTATCGCCGCCTACCTGATCGAGGCTTTCCCGGCGAGGATTCGCTACACTTCCGTTTCTCTGCCTTACCATATAGGAAACGGAGTGTTTGGAGGGTTGCTGCCGCTCATTGGACTTTCGTTGGTCGCGGCTACCGGCAACATTTATGCCGGGCTTTATTACCCGATAATTATCGCGGGCATGACGTTTATTGTGGGCAGTATTTTCCTGAAGGAAACGCACAATAACCGCATTTGGGCTGAGGCTGAAGCCGCGGGCACCTATCCGCTGGCCGAGTGATTGGCGGAGGGCAGACTCCAACCCTTTCCAGCCCTGGATGGTTCCAGCCCTAGACTGATCGGGCTGGGCGCGAGCATTCTTCTATCTGCCTAGGCTCGCGCCACACACTCAATCGCGGGACTGCGAAGCGAAAACTATTTAAGCGGCGGGGCCGGGACCAGGGGCAAGCGGCGAGGTTCACCGTGGAAGCCGCGGATTTCGATTTCGTCGAGCAGGAGCGAAGGCGCGGTTACCGTGGTTGGAATGCCGCCTTGGGCCGAACCGAAAGCGCCCAGCGCGGTACCGGCGAAACCGCCTGCGGGATTTTGCATGTAGGTACTCACCTCACTGTCGCTGCCGATGCCGAGAATGTTTCGCAGAGAACGCAGCGTGAGTCCTTCGATGTGGCCGCCACGAACCATTTCCTCGCGGCCGTCCGCAACGTACACGCGATACACCACCAGCGGCATGCGTTCCCCGCTCGAAAGACCGCCGGCGATCGAACCGATGAACTCGTTGAAATCTTCCTGACGGATTGAAGACAGCGCGGGATTATCCATGCGCTTCACTTCGAGGCACCATTCGTGGCCGTCGTCGTGGCAGGCATCGAGGAATTTCTTTTTCAGGCCGGCTGCGTCGAGCGAACCGCTCGCTTGGAAAAAAAGATTGCTGGCGAGCGGCAGAGTATCGGAGAGATTTGCAGAGCGGGCGTGGCCATTGGATTTCTGGAAATCGGGGCCGGGCCGGCGCGACATGAGCAAGTCTCTGAGAGTGCCGTTATCCACCAGGGTGACACGCTGGGCGATGACACCTTCATCATCCACGGCGTAATTTCCGAGCAGAGGTTTTCCCTGAAATTCCTTCAGCGTGGGATCGTCAACGAGGGTTACATTCGCCGGAAGCACTCGCGTTCCGACGCGGCCGGTCCATTCGCTGCGCCCGCCGAAGCGCTCCATGACTGCATCGAAGGAGGAGCCCATGGAAAGCGGCGGACGCGCGCCGGAGAGCGACGGGGAAAGCACCTGCGCGAGAACGGAGCCGGCTGCGGGCGCGTCGAACAGCACCGGGCCGGTGTAATCCGGAACGAGCGGGCTCGCTCGCAACATTATTAGGTCAGTTCCAGTTTGCGTCAGGGATTTGGACACGGCTTCAGGGTCGGGAAAATCCGCGGGGCGGGCGACATATAGTGAATAAAAATTGTGCAGCGGCATGCCATCATCGGCTTGCGTGTCGACCGCTGCCTCGATGGCGGCGAGGCTGCGCGAGGTTCGCAGCGTGGTGCCTTCGCTGTTCATCAAATAGTAGGTGACGTACACCATGTAGTAATTCACCCGCGTACCGCTGAGCTGAGGGAAGTTCTTTAGAACTTCAGAGGCTTTGCGTGCTTCTTCTTCCCAGTTGCGCGAGGTCCAATCAGGGTTCACGAGCGGATCGATTTGCTGCGTGGGAGGCGCCTGCCAAAAGTCATCGATCTCGGGAGGCTTGGTCAAGCTGCGCAGAAAGGCCTGCTTGAGCGACATCTGCGTGACGGCTTGCTTGTAGGCCTGGTCGGTGGCGAGCCACAAATCCTGGCGCAGCGAATTGTAGTCGTGGTCAATGCCCACCTGGCCCGTAGAGCCGAGAAAGCCCTGAAATCCGTCCTCGCTGATGAAATTCGAGCTGTCCAGATGATAGTCGCCGACGCGCACGTCCACACTCATAAAGCGGTTGCGCGTGGTGGAACTATTAATCAGCGAGCCGAACGACGCGGTTATCGCGCGCACATCCACGTCCATCAGGCGATATTCGAAGTAAAAAGGTTTTTCCACGCCGGGGAGCTGCAGACGGGCGCGCGCTCGCTCCATTTCATCATGCATGGCATGTAGCGTCTGATCGCTTTCGGTGGATGGCACGGCGGCTTGCGCGCCGACGCCGGCAGGAGTAGCAGATGTTGCATGCGTAACGTGAGTGGGCACGCCTGCAGACAGCGGAATTGCAAACGCAGCAATCAAAGCAAACACTGAACATTTCTTCACGGCTGTTGTTCCTTTGTCTGCGAATTATTTTCCGCGGTGCTTTTTTGGCCCGGATAATGCCCCTCAGGATCGTGCGCCGGAGGCGGAAGGATGGGCGGCTTGTCCGTGGAAGTTTCTTTTTTCTGTACTTCCATTTCTGAAATCAAAATCGCGGGCGCTACGGCGGAAACCGGCACGGAGCCGGATTCAGCGCCGCAATAGCCGTTGAAAATATCGGGCGTGTCGCCGGTGGCAACGATTTTGGTTAGTGAAACGAGCGGCGTTCCGACGATATCCACGCCGCGAACGAGCTCATCCGGGCGGCCATCGGGGAAAACTTTGTAAACCACGAGTGGGAGCACTTGAAACGCCTGCGGCTGAGCGCGGCCGGTGAAGGTAAAGCCTCCGGCAATATCGTCAATTAGCAGGCCGAAAGGTTTGCCCTGCGCCTTTACCAATTCGATCAGCTTCTGCCGCAATTGCGCATCCGTCATCGTGCGCGAACTTGAGACGATCAAATTCCCTTGCCGCGCAACCGGTACGTATCCAAGCTGGCGGCGTCCGTGACCATTCGATTCCGGAATGTTTACCAGCGGCGAACGCGACATCAGGAAAGTCTTCAGCACGCCGTGATCTACCAGCGAAACGTTCTCGCCCGGCACACCTTCGTCGTCAAACGCATAGTTGCCGAGCAACATTTGGCCGTGGAACGACGCTTCCGTCGGGTCATCCTTGATGGAAATAAACTCGGGCAGAATCTGTTCGCCGATCTTGCTGGTAAAAGTTTGGCCTTCGTTAATGTCCTTCTGGCGGAAACCTTCGGCGCGATGGCCGAAGACTTCGTGAAAGAAAACGGCGGCGGCGCGGCCGGTCAGTAAAGCAGGACCGGCGTAAGGATCCACCAACGGCGCTTTGTCCAACGCTTCCGTCTCCGCAATCATGGTCTGGATGCGGTCGAAAACCACTTTGTCCGTCGGGGCATCTTTGGGAGTGAGCCAATCGAAATTGGCGTAACGGTTGATGTCCATGCCATCGGGCGCTTTGCTTTGAACGTAAAGCTCAAGGCGGTAATGCACTTGGCCGAAGGCGAGCTTGGTGCCTTCCGTATTCACCTGATATTGATTCATGCCGAGGGCGGTAAAAGTGGCGATGGAATTCAGCACCGCAGGCGAATTGCTGAACGCAGCGGTGTATTTTCGGACGCGCTCTTCCCAGGGTTTGCGGTCAACGGTGATATCCACGCGTGGGCCAATCGAGACGTGGGCCTTCTCGCGCGAAAAATCCGGAGCATTTCCCTCCGCCGTTTGCACTTGAACTTGCTGGCTGGTCTGGACCTTGATCAGCGCTTCCGTGGCGGCGCGGTACTGCCGGTCGGTCTCGCGCCAGATTTCGCGGCGTAGCACCGGAATATCGGTGTCGAGAGCCATGGTGGTTCCGGGGCTGGTCCAACTGGGCTGGCGGTCGCCAAGCTTGTGCGTGTCGTCGAGTTGGTACGTACCCACCCTCGTTTGCACCTCCAGCCAGCGCGCACGATTGTCCGCGCTGGATAAGAGAGCGCCATTCGAGCCCGACACTTCGGAGTATTGGCGGTCCGCGACGGTGTAGCTAATGAAATAGTCCGTAGGCTCAGCCTTCGACATACCGGCCATCGAGCGATCAAGCTCTTCCTGCATAGCAGTCAGGACGGGAGGGGCGGTGGTAGTCTGCGGCGGACGGTCGCCGGCCACGCAAGCCCAAGCCGCGATAAGGATGGCGGTACCGCCAAACAAGCTTCTAGTCTTCAGTTTAGTTTTCATGGTTGCACAAAGCCTTACAGTTTAAGATAGGACGCCTCGAATCCAAAATGAAAAGCCGGGGAAAGAGCAGAGTCCCAGCGCGGAGACGGCACAAGGAGAGTTAGATGCGCGCCATGGTCGTAAGGAAGTATGGTGCCCCGGAAGTTTTTGAGGCGCGCGAAGTCCCGGATCCGCAGCCGAAAGCGGGCGAAGCGCTGATCCGCGTGAAGACCATCGGCGTAAACTTTGCCGATCTTTTGCAGCGTATGGGAATTTATCCCGGGACGCCCAAGCCTCCGTTCGTTCCGGGACTGGAAATTGCAGGCGTAGTCGAGAAAATTACCGACAGCGGCGGAAAGCCGGTGGAAGGCGAGCCGTTGAGAGTCGGCGAAGCGGTCGTTGCTTTCACACAGTTCAACGCCTACGCCGCTTGGGCGGCCGTTCCGGCGCGCCAAGTTTATCGCCTGCCCGCGGGCATGCCCTTTGACGATGCCGGCGCGATTCCGGTGAATTACGTGACTGCTTATCACTCGATGTTTACGATGGGAAACCTGCAGCCCGGAGATAGGATTCTGATCCACGGGGCGGCTGGTGGCGTGGGAATCGCAGCCGTGCAGCTTGCGCGAGCTCGCGGCCTGGTGATTTTCGGCACGGCGGGTCCCACGAAACAAGAATATCTGCGCAAGATCGGCGTGGACCACGCAATTGACTATGAGAAAAGTGATTTCGTCGAGATAGTGCGCAAGTTCGCGCCGGACGGAATCGAAATGGTGATGGATCCCATCGGGGGGAAATGCTTTTCGCGAAGTTACAAGTGCCTCGGTCCCACCGGCCGGCTTGTGGTGTACGGTCTCTCCGCCGCTGCGGGACCTGACGGAAAGCGAAGCTTGATCCGGGGACTCACAACCCTGGCCCAGATTCCCCGGTTTCATCCCATGAAGCTTATGAGCGATAACATTTCCGTGATCGGCGTAAATCTCGGGCGCCTGCAATCCCGCGGCGCGCTGCTGCGCGGAGAACTCGATGAACTTTTTCGCATGTACGCTACGGGCAAGATCAAGCCGGTTATCGGCAAATCGTTCCCGCTGGTGGAAGCCGCGGCGGCGCACAGATATATTCAGGAGCGCAAGAATATCGGCAAAGTGATTTTGACGATAAAGTAAGCGCAGCAGTATTGGGAACCCCCGCGAGTCGCGGTCTGTCGCTTGGCTCGTTGTCGCTCCATCGTTGTTCGTAGCTCCGGCACCATGTCCTCCTACCGATAAAACTGCTCGCCGTCAAGCGAGTGCCTTGCAGATCGAAGTAAAGCTTTAGCGTCCGCACAGACCCGCTTAACTAGAGTCACAACTCACAGAAACAATTCCTAATGTCCCGGCAATGCCTTCCGATAAGTGACATGACGGCATTCCAACCGCCGCCGCGCCAGAAGATTAAAATTTTCTGAGGAAGGTGTTACAACCGCTATGAAACAAGCCACCCGCGCAGAGATTCAAACTCAGGGTCCTCGATCATTAGACGCAAGTCTCGGGCTAAGGACGTTCGGCGATACCCAACAGTACCGGCACCGCAAAACGGCGAATAGTTTCATGCGCGCCGCTGCGCTGATTGCATTGCTCTGCGCCTATTCAAGCTTTGCTCACGCCATCACCTCGCAGACGACCACAACTCTCGCTGTGGCTCCGGGAAATTCCGTTGTGGCCGGGATCCCGGTGACGTTGACGGCCCATGTGACGTTTTTGACCGGTGTCACTTCGGGTAGCGTTACGGCGGGAACGGTGCTCTTCTGCAACGCCAGCGCCGCGCGATGCGAAGACTCCGCGATTCTCGGAACCGCGCAATTGACCGGCGCCGGAAACGCCACGATAAAGCTCGTACTGGGAGTCGGAACTCACAGCATTCTCGCGGCATATCAAGCGGACCTTTTCGCCGGCAGTGTGTCGGCGAGCCAGACAGTGACGGTGACGCCAGACGCGAATTATTTGACGTCCACATCGATCACGGCAAGCGGCACATCTCCAGGTCCCTATACATTGACCGCCACGGTTGCGGGCTTCGGAACGACTCCGCCCGTGGGAACCGTAACTTTTTCCCAGACCAGCAACAGCATGACTGTAGGTTCGCAAGCGCTCAATCCCGCGACGCTCGAATTCACGTTCTTGACTGCCCCCGGTTCGCCCGTACCCGTTGGCTTCGAGCCTGAAATTTCCGTCCTAGGAGATTTTAATAACGACGGAATCCTGGACATAGCGGTTGCCGACAACGCAACCAACGCGATTAGCATTCTGCTGGGCAATGGTGACGGAACTTTTCAAGCTCCAACTACGCTTCTCCCATCAAGTTTCGGCGCTCTTTCGATTGCGGTGGGAGACTTTAACCGGGACGGGAATCTTGATCTGGCAGTCGTAATTCCGGGTAACGGACAGCCAGGCGACGGGACAGGGACGGTGAACATATTGTTGGGTAATGGAAACGGAACTTTTCAGCCGCCGCAAGCTTACGTTGTCGGCACTGAGCCAGTTTCAATTGCAACCGCCGACTTCAACGGCGATGGCTTCCTCGATCTTGCTGTTCTGAATACCGGCGACAATGACGTGGAGGTACTTCTGGGTGCGGGAGACGGCACCTTTGCGCTTGAGCAGTCCTGCCTACCTTTTTTCGTTCCCGGAACTCATGCGGAAGGTACTCCATCTTGCTCTACGGCTACTTTTCCCGTCGGCCACAATGCCAGGCAAATTGCGACGGCAGATTTCAATGTGGATGGAATTCCGGATCTGGTTGTGACTAATAGCGGGGACGGCACCGTAGGTGTTCTCCTGGGAAATGGAGACGGAACCTTCTCCACCGGCGCTACTGTCGCGGTGGGTCCCGACGTTAGCGATGTAGTGGTCGCCGACTTCAACGGAGATGGATTCCCGGACATCGCAGTTGCGAACCAAGGCTCCAATACCATGACCGTGCTCTTGGGGCAAGGAAACGGAACTTTTGCGACTCCGGTACAGACGTACAACACGGGAAGAGCTCCGCTAGGGATCGCGGTTGGCGACTTCAACGGGGACGGAAAGACGGACTTGGTCGTCACGAACATCGAGGACAACTCGGTGGGTTTGTTTCTGAACAAGGCCGATGGCACCGGCACATTTGATCCTCAAGTCACGTTCCCCGCCGGCATGCTTCCTTTACGAGCTTCCGTCGGCGATTTGAACGGCGATGGAATTCCGGATCTGGTGGCGATCAATGCCGAGCCAGTAGGCAATACGTTTGTGGCCACCATTCTGTTGGCGGCACAGACTGAGACTGCCACGGCAACAGGCGTGGTGATATCGGGGATGCAAAACATCGTGGCAAGTTATCCCGGTGACACCATCCACGCGGCTAGCCTATCCACCAGCGTGCCAGTCGGGCCTGTCGCGACGACGACGTCGCTGAGTTGTTCTCCAAACCCGGCCTTCTCCGGCCAATCAGTTACATGTACCGCAACCGTCGCCCCTATTCCTACGGGCGAAGATAGCGTGCAATTTTTCAAAGGCGCAACCTCACTTGGAATTGTAGACATCAATTCGTCGGGAGTCGCAACGTTCACGACAAGCAGCCTCCCGCTAGGACCGTCGAGCATCACGGCTGTCTTTTCCGGAAGCGCGGGATTTACGACTTCGACCTCGGCCGCCGTGATTGTGACCGTCAACGCCCAGACGGTTACTACGATCACTTTGAGTGTCGCGCCGAATCCGGCATTCGCAGGACAATCGGTCACTTTGACAGCGACGGTAACGCCCGCCCCCACCGGTGCAACTCTGGGAACGGTGAACTTCTTTAACGGCGCAACATTGTTGGGAAGCGGAACCGTCAACTCTTTGGGTATCGCAACGTTCACAACGAGCAGCCTCCCGAGTGGAGTGTTGAGCCTCACGGCTGTGTTTTCCGGCAATGCCGGATTTGCCGGTGCAACTTCAACCGCGCAGAGCGTGACCGTCAACGCACTGACCGTTACCACTACCACCTTGAGTGTCGCACCGAATCCAGCGACAGCCGGGCAACTGGTTACTTTGACGGCGACAGTAACTCCCGCGCCCACCGGCACACCTGCCGGTTTGGTGACCTTTAAAAAAGGTGTAACGGTGTTGGGAACTGGAACCCCCAACGCTTCCGGAGTCGCAACATTCACAACCAGCAGCCTGCCGGTGGGAACGTACGGTCTCTCGGCCTCCTATGCGGGCAACGCCGGATTTGCGGCTTCGGTTTCAACCATCCAGAGCCTGACTGTCAACGCCGCGATTACCACCACGACCACGCTGACAGTTTCGCCTAATCCGGCTCAAGCGGGACAACCGGTCACGTTCACGGTGACGGTCGCGCCCCCGCCGACCGGCACACCTTTGGGAACGGTCAACCTTCTCAATGGTGCAACGTCATTGGGAATGGCTGCGCTCAATAGTTCAGGAGTCGCGACCTTAACAATCAGCAACCTTCCCTCCGGAACAGATGTGATTACTGCTGTTTTTTCCGGCAATGTGGCATCGGCAGGATCGACCTCTGCTCCGGTGAGCCTGGTGATTAGTCCTACCTTTTCGATCACGGCGCCAACGACGCCGATTACCGTGATGGCTGGGAGTATGGTCAACGTCAATATCAACGTGGCGCCATTGGGAGGCTCTTTCACTAGCGTGGTTACCATGTCTGCTACCGGGCTGCCTGCGGGAGACACGGCTACGTTCAATCCTCCTACCGTGACCCCTGGGGCCGCGGGCGCAACGACGGTGCTAACGCTGGGGTTCCCGGCGAGTGCGCAGTTGGTTCCCGAGCCTGGGAAGAACCAGCCGTTCGCGGCGTTCGGTTTTGCTCTCGCAGGGATGTGCCTCTTTATCCGCAGGCGCAAACAACTGGTCAAGTCGTGGGGATTGGCTCTCGCTTGCGCAGCACTAGTCTGTGGAATGCTCGCGCTTCCGGGATGTGGTACGACTGGGTCTGGCACAAAGGCTCAGACCATCGTTGTCACGGTGACCGGAACGAGCGGCTTGGTGCACGAATCCACCACGGTCACTGTAATACTGAAATAGCAGCGCAACAGCAACCAGCACCGGCGGTACGTCGCTCCGAAGCTAGGCTCCGAAGCTAGCTTCGTTGCTCGGATGGAACAAGTGTCCACCCGCAAAACGTCGCAGAGCGCATCCATGCCGTAAAATCGAATGATGAGGTGCGCATGAAAGGCATGCTTGGAATTCTCTTCGTGGCGTTGATTTCGCTCCTAGCCTACAAATACTACTTTGCGAATGCTCACTTCGAGGGCACTGGAACACCGGCGCAAACCATCAATATCGTCGGCGTGAAGAATGACCTGATCGCTCTGGCCCAGGCCGAGCGCGGTTATCAGGCCGAGCACGGAGGATTTGCGTCGCTGGATGATTTGACCTCGAGCGGCGCGCTAGCTATGCAGAACAGGAGCCGCCAGGGATACACGTACGACATCGAGAATACATCCAGCGGTTTCCGCGCGATCGCCCACTGTCCCGCTGCGACGAATCCAGGCTGCACGGATTACTTTGTGGATCAGACCATGGAAGTCCAGGCCGCACCTAAATAACTCGCGTCTTCGAACAGTATCCTCGCCACTATCCAGCGTATCGCACGAAAATTTCGCCAGGCATTTTTGCAGACATTTGAGGAACATCTGAAGGCCCGCCTGCGTACCTTTGTCTGAAGTTCAAGAAGCTGACAAAACAGAGGAGAGTTCCCATGGAACCAATCGGATTCGCTGCGGTAGTACTTGCATTTGCGGTTCCGCTGGCTGCTATTTATGCCTGGTATCGCATTCGAAAGCTGCGAACGGAAGAGCGCTTGGCAGCGATCGCCAAGGGAGTTTCAGTTCCCATCGCGGAAGAATTGCCGCCGCACGCGCGTTCGCGGAAGGCAGCAATTTTGCTTATCGCCGGCGGATTGGGCTATACGCTAACGTTTATGTGGCTGTCGAGATTTGAAGCGGACGCCATGCAGGCAGCCGTATTCGGCATCATTCCTATCTCGATTGGCATTGGTTACTTTATTGACGCGGTGCTGGTGCACCGCGAGATGGGTCCAGCGGCCTGATCGAGTTTCGCGCGCTCTATCGGCGCAGGCAGCAGGAGCGATGAAGCGTTGAGCTAAGGTGTGCGCTTTTGGTCGGCAACGGTTACGCCCGCTTCGGCGTAATCCGTCGCCGGCAAATCGACGAACGTCACCTGAATATTTTCGCGCTTGGCTTTGCCGTCTTCTATCAGCACTTGTGTAATGCGCTCCGCCAGTTTACGTTTTTGCTCCGGCGTGCGCCCTTCCACCCAGGTTACCTGTACGAATGGCACGAAGCCTCCTCTTATTTCGCCTGCATTCTATCGGGAAAACTGTTTCAAAGGAAAATACTCCCAGTGGTTCAAGAGGTTGACACAAACCGCAATCCCGGTAGCCGCCGCGCTAAACGATGCGAGCAGCCTACGAAGGTAATTTCGTCCCGCAACTCGGGCAATTCGCCCAGCCGCGCTCTACACCACGCCCGCAACTGGGGCATGTGGCCTGCAGTGGCGCTCCGCAATGTGGACAGAATATAGATCCAGCGGGGACAAATTGAGCGCAGCCAGGGCATGGTTTCGGCAGAGGCTTGCGCAAGATGAAGTAGAGAATGATGCCGATGCCATCGGGAATGAAAAGCGCCAGCAGCGTCCACATCACATAGGGCATGCCGCGCCGCTTCGCATCGCCGCAGACGTAGCCCACGAGCAACACAAATACGAACATGAAGAGAGGGATGCCAAAGGCAAACAGGATTTGCCCTATCGGATTCCATTCGCGCATGTGCCGATCGCCCGGCAAGGCAACCGTGAACAAAAGGATGCTAAGACAGAGATAAGCGACCACTGCAAGAATCCATGCGATCCGCGGGATCACCCGCAACTGATTGTTAAATCCGCTCATGCCAATCTCCTTTCCCGCCGCTGCTGAAGTGACAAAAACACGGCTGCTGCCCCACCCGTCATCCATATGATTGTCGTGAAGACTGCGAATCCCAGCCAAGCATGATTCAAGCGCGGATCCAGCATGCCTAGCAACCCACCGCTAACGAGCCGCACCACGGGCCAACTCATCAACGTAAGCGCCCAGGCAAATAGAATCACGCCGATCATCACAATCCGGTGCCAGCGATGTTCGACTTCTTCCGCAAATCGGATTTCGGCTCGTGCGCGTGCGCGCTCCACAATCAGCGGCCTTGGCTGCGGAGTCGGCAGCCGGCGCATCCCGGCTGCAAGAAGACGCCAGCTATCCAGTTCAGACGAACACTCGGCGCAAGAGCGCGCGTGATTCATCACTTGCTCTTCTTCGGCCTGCGTGAGCGCGTCCGCAACGGACAGAGCCAGCAGTTCCCGGATTTTGTCGTGATCGTTCATTGCCATACTTCTCCAGGGTAATGTGTTTCGAGCGTTTGGCGCAGCCTGTCGAGCGCGCGGCGCAAACGAGTCTTCACCGTCGAAAGTGGGATATCGATTACCTCCGCGATCTCTTCCAGCTTCATTTCCTCTTCGAAGCGCAGAGTGAGAACTTCACGGTGCGTGACGGGCAATAGATCGAGCGCGTGGGCCAGGCGGCTGGTGCGCTCGCGCTCCACAATTCCATCGAGCACAGGAGGGTCGCTCGACCGCAAACGCGTGGCTGCGGATTCTCCGGGCGCTCCCTCGATAGGCTCGTCCAAACTTTGCGGCCGCATGCGCCGCAGATGATCGATGGCAATATTTCGCGCCACGGTGAAAAGCCAAGCTTCGAAATTGCGCCGGGAATCGTATTGCCGGATCTTCTCGGCCACGCGGATCCAAGTTTGCTGGAAAAGATCTTCGGCTTCGGCCGGGTCACGCACCAGGCGCAGCAAATACCGGTATAGGCGGTTTTGGTAGCGCGTGAGAAGCGCCGAAAGCGCATCCATGTCTCCGCGTCGAAGCTGGGCTACTTCGCTTTCAAGCCCCACTCGCCCCTCCCAATAGATGGCTGCGCTGCCTATCATATCTATACTACGGATGAGGTCTGCAAAAAGACTCACACCTTCGCGCCTGGGGAGGCTGTAAGTCTTGTGTTATAAGTGAAGCTCGAAATACGAAGAGGGCTCCCATCGCTCCTGCCAGTTCTTCCGCACGCCAAATTTGTTTTCAGGTTTCGCCTAATCCGGCATTCGTGGATGAGGAAGTCTCCATTCGCGTGGTTGGCTTGCAGCCGCAACAGCAAATTTTAATTCGCGCTGCGACGCTGGACGACCTGGGCCGTCGCTGGACCTCGCAGGCGTTATTTTGCGCCGATGCATTTGGCACGGTGGATTTAGCTCTGCAAAAGCCTGTCAGCGGCAGTTATCGCGGCATATCCCCCATGGGACTTTTCTGGTCTATGCGGCTCGAGGCGCAAGACTCGAATAAGCAGACGACATTTGCAAAGAAAGACGCGTCGCCCAATCGCGTGATGCTGGAGGGTGTAATCGATGGCGCGGTGGCCGCGTCACCGGAGTTCCTGCGGAATTTCCAAGCCGGCGAAACGCAGGCGCGCGACTTGGAAATGGGAGCAGATGTTTTAGCCGGCGATCAAGGCAGTAGTGATCGCCCGCCAATAATTGGGAGACTATTCATTCCGCCGGGGCGCGGTCCGCATCCTGTCGTCATCGTCTTCAGCGGAACAGGCGGCGGTTTCGATCTCGACAAAGCGGCCGTGCTCTCCCGGCACGGTTTTGCGACTCTGGCACTGGCATATTTCGGGATTCCTCCGCTGCCTACTTGGCTGCACCGGATTCCTCTCGAATATTTCGAAGCCGCGCTCGGGTGGCTTGGGGCGCAGCCCGAAATTGACGCCGAACGGATCGGCGTCCTTGGTATTTCACGCGGCGCGGAGCTTGCACTCCTCCTTGCTACAAAATTTCCGGCGATTCATGCTGTGGCCGCCTACGCGCCGAGCAGCGTCGCATGGGCTGCCGGCGGCCGAGACAAGGCCACTGGCGAAATTATTCCCTCATGGACATGGCAAGGCTTGCCGGTACCGTTCGCACCGATGCCTCTGCGCGGTTTCATGTGGCGTTCGGCTATTCCTGTTGCCGTTTTACGGCGGCCGGTGATGTTCCGAAACTTGTTTCGTGCTGGCCTGCGCAATCGCGAAACGATTGAGCGCGCCTCGATTCCGTTGGAACGAATGCGCGGCCCGATACTTTTGATTTCCGGCGGCGACGACCATCTCTGGCCCGCGGCGGAAATGAGCGAAGCTGTCGTCGCGCGGTTGAAAAAGAATCACTTCACGCATTCAGTGGAGCATCTACACTACCCGCGCGCAGGCCACATGCTGCGCTACCCGTATCTCCCTACAACTTCGCGCGAATCGGGAAATACTTATCTTCGCGGCGCGAAATTTTCCTTCGGCGGGACGCCGGAAGCTGATGCCGAAGCTCAAACGGATGCTTGGCGCCGGACTATCGCGTTTTTCAAGAGCAGCCTTTAGCGGCGAAAGCGCGTTTTGCTCGCAAACCTTGCGTGGCAAGTGCGTCCGCTAGGCCGCCAGCGGCGTGTGCTAGAATGTTGGTACAGTGCTGAAGATTCTTCAGGACCTGCTCGAACTGCAAGCCGTGGACATGCGGCTCCAAGATGTCCGCGCGCGCCTGGCTTCCTTTCCCAAGAAAATCGCGGAAGCGGACGCCCGCATTGCCGCCTCGAAAGCCGAACTGGATCACAGCAAAGCCGCGCAGCTTGCCACCGTCAAAGACCGCAAGAAATATGAGCTCGACGTCGATGGATGGAAAGAAAAGGTCCGTAAGTATAAGGATCAGACTTCCCAGATAAAGACGAACGAGGCTTACAAAGCTTTGCAGCACGAAGTGCAAATGGCCGAAGAAGAAATTGCCAAGGCGGAAGACCGCTTACTGGAACAGATGGTCGCCGGCGAAGAGTATGACCGGCGCATCAAGATTTCGGAGAAATCGCTGAAGGAAGTGGAAGAAGTTGCTCGCGGCGAGCGCTCCAAAATTGAAATTGAAAAAGCGGAAGCTGAGAAAGCTCTCGCGGAGCTAGAGGCTGCACGCGCCCGCGTCACCACCGGTATCGATGAGAATATGCTGGATCATTACGACCGCATCGTAAAAAAACATCATGGCGTCGCGCTTGCCGAAGTTCGCGACGAGAAATGTACCGCCTGCGGAATGCGCATCCGCCCTCATGTATTTCAGGAAATGCGCCGGTCGGACAGCCAGGAAATGTTTCATTGCGAAACTTGTACTCGCATTCTCTACTATTACGAACAGATGTC
Organism: uncultured Acidobacteriota bacterium; assembly: GCA_963698005.1. Classification (GTDB taxonomy): domain Bacteria; phylum Acidobacteriota; class Terriglobia; order Acidiferrales; family UBA7541; genus Palsa-295. The sequence goes on from OY969113.1 coordinate 3,547,940, forward strand.
TTCCGCAGCCACGATTGCTTCCGACACGCCTTCCTCCACCCCTGCCGGGCTCTCTCAGAAATGAAGCGCAGCAGCGGCCAACTCCTTGTAATTTTGTGTTCCACTGAGACTATTAAGAAATGAAACGGCCCGCCAAACTCACGCCTCCGGGCAGCGCGCGATTATTCACAGACGCTCCTTCGTCTGGTCCGCCTGCGGGCGTTCACATCGCTAATATCGACGGTGCTTCGCGCGGGAATCCCGGTCCGGCGTCTTACGCCGTGGTCCTGCGAGATGCTTCCGGAAAAATCGTTCTCGAGCTGGCGAAGAATATCGGCCGCGAAACAAATAATGTTGCCGAGTATTACGCGCTTCTCGCCGCGCTTGATTACGCAGCAAGCCACGACATTCACGCGCTTCGAATTCGAAGTGATTCCGAACTTCTCGTGCGGCAAATGCAAGGCCGTTACAAAGTGAAAAGCCCGGACCTGAAACCGTTGCACGAACGTGCCGCGAAACTGGCCCGGCAGATTCAGTACTTCATCATCGAGCACGTCCGCCGCGAATTGAATACCGATGCGGACGCTCTGGCAAATGTCGCGCTGGATCAAGGCGGAATGACCGGCGGAGTCCGCCGAGAAGGCGCAAAATCCGAAATCCCCGTTCGGCATGGCGAAGCGCAACTGCTTGCGGCGAAAGACAATTCTGAACCTGCGCACCAACCATCGCGGCGCGCGCGTTCCGCGTCGCCCGCCTCGCTCAAAATTCGTGCGCGATTTCTGAATGGTGTTTTAGTACCAGTGGAATCGCTGGATTTGCCCGAAGGAAGCGAGGTCACGCTGGACGTCCGTAGACCATTGAACAAGTAGTATTTACCAAGGAAATCAGCCTCTCCCACTTCTCATAGTTTGGTACCAACGCTCTATTGTTGCACTTGGCCTTGACCGATAACTTCGCTATGCCAGGGCCGAACCTGTGACTCCATTTCTCGACAAACTTCCCACGATTCTTGTGCTCGCTGTGCTGGTGGCGATATTTCTATCGCTACGCAAACATGCTCCGTCCGCCCGCATGCGGCTCTGGACCTACGCGTGGGCGTTGATTTTTCTGCACTTCTTCGTTGAGGCATTCGAAACTCATCATGGCACGCTGGAAATAATTATTGAGTCGATTGACATTGCCGCTCTGGAACTTTCCGGAGTGGTCTTTGTCACGTCCATGATTAATGACGTAGAAATCCGGTCGAAACGGCTCGGCCTGTTGGCGCTGCTTGGAATTCCGGTGGCATTTCACGCAGTCGTGGCCAGCTTCGACTGGCACATTTTCCGAACGATGTCCGCGGCGCTTGCGGTTATCTTCTTCGGCGCCGCCATCTTCACGCTTCTGGCTCACGCACGGCCGCCGCGATTCAACGTTTGCGTGGTCGCGGTTCTTGCCGGTGCGGGGATCTGGGCCATCCGCGATCAATTGCACGGCAGCCCGGATTTCGCCATCAATGCCATTCTGACGCTCTCTTTCGGGTTGTGCGGGCTTCTTTTCTGGAAGCGGTATCCCAGGATTTCTCCCGGTGTAATCGCCGTATCCGGCGGATTTCTCGCCTGGGGCGCGGTCTTCCCGGTGGGCGCGCTGTTCGATCATTACTTGCCGAAGCTGCAAATGAATCCGGAATTGTGGAACGTCCCTAAATATTTCGTGGCTTTCGGCATGGTGCTAACGCTGCTGGAAGATAAGTCCAGGATCATCGAACAATCCAGCACGCGCGAACACGCCGAGAACCTTCTGCTCCAGCGTCTTTCGCACATCACGTCGCGCCTGCTGGCGGGAAAAGATCCGGCGGCACTTTGCAAAGAGGTCGCCGCAGCCGTCACCGACGCGAGCAGTTTCACCAAAGCTGCCCTGCTGCTCGCCGGGGAAGATCGATCGTTCCACCTCGCGGGCGCAAATGGTTTTTCGTCAGCAGAATCGAGCGAGCTTGAAGAACGCGCAAGAAATCTCACGATCGAACAACTCAAGGGATTGTGCAACAGAGAAAATCAGTTAGGAAACAATTCCTACCGCATGGCGCACCGCGAGAACGAAGTTCTAGTCCCGCTGATTTCATGGCGAGGTTCCTACGTCGGATGCTTATTCCTCAGCGGCACGGAGCTCGGAGAAAGTCCTGACGTATCCGAAATGGTGAAGCTGGAAGTTCTCGCCTCCGATCTTGCCGTCACTATCGAAAACACCAGACTGCATCATCAGCTCGTGCGAGCGGAAAAATTGGCCGCGCTTGGCCAGTTGGTCGCCGGAGTGGCTCACGAATTAAACAATCCGCTCACCGGAATCATTGGCTATTCGGAATTGCTCGCCGAGGAGGTTCAGGGCGAAAAAGTGGTCAAGCGTTTGCAGAAACTGGGGCACGAAGCGCATCGCATGAAGCGCATCGTGGACGGCCTGCTGCGTTTTGCGCGCCAAAATAATCCGGCGGCTCGCGCTGCCGATTTCGAGGGCGCCTTGCGCGATGTCATACAGCTTCGCGAATATCACCTGCGCAAGCTGGGCATCGCCGTGGAATCACAAATCGATCCTGACCTGCCGCGCATCGCCATCGGCGAGGACGAGCTGAAACAAGTTCTGCTGAATCTCCTGAACAACTCGATCGATGCAGTGGAAGAAAGCGCGCAACGCTCCATCCAGATTCGCGCTTCGAGACATCAGAATACCGTCGTCATTCAATTCGAGGATTCAGGCCCCGGATTCGCCGACCCCAACCGCGCGTTCGACCCGTTCTTCACCACCAAGCCTGTGGGCAAAGGTACGGGACTCGGACTGAGCATTTGCTACGGTATCGCGCAGGAATGCGGAGGCGAAATCGTTCTCTCGAACAAGCAGCCCTATGGCGCGAGCGTTGTGCTGGAGCTGCCGGTAGCTACCTCTGCGGCGGATCCTGCTATCGCGCTTTCAATTTAAGCGCTCGCCAGGAAGTTCCCAGGTCAGAACCCCAGATTTCTTACTGGATAGTTTTCAAAACGTAAGAGCGGTACAGCGTGTCGCGTTGGGCGGGGATATAGCCGGCATCGGCGATGATGCGGCGAAGCTCCGTTTCATTCGTGCGATTGCGGACCCCTGCCGCGTACACAACATTTTCTTCGATCAATATGCTGCCCACATCATCGGCGCCAAATTGCAAGCCGACTTGACAAATTTTTATTCCCGGCGTGAGCCAGCTCGATTGAATGTGGTCGATGTTGTCGAGATACAGCCGGCTGATCGCGAGCGTCTTCAGATAATCGAACGCCGTCGCCTCCGGAATTTTCTTCCCCAGCGGAGTATTTTCCGGCGCGAAAATCCAGGGAATGAACGCCGTGAACCCGCCCGTATCCTCCTGAATCTGCCGCAGCAGCTCGAGATGATTCACGCGGTGCCGCGCTTCCTCGCCGCAGCCGAACATCATGGTCGCCGTCGTGCGCATTCCCAGTGAATGCGCGGCGCGATGCACCTCAACCCATTCCTCGGAGCGGCATTTCAATCGCGAAATGCGCGCGCGTATTTCGTCGTCCAGGATTTCGGCTCCGCCGCCAGGGATTGAATCGAGGCCCGCATCGCGCAGCCGCGCGATCGTGTCGCGCAGCGAGAGTCCCGAAACTTCGGCGATGCAAGTAATCTCCGGCGCCGAAAAACAGTGCAAGTGAACCTGCGGATACCGTTCCTTGATCGACCGCAGCATATTTTCGTAAAACTCAATCCGCAGGTCCGGATGCAAGCCGCCTTGCATCAACAAGCCCGTGCCGCCCAGTTCGAGCATCTCATCGATTTTTTCGTAAATGGATTCCAGCGGCAGAATGTAGCCGTCTTTCGCGCCCAGCGGCCGGTAAAATGCGCAGAACGAGCAGTACTCAGTGCAAAAATTCGTGTAGTTAATGTTGCGGTCGATCTGATAGGTGGCGATGCGCCCGTCGGTCTTCTTGCGGCGCACTTCGTTCGCAGCCATTCCGATTCCGATCAAATCATCGGATTCGAAAAGATCCAGCGCTTCTTGTTTTGAAATACCCATTTTCGTTCGTCCTTACCGGCAATCAAATCAAATAAACCGGATTGTTGATGCGCACGACGCCTTCCCGCAGCACCGCGCCGTAAACGCCCAAGCAGCCTTGGTGGCGAAGGGCCACCGTGTGCAAAATCTCAGGCGTGGCCGCCGCAGTCTCTGGATCGAGCGCGATCATCACGCAGCGCTCGTTTTTTTTCACCAGCTTCAGCGTGACGGTGTCGCCGATCTGCAGCTCGTGCCCGATCAAGTCGTCTTCGTAATACGGCTGATCGTTGTCCCAGCGCACATAAAAGTTAGCACGAAACCGCCGCGTGTCGAGATCAATACTTGTTTCTTTGGAGAGCGCGCTCGCCGTGCTCAATCCCAGGACGGAAATCGGACGCGCATCCGTCTGGCAACGCTCCGAAAATCTCAATCGCAAAGAGCGTCCGAATCGTTCCTCCAAATACCGGGTGAACCGCGAATCACCCATGTGGAACTTTTCACCTTCTGGCGTAGTCACTTCCACGGCATAACGCGCCGCGTCGGGATTTTCCTCTTCAATCGCCGGCGGGTCCAGAAAACGCGGGCGGAAAAGAATCAATTCCGGGCCCTGCCGTCCCGTCATCCACGGAAAATCCGATCGGTTCCGATTATCGATGAAGGCAAAAACCCGGTCGCCGATCATTCCGGCGAAACCCACGCGCGCTTCTTCCAGGTCTTCCCCGGCCATACTTTTCACCGGATAGCGCCGCAGGATGCTCAGCTGGCCAATGCGCTCCAAAGCCTTACACTCCGTGCCGGGCTGCCGCTCTGACCGTTGATTCGAAAAATTCCAACGGGCGCGCGCGCGGAATCAATCCCGCCGCAGCGGCCTTTTCGTAATAGAGCCGCAAGCCGGCCAGATATTCTTCTTCCAGATCGAAATGAATGTTTTCCGCGAGATAACGTTCCAGCGCACCGGCCGGCAGATTAAGTTTCAGCGAAGCGCCTTCCGCGATTTCTCGAAGCCGCTCAAGCCCATACTTTTTCGACGCTTCGAAGTCAGCAAGAATTTCCGGAGTCATGGCGTCGCGCCGCGCGGTCCAAATCGCAAGCACGCAGGGTTTTCCGGTCAACTCCCGCCATTGGTACGCGACGTCATACACGAACAGCGTTTCAAATCCCGGCACCGGCGCGTTTTCCGGATCGCCCTTGCAGCAATCCTCGCCACTGGGAATTTTCCCGGCGAGCTCATCCATTTTTACCGCGATGCGCAAGGCAGGGTCGCCAATTACCAGAGCAGCGTCGGCATGTTTCAGCATTTCAGACGGGTCAGGCGCGGCATCCACGAACTCGGGCTGAATTTTCCAGTACTCGGCCGCGAGCAGCCGAACCAGCGCGGCGGAGCTCCGGGAACTGGTGTCCAAGGCAATCCGCTTTACTTTTTCGATCGGCCTTTTCGCCACCAACAGAATGCTGCGCACCTCGCCTTTCGCCGCCACGGCCATTCCCGGCAGCACGATGACATTCTCCATGCGCTGATACTCAATCGCGGGAATGATGGCAACGTCAACATCGCCACGCCGCAGCGCCTCGGCGCATTGCGACGGCAGCGTAAACGAAAGATCGTATTTCCCGGTCAACGGGCCGTCTGTGAATCCCCACACTAGCGGCGCCGTGTTCAGAAACTCAACGATGGAAATTCGTAGCTTTGTCATATTTTGGTTATTGCGGACGCTTGCTAAATCTTAGCACACCGATGCATAGGACGCTTCCGAACGGCAGCCCAGCAGACTCGCAGCACTGTAAAATCCAGTTACGGTGCGGACGAGAACCGCACCACTTCGTCTTCCGTCGGAATTTCCATTTCGTGTTTAACGGCAGCCTGGTGCGAATCAGAAGGTTTCCATCCGTCTCCCTTTCCCAAAACTTCAAACGAAGCAAACGCATACGGGATTCCTTCGCACCCAAGCATCGAACTCGCGTTACAAATATCGAAGTGTAAGTGAGGCTCCGAAGAATTTCCGGTGTTGCCAAGGAGCCCAAGGACCTCGCCGCGCCGGACCTTGTCGCCCACTTTCACGCGCAGTGACCCCGGTTGCATGTGTGCATAGAACGCATAGAGCCCGTCGCCGATGTCCATGATCACATGATTGCCGCCGATCGTTTCCAGCGTGATCGGTATTGCCAGCGATGCCGCTCCCGGCGTGTTCTGCGGTATGCCGTCTTTCGTCTCCGTCACGGTTCCGTCCGCCACCGCCAGAATTTCGTGTCCGTACGCGCGATAATTTTTGTTGTCCGCCGGATCGCCTTTGTAGGTTTTCCCGTCAGGATAGAGTTCCACCCAATCAATCGCAAAGCGCTGCGAGATATAAGCGCGCCCGTCGATTGGAATCAGCGCGCGGCGGTGCGCGGAGGTATTCGACGGGCCGTTTCCCGCCGCCCAATCGTCACCGGTCAATGGCGCGTCGATCACCGCCACCGGCTTCTTGTCTACTTGCGTTGCGGGAGTATCAAATGCAAATCCCTCTGGATAATCGCCGATCTTCACCGTGATTCGCTGTCTGATGGAAGCCGGAACGCTGTCCAGATTGTCAAAATCCGCCCACATGTACACTACGGCAAATCCTCCGGGACCAATTTTTGATTTTTGCGCCGCCACTCCGCCCGGATGAACCACCGTTCCATCGAGATCGGCGCCGGAAAAACTCGCGAGTGATTTTTGTCCGCCACTTTCAGAAATCACGTCCACCTGCGTGAGCTGGCAATCCGCATGGCCATAGTTCGAAACGTGCAGCTCATATACAAGATGCCATTTTCCATCGGCCTTAAATGCCGTGGGCGCGATCGGAATCACAATGTCCAGCGGAACGGTCAGCGGCTTCGGCGTATGTTCCGCAGTTTTCGTCGAATTTCCTTCAGCAGCTTTGGCTGCGTCGCTGCGTTTGAACGAAAGCGGCTGTGCCGGAACTCCAGTTTGTGTCCAAGTGCCTGCGATCTCCGTCCCGTCCTCATTCATCTTTCCTTCGTACACACCGCCGATTCGGCTCACTTCAAACCTCACCGCGCTCTCGGACAGCGTAGCCTTTTCAATCGGCAACGTTGCACCTTGGTCCACGCTCTTTAGCTGTCCTGCCAGGTCTCCATTGCTTGTCTTCGAGATCGTCACCACCAGGTGAAGGCGTCCGCCCAGGGTTCCTTCCCACGTTCCCTCCAAGCCGCTTGTAGCGGGCGCTTGCTGCGCCATCGCGCGGCCCCCTGCAATGCAAGCGAGTGCCATTACTGCAGCCAATAACACACGGGTGCAAGCTCCAACTAACTTCAGACCGGGCGCGATCATCACTCTCCTCCGCTCAAAGGCGAGAGCATTCTACCCCAATCGCAAAACTACGCACTCTCCTAGCGAAAGGAGTGGGTATTAACCCGGCTGGACAACACAGCCGCACCATGCGTACCCTCAGCCGCTAGTTAGGCTTTCCCTCTCGATGCAATCCGACCAATACTTGGGCTGGTTGGCGTTAGCGTTGACGCCGGGTCTCGGCGCGCGCTCGGCTGGAAAATTGCTTCGCGAAATGGGCAGCCCGGAAGCGGTGTTCAATGCTTCGTTGACCTCCCTCGAAGCCCACCGCTTGCCCGCTGCTGTTGCCCAGGCAATCCACACACGCCAGTCTCTCAGCGTCGCGGCAAAGGAACTTGCCCAGGTGCAAGCCGCCGGCTGCCGCCTGCTCACATGGGACGAGCCGCAGTATCCTCCGCGCCTCCGGGAGATTTATGATCCCCCGCCCCTTCTGTATGTTCGCGGAAACATTGAACTTCTGAGCCGCCACACAATTTCTATCGTCGGCTCGCGTCGTCCGACCCCTTACGGGAATCAAATGGCTCTGCGGCTTGCAAAGGACTTGGCTAATTGCGGTCTGGTGATTTCCAGCGGCCTGGCTCGCGGTATTGACTCAAGTGCGCACCGGGGCGCGCTCGGTTCCGACACCGGCGCGACCGTGGGAGTACTCGGTTGCGGCATCGATGTCGTCTATCCCAAGGAGAATAAGAAAATTTTCGAGGAAATGGCGCAACGCGGCGTAATCATCACCGAATTTCCCATGGGGACGTTTCCGGCGCCTCAGAACTTTCCCATACGCAACCGGATTCTTGCCGGCATGGGCCTAGGCGTTCTGGTGGTCGAAGGCGCGCAGTACTCCGGCTCGCTGATCACAGCTCGGCTCGCCATGGAGTTTGGACGCGAAGTCTACGGCGTACCTGGCAACGCCACGCAACCCTCCAGCTACGGGCCGAATCAGCTTATAAAGCAGGGAGCCAAGCTGGTGACTTCGTGGGAGGATGTGATTGAGGAGCTGCCGACCCCAGTCCGGTCCGAGCTTTTGCCCGTCGAGTCGGCAAATTCCGAGGAGCGGGCTGCGCTGGTACAGCAGAGTCTCGCTCCAGCCGAGCGCACTCTCTATGACCTTCTGACTGAGGATGAATCTCGCCATATAGACGATTTAGTCGAACTTTCCGGCCTCACTTCCTCGGAAGTCCTAGCCGCCCTATTTGACCTGGAGCTCAAAAGCGTGGTACGTCAGTTACCTGGTAAGCAATTCCTCAAAGTCCTGTTGTAACCTTCCAGGGGATTGCAAGCTAGGATGGGGAGTGCCTTAGTACTCTCGGGTACGGGTACCGGCACCGGCATTTCAGAACTGCTTACAAGGAACACGAAAAGAGAATGGGTCGATCACTGGTAATCGTAGAGTCGCCCGCGAAGGCGAAAACCATCAATAAGTATCTCGGCCGGAACTACACGGTCAAGGCCTCCTATGGCCACGTGATGGATCTGCCGAAGAAGACGATCGGTATCCTTCTGCCCGGCGAGGAGAACGGTAAGGGCAAAAAGAAGAAGCGCAAGTCCAAAAAATCCAAAGGCGCGGACGCGGCACCCGAAAAGAAGGCCCCCAAGCCGGTAGTAATCACCGCCGGAAATATCTTTGAGCCCACCTACCAAGTAATTCCCGGGAAGGTCAAGGTCATCAACGACCTCAGGAAAGCAGCGCAGGGCGCCGACGCCATCTACCTGGCGGGCGACCCGGACCGCGAAGGCGAAGCCATCTGCGCGCACCTGGAAGAAATTCTGAGCAATCCCCGCGAATACGCCAATCTGAAAGAAGAAGCAGACGAGAAGACGAACGGCGATGCCCCGAAAGATATTCCGAAAAAAGAAACGAAACTCAGCAAAGCAAAATTAGAGGTTCCTCCGATTTACCGCGTGATGTTTAACGAAATCACGCAGAAAGCCATTAAAGCCGCTTTCGAGACGCCGTCGAAAGTGAATGCGAATCTGGTGGATGCGCAGCAAGCCCGGCGCGTCCTCGATCGCATCGTGGGTTACAAAGTCTCGCCTCTGTTGTGGAATAAAGTTCGGCGCGGCCTTTCGGCAGGCCGCGTGCAAACCGTTGCGCTCCGGCTGATCGTCGAGCGCGAACAGGAAATTCGCGCGTTCGTCCCCAGAGAATACTGGACCATCCATGCGCTTCTCGGCGCGGGCGAGCCTCCCTCCTTTGAAGCCAAGCTCATCAAGTACAAGGGTGAAGACATCGAAGTGCCGGACGAAGCGGAAGCGCAACGCGTCCTGGCCGCTGTGCAAAAAGCCATTTGGCAGGTTTCCAGCGTCGCTCAAAAAGAAAAACGGCGCTTCGCTCCGCCGCCGTTCACCACCTCCAAGCTGCAACAAGCCGGCTACAATCGCCTGCGCTTCACCGCCAAGCGCACCATGATGCTGGCGCAGAAGCTCTACGAAGGCGTGGAACTGGGTTCGGAAGGTTCCGTCGCGTTGATCACTTATATGCGCACGGATTCCGTCAAAGTTTCAAGCGACGCGCTGGCCCAGGTTCGCGACCACATCGGTTCGAGCTATGGCCAAAATTATCTTCCAGAAAAGCCCAATTTCTTTAAATCGAAAAAAGACGCGCAGGAAGCTCACGAAGCGATTCGTCCGACGGATGTAGCCCGAACACCCGAGAGCGTAAAACCTTATCTCGAAGAATCCATGTTCAAGCTTTACCAGATGATTTGGCAGCGCTTCGTTGCCTCGCAGATGGTTCCCGCGGTTTTCGATCAGACCACCATCGACGTTGATGCGAACGATTACACATTCCGCGCCACCGGCTCGGTCCAGAAATTCGATGGCTACCTCGCCGCCTATCAGGCCGTGAAGGAAGAAGAAGAAAAAGACGACGAAGGCGACGCTGCCGGCAACCGTTTGCCGGCCGTTCGCGAAGGCGATCAGCTTCGTCTTGAAACGATTCGCCCCGAACAGCATTTTACCGAGCCTCCGCCGCGTTATACCGAAGCGACGCTGGTAAAAGAGCTCGAAGAAAAGGGCATCGGCCGCCCTTCCACTTACGCGACGATCATCTCGACCATCGTGGATCGGGAGTACGTCACGAAGGACCAAGGCCGCTTCACGCCTACGATGCTTGGTGAACGCGTGAGCGTGCTGCTGGTGAAAAGTTTCGAGGATATTTTCGACGTGGGCTTCACCGCGCGGCTGGAAGAAGAACTGGACGAAATCGAAGAAGGCAAATTGCCATGGCGCCAGGCGGTGAAGGAGTTCTGGGATCCTTTCTTGCTGGACCTGGATAAAGCCTCGGACGAAATGCTCTCCTACAAGGCGGGCATTCCCACCGGACAGAAATGCGAAAAATGCGGCCAGGGAGAATTACTCGAACGCATCAGCCGCCACGGATTTTTCCTAGGCTGCAATCGCTATCCTGACTGCGACTTCATCAAAGATTTGTCGCCGGAGCTCCCTGCGGACGATGGAGAAGTGAAAATTGAGTACTGCGATAACTGCGGCAAGGAAATGGCGATTAAACGCGGCCGCTTCGGCGTGTTTCTTGCCTGCACGGGCTACCCGGATTGCAAGACCACTCGCCGTTTGGTGAGCGGCACGCGCACGGCGCGACAGCCGGATGTAAAGCTGGATGAAAAATGCCCTCTCGATGAAGGCCAGCTTCTTCGCCGCCAGGGCCGCTTCGGCGATTTTATCGGATGCGAGAATTATCCAAAGTGCAAGTACACGCGCCCGATCACGCTTGGAATCAAGTGCCCGAAATGCGGAGAAGGAGAATTCGTTCGGCGCGGAACTGCCAAAGGACGCGGACGCGGCCGGATTTTTTACGGCTGCAGCCGCTATCCCGATTGCGATTACACTTCGCCGCACGAGCCTCTGAACGAGCCGTGCCCGAAATGCGGCGCGCCTTTCATCGTTGAAAAGCGCACGAAGGCGGGCAACTTCCGTTCCTGCGTGAAAGAAGGATGCGACTGGGAGATCGAAGCTCTGCCGGAACCGTCAGCCGTCCCTGCGGTTCCATTCGTGCATCCGCAAGAGCCGCGTGCAGAAAGTAATCTCGCGGTTCCGGTGAAGTCCTGAAACGGAAGCCGGGGGATTGGCGCCGTGAAGCAGACCATCGAACAATTCGCGAGGTATTTGCGCTACGAACGGAATGTCTCGCCCGTAACGATTCATAATTATCGCGGGGATCTCCAACTCTTCCGTGAATTCCTCACACCGCCCGGCGAAAAAACAATGCCCCTGGAAAACGTGGACGCCAGGATCATCCGCGAATTCGTCGGCTGGCTTTACGACCGGAAGATGCAGAAGGTGTCCGTGGCTAGAAAGCTAGCGGCCCTGCGGACATTTTTCAAATTCTGCGTGCGCGAGCGAATCACCAAGCAAAATCCGGCGCGCTTGGTGAGCACCCCCAAAATACCGAAGCGCATTCCGCGGGTACTTACTGCCGAGGAAATGAACGGTTTTCTCGACACGCTGGCAGGCGGAGCCGCGGGCAAGAAGCTGGCGCCGCGCCGCAAAAATCAAACGGCTCAGGCCGCGAAACTGATTCCCTGCCGGGACCGCGCGATTCTGGAGTTGCTCTACGCTTCGGGGCTTCGCGTCAGCGAACTCGTCGGCCTCACGCTCGGAAATGTGGATCGCGGCGGTCAAATGATTCGCGTGCTGGGAAAGGGCCGCAAGGAGCGCGTGGTTCCCTACGGAGCAAAAGCGCAGGACGCGATCGAGGCTTACTTGCCGCTGCGTGAAAAACTTCTCGCGCATCCGCGCACGAAACCCGATCCGACGGCTGTTTTTTTAAATCATCGCGGCGGCCGTTTGACCTCCAAGTCGGTCCGCGTAATCGTGAAAGCATACGCGCGGCTGGCCAACGTGAATTGGAACCTGCATCCGCATTCGCTGCGCCACGCCTTCGCCACCCACCTTCTGGCGGATGGCGCGGACTTGCGCGCGATACAGGAGCTGCTGGGGCACGCGTCGCTCTCTACGACGCAGCGGTACACGCAGGCGAGCATCGAACAGCTCATGGCTGTTTACGACAAATCTCATCCTCACGCTTAACCGTGTCTCGCAGCCGAAATATAAATAACTTCTTAGTTTTTGTGAAACTTTCGTCATCAGATTTTCGATTATTTTTTGCTAGATATTGAGGGTGAGTGAAGTTTCGGGGATGAAGCCGTCGATGCTGCGCGAGGAAACGCGCGCGGGCGGAATGGGCATTTTTTCGCGATCGACGGGATTGTAGAGCGTGTCGCGCTCGACGGGAACGCGGCCTGCGGCGCGGATCAGGCGTTCGAGTTCGGCGCGAGTCATGTGTTCGGGAGTGGTGGCGCCGGCGTCGTGGTAGATTTTTTCTTCGACCACGGTGCCGTCGAGATCGTTTGCGCCGAAACGCAGGGCCACTTGCGCGATGCGCGGCGTCAGCATTATCCAGTAAGCTTTGATGTGATCGAAATTATCGAGCAGCAGGCGCGAGCAGGCGATGGCTTTCAAGTCGTCGAAGCCTGTGGGGCTGGGAATGTGGGATAGGCCGGTGTTCGCCGGATGAAATGCGAGCGGAATGAATGCGACAAAACCGTGCGTTTTGTCCTGCGTTTCGCGAAGCTGAATCAAGTGGTCCACGCGCTCTTCGTCCGTTTCGATGTGGCCGTAGAGCATGGTGGCGTTTGAGCGCAGGCCGATTTCGTGCGCGGTGCGCGCGATTTGCAGCCACATCTGGCCGCTGACTTTGTGGTCACAGATAATTTTGCGCACGCGCGGATGAAAAATTTCAGCGCCGCCGCCGGGAAGCGAATCCACGCCTGCGGCTTTCATGGCCAGCAAAGTGTCGCGGATGGAAAGTCTTGAAATGCGCGCGTAGTAGCCCACTTCCACCATGGTGAAAGCTTTCAGGTGAACTTGAGGGAAACGCTGCTTCAATCCGCGAATCAATTCCAGGTAATACTCGAACGGCAAATCGGGATGCAGGCCGCCGACGATGTGAAATTCCGTGGCGCCTTCCGCGACGCCTTCGCCCGCGCGCTGCCACATTTCATCCAGAGCGAAGGTGTAGGCTCCGGGGGAATCGGGCGAGCGTCCGAAAGCGCAGAGCTTGCAATGGGCCACGCAGACGTTTGTGGGATTGATGTGGCGATTGACGTTGAAATAGGTGACGTTGCCGTGGCGTTTTTCACGGACGTAATTCGCGAGCCAGCCCACTCCCAGCAGATCGTGCGATTCGTAAAGCGCGAGGCCGTCGGCTGAGTCCAGACGTTCGCCGGCAAGAACTTTTTTCGCGACGGGATTGAGCCGCGCGTCCTGAAACGCGGGAGCGGACGGTGTGGTCAGTTGTGTTTTCGTCGCCATGTTTGCCTAGCCCGCTAGGGCATCACCACCGCGGCTGCGCCCCAGAAAAGCAGGAACAATAGACTAATATAGCCATTCACGGTGAAAAACGCAGCATTCATTTTGCTGAGGTCGTTCGGCTTCACCAGCGAATGCTCGTAGGCCAACAGGGCCGCGACCACAGCGATTCCCGCCCAGGCAGGCCACGCGAGTTGAAAGCTAAACGCCAGCCACGCCAGCAAGCCAACCATGACGATGTGCATTACGCGCGCAATCAGGAGCGCTCGCGCGACGCCGAATTTTTTCGGAATGGAGTAGAGGCCGGCGGTCTGGTCGAAGTCCACGTCCTGGCAGGCGTAGAGCACGTCGAAGCCGCCGACCCAGAGCGTGACGGCGGCGCAGAGAATCAGCATGCGCCAGTCGAGCGAGCCGCGAATCGCGATCCACGCAGCCGCGGGCGAAATGCCGAGGCAGAAGCCGAGTACGAAGTGCGACCAGGAGGTGAAACGCTTGGTATAAGAATAGAAAAACAAAATGGCTAGCGCGACGGGAGAAAGTTTCAGAGCCAGCGGATTCAGTTGCCACGCGGCGAGCACCAGGAGCGCCGACGCGATCAAAGTGAACATCCAGGCGAAGCCGACGGAAAGCTCGCCTTTGGGCAGAGCGCGGTTGGCGGTGCGGGGGTTGCGCGCGTCATATTTCAAGTCGGCGATACGGTTCATGGTCATGGCGGCGGAACGCGCGCCTACCATGGCTACCACGATCCATAGAATTTGCCGCCAGGATGGAAGCGCGCCGCCGGCCCGGGCGGCTAGGAGCGCTCCTACCAGCGCGAAGGGCAGGGCGAAAACGGAGTGCTCGAACTTGATCATCTCGAGGACGATGCGGACGCGGCTTTTCGTCATGGCCGGACCTGCCGCTCGGCGAAACGCATACGTGCAATTCTAGAACCGGGTAGAAACGTCGCGGTCGTTTGTTTTGAGTGAGTTACGTCGAATTCTACATATTGGACAGAACCGGGTAGAAATGGCCCTAGTGGGCGAGAATTCGTATCAGAAATGGCCGGCCGAAAGCGCCATTTCCGCAGAGGCGGTTGGCTCCCTTGCCTCCGCTGCGCGGGCTGGGCGACACTGATCGTTGAGTTGCGAATGGTCGAAAGTTCTCGATTAGAAACAGTTGCCGTCCTTTGTTTACAATGACTTAGATCTCGTTCTAATAAATCGAGTTCTCGATTAGAAACTTGAAAACAGATCCCTCGTCGGCCTGCCTCGGAGGCAGGCCAGAAAAGGGCCTCGCTCGGGATGACGATGCTTGTCGCATCGTCAGTTCTCGATTAGAAATCCCGCCCGGGAGCGGGATCGGGAGGCTCCCTTCGCGACAGCGCTCTGGGTGAATCCCTCCGGAATCCACGCGAAACCTGCGCGAGGGGAATATGCCCATACGAGCAGTACCGCCGGTTGTTACGGGGGGAAAAGTAACGTCGCTGGCTGCGCTGCACATGGGAGGCGTACAAGACAGATCAGTCGCGCGGGTGAGTCTGCGCGATCGGAGTGAGTCAACGCCGTCTGGTCCATACTCGGTCATCGCGCGGACCTGGACGGCTCGGCCGTCCTTCGACCGCCCGTCGCCAAATTTGCCAAAAATAATCACGATTTACGCTAGCACTTCGCTTCGCGAGATTCAAGGACTTGAAGCCTGTGAGCATCTGTGCAACTGCGACGAAAATCCCAGGGGGCCACGTCGGGATAGGAGGTGCAAGGTGAGCAGAAGTTTACGAGCGCGACGTCAAAACCCGCACCCTTTGCAGATAAGAAAAGCGCAAAGGATGCGGCACCCGGCTTCGCGAGATTCAAGGACTTGAAACCTGTGAGGATCCCGGTAGCTCCGAAGAAAATCCTAGAGGGCCACGACCGGGTATGAGGTGCAAGGTGAGAAAAAGTTTACAATTGTGGAGTCAAACCCCGCACCCTTTGCAGAAAAGAAAAACGCAAAGGACGCGGCACCCGAAAATTCAATCCGCGACTTGATTGAACTCCGGTGCGACGAACAGACTGGTTATTTATCCGTCGGAAATTCGGTCTTTTTAGGATCGATCTTTGGGCCTGTCGGATGCTGTTGAATCAAATCGATGGCCGGAAAGATGGCGAACCCTTCCACGATTCCGGTGTTGAGAGCTACGAATTTGCCTGTCTCAACATACTCAAACAAGGAGCCGTCGGGCGAAGTATTGATTCTCCAGGGTTGGTCCTTTGACTTCGCGCTGGCTTCCTCGCGGGTCCTAATCGGATGTCTCTCCATGACGTCTGTGATTTCGGGTCGAAAACCTGAAACCACTCCCAACAGCTTGTAATCCCAAGATTGCGCGAATGGGTCTTTGTAAACAATAGGCCCTCCAGAAAAACCCGGATTGTTATATCCATCTAGCAGAATAACCACCGCGTGCTTCGCAGGGTCCAGAGGGATGGTTCCCGAGTATGTCGCTCTCTTAATAAATGGCATTGGCAACGTGCCATTCACGTTTGTTCCATTAAGGGTGATCGAATAGGGAAACCCTAGAAAGTATACATCCTGCCCGTAAGTAACCTTTGATGTGTCCACCGGAAAATCGAATGCTGTCGTGAGTTGGTACGGAGCGATCAGCACTGCAATATCGGTGGGATCGTCACATTTGAAGATTTGTACTGGTAGACGAATCCATTTGCCAGCTCTACCGTACTCGATGAAATCATTGGCCGCGAGTTTGGCTACGATGTGTTTGGCGGTGAGCAAGTATTGCCTGCCATCGACCTCTACCGTAAAAGCTGACGCAGTTTCGGTGCCCACGCGCACCAGTAAAACTCGCTCGTAAACATTCGACATCATTTGAGCGTGCACGGATAACGCCGCAAAGAGGAACGGCACGAAGATCAACCAACGCCAGGCTTTCATAGGCGGATGATACCACTGAGCCAGTTAACGCTGAAGTGAGTTACCGTTGCTTATGCCCTGGCCCAAGGCTTTGCAGGTTGGCATCTTTTCAGGTGGTGTTTTTGTGTATGCAGTAACGTCGGCCTCATGTTTCTCTTCGGAATCGGACCAGCAAGGTTGGCCCGTTTTCCTATCGTATGCAATATCCGGCGTTAACGGTTGAAACCTTGGGAAGTTGCTTGGGTGTTTACCGCTCCTCATACTAAGTTCGCCATCGTCATCCAAATGGTAAAGACCAAGCGGCTCACTACGGTCATCGGACTTTCCGGCTGTCCCCGAAATGTAACCGTATATAAAAGTGGCTACCTGTTCGGCCTTGTGCTCGTCATATTGGCCGTCAGGTTGAAGACGAACACCGCCTTCTACGGGATGCAATGTAACCCCTTCGAAGGCAACGGACGAAATCAAGATGGTGCTTACAAAGCCGCTGAGAGGCTTCTCTCGAAAGAACGTGATTTGCTGTGTCCCGTTGCTAGTCAGGGTGTGCCGGTGCCAGGGTGAAAATTCATCAGGGGACTTGGCGGCCTTGTCAGGACCGCCCAAGATCGATTGTTCCCTTTCTTCTAGTTCTCGCACGTCAGCCAGTCGCTTTACATATTCAGAAGGCGTGACAATCTCAGTTGGAATCGCAACACCGGCGTATGCGCCGTGGTCAACCACCTGATCTAAATTCCTTGCGGCGCCAGCGCACACATTCTTCTCCACGTTCGGCGAGCAGCTTACTTGAGCTTGGGCGCTGGACACGTATAACAGAACGCCCGCGAGCACTATCAGATTCCGATCGATTTTCATTTCTCCTAATCTCCCATCGACGCGTGGCGAACCCTTTCGTATTGATATTTTTCCCGTTGACATGGCGGAAGGGCGGATAGTACCACACCAACAGTTCACTACTTAGTTTGGTCATCGCGTGCGGGCGCCGAAACCCAAAAGCGAAAGCTTGCGCGGTTGAACCTGCGCAAAAGGTAGAGGAACGAATTAGAATCTTTTTACGGAGGGGATGAATCCCCTCCCTTCCAGCGCGAAAAGCGAGTTCTATCAGGGTAAACCTGAGCTCCATTAAACCGCAAAAATGCAAGATGCCGCGCTGAAGACCCGCCACGGCGGGCAGGCCGCGGCGCTACATTAAAACCTAGGAAGGCTTGCCGCCACGCCAGCGGTATTGTTTTTCCTGCGGCAAGCCGAGTTGGGCGAGGACGCGGTAGGAGAATTGGGTGACGATGTCGTCGATGGATTTGGGGGCGTAGTAGAAGGCGGGCATGGCGGGCATTATGGTGGCGCCGGCGTCGTGGACGCGGAGCATGTTTTCGAGGTGGATGCGGTTGAGGGGCGTTTCGCGCAGGCAGAGGACGAGGGGGCGGCGTTCTTTCAAGCAAACATCGGCGGCGCGGGAAAGCAAATCGTTGGCGATGCCGGTAGCGATGGAAGCGAGTGCGCCGGCGGAGCAGGGGATCACGACCATGGCGTCCACCGGGGCGCTGCCGGAGGCGATGGTGGCGCCGATGTCTTTGTTGGGCAGGTATTCGATTTTTTTCGCGGGCGTGCCGGTGAGGAGCGACGGGAGTTTTTTTGCGTCGGTCGAGACGATGTCGAGCTCCGTGGAGATGAGGCGCAGGCCGGCTTCGGTAGTGACGAGAAAAACTCGTTCGACGCGCGAGTCGGCGTCGAGCAAACGCAGGACGGTTTGCGCGTAGATTGCGCCGCTCGCGCCGGTGACGCCGACCGTGATGTGGGTTCCTCTGGTTTTCGCCATGGCTGCGACCCGAATCACCGAGTCTAGGTGCGCGGTTTCCGCAAAGTCAAGGCGATGGCTCACCCCTGACATGCTGCTCAAGGAGCGGTAGTGTCCTACCCTTGGAGCAGCAAAACCGACTGCTCGCGGGAACTGCGCCGCGAAGGAGGGCGCTGCGCGCCGCTGTTTCTTGTCGGAGCTGAAGCTTGCCTGTCCGGCAGGCAGGCCCGCCACGGCGGGCAGGCCCGCCACGGCGGGCAGGCTCCGACCCCCTGAAAAACTGCCGCGTTTTTTTGGCGGAGCCCCTCACTGCGTTCAGGATGAACTGAAGCCTACCTGTCCGGCAGGCAGGCCCGCCACGGCGGGCAGGCTCCAACCCCCTGAAGGCTACTGCGGCGATGGTCACTGGCAAATGGGGAGACCATAGAAAGATTCGTCCTCTTCCGAAATTTTCCGCAAACGCTTACACTAGCGGGCCGGTTTGCATCCTGAGGAATCCTTCGTCGCGATGCTCCTCAGGATGACGATGCCTGTCGCATCGTCAGGAGGCATATGGCTATTGAGCGGGCGCTGATTAGCGTCTATGACAAAACTGGGATTGTGGAGTTTGCGCGCGAGCTGGCGGCGCTTGGCGTGGAAATTGTTTCGACCGGGGGGACGGCGCGGCTATTACGCGAAGCGGGTATCGCGGTGCGAGATGTGGCGGAGCTGACGGGGTGGCCGGAGATGTTGGGAGGGCGCGTGAAGACGCTGCATCCCAAAGTGCATGGCGGGATTTTGTTTCAACGCGGGAAGGCGGAGGATGATAAAGAAGTTGCAGAGCACGGGATCGTGCCGATCGATTTGGTGGTCGTAAACCTTTATCCGTTTTCTGCGACGGCGGCGAAGGCGGGAGTGACGGCGGGCGAGTTGATCGAGAATATTGATATTGGCGGGCCGGCGATGGTGCGTTCGGCGGCGAAAAATTTTCAGAGCGTCGCGGTGGTCACCGATGCGGCAGACTACGCTGCGGTTGCGGCGGAGTTGCGCGGCAAACGGGAGCTGAGCCTGGCGACGCGGTTGGAGTTAGCGCGAAAAGCTTATGCGCGCACGGCGCGGTATGACGGCGAAATCGCGACGGAACTCGAGCGGCTGGCGGCGAATGGCGACGTGAGGATTGGCGCGTTGGAAAAATTGCCGCAGCGGATCAACATCAATCTCGAGCGGCGGCAAACGATGCGGTATGGAGAAAATCCGCACCAGCAGGCGGCGCTGTACATTCCGGCGGGGCGGCCTGCGGCGGGATTGGCGGGCGCGAAGCAATTGCAGGGCAAAGAGCTTTCGTACAACAATCTGGTGGATCTGGATGCGGCGTGGGATCTCGCCACCGAATTTGGCCAGCCCGGCGTCGCGATTGTGAAGCACAACAACCCTTGCGGCGCGGCCGAGCAGGAATCTTTGCGCGATGCGTATGTGAAGGCGCTGGCGTGCGATCCAATCTCAGCGTTTGGGGGCGTAATGGCGTTCAATCGCGCGCTCGACGGCGAGACCGCCGAGGAAGTGGCGAAATTATTCGTTGAGTGCATCGTCGCGCCGGGCTATCAGGCTGCGGCGCTTGAGAAATTGGCTGCGAAGAAGAATCTGCGCCTGCTTGAAATGCCGCGCGAAGCCGCCAAGGGCGAGATTGAGCAACTCGCGTTCAAACATATTTACGGCGGAGTGCTGGTGCAGGAAGCGGATCGCCACGAGTTAAACGAAAAGGAATTAAAAGTTGCCACGGAGCGCGCGCCCACGGCGGCGGAATTGCGCGCTCTGCTTTTCGGCTGGAAAGTTTGCAAGCACGTGAAGTCGAATGCGATTGTTTTCTCGCGTGAAGGCCAAACGGTGGGAGTGGGCGCGGGGCAAATGAGCCGCGTGGATTCCGTGAAAATCGCGGTGATCAAGGCTGCTACGGCAGGGCTTTCGCTTGAGGGGAGCGTGGTGGCATCCGACGCGTTCTTTCCGTTCCCGGATGGCGTGGAGGAAGCGGGAAAGGCCGGAGCGACTGCGGTGATCCAGCCGGGAGGTTCGGTTCGCGACGCAGACGTGATTGCGGCGGCCAACAAATTGGGGATGGCTATGGTTTTTTCCGGCGTCCGGCACTTCCGGCACTAGGTTTTTCCGGCGCGGGCTTCTCCCGATGGTATGTGATCTCGACAACTTGTATCTCGCCGCTCTCCGGAATTATTTCCGAGCGCGCTACATAGGTGTCCGCATCGATGCGCGTGAAAATGAAGCGCTTGGGCATGCCGTCTCGCGGGTTTTCGAAGACAAATTTGTTGGCATCGAAATTTCCGAGATTCAAGACGGTGGCATCCGATTTTTCCCAGGGCAAAAGCTGCGGCGTGAAATGGCGGGAATGGAGATCGACTGCGCCGGATTTTTCCACGAGAGTAAATAATTCGATGACCAGCGTTTTGTCGCCCTCGGCCAGACGAAAAACTCCCAGCATTTCGCCTGCCTTTGGCCCCAGCCAGGCCTGTTCCGCGACTCGAGGGCCCCACTCGCCGCGCCAGCGACCTTCGAGCCAGACGAAATTGTCGAGCACGGATGCGGGTGCGAGGGTTGCCGATGAGCTGGTGGTCTGAGAGGGCGCCCGAGATTCCGTTTGATTTGATGGTGCGGCGCTTGCCGAGCCGCGTTGCGCTCGCACGGTTTTCGGCAATCCAAAGCATAGTGGTAATACGCAAACGACAAACACCAGCACGATGCTTGTTCTGGTGCGCGTCATCAAATGCCTCCTCGTGCGTTTCTATCGTACTTCATAAGCTATAGATACGGAGCGCGCGGCATGCCCGTTCGAAAACGCTCTTGTACATGTTAAATATGAAACAAGCGACCGTAAAGCGGCGGCAAGCCGCCACACTCCAAATAGGGCGGTGGCGCGGTCATGTGGAGTGCGGGAGCTTGCTCCCGCTTCGCCTTACCTGTGGCTCACGAACCCTCAAGTTTGACTCTACTGAAAGTCTGCCTCGGTGACCTCGAATTCGTCCGAGATGGAGATTCTATCGCAGGGAAAACTCGAAATCGTGTTTCGAAATGCAGACTGAGAGTTTCCTTCGAGCCATGCTGCCGAGCCCCAGGCGTAATTTGACCCATGTCGTACGAGGCCGTGGTGGACGGGATTTTCGTGAACGTATCTTAACCGCGCATAGTACGAATTCTGGAATGAAATGTGCGAGTCCCAATACTGAAACCACACCCGGCGGCCTGGTGTCTTGTCCGCTTGGTTGATATGTCTAGCGGTGATCGAATGAAAAGAGCGAATCATGGGACGAATTTCTTGGGGATCCGAGAAGATTGCGACAAGGTGATAATGATTCGGAAAAACTGACCACGCCTGAAGCGCCGCGCCGTGCTCCGTAGCACGTTCGAACAGCTGTCTTAGCAGAAAATCGAGACGCTCGCGCGAGCGAAACAGAGGCTCTTTGCGATAGGTGCCGGCGGTCACAATGTATGCTCCCGCCGATCCAAGCCGATGTGACGGAGCGTGCGGCCAATCGTGCATTTCAGTTTGCCCTCTTGAAACCGTAAAGCGGCGGCAAGCCGCCGCACTCCAAATAGGGCGCTGGCGCGGTCATGTGGAGTGCGGGAGCTTGCTCCCGCTTTGCATTACCTGTGGCTTACAAACGCTCGAGTCTGCATTTTAGTTCGCCTTCATCCCAGGGAAGTCTTTTGGTTTTTTTCGCTGCATCGGGCCGAAGAAGGTATCCCGATATGGTTTCCGTGCGTCTAAGTGTGTGACGCCAGGGAACGCCGACGGGGAATGCTTTGACCACCTCGGGCCCCTATACGATAATGGAGTTTGGTCAACGCATGAAAACAATTGCAAGCTTAGCTGTCTTCGCATTTCTTTCAACCATTCCCGTGGCGCAGGGGCAGAATGCTACGCCCGCTCAGCCGGCTGCTGCGGCCCAATCTTCCACTTCGCCCGCGCAGTCGAGCCAAGGGAACGCCGCGAGCGACGCCTCGCACGGTGATTCTTACTACTATTTTACGCTCGGACACATGCAAGAGCAGCAGTACGAAGCGACCGGGCGCGCCGAGCTAGCCACACAGTCCATAGACTCCTACAAAAAGGCGCTCGCGCTGGCCCCGGATTCTACTGTGATCATGGAGCGGCTGGCGGAAATTTATGCCAAGTCGCAGCGCACGCATGAAGCGCTGGTTGAGGCGCAGGAAGTTCTAAAGATCGATCCGGACGATGTGAACGCGCACCGCCTGCTCGCCCGCATTTACGTGCGCACGTTGGGAGACATGGGCGCCGGCGAGGCGCAGAAGGAAAATCTTGCCAAGGCCGTGGAACAGTTCCAGGCCATTCTGAAAGTTGAGCCGGACGATACGTACTCCTCGCTGTGGCTCGCGCGGCTTTATCGCTTCGAAAACAAGCACGACGAAGCGGAGAAAGTACTGCGCGCGACGGTGAACCGGGACCCGAGCAATAGCGCGGCGCTCGAGCAACTGAGCCAGCTTCTCGTGGACGAAGGACGCTCGCAGGAAGCGATCACGCTGCTGACGCAAGCGGCGGGGGAATCGGCATCGCCGGACATTTACGATCTGCTGGGCGATGCTTACGCGCAGTCGAAAGACTTTGCGAAATCCGAGGACGCGTACCGCAAGGCGGTGGAAGAAGACCCGGACGACCCGACCCACGTCCACGGCCTGGCGCAAGCGCTGATGTCGCAGGACAAATTTGCCGAAGCGCTGGATCAATATAAGCGCCTGTCCGAATTGGAACCCAGCACCTGGGAAAACTATCTGCGGATGTCGGAGCTTTACCGCCGATTGGGAAAATATGACGAGGGCGAGTCGGCTTTACTGCGCGCGAAGCAGCTTTCTCCCGGCAACCTGGAAGTACTCTACAACGAGGCGCTGCTGTACGAAGAGCAGGGGCGCTACGACGACGCGGTGAAAATTCTGAACGACGCGATCAACGGCGTGAAGAATCAGACGGCGGGAACCGGGACGCCGGGCGGCGCTGGAGGCGAAGGAAGCAACGTGAGCGCGCTGGCAATTCTGTACGAGCAACTCGGCCATGCATACATGGCACAGGAAAATTATCCCGGTGCGATACGGACTTTCGAGGATATGGGCAAGCTTGGACCTGAGGTGCATAAACGCGCGGAAATGCTTCTGATCGACGCGTATCGCCAGAGCCGCGATCTCGATCGCGCGATTACCGAGACTAAGAAAGCGCTAGAGACCTCGCCGAAGGATCAGGGACTGACTGTGACGCTGGCGATGCTGTACGGCGAGAAGTCAGATACGGATGCGGCGACGAAATTATTAAGCGGCCTGTTGCAGGGGAACGACGGCGACCAGGGAATTTATGTGGATATCGCGCAGGTGCAGGAGCGCGGAAGAAAGTATTCGGATGCGGAGCAGTCGGCGCAGAAAGCCGAGCAAATGGCGCGCGACGATGGCGACAAAGAGACCACCTGGTTCATGCTGGGAGCTATTTTTGAGCGCGAGAAGAAATTCGATCAGGCCGAGGAGCAATTTCGCAAAGTGCTGGCGGTGAATCCGAATAATGCCGCGGTGCTGAACTATTACGGTTACATGCTGGCAGATCGCGGAGTGCGGCTGGAAGAAGCGACTGCGATGATTCAGAAAGCCGTGACGCTGGATCCGAACAACGGCGCCTATCTGGATAGCCTTGGGTGGGCGTACTACAAGCAGAACAAGCTGGCGGAAGCGGAGGAGAACCTTCGCAAAGCGTCCGAGCGGCAAAGCCACGATCCCACGATTCTGGGGCACCTGGGCGACGTGTATATGAAACTGGGCCAAACGACTCGCGCGATTAGTTGTTGGGAGCGGGCGCTCGTGGAGTGGCAAAAAGCAATTCCCGCGGATTACGAAGCAGACAAAGTAAACGATCTCGACGCCCAACTGAAGAATCTGAAACGCCATACCGCGCAGAAATCCAATCCGGAAACGGCCAAACCGCAGTAAGCTCCCCGCATGACTCGCGCGACAAGTAAGAAGAGATCGGCGCGCATTCGTGCGTTCGCGAAAATCAACCTGTGCCTGCACGTGATGGGGAAGCGGGCGGACGGTTATCACGAGCTGCGCACGATTTTTCAGACGATCTCGCTACACGATACGCTGGAGATTTCCATCACGCCTGGTTCGTCAGGTACTGAATTCTTTTTGACGTCGAACGACAAGACCCTGCTTGGTTCGGACAATCTTGTGTGGCGTGCGATCGATGCCATTAGCCGCGAAATCGGGTTTCAAGGCAGCGTCTCCGCCGACCTGGAGAAGAAAATTCCGGTGGCGCGCGGGCTGGGCGGAGGGTCGAGCGACGCGGCGGCGGCGTTAATTGGGATGCTGCGGCTTACCAAAAAAGAGATTCCGCTTCCGCGGCTGATGGAAATTGCGGCGGGGTTGGGCGCGGACGTGCCGTTCTTTCTCTTTGGAGGGCGTGCGCTGGCGGTGAATCGCGGGGATGAAATCTATCCGCTACCAAACGGTCCGAAGCAGACGATCCTGGTTGTATCTCCGCGCGACATTGGCGTGAGCACGAAGGACGCCTATGAATGGATTTCTGCGGAATTGACAAAGCGTGCGAAACCCCCTAAAATTTGGGGGTTCTGCGCTCTGTGCTGGAGCAGGCAGGGGGCAGGCATCTCGAATGATTTCGAGGGGCCGGTCTTCAGCCGTTATCCGCGACTCGGAGAAATCCGGGACGCGTTGCTCAAGCGAGGAGCCGCAGATGCCGCGCTGGCGGGTAGCGGGTCGGCGGTGTTCGGAATCTTCCGAAACCCAGCGCAGGCGCGCCGAGCCGCTCGTGCATTCCAGGAAGATTCAGTTTTCGTCGTCGAAACCCTATCCAGGGAAAAGTATGGCCGTTCGCTTGGGTGGCGTGTGAGCGGTTGAGGGGAAAGCTTGGCTGACGACAAATTCAAGATTTTTTGCGGCACAGCGAATCCCGAGCTGGCGAAAGCTATTTGCAATTACGTGGGCGTGCCGCTGGGACAAGCGGAGCACGGGCGATTCAGCGACGGCGAAACGCGCTATCAGGTTCTTGAGAATGTGCGGGGCGCGGACGTTTTCGTGGTGCAGCCCTGCAGCTATCCGGTTGATTTCAACCTGATGCAGTTGTTGCTGATGATCGACGCGTTCAAGCGCGCTTCGGCTTGGCGTATCACGGCGGTGATTCCGTATTATCCGTACGCGCGCCAGGATCGCAAGGACAAGCCGCGCGTGGCTATCTCCGCGAAACTGGTGGCGGATTTGCTGGAAACGGCGGGATCGAGCAGGGTGTTGACGCTGGACCTGCACGCGCCGCAGATTCAGGGATATTTCAATATCCCCGTGGATCACTTGTTCGCTTCGCCGGTGCTGGTGGAATATTTTCAGAAGAAGAATTTGGGGCCGATGACGATTGTTTCGCCGGACGCAGGGGGAGTGGAGCGCGCGCGTTATTTTGCGAAGCGCATGGACGCGCCGCTGGCCATCGTGGACAAACGGCGCATCGACGTGAACGTGAGCGAAGTGATGAATTTGATTGGAGACGTGAAGGGGCGGCCTGCGCTGGTGATCGACGACATCATCGACACGGCCGGAACGCTGGTGAAAACGGCGGAAGCGCTGCTGGAGCATGGCGCGACGAAAGTTTTCGCGGCCTGCACGCATCCGGTTCTTTCGGGGCCGGCGGCCGAGCGCATTATCAAGTCCGCGATCGAGGAAGTGGTGGTTTCGGATTCGGTGCCGCTGCATGAAGCGGCGCGAAAGATATCGAAGATCAAAGTGCTTAGCGTTGCGCCACTGCTGGCTCGCGGCATTCAGTCGATTCACGAAGAGACTTCGATTAGCGAACTTTTTAATTAACGTGCAGCGAACTGTTTAATTAACGTACAGAGAGATTTTTAATTAGCGAGCAACGCCGGGTTTGAGCCCGGAGCCTTCGCCCGCAAGATCGGGCACGGGACAAGAGGACGTATGGAAACATTTAAAGTGGAAGGCCAGGTTCGCGAAGGGCGGGGCAAAGGCCCGGCGCGCCGCACGCGTTTGACGGGCATGGTTCCCGCGATTCTTTACGGCGGGAAGAACAAGGAATCGATCTCTCTGACGGTGAACGCGAAGCAAGTGGCGCGCATTCTGCGCTCGGAGACGGGTCACAACACTATTTTCACCGTGCAAGTGACGGACGGCGCGGCGGAAAAAGCCATGGTGAAGGACTGGCAGGTTGATCCGGTCAGCGGGAAGCTGCTTCACGTGGACCTGTTCCGCATCGCGATGGACGTGCGCATGCGCGTTCGAGTGCCGGTGCACACGTTCGGCGAGCCGCAAGGCGTGAAGATGCAGGGCGGCGTTTTCGAAATGGTCACTCGCGAAGTGGAAGTGGAATGCCTGCCGGCCGATATTCCCGAGGAATTCAAGATCGACGTGAGCGAAATGCTGATCGGCAAGCAGCTTCGCGCCTCGGACCTGCCGTTTGACCGCGACAAAATAAAATTGCTTACCGATCCGGTTCGCGTGCTGGCGCACGTCGTGATTCTGAAGAAGGAAGAAGAGCCCACTCCGGAAGCGGCAGTGGCTGCAGAGACGGCTGCGGCGGAGCCGGAAGTGATCAAGAAGGGCAAGAAGGAAGAAGAGGGCGAAGGCGAAGCCGCCGCGGAAGCTCCGGCGAAGGCAGAGAAGGGCGAGAAGAAGGGCAAGGAGAAGTAAATCGCCCGGGCTGCGCGGACGTGCCGGGAGAGTGGGATGCGAGCTGGGGCCAATTTATGAGAGTAATCGTCGGCCTCGGCAATCCCGGACCGGAATACGAATGGACGCCGCACAATTTAGGCTTTCTCGCGGTGGATGGGCTGGCTGAGCGCGCGGGAATCAGAGTAACGCGGCCGGAAGCGAAGTCTTACGTGGGGCGCGGCAAAGTGTCGGGCGAGGACGTGGTTCTGGCCAAGCCGCAGACCATGATGAATTTGAGCGGGGCGGCTGTACGGGAACTGCTTGAACGGTATGAATGCGCCCCCGCGGAAATGATTTTGTTGATCGACGAAGTGGATTTGCCGTGGGGCATGCTGAGGATTCGCGAGCGCGGCGTGGGCAGCACGCACAACGGGTTGAAGTCGATCCTTCGTGCGCTGGGCACGGATGAGTTCATCCGCATACGGATGGGATGCCAGCCGGATCATCCGGTGAGTGACCGAGCGGATTACGTGCTCAACCCGATGCGCAAGCCGGAGCGGGAAATTGCGGCGCAGATGGTGGCAGACGCCGCCGAAGCAGTGGAGTTGATTTTGACTAAGGGTCCGAATGACGCGATGGCGCGGTTCAACCGCCGCGTGGGTCCCGCGGAATCGGAAGAAGATTCGCAGTAGAGAGGGAAGCAAGGAATTGCAGCCGTTTTATAGCTAGCTGGAAATCGAGGACATATGGAAGAGCGCCTTTACGATTTGATTTTTATCTGCCGTCCGGACACGCCGGAAGCGGACATCGACAAAGTGATCACCACACTGGAGCACGTAGCCATCGAAAAGGGCGGCAAGATCGACTCGGTGAATAAATGGGGCCGCAAGCGCATGGCCTACCGCGTGCAGAAATTGCGGGAAGGATATTACGTTTACATGGTGATTCGTTCGAGCCATGGCGAAGTGGTGAAAGAGCTCGAGCGACGGCTGAAGGTTGCCGACCCGGTGATGAAATATCTTACCGTGCGTCTGGACGAGGAATTGAAGCGGCAAGACAAGCTGAAACGGCATCGCGAGCGCAGAGCCGCGCGCCGTCCACGCAAAACCGTTCCGGCTGCACCACCAATGCCAGGGACAGAACCGCAAGCCGCAGCGCCGACGGCATAGCCGAAAAACTTATTCAGGATATTAGTCAGGGAGAAATCGAATGGCAGAAGAAAACGCACCGCAGCAGCAATCGTACGGATCGTCCGGAGGAGGAGGTCCGCGGTCTTCAGGACCTGGCGGAGGTCCCGGCGGACGGCCTGGGGGCCCCCCAGCAAAACGCGGCAAGCGGAGTTTCGTTCGCAAAAAGAAAGTTTGCCGATTCTGCGTGGACAAAGCCGATTTCATCGATTACAAGAAGGCGGAAATTCTGGCTCCGTTCATTCAGGAGCGCGGCAAAATTCTTCCGCGCCGCATGACCGGAACGTGCTCGCGCCACCAACGCTGGCTGACGGTAGCAATCAAGCGCGCGCAGAACATTGCACTGCTTCCGTTCGCCGCGGAGCTATAAACCACACTGTTTTCCGGTGTGCCCGCGGTGACGATTAGGAAAGTCAAAAGAGCCGGCGAGACGCCGGCGCTACGAAAAGCAGAGCGGCGAAGCGAAGTTAACCAAGAAGGTTTGAGAGGACGCTATGCAAATTATCTTGCAGGAAGATGTCGAGAAGCTGGGCAACCGCGGGGAGCTGGTGGACGTGGCGGCGGGTTACGCTCGGAACTTTTTGTTGCCGCGCAAGCTCGGCATCGAAGCTACGCCCGGCAACATGAAGCGACTGGAACGGATGCGCGTGTCGTTTGCGAAGAAGGAAGCGACCGAGAAGGGCGCGGCGCAGACGCTGGCTGATTCGTTGCAGGGTGTTTCGTTGGCGTTTACGCGCAAAGCGGGCGAGAACGAACAGCTCTTCGGGTCGGTAACTTCAGCGGACATCGCCGAAGCGCTGGAAGCGCAGGGCTATCACATCGACAAGCGCAAGATTACGCTGGCCGATCCCATCAAGATCGTCGGTGATTACGGAATTCCTGTGAAGCTGCATCGCGAGATCACTTCGAACGTGAAAGTCACAGTAAGAAAAGAAGAGTAAGCAGTCGCGGCGCTTTCGACGGCTTTGCTTTCGCATTTTCGCAGAGGCCGCTGCGCGATTTTTCATTCTTCTTTCCATTTTTTCCGACCGAAAAAAACAAGCGGCTACCGCAAATAGTTTTCCACTTTTCCGAAAGCGTCCACA
This sequence comes from uncultured Acidobacteriota bacterium, assembly GCA_963698005.1. Lineage (GTDB taxonomy): Bacteria > Acidobacteriota > Terriglobia > Acidiferrales > UBA7541 > Palsa-295. Next base: position 3,577,194 of record OY969113.1, read on the forward strand.
GGCTCTGAGTCATTGACCTTCGCGCGATAACTGGCAACAATGTGTGTGCTTCCGCGCGGAAACACTTTTGCATCCCACTGCAAACAGAACCGAACAACGAAGAGGGCTTGCGCGGGCGCGCGGCTTGAGAGAAACTAGAGGCGAATAAAAAGCGAACTATGGCGAACGACACCACTATCGAAAGACCGCTTCCGAATAATCTCGAAGCGGAGCGCAGCATTCTTGGCGCGATCCTGCTGGATAACCACGCGCTGAACGCGGCCATCGAGAAAATCCGCTCCGAGGATTTTTTCCTGTCGCAGCATCGCCAGATATTCGAGCGGATGATTCAGCTCGGCGAGAAGCAGCAGGCTATCGATGTCGTGACGTTGATGGAAGACCTTTCGCGCCGCGGCGAGCTGGAAGCTGCGGGCGGAATCGCGTATCTCTCGCAGCTTGCGGACGGGCTGCCGCGCGTGACCAACGTGGAGCACTACGCGCGCATCGTCAAAGAAAAGGCCGTCCTGCGCAGTTTGATTTTTTCCGCTTCGGCGATTCAGGAACAGGCGCTGGCGGCGGGCGATGACGCGGACGTGATTCTGGACCGCGCTGAATCGGTCATCTTTCAGCTTGCCGAAGATCGCGTTAAGGTCGGGCTGATCGGCGTCAAAGAGCTGGTTCGCGATAATTACGAGCGGTTGGAAAAGATTTTCAGCGAAGGCCGGCGCATCACCGGGCTTACCACCGGCTATCCCGGGCTCGACAACGAAACCGCGGGGTTGCAGCCTTCGGAATTAATTATTCTGGCGGCGCGCCCTTCGATGGGGAAAACAGCGCTGGCGTTGAACATTTCAGAAAATGTTGCTCTGCGCCTGCGCGAACCGGTTGCAGTGTTCAGCCTGGAAATGTCGAAAGAGTCGCTGCTCTTGCGTTTGCTGGCGTCCGAAGCCCGCGTGGACGCCCACAAATTCCGCACCGGGCACATGGGCCGCGACGATTGGGGAAAAGTCACCGGAGCGCTGACGAATCTAGCCGATGCGCCGCTGTGGATTGACGACTCGGCTTCTTCCACCGTGATGGAAATCGGCGCGAAAGCGCGGCGGCTGAAACGCGATCGCGGGCTTTCGCTTCTGGTGGTGGATTACCTTCAGCTCGTGGTTCCCACGCACACTGGGCGCGGGTCGAACCGCCAGGAAGAAGTTTCCAGCATTTCGCGCGGCTTGAAAGGCTTGGCCAAGGAATTGAAGGTCCCGGTTCTGGTTTTGAGCCAGTTGACCCGCGCGCCTGAGCGAGACGACCGTAAGCCGCAACTTTCCGACTTGCGCGAATCGGGCGCGATCGAGCAGGACGCTGACGTGGTGCTCTTCATCAACCGCCCGAATTTCTACAAGACTGATTTGCCGGAAGAAGATCGCGCCAAGGCCGAGTTGATTATCGCCAAGCAGCGCAATGGGCCTACCGGCAGCATGAATTTCGTTTTCCTCGCGAGGCATACGCGATTTGAAGAAGCTGCGCCGGATGCGTGGAGCACTTCCGGCCGCGAAGAGTAGCGTTGCCGCAGGCCCACAGGCGTGTCGCGGCACCCGCGTTTCACGTGACACAGCCGGGCTCGCGGGTCTGATCGAGCCGCAGCACAGCCCTTAACCTCTGCATTTTGCTTACGATTCCCAGCTACTCGTTCTAAACGTTCCGTTCCGTGAGATGGCCCGCTACCTGCAATTACTCCTGCCAGGTGTTTACCTAAACGCCGCGTCCAAATTGGTTGAGTGGGATTTCGTTCGCGCGATGAATAAGGAGTCTGGCATTCTTAAGACGATGCCGAAAGCCATCCATTTCGAAGGCAGGCCGGTTTGGGCGGAGATTTCGCTCAAAGCCATCCTGCACAACCTGCGAGTGATCCGACGCCACATCGGCGGGCAGCGGAAAATACTCGCGGTGGTGAAATCGAACGCCTACGGACTGGGCGCGGTGCCAATTTCCAAAGCTCTGCAGAAAGCTGGGACGGAATGGTTCGGCGTAACCTGCGCGAACGAAGGCATCGAATTGCGCGAAGCGGGAATTCGCAAGCGCATATTGATCCTTACCGGTTTTTGGCCCGGCGAGGAAAAACGACTGATACAGAATCAACTGACGCCTACGGTATCGCGCGTGGACGATCTGCGCTATATCGAACGCGCGGCGAAATCCCTGGGGGGCAAAGCACGCGGAAAATCTTCTCGCGTGCCTTTTCACCTGAAAATAAATACGGGAATGAACCGGCTGGGAATTGCGCCGGATGAAATTGATGCGTTCTGCTTGGCGCTGGCGGATTGCCCGCACATACAACTCGAAGGCACCTATACCCATTTTGCTTCGGCTGAGGATTTTACGGCGGAACAAACCACGGTGCAGGAGCAGCTTTTCCGCGATTGCCTCGACAGGATGCATGCGCTGGGGGTTTCGCCGGGAATCGTGCACATGGCCAACAGCGGAGCAATCTGCGCGCGGCCTAGCACCTGGGGAGACATGGTGCGTCCCGGGGCAATTCTTTACGGGTATCACCAGTCGTTCGACCCGCCGCAGAAAAAACAGGAAGTAATGTGCGCGATGCCGCTGGAGCCTTGTCTTTCGCTGCGAGCGCGGATTATTTCACTGCGAGAGATTCCGGCGGGGCAGGCGGTGGGTTACGGCGCTCGTTTCGTCACCAGCCGACCTTCGCGGATTGCGGTGATCAACGCGGGCTATGCCGACGGTATCGTGCGCGCACGGACTAACCGTGGGTGCGCGCTGGTGCGCGGAAGACGCGCTCCACTGGTCGGAACGATCTCGATGGACTTGACCATGCTTGATGTAACCGATGTGGAGGGCGCAAAGCTTGGCGATGTGGTCACGATCTACGGAAAAGACGGGCAGGCTTCGATTGAAGTTTCCGAAGTGGCGCACGAAATCGGCACGGTCACTTCCGATTTATTGTGCGCATTAGGGCGTCGCGTTCCCAAATTCTACCTCTAGCCTCAGGTTACATTCGGTTCCTACCGCGTCCTTTCAGTCCACGCATCAATTGCTCGAACTTCGCCCGGGTGTTATAGTGCGCTTATAACTTTTTATATTTGCTTTCACTTTTATTTCGGCGGCTAAAGTTTCATAAAACCGAGTATTCGGAAGAGCACAGGGACCAATTAATAGCTGCGTAACTATCTATTCATACGCTTCATAAGGTGGAACGATGCAAAGGCCTCCTAACGTACCTAGCCGTCCGTCGGCAGTTCCCGCGCCTGAGAATCCCCCAGCAAAGACGAACAGCCATCCCCGTGCCGGCCAGGACAGCGTCGGCAGTTTCTGGGACATGCTCGGCATCCGCATTATCTTCACGGCGATTTGTGTTGCCGCAGGCTTCCATTTTCGTCCGTTCAGCGTTTCCAAGGAATATGGCTCGGCCGTCGGTTTGCTGTTCGCGATAGCCGTCATCCTGTTTGAGCTGCGGCTTCGGCGCGCGAGTTTGCGGCGGCTGATAGGCGCGGCTACGGGCTCGATCCTGGGAATTGTGGGCGCCTATTTCACCACGCTGGTGCTTTCGCACACTTCGATGCCGGAGAGCACGCGCTCGTTTTTCAGCTTGGCGACTTTTCTGGTGATGTCTTATATCGGCCTGATCCTGGGCGCGAATAAAGGCGACATGCTCAATCTGCAGGCGCTTGGAGGGCTGTTCGGGAGCGAGCGTAGCTTGAAGCATTCGTTCAAAGTGCTCGACACTAGCGTGATTATCGACGGGCGCGTGGCTGACATTGCGGATGCGCAGTTTCTCGATGGCACGGTGATCATTCCTCAATTTGTCCTGCACGAGCTGCAGCTCGTGGCTGATTCGGCCGACCCCTTGAAACGGCAGCGCGGCCGGAGAGGTTTGGAAGTGCTGCAGCGCATACAGAAAATGGCGCATCTGGAAGTGCAGATTGTTGACGAGGATTTTCCGCAAGTGCCGGAAGTGGATCTGAAACTGATCGAGCTGGCCAAACGCTACGAGGCGAAAATCGTCACCAACGATTACAACTTGAACAAAGTCGCGACGCTTCAGGGCATCGAGATCTTGAACGTCAACCAGCTCGCCAACGCGCTGAAGCCGGTGGTGCTGCCGGGCGAGAGCATGCGCGTTTTCATCCTGCGCGAAGGCAAGGAATACAACCAAGGCGTCGCGTACCTGGACGACGGCACGATGGTGGTGGTGGACGGCGCGCGCAAAATGATTAACAAGACGATCGACATCACGGTGACGTCCGTGCATCAAACTACCGCGGGCAAAATGATCTTCGGACGTTACGACGAGCGCGGCGAGCAGATGGCGCCGCGTCCCATTGCGGCGGTGCCGCAATCGCCAGCGGAGCCGCAGACTGGTCCACGGGCTGTCGAAGATCGCACCGGCGGCGAGCGCCCGCCGCGTCCTCTGTATCCGGAGCCGGGCCGCTCCTAGTTTTGCAGCGTCCTCGCTACGCCGGCTAGTCATCCTCTGACGGCCCCACCGGTTCCCTTATCCTTTTGGCTTAATTCACGCAAGAAATCGCTACTACTCCGTTCTAGCAGCAGATAGCCTGATTTGAGAGGTCACCCATGCGCCAGTTTCTTTTAACAATGGTTCTCCTGGGCAGCATATGCTCGGGCGTGTCCGCCCAGGAAACCCTTCTTCAACAGGAAGGCAAATTCCTGTATCCGCCAAACTTGAGTACACGCGGCGATAACGTCTTGCTGGGTATGACCATCGGTAGCGTGCCGGGCTATCCAATTGCAGCCACGATAGACGCAGAAAACACACGCACCGATTCGCATGGCAAAACCGTGACCGCACATTTTCGAAGCAGAATTTATCGCGATTCAAAAGGCCGAACCAGGCTTGAATGGGACAGGACGCCGCTCGACGAGCCGTCCAAGCCGGGGTGGTTGTTGGTTGACATTTACGACCCAACGACCAGGACTAGCATCCTCCTCCAGCCTTCGGTCAAGTCCGCTTCGAAGACGCATTGGCCGGCTCCCGACGAGAAACCGCAACAAGTCTGCAAAGGTTCCGATCTTCCCGAGATCGATCCAAAAGAGTTGGCACAAATAGCTATTCCGGAGGTTTCTCAGAAAGAACTCGCGCACGACGTGGTTGATGGCATGGCGGTACGACATGGGCGTGAGTCCCTAAAATACCCTCCCAACTCCTCCGGGAAGAGCTTGGCCCTTGGAAGAGTAACGGATTACTGGTTCTCGCAGGAACTTCAGGCCTTCGTCCTCGTCAAACGTAGCGGGCCCGGCAAGTCACAGCACACCGTTAAGCTCTCGGATATCAGCCGAGGCGAACCCGACGTTTCGCTCTTCACCGTTCCTCCGGACTACAAAGTTTCTGAGCCGAAGCCGTGGGACGGAGATTGCTCCCCGACGCTTGAGCTTTGAACCGAGGGAAGCGAACACTGTGCCAAGTGTCATTCTCGATGGAAAACATCGTGTGGGTCCCGAGCGATTTTGGTTCTATCAGCTAACTGCTGATCAGTCGCGTAATCGGAAAGTGGTCCACGACCGTTTTCTCCCCCTTAGTGCGCAATTGCGATAGACTGTTGACCCTTCGATGACTCGCATCGCCGCTATTATTCCTGCTGCCGGACTGGGCACCCGCATGGGGGCTGAAACGCCGAAGCAATTTCTGGAGCTTGACGGCATGCCGCTGGTGATTTTTGCATTGCGGCGGCTGGCGGCTTGCGCGGAGATCACTGACTTTTTTATTCCTACGCGAGCGGACGATATTGTTTCACTGCAAGATAGAGTCGGCAAAGCTGCGCTGGGTCGGCCGGCGCGCGTGGTTCATGGCGGCGATACGCGGCAGCAGTCGGTGGCGAATGCGTTGGCGCAAGTGGACCCTGCGACGGAAATAGTTCTGGTGCACGACGCAGTGCGGCCGTTCGTGACTCCGGAACAGATCGAACGCGTGATCGCGGAAGCGCGTGCACGGGGCGCGGCGATTCTCGGCATACCGGCGATTGATACGGTGAAAGAAGTAAAACGAGCGAGCCTGCCTGAAGACGTCGTGCTGATTACGTCCACGATTCCGCGCGAAAGAATCGTGCTGGCGCAAACGCCGCAAGCGTTTTCGTATGCGCTCCTGCGCGACGCGTTTCGCAAGGCGCAGCAGGACGGCGTCACGGCATCGGATGAATCTTCGCTGGTCGAGCGCTTCGGGCACGATGTGTTCGTCGTGCTCGGCTCCGAGCGCAATCTGAAAATCACGCGGCCCGCGGATATGGATCTCGCACGTTTTTATCTCGCGCAGGAGCGGCGCACGAAATGACGCGATCCGGAATTGGCTACGATTTGCACCGGCTGGCGGAGGGGCGCAAGCTGATGATCGGCGGGATCGAAGTGCCGTTTGACAAAGGATCGGTGGGGCACTCCGATGGCGACGTGCTGGCGCACGCTTTGTGCGATGCGTTGCTTGGCGCGGCAGGCCTGGGCGACATCGGCACGCATTTTCCGGACACGGATCCGAAGTGGAAGGGAGCAAACAGCCTGGTTTTTCTGGAGCACACGAGAAAGCTGCTGGACGAGCGGAATTTGCGCATCGGGCACCTCGATGCGGTGGTGATCTGCGAGCGGCCGAAACTTGGGCCGCATTTTCCTGCCATGCGCGCGGCGCTGGCGAAAGCGCTCGGCATCACGCCGGAACAGATCAACCTGAAAGCGAAGACGAACGAAGGCACCGGCGAGATTGGGCGCGGCGAAGCTATCGCCGCGCACACTATCGCTACGCTGGAAGGATGAGCGGCTCCGCTTCTGCATTTCGACTGCGAGAAAATTGCCTATGACACCTGAGGTGCCCGCGGAAACAATTCAGACGAATGTGCCGGCGACCGTTTTCGCGGCCGAGGACGTTGCTGCAATACTTCGCGAGAACGCATGGCTCGTTGCTAGTAGCGAAGGTCGCGACGATTCTCCGTTGCAGGCGTGGCTTACACGGGCGGCGGAACTTCTTGGGTCGTACTCCGCGAAACGATTGGAGCTGCTCAAATTGATTTTTCGTTACGACGCGGCGGAAATATTGCGCGAGCACGAAAGCCAAGCTGTGCTGGCGCGTTCCGGCGCACGCGAGGTAATCCGGCAGCTTGCGAATCTGATTCTCGATGGCGGCGACGTGGATTCCAATCGCTTCAAGGAAATCATTGAGGCTATGAAGGCCGCGACTCCGTATCGCAGCCGCGAGTTGTTTCAGCCGATTCGGCTTGTGCTGGCAGGCCGGTCGGGCACAGGTGAGCTTGATCGCGTCATTCTCTTGCTTGATGGCGCGGCAAAGCTGGATTTTGCTGTTGCGGTGAAAGGCACGCGGCAGCGCATGCTGGAATTTTGCGCCGCGCTGGATTAACGAAACTTACTCTCGCTGGGACGTAAGCGAATGATGAACTGGCTTACCGGATTTCACGCAGTGGAAGAAGCGCTGGCGGCGGGGCGCGCGCTTGATCGCATCGTGATCGCTCGCGGACGCCACGGCGAGCGTGTGGAAGCGGTGGTGCAGCTCGCGCGGTCGACGAGTGTGCCGGTGCGATTTGAAGACCGTTTGCAAATAGATCGACTCGTAGGGACGCGCGAACATCAAGGCATCGCCGCGCTGGCGGCAGCGAAGCCCGCGCTCGAACTTGAAGACTTGCTTGCGGCGAAGACTCCGCAAGGACTTCTCGTCCTGCTTGATGGAATTGAAGATCCGCACAATCTCGGCGCGATTGTGCGCACAGCGCTGGCCGCGGGCGCGCATGGCGTGATCATCCCTGAACGGCGCGCTGTTGGATTGACGGACACTGTGGAACGCGCTTCCGCTGGAGCGCTGGCGCATTTGCCGGTGGCGCGCGTGAAAAATCTCGTTCGCGCGATGGAAGAGACGAAGGAAGCCGGATACTGGCTGATCGGACTCGACGAGCGCGCCGACAAAAAATATACCGAAGCGGATTTTTCAGGGCAAGTCGGGATCGTGCTGGGGAGCGAAGGCGAAGGTCTGCACGAACTAACGCGCAAACGCTGCGATTTTCTCGTTTCGATTCCCACGGCAGGCCCGGTTCGCGCACTTAACGTTTCGGTTGCAGCAGGCGTCGTCCTCTTCGAGGTTGTCCGCCAACGTTCCGGAAAGAAACCCGAAAAGACAAAGTAGAAAACTGAAGGGGCGCTGCCGCAAGACTTGACGCGTCCGCGTAACCCCCGTTTATTTGTCGTATTTCAAGAGCGAGAAGACATCGACGCCGGGAAGTTTCGCGCGGCCATTGAGAAAATTCAGCTCGACGGCGAAAGCTGCGCCCACAACCTCTCCGCCGAGTTGGCGTATCAGCTCCACGGCGGCTGCGGCGGTGCCGCCGGTGGCGAGCAGGTCATCGCAAACAAGCACGCGCTGGCCCGGCTTCACGGCGTCTTCGTGAATGTCGAGCTGATCCGTGCCGTATTCGAGTTGGTAGGTGACCGAGGCGCATTTCGACGGCAACTTCTTCGGCTTGCGCACGGGAAGGAATCCGGCGCCGAGGCGATACGCGAGCGCGGGAGCAAAAATGAAGCCGCGCGCTTCGATCCCGGCGATTAGATCAACTTTCTGTCCGTTGTAATGCGCGCAGAGCTGGTCAACCAGGGAATGGAAACCCTTGGGATCCTTCAGCAGCGTGGTGATGTCGTAAAACAGGATTCCCGGCTTGGGATAGTCCGGAATTTCGCGAATGAGTTTCTTCAGGTCGTCCATCGTCTCCTCTTTGAATGCTGTCAAACGTCAAGATTATCGCGTTCGATCGTAAAACCATGCGCGAATTTGGATTCGATCGTCGCATCTTCTTCCATTAAGTCTGAAACCACTGCTGAGCGCGGCCCGCGCTGAAGTTCTTTGCGCAGAGCGGCAAGCATCGCGGGGGTACCGATGGCGTAGACTTCCACGCTGCCATCGCGCAAGTTCCGCGCGTAGCCAGTTAGGTTGAGCTGGCGAGCGAGGCGGCTCGCAAAATAGCGAAACCCAACGCCTTGCACCCTTCCGCTGACGCGATAGCGCCGAGCCTGCTGATTTTCCTGTTTTTCCTGGATGGGAATTTCAAACATCGCGAACGAGGAATTTTATCAGAGGGGGGCCATACTAGCCTGAAAAATCCGCGAATCCCCGCTTCGGGTAAGTGGACGCTTTTCGCCATGCGGCTTGCAAATGTGATAATTTCGAAATTATGGAGATATCGGGCCTTCGTGCCTGGACGCGAGGAAGGGCAATCGCATCTAACGTTCGGAAGGGCTTTAGAAGAACGGCACAATGAAAAAACGCTTCTCGCTCTTAATTCCGTCAGCGCTGTTGCTGTTCTTCGCCGTAGGCGCTCGCGCGCAAGTCAGCAACGGCCCGATGGCGCCTCCTCCGAAGTACGAAGCGAAGCGCATCTCGTCGGAACCGCATCCCGGGCCGCCGCCCATCCCCGAGCAGGAAATTATCCAGAAATTTGCGGCCAATGAAGACGTGATGAAACAGAAGTACGAAACCTACGATTTTACGGAAACGATACGCATCGAGGAAATGTCCGACCCGGGTGGAAAGTTCAGCGTGACCGGCGAGGTCTATACGCGTCCCGATGGCCAGCGCTTTTTGCGCGTCGCCAAGCCGCCTGAATCCGATCTGAAGGTGGAGCACTTCTCGCTGGAAGATGCGCGCACGATGGCAAGCCTGCCGCTGTTCTCTCTGACCTCAAAGGAAATTGGGAACTACAGTTTTAAATACGCGGGGCAGGAGAAACTGGACCAGTTAAACACCTACATTTTTCAGGTCAAGCCGAAGCTGCTGAGCCGCAAACAGCGTTTTTTTGAAGGAGTTATCTGGGTTGACGATCACGATTTCGCGATCGTAAAGAGCTATGGCAAGTTCGTGAGCGAGCTTGCGGGTAACGGAACGATCTTGCCCTTCACCATGTTCGAGACCTACCGCGAGAATTTTCAGGAGAAATACTGGCTGCCCACTTACACGCGCTCGGACGATTATATCAAGGGTCCCGACGATGAAGATCTGCCGCTGCGGCTGGTGATTCGCTCCACGGACTTCAAGCCTCACGATCAGCCGGCTGAGGGGGCTGCGCCCGCACAGGCGCCGTCAGCCGCTCCGGCCACGGCTCCCAAATCCGCGCAGCCCCAGCCGCCAGCGCACAACTAGCCGGCGAAACGCAGGGCCAACCGCCGCGCTACAAACTTCCGCGCAAAAATGCTACCTTGGCGGGGCCGCTTTTTTTGCGGCGTAAATGCCGGCACATTGAATGAGTACAAACGTCACAGCGGTCCTCGAATTCATTCTTCTGGCGGTAACGTCAGTGTTCTTTCTGGTTGATCCCTTCACCGTGATTCCGATGTTTATTGCAGTCACGGAAGACTCATCCGATTCCGAGCGACGGCAAGTGGCGCGGCGCGCTGCGTGGACTTGCGCGATTGTGTTGTGTTCGTTCGCTTTGGCCGGCAGTTTAATTTTCAAAATGTTTGGAATCACGCTGCCGGCATTCAAAATTGCCGGCGGCATCATCCTGATGCGGATTGGGTTGGACATGCTGCAAGCGCGCCAGCCTTCCACCAAGGTCACGCCGGAAGAAACCAAGGAAGGCACGACCAAGGCTGACGCAAGCATTATTCCTTTAGGCATGCCGATGCTGGCCGGGCCCGGCGCAATTTCCACGGTCATGGTTTTAGTCGGCGAATCCCACGCTATCTGGCAACACGGAGTGATTTGGGCGACCATTCTTCTGGTGTCGTTTGTTTCGTATCTGGTCTTGGCGGGAGCTGACCGCGTGCGGCGCTACCTCGGCGACACTGGAATCCGCATTATGACGCGCCTGATGGGATTGCTGCTGGTAGCACTGGCGGTGCAGTTCGTTGCAAACGGACTCACGGATTTTGGTCTGCTGAAGCCGCTGGTTTCGCCTTTCTAAACGCGCCGGCGCCGCTTTCTAGAATTCCTCTTCAATTTTCTTCAACTTGGTGATTTTCAACTTGATTCGGAAATCCCGCGAACGCACTTCCGCTAGAATCGCGCGGCGCGTATCAGCGGGCAGCATTTCAGGTTCCAGGACGCCCGCTTCGTCGCGCGGAAAATGCCTGATGAAGATTGCGGCTACGTGCGCAGTGGCGAACGAGATGGGCGTCGCGGCAAGTCCGCGCTGGCGAATCTGGAAGAGCGAGGGAAAGCTTGCGTCCCAGCGCACGAGCAGAGGCTGATCGTCTTTCATGCCTCGCAACAACACTGCTGCGGCAAACCTTGCGTTGTAGAGAATGCCTCTGCGGATCAGCGCCGCCACGTTTCTGGGCGTGAGCGTCTTGGGAAATCTTTTGCGCACGATCCCTTGAGAGCGGTTCAGCCTCCCTTGGCGAAACCAGCGGTACAAGCGGTCGAAATCATTGCCGCCGATTTTCGCGTCCATGTCGCGAATCGGGATCACATAAGGCACCATGCAGACTTCGTCCTGCGCCGCCAGGTAAACGGTGGTTTCGCCAATTGGCGGCGGGAAGCGGAATTTTTCGCGGTCGGCAAAGCGCTTGGCCAAAACGAACCGGCCGTTGCGGTAAACCCTGGGCCGCGAAATCGCTTCGTCGTACGCTCCTTCGGGCGACCAGGTCGAAACCGGGTCTTTGCTTTCCGTGCTCTCGAACAGGCGCAACTGAACCGATTCAACCGAATCAAGGAGTTCGGAGCCGCGCTTGGCGAGAAGGTTAGTCAAACCGGGAGCGGCTCCGGTGCAAATCAACGCCACGCGATTTTTCGCGGCGAAGCGCTTGTTGAAACGCAATTGCTCGGGTTTGAAAAGGCTGCGCGTGAGGTGGGAATTCAAATCGAGATAATGCGCGCGCAGGCGTAACGCAGCGCGAAGGATAATTTCGTTGAATACCGCCGGAGATGCATTCACTATGAGATTGCAGCCGCGGGCCGCGCGAACGATGGACCAGAGATTCCGCGCGTTTGTTTCGACGACCTTTATCTCGCTCTTCTTGCCGAGAAACTTTCGGGCGCGTTCGGGGTCGCGATCGCCGCACCACACGGTGTGTCCCTGGCGCACCAGCAACTGTGCCAGCAAAGAGCCGGTGCCGCCCACACCCAGAACGAAGATCCGCATCGGCTGGCAACTTTACCACATCCAACCAAGCGTACAACTGCCGGCCACGCGGCCGCTGCAGGGAAATCCAGAATCTTGCCCGACGTGGCGGAACGATAGGAGATATACGGGCGCGAGCGGTATACTGGCCGGAGCATCCTTCTTCGGCATGCTTGGGACCCTGCGGATTTGGAAGTCGTTTAAAGGAATGAATGGCGCTCGTTGACAAATTCGGACGTCAAATAACCGATTTGCGCATCTCGGTTACGGACCGCTGCAATTTTCGCTGCGTCTATTGCCGTTCGGCCAATCCCGAGAACCACATGGCGGAGCATGCCTTGCTCGAATGGGAAGAGTACGAGCGGCTGGCTCGCATCCTGGTCAGCATGGGAATTCGAAAAATTCGAGTGACGGGCGGCGAGCCCTTGGTGCGCCCCGGCGTCGAGGATTTTATCGCGCGGCTGAAAACGCTCGGCGTGCAGGACCTTTCGATGACCACGAACGGCCACTTGCTCGCGGAGCGTTGCGATCGCCTGGTCGCGGCGGGGCTGAATCGCATCAACATCAGCCTCGATTCTCTGGACCGCGAAAAGTTCGAACAGATTACGCGCACGAAAACATTCGATCAGGTGCTTGGGGGAATTAAGGCTGCACAGGCTTCGCCGCTGCGTCCGGTAAAAGTGAACGCGGTGTTGGTGCGGGGAATAAACGACGGAGAGGTTGAAGCGTTCGCGGAATTCGCGCGCGAGCACGACATCGTGATGCGTTTCATAGAATTTATGCCGCTGGATGCGGACCGCACTTGGACGCGCGAACAAGTGGTGACCGCGGCGGAAATTCACCGGCGCATTTCCGCGCGCTGGCCGCTGATCCCGGTTATTCACGAGCGCAGCGAAACCGCGCGCAAATATCGATTCGCCGATGGCCGCGGTGAAATCGGGCTCATCGCGCCGGTATCGCATCCATTCTGCGGGCATTGCTCGCGCATTCGGCTGACGGCGGACGGCAAACTGCGCACCTGCCTTTTCAGCAAGGAAGATCACGACTTGAAATTCATGTTGCGCGGCGGCGCGACCGACCGGGAAATCGGCGACGCGATTATTGCAATCGTTCACAAGAAAGAAAAAGGGCACCGCATCAACGAAGCGGACTTCGTCCCGCCTTCGCGCACCATGGTTTTTATCGGCGGGTAGTTTCGGGTCTCGGTGCGATTCGCCGGCTTCGCTTTCTTTCCGAAACTTTCTTACCGCAAAGGTTATTCTGAAAAAACTTCCGGGAGACGGCTCAGATGGCGGATGAAGAACCTAAATATTTCTCGCTCACTGAGGCGGAACATCTCCGGGCTCAGCTCGAACCGGTTCTGATCGAAGCGATGGAGTCGCGGCGCAAACTGGGGGAAGTTGAAGAGCATCTGAACGCGCTCGCCGAACGGATTCAGCGCTCGGGTGGGCTTTTAGTTTCTTACGAGAAAACCGCGCGCATGCGATTGGATCGCAATCGCTCGGAGGAGGCTGTGCGATCGGCGCTCGAGCAGATTCAATCCACCGGATGCGTGGTGAAAGATTTGGACGTCGGACTGTTGGACTTTCCCGCGCGCATCAACAATCAGGAAGTTTATTTGTGCTGGCGGCTGGGAGAAGATCGCATCCGCTTCTATCACGGCCAGGATGAAGGCTTTTCGTCGCGCAAGCCCATCGATCCGCGCGACGCCGGATACAGCAGCCCGGTGCAGTAAATGCACGCCGCAAACTGTCTGCCGTCGAATTAATCTGAGGACCTGTGACCGATCCCATCGAAAATCGACTGAAGGATTCCACTAGCCCGTATCTTCGTTCCGCAGCGCATCAGCCCGTGGACTGGCACGAATGGGGCGAAGAAGCGTTTGCGCGCGCGCGCGCCGAAAACAAACCAATCCTGCTCGATATCGGCGCGGTTTGGTGCCACTGGTGCCACGTGATTGACCGCGAGAGTTACGAAAATCCGGAAATCGCGGCGATCATTAACCGCTTTTACGTCCCGGTGAAAGTGGACCGCGACGAACGCCCGGACGTCGATTCACGCTATCAATCCGCGATCAGCGCAATTTCCGGGCAGGGCGGCTGGCCTTTGACCGCGTTCCTTACGCCCGATGGAAAGCCGTTTTTCGGCGGCACTTATTTTCCGCCCGAAGACGCCATGGGGCGTCCGGGTTTCAAACGCATACTGGCTTCGATTGCCGAAGCGTTCAAAACGCGGCGGGCTGAAGTGGACACGTCCGCTGTGGCGCTGGAAGAAGCTGTCGCCAAGGCGGAAGTTTTTCGTACCGCGCGCGGCGAGTTCGATGCGGGGATTGTGGATGCGGTGCTGGAATCGGCGCTCCATCTTTTTGACGAACACAACGGCGGTTTTGGGCAATCGCCGAAGTTTCCGCATGCCAGTGCTGTGGATTTGCTGCTCGAACGCTACCAGTCCACGCGCGATCCGCATTTGCTGCATGTTGCCGAGCGCACGCTGGAAGCCATGGCGTTGGGAGGCGTTTACGACCAGCTCGGCGGAGGATTTCACCGCTACTCAGTGGACGAACGCTGGTGCGTGCCGCACTTCGAAAAAATGACCTACGACAATTCGGAGTTGCTGAAGAATTTTCTTCACGGCTACCAAGTGACGCGCAAGCCGCTTTTTCGCGAGACAGCGGAAGGAATTATTTCATGGGTGAACGAAGTGTTGTCCGATCAATCGCGTGGCGGATTCTACGCGAGCCAGGATGCCGACCAGACTCTGGACGATGACGGCGATTATTTCACCTGGACGCAGGCGGAGGTGCGCGCGGCGCTTTCAACGGAGGAATCTCGCGCGGTGGAGCCGTACTATGACGTCGGCAAGCGCGGAGAAATGCATCACAACCCGGAGAAGAATGTTTTATGGATCACGGGCACGATTCAGGAGCTAGCCAAGAAATTGGCAATTGATGAATCGCAAGCGCAGGACCTGATCGTGCGGGCCAAAGAAAAACTGCTCGCGGCGCGCCGCCAGCGGCATCCCACGCCCGCAATTGACACGACCATCTACGTTGGATGGAATGCGATGTTTGTTTCTGCTTATCTCGAAGCCGCGCGCGTCCTGGGCCGCAAAGATTGCCGTCAGTTCGCGCTCAAAACATTGGATCGCCTGATCGCGGAGGCTTGGGACGAATCCAAAGGTTTCCTGCATCGCGTGGGTGGCCCGCGATTGGAAGGCACGCTCGATGATCAGATTTTCGCGGCGGCTGCGCTACTGGACGCTTACGAATCGACGCTCGACTCTAAATACTTTGAAAAGGCTGAACGCACCATGCGTCTCGCCGTGGAACGCTTCGGCGATCCTGACGGCGGCGGATTCTTCGATCGCGCGAAAGACGCCGCGCCGATGGGCGGCCTCGAAGTGCGCCGCAAACCGCTTCAGGATTCGCCTACTCCGGGGACAAACTCCGTTGCGGTGATCGTCCTCGACAGGCTTTATGCATTCACGGGCGAAAAGCTCTATCGCGATTGGGCAGAGAAAACTCTGGAAGCGTTTGTAGGCCTGGTTCCGCAATATGGATTATTCGCCGCCACATACGGCCTGGCGGCGCTGTTGCATTCGCGCCATCCACTTGAAGTGGTCGTGCTTGGCTCTGCCGATGATCCGAAGGCCGCCGAGCTGGAAAAGGCAGCCAACGAAGTCTATCGCTTCGGCAAAGCGGTTTTGCGGGTTACGCCTGAAAGGTTGGCTTCCGCATCGCTCGCGCCGGCACTCAGCGAAACTCTTCAGCATTTACCCGCCGAGGCGGGTCTTGATGCTGCAAAGCCGCAAGCGCTCGTCTGCATTGAGACGACCTGCCACCCTCCCGTCACGAACCCCGATAAGTTGAAGGCACTACTCGCCGAAGTCGCTTCGACTGCTTCCGGTGCAGCAACCGCGCCGTAATTCCGAAATGCATTGAACTCCGCGTCTCGTCGCGCTGTCGCTACTAGGTGGGTTGCCGCATATGTGAGCCGGTGCGATAATGGCTCCGCCACAGCGGAGTACGAATCAGTTTCGGTGCACTACGGGGGTGCTATGGGAATTAGAGATGCGTGGATCGAAAAGCGCGCGGCGGCGATGAACGGTGGGCCGAGAAATTTCTCGCAGATGCATTTTGCGCGGCAGGGCGTCATCACCGAAGAGATGGAGTACGTCGCCAAGCGCGAAAAAATTGCGCCCGAGCTCGTGCGCAGCGAAGTTGCGCGCGGACGCGCCATCATTCCCGCCAACATCCACCACAAGAGCCTGGAACCCATGGGCATCGGCGTGGCGTTTTTCTGCAAGATCAACGCGAACATCGGAAATTCGGCCACCACTTCAAACGTAGACGAAGAACTCGAAAAATTGCACCGAGCGGTGCACTACGGTTCGGACACGGTAATGGACCTTTCCACCGGCGGCGATATCCCCATGATCCGCAAAGCGATTATTGACGCGTCGCCCGTGCCCATCGGCACCGTGCCGATTTACGAAGCGCTGTCGCGCGTTCGCCGCGCGGAAGATTTGAATCTGAACGTGATGCTCGAAGTGATCGAGGAGCAGGCGGAGCAGGGCGTGGATTACATGACCATCCACGCGGGTGTGTTGCGCGAATTTCTGCCGCTGGTGCGCAATCGCATCACTGGAATCGTCAGCCGGGGAGGCGCGCTGCTGGCCCAGTGGATGAGCTTTAACAAAGCGCAGAATTTTCTTTACGAGAATTTCGACGCTATCTGCAAAATCTTTCAGAAGCACGATGTGAGTTTTTCGCTCGGCGATGGGCTGCGTCCCGGCTGCCTGGCCGATGCGAGTGACGAAGCGCAATTTGCGGAGCTGCGCGTTCTGGGTGAACTCACGAAAAAAGCCTGGGAATATGACGTGCAGGTAATGATCGAAGGGCCGGGACACATTCCGCTCGATCAGATCGAGATGCAGGTGAAAAAAGAGAACGAGCTTTGTTACGAAGCACCGTTCTATACGCTCGGCCCGCTCGTCACCGATATCGCGCCGGGGTACGACCACATTACCAGCGCGATCGGCGCAGCGATGATCGGCTGGCACGGAGCTTCGATGCTCTGCTACGTCACGCCGAAAGAGCATCTCGGCTTGCCGAATGCGGACGACGTTCGCCAGGGCGTGATTGCGTACAAGATTGCAGCGCACGCGGCGGATGTGGCGCGGCATCGTCCCGGCGCGCGGGATCGAGACGACGCGCTCAGCTACGCGCGTTTTCTGTTCGACTGGAACAAGCAGTTCGAGCTTTCGCTCGATCCCGAAACCGCTCGCGCGATGCACGACGAAACTTTGCCGGACGATTTTTACAAGGAAGCAAAATTCTGCTCCATGTGCGGCCCGAAATTCTGTTCGATGAACGCCACGCAAATCGCCGAGATCTACCAGGGGTTTGACCAGAAGGACCGCGAGCAAAGGTTCACGCAGCTTCTAGCGAAAGTGGCGAAGCCGTAAGCCGCCCGAATGGGCCACAAACACGAGCGTGGAATGCAAAGTTTCGCAGCTTGGGGAATAGCAAGACTGATGAAACAAATTGGCGACTTGAATCGTACTACAGAGTGGAGGGGCCATGATTTTTCTACTCTCTGTGACGCTGCTGTATTTCCTGCCCTCGATTTTGGGCCACAAGAAGCGGGACTTCGCGGGAATTTTTATCGTGAATCTCCTGTTTGGTTGGACCGTAATCGGATGGATCATCGCGCTGATTTGGGCTTGCGCGGCCGAAGAGCGGCAGCCCGTTTATGCCTATGCCGGACCAGCGCGCTACTGCACCCGGTGCGGAGCGATGACTCCAGGCGCCCATTTCTGCCCAACCTGCGCTCGCCCGCTCTAGTCCGCGCGATCCGCGCGTCGGCGAGGGTAGGCTAGTGGCGAACCCAGAAGCCGATCAGCACCTGCGCGAAGAATTCAATCGCTGGGCCGACGAGGGCAAGGGCGAGTCGATGGAGCACGACCACTGGCCCATCGCCAAACCCACGCTCGGCCTGATGCAGATCGCGCCCACCGACAATATCATCGACGTGGGCTGCGGCGCGGGCTGGCTCTCGCGCATTCTCGGCAAGCGCGTTCCGGAAGGCCGCGTAGTCGGAATGGACATTTCCGACGAGATGATCCATCGCGCGCGCCGCGCCAGCGTCGATCTCGCGAATCTGGTTTTCGTCGTGGGCGAAGTGAACGAAATCCCCTGGGAAGCTAATTTTTTCACGCGCGCGATTTCAGTCGAGTCTTCCTACTACTGGCCCGACCCGGCCAAGGGCATCCGCGAAATTTATCGCGTGTTGCACGAAGGCGGCTCGGCCTGGATCCTGATCAACTATTATCGCGACAACCCTTATTGCCACCAGTGGGGCGAAAAACTTGCCGTCCCCACGCATCTGCTTTCTGCCGACGAATGGAAGAAAATCTTTAGCGACGCGGGATTTGCGAATGTTGCCAACCGTCTGCTCCCGGACCCCACTCCCACTCCAGAGGTTTACAACGGCCGCTGGTTCCGCGACGCGAAAGAGCTAGCCGCCTTCCGCGCCATCGGCGCCCTCCTGGTTTACGGCACAAAGTAAGTGTCGGCTGGCGCAGACCCCATTTTGTGTGTGACCCCGAATAAACTTGGAGCCAGGCGCGGCATAATTGCATCGAATACTGCGACGAGATTGGTCAGAACCCGCTCGACACGGAGACCGCTTTGAACGACACGCAGCATAAGTGGATCGACGAAATGAAATGCGTTCTGGAGACCCTGAATCAGGGCGTGATCATCAATGACAATCGCAGCCGGGTGGTCTTCGCGAATCGCCTGTTCCTGAAAATGATCGGGATGACCTCCGAAGAACTTGTGGGGCGGCTCGTCGCAGAATTGTATCCACCCGAGGATGTCCCAGCGCTTTTGAAGCACATCGAGCAGAGAGAAGCGGAAGGACAAGGTCAGTACGAATTCTTCGTGCCGCGGGTCGGAGGCGAAAAATTGCCGGTGCTGATTACCTCGCGCCAAATTAAAGACCCCGACGGCAACTCGTTTGCGGTGGTCACGGCCACGGACATTACCGAACAGAAACGCGCCGAGAATGAACTGCGCCAAGCCAACATTCAGCTCGAACAGCGCCACCGAGAAATCGAAGAAGACTTGCTGCTCGCGGCACGCGTGCAACAGAGCCTCGCGCCGAGCGGACTGACCTGGGGCAAGGTACTGGTCGAGACGTTCTATCAGCCGGTGCGAACGATCGGCGGAGATTTTGGCCTCGTTGCGCCGCGCGGCGCCAACCTCAGCCTCATGGTTTGCGATGTCTCGGGGCATGGCATCGGTTCAGCACTCGTGGCCAACCGCATTTACACGGAGACCATGTCTCAAATAGAGCGCGGCATCGGACTCGGCGCGATGATGAAGCACCTGAACACTTTCGTGAAAGGGAATCTTGGCAGCTCGGTGTTCTACTTCACCATGGTGGCTGCGCGGCTGAATTACGAGGACCGCAGCCTGGAGTTCGCCGGCGCCGGCCATCCGCCGGCGATGATCGTTCAGCCGGGTGAGACGCCGCGGCTGCTGGAATCGCGCAGCGCAGTCCTCGGTTTGCTGGATGACGCGGTTGACAACGAAGCGGCGATACAAGTTCCAGTGCAACCCGGCGATCGCGTGGTGATTTACACCGACGGCTTCACCGAAAGTTTCAACAAGCACAGCGATATGCTCGGCGTTGACGGCTTTGGAGAAATCGTCCGAGAGGCTTCGAAGTTGCCGTTGCCTGAAATGAAGCGTCAGATTCTGGCTCGAATCGAAGCATGGCGCAGCGGCCCGGCCGCCGACGACATGTCGCTCGTCCTGATCGAAGTGCCATAAAGAAGTTCCGTGAAGAGGTTCCATGAAATTGTTCCCTGAGATTTCCGGTGATTGCCGGCTCGCGAGCCATCTGAAATCTATTCGTGTCAGGTTTGACTCGTTGTACTGGCGCGGATATACTTCGCGTCTTTGCAAGGCAGATTCATGAGGTAGAATAGGCGCATGGGAGTTATCGACAATCGGTTTGAACGCAGCTACGTCCTTTCGACGGTGGATTACGTTTTCAATTGGGCGCGCAAGAGCGCGATTTGGCCGCTGACGTTTGGCCTGGCGTGCTGCGCCATCGAAATGATCGCTTCGACTACCTCGCGATTCGACATTGCGCGATTCGGCGCGGAGGTTTTCAGGCCGTCCCCGCGGCAGGCGGACTTGATGATTGTAGCCGGCACGGTGACGCTGAAAATGTCGCCGGTGCTGAAGCGCGTTTGGGACCAGATGCCGGAGCCGAAGTGGTGCATCTCGATGGGCGCGTGTTCGAGCGTAGGAGGCCCGTTTAACGTGTATTCGGTGCTCCAGGGCGTGGACCGCATCGTTCCGGTGGATGTTTACGTGATCGGGTGCCCGCCGCGGCCTGAGGCGCTGTTCTACGCGCTCCTGAAGCTCCAGGACAAGATTGACCTGATGTCGCTGGCCAAGCGGCCTACGGAAGTCAGGCTGCAGCCGGCGATGGTCGAGGAATTCAAGAGCGGCGTGATGGTTGCCCAGTCGCCGCAACCGCGTTAAATCCACCCAGAGGCCTAACCAATGGCGTTTCTGCGAACAGCGAAGGCAGACGAAGTCCCACCAGGGATGATCCGCGAGTTTCAGATTGACGGCAAGACCTTTGCGCTGGCCAATGTGGACGGTAAGCTGTTCGCCATCAATAACTTATGTCTACATCGCGGAGGGCCGCTGGGCCAAGGCGAGCTTCACGGGCAGGTGGTCACTTGTCCCTGGCACGGCTGGCAGTACAACGTCACCTCTGGCAAGCTGGTGAACAACCCGGCAGTTGGCGTGGAGACATATGCGGTGGAAGTTCGCGGCGAAGACATCTTCGTAGACGTAGGTTAAGACTGGACTTAGACCCCACTTTACTGCTTCTACCCTTAGCTTGAAAATTCCGCCAATAAAGTTATCCATTTTGCATACCTTTCCGTGTATATTGCGCGCGGCACTTTTTGACGGATGACACAGCCTCCCACCAAACCAAAACGCTGGCTGCTCGCAGTGGACCCTCGCGTTTATCACTGGGATACCCTTTTCGTGAAGGGTAAGGAAATGTGGCGGCACGCCGGGAACCGTCCCGACGCGCTTCGGCAACTGAAGCAGGTGCAGAGAGGCGACCGCGCGCTTTGCTACCACGGCAAAGCGGAGCATGCGGTGTACGCGCTGGCGGAAGTGAGCCGCGATCCCTATCCCGACCCGCACGATCACGATTCGAAAAAGATGGTGATGGATTTGCGCGCGATCGAGCGGCTGCCTCGCCAAGTGACGCTGGTTGAGCTGCGCGAAAATCGTTTGCTGCGCAAAATAAAATTTCTGAAGAACACGCGCCTGACTATCTGCCCGCTCACCGATGAAGAGTATGCTGAGATTTTGCGCATGGCCGGTATCGTCGCTTCGCCCGGCATTCCGCTGCCCTGACGCGAAACATAGAACCGCGAAAACTTCGGATTAGCTCTCGCTTCCACAGGAGGATTTCCAATGCCAAAAGTAAAGTTTATTTCGTTCATCTTCACGTTAGCTGCTATTTTTTTGGCCGCGTTGATTTTGCACACCACGGCTCCGCGAATTTTCGCCACACAAGGGAAAACCGTCACGCACCAGGATATTTGGCTGGAAGGAATCCCTTCTGGCAAAACCCTCGTGGTGGATATGACGTACGCAATCAACGGAAAGCTACCCGCTTGGCCCGGGGACGACAAAACATTCGAAGCGCAGATTGTTGCCACACCGGAAAAGGATGGCTACTTCGCGCGAAGCTTCTGGATGCTCGAACATTACGGCACGCACATGGACGCGCCGGCGCACTTTCCTCCGGGGAAATTCACGCTCGATCAGATTCCCGTCGCGCATTTCTTTGGACCTGCCGTGGTGATTGATGTGCGCGAGGAAGTGAGCAAGGATCCGGACTACCGGCTTAGCGCGACGCGCATTGAAAAATGGGAGGCCGCGCATGGACGCATCCCAGCGGGCGCGATTGTGATGATGCGAACCGGCTGGGCTTCGCGCTGGCCGGATCAAGCGCGTTACCGCAACATGGATGCAAATGGCGTGATGCATTTTCCGGGATTTTCAGTCGAGTCCGCGAAATTGCTGATCGCTCGCGGAGCCATCGGCCTGGGCATCGATACACTCAGCATCGACTATGGCGCTTCGAAGGATTTTGAAGTCCATCACACTGACTTGCCTGCGGGACTCTACAATTTGGAAAATCTTGCGAATCTCGATCAATTGCCGGAAGCGGGAGCGTTCCTGATCGCGGCGCCGATAAAACTCGAAGGCGGTTCGGGCGGGCCGGTTCGCGTCTTCGCGCTGCTTCCTCCGGCGTAGAATAGAAACATGCCGGAGCTTCCTGAAGTTGAAACCGTCGTTCGTGGACTGCGCGCGGTGTTGCCGGGCAGGCGCATATTGAATGTGCGGCTAGGCAAGACAGATTTCATCGACGATCCTGCCGCGCTGGAATTGCAACTGCCGGGGAGCAGGATCGTCGCGGTGCGACGCCACGGCAAATTTATCCTGGTTGAGCTTGAATCCGCGAACGGAAACAAACACGAATCATCGTTTCTGATTCACCTCGGCATGACGGGGCAGCTCGTTACCTGCCCGCCGGAAGTTCCTGTTGCGCCGCACACGCATGTGTTTCTCGCGCTGGACGATGGCCGGGAGCTGCGTTACACAGACATTCGCCGCTTCGGCCGAATGGCGATGCTCGCGGATACAGCGCACGAGAGCGTGTTGGGGAAGCTAGGTCTCGATCCGTTGGAAGCGACGGAGGAAGAATTCAGCGCGAGGATTCGTTCGCGGCGCGCGCACATCAAAGCGCTGCTTCTTGACCAGCGCGTTCTGCGCGGGATGGGCAATATCTATACGGACGAGAGCCTGTGGCGTGCGCGCATCCATCCCCGGCGGCTCGGCGCAAACTTGGATGAACGGGAGATACATCGGCTTTACGGAGTCGTGCGGCGCGTGCTGAACGAAGCAATTCGTCTGGGCGGATCTTCGATTTCCGATTACGTTGACGCGGAAGGCCGACCCGGCGAATTTCAGATCCGCCATCGCGCCTATGGGCGCGAAGGAAAGAAATGCTCCCGCTGCGGGACAGCGATTCGCCGAATCATCGTAGCTGGGCGCAGTAGCTATTTTTGTCCGGCGTGCCAACGCGCCCCGCGAGCTCTTCGAACGCGTTCAAGAAAAGTTCAAAGACTCGGCAGTCAGCGCTCGCGCCCGCCGGTGAAGAAATAAATCAGCACCGCCCCGGCCAAAGTGAAAATTCCGGCGTAGAGAAAACCTGCATTGGGGCTCACGCTCGACCACAGCACTCCCACCGCTATGCTCGACACCAAATCGCCAATTCCATTCACGGTGGCGAGGACGCCGAAGCCCGAGCCGCGCACTTTGGCGGGGAGTAACTGCGCGGCCATCGATTTTTCGAGCGACTGCTGGACGGCGCCGTGGACTCCTTCGAGTCCAAACAAAATAATGAGCGCTGCAATCGTCGGCGTCACAAAAATGAAACCCGCGTAGGTGACCGCTCCCGCCAGATATCCCGCTGCAAGCAGACCTCGTTTTCCGATACGATCGCCGAGCGCGCCGGCGGGATAAGACGCAGCCGCGTTCACGGCATTATGAAACGTATAAAGAGCCACGGCGATCGTAGCAGCGCGGCCAGCCCCAAATTGTGGAGTAAGTATCTGGACCGCGCGGAGAATCAGGAGCGTGGGCGCGAAATCGCCGAGGCCGTGCGCGAAAACTCCGGCGAGAAAATGCCAGTAGATCTCGGGCATTTGTCCCAAGCTGGAGGCAAAGCTTTGAGCGTGATGTCCGTCGGCACGTTTCGCGGGCGGCACGAAAAATGCAAACGCAGCGGCGGCGGCAAGCCCGGGCACGAGCGTCCATTTCAAAACGCCGCGCAGGCCGATGAGTCCGATTAACGCAGTAGCGCAAAGCGGTCCGAGGACGGCGCCCACAGTGTCCATCGCGCGCTCGAAACCAAACGCGCGGCCATGCTGCTCGGGTGCTATGGCATCCGCGAGCAGCGTGTCGCGCGAAGGCCCGCGGCTGCCGCGGCCCGTCCACCCAAGCGCGCGCATGACGAGTATTGCCGGCCAGCTATGCGCGAAAGCGTAAGCGAACGTCGAGAGACCAGTGGCGAGATATCCAAGAATGCCAGTCGGCTTGCGCCATTTTGGGCGATCGGCGATCCAGCCACCTGCCAGTTTGGCGAAACTAGAGAGCCCGTCCGAGACGCCTTCGATTACGCCAAGGGCAAACGCAGGCGCACCAAGACTCGCAAGAAACGCGGGAAGAATCGCCGTGGCGGCTTCGTGTCCCCAGTCCGAGAACAGACTGGCGAGGCCGATACCCAGCACGCCGCGGGTTAGCCAGCGTTTTTGCGGCCGCGAAGAAGGCGCGCTGGAACTTTTGCTCATCTCTGTAACAGCAACTAGCGGCCGGCAGACCGATTGCGGAGCTGCGTTGTGGACGAGCCCTCGATAAGAGGCGCAGCCGCGCTCACGATTCTTTCAGCCCAGTTGCTGCGATCGCGCGTGTCAAGCCAGATGACCGGAGCAGGCAAGTTGTTGAAGGGCGCTGAGGCGAGCAATTCGATCAGTAGTTCGTGGATGCGCAATTGAAACGCGCGGTCTTCGGAGCGGAACCCGTCGCGAGGGATTCCTTCTTCGACGACGGGAACGCCGACGAGCAGCGAGTACGTCGTCATCCACCAGGCCAGCCACGCTTCCAACTGGGGCTGCCGGCCGAATTTGTTGACCAGGTAGCAATAATTATCGAGCACGGCTCTGTCGGTGATCACAACCGGCGCGCGGGGCGCCGCCTCAAGCTCCGCCGCGATTTGTGAGTGCAGAATCCAGAGCTGGCCCTCCAGCGTCGTCTCCGCATTCACGGGAAACGGAGACTGGCGCGCGACTTCGGCGACAAGCTCCACGTTGTGGTGAGATTTTTTCAGCAGCGAACACACTTCGTAGGCGAGAGTTGTCTTTCCCACGCCATGTGTGCCAATCAGTGCGAGTTTCAAGTTGCCGCCTTTGTCTGCGCCATTTGTTCTAGCATATTTGCGACGCCGTGAAAACCGCGCCTGCGAAACGTTTTGTGCGTGCCACGCGTCTACTAACCGGCGCGAGCGCGAATTGTATTCGATTTGCTCTGCGCATAGAATCAACCGTTCTCACTGGTCGCTGGCGAGAAAAACTTTATGCGAGCTGTGCTGCAAAGGGTGAGCCGCGCGCGCGTGCTGGTGGACGGCAGCGTAACCGGCGAGATCGGGCCTGGGCTCGTCGTGCTGATTGCGGTAGGGCGCGAAGATGTGTCCGCCACAGCCGTTGCGATGGCTGAGAAAATCGTGAATCTTCGAATTTTCGCCGACGATCAAGGCAAAATGAACCGCTCGGTGTTCGATACCGGAGGGGCGATTCTGGCCATATCGCAGTTCACTTTATACGGCGATGCGCGCGGACAGCGCAGGCCCAGTTTCATTCAGGCTGCGCCGCCGGAATTGGGCAAGGCGCTTTACGATGAATTCGTTCTCGCACTGCGCGGTCTCGTTGTGCGCGTGGAAACAGGCGTGTTTCAGGCGGACATGTCACTCGAACTCACGAACGACGGTCCCGTGACGATTCTTCTGGATTCCGATAAAACTTTCTAACCTCAAGTTTCCTCATCGGCAAAAAGTGCTCTATTCACCCGGAATCTCTTCCACTTGCGGAAGCCGCTCGCGTGGCTTACGCTCTTCCCGGAGAAACGGCAATGAGCGAAATCAGAAGAATCCTGGGTCAAATGGACCGCGCCTTTTCGGGCGAAGCGTGGCACGGGCCGGACCTTACGCAGTTGCTTAACGGCATCTCATCGGAAGACGCCTCGAAACATCCCGTACCCGGAGCGCATTCCATTTGGGAACTTGTGAACCACATCGCCGCGTGGAATAGCATCGTGCAACAGAAGTCAAAAGGCGAGCCGGTTGAAGTTACGACCGAAATTGACTGGCCGCCGGTATGGGAGGTGAGCGAAGTTGCCTGGAAGCGATCGCTCGCCGCTCTTGCGGAGAACAGGACTCGTCTGCGGAATCATGTCAAGACCGTGCGCGACGGCCAGCTCGACGAAAAAGTGCCGCGCGAAAATTATTCCCAGTACGTGTTGCTGCACGGTCTAGTTCAGCACGATCTGTATCACGCCGGGCAAATTGCCGTCTTGAAGAAAGCGCTCGCATGACGCGCTTGGACAAAACAGCAGGATCAACGGCGAGCGGTCCCGCGGGAGAATTTGCAGGGGAGATTCGCGAGGCTCTGCCACAGGACTATGCGCGAATCGCGGCGCTTGCCGGCCAGCTCGGTTATCCTTCGACGCCGGACGAAATTTCTAAAAGGCTAGATGGCATGGAGCGTTCCAACGAACACGCTGTATTCGTAGCGCAGCTTGCTAGCGGAGAAATCGCTGGATGGCTCGCGGTATTTGTGTATCGCGTGGTGGAAGCGGACGCGCGAGCCGAGATCAGCGGCTTTGTGGTTGACGAACGCTATCGCTCGCAGCGAGTCGGAATGCATCTTCTCGCTCGCGCGGAACGCTGGGCGCGCGAAAAAGGATGCCGCGCCATCGGACTGCGCTCGAACGTAGTCCGCGATCGCGCGCATGCCTTCTACGAAAGTCACGGCTACCAGCACGTCAAAACGCAAAAATCTTTTCGCAAAGGCTTGTGACCTGTTGCGCCCCCGCCTTTCTTCCCCGCGGATATTCTAAAAAGGTAATTTCCCGTAAAGCGCTGGCGGCTAACTCGCAATAGTCTCGCCACGCCCAACACTCCTCTTTCGTGTCGAGCAATTAATATCGTAATACGATATACTTATGAGGTCGTGACAAAGACACAGAGACGAAGGATTGATTACTCAGCACTCGCTGATTTCCGCTACGAAATCCGCCGCTTCCTGAATTTTAGCGAGACGGCTGCGCGCGCCGCAGGAATCGAGCCGCATCAGCATCAAGCTTTGCTGGCGATCAAGGGGTTGCCTTCCCGCCAGACCGCAACGGTCGGCGTTTTGGCCGAACGCCTGCAGATTCAGCATCACAGTGCGGTTGAACTGACACACCGGCTAGAGACTAAGGGCCTGATCCTGCGTTCGCGCGGACAGGCGGACCGCCGCCAGGTTTTGCTTCGGCTTACTCTCCGCGGAGAGAAACTCTTGCAGGAACTTACGCTTTCGCATCGCGGCGAATTGCAGATGGCGGGACCGAAGCTCGTGGCTGCGCTTAAATCAGCCATCGCGCGAAAGCGGCGCAGTCGCAGCACGGTGCCGCCTGCTGGAAGCGCTTCGTACCCAAGACGAAGGCACTATAAAACTCGCAAGGTCCGCTAGAAGTCCTTTTCCAAAGGAGAAATTGCTCGTGGGGTCTTCGGCCGCAGTCGTGACAACTCGCCTGCCGGAACAATCCGCAGGTTATCGGATCGGACTGATTTCCGGCTTGGCAGCGCTGATCGGCATTCTCGCCGGTTTCATTGCTTACATTCTGTATGACTTGATCGGCCTAATCACGAACCTCGCCTATTACCACGAGTGGTCCTTCCATTTCCGCAGCCCGGAGCACACTTTGATCGGGCCATGGATCATCATCACTCCCATCATCGGCGGCGTCATCGTCGGCTTCATGGCGAAATACGGCTCGGAAAAAATCAAGGGCCACGGGATTCCGGAAGCGATGGAGGCAGTGCTCACATCGCGCAGCCGAATTGAAGCTAAAGTCGCGATCCTGAAGCCTCTTTCGGCCGCAATCGCTATCGGAACCGGCGGACCTTTCGGCGCGGAAGGCCCCATCATCCAAACCGGCGGAGCTGTGGGCTCGCTGATCGGGCAGATCATTTCCACTACGGCTTCTGAGCGCAAGGTCCTTCTCGCTTGCGGCGCCGGCGCAGGAATGGCGGCTACATTCAACACGCCAATCGCTGGCGTGATCCTCGCGATCGAACTGCTGCTGTTCGAATTTCGCTCGCGTTCCTTCATCCCATTGGTAATTGCGTGCACGCTGGCGACGAGCGTCCGTTCTGTGCTGCTCGGTCAGCGTTCGATGTTCGCCATGGGAAACGTGAATTTCGACGCGCTGCATGGTTTGCCGTTTTACTTGCTGCTGGGCGTTCTCAGTGGCGTGGTTGCAATCTGCTTTACGAAAGCCCTCTATTGGGTGGAAGATCAGTTCCAACGCTTGCCGATCGATGACCTTTGGCATCCCGCAATTGGCGCGCTAGGCCTCGGCATCATCGGCTTTTTTGTCCCGCGCGTTCTCGGCGTTGGCTATGACACGATTTCAGACATCCTCAACAACAATCTCGCTCTAAAGCTGCTGCTTCTGATTGCGATTTGCAAGGCGCTCGCGCTGATGATCTCACTCGGTTCGGGAACTTCCGGAGGCCTGCTAGCGCCGATGTTCATGTCGAGCGCGGCGCTCGGCGGTTCATTCGCCATCGTCGTGAACTTAATTTTCCCTAGCGCGCACCTTTCGCCCGGAGCGTATGCGCTGGTAGCCATGGCTGCGGTTTTCGGCGCAGCTTCTCGCGCCACATTTGCGTTCATTGTTTTTGCGTTTGAAATCACCCGCGATTACAACGCAATACTCCCGCTAATGCTCGCCTGTGTGATTGCGGATATGATCGCGATTCACTACTTGCCCAGCTCGATCATGACGGAAAAGCTCGCGCGCCGCGGCCTCCGCGTCCCAGAGGCATACGAAGCAGGAGTGCTCCAGGTTGTCCGCGTCAACGAGGTGATGCGGAAAGACGTGCAGCCCATCCCACCGGAAATGACCGTCGGCGGCCTGGCCGAGCGCATGGCCCGCGGAGAGCCGAGCTTTAATCTGACCCAAGGCCTCCCGATTATTGGCATGGATGAACAGCTCGTCGGAATCGTGACGCAGGGAGACTTGCTGCGCGCGCTGGAAGCAGACCCCAGGGGAAAGGCCACCGTACTCGAAGCCGGAAGCAGAAGTTTAATCGTGGCGTATCCCGACGAATCTGCGTTCGACGCGCTCTTCCGCATGCTGCGGAATGATATCGGCCGGCTACCGGTCGTCAGCCGAAAGAATCCCAAGGAAATGGTCGGCTATTTAAATCGCTCGAGCATTCTCGGTGCTTGGACTCGTCAGATGGAGGAAGAAGGCGTACGCGAGCATGGCTGGGTCAAGAAATGGCGCGCCTGATCCGAGGCAATGAAGTCGGAATCGCCAACCGCGCGAAGATCCTAGACTCCGAACTAGAAGCCGCCACCGATGTCACAAGCTTAAGGCGAGCTTTTGTCGTCCCGAGCAAGACGAATGGAAGAAATCCGGGCGGCGGTCCACCCGGATCGGTTGTCTGTTCCGAAAATTAGATTTCGCCGACGCCTCCGCCAACGTTGATCTCGGCACCGGTCATGAAGGAAGAATCCGAGGACGCCAGAAAGGCCACGGCGGCGGCAATTTCTTCTGCTTTTCCGATGCGCTTCAACGGCACGCTGGCGATGAATCCCTGAAGCACTTGAGCCCGCTGTTCCTCCGAAAGACCGACGCGGCCGAAGATGGGCGTTTCGATCGGCCCAGGCGCGATCGCGTTTACGCGAATATTCCGGGCGGCGAGATCCGCGGCCATCGAACGGACAAACGAACGCATCGCGGCTTTGGTAGCTCCGTAAACGACACCCAGCGCGTTGCCAATGTGGCCGGCGACGCTCGTGTTGAGAATGACGGATGCGCCATCGTTCAAATGCGGCAGCGCTTTTTGAACGGTGAAAAATGCGCCCTTGGCGTTGATGTCAAAGAGATTGTCATAATCGGCTTCCGTAAATCCGGCAAACGGAGCGAACTTGGCTACGCCGGCGTTGACGAAGAGGACGTCGATTTTTCCGAACTTCGCGCTCACTGCGGAAAAGAATTTATCGATTTCGGGAAGCTTGGAGACATCGGCTTGAACGACGAGCGCGTCCTTGCCTAGAATTTTCGACGCTTCATCAAGGGTCTTCTGGCTGCGTCCGGAAATGGCCACGCGAGCGCCTTCCTGCTGGAGGCGCTGGGCTGATGCCAGGCCGATACCACTGTTTCCGCCGGTGACGACGGCGACTTTTCCATTCAAACGATTCACGGGATTCTCCTTTGATTCGGTAAGAAACGGCCGGGCAGTTGCGCGCGGGCCTTTTTCTGATAGCAATATTTAGATGACCATCTAAATGAAAGGATGCGGAAATTGTCGCGCTGGAATCCTTAGCGGGCTATGACGGACCGGCACGCGGGCAAAAAATACGCCGAGGCAGGAAGTAAGAAAATTTCAAGTCGCTCGAAAAGCGGAAAGATATATTCGAACTCTAGAAGCCGCCGCCCCCGCCACCGCCGAAGCCCCCGCCGGCTCCGCCACCACCGCCAAATCCTGAGCCGCCTGAGCTGCGGGGAGAAGAGGCCATCGCGCTTCCGGCCTGCATCGTCATCATATTAAGGTCGCTCACTAACAGGTACGGCACGAAGCCGCTTCCGTACGAGCCCTGATACCAGTTGGGGGGCTGCATGGTGATGCCGGAAAAAGCTTGCACCCATTTTTTCTCCACGTGCAGCGCCATGGCGTAGGGCAAAAATTTCTCGAAGAGTTCGGGAGTCTTCTCCAGCCGATCGATCTGATCTTTCTGCGTGCGCCCGAGGAAATCCTCGAAGCCCAGAACTTTCTCGAGCGCTCGTTGCCCCGTAATTGTCCGCGCCGACATGAAGTATCCGAAAACGCAAACTACCAATCCAGTCGCAATGCCCGCGACCACCCATGTGGCCGAAGCAATCCCGGTGGCACGGGACAAGACAACATTTCCCGCCACGGTCAAAAATCCGATGGCCAGCCCGACGCCGAAGTATCCCTGGCGCACGGTGTCCGGCCGGTGCAGATAATAATTATCGTTCATGAGAGCTTGGAAGATGCTGTCGCGAATCCCGGGCAGTTGCGTGTAGAAGTGATTCTGCAAGTCCGAAAGTTTCACGTCCGTCACGGCGCCATTGTCAAAGACCGCAGCCAACATTTGCGCCTCGTGCGGGCGCGCGGTTGCCCATTCCGCCGGTGGTTTCTTCAGATGGAAAATATATTCTTTGTTGTGGCTCAGACCCAGCAGGTGACTTTCGTCTTTCTGCTCGATCGTCATGTAGCCCTTCACGGCGAGATCGACGAGCGTCGCGGTGATGTCGCGCATAGCCACTTCGTTGTCCACCAGCGTGCCGCACTCACCGGGCGTAAGTTTGTCGGGCGGCTCATACTGGACGGCGATGGCTTCGCGCTCGGGGCCGCGTCCGCGCGTCCACCATATCCAGAACATGACGAAGAAAGCTCCAATCGGAAGCAGCAGCGGAGTATTGCTGCGAAGAAATCGAGCGAATTTTGTGGCGCCGCTCGGCGGGTGTACGAGTCCTTTGTCGAAGCCGACCACGGCGGTAAGTCCTTCGTGAAACGACAGCGGCCGCGTGGTGTGAATATCGACGCCGTTATCTTTCACTTCTACCACCGCGTCCTGCGCCCGCGAATTGATGCCTCCTGTGTAAGCGATGGCGTGAAGGCCTGTGACGCCGGCAGGCAGCGCGATATGCGCGCTCGCAAACTCAATAGGTACTTCCCAGTCGTTGCCGGTCACGTTCCAATAGAGTTCGTCGTGGTCTTCAAAAAATCGCAGCGCATCGAGCACCCGATAGTGGAAAACGATGGTGTGCGTCGAATCGTCCGCATTGGGAATGTAAATCTTAAACTTCGAATAGCGGCCTTCGCTACTCTGCTCGAACTTCAACTCATTCCCATTGCTATCGTAGGCTGTGACATGATCGATAAAAAGCGTAAGGTTCGCGCCTTGCGGAGTTGTGTACTCGACCGGAATCGAGCGGTAGAGGCCGTGCCAGTTCTCGCCGATGAAACGCGCCTCGATCGTTTCGGTCACGTCGATGGTTCCGTCCTCGCCGACCACCACCTCATCATCGAAGTGCTGAATAATAATCTGGCGAGCCGCGGCGAATGCAGGCAACGTAACCAGGAATGCCGTCAGGCAAAGCGCGAAAAGGCGGACGTATTTCATTTTCGAGGGTATCGCGGCTCGGCCTAAGATGTGGCCCCGCCGAAGCTCACTTTCGGTACTTCGCGCTCGGCCGGTGCGCTGATCTCGAAAAACTCGCGCGTTTTGAAATTGAACATGCCCGCGATAATGTTGGAGGGGAACTGCGCGATCTTCGTGTTGAAGTCGCGCACCACGGCGTTGTAATAGCGCCGCGCATTCTGGATGCTGTCTTCAATCTGGTTCAACGTATTTTGAAGCTGGGTGAAAGATTCCACTGCGCGCAGTTGCGGGTATGCTTCCGCCAGCGCGAACACCTGACGCAGAGCGGACGTCAACACTCCCTCAGCTTCCGCCTTCGCCGCAGGGCCTTGGGTGTTCATCGCACGGTTTCGCGCGGCCACCACTCCTTCGAGCGTGCCTTGTTCGTGCGCGGCGTAGCCCTTCACCGTTTCCACCAAGTTGGGGATCAGGTCGTAGCGGCGTTTGAGCTGCACGTCAATATCGGACCACGCGTTGTCGCACTGTACTTTGAGGCTGACCAGGCCGTTGTACATGCTGATGACGAAAATCACGGCCAGGACCACAACCGCCAGAAGTATCCAGATCACATGTCCTCCCAAGCCGACTACGATAAATCTCTGCTGAGGTAAGCATACGGTGTGCGCGCTCCGCTGTAAAGAACGGCGAGTTTTGCTGGGGCGCTAGAGGGGCCGATTCGTGTAGCTTCGTAGAATTCTTTATCCGGCGCAGCGTGGTCTTCTAGACCAGAAGCGTGAGTTCCAAAATTGTCATGCGCGAGCAATCAGCGGTCGATCGCCTTCATGTTCGCTGCGGCATATCGATCGCCTGCTATTTCATTCTGTGGAACGGCAGCTTCCAGCTCCGCCATCTCGCCCGGAGTTAGCTTGATGTCTGCCGCAGCCGCATTCTCTTCCAGATATTTCCGTCGCTTCGTTCCTGGAATCGGCACCAGGTCCTCGCCCTTTGCGAGCACCCACGCCAATGCCATCTGGCCGGGCGTCACGCCTCTGTTTTCGGCGATTGCGCGCACGCGCTCGACCAGCACCTGATTCTTCTCAAAATTCTCGCCTTCGAACCTCGGGTAGCGCTGCGCCCGCGCGTCTTTATCGCCCAAATCACTTTTATTCGTGATTGTGCCGGTCAGGAAGCCACGCCCTAGCGGGCTGTAGGGTACAAAGCCAATCCCCAGCTCTCGCACGGTAGGAATGATTTCCTTCTCCACATGGCGCTCCCAAAGCGAATATTCCGTCTGCAGCGCGGTGATCGGATGCACCTTATGCGCGCGCCGTATCGTCGCGGGCGACGCCTCCGACAATCCCAAGTACTTCACCTTCCCCGCCTTCACCAGCTCCGCCATTGCGCCCACCGTCTCTTCAATCGGTGTTTGGGGGTCCACCCTATGCTGGTAATACAGATCGATGTGATCAATGCCCAGCCGCTTCAGCGAAGCATCGCAAGCCGCGCGGACGTACTCGGGTTTGCCGCTGATGGACCAGTGCGTCGGATCATCCTTCTTGCGGACGTTCGCAAACTTCGTCGCGAGGAACACCTCATCGCGCCGCCCGCGAATCGTCTTGCCGATCAACTCCTCGTTGTCGCCGATTCCGTAAGCATCCGCCGTATCCAGAAAGTTGATCCCCAGATCCAGGGCACGCAAAATCGTCGCAGCCGACTCTTTATCGTTGCGCTCGCCATAAAACTCGCTCATTCCCATGCAGCCGAGTCCCATGCGGGATACTATGGCGCCCTGCGAACCAAGTTTTACTTTTCTCATAGTCATAGTTCGTTAGATGCCCTCGCGCGCTGTCGGTTACCTTTTTTCGGTTCGTTCGGCGAGGTACAGTTCATATTTTTGCGGAATTTGATAAGGTAACCGAAGAAGCCTTCTTGCCATGCTTGCTGTCAGCGACAATCTCGCGCAGTGCTTCGATGCTTTGCGCGGGCACAAGCTGCGCGCTTCGCTTACAGCGTTGGGACTGACCATGGGCGTGGCCACGCTCATCACGGTCATGACCATTGTCCAGGGCGCAAACCTTTATGTGGAACAGAAGATCGCCAACCTCGGCACGAATGTGTTCCAGATTGCGCGCACACCTTTCGCCGTCACCGACTTCAACATCGTCATCAAGGCGCTGAAGTACAGGAAAATTGAAATTGACGACATGACTGCCGTTGCCGAGGCATGCACCGCGTGTGGAGAAGTCGGCGCCAGTGCCAGCGCCGCGGTTCGGGCGCGATTCGGCGACAAAGAGCAACAGGACGTAACTCTCTATGGCCAATCGGCAAATATGGCGAATATTGACACGCGAACGGTCGAAATCGGCCGCTACTTCAGTCCATCGGAAGCGGAGCACAAAACCAACGTTTGCTTGATTGGCGACACTATCGTACGCGAGCTGTTTCTCGGTATGGACCCCCTCGGAAGATCCATTCGCATCGGCAGCGATGAATTCCTGGTGATCGGAGTCATGGAAAAGATCGGCAACGTCCTGGGCCAGGACCAGGACAACTTCGTCATCGTTCCGCTCTCCGTTTTTCTCCGTCTTGAGGGGATGAATTCCAGCATCACGATCAACGTCAAGACCAGCAAACAGAACTTTGAAACAGCGCAGGATCAGTCGCGCCTGATCTTGCGCTCCCGGCGCCATCTTATGGGCAATATGGAAGATGATTATTTCATCGGCACTAAAGACAGCTATATGGCTTTGTGGAGCAGCATCAGCTCGGCCTTTTTCGGCGTGTTCATTATGGTCAGCGCCATTTCGGTGGTTATTGGCGGGATCGTGATCATGAACGTCATGCTCGTGAGCGTGACCCTTCGACGGCGGGAGATCGGAGTCCGGCGCGCCGTGGGCGCTACGAAACAAGACATCCTGCGCCAGTTTATGGTGGAGAGCGTCCTGCAATGCATCGTTGGAGGCCTTGCCGGCGTCACGCTGGGATTCCTGGTTGCGCTGGCGCTGCGCACGTACACGCCGTTCCCCGCGTCCGTGCGGACCTGGGTGGCGATCCTAGGGGTGTTCCTTAGTTCCGCGGTGGGACTCTTCTTCGGAATCTATCCGGCGTTTCGCGCCTCGCAACTGGACCCGGTTGTAGCCTTGAGGTCCGACTGATGGCGCTCATGACGCTCGCTCAAGCCCGCGAAAATTTTCTCGCCGCAATGGACACGCTGCGATCGTCCAAGGTGCGCTCCGCATTGACCGTGCTCGGCATCGTCATCGGAGTGTCCTCGGTGATTTCCATGGCCGCGATCATTCAAGGCCTGAACAAGTTCGTGCAGGACAAAGTGGAATCCCTAGGCTCGCGCACTTACTTTCTTACCAGATTTCCGCCCGCCACGGACCCTTCGCACATGCCGGAACGCATCCGCACGCGCAGATACCTTGAATACAGCTATGAGGACTACATCCGCCAAGCCGCTCCGGACGTGCAGATCGTCACCACCATTGGCACGCGCGGCTTTTTCCTGGGTGACAGCAACCTAATCACCAGCGGAGATCGTAGCGTGGAGAAAGTTATCGTACGCGGCGCCGAACCGCAGTACACCGAAGCGATTCCGCTGTTTTCGGTCGAGCGTGGCCGTTTCATCAACACCGCGGACGAAGAACACGCGCGCCCCGTGGTGGTGCTGGGCGCGGCCATTAGCGAATCACTTTTCCCCAACTCCGACGCCATTGGCAAAACCGTTCGCATCAACGGCGGCCTATACCAAGTCATCGGCGTTTTCGAGCACGACCAGGGCTTGTTCCTCGGTCCCGGAGTGGACATCTTCGCCATCATCCCGCTGAGCAATTTCAAGAAGGAGTATCCGGGTTCCAAAGAGTTGGTGATCGCATTCACAGTCCCCGAGAATGTGAGTATCGACCTGGCGCAAGGCGAGGTCCTTCAGGCCATGCGCCGCTTGCGCCGCATTCCGCCCGAAAAGGAAAATGATTTCGAGCTGAGCTCGCCGGATTTTCTTAGCAATCTGTGGAATCAGCTTACCGGCGCACTGGTGATCCTCACGACCGTGATCAGTTCGATAGGCTTGCTGGTCGGCGGCATCGGTGTGATGAACATCATGCTCATCTCCGTAACTGAACGCACGCAGGAGATCGGAGTACGCAAGGCCATCGGCGCTCGCCGCGCGGACATCCGTCTGCAATTCCTGCTGGAAGCTGTCGTGCTCACCCTGGTCGGCGGCACAATTGGCATCTTCATCGGGGCCTGCGTATCGACATTGGTGCGCACTCTGGTGCCGTCCATTCCCGCATCGCTGTCTTATCTGTGGGTGTCGATTGGTTTTGCGATTTCTGTCAGCGTGGGCTTGTTCTTCGGCTATTACCCCGCAAGCGTGGCGGCCAATCTCGAGCCGATCGATTGCCTGCGTTACGAATAATTTTTCTGAGGGGGCATTGGAGCGCATATCGAAAAGCTTCGCGCGGCTGTGCAAGAGCTTGAGGGTATTTGAAGATTATTTCGGCGGAGTCAGCTTGGGGTCAATTTTTGCAGCTTCGCGGAATTCTTTATCCGCTCCGGCCTGATCGTTCAGGCGCAGAAGCGTCATTCCCAGATTGTAATGCGCGTGAGCGAGGTCTGCGTTCAGGCGAATCGCTTCGCGATACGCTTCCGCGGCAGTTTTGTATTGCCCTTTATTGAACAGCGCGTTTCCGAGATTGAACTGCGCGTCGGCATTGTCCGGCTGCATCGCCGTTAATTTTATAAGCGAAAGTCTCGCCCCATCCAGATCGCCCGCTTGCATTTGAGCGATTCCCAGCCCTTGCAGCGCGATTGCGAAATCCGGCTGAAGCTCCAGGGCCTTGCGAAAACTTGCCTCCGCTTTCTTGGACTCTTTCGCGCTCAAGTAGGCGTTGCCCAGATTGTAAAGACCGTGCGGGTCGTCCGGTTTCAGCGCAAGGCCTTTTTGGTAGGTGTCGATTGCCGCGGGAAGATTTCCCGCGTCCTGATAAGCGCGCGCAAGATTGAAAGCCGTTTCGGCCTGCTTCGGCTCCAGCGCAAAGCTTTTTTCCAGAGCTGCGGTTGCTTCCGGGATCTTGCCTTGCTCGTACAGCAGATGGCCCAGCTGAAAGAACGCGTGCGCGTCATTGGGGCGCGCCGCCACAATTTCGCGATACTCAAAGATGGCGTCATCCGTGCGGCCCGCGCCTTGCAGCGCGGCGGCGAGATTTCCGCGGATGTCCATTGCCTTAGGCGCGATCTTCAGCGCTTGCTGATAAACCACGATCGCTTCGTCCCATTGCTTTTTGGAATCGAGCGCCGCGCCGAGATTGTTCATCGCGTCCACATAATTCGGCTGGAGCCGCAAAGCCTCGTGGTACGCCGCGATAGCTTCGTCCGCTTTGCCCGCCGCTAGAAGCGCTGCGCCCATTCCGTTGTAAGCCTGCGGGGAGTTGGCGTGAAACGAGATGGCTTGCCGGTACGCCGCAATGGATTCGTCGTATTTTCCTTCGTGATAAAGCGCGAGGCCGCGATTGCTTTCCGTTACGGCGTCTCCCGGCATGAGCTTGAGCGCTTTGTCAAAATCGGCAATCGCTTCGAGGTCGTTACCTTTTGCATCGAGTGCCAGGCCGAGATTGTCGAGCGCTTCGGGAAAATCGGGCTGGAGGGCCAGCGCTTGCCGGTACAGAGCGATCGCTTCGTCCACTTTTCCCTTTTGGAAAAGTTGCAGCCCGCGATTGTTCAGAGAAACAGCTTCAGCGGAATTGTTTGCCGGCGATTGCGCCCGAGCAGTGAGAGAGACGCCAAGCACAACGACGAGTGCCAGGAAACAAGCGGCCGATTTGCGTGCTTTCCTCATCGCGTCATTCTCCCGGCCCCGAGAATAGCATACCTACAAATCTCCATGGCGCGCTCCGGAGTATCGCTGGTATCACTTAGCCTTTTGGGTTACGCTGCACAGCGCAAAGGGACCCCCTACTGGTCCCGAGCCTCTTGGGATGCTCTTCAAAACATTTAGCGCCGCCGTATTTGGCATCGACGCCTATCTCGTGGAAGTCGAGGTAGACATCGGCCCGAGCTATCAAGGCAATTTCAACGTCGTCGGGCTGCCGGACATTGCGGTAAAAGAAAGCCGCGAACGGATTAAATCCGCGCTCCGGAATTGCGGTTTCGATTTCCCGATAAATCAGGCAGTCACCGTCAACCTCGCGCCCGCCGACATTCGAAAAGAAGGCTCCGCGTTCGATCTGCCGATGGCACTCGGTCTGGTGGGATGCCAGGGCACTTTTTTCGGCAAGATTCTCGACACGCACGTATTTCTCGGCGAGCTTTCCTTGGACGGCAGCGTCCGCTCTGTGCGCGGCGCTCTCTCCGCCTCGTTGGCAGCGCGAGATCGCGGCATCAAGAATGTCGTGGTTCCCGAAGCGAACGCGCGCGAAGCCGCCGTGGTCGAAGGCATCAACGTTTTCGCCGTAAAGTCGCTGCCGCAGGCCGTGGACATGGTCAACGCGCCGGAATC
Source organism: uncultured Acidobacteriota bacterium (assembly GCA_963698005.1). Taxonomy (GTDB): domain Bacteria; phylum Acidobacteriota; class Terriglobia; order Acidiferrales; family UBA7541; genus Palsa-295. The sequence continues at coordinate 3,615,792 of OY969113.1, forward strand.
GTTTAAGCCCGTTGCAGTAGATACTTCGCAGATGCTTGCCGAAGCCGGCCAGTATTCCGTCGATCTGCGTGACGTGCGCGGGCAAATGTCCGCGAAAGCGCGCCCTGGAAGTTTCCTGCGCGGGCAGCCACAACATTCTGCTGATCGGCCCTCCCGGCGCGGGGAAAACCATGCTGGCCAAGCGCATTCCCACGATTATGCCGCCGATGTCGCTCGAAGAAGCCATCGAGACCACGCGCATTCATAGCGTCGCGGGAGTGCTGGAGGCTTCGCGCGGTTTGGTCGGCACGCGGCCTTTCCGCTCGCCGCATCACACCATCAGTGACGCCGGGCTGATCGGCGGCGGCGCAGTGCCGCGTCCCGGAGAAGTTTCGCTCGGCCACAACGGCGTCGTTTTTCTCGACGAGTTGCCCGAGTTTCAGCGCAACGTCCTGGAAGTGATGCGCCAGCCGCTCGAAGAAGGCAGCGTGACCATCGCGCGCGCGGCGCTTTCCGTCACGTTTCCCTCGCGCTTCATGCTTGCCGCGGCGATGAATCCGTGTCCCTGCGGATTCTTCGGCGACTCCACGCGCGAATGCCACTGCTCGCCGGCGCAGATTCAGCGCTACGTTTCGAAAATTTCCGGCCCGCTGCTCGACCGCATCGACATCCATATCGAAGTCCCCGCGGTGAAATACAAAGAACTGCGCGGCAACGGCGAAATTGAAAGCTCCGCCTGCGTCAGCGGCCGCGTCCTGCGCGCGCGCCAGATTCAGCTCGAACGCTATCGCACCGAGAAAAAGTTGTACGCCAACGCGCAGATGCCGCCCAGGCTCATCCGCAAGCACTGCGCGATTTCCGGCGAAGGCGAAAAACTGCTCGAAACCGCTATTCAGCGCCTGGGCCTCTCCGCCCGTGCCCACGACCGCATCCTGAAAGTCTCGCGCACCATCGCAGACCTGGAAGGCGCGCCCGGCATCCAGCCCAAGCACCTGAGCGAGGCCATCCAATACCGCACCCTCGACCGCACCTACTGGGCCTGACTCGTGGTGGCTCTGGAAGCATAATGGTTTCCGGGAGTATGATTTCTTCGCACGTGTTTTTTTTGCATGCGCGGAACTGGATTCATGTGGGAGAACACTCGTGAAGATGATCGCCATCGTTCTCATCGTAGTTCTCTTCGGTTTGCAGAATACTCACTCTGGCACCGAAACGAAGATCGTGCCACCGTATCGAGCGGAATCGTCAGCCTACACAGCGCGGAGCAAAAACGGAAGGACCTATGTCACTGAGAATCGCTCGTTTCGATTCGCGGACGTACTGGGAGACACGGGAAGTTACGAAGCGGAGCTGCTCATGGAAGAAACCTATCGCAATGAACGCACAGACGGTATCGAGGGCATGCGTGGAAATGCCACAATCAAGGCGTGGACACTGGATCATGCCGGCCAACGCAAATTACGATGGACATTTCACGAAACTGGCAACGAGGGAGGGGTGGAGGATCGTTTCTTCCGCGTAACAGCGTGGGGATGTTGCGATATGCCGACCGTCTATTCTTATTACAACGTCCTGACGGGAAACAAGCTCTATGTTTCCAATTCCGACTTGCTGAAAGTGTGGGTTGACGAAGGTGGTCCGCTGGCGTGGCGATACATAGCATTCGGATACGCGGGTCAAAACGAACTCGACCAGCCCCCTCAGTTGCAGTATGGAACCGACGAGAGTGTGTCTGATCGTTTCTCGCTCGTCTCCTCTCGCGAGTATTACGACACTCCTCAAATATATGTAGCCACAAATGAAAAGCTTCAGAAGTCTCTCGATCTAAGAGGTTCGGCGAAGAGCTTTGTAATCGTTCTGAAATACCAAGACGGGGTAGAGCTTCGCATTCCTGTCGAAAATGACAACATCAACATACGCCCACAGTCGGTTAAGTTTCCTAGAGGCTATTCGCTCCAGCTAAAAGGCAGTATGTAATTGCGACACCGAAGTAAGCCGGGCTTTCGGAGCCTACAGCGGCTAATGGGAGTAGATTGACTTGTACTCCGGCGCGTGATACCCATTTACCGTCTTTTTAACTAAGGATTTACCTCGACCCTCGGATGTCGGCCAAAACTCAACGGATCGAGGTCACGCTAGAGACGCTGCTTGAAAGCGTGGACCTCGCGGAAAGCATCTCCATGCGTATCGCTGAGGCCGCGGGCTTCAGCGAAGAAGAACTCCATAAGATTGGCATGGCCGTCCGCGAAGGCGTGATCAACGCATACAATTACGGCAATCAGCAGGACCGCCGGAAGAAAATCCTGATGACCGTAGAGCTCGATCCGGAAAATATGACCGTGCGCGTCCTGGATCAGGGCAAGGGGTTCGAGCTGCACGAAATTCCCAACCCGCTTGATGAGGAAAATCTTCTGCGCACTTCGGGCCGCGGCCTTTTCCTGATGCGCGCTTTTATGGATCAATTCGACGTTCATACCGCCCCCGGCGGCGGCGCCGAACTGGTGATGATTAAAAAACTTCCGCAGAAAGATTCCGGCAACGGTACCCACCAACCGGAGTAGAATCAAGCAGAGGCTATTCCGTGGCAATCCAAGCGACATGCAGGCAAATAGGGGACGTTGCAATCCTTGATTTCAGCGGCAAGATTACTCTGGGCGAAGGCAGCGCTCTGCTGCGGAAATCGGTCCGCGAGCTAATCGACGGCGGCCAGAAGAAGATCATCATCAGCTTGTACGATGTGGACTATATCGATAGTTCCGGAATCGGCGAACTGGTCAGCGCTTACACCACGGTGAAAAACGCAAGCGGCGAACTGAAGCTGCTTCACCTCACCAAGCGCGTACACGACATCCTGCAAATCACCAGGCTTTTTACCGTTTTCGACGTGCAGTCGGACGAAGACACAGCCATTCACGCTTTCCGCTAAATCACCCCGTCTACGAACCGGTCAGGTCGCGCGTTCGCGCGAGCCGTGCCAATCAGTCCGCGTTTCTCGTGTACGACGCCGTGCTAGCTCGGCGGGTCTTTTTGCCGCGTGTTCTTGACGCCTGTCACAATCCCCAATCCAACCAGAACGATCGCACCCACCACGATCCAGTGCGCCGGTATGTGCATCAAGTAGGCGGCATAAGCCAGCCCCGCAATCACAATTGCGTAACCCGCTGCGTAGAGTCCAAATGACATAGCCTGTCCTTTGTTCGAGCGAAACTATCGCATTCCATCCACGGCGGGGTCTCTAGGACGTTTTCCCCTTGCAGGCGGGATGGTTGCACAGACAATCAATGTCCGGGGTCTTCTCCATCGCCTCACATGCCTCGCTGCAATACTTGCCCTTATTCACGATGCACGAACAAATTGGGTGCGCGCACTTCTCGCCATTCGCTGCCATATGTATTTCTCCTAGGTTTGGAGTCAGATTGCCAACCGGCCTATCTTAGCCGACGCGAAGAAACCGTACTGTGCAATTGAGGACACAACGCTGCTTGGCAGCCGGTGTAAGAGAACCAGGTCAGGAGGGCCAGCGGCGTTTTAGCTCGCCGCAGTCCTTTGTGATACCATCGTCTTTAAGGTTTTTACTTCAGGGAGAAGCAATTGGCGCGGCATATTTCCCGCAAGGAATTGAAAAAGGACGAGGTGCGCGACACGCTCGCGCACGGCGCAGACCTTGTTTTCGGGCATCAGCAACTTACTCTTTACATCGTGATCCTGGCCGTCGTGGTGGCCTTGGGCGTGTTTGGCTGGAGAACCTATGCCGAGCGCCAGACCGTGAAGGCTTCGGCAGGCTATTCCGACGCCATGAGAGTATTCCAGGCGCGCATTCGAACCCCCCTCGATCCCCAGGTGCCGGGCGAAATCAGTTACGTAGATGAAAAAAATAAGTACACTGACGCCGCGCAGAAATTTGGTGACGTTGCGAAGAATTATCCCCGCACACATCCCGGCCAACTGGCCAAGTATTTCCAGGCCTTGAGCGACGAACGCCTCAGCAAGAACGAGGAAGCAAAGAAATTGCTTCAAGGTGTGGCTGACGGTGGCAATGACGATTTCGCGGCGATGGCGCGCTTCGAACTTGCGCAACTATACGACCGCACGGGGCAAGCCGATCAGGCCGTCAAGCTCTACCAGCAATTGATCGCCAAGCCGGGCATCCTGGTGCCCAAGGCGATGGTGATGCTCACTCTTGCCCAACACTACACTGCAAACAATCCTGCCGAAGCCGGCAAGCTTTACACCCAGATTAAATCCGAGTATCCCGATACCCCCATGGCCGAACAAGCGGACCAGGGACTCGCTCTCCTGCCCGGCAAAATCTGAGTGCCTGCAATGACGCCGGCGCCGCTGGCTTCCTACGCGATGGACGTGCAGCGCTCACGCGGGCGCCGCTTTCCTGAAACGCAGCATCCCTACCGCGATGATTATGCGCGCGACCGCGACCGTGTAATTCACTCCCGCGCTTTTCGCCGCCTGGAAGCCAAGACACAGGTTTTCACCACTCGCTACTCCGACCATTTCCGCAACCGGCTGACGCATACCATCGAAGTCGCTCAAATTGCGCGCACAGTTTCCGACGCTCTGCACCTGAACACCGGCCTAACCGAAGCGCTCGCTCTCGTTCACGACATCGGCCACCCGCCCTTCGGCCATGCCGGCGAAAAGCAGCTCGATTTCAGAATGCGGGAGCAAGGCGATCGCTTTGACCACAATCTCCATGCGCTTCGCATCGTCGAACAATTCGAGCAGCGCTATCTCGATTTTCCCGGACTCAATCTCACTTTCGAAGTGCGCGAAGGCATCGTTAAGCATTCGGGGAATTATTCCGCTGCGGAATTTCCGGCGCTCGCTGAATATCTTTTGGACCAGCGGCCTCCGCTGGAAGCGCAGCTCATCGATCTCGTGGACGAGATTGCTTACAACACAGCCGATCTCGACGACGCGTTCGAGGCCCGCCTGCTGGATCTCGATCTGCTGCGCGCCGAAGTGCCTATCTTCAATGAGGCATACTCGGAAATCGATAGCCGTTATCCCCAGGGCCGCCGCAAGCTGAAATTTAATGAGACGCTCAAGCAGATTCTCAACCGCCTCGCGACCGACTTGATCGACAACACGTCTCGCCGAGTGCTGGAAAGCGGCGTCGAGACCGTCGAAGACGTGCGCCGTTTTCCCAATCGCCTGGCCGCCTTTTCGCCCGATATAGCTCGCCAGAACGCCGAACTGAAGCGCTTCCTTCACGCCCGGCTCTATTCGAATGCGGCAATCGAAGAGGACCGCGACCGCTCCGTGGCTTCGCTCGACGCGCTTTTTCTCCTCTTCGTTGAGCACCCGGAGCGCATGCCAAAACAGTATGCCGAGCTGGCCCGAAGCGAGCCGCGCCATCGAGTGGTTTGCGACTACATTGCCGGCATGACCGACCATTTTCTATTGCGCCAGCGCAACGAACTCCTGGGCGTCCCAGCAGAGCACTCGCAATAGGCCGCGCCACAGGCGGTGACGTTAGCTTCACCCAGTCCAAGAAAGTCATTGTCCATTTGGTGTCAGCTAGAATCTTCTCAAAGCCGCTTCCTTGACATCTTCGGTACCCGACATATAATTAACTTGTACGCACGCGGGGAAAGCCAATGTTTCTCGATGTGAAAGAACTTGCCGTTCGAAAAATCCGCATCCGGAAGAGCTATATTCCGGGTACGCTGGATTTCCATTCCGGCGAGTTTCGCCAGGTGGAACCGCTGGAAGTGCGTGCTACCGCGGAACTTATGGAAGGCCAAATCCGCGTGTATGGCAACCTGCACACCCGGGTTGAGATGATTTGTGCCCGCTGCCTGGATACCGTAGTCGAAGAAATCAGCCGCGACTTCGATCTGTTTTACCGCCCGATGACCTCGATTGCAGAGGATGAGGAACTCCACCTCAATCTGGACGACACCGAAGTCGCCTTCTTTGAAGGCGACGGCCTGTTCCTGGCCGATGTTCTCGCCGAGCAGGTAAATCTGGCGCTTCCAATGAAGGTGATCTGCCGCGCCGACTGCCGGGGTTTGTGCGCGCACTGCGGCGCCAACCTGAATAACGAAGAATGCCGCTGCGAAAAGAATGCTTCCGATCCGCGCCTCGCTCCACTGGCCCGCTTGAAGCAGGACTGGTTCAAAAAGCAATAAAACGCTACACTATCACTTTCCCATTTCGGCTGTGCTGAGCCGCAGCCTGTCAACTTAGAGGAGCAGGAATGCCTAATCCAAAACGACGTCACTCCCACGCGCGGAAAAATAAGCGGCGCGCCCACGATCATCTTCACACGCTGTCGCTATCCGATTGCCCGAATTGCCATGAAAAGAAACTGCCTCATCAGGCGTGTCCCCATTGCGGGCAGTACAAAGGCCGCGAAGTGATTGACACTTCGGCCAAGACAGCCTAAGTTTTCCCTTCACCTGCCTTCCGAGTCGGTGCCCATTGGTGACCGCTGGTGCTGAGATGACCACCATCGCAATAGATGCTATGGGAGGCGACCATGCCCCTCGCGCTGAAGTGGAAGGCGCGATCCTGGCCGCCCGCGAATTTGGCTTGCGCATCCTGCTGGTCGGCATGGAAGCTGCCCTCAAGCAGGAACTGAGCCGCCACGGGCATCGCGGTTTGCCCATCGAAATTGTCGGCGCCACCGAAATCATCACCATGAGCGACTCGCCCTCGCAGGCGTTTCGCCGCAAAAAAGAAAGCTCCATGCACGTGGCTGCCCGTCTGGTGCGCGACGGCAAAGCGGAAGCCATGGTCAGCGCGGGCAACACCGGCGCGGCCATGACTGTTGCGCGGTTCGTTCTCGGCACGCTTCCCTCCGTGGACCGTCCGGCGCTCGCCGCGGCCTTTCCGAACATGAAAGACAAAGTTTCGGTGATCCTCGACGTAGGCGCGAACGTGGATTCGAAGCCCGAGCAGATTCGCCAATTTGCCGTGATGGGCGAAATTTATTTCCGCGCCATCTGGGGCGTCAAACGCCCGCGCGTAGCTCTGCTTTCCATCGGCGAAGAAGAAATGAAGGGCAACGAGTTGACCCGCGAAGCGTCCAACCTGCTGAGGCAGTCGTCGCTGAATTTCGTCGGCAATGTGGAAGGGCGCGATGTGTTTCGCGGCAACGTGGACGTCATCGTCTGCGACGGCTTCATCGGCAACGTCGCTCTGAAAATCAGCGAAGGCCTCGTCGAGCATGTGCAGGGCATGTTGAAAAAAGCTATTAAAAGTTCTCTGAAATCGCAGATCGGCTACGCTCTTTCCAAGCGCGCTTTCGATGATTTCCGCAAGCGCACCGATTCTTCGGAAACCGGTGGCGCTCCGCTTTTGGGCGTCCGCGGGATCACGATCATCGCGCACGGCCGCTCGAATCCCAACGCCATCAAAAACGCCATACGCGTCGCCGGCGAACTCTGCCGCGCCCGCGTAAACGAAAAAATCGATCAGGAGCTTTCCGCTGCCGCCGTCGCCGCGCAGGGCTGACCGCAGTGGAATTTCAATCGCGCATGGGCAAACTCGCATTCCTATTTCCGGGCCAGGGTTCGCAGTATTGCGGCATGGGCCGCGATCTCACGGAAGCCTTCGCCGAATCGCAACAGGTTTTCGACGAAGCGAATGCCGCGCTCGGATTCTCCATGTCCGACATGTGTTACACCGCCTCGCTGGAAGAGCTCAAGCAAACGGAAAATACCCAGCCCGCAATCCTTACGGTTTCCGTGGCAGCCTACCGCGCGCTCGAAAAGCGCGGCGTCAAACCTGATTTTGTCGCCGGCCACAGCCTGGGTGAATATTCTGCGCTTGTCTCTGCGGGCGGATTGGATTTTTCTTCGGCCGTGAGACTGGTTCGCGCCCGCGGCCGCTACATGCAGGAAGCAGTTCCTGCCGGTGAAGGCGCGATGGCTGCAATCCTCGGCCTGCCTCCCGCCGAAGTTTCGGAAATTTGCAAAAAAGCCGCGGACAACGAAGTCGTCTCTCCTGCGAACCTGAATTCGCCCGAACAAACCGTAATCTCCGGCAACGCTGCCGCAGTAAAACGCGCGGTTGAAATCGCGTCGCAAAGCGGCGCAAAACGAGCCGTGATTCTTCCCGTCTCCGCGCCCTTCCATTGCGCGCTGATGGCTCCCGCGCAAAAGCGTCTGGAACATGATCTGCGCGCCGCGAATTTCACCGCGCTGAAAATTCCGTTGATCACCAACGTGGACGCCGAAGCCATCACCAGCGGTGACGAAGCCCGCGAAGCGCTCATCCGCCAGGTCACCTCTCCTGTTCGCTGGCTGGATTCCGTCCACGAAATGATCGAGTCCGGCGTCACAATTTTCGTCGAAGTCGGCCCCGGAAAAGTCCTCTCCGGCTTGATGCGCCAAATCGACCGGTCCGTCCGCTCCCTGAACGTCGAAGACGCCGCCGGCCTCCAAGCCACCATCGACAAAATCGCCCAATTCCGCGCCGAATCCCCGGAAAGCTAGGATGATGACCATCTCAGCCGAGCGGCTGCCTTCTCGCCCTCCGCGTAAATTCATGGCGGTTGCAGTAGTCGCAGGGCTGTTACCTTGGCTGGGCATCGTCGCCAGACTCTTGACCGCCAACCCATTGCGCATCACCTTTATTGGCCTAATCCTGTGGTTTGCAGGTTGCGCGTCTCTTTGGTATATGCATCTCCCCCCGGAGGTTGCGAGAGAAGAAGGTTCGGCGTCTCATTGTTGATCTGGACTCTCACATATGTTCCGGTGTTTGCGTGTACAGCCATGGGTACAGGGATGATTATTAGACACTTTTAGGCCTCGACTCGTCCCCGATAGCATCCGCCAGAAGCAGAGCAGCTCCGCTCAAGACCAAGGTATCGGTGAAATAGTTCAGTCCGTTGGCTATGCTGGAACGGTCGGCCACTAAGATCGGGAGATAAACAAACAGCACGACAAGCAGAATCATGATCCCCAGGTAGGTTGCTGCCAAGCGCGCCTTTTTATTCACGACAATACATGTGCCGGAAACAATCAGAACCGCGCCCGAAGCATACGCCCAGAAAAGATGCCCGGGAATCCATGTTGGCGTGATTCTAGCGAGTGGAACGGCGGGCACAATCGTGGGATGCAGAAAGTCCTGCACGCCAAAGACGATCGCTGGTATCCCCACGAAAAAGCGCGCGAGAGTTACCAGCCCCGGCGTGCCGTCCGAAGGCGTCCGCTTCGACAGGCTTCCGGCCAACGCAAAGGCGCCGCCGCTGAAAGCGGTATCCCTCAGTGCGATGATCCAAAAAAGACGAGCGCCGTGTTCCGCCACGATATTGGGGATATGTATCAAAGCCACGAAAACTAGAAGCATGCTCCCCAAGAGCGTGGCCGCCAAGCGTGCATATTTCTTGAGGATGATGCTCAGCGCCGCGGCAATCAGAGCAAATGCCCACTAGATAGGCCCAAAATAGGTGCGCCGGCATCCAGGATGGAACCGCTTGCGCCATGTCCGACGCGTCAACCAGATGCTCCGTGCCGAACACTCCCATCGGCATGGCAAAGAACAAACGGCCGAACGGCAAGATCTTGTCGAGCCCGCGTCTTTGCGGCAGCTCGTCCTTGATAATCTTTACTAGCCCAATTACCAGAAGAACGGTCCCGGTGAAATACGGCCAGAACACATCTGCCGGGATTCTTAGCACATACATTCTAGGATCACCCTTACGGGACTCTGAATCACAATGCCCTTAAAGAGTTGCTCATCATAGGCACGCGAACGAGCAGTTGCGCAGCATGTTTGATATGCGATAGCTTCTCTTCCTATGTTCTCGCTCAAAGATAAAGTTGCTCTAGTCACCGGCGCATCTCAAGGCATCGGCCGCGCCACGTCTCTCGCGCTGGCCGAAGCAGGCGCAAAAGTAGCCATCGCCGCGCGCAACACTGAAAAACTCGCGTCGCTTGCGGCAGAAATCGCAGGTGCAGGCGGCGAAGCGCTCGCCGTTCCCATGGATGTGGCCGATCCCGCGCAAGTGAAAACCGGCTTCCAGCAATTGCTCGCGAAATTCGGCAAGCTCGACATCCTCGTCAACAACGCCGCCATCACCCGCGACACGCTCGCCCTGCGCATGAAGCTCGAAGATTGGGACGCCGTGCTGCGCACCAATCTCACCGGCGCGCATTTGTGCATCCAGCAAGCGCTCGGCGCAATGCTGAAGCAGCGCGCAGGCCGCATCATCAACATCACTTCCGTCGTCGCCGAAACCGGCAACGCCGGCCAGGCGAATTACGTGGCATCGAAAGCGGGCCTGATCGGCCTCACGCGCGCCATCGCCGTCGAAGTCGCCTCGCGCAATATCACCGTGAACGCCATCGCGCCGGGCTTCATCGCCACGCCCATGACCGATCCGCTTTCGCAGGAAATAAAAGACAAAATGAAGTCCATGATCCCGCTCGGCCGTTTTGGCACCGACCGCGACGTCGCCGCCGCCATCGTCTTCCTCGCCAGCGACGAAGCCGGTTACATCACCGGCCAGGTTCTCGACGTCAACGGCGGCCTGCACATGGGCTAATCGCGCGGTTTCTTGAGCGCCTGTGTACCGTTGCACAATTTCGCACTTCCGCGCCAAAAGGTTGACCCCGCATTCCAGCACGCATAGAATGGGCAAGTTGTTTTGGGGCGCTATCCTGCCTGCTGTGCGGCCCAGGGCGCTTACGATTGCCGATACCGGAGGAACTACCAGAATGGCCAGCGTCGAAGAACGCGTGAAAACGATTATTGTCGAGCAGCTCGGTGTGGATGAAAGCGAAGTCACTCCGACCGCTTCTTTTGTGGACGACCTGGGCGCCGACTCGCTCGATACAGTCGAGCTGGTGATGGCTTTCGAGGAAAATTTCGGCATCGAGATCCCCGACGAAGACGCCGAAAAAATTGCCACGGTAAAAGACGCCGTCGATTACATCGAGAAGCACTCCAAAGGCAGCAAGTAGCCCGCTGGCAATCCCCATTCGTATAGGAGAAGTTTCCTTTGAGCCGCCGAGTTGTCGTTACAGGCGTTGGGCTGATCTGCGGTTGCGGCATTGGGACCGAAGAGGTCTGGCGCAATCTGCTGGCAGGCAAGAGCGGTATCGGCCCCATCACTCATTTTGACCCCGCCGGATTTGATTGCCGCATCGCCGGAGAAGTCCGCAATTTCGATCCGCTGAATTGGCTCGAAAAAAAAGAGCTGAAGAAAACCGGTCGCTTCATTCAACTCGCGCTGGCCGCAGCCGATTTCGCGATGAAGATGTCCGCGCTCGAAGTCACTCCCGACATTGCAGATTCCACCGGCGTTTACATCGGCTCCGGCATCGGCGGATTCGACGTTATCGAGCGCGAACATTCGAAATATCTGGCCGGGGGTCCCGGAAAGATTTCCCCGTTCTTCATTCCTGCCACCATCATCAATCTTGCTTCCGGCCACGTCTCGATTCGCTACGGCGCGAAAGGTCCCAATTCCGCGACTGCCACTGCGTGCTCTGCGTCCGCCCACGCCATTGGCGACGCTTACAAAATAATTCAGCGATCTGACGCGGACGTGATGATTGCGGGCGGCACCGAAGCCGCCATCACTCCCATGAGCGTCGGCGGATTCGCCGCCATGCGCGCGCTCTCCACGCGTAATGACGAACCGGAACGCGCCAGCCGTCCTTTTGACGCGGAACGCGACGGATTCGTCGTAGGCGAAGGCGCCGGCGTTTTAATCCTCGAGTCGCTCGAATACGCGCAACGCCGCGGCGCAAAAATTATCGCCGAAATTGTCGGCTACGGCATGTCCGGCGACGCGTATCACATCACCCAACCTGCCGAAGGCGGCGACGGCGGATATCGCGTGGCCCTGGCAGCCATGCGCGACGCGAAAATCACTCCGAATGACGTGAGTTACGTCAACGCGCACGGCACCTCCACTCCCATTGGTGACGCCATTGAAACCGCCGCGCTCAAGCGCGTCTTCGGCGAGCGCGCAAAAAAAGTTCCCATCAGCTCAACGAAATCCATGACCGGACATTTGCTCGGCGGCGCAGGCGGCCTGGAAGCGGGCATCAGCGTTCTCGCGCTGCGCGATCAGATTCTCCCGCCCACCGTGAATTACGAAAATCCCGATCCCGCGTGCGATCTCGACTACGTCCCAAATCACGCGCGAAAAGCCGAAGTCAATTATGCGCTGTCGAATTCTTTCGGGTTCGGTGGTACAAATGCGTCCCTAATTTTCAAGCTCTGGGACGGAAAGTGACGTCAACTTTCCTTTGGAGTGCGGCGGCTTGCCGCCGCTTTCGCTGCTTCAAATTTGCTTCGGGTCTGACGTCGCGGCGGCGCGTTCTTGATTTTGGTTTGCATTTGTAGCGGCGGCCTTCAGGCCGGCATCTTTGTTTTTTTGCGTTATGTATCGTGTACTGATCGCAGGAGGCATTCTTGAAAATCGGAGTTTGCGTCAAACAAGTTCCCGCCAAGGATGCGCCTCTCGCCATCGCCGAAGGCGGCGCATGGATTCGCGAGTCCGACATCGGTTTCGAAACGAATGAGCCCGACAGTTTCGCGCTCGAAGAATCCCTGCGCCTGAAAGAAAAACACGGCGGCGAAGTCGTCGCCATCTCCATGGGCCCGGACCGCGCGAAACAAACCATCAAAGAAGCTATGGCCAAAGGCGCCGACCGCGGAATCCACATCTCCGACGATCAGTTTTACAAACTCGATCCGCTCTCCTCCGCGCGCTCGCTAGCCGCCGCAATCAAAGACGAAAAGTTCGACCTCATCCTCACCGGCCTCCAGAGCGACGATCAGGGCTTCGGCCAGACCGGCGTGCTCCTCGCCGAATTGCTCGGCCTCCCTCACGCCACAATCATTATGCAAATCGACATCGTGGAAGGCCACATGAAGCTGAAGCGCGAACTCGAAGCAGGCTGGTTCCAGTGGGTCGAATTGCCGCTGCCCGCCGTCCTGTCGATCCAGTCCGGCATCAACAAGCCGCGCTACGCCACTTTGAAAGGCATCATGGCCGCCAAGAAAAAAGAAATCGCCACGGTGAACCGCGCATCGCTCGGCATCACCGACGCGCCCACCCAGCGAATCGAGCGCATTTACATTCCGCAAAAAACCAAGAAGACCGAATTCATCACCGGCCAGCCAAAAGAAATCGCCGCAAAGCTGATCGAAAAACTACGGCACGAAGCGCGGGTACTCTAAGCCATGAAAATTCTCCTAATTACCGAACAGCGCGAAGGCAAGTGGAACAAAGTGAGCTTTGAAACTCTCGCCGCTGCGCAGCAAATCGTGCAGCAGACCAAAGGCTCGCTCACCGCCGTAGTCGTCGGCAAAGGCGTCGCCCCGCTCGCCGACGAAATCGCCGCATTCCAACTAGACGAAGTCCTCCTCGTCGAACACGATCTCCTGGATAAATACACGCCCGACGGATTCTCTCTCGCCCTGCACCAGGTAATCGAATCCGCGAAGCCCGACCTCGTCCTCATGCCGCACACCTACCAGGTGCGCGATTTCGCTCCCAAGCTCGCCGCTTCGCTGGGAAAAGGAATGATCGGCGACTGCATCCACTACCGCTACGAGAACGGAAAACTGATCTTCGTCCGCCAGATGTTTCAAGGACGCACCAACGCCGACGTCGTGTTCACCGGTGACGCTCCCTGGATCGCAACTTTTCAAGCCAGCGCATTCCGCGCCGACCTCGCCACAAAGCACGCCAGCGGCAAAGCGCCGGTAAAGCCCGTCTCCGTCGAGTTGAAGCCGGAACAAATCCGCACCAAGCCGCTCGAACTTTTCCGCGAAGCCAAGCAAGCCGTCGATCTCACCCAAGCACCTATTCTGATTTCCGTCGGCCGCGGCATCAAAGCTCCCGAAAATATCCCCATGGTCGAAAAACTCGCCAAACTTCTCGGCGGCGAAATTTGCGCCTCGCGCCCCATTTGCGACGAAGGCTGGCTCCCCATGGACCGCCAGATCGGCAGCTCCGGACAAACGGTCGCTCCTAAGCTGTATTTCGCGCTCGGTATCAGCGGCGCCATCCAGCACGTGGTAGGAATGAAAGGCTCGCGCACCATCGCCGCGGTCAACAAAGACCAAAACGCCCCCATCTTCGAAGTAGCCGACTACGGCATCGTCGGCGACCTCTTCGAAATCGTCCCCGCCCTTATCGAGGAATTAGAGAAACCTCACTAACGGCTCCAGCAGTGCAGCCGCTGCTCCATCTTTCGTAGGGGCGCCCGCAGCGGCAGGCTGTGCCCGTCTTTCGGCTTCATCGCGCCAGACTCTTGCCCATCAAACTTCGGGTACCTGATACGCCCATGGATTCCTGAGTTGTGTTCGCTTTCGCCACGGGCTCTCCCGCTAGCGGTCAGTTCGTAACTTCCTAAGCTCAGTATCCTCCTATAGGTTAATGAAAACATGCTATTTGCCCTGCATCCTCCCTGGTATGCAACCTGCTAATCTCCTTCGAGCAGGAGTGTGCGCCACCTACGTGACTTTGAATTCTCTTTGATCGGGAGGCAGAGATGGGAACACTGCTGCAAGACATTCGCTTCAGCGTCAGGGTGCTCGCCAAGAACCCAGGCTTTGCGGCAATCGCCGTGCTAACTCTCGCGCTCGGCATCGGCGCAAACACCGCTATCTTCAGCGTGGTGCAAGGCGTCGTTTTAGCCCCTCTGCCTTATCGTCAGCCGGATCGCCTGGTTATGGTCTTGGAAAGCAACCAGCGCTTTCAAAAGGACGCAATTTCATACCCTAATTTCCAGGATTGGCAGCGCAGTGCTCGCTCCTTCCAGCAAATGGCAGCGGTCATGATCGACCTGGGGTTCGATCTCACCGGTCCCGGAACGCCTGAGCATCTTGATGGCAACAGCATCTCCTCCGGTTTCTTCCACACTCTGGGCGCGGATCTGACGCTCGGCCGCGAATTTTCTCCACTGGAAGATCGGCAAGGCGGTGCGCCAGTAGTCGTCATCAGCAATCGTCTGTGGAGAAATCGCTTCGCTGGCCGGCCGGATGTCCTTGGACAGTCCGTGATCGTGGATGGAGTGGATTACTCCATCATCGGAGTCGCCCCGCCACGGTTTCGTCTTTACTCTCAGCACTCAGATATTTTTATGCCGATCGGGCAATACAATCCGATAATTCTCGACGCTCGTGCAGGCCACGACGATATGCTCTCTATCGCGCGCTTGAAACCCGGTGTGAACATCGCTCAGGCACAGGCAGAGATGAGCACGATCCAGGAACATCTGGATCAGCTCTATCCTGATGCGGATGCAGGGCTGGGAGCGGACGTGTTGCCTCTTAAGGAGGGGCTCGTTGGGGACGTCAGCGGAACCCTCCTGCTGCTGTTGAGCGCTGTGGGTCTGGTTTTGATGATCGCATGCGCGAACGTCGCTAACTTGTTGCTGGCGCGTTCGGCGGTTCGTTCACGCGAGTTCGCCGTTCGTTCGGCACTTGGTGCGGGCCGCAAGCGGATTGTGCAGCAGTTGCTCACCGAAAGCGTGCTGCTCTCGATTGTCGGCGGAGCGCTAGGCCTGGTATTCGCAAAATGGGGCGTCAACCTGGTGTTGGCGGCCATGCCGCAAACCCTGCCGCGCACCGACAACATCGGTGTGAATGCTTCTGTTCTCTTATTTGCTTTCGGCGTTTCGATTGCCGTTGGGATTCTCTTTGGTCTAGCGCCGGCTCTGAAGACCTCTAAGATTGATCTACTCGCTTCGCTCAAGGAGGGCGCTCGCGGTTCCACGAACGCGCATCATCGCGCCCAAAGCGCTCTCGTGATTGTCCAGATGGCTCTCACGCTGGTGTTGCTTGTAAGTGCCGGCCTGTTGTTCCGCACCATTCGTCACCTGTGGCAGACCAATCCCGGCTTCGACACGCAGCATGTGATTGCTTTCAAAGTGGGGCTTTCGCCATCAGCTACCAAATCCGGCTCGACTGTGCGAACTGCCTATCTGCAGTTGCTCGATCGCATCCGGATGCTCCCCGGCGTTCAGGCCGCAGACTTTACCATGCTTGTACCTTTGACCGACGACGCCAACACCCCCCCGTTCTGGATCGGATCCCAAAAGCCTGCGGTAGTTCAAAACGCTCCACGTACCCTTGTGTTTGATACCGGTCCGGATTATCTCCGCACGATGGGAATACCGCTGCTTCAAGGCCGCTTTTTCACTCGCGACGACACCACCGACTCCCCTCGCGTTGCGGTAATTGATACCGTTTTTGCTCAAAAGTATTTCCGGGGTAAAGACCCTGTGGGCCAGAGCATTACTTTTGGATGGCCCGCTCCTTGGGGTCCCTGCACCATTGTTGGCGTGGTGGGTCACGTCAAGCATTGGGGACTGGGCAGTCCCGGCACATCCACCGAAGCGCAGAGCTATTATCCGCTTTACCAATCGCCGGACAAGTTGTGGTCCTTAGTGCTCTCCTACCTGCAGATAATCGTTCGGACGCCGCTCGACACCGCAACGGTGATGCCCGCGATCAAAGCGGCGGTCTACGGTGCGGGTAGCGACCAGACGGTTTATAACGTCCGCACGATGCAGCAGATTGCGTCGGAATCGATGTCATCGCAGCGCTTTCCGATGATTCTGCTCGGCGCTTTTGCCGGACTAGCGCTGCTGCTGGCGTCCGTAGGCATTTACGGTGTGATTTCATACTCGGTGACGCAACGAACTCACGAAATTGGCATTCGCATGGCACTCGGCGCGGAGAGGCAGAACGTTTTTCGAATGGTAATCGGCCACGGTCTTCGGCTGGCTCTGATAGGCCTCGCGATCGGAGCGGCAGCCGCGCTAATTCTCACCCGGTTGCTCGGGAACTTTTCGCAATTGCTCTATGGAGTGGGAGCGAGCGATCCGGTCACGTTCATCGTCGTAGCACTCGTGTTGACGAGCGTGGCCGTTTCGGCCTGCTACATTCCCGCGCGCCGCGCCATGCGCGTTGATCCCATGGTCGCCCTGCGCTACGAATAACGCATCTGTTTTTGCGTCTTGCGATATATGTTAGTGGCGGAGAGAGAAAATGGCCGCACTGCTGCAAGATATTCGCTTTAGCCTTAGAATGTTCGCCAAAAATCCGGGCTTCGCCGCCATCGCCGTCCTGACACTGGCTCTCGGCATCGGCGCGAACACGGCTCTGTTTTCGGTCGTCAATGGCGTGCTGCTCAATCCGTTGGCATATCCGCACTCGAGCCAACTCGTCGCGGTGTATGGAAAAACTCCCGGATTCGCTCGAGCGCCGATCTCCTACTTGAACTTTCTCGATTGGCAGCGCGCCACGCGGACGTTTTCGTCGATGGCCATATATCGCAATGAGCCTTACAACCTGACCGGCGCGGGCGAAGCAGAACTCGTCGGCGGCACGATGATATCCGCAGATTTCTTCCCGACGCTCGGCGTGAAGCCCACGCTCGGGCGCAACTTCCGCCCCGATGACGATCGTGCGGGAGCGGCGCCGGTAGTGATGTTGGGCGGAGGGCTCTGGAAACGCAAATTCGGCTCTTCGTCAGATGTTATCGGGAAATCGATCGTCCTGAACGGCGCGTCGTACACGATTGTGGGCGTCGTTCCGCCAAGCTTCAACTTTTATGGCAGCGAGCGGGATCTCTACACTCCCGCCGGCCAGTGGACCGATCCATCTTTTCTGGATCGCCGCATCGAGGTGAGCTCCCACGCGATTGGTCGCCTGAAACCAGGCGTGACGCTCGCGCAGGCGCAAGCGGACATGGATGCCATTTCGCAAAATCTTGCTGCTGCATACCCGGAAGCCGACAAAGACATTGGCATCAATCTCGTTTCCATGAAGCAGGACATCGTCGGCAACGTCCAACCATTCCTGATCGTCCTTCTCGCGGCCGTTGGTTTCCTACTTCTGATCGCCTGCGCCAATGTTGCCAATCTTCTTCTGGCGCGCTCCATGGGCCGCTCGCGCGAGTTTGCCATTCGCGCGGCACTAGGTGCGAACCAGACGCGCGTCATTCGCCAACTTCTCACCGAAAGCGTTCTGCTCGCTGGCCTGGGCGGAGCGTTGGGACTCTTGCTCGCCTTTTGGGGGACCAAAGCGGTGCTCGCCACATTGCCTGGTGCGTTGCCGCGCGCCGATGAAGTCTCCCTCGATTCGCGCGTTCTGTTCTTTACCATGGCACTGTCGCTATTGGCCGGAATTGTTTTTGGTCTCGCTCCCGCGCTGAAAACTTCCCGCGTGAACTTGCTGGATATACTGAAAGAGAGCAGTGCTGGTTCGGGCGGAGGCCGTCACCGCCTGCACGGAGTTTTCGTCGCCGTCGAAGTAGCCATGGCCTTGGTTTTGCTCGTCGGCGCCGGGCTCATGGTTCGCAGCCTCACCGCGCTTTGGCGCGTCGATCCCGGCTTCAATCCCAACCACGCGATCACCTTCGTTTTGTCTCTGCCGGCTGATCCCAACACCACCTCCGCCGAAACGCGCTCGCGTCTGCGGCTGTTCGACGACAAAATGAACAACATTCCGGGAGTAAACGCCGTTTCCGTCACGCTAGGCTCGCGCCCCATGATCCATAATTCCTCGGAGGTTTTCTGGATTGAAGGCGAGCCCAAGCCCGCCAACCTACACGATATGCACCCGGCATTGTTTTATCTCGCTGAAGCAGGTTTTCAGAAAGCCATGGGAGTCACGCTCGAACGCGGCCGCTTCATCACGCCGCAGGATGACGAGCACGCGCCAATCGTCGTGGACATAGATGACGTTTTCGCCCGCACTTATTTCCCTCATGAAGACCCCATAGGGAAGCGCATCAATCTCAGCACATTCAACGTGCAAGCCGAGATCGTCGGCGTGGTGGGCCACGTGAAGCAGTGGGGGCTCGATGCCGATCCGAAATCGGCGATCGAGGCGCAGTTCGATTATCCGTTCATGCAGGTTCCGGAAAAACTCATGCCGCTGATGGCGACTGTTGTGGCCGTCGTGCTGCGCACCGAAGGCGATCCCACTGCGGTAATGGGTGACGTTCGCCGCGCGGTCGCGGAAATCGATTCTCGCGAAGCGGTATACAACGTTCAAACGCTGGACACCGTCATTTCCAATTCGTTTGCCGCGCGCAGGCTCTCTATGATTCTTCTAGGCATCTTCGCGGCGCTTGCGCTGGTGCTCGCGTGCGTCGGGATCTACGGCGTGATTTCGTATTTGGTGGGCCAACGCACTCGGGAAATCGGAGTGCGCATGGCGCTCGGCGCGCAACCCGCCGATGTGTTGCGGCTGGTGATCGGGCACGGCGCAAAGATGGCGCTGATCGGCGTCGCGCTCGGCATTGGCGCAGCGCTGGGACTGACGCGCCTCATGGCCAATCAACTCTTTGGCGTTAGCGCGCATGACCCGCTGACTTTTGCCGGCGTTGCCGTGCTCCTGATTGTCGTGGCCGTTGCGGCGTGTTACATCCCCGCGCGCCGAGCCATGCGCGTCGATCCCATGGTCGCTTTGCGTTACGAATAGCGCATCAAACGCAAAAGCCCGCCAACACTGACGCATTGGCGAGCTTCGCCGCGACTAATCCCTCTTGCAAACCTTCGCCGCCCAAGATTCGGGCCGTGACTTGCCGGCACGAAGGCCAGAATTACTAGGTCGCGGTACTGCCTCGCATAAAGTGCGCGATGATCATGATGATTCCGATCACCAAAAGTATGTGGATAAATCCCACAGTAACGTGGAACGCGAAGAACCCTAACAGCCATAGAATAATCAATATTGCACCGATTGCCGCCAACATAGATTCCTCCTGGTTGTAAAAGCAACGCGAGCCTACGCCCGTTCAATCCAGCACTCCATACACGACTCCCGTTATAAGCCACTCCAATTCAATGTACGTGGCGGGTACAAACGGTCTTAGCGGCTCTATTTAGGCTTGATTTCACCAGCGGCGTCGAACCCGAACTGAGGGTTCTTGTATGTCCCGGTCATCTTCACCGCAACGGCGGCCCCCGCTTTCTTCCTTTTGAATAGCGGATCGAACGGCTTCAGCATGGTCGACTTCATTCCCGTAGTTTCCTGCGACAACTGCGCTTCGGTTTTCAGCATCCCGTGAAAATCAATCTGCTCGTTCGACAAATTGTAAGTGCCGTTCATGCGCGCCGACGCTCCCGGCACGCTAAAAGACAGCTCCGAAAACTTCGCCACCCCATCGCGCAGGTCCACGTGCCCTTTCAAATTCAACACCACATTTTCAGGAACATCCGCATCCGGCTCGGGTTTCGCTTTGGTCTTGTCTTTACCTTGCTTCTCGCCGCGCGCTCGTTCACTCATCTCATCCACTCGCGTTTGCATGCTGGGTTTTGTAAACGCCCCTTCGCCAATTCCGAAATCTCCGCGCAGGACAAGCTCTTGCAGAAACGCCCGTTTTTGCGGCGGTATCTCCAGGTGCGCTTTCAAACTCGTCACGCCGTTCATCGGCGGATGGTTTGCCGTCACAAACAGCCGCAGCAAATCCTGAATCCGTCCGTTATTCACATCCACATCCAGCGAAGTCGTTTTCCCCTTTTGCCCCGGCTTGCCCGCCACGCTACCGGAAGCGGCCACCGACGTCTGCAGAAACGACGTCGCCACCTGCTTCAAAAAAACGTCGCCATTCGTCCCGTTCACATTCGCTGTGAATTTCGAAGTTAAATGCACTTCGTGCTCGCTCTTCAGCACCTTGAAGTCCGGAATATCAATCGTGCCGTGCGCTCCAATTTCACCCAGCCGCCCCGCGAAATCGCCTGTAGAAGATAGCGTTCCGCTGATCCCTGGAAATACTCCCAGGTCCACTTTCTGAAATTTGTAGGAACCCGAAACCGGAGTCGCGCCCAAATCCGTCAGATTCAACGGCCCGAATTTCCCCTCCGAAATAATTTCTCCCGGTGGTTCCGGATTCTGCATCGTCACGCGGTACGACCACGCATTGCTGCGGCTATAGGATTCCACCTTCAGCGCATGCATCTCAAACTTCAGCGGCGCTTTGCCGTCCGCACGCGTCACTTCCAGCTCTGCTCCGTCCGCCACAATTTCGCCGATACGCACCTCAGGTCTTTGGCTGGATTGCGAAGCCGAACTATTGGCGCTAATGCCTCGCAGCGGCGCATGCACGTGCAATCCATTCAGCACTACGCGCGCGATGTAGCCGGGCCTCACAATCAGGTCCGCATACCGCGCTTCAATCTCCAGCTTCTGAATCGTCACCGCTGGTGGAGCCTCTCCCCTATCCGCCGCTTCCGCAAACGTCACGCCCTCAGCCACGCACCCCGGATTCGGGAAGTAAACCATGCGGAACTTCCCGAACGTCACCTTCGCCCGCACGGCATTTTCCAACCCTTGCGCCACTCGTTCCTGCGTGAACGGCGACTTGATCGCCACTACAATCACCACGATGCAAGCGATCGCCACAAACGCCGCCGCAATCCACATAGCCCAGTGAAAAAGCCGCCCGCGCTCCGTCTTGCTCTTATTTCGCTTTGATTTTGCGCGCATATCAGAAGTCGTTCAGATTATGAAGCACGAGGCAGGGCGTAAGGTAGGATTCCGCTCAGAATAGGGTTGCCCCGTTTCGACCTTACCTTATAGTAGATTGGTCTGAAGCGGCGAAAGTTACCAGGAGATTTACATGCGTTGGACCCCAGGCGGAGTCAGCGATGATGTTGAAGACGACCGTTCCAGCAGCGGCGGCGGAGGTTTCCCAGGCGGTATCCACATCGGCATCGGCGGCATCCTGATTCTCCTGGTCCTGAGCTTTATTTTCAAACGCGACCTGCTCACGCCCTTCCTGGGCGGCTCCTCCGACACGCAATCCACCTCCAGCGCCCCCGCCACTCCCCAGCAGAGCGCGTCCGAACAGCGCGAAGTCCAATTCGTCTCTTTCGTTCTCGACGACGTGCAAAATACCTGGGCGAAAATCATCCCGCAATATCGTCACGCAAAATTGGTCCTCTATCGCGGCGGAATCGATTCCGCCTGTGGCCTGGCGCAGACCGCCACCGGCCCCTTTTACTGTCCCGGCGACGAAAAGGTTTATCTCGACCTTAGCTTCTTCTCCGAACTCAAAAATCACCTCGGCGCATCGGGAGAATTCGCGCAGGCTTACGTGATCGCTCACGAAATCGGCCACCACGTACAGAAAATCACGGGAATCGAGCGAAAAGTCCGCCAGGAAGTGGAAAACAATCCACGAATGGCCAACGCCATCTCCGTCCGCGTCGAGCTCCAAGCCGATTGTTACGCCGGCATTTGGGCTAATTCCACCGAGCAGCGCGACCTTTTGCAACAGGGAGACGTGGAGTCCGCCATGAACGCAGCAGCCGCCGTCGGCGACGACCATCTGCAGAAAATGCAAACCGGCCGTGTCATGCCCGACAAATTCACCCACGGCACTTCAGCCCAGCGCGACTTCTGGTTCAACCGCGGATTCACCACCGGCAGCCTAGCCGCCTGCGACACTTTTTCATCATCCCAATAGCGTCTCGATACTTGGCCCGTGTTTGCGGCGCGCAGCTACTTTCTTACACTTCTCGCCAACGCCTCGGCGCAAAACCGTAGGGGCACAGCATGCTGTGCCCGCTGCAGCGCAGCCAACACCGTGTCCGAAGGGACTACCTGCTTCTCCTCTCCATAACCGCAAGTATTCGGCTCTTAACCGTACTTCCGTAGCGGCACGCTAGCGATTCTCGCAACGGCTCGGCGCAAAACCGTAGGGGCACAGCATGCTGTGCCCGCTGTAGCACAGCCAACCGCCGTGTCCGAAGGGACTACCTGCTTCTCCTCTCAATAGCCGCAAGTATTCGGTTTTTAACCGTACTTCCGTAGCGTCACGCTAGCGATTCTCGCAATGGCTCGGCGCAAAGCCGTAGGGGCACAGCATGCTGTGCCCGCTGCAGCACAGCCAACGCCGTGTCCGAAGGGACTACCTGCTTCTCCTCTCAATAACCGCAAGTATTCGGCTTTTAACCGTACTTCCGTAGCGTCACGCTAGCGATTCTCGCAACGGCTCGGCGCAAAGCCGTAGGGGCACAGCATGCTGTGCCCGCTGCAGCACAGCCAACCCCGTAGCCGATGTACCTGTCTGCCGACGGCAGTGATAGCATTTCGCAATGGAGCTGCCGCCTGAGTATTTTGTGGAGATACCGCTATGTCCACACACACGTCTCCTTGAAATTAGTCAAACAACGTGCTAGCGTTTTTCGTGATTAGTTTTGGCAAATTTGGCGGAGGGCATTTAGAACGCAGTTGCTTCGTACCCGTTCGTCCCGCGGCCAGTAACAACACCCCCGTCCTTAATTGCTCTAAGCAGCTTGAATCTTCCCGGAAACTCCCAGTTCGTCAGACGAGCCTATCCGCCTGCTCATGTGGCACAGTCTCAACAAATCACGCGAGCAGCATTTTTCTGTCTCGGAATCTGCCAGGAATCGAGCCATTTTCTGGTCCCAAACTCGCAGAATTAAATCGCCAAATTCAGGAAGTAGAACACGTCGTAACTTACAGAGAACAAAGAGCGGCGAACTGCTCAAATCGCCAAAAAATTCAGAAATGCCCTCTCTATATTTCATCCACCTTGCAGGTCATTGAATGACGCCATGACTATCGAGCGCGAACAACTCGAAGCGGATGTCTTGATCATCGGCGCGGGGCCGGCAGGATTGGCTTGCGCGCTGCATCTCGCGAACCTGATCGAGCAGCACACCCAGGCCGGTAAATCTCCCGCGCTCTCCGCCGAAAATATCTATGTGCTGGAAAAAGCGCGCGAAATCGGAGCGCACCAGCTTTCCGGCGCGATCATGGACGCGCGCGGCCTTCGCGAGCTAGTCCCCGACTTCGAAAAAACTGCGCCGCTCGACACGCCCGTCACTGGCGACGCCGCCTACTACTTCACCGAAAAAGATTCCTGGAAGCTGCCCATCACTCCGCCGCCGCTGCAGAATCACGGCAACTACGTCGTCTCGCTCAACAAACTGGTGAAATGGCTCGGCGCCTTGGTCGAAAAAAAAGGCGTGAACCTTTTCACCCAATTTGCCGGCAGAAATCTTTTGTACGACACGGCCTCCGGCAGAAATGGCATCGCCGGAGTCCTCACCGAAGACAAAGGCGTGGACAAGAACGGCAAGCCCAAAGACAACTTCACTCCAGGCTACGAGCTGCGCGCGAAAGTCACCGTGCTGGCAGAAGGTCCGCGCGGCTCGCTTACCAAAGAGCTAGTCAATAATCTAAAACTCGACGGCTTGAATCCACAGGTTTACGGCATCGGCATAAAAGAATTGTGGGATGTGCAGCCCGGCCGCATCGACACCGGATATGTGGCGCACACGCTCGGCTGGCCGCTCAGCTCCGATCTGTACGGTGGGGGCTGGGTTTACGGCCTTCGCGACAATCGCGTTTCGCTCGGCATGGTCGTGGCCTTGGAATATCACGATCCGCTCTTCGATCCGCACGAAGCATTTCAAAAATTTAAGACCCATCCGTTCGTTAAGAAAATCCTAGAGGGTGGCAAGCTCGTCCGCTACGGCGCGAAAACCGTTCCCTACGGCGGTTGGTATTCCATGCCGCGCAGTTATATAGACGGCGGCCTCATCATCGGCGATTCCGCCAGCCTGCTGAATTCGCAGCGCCTGAAGGGCATTCACACGGCGATTAAGAGCGGTATGCTCGCCGCCGAAACAATTTACGAAGCGCTCTGCTCCGGCGACACTTCAGAAAAAGCTCTATCCGCCTACCAGACCAAACTGGAAAATAGCTGGATTAAAAAAGAGCTGTGGGAAGTCCGCAATTTCCATCAGGCATTTCATGGCGGCTTGTGGACCGGCCTCGCAAAATCCGGGATTCAATTCATCACCGGCGGCCGCGGCCTGGTCGATCCCATGCATTGCGAAGCGGGCTACAAGGAATACACAAAGCTGAATCGCGACCGCACCCTAGTGGATCAATCCACGCGCTTTCGCGGCGATGGAAAACTTACCTTTGACCGCCTAACGGACGTCTATCATTCCGGAACGCGCCACGACGAAGACCAGCCCTGCCACCTGATCGTTCTCGAACCGAATATTTGCGGCGACCGCTGTGTTCGCGAATACGGAAACCCGTGCCAATATTTTTGTCCCGCCGCCGTCTACGAGATGGTGACGGATAAAGACGGCCCAAAGCTGAAGATCAGCGCCGCAAACTGCGTCCACTGCAAAACCTGCGACATCGCCGACCCCTACCAAATCATCAATTGGGTTCCACCAGAGGGCGGCGGCGGCCCCAACTACGAAGGCATGTAACGCTACCGGAAAATCTCCGATGACTCCAAACTCACCCACCTGTCATCCCGAGGCGGTTTTGCCGAGGCCTGCCTGTCGGCAGACAGGGATCTGTTCTCTTTTACGCGAGCGGGGAATTACTGGATGGTCTCGTCGCTGCCAACGAAGATGTTTCTAATCGAGCCCCAGAATCCGCGCTTCTTCTTCGCGGGCTGGCTCGCATGTGCGGGCTGCGGCTGGGGCGCCGATGCCTTCTGCCCCAGAGCCCGCTGCATGTCCACCGCAAACTCCGGCGCATCCACGTGCCCGCTGAACTCCCATTCCGGGGCCACGCGCGCCACACGCACCAGCATGGCAGTATCCGCGGCAGGTTCCGTAGGCCGCAGGGGAGATGGCGCTACCGTCACCATGAACGGCTGCGGCATTACGGTGTACTGGGGCAAAGTGATATCCGGAATCGGCGGCTCGACATTATTCGCCGGCGGCGGCACCGGATGCATTTCGTTCGCGAGCGCGAGCATGCCGATTTGCACCCGATTCCTGGGCGCCACCGGCTCGGGGACCGTTGTATTCGCGGGAGCGACATCCGGCTGCGCTGATATCGCCGGCGGAATCATCGCAGCAAGCGGGATGTTTTGCGCCGGAACAGGCTGGGACGGTGCCGGAAGTGGCGGAGCAGCGGCCCGCGCTTCGAATGCCGTGCATTCGCAACTCCCCGGCGCGCCTGCCACCGGGACCAGATTTCCTCCAGCCAGAAAAAATTCGCCCGCTTGCGGCACAATCAATCCTTCTCCGCTGAACTGCTGTTCCAGCCGGATTGCGCCGCTGGTGGAAAGCACGCACATCGAATTATTCAAGTCGAGTCCCACGGTGATGTCGCGAACGGCTCCCCCGATGTCGAGCGGCGTGGCAACGATGGTGGGTGTGTAGATGCGCAGCGCCGTCGTCGCGGGAATCTGCACGCGCATGCGCCCGAAATTCAGCGCTAGAGTAATCGCGCCGCCCGATTCGAGCACGGTAAATTTGGCGGGGCCGCAAATATCTATTTGCCCGCCGGCCGCGAGCGCCATTTTCGCCTGCCCCACATGCACGGTGACCACGCTGCCATTCAAAACGGGAAGGTTGGCGAACTGGCCGTTGCCGCCGGGGTTCGCCATACCGCCGTTTCCAGGATTGCCCTCGCCCCCGCCGCCTTCCACCGAAATGTCGTTTCCCTCCACCCGGCCGATTACATTCGAGGCCCCTTGTTGTGCGCGCAACGCGGAAGCCGAGAGAAAAATAAGTGCAGACGCAAAAAGCGCGCTTGCGAGACCAAAAAGAAATCTCCGGCAGGAAGTTTGGTACCCGGTGAGGTCTAAAACAATGTTATGGCTGCGCGCGAATTGTGTTCTGGAGTGCATCCGGATTTGGTTGAAGTTCTATACTATACCGCAGTGGCAAATGATGCGAAATCGGGCGTCCCGCGCGACGCGCAAACTAGCCATCAGCAATTCGACGCGCGTCCACCGGAGCTTTCGCGTTGGCGGCGAATGCAAATTCCCGTCATTGCCTGGGCTGTTTATTGGGTGATGCGGCTGATTGGGCCTACGCTGCGAGTGGAAATGGTCGGCGTGCAAAACGCCGTGCAAATTCGCGAGGCGGGGGAAGCCGCAATCGGCACATTTTGGCACCGGTGCATTTTTTCCGCGATCTGGGTCTGGCGCAAACGCGGAATCGTGGTGCTGAACACCGTGAATTTCGACGGGCAGTGGACGCGGCGCGTGATCGAGCGGCTCGGCTTCGGCACCGCGCAGGGAAGCTCTACGCGTGGTGCCATCGAAGGGCTGACCATCATGGCCGGCCGGCTGGAAGAAGGAAAACATGTGGCGCTCACGATCGACGGCCCGCGGGGGCCGCGGTACGTCGCGAAACCCGGAGCCGTGATTCTCGCGCGGCGAACGGGACAACCGGTCTCAGTTTTTCACCTCGCGGCGCAGAGGGCGCACACATTTAAGAAATCCTGGGATTTGTTCCAGCTTCCATATCCGTTTTCGCGAGTGGTGATGTTTGTCGCGCCGCCGATTCGCGTGCCGGTGGATGCGGATAGCGAAATCGTTCATCAAAAGCAAAAGGAAATTCAGGCCGCGCTGGAACGGGTCCGCGATGTCGCCGAATCATGGTTTGGATTGAACGAAGACGAGCGCGAGAAGTTGCGCGAAGAATGGGGCGAGCGCGTGACGGAAGCAGCATCTACATCTCGCGAAGAACATATCGCGGAATAGCCACGCTCGCTTCCAAGCGATTGGCTAAACTTTGTGGCCGCGAGCAATTCGGACCGGCGGAAAAATCCAAAAGATGGGCCCGGAAACGCCAGCATCCGCGATCCCGTTTTTCTTCAGGTCTTCCGCGTATTGCCCCACGTGCTTGAAATCCATCAGCGCGGCTTGCCCGCCGGGTTTCAGCACGCGCACAATTTCAGAAATAGCTTCGCGGCGTCCTTCGCGGTCCGAGATGTTATGGATCGCAAGGTTGGCCACCACGGCATCCAACGAGGCGTCCGGGAAAGGCAGCTTCCGCATATCGCCGTCGCGCACTTCCACGCGATCGGCCACGCCTTCGAGGTTCGCGTTTTCCAGTGTAGCTTCGCGGGAATTGTTTCCCTGGTCCACCTGAGACCACAGGTCAATCCCGATGCTGCGCCCGCGCGGAAGCCGCTTGGCCGCGGCAATGAGCAGCAGTCCGTGGCCGCACCCCACGTCGAGCACCGTTTCATATCCGCGGAGCTGCAAGCTATCGAGGAGTTTGTCGCGGGCGCGAAACTTACCGTAATAACTGCTGCCCATGAGCAGGAAAGATTCGAGGAAGAAAACGATGCCGGTATAAAACGCTGCATAGCCAAGCCCAATCAAAGGCGCGAAGTGTGCCTTGGACCAGGGGATCAGAAAATACCCAGCCGCAGACAGCGCCGGGCCGCCAAAGAGAAATCCGCGGACAAGGCCGGGAGCATCAAGACCGTAGTCAGGTTTTTTCATTTCATCCAGACGGGCCGAAATTCAAATCGACGAAGACTAGTCACCGCCAAGTTTTACGGGCAGGTTCATTTTTTTGCCATCGCGCACAATTGTGGCGGTCACGGTGTCGCCGGGCTGGGAGCGGTTCAGCAGAAGGCTCAAGTCAGATTGGCTGGTGATCTGTTTTGCGTCGATGGCAATCAGAACGTCGCCGCCCACACGTAGTTCCTGCATTCTGCTATCAGTGAGCGATTTGGTTCCACCGCGAATTCCGGCTTGAGCTGCGGGGCCGCCCGGTTCGACATGTTCAATCAAGATTCCTTGTTGTACGGCAAGGTTCAGCGCTTCAGCTAGCCGAGGCCAGAGCACCCGACCTTCGGCGCCAAGAGTTGCATGGCGCACGCGGCCGCGCGTGATTAAATCAGTGGCGACCCGCTTTGCCGTATTGATCGGAATGGCGAAGCCAATGCCGATTCCTGCGCTTGAGCCTGGGGGCGAGTAGATCGCGCTATTGATTCCAATCACTTCGCCGTGGGAATTCAACAACGGTCCGCCGGAATTTCCCTGGTTGATGGATGCGTCGGTTTGAATCGCTTCGTCGATAAAAGTGTTTTCGCGCGTCTGAACCGTGCGGCCAAGCGAGCTAACGACGCCGGTGGTGAGCGTGCTCTGAAACCCAAACGGATTGCCGATGGCGAGCACGCGCTGGCCGACCAGCAGGTTCTTGGAATCGCCGAGAGTCAACGGCGTGATTTTGCGTCCGGCTAGATCAATTTGAATCAGGGCGATGTCATTGTTCGGATCGGAACCGACTAATTTTCCTTTGTAGCGCGATTGATCTCCGAGAGTGACTTCGATGTTTTGGGCGCCCTGGACCACGTGGAAGTTCGTCAAGATGTGGCCATCATTGTCCATCAGAAAGCCTGAGCCAGCGCCTTCCACCGGCACCGGATTAAAGAAAAAATCGTATTCGACCGTGCGTGTTACGATATTGGCGACCGCAGGCGCGGCTTGTTTGTAGATGCGGACGTTTTCGGCTTCCGTGGGATCCAGCCCAGCCTCGCTCGAAGCTGAGGGTGAACGCAGAGCATTTACGACTGAGGGAACATGTTGGCCCCAACGCGAGCCGGCCCAATAGGCACCCAGGCCGATGATTAATCCGATGGCCAGCAGACGGATTGCGCGTCCCTTGTTTCTGGAGCGATGCATGGCAAAGATCCTTTTCTTATCTTAGCGATTTCCAAAACATCTTGGGGCGCGCGGTTCTGTGCATCCCTGCCTATAAATACGCCGCCAGGTCAGGGAATGTTTCTCGGAGATGCCGCTCATTTGAGTTTTTCGACAACCAGGTCCACCTGCCGCTGGGTTTCTTCGATGGAGCCCGAGCAATCGATCACTTCGTCAGCCAGTTTGCTCTTGTCATCCAACGGCATTTGCGCCGCGACGCGCTGCTTCGCTTCCTCCACCGAAAGTCCGCGTAGCGTTAGACGTTCCAGTTGCTGCTCCGGCCGGCACCAACAAACGATGATCTTGTCGAGATCCCTGTTGTACCTGGCCTCGAAAATGAGCGCGGCCTCAACGACCGCGAATGGCGGGCCGTCCGGCCCATCCAGCGCCGCAAACCACTTTTGCACGACCTCAAGAATCCTGGGATGAAGGATCTGATTGAGCCGCTCGCGCTTATGCGCATCAGCGAATATGACGCTGCCAAGCTTTGCGCGGTTCACTTTGCCGTTCGGGTCCAGGATGTCTTCGTCGAAAACGGCGACGATTTCGTCGTATGCGGCCTGGCCGGGTTCCAGCAGCTCGTGGCCCAGCGGGTCGGCATCCAGCACGGGAACGTCGCGGTCGCGGAGCATGGAGGCGACCGTTGTCTTGCCCGTCCCGATTCCGCCTGTGAGGCCGACTTTAAGCATAAAAGGGCATCAATGCCGCACGGCCGCAGCGGCCGGTACACGCGTGCCGCGCCGCGAGCGTGCGGCCTTCACCGTGTTGCTCATGAGCATGGCGATGGTGAGCGGACCTACTCCGCCTGGCACCGGAGTGAGCGCGCCCGCGACGGTGGCGACGTCGGGATGAACGTCACCAACCAGCGTGGTGCCTTTGGCGCGAAATTCAGCGAGCCGCTCGGGAAAATGCGCGAAGAATTTTTCCCCTTGCCCGGAGTCCGTGACTCGGTTGATGCCGACATCTATGACCGTGGCGCCGGGACGGATGTAATCGGGCGTAATCATCGCAGGGCGTCCCATGGCGGCAACCACGATGTCCGCGCGGCGCACAGTTTCGGGCAAGTCGCGCGTCTTCGAATGGCACACGGTGACAGTAGCGTTCGCGTGCATCAAAAGCAGCGCCATAGGCTTACCGACGATGTCGCTGCGGCCGAGGACAACAGCGTTTGCGCCTTCGAGCGGAATGCTGCTGCGGCGCAGAAGCTCCATCACGCCGGAGGGCGTGCATGCCACGAGCGTGGGACGACCAGCGACCAGACGGCCGACATTCAGAGGATGAAACCCGTCCACATCTTTCGCCGGGTCCACCGCGTCGAGAATTTTCCTTGCATCCACTTGCGCTGGTAGGGGGAGCTGGACCAGGATGCCGTCAACGTCATCGCGGCGATTCAGGTCCTCGATGATGGCAAGGAGCTCGGAAGTTGTGATGGTGGCCGGTGGCGTCACTTGAATGCTCGCGAGTCCGAGCTTTTCGCATGCGGCGATTTTGCTCTTTACGTAAATTTTCGAGGCGGGATTGTCTCCGACGAGAACGGCGGCGAGTCCAGGGCGGATTCCGGCGACAGCCAGCGCGGAAATCTCGCCGGCAAGCTCCGCATAAATCTGATCGCGGATCACGTTTCCGTTGAGGACGCGCGCAGGCAAGTAGACGTTCTCCTCTTCGATTTCCTGAAGGCGCTATGATAACAAAAACGAACGGAAGGCGCTGATCCAGCGTTGCGATGCCTTACAATTGTCATCCCGAACCCAGCCGCGCCTTTCGCGGATGGCGGTGAGGGATCTGCTTCTGCCGTTGTCCTGTCTTTAGTGCGCCCGGCTAGCGATCTTCCGCTTCATCCGCTCTCTGCTTCATCAACTCGCGGATAAATTTCATCGGATTCCCCAGGCTCAATTTGCGGCACAACCGGCGTAGCGTCTCCTGCTCGCGGCCGCTCAGCACGCTCATTTGCGCGCGCACCACTTTCGCATGGTGCGGATAGACGCGCTCGATCAACTCCTTGCCCTTCGGCGTCAGATGAATCATCACCTTTCGCCGGTCTGTTCGATGCGCCCGCCGGGCGATCCATCCCCGCCTTTCAAGATTGGTCACCACCACGTTAATGCTGCTGTCTCCCCGCTGAATTTCCTTTCCCAGCATCGCTTGGCTCAAAGGGCTGGCCTGCATCAATGATTCCAGCACGTGGAATTGGCTCACGGTCAGTCCGAAAGACTCTAGTTGATGCCTCAGAAGTCCTTGCACCGCCTCGGTCGCGGAGACCAGCATGGTATAAGCAGCGGGAACCTGCTTTGGTTTCTGGTTTGCCATGAGCCTCCTCTCGCTCTTCGTAAATTAAAGTAACACTTGATCCACGTCCATTTACCTATATTTATTTTACTTCTAATTCGAACCATCTCGATCCTTCAGACTCGATCGATCCTGTTCTGCGGCGCCAAACTCAACCGAATCTTAGAGCGCATTCTTTGGCGAACAGCGTGGTATCGATTCGCGATCGCAGACGCGTCTCGGGCGCGTGCCACGCCTCGATGCAAGGCCAAGAAAATAATGAGGATAAGATTGAGACTGCGGCGGCAGCCGATATTTCGATCTCGGAGACCTTAACGGACGGAGCGGTGCATTGTGGTGCAGAGTGATGTAAAGTAAACGCCATGACTAAAGTGGAAAAGGCTGTCCGGCTCAGCGTCACGATTCCCGCGCGCATCGCCAAACACGTGCGGGCGATCGCCGAAACGCGGAAGACCAGCGCCAGCCGCGTGCTCGTCGATTTAATTGAGGCGGGCATGCAATCCAAAGAAGCGGAGAAAGAACGATTCTTCGCATTGGCAAACCAGCTGTCTGAGGCTTCGGATCCCGCTGAACGCCAGAAACTGAAGAAGGAACTTGCCCGCATGACTTTCGGCGAGTAATGCCTACAATCTGCAAATCCTGATGCAAGCAATACTCCGAAAGTTTTCGATAGTTTGCAGTTTTTACTTCTTGGGCCAGAACTAAGTTCTGTCGTCCGCCTGCCCTGAATCGCGAAGGGAACCAAGCCGCTAATCAAGCCTCGTTGTCATCCCGAACCCAGCCGCGTCTTCTGCGGATGGGGGTGAGGGATCTGCTTTTGCTTTTTTTCTTGCTTCGTTCTGCGACTTGCGCTTGACTCCAGGCCGGCGTTTGGACCACTGAAATGGACAAAAGGTAGTGCGTTTACGTCCTCGCAAGTGCCTCGCGAAATCTTTACACCGGCGTGACGAATAACCTCCAGCGGAGGCTTGCCGAACACCGCAACGGATCCGTGCCGGGCTTCACGTCGCGATACAGGGTTTTTCGGCTTGTGCACTAGGAAGTGTTTAGTGGCATTCACCCTGCGATCGCGCGTGAAAAAGAAATCAAAGCATGGCGGCGCGAAAAAAAAGTCTGGCTGATCGAACGAGAGAATCGTACCTGGCAGGACCTCTCCGCAGAGTGGTTTTCGGACCGCGAGCAGAAAGCCAAGACAACAGCAGATCCCTCACCCCCGTCCAAAAGCAGGCCGGGTTCGGGATGACAGCGAACCCACGGTGGGCGAATTCGCACTCGGGGTTTTGAGAAAAAAGCGCCGCGGATTTTATTTCCACGGCGCTTCTGACTTTCCGAGTCCTGGCACCAATAGCTCAAACTTCTAGTAGATGTCGTACTGCTCCCAATGCAGCGTGGGGTCGGCCTGGATGATGATGCTCTTCTTGGCCCAGCGCTCGAGTTCGTCCATCAGCTCGGATTCGCGAGTCTTGAGCGCCTTGGCGATTTCGGGGTGGACGCGCAAGGTGAGGCTGCCGGAACTGACTTCCGGAGCCATTTTCCGCGCTTCGGTTTGGATTTCGTAACAGAGAGTGGGAATCGATTTCACCATGCCGGAGCCGGTGCAATAGGGGCAGGGCTGGCAGAGTGTGCGCTCGAGAGCCTGCTTGGTGCGCTTGCGCGTGATGGCGACGAGGCCGAATTCGTTGAAGCGCAGAACTTTCGAAGGAGCGCGGTCGGCGCGAAGCGAGTCTTCCAGCGCGGCCATAACTTTTTCGCGATTGCGGCGCTCTTCCATGTCGATGAAGTCGATGATGATGATGCCGCCGAGATCGCGCAAACGCATCTGGCGGACAATCTCCTTCACCGCTTCGAGGTTGGTGCGGACGATGGTGTCTTCCAGACGGTTGGAGCCTTTGCCTACGAATTTCCCGGTGTTGACGTCGATGGCGACGAGCGCTTCGGTGTGGTTGATGACGATGTAGCCGCCGGATTTCAGCCATACTTTCGGGCGCAAGCCTTTGTCGATTTCCTGCTGAATGCCGAACTCTTCGAAGACCGGGGTGTCTTTGGTATAGAGCTTCACGCGGCCCACGAGCTGAGGCTGAAAGCGGCTCATGAAGTCGACAACCTTGGTGTACTCCTCTTCAGTATCCACCCAGATGGCGCCGAAGTCGGGTGTGATGTAGTCGCGAAGGATGCGCTCGACCAGATTCAAATCGCGATGCAAGATTGAAGGAGCTTTGCGTTGCTCGGAGCGGGATTTAATTTCAGACCAGGTGCGGGTGAGGAATTCCACATCGGCGCGGACTTCCTCGGGAGCGGCGCTGGAAGCAGCGGTGCGTACGATAAAACCCCCTCCGGATGCGCCCTTGGCGTCGTTCACCAAGTGGCGCAAGCGAGAACGTTCCTCGGCGGAGGCAATTTTGCGGGAAACGCCAGTGTGATCGAGCGTGGGCATGTAAACCAAAAAGCGGCCGGGGAGAGCGATGTGGCTGGTGATGCGCGCGCCTTTTTTGCCCAGCGGCTCTTTGGCGATCTGAACGATGATTTCCTGGCCCTGCTTCAGCATGTCGGCAATCAGCTGCGTGCGCCGAGGCTGCTGCGGACGATGATGACCCTGGCTGTGCTGCGGGCGGCGATTGCGGTCGTCGCGGCGTCCGCGATCCCGCTGTCCGCGGCGAGCAGGATTCTGCATGCGCGAGCGGAAATCGTTGCGTACGCGCGCTTGCGTAGGCGGTTGCCCCGCCGGCCGAGGATTTTCCCCCGACATGGAGACATCGTTTACGGGCGTCTGCGCTTCGGAATCCAGATTCTCGGCGCGCTCTGAGTGTTCGGAGTCCAGATGCTCGACATGGTCCGAATGTTCGTTGGCTGCATGCTCTTCGTCTATATGCTCGTGCTCGCTTGATGCGAGCTGCGAGCCTTCGTGTTCAACTTCTTCTTCCGCTTCCTCTTCGGCCGCGTCGATTTCTTCTGCTTCGGTTTCTGCGTCTGATTCGGTGCCGTGCCCTTCCGCTGCAGCATCTGCGGCGGCGAACACGCGATCCTGCGCCACGCGCGCTGCTGCATCATCCTGAGCTTCGGCGATATGCTCGGTGAGCGCGGTAACTTCATCCTCGCTGAGGTCAGAAGGAAGATGATCGGTGTGCGTGTGAACGGTTTCCACAGACTCGCGGCCGAAGTGAGTTTCGCGATCCGCGCTGGACTCAAGCTGAGTGCGCGGGTCGTGGGATTCGTGCGGGGATTCCTGCGAATCTTGAGAAGGGCGATCTCCCGTTTCCGTCTGTTCCAGTGGCGAAAGGGGCGCGAGCGGGGCGAAGCGAACAGCATCCGGAACCGGCAGAGCGTCGATATCTTCTTTTGGTTCGATCGGAAGATGCTGATGCGTCTTCCACTTGGAGAGTTTTTCGCCGGGAAGCGGCTCCAAACCGGATGACGATGAGGATGGACGGCGAGCAGGAAAACCCGGAGTGGCCAGGCGAGCGCTCGGATCCGGAGATTCCGCATATGCTACGGGCGAACTTTGTGCGGGTGGTTCGTAAGCGTTCGTCTGAGGCTGTGAAGGCTCCGGGGCGAAATGGGATGAAGGCGCCTCGGAAGTGGTGGTCGCGATATTTTCCGCCGGCTCGACCGAAGATGCCGCCGACGCAGCAGGCTTTTCACGATATTTTGCGAGAGATTCGCCGGGCAGAATTATTGATACATGGCCTTCGGCCGCAGCAGGCTCGGCAGAAGCTTCTTCGTAAGGGCGAGAAGAAGCATATTTCGAAGACGGGAGATCGCGGCCTGGTCTGCGTTCGCCTCCTCGGCCGCTGCTATCGCGACGAAAGTTGCGGCCACCGCCGCGGCCACCACGGCCACGGAAGTTGCGTCCACCTCGGTCGCCGCCATGTCCGCCCGGCGAACGATTTTCGTAACGCGGGCGGCTCGGCGCGGGAGCGTGGCTCGGTTCGTGCTGAATTGCGGGTGTAGCAAGCGGGACAGGCTCCGCAGCGGCGAATTCGGAGTGCGATGCATCGTCGGCGAGGAACGGAACAGCTTCGACATCGGCAGGCTCAAGAGTCGGCACCGTGGCGCCGGGCGCGGGGAAAACCTGGCCGCCCTGGGCCTCCATCTTTTGGGCTTTCTCTTCGACGGTGGTGACGATGTGGTCGAAGTCCTCGATGTCTTCCAGGAAATCGCTGACGTAGAGGAAGGCGTCGCTATCGAGGCCAATCTCCACAAAGGCGGATTGCATGCCGGGAAGCACGCGCGTGACTTTGCCTTTGTAGATGCTTCCGACTAACGCAAATTCTTTTTCACGTTCAACGTAGTACTCACAAAGCTGACCTTCTTCCAGAATGGCTACCCGCGTCTCGTGCGGGTTCGCCGAGATAACCATTTCCTTCGACATGTAAACTCCCTATGGCGCATCGGAGGGCGGCGGCGCACACACATGCGCGCGCTCGGCCGGCGTGGGGCAAGGGAAAACCTTGAACTAGCCACGACGTGCCGCTCAGGAAAGACTTGTCAGAATGTCCGATTGCTTTCCTCACCGATGCTCACCTGATCTTAAAATTGAATTCCCGGCCTGTGGCTCGGGGTACTGAAGTGCTGATGTATCTAATTCTTTGTGTCAAGTCGTTGCGGGTTCAGTTGACGAAACGACGCATGCGGACGTTCATCACCAGACCCAAAGCCAAAAAGACAAATACCGTTGCCGATCCGCCGTAGCTCATCAGCGGCAAGGGGATTCCGGTAACCGGCATGTAGCCTATCACCATTGAAGCGTTGACCAGAACATGAAAGCCGACGATGGCGGTCACTCCCATCACGATGTACATCCCGGCACGATCTTTTGCTTTCTGCGCATTGTCCACCAGCCGCAGAATCAAGCCAAGATACAACAGCAAAACGACGCAAACGCCGATAAAACCCTGTTCCTCGGCAAGCGCGGCCAGAATAAAATCAGAATATCGCACGGGCACGAAGCCCAGCTGGTTCTGGCTGCCTTTGCCGAAACCCTTTCCCCAAAATCCGCCCGAGCCGACGGCAATCTCAGACTGCAGAACCTGATAGCCCGCGCTGCGCGGGTTTTCCTCGGGGTGGAGGAAAGTCTCAATCCGCTGCTGCTGGTAAGGCTTCAAATGGTGCCGCATATTCCAGCCGACTGGAATCAAAAGCGCTACCAGCACCAACCCAACTGCCATATGCTTCCATTCAATGCCTGCAAGAAATGCGCCGACAATGGCCACGGGAACCAACACCATCGCTGTTCCCAGATCCGGCTGCATCAAAATTAGGCCGACGGGGATAAAGGTGAGCGCGGCAACCTTCACCAAATCCGTAAGCGTTAGCCGGTCGGTGCGGACTTCGCTAAAGAACCGAGCCAGCACAATGATTATAATCAACTTCATCAACTCTGACACTTGGAAATTGGGGCCACTGCCCAGTGAGACCCAGCGCTTCGCTCCGAAGCGGGAATGACCGATTACCAGAACAACGAGCAGAGTGGCTAGGCCGAACATATAAAGCACGGGGGCTTGGTCCATCAAGGTGTGGTAATCAATGCGCGAAATAATGAACATGCTTGCGACACCGACGCCGAGCCACATAAGTTGCTTCCATTGCATTCCGGCCATGGCGCTGGCATGCGTGGAAGAATAAATCTCCAGCACGCCGAGGGTGGTGATGGCGGCTACAATAGCGAGCAAAACCCAGTCGAAATCTTGAGTACGCGGGCGGTCTTTCATGGACGCTTTGCTCCAACAGTCGCAACGAGAGGCTGTGTAGAACCCGGTTGCGCGGGCGAATTTGTAGCTTGCTGTTGCGTGCGAGCGTTCTTTTTATCGAAGTAGGCCTTCACGATGTCGCGTACAACCGGCCCGGCCGCTTCACCGCCGTGCTCCATGGTGTCTTGGACGATTGCGGCGATGACAATTTCCGGATTGCGACGTGGGGCGAAGCCGACAAACCAACCATCCATTGTCTTAGTGCCGAGGCGTTTTGCGGCATCGTAGCTCATCAATTGAGCCGTGCCGGACTTCCCGCACAAATCGATGTTTTGCAGACGGAGATGATATCCGGTGCCGCCGCCTTCATTGACGACGCCGTAGAGTCCCTGGGTGACCTGCTCAACAGTATTGTCGGAGATCGGGAAATGATCGACTTTCAAGTTCACGAAATTTTTCAGCAAGTGAGGCTGCACCAAAGTGCCGCCACTGGCGACGGCGGCGGCCATGCGGGCTAATTGAATGGGCGTGACCGTTACAGCGCCCTGGCCCACGGATACGGAAATGGTTTCGCCTGCATACCATTTGTGGTGATAGACGCGTTCGACCCACTCTTCGGAAGGCATGAGTCCGGGTTCTTCGCCCGGCAAGTCAATTCCGGTGCGTTTGCCGAAACCGAGGCCCGAGGCGTAATGGGAGATAGTGTCAATTCCGAGCAGCTTTCCAACGTTGTAGAAAAAAACGTCGCAGGAATCGACGATGGCCGCGTGGAGGCCCACCACGCCATGCCCCTGCGGTCTCCAGCAGTGAAATGTGCGCCCGTAGAAATTCGCATATCCCGGGCAATAAGCAGTGAAGTTTGCGGAAATTTGTTTGGATTCAAGCATGGCCGTGGCCATGACGATCTTAAACACGGAGCCGGGAGCCAGTTGCGCCTGGATGGCGCGATTTAGAAGCGGCGTTTTTTTATCGGTGTTGAGCGACTGCCATTCTTCCTTGGGGATCCTGATGGCAAAGTCATTGGGATCAAAAGTCGGGCGGCTAACCATCGCGAGGACTTCGCCCGTGCGCGCATCCATGGCTACCACGGCACCCTGCTTGCCCACCATGTCCGCTTCGGCGATAGCCTGCAGATCGTAGTCGATGGTGAGCTGAACCGGCTTGCCGGGAATGGCTGCCACGTTGTCGAGGGTGCGCATGACTTTGCCCACGCTGTTGACGACGACACGCTTCATTCCGTCGGTGCCTTCCAGTTGATCGTTGTATTCCTTCTCTAGCCCTGCTTTTCCGACGAGGTCTCCGGGACGATATTGTCCTTCGCTGTCATCCATGTCCTGCACGGACACT
Source organism: uncultured Acidobacteriota bacterium (assembly GCA_963698005.1). GTDB lineage: Bacteria > Acidobacteriota > Terriglobia > Acidiferrales > UBA7541 > Palsa-295. The sequence goes on from OY969113.1 coordinate 3,654,498, forward strand.
TCGCCGACGTAACCAATTGCGCTGGCGAGCATGGAATTGTGCGGATACCTGCGCCGCTGAACCATCATGAGTTCGAGTACTGGAATGTCGGCGCGATGCGAATCCACGAAGGCAATGTCCGCTTGGCTTGCGGCAGGCTTGATTATGACCGGAAGGAATTTGGGCTCGGCTTTGGCCGCTTCAAGTTGTTGCCGCAAGTCGGCAGGATCGATTCCAAGGCCTTCTTCGATTTGGGGAAGACTCTTCTCCAGCGATTTCAGGTCATCGCGCATGAGCAGGATGCTGAACGAAGGGTAGCTATCGACGAGCACGCGGCCTTCCCGGTCAAGCATGGGTCCCCGCGGCGCGATAATCGGTATGGAACGAACGCGATTGCGTTCGGCGAGATCGACGAAGTGGCCTGACTGCACGACTTGCAGCTTCCAAAAGCCGACCATCAGAAGCGCGACTATGACGACGAAGACATAGGAAACCAACGCCAGCCGACCCTGGGGAATTTTTTGGTCGTTAACACTCCATGATGGCAATTGCACTCCTGCGGCAGGCCGTACTAGAACCCAATGCGCCGTCTGACTCGAGTTGAGAGCAAATCTCGAAGTACTATTCAAATTAGCACTTTACGGGGAGTAGTCGCAAGACGCGCATGTCTAGTCCGTTACCTGAACGAACGGGCCGGTGGTGAACTTTGTTTACTCCCGCTACCGCAGTTGTTAGTATTCCTGGCATCTCCAAATCAATTTAAGTGAGTGTGAGCAATGCATCGGAAGGGTTTGCGAATTAGTGCAGCACTGATGACGGTGCTGTTCCTGGGCTTCGGCGAGACGTCTCTGCGGCCGGTGCGCGCCGAGGCGAAATATATGTTTCTGACTGTCACAGACTTTGAAGTCGGGATTTCCTACCGGCAAGCGCAATCGCACGCTCCCATAGGCCAACTGATTAATCCGTGTTCTTACGCCGATCATTTTGCGGCGACGATCGATTGGAACGACGGCTCGGGAGAACACAAGCCGGATACTAATGTGCAGACAAGGATGCTTCAGACCAATCCCGTGGTTCAAAGCGGTATTTATTTGTTCTGGGACGACGAGCACGTGGCGAAGCAGACCGGAACTCAAATTGTCACGACCAGGATTTTGTTTCATTGCTCGGGCGAGCCTGCGGGAGACCGAGAATACATCGAACGAAATGTAGTGAACGTGTACGCGCGGATTCCGGTGAATGAAGTTGAGTTTACGAAAAATGGGAAGAGCATCGGCAGCGTGAAGGGGCACGATAACGTGGACTTGACGATCACGCTGAACGCTCCGGCGCCGCCCTCGGGGACATGGGTGAAACTTGAGGTCAACCCTGCTGGAAATTTGAACTCGCTGCCACCCTACGTGCAAATTGCAGGCGGGGAAACACAAGAGACGATAAGGAATTTGGAGTTGAGAAAACCAGACGCCGACTTTGGAATCACGGTAACGGCTTCCACGGTAGGGCGCGCACAAGGGTCGCAAAAGCTGACCGTCACACCGTAATTTTCGGCGTACGGGAACACCTCTGTGGCAGTACTTCGTCTCTTACCTGGGCTCTGACCTACTGGAGCAATCGATGTTGTTGGTTCTGCCGGTTACGGCATTTCTGCTTTTCTGGCGCATCCTCCGCAAGGAAAGTTTGGACTGGCGAGGGGCGATCTTGGGTGCGGCCGTATTCTGCGGCACTTGCGTCGCAGTAATTACCGAGACCTTAAGCGTTGGGCAGCACCTCACTCGCACGGCTGTGGCGCTATCCTGGCTGGCTATCTGCGTGGCCGAATTCCTCTTCCTGAAATTCCGCACATCCCGCACTTCTCAAATCGAAACCCCGGCTGAATCTTTGGATGCCACGACGAAATGGTTGTTGGCCGGGGCCGGAACAATCACGCTACTGATCGGCATCACTGCGGTGGTTGCGCCACCGAGCATGTGGGATGCGATGGATTATCACCTGCCTCGCGTGGTCATGTGGATGAGCAATCACAGCGTGAGGTTTTACCCGACGCCGGATTACGTCCAGTTGATATGGGGACCGTGGGCTGAGTACGCAATGATGCACACTTACTTGCTCTGGGGGAGCGACCGGTTTGTCAACATGGTCCAGTTTTTCAGTATGGCCGGGTGTTTGATCGGCGTCTCCCTGATCGCGAAATCATTGGGTGCCAATCCGCGTGGGCAAGCTCTCGCTGCGGTGGTCTGCGTGACTATACCCGAAGGCGCTCTTGAGGCCTCAGGGCCCATGAATACATACGTACTGGCTTTTTGGATGACAGCGACGGTCGTGTTTTTGCTGAACTGGAATGAAGATCCTAGTTGGTTCAACCTAGTTTGCGCCGGGCTGTCGGCGGGCCTGGCGATTTTTACCAAGGGAACTGCCTACGCTTATCTGCCTTTCCTGGTCCTCGCGTGTTGGTGGATGGGCTCTGTTTCCGCGCGGATCAAGTATCTAAAACGCGCAGCGCCGCTCCTTTTGCTGGTTGTCGCTGTTAACGTTCCCCAATATGTTCGCTGTTACGAGCTGACGGGTTCCCCGCTCGGTGTGCCATTGCCCGACGGCGGAACGCGAGTACACCAAACGGTGGATCGAATTAGCTTGAGGGGAACATTGGCCAACGTGCTGCGAAATGCTTCTCTGCAGTTGGGCACGCCGAACCAGCGCATCAATTTGCGAATCGAACGGGCGTTCCGTTGGAGCATCCGGGCAATCGGCGCCGATCCGGACGATCCGGAGATGATCTGGCTGAAAGGGGGCCCGTTTCGTGTCAATCATTCGTCGCTAAGCGAAATCAGTGCGAGCAATCCGCTGCACTTCTTTCTCTTAATGATTGCCATCGGGCTGGCCTTTTGGAAACGCGGAGGAACAGGGCGCAAGGAACTGTGGTACACGCTGGGCCTGATCGGGGCGTTCTTTCTTTTTTCCGCGCTGGTACAGTGGCAGCTTTGGTCCAGCCGCCACGAATTATCGTTGTTCGTGCTCGGCGCAGCTTTGACCGGACTGATTCTCGATCAACGCTTTCCACGATGGATTGGAACGGCAACCGGAATTCTGCTGCTTGTCTTTGCGTTACCTTTTGCACTGACGAATCATCACCGCTCGTTGGTGCGATGGAGCCACGGAGACGACGTTTATCAACCGCGATCCGTTCTCTATTTTACCGATACGCATGAGGGTCTGGCCCCGACCTTTATTGCCGTCGCAGACGCGGTGAACAAGCTCGATTGCGCGGACATCGCTTTTGATTCTTACGTCGCTCCTTGGGATGCGGGCCACGATGCCCGGTCGTTTTTTGTATATCCGCTCATGGCGATGACTCATGCCGATGGGCTCACACGCAGCGTCTGGTACAGCGGCGTGAACAACCTGACGAGCCGGTACGCGGAACGAGAGCGGCACCCTGCACCCTGCGCGGTGATCTGCCTGGATTGTGCGAGCGTTCCGGCAAAATGGGACGAATACCGCAGCGTGGGCGGACGAGCATCCGTGTTTGATTATGTCGTCGTGTTCAGCGCGGCAGGCCAAACGCCGAACGGAGGGCCGGGAATACAACCCCGTTGAAAAATTGAGCGTGCCCGGGGGCTGTCTAAAAACCGGGTTCTTGTGCAGGGAGAATTAAGATGATTTGCGGAGGCGATCGAGAAGTGCGAAAAGAATTACGCCGAATGCCGCGGTCACCAGGGAATCTATAAACAGATGGAAAGTGAACAAGGGCGCGGAATGGTTCAGCAGAACGCGCTGGGTGAGCGCCAGAATTGCCTGGTGGAAGTGAAAGAATAGAAAGATGAGACCGAAACGGCTTAGCGGATGCTCGGTATCAATTCTTGCACCGACCGACGAAGCCAGATAGCCGACGATCGTTTTGGCGATGCCGTACATGCCGATCGGATTGTCGTGGCTGAGAGCATCCTGCAAAATGCCGATGCCTGCTCCGAGAAATAATCCCGAAACAGGATTGCGCCGGCTGACTCCGAAATAAATGGTCACCAGCAGCGGAAGATCTATGAGTTCGGACCAGCGTCCGTATTTGTGCAGGAAAGTTTGAAACACGAGCGCGAGCAAGCAGGTCCCCAGAACGGTGCCTCCGTAAAACTTGTGCACCTCAATGTTCGGTTCCGAGTGCGCTCGGATATTCATCATGTATGCCATTTTATTGTCGAGGGGCAGCCGACTTCGCCTTGGGAGTTTTCTCTGCCGGAGTAGCTGGTTGAACGTGTGCTGCTGGCTTGAGTTTATTTGGATCGGTAACAATCCCAGTGGGTTTTGGCGCAGGCACTGATGATTGCGACGGATCCGCCCCGGCAGGACTTGCTCCGGTCGACGTGCTGGTCGCTTCAAGGCTCTGTTCCGTCTTTTTCGGCGCGAGTTCCTGTAGTGAAAGCAGTACGATTACATCTTCCAGGCGGTCCAGCCGCGCGGCGGGCTGCACGGAGATAATTTGAAACGGGTTTCCCGGCTTAGTGGCTCCGACGGTACCAATCAGCAAGTCCTTGGGGAAAATGCGGTCTTCGCCGGAAGTGACGATCACATCTCCGGGCTGAAGCTTCTCGTCGTTGACTACGTATTCCATGTGCGGCTCGGGGTCGCCGCTGCCTCTGACCACTCCGTGCGTGCGCGAAACGGCGAAAAGAGCGCCGACACCGCTGTCCTTGTCATTGATGAGGAGGACTTGCGCGGTGGAAGGAAAGACCTCGACGATTTTTCCTACCACGCCGTCGGGTGTAATCACTCCCATGTTGCGCCGGAGGTGATCGTGTTCGCCGCGATTGATAAAGAGCGTGTGAGATGTAGGATCCGCGCTTGCGCCTATCACTTGAGCGGCGAGCATGGGCGCTTCCGGGTGCGCGTCGTGAAAATTCAGCAGCAAAGAAAGACGCTGGGCTTCGGCGGAACGGCTTTCAAGCTCGCGGGTCCTAAGGCGAAGTTTGTCCAATTCGCTGTGAAGACGTTCATTCTCAGCGCGCGTATTTCGCAGGCCAACGTAACCGCTCCAGACGCCACCGACGTGCGAAAAAGTCCACGTTCCGGCGCGCTCGAGAGGAGTCATCAACTCCACGGCCCAATAGCGGATCAGCCGCACATTGTTTTCCCGTTTGATTTGAAACGCGAGCAGAAGTACCTGCACAAGAACAACGATTGCGAGCAGACTCAGCGGGCGATGGCGTGAAAAAGTGTCGATCATGATCTTAACGGCCTATCGGCTCAATCGATGGAGACGAGCCGCAACAGACGGAAATCGCTCAACATCTTTCCAGTTCCCAGCACAACGGAAGCGAGCGGATCGTCCGCGATGGAAACCGGAAGACCGGTTTCTTCGCGGATACGCTTATCAAGATTCTTGATTAGCGCGCCACCTCCGGTGAGCACGATGCCGCGATCGCTGATGTCTGCCGAAAGCTCCGGAGGCGTGCGCTCCAGCGCGACGCGAATCGCATTCAAAATTGTGGAGATGCACTCGGAGAGCGCCTCGCGAATTTCGCTGTCGTCAATCGTGACGGTGCGCGGGACGCCCTCGATCAAATTGCGCCCCTTCACTTCCAGCGTAAGAGGTTTTTCCAGAGGGTAGGCCGAACCAATTTCGATCTTAATTTGTTCCGCGGTGCGTTCGCCGACCAACAGGTTATATTTCCGCTTCAGGTAATGCATCACCGCTTCGTCCATTTCGTTCCCGGCTACGCGAACCGAGCGCGAATAAACGATACCGCTCATGGAAATTACAGCGATGTCCGTGGTGCCGCCGCCGATGTCCACCACCATGTTTCCGGAGGGCTCTTCAATGGGTAGGCCCGCGCCAATCGCTGCGGCCATCGCTTGTTCGACAAGATAAACTTCGCTGGCCCGCGCGCGATATGCGGAATCCTGCACCGCGCGTTTTTCCACGGGAGTAATCTCGCTGGGAACGCCAATCACGATTCTGGGATGCACCAACACCCGGCGGTTGTGAGCTTTCTGAATGAAATAAGTGAGCATCTTCTCAGTTACTTTAAAATCGGCGATTACGCCGTCTTTCATCGGCTTGATGGCCACCACATTTCCGGGAGTGCGTCCGAGCATTTCCTTGGCTTCGCGGCCGACGGCGACAACTTCGCCGGTATTTTTGTTAATGGCCACTATCGAAGGCTCGTTTACCACAATCCCTTTTCCTCGCGCATACACGAGCGTGTTAGCGGTGCCGAGGTCGATGGCCAGGTCGGATGAAAAGAGACTGAAGACCGACCGCATGTTGTAGCCGTTTTTCGTCACGTCTTGCTTCCCCCTCGCCTTCTACTCCTGCGCCGAAGCGGCGGCGATGTTGGCGGCATTCCGAAACCGCGAGTGCACAGCTATATTACGGGATTACGACCTGCACGCGCTTGGTTGCTGTTCCGCCTCGGCGATTTTGCCCCGTGATAATGACCTCGTGGCTGCCCTTTAGCATCGGCGGCAGAAAATGGCGGAACTGCCCGTCCGGTTGAATGCTGGCGACGGGCTCGCCGTTGATAATCAGCGCCGCGCCGGGTTCCGTGCGCCCGATGATCTCGACGACATTGCCTTGCAACACGGTATTGTTCACTTCGAGCAGCATGTCCTGCTCTTTACCCTGTATGACCAGAGTGAATTTGTAGGGATCGCTCTGGTCGCTAACGGCATTTTCCCCGTCGATGGCGCGCACCCTCCAGTAATAATCGCCAGGTTCGAGGCCCACGATGTCTACACCTTCTGAATTTGTTTTTTTATCCATTACAACTTTGCTGAACATGGCGTTCGTGCTGGCTTGGAACTCGTAGGACTTCGCCGTAGCCACGGGCTTCCACGAGAAATGGACGGGATCATGTTTTGGATCCGCGACCGTGATGGCCTGGAGGTTCAGCGGCGCGTCCAATTGAGGCGGGGCCAGTACGTCTGTTCGGGTGATTGGACCGCCGGTCGCAAACGTGGCGCGTTGAAACTGGCCGATATCCAAGTGCTCGCTGCCACGATCCAGTTCCGCACTTCCGGAAGCGATAGTGATTTGTTGTTGTTTGGTTGTGGGGTCACTGCTCACGGCTGCGCGGCTGTTTGCGCGCAAAGACGCGACTGCGTTTTCAAAGGAAACTTCCGCCTTGGAGCCCGGGACTTCCCATGCTCCCGTAGCGAGATCCACTTGGCCTGAGCTGATGTGCACGGCGACTTGCGAAGCGTGGTCCTGCTCGACGATGTTTTCCTCTACGGTTACCAGCGTGTCGCCTTTTACCGTGTAGGTAGTTCCGTCGGCGAAGGCCATGCGCGCGACGCCCTCAGGACCGGTCTGGATCAGATCGCCTTTATCGAGCGTGATCTGATAGTCGGCGCTCTGCCATTCAACGGAATTCACTTTCTTTACTTGCACTTTTCCATCGAGGTTCACAAAGCGTGCCTGCCGCGCGTTGATAGTAGCAACGCCGGCGTCGTGCGCCGACACCGCTTCGTTAAGGCGCTTCAGGAGCTTTCCGGAGACATCGGGGAAGGCGAAATAGGATAAAGCGAATATCGCGACGATGACCGCGATGACGCCAAACGCCACGGTCTTATACGTGACCGTGTGCCAATAGACTTCGACCCGGGAGATTTTAGGCTTCGCCGGTAGAGTGGATTTTTGGTCTATCATGACTAATAGGGCTAATCTGGAAATCTAGCACACGGGTATAGGCCATTCAACTCGGCGCGCGCGGAGTTGCGAAAACTGGTAACCCCTACTTGTTCCAATTAGTTAACGGTGAGGTGAGAGCACAATTCCGGATGCCACGGAATGGCCTTGCTAGTACCCGCCGGGGGAAAGCTGTGGTCCCGGAATGGGGCCATAATGGAGGTTGACCGGGGGGAGCCATTTTAGCGAGACTGTTTGTTCCGGACCCCCGTCTCAAGCTGTGGTTATTCGTGGTGAGTCTGTGCGGAACAGGCACCTGAAGGCAAGGTGACTTGAATGTTGAGAGGAACAAGATCATGAGTGAAATTATTGGCGAACTCCTTCCGCCGGCACGTCTGATGATGACTCCGGGACCTTCTTGCATGGACCCACGCGTGTACCGCGCCATGTCGGCGCCGCTGGTGGGGCATATGGACCCGTGGTTCATTGAAATGATGAACGACGTTCAAGTGCTGCTGCGACGCGTATTTCAAACCAAGAATCGCGTGACCTATCCCGTTTCGGCTTCGGGTTCGGGCGGGATCGAAGCCGCGGTGCTGAATCCTCTTGAGGAAGGCGACGAGTGCATTGTGTGCGTGAATGGGATGTTTTCCGAGCGCATGGCTGTGATCGCAGAGCGCAGTCCGGCGAAAGTGATTCGAGTGGAGGGCGAACTCGGACGCACGGTTGATCCGGAAGACGTTCGTCGCGCGGGCAAAGGAAAGAAAATCAAGTTCGTAGGGCTTGCGCAAGGCGAAACTTCCACGGGAGTGGTGCAGCGGCTGGAGAATTATCGCAAGGTCGCGGACGAGCTCGGGGCGCTGCTTATCGTAGATACGGTGGCCTCGCTCGCAGGGATACCTCTCAACGTGGATCGCGAAGGCATTGATATTTGCTTCAGCGGCACGCAAAAAGCTATCAGCGCGCCGCCGGGCATGGCGCCGATCACTATTAACAGCCGCGTGGAAGATTTGATACGCGCACGCAAGACGCCCGTAGAGAGCTGGTATTTCGATTTCACGCCGATTATGACCATGTGGGGTTCGGAGCGCACTTACCATCACACGCCGCCCGTGTCTCTTATCTACGGCCTGCGCGAGGCGCTACGCATCGTGTTGGAAGAGGGGCTTGAGGCGCGATGGGAGCGCCATCTGCGCAATCAGCAAGCTCTGATTGCGGGGATCGAAGCTATGGAACTTGAGCTATTTGTTTCGAATCCCGCCGAGCGGTTGGTAACCGTGACTGCCGTTAAGATTCCCAGCAGTCTTGAAGACGGGAAAGTGCGCCAGCAGCTTTTGAACGAATTCAACATCGAGATCGCCGGTGGCATCGGCAAGACCAAGGGAAAAATCTGGCGGGTGGGCTTGATGGGCTATTCGTCTCAGAATACGAATGTTTTGCTGTTCCTGGCGGCGCTCGAGAAAGTTATGCTCGATCAGGGACGCCACGTGCCGGCGGGTGCGGGTGTGGCCGCCGCAATTCGCAGCTATCAGGGTACGGCGCAGCCGGTTGCTGTAGGCGCGCGAAAGTAACGCGCGGTTATTTTTGATTTGGGAAGCTATCCCGTGGCACGGACGTGCAAGCTGAGATGGCCAAGACTTCTTATCCCACCATTCCGAATGCCGGCGCGATGAGCGATTTCATCGGAGCGTTCGATATTCCCTCGAAAGTCACCGATTACGTTTATCGATGCCGGTTTTCGCATTGCTGGAACGGAATCGCAACGCGGCATGCCGATACGATGGATTGCAAGTTTTTAGTGGATGGAAAAGGAGTGGTGCTGGGATTAGCGCACCCGGGCTTCGTGGAATTTCGCGCTCGCGCCGGACGAAACCTTTCCGATCGCGAAGCAAGTTACATCGCGGCTGAATATCTTCGCGGCCGCCTGGAACAGGAAGACGAGCACTCGCTTTATGATGTCTCCGCCGCGGATGTGAATCGCATAATCGAGAAGCTCGAGATTCGCTAGCTCGGAGTTCAACCCACGTACGACTTGATTCGCAGAAAATCGTAGTTTTCCAAATCGAAAATTGGCGGGGTCCGGTAAGCGTCAAGGAAACTACGGCTTTGGCTTGGGAGAAGAGTCTTTCTTGGCCATCGAGCGGATGTAGTCCACCAGGTTCCAGATTGAATCCGGCTTGGCGCGGTCGCCTTCCGAAGGCATTTCGCCTTTCCCGTTCTTGATGATGTAAAAAAGATCGCCATCGGTGAAGTCTTTTAGCGCGGATGGATCCCGGTAATCCGCCATTTTCGATTTCATGTCCGCTGCCAAGTCCCCTCTGCCGTCGCCGTCCTGCCCGTGACACACTGCGCAGTCAACGTCATAAACTTTCTTTCCTTGGGCGAGCGATGCAGGGGTAGGCTTAACCGGGTTCGCTAGTTTCGAAGCTTCTGGCGGTATTTTGAATTCGGCTGAGGCGGGTTTTCGCGCGTCTTGGGCAGAAGTAGAGCACCCTACCAGCAGAAGGATCGATAAAACGCGAAGGAATTTTGGCATGGAGCCTCCTGCAGCGGAAACAATAGACACGTTGCGGGCATTCTACTCCCCCGAAGGCGTGCCCAGGAAGCCGTGTTTTAGGCAGAGTAGCCAATGCAACCATGCAGTTCAGGCGTCGGAGAGAGACTCGCTGGAACCGGTGCCGTCGTTTAGTTCGCCGACTTCAAAGATTTCGCCGCAGTCGAGGCATTCGACGTATTGCGCGTCGTCGTCTTTGGCAATGAGTTGCGTGCGTTTGTGCTGGCAGAGAGGATCGGGCATGGCGAACCACGTAACGCTGCGCAAATTATATACCATCCCGCAGTTGACAAACCCGCCGAATGACACTATCAGTCTCTTGGACGGCTATCGAAAGAGGGCCTAATTGACAGTCGAATTGACCACGCAAAAGCGCCTGGGCACGGCCTTGTTCTACGGCATCCTCGTGGTGCTGGCTTATTTGGTTTTCCTTGTCTTCGAGCCATTTCTTGCTCCGCTTGCCTGGGCGGTGGTTATCGTGGTGGTTTCGTACCCGGTTTACGCGCGGCTGGCCCGGAAATGGAATCCCGCCCTCGCCGCCGCCGCGAGCACCGTCGGAGTGGTATTGATATTGATTGTGCCGGCGCTGCTGGTGACTGGCGCCTTTATTCATCAAGGTGTGGAAGCGGTTCAGGAAGTTCAACAGCAAATTCAGAGCGGCCACTTTTCCTGGGTAAATGATCTGTGGCTTCGCATTCAAGACCGCTTTCCCGATGCGAACCCCGGCACGTTGACCACCGTAATACATCGGTACGCCGATGCGGGCGCAGGTTATCTGGGTTCACGGCTCGGTACGGTCCTGCGCAATACCGCGGTGTTCTTGTTTCACCTTGCGGTCATGATTCTCGCGATGTTTTACCTATTTCGCGATGGTGACTCGATCGTGGCGCGGTTGCGTGAAGTGCTGCCGTTCGAGAAAACGCATCGCGACAAAATGATTGACGATACGCGCGAATTGATTTTTGCGAGTGTGACTTCCAGTCTGGTTGCTGCGGTAGCGCACGGCGTTTTGGGCGGGTTGGCGTTTGGATTGACCGGGATACGGGCGCCGATTTTCTGGGGAGTTATGATGGGGTTCTTCTCGCTTATTCCGCTGGTAGGCTCGGCGCTGATTTGGGTGCCTGCGGCAGTCAGCCTGATGGTGGACGGCCACATCGGAATGGGAATCGCTCTGATGATTTTCTGCAGCGTGATCGTGGGGTTAGTGGACAACATCATTCGGCCGTGGATGATCAGCGGCCGCGCGGAGATGGGCGGCTTGGTCGTGTTTATCAGCGTGCTGGGGGGAATCAGCGTCTTCGGAATGCTCGGCGTCGTTCTGGGGCCGATTGTGGTGGCCGCTGGGGCAAGCATGCTGGATCTCTACGTACCGGGTGCATCTGCTAGAAACACAAAGTCCAAAGCGGGTGGGCACAAATTGGGCGGCGTGCTAGAGTAGCGGCCTTTGGAAGCAGGATGAAGAAAAATTCCATTTCAAAACATGCGAGCTTGCCGCCGGAAAAACTGCGATGGCACTGCGATCCGGCGCGAATCCCGTTTGAGACGACGGCCGAAGTGGAGCCGTCCACCGGCGATTCGGGGCAAGATCGAGCGTTGCGTGCGCTGCGCATGGGCGTGGAGCTGACGGCGCCGGGCTACAATCTGTTCGTCTGCGGCCTCTCCGGAACAAGCCGTGGCGGAATGATTGTGCGGATGATCGAAGACATGCATCCGCAGAGCGAGATCGCCCCGGACCGCTGTTACGTCAACAATTTTAAGAACAGTGACCGGCCGCGCCTGCTGACCTTGACGCGCGGACAAGCAAACGCATTCAAGAAGGAAGTGGAGACCGGAATCGATTTTCTGCGCCGGCGCATTCCGCAGGTGTTCGAAGGCGAGCCTTTCCAGCGCCAGAAGACGCGGATCGTGGAGCGCTTCACGCTGCGTGAAAAGGAATTGATGGACGATTTCACCCGCCGCATCGCGCGCGAGCAATTCGCGCTGGGGCGTATGCAAGTGGGAGCCGTGGCGCTGCCGGAAATTTTTCCGGTGCTGGAAGGCGCGATGGTCCCGATCGAGGAAATTCCCAAACTCGTGCAAGACGGAAAACTGGAAAGCGCCGCAGCGGAAGAGTTGGAGCGCAAGTACGACCAGTTCCGGCAAGAGTTTACCGTTGTTTATCGCAAGACTCTTTCTCTTTCGCGCGAGCTAGCCAGCGAAATGAGCTATTTGGAACAAGAAGCCGCCTCGGTGCTGGTGGACGGCGTGATCGAGGAGCTCAAGGAAAAATATCCCACCACGCAAATCTCGGAATATCTGGAGGAAGTGCGGCATCACATTCTCGATAATCTAGAACCCTTCAAGGAGCGCGAAGGCGAAGAAGATCAGCCGCCATCGGAGGGCGGCGCAGGAGGGCCGCGCGCCGAACGCACGGACCGCGATCCATTTCGCGTATATGGGGTAAACGTGATTCTGGCCCACGGTGAGCGTGAGAAATGTCCCGTGATTTTCGAAACCATCCCGACATACGCGAATTTATTCGGCACGATTCATCGCAGCTACGACGCGCGCGGCGGATGGAGTTCCGATTTTATGGACTTGCGGGGCGGTTCGCTGCTGCGTGCCGACGGCGGATACCTGGTGATGTATGCGCTCGATGCGCTAACGGAGACGGGCGTATGGCGCACCCTGAAGCGGACCCTAAATCACGGGAAGCTCGAAATTCAGCCTGTAGACGTGTTTTTTCCGTTCAGTACGGCGGCGCTGAAGCCGGAGCCGATTGATACGCACGTAAAGATCATTTTGATCGGCGACCGCGATATGTACGAGATGCTCTACGATTTTGAAGAAGACTTTCGCAAGATTTTCAAAGTCCGAGTGGAATTTGATGAGGAAATGAATTGGAGCGACGAAATCATCCGCGAGTATGCGGGACGATTGCGCAAGATTTGCGATGACGAAAGTCTTTGTCCCTTCGATCGCACCGCGTTCGCCGCGATTCTGGAGCATGGAGTGCGGCTGGCGGGCCGGCGGGGGAAAATCACCGCGCGCTTTTTCGATCTTGCCGATCTGGCTCGCGAGGCCTGCTATGCGGCGCGGAACCTAAAGCAGGAAGTGGTGACGGCGGAACACGTTCGCAAGGCGCTGGATGCGAAAGTGGAGCGCCACAACCTTACCGAGACGAAAATTCGCGAGATGATCGACCAGAACCTGTTGTTCATCGATACCACCGGCACTCGCGTGGGCCAAGTGAACGGGCTAAGCGTGCTCGAAATCGGTGGGTATCCGTTCGGCAAACCGGTGCGCATTACGGCTTCGGCATCGTTGGGCAAAACTGGAATTATCAATATTGAGCGCGAGTCGAATTTGAGCGGACGTTTTCACGATAAGGGCGTGCAAATTATTTCCGGTTACTTGCGCCGTACGTTCGCGCAAGACAAACCGCTCTCGCTTTCCGCGAGCCTTTGTTTCGAACAGAGTTACTCAGGCGTGGATGGCGATAGCGCGAGTTCGGCCGAAGTGTATGCATTGCTGTCGGCGCTATCGGAGCTTCCGATCAGGCAAGAGCTCGCGGTGACGGGCTCGGTGAACCAGCACGGCGACATTCAGCCGATTGGCGGGGTAAATCAGAAAATCGAAGGCTTCTACGACGTGTGCAAACTGAAAGGCCTAACCGGAAAGCAGGGCGTGCTGATTCCCGCTGAAAATGTGGACGACCTGATGCTGCGGGACGAAGTGATCGAAGCCGTGGCCAAAGGGCAGTTCCATATTTATCCGGTTGGCACCGTCGAGCAGGGGATCGAAATACTTACCGGCGTGGGAGCCGGCAAGCACAATTCGAACGGAAAATTCGGGCTGGGGAGTGTTTTCGCCAGAGTAGATGCCCGCCTCCACGACATGGCTCAGACCATGCGGAAATTTCATTAGAACTTTTTCGCGAGTTCTAATCGCCAAAACGGGAGGCTAAATAAGGCGTCTCATCAGAATTACAATTTCCTGCGTTTTCCCGTTCCGGTCGATTAGTAGCCTGTACTTGTGGCCGACTTGACAAAAGAGGTCCCGGATAGAAGTGAGCGTGATGTCCGCGGCAGGTTCGTCGTCGATTCCAGCAATGACGTCTCCCTCGTGGATGCCGGCCGCCGCCCCAGGCGTTCCCGGCTGAACCCGAACAATTTCGAAGGTCCTGAGGCCAGGGCCTTTTGCGATAATCGAAAGCCCGCTCATGTCTTCTTCGGCGAACTTGTTGAACTGTAAGTTTGGTTCCAGAATTATTCGCTGATGAGGAAAGTCAAAAATCACAAGAAAACGCTTCAAAAAACCGGCGCCGATTGTGCCGGCGACGTTTTTGCTTTGGCCGGAAGGCGGATTGGACTGAGAAAACGCGGCGACCGGATCTTCGATGGTATAGCCGCCAAGCTGAATCGTTTTCAAGCGGCCCAGCAAGATCTTCGCGCCCCCATCTACTGAAGGGTAGGACGCAGAAATCGTTTTGAAACGAGCCGACGAAATGCGATGGTCATCGGTGAAGGCCCTGGAGAACACGATCGGGAAATCGAGCGCCGTGTTCACAACGAAATCGGCTTCGAGCGTCTTTTGCCCGGGGATGGAAACTTTGGCTTTAACAATCGGGGTCGTTCCGGCGAAAGTTCCTTGAACTCCCTTGGCTGCCCCGGAATAAGTATAAGTGGCAGGATCGTAGAGCTGGATTGTTTGTCTCGAATAATCCACCACGACCACGAAGCGGGCGAAAAAGTCCGCTCCCAAGGTTCCCTGGTACGGCACACCCATCTGAGCCGCGAAATCCTTTTTGGCCGCGACCGCTAGATTGCTCATGGGTAATTCCACGCCCGGAAGATTCAGGACGCAGTTTTGTATATTTGTCTTCGATGCATCGATAGGGAGCCCAGCGTCCGTTACACGGCTAGGATCGACCGACGTTGCGGCTGCCGCTGAATCCAACTCGAAGAGGGAAGGCTTGCCCAAATTGATGCGGACGGGCAGAAACAAAAGGTTGGCGATAAAAGTTGCGGGAGCTTGCGCGGCGCTGCCGCTGTACGCAAATCGAGCGGGCGCTGTGTTTTCTTGTGCGGCAGCCTCAGGTGATTGCCCGCGCAGCGCAGGCTCAAGGCCGAAGCTCAGAGCCAAGCTAAAGATGAACGCCAAGAAGACTGTGTATCGCCTGCTCATGCAATCCCCAATAACGCGCGCGAACGTAGATAGCAAACCGCAGAAATCGCCGGAATTATAGGAAAGTCGAAAGGTGCTGAATTCCGCTCACTGGACGTAATAGTCAAAGTAGATGCCGTTGGAATCTTTCCACCAACCGTTGGCGATCAGGTGCAGATGGCGATTAAACATGCCGGGCTTGATCGACTGCAGCCACTCAGTGGAGGGAGGGTTCTTCGGATTCGATTCCTTTTCCGTTTGCGCCATCTGCTGAACGTAGCGAGTGATTACTTTATCCCAAGGTATCTGAGTCATGTCCGCACCGCCGATTCCGGAAAGTTTCTCGGGCATAAGCGAACGCAAACGAATGAAATCAGGATTAGATAAAACCGAAGTTTCCGAAGCCGCGGCAGATTTTCCACTGATTCGCGCCACCGCGTCGCGTATCATCGCCTTGCGGGGAGCCGCCAGGATAAATTGCGGCGTTACAGCGACATAATAAAAGCTGCGACGGTCCCGTCCGGTGACTGCATCGTGAGTGGGGTATGACAAATCCAGGTAAGTTGTGTCGCCCGAAGTATCCTCCGCAGTCATCATTTTAGAAAGACCAAGTCGCAGGATTTTGAGCACATCCTGAGGCTTCTGAATCGTGAGCACAAACATCTGCTGCGACTCTCCCTCCGGCGTGAATGAACCTTCAGAGCCGACCTCGCCGGTGAAGAGTTGGAAGGCGTCCGCTATGGACATTCCCAGATAACCCTGCGCCATGCCTTCGGCTGCGCCCAAGCCCGCCGCCTGCTGAGGAGTTGCGATTCCGAATGCGGCATCGCGTAATGTTTGATAAAAGGATGCAAAGTTGAACCGCGAGATGCTGAAATACGAGCCGGGGCTCACAATCTGCTGCGTTTCGAATTTCGCCGAGCTCGTACCGGCAAAATCGAAAAGACTGCCTGCCGAAGTATCTCCAAGAATCGCCCCATGCATGCGCAGCGCTGCACCGGAAAAACTTATACCTCCGCCGGCCACGTGAATTTTATCCAAATGAAGATTCCGGATAAATTTAGCTGCCTGTTGAGCGTTCGAATTGGAGGGGCTCCATTTTTCCAGATCTGGAACTCGCGCAAAATATTCGATGGCGGCATCGGATCCAACGTAAGGACGAATGGACTGGTATTCCGGCAGTTGCGTCACCGAAGTCGCCGGCTTATTTGCGCCGCTGAAGCGCGTTACCAGATCCTCAATCACTTCCTTTTGAGTGGCGAAGAGAAGGTAATTTGCGGCACGAGCGCTGTATGAGGTATTTGCGTCCGCCCCTTCGACTCGGACTTCGATGGATGTCCCGCCGAAGTTGTACGTTGTAATCTTGGGTTTCTCTTTGCTGCTGGCCTCCGCGAATGCCTTCAACTTCTGGACCAAATCGGTTTTGCCGGTAACGTCATAGACCAGGAACAAACTGCCAAGACGAGATGTGTCGCCTGGAGAAACGCTCTTGGAATCGGCCGGGCTCACAATTAAGCCGGCCGCTGCGGGATTATCGAGTAAAGAAATCAGGTCGGATAGTTGCACCGGCGGAGCCGTGGACCCATCCTTCTGCTGGCGTTGCAAAAGATTTTTCGCGAGCGCCTGACGCAGAGCTTCGAAGTCCGGATCTTCCAGAAGCTGCAACACGTGGTTTTTCTTATCCGCGTCGCCCAGGAATGACTTGCCGCGCCACTGCACGTAAAAGAGTGTGCTCTGCGGCAGACGATCGGAAATAGCGGGACTCTGGGCGAATAGAGAATTGCCGGTAAAAAGACAGAGGAGAAGTGCGGCAGCTAGAACGCGACAACATTGATATCCAATAGACAGCCGAAAATACGTGCGTTGCCGTACAGCAAGGCTCGATCGTTCCGCATTCACCCGCTCACCCCCCTGCGATTTTGCAATTTTCCGAACCGACGCCTAGTGATGTGACTCATCCATTCTTGGTTCTAATTCCCGGGCGGCGTACTCGCAGGCGCCCCGGCCGGCGCGCTTGGCGGAGCCGCACGCGCTGACTTGGGCGTGCTCAAATATCCCTTCGCCGTATCTTTGGTGAGATCGAACACGACGATTTCGTAGGGGGCGCGAGCTCCGCGGACATAAAACTGTATCGGTTCGCCCACGGTTTTGTCTTTTTTCTCGATGGTTTTGTCGTCCGCGACAACATTCAACGTGTATCGGAAATGCTTGGTATCTGTTTTGCGTAGCTGCACCTGAATGGGACCCACGCGCTCGGGACCTTGCGAAGATTTTGCAAGAGTGAATTCGAAAATGTCGCGCTCGCCCATGCGTTTGAGTTCTTCCACTTCGTCATGATTTCGGGCGATCAGGCCGCTCTGCACACCCAAGTCGCCGATGGTGCTCTGTAGCTTGGTTTTCGTGGTTTCGAGGTCGGCCTTGGTTGCAGCCACATCGCTCTTGGTTCCGTTGAGTTCGGTAGCCACCTGGCCAAACTTCGTTGTAGTGTCGGCCTGAACCTCGCCGATTTGTTCTTTAAGCTGCGCGTCGCTTTTTAGCTGATCCTTCTTGATGGATTGCGCCAAACTGCGCGCGCGCGCCAGCTCATCCTGTGTCAATCCCAGTTTTTGCGAGGTTACGTCGAGTTGTCCTTTCAGATCTGCCACGCGGGAATTCGTCTTGTCAACCTCAGCCGCCAGCGCTTGAAACTTCCGATCCGCGTCGTCCAAGCCTTTGTGAAAATTCTGGCGTGCCGAGTAACCCGCATACAGCAAATAACCCACCAACGCAAAAGCAACAACGAATAGCAGCGTCACCCAACGCGGGAGTCCAGCTTCGGTCACTTGGGTCACTTCCACGGGGGTGTTCGGGTTCGAACTCATCGAGCCTCCTTGGCACGAAGCGGCTCCAGCCGCTCATATGGGACGGAATTATGGCTGACGCTTGGCAGGAAGTCTATGCCCTGCGCGGACCTTTGTTTCTTCCCCGGGCAGGCCACTGCGCTTCCACGGTGGTGGTCAGTCCACCTCGCGGCGTGAATTCGCCGGTCACGCGAAACCATGCGGGACGCACTGCCGCTACAAAATCCCGCAACATTTTGTTCACCGCGTTTTCGTAAAAGATTCCGAGGTCGCGGTAGCCCAGCAGATACATTTTCAGGGATTTCAATTCGAGGCAAAGTTTTTTCGGCTCGTACTGGATTGTAATCACGCCGTAATCTGGAAGGCCAGTCTTAGGACAGACGGATGTGTACTCCGGAAATCGAATGGTGATTTCGTAGCCGGGAAAATGGTTCGGCCAGGTTTCCAGTACCGGCAGTTTGGCGTCAATTCCCGCGCGCGCGTGCGCCGCGGTGTAGTCGGGCATTCAAATTCCTTTCCGAGGTATTCTACACGCAACGGCGCGGAACGGAATTGGGCAGTTACTCAGTTTTCGGGAAGCGCCGTAATCAGTCGCTAGCCAACCAATGTGATCGGCCACTGATGGATTGACACCTCGGCGGCCGGAGCTTAGCATCGACATTCGCACGCTTCGTATCGGCCGGTTATCATCCCAAGCAAGGAATCCGGGTAAATCGTTATGCCGACAGCCAAACTGTTCACACCTCGCGATGCAGCACAAGTGCTGGGAATCAGCTACCCCACTCTTAAACAGTGGATTTATAAAAAACAAATTCGCACGGTGAAGACGGCGGGCGGCCACCACCGAATTCCGGAGAAGGAAGTCGATCGATTTCTGTATCGAGCGACCGAAGGTAAAGAAGTCGCCGAACGCCGCACGAACTTTCGACGCATCAGCGGCCGGAACCAGCTCGTCGGGCGTGTTACCGACATCAAGGTCAGCGGCCTGATGGCCCAGGTCACCCTTTCCATCGGCGGACAGCGGATTACGTCCATCATCACTGCCGATGCCGTGCGCGAAATGCGCTTGAAAAACGGCCAGACTGTCGCCGCCCTGGTAAAATCCACCGAGGTCATGATCGTCCGGCTGTAACGCAACTCTTCGTTATGCTCCGCACTTGCTCCTGAAGCCTTGCCGTTGTGTTCAACGGCGCGCCCGCCAAACACTTGCCTAGTCACACCAATTAGGTTTGACATAGCGGTACTAATCGTATAGATTCGCGCGCGTCGTTGCCACCTTTCGATCGGTAAGCAAATCTGCGCAGCACCAAACGCAAGGAGAACCTCATGAAACGCTCTGATTGCTCGCAGATCCTCTTCCGGCACGGGACTTTGACGCGCGCCGGCTACGTTCCAACGGCTGCGTCACTGCCGCTGGCCCAATCGTTCTTGCTGCTTTTGTGCCTTGCGATGGCCGCGTTCCCGGCGTCGGCCCAAACGAGAGTGAGCCTTTCCGCCACGGTGACGGACCAAGCCGGCGCGAGCCTTTCCGGCGTAGTGACGGATCAAATCGGCGCAGCCCTTGCCGATGTCGCGGTGACAATCAAGAGCATCGACAAAACTGATACGCGCACGATCGCAACGGACGGCGCGGGACACTATCAGGCGTCCGGCTTGCCTTCGGGGCGCTTCGAGATTCGAGCGGCAAGACACGGGTTCGCCGATGAAACGCGCGCGCGAATCACCTTGGCGGCTGGCCAGAACGCCACGGTGGACATCAAGATGCAGCCGAGCACCGTTGACCCCTGCACGAGCGGCAAGGAGTTCGCCACCACCGATTGCGCGCTGACCTGGCACGGCATCACGCTGTACGGTGCGTATGATATCGGCGTCGGCTGGGTGAGCCACGGCTTACCGGTGAATGGCTATAACTATGAAGGCGAATCTCTGGTGAACCGAAACGGCGCCGGGTCTCGATTCCTCGTCGCGCCGAACAACCTGCAGCAGACGGGTCTGGGCATCCGGGGCAAGGAAGAGTTTCTACCTGGGTGGTCCGTGGTGTTCAACGCTTCCACAGGCATCAATCCGAACTCCGGCCTGATGGCCAACGCGTCAGAGACCAATATCGTCAACAACGGCCTTCCCAGGAGCAGCTATTCGCAAGCCATCGACGGCGCGCGCGCGGGCCAGCCGTTCAATGACGAATTCTATGCCGGTGTATCGTCCACGCAATTCGGCACGCTGACCTTCGGTCGTCAGCGCTCTCTCGGCACCGATGCGATGCTCCAGTACGATCCGGCTGGCGGCAGCTATTCCTTTTCGTACATCGGGTATAACGGCACCATGGCCGGCGGCGGTGACACCGAGGACAGCCGTTGGGACGACGCCCTGAAGTATCGCCTCACCTATGGCCTCGTCCATTTCGGCGCGATGTATAAATTCACCAATGGTTCTGGCGGCTGCTTCTCGGCCTCCGCAACTTGGACTGCCGCCGACTGTACGCCGGAAAGGCCGCATAATAACGCCTTTGGATTCGACCTCGGTGGAGAGCACGGCAAGTTTTCCGCCGACGCCGTCTATCAACATTACAACCAGGCGATCAGCGTATTGAACCCCTTGTTGGGGCCTCAAAGTCTGTCGGCGCCATACCAGTCGACCACGGACAGCATCAACACAAACCCCGTCACCGGGGTCAATCTGATTGACCCGAACGGCACCGTATATGGCATCGTGACCGACAACAACGCCCTTATGGTTGCTGCCAAGTATAGGTGGGACCCGCTCAAGTTTTTCGCCGGCTACGAATACATCTGGCAGAACAACCCGAAGAACCCGTTGGGAGTTGGCGCCTCAGACCAAGGCGGCTATATCATGAGCGGAGTTGAAGACAACAATCTCGACTCTCAGAAGTTGGTAAATATTTGGTGGACGGGCGTGAAATACGCTTACGACAGCAAAACCGATGTCACTTTGTCATGGTATCAACAACGGCAAAACGACTTCCGTGTTCCGCCGGAGTGCTCGGCCACCGCCGGTTTCCGGGCTTCCTGCGCGGGCACCCTCAACGAGGTGACGCTCTTTCTAGACCATCACTTCACTAAGCGTTTTGACGGCTTTGCCGGAATTGCATATTCCTACGTGGACGGCGGTCTCGCCATCGCCATTCCTCATGGCCCCGGCGTCCCCTATAACCACCACAGCAACTTCGCTCCCACAGTCGGTGCTCGTTTCGCCTTCTGATCGTTTCCGCGGCGGGCTCAAAGCAATTCCGTTCCGAGTGGTGGTCAGTTTCCGAAAACGCGTACCGGCTCAACAAACTTGCTCCGCCCGAGGGTTTTAGGTATTCTGCGGACGAAACACGGAGCGACTTCACGCGATGATTTGTCCGCAATGCCGCAGCGCGAATTGCTTTCAATCGCATCGCGACGGCGGGTTGGATTACACTCTTTCAGCACTCAGCTTGCGTCCCTGGCGATGCCACACCTGCGAACGCCGATTTTATGCCTGGCGGGTGGCGGCCGCTTTTCAGCGGTTTACCCACTGCCCCAAGTGCGGGAATTTCGATCTCGAACACATTTCTCGCGAACGCGTGGATCGTGGGTCCTGGCTTGGTTTGAAGCGCCGGCTGCATTTTCCTGCTTACCGCTGCGACCCTTGTAGGGAGAGATTCTTCAGCGTACGCTTGTTCCGCCGCATCCGCCCATCGATCGTCTCGAACTCGGGCGAACCCTCCGTCGCGAGCTAGACTTCATTTCTGAGATCGCCGCCGGTAAATGCAAATGCACGAGTTTGCACACCCTTACGAGCGTTCTCGCCGGGTTTACAAGCTAAGAGGAAGGTTTGCTTCAGGCTTTGTCAATCAACAGACCAAAAAGAAGTGAACGAGGGGAGGCAGGTTCGTAGCCTCCCCTTGTTCAGTTGATCTAAGGCAGGTAATAACGGAACGACGTGAACAACATGTTGTCGATACCGTGTGGCTGCGATGAAACGCCTGCCGTACCGGTGGATCCGACCCAAGTGTCACGAGTTATGTAGGAATACTGCGCTCCCCACTGGATGCGGCCCTTTTCGCTGTTGTAGACGCGATACCAGAATCCCAGTGTACCTTCGATGATGACCCGAGCATCTCCGGCGCAGTTAGACAGGGAACCGGGGACAAACCCGGTGGATCCCAGGACCCCCGTCGTATTAGGAGGGTTACCTGGAGTTGCCACGGGCAGCGGTTCAACGGAGCACCCGTCATTTCGAATGGAGGGCGAGCCGTATCCGGCGTGGCCAGTGGCACCGGTGACTTGATTCGTAAACGTGAAGAAATCTCGACCGGAATACTCCCCGCCAACGTTCATGTAAACATCCATCTTCGGCGTCGGGTGCAGCTCGAGCGTGCCGAGGGCCTGATAGTTCCTCAGCAGCGCAAGCGTGCCGTCAGGGCGTACGGTTGAATCCGGCAAGCCAGCGGTGCCGTAGCGGCCGATACCGTCTCCTCCTAGGACGTGAATTCCGACGTCGACTTTATTGCTGAACAGATGCACGCGTCCGTTTGCGCCAATTCCCCCACCGGTCCTTGAGTCGTTAAACGCGCCGCCCGTTGGGTTTGTGGAACCTGTTAACGGGCAAACCGTGGCCGCAATCGTCGGGAAATCGGGATTGGGAGTAGTGCCGTTGTTGAATCCACCGTTCGCGAAATAGCATGGGTAGGCTCGGTCTCGGAATTCCGAGACCAATCCGAAAACTTCGAAGTGTCCCCAGGGGCCTGGATCCAAAGCAGCCTTGAAAACGAAGTCCGGCGTTTTGTCATATGCGTACGTGCCGGTTGGATTGTAGAGTCCGGAACTGAGACCCGGCCCGCCGATGAGGAAATTGTTAAAGGTTGTGGTACCCAGAACCGGCGTGGTCACGCCTGACTGATTCCCGTTGGTGAGGCCGAGCGTAGTGATCGTTGGATTTCCGTGAACCGTCGCGGTGGTTGCAGATCCTTCCACCGAAGCCGCGAGCGTTAATGCTCCAAAGTTCTTAGCTACGCGGAAACTCTCTTGCCTCGCCCAGCTAAATCCGACCGTGTATTGCGGGTCGATAGTCATTGGCAGAGCTTCCGCGCGGTTATCTACGGCCTTCTTTGTTTCGGTGACCAAGCTCCACATCTGGCCGCCCGTGACGCTCCAGCCATTGTCGAACTTGGCCTGGCCCCATCCTTGGCGGAGACGCAGTACGTAGCTGTTGCTCTCGTTGTTGTTTGACGTGATGCCCGCGCCGAGGAAATCGGTCTCCACGTAGCCCGTGAGTTTCACGTTAGAGAGTCTGCCCTCGGCTAGCAAGCTGATGCGCGACTGACGGGCGCTGGCGTTGAATTCCGTCGTCTGGCTTCCCGAGTTGCCAGAGAAGGGGATGTTGTTGAACGGAGTGTTGATATCCGCTCCGATCGCCTTATTGCGGAAAACCGTTTCTGCCGCCAGGAAACCGCCGGGCGTGAGCGTGATTCCCTTGAAGTGAATGGCCGCTGGTGATTCATTCCCGAATTGCGGCGATCTGCCAGCCCTGCCCGTTGGTATGCCATCCACTGGGGTGGAAGCAACGCCAGCCGTGTGGCTATCGGGATCCACGCTGTCCGTGGTGGCCACGAAGCCGTCACGAGCACTGCTGGAATTTACTTCGCTTTCCAGCACCTGCATCCTCTGCTGTTGTTCCTTCAGTTGTTCGCTCTGCGCTTGCAGCAGCTTGGTTTGAGCCTCGATGAGGTCGCGAAGTTGCTGAAGCTCGCTCTCGACGCTCGAAGCTGCAGGCTTTGCGGCCTCTGTCTTTGATGCAGGCGCTGTGGAGTCTCCAGTCTTATCTTTCTCTGCAGCGGTTGTAGTGTTGGTCGTGTTAGTTGTGGCGGACGCTGTCGTATTCTTTGCGTCCCCTGTCCCATCCGTTCCTGCCAACGCCGGCGATAAAATCATGCCAATCGCTAAAAGCCACGTCAGAAAAAATCGCATCCCCTTCCTCCTTGAATTTCACTTCTCAATCGAAATTTTTACTTCTGGAAGAGCTTCTCGTTGCCATACCTAAGGCGGCATCCCCTGCAGCGCACCAGGAAATTTCACTCCTGGAGCCTTCTTGCCCCCCGATACAGGACATAAATATAGAAAATCCTCGCTTGTGTCACTTAGTACTTACGCGTATTAACTATCGCAGTACCCCGTCGGGCAAACGTTTCCCGTGCCTGGACACTTGGCTTCCGGCACGCACTATCGACGCAAGTCGCAGCGCACGAACCTTATGTGTCGTATTTGAATCCTCTGTGACAGGAATGTTAATTGTGCGTTACTGAGCGTTTTCTGGAAGTATTGGCGTTAGGATCGCATAGGGGCGGTGCGGAATGGCTTGAAGCGGAATGATCGTAACGAGCGTTAGGAAAGCTCGAACTCTAAAACCAGCCGACAGGCGAGGATTCGGCGCGAGTACTTGCACCGCTTATTCACCCATGCGAAAATTGCGTTCGATTCCGGGCCATGGCGATATCGTCTAAAGGTTAGGACGGAGCCCTCTCAAGGCTCAAATCCGGGTTCGAGTCCCGGTATCGCTACCAATCCTGCCAAGTGTCAAAAATGGCGGTTGAGGTAAAAAGCTCGCGGAGAGTTACGCGAAGGCAGATACGTTCAGGGCATTGCTAATCGCGTTTACTGGCACTGCGCGATCGCTTTCTCCCAAGATTCCGAATCGCACATCGGTAACGGGTGCGTTTCGGAGTGCTTGACGATCCACAATCCTTCACTATTCGTCAAATAGATCAACTTTCGCCCATTCTCGGAATATATGCTGGTGACGCCGTCAAACGACTTTACTGTACGCGGATTCTTCGGATCGCTCAGATCCAGCAGCCTTACACTCTGCGTGGGAACGCTACCCTGTCCCGACTTATCGGACTGAATCGCGATGGCAAGCCCGGAGCCCACTTCAGTCAACTTGGCTCCCGCCGCTATGCGTTCAACGATTCGCGGATTTTTTGGATCGGTGACATTCACCACAGTGAAGTGCACGTTCTGTTGCAAATAGAGATATTGCGTACCGTTCTCTTGTTGCAAGAACATCTGTCTCACCGCCGACCCAGGGACTGGCAAATGTGCCAGCACAGTGGTCCTCTCTATCGTTTTGGAGTTGTCCTGAGCCACCACCTGGGTGTGACTCGGCAAGAGAAACGGTGATACGAGCAACAATGCGGCCCCTGCAAGGATTCGTAAACTCATTAGGCGAAGCATGCGGATTAATTCCTCCCTTCGAAGCAGGCTGCATTCAGCTGAAACATCCATTCTGAGCTGCTGCTAACCGGGAACATACACCCCGGCCCCTTCTGAAAGCAATAGTGAGTCGTTTTCGGAGCTCGAAAAATTTGAAGGAACGATTCTAGCGCGTCTGTCGCTTTATTGGATGTGGCAGGATTTGATTCCCTGTTTTTCGAAGTATTGCTGGTGGTATTCCTCGGCGCGATAAAATTCCGACGCCGGAACGATTTCAGTCACGATGGGCCGCTTGAAAACTCCTTCTTTGACCAACACATCCTTTGATGCGCGAGCCGCGGCTTCCTGTTGCGGATCGTGAAAAAAAATGGCCGAGCGATACTGCGAGCCGACGTCGGGTCCCTGTCGGTTCAACGTCGTCGGATCATGACTCTTCCAGAAGACGGCGAGAAGTTCGAGGTAGGAGACTCTGGCCGGATCAAATTCCACCTGCACAGCTTCGGCGTGCCCTGTGCGTCCGCCGCAGACATCTTTGTAGGTGGGATTCTTCGTAGTCCCGCCGGTGTAGCCGGAGGTTACGGAAGTTACGCCTTCCACTTGGCGGAACGCGTCCTCCACACCCCAGAAACATCCTGCTGCGAATGTAGCCTTGGCCATAGCTTCAACTCCCTTCATTCGATTCTAACTAAATTCGAGTATCTATGTTGCCACATTGCGCGATTGCGGTCGAGTGGGGCAGGTGTCGAGCGCCACGAGAATTGATTGGCACCACCGAACATTCGATGCGTCTTGTAGGGTGTCCGATGCAAGGACGTTGAGACCGGCTGGATATGCTCGTCCTGAGTTAAATAAGCCTGTCGGCGAACACCACGTTGTCCTTCACGGCGGCTCCCGCGCGGCTCTGTTCGAGAATTTTATTCAGGAAGCCGGGGATTTCGAAGACAGCCTGATTCTTCATCGCCGCCGTATTGCTGCGATAGCGTGCCAGAGCTGCCGGTTCAATTATCTGTGCAACGGCTTTTTCGATGTCGCGAAAGCTATGCAGCACAACGCCGACTTCGTTTTCGAGAATCCAATCCGCGTTGTAACGCTCCTGCGGCAGCGTCCATGCATTTCGTTCGACGATCACAGGCAGGTGCATCGCCAGAGCTTCGCTTAAGCTTCCGGGGCCGGGCTTGCCGATAAAAAAATCCGCGAGTTCCATGTAGTAATTCACCCGCGTGGTAAACCCTTCGATAAAGATCGGAAACCGAAACTTTCGAGCGAGCAGAGCAGCGGCAAGCTTTTCATTCTTTCCGCAGATGACGATCAGTTGAAGCTCCAGGGGAGAACGGTCCAGCCGCTCCGCGATTTCCAAAATAGCCTTGGAGCCATGTCCGCCGAAGAGAACCAGACCGGTCGGCAGGTCGGAGCGAAGTCCCAAGCGCTTTCGTTCTCCGATGCGATCTTCTACCGGCGCTTCGTAAAAGCGCGGATGAAGAATCATCCCGGAGGCGCGAAATATACGGTCGTCTGCATAACCGTGCTCGCGCGCCTGTGCAACAGCGCGTTTCGAGCCGCAAACGAAATACTGCTGCTGGTTGCGCTCGATCCAAAAATGCTCCGGAAAATCGGCAACGTCCGTAAGCACCGTGACGAATGGTCGTTCTGGGTAGGCGCGATGAAAGCTTTCGTAAAGCGCCCGGTTAAAATGAGGCACGAATGACACAACCATCCCTGGCTGCGTCTCTTTCCAATGTCGTTCGAGAAGGCGCACGGTGGCCCGATGATAGCCTCGGATTACGGCTTGCAGCACCCTCATAAGCTGGGTGCTGCCTAAAGTCCAGCCAGTCCGCAGCATAGTATTATAGAAATCCTGGATGCGTATGCCGGCGTGCTTTTTCAGGATGTCCAGTTCGTCGAGTAACTCCTGTAGATTCGTCAGGCGCACGTCCCAGGGAAGCCGCCGCGCCCGAATGGACATCTCAAGCGCAGTAGCTGCCGCGCGATGCCCACCGCCAGCATCGAAGAAGCAGAACTCTATTCGCTCCATCCCGGCAGTCTCACAGGCGATTTGCAGAGGTTTGCTACGGGAATGTTAATGTTCTGATTTGAGTGTCTAAGTAGTTAAGTAGCTGTATTATCTTAAGATTAGCATGCGTGTCATCTAGCTGTAACGCGCTTCTTCTACCCTTGTCGTTGTGAAGTGCGATCTTCATGTCCACTCGTACTTTTCCGGAGCCTGTACAACCCCCTTTGTCCGAAAATTTTGCCGTGAATGCTATAGCGATCCGGTCGAGCTGTATGCCGTGCTGCGCCGGCGCGGCATGAGCCTCTTCACTCTTACCGACCACGATTCGATAGAAGGTGCGGAAAGACTACGGCGGCATGCCGATTTCTTCGTTAGCGAAGAACTCACTTGCCGGATGCCGAGCGGAACCGAAGCTCACATTGGTGTCTACGACCTGAGCGAGCGGCAACATACCCAGCTACTAAGGCGGCGCAACGATCTGGTCTCGCTGCTGATGTACCTCACCGAACGCAGACTTTTCTTCAGCATCAATCATGTTTTTTCAAGCGTCACCGGAAGACGCGAGTCCGAGGATTTTGAGTGGTTCCGAAGATACTTTCCAGCCGTCGAAACCCGCAACAGCCACATGCTCGAAAGCGCAAATCAGCACGCCGCGCACCTAGCCAAGCGCTGGAACAAGATCGCTGTCTGCGGAAGCGACGCCCACGCTTTGCCATCCGCCGGAACCGCTTACACGGAGGTTCCCGGCGCGCGCGACAAAGAAGAATTTTTTGCCGGCTTGCGCAGCGGAATAGGACGCGTTGCTGGTGAATCAGGCGGCTTCAAGAAGCTTACGCGCGATGTGTTCGTGATCGCCGCCGAAATGATGCGCGAAAAATCCTGGACCGCCGTCCTGTCGCCGCTTGCCGTGCTGATTCCGGCCATCACCTGCTTGAACTATTACCAGGAAAAAAGGTTTGGGCGCCACTGGGCTGAAGAAATTCTTGGCGAATCGAGCGCTCGGAAATATCCCCGTTGGATCTCAATGCCGCAGCCCGCGGCGGAGGAATTCATATGACCGTAGGTAAAGCGGTCTGGAACCAGATCCAATCGAACGATCATCGCCTGATGCGCCGGGTGCACCGCTGGCGAGCTCCGCGATGGTTTCGCATTTTTATGATCGTGACGACGCGGCTCGGGGACGGCTGGCTGTGGTACGCGCTTGGCATGATACTGGTGCTTTATGGTGGCGATCACAGGTTTCTCGCGATTGGCGCCGGTGCGTCCGTCCGCCGCGGCAGGCATTCTGCTCTTCAGAACCCTCAAGCGAACAAGCCGGAGGCAGCGCCCCTGTGAAATTGAGCCGCACTGCTGGGCCTCGATCTTGCCGCCCGACAAGTATTCGTTTCCTTCCGGACATTCCATCACCGCTTTTGCGCTAGCGCTGTCGATTGGGCTTTTCTATCCTGATCTTCAGGGCTGCTTGCTCGCGGTGGCGTTCTTGATCGCTACTTCGCGAATCATCCTCGGAATGCATTTTCTTAGCGATGTCCTGGCGGGCTCAGCGATCGGAGCGGCGCTTGGTTTCGCGAGCTATCACATCTTCGCAGCGCTCTGATTTTCATTCGGCCTGCGTGCTCATCCCCGCGCCATCCTCGACGGAGAAGACAAGGAGGCGCAGGCTTGCCTTGACGCGGCTCGACGTTCGACGAGCCGATCAGAACGAAACGACTGGGAGCCGGCAGCGAGGCACTCTTATGATTTATAAATCCAGGGGAAGCGGATTCTCCCCCGTTATTAAACGAGCCGAACGATCGAAGGTGATGTAAAGCCAGGCCCATTGCAGCAGGATGAGAAGGCGGTTTTGAAACTGAACGATGTAAAGCAGATGCACAAAAATCCAGATCAGCCAAGCCGGCAGACCCGATATTTGCAGCCAGTTTAGATCAGCCACGGCTGCGCCGCGCCCAATCGTCGCAAGATTTCCCTTATCGAAATAGTGAAACGGCGGCAGTTGTTTGTTTCGCAAGCGCGCCTGAATCAATTTTCCCACGTAATGGCCCTGCTGAATGGCGGGTTGCGCCACTCCCGGAAGCGGTTTCCCGGTTTGATGGCTGGAATTTGCCAGATCGCCGATAACAAAAATCTCCGGATGTCCTGGAATCGTCAAATCCGGATTCACAACCACGCGGCCGACCCTATCCAGCGTTGCGCCCGCTTCTTTCGAAAGAATGCGTCCGAGCGGAGAAGCCAGAACTCCGGCAGCCCACAGCACTGTGCGCGTGGGAATTGATTCAGTGCGATCGCCCTCTTTGATTGTCACGGAGTCGGCTTGAATATCCGTGACCATCGCGCCCGTGCGGACCATAACTCCCAGTTTGACGAGCATTTTGCGCGCTGCTTCAGAAAGTTTGGGCGGGTAAGTAGGAAGAGGGCGGTCCGCTCCTTCGACCACGATGATTTGCGTTTGCGACGGATCGATGTCGCGAAAATCGTGCGTGAGCGTGTCGTGAGCAATCTCGCCTAGCGCTCCGGCAAGTTCCGCGCCAGTCGGTCCCCCGCCCACAATTACGAAGGTCATCCACGCTTTCAGCTTCGCCGGATCGGGCTCGCGTTCAGCAGCTTCGAAAGCAAGGAGAATGCGGCGACGCATGGCCGTGGCGTCGTCCACCGTTTTCAATCCAGGGGCGAACTGCTCCCATTCGTCGTGGCCGAAGTATTGATGTGTCGATCCCGTAGCGACAACCAGCGTGTCATACGGCAGTGAGCCGTCGCTTAAAATGACGCGGCGATTCCCGACATCGACGTGCACAGCTTCGCCGAGCAAAACCTTAGCGTTTTTCTGGCGGCGAAGGATTTGCCGCAGCGGAGCGGCAATATTCGCGGGGGAGAGCGAACCGGTTGCCACTTGATAAAGGAGGGGCTGAAATAGATGGAAATTGCAGCGGTCGAGAAGCGTGACTTCAACCGGAGCGTGCTTGAGTTTCAGAGTGGTGCTGAGTCCCCCAAACCCGCCGCCGAGAACCAGCACTCGATGCCGATCCGCCATTCTTTCGACCTCACTTATTGGATGTGCTTGCGGTGTAAGACGGTCCAAAGAGTGGCATAACACGCGGAGAAAACGAATAGTTCCAGGGGACCTGTCGGCGGGAAGGTTCGCGTAGAGTTGCTAGCGAAATGCCTTCCCGCCAACAAGATAGCTTAATTAAGCGCGTGCAGCCTTGGACTTGGGTTTACTAGCAACGGGAACTTCTTCCTCTTCTTCGTCGGAACCCTCGGGGCTAATGGCTTCGACGTTGATCGTGACAGCAAGCTCCGTCAATTTCTGATCCGTTTCCTTCTCTTCCTTGAGAGTTTCTTCGAGAAGTTCCACGGCCCGATCTTTACCGAGAAGTTCAGCATAGGTACGAACGGTGCCGTACCCGGCGATTTCGTAGTGCTCGACACGTTGGGCCGCCGAGATCAACGCCGCGTCCAACACATCACCATCGAATTCATCCATCATTTCTTTCCCTTCTCCGATAAGTCCTTCCATTCCACCGCATTTTCTGCCGGTTGGTTTTTCGCCAAGCTCAGTGCAGATTTCCTCGATTCGGCGAGCATGCTCTTTGGTCTGTTCGAGATGGTGTTCGAATCCAGCTCGGAGGTCTTCGGAAGTGGCGGCCTTGGCCATCTTCGGAAGAGCCTTGATTAGCTGGCTTTCTGCGCTGTAGAGGTCCTTCAGTTCACCAACAAATAGTTCCATAAGGTCTTTGTGTTCCATTTGAATCTCCTTGAGAAGCTTAGGATTATCACTCGACATTTTGCCGCCACTCGCTTTTTTGCGAATGACTTGTTCAGCCGAATGATACGTAGTGCCTGAAGGAGGGGATATAGGGTTAAATCATTAGAACAGAAAACAGATTCCCGTAGAGCGCGTTCGGAGGTGATTGCTCGCGAAGCTTGTCCTCTAAAAGCGAAGATTCTATGCCACTGCAGCTCTCGAAAGATCAAGTGGGTAAAGACTCAGGCCTAACAAGTTACCGTCGAAAGCCAGGTCTTCCTGTTGTGCTGCGAAAGCAAAAAGAGAAGGAATTACCCCGTCTTTCTTCCCTGTCTCCTCTCGGTCTTCGCGGCTCGATCCACGGACGGTTTCTTTTCCGCCACCGCTGTCGATTTCTTGGCCAGGCTCTTCTTCAGAGCTTCCATTAAGTCGATTACCGGAGCTTTGGCCTGCGCATGTGGCATCGCCGTGATTTTTCGGCCGCTGCTCTTGGCTTCAATCAGATTCTGCAAACCAGCCTGGTAGGTATCGTGGTACTTGTCGGGCTCGAAAGGGGCAGCCAGGCTTTCGATAAGCTGCTCAGCGAGCTTGCGTTCCTGATCTTTAATTTGGCCCTTATCGGCACGCCCGTATTCAGCCTCGGCGCGGATTTCGTTGGAGTAGAACATGGTGTGAAGAGTGAGGCCATGCTCGCGCGGGCGAATGACGACGATGTATTCGCGGTTATGCATGGCGATTTTCGCGATACCCGCGTATCCGGATTTTTCCATGGCTTCCGTCAGAAGTTGATACGCCCTCTGGCCGGCTTCTTCCGGCGCGATGTAATAAGAAGCATCGAAATAGACAGGATCGACTTCGTCGAGTTTGACGAACTCGAGAATTTCCATAGTGTGCGCGGTTTCCGGCTCAACTTCGTCGAGCTCCTCCTGGGTGAAGAGCAGGTATTGACCTTTCTCGTGTTCGTAACCTTTTTCGACTTCACTGCGCTCTACCATGCGGTCGCATGTGGGGCAAAATAACGGCTGCTTCAGGCGCGTATGGCAAACTTTATGGAGCTGATTGAAGCTGATTCGTTCCGTGCGGGCTGCCGGGGAGAGCCGAATAGGGATCGAGATTAATCCAAACGCTAGGTAGCCTTTCCAGGTTGAACTGGGCATGAATCACTCCCAAGTGGGTTGGAGCACAGTGCTCGGTCTGGAGCGAGACTAACCCCAGAGACCGAGCACGTCAATGCTCCAGTGCGCAAGCCGTCGTTAAACGGTTATAAACGGTCTGCGAGTATGAGAACCACGAGAATGATAAGGATGAGGCCTAGGCCGCCGCTAGGGTAGTAGCCCCAGCCTGCGCTGTAGGGCCAGGTGGGCAGGGCTCCCAACAGCAATAGCACTACGAGTACGATTAGAATGATCCTGAGCATGGGGCTTTTATCCTCCGTAGTGATTCCATCCAGTTTCGATGCCGTGGGCGTAATTCGCAGGCACCCTTCTCGATAGCGGAGGACTATACGGATATTCGGGGTGAAGTGACCATGCAGCGAAGGCTGTAGAGCACAGGCTTAGTTGCTGTAGTCAAATTACCGTTAATGGGGTGCCTTTGACCGATTTGGCGGGTCCTCTTGACGAATCACGGGGATAAAAATGGCCGACAATGCTGGTGGGGAAATCGGGTGGCGCAGGAGCTACAATTTCGAACTTGCAACCCTCCCGGGATAAAAGGTTTGGCCACTGAGAAGCAACTTTACGACTTGCACCAGCTCTTGGCCGGCTTTCGCTTTTGACAAATATCCCTGTGCGCCGGCCGACAGGATTTCGCGGATAGTCTGGTCTGAATCGTGAACGCTGAAAACGAGTATCTTCATTTGCGGACGGTGGCGCAAAATCTCGCGGACCGCAGCGACTCCGTTTAAAACCGGCATGTTTATATCCAGGATCACGAGGTCGGGATTCAGTGAAGCCGCTTTTTCAACAACTTCCTGACCATCAATAGCCTCGCCACAAACCTCCCATTCCTTTTCGGATTCAAGCATGGTGCGTATGCCGCGCCGAAGGACCTCGTGGTCATCGGCGATTAGAATCCGTCGTCGGACGCTTACCGCAGCTTCTCGCGTCTCGCCATTGGAATTAGAGGCCTCTTCACGAGATCGGTCAGGGTCCCGTGCCGTTTCGGGCCGTTGCTCGCGAATGGGAAGCGTGGCCGTAACGATAGTGCCCTTGTTCGGACGCGAAGTTACTTCCAAACGGCCGGAAAGCTGGCGCATGCGTTCCTTCATACCTTGAATACCCACGCCGAGCGGGGCCACGGAATCCCGAGAAGATTTCAAAAGTTCGGCGCGAATCCCTTTGCCATAATCACCGATCTCGAGTTTCACTTCATCGCCGACGCGCGCAACACGAATAAAAGCCTTGGTGCTCTCTGCGTAGCGATGAACGTTGGTCAAACTTTCCTGAATAACTCGGAACAGAGTGGTTTCGACGTCCGCGGGTAGACGGAGGAAATCGCGCGGGATATCTACTTCCACGTGGATTCCTGTCCGCTTTTCGAAGCCTTGCGTGTACCAATGCACGGCGGAGGAAAGCCCGAGTTCATCGAGCAGCGGCGGATGCAATAAATACGAGAGAGTGCGGATTTCCTCGCCAACTTGGCTGGTCAACTGCTGGCATTCCGTCAGAGCGTTCTTCGTGGCGGCATCGTTGGCAGCGGTAATTAACTGAGACAGTACGATGGATTGGAAAGCGAGCTTTTGGCCGGTAATGTCATGAAGATCTCGAGCGATGTGGCGGCGTTCATCATCCTGAAGCTGGAGCAGCCGGCCGGAAAGCTGGCGGAGCATATCTTCATTGGCTTTTAGAGCTTCGTTCGCCTGGGCCAACTCCGTCAATTCCGTCGCCACCACGCAGATCGTTTGCGGACGGGAATCCTTCACGGCGCTAAAAGAAAATTGGATCAGGCGAGGCCGCCCTTCAGGTGTTTCCAGACTAATTTCGTCTTTGGTGTCTTCCTGGAGGCTCATCTGAATCAGTTCCCAAAGTTTTGCCTGCGCGGAAGCAGGAACATGGTTCTGTAGCGGCGCCCCGATGAACTTTTTAAGCGGAAGATTCAAGAACTCGGCGAAACGTGCATTGGCGAAGAGCACAGTTCCTTCCGCGTCGAGAGTGGCGGCGCCTTCGTTGATTGTTTCCACCAGCACGCGATAGGGATGCGAGGGAGCGCTGGTTGCGAGAGCGTCGCCGCGCCGGATCGCCAGCAAAGCTTTTTCGAGCTCTCGGGCGCGAGCGCGCAGCGCTTTATTTCTAGCCTGCGAAGATCGGCTCTTGGGAGTTTTAGCAGCTCGTTTGCGCTTCTGGGTCATGCCAGGCCCTTATGGGTTTACTGTTCGAGCCGGGAACTAGAACAGTAACCCTAACTGTATTCTTGCCGCGACTCGGACTGCTGCAGACAATTATAGCATTCCGCAAGCTTCGGCCCTGCAATCAGGACTTTTCAATCCTGGAAAGCTGTAGAATGGCTGGGTGAACGGCAACAGATGAACGCAAAGCGCATAACTGCGGCCGCGATTGCTTTGTTCTTAGCGATCTTTGTGGCCGATTGGGTGTGGTTCTGGCACCGGTCGAGCAACCCGGTGGTGGGCAATGCTCTGGGCTCGGTGACTTACTATTACGCGAGCGCGCTTAAGGACGGCAAGGCCGAAGTCTATTTCGACCAGCCGCAAACGGAAGTATGCGTGCGGTCGCTTTTTCCTCATTCCGGACATAGCCCCTGCTGGTACGCGAGCCGAAAAAATAACGTAAGGACGATCGACTAAAACTTCATCAATCCCTGGAATGACGATTCACCAGTTTCATCCTCAGAAAAACGTAGTAGGCTGTGCGGTGAAAATATGACTCCGCCGATGGCCGAAAGACTGCAACACCTCATCTCCCAAGGGAAGTGGGAGCCCGCGTTCGAACTGCTGCGAGAGCTAAAATCTGCCGCCGCTGCTGATCTGATCATGACCATGCGGTTTGAACAGCAACAGCTTTTGTTTCGGCAATTGCCGATTCCACTAGCGGCTTCGCTCATCAACCATTTGCCCTACTTCCATGCATACGTTTTGCTGCACTCAAGGCCTGTGCAAGAAATGGCTGCGATTGTGGAAGCGA
Organism: uncultured Acidobacteriota bacterium; assembly: GCA_963698005.1. GTDB lineage: Bacteria > Acidobacteriota > Terriglobia > Acidiferrales > UBA7541 > Palsa-295. The sequence goes on from OY969113.1 coordinate 3,689,722, forward strand.
TGAAGCAAGCGGAGTGGGACCACTTTCTGGATGCTCTGCCCGAAGAAGCCTGGACGTCGTTGATGGACGAGCTCGCTGAGGCAGGTTCCGCTACCGAGCCTCCCGCCGTTCAAACACCCGGAGCTGGGCTGGAGAAGGAAGTTGCGGCGCGGCCCCCGGCTGACGAGAAGCCGATTATTGAAGCGAGGGGAATCGAAAAAAGTTTCACTCAAAAAGACGGAAGCGAGATTCAGGTGATCGCGCCGGTCGATTTGTCCTTGGAATCCGGCACGATTATCGCGTTGCTGGGACCTTCCGGCTCCGGGAAATCCACCCTACTACGGATTCTTTCTGGGCTGGCGGCGCCGACGGCGGGCACAGTGCTCTGGCACGGAGAGCCCGTAGGAGAATGCAGCCCCAACGTTGCGATTGTGTTTCAAAGCTTCGCGTTGTTTCCCTGGCTTACGGTATTGGAAAACGTGGAATCGCCGTTACTCGCGCGCGGAATGGAACACGACGAGCGCCATCGCCGGGCTTTAAAAGCTCTGGATTCGGTGGGGTTGAAAAACTTCGAAACCGCGTATCCGAAAGAATTATCAGGAGGAATGAAACAGCGGGTGGGCTTCGCGCGGGCACTGGCCGTGGAGCCTGAAGTCCTTTTCATGGACGAGCCGTTTTCGGCGTTGGATGTGCTGACGGCGGAAAACCTGCGCGGCGATTTGATGGAGCTATGGCTGGCAAAAAAAATCCCCACGCGCAGTATTTTTATTGTAACTCACAATATTGAGGAAGCCGTGCTGCTGGCAGACCGCGTGATCGTGCTGGGACGCAATCCCGCGCGCATCAGAGCGGATTTTCGCATTGCGCTGCCGCAGCCGAGAGACCGCAAGTCTGCCGCGTTCTTTCCTTACGTTGATTACATTTATAAAGTCATGACCAAGCCGGAGCTCACGCTTGCGCCTCCTTCAGCCACAGCCAAACAACCCGCTCCGATGCTGCCGCACGCGCGGCCCGGAGGAGTCGCCGGGTTGCTCGAACTTTTGATGGACCGTGGAGGAGAAGAAGACCTGTATCACGTGGCCGAGACGCTTTTGCTGGAGGTAGACGACCTGTTGCCGATTCTGGATGCCGCGGTCATGCTGGGATTTGCCACCGCGCACGAAGGCGACGTCAAGATCACTCCCCCGGGGCGAACTTTTGTCGAAGCGGACATTCCCACTCGAAAGCGTTTGTTTCGTGAAGCCTTGACGCACGCGCCGCTGATGCAACAAATAGTTACCGCGTTGGAGAACAAGTCGGACCACACCATGCCCGTAGAGTTTTTCCGCGATTTGTTGGACGAGCGCCTTCCCGCACACGACGTGGAGCAGCAGATCGAAACGGTATTGAACTGGGGCCGTTACGCGGACATTTTCACATATGACTCGGCGAGCGACCGCCTGAGATTAATTCTCGCCGGAGAAGCCGCAAACTCCCAGGAAGCCGCTCCCCTGCACTGATGACTCGAAACAAAACATCTGCTGGCGTTTTGACCTGGGGAGCTATTCCCAAACGCGTGCCATCCATCTTGCAAGACCTGCCGATTATTTTCGCGGGGTTTGCGCTGTTTTACGCTTTGCTGTCCATGACTCATTACTGGTTGGCGCCGGCGAATGCGGGAACTGCAATCCAATTGCGGGTGGGTGCGCTGCCCAAGTATGCGATGTTTTCCGTTTTGCGCATCGCGATTGCTTATTTATTCAGCTTGGCCTTCACGCTCGTGTATGGCTACATCGCAGCGTACAACGCGAGAGCTGAAAAATTCATGATTCCGCTGCTCGATACCTTGCAGTCCATTCCCGTTTTAAGTTTCCTTCCCGGGGTGATGCTTTCGATGGTCGCGCTATTTCCTACCAGGCAACTGGGTGTGGAACTTGGATCCATCCTGTTGATTTTTACCGGCCAGGTTTGGAACATGACCTTCAGCTTTTATTCTTCGCTGAAAAACATACCGCGCGAAATGCGGGAAGTAGCGCAGGTGTACCGCTGGAGCTGGTGGCAGAGATTTACGCAGATGGAACTGCCCTACGCGGCCATTGGGCTGGTGTGGAACTCGATGATGTCCGTGGCGGGCGGATGGTTTTTCCTAATGGCGTGCGAGATGTTTATTTTGGGGAACCGCGATCTGCGGCTTCCAGGCCTGGGCTCGTATTTGCAAACGGCGGCCAATGCCGGCGATACGCGAGCAATCGTTTGGGGCCTCAGCGTGATGATCGGAATCATCGTGCTGATCGATCAGCTAATCTGGCGTCCAGTAATCGCTTGGTCGGAGAAATTCAAATTCGAACAAGTGGAATCCGTGGAATCGCCGCATTCATTTGTCCTGGATTTCCTGCAGCGCTCGAAGATTCTGCCTTTTCTGGCGCGCGTAGCGGTAAGACCTGTGCGCGAGCATTTGAGTTTATATTTCGCTAACAGGCAAGCCGCGGCCGGCGAGAACCGAAAGCCTGGCGCGATTGTCAAGTGGATCTCGCGAGTTCTTTTGGGCGCGATGCTAGCCGGCGTGGCCTACGCATTCGTGAAGATGATTATTTTGCTGGTGGGGCTTACCCGTGCGGAATTGCAGGGCATTTTCGTGGGAGCCGGCGCAACACTCCTCCGAGTAGCGTTTACTTTAGTGCTGGCGGGGCTATGGACGATTCCGACCGGCGTGATTGTGGGACTAAAACCGAAACTTTCGGCGATTGCGCAACCGCTGGCGCAGATCGCAGCGTCGGTGCCGGCCACCGCTCTATTTCCAATTATTCTGCTTGTGCTCATCCGAGCTGGCGGTGGCCTTGGCATCGGGTCAATCGTGCTGCTGCTTTTGGGAACGCAATGGTACATCCTGTTCAACGTAATTGCGGGAGCGATGGCGATACCGACGGATCTAAAAGAAGTGTGCAACGTATTTCGCTTTAACAAGCTTGAGAGATGGCGCGAACTGTATCTGCCGGGGATATTTCCCTACCTCATCACCGGATTTGTTACTGCCTCCGGCGGCGCCTGGAATGCCAGCATCATCGCAGAATATTTTCGCTTCAAAGGCCACACATACACGGTCACGGGCCTGGGGTCGGTAATCAGCGACGCCACCGACACCGGAAACTACCGCGTGCTGATGGGGGCCACGATTCTGATGGCTATGATGGTGGTGACTATCAATCGCCTGTTGTGGCGAAGACTGTACGCGCTAGCTGCAACGAGATTTAAGCTCGAAGGTTAGTTCTTCCACCCGCACATTTCCTTCCTTTATTCCTTACGAAACCCTTATGTCCCGCTTACGACTCCCTAATGCCTAGCATGTAGGATTTTCAAAGACGCATGCGAGTCGTCTTCGCCGATTGGGTCAGCACAAAAGAGAATTTGGCAATGGCAGTCCTGATTTTCCAAACCTTTTGCATTGCCGGGGTGGGCTTCCTTGTCTTTGTTCTGGTGAATTTCGCATACGACGAAAAGCGCAACCGAACAAAGTTTGGCACGCGGCCGGGCGTGTCCCGGCCTGAGAGAACGGCGCCAAACAGCGGACGCAGATGAACGAGATGAACTTAATAAAGGGAGAAGATTTCCATGTTGAAATTCTTGTCGTGCTTTAAGCTGCCAATCGTTTTCTGCGCGCTCGCGTTGGCGCTGCCGCAACATACTTGTTTCGCACAAACGAGCGGCCAAGCAACGGGCCAACCGGCAAGTCCTGCGGATCAGCAAATACCGCCGGCCGTGGCGAAAAAGCTTGAGGCCATGGAAGCGCGCATCGAGCAGCTGGAAGCGGAACTGAAGGCTCGTCCGGCCGAATCGCCACTATCGGCAAAAGCTTCGGTACCTCTTTCATCTTCACCTGTTGCGGTGTCTTCCTCTTCGGTTGCCGCTCCGGCAATAGTGGTAGCGCCAGGACCAAGCGAGCAGGCGGCGGAGCAACCCCCAACCGCTGTGGGGGGTAAAGTAGTGCCGTTTTCGGATGCGGATTGGACCTGGCTCAACGGCAACCCCCGCACGAAAGATGTATTTTGGGACACGAAATTCTTCACGCCGGAGATCCGGTTTGACACCAATTATGTCTTTGACTTCAACCATCCAACGGACCATTCCATCGGTGGGTCGAGCGAGCTCTTCCGGTCGCAAGAAGTACAGCTCGAGCAACTCGGCATCGGCGGTGACTTTCACTGGGACAATGTCCGCGGCAGGCTGATGACACAGTTCGGCATGTATTCCGCGACGACGCCACGCAACGACCCGAGTCCCGGACACGGACAATGGGATCTCGTGAGTGCGTACCGTTACTTGGCGGAGGCGTACGGTGGATACCACATCAACAAACTGAACGGGATTAACGTGGATGCGGGAATTTTTTTGTCCTACATCGGACTTTTCAGTTACTACAACTTCGACAATTGGGCCTATCAACCCTCATACGTATCGTCCAACACACCCTGGTTTTTCAATGGTGTGCGCGTGCAGATTTTCCCCACAAGACATTTGAAGATAGAGCCGTGGTTTATTAATGGATGGCAGTCCTACGCTTCCGCCAATCATACCCCGGGCCTGGGAGGACAACTCAAGTGGACACCTAAACCCTGGATTAACGTCATCTCGAACAATTATGGCTTGGGCGAGGATGACCTGTTCGTACCCCACCGCAAGCGCATCCACACCGACGACAGTATCGAGGTCAAGTATTACGACCGGCCATACAGGACGCTCGACAAGATGGCATTTAGCCTCACCGGCGATATGGGGTGCGAATACGGCGGCGGAGTGAGTTGCTACGGCAATCACAGAGGCGGCCCCAAGCAAAGCTTTATCGGCTACATGGTCTACAACCGGTTCTGGTTCCACCATGATTTGTTCGGAGTCACCCTCGGCGGAGGACAGATAAACAATCCAGGACGTTATTTGGTACTGCTTCCGCCGATCAATGGAGAATCCGCTGTTACAGCCGCGACGAATTCGCCATACTTCACAGAGAACCCCGGGGACCCGTTTAAGGCTTGGGATTCGTCATTCACGTTTGACTACATGCCCAAGCAATACATCACTTTTCGCTGGGAGTATGACTATCGCCACGCAAATGTGCCGTATTGGTCTGGGCGCGGCGGGATAACGCCTCCAGGTGGAAATAACGGTTTCCCTCAATTCTTTGCGTGCAGTAACGGCAGCTCATCCGGGCAAACGGCCCTCGGCCCTGCGGAACAGGCCTGTGGCACACCCAACAGCACCTCCGGTGTCTTCTTCCCGGATCTGCGCAGGGACGAATCATTTATCGATATGTCGATCTTGGTCAAATTCTAGTTTGCGGAAACATCAGGTTTTCGCCGGTAGGGTGAAGCGCTGAGGTCTTAGAGTTTTATCGACCTGAGGACAAATACCGATGCACGATTTCATATTTGTGATTTGCACGATTGGTTTTTTCGTGGCGGCGGTTGCGTACGTATGGGGTTGTGACCGGCTGAAGTAGGGAGTGAGAGCGATGACGGGGAATGTAATTTTATTGGGAGTTTGCGTGCTGCTGCTCGGCTACTTGGTGGCCGCGCTGCTCTGGCCGGAGAAATTCTAATTATGACTGCGAATGGCTGGTTTCAAATCGGATTTTTTTTGCTCGTTATTTTTGCGTTGACCAAGCCGATGGGCTTGTTCATGGCGCGCGTTTTCGACGGCGGGAAAACATTTCTCGACCCGATGCTGCGTCCGCTCGAGCGATTGCTGTACCGCGTCACCGGTGTGGACGAGACGAGAGAAATGCGCTGGACGGAATACGCGATAGCCATGCTTCTTTTCAGCGGCGTCTCGATGGTCCTTCTTTACCTGATCCAGCGTTTCCAGGCTTGGCTGCCATGGAATCCCCAACACTGGGTGAACGTTCCGCCGGATTTGGCCTTTAACACCGCTGCATCGTTTACGACCAATACGAACTGGCAAGCCTATTCCGGCGAAACGACCATGAGTTATTTCACCCAGATGGCCGGGCTGGCGTATCACAACTTCATGTCCGCTGCGACGGGCATCGCTCTAGCTATAGCTGTGATCCGCGGGATTGCCCGGCGCGAGAAAGAAACCCTCGGGAATTTTTGGGTGGATCTGACGCGCGCAATCTTGTGGTTGCTGCTGCCCGCTTGCGTTGTGATTGCCTTGTTTTTCGTATCGCAAGGAATGATCCAGAATTTCAAGCCCTACGTTGCCACACAGCTCTTGGACCCGCAGACCGTGCAAGTGACCGGTGCGGACGGAAAGACGACTCAACAGCGAATTACTGAGCAATTGATTCCGCAGGGTCCGGTCGCTTCCCAGGAAGCTATCAAGATGTTTGGCACGAACGGCGGCGGGTTTTTCAACGCCAACAGCTCGCATCCCTACGAGAATCCCAATCCGCTGACGAACTTCATTCAGATTGTTCTGATTTTCGCTATTCCCGCGGGTCTTACCTACACGCTGGGCCGCATGACCGGCTCGCAGAAGCACGGATGGGCGGTATGGAGCGCCATGGCCGTGCTCTTCGTTGCCGGAGTGAGCTGCGCCTACACGGCAGAGTCGCGAGGGAATCCGCTGCTTCACGGCACGGACCAGAAAGTGAGCGCCACCCAGCCGGGCGGCAATATGGAAGGAAAAGAAGTGCGCTTCGGGATCGCAAATTCGGCTCTGTTTGCCACGGTAACAACGGATGCGAGCTGTGGTGCCATAAATAGCCAGCACGATTCCTTCACACCGCTTGGCGGAATGATCCCGCTGATAAACATGATGCTGGGCGAGGTGGTTTTCGGCGGAGTGGGAGCGGGTCTCTACGGCGTGTTGGTGATGGTAATTCTGGCCGTATTCATCGCTGGATTGATGGTCGGCCGGACGCCCGAATACCTTGGAAAAAAAATCGAAGCATACGACGTGAAAATGGCCATGCTTTCGGTGCTCATTTTCTCTCTGATTATTCTTGTGTTCACGGCCGTCGGAGTGGTGACGTCCCACGGAAAAGCCGGCATTTCAAATCCCGGGCCTCACGGATTGTCCCAGATTTTGTACGCCTACACGTCGGGAGCGGCGAATAACGGTTCGGCATTCGCCGGAGGAAACTGGAACTCGCTTTGGTACAACGTCACCATGTCGTTCGACATGCTGCTTGGAAGATTTTTCATGGTTATTCCGGTGCTGGCCATCGCGGGAAGTCTGGCGCGAAAGAAGATTGTGCCCGAATCGGCCGGGACTTTTCCGGTAACCACGCCGCTGTTCTCCGCTCTGTTGGTCGGCGTCGTGTTGATCGTGAGCGCGCTGACGTTTTTCCCCGCGCTTAGCCTGGGGCCGATTCTGGAGCACTTATTGATGCACGTAGGCAAGGTTTTCTAAGGCTACGATGACCATCACTTCCAACGCAGGAAAGAAGTCTCTGTGGACCTCCGGCATTGTCGGCGTAGCGATTAAGGATTCGTTCGTAAAACTCAATCCCCGCACGCTGATGAAAAACCCCGTCATGTTCGTGGTCGAAGTGGGGTCCGTCGTTACCAGCGTTGAACTCATCAGTGATTTGCTCCGGCACAACACAAACTTGGGATTCGAACTTCAGATCACGCTGTGGCTCTGGTTCACAGTCTTGTTTGCGAATTTCGCGGAAGCTATGGCTGAGGGACGCGGAAAAGCGCAGGCCGAAACGTTGCGCAAGGCCCGGCTGGAAACCATGGCCAAACGGATGAAAGCGGATGGCACGCTGGAAGAAGTGACTGGATCGAAGTTGAGGGTCGGAGATTTGGTAGTGATCGCGGCGGGTGAATTCATTCCCGGAGACGGGGAAGTGGTGGTCGGCGTGGCGTCGGTGGACGAATCCGCGATTACCGGAGAATCCGCTCCGGTCATCCGCGAGTCCGGTGGTGACCGCTCGGCAGTTACCGGTGGCACCCGTGTGCTCTCCGATCAGATCACCGTGAAGATCACTGCAAATCCGGGAGAAACATTCCTGGATCGAATGATCAAGCTGGTGGAAGGCGCCGAACGCCAGAAAACTCCGAATGAGATTGCCCTCAATATTCTCCTCGCCGGCCTGACTATTATTTTCCTGCTTGCCGTGGTCACGCTTCAGCCCATGGCGATCTATAGCGGCGCTCCTCAATCGGTTTTTGTTTTAATCTCGCTGCTAATCTGCTTGATTCCTACCACCATCGGCGGACTGCTTTCCGCCATCGGAATTGCTGGAATGGATCGCGTGGTCCAAAGAAACGTGCTGGCCATGTCCGGCCGAGCGGTGGAAGCGGCAGGTGACGTGGACACTTTGCTGCTCGACAAGACCGGCACAATCACGCTCGGGAATCGACGGGCAACCGAACTGGTGCCCGCGCCGGGAGTGACGGAACAAGATCTCGCCGATGCAGCGCAACTCGCTTCGCTGGCTGATGAAACTCCGGAAGGCCGCTCGATCGTTGTGCTGGCCAAGGAAAAATACAATCTGCGCGGCCGCGAGCTTTCGTCCTACGCCGCGACTTTTATTCCTTTTTCAGCGTTGACGAGAATGTCGGGAGTAGATCTCGACGGGCGCGAAATTCGCAAGGGTGCACCGGACGCCATCCTTCAATACTGTGCTCAGCCCGGCGGCCGCGCTCCACAAGAGGTGGAAGAAACAGTCAAGGCCATTTCGAACGCCGGAGGCACGCCGTTGCTGGTGGCCGAAGACCGCCGCGTGTTGGGCACCATCTATCTGAAGGACATTGTCAAAGGCGGTATGCGCGAACGCTTCGATCAACTGCGCGCCATGGGGATTCGCACCGTGATGATTACGGGCGACAATCCGTTGACGGCGGCGGCCATCGCGCGCGAGGCGGGAGTAGACGATTTTCTGGCGCAAGCGAAGCCGGAGGACAAACTCGCGCTGATTCGCCGCGAGCAGGCTAAGGGCAAACTCGTGGCGATGACCGGAGACGGCACCAACGACGCTCCCGCATTGGCTCAAGCGGACGTAGGCGTGGCGATGAACGCCGGCACACAAGCCGCGAAAGAAGCGGGCAACATGGTGGATCTCGATTCCAACCCCACGAAACTGATCGAGATCGTGGAAATCGGGAAACAACTGCTGATCACCCGAGGCGCGCTGACGACGTTCTCTGTCTCCAATGACGTTGCAAAATATTTCGCCATCATACCGGCGATGTTTGCCGGAGCATTTCCGCAACTCGGCGTGCTGAACGTGATGGGACTGAAGACGCCGCAATCGGCCGTGCTTTCCGCCGTGATTTTCAACGCGCTGATTATTATCGCTCTCGTTCCACTAGCTCTGCGGGGCGTGAAATACGTCCCGGCGGGCGCGGAAGCGCTTCTGCGCCGCAATTTGTTGATCTACGGACTGGGGGGCGTCATCGCGCCATTTCTAGGTATCAAGCTGATTGACATGATCATCACTCATATCGGTTTGGCATGAGGACAACGTGAAAAGAAATCTCCTGATTGCGATTTGGATGACTCTGGCGACCACCGTGCTTCTCGGAATCGTCTATCCGCTGGTGGTTACAGGGCTGGCGCAAGTGTTATATCCCCACCACGCAAACGGAGAACTGATTGAGTCTCGTGGGAAGCTAGTGGGTTCGCGTCTGATCGGGCAGCCGTTCACGTCTCCGGGCTATTTTCATTCGCGGCCTTCCGCGGCCGGACCTGCGGGCTACGATCCGATGCAATCGGGCGGATCGAATCTCGCGCCAACGAATAAAGCACTGCTCGACCGCGTTTCCGCGAGCGTGCAGACGTTGCACGCCGAGAATCCAAACGCGCCGATTCCGATCGATCTAGTCACCTCTTCTGCGTCAGGATTAGATCCGGACATCTCCCCGGCCGCAGCAGAGTTTCAGATTCCCCGCGTAGCCAAAGAACGCAAGATGAATCAGGACGACCTGCGAGCCCTCGTCCGCCAACAGACCGATCAACGCCAGTTCGGTTTCCTCGGCGAGCCTCGCGTAAACGTTCTCGAACTGAATCTGGAGTTGGACCAAATTCATGCGCTGCAATGAATATTATTTCTCCAAATCAGCGGCGGATGTCTTGATTTTGGGAGGATCGAATCTGTACCCGACCCAAGGTTCGGTGAGGATGTAGCGCGGTTTGTGCGGGTCCGGCTCGATCTTTTTTCTCAGTTGATTGATGAATACGCGCAAGTACTCCGTTTCTTCGCCGTAATCGGGCCCCCACACGGCCTGAAGCAGGCGGCGATGCCCCTGCGTCTTTCCCTGATTTGCGACGAGATGCCGCAACAGCTCGAATTCTTTTGGAGTTAACCGCACCGGATTGTCTTTCACCGTGACCACGCGTTTGTCGAAGTCAATCTTAAGATCGTCCGTCAAGAACGCCGGAGTGGCATCCCCTGGGGCGCTGCGCCTGAGTGCGGCGCGGATCCGCGCCATCAATTCCTGCACTCCGAACGGTTTCACTACGTAATCGTCTGCGCCGGCGTCGAGCGCCTGCACTTTGTCGCGTTCGCTGTTTCGTATGGTCAGCATAATAATTGGCACGTCACTGGAGGTCCGGATTTCGGCGCAGGTTTCAAGGCCGGAGATTCCCGGCATGTTCACGTCGAGGATAATCAGGTCGGGCCGCTCAGCGCGAAGCTTTTCCAGAGCTTCCTCTCCGCTGGTGGCTTCCACGACGGAGTAGCCGTGCGAAGTAAGAGTGGTGCGCATAACACGGCGGATTTGGGGCTCGTCGTCAACGATCAGGATGGTGGCGTCGCTCATGGTTGTGCCGGACGGCTTTGATCGACCGGCAAGGTAAAGGAAAAGACCGACCCTTGGCCGCGCTGGCTGGTGAGGCTCAGCGAACCCCCGTGAGCCACGACGATTGCTTTGGCAATCGGCAGGCCCATCCCGGTCCCCTGGACTAGAAACCGTTGATCCTTGCCGCGATAGAATTTTTCGAATATGAGGCTTTGCTCCAGGTCGTCGATTCCTGCGCCTCGATCGGCCACGCTGGTGACGAGAAAATCGCCGCTTAGCTCGGCAGTAATCGTAATGGGCTCGTCCGCTGGAGAATATTGGTTTGCGTTCTCGATTAAATGCGAAAGAGCTTCCTTCATCAGCCCGAGATCCACTCGCACCCGCGGAAGTCCCGGCCCTACCACCACTCGCACAGTGCGATTGCCCAGTGTGGACTTGCATCGGATTAAAGCGGCGTCAATCAAGTTCTCGATGGATGTGGGTTCAAACCTTAGCTGCACTTCGCCCGCGTCGAGACGCGCCATCTCGGCGGCTTCTCCGACCAACCGATTCAACCTGTCGCTTTCTTCATTGATGACGACGAGGAGATCTTGCCGTTGCGCATCGCTAAGCCCTGCATTGGTCAAAAGGTTTGTAACGGAAGCTTTAATCGACGTGAGTGGAGTTCTCAGGTTGTGGGTGACGGACTCGGTCAAAGCAGTGCGCAGGCGCTCACCCTCGCGGGTTGCTTCGGTCAGCCCGAGTTGCTCGATTGCCCGGGCGCGCTCCATAGCCACCCCGATCAACGTCCCGATGGCTTCCAGCGTCTGGCGTGAAAGAACCGAACCGGAAATGCCCAGGCTGCCGATCGGCCGCACCCCTAGCCGGACGGGAACGAAGCAGAGGCTGTTCGGAACATCGATAACCGGCTCTTCACGAGCCACGATAGCTTTGAGGCTGTCGATATCGAGCCGCGGAATCACCGGGCCTGAGCGATACACTTTCTGCTTTTCGGAAAGCAACAGCGCGGCGGCGCCTACTTCGAAAGTATTTACAATCTGCGCCGGAATGCGGTTAAGTAACTGAATCACGTTGCCGGATTCGAGCAGCACCTGGCTGAACGCGTACAATTTTTCGATCTCTCGCCTGCGCGCGGAAGCGTCTTCAGCCTTCTGCCGCGCGCGAGTGGAGAGAGTGCTTGCAATGACGGAGACCACCAGAAAAGCAAAAAGTGCGACCCAGTTCTGCGGATCGGCAACCGTAAATTTCCCTATCGGCGGAAGAAAGTAGTAATTGAAGGCAAGCATTGCCGCGATGGACATGAACACCGAGACGGCAATGCCCCACACCGTGGAAACGGCTAAAATAGCGAGAACAAATGTGAGAGCAACGGTAGTGGGATTGACCGGAAGGACGCGGCGGTAGAAGAAAGAAATTCCGAGAACGAGAGCCAGGGCCGCTGCGAAGCGGAGAAATCGATAGAGAAATGGCTCGCGCACGTGTGCCATTCTATCGTAGCTTTACCAGTCGTTTCGCAAAAGAGATTAAACCGGATGCCGAAGACTCCTGAAGAATGGCTCGCGGTTTCGGAGCCGCCGGAAAAAACCAAGGGCATACTGAAGCTGTTCCTCGGCTATGCGCCCGGCGTTGGAAAGACGTACAGCATGCTGAGCGAGGCCATCCGCAGAAAGAACCGCGGAGAAGACCTTGCGATCGGCGTGGTGGAGACGCACGGAAGAAAGGGTATTGCGGAACTGGCGCCGCAACTGGAAAGCATCCCGCGCCGCAAAATGGATTACAAAGGCACAATTTTTGAAGAGATGGATGTAGACGCGATCATCGCGAGAAATCCGCAGGTGGTTCTGGTGGACGAACTCGCGCACACCAACATTCCCGGCAGCAAGCATCGCAAGCGCTATGAGGACGTCCTCGAAATCATAGAGGCTAAGATCGACGTCCTCTCAACTTTAAACATTCAACACATCGAAAGTATTGCGCCGACCGTGCGAGCCATCACCGGAGTGCAGGTACGCGAGACCGTTCCGGACTGGGTCCTGCAAATGGCGGACGAAACGGTAATGATCGATTTGACTCCCGAGGCTTTGCAGAATCGCATGAAGCGCGGCGACGTTTACGGCGGCGAAAAGGTGGAACAAGCGCTTAAGAATTTTTTTCGCCGCGGTAACCTGATCGCATTGCGCGAACTGGCTCTGCGGCAAGTGGCGGAGCAGGTGGATCGCAGTCTGGAATCCTACATGGTAGAAAAAGACATCCGCGAGAGCTGGGCCGTTCGCGAGCGCATCGCCGTGTGCATCAGCGGGAATCCGAAAGCGCAATATCTGGTGGCGCGAGCGGCACGCATGGCGCGCCGTATGGACGCGGAACTCTACGCCATACACGTTGACGACCGGCCGACGGAGGGGCAGGAGGAAAAAGCTCTGGTCGCAAACTTACAATTCGCGGAAAGCCTGGGAGCCAAGCCCGTGCGCCTGAAAGGTGACAATATCGCCGACGCCACAGCACAGTTCGTGCGAGATAAGCACGTGACGCAAGTTATTTTCGGCAGGTCGGCGATCGAAGGTTGGCGAAAACTGCGTTACATGAATGCGATCAACCGCTTTCTGCGTGATGCTCCTGCTGTGGATGTCCACATCGTGACGCAAGAGCCCGATTAGCCCACTCGATATTTTTTATTCGTTTTCTGCGGGAACGTCGAATTTTACCAAGTCAGACTGGAAACCTTTGGTCTTGACCGCCCCGTAAGCAATTCCAATTACCATCCATATGCCGCCGGCAATTTGTGCGGCGGGACTAAGATTCAGCCAGATGAAAAAACAAACCAAAAATCCCAGAACGGGCGAAACCAGGTCGGTCCAGTGCTTCTCTTTGGCACGCAAATAGTAGCGGGTAAGCGCCGCAGCATTCACCCCCATAAAAGCTATCAACGCCCCGAAGTTAAGCAACTCTGCGCCGCGTTCGTAGCTGATTAGGAACGCGCCGGTCAGGGCAAGAGCGCCGACGAAGATGACATTGTTTCGCGGGATGTGATTCTTGGGATCGATCGCGCCAAAAAACTTCTTGGGGATGCCATTGCTGCGCCCCATTCCATAGAGCAAACGCGACGCTCCGAGTTGCGAACCCATTCCCGAGCCGACATTCGCAATTAAAATCGTGAAATTCAGCAGATGGAATAGAAAGAAGCCACCGGCCCGAAAGGCCACCAGAGGAAATGCAGATTCCACTTTGTCCGGCGGAAACGGATTCGAGCCCCACACAAGCTGCGCCGCATAAACTTCCAGTGATGCCAATACTCCGGTGATCACGCAGACCAAAACAGTCGCCAACATGATGTTCCGCCGGGGATTGTCCACCTCTTCGGAGAAGGTAGAAATTGCGTCGAAGCCGATATAAGTGAGGACCGCAATGGAAGTCCCGCGAAAGACGCCGCTGAAACTAAACGTCTGCGGATTATAGAAAGGCTGCCAGAAGAAACCGCTGCCGTACTGGTGCAATCCCCAAATAAAACGGATTACGAACGCAAAAAATATCACCACGACGATGGACATCCCGGCCGCCAGCACATCGTTAATCCGCGCCGAAGTTTTCACCGCTCGGAGGTTCAGCACGGTGAAGGCGGCTGCATATCCGATGGCGAGCGCCCAATAAGGCACCCCGGGCAAAATATTCTGAGTCAGCTTGCTGCAAATTACCGTGCAGATCAGAGGATTCAGAATGTAGTCCATCAACATCGCCCAGCCGGTGACGTACCCAAGCGAAGGATGGATTTCCTGGCCGACGTAGGTGTAAGCCGACCCCGCGCTCGGATAGGCGCGCGCCATTTTGCCGTAACTGACAGCGGTGAAGAGCATCGCCACCATGGCGATCAGAATCGTGGTTACCACGTGCCCGCGCGCTACGTTACTGATTACGCCGTAAATCCCCATCGGCGCGATTGGCTGAATGATCACGATGCCGATGATGATGAGGTCCCAAAGGTGAAGAGTGCGTTTGAGTGTGACCGGCGCGGGCGAACTTGCTTCGTTGCTCATTCCGTGGTGACCGATTTTACAAGATTCCTGGGATGGTCCACATCGCAGCCATTCAGCGTGGCGAAGTGATACGCAAAAAGTTGCAGCGGCACAACTTCGAGAATGGGCAGCAGCAGTTCCGTCGCGGAGGGAACGTAAATGATGCGGTCTGCAAGCGTCGACATTTCGCGATCCCCCTCGGACGCAATCGCGATCGCTCTTCCGCCGCGGCCCTTGATGTATTCGAGCACCGAAAGCGTCTTCTGATATCGCAGCACGGAATCCGGGTCAGCCAGATCGCGCGTGGCCAGAACGATCACTACAAGCTTTTCGTCCACCAACGCGTTCGGACCATGGCGCAGTTCGCCGGTTGGAAGACCTTCCGCTTGTACGTAAGAAATTTCCTTCAGCTTCAGCGCTCCTTCACGAGCAATCGCATAATGAACGCCGCGTCCGAGAAACAGAAATGCTTTTGCATGCTGATATGCGCGAGCGCACCCAGCAGCCTGCGCGTCCCAAGAAGGAAGAGCTTTTTCGATTTCCGCGGGCAGCGCGCTGAGAGAGTCCAGATGCGCGTGCACGACTCCGGAAGTGATGCGGCCGCGTTTGCGCGCCAGGAATAATGCGAGGAGATACAGAATCGTCAACTGCGATGTAAAACTCTTTGTCGCCGGAACAGCTTTTTCCAGTCCCGCAAACGTCTGCAATGTGGCGCTCGCTTCACGGGCGATGGTGGAATCGGCAACGTTCGAAATCGCCACGGTTTTAGCGCCGCGACTGAGCGCCTGGCGCTGCGCCGCTATGGTGTCGGCCGTTTCGCCGGACTGCGTTATCACCACCACGATCGGCTCGGAGTCCGCGTGCGTGGAGCGATAGCAATATTCGCTGGAGTATTCCACGTCCACCGCGATTCCAGCGAGGTCCTCCATCATGATTTCGCCCGCCAATCCCGCATGGCGGCTGGAGCCGCTAGCCGCGATGATGATTTTCTTGAAAGCAAAAATCGCGCTGTCAATGGGTTGGAGCGCGTCGGCGAAAATGAACTCATCTTGTACGTTGCGGCGGATACATTCGCGGATCGCGAGCGGCTGTTCGTAAATTTCGCTGAGCATGGAATTCGGGAAGCTACGCGGCGCCACAGGAGCGGGCTTCGAGTGTTCCTTGGGCATCAGCGCCCGCCGCCTAAGCTCTGGGCGGAGGTCGCGCCGGCTTCCTTTAGAGATACCGTCGTCGTCTCTATGTTCCAACCCGCGATGGTGAGTTCAAGCGGACCTGAAATATCCGAGGTGGGGAGATAGCGCGCGGTAATTTCGCGAGATTCTCCGGGCATCAGCTCGATGTAGTTGTCGTCCCAGAAAACCGGAAGGATTTCCTCAGTCTGGCCTTTCTTCTGAATTCCGAATCGCACTTGAAACGCCAAATGATCGCTGGGGTTTCTAACTGTAATGTGAACCGCAGGGCCGTCAGGGGTTGCAGTTCTGGCTTCTTTAACATCGAGTTTCACTTTGGGCAGATTCTGAAGCGCGGTGAAATCTTCGTACGACGAAACCGGAGTGTATTTGTAGGTAGTTTTCGCCCATTCGTACACGTTTTTCTTCGAAGACAGCCAATAAAAGTTAGTGCTCGCTGTTTTTCCATCGCTGGTCTGAAGCTCGATCTTTACGAAATATACCGGCGACGCGGGACTGAAAGCCTCTACCGGGAGCGTGAGAGCTTTCGCTACGCCATCGGCCTCCACGTCCGTTTGAACTTGTTTAGAAAATCTTTCGTGCAACGAATCGTCGTAGAGGTGCGCGGTGACACTCAGGCCGGTGAATTTCTGATACAAGCTGTTTACCACCACGATGCTGTTGTCGTCATACGAATACTGAACGTGCAAAGGCTCGCAAGCTTTCTTCGTGCCGAAATATCCGCCGGCCGGCTGCTGATAGTAATCGTAAAGATGCCAGATCAACGAAGGCCAAGCGTTGTTCAGCATCCACTGGATCACTCCGGTGGAAGTGTATTTGTTGCGGGAATAAGCCTCGAACATGGCTCGCTCGCCATCGTAAGCCATGGCTTGCGATTTGATTTCGTAATCGTCAAGTCCGGTGGGAGCGCCGTAAATTGATTTCATCGCGCCGTCAAAGTGGCTCAAATCCTTGAAGCCTTCAGAGCCCGCGTGGTAGTTCCAGAAAGAATCCTCGGGCCACAAATGGTCCGCGGGAATGAATTTACGCAGGCAGCTCACCAGCGGAACAGCCGGACCGGGTCCGGTTTCGGTATTGAAGCCGAAGGCTCCGCCGTATTTGTTCGTATCAATAAGCCAATAATTTGGCGGGACGTAATCGTACGGCCCGGTCATCTTGACGCCGGACTTTCCCGTCACCGAGGTTGGCGTCGCCGATGCAGAAGAAATATAAGGATTCGGCCAATCTGTTTCCTTCAACACTTTGATATATTCCGTTTCCACGTCCGCCGGCGGCGGCATATCGCTGCCGTTCAACCACACCAGCATGCTGGGGTGGCTTCGCATCCGAAGGATTTGCGAACGCAATGACGCGGAGGCAATTTCCAAATCGCCCGGCGCCCAGTGTTTCCACAATTCCCAATGATCGCAGCAGCACCAGCCCGCCATAATCAGCACGCCTTGCTCATCCGCGAGATCGTAGAATTCATCCGTCTCCAGTTTTCCTTCCAGCCGAATGGTGTTCAGGTTCATCTCGCGGACGTAGCGAAAGTCTGTTTCCATGCGGGCTTGGTCCGACCGAAATAGCATATCCGGTGACCAGCCGCCGCCGCGAATGAGGATTTTTTTTCCGTTCACGTAAAATTGCCGCGCTCCCTGCGAATTCAATTCCGAAGTAATCTCGCGAATCCCGAACCGGACACTCTGCTCGTCGGACAAATCGTTGCCCACAACGAAACGCAGATTCAGTTCGTGGAGATCCTGCGCGCCCATGCGATAGGGCCACCACACTTTCGGATTCTTGATGCGCAGTTGCGGGAATTCATCGGGAGTAAATCGGACTACGCGCGTTTCTCCCGGTTTCAGACCGACCGTTTGGCGAAATGTCACATCTTCAATCCGGCCCTCCAGAAAACCAGTGACCTGCTTGTCGCTGGCGTTCCGCAATTCGGCTTCAACCGTGAGCTCAGCTTCATCGAGCGCGGCAGTAGGGAAGTGCGTGGCCACCAACGGATGGCGGATCGCCACCGCGTCGCTGCTTTGCAAATAAACGCTGCGCCACAATCCCATATCTTTGTCAGGAGGCGCCGGGTTCCAATCAACCCAATTTATTCCAAGATCCTTTTCAGTCTGCGCGATGGTTTCCACCGCAAGCGCGTTCGGCCCATCGCGGTTTATCATCGAGCTGATGTCGAAATCGTACGTGCGGTAGGCTCCAGCTATCTCCTTCCCGCCGGCCACCAATTTCCCATTCAGCCAGATGTTCGCGTGATTGTTGATTCCGCCGAAATGTAACCAGACGTGCCGGCCTTTGTAAGATGCGGGAAGCGTGAATTCAATCCGATACCACCACGCGCAGCGGAAAGGACTATCCTGCGGCATGGAGAGCAACGAAAAATTCTTTCCGATCGGATAAGTAGTTCCCGGAATATCACGCAAATTCTTGCCGTAATACGGGTCGGGATAAGTTTTGTCCGCGACCAGCGCAGCCACAACGGTCGTCGGCACAGTCGCTGAATGCCAGCCGTTCGTCTTGTACCCTGAGACCGATATTTGTTCGCCCCTCGCTAGAAATAAACAAGAAGACTGCAGCGCCCATCCTTCATGCAGAAATATTTTCGCTTCTGATGGTTCAGGCGTATTTGCGGATGCGATATTCGGCGAGAACAGAAGAATCAGAAAAAGAAAGATTGCGAAGAATGAAGCCAAAATGAGCCGAACGCTGAGCTGTTCTTTGAAAGACATTCCCCGTTCTCCAAAGACTTTGTATCTGAGCAAGGACCGCCGAATTCCAGGAAGGTAAAACGCTGCATTGCCCGCATCGAGTTTATTAAAGTTTATTAAACTGACGTATTATTCTCACCTTTCCTGGAGTGTCAAGGAAAAACACGCGTCCAGCTTCAATCCGCCCCGGCCCAGGGGACCGACCGCGAAGATTCGCGCACTACAAGCTCGGGTGTCAGTTTTCGACGAACCACTTCGAATTCGCGCTCCTCGATCGATGCGTTGATGGCTTCGAGCACGATTCCCACGGCCGCGCTTCCCAGCGCTTCCATCGGCTGGCGCACGGTGGTCAGCGACGGAACCGATAGCCCTGCAGGCATCACGTCGTCGAAGCCGATCACCGAGCAATCCTCGGGGACCTTCAATCCCGCGCGCGCCAATCCTCGGATCGCTCCAAATGCGGTCATGTCGTCAAACGCCATCACCGCCGTGAAACGTTTCTTGTGCTTCAGCAGTTCTTCAGTCAGTTTGAAGCCGCCCTCGAAGCCGGAATTCGGATCGAGCGAGTCAGGCAGGTCCACCACCAGAGCCGGATCGATTTCCAGCCCGACCGAGCGCGCAAACGAACGCACACCGCGCCAGCGGGGAGTGCTATCCACCAGCATTTTTGGCCCGCGAATGAAAGCAATCTTTCGATGGCCGAGCGAGTAAAGATGTTCCATCGCCAAATGCGCGCCCGCTTCATTGTCCGTCATCACCGAACTGATGGAGCCGCTGCTGAGTTCGCGACCGATCATGACGGCCGGAATATTTCTCTTCTCCAGGTCCGCCAGAACTTCGATGTCAACGAAAAGCCAGTTGGCGACGAAGACCAGCGCTTCGACCGGGCGCGCGAGCAGCATCTCCAGGTACCGCTCGAAACGTCCGCGTTGATTGTGCACATCCGTCAGAATCGGTAGATAGGACGCCTGATACAGCGTGTTTTCGATACCGCGAAGTATTAAAGTGCAAAACGGATCGGTGATGTCGAACACCATCACTCCAACCGTGCGATTACGCTTGGCGCTCAGAAAACGCGATACGGTCTTCGGGCGATACGCCAGTTTTTTCGCAGCGCGCTCGATGCGATCTTTCGTGGACTGCGGAATATATCGGGCCAGCGGAGCATTATTCAAAACGATCGAAACCGTAGCCGGGGAAACGCCGCTTTCTTGCGCCACGTCGCGCAGCGTAACCCCCGATTTCACAGCCTTCCGGCGCGTCAAAATGCCTCCCGCGAATTTGCTGCAGCTTGCGAGCGTTCGCACATCTTTACCATAGCCCGAGCACCGAGGCCAGCAGAACAACTCAATCAGCATTGATTGGCCGTGCAATTCGGAGATAGAAAATTAGGGGACGTGTTCCTGTGGGCTGAAAACTAGAAGTTAAACGTGCGGAATTTGGGAGACGTTCCACCCACCTCCGATAGCCTTGATCAAAAGTACGCTTGCCGTCATCCGCCGCGTGAGAATTGTTAGAGCAGTGACCTCGTCGGTAAGCGCGGCATTCTGGGCCGTAGTCACTTCCAAATAATTTGCGACGCCGCCCTTATACCGGGTAATAGACAATTCGACAGAGTGTTTCGCCGCTCCCACAGCGACATCCTCGGTGTGTGCCTCGTCCTGCAATACGCGCAACGCAGACAGGTTGTCTTCCACTTCCTGAAATGCGGTGAGCACAGTCTGGCGGTAATTGTCGATGGACTGATCGTATGCTGCCTTTGCTTGTTCCGATGTCCCGCGCCTTCGTCCAGCATCAAACAATGTTTCAAGCGCTGTTCCGCCCACCGCCCACAAACCACTAGGCCCCTGAAACAATGTTCCGGCCGCGATGCTTTCAAAGCCGCCTTGTCCCGTCAGTGTAATCATCGGAAAGTAGGCCGCTCGGGCGATGCCAATTTGCGCGTTGGCCGCCTGCATTCGTCTCTCCGCGGCGGAAATATCGGGTCGCCGCTCGAGCAAGTCGGATGGCAATCCTAGGGGAATCGCCGGCGGCGGTGTGTCCAGAGGCAACGGCTCCAAGGAGAAAGTTGACGGAGGCTGGCCGGTGAGAACTGCGATAGCATGTTCGAAAGCCGTGCGCTGAACCCCTTGGTCGATCAATTGCGCGCGCGCGGTTTCTAGTTGTGTCTGCGCTTGCGCCACGTCGACGCCCGAAGCGAGCCCGCCGTCAAATCGGCTCTGCGTAAGCTGTAGAGCTTTCTGGAACGCATCCACAGTCGAGGTTAGAAGCTGTATTTGCGCGTCGAGACCCCGAAGCTGGAAATAATCCGTGGCCAGTTCGGCGTGCAGGCTCAAGCCAACGCTGGCAAGATCGGCGGCGCTGGCTTGGGCCTGCGATCGGCTCTGCTCCACTGTGCGGCGAACGCGGCCCCAGACGTCCAGTTCGTAAGTGGCGTCGAGCCCCGGAACCTGGAAATCATTAAAAGTCTGGGTGCTCCCAGCAACTCCGAGAGGCCGATTTTGGGAGAATCGTTCCCGCGCGATTGCAGGGTCGGCAGTCACAGTAGGGAACTGAAATGACCGCGAGATACGGACCGCTGCGCGTGCTTGCAGGAATTGTGCTTGGGCTGACTTTAGACTTTGATTTGAAACATCAATTTTCTCTTCCAGAGTATTGAGCTGCGGATCTTGATAAACTTCCCACCACTTTCCTTTTATCGCCTCCGCGCTGGGCTGCGCCACTTTCCAATCTTTGGTCTCTTTGTAGTCGGCAGGGACGTCCGTGCTGGGCCGAACGTACTTTGGTCCAACCGTGCATCCGCCGAGCAGAAAAACTGCAAGGAAAAACACACGGCCGGGATGCTGGGATCGCCCCGTTCTTCTTAGTTCGACCGTACGCAATGTGACTCTCTTATTTGCCTGCATAACTGATTCGCCAGATTGAGTTCGAGCCATCATCGCTGACCATCAAGGAACCATCTTTAGCAACAGCAACTCCCACCGGCCGGCCCCACACTTTGCCGTCGGGCGTGACGAACCCGCTAACGAAATCTTCGTACTCCCCGTTAGCCTTGCCATCTTTGATCGGCACGTACACCACTTCGTAGCCCGTGCGCACGGACCGATTCCAGGAACCGTGTTCGCTCGCGAAAATACCTCCGCGATATTTTTCCGGAAATTGCTGCGCTCCATAGAACGTCAATTCGAGCGAGGCATTGTGCGGTTCCAGCAGGACGTCGGGTACGATCACTTTATCCTTCAACTCCGGGTGCTTGCCCTTCAATCGAGGATCCTCGTTTCCGCCGATGTAATACCACGGCCAGCCATAAAAGCCGCCTTCTTGGACGTGCGTGATGTAATCCGGCGGCAGATTGTCGCCTATGTCGTCTCGCTCATTTACAGAGGTCCATAACACGCCGGTCGCGGGATCAAATGCTATGCCTACCGGATTACGAATCCCCGACGCGTACACGCGCAAGTCCGAGCCATCCGGATTGGCCTCGAGAATGTTCGCCCGGTGGTACTCCGATTTGTCTTCATCGGTGTTCGCGATATTGCTGCGGGAACCGACGGCCACGTACATTTTCTTTCCGTCCGCAGAAAGCGCAATATCGCGCGTCCAATGTCCGCCTCCGCCGATACGTTCGAGTCCGCTGGGCAGATGTTCGATTACGGTTTCAGGGCCGCTGCGAGCTTTCAAGTCGCCATTTTGATATGCAAAACGCACCACCGAATTCGTATTGCCGACGTAGACGAATTTCGGATCCGGTCCCGGCGGATAAAACGCAATACCAAACGGACGTGTGAGGCCAGTTGCAAAGGTTTCCGTAGTTTCTGGCTTTCCGCCGGCGGTAATCCCTCGGAACACGAGAATGCGGCCCGGCCCGCTCTCCGCCAGAAACAGGTCGCCATTGGGTGCGGTGCGTATCAATCTGGGATTTTTCAAATCGCCGGCGTAAAGCTCCACTTTGAATCCGTCCGGAGCCTGCGGCCATGCGTTCGATGGTCGCGATACTACGTGCGCGCTATTATCCGCAGCGGGCGTTGCGTAGGGCTGGGGCAAATCAGACGCGGAAATGTGGTGAACAGTTCCAGGTTTTTCCATTCGGAAGTCGGTGAACGGCCCACTTTGGCCCGACGTTTGCGCCAAGGCCCGCATTTCACGCGCGGCCGAGACGGTGCGATACGCCACCATCGACACCAGGGCAGCGAATAGGATTGCCACAATTCCCCAGAAAAAACGTCTCATGACTTCCCTCCTGCAAAGACCACGTTTTAAAATAACAATCGCAGATCCGAGAATCAGATTCCGCCGCAACGCGTGTTTGATCCGCAGCTGTGCTTACTTTTTCGGCGATTGTTGCTGATTCGATTGCGGCTGTGCCGGCTGCGGTTGACCCGTCTGTTCTTGATTCTGGGCGATCTGAACCTGCTCGCCCTCCACCAGAGAATCCGGCGGATTCACCATCACACTCTCTTGCCCGCTGAGCCCGGAAACTACTTCAACTTCGCTGCCAAAATCGCGCCCCAGCACAATCGGGACGAGCATCGCTTTGCCGTCCTGGACCGTCGCAATCTGCAACCCCTGCGAACGGAAAATCAGCGTGTTCACTGGAAGGATGAACGTCGGCACCGTCTCTGGAAGCTTTAGGTGAACTTCCGTATAACCCCCGGGCAGCAGTTCGCCGGTTGGGTTGTTCACGTCCACTTCCACCAGCAGTGTCCGTGACGTTTGGTCTATCGCATTAGCCGTGCGAACGAGCTGTCCTTTGAACTTACGGCCCGGAAACTCTGCCAGAGTCAGGTCCGCAGTCAGGCCGGGCTTGGCTGCCTGCGAATATTGTTGCGGTACGTTGATGTACACGCGCAGCACTCGCGTCGATCGAATATGAAACATTTCCTTTGCCGCTCCGCCACTGCCGGAGTCGATCAATTGCCCCACGTCCGTGTTTCGCGCCGTGATGATGCCGTCAAAGGGTGCATAGATTTTGTTGAATCCCTGGGTTTCCTCGAGCCGCTTTACATTGGATTGCGCGGACGCTACTGTGGCTTTCTTCGCTTCGAAATCACCGTGCGCGTTATCCACGTCTTGTTTCGAGACCGAGTCAGTGTTCTTTAGGGCGTCGAAGCGGTCCGCCGTAATCTTGGAGAGATTCAAGTTCGCTTGCGCTGTATTCAGCTCAGCACGCGCTACTTGCAGTTGTTGATCAACTTCCGGAGTTTCAATATCCGCCAGCAACTGTCCCGTCTTAACGTGCCCGCCGATATCCACATACCATTTCTTTAGATATCCATTTGTCCGCGCGTAGATAGGGGCGTCTTCGAAAGCCTGCATATTGCCGGGGAGCACGATCTCCTGCTGTGGATCGCCTCGTTTGGGATGAATCACGACCACAGTGGGAATAGCCAAATCGCGGGTCTCGGTGCGCAACGCCGCTTTGGCTCTTAAGCGTGGCACCACGCCCATCACCACAATACCCGCCACGATAATTACCACGAGTACCGCAATTACAACGCCGTGGCCTGAGCCTCCCGGCTTTTGCGGAGGCCGATCGTAGGACCCTTGCGGAGCAGGCTGCTGGTCGCCGGTCGCTCCTGCTTGCGGGACTCGTTTGTCTGGCTGTTCAGTCATCGATGCTTCTTCCTTTTGTCACTCTAACTTCAGATGATGCGCTCCCCGCGGACTCAATCGCTCCCCACGATGATGTCAAGCTATGCTTTCTCCGCTCTCCGTCCATGCACGATACTAAAAAATACGGGCACAAAGAAAAGAGTAGCGACGGTCGCAAACGAAAGTCCGCCGATCACGGCGCGCCCCAAAGGCGCATTTTGCTCTCCGCCTTCACCCAGCCCCAGTGACATTGGCAGCATGCCGATAATCATCGCCAAGGCCGTCATAATAACGGGCCGAAAGCGCGTGTATCCGGATTCCAGTGCGGCTTCCTCCGCGCTCTTGCCTTCGTCGAGTCTTTCTCGCGAAAAACTAACCACCAGAATGCTGTTCGCTGTCGCTACGCCCATGCACATGATCGCGCCCGTCAGAGCAGGTACGCTAAGCGTCGTTCTGGTGATGAATAGAATCCAAACGATTCCAGCCAGAGCCGCCGGCAGTGCCGTCAGAATGATGAAAGGATCCAGCCAGGACTGAAAATTTACAACGATCAAAAGATAGACGAGAAGAATCGAAAATACGAGTCCCCACAAAAGCCCCGAGAACGATGATTGCATCGTGGCAATCTGTCCACGAACGATGAGCTGCGATCCGCGCGGCAAATATTTCTTGTTTTGCGCGATGATCGGCGCGATTTCTCGGGCCACACCGCCCAGGTCGCGGCCCTGCACAGCTCCGTAAATGTCGATCACCGGCTGAACGTTGTAGTGCGAAACAACGCCCATCTCCGCTCCCCTGCTGACCGAAGCGAGACTAGCAAGAATTGACGGTGGTGCATTCGGATTTGGCCCGGTAATTGGAATGTTTTCGAGATCTTGTAGCGTGTCGATTCGATATTGCGGCATCTGGGTCGCGATGTTGTAGCTCACCCCTGTCTTCGGATCAAGCCAGAAACTGGGAGCGGTTTGAAAACTTCCGCTGAGCGAAATCAAAAGGTTGGTGGCAACATCGCGCTGCGTGAATCCGATTTCCTGCGCCTTGGTGCGGTCGATGTCAAAATGCAGCTTCGGCTGGTCGAACGGCTGCTGGATTCGGAGATCGGTGGTGCCGGGGACGAATTTTAGTTGATTCATCAGCTTGTCCGCAAACTCGCGGTCGCCCACTAAATTTCTTCCGACGATCTGAATATCGATCGGAGCAGGCAGCCCGAAGTTCAGGATTTGGCTGACCATGTCCGCAGGCAGAAAATAAAATGTCACGCCGGGGAAATCGCTGCCCAGCCGTGTACGTAGGTCGTGAACGTATTCTTCTGTTGGCCGATGCTTTTTCGATAGTTCCACCAGGATGTCGGCGTCGCCGGGCCCAATCGGCGCCGAATTGCTGTAAGAAAGATTAAAACCGCTATAAGGCACGCCGATGTTATCGATGATGGTCGCTAACTCTGACTTGGGAATCAATCGGCGCATGTCGTCGTCCACGCGTTCGCAGATTGCCGCCGTCTCTTCAATCCGCGTTCCGGTCGGCGCCCGCAAGTGAAGTTTGAATTCGCCGCTATCTACCGTGGGAAAAAAGTCCTGCCCTACCATCGGCAAAAGTACGAAAGACAACAAGCAAGCCGCGAAGAAACAGATCACAAATATGCGGTCGTGACATACGCACGTTTCCAGCAGTCGGTGGTAGCCGTCCCGGAGCTTCTCGAATCCTTGTTCGAATTTTTGTTGGATTCGCACAAACGGATTGCGCGACTTCGGCGCGTCCACGTGGCTCTCTTCAATTTGGGCCACCAGCAGATACTTGGCCATGGTGGGCACCAGCGTCCGCGATAACAGATAGGACGCTAGCATGGCGAAGCACACTGCTTCGGCGAGCGGAACAAACAAATACCGCGCTACTCCGGAAAGAAAAAACATCGGCACGAACACGATGCAGATCGAAAGCGTCGAGACGAACGCCGGCACCGCTATCTGCGACGCTCCATCCAGAATGGCCTGCACGATTTCTTTGCCCTGGTCGATGTTGCGGTTAATGTTCTCGATTTCGACCGTGGCGTCGTCCACCAGAATTCCCACGGCCAGCGCCAAGCCGCCGAGAGTCATAATGTTAATGGTTTCGCCCAACGCGCTCAGAACGATAATTGAAGTAAGAATCGAAAGCGGAATCGAAACGGCGATGATCAGCGTGCTGCGCCAGCTTCCCAGAAATACCAGGATCATGAATCCTGTAAGACACGCGGCAAGAATCGCCTCCCGAACCACTCCCTTGATCGATGCCAAAACAAAAATGGACTGGTCCGAAAGAGGTTTGATCTCCAGCTGGGGCGGAAGGCCAGCCTGGATTTGCGGTAGCAAAGCTTTAATACCTGAAATGATGTCGAGTGTGGATGCGTCCCCGTTCTTTTGAATCGACATCAGCGACGCGCGTTTTCCATCCACGTTGACAATGTTCGTTTGCGGTGGAAAGCCGTCCCGTACGTGTGCCACGTCGTGAATGTAGATGGTGCTGCTCCCAACCGTCTTGATCGGCAGATCGTTGAGTTCGTTTACCGTGGCAGGAGCCCCATTCATGTCCACCTGGTACTCAAACGGCCCGATCTTCGCCGTGCCCGCCGGCAGAATCAGATTCTGCAGGGTAATGGCGTTGACCACGTCCAGCGGCGAAAGCCCTTTTGCCTGCAACGCCGTCGTATTCAGATCCACTTGAACTTGCCGCTGCTTGCCGCCATAGGGGTAGGGAATTGCCACGCCTGAAATGGTGACCAGTCCGGTGCGCAGAAAGTTCAATCCAATGTCACCCAGTTGCTGTTCCGACAGTCCTTTGCCCGAGAGGGCGAGCTGGAGGATAGGTACCGTCGAAGCGTTGTAGGTGATGATGAAAGGCGGCGTAGTTCCGGGAGGCAAATTCCGCACGATTGGCTGCGATATCGCTGTGACCTGCGCAATCGCATTGGCCACTTGCACGCCCTGATGGAAAAAAATCTTCACGACCGCAATGCCGTTCAATGATTGCGACTCAATGTGCTCGATATCGTTTACCGTGGTTGTGAGCGATCTCTCGTAGTTAAAAATAATTCGGTTGGACATTTCCTCGGGCGATAGTCCGGTGTAGTTCCAGATGACGCTGACCACGGGAATATCAATATTCGGAAAAATGTCCGTGGGCGTGCGCAGAATAGCGACAGGACCCAGTATCAGCAACAAAATCGACATCACCACGAATGTATAAGGCCTGCGTAATGCTAGACGAACTATCCACATTCAAGGGACCCCTGGAACCGTTCGGAAAGCGCAGAGACTCTTCCCGGGCAGTTTAACGCGATACAACAGCGGCATTATTATTGCACGCGCTACGCCAAAAAAAACCACGCTCAGCTCGACAAGAATTTGCGGCCCGAATGCAAAATTCAAGCCGCACACCCATTTGCCGATGCGATGCACAGCAATCGCATCCGCGCAATAAATGATTACAAAACCGCAACTTTTCAGGAATCCTGGGGTTCATTAAATACGTCTAAATGACTGGCCCACCCGGTCAGTTGCTGTCAGAAATTAGACGCGGCGCAAGGAGGAAAGGGTCCAATGCCGGTTATTGTGATTGTGCTTATGTTCCTGGTTCTGTTTTTGCTGGCAGTCATCGCTATGATTGTGGGTCCGTTCCTGGGTGTAGGCTATGCACTCTGGAACCTAAACCACAACCACGCGCAACAGTGTGTTTCAGAGTTCCACCCAGTGGATCTGAAGAGCTCCATCGCTTCTCGAAATACCTCGCCGCGCGGCTGAAATAATCCAAGATGCCATTTAGTTGAGCTTCAGTTGGAGTCGAAACTAGGGCGAAAGTACTCTTTCGGGAAACCACCTTCCTACCGTTCCCAAACCGGATTTTTCCAAATTCGAACTCGAACGGATTCCAACCCAAAGCAAGTCATGTCATTCCGCGGGCTTGAGAGCAAAAATCTACCAGCCTATGGCAGATTTCAGAACTGGCTTAAATGGTTAAACAAATGCATAATCGCTTCTCGACACAGATTCCCAGCAATTCTAATCTGTCGTCAAATCAGGTTAAATGGGGCAGTCTCGGACATTCAGGGCCAAGTTCGCGCGAAAGATCGACCTCCGCCGCTTGGGAGCACTGGCGGTCTTGACCTTGGGCAGTTTCTTGGTTTGGGCTGCGCTTGCTCCGAGCGAATACACCCCAGTTGCACCCGCCTATTCTTCTTCATTCCTATCCGCTGCCGATAACCAAGATCCTCAGCAAATTTCGCTGGACGGGAGTAGCTCCGCCCGCGCGATATATCCCTACTCTGTGATTCCGGGTGGCGTGGAAAGCGCCGCCGAATTGAGGGATTCGGTTACCCGCGATCCTGTTGTCGCCCGGCATTACGGGGACTTCGACGTCGCCAGAGCGCGAGTCGTTCGCTTGAATCAAGATCGCCTTCTCTACGTGTCCTACCGCCTTGGCAATCGAGTGTTCTGGTCGAAGAAGCGATTCACCCTTCACAAGGGTGAAGCCGTAATTACCGACGGCGAACATATGGCCAGAACTCGCTGCGGAAACCGTCTCGCCGAAGCTCCGGCTGCCCCCGTCATGGCTGTCGAACCGGAGCTTGAAGCAGCGCCGCCTGCAGTGGCCGAGGCCCTAACGGGAGCGCCTGACTTTCTCGCTGCACCCTTTGCGCCTGGCGAAGTTCCTCTCACGCCACCGCCGACTTCCGGAATTTCGACCGGTCCCGGATCCTCCGGCGGCGGAATTGGTTTTCCAGGTGCTCCTATTAGCGGAGGCGGCGGCCCTCCGTCGCACGGAGTCACTCCACCACCGGCAACACCGCCGATCATTCCCCCGCCGATTCCCACACCCGAGCCGGAATCGTTGTTAATGCTCGCTACTGGACTCACTGGGATTTGGTTCAGTCGAAAGAAATGGAAGTCGTAAGCGTTGCGGTGAACCCGTGCCACGTACCGAAACCCGCCATTGCCCACGCAATTACGAGCGCGAAACTATTCCATCGGCAATCCAACATAGTTTTCCGCCAGCGTTTGTGAAGCTGCACGCGAGCTGGTGACGTAATCAAGTTCGGCAATCTGGCGCCGGTGGTCAAACGCATTCTCGTTTTCCCACAGGTGCAACATGGAAGTCATCCACCAGGAAAACCGTTGCACTTTCCAAACGCGCCGCAAACATGTTTTCGAATAGGCTTCCAGCAGATCCTGGCGTCCCGATGCATAATATTCGCCGAGCGCTTGAGCGAGCACGCGAACATCCGCAACCGCAAGATTCAGCCCTTTCGCTCCCGTCGGTGGGACAATGTGCGCCGCATCTCCGGCAATAAATAGTTTGCCGTACTGCATCGGTTCAATCACCGAGCTACGCATTCCGGTGACGCCCTTCTGAATGATGGGCCCTTCGATCAGCCTCCAGCCCTCTGTGGTTGCCAGCCTGGTGTGCAGTTCCTCCCAAATTCGTTCGTCGGACCACTCCACTAAGTTTTCGTCCGGCTTGCACTGAAAGTAGAGCCTGCTAATCTGCGGCGAGCGCATGCTGAGCAACGCGAACCCGCGCTCGTGATAGGCGTAAATCAGTTCTTCCGACGAAGGCGGCGCTTCAGCCAATATTCCCAGCCACGCGAAGGGATAGACCCGCTCGTATAGCGTCAGCACTCCGTCCGGAATTGACGGCCGGCAAACGCCGTGAGAGCCATCGCATCCCGCGATGAAGTCGCAAGTGATCTGCTGCGCTTTGCCGTCTTTGCGAAATAGAATGGTTGGTTTCGCGGAAGATTTCGTCTCGCCGAAATCGCGAATGCTCACGTCCTCCACATCGAAAAGAGTCTGCCCTCCAGATGCCAGCCGCGCCTTCACCAGATCCTTAATCACTTCGTGCTGCGCGTAAATCATGATCCCGCGCCCGCCCGTCAGCTCTCTAAAATCGATATGGTGCGTGCGCCCGGAAAACCGCAGGTTCACTCCGTAATGAATCAGCCCTTCCCGCCGCATCCGCTCGCCCGCGCCGATTTCTTCGAGCAGGTCAACCGTGCCCTGCTCCAGCACGCCCGCCCGCACCCGTTCTTCGCAATATTCCCGGCTGCGAGCCTCGATCACCACAGACTCGATGCCCTGCCGGTGCAACAAGTGCGAAAGCACCAGCCCCGCCGGCCCCGCCCCGACAATTCCTACCTGTGTTCGCATAGGAGTACTAAGTGTTCGCTCTGAATTTTTGGACGCCCCGAGCCGCGAATGTTACCATGCGGCCTCGTCTAGGTTGTACTCGGAGGGCTGCGAAGAATGCTGGTAAGCCGCAAAAATCTTTTGGTCGAATGGGGCCACTGCGACCCCGCGGGCATCGTGTTTTTCCCGCAATATCTCGCCTGGTTCGACGACTGCACCACCGCCCTATTCCTGGATGCAGGAATGCCCATTCAAACTTTATTCAAGCAGCACGGTGTACTCGGCTTTCCTATCGTGGATTTGCGCGCGCGCTTCATCCTGCCCTCCAAATTTGGCGACGAATTAATCGCGGAGTCCACCGTAACCAAATTCGGCAAAAGCAGCTTTGTAGTTCGCCACCACATTTTGAAAGCAGAGGCCCTGGCAGTAGAAGGTTTTGCCACCCGCGTCTGGACCGCCCCCGATCCGACCGATCCATCCAAAATGAAATCCCGTCCCCTCCCCAAAGAGGTCATCGACCGTCTTTCCGCCACCGATCCCGCCGCTGGTGCCAAGCGTTGCAGGTGACAAGCCCCTTGTCGCACATCGTTAGTGTCGAGATTTATTCTGTAATTGCACGGCAAGGGCTGAAAGCCCTAAACTCAGCACACCGTGCGAATTCTATTGGGGTGCCTCATTTTTTTAGCGTTCGCTGGAACAACTCCCCAGAACTCCATTGACTTGCACGCACGTTGCGGCGAGCCGGATGTCGAGCGATTCGCTATTCGCCCCGGCATAACGCTGACGGCCGAGTACGGCCCGGATGGCAAAGCCTGCCTTCTGGACATCGAGCCACGCCATGCTTTCATCCACGCGATGTTAATGAACCAGCCGACGATTCCGAAGGAAACGGCCCTCGACGTTCTCAATGAAGCGGCGCCGCCGACGACACGCGGAAAAGCTCTCGGCGGTGGAGGTTCGTTTCAGTCGGGCTGCACCAGTGTCTCGTCGGAATTATACGAAAATCTGCAAATCGTTCTGGTGCAGAGTTCTTGCACCGTGCCGGGCGGCGTGCAGAAGGCTGAAGTACAGTTCAAGAGAACCGGTTGCGACACCGGTCATAAGTAGCCATTCGTCGCGCGGCAGGAGTTAAGATGCGAATACTCGTTGGATGCCTATTCTTTCTTCTTGTGGCGGACGCGCCGCAAACGTCCGTGGCCCTCCATGCTCGCTATGGCCAATCAGACGTGGAAAGATTTCTTGTTCGTTCGGATCTCACACTGGCGGTGGAATACGCCGCGGATGGACTGGCCTGCAGGATGCACATCGAGGCGCGTCACAGTCTCTCTCACAGCTCGCTTAATGATCCTGCAGCGCCTATGGATGAGGTGATGGCGGTTTTTAATGAAGTCGTGCCACCGGTGGCGAGCGGGAGGGAGATTGGCCCCGGGCAGAATGTTTGGGGCTCATGTGCCGGCGCGCTTCCCCCGACCGAGTATGAAAATGTTACGGTCATTCCCGATTATGGGTTCTGCCAGCGGCCGCTCGTCAACCGCGGCATCATCGTGCTATTTAAGCGTCCTGCCTGCCAGGGCCTTCCCAAATACTCTGACAAGTAATTGCCAACGCCTGATCGGTCGTATGATCCGCAACTGATCGGCTTCCGTTACGTGATTTGCATAGGTTTCGGCTTGGCCGGATCGGAGTAATCGTAAAATCCGCGCCCCGACTTCCGCCCATTCCAACCCGACAGCACCATGCGCTTCAGCAGCGGCGGCGAGGCAAAACGCTTCTCCTTGAATTCGTCGAACATGATGTTGGCAATGTAATAGGTCGTGTCGTTGCCGACGAAATCCAGCAGCGCCAGCGGCCCCATTGGATGCCCGCAGCCGAGCTTCATCGAGTTATCGATGTCCTCCACCGACCCCACGCCTTCCTCCAGCGCGCGCACCGCATCCAGCAGGTAAGGCACCAGCAAACGGTTGACGATGAATCCCGTGCGGTCCGTTGTGCGCACCGGCGTTTTTCCCAATCGTACGGCGAACGCGACCACCTCTTCGTTCACTTTCGGGTAGGTCGCGATCGTGCGAATCACTTCTACCAGCTTCATCACCGGCACCGGATTGAAAAAGTGCAGGCCCAGAAACCGGTCGGGCCGCTGCGTGAACGTCGCCATCTCCGTAATGGAAAGCGACGAGGTATTGCTCGCGAAAATCGTAGCCTTTGGGCAAATTTTATCGAGCGCGCCCCACAATTCGCGCTTCGCCGGCAACTGTTCGATGATCGCTTCAATCACCAAATCGCAATCCTTCAGCTCTTCCAGATTTGTGGTTCCGCGCAGGCGTCCTCGAACCTGCTCGCGTTCCGCTTGCGCCAGCGTGCCTTTGTCCACCAGCCGCTGGAGATTTTTATCGATGGATTGCAAACCCTTCTCCACGAGCTGCGGCGAAACCTCCCGCACCGTCACTTGGCATCCCGCATTCGCCGCAACCTGCGCAATTCCCGATCCCATCAGGCCGCATCCCACCACTCCTACTTTCTCAATCGCCATCGGTAACCCTCCAAGGATAATTGCACTCAGAAATGTGTTTTGTTTGACGCTTCCGGCGTGGACGTCTCTACGGGATTAAAGCTCGGTTGCGGCCAACCGCTATGCCGCGAGCCGCGAAAGCTCAGCGCCCCGCGTCCATCTCCGCAAAAACTTCCTGCGCAATATGAAACGCGGCGTTGGCGGCCGGCACGCCACAGTAGATTGCAGCCTGAAGCAAAACTTCCTGAATTTCCTCGCGCGTCACATTATTGTTCGCCGCCGCGCGCACGTGCATCCGAAACTCATCGTTGCGGTTTAGTGCGATCATCATCGCCAGCGTCAGCAAACTGCGTGTGTTCCGCGGCAGCCCCGGCCGCGTCCAAATTTCTCCCCACGCATACCGCGTGATCAAATCCTGAAAAGGCTCGCTAAAGGGAGTCTTCGCCGCCTGCGCTTTTTCCACGTACGCGTCGCCCAAGACGGCTCGCCGCACTTTCATGCCCGCGGAATATCGCTCGCGCTCGTCCATTATTTCGCCTCCGGCTCGGATAAGAATTTCAGCAGCGCCTCGGTGAATTGCGGTGCAGCTTCGATATTCGATAAATGCGCAGCTTGCAGCTCGATATAGCTCGCGCCGGAAATCCCATCCGCCACAAATTTTGCATCCGCTAACGGAATCACCGGGTCCAGCGCCCCGGTAATCACCAGCGTGCGCGTCTTTATGCGTCCGAGGTCGCCGCTCTGGTCCGTATCCCTGATCGCCGCGCAGCATCCCGCATAGCCGTCCGGCGGCGCTTGCAGCAACATCTGCCGCATGGCTTCCACCACCTCCGGCGATTTCTTCACAAAATCCTCGCTGAACCAGCGCAACGCCACAGTTGTCGCAATCGCAGCCATCCCGCGCTCTTTCACTTCCTTAATACGCGCGTTCCATCCGTCCGCCGTCCAAATTTTCGCCGCAGTATTGCAAAGCGCGAGCCCCTTCACGCGACTCGCCGCATTCACGCCCAGCCAAATTCCAATCATGCCGCCCATCGAGAGCCCGCAAAAATAGGCGCTCTCGATTTTCAGCACATCGAGTAACGCAACAACGTCGCGACCCAACTGTTCAATCTTATAGGGCCCAGAAGTAACAGTAGAAAGCCCGTGTCCGCGCGTGTCGTAGCGCAGCACGCGAAACTTCTCACAGAGCACGTTCGCCTGCGGGTCCCACATAGTCAGAATCGTGCCCAGCGAATTGGAAAGCACGATCACCGGCCCATTTTCCGGCCCGTCAAATCGATAATTTAATCGCGCATCGCCAATCTCAGCGAATGACATGTTCGAAACTCCCCGCGCCGCAGATCATCGCCTTTGCTTCCGCTCCGACAAAACTTTTTCCACCATCGCTTCCGCCGACCCAGTGTAATTCTTCGGCTCCAGCAACCGCTTAACATCTTCCGCGGAAAAATGCTTCCGGATTTCCGCGTCCTCCATCAGCACATCCGGGAACGGTCGGGAAGTCTCCATCGCTCGCCGCGAAGCCTTCTCCACAATTTTGTGCGCCGGCATACGCCCGATTTTTTCTCCCAACGCTACCGCGACCGCCTCCGCCAGGATCAGTCCATGCGTGATTCCCAGATTCGCATTCATCTTTGATGGGTTGATTTCAAGTCCGCCTACCACTTGCGTCAGGTGCGCCAGCGCCCCCGCGGTCAGCGTGCAAATTTCCGGCAGCGTTTCCCACTCCGCATGCCAGCCGCCCAGCCCGCGCTCGTGTTCCTGCACCATCGAGGTCAGCATCACCGAAACCAGCGCCGGCACACGAATCGCCGCCGCCAAAACCACAGCCGAACCCACCGGATTGCGTTTCTGAGGCATCGTTGAAGAACCGCCGCGGCCCTGCGCGCTCGGCTCTGCCGCTTCGCCAACTTCCGTTTGCGCCATTAAAGAAATATCGCGCGCAATTTTCCCCAGCGAGCCCACCAGCAATCCCATCGTCGTAGCCACCTCCGCAAAACGGTCGCGGTGCGCATGCCAAGGCAGACTCGGAAGCGCCAATTTTAATTCTTCAGCCAGCGCCGCCGCGACTGCTGGCCCGCGGTCGCCCAGCGCAGCCAGCGTTCCTACCGCACCTCCGAACTGCAACACCAGCACACGCTTCCGAATTTCTGCCACGCGTTCGCGATGCCGCTCAACTGCCGCGAACCATCCGGCCGCCTTCAGTCCCAAAGTAACCGGAGGTCCCTGCTGCAGCCACGTGCGTCCCGCAAGCAGCGTTGACTTATGAGTCTCACAGATTCGTGCAATCGCATCGCACAATTTCACAAGCGCCTGATCCATCAGGTCCAGAGCATCTCGCAATTGCAAAACGGTGCCTGTATCAATGGCGTCCTGGCTCGTCGCCCCCCAATGGACAAATCCTCCAGCCTTCTCATCGGCCTTGTTGACGAGTGCGGTGAGCTGTTTCACCATCGGAATCGCCAGGTTGCCGGCCAGAGCCGCTTCTTGCGCCAGCGCTTCCATCGAAAAAAGTTTTGCGTCGCACTTAGACCGAATCGCCGCCGCCGACGCCTTCGGAATCACGCCCACGCCCGCCAGCGCCCGCCCCAACGCGGCCTCAAAATCCAGCATGGCTTGAATCCGCCGCTGATCCGAAAAAATCGCGCGCATCTCTTCCGTCGTAAAGAGGTGCCCCAGCAGATAAGTTGGCAGTTGCGTGCTCATTTTCCGGTCAGAGCATACTCCAGCTTCCATATCCCCCGCGCTAAACTTTTCAGCTCCGACCCACACTAGGGCTCACGGAACATTTCCTTAATCCGCTCCCTGGCGTACAATGCCCTTGAAATTGTCCAACTGAGTGAGGGAGGAACATATGCTTGCCGACCGTGTGGAACTTTCCTGGGACGCTGCCAAATCTCAGTGGCTGATTCGCATCACCGAGGGCGAAGAAGTGATCCGCCGTCATCTTGACTTGCCGAAGAACGCGGACGACCAGGCTCTCCGCGCGGCTGCCTTGGAAACCGTTCAGGACGAAGGCTACGAATTCGACGCCTCGAAATTTACCATCCAGCGTTAATCCCTGAACGCACTCTGGTTTCACCGGCTTTTAATCTATTTGCACCGGCTCGAACTTCGGTTTCGAGATTCCTAGAATCGCCCACGCCTCTTTCTCAGTGCGAACCACATGCAGGTTCGGGCGCGTCTCCTGTCCCTGCAACTCAAACATCCGTGCCATTCCGAAGGCTTGAGCAGACGCCGCAATTATGCAGCGGGGTCGGGAAGGGTCCGCTATAGCCGGTGGCGAATTTGCCAGTTCGCGAACCGCTTGCGGAGAGACTTCCAAGGAAGTCACGGACGACATATCCAGCACGCTTCCGCGCGAATCTGTCAGTGCGGAGTACTTTCCGACATCTCGATAATGTTCCCGGAGAGCCTCGTCGGTAATCTTTCCCTCGAGTCGGCATCGAAGGATCCGGCTCCCAGAGTCAAACTCGAAATGACAAGGCATTAGGATGTCCCAAGGCAGCCAAGGTGCATAGATACTCCCGCCCGTTTAAGTAAATTGCAATTAACCCACTCTCCGCCCGGCAACCGCTCGCAATGATCGAAAGTCTTTCTGTCGAAGCAATGCTGCAGTGCGGCGAGTGAAATCGCTCTTTAGGTTTTCGCCCGCGCTCGCTTCGCCGCTGCCGATTGGATCAGCGTATCGCAGGCTTCATTGCACGTGCTGCGAAGTTGCCGCGACACTTTTTGGTGAACACCCTCGGCCAGCAGCATCGTAGCCGTCCCGTGGATCAACGCCCCCAATGCCAATGCCAGCCGCGCGTGTTCTTCCGGAGCGCCTCCCAGTTGCACCGCCAGGCGTTTCTTGATCAATTCAAATGTCGGCCTTCGTTCTCGGCCCGATAACCGGACAGCCCAGTCCGCCGTTACGAGACGGTACTGGTGCGGATGGCTCGAGGCAAAATCCAAGAAACGCCCGCACGTAGCGGCTGGCGAGCAGGCCGGCTGCAGCACAGAGACGAGTTTCTCCAAAGCCCGATTGCGCAGTAGCATCATTAGATCGCTTTTGTCACGAAACCTCTGGTACATCGTCGGAGTTGTTGTTCCAGCCGCTCTCGCCACCGCCCGCATGGTCAGAGCTTTTTCTCCTTTTTTGCTCCATAACTCGTAAGCGGCGTCCAGCACACGGCTTTCCAGTTCGGCATCGGGTTTTCTTGGCATGGGGCTCCTTAGGAGTTAGCGATTGCGCCGCATTGTAACCTTTACATTGTTAATATAACAATGTATAAATTATAAGTTTGTTCGGCCCTCATTTGCACGTCTAGAGACATGCCGTCCGAAATTAAAGGAGCGAAAGAACCGGTCATGCATCATTTTCACTACACCGTAAAAACACAAGCGGCCCCGGCCCTTGCCTGGGACGTTTTTTCCAACTGGAACCTCTGGCACAAATTCGCCAGTGTCTATGGAGAAATGAATTGGTCCGAGGGGGAGCCCTGGCAAGTCGGAAGCCGTATGCAGATCGGAATCGTCCGGCCCTTCAAGACCGTCATAGATCACCTGGTCATCTGTTGCGAACCCGCCCGCGAACTCGGCTGGATCGCCCGTTGTCTCGGAATGACCATGAGCCAATGGGTCGAGTTCGAACCGCTCTCCTCTGGAGGTACACAAGTCCATACCTGGGGCGAGCTCAGTGCGTCCGACCTCAAAGCCGGCGGTTGCACCGCGGCGGAACTTCACGCTGTCTTCACCGAAACTTGGTATGAGAATTATCGCCTGACCTGCGACGAACTAGCAGCGGCGGATACCGCAGTCGGCACTTCCTGAGACCATCCTCCCGCCAATGCACATCGCGGACGTGGGGAACGAATTTGTGTTCTCCACCTGGATCGCGCCGGCACTCCGCCTCTTCGCGTCGATTCGCTTGTGTTAAGCTTTTTCTCGCGGGCCTGTAGCTCAGATGGATAGAGCAACGGTTTCCTAAACCGTGTGTCGGGAGTTCGACTCTCCCCAGGCCCACCACTTTCTAAAGCTGCGGAGGAGAAAGATGACGCAGCGCCCATTCCCACCCGCCACTGAATAACCTTCGCTCGGGTTTTCAACGATTGGTTACACCACGTGATCGTCATCCACGCACCTGCAACCAACCTAGATGATCCGATTGAAAGAAATTTTAGGGGTGAATGAGCACAGCCGTTTCGGGAATACCGGTTTCGAGTAACTTGGCGAACCTCTCAGGGATCACCGGCCGGCTGAAAAGGTACCCCTGCGCCTCGTCACATTGGTGGGCCTGAAGAAATGCCAGCTCCTCTTGCGTCTCCACGCCCTCAGCAACGACTCGCAGCTTAAGGTTGCGGCCCATGCTGATTACGGCCGTCACGATGGTGGTCTCGTCGGGAGTGGTGGTGATCTGGCGCACAAATGACTGGTCAATCTTCAGCGCGTCGATTGAAAACTTTCTGAGGTAACTCAAGCTCGAGTAACCGGTGCCGAAGTCATCGACCGCTACCTGCACCCCTCTCGCTCTTAGTGCTTTGAGGATGGATTCCGTGGACTCCGCGCGCTTCATCAGAACGCTTTCGGTCAGTTCCAGCTCAAGAGACCCCGGATCCAACCCCGTTTCCTCCAGGATTCCGAATACGCCTTCTAGAAAGTGTTCGTCCCGAAACTCGATTGCGGAGATGTTCACCGCCATAGTACCGAGAGAGAGGCCCGAATCCGTCCAGGCGCGCGCTTGTTTGCAAGCTTCCCGCAAAACCCAATTTCCGATCGACAGAATCAAGCCGCAATCTTCCGCAACGGAAATAAATTCTGCGGGAGATACGATGCCCCGAACGGGATGGGTCCAACGTAGCAAAGCCTCCGCCCCGGCAATCTCCCCTGTCCTCAGATTGATCTTTGGCTGGTAGTGCAGCGCGAATTCATGCCGTTCTAAAGCTCGCCGTAGACTCGCCTCGATGGATTGCCGCTCAACCGCCCGGACGTTCATGGCCGGCTTGAAAAATCGATAGGTCTGAGGCCCATTTTCCTTCGCTTGGTACATCGCGGTGTCCGCGTTCTTGATGAGCGTCTCCACATCCAAGCCGTCGTCGGGATAGATACTGACCCCAATGCTTGTAGTCACGTGAAGATCATGCTGGTCGATGGAGTGAGCCTTTGCCACCGCCTCTAGCATTCTTCTCGCCGTGATGGCAGCGTCTTCCGATTGCTGCATTTCTGAAAGCAGCACGACGAATTCATCCCCGCCCTGCCGGCTTACCGTGTCCGATCCCCGTACGCAAGTCACCAGGCGTTTTGCGATGGATTGCAAAAGTTTGTCGCCGATCGGATGTCCCAGGGAATCGTTGATGTGTTTGAAGCCGTCCAGATCCAAGAACAGCACTGCGACTTTTTTCAAATGACGCGGCGCCAAGGCGATCGCCTGCCTCACCCGGTCGTTCAGCAACATTCGATTAGGCAAACCGGTCAGGAAGTCGTGCTGGAAGGAATGGGCCATCTGCAGCGCCATCGCTCGCGCAGCGCTCACATCGCGGAAAACGATCACCGCTCCGGTAGCCTTTCCTTCCCGGTCGTGGATTGGGGAGACGCAGTCCTCGACAGGTATTTCCGATCCGTCACGCTGGATGAGGAGACAGTTCGATGGCAAGTGCACAGTTCGGTCTTGCTCCACGGCCTTCTCCATCGGGTTCGGCGTGGTTTCGCGGCTCGTAGCGTCAATGATTCGGAAAACTTCGGCCATAGGCCGGCCTTCCGCTTCTTCGCGGGACCAGCTCGTCATTCTTTCTGCGACTAGATTGAGAAAGGTGATATTTCCCGAAATGTCCGTACAAATAACGGCGTCGCCGATGGAATTAAGCGTAACTTGGGCGCGTTCCTTTTCCACGAACAGCGCCTCTTCTTCCACCAGCAGCGCTTCCTCCATCACCTTGCGCTCGATGGCATAACGCATGGCTCGCACAAGACCGCGCGTCTCAATTTGGCCTTTGATCAGGTGTTCTTGCGCGCCTTCTTGCAGCACTTGTGCCGCCAGCGCCTCGTCGTCCAGTCCCGTAAGCACCACTAAAGGGACACGGGGCGCGGCTGCACGGGCGCGTCGTACCGCTCCCAGTCCTTGCACGTCGGGCAAACCTAAGTCGAGCAAAATAATGTCAACCGCATTCTTCGCAATATGGTTTTCGGCCCCACTCATCGTCGAGACATGCGTCAATTCGATGTCGAGCGCCTCCTGTCTGCTCAACATCTCGCGCAACAAACGAGCGTCTCCGGGATTGTCTTCGACCAGGAGTATCTTGATCGATTTCTTGATCATCCGCCTTGCCTCTGCTGAAGCACCTTGATCACGTCCAGGACCAGGAAGGCCAATCCCCCGGACCCGTTGCGCGTTGCATCTTCCGATTCACCGATGTCTCAGTCTTCATTTCACGCCAGGTTGGGAACGAAAGTTCCGTTCCAACGCGACCCTGAAGGCAGCAACGTTTCTGATATACCGGTTTCGAGCAGCTTCGCGAATTGTTCGGGAGGTAGCGGACGGCTGAAAAAGTACCCTTGCGCCTCGTCACATTGGTGAGCCTGAAGAAACGCCAGTTCTTGTTGCGTCTCGACACCTTCGGCAACGACCCGCAGCTTAAGGCTGCGGCCCATGCTGATTACGGCGGTTACGATAGTCGTCTCGTCGGGAGCCGTGGTGATCTGGCGGACAAACGACTGGTCGATCTTGAGCGCGTCAATCGGAAACTTCCTTAGATAGCTCAAACTGGAGTATCCCGTGCCAAAGTCGTCGACCGCAATCTGGACCCCTCTTGCTCTTAGTGCCTTAAGGATGGATCCCGTGGACTCAACACGCTTCATCAGAACGCTTTCGGTCAGTTCCAGCTCCAGCGACCTCGGATCCAATCCTGTTTCCTCCAGGATTGCGAATGCTCCTTCCAGAAAGTGCTCGTCCCGAAACTCAATTGCGGAGATATTCACCGCCATGGTACCCAGAGGCAGGCCTACTTCTATCCACGCTTGCGCTTGTCTGCACGCCTCACGCAGGACCCAGTTGCCGATTGGCAGAATCAAGCCGCAGTCTTCCGCAACGGGTATAAATTGGGCCGGAGAAACCGGCCCTCGAGTCGGATGGGTCCAACGAATCAACGCTTCCGCCCCGGAAATCTCGCCTGTCCTTAGATTGATTATGGGCTGGTAATGCAGCGCAAATTCCTGCCGTTCCAACGCGCGCCGCAGGCTCTCCTCGATAGATTGCCTCTCCACGGCTCGAACATTCATGGCCGGTTTGAAAAACTGATAACTCTGATGGCCATTTTCTTTCGCCTGATACATGGCGGTGTCCGCATTCTTGATAAGCGTCTCGGCATCCAGGCCGTCGTCGGGATAAATGCTCAGGCCAATGCTCGCGGTCACGTGAAGATCGTGCTGGTCAATGGAATGAGGCTCCGATACCGCTTGAAGCATTCTTCTGGCTGTAATGGCAGCATCGTCCGACTGTTCCACTTCTGAAAGCAGCACTACGAATTCATCTCCGCCCTGCCGGCTTACCGTGTCCGAGCTGCGACCACAATCCACCAGGCGTTTTGCGATGGATTGAAGAAGTTTATCGCCGATCGGATGGCCCAGTGAATCGTTGATGTGTTTGAAGCCATCCAAATCCAAGAAAAGCACCGCGACCTTTTTTATGTGACGCTGAGCTAAAACGATCGCCTGGCTCACTCGGTCGTTCAGCAGCATCCGATTGGGCAACCCTGTCAGAAAATCATGCTGGGCCGAGTGGGCCATTTGGAGCGCCATTGCCTGGGCCACGCTCACGTCGTGGAAAACGATCACCGCTCCAATAGCCTTTCCTTCCCGGTTGTGGATTGGGGAGACGGAGTCTTCGATCGGAATTTCAAATCCATCTCGCTGGATTAGGAGACTGTTCAATGGCAGATGCACGGTGCGGTTTTTTCTAACTGCGAGCTCGGCAGGATTCGCCACGGTTTCGCGGCTCGTGCCGTCGATGATTCGGAAAACTTCGGCCATGGGCCGGCCTTGCGCTTCTTCGTGCGACCAGTTCGTCATTCTTTCCGCGACAAGATTGAGGTAGGTGATCTTTCCCGAAGTATCCGTACAAATAACAGCGTCGCCGATGGAATTAAGCGTGACCAAGGCGAGTTCTTTTTCCACGAACAAAGCATCTTCCATCATTTTGCGCTCGCCGGCGTGGCGCAGGGCTCGCAGAAGCCCGCGTGCCTCGATTTGGCCCTTAGTGAGATAGTCTTGCGCTCCTACTTGCAAGGCTTGTGCGGCCAGCGACTCGTCGTCCGATACCGTCAGTACCACCAAAGGGACACGAGGCGCTGCCGCGTGGACCCGCCGTACCGCTTCTAGACCCTCTGCGTCGGGCAGCCCCAGGTCGAGTAAGATAATGTCTACCGCATGCTGGGCAAGGTACTTCTCGGCCTCACTCACGGATTCCGTGTGCTTGACTTCGGTGTCGTGCAAGCCCTCCGCCTTGAACATCTCGCGGAACAAACGAGCGTCTCCAGGATTGTCTTCAACCAGAAGAAGGTTCTTGATCAATTTCTTCCACATCTGCCTTACCTCTTCGGCGACAACTTGACCTCGACTCGCCGGAAATCGTTGATGCTCCTCACCAGCCTCTCGAACGCTTCCAACTGCAGCGCCTTGTCACGCAGCGCCGCACCCTGTCGCTCTCTGTGTCTTAGCCATAAATTTCACGGACTCGGCACGCTTTATAACAAGACTCTGCGGCGATTGGGCTGTGACAAATGAGCAGGTTCCTCCGGCTGTGCAGGTGCTCCCAGGGTTTTCTGGATGACCGCCAAAAGTTCGCCATTGTCTACCGGTTTTTGCAGAAAAGCTTTCACCCCCGCCGCCAGTGCCCGCTCTTGGTTTGCGACACCAGCGCGAGCGGAAACGACGATTATAGGAATCGCCGCAAGAGCCTCGACTGCTTTGAGCCTTTCTATTACCAGGAAACCGTCGCCGGCGGGCAGTCCCAGATCGAGGATAATCAGGTCCGGTTGGTGCTTTCGTGCCTCATTTACACTAGCTACCACATCACCTGCAAAGAAAATATCGTAGCCGTTGGCTCTGAGGCGAAGACTTAAGCCTTGCCGTACGTCCGGATCGTCTTCCACAATGAGAATTTTCTTATTAGCCATGACTGACAGTCCTCCCTGACCTTTCCGATCTGATAAGATTTTCGATTCTTGCCGCCATTTCGTTTGCCAGATCTTCTACTGGCACATCGGCCTTGGCCGGCGCTGGCTCCAGCAGTCTGTAAGAAGTCGAACAAGTGAAGCCGGATTCCTTAAAGTGGTTCAGACGTTGGAATTGTTCTCGAATCCGTTTGGTAAGGACCGCCACGCCTTTTTCATCTGCAAATGCGACGACCTGGAAAAGTTCGCCGTGTCCCCCGGGACCCATCTTCGGCAGCAATACGTCCAAATCAGGAATCACGCATCGTTGCAAGAGATTACGGACCTCACGCGACCACTCTTCTCGTGTTTCCTTGGAGAGCAAACCATCCGGCGAGCGAGTCTCAACGGTCACCAAAGCCACCGAATCGGACGGCCACTCTCTGTTCTTGAGCAACGGGGAGATCGCGTGGGCCAGAGAAAAAACGGGCAAAGTGAACGAAAAGATCGATCCTTGCGGCGAACTCATCACCCAAATGCGGCCAGCCTGTCGCGTAACCAACTCTTTGCAAATGTATAGCCCCAGTCCTAGACCCTTCCGGCCAGCCTGGCCGTTCTCGGGTACCTGGTAGAGCCGTTCAAAAATCCGCTCGGTCACGTCCGGACTGATACCGCATCCCGTGTCTGAGATCTCTATCACCATGAACTGCGGATTTTCATTGAGCATACGGGCCTGAACTTTCACCGAGCCGTTTGCTGGCGTGAACTTAATGGCATTGTCGACCAGGATGATGAGGATTTGTCGAATGCGCGTGGGGTCGGCATAGGCCAAGGGCAAGGCCGGCGACGACTCTAGCGAGAGAGCAACTCCCTTTCCTCTCGCAGCCCCCTGGAGCGTCCCGACCGTATAGGCGATGGCGTCGGAAACCGAAGTACACTGGAGATCAACGGTGAGCTTACCCTCCTGCACACGCGTGACTTCCACTAGATCGTTAATCATCGATTGAAGCTGCT
The DNA here is from genome assembly GCA_963698005.1 of uncultured Acidobacteriota bacterium. Classification (GTDB taxonomy): domain Bacteria; phylum Acidobacteriota; class Terriglobia; order Acidiferrales; family UBA7541; genus Palsa-295. The sequence goes on from OY969113.1 coordinate 3,733,679, forward strand.
TCACATTCCTCAGAACGATTTCCAGATACTCGTATTGCTCCGGATTTAATTCTCCGGCCAGCTTGTCCAGGAGAATTGTCACAAACTGATAGATCGCGGTCATTGGAGAACGAAGCTCGTGCGACACATGTGAGAGGAACTCATCCTTAAACTGCATCTGATGGGTCAGGATAAGGTCGGTTTCTGTCTGCATGCGGTGGCGTTCAATGGCGTAACGAAGAGCGCGGGGAAGTGCGCGATTTTCGATCTGCCCTTTGATCAAATAGTCTTGCGCGCCCGACTTCATCGCTTCGTCGGCCAGTGCCTCATCGTCCAAGCCCGTTAACACGATTACCGGGACGTTAGGAGCAGCCGCGTGCGCCCGCCGCACGGTATCGAGACCATGCCCATCCGGCAAGCCCATGTCCAACAGCACGATATCTACCCCGCCTTTCGCAAGATGAACGGTCGCTTCACTCATGCGCAAAAGATGTGTCAATTCGAAACTGTCCGGTTTCTCCTTACTGAACATCTCGCGCAGCAAACGGGCATCTCCTGCGTTATCTTCAACCAGAAGAACTTGAAGTGCTTTTTCTTTCATCAGAACGCTTCGCGCGGCAACTTGACTACCGACAGCCAGAAATTATCGATGCTCCTTACAACGTTGAGAAACCCCTTAAGGTCCACAGGCTTGGTGATGTAGCAATTCGCATGGAGCAGATAACTCCGCAGGATATCCGCGTCAGACGCTGAGGTAGTCAAGATAACCACGGGTATGCTCTTCAGCGTAGGGCTCTGCTTGATTTCCTCCAGGACCTCGCGACCATCTTTCTTAGGGAGGTTCAGATCGAGCAAGATCAGATCCGGGCGGGGAGCATCGGCGTACCCTTGGTCGCGCTTAAGAAAAGCCATTGCTTCTGTCCCGTCCGACGCAACGTGCAAGTTAATAAGCACTTTGGCGTCTTTAAACGCCTCCCGCGTAAGCCGGACATCGCCGGGACTATCCTCAACCAACAGAACTTCCATCGGTTTAGCATCCGTGCCAATCGACTCCATCATTTCCCACCCTTTTCCGGCAGTGCAAAGTGGAAGGTTGAGCCTTTCTCGGGTTGCGACTCGACCCAGATTCTCCCGCCCAGCCGCTCCAGCATCTTTTTGCAGATTGCCAATCCTATCCCGGTGCCCTTGAACTCTGTTTGCCCGTGCAAACGCTGGAAAAGGACGAAGATCCTGTCGAAGTATTGAGGATCAATTCCCAGACCGTTGTCTCGCACAGAAAAAATCCATTCATCGCCGCCGTTTTTCACAGCGGAAATATGCACATTAGGGACTGCGGCGCTGCGGTATTTGATCGCGTTTCCGATTAGGTTCTGAAATACCTGGACCAATTGGGTACCGTCGGTTGTGATAAGAGGCAGCGAGTCGTGAGTCACAAGCGCACCGCTTTCCTGAATCGTTGCTCGTAAGTTTGCAAGCGCTTCTTTCAATGCGTTGTCACTGGAGATTTTGCGAAGTGCTTTTCCATTTGTCCCCGCGCGCGAATAGGCCAGCAGATCCTGGATTAACACCTGCATGCGGTTGGACCCGTCAACTGCATAAGCGATGAACTCATCGGCGTCAGAGTCCAGACGGCCCTTGTAGCGCTCGGCCAGGAGCTGTGTATAACTGGCCACCATGCGCAACGGTTCCTGGAGATCATGTGATGCGACATAGGCGAATTGCTGAAGTTCGTCATTGGAACGCTTTAATTCCGCTACCGTCTTTATTAGGTGCTCCTCGGATTTCTTGCGTTCAGTTATATCGTGGAATACGACAACGCCGCCCCGCAGGCCGCCCCCTTCGTCTCTAAGAGGTCCGCCACTAATATCAAGTAAACGGCCGTCCGGAACCGCCGCGTTGCGGATGAAGACTTCTGTTGAATCAACGTTTTCTCCCCGCAACGCCCGCGCCAACGGCAAGTCGTCGGATGGATATGGAGTAACAGCGTCGGGCAAATAAGTGCCATATTGCTCTGACCACTGGTCCGGAACGGTGTTCGTAGCACCGAATCCCAAGGACCGCTTCGCCGCCGTGTTAAACAGAAGAAACTTTCCACCGCAGTCCGCCACAACCACGCCATCCGCAATGCTCTCGATAATCAGTTGCAGGAGGTGATGTTGCTGTTGGGTCTCTTCCCGTGCCAGCTTCTTTTCTGTGATGTCCCGGATCGCCGCCGTTACCAGGACTCCTTCCCGGCTTTCCAGCGGGCTAAGCATGATCTCGATTGGAAACTCGGTTCCATCCTTCCGCCTCCCATTGAGCTCAATCCCTGTGCCGATCTGCTGTGCCAACGCTTCCGCCGCGGTTCGCGTACCGTCGGCGATCAAGCGTTCCGCGAAACCTTCCGGAATGATGTTCTTCACCTTCTGCCCTAGAAGTTCGTCGCGGCGATATCCGAACTGTTTCTCCGCCTGAACATTGAGCAGGACGATCTCTCCGACCTGATTTACTACCACCATCCCGTCCGGCGCCGCCTCCAGCAGTCCGCGGTATCTGCCCTCCATTTGCGCCACATGCCTTTCCGCAGCCTTGCGCACGCTGATGTCCCGGATGGCTGCTGTCACCAGGATTCCCTCGGCACTTTCCAGCGGACTCAGCATGATCTCGATTGGAAACTCGGTTCCATCCTTCCGCAGCCCATTGAGCTCAATCCCGGTTCCAATCTGCTGCGCCAGCGCGTCTTCGGCGGATCGAAGCCCGTCTGCCACCAGCCGTTCCGCAAAGCCCTCCGGTATGATGTTCTTCAACTTTTGCCCGATGAGCTCATCGCGGTGGTACCCAAACTTTTTCTCCGCCTGAACGTTCAGCAACACAATTTCTCCGCCCTGGTTCACCACCACCATCGCATCGGGCGCCGCCTCCAACAGTCCGCGATACCTGCCCTCCATTTGCGCCAGGTGCTTTTCGGCAGCCTTGCGCACGCTGATATCGCGGATTGCTGCCGTCACCAGGATCCCCTCGGCACTTTCCAGCGGACTCAGCATAATCTCGATTGGAAACTCGGTTCCGTCCTTGCGTCGTCCTATGAGTTCAATCCCTGTGCCAATCTGCTGCGCCAACGCCTCCGCCGCCGTTCGCGTGCCGTCGGCGATCAATCGTTCCGCGAAGCCTTCCGGGATGATGTTTTTCACCTTCTGGCCTACGAGTTCATCCCGGTGGTATCCGAACTGTTTCTCTGCTTGAAGATTCAGCAGGACGATCTCTCCGGCCTGATTCACCACCACCATCGCATCCGGCGCCGCTTCCAATAGCCCTCGGTATTTCGCCCCCGACTCCTTGCTTTCGCTAAGATCGTGGCTGAACTCCGAAAACCCACGTAGATTTCCGTTTGGGTCGCGCAATGCCGTAAACGTGAGACTCGCCAAAAATCGTGACCCGTTTTTCCGTACGCGCATGCTTTGTTCTTCGTGCCGGCCGCTTGCCGCAGTCATCCGCAGTACATCCTGCGGCCTACCCCCCTTGATATCTTCCGGAGGAAAGAAGCAGGAAAAGTTGTGACCGATGATCTCGTCGGCTCGGTAGCCCTTAATTCGTTCGGCGCCGGCATTCCAGCTGATAATCTGGCCTTGCGGATCCATCATAAAAATTGCGTAGTCCTGCATTCCATCGAGGAGCATTCGATATCTTCCTTCGCTTTCTCGGAGCGCCTCCTCCGCAATCCGGCGTCCGCCCTCTATTTGCGCCAAATGCTTTTCCGCAGCCTCGCGCGCGCTAACGTCTTTCGTCGCTGCCGTCATCGAGATTCCCTCCCCGGCTTCCATGGCAACGTGAGCAGGTGCGCAATCGCCTGCCTTATTTTCCGCGCCCATCGATTGCTTTCGGTGGATAGAACGGTGTCCTGAATGGAAATCGAACTCATAGCCAGTGAGGCAAAAATGCCTGACCCGAACGCGAGCTGCGCTTCACGATGGAACAGAGAGTTGTTCTTCATTTCACACTAGTTTAGGAATGGAAATTTTGTCCGGGACACGACCCTGAGGGCTGTAAGAGGACAGCCTGTAGCCGCGCACCGATTTTTACGGAAGGGAATCTAATTCTATACCAGCCTCTTGTAAGGACAAGCCGGATTCGCAGTCAGGTGTCCAATAAACCAAAAGGGTGACGGAGTCTAAGCTCAGAATGCAATCTTACAAAGTGTGCATTACAGCACAGTAGTCTCCAGCCCTGTCTCCTACAATGGTTCACATCAGGGGAGCAAACATGAACATCCTACAATGGGAATGGCAGCAGCAATACCGAGTGGCACTCCTGGAGACAAATCCGCTGAACCTGGGTGGCCGGGTTGCCAACGCGGAAAAAGCGATCAGTCTGCGAGCGGAAGTTCTCGGCGCGGGCTCAGACGGACAAGCAGAGCGCCAAGCCATTGAATACGCGATGCGGGGCCTATCCGTCCTCAAGAGGGAAATACCAGCAGTCCGCTAAGCCGGCTGCGCGCGAGATTTCAGGGAAGGAGCAATCGAGATTCGACTCCGAGGACGCTAGAATTATGACCAGCCTAGCCGAGTTCGCGGGTTGCGCTCTCCACCTTACTAGGAGCGCGAAAATTTCGGATTCCGGGTCGAGCAACCTTACTTGATCCTTCAGGACGCCTGTTGACGGTGGGGCTACTCTCGCGCCGAAACAGAGAAGCGCAATCCAACATCAACTAGTCGAAAGGTCTGGCCGCCCCGTTCGTCCGCGTGCGTTTGTAGGCTCACGTGATGGCAATGTGGACCGTAGAACACGACTAGTTCACTACCGGCTCGTCTACCCCATCCCGGCTCTGAGGTTGCGCTATTGAATTTTTAGTTGCCGACTTCCGCATCATTCACCAGGGGACCTAGACTCCGTAATAGCTCCCGGAATGAAAAGACCACAGGCTTCAAGTCCTTGCCTTCCGCCTGCTAACTTCCTATCATCGTTGTGATGAAAATTAGTTTTAGAATCGGCCCCGAGCAGCAGGGCGGCGAGCAATCGCCGCGCCAGGCGGACCGCCCCGTGACTCCGCCATCGCCTTGGTCGCCCCGATGTCCCGCCTCAAGCGTGATACCGAGGACCGAAAGTCCCGCCGACCACTCTCTTCGTAGGGGCACAGCATGCTGTGCCCGGTGCAGCGTATCCCACCAGCGCCACTCTTTAGCCATCAGCCGTTCGATGCCAGCCTTCGCATCTTGCCTCCGATTCCAAGTACCGCCTGCTGGAAGCGCGACCGCCTGCGAGCCAAGTTATACCCCGCAGTCCCTCCCAACGACCAAAAACTCGCACGAAAATATGCAGGTTTCCGCCATTTCTAACCGGTTCTGGCCCAAAAACAGAAGTTACAGAAAACAAAAGACTAAACCCTGTCTAACCGGTTCTAGAATTGCACGATGTGAAGTTCCATTCTTGCGCGATTTTTGTGCGAGCTTTGCACCCGCCAAACTTCATCAAGAGCGTCCGCCAGTTGCCTGGAGGACGACCCAATCATGAAATATCGCATCCTGGGGCGTACCGGTTTTGAGGTCAGCGACATCGCCTACGGCCTGTGGGGCATGGGCGGATGGACCGGCTCGAACGACGATGAGTCCCTGAAGGCCCTCCAGCTTTCGGTTGACCTGGGCTGCAATTTTTTCGATACCGCCTGGGCTTACGGCGAAGGGAAGAGCGACGGCCTGCTCGGTGAAATCCTCCAACGCGATAATTTCCGTAATCCCCCGGTGTATCGGCTGTACGCTGCGTCCAAAATTCCACCCATGAACGGCATGTGGCCCGCCACGCCCGAATACAAATACAGCGAAGTTTTCCCCGCCGAGCACGTTTTTAAATACGCAAAGCTCATCCGCGGAAAACTTCGCGAGGATTCAATCGATGTCCTGCAATTTCACGTCTGGGACGATAGCTGGACCGACGAGCCGGAATTTCGCGAAACGGTCGAGAAACTCAAAGCCGACAAATGGATTCGCTCCTTTGGCATCAGCATCAACCGTTGGGAGCCGGAGAACGGAACGAAAGCTCTCCGCACGGGTCTCGTGGATGTCGTGCAAGTGATCTACAACATTTTCGATCAAGCGCCCGAAGACAAGCTTTTCCCGCTGTGCAGAGAATTGAACGTCGGCGTAATCGCGCGCGTCCCGCTCGATGAAGGCAGCCTCGGCGGAAAAATGACCGCGCAAACAAAATTTCCGCCGAACGATTGGCGCGCCAGATATTTCGGTGCCGAAAACCTGCCGGAAACCATAGCTCGCGTCGAAGAACTGAAAACAATTGTGCCCGCCGGAATGACTCTCCCGGAAATGGCGCTCCGCTTCATCCTCTCGAACCCGAACGTAAGCACCACCATCGTTGGAATGCGAAATCACAACCATGTCCGACAAAACATGGCCTTGAGCGATGCCGGCCCTCTCGATTCCGCGCTCCTTCAAAAACTGAAGAGACATCGCTGGGACCGCAAATGGCAACCCTGGTCCGACTGACATGCCATGCGTAATCGAGCACCCATTCGGAAGGAACCCACACCCGCTGTGGCATACTAATAGAGGGGGCATCTCCAAAAAGAGGCACCATCGGCTGGCAATCGGCTAAAGCACAGTGACGGCACGTAAAACAATTCGACGAAAGCTCCTGGCGGCGCATCGCAAGGTCCGCGAGATCCGTATGATCGTGAAGGGCCTTGCCTCCAAGCGTCATCCGCTCCTCGCGCACATCATACCCACTCGTCGCTGCAATCTTGCCTGCACCTACTGCAACGAATTCGACGACTTCTCCAATCCCGTTCCGACCGAAGAGATGTTCCAGCGCATCGATCGCCTGGGCGCCATGGGCACCTCCATCGTCACCATCAGCGGCGGAGAGCCTCTGCTTCATCCCGAACTCGACGCCATCATCGCCCGCATCCGCAAGAACGGAATGATGGCCGGATTAATCACTAACGGCTACCTGCTGGTCGCGGATCGCATCGAACGCCTCAATCGCGCCGGCCTCGAATATCTGCAAATCAGCATTGATAACGTGATGCCCGACTACGTATCCAAAAAGAGTCTGAAAGTTCTGGACCAAAAACTCGCGCTGCTCGCAGAGCACGCCGAATTTCATATAAACATCAATTCAGTTCTTGGCAGCGGCGTGCGCAATCCTGAAGACGCTCTGGCGGTCGCGCATCGCGCCGTCGCTCTGGGATTCACGTCCACCGTCGGCATTCTCCACGACCACAATGGCCAGCTCGAACCGCTAAACACACGCGAGCAGGAAATATTTGAAGAAATTATTTCGCTCGAAAAACAGTCTTTCACGCGCATCAATAAGTTCCAGCACAATATCGCGCGCGGCAAGGAAAACGACTGGCGCTGCCGCGCAGGCTCGCGCTATCTCTACATCTGCGAAAACGGCATGGTCCACTACTGCTCGCAGCAGCGCGGCTATCCGGGCATTCCGATCATGGAATACACCGACGAGCAGCGCCACCGCGAATTCTTCACCAAGAAAGCCTGCGCCCCGCGCTGCACCGTGTCCTGCGTGCACCAGGTTGCGGCCATCGATGGTTGGCGCTCTCCTCAAACTTTCGACTCCGGCTCTTCCGCAAACTCCGCGACGCAACCTCTCGTCCAACTCACTAGCACCTCGAGAGAGGGATGAGTCTATGAGTCCGGCTGTATGGCTCGCTTTTGGCATCGCGGCGATTGTTGTGATCGCAATCGTGATGTGGGCCGCGAGCCGCCGCTCGAATGAACAGCTTTCCTCCGTTCGCCAGGAAATGCAGAATTCGCTCGCGTTGCACGGCCAATCCGTCGCCGGACAAATCAACCACTTGATGCAAGCGGTGACGACCCAGTTGGGTCAGGTCCGCCAGGAACTGCAATCCGGAGTGGCCTCTTCCGGCAAACTTGCGAGCGATGCGCAGATCGCCATGGCGCACCAACTGCAAGCTTCCAGCGAGACCATCCGCAAAATGAGTGTCCAGCTTGGCGAAGTGCAGCAGGCCGGCCGCGACATGTCCCAGGCTACGCAAACCCTGCAAACAATCCTCAGCGGTGCCAAAACGCGCGGCACGTTGGGCGAGGTCGCTCTCGAACGACTGCTGGAAGACGCATTGCCGCGCAGCGCTTACGACACGCAGCATCGATTCGCTTCCACTGGCGTAATCGTTGACGCCATCGTCCGGAGCGGCGAGCGTTTGCTCTCAGTCGACTCGAAATTTCCGCTGGAAGCCTATCGCCGGCTGGTGGACGCTGGAGAAGATGCACGGCGCGAATTTTGCGTGGCAGTCCGCAAGCATGCCGATTGCATCGCAGAGAAATATATTCTGCCGGAAGAACATACTTTCGATTACGCGCTGATGTTTGTGCCTTCAGAGGGCGTTTACTACGAGCTCTTGTTGACCGAAGATTCGAAATACGGAATGTTGGACGAATACTGCCGCAGCAAGCGCGTGTTCCCCGTTTCGCCCAACACCTTTTATGCTTGCCTCAGCGCGTTCGCCATCAGTTTGCAGGGGCAGAAAATTGAAGAGAGCACCCGCATGATTCTCGCGGGCATGTCCGGCCTGAAAAGACAATTCGAGTCTTTCACCGACGTGTACGAAAAACTGGGCAATCACTTGCGCCACGCGCAACAAAGTTACGAAGACGCCGACAGCAAACTAACCCGCGCCCGCAATTCGCTGGAACAGATGTCGCAAGGCGCTCTCTCCGATCCGGTTTCCGAGCCAGACCAAAGAGCCCTCGAATCCGCCGCAATCAAATTACCCGGCTTCTAGAGGATGAGCGCAGTCTCAAAAATATTGAAGCTCCGTTCGCGACTGGAATTTTCCCTACTCCAGAGCCGAGTGCGCGGAGTTGAGCAGCGTGCGGAAATCCCCTTCCATTGTGTATAAAGCCATCTTCTGAATCTCCACCGCGACCTTCTGCGCATCGCGAGGGTTACGCCCCAACCGGTTAGCGAGGTTTTGCACCTGGTGCCGAAGACCCTTGGGAGCGATCTTCGCCGCAGCCTCCAGGTAGCGCCTCGCGAGCTCCGGCTCCGGACTGCCCAGTAGCCTCGCGTGGAAAGAAAAATCCCCGGTACTGATCGCCTGAATCTCGACAGTCGCCACATTCTGCGCGCCGCCCGAAGTAACCAACTTCTGCGAGTCGCCCCGCATGAATCGAAGAATCCCGGGAGTCTTGTTTTCAATCAGGATGTTCAGCGGCTGATCCGAAGCCTGTACGTGCAGGACGAGGTTGCTCTTCTTCTCCGTAACCAGCGGCGGCGTAGGCGGATCGAAATGCAGCGCAACCAGCGTGGTCTCGCCCGTCCAATCCGGAGCGCGCGCCATCTCAATAGAAATCTTGGCGCGGCCCGGCAGTGCTCGCGGTCCCGGAAGAATTACGAGGCATTCCGGAGACGCCGCCAACACCAGAGCTGGATCACCGTCCAGCGTCACGTGGTCTGCCTCGACTTCACCGTGAAATGCCCCGCCGCAGATTGGAAAGGCATCCTGGAGTGAAACCACAGGTGGCAGCGAAATTACGGCCTGCGGGGAACCAGGCGCCGGAGGGGGGTCGATGAGCGCGGCTGCCGAGGAGCCGGAAGCTTTAGCGATCAAAACGCCGGTATCGGAAGGCGCCAAAAAGACGGCTCTTCCCGTTCTGTCCGTCTTCACACGAACATCGATTCCGGAATGCGAGCCGAGATCGACGATCACGCCTTCGGCGAGCCGTCCATCGACGCCCAAAACAGCGAGAGTGGCGGGTCTGTCTGCGACGAGTTTTGGCGGAAGCACGATCGTGACAGCCCAGGTTGTTGATGGACTAGATTGCGGGTGCGCGAAAGAAGTCGCGCCGGACAACAAAGTGGCCGGAAAAATACCGATGAGGAACAACGGAAACAGCCGGAGTCTACGTCGCCGGTCGGCGGCTCCGGGCGATCGGTTTCCGGCCGTCATTCTGCCGCGGGTGGAATGACCCGCTCATAAATTTTCTCTTCATGAAAAACGCGAAAAAGATCGGGATCGAGTTCGCCGACCCGAACGCAATCTTCCAGAATCGAGAGTGCGCGTTCGATGGGAACGGCGCGCTTGTAGGGCCGGTCGGAGGCGGTGAGGGCGTCGAAGATGTCGCAGATGGTCATCATCTTTGTGGGCAGTGGAATCTGGTCACCGTGGAGCTTGTAGGGATAGCCCGCGCCATTGAGTTTTTCATGGTGAGCGCGGGCAATTTCCGGGACCCTTTGCAACCCTTTGGTCCAAGGAATTTGCGAAAGAAAATTAAAAGTGTGAATCACATGCGACTCGATTTCAAGCCGCTCGGAGGGATCGAGGCTGCCCTTGGGAATCGAAAGCAATTTGATTTCGCCGGGGTTCAAGTAAGGACGCTCCATGCCGCGCGGATCGATGAACGATTGTTGGGCGATTTCGCGCAACTTTTGGAATTGATGCTGCTCGAGCAAGGTCGGTTCGTTCGTCTCGATTATGAACTGAAGATATTCTTCGATGCGCTTTATTCGCTGGTCGAAATCCTCGCTCAAACGTGCGATTTCCGAGAGAGCATCGCCGCGATCGTGCTCCAGGTATACCTGAAGCTTGCGGCGCACAATGCCGGCTTCCGTTTCCTTGCGGATGTAATCAAATCGCTGGCGCAGAACGTCGAGCTGAAGCGGATACAATTTTTTAGCTTTGACCAGCACTTCCTCGCGAACACCGACTTTTCCGAAGTCGTGGAGCAGCGCGGCGTAGCGAATCTCCTTCAGTTGCTCGGCGTCAAAATGAGTGCCGGCATAGGGGCCGGAGGATGTCGCGTTCACCGCCGCGGCCAGACTTTGCGTGTAAGCGGAAACTCGCAGGGAATGTCCCGAGGTTGTGGGATCCCGCTGCTCAATCGCAGTTACGGCGGCGCTGACGAATCCTTCGAAAAGCGTTTCAATTTCGTTGTACAGCTCGCGGTTTTCGTAGGCGACGGCGGCTTGAGACGCAAGGGAAAGCGCCAGGCGAACCGAACGTTCAGGAAACGGCTGAACGTATTTGGCCACATCTTTAGCGCTGAGCAAACGTGCTGCGCGATTCCGTTTGCAATTGATGAGCTGAAGTACTCCGAGAACTTCGCCCTTGGCGTTGCGCATGGGCAAGGTCAGCAGCGAGCGCGTGCGGTAGCCGGAATCGCGATCGTAATTGTCGTTAAAATGGAAGGGACGGCCGGCTGGAATTTTGTAGGCGTCCGGAAAATTAAGAACTTCGCCGCGCAGAGCAGTGTACCCGGCCATTGAATTTTCTGTTAGCGGAAGAACAAACTCCTGATAGGGGAATTCCAGGCTGTCGTTTTGCGTGAGCATAAAGCGGAGATGCTGGCCTTGGTTGTCTTTCGAGACAAGATAGAGAGAGCCGGCATCGGCGGCGGTAATTTCTCGCGTCTTTGAGAGAATCAGAGTGAGCAGGGCGTTGATTTCGCGCTGCGAGGAGAGAGCGACGCCAATCTCATTGAGCTCCTCGCGCTCGCGCTCCCAATTCTTCAGGGCGTGTCGCCCGGCGCGGTCGCGTTCGACCAGTTCTATATTCTCGAAGGCAGCTTCGAGAGTTCGTTCAACGATGCTGCGCGGAGCGAATGAAGGAAGAAATGCGAATACGGATCGGTGGTTGCCGGGATTCCGCGGACGCCGCGCTTTGGCGCCGGAACGTTCATTGGCCGAAAAGACCGCGATAATCCGACAGTTGTTTCCCAGTTTACCTGCCAGCGCGCGGGGGATTTCTTCACTGGCCTTCGCGTCCGCCAGCCAGACAGTCGCGACACCATTCCCTCCAGCAGAGGGGGTGTTAGGCAAAAGATTTTTTTTATTTTTAGAGACCGAATGAAGGTCGTAACGTGTTCGCAGAGGCGCCGCCAGTTTTGCGGCCGCTGAGCCCTCGACATACCAGACTTGTTTCTTTCCTGACATTGCAATCCCTGAAATTGGAACGCGGGCCACAGTATAACGGAAGCGAGCAGAGGAGCACAGTGGCGCAACGGCTAGCCGGGCTGAGCGCCTCACAATTGACAGATTCCGAATGAAAATGTGAATTGTGCGTGAAACTTGAATCGCAGGCACGCGTTTGTTAGCCTTGCGCGGCTTTTGCTTTTCGCTCTTTCCAGCGATGCCGCAAAATTTATGGCCCTGACGCCTAATCGCGCTGAGATCAAACGCCCCGGACTTTTGAGGGAATGGTGGGGCCACAAAGCCTCGCTCATCATTAGCTGCGTGATCACCCTGGCGGCTCTTGGCATTTATGTGGCGACGTTCATTGGCGAGCGCCCTATGCCGGTTTTCAACTTCATCACGCGGTTGGAGCTCAATAGCCTCGACCTCCGGTTTCAATTGCGTGGGCGCACGCAGCCGGACCCGCGAATCATCATCGTGGACATCGATCAGCATTCCCAAGAAGTGCTGGGACACTGGCCTTTCCCGCGAATTTATTTCGCGAGTCTGCTGGACGCGTTGCGAGAGGACGGCGCCCGCGTCGCGGCGTTCGATATTACTTTTAGCAAGCCGGATGACGCGGCAACGAAGCCGTTGAAGGATCTTTCGGCGAGGCTCGACGAACAGCAAAAGAAGGGCCAAGCGGTGAGTCCGGCGGTGCGGCTTGAAATCGAGCGCGAAGAAAAAAAGTCAGATTTCGACCAGCAATTTGCGGACGCGATACAACGATTCGGAAGCGTAGTACTCGGAAATTATTTTCTCTACACGAAAGCCGATCTTCTGGGTGTTTCGAATGAAGAGCTGGACCGTTATGCAAATCTGATGGCGTTCTTTCCGTTTCCGCAAGTAAGGCCGGAGCCTTCTGCCGGCGGTGAAGCGGGCCGCCTTCGTTTGATCCAGCAATATGAAGACCTATACCTTGTCCCGCGTGGAGTGGAAGGCAACACCGAACTGTTGACGGGTGTAGTCGCAGCCGAAAAGGGCGGCAGCGGTTTTTTTAATGTTTCGGTTGATGCAGATACCGTTGTGCGCCGGCTCCCGCTGGCGATTCCGTACGGACGCGACGCGGATCGCACAAATTGGGACATGTACGCGTCCATCGACGTGCAGGCTCTGCGGCTTTATCTAGGTCTCACGAACGAGCAGACAGTCTTGAATTACGGCGGCGCGGGGGTAACGAGCATAGAATTCGGCCCTAAACTGGTCGTGCATCCCGATGACCTGAGCCGGATGATGGTGAATTATCGCGGACCGACGCGGACGTATCCGTACGTGTCCTTCGCAGACGCAGCGGAAAAGAAATTCGCCCCCGGAACTTTCAAGGACAAGATCGTTCTGATAGGCGCATCGGCGACCGGAATAGGAGATTTGCGAGCGACTCCTTTTGGCGCTATCGATTTTCCGGGAGTCGAGATTCACGCGAACTTGATCGACAACATTCTGAACCAGAAATTTCTGATGCATAGCGGGCCGCAGGTGCTCACCGATCTTGCATTCATATTTCTGTTTGGAATTCCGCTGGGGATGTGGCTGGCGCTCGTTCAGCCGCGCTGGATGGCATTCGGCCTGCTGCTGTTGATTCCGTTTGCGGGGATCGTTTACTGGGCCTTTCTGCACGGTTGGTGGCTGAACTTCATCGTGCCGTCGCTCTTCACGCTCGTTCCCAACGTGGGTCTGGTGGCGCTCTATCGCGTGCTGATTGAGGAACAGGAAAAACGCAAAGTGCGCGGCGCGTTCCAGCAATACGTGAGCCCGGAAGTAATTCGGCGCGTTCTGAGCGATCCGGAATTGGTGCAGCCGCGCAAGTCGGAAATCACCGTGCTTTTCAGCGACGTGCGCGGGTTTACGACCATTTCAGAAAAGCTTGATGCGCAAGAGCTCGCGCGATTGCTGAACGGCTACTTGACGGAAATGACGCGCATTATCTTTCGACATCAAGGGACGCTCGACAAGTATATCGGCGACGCGGTGATGGCCATCTGGGGAGCGCCGTTCACCGAGCCGAAACACGGCGAGCGTTGCTGCAGGGCTGCGCTGAGCATGCTTTCGCGGCTTTCAGAGTTGCAACAAGGATGGGTTTCGGAAGGTTTGCCGGCGATGGAAATTGGAATCGGAATCAACACGGGAATCGCTTCGGTCGGAAACATGGGTTCCTCGCTACGTTACGGTTATACGGCGATGGGCGATACGGTGAACCTCGCATCACGCCTCGAAGGCTTGAATAAGGAATACGGAACGAGCATTTTGATCAGTGAATCCACGCGTGCGGATGTGACGGACGATCGAATCATTCTTCGCGAGATCGATTTCATCCGGGTAAAGGGAAAAAATCAGCCGGTGACGATTTTCGAAATCCTGAGCGAACGAGCTGCCGCGAATGATGGCAAGGAATTGGTCGAGATGTTCGGGCGGGGCCGTGAAGCATACAAGGCTCGCGATTGGAGTGCGGCGAAATCGGCGTTTGAAGACGTGCTGCGCCGGTGGCCGAGCGACGGACCCTCGCTGGTATTTCTCGGACGTTGCGACGAATATCTGGTGGAAGGACCCGGAGCGGACTGGGACGGCGTCCACGTGATGAAATACAAATAAATTAGAGAGGCGAGGAATTATTCGTCGAGGCGCACGACGAAGGTGGTCATCTGGCCGGTTGCGCGCAATTGGCCGGCAAGTTGATTCGCATCCGCCTCCGTGGGCACGCGGCCCACGCGCACGCGATAAAACAGGCCGCTCGGCGAATCGTAGGTGACGACGCTGACGGGCAAATTGCGGGATTCCATTTCAACCTTAAGCCGCTGAGCGTTTTCCTGCTCTCGAAATGCGCCTATCTGCACGGCGAAAAATCCCGTCATCGAGCTCGGTCCGGCGATAACTTCCAGCCGCACCTGCGCTGTGCCGGGCCCGACCATCTCGATTGCTTCCGCGGCGGAGAGGGACAAGTCGATCACGCGATCGGCGACAAAAGGTCCACGATCGTTAATGCGAACTTGCGTCTGCTTCCCATTGCGCAGATTTGTCACTCGGACTACGGCGTTGAAAGGGAGTGTGCGATGCGCTGCGGTGAATTCATGCATGTCGTATATTTCGCCGTTGGATGTACGGCGTCCGTTAAACGGTACGCCATACCATGAAGCTACGCCTTCTTCGACATATTCTCCCGGCACGACGGGTCGCCGTTCGCTGGCCGGAGGCGGTCCTGAGCGCGGAGATGATCCCGGCGGACCAAGTTGAGTTTTTGACTGCGGTGCGGATGATGAAGCCGGCGCCGGAGTTTGCGTAGGCGGATGACTCGCAGGCTGGCGTCTAGCGCATCCCACAAGGATCGCGGGCAGCAGCATAGCGGCGATGAGCAGCGACAACGATCCAACACGCTCGGGACAAGTCCGCGAAATATTCTCAAATGGGGAATGAAATTTGGCCGACCGGCAGGCGAGACTCACGCAGTTTCCCGGTTCACTAGTTTGGACCCATCTTAGGTATTATAGGAACGCAACCATATTCTCGCAAGGAAGCCTATTGGCCCTCTCTCCACGACTGCGTTATAAATTCGACCGAATCCGGGAACAATTGAGCGGCATTTTCGGCGGCCAGCGCGAACCGCCGCGGCCGAAGCTGTGTCCTTCGTGCGGCACGCTCGTGGGAGCGAGTGCGACGAAGTGCCATCAGTGCGGCGCGAGCATGAATTTTGGAATGGCGGCCGCGAGCCGGTCGTTGAGCCGCCTCCTGCCGACGACTTCGCCCGCAACTTACGGAATCCTCAGCCTGAGTTGTTTGCTTTATGGCGCGAGCCTGTTGGCAACCGTTCGCACCAGCGGCTTTCAGGCGCCGGGCGGTGGCTTTTTCGGCATTTTTAATTTTGGAGCAATCAACGGCTTGGTCTTGCAAAAGCTGGGCGCGTCACTGCCGTGGCAGATTGATGTGCAACAGCCATGGCGTTTCGTGATGGCAAGCTTCCTTCACGGAAGCCTGATGCACATCGGCTTCAATATGTGGGTGCTGATGGATATCGGCCCGCAGATAGAGGAACTATACGGTTCGGCGCGATTTTTTTTCATCTACGTCGTGACGGGCATTGGCGGCTACGTTCTTAGTGCCTTGGTCGGTCACTTTAGTGTGGGAGGATCGGCATCGTTGCTCGGACTGATCGGCCTGCTGCTTGCAGTCACGACGAAACGGAGCGGCGCTTCGATGCAGATGCTTCGAAGCCAGCTGATCAAATGGCTGATCTATATTGCGATCATGGGAATCGTAATGTCTGGAATCGATAATTTTGCGCACCTCGGAGGATTGATCAGCGGGTTTTTAATAGGCAAGGTGATGGCCGATCATCCACCGATGTCGCAGCAGGAACGCACGCGCGCGGATCTGCTTGGCTGGACGACAGCGATTATAGTGATCGCGAGCATCGGAGTGGTAGCTTACGGCTTGTTCCAGGCGAGCTGAAAACGAGGGAGCGGATGCGCGTAGTTCAGCCGCCCGCGTGAAGCCGACGCGACACCACGATGCTGTAATTCAGTCCTGAAATACATACAAAGACGGCTACGCAGTATTTGCAGACCTCTCGCACTACGTCGAGCGTATGGTTATTCCAAATCGCCAACAATAAGACCAAGAAAATGAGGAGAAGCTCGAAAAATGTGGTGGCCTTGCCATAAATACTCGGTGGCAAAGAAATGTAACCTACCGTGATTAGAACCACTGCGCTGGCGACCAGCAACGACACGTCCCGTCCCAAGACCAGAATTGCGAGCCACCACGCGATTTTCTGGTGGAAAGCCAGGACGACATACGAAGAAGAAACGAGGAGCTTGTCTGCGATCGGGTCGAGATAGGCACCCAGCGGAGTTTTTTGGTTCAATCCTCGCGCGAGCCAACCATCCAATCCATCGGTGAGGCCTGCCACGATAAGAATTACCATCGCCCAGCCATATCGTTCGTAGTGAATCGTAATTATGAAAACAGGAAGGAATGCCAGTCGCAGAAAGGTGAGCTGATTGGGGACGGTGAGGATTCGACTGTTCATGAAGTCATCCGGCTAAGTGGAACGAGTTTGTGCGATCAGGCGAATTGTGCCAGATACTCCGCGAGCGAACGGCCGGTCTTTTTCGCGAACACTTCTGCGAGCGAAGGAATCGAGCCCCGCGGTTCGTCGAGCGCGATGCGTTCGATACGAAGCATGGGGAAAAATAGCGTGGGCAGGCCCATGCGATCGCCATCCGGATGCAGAACCTGGCTGACAAAATCGTCAAACGAATGGAGATCGATCCCGCGCACGGATACTCCCGAGTGCGTAATGTCGATCAGTTCGCCCCACAGTTTTTCTTTGGGATTCTGCAGGCTGATTACGACGATCGAGTGCGGTTGCATTGCGTCTCCCGGAATCCTCTACTGCTATGGTATCTCAATTCGCGGCGCGAACAGGCACCG
The DNA here is from genome assembly GCA_963698005.1 of uncultured Acidobacteriota bacterium. Classification (GTDB taxonomy): domain Bacteria; phylum Acidobacteriota; class Terriglobia; order Acidiferrales; family UBA7541; genus Palsa-295. The sequence continues at coordinate 3,750,998 of OY969113.1, forward strand.
TGATGGGTACAAAAGTATCTTTCCCGCCACGCGTCTTCAGCCGGCCATCACTTTCATGTCGGACGCTAGCTGCAGCTTGGGTTCTGTAACTTTTTGCACGGCTTCGGCGGAAACGCCGGGAGCCAGCTCGCGCAGAACAAGTCCCCCTGGCGTAACTTCGATGACGCCGAGCTCCGTGACGATCAGATTCACCACGCCGACGCCGGTCAGCGGCAAACTGCATTCCTTCACAATTTTGGGCTCGCCTTCTTTAGTGGTGTGTTCCATGGCAATGATCACGCGCTTGGCGCCGGCGACGAGGTCCATGGCGCCGCCCATACCCTTCAGCATCTTCCCTGGAATGGCCCAATTGGCGAGATTGCCCTTGACGTCAACTTGCAGCGCGCCCAGCACGGTGACGTTAATTCGGCCGCCGCGAATCATTCCGAACGAATCGGCGCTGGAGAAATAACAGCAGCCCGGAATTTCCGTGATTGTTTCTTTGCCCGCGTTGATGAGGTCGGGATCCTCTTCTCCTTCGTACGGGTACGCGCCCACACCGAGCATGCCATTCTCCGATTGCAAAATCACTTCCATGCCTTCCGGCAGAAAATTGGGAATGAGCGTGGGCAAGCCGATGCCGAGGTTCACGTAGTAACCGTCGCGCAGCTCGCGGGCGACTCGGCGAGCAATGATTTCGCGCTTATCAATTTCCGCTGGCATGATGTCTCCTAGCGCTTACGCACGGTGCGGTGTTCGATGCGTTTCTGGTAATTTGTTCCCTGAAAAATGGCGTCCACAAAAACTCCGGGCGTGTGAATGCAGTCTGGATTCAGAGCGCCAAGCTCGACGATCTCTTCCACTTCGGCGATGACGTGGTCGGCTGCAGTGGCCATGATCGAGTTGTAGTTGCGCGCCGTCTTGCGAAAGACGAGATTGCCCCAGCGGTCGCCCCGGAAAGCTTTGATGAAAGCGAAATCACCGCGCAATGCAGGGACCAAGATGTGCGGACGGCCATTGAACTCTCGCACTTCTTTTCCCTCCGCTGCCAGCGTGCCGTATCCCGTAGGTGTGAAAAAAGCTGGGATGCCTGCACCGCCGCAGCGAATGCGCTCGGCAAGCGTTCCTTGCGGATTTAGTTCCACTTCGATTTCTTTTTTAAGGGCGAGCTGCTCGAAAAGTTTATTTTCGCCCACATAACTGGCGATCATTTTCTTCACTTGCTTGCTCTGCAGCAACAGCCCGATGCCGAAATCGTCCACGCCTGCGTTATTCGACACCAGAGTGAGATTCTTGGTGCCTTTCCGGCGCAAAGCGGCGATCAGATTTTCCGGAATGCCGCAGAGGCCGAAGCCTCCGAGCAGAATCGTCGCTCCGTCCTGAATGCGGGCGATTGCGGCGTCAGCGTTCGCTACGCGCTTATCCATCCTGTCTCCTTATTTCGGTCACGTCGCACAGAAATAATTGCGCGGAAAGTTTACTTCAAATCGGTAGGTATTCTGTAGAACTCATTCGGCCGCGGGATCTGCAGGTTGATTGCTTCGGCGGCTAAGGCCTGAACGGGCAGCGTTTTTTAGCGCTCGCACCAGGGCCGCCACGCCTACGGCCGCAGTGTCCGCGGATGTCGCGCGTTCCACTTCGGCCATGAGCGCGGATCCCACCACGGCTGCATCCGCAATACCGCCGAGCACACTTACGTGAGCGGGCGCCGAAATTCCAAAACCGACGCCAATCGGCAGGCTGGTGAACTTCCGCACACGACGCGCGAGTGCCGGCAGTCCTTCTGGCAAAACCTCCCGCGTGCCGGTTACGCCAGTGCGCGACACTAGATAAAGGAAACCCGTTGAGGCTTCGGCTATGCGCGCTAGACGCTCGTCGGTAGAGGTCGGAGCAGCAAGAAAAATCGTATCGAGACCGCAAGGGCGCAAGGCGGCGCGATACTCCCCAGCTTCCTCCGGCGTCAAATCGGTGGCCAGAACGCCGTCAGCGCCCGCCGACGCCGCAGCTTCGGCAAATTTCTCCAGCCCCATCTGCAAGAGGGGATTGAAATAACTGAACAGTACGAGCGGGACGTCCGTGCGCGTACGGAGCTGGCGAACGAGTTCAAGGACGCCGGCGAGAGTTATTCCGTTGCGCAACGCGCGTTCGCTCGCACGCTGAATGACGGGGCCATCCGCGACTGGATCGCTGAAAGGGACGCCGAGCTCGATGATGTCCGCGCCTGCCTCCGCAGCCGCGAGGACTATTTTGGCGCTAGCTTCGAGCGAAGGATCGCCGGCGGTGATGTAGGCTATGAGCCCGAGTTCGCCGGAATCCGCCAGCGTCCGGAATTTTCGTCCGATTCTTCCCATATGTTTTTCGGCTAAGGGCTGTCGCTCAGCTCCAGCGGCCGCGCTTACCGCGTTTGCGCCCGAGGACTTCGAAGGGGAAGTGTTAGACATAACGAGAAAGGATTTCCATATCTTTGTCGCCGCGACCGGAAAGATTCAGGATCACTACCTCATCCGTTCTCATTTTAGGTGCGCGGCGAATAAGTTCTGCCATAGCGTGCGCAGATTCAAGCGCGGGAATAATTCCTTCGACGCGCGCTAGCGTGCGGGCCGCCGCCACGGCGTCTTCATCGCTGACGGCCGTGTATTCGGCGCGGCCTTGTTCTGCGAGCCAGGCGTGCTCGGGACCGACGCCGGGATAATCGAGCCCGGCAGACACAGAATGAGTGGTCGAGATTTGGCCGTCCGCATTCTGCAACAAGTAAGTGTAGGTGCCCTGCAGAACGCCGGGTCTCGCGCCGGCAAATCCCTCTGCCGCAGCAAGGCGCGCCGCGTGCTCACCAAGGGATTTTCCGCGGCCGCCAGCCTCTACACCGAGCAGTTTCACGTTAGCGTCACCAAGAAATGCATGGAACAGGCCGATGGCATTGGATCCTCCGCCCACGCACGCGATCAAATGATCGGGGAGGCGTCCTTCGGCGCGCAAAATTTGCTCGCGAGCTTCTTCGCCGATAATTTTCTGGAAATCGCGCACGATCTGCGGGTAAGGATGGGCGCCGAGAACTGAGCCGAGAAGATAGTGAGACGTGCGCACGTTCGTAACCCAGTCACGCATAGCCTCATTGATCGCGTCCTTCAGCGTGCGGCTGCCGGAATCCACTCCTTTCACTTCCGCGCCGAGCAAACGCATGCGAAAAACATTCAGCCGCTGGCGTTCCATATCCTCGGTGCCCATATAAACCGTACAAGTGAGGCCGAGTCGAGCGGCGACGGTAGCTGTAGCCACTCCATGCTGCCCCGCGCCGGTTTCCGCGATGATTCGCTTTTTGCCCATGCGCACAGCGAGTAAGCCCTGGCCGAGCGCGTTATTTATTTTGTGCGCGCCAGTATGGAGCAGGTCTTCGCGTTTCAAATAGATGCGAGGGCCAGCGAGCTGCTCGGTAAGCCGCGATGCGAATTGCAGCGGCGTTGGCCTGCCGGCAAAATTATGGAGCAGATCATCTAGTTCCTTCTGAAAGCTCTTATCCGCGCGAGCTTCGGCATAGGCTCGCTCGAGTTCTTCGAGCGGCGCGACGAGCGTTTCCGGAACATAGCGGCCGCCGAAGGGACCGTAGCGTCCGTGCGAATCCGGCATCGTCTGTGGCGCCGCGCTCATCGCACTTTCCTCTGCGTAGCGCGCACGGCTCGCATAAAGTTCGCTACCAGCGCGGGATCTTTCTTGCCCGGTTTTGCTTCCACTCCACTGCAAACATCCACTGCGTATGGTTTGGCCGAGCGAATCGCTTCGCTAACGTTCTTCGGCGTCAGTCCCCCGGCCAGAAAAATGTGGCCCGCGCGTTTCGCTCGAAGAGCTATGTTCCAGCGAAAAGTCTTTCCGCTTCCGCCGTGGCGGCGACGGTCGAAGGCGTCGAGCAAAAATGCAGAGGCACGCTTGAACCGAGCGAGTTCAGCCGTGCGGAACGAGTCTCGCACCCGGACTGCTTTGATTACGGGCAGGTTTCGCGCGAGGCGCGCGACTGTCTCAGACGATTCTTCGCCGTGGAGCTGGAGATAGTCGAGGCCGACCTCGCGCGCGATCGTTAACATTTTGTCCTCTCGCTCGTTCACAAAAACTCCCACGGACGCGAGTTTCTTTGGCAAGCGCTGCAAAATTCGCCGGGCCGTCCGCGGCGTGACGTAGCGCGGGCTACGCGGATAGAAATTGAATCCGATGAAGTCCGCTCCAGCGTCGTAAGCCTTGCGAGCGTCCCTTAAATTTGTAATCCCGCATATTTTCACCATTACCATAGCGTCTCGTCGTTACCCGGGACGGAATTCTCCACGCCGCAGGGCTGGAGCAAAGCGCGCAGAGCCTGCCCAGGATCATCTTGTTGCATCAGGCGCTCCCCGATCAGGAACGCATCAAAACCGGCTTCGCCCAGCCGGGCGAGATCTTCGCGCGTCTGCAAACCAGACTCGCTGACGGCGATGCAATCTTCGGGAATATCTCGCGCTAATTCGAGCGAAGTTTTCAGATGCACGCTGAAATCCTGCAGGTCACGATTGTTGACCCCGATGATTGTCGCGCCGGCTGAAAGAACGCGTTCCAGTTCTTGGTGCGAATGAACCTCCACCAACGGCTCCATCTTGAGCGAACGCCCCAAAGCGAGCAGCGCGCGAAACCTTTCATCGTCCAAGACGGCGGCGATGAGAAGAAAGGAGTCGGCGCCGGCTGCGCGCGTTTCCCACACCTGCCAGGGATCCAAGATGAAATCCTTCCGCAAGATTGGAATCTTGGTTACGCGGCTGGCTTCCTTCAAATCGGCCAGCGAGCCGGAAAAGAAATCCTCTTCGGTCAGCACGGAAAGTGCGGTCGCGCCTGCCTGCTCGAGATCCGCAGCCAACAGAGCCGGGGCGTAGTCTGCACGGATGATGCCGCGAGACGGAGAGGCTTTCTTCAGTTCCGCAATAATGTGAACACCCGGTCCCGTAAGCGCAGACAGGAAATCCCGAGGCGGCGCAACTTTCTTTTCGACCGCCATCCGGAGCGCGGCCTCCGGAAGCACGCGCTTGCGATGCGCCACAGACTCGCGGCGTGCTTCGACAATTCGTTCCAAAATGTTTTTCGAGCGAGCGCTAGTTTCCATGTGCGAATTTACGCCAAATGCGATGCGGCAAAATACACCTTCAAGTGAGCCCTGAAGGGAGAATCGCTGTGAATATGCTAGTTGCGCGGCTTGCAGAAGTCAATTTGCCGCGGCGCCTGGTATTTAAAGTATTGCAGGATTTTCGAGGCGGTTGCGGCTATGGCGCAGTTGGCGCAGCCCCGAGCAGCGGCTCCGAGAACTTGATGGGGATGCCAAAATTCGAGCCGCCGAAACCCCGGAGTACGGCATAGGTGACGCCAATCACTTTTCCTTTACGGTTAAAAAGAGGCCCACCGGAGCCGCCGTTAGTTGTCTGCGCGTCGAAAACAATCTTGTCAGGCAGAATATCGCCGATGTGTCCTTGTGTGATGAGCGGACGAATCAAGTTGCGATGCGCCAGTTCGTCGAGCACCTTTGAGGTGTCTATGCCGTTGTGAGCAATGATTTCCTGAGCCGTATCTTCATCGGTGCGCGCGAGAATGGCAGCGAGTCCGGTAGCATAGCCCATCAAAATTACAGGCTGGCCGGTGACTGCGGCTCCTTGGTTCCAATCGACCAAGAGAACGGAGCGTTTGAGGCCCTGCAAATCCACACGCATCGTCGCGAGATCTATTTCGGGCGAAATCTGCTGAACTTCCGCGTGAAACGCGCGCGGATCACCCGGGAAATAAGCACGAATGGCTGAAATTTCCGGTTGGTATCCCTGGTCCGTAAACACTTTGAAGTCGTCAGTTTTCCACCACGGCTCGGCCACATGGTGATTCGTGATGACGCGTCCGTTCGGACCGGCGACAAAACCTGTGCCAAATATATCAATCTTAACTTCGGGCCCACGGCCTTCGAGTGTGAGAATCGGATTCCCGTCGCTGTCTTGCAGCGGCTGACCCTGTTGATTGAGACCGGCATAACGGAGGCGTTGTCCGCTGTTTGTGTCACGGAGCGCCACCGAAACATACAACAAGCAAACGCTTTGCACGTCCGCCGGAATCAGAGTTTGGGCTCCTTGGCCTTCTTGCTCGATCCGCGCGAGCCGCGCGTTGGTCTCTTCGAGCTGTTTTTGCAGGCTGCTTGCATAATTCGGATCCGCATTTGCCATCTGCGCTTTCAGATCTGCGGCTTGTTTCTGAAGGTCGCCTTTGGCGGCTGGAGTGCCGATCGCCGTTCCCTGCTGCGTGCGAATTTTGCGGGCTTCCGCAATCAAATCCTGCTGACGAACGATTCCGCCTTCAAAACGAGTGATGATGGCATTTCCTCGCTGCGTTTCTTTCTGCGCGCTGCGGGCGAAGAGAAAGTACATCCCGGCCATGACTACAACGATGGCGCAAATGGCGACAAATCCGAACTTGAGCTTGTGGTCGAGCGAGGTGGCATCATTCGCCATTTTTTCTGTCACAGCGAGGGCTTCGAACGCCGTGTGGGCGATCCGTTGGCCTTCTATGGCGATGCTTGCTTCGTTGCGCAACTGTTTTTGCGCGCGGAACATTCTTAATTGGGTGCGGACGCGAGCCAGCAGTTCGCTCGAGTCACACGGCTGGGAAATCGCGTCGTCGGCGCCAAAATTCAACGCTTCCGCGCGCTGCTCAGGTCCTGAGCCGACCAGAAGAATCACGCGAACCATTTCGGTGGCTGCGGAGCCGCGGATGGTAGCGATGGTTTCACGCGGGTGCGATCCATCCGCATCGGACGCGTTCCCGGGTCGAGCGTTCATCAAAAGCAGATTGGCCGCGGCGTGGTGAATAGCGTCAAGCGCGTCGCCCGCAGCGCTAAATGAAATTACATCGTAACCCGCCGTCTCCAGTGCCGAGCGCAGGGTTTCGAGCGCGACCGGGTCGGCTTCAATGATCACGATTTTTTCGCGCGTGTTATCCATGTTGTCCGTGGACCATTCCGGCGTCGAAAAGAGACTTTCGTCACAGGGAAGAAAAATCGGAAAGCACGAGAGCTCCGAGTGCATTCCTCAATTAGAATAGACGCTCTCCATGCCTTTGCGGGTTCATAGTAATTTTGTTGGATAAAATTTGCAAACACTCGACCAACTAAACCAAAAGATTGTACGCTGCCGAAAATGTCCGAGGCTTGTCTGCTATCGCGAAAAGGTAGCGGCGGAGAAACGCCGCGCGTTTATGGACTGGGACTACTGGGGCAAGCCGGTCCCGGGCTTCGGTGATTCGCGCGCGAAGCTCCTGATTCTGGGTCTCGCGCCCGCCGCTCATGGTGGGAATCGAACGGGAAGAGTCTTCACCGGCGATCGTTCCGGCGATTTTCTCTACAAGGCGCTCTATGAAACCGGGTTTGCCAACCAGCCGGTTTCCACAGATCTGGGCGACGGCCTAAAGCTAAAAAACGCATATATTGCGGCGACGATCCGATGCGCTCCTCCCGCGAACAAACCGCTTCCGTCCGAATTAGCGAACTGCCTGCCATATTTTGAAAGGGAGCTGGAGTTAATCCGCCCGCGGGCCGTCCTTGCGTTGGGAAATATTGCGATGCGCGCTTACTTGGGGCTGCTGAAGCGCAATGGGCAGATCAGGAGCTTCACAAAGTACCCGCTTCGTCATGGCGCTAGTTACCAGCTGCCCGGCGGGCTGCCTCGATTATTTGTTTCGTATCATCCCAGCCAGCAAAACACGTTCACCGGGAAGCTTACGGAATCGATGATGGTTGACGTGCTGCTCGCGGTCCGGGAATTCATCGCCGGCAAGTGATTTATTCCGCCGCGTCGGCGGTGCCGCGCGTGTTTGACAGCGTGCTGCAAGGCTTGCTAGCCTCGCCAGACGCGGCGACTTTACCGCTCTCGAATGAAAGCCGAACCCGACCGAGAAACCGCGCGCGAATCCATCATCGAATTCCGCAACGCCGGCTATCGTCTTCCGAATGGCCAACCGTTATTAGAGGGTCTCAATCTCGCCGTAGGGCGCGGCGAGACGTTAGTTCTGTTAGGCCGCAGTGGCGCCGGAAAGACTACGGCTCTGAAGCTGATTAATCGGCTGCTCGATCCGAGCGGCGGAGAAGTCCTCGTTGAAGGTAAGGCGACCTGCAGTTGGGACGCGATCGCGCTACGCCGCCATATCGGTTACGTCATACAAGAAATAGGCCTGTTTCCGCATTTCACGATCGAGCAAAACGTCTCCTTGGTTCCGCGACTCGAACGCTGGCCGGTTGAGCGGACCAACGCGCGTGTGAACGAACTCTTGAATCTCATGCGGCTTGATCCGGCTAAATTTTCGAAGAGATTTCCGCACGAACTTTCCGGAGGGCAGCGCCAGCGAGTGGGCATCGCGCGGGCATTGGCTGTTGACCCGCCCATTTTATTGATGGACGAGCCGTTCGGAGCGCTCGATCCGCTTACGCGCGGCGAACTACAAAAGGAGTTCCAGCAGCTTCAGCGGCGCCTTCAGAAGACGATCGTGATCGTCACTCACGATGTGGGCGAATCTTTGTTGCTCGCCACGCGCATCGCATTGCTCGACGCAGGAAAATTGACAGGAATCTTTTCGGTTAAGGAATTCCTCGCGGCTCGGGAGCCCGTGGCCGCCGCTTACGTTGCGAATTTTCGGATGTACGAAGAAGCCGAGAGGGCCAATGAGCCTGATTGATTTCTTTATTCGACATCAGCGCGAAATTTTACAGGCGACCCTCCAGCACATTTGGCTGGTCGGCATCGCCATGCTGCTGGCGGTGGCCATAGGGGTACCGCTCGGGATTATCGCCGCCCGTCATCCCTGGCTTTCGAAACCGATCCTCGGAGGAGCGAACATCGCCGAAACAATTCCAAGCCTCGCGCTTTTTGGATTTTTGCTACCGGTGCCGTGGCTCGGGGGTCGCGCGGACCGGCTCGTGATCACCGCGCTGACCTTGTACGCACTGCTTCCCATTATTCGTAATACTACTGCTGGCATTGGCGGTGTGGGTGCCGCGGTGCGCGAAGCGGCGCGCGGAATGGGAATGACGGAGAATCAAATTCTGTTTCAGGTAGAACTTCCGCTTTCGGTGCCGACGATTCTCGCCGGTGTTCGGGTTGCAACTGTGCTGACCATCGGTATCGCCACGATAGCAGCCGCGGTAGGTGCCGGAGGCCTGGGCGAATTTATTTTTCGGGGCCTTGCGATGGTGAACGACCAGTTGATTCTTGCCGGTGCGATTCCGGCTGCCGCACTCGCACTACTTGCAGATTTTATGTTGAGCTTGTTGGAACGCAGGCTGCGGCCCGCGCGATCATGATTGGCCGGCGAAGTAGCGCCTTTATCTGCCTGATTATTCTCCTCGTTTCCTGCGGTGGGGAGCGGCGCGAAACGATCGTTATCGGGTCAAAGAATTTCTCCGAGCAAGCGCTGCTCGCTGAAATCGTTGCACAGCATCTTGAAGCTCGCCTGCATCGTCCCGTTGACCGGAGGTTTTATCTGGCTGGTTCTTACATTTGTCAGCAGGCGCTGCTTTCCGGCCGAATTGACGGCTACGTGGAATACACCGGCACGGCCTTGACCGCGATTCTGCATGACCCGATTCAGAGCGATCCTTCAACCGTGTTCGAGCGCGTTAAAAGCGAATATAAGCAGCGATTCGGACTGGAAGTGATGCCTTCCCTCGGATTTAATAACACGTTCGCGATTGTCGTCCGCGGCGAGGACGCCCGCCGATTGAATCTGAAGACGATTGATGACGTCGCGCGTTATTCACCGCAATGGCGAGCGGGATTCGGATACGAATTCATGGAGCGCCCCGACGGTTATGAAGGGCTTGCGAAAGTCTATGGACTAAAATTCCGTGCCACGCCTCGCATTCTTGACTTGGGGTTGCTGTATCGCGCGCTGCTGGACAAGCAGGTGGACATAGTCGCCGGAAATTCAACCGATGGGTTGTTGGCTGCGCGCGATTTGGTGATTCTTGAGGATGACAAACATTATTTTCCGCCCTATGAAGCGGTGCCAATCTTTCGCCAGGACACGCTTGCCCGCTTCCCGGAAGCGCGCGCTGCCATTGAAGAATTGGCCGGAAAGATTTCCGATGCAGAAATGCGAAAAATGAACTATGCCGTGGACGCGGAACGGCGCGACATAGCCGAGGTAGCGCGCGAATTCCTGCACTCCAAGGCGCTCGATTGAATGCGCCAGCCTTAACGAGAGTCTTCGGATTCTTGTAGAGCTTTGAAATGGGCTTCGAGAGCCGCGCAATATTGGTGCTCCGCCTCGAGTTCGGCCTGCAGCTTTTTAACAAAAAGCTCAAGGCGGCGAAGCTCGTTGCGCAATTTTTGAACTTCCCCATTCGTCTGCGGGACGGTGCGTGGTGCGGCTGCATGCGGAAGCGCAGGGTTTCTGTTTGATGCGGATGGCGCAGAACCCCAAGGCGCCACCGGTGGGGCTACCGTTGCAACTGCAGAGGCGTTCGCGAGGTTCGGAGAAAACAGGCCGCTCAACACCCGTGATGCCGCGCTCGACGGCACGTCCGGGGCATCGTCGCGTTCCACCGCGCCGCCAATACTGGAAATTGTGGGATGCAGCAAGTTCTTGACGCGAGCGATCAAATCCTGGGGCTGAAACGGTTTGCGTATCAGCTCGTCGGCCTTCACCGCGGTGGCACGTTCCGCAACGGAACGATTCACCACGCCCGACATCAATATCACCGGCGTCTTGCCGAGCCGATCGTGCTGCTTGACGAATTCGCAAACCTGGTAGCCGTCCTTGTCCGGCATGATCACGTCGGTGATCACCACATCCGGGGCGGTCTGGTTGAACTGCTCGAGTGCGGAAGCGGCATCCGCGCAGGTGATCACGAGGATGTTCTCCTTGCGAAATGCGATCTTGATCACTTCGCGCATGGTGGCGCTATCGTCGATGAAATATACCGTTGGAGTCCGAGCTGCTTCCGGGTTTTGTGTTTCGCTCATGACACTTCCTTCTCGATCTCGTCGCGTTCGCCTTCGTCAAATTCCCGCATGGCGTCAAGCAAGAGATCGGTGGCCGAACGCAATACGGTCCGTTGCGTTGCGGTCGCGCCGTACACAAATTTGTAAACGCCTTTCTCGGCAGCGTGGCACGTTTTCACTATTTCTGTCACTGCTTCGTCGCCAAAATACGTGCCGCACTCGGCATGAAAGATTTCTCCAGCTTCAAAAAATATAATGCCGTCGGTGTCGCCCGCGTTGACGTGCAAGGCGCCTGTTTGGCGCGACTGTCCCAGCATCTGCATCACTCCTGGAAGGTCCAGATGCGAAAGACTGCCGCTTAAATCCGTGTCGGCAGCCGAAAGCATCTGCGTAGGTTGAAAGCCTTCCTGCCGGCTCAGGAGGAAACTTCGCACATGTGCTGCGAGATCCGCGGGCGAACGGCGCCGGTCCACGAAGTCGTCGCACCCAGCTCGGTAGGCTTCCAGCAAGGCCTGATCGCCGCCGCCGCCGATTGCAATCAGCGGAATGTTCGCAGTCTTAGGATCCGCGCGAAGAATCGGAGCCATTTCGTGCGCTCCCATATCGCGCAAATTGGTGGCGCAAAGGATTGCTGTGGGTGTGTTCCATTCGAGCATTGTCAGCGCGTAGGCGGCCTGCGTGCTCGGAATCACTTCGAAGCCCTGCTGCTGCAAAGCGTCGGTCAGACGTTTTGAGAAATAGACGTTGCTGTCGATCAGCAGAATCTTCGGAAGATTTGGCAGCATGTTCACGCCCGGCTCTCCGCAGACTCGATTCCGTTTGGCTCTGCAGTCGCCGACTTTGGATTCGCGGACCCTGCATTGACGGAGCTGACCAGAGCGTTCAAGTCCAGAACCTGGATGTTTTCTTCGCCGATCGTCAAGGTACCTGAAATATATTTTGGACTAGTCGGATCCGGATTGTGTGTAGGAGCAGTCACAAGTTCGCATTCGCCGTCAACTGGAATCGCGCCAGGCTCGCTGGCCGATCCAAAGTCGCGGGCCGCCACCAGGTAAAATCTATGCGCTGGAGAATTCTTCCCGGCCAATATCCGGCTGACGTCGTACACCGGCACGATCCGTCCACGCCGGACGATCACGCCCGCCACCAAAGGCGAGCTCTGCGGAAAGTGGTGCAGCCGTACCGGCGGCGCGAGTTCTGAAACGGTAGCTGCGGGCATCGCAAATCGGCGGTCTCCGATTTGGACCAGTACGTACGATTTCGCATTCGTGTTGTCCGTCGGATTCATATCTGTACCGCCCCTTCCAACGTTCGTTGCGAGGGTGCTTCTGCCAGGAAACCGTCGAGCCGCTTAAATTCGTTTGCCGTCAAAAATCCCAGTGGATTAATGACCGGAACTACCTGGTCTTCGAAATACGCCAGGCCGCGATACCACCGGCATTCCACGCCGATAAAAGCTCGCGGCAGGCCGTGAATTGCTGAAACTTCCGTCATGCGTTCAATTTTGTCCACAAGCACAGCCACGCGGACTTGCCTCAAGATCAGAACTAATGTCGGCCGCACCACCCTCAAGCCAAAATGCATGCACGCGTTCACCACGAAGTAAGTCCGGTGGTTGCGCTCGACCGTGTGGCGCACCTTCGGAATTTCCTGCTGTTCGATCTCCAGAGCCGCGCCCAGGCTGTCTGTGCTTCGAATTTCCTGCACCGAATCCGCCGCAATAGCAAACAGCTGGTTCGCCACGGTGAACAAAATCACCGCTTCCGTCCGGCGAATCCGGCGCGATTTTGTCGGCTCCTGTGCTGCGATCTTCATCACGCTCCGACCGGGACTAGCTTGGAGAATTTCACCACCCGCCGTTCGATGGCCGCGCTGATTTCGTTTATATCCACCACTTCGTCGACGGCGCCCGTCTTGATTGCCTCAGCGGGCATGCCGAATATCACGGATGACGCCTCATCCTGCGCGATCACGTAGCCGCTATTGGCTTTCACCGACTTCACGCCCTTGGCGGCATCGTTGCCCATCCCGGTCAGCACGACGGCGATGGCCATCAAGCGCGAATATGCCGCCACTGTTTCAAGAGCCGCGTTCGCACACGGCAAGTAGCCTTCGATTCTCATTCCGGGGTCGAGCACGATTCTTCCGGTGGGAGACACCCTCAAGTGATGCGACCCGGGGCACAAATAAATCATTCCGGGCTGCACGGCCTCATTTGCCTCCGCCTCTTTTACCGGCAATTTCGAAATCTCGGCGAGCTGCAGCGTAAACGGTTTTGTAAACGCCGCCGGCATATGAAGCACCAAGAGCACAGCACCTGGAAAATCTTTCGGCAATCCCGCGACGACTCGCATCACTGCAGCAGGCCCTCCCGTGGATGCGGCGATAACCACAATCGGGAATTTCGCGCCATTCTGAGAAGTGGCTGCTGTATCGGCGCCAGTTTTCTTATTCACCGGAATGCCCGCCTGTGGAACGGGAGCCTTTCCGCGGGTCGCCGTTCGCACCACGCGAACTTTGGCAGCCATTTTGAGCTTGCGAGTGAGTTCGTCGCGGACGCTGCGCATATCCAAATCCACACCGCTGGAAGGTTTGGGAACGAAGTCAATTGCGCCCAGCTCAAGCGCTCGCAAAGTGCTCGAAGCGCCTTCGCGAGATTCAGAGCTGACAATGACGATAGGTCTGGGGTGCTGCGACATGATCATTTCCGTGGCTTGCAAACCATCGACGTGCGGCATGTTGATGTCCATCGTGATTACGTCGGGCCGCAACGATTCCGCAAGAGTCACGGCATCGCGCCCGTCGCGAGCTAGCCCGGCTACTTCGAGCTGAGGATCAGCGTTGATGATCTCCTGAAGCACTTTGCACATGAACGCGGAGTCATCCACCACCAGCACTCGAATTTTCTTTTCGGCGCTCTTAATCATTTCCATCCTGCATCACCGGCACTCTCAACGCTGGCCGGCCCCTCGGTTTCACCGGATCGATCAGACTTTCGACGGTTGAAATCAACTGATCTTCCTGCACCGGCTTGGTTAGGAAGCCGGAAGCGCCTTCTTTCATGGCATGATCGCGATGCTTCGCGCCCGCTCGAGAAGTAACCACCAGCACGGGAATTTTGCGCGTCATGGGGTCCTGCCGGAGACGCGCCAGCAGTTCGTAACCGTTCATTCGCGGCATTTCGAGGTCGGTGATGACCAGATGGCAGCCCACTTCCGCGATTATTTCGGAGGCTTCCAGGCCGTCGGAAGCAAGCTTCACGCGGTAGCCCGCTTTTTCGAGCATGCGTCCCACAAACTTTCTGACGCTGATCGAATCATCTGCAACCACCACAACGCGGTCGTTTTCCACCGGGTCGACGGCCGCTGCCGGGATGTTTCCGGCAGCCACGGCCTCTGCGCCTGGCGCAAATACCCGCGCAGCCGGCGACGACGACGGCAGCGCGTGGCGTTCCGCGCCATCGTTCGAAACCAGCCGATTCAAGTCAATCAGAAGTATCAAACTTCCATCCGGGGCAATCGTCGTGCCCGGGAAAAGTTTTACCCGCCGCAAATAATTCCCCAGATTCTTGATAACGATTTCATCCTTACCCAGAACTTCCTCGACGATCACACCCACCTGTTTTCCAGCTACCTTCACGATGACCATGTGAAAATAGCCGTTCACCGGTTCGAGCGCCGGAAGTGCAAGCTGTAGATCCAAGCGGACGACCTCCGTCACAACATCGCGCACGCGCGCGAAAAGTTTTCCACCCACGTCTTCAATTTCCGCCGGTTTCAGGCGGCGAATTTCCTCAATCACCGCCAGCGGCAATGCAAACACGGCGCTACCACAACGCACGAACAAGGCTTGCGAGATAATCAGAGTTAGCGGCACCTTGACGGTGAAGCAGGCGCCTCGCCCTGGCTCCGAGCGCACCTCGATTTCGCCGTTGAGCGCGTGGACATTTGCGCGCACGACGTCGAGACCGACTCCGCGGCCCGCGAGTTCCGTCATCGAAGAAGCGGTTGTGAACCCCGGGCGGAAGAGGAACTCGCGCAGCTCTCGCTCGCTCAGCTCTGCTGCGGCCACTGGTGACATCGCGCCGGACTCGATCACTCGGCTACGGACGCCGTCGTAATCAATTCCGCGGCCATCGTCTTCCACTTCGATGAAAATGTGATTGCCGCGATGGTAGGCGCGCACTTCCACTCGGCCCTTTTCAGACTTGCCGCCTTGCCGGCGCGCCGCCGGGTCTTCAAGGCCGTGCGCAACGGCGTTGCGTACGAGGTGAATCAGCGGATCGGAAATGTGCTGGATAATATTGTTGTCGAGTTCCGTCTCGGCGCCTTCCAGCGAGAGTTCCACCGGTTTTCCGGCAGCCTTGGAAGCGTCTCTTACCGTTCGCGAAAGCCGGGTATAGAGGTTGCCGATGGGCACCATGCGCGCTGCTGTGATCTCGTCCTGCAAGTGGTGCGCTAGTTTCGTGAACTCGTCGATGTCCGAATCCACTCTGCCCATGAATCCTTCTAGCTGCGTGAGCACTTCGGTCACGTCAGCCGATATCTCGGTCAAGGAGCGGGACAAAATATTGAAATCGTCGTAGCGATCCATTTCGAGATCGCTGAACTCCAGCAGATCGTTCGACATGATCGCCGGCATATTTCCCGTAGTTCCGCGGAAAGTGTCCATTTGCGGCGGATGGCCGCCAAAGGGCCGAGCGCCACCGACGCGATTGAATTCGTGCTTTTCCTGAAAATCGCCGACTTTTCCGGAAAGGCGCCGCTTCGAAAAACTCAGTATCTCGACCAGTTTTGCGAGTTCGGACAAGCGGCCCAGCATGCGCGTCCGGTTTATCACCAGTTCGCCCACCGCGTTCATCATGCGGTCAAGGCGCTCAAGCGAGATGCGCACGGACTTCGCCTGCGGCAAAACCTGTCTCGCTGCAGGACTCGAACCGGTCGTCTGGTCTTGCACCGCGGCAGCCTGTCGCGATTCTGCCGGAGTTCCAGCCTCGTTATTGTTCTCTGATTTCGTTTCCGAGGCGACTTCAGGGGCGAGATCCTCGATTCTAGCGAGCAGCGTATCAACGGCCGCGCGCATCTCTGCGTCGCTCGACCATTGTCGGTGTAGAAACTTTTTCAGCACGTCGACGGATTCCAGGCAAATATCGATGAAGTTGGCGTTCGGTTGCAAAGCGCCATCTCGCAACTCGCCGATTAAGTCTTCGACGCGATGCGCTACGGCGGAAAGCCGGTGAAGCCCCACTTGAGCCGCCGAACCCTTCACCGTGTGCATCGAGCGAAACAGCCGGTGAATATCGTCTGCCTTGGGATTCGCTTCGAGCGCCAGCAGGCATTCCGTCACCGCCTGCAAGTGCTCTTCAGCCTCAGGGATAAAAAAGTCGAGAACCTCGTCAGGCACTTCGCCGTCGGCCGGCAACTTGTCGGCATAAGAAACCGATGGAAAGATTTCGGGTATAGGCTCCCCTTCGCCGGCTGCTTCGCCGTGTTCGTCATCCGAGTATTGCGTGGGCTGGGACGGCTCGGCGGGAAATGCGAATGAATAGCGGTGCTTGAATGCGGCGAGGTCCTCCATCGTTTCTGCGCCGCTTGAACTGATTTGCAGCAAATCGAATTCGAGCACCGAAATTGCATCGGAAATGAACTCTGTCAGAGGCCCCTGCATGTCCGCCGTGAGTGTCGCGTTCATGGCGTAATGGAAAATGTGCGCCATCTTGGCGGCCACTTCTGAAAACTGGGGAAATCCGTAACTTGCGGAAGTTCCGGCTAGAGTATGAGATGCGATGTAAAGTTTCTCCAGATCTTCAGGCTTGGTCTGCGGCTCCTGCAACATGCCGGAGTACTCGCGCAGAAACTGGAGGTTCTCGGAAGCCTCCTGGAGAAACAGTTCCGCCGATTCCTGGTTTGGCAAGTTCACGGCAGTTCCTCCACGAAGGCGAGCATCCGTGGAGCCTCGGAAGAAACGGGTTTGCGATAAATCAAGCAATCGCCAAGCCTGATGGATTCCAAGTTCAGCGCAACATTCGAAAGCGTCTCCGAGTGACCCAGCAGAAAATATCCGCCGGGTTCGAGCGCGTCGTAAAAGCGGCGCAGGATCGCGAGCCGCCTCTTCTCTGAGAAGTACATCAACACGTTCATGCAAAAGATGCAGTCGAACTTGCCGAAGTAGGCCGGCTCGACGAGATTCATCTGCACGAATGAAATCATCTTTCGAATGCGCGGCCTCACTTGGTAACCATGTTTCGTCGTCGAAAAGTGCGTCTCTACCTGCCCCAGCGAAACATCCTGCAAGCTGCGCTTGGCGTAGATCCCGCGTTCGGCGTGTGACAATGCCCGGCGGCTGATATCGGTCGCCAGGATTTCAATCTGCCACGCTTCGGCAAATTTCAAAGAATCGCACAGCGTGATCGCAATCGAACAAGGCTCTTCGCCCGTAGAACATCCCGCGCTCCAGATGCGAAGCGCGCGGGGATCCTGCCAGAACTTTCTCTCCTGCACTTCGGGCAGAATCTTTTTCCTTAGTGCTTCATACACCGCCGGATAGCGGAAAAAAGACGTCTCCTGCGTCAGCAACTGCTCTAGCAGGGCGTCGTATTCGGTAACGGACGCGCGCACGATTTGCAGCAGCTCTGTTCCGCTCTCAATATGCTTCTCGCCAAGATACTCGCGAAGGCGAGTTGAAAAGAAGCGCTCGCGGGAAGAATCGAGCAAGATCGCGGAGCGCTGCTCAATTAGTGTGCGAATCTCGCCGAGTTCCGTCTCGGTAAGCTGCGCGGTAGTGAGATGTTGTTTCATGTTCGGCAAGCGTTGGCGGCCGGCCTATTCGGCAGCCGCTCCGGCACACCGTTATCGATGTGCCCCCACAGGCGCCGCCGGTCGCGCTTCCTCAGACGCCGCCGATTCCGGCCGGCCGGATTGCGAACGAAATTGCGCAAGCGCTTCGTTGAGCTGCTCCGAAAGCTTTACCATGTTTCCCACGGTGGACGCGGTCTGCCGCGCGCCCTGCGTCGTCTGGCGCGTGATACCGGAAATAATCTGCATGGCATTTGCCACGCCTTCCGTACCGCGCACCTGCTGCTTGGACGCGAGCGAAATTTCCTGTACCAGCTCGGCTGACTGCCGAACCACGCTCGAAATGGCCTCTAGCGCCTTTCCGGCTTGATCGGCAAGTCCGGCTCCCACTTCCACTTCGCGCGTGCCTTCTTCCATCACCACCACAGCTTCGTTCGTTTCGGCTTGAATAGCTTTGATTAGCGCGGCGATGTCCTTGGTGGCGCTTCGTGAGTGTTCGGCTAATTTACGAACCTCATCCGCGACGACCGCGAAACCTCGGCCGGCTTCTCCGGCGCGGGCTGCTTCGATGGCCGCGTTGAGCGCCAGCAAATTCGTTTGTTCGGTAATGTCGTTAATCACGTTGATGATTTCCGAAATTTCCAGTGAGCGATCGCCCAGGGACTTGATTTTCTTGGCGGTAGCTTGCACCGAAGCGCGAATCCGCTGCATACCATCCAGCGTATCGCGTACGGCGCGGTTGCCTTGTTCGGCGGCGTCCAGAGCGCGACGAGCAGCTTCCGCGCTGGCTTCCGCGTTGTTCGATACTTGTTTCATCGAAACAGTCAGTTCTTCCACGGCCGACGAAGTGTTGGTGATTTCCTGGTCTTGTTGCGTAGCGCCGGCGGTCATGTCGTCCGCGGCTTCGAGAATCTTGTTCGCGCTGGTGCTCACGTCGACGGCGGCCTTTCGAACGCGCTCGAGAACCTTGGTGAAGTTGTCGAGCATGAAATTCACGGAATCCACGACATTGCCTAAGGCGTCGTTGCTCACCTTGCCGCGGATATTCAAATCGCCTCGCGCCACCTGGCTGATGGTATTCAGCAAATCCGTGATGCTGCGTTGAAGTGAATCCTGAGCCTGCTGATTCGTTACCGCGTGCGCGACCTTCGCGGCGCTGCGATTGAAATTCTCTGCGATGAATCCGAACTCATCGTTCGCCACAATTTCCACTCGCGCACGCACGTCGCCGGCGACAAGACGCTCGGAGAACGTCGCAATCTCCTGTACCGGGGTCAGCACACGCTTTCCCAGCACATAGACAAGCGAAATCGCTCCCAGAAGCCCGAGCGTGGCGGCCGCGACGAGAGCGCCATTTGCTCCACCCGGGAAAGATGTGGTGTCGGCGCCCGCTGCAGCGTGCGAGCCGGCGTAGTACGCCAGCCCTAACACGCCAAAGAATGCGGCGCCGATCCAAAAGACCAGCAACCAGATTGTCGAACTCAAACGAGCTTTCATGACTTCCTCCAAAGAACTTGTTCGCCTTCAAATTACCGGAACTGGAAAAACATCCGTCAGCCGCCGCAAGTCAACCACTAGCGCGAGCCGGTCGTCATGCCGCAACATCCCTCGACAGTGCGGCACTTCTGCAGGCGCTTGATCGAGCATCGATTCTTCGGTTGCGGAATACGTGCCAATCACTTCGTCTGCCGCAATACCAAGCCGCAAATCCCCACGTTGCGAATCGCCTTTCAACGCTGCAACCACCACATGTTTCGGAAGAAGTCCAGGACGACGGCCCTCGGTGAATGCAATGTCCACCAGCGGCACGATCGTTCCGCGCAGGTTGAAGACGCCCATAAGAAAGGCGGGTGCCAACGGAACTCGGGTCACGATCGGCCAATCCACTACTTCCTCCACTTCAAGAACGGAAAAACAAAAGCGCTCTCTCCCGGCGCGGAAAACGCAGTACTGCCGTTCAGGCAGCCGCTCTTCAGAAAACGACTCGCTCTCGAGAAACTCGCCCCCGGCGAGTTCCGCGTGCGACAGCTCCACATTTTCGCGCTCGTTCGGCATCAAACAAACCTCTTCACCGCACTCAGCAATTCATCCGGAGTGAACGGTTTGGCAACGTAGCCATTCGCGCCTTGCCGTTCGCCCCAGTAGCGATCACTGGGCGCCGTCTTGGAAGTCACCAGGATCACTGGAATCTGTGCATACGATTCGTGGCTCTTCAAGTCTCGACAAGCCTGAAAGCCGTTCCGCTGGGGCATTACCACGTCCAGCAGGATCACGTTCGGCCGCTCTTCGTCGATCGCTTCCTCAATCTTTGTGGGATCGGAGATGCCCACGGACTGAAAGCCCCCGGCTTGCAACATGTTTTGCATCAGCCGAATTTCAGCCTGCGAATCATCTACAACCAGAATTTTCTTCAACATGCCTCCGCCTCCCGATTGGAGTCCCGAGAAGGAATTGCAACTCGGCAGCCACCCGCCGCGCGAAATTCTCGTCCTGCGAACATCTCGACAACTCCCTGTAGCGCCTGCTCTTACGCGCCTTTTCTTCGCTCCCTAAGTGCCGGAGACCAGGTGATGAGAATCCTCCGGCGTATCAGCTTGAGACTCTTTCTCACCGGCCCGCATTTCCGCGGCAAGTGATGAGAATCGCTGCATGATCTCGTGTAGCCGCAGAGCCATGGTATGAACGGTGCGAATTTGATCGCGACATTCGGCACTCACTTGCCCTGGTTCCAGCAACAATAAATCTGCGTTGCCTAATATCGAGGTCAGCGCATTATTGACGCTGGGACGCACTTCGAGCATGTAGCGGCCAAGCGCGGCGTGTCCTTGGTTTTCAATCGCAAGCCGCTCGGCACGCTGAGCCCGCTCTACAGCTTGCGCGCGTCTGAGTGCTTCGCTGGCAACGAGAATCAGTGTGGAAGTCCAGCCATCCTGCCGCGGCACGATCAGCACATGAGGATGCTCAGATTGCAGAAAGGAGATCTCCTTGTCGTCCTCCGAAACACAAACGGGCGTCACATTTGGATAAGAGCGCAGAGCAGAGAGAATTGCCGAAGCCTTGCGGTCACGAAGGGGTCCCAGAATTACCAGGTCATAGCTCGCCGCGCTTGAGCCGTGCCATACGTCGCTCGTTACCAGAGTAATCTCTGGTGCGTGCCGCTCAGCGTGCCAGCGCGCAGCAACCGATCGAGCAAACTCAGTGTCGTCCGAGACAATCAGGACGCTGGCGTGATTCAAGTGGTCCCCCATTTCCTTTCGTCTCAGGGCTGAAGTTTTTCCGCTTCCTCGATGGTGGAAAGCAGACGTTTCGTGCTGATACCGAGATTCACAGCAGCTTCCGTATTCTTCGCGCGTTTGGCCTGTTCTACGCGGCCTTGGAAGTAGGAAACTTCCGTTCGCGCCAATACAAGCGCAGATGCGAGTTGCGTCAAATCGCCGGAGCGCTTTCGCTGATCCATTGCAAGCCCTAGCAACGCCCGCGCGACTACGGCTCGACGCAAGTCCTCTGCTTCCTGTCCGCCGTCTGCAACAAAAGCGCCTACCTCCCAGGACGACAGCAGAACCTTCGTATCCTGCAACACGACTGTGGACATTGAACGCCCGCGGGAAGGCGGAGCAGCGATCAGTTGCTCCCAAATTCCCTCGAGGCACTTCTCCATTTCTGCTGTGCTTGTCGCCGAGACGGGTCCATCGTTGGTCGAGTCCGCAGGCTGGCTCACAGCCGGCGGAATGCTTGGCGGTCTCGGAGCGGCCGAATTCGCATCTTTGCCCGCGTCTGTTTTCTTGGGCGCAGGGGCATTGGCCGGCGAAACTTGTACTGCTGCCGGAGCCGGCCTGGCGAAGACTGGTATTTTTTCCGCTTCGCTATTCGCGGAAGAGACGGACTCTTGAATCACTTCTCCGGAAATGGCAGCCGGGGACTTACCGCTCTTCGGACTTCCCAGCGCTTCCTCAAGATCCGCGCGCAGTGCCAGTAGTTGTTCAAAGGCTTGCCGAACGGAACTGGCCGTATAGTCTTTATGAAAAGGCTGACGCCAGTTTTCGCAGTAGTAGCGAAGCTGAATCGTTGTTTCGGCGGCGGAAAACCCAGCGCGGCGGCAGTCCACAGTTTTCACACCGCTGGAATCGAGAGCCTCGACTGCCTGTTGCACCGCGCTCAAGTCCGCATGCAGCAAACGAATGAACGCGCGGCGAAGCAGAAAGTTAAATCGGCAAAATGCGATGAGGGCTGCCGGATCGTAGAACATGGGTCCGGCAGATTCCTTCACCAGTCGCCCTTGTTCCAGCAGGCCATGCTCCATCATGTCGCGCAAACTCTGGCACTGCGCGATTTTTTCGAGAATCTGGTCCAGAGGCGCGCACCATTCCAACTGCGCTACGCCCGCATCGCCCAGCGCAGGTTGCAAAACTCGCGCGACGTCATCGAGTCCAATATCTTTGCGGTAGAGCTCCTCAGGAGCGCACAACGCGAAATATTGCACCAGCAGCAAATCAATTTTGTCGCGGTCGGCAGGCGTCTTTTCCTGCTTCGTCAACTGGCGTTGCAGAAAGGCGCGCAGCCCTTCTTCGCTGGCGTTTAAGACCTCGGGAGGAAGCTGGCGAATTTGAAATGCGCGAAGGCTTTCGTCAATTGTGTCGAACCATTTTAGATCCACGTCAAACACGTCGCGAGTCGGCCGCTGCGGCGGTAATTCTCCCGCGGGATGTGGAAGCGGGGCGAGATTGAATTGCACGGACAACGCCGCGTACAAGGGGTAAGCAAGCCGCGCTTCACTCCATTGCGTAGCGATGTCGGAAGGGCTTGGCGTGTTTTTCAAATTTGAAATGTTCGTGTTTGTAGTCATGGTTTGATAATCCAGTTGTCGATGTGCCCCACAAAACGCGCCGCGACGGCTTTTCGCCCGTCGTGGTACCTCACGGCAACCACGGTAGCCCAGGCATCCAGCGACCCGTCCGAATTCAACATTCGGACTCGATCTTCGAACTCCAGCGGCAGAGTGGAAGAGAACAAGACCTCGTGGGCCGTGCCGAACTCGATCACAGTCTGTTCCTGCAATCGTTTACGTCCAGTGCCCGTGGT
This sequence comes from uncultured Acidobacteriota bacterium, assembly GCA_963698005.1. GTDB lineage: Bacteria > Acidobacteriota > Terriglobia > Acidiferrales > UBA7541 > Palsa-295. Next base: position 3,773,829 of record OY969113.1, read on the forward strand.
CAGAACTCGCACAGGTATGCGCACGTGCGAAATTCCAGTAAAAAGCTGAGCCAATTTCTCAATGCAGGTTTGTCCCGCGGAAGCGAATGTTACATCGGCCTCACTCAGCACGAGTCCCCCGATCCTTTCGCTCCCTGCGGTCTTTAAAGCCTCAGGCTCCGGAGCGGCAGAGCGAGCGCAGCAACACGACGTATGGAAGCGCAAAGCTTCCCCGATGGAGAATGCACACCGACGGCCAAAGATTTTTAGGAGGTTGGAATATTAAGTGATTTTATTTCATGCCATTGCAGGACCCAGCGTGGAGGTTTCGTCTCGCAACGTCTCAGTGTGCGACAGACCGTCTCATCGCCCCCGCTCAAAACTGCGGCGTGAATCGAGAAAAGAGACGTAACCCGTTTGGCGGGCCCGGTCACGACGCCATGCGCACATGTTCCTTGTGCGCCGACCGCAAGGGAATATTGTATTGCTTAAGTTTCCGATACAACGTAGCGCGGCTGATTCCCAGCATTCTTCCAGCAAGCGCTTTATCCCCGCCCGCCTGTTCGAAGACGCGCAATATGGTTATGCGCTCCAGATCAGAGAGAGCCGTGGTGGAAAGCGCTGAATCGGTAGCCTGCGCGTCAGCTTCCTGTCCCACGCGAACGGCAGGCGGTAAATCACCTACATCAATCGTGCGATGATCGCCGAGCGCAACAGCGCGCGCGATGCAATTCTCAAGCTCGCGCACATTTCCGGGCCAGTCATACTGCAGAAAACTCTTCATGGCGTTTGGCGTCAACTGGATATTTTCGCCCGGAGCGTAGCGGTCCAGAAAACAATGTGCGAGTTGCGGTATATCAGAGCGGCGCTCCCGCAAGCTGGGCAAATGCACGGTGACCACATTCAGCCGAAAATAAAGGTCTTTGCGAAACGTGCCGGCGCGATAAGCGGATTCCAAATCGCGGTTCGTCGCGGCGATTACGCGAACATCCACTGGAACCTTCACATTGCTGCCAACGGGCCGAACCTCTTTTTCTTGCAGCACGCGCAGCAGCTTGGCCTGCAATTCCAGCGGCAATTCGCCAATCTCGTCGAGAAAAATCGTTCCGCCATTCGCGGCTTGGAAAAGTCCCGCTTTCGTCTTCAGCGCGCCGGTGAAGGATCCTTTTTCGTGGCCGAAAAGCTCGCTTTCCATCAGTGTCGGAACCAGGGAGCCGCAGTCCACGGCAACAAACGGCATTTGCGCCAGCGGTCCGCGGAAATGAATCGCTCGCGCCACCAGTTCTTTTCCCGTTCCACTCTCTCCCGTCACCAGCACGGGTGTGCGCGTTTCCTTAAGCCGGGAAATCATTCGCATCACATCTTCAATCTTCACCGACGTTCCAACGATCCCGTCTAGCTGTGTTTCCGTGCTCACGCGCTCGCGCAGGAATTGATTCTCAGTGACCAGGCGAACTTTTTCCGCCATACGCTGCAGAAGTTGCCGTAACCGCTCTACGCGAAACGGTTTTTCGATGTAATCGTAGGCTCCTTGCCGCATCGCATCCACGGCTGACTCAATGGACCCATGCCCGGTCATAATTGCGGTTTCGGCGCGCGGCAATTGTTCGCGGATTTTCCTAAGCAGGTCCGTCCCGGAGAGGCTCGGGAGTTTCAAGTCAGTGACGACGATGTCGGGCGGTGTCGTGTCCAATGATTCAAGCGCGGACTCGGCAGTCTCGGCCTCCGTGCAAACGAAACCCAGTCCTTGCCCCACCGTCATGCACAGCCGGCGAATACTTTGTTCATCGTCCACAATCAAAAAGCGCAGCTTCGATTCGTCTCTCATGGTTTTCCGATTGTCTTTTCCACCGCGGCCATCAGCTGATGAACGCGGAAGGGTTTTTCAACGCAAGGAGTTCCGTTTTGTGCCAGTAACGCCACCGTCTCGGCGCTTGCCGTATCGCCTGTAATGAAAATGATTCGCGATGCCAGTTCCGGCCGGTGGCGTAACAGCCAGTCATGCACGTCTGCCCCCGTGATTCCGCCGGGCGTACGAAAATCCGAAATCACACCGCGGAAGTCGCCTGCGGCCAGCAATTGCAATCCGTCCGTGGCGGACGCAGACGATGTGATTTCATAGCCGCGGCGTTCGAGGGCCGTACGCAAGAATGCGGCCACGGATGGCTCGTCTTCGATCAACAAGATCGGTCCACGCTCAATCGCAGTGCTCCCATTAGCGGCGGCTGTCATTTGCATCCTTTTCGTCGTCCGGGGACGCGGCACTTTTTGCCATCGGCAGCCGCACGATGAAAGTGGACCCGATACCGTCAGAATTGTTTCGCGCCGAAATTTCTCCGCCATGCGCTCGAACGATTCCGTAGCAGATGCTGAGCCCCAGACCTGTGCCTTTGCCTACTTCCTTGGTGGTGAAAAAAGGGTCAAAGATGCGGTCGGGATGGGAAATGCCTGTCCCGTTGTCGCGAAATATTATTTCAATCCATCCGTCCCGATGGGACGATCGAATCCCGATTTTTCCCTGGCGGCGTGTCTCATGAACGGCGTCGTAGGCATTATTCAGGATGTTCAGAAAGGCCTGTTGCAATTGGTGCGGGTCTCCGACAATTACCGGCAACTCCGCATCATAATTTTCGATTAGCTCCACTCCGTGGTTCGAAAGATCGTATGCGCGAAGTTTCAGTGTCTGTTGCAAAATGGAATTTACCTGGAGTGGCTCGCGCTGCGCCGGCATCTGCCGCGCAAAACTGAGCAAGTTCTGCACGATTACGCGCGTTCGTTGAGCTTCCTGCAAAATTATTTGCAAATCTTCTTTGGCGTTTTGCGGGACGTCCGCGTTTTCCAGCAGAAGGTCGGTAAAGCCGACGATAGCGGCGAGGGGATTGTTCACTTCGTGCGCCACGCCGGAAACCAGTTGCCCCAACGCGGCCATCTTCTCCGTGTGCATCAATTTCGCCTGAAGATCGGCCGCATCCGTAATATCGGTCATTACCACCACCACGCTGTTGATGTCCCCTTGTTCGTCGCGCATTGGGCTAAGACTCATCGAAAACTGGCCCGTCGTTCCATTTCCGCGAAGGAGTGGAATCTCGAGATTGTCGAGCGCCGCTCCCTGCAGAGTGCGTTCCAGAGCTTCCGCCAGCTGCGTTCGACGCGCCGCCGGTACCATCTGCACCAGCGAATGCCCCAGTAAATCCTGTTCGCGGTAGCTGGCTTCAAAGCAGCGACGATTCGCATAACTCACGAGTCCGGCGGTATCCAGCACCAGAATCATGCTCTGCGTGTTGTTTAGAATATTTTTGTTGAAGTCACGCTCCCGCCGATAGCGGCGCTCCGCCGTTCGGCGGTCGGTAATGTCTTTCAATACGTGAATCGTACGCAGTTCGTCTTTGGGACCACCGTGTATGCGCGAAGCCGAAACTAGGAACGTGCGGTCGGCTGTTTCATGAATGAATTCTTCGTGAACCGCTTGCGGATTTCTGCAGAACGGGCAAAAGCCGGGCTGTGCTGTTGAAGAAAGCAATTCCAGCGTTCCCATGTCGCGCCCGATGACTTCGGTGGGCCGAAGCTCCAGCAGATCCGCCAAAGCGCGGTTGAGACGCAGTACGCGATTCACCGCGTCGTGCACGATGATGAAATCCGAAATCGCGTCAAAATCCTGCACCCATTGCTTTCGGGATTGTTCGATCCGGGAAAATAACCGGACATTCTCCAGCGCTACAGACGTGTGGCTGGCAAGTGCTTCCAGTAGTTGCCGCTCGGCGGGATAAAGCTCGCGCGCCAAATCGACAAGGCATAGAACGCCGAGAAGTTCCGCTTCGCTTCCGTAGAGTGGCGCGAGCACCAATCCCTTCCACCCGAGTGACTCAGCTAACCCAGCGCCCAAGAGCCGCTCCGCCAAGCCGCTGCGCAGATTAGACCCGAGCCCCGCGGCCTGCTCCGCCAGTATCCCGGCCAAACGATGCTGAGTCATTGCGTCCCAGCGATGGGCTGGCCCACTGAGCGCTGCAATCTCCCAATCAGACTCGCGCGCCAATACCAAGACTGCGGATCGCGCTCCCAACATTTCTGCCGCGCGGGCAGTCAGGCGCTGTGCAAACTCCGGCTTGTTTAGGGATGGATTAAGTTCCAGCGTGGCGGCGGAGAACTGCGCCAACAGGCTCTCAAAAGAGCCATCGAGACGAGCGGAGACTTCGCCAGTTCGTTTCAATGCACGCATGGAGGATTGGGGGCTGCGCGCGATTCTTGCTTATCGCCAACGACGTTACGGCCCAATCTCATTTTGAGTCAAGCGAACTGGCGCCGGTTGTTGCTTAACTGGCACTCAGCCGTGTCGCAAGCTGAGACGATAGAAGGGGCCGACGCGCATAACTTGAGACAAAAGTAGTCGCCAAGCCCCGATTATTACAGGGATTCCGGCAGGTTTAAAGCACTGTGGCTCAGCTACATCCAGACGCAATTGGCAATTTGGCGAGGAACAGAAATATCAGTCCTCGCATGGCACCGTTCGTGCAATTTCCGAAGCTGGAGTAATCCCCTGGGGAGAGGAAGTTGAATGAAATTGAGGATGGGATTAATAGGACTGGCGCTCGCACTTCTGCTGGGTGAATCGCTCGCTCTTTCTCCAAAAGGCTCGGCGCAGGAAACTTCGGCGGAAGCGACCAAACGGAAAATACGCGCTCAAACGGTTCCAGATTATCCTTCGCTCGCCAGACAATTGAGAGTCACAGGGAAAGTCAAGATAGAAGCCACGGTTGCGGCAGACGGGCACGTAACCACAACCAGAGTGATTGGCGGGAGTCCGTTGCTCGTGAATTCCGCAATTGACGCCGTGAAGAAATGGCGTTTCGAAGCAGCTTCGAAAGAAACGACCGAAATAGTTATATTCGAGTTTAACAGCCAAATCACCGAGTGACTGGCACCGCCCGGACCCGAGTGAAGGGTCCTGGCAAGTGGGGGAATGGAGGCGGCACATGACTATCGGAAAGAAGCTCTATTTGGGATTTGGCGCTGTTCTCGCGATCATGCTGGTTTTGTTCATCATCAATATTTTTACGGTGCGTCGCGAATACAACGCTCGTTCCACGGTGGCCTCGACCCTCTCTGACGTGAAGTCGATTGAGTCGGTGCGCTTCCAGATGATGGAAAACCGCCTGTATCTCGGAAATTACCTCCTCAGCGGCGATCTCCGCGATGAAGAAAAAACCAACAAGGGCGTCAATGATCTTTCGCAGCTTTTGAAGGATGCCGAATCCAGGGTTAGCGATGCAAACCTTAAGGCCGCTTTTCTCGAAGTGGAGGGAGGAGAGCGCAGCTGGGCTGAAGATTTTGCGAAGCCGATGATTGCAAAACGCCATCAGGTTGACGCTGGCGATGCCACGGTTTCTGATCTGCAGATTTATTACCTTCAGCACGACCCTAATTCTTGGTTTAACAAATCCTCCGTGGTCCTGGACGAAGCCAACCTCGGGGTTCGAAAGGCGCTGGACGATTCCAACTCATCGGCGGCCTCCGCAACTTCATTGAGCACCATCATTACCACCGTCGGCACATTCCTCGCGATTCTCCTCGGCGGATTCATCGCATTCGCCACCGCGAAATCCATTAAGGAACCGCTGTATCATCTGATTGAAGTGGCGCACCGCATCGGCGAAACCGGCGACCTGGACCAATCTATCGATATTCATCGGGATGACGAAGTGGGCGTCCTAGCGTCAAATTTCAACAAAATGATCGTTCACTTGAAGGAGATGGCAGCCGTCTCGGCGGCGATTGCAGAGGGCCAGTTGTCGGTGTCGGTCCAACCCCGGTCTCCGCAAGACACTATGGCCGTGGCGTTCACGCGCATGACGCATGGGCTTCGCGACCTTGTCCGGCAAGTGCGCGATAGCGCATCGCAAGTGGCCAGCGGTTCCGGTCAGATGGCCGGCGCTTCCGATGAGTCAGCCAAAGTAAGCGTGCAGGCGGCATCGGCGATTGATGAAGTTACCAGCACTATGCACGAAATGAGCATCAACGTGCAGAACGTAGTCAAGAACACTCAAGTGCAAGCCTCGAGCGTCGCCGAAACTTCCGCTTCCATCGATGAAATGGTCACTTCGATTCAGCGCGTAGCTGACACGGCGAAGCTGCTCGTGGATATCTCGCATCGCTCCCGCGAGGAAGTCCAAACCGGGATGGTTACCATGGACAAGGCCACCGAAGGACTGAACCGCACCAGCCACGCGATCCAATCTTCCGCCGAAATTATTGACGTTCTCGGCCGTCGCGCGGACGACATCGGCAAGATTATCGAGGTCATCGACGACCTCGCCGAACAGACCAACCTCCTCGCATTGAACGCCGCGATCGAAGCGGCGCGTGCCGGCGAGCACGGATTAGGCTTCGCGGTCGTCGCCGAAGAAGTGCGCAAGCTCGCGGAAAAATCCACGCAGTCCACAAAGGAAATTTCCGAGCTCATTCAAGGCATACAGAAGGAAGCCCGCGAAGCCGTCGATAACATGGAAAAGAGCACGAGCATGGTGCAGGAAGGTTTGCTGCTGAATAAGGATCTCAGCTTCGCGCTCGAAAAAATCTCCGACGTGGTTTCCGAGGTTTACAAATTCTCCCAGGAAATCGGGGCAGCAACCACGGAACAATCTAGCGGCTCCACTCAAATCGCCAAAGCTACCAATCGCCTGACGGAAATTACGCAGGAGATCAATTCTTCAGTCGAAGAACAAGCCTCCGGAGCGCAAGGCGTGGTGCGCGCGATGGAGAAAATGCGCGAACTGGTGCAGCAATCCACTTCGAGCTCCACTGAATTGGCAGCGGCAGCGGAACAAATGTCGAAGCTCTCCCGCGCGCTTCTGGAATCGATGGATCGTTTTGTTCTCGATGAGGGTTTCTCCGATACCCGGCGCCATCCGACCCGGCGCCCTCCGCTTGCTTCAGAGCGGCCGGCGCGACAGGAGTATGCAGAAGTCACGCGCTTGTAGAGGCGCATTCGTACCAACATGGATAAAGAACTCCAGGTCGTAGGCTTTCGCATCGGCCGTGAAACTTTCGGCGTGCCGATCTCGTTGGTCCGCGAGATCGTGCGTGTGCCGGAAATAACTTCCGTCCCCAATGCGCCCGACTACATCGAAGGCGTAATCAATCTTCGCGGCCGGATCATTCCGGTAGTGGACTTGCGCAAACGATTTCGGGAAAAAGTGGGCGAGCGCGACAAGAAGAATCGCATCGTGGTTGCGGAAGTCGAAGGACGTCTTATCGGCCTGCTGGTGAACTCCGCATCGGAAGTGTTGCGGATACTGCCGTCGGAAATCGAAGCTCCGCAGGACGTTTTCCAAGAAGGCGAGCTGAACTATATAACCGGCGTCGGAAAATTGCGCGGGCGTCTGGTGATCCTTCTGGACCTCAACAAGATTCTGCAACGCGGTGAGCTTCGCAGTTTGGAAGATGCGGCCGAATTCGTCAGCTCCGGTCCGGCCGGCAGCACAAACGGAGAAATCTAGGCGCAGCCGGAAAACGACGACATCGAGGAACAATGTCCACCACACTCGCGACGCAGGTACCACTCACGGAAGCAGAGCTGAAGCTCTTACAGACATTGGTGTATCAGGAATGCGGAATGTATTTTGACGAGCGCCGCACTCACTTCCTGCGCGATCGTTTGCAGCGCCGCTTAAAGGCCTGCCAAATGGACTCTTTCTACAGTTACTACCGCCTGCTCACAAGTCGCGAAGGTAAGCAGGAACTCATCTCGCTGCTCGAAAACCTTACCGTGAACGAGACGAGTTTTTTCCGCTTACGACCGCAACTGGAGCTCTTCCAGAAAGTAATTCTCGAGGACATTTTGAAACGTAAGCAGGAACGCCGCGATTGGTCCCTGCGTATCTGGAGCGCTGGATGCTCCACGGGACAGGAGCCATATACTCTTGCGCTGCTCGTCTGCGATGCGCTCGCTTACTACTACCTAAGGAATCCGCTTCCGTTCGAAATGCCCACGCCGAAGCCGTTGATTCCCCCGCCGTGGAAAGTCGAGATCCTGGCTTCGGATATCAATTACTCTGCTCTGCTCACCGCGCAGCAGGGAATTTACACCGAAGCGCAGATGGAGACCGTGGATTACACCTGCCGGCTGCGCTATTTCGAAAAAATCGGCGACAAGTACCTGGTGAAGCCCGCACTGAAAAATTTGGTTCAGTTCGATTTCCACAATCTGAAGACCGAATATCTCCCGCAGCGCAACGATGCCATTTTCTGCCGCAACGTGATGATTTATTTCGACGAGCCCGAGCAAAAACGGTTGATCGACAAGTTTTATCGCTGCTTGAATCCTGAAGGCTATCTTTTCGTGGGACACGCCGAGAGTCTCTTCGGCCTCACCACAAAGTTCCACATGATCCACCAGAACAACGCAACCGTGTACCAGAAAATCGAGGGGGCGCAGTGAATTTCCTGCCCGACGATCGCGCATCCGAGCTCCGCGAACTCTTCTTCGAGAGCGCCGCGGAGATTCTCCAGGCCATGAACGACGCCGGCCTCGCGCTCGAAGAGCATCCGGCCGACAAGGAGAACCTTCGCAGCGTCCGCCGCGCGGTGCACACGCTAAAAGGCGATTCTGCCGCTTGCGGTTTTCGCGAACTCAGCGAACTGGCCCACGAACTCGAAGACGTCTTGACGCCGGAACTGGTCAAACAACACGCCGGGCTGATTCCCGAGGTCGTGCTCACCGCTGCTGATACATTCCACGAAATGCTTGCAGCTTACCGCGACGGTCTGCAGCCGCCTGTCGGAGGCGCCCTTCGGGATCATATCAATCGGCTGCTGCACAAAACTACTTCGGAGGTTGAACCCGAAAAATCCTCGCGCGAAGCGACCTTTGAGTGGAATGAGTACGAGCGCCTCATGATCGCCGAGGCTTTCCGGCGCGGCGAATCGGTCTACAACGTAGCGCTGCACCTAGATTCCGAATCCCTGCTTCCTGCGGCAGTCTTCGAACTGGTGCGCAAAGCACTGGAGACCGCGGGGAAAATATTAATTCTCCATCCGGAGAGCGCAGCACAAGCCGCCACGACGAGCCTGATCGAAGCAGCGATCTCCAGCGCGAAGCCGGCCGATTGGATTCGCGAGCATTGCCGCGTGCCTTCCGTGGTTGCCCGCATCTCCGTCCTGAAAGTCACCGTGCCGCAGGCCGCCCCGCGCGACCTTCTTGAAATATTGATCGAGTCGGAAGCCGCCGCTGTGTCCGCCGGAGTTGGCGCCACTGCGCCGGATTCGGCGTTGGATCATCAGGACGAATGGCGCGACGGCGCGCCTCCTTCGGGTTTGGCGCACGCCGCAGCCGAAAATACGCTGCGTGTGGACGCGGAGCGGATAGATACCGTGATGAATTTGGTGGGTGAACTCATCATCGGAAAATCCATGTTGCAACGCACGATCACGGAGTTCGAACGCCTGCATGCAAAGGATCCGCTGCGGAGTAAATTCGCCGATGCGCTGTCATTTCAATCCCGCGTTCTCGATGAGCTTCAGAAGTCCGTGATGAAGATTCGCATGGTTCCAGTGGAGCAGCTTTTCCGCCGTTTTCCCCGCGTGGTTCGGGATGTTGCGAAGATGCGCAATAAAGATATTGCCCTGGAAATCGCGGGCCAGAATACGGATCTCGATAAGAGCATCCTCGATGCCCTTGCCGAGCCGCTTGCCCATCTCGTGCGTAACGCAGCCGATCACGGAATCGAGCCTGCCGCGGACCGCGTGTCTGCGGGCAAACCAGTTCGCGGGACCGTGCGTTTGGATGCATACCACGAAGCCGATCATGTGGTGATCGAGATTTCCGACGACGGCCGCGGACTTGACCAAAAGAAAATTCTAAGTCGCGCTATTGCGAACGGCAATCTGCGAGCTGAAGACGCCGCGCTTCTGAATGATTCCGAAACCATGAATCTGATCTTTGCTCCCGGCCTCAGCACCGCCGATGAAATCACGGAGATTTCGGGCCGCGGTGTGGGTTTGGATGTCGTCAAATCGGCGCTCGACAATCTGAAAGGTTCCATCGAGCTTCAGAGCGAACTCGGACGGGGCACCACATTTCGTCTGATGGTGCCGCTCACTTTAGCGAGCATTCACTCGCTTCTGTTTCGAACATCAGGAAAGCTCTACGCCGTTCCTCTTGCATCGGTTGTCGAAATCACGCGTGTAACCGAAGGTGAAATTCACCGGGTAGACGATCACGAAGTCTTTCAATTGCGCGACCAGGTTTTGACCCTGGTTCGGCTAGAGCGTCTCGAATCGCGCCATCAGCGCGCGCGCGAAAAACGGGTTTTTGTCGTCGTGATTGCTTCCGGAACTCGCAAGTTTGGTCTTGCTGTGGACAGTCTGATGGGCGAAGAAGAACTGGTGATCAAAGCGCTCGAAGACCGCTTGGTAACTTCACCGCTTGTCAGCGGCGCCTCGATTCTTGGCGACGGAACAGTTGTTCTGATTTTGAATGTATCCGCAGTGATTTCTTACTTGTCCAGAATCCAGCCCGTGGGAGCCATAGCGTGAACGGGAAGATTCGCGTTCTTGTGGTCGATGATTCGGCGCTGATGCGCAAGCTGATTCCGCAAGTGCTTCATCGCGACCCGTCGATTGAGGTGGTGGGTACGGCAATGGACGGCGAGATGGGACTGAAAAAAATAGTCGAACTGCATCCTCATGTCGTGACTCTCGATCTGGACATGCCGCGCATGGACGGAATCGAGATGCTTCGCCAAATTACGCGCAAGCACCACGTTCCGGTGATTGTTTTTAGCGCGCAGACCGATCGCAGTGCATCACTCGCCTTGAAAGCGCTCGCGCTGGGGGCTTTCGACTTTGTCGCCAAACCGCAAGACGCACCTTCGGGCCGTATCGAACAAATTGCCGCGGAATTCGCATTGAAGATCAAGTTCGCCGCTGCTTCCGGCGCACCAAAAATGATCATCACCGTGCCCTCGGTAAAACGCAAACCGCAGCGGCGGGCTTCTATGCCCAACTGGCCTTCTCGTATCGTGGCAATTGGGGTTTCTACCGGTGGCCCCAATGCTTTGCAATATCTCTTTTCGCAGCTTCCCGAAGATTTTCCCGGCTGTCTCTTGGTCGTACAGCACATGCCCGAAGGGTTTACGGATATGTTTGCCCGCCGCCTTGATGAATCCTCCGCTATCGAGGTCAAAGAAGCGCAATCGGGCGATTTGTTGCTGGCCGGCCGCGCTTTGATTTGCCCCGGGAATCGCCACATGAAAGTCCGTCGAATGGAGCATGGCAACGTTGCCATCCTCGTCGACCAGCCCCGCGTGAATGGGCACCGCCCATCTGTGGACGTTTTGTTTCAATCCGTGGCGCAGGAATTCGGTAACAACTCTATAGCCGTGCTGATGACCGGGATGGGAGACGACGGCGCAGCGGGCATGGGAGCAGTTCGCTCCGCGGGCGGCATTACCATCGTCCAAAGCCCCGACTCTTGCGTTGTGGACAGCATGCCACGGTCCGCAATCGAGCGCGGTTTTGCCTCGCGCGTCGTTTCACTCTCGAATCTTTCCAGTGTATTGCAATCAAAATGCCTGCCGGAACACCCAATGGTGGAACCGGTGGTGGCCAGAATCACGAGTGACGGAGATTAGCAGCGGGAGATTCTTACGAAGGAGATCGTTATGAAACAGTTTGAAGCATTGACCAGAAAGCAGGGCAGCGAGCCCGTTCGATATTTAATCGTGGATGACTCGGTCTTCGCGCGAAAAAGCCTCGCCAAAATGATCGAATCCTTTGGCGGCCAGGTTATCGGCGAGGCCGGCGACGGCTGCACCGCAATCACCGAATACTCGCGCACGAAACCCGACATCGTTCTGATGGATATCACCATGCCTCAGATGGAGGGTATTGAAGCCGTCGAGCGTATTGTCCAACAGCACCCGGACGCCCGCATTGTCATGGTTTCGTCCGTCGGCTATCAGGACAATATTCTCGCCGCGCTTCAAAAAGGCGCGCGCCATTTCGTTCAGAAGCCGGTAAAGCCGGATGCGCTTTACGAAATCATCCGCTACGTTCTCAACGACGACGGCGTTACTGCCACGGTCGGCGCCGCCGAGGAGAAATCTCGATGAAGATGGAACTGATTCAACCGTTTATCGGCTCGCTTGACGCCGTGTTGGCGGAGATGATGAAGGAGCCTGCGAAAATTGTAGACCTCACTATGGAAGTCGAAGGGTACCGGCGCAAGGGCACAGCGGCTGTTGTTACTTTCCGCGGACAAATTGAAGGCCGCGTAATTCTCGACATGGACCCCGCTGCTGCGGCGCACGTCGCAGGCTGCCTGTTTGGTAAGGAAGTGGATTCCAGCGAACCGATCGTGCGGGAAACTGTCTGCGAGCTCGCCAATATGGTTATCGGCAACGCGGTCACGCAGCTCAATGACCGCGGTTTCCAATTTAAAGTTCTTCCTCCGGAAGTGCTCACTCAGGAACAGTGCGAAAAGGCTGGGAACGACTCGGAAGCGACCGTACTTTGCTTTGAAACTTCCAACGGGAGGGTTTATCTGAATATCGCTATGAAGTACCTTCAACGGCGCACTCGCGAGCGCTCTGCGGTGCCGGTAGCCTAAATCTCGGTGGCCTAAACCCCAGATACCAAGCTCGCGCCCAGATCTACCTCGCCCTAGGCCCCACCCTGCGATATTCCACCCCGTGCCTAAATAATCCCGCCCGAGGCATTTCTTCTGAATAAACCACGTGTGCCGGAAGAAAAATATTCGCCGCATCCGGCGAATAGGGCACGGCCACCTGAATTGTCGCGTTATTGTCGTAGCGGCGTTTGCTGCGAAAGCACATTCCAATCGGCGAAATATCCTCGCAAACCGCCAGCTCGTCGTCCGCGTCTGTCTGCCGGATGCAGGCTGTTAGTCGTGTCTTGATCCGGAGGCGCTGGCGTTCCCTCTGCTCTTCGCCTTCAGGAATCGGGTCGGGTTCGCGTGTGCGGCGCGCGGCACGCATCGCCCGCTTTTCATCTTCATGGTGAGCCTGTGTCCATATACTCGGCACACTGCAAGTCTTGCAATGGCGCGCGATTCCTCGATTGGATTCGAAGCCGCGTAATTCGAGTTCGTTCAGGTAGGCTACCTCGCGGCTTTTGCAGTAGCTACATTGCAGCAACATGCGAGCCACGGCTTCGGCTGATTCCGCGATCGGGGGGAATTCAATCTTCCAGAAATCATCTTCCTGATTCAGTATTTCGATGCCGTAAAGAAATCCATCCTTTTGACGGCCAAATTCGCCCACCACGCGCGCTGGGACGATCTTCTGGGAATCGGAACCCGCTTGACGCCGAATCTGAATCTCCTGCTCGGGCTTCAGCTCGCGATCGAGCACGATTACTGCGCCCCCCCGATTGATCAACATCGTGCGGGCCCGGTCCTTGAACTCCTGCCCTAAGCTGTCAATACCGGAAGCTTCCAGTAGCACGGTCAACGAGACACGATCGCTGCGTCGCATCGACGCCCCTTCCATCAAATCCTCCTAACTGCGGTCGAACGGCCAAGATAACACACCGCCGCCCGCTGTTAGTCTCTCCGAACGCCGCCCGTTCCTCAATATCTAACTTGAGTTACTTTCAGTGATGATAATAAACGCTTTATTCTCTCTATGCGGTGCTGATAGCCCCATTGACGCAGCCATCCCTAGGGTGCTATCCTTGTTCTGTACTAGTCTTAATCTCGCTACAGGGAGTTCGGACCATGGAATGGGTTACCCCACAGCACGAAGAAGTGAACCTGAACTGCGAAATTAGCTCCTACGCTAACGCCGAACTCTAGCCCGAATGCGCGTTAAAGTCCTCGGCTCGGGAGCCGGGGGCGGTTTTCCCCAGTGGAATTGCGGTTGTTCCAACTGCGTTCGCCTCCGTTCGGGCAAGCTGCACGGAAGTCCGCGTACACAAACTCAAATCGCCTTCTCGGTCGACGGGCAAGCATGGTTTCTCCTGAACGCTTCTCCCGATCTGCGCGTGCAGATCCTCGCCGCGCCTGAGCTTTCTCCTCCCGACGGTTCGCGTGGATCACCCATAACCGGCGTTTTCCTGCCGAGCGCTGACGTCGATTCCATCATGGGTCTGCTTCACCTGCGCGAATTTACGCCATTCCGTATTTTCGCCACTCCTGGTGTGCAGCAAATACTCCTGGAAGAAAACACCATATTTCGCGTTCTCGATAGGGCTACACCTCCTGTGCAGTGGCTTGGCATTTCCATGCAGCCGCAATTTGCTCGGGTAGCCGGCGATCCCGCCGACGATTCGTCTTTCCGCTGCTCGGCGGTTCCCCTCGGAGGAACGTATCCTGACTACGTGAGCGATTCTCTCCGCGGTAAGCTGTCAGCGGACCAAGCCGTCGTCGGATTGCTGGTCGAGCAGGGTGAGAAGCGCCTGTTCTTTGCGCCTTCTCTTTCGGGCCAAAATCAGGAATGGAAAAAGCTGGCCGAGTCGAGCGACTTGGTGTTTTTGGATGGCACATTCTGGAGCGATGACGAACTCATCCGCGCAACAGGATCCGGCAAGACCGCCCGCGCGATCGGTCATCTCCCGCTTTCAGGAGCGGACGGCTTGCTTCGGCAATTTTCCGGCGCCGGTCGCGGTCGCCGCGTCCTCATTCACATTAACAACACAAACCCCATCCTGGATGAAGAGAGCGCCGAGTACCACCAGGTGCGTGAAATGGGATGGGAAATCGCGCATGATGGTATGGAGTTTGCCCTGTGAATGTATCGACCTCAGAATCGTTTCTTCCGGAAGCCCAATTCATAGCGCGCTTTCACGCCATCGGAGAGGAGCGCTATCATCATAAGCATCCTTTCCACCTCTTGATGCACGAAGGAAAACTAACACGCGGCCAACTGCAAGCCTGGGCCCTCAACCGCTATTACTACCAGAGCCGTATCCCTATAAAAGACGCCACCATTCTCGCGCGCAGTGAAGACGCCGAATTTCGCCGTGCTTGGCGCAAGCGCATTTTCGACCACGATGGAGACGGCACTCGCCCCGGCGGCATCGAGAAGTGGTTGCGATTGGTGGAGGCGACGGGCCTCCCACGCGACCAGGCGCTGCGGGCAGACTCCATTCTGCCGGCGGTGCGGTATGCAGTGGACGCTTATCTCGAACTGGTTCGGTCGGCGACATTTCTCGAAGCCGTGGCCTCTTCTTTGACCGAACTTTTTTCCGGCAAGCTCATCGCCCTGCGCATGGACGCGCTCAGGCGCTACTATCCCTGGCTCTCCGGCGGCCTCGATTACTTTCAGGGCCGCCTTACGCAAGCGCCCGAAGATGCGGACTTTGCGCTAGCCTGGGTGGTGAAGCATGCTCGAACGCGCGAGCAGCAGGAACTTGCGCTGGCCGCGCTACGTGCGAAGTGCAATATTCTCTGGGCCCAGCTCGATGCTTTGTATTTTGCTTATGTGTCTCCCGGGTGGCCCCCGCCGGGGGCTTTTCAACCTCAGGCGGGCTAAAGTATGAATCCTGAAATGCACGCGCAGCCACGGCTAGCGCCCGGATGTAGGCTGAACGAACCCAATCGCACGCCGCGCATGTTGCAGATGCCGGAACGCGCGCTTCGCCTAAATGGGCCAAGCCTTGAGATCGTCGAGCGCTGCGACGGCAGCCGCACGGTCCAGCAAATCATCTCCGATCTACAGAAGATCTATTCGAAAGCCGAACCCGAGCGCGTGGAGAAGGACATCCTCGGCTATCTAGCGCTGCTTCACGAACAAGGCGCTTTGGAGTTCACCGCGGAAGACGCCGCCGAGCAGAAATGACCACCACGATTCCCACGCCGCTCGCACTTATTGCTGAGCTTACTCACCGCTGCCCTCTGCACTGCGCCTACTGCTCGAATCCTTTGGAGCTGCAGTCCCGCGGACTTGAGCTGTCCACCGAAGTCTGGTCGCGAGTGCTGCGAGAGGCCGCCGAAGCCGGAGTGCTGCAAGTTGATTTCACCGGCGGCGAACCCCTCGCGCGACCCGATCTAGTCGAGCTTGTCCGCGCTGCCCGCGCCGCAGGACTCTATGCGAATTTGATCACGTCGGGGCTGCCGCTGGATGAACGCCGCCTTGCAGATCTCGTGAATGCCGGACTCGATCACCTGCAATTGAGTTTTCAAGGCTTGCAAGAAGATGCCGCCAGTGAGATTGCAGGCACTCGAGCGCTCGAGCAAAAGCTCCAAGTCGTCAAGTGGGCGCGGGCACACCGCATTGCCCTGACGCTGAATTTCGTAATTCATCGCCAGAACCTCGATCGCTTGGAGGAAATGATCGCTTTCGGAGAAGCATCCGGCGCCGGCCGTTTAGAATTTGCGCATGTTCAGTATTACGGCTGGGCCTTCGCCAATCGCGAGCGTCTCCTGCCCACACGCGATCAAGTGGACCGTTCGATCCTCCTGCTGCAGCAAGCCGAAGCTCGGCTGCGCGGAAAAGTCCGCGTGGAATATGTGGTGCCGGATTACTACGCCAAGTATCCCAAGGCGTGCATGGGCGGTTGGGGACGCAAACTAATGTTGATCACGCCAACCGGCGACGTACTCCCGTGTCACGCCGCACAGGTCATTCCCGGCCTGCGCTTTGAAAACGTAAAAAACGACCCGCTCCGGGAGATTTGGGATTCCTCCGAGGCCTTTCAAAAATTCCGAGGCGAGGAGTGGATGCAGGAGCCCTGCCGCAGTTGCGACCGCCGCGCCCAGGATTTCGGCGGCTGCCGCTGCCAAGCGTTTCTCCTCGCCGGCGATCCCGCAGTCACCGACCCTGTTTGCACGTTAACCCCTCGCAGGCTCATCGTGGAGGAAATCATCGCCGCCGCAAATACAGGCCCCGCAGCACCAGTCGCCGCGAAACTCGACTGGCTCTACCGCCCCAATCCCGCGTGAAACCGGCTGGGGTTCCACGCCGCAAGAATCAATGTTCGGGCGTGACAGGGGGCGGCGGATACTCCGGCAGCTTGGCGTTCTTTTTGTCCGTGCGTTTTACTTCCAGTTCATCGAACAATATTGAGGGGCAGATTACAGTAGTGGGAATTGCGCCTTCGCGATTGCTCACCAGCGGGTCATCGCCAGCCGCAACCAGATCGTTTCGCAGCGTTCGCGTGTCGAGTTCGTTGAAAACCGCGCCACGAACCAGTTCTTCATGCCCGTCATTGACGTATACGCGATAGAGCAGCCGTGGATCGTACCCGGACAGCGTTTCAACGTAATATCCGTACGGTTTGTTTTCCTGTTTGCACATCTCGATCAGCTTTTTCTTAAGCTCCTCAGCCGGCAGAGGCTGTTTGGGTTCCACGATCAGATTGCCGATACTCGCCATAGGCGGCTGGCCCGGTGCCGCGCGCCCGTGTCCGTTCGAATCGGGAAAATCGCGGATAGGAGTTCTGCTCAGCAGGTAGTCCACCAGTATGCCGTCCTTAATAAGCGGCACCACTTGTGCGCGAACTCCCTCTTCGTCGATCTCATAGCTCCCGATCAGCTGCTTACCCTGAAACGATTTCATTGTAGGGTCGTCCACGACGGACAGAAAATCAGGAAGCACGCGGCTCTTATAGCTTGAAGAAAACTCCCCGATCGTCCGCGCTGACTCGCCTGGCTTGGGCCGAATCCCCAGCACATTGTTGCCTACCATGCCGGCGAATACATCCGTCGCAGCGTCATTTGAAAATAGCACGGGCCCGCGATAATCTTCCTCCACCAGCGGCGCTTCGCGAAGGTCCTTCAGAGTTTCCAGCATTTTCGCCATGTCCGCCTGCAATTTCGCCGGCTGGGGCAATTCCGCTGCCGTAGCTGCCATATAAAAAGGTGAACGGCCAAGCCGCATTCCGTCCGCTGCCTGTGTCTCCCCCATAAGTTGGACTGAATACGCCGCATAGCCCTGTCGCGTGATCGTTCCTTCCGTGTTTACGAAATAGACGTTCACCGCGCGAAATCTCAAGCCGGCGGACAGCGACTGGATTTTCGGGTCCGAGCTGTAAAGTTCTGTGGACTTTTCAAGCGCCTGTTTCCACGCCTCCGGAGAAAATTCGAGTTTGGCCAGCGGGCCGATCGACTGCAAAGAGGGGACTTTCGAGAAGTCATCAAACGGCTGTTCCGCACTATACTGGCTCAGCAGAGCCTTCTTACTTGCAAACGCTTCGCTCGCCGCTTTGTAAGCGCGATCCGTCGCGTTCCACAATTGGCGGCGGAGAGCAATCGAATCGTTGTCCAGCGGCGCAAGATCGACCACGCCGATGCCGGGCCCGTAATAGCTATCCTGCTTGTAGTCGCCGACGCGCACCACCACTCGAATGCTGCGCACGTGCACGCGCTGATCCTCGCGCAACGCGCCAAACGTCGCTTCCGCCGTGTACTCCTGCACATCCGAAAGCCGGTATTCTATGTAATAAGGCGCTGAGACGTTGTCCATCTTCACATGCGATTTGGAGCGCTCCAGTTCTTCTCGCATGGCGCTAATTACGGGATCGGAGAGACCAGCGCTCTGTTTCGTATCAACAGCAGCTCCAGACGCAGGCGAAGTATTGCTCTCCACTTTCTTCTGCCCCGAAGCTGGATTGGCACAGCACAGCGCGATCAACATCGCCAGCAAGAGATACGGAATCGATAGAAAAACCATCCGCTTGTCGTTCATTTTCATGGCTAGCGCTGCCCCACCGTACCGGGCTGCGAATTTGAAGCTTTAGGCGGAGCGTCGAGCGATGGGGGAGGCAGAATCGGAGGCCGTTCCGTACCTCGCCTCCGTTTCTGCACTTCAATTTCCGAGAAGAGCATCGCGGGCGCAGCCGCGGCCACAGGAATCTGCCCGGATTCAGCACCACAAATCCCGTTGAAAACCTGCATGGTGTCCCCAGTCAAAATAATATTGTTCAGAGAAAGCAACGGCGTTCCGACGATGTCCACTCCGCGCACGAGTTCGTCCGGCCGCCCGTCGGCATACACTCGATACACCATCACCGGAAGCACCTGGAAAGCTTGGGGCGTCGAACGTGCGGTCAACGTGAAGCCGCCTTGAATATCGTCGAAGTAAAGCCCGTACGGCTTTCCTTGCTTCTTGATCTCGTCAATAAATTTCTGGCGAAGTTCGGAGTCGGGCACGGTATTTGTTGAAGTTACGATCAAGTTTCCCTGGCGGCCCGTGGGCATCAATCCCGGCTGCCTGCGGCCGTGTCCGTTTGAGTGGTCGAAACCCTTGATCGGCATGCGCGACATCAGGAAATTTTTCAAAATGCCGTTTTCGACCGCTGCCACGCGAACCGCTGGAACGCCTTCATCATCGAAATCGTACGATCCCGCAAGTTTCACGCCGTTGAGTTCCTTCAGTGTGGGATCATCGATTACGCTCAGGAAGGGCGGCAGAACGAGCTGATTTATTTTTTTCGTGAACGTCTGGCCTTCCGTTTCATCTTTTTGACGATGCCCTTCGAGCCGGTGCCCCAGGACTTCGTGGAAGAAAACGGCCGCAGCCCTGCCGGAGAGCATCGCCGGTCCGGCGTAAGGCTCAGCCGCTGGAGCTGCCCGCAACGCCTTCAGGTCTTCCGCAATTTTGTCCACTTTTGCGGCGAGTTCGGAATCAGAAGGAAGCTGATCGGGAGAAGGCGCCTGAAACGAATCCACGCGCATTAATTCCATGCCGTCGTCCGCGCGCGTCTCGCCCTGCACCACCAGCCGGCTGATCGCTCCGGGCCGCACCACCGCTCCGCCGTCACTCGTGGCGAGATACGAACGATCGTTGCTCACCTGAAGTGAAACGGTCGAGCTATACACTCCGGGATATTTCAGAAAACCTGCCGAAATTCGCCGGGCGCGCTCTTCCCACTGCTTCTGATCCCAGGGCGCAACTTTGAGCGCTGCGCCTAGATGCGCTTGCGGAGATTCTTGCGAGAAATCAGGTGACTTGTCTTCTTCTTCCGATTCCACCGCTTTGCTGGTCTTCACCGTGAGAAACGATGAAGACGCTTGCTCGTATTCGCGGTCGGTAAGCTGCCAGAGCACGCGCGCGATTGCGTCCGAATCGCTATTCAACGGAAGGAGACCCGACGTGATACCCGAGCCGCGGCCCCTGTTGCCGTGAGTATTATCCAGCGCTGCGGAACCCACCCGCATCATCACGTCGGCCTGGCGGCGCTGAGCGCCGGTCGAAAGGACAATACTTCCATTCGAGGCGACGATCAGGAATTCATCGATGTCCGTGACGGCATAGCTCAAGTAGTACGGAGCAGGATCTGTTTTGCCTAACGATGTTGTGGCGCGTTTTAATTCTTGCTGCATGGTCTGTAACACCACGTCAGGCGCCAAGCCGGAAGGAAAAGCAGGAATAGCGCAGAAAACAAACAAGAAACTAGCCACGAGACGCGAGAAGGGTCGAGTCATATTTTAGTTAACACTCTCCAGGATCCGTATTCAGCATACACGGTTTCGCCGTTTAGCGCGGATTAGAACAGACTGCTTCGTTATTGGAATCGTAGAAAGAATTCTTATTATCTGTAGTGCTAGGGACAACCCTGAAGCGTGACGGCACGAAGAGGAAATTAACGGAACGGGAAAAAGTATCAGCGCCAGAATGACGTTACCGCTGGAGCTAGTTCTTCGGCGCGGATGAGCTTTCGGAAAGTATGTCCCAGATTACATAACCTACGCCGCCAGCCCCTCCAACGGCCACTAAGGCCCAAACGAGCGTGGGAGTATTCAGAGCTTTTTTGGGTGACTGGACAGTTCCGCCTACTCCTGCAGGAGCTTGTGGCGCAGACGCCGGCTCTAGATCCATTGTGACTCGATAGGACTTGCCGGCGGGAATCGACCGGAACTCTCCGTCGTATTCCAGAACCAACGTGCCTCGGTAGGCCGAGATCACAACTTCCCGGGGACCGATGATCGTGACCTGGCCGTAGGCCGGTTCGCCTTTCGCAGCGCGGAGAACGCCTTCAGGTATCTCAAGCTCGATCTGGTCGTTGCCACTTGAAGAAAAACCAACTGTGCCGCGGCTAACCAGTGCATGCACGGTGCTGTTCGTTGCAGTTCGCGCCAGACTGGCCGCACTTGCCGAAAGCAGGTACATCTGGTCGGATCCAAACTTAAGACGCAGCGTTCCGCCGACATCGGTAGCGAGTACGTCGCCCGGAAAAATCGTAGTCCCGATTTCAACCTTAGTATTCCCTATCTGAGCGCTTTGCGCCTGCGTGACGAGCCCTAGAGGCGCTTCGTTAGCAGCAAAAGTAGGAATGTTTAGCAAACCGGCTATCAAGATTGCTATCAGGCAGGAACGGGAAAGTACCCGCATCAATTCCTCCGAGTCAACAAGTTCAATTTAGGCGCAGACGTCGCAAGTGTCAAGACCCTGGATACAAAAAAGCGGTCCCGCTTGGAGAGGACCAAAAGCGATGACGGAAACGTGCAATGAATATGAACTTGGCTCAATGGCGTCCCTAGAAGTGGCGGAATTTTGCGATAGAATGGTTTGGTTCCTTCGGAGGAGTGCTTGATCCACCGTTTCATTTTTCACAACGACCGCCTCTCGCCTGTGGAGGAGGTGCGCCTTTCTCCCGGGCAAGCGGGATTGTTGAACGGCTGGGGATTGTTCACCACCATACGCATCGTCACGGGGATCCCGTTTGCCTTCGAACGCCATTGGAAACGCTTGCAGCGCGATGCCGAGCGAACCCACTGCCCCTTCCCGTTCAACGCAGAAGCCGTGCGAGGCAAGCTCAATGAGCTTCTGCTCGCCAACAAAGTCAGCGAAGGCTGCGCGCGAATCTACGCCATCTACAATCAGGTAGGATTTTGGCGGAGCGATGAGAATTTTCCCCGCGTGGACTTAATACTTTATTCTTCGGACCTGCCGTCCTACCGCGAGCCCGTAAAACTAGGTTTGCGCGAAAACGGCCGTCATGCCGCCTCGGCGCTGGCGGGCGTCAAAGTAACTTCGTGGCTCAACAACGTTTGGAGCCTGTACGAAGCGCAGCAAGCCGGTTGCGATGAAGTAGTCATGCTGAACGAGCGCGGCGAAGTGGCCGAATGCACGGCCGCGAATATTTTCTGCGTGCGTGGCGGGCGCGTATGCACTCCCGCTCTGGCATCTGGTTGCTTGGAAGGCGTTACGCGAAGCGTGCTGCTGGAGATTGGCCAGCGCTTTGGTGCGCCCGTAGAGGAATGTACGCTTCTTCCCGCGGACCTCTACGGCGCCGATGAAGTCTTTATTTCCTCCACGAACCGCAGCATGCTCGGAGTAAGCGAAATCAACGGCCACCGAATCGCGAGCGCTCCCGGGCCGGTGACTCTCAAGCTCGAAAAAGCCTTCGCCGAATACGTCCACGAATATATCGAGGCAAGATCCGCGGCCTCGGGAAAGCGTTGAACTCTTTTTAGCCGCCTCGACGTCCTCAGTTGATCTAGTGAATCAAAAGCCCCCCCGTCGCAATTACTACTCCTGCCAGACCCAGAACTACTCCGGTCAGCCAGAAAATTTTTTTGCGCGTGAGAAGAGTGATCGAACAGATAACGAGAGCTGCTTCCAACATTACCTCGCCCAGATCGAACCTGTCGGCGCGGCGCTGCTCGGTGCGGACTTCGTTCTCGGCGCCCTTGGCCTCGGATTGAATGTCCTTCTGCTCATCCTTGTAGCGGTCTACTTCCTTGGAGTATTTTTCTTTGATCTTCGCCACCTGCTCGGCGTTCTGCAGCGAAAAGACCGACAGCTCGTCGAGAAACAGCTCATAGTTTCTGCGGCGGATGTCTTTCGCCTGATAATAACTCCACTGATCCGTTGCTTTCGTCTGGTGAAGAATTTCTTCCGTGTGCGCGCGATGGCCCATCAGTGAAACCGAAGCCACCAGAACAGCCAGTATGGCCATCGTTATCGTCACAGGAGCGAGGCTCTTTTCGTGTGCGCCATGCTCGGCGTTTTCTTGAAGTTCCTGAAGCTCGTCAGCCATAAGTCCTCCGTGGCGAGTATCTAGTTTCCGCGCAGGAGGATAACAGAACTCGTTTGCAATCGGCCAGTCGTAAGACGCTCGTTCCTGTACAATTACAATTCGTATCAGAATGGACCTTCAAGGATTGAACCCAGGAGCCTCCATGAGCGAATTAGCGAATAAAACGTGCGTGCCGTGTCGTGGCGGGGTTCCCCCACTGGCCGGAAAGGAACTCCAAGACTTGGCCAAACAAACTCCGCAATGGAACATCGTGGAAGGGCATCACATCGTACGCGAGTTCAAATTTCCGGACTTTGCCAAAGCGCTCGCCTTTGTAAACAAAGTGGGCGCGATTGCGGAAGAACAGGGCCATCATCCGGATATTTTCCTCACCTGGGGCAAAGCAGAAGTGAAAACGTGGACGCACAAAATTAACGGCCTCACGGAAAGCGATTTTATCCTCGCCGCGAAAATCGACCGCCTGTAATCCGCGGTAAGCCTGCGCCTCTCATTCTGAGTCCCCTCTAGTACCCGGAGTGTCTCTTACACCACGCGCCGCGGCTTGCAGATTGACCCAAACACTCCGAGCACCTAGGTTGGTATGTACGGTTTCGGAGGAAGTTATGCGATCTATTGCTCGATCCTGCCTGGCGACTATGCTCTCTTGTTTGCTCGGTCTGCCCGGGTTTGCGGCCAACGAGAAACCTCTCGGCCTGGTTATCCAGGCCCAGGACGCCCAGGTTGCAGACTCCAAGGTTGCCGTCGGCACCACCGTCTACTCCGGCGATAAAGTAGAAACCAAGGTCGGCGGAGCTTTGCGGCTACGAATGGGCGCTACCCAAGTTTATTTGCTGGGGTCCAGTTCAGCCACTCTCGCGCAACGATCCGATGCCGTCCTCGCGGTGGTGGCTCGCGGAACCGTCGGATTCTCTTCCGATGGTACAGACCAATTCGAACTGGAAGTTCCGGAGGGCGTCATTCGCGCGGCGAATGCCCAGCCGGCGTACGGCCAAGTGACCATCGTTGGCTCGCAGGAAATCGTAGTCTCGGCGTACCGCGGTTCCTTGCTTCTCGATAATGACGGCGAAATTCACACGATTCCGGAAGGCAAGTCCTATCGAGTAACGATGGACCTGGAGCCGGCGACAGCAGGCCCGGAGGCGGCGATGTCGGGGGATGATGCCAACACCACGCCAGCCAAGCGCCGTCGACGAAAGCTGGCGTTCTTCTTGATCTTCGGAGCCGCTGCGGCGTTGGCGTCCTATGGCATCTGGGACGTACTCACCGAGAGCTCCTCGACCCCCAAGAACTGATCCGCATCGCACTTGACACCCGCTGTGGTGAAAGATACGGTTGGCAATAGCGCCCATGGCCAACAGCGTCTTCGACCTCGAAGCTTTTAACACCGCACCTCTCGAACGCGCTCCCTACGAACACCTTGTCCTTCGCAATTTCATAAAGCCCGAAGCGCTTCGCCGCATCAATTCCGACTATCCCCGCATCGCGCAGTCGGGCAGTTTCCCGCTCGATTCCGTTAAATTCGGCCCCGGCTTCCAAGCCATGGTCGACTCCCTCGAATCCGAAGAATTTCGCAAAGCTTTCGAGGAAAAATTCGGCGTGGACCTCTCCAGCCGTCCCACTACCATCACGGTGCGCGGCCGTTGCGGCCCGCACGACGGCAAAATTCACAACGACTCCACCAGCAAAATTATCACCGTCCTGCTCTACCTGAATCCCGCCTGGGACGATTCCGGCGGCCGCCTCCGTCTCCTTCGCTCGCGTGACAATATCAACGACGTCGCCGTCGAAGTCCCGCCTTCCGACGGCACGCTCGTCGCCTTCCTGCGTTCCGACCGTTCCTGGCACGGCCATTTGCCCTTCGAAGGCGAACGCCGCGTGATCCAGTTCAACTGGGTCAACGACAGCAGCAACCAGCGCCTCGCTCTTTTCCGCCACCGCCTGTCCGCGTCCGTGAAGCACCTCTTTAGCGCCATCCGCCCCGGAAAAGGTCCGCAGCCCGAAGATCCCGCGCAAATGTGACGCTGCCCGGCATGACGGAAACTTCGCCACGATTTCTCGTCGTCCGCCTCAGCTCGCTGGGTGACCTGGTCCACACGATTCCCGCCGTCGCCGCCCTGCGTGCGAGTTTCCCCTCCGCCACCATCGACTGGGTCGTGGACCAACGCTGGTCGCCGCTCGTCGAGCTGGTCACCGTGATCAACGACACGATTCCCCTCGGCCGCTCGCTTCCCGACGTTCTCTCCTGCATCCGACGCCTGCGCCGCGCCCACTACACCTGCGCGCTCGACCTTCAGGGACGTTACCGCTCCGCCGTCCTCTCCTGGCTTTCGGGCGCGCCTCGACGCATCGGCCGCGACCGCCAAGCCACGCGCGAGCCCGGAGCCACTATCTTTTATACCGACCGCGTGATCCCCACCGGCCGCCATATCGTGGACATGACCGTCGATCTCACCGTGCGCGCTGGAGCGCAACCGCAGCCCGTGCCCAGCTTTCCTCTGCGAGTCCCGGAAGATGCATTGCGCTTTGTCCGCGAGATGCTCTTGCGCGAAGGCATTTCCGGTGATTACGTCGTCATCAGCCCCGGCGGCGGCTGGAAATCCAAATGTTGGCCGCCGGACCGCTTTGGCGCGCTCTGCCGCTTGCTTCTTCAGCGCGACGGTCTCCGCTCGGTCATCAATATCGCTCCCGGCGAAGAAGATCTCGGCGGCGCAGTCGTGTCCGCCGCAGGTTCGGCGAATCCTCCCATCGTCCAGCTCCCCATTCCCGCGCTCGCCGCGCTTCTGGCTCAGGCGCGTCTCGTTGTCGCCGGCGATACCGGTCCGCTGCATCTGGCCGCCGCGCTTGGCACGCGCGTCGTCGGGCTTTTCGGCGCCACCGACCCGGAACGCAACGGCCCGCTCCCGCGCGGCGCCGTGGTCCAAAACATTTCTTCCCAGCCTCCCGATTATCTTCGCGGCGACTACGTCCGCCTGGACTCTTACTCCGCCGCCATGCTCTCTCTCTCCGTCGAGCAAGTCCTCGCCGCCGCCGAGCAGGAAATCAACATCACCGCCTAGCGCGCCGTTCTTCAGCGAAGAGCTCCCGGATCGCCGAGCATCCCGGTACCTAAATCCGACTGGCTTGCTATGATAGGCGGCGTCATTTCACTCATTAGGCGGCTGGATCGTGTCGAAATTCGGGCAGGCGTTCCGCGATAGCGGGCTCTTTCATCTCTACAAAAGTATTTCCGCTCGCGGCGAATATGCTTCGTGGAAACTTCGCGCGGTGCCCGGAGCCGGCGCGCCGCACTTGGTGAAGCAGCGCGCCATCGCGGAATTCGCCCGCAAATTCGATTTGCACGTTCTGGTGGAAACCGGAGTGAACTTCGCGCACATGCTCTACGTGAACCAAAACCGCTTTCGCGAGATTTACTCCATCGAGCTCGACGGCCGCCGGGCCGAAAGCGCTCGGCGAAAATTCGCAAAGCGCCCGAACATTCACGTTCTGGAAGGTGACAGCGGAAAAGTTTTGCCTCAACTCCTGCCCGCGCTCAAAGAGCCCTGCCTTTTCTGGCTCGACGCGCACGATTACGACATCTCCTCGCCCGTCAAGCAGGAACTCGCCGCCATCTACAGCCATCCCGTTCGCGGCCACGTCCTGCTGATCGACGACGCCCGCTGGTTCGACGGCCGCACCGACTACCCCACCATGGACCAGCTCCGCGAGAAAACCTCGCGCGAATACCCCGGCAGCGTAGTCGAAGTGAAGGACGACATCATTCGGATCTACCTTCCCCGGAAGTAGCGCCTGCATGCATCCCGCTGACGTGCAATTCGGGAACCGGGTAGAAATTCTCCGAGCGTTTGTTTTGAGTGAGTTACGTCGAATTCTACTTATTGTGCAGAACCGGTTAGAAGTGCTGAAACCAGTGATTAGTTGCAAGTGGCTAGTGGCTAGAAGAAGGCCTCGGTCGACGTTCCGATGAACGCACAGACGAAAGCACGCGCGAGTGATTGCGGCGAGATTTTTGGTTTTGCAAAATTGAAATTTTTGGCTATTTGAGCTGATCGCCGTTGTTTGTTTTCTGCGAGTTACGAGGCATTCTACTTCCTGAATTTGGCGATTTAATTTGTCGCGATTCGCGGAGAATCGGGAACGATCCATCAGTACCGGCGAGCGCAAACGCCGCGCGACCACCGCCCTGCTGCCACAAACTCTCGCCACATAGCCTCCTAAAAAAAATAGCTGCTACCCTTAGTCGCCTCGGCGACCTAAAGAGAAGCAGCTGGCCCCTTTTTCCGGGACCTAAAGCTCTTAAATACTATTGATTATTTATATGGCAAGTAGTTTTATATCATACTTCTAAGGCGATGTCAAGGGGTTGTATGTGTGAGCACAATTACGGGCATGCATTTCTGTTCCCGTTTTTGGGAATGGGGTGAATCGGGAGTCGAAACGAGAGAATTACGAGCGCTGGGTCAAAAACCTCACTTCCCCGGAGTAATAGGAGAATTATCGACAGTGACTGGGTTCGGGGTTTGTGGTAAACAAAGGTCAAATGCAACCCGCCCTCGGCATTGATCTCGGAAAAGTCAGTTTTCACCGATTCTATCAATTGTTTCTGCCGTTCCTCCCGGGTGGGACGCTTCTGATTGGTTTGGTCCTCGCTCATCCCGATTTCATTCGAGGAATGACAGTGGCTCTCGGATTGGGACGTTATTCTCGGATGGGCGCTATTGCCTTCGGCTCTTACGTCGTGGGTCTGTTGCTATACGGGTTCAGTTACTGCTTGTGTTCACTCTTAGAGAGGGTCTTGTTTACCGTGATGGTCAAATTGTTCCGTCCGAAGCGTGAGAACGTGGAATTGTCCAAGCGAGCCGCTTGGCGGCGAGCAGCGGCCAACATGTTGGGCCCCGACATCATCCCTCGTTGGCCAGGTACCGGGGGTGGGGAAGACGTCTCCTTGGCGCTAGCCGAGATTAGCGATGACAGATGGGATCACGAGTGGAACGATTGGTACAACGGACTACAAGACTACTTTTACAAGGTAAAATTTCGGTTGCCTGTCGATTTTCAGTTGCTGTGGCATCACCTGCAGGCTATCGGTTGGGCCGCGCTCTTCATCTATTTCAAAACGCCTCTGAGGGGACACTGGTCCGTGCTAGTGGTTATTTTCACCGTGATCTCATACGCCCTGGTTTTCCGACTAATCCCAGCGTACGCATACTGGAATTCTGACCCCTTTGTTTACTGGCAATTCCTGAGCAACATCTTGCGGGAGGATCGGAGGCGCCGAATCGGAGTTGAAGGAAAGCCGAATAGTCTGAAACTGCCGGGAGTTAAGTTCCCCCGTGTAGGGTAGTCAGATAGTCACAACCGAATTGTGCCCCGCGGAAGAGTCGGCTGCCCGTCCGGGACTAGAATTACATTCTGGTATTGATGCGAATGACAAAAAAAGTCAAAGCGACAAGGACAATTAGTCCGCTGCATTTTGAGGACCTTGAGCCTCACCGGTTTGAAGACCTTGTCCGACGTCTGCTTTACAGCTTCAGAGATTGGAGCAACATCGAGGCTACCGGTAGAGGAGGTTCCGACGAAGGTTTTGATATTAGAGCATGGGAGGCAAACGACGCTGTCACGAACGTCAATGACGCGGGAGAGGAAGGTATTCGTCGCGGCGAAGGACATCTGTGGCAAGTTCAAGGTAAACGCGAAAAAACAATCGCCCCAGGTAAGATGCGTACTTTGATAGATCAAGGAGTGGATGGAGCGCAGCCGCCGTACGGCTACATATTAGCGGCTGCGACAAATATCTCCAAAACCGCATACGATGCATTCCGGGAGAAGTTGAGAGAAAAAGGTGTTACGGAGTTTTACTTCTGGGGAAAAGACCATTTGGAAGATCAGTTGTTTCTGCCGGAGAACGATGAAATTCTGTTCACGTTTTTCGGGCTGTCGCTCTCGCCACAGCGCCGAGCTCGAACAGCAGAGCTAAAATTCAGTACCAACAACAAGAACAAAATCCTCAAGTGTATCTTCGGAACCGAGCCATTGGCCGGCCAGACAATGAATCCAAAGGGCTTTTTGCTCGTCGATATCAAGGCTGAGCACTACCCATTTAAAGCAAAGTACCCTGATTTCGAAAAGTACCGTCGGTGGGAAGAACACTACGCGGCTGATGTAACAGCGAATGGCGTCTTCTTCAAGTTTCGCGAACATTACGCCTACATCAATACGGGTGAGCGGCAGTGGGACTTCTCCGCGGCCGTCGACCTAACGCTGAGGAAAAACAACATCGACCGTACCAACCAAGCACGGCTCGAAGATGAAGGCAAGAAAGCCGAGTTTTTCTGGAAACACCTGCCGCACCGAATGCAAGCCAAACTACTTAGATACGGTTTCGTTCGGTTTGAAGACATGCTGATCATCGACGATAAAGGTGATCCGGAGTACACAGACCCGCACATTTACATCGATTTCTCCCCAAAAGGTCCTTTCCACTTTATTTTTACAGACTTTATCCAAAATGGTGCGATGCTTCACGAAGATGAGCCGCGAGGATTTGAGAGGGTCAAAGTTTTTCCGGAGAAATTCCCCGATCTGGTCAAGGCGAAAATACATGATCTCGAAGGGTTGGCGCTAGGTCCCGAGAACGCAGGGCGCATTGAATGGTTAACAGGATCGATGACGATTTATTCTGTCGGCGAGAAGATAAAAACGATGACCGTTGGCAACATCATCCGCGTTCCGAAAAGAAACGAAAATCATCCCGAGAAATATGCGGAGGTAACGTTCGCGGAAGAGACTACTGTTGCTGAACTTCTGAAGCGGGAGTCTGTACGTAGTCGCGAGCAGCTCGAAAGTTACGCTGGCAGAAAACTTTCGGACGCAGAGCGAATTTTCGCGTATGAACTTCACGAAGTGGCTTTGTCATCCACTGGTGAACACTTGTACTACGTGAGCAGCAGATGGAATGGATGAGACTCTCGCGTCTCGCATAATCCGGTTCTAATCGAGGACTTTGAACCAGCTGCTTGCGCAGGTGAAACTGCGCAACAGGTAGAAGCTCGAGGGCGACGGCAACGACTTGCGCAGGTGAGAAAACGCAAGCGGAGGAGAAACGAATTGAAACTTCTTTTGCGGGGGGGATGAATCCCCTCCCTTCCTGAACAATAGTTCCCGGCAGTTACGTTAAGCCCTTCGACTGTGCTCACTGAAAGAGAAGAAGCAGGTCTCTCAGGGGCATCCGCGAGCGGCGCGGATTTCGGGATGACAGCGTTAAAAACAAGAGTATGTCGACGATAGGGGCCCTACCCCTACAAATATTTGCCTAGGGAGATTACGGAACACCCCCTGCCAATCTAGGCCTTTCCCGGTATGGCACAGTCACAGCCGGGCAGTACGCTCAACACCGCAAAGCTCGAAGTGGGGAGCTTGCAGATGAGGCTTAAGGGCCGAGGAGGATTAAACGTGAAATTCGCTAAGTACCTTTCGGTGATGGGTGCCACGCTGTTCTTGGGCGCTTCGCTTCTTGCGGCTGTTCCGCAGAGCCAACAGCCTGCTCCCGACAACACCAAGATGAATCAGGGAGATGCCAACCAAGGTGCAACCACTGCCGATCAGCAGAAGATGAATCCTGCGGATCGCAACACTACCAGGCAAATTCGCAAGTCGATCATGGCAGACGAGTCGCTTTCCACGTACGCGCATAACATCAAGATCATCACGCGGGACGGCAAGGTGACTTTGAAGGGGCCGGTGCGTACAGAAGAAGATAAGGCGAGCATCGAAGCGAAGGCCGTCGCGGTTGCCGGGGCGGACAACGTCACAAACCGTCTTGAGATTGCTCCAAAACAGTAACCATTGAATCTAAATTGCTTTTTTACTCATAGAAAAAAGGAGAAACAAGAAATGTCAGACAAGAAAACTTCCGTGTTGGGGATTTATAATTCACGTCAGTCGGTCGAAAACGCAGTTGACACATTCTTGAAAAGCGGCTTTGCCACTACCGATGTTTCGGTCCTGATGCCCGAGAATCTGGGCACCAAGCCGATCGCAACGCATAAAGAAACAAAGGCGCCCGAAGGCGCAACGGCTGGAGGCAGCGCCGGCGCCGTCATCGGCGGAACGCTCGGGCTTTTGGCCGGAATCGGCGCTCTTGCGATTCCAGGCGTGGGTCCGTTCATCGCCGCAGGACCGATTATGGCTGGGTTGGCCGGCCTCGGTGTAGGTGGCGCGGTAGGTGGTTTTACGGGCGCGCTTATCGGGATGGGCATTCCCGAATACGAAGCAAAACGCTACGAAGGCCGCATTCAGAAGGGCGGGATTCTTTTGTCCGTGCATTGCAGTACTTCCGACCAAGTGAAGCGTGGCAAGGAAATCATGAAGAGCACCGGAGCAGAGGATATTTCTTCCACCGGCGAGTCTTCTTCCGACGTTGCAAAATCCGACCGCGACCTGAATCGTCGTGCGGCCGGCGCCAACGACTAAGTGTTGTTTAACATTCAATAGATGTTGGGGAGGAGGGCCGTTCGGCCTTCCTCCTCTTTACTCCTTCCTGTGAGACTTCTAACCCTTTTTAGAATCAGTCGCGTTCTGCGCGTGAATACACGGATTGATGTATGGATTCCGGGCGGGCGAACGTGATTTGCTACTATCCGCGTCGCGCCGGGTTTCTTAGCTAGGTGCGGCTTCCACAGCGCGGTGTTGAGCCGCTCGGTCCGCGAAGCCCGCAGGAGCAAAGCTGGAGCGGGTAAACGAAGGATCGTCGGCCAGGAGGATGAGCAATGCGTTTTGCTTTAGTGGTTCGTTCGATGCTGTTTGCAATCCTATTGATGGGCGTGGC
Source organism: uncultured Acidobacteriota bacterium (assembly GCA_963698005.1). Lineage (GTDB taxonomy): Bacteria > Acidobacteriota > Terriglobia > Acidiferrales > UBA7541 > Palsa-295. The sequence goes on from OY969113.1 coordinate 3,805,570, forward strand.
GGGAGCGCTGCAGGCGCAGGTCCGCGTGGCGATCAGAGTCGGGCCTCCTGTGATACCGGTTTACGAGCAGCCAATTTGCCCCGGCGACGGCTACTTCTGGACTCCCGGGTACTGGGATTATAACTACGATGTTTCCGACTATTATTGGGTGCCCGGCACGTGGGTAGAACCTCCGGAAGTCGGCTTCCTGTGGACACCGGGCTGGTGGGGCTGGAACGACGGCGGGTTTGCTTTCAACGCCGGGTATTGGGGGCCGACGGTTGGTTTTTACGGCGGGATTAACTACGGCTTCGGCTACTTCGGCAACGGCTTCTATGGTGGACGTTGGGAAGGCGGGCATTTCTTCTACAACACATCGGTTTGGCATGTGGGCGGCGGCTTTCACAACGTTTACAACGAGCATGTGGACATAAGGAACGATTCGCACGTGAGCTTCAACGGGCATGGCGGAATCGACGCGCGTCCGACGCGGGAAGAAGAAGCGGCGGCGCACGAACGACACATCGGGCCGGTAGCGGCTCAAACGCAGCATATGGATGCTGCTCGCTCAGACCCGCAGCAGCGCGCATCGTTCAACCACGGCCATCCGGGAGTAATGGCAACCGCTCGACCTGGAGATTTTAAGGGCAATGGAGTGGTGAGAGGCGGAGAAGAGGGCCGCGAGGATCGCGCGGATAACGGCGGTCGATCGGCGGTTCATCCTAAGGATCTGCCGGCAATACGACGCCCGGCTGCGCCAAACACGGGTGACGCAAAGCAGGATCAGAAATACCAGAAGGAGCAGGACAAGCTGGTAGCAAATCAGCAAAAAGAGCGGGACAATCTGCAGAAGCAGCAGGACAAGGAACATCAGCAGTTGACGAAACAGAAGGCAGATGACGCCAGAACGCAGCAAGTGGAACAGAAGCACCAGCAACAGACGCAGCAGATGCAGGAGAGACACACACAGCAGACGCAGCAAATGGAGCAGAGGCAGTCTGCTCCGCGCGGCGGCCGGGGCAGAGGCAAGTAGTTGTTTGTTGAAAGCGCACCGGGCGGCGGAGCGTCTGCCGCCCGGCGTGGCCTAAACGGGTGTACGGCTAGAGCGAATCAGTCGTTTCCTGCAGTCGCACTCGCGCCGAGGGATTGGAGCAAAGCCGTTCCATCGGGAGTGCCGAGGCCAGTGCAACCATCCCATCCTGTCCCAGCGGAATAAGTTCCATTTGTGCCGCTGGTGATGTCGTGAAACGTCGCCACACTTTTCGCCGCGTATAACATTGGATTGATATAACCTACGTTTTTGCCGAGCGACTGATTGATCCTCGCCAGCAGTCCAGCCCACAGTGGCGCCACCGCGCTCGTTCCGCCGATGACGGTCGCGCTTCCATCGACGACGACGTTATAGCCAGTCCGCGGATCCGCGTCGCCTGAAACGTCCGGCACGCCGCGGCCAACAAAACCGGTTGGCGATTTCGGGACATTGGCCTGCTGCTGATAGGTTGGGATGGCGAAGAATCCGCTCACTCCCCCGCCGGTCGCACCTTCGCCGCTGGCAAGTTCGTTCCACGCTACTTCCCCGGTGATCTTGGTCCCCGATAAAGTCAACATGGTGCCGCCGCAACCAAGGACGTACGGGCTCGACGCAGGGAAATCGACTGTGGGTTGGTTGTTCGCGGAACCATCTGTCGAGCCGTTATCTCCGGAAGCGGCGAGGACAGTTACGCCCATGGTAGCGGCGTCCTGGCAAGCCGCGCTGAAAGAATTCATCGCTTGCTGGGACCACGAACTTTCCGGACCGCCCCAACTGATGGAGATGATCGAGGGGCGATTGGTGGCGTCATGGACGGCGGTGGTCAGCGCGTCCAGGAAGCCTTTGTCGGTGTTGGGTGTGAAGTATACGGCGAGTTGTGCCGCGGGAGCGACGGCCCCGACAACCTCGATATCGAGTTCAACCTCGCCGTCCGGGCCATCAGGATCGCCGGTGGGAGAGTTCGCACCGCCATCAACGGGAATAGCCGTAATTTTAGGCGGGGAAATTTTGAGGCCGCTAAAATATTGGGTGAGATCCGCAGGTTTATATCCTCCGCCTAATTCCAGAATGGCCACGCATTGGCCGGTCCCGTCCGTTTGCGCGGGAAAATTGTAAGCTTGCGCCACTTCGAGCGCGGAATAGGAAGCGCCCGCGGAGTGAGGCTTCACGCCGCCCGTCGCATCCTTGCGACGACGGAAGTGGGGCTGCGCCTGTGGGCGGTTGTCGAGGCCGAAGACTCCTTCGATTATGCCTTCGAGTGAGGCGGGAATTTGAATGGTGCCGGTGCGGCCGCGATAAGTCACTTTTTCGGATTGATAACGGTTGAGTTGCACGCCGAATGCTTTGCTTAGCGCTTGCGCGGTACCGGCCAGGAACACAGAACGGCGGTCCGGGCGTTCGGAAACGACTTCTAGACCGTAGCGCGTCGCAAACGCGCGAATCTCAGCGATGTCGTCCGCACTTGCCCCGTGCGTAGCTGCAAACTGCTCACGCGAAAGGTGGACACGATTGCTTGGGGGAGTAGCACCCAACCGGTCCGTCGAGGGGAACGCGGATGGTGCTGAACCGTGCCGCAGAATAACGGTTACCTCAATCCGCTCGTTTGGGTCCGCAGGGCCGATGTTGCGCGCGCCCGGCATTGCAGCGCGAGCGCTATTTTTTAATTCGACGCATTTCTCTTGATTTTCCATAACATCCTCCGTGAAGCTTTTCAGGCTATTACCGTATGGTACAGTACGCGATGGTATATCACTTTACGGTAGCAAATGCACTCTGGTAAAAAGCCGTACGAACCCCTGCGATTAGTACTTATTCTTAGCGGCTGTTCCGGAGGTGGGCGGCGGGACGGCAGTCTGAGATCAATTATACTCGTGCCCCGAAGCGCGTGCCGCCTTACTTGAAAGCTCCTTGCAACTCTCTTGCGTGCAAAAGGGGGGGTCGCAAGATGCTTTTGCGGTTTGTTCCTCGGCGTAATCCCGATAAACTTCCAGCTATCGATTTCATTCGGCGAGGTTTTTCTTTCCGGGCCGATCCGGCAAAGTCATTGCGGGACTCGAAATTATGCTGAAGCGCCTGTTCGTCCATTACATTGCGGAAGAAGCGCGACCTATGTTGCGCCTGGCCATGCCATTGGTCTGCGCCGAGCTGGGCTGGATGACCATGGGCATCGTGGACACGATGATGGTGGGGCGCCAGGCGAACAGCGCGGTGGCCATCGGAGCGGTCAGCCTGGGAGGCATTCTCTACATCGCTATCGCGATTTTCGGCACCGGCTTGATGCTCGGTCTGGACACGCTGGTTTCGCACGCTTATGGCGCCGGTGATTTGGAAGAGTGCCATCGCGTGTTGGTGAACGGTGTGTACCTCAGCCTGGGAATTTCTCCGGTACTGATGGGGCTGGTCATGTTGTTTGGGCCGATTATGCGCTCGCTCAACATTCAAAGCAGCGTCCTGAATCAGGCGGTTCCGTATCTGCACGCCCTGAATTGGTCCACGCTTCCGCTGCTGCTTTATTTTGTCTTTCGACGCTACCTGCAAGGAATGGATCAGGCCAAGCCGGTGATGTTCGCGCTGGTGTCGGCGAACCTGGTAAATCTGGCAGGAAACTGGGTGTTGATTTACGGACATCTGGGATTGCGGGCGATGGGCACGGTGGGCTCCGGATGGTCCACATGCATCGCGCGGATTTATATGATGGGCGTGCTGCTCGTTTATTGCCTCTATTACGATCGCCGCTACAAAACCGGTTTGCGCGACACTCGCCGATCTCCGGATTTTTTCCGTATCTGGCGCCTCGTACAATTAGGCTTGCCGGCTGCCACGCAATTCGGGATGGAAGTGGGAGTTTTTGCGGTGGCTACGGCGATGATCGCCAAGCTCGGCGCGGTACCACTCGCGAGCCATCAGGTTGCTCTGAACACAGTGAGTTTTACGTATATGGTTCCGCTCGGACTCAGCGCAGCCGCCGCGGTTCGAGTGGGTCAGGCGCTAGGGCGCGGCGACCCGCACGGCGCGAGTCGCGCGGGATGGACCGCAATGGTACTCGGCACCGGCTTCATGGGAATCATGACCATCCTTTTTCTGGTGGTGCCGCAGTATATCGTCCGGATTTATACGCCCGATCCCGCTGTGATTCGCGCAGCCAGCATTTTGCTTTTCGTTGGCGGTTTTTTTCAACTCTTTGACGGAATGCAGACCGTAGCCACCGGAGCGCTGCGCGGCGCAGGTGACACGCGAACTCCGATGATCTGCCATCTGATTCTGTACTGGCTGGTGGGATTGCCTCTGGGCGCCTACCTCTGTTTCCATTTGGGATGGGGCGCGGCCGGGCTGTGGACCGGATTGTGTGTCGCCCTGATTTTGATCGGCTCCGCGCTTCTATACTTCTGGCGCCGCAAAGAGCATTCCTTCACAACGCAGAAAATTCCGTTGACGGTCGCAATACTGCATACTGATTGATCCAGATGCCCCAAAACACCTTCATGCAACGTGCCATCGCCCTTGCGCTCGAAAATGTGCGTTCCGGCGGCGGCCCTTTCGGAGCACTCATCGTGAAAGACGGCAAAATTCTTTCGGAGGCAGCGAATCGTGTAACCTTGGAGAACGATCCGACGGCGCACGCGGAAATCGTAGCCATTCGCGAAGCCTGCGGGAAGCTGGGGAATTTTCATCTCGCGGATTGTGAGCTTTACTCCAGTTGCGAGCCTTGCCCCATGTGCCTGGCAGCCATTTACTGGGCCCGGCTCGCTCGCGTCTATTTTGCGAGCACCGACGCGGACGCCGCAAAAGCGGGCTTTGACGATACGTTCATCTACCGGGAACTTCAGCGTCCGCACTTGCACCGGAAGATCCCCATGATCCAATTGATGCGCGAAGAATCGCTGGCAGCGTTTCGCGCCTGGGAACAAAAGCCCGACAAAACGAACTACTAAGGTGGAGCTGCCATCGACCGGGAGGAAACCATGCGAATCCTGAACATCCTGTGTGGAATTTCGGTGCTATTCACAACGTTGGCTTACGCGCATCTGCTTCGTCACCATTTGCTTCACACAGCTCCTGACTTCCATCCGGGCGCTGCTTTTTGGGCGGCCTACATTCCGGCCGTGGCAGCGGGGCTCCTGGCTTTCATCGGCGGATGCATGCTCCTGAAGCGTGCCCGCTGATCGAAACCAAAAACAGGAACGCGAGACGTGATCTTGTAGTTCATGGCTCAAGCATGCGAGCATAACTTACATTTGACAAACGGAACAGGCAGCGGTGGGTTTACGTCGAAGCTGGTACGTTGCCTCGCGAGTGGGGGCTGAAGAATGATCGTAAGGCTCGGCGAAAACAGTTATGGCAAGTCGAGCGTGCGCCTGCTGCGGGTTTTGCGGCAGGAAGGGCGCCACGACATCAAGGAACTGACGTTTGCGATTCGCTTCGAAGGCGAGTTCGAGGCGGCGCACACGAAAGGCGAGAACAAGAAAATCCTGCCGCCGGACACCATGAAAAACACGGTGTACGCGCTTGCGCGCCAGTACCCCGTCGAAACGATCGAGGATTTTGCGCTGCACCTGATCGAACACTTTCTAACTTATAACGATCAGGTTTCCCGGGTACAGATTGAAGCGTTGGAAAATCCCTGGTCGCGCATTCCACACGGAACGAAGCCGCATGCTTTCGCGTTCATGCGCGCATCGGAGCCGGGAAAGCGCACAGCAACGTTGAGCGGAACGCGCGAAGGAATTACGATTCGCGCGGGGATCCAGGACCTTGACGTTATGAAGACAACAAAATCGGCTTTCGAAGGATTTTTGCGCGACCCGTACACCACTTTGAAAGAGGATGGCGATCGAATCCTAGCGACGACTATTCGCGCGGAATGGCTTTACGAAGGCGACGAAATCGAATTCAGCCCGCTGTGGCACAGCGTGCGGCAAACTCTGCTGGAAACATTCGCCGAGCACGACAGCAGATCGCTTCAGCACACGCTGTACGCCATGGGAGAAGCGGTGCTGGCCACTTTCGACCACATTCGCGAAATCCATCTTTTGCTGCCCGATAAACATTTCAATCTCGTTGATCTTTCGCCCTTCGGAATGGACAATTCCGCCGAAGTTTTTCTGCCTACGGAGGAACCACAAGGTTTGATCGAAGCGACACTTCGCAGAGAATAAGCGTCATACTTAAAGGCCCATGCCTGAAAAAATTCTGATTGTTGACGACGAATCCGCGCCGCGCGCGGCTCTGGAAATGCTGCTGCGCCGCGAGGGTTACGAAGTGCGCGACGCCGGCGACGGAGAGGCTGCCCTGGCGGAATGCGCCGCGTTTCGTCCCGACCTGATTCTTCTCGACATACTCATGCCGGGCATCGACGGATTCGAAGTTTGCAGGCGAATTAAAGCTACGCCGGAAACACGTCTGACACCCGTGGTGCTAATCACGGGGCTTTTTGAAACCGAGGACCGGATTAAAGGAATCAATGCGGGCGCGGATGATTTTCTGAGCAAGCCGATCGACTTGAATGAGCTGCTGGCCCGGACGCGTTCGTTGCTGCGGTTGAAGCAATACACCGACGAACTCGAACACGCCGAGGGGGTCCTGTTCAGTCTCGCTCGCAGTATTGAGGCGCGGGATCCTTACACGCGCGGGCATTGCGAGCGGCTGGCGGAAATGTCCGCTCAGTTGGGAGGAAGGCTGGGCGTTTCCGGCGAAGATATCAAAGCGCTGCGCAGGGCGGGGATCGTGCACGATATCGGCAAGGTGGCTGTGCCTGATGCGATTTTGTTGAAGCCCGGGCCGCTGACGTACGAAGAAACCATCCAGATGCGGAAGCATGCCGCCGTGGGTGAAAGTATTTGCTCGCCGCTGAAGACGTTCGGCGTCGTGCTTCCGATCATACGGCATCATCACGAGAAGTATGACGGCTCAGGCTACCCCGACAATTTGCAGGGGACAGATATTCCGCTCACCGCACGGATCTTGCAGCTTGCCGACGTTTTTGACGCGCTGACCACCGATCGTCCGTATAAGACTGCGATTCCATGGGAGACCGCGCTGCTAATGATGGACGCGGAAGCGGAACGCGGATGGTGGGACCGCGAGCTGTACGCTGCTTTCAGGGAAATGATTCAAGAGACGCGGAATCGCCCGGAACAAGAACCTTCACGGAAAAGCGCTAACAACGCAGGGATTTAATTTCTTCGGGTGTCGCGCCTTGTTTTATTTGCTGATGCGCTCTTCGCCTGAATAAATCACGAATCGTCTTCCGCGCAGGAATCCAATCAGCGTGAGACGCAACTCACGCGCGAGTTGCGCCGCGAGACTGGACGGCGCGGATACGGAAGCAACTATCGGGATACCGGCGAGGATCGCCTTTTGCACAATTTCAAATCCTCCGCGGCCGCTCACAAGCAGAACCGAATTTGACAGCGGAACGCGGCCGCTCGTCAGCGCCCAGCCGATTACTTTGTCCACAGCGTTGTGGCGGCCGATGTCTTCGCGCAATACGAGCAGCGTGCCGGAGGGGTCAAAAAGCGCGGCGGCATGCAACCCGCCGGTGCGGCGAAAGACGTCTTGTGAGGAACGCAGCACGTCCGGGAGGGCGACGAGGATTTCCGGATCGAAGCGAAAATCAGCGTTTGGGGCGTTGAGCAGGCGCGAGCGAATGGCATCGATCGAAGCTTTGCCGCAAATGCCGCAACTCGAAGAGGCGAAAAAATGGCGGCGCATTTTTTCAAAATCGGGAGCAGCTTCGCTGGTTAGGATTGCCTGCACTACGTTGCCGGAATCGGCGCCGTCATTCGCGGCAATCGGCTGAAGGGAGATGATCTGGCCGCCGGACTGAACTAGCCCCTCCGTGAACAGGAACCCAGCGGCAAGTTCGAGATCGTGGCCCGGAGTGCGCATGGTGACGCTGAGTGGTTCGTCGCCGACGCGAATTTCGAGCGGCTCTTCGGCGGCCAGGTAGTCGTCTTTGCGGCGAAGCTGGCCGTCGTCCCATTCGGAAACTTGCGTGAGATTAAGTTTGTGAAGTTTAGGCGGCAAGGAGGCTTCTCCCAGGCAGTCCGCCCCTACTTGCAGGCGGATTCCAAGCATACATCCGGGAGGCAGCGGGTTCGATGCGCAAAAAAGAAACTGGCTCGGACCGACGGGGGGCGGCCGAGCCAGGGAGGTATGTGATGAAGGACCGCGGAAAGTCTTTTGGTATTTCGTTCCCGCAGTGGCAGGGGCATCCTGCACGCGCGTTGTTACTGCTGAATGAAAGTCAGGTAAAAACCCGGTGCGCTGGAAAAAGTAAAACGACGGGTGTAGGATTGGGCCTCGATCCTGCCATGCGACAAATTGGACTTCAGTGACAGTTACGATTAGCTTGCCTACGACAATTCCAGTCAAGCGAGTGGGCCTGGAAGTGTGGATGAATCGCGTCCTGGAGTTGGCGGACAAAGTTCAGGATGACTGGAACGCGGACGACGTCCACGATCTTCGCGTCGGCCTTCGGCGCTGCCGAACAATGGCGGACGCTCTGAGTGAGGTGAATCCGGTCCCCGGTTGGAAAAAGCTCAAAAGAGTGACGCGCGATTTATTTCAGGCTTTGGGTGAACTTAGAGACACGCAGGTCACGAAGCAATGGGTGAAAAAGTTCGGTACAGCGAAAGATCCCGTTCGCGGGCGCATGCTAAGAGTGCTGGGCGAGCAGGAGCAAGAACAGCGAAAAAAGGCGGAGAAGGCGCTGTACCAGTTTGACCGGAAGAGTTGGAAGAAGTGGTCGCGCAAATTTCCGGCTAAAGCTGAATTCTTTCCGGTGGAGAGCGTGGTTTTTCAACGTTTAGCGCTGGCGGAGCTGAATGAAGCTGTCAACCTGTATCACCGGGCACGAAAACTTCGCAGCGCAGCTGCGTGGCACCGGCTGCGAATCGGACTGAAGGAGTTCCGATACATTTTGGAGAATTTTTTGCCACAACGCTACGCGCAATGGAGCAAGGAACTGAAAGGCATGCAGGATATGCTGGGCGAAGTTCACGATTTGGATGTGCTGCGGCTTCGAATCAGAAAACAAGCCGGACTGAATCCTGAAGTAGTCGCAAAGTGGATGGAAGAGATTGAAAAGGCACGCAAAACCCGGCTGGAGGAATTTCGCGCGAAGACTGCCGACAAGGACTCGTCCTGGGTGGTCTGGCACAAAGGGCTGGAATGGGGCCACAACCTCAAAACTGTTTCTCCGCTGGAATTGCAGCACGTTTACTCCGCTAGTTGACGCAACATCTTTGGCGTTAAAATCCAACGAAGCAGCCATCTGCCGTGCGCGGCGGTATGGTCAAATCCAGCGACACCCGCCTTTTTCAGTTCGGTGACGGCCCCGCGCGCGCCCAGCAAGTGGGAAATCGTCAGATCCAGCTGCGGAGCGTGGCCGAAGCACATCACTTCCTTGGCGCGCAGGCCGATGACCTCCTTCACAATCTCAGCCGGATTGCCGGCGGGTTTCAGCGCATCGTGGACGCGGATTTTTGCCGGAGGAAACCCGAGTGTTTCGGCGAATATCTCAGCCGTTTGCGCCGCGCGGACGTAGGGACTGGTGATCATCACATCCGGCTTAATGCCCAGCGCGCTGAGTCCGAGGGCGGCGGCGCGCGTCTTCTGCACACCTTTTGCGGTTAGCGGGCGTTCGGGCTCAGGTGGCGACTTGGGATCATTTGGATCCACGGCGATGCCGTGGCGTACAAGATAGAGAATCATAGGTTAGGCCACCTCTTTTTCTTTTTTCTGAGCGCGGCGAAACTCCGCGTTAAGATGGAATTCCTTCTCAAACAAATCCGCTTTTCGTTCGAGCCCAGCCAGGTCCAAGCGGCTTCCGTCAACCGCGCGGACCACAAAAATCGCTTTGCGCCCGGCGATCTGCACGTCCACGCCTGTCACACGCTGCTCGTGTTCGGACTCGAGCTTTTCAGCGATGCGTAGGAGCGAGGTCAACAGCCGGGCTTGCCGGCGGCGCTGGCCGTCAAGAGCCGCATAAGAAGAGTGCCCGATCTCAGGTTCTGATTTCGAATTATGGTAGCGCACGAGGGCGGCCACCATTTCGCATCGCCATCCGCGCAGACCAGGGATGTCTCCATTGCGAATCAAATATTCGCCGTGACGGTGGTGAGCCTTGCGGTTGACGAAATGCCCGACGTCATGCAACAGCGCGCCAATTTCAAGCAGGTGCCGGAGATCGGCCCCCATTTCATGAATGGGGCGCAACTGATCAAACAGCGAAAGAGCAAGCCGCGCTACTTGTTCCGCATGATTCTGATTGTAGTTCAGGCGGCTCGCGAACCATAAGGCACCTTCGCGCATTTCGGCGGCCCGGCCTTTTTCTTCTTCGGATGCAGAGCCGGCGGAGTATTGCTCCGCGACCAGATCCAGCAGAATGCCTTCGCGAACACCGACACCAGGGACGAGCATGGTTCGCAGATCCAGCCATTTCGCAAGAGTGGTGATAATGATGGCGGCGATTCCCATGACTTCGGCGCGGTCTTCACGCACACGGAAAACCCGCATCCGCCGGGGCACGTCGAGCGCTATCATTCGCCAAGTCTGGTCCTTCAGCAGCCGCACATTCATCGACGGAATGCGTTCAATCATGGGCCCAGGAGCGATTCGAACCAGTGCTTCGGCATTTCCTCCGCACGCAACGGCAATTGACCGGGTGAGCTTCGCGGGCGACGGGAGCGCGCTGCGAAGGATCGCGAGCACATGGTGACGAAGACGGCCGGCATCGTCTTCGTCAATGGCGCCCTTGATGGAATACGTTTCCATCAGACGTATGGTGCCGAGCGGAAGCCCGATGCGATGTTCCAGCACGCCGCGCTGGAAGAAATTCAATTCCAGGCTGCCTCCACCCAGGTCAAAAATCAATCGGGGCTGGAGACGGTCGTTCAGCGCCCATTTCACGGCGGAGCAAACCAGGCGAGCCTCTTCTTCGCTGCTGATTACTTCCAGTTCAATTCCCGCTTTTCGCCGGATGCGGTCCATCAGTTTGCGATAGTTGCGCGACTCGCGAGCGGCGGCAGTAGCCACAGCTCGATAAGCGCTGACTTGATGAGCGCCCATGCGGTCGCGGAATTGGCGGAAGACTCGAGCCGCGCGCGCAATGGTATCGTCATCAAGCAAACGGCGAGTAAACGCATTGTGTCCCAGGCGGACAGCGGCGCGTTCATTGTCCAGGATTTGAATATGCAGGGGAGAAGTGGCGCGGGCAATCACGAGCCGAATAGCGTTGGAGCCGGCATCGATCGCGGCTAGTTGAACGGGGGCAGCCACGCTTAGCGCCAGAGATGCGACAGAGCGTGCGAAGGCTTGTATTGCGTGCTCCGTATTCCAAGGTGCGAGGCAATGCGCTTGCGGAGCACCTGGTTTACCTTGGAGACGCTGCTTTCGCCGTCTAATTCGAGAAAGCCGTGCCGCTTCGAAAGATATTCAAATTCACGCTTGATCATGGACTGATAGCGAATGAAGGACTGAAACAAATCATTGGAGAGGGACATGTCGCGCCCCGATTCCCAATAACTGATGGTTTGCGATTTCTTGAATTCACGGTCGAAGGCAACTTCCGGGCGCACATTCAGCCAAAACGTGAGATCGGGACGCAGCGCGATTTCATAAATCCCGTGAAGATAATCGCGGCCTATGCCTCGCACAGCAGCGCGGGCGATGAGCGTGAAGATGTAGCGGTCCGCAAGAACGACCAAGCCCGAGCGCAGGGCGGGGAGAATGCGGCGTTCCAGTTGGTCGAAAAAATCAGTGCTGTACATCAGCGCCAGGGTCATAGGAGTGACTGCATTCTCGGCAAGGAGCGCGTCAATGTCTTCACCCACCAGATACGACCTGCGCAAGCCCATGGTTTGTACAGCGAATCCTTGGGACTCCAACCATTCGGTAAGGAGATAGATCTGGGTGGAGCGGCCGGAGCCGTCGGTGCCTTCAATGACAACCAGAGTTCCGCTGAGCTCCTCGGGCTTCACGCCGGGGAGCGGTGTGCCGTAGAAGCGCGAGGGAGGAGTTGCAGATGCAGCGGCCTTCTTCGACTTGTTGTTCGCAGGGCGGCAGTTCGCGGGGACCGCCAGTACCTTTTTGTTGGGACGGTTCATTTTTTCTTGGGCGCAAATTGCTGCAGAGAGATTTTTTCGCCGACGATCTGCCGCATCAGCTTCTGTAGTTTGTTCACTCGCACGGTGCCGTCCATCAAAACGAAATGGTCGGTCTCAACCATCTGATCGTAATTATTCAATATGCGCTCTTGGAAAATCCGGAAACTCTCGGAGCGATCGAGGGAGATTCCGAGATCCATTCCGGCTTCATAATATTTAAGCTTGGGGCGTCCGGCGAGGATGCGATTTACGGCCACGTCGAGGGGAGCGCGAAAATAAAACGTGATGTCCGGAGTAGGCGCGAAACTATAGAGATTCCGCAGCCAGTGGGGCGAACATCCGCGAGCTCCGTCTCTGGCGAACGCGGTGTAAATATAACGGTCGGCGAGCACCAGGTAGCCTCCATGCAACAGCGGCATGATTTGCCGCTCGCAGCGGTCGGCAAAATCGGCTGCATGCAAAAGGGAGAATGTCGTCGGCGTTAGCAGACGACGCTGTTTTCCGCGACGCGTAGCGGATTTCACCAGGGGAGAAGAGTTCCATTCGGTGAAGTGAGTGCGGTAGCCGCCGATCTCGAGCCAGCGTTTCAGCAGATAGAGTTGCGTGCTCTTCCCGGAGCCGTCGATACCTTCCACAACCACCAAAGCGCCGGGATACGCACGTTTGGCGGCGGGTTGTTTGGCCGGGGCAGGATCAGCGGCTGGCGAGATGTCAGGAGTACTCGTAACCATATGAATTATCTATACGGAATCGCATATCATATCCCGGAACGATGAATACAGAGTGAAGAAAGTGTTACCGGGAAGAAACACGATGCGTCGAGAAAGGAATCAGGCTCGGGCAGTTTTATGCGAGGAGATTCGAGGGATGAAAACGAAATTGGGCAAAGAGCTGGGAATCAAACCGGGGCATAAAGTGAAACTTTCAAAATGGGACCCTGACGACACGCTTGGACTTTAAATTTCCAGCGCCGACGTGGACGTGAAGAAGCTAAAGTAAAAATGAGCGTCGCCTGGTGCGCGCGTGATTTCCTGCTAGAATCGCTGGACTCTGAACGATGACAAGCACGTTTCTCTTCGAATCGTCCGGCGCGAACTTCGCCGACCCGGCGGCTCATGATGGATGAAGCCGTTTTCCCGCGAAGTTTTCTGAAGGCGTATCCCCGCGCGGTGCGCGCTGAGGGATGTTTTGTGTACACGGCGGACGGCCAGCGATACCTGGATGCATCAGGAGGAGCCGCTGTGGTCACGATCGGGCACGGCGTGGAAGAGATCGCCCGTGCGATGGCGGAACAGGCGTCCCGGCTGGCGTACGTTCACTCCTCGCAATTCCACACTGCAAGCGCCGAAAAACTCGCCGAGCGAATTCTCGCGCTTGCTCCCAAGGGAATGCGGCAAGGCGGCCGCGTTTATTTTACTTCCGGCGGGTCGGAGGCTACGGAGACGGCGCTGAAGCTGGCGCGCCAATACTGGATCGAACGCGGACAGAAACAGCGATTCCGGGTAATTTCCCGCTTGCAGAGTTATCACGGCAGCACGCTCGGGGCGCTGTCAGTTTCCGGAAACATGCGGCGGCGCGAGCCGTTTGCGCCCATGCTGTCCGAGTGGGGGCACATTCCGCCCTGCTATTGTTACCGTTGCCCATACGGGCTTCGTTACCCGGAGTGCAATGTGGAGTGCGCGGACGAACTCGGGCGGAAGCTGGAGCGCGATGGATCGGAAAATGTGGCGGCATTTATATTCGAGCCCGTGGTCGGGGCGACCTTGGGCGCGGTTGCGCCTCCGGAAGGTTACGTTCAGCGGATTTCGGAGATTTGCCGCGAGCATGGAATTCTTCTGATCGCCGACGAAGTGATGACGGGAATGGGGCGGACGGGCAAGCCTTTTGCGATCGAACACTGGGGCACGACGCCGGATATGATTCTGGTCGGAAAGGGGATTGCGAGTGGGTACGCGCCGCTGGGGGCGGTGATCGTCGCGGGACACGTTGTGGAAGCAATATCCAGCGGGTCGGGAGCTTTTCTTCATGGCTTTACATATAACGCGCATCCCGTGGCTACGGCCGCGGGAAATGCGGTGCTGGATTACATCGAGCGTGAGAATTTATTTGCGCGAGTGGATATCGCAGGAGCTGAGATGCGCGCGGCGCTTGAGCCGCTGAAAAGATTCTCGGTTGTGGGGGACGTGCGCGGTACGGGGCTCCTCTGGGGTATAGAAATTGTGCGAGACGCAAAAACCCGCGAGCCGTTTCCTCCCGATGCTCGAATCGCTTCGCGAATCCAAGACGATGCGCTTGAAGCGGGGGTCATGACGTACCCGATTCAGGGATGCGTTGATGGCACGCGCGGCGATCACATTCTGCTTGCGCCGCCTTTCACGATCACGACGGCCATGATACAAATGCTCGCCGCCGGCCTGGAAAAAGCAATTGCCGACCTTGAAAAGACACATCTCGCCGGAATGGGAGGCTCGTCTGCACAGGTCTGATCGCCAAGGGTATCGCGGGCTGCTCGCCGCACTAATGTTGGTTACGCCGCTGGGAATTTCGGCGTTCGCAAATTCCGGCGATACGAATGCAATGGTCGGATTTTCGGTACGTGGCGCGGCTGAGGAAGTTTCTGTTGAGCAGCGGCTTCGTTCCCTTACTTCAACCGATCAGATTTCGAAGTTTCACCGTTATCTTACCGCCGAACCTCATCCGGCCGGCTCAGCTCGCAATAATGAATTGGCGCAATGGGTGGCGGAGCAATGGCGGCAGCAAGGGCTTGAAGACGTCACCATCCACGAATACGATGTGTTGAATTCTTCGCCGCGCGAAATTTCTCTGGAAATGGTGCATCCCGGCCACTACCGCGCGAGCCTTCGCGAAGACCCTTACGATGTGGATCCCGACACGAAGAATCCGAAAGCGGATGGCGCCTACCTTGGATATTCGGCTTCCGGGGAAGTAACGGCACCGGTGGTTTACGCCCACAGCGGGAATCCGGAAGACTACGACTATCTGCGCGCGCACGGAATTGATGTCCGCGGGAAAATTGTTCTGGTGCGGTATTCGAATCCGTACAGCTATCGCGGGTTCAAAGCGCTGACTGCAGAGCGGCTCGGCGCTGCGGCAATACTCATTTATTCCGATCCGCAGGAGGACGGTTACAAGCAGGGAAAAGTTTTCCCGGATGGGCCGTGGGGACCGGAAAGCCACATCCAACGCGGCGCGATTACCTATGACTTCCTCGAACCCGGCGATCCGCTGACGCCGGGCTGGGCTTCGGTTCCCGGCGCGAAGCGCATACCGATCGAGCAGGCAATATCGCTGCCGAAGATTATGGGCGTGCCGCTTTCATGGGGCGACGCGAGACCGCTTCTGGAGAAAATGGACGGCCCCGTGGCGCCGGAGTCCTGGCAAGGAGGTTTGCCGCTGAAATATCGTCTCGGCGGGAAACGGGTGCAGGTTCATTTAAAAGTGGACATGGACACGCGCGTCCAGCCGTACTACGTGACGGAAGCGCGCATTCGCGGCAGTGAAGCGCCGGACGAGTGGGTGATCCTGGGAAATCACCGCGACGCATGGGTGTATGGCGCTGTGGATCCATCCAGTGGAACGGCTTCCATGCTGGAGCTGACGCGCAATCTGGGAGAATTATTGCGCCAGGGAATTCGACCCAAGCGAACGCTGGTGATTTGCAGTTGGGACGGCGAGGAATACGCGCTTACGGGTTCGACGGAGTGGGGCGAAGAATTTGCCGACGAGTTGAAACAAAAGGCAGTCGCGTATTTGAATGTGGACGAAGCCACTTCGGGGAATAACTTTCAAGGTGATGCAGTGGGTTCGCTTGCGCCACTGCTGGTGGAAGTAAGCCACACGTTGCCTGCGCCGTCGGGCAAATCGCTTTATGACGAGTGGAAAGTTTCGCGCCAGGCAGAGATGAATGATAAGCAGGTCTTGACGGACTTCGAATTGGCAAATACCCAGATTGGGAGCGGCTCAGACCACACCGTGTTTCTGAATTTTCTGGGAATTCCCGTGGTCGGACTGACTTTTGTCGGTCCGTACGGCGTCTATCACTCGCTGTACGACGATTTCTACTGGATGAATCATTTTGGCGACCCGGGATACCGCTACCACTCGTTGATGACGCAACTTTGGGGCACGTTAGCGTTGCGATTGGCTAATGCGGAAATTCTGCCGTTCGATTTCGAAGCCTACGGCAGGCATATCCACAAGTTCGTCAGCGAGCTTGATGACTCGAGCCACATCGCCGCTCATATCGATCTCGCATCCCTGGAGAGGCATATCGCCGAATTTCAGCAGGCAGGGCGCGAAGTGAACCAAAGTGAGGCGCGGACAATTGGAAGCGGGAGCTTGAATGGCGCAAATGCTCTTCGCGTGAATCAGGAGCTTATGCAAGTGGAGCGGAATTGGTGCAATCCGCAGGGAATCCCCGGACGGCCATGGTTTAAGCATTCGCTTTATGCGGCCCGCTATACGTACGCGCATCTCGAACTGCCCGGGCTGACGGAAGCCGCGGAGGCAGGTGATTGGAAGCAAGCTGTGACGCAAACCAAAATCCTTGAAGACGAACTCACGAAGAATACGGCGGTGTTGCAACATGCAAAAAGGGAGTTAGACTCTCTCGCGGCAAAGGGGACGCCGTGAGCGGGAGAGCGATCCCCGGGCGGACGGGCATGCGGCGGAGGACTGCCGGCCAAGAGTGCACGTAAGATTTTAGAGAAATATAAGCGCCTGGCGGAAGTAAAATAGCGCGGTGCAGATCTAACATGCTGCAGACGGGAGAAATCGAATGAGGAATTTTTTTACCGGAATTTTTCTGACACTGCTGGTTATCGGCATCGTGGTTTTCTTGATGGTGAAAAAGGGCTACATGGACTTCACCGCGGACCAGGAACCGTCGCTTCTGGAGAGCAAATTAGCCATGGAAGCGGTGGACTCTTCGACGGACCGCCACGCTCCCGACGTGAAGAATCCTATCGCGGCGAACGATGAAAACCTGGCTGCGGGCGCCAAGCTGTACATTGCCCATTGCGCAGGCTGTCACGGCGTTCCTTCAAACCCGGATGGTCAGTTTGGCCGGTCTTTCTATCCGAACGTTCCTGCTTTCTTTAAGGATTCTCCTGACATGCCCGACAACCAGAATTTCTACATCATCCAGCACGGGATTCGCTGGACCGGAATGCCGAGTTGGAACAAGACGCTTAGCGAAACACAGACGTGGCAGCTGGTCACATTTCTGGCCAACATTGAGAAGCTTCCGCCCGCTGCAAAGAAGGAGTTCGATCAGCTCGGATTGTCGGCGCCTGTAGGAGTACCCGGCGCGGCGCCGATGCCGATGAGTCATTAGAAGCGCGGTATGGCAAAGCTCGTTCAATCTGGCTTTGCTCAAAAGCAGCGCGAGAAAAACAGCGAGCGAGGAACGCGCAGTCCTGCTAAAATTTGGCTGTTCGCGCCGGCTTAGGCTGCAGTGAAGAGTATGGACGCATTTGATCGCTGGCTGGTCTTGTGGCTTATTGAGACGAGACACATAACATCTACCGTATTTCGGGGGTAAGCCTGATGTCCGATGTAGTTGCAGAAAAAGTGATCACCACTCTCGCGTCTGTGAAACGGATTCCGGCCGATAGCATCAAATTGGAAACAAACCTGCAGGATTTGGGCATCGATTCCCTGGATGTGTTTACTCTGCTATTCGAGCTTGAGAACACTTTCAAAATTTCCATCCCCGACGACGACGTTCGATCTATCCGCACCGTCAATGATGTTGTGACCGGCATCAAGAAGATTCTCGCTGCTGCGCCGCCTGACTCGCCTGTGGGCTCGCCTACGCCCGCGGACTAAGAATGGCCCCTCGCCGAGTTGCTATCACGGGATTAGGAATCATCTGTCCCCTGGGACTGAATGTTGCGGATTCGTGGAATTCGCTGAGCCAAGGCCGATGCGCGATTGGACCTTTGAAGAACGTTGACCGGTCGCGGATATCCCTGAAGATGGAGAACGGCGCCGAGGTGCAGGGTTTCGATCCGACGCAACACTTCGAAGGTGGGAAAGAAGCGTACCTTGACCGCTTCGCCCAGTTCTCCGTGGTAGCGGCGCGGCAGGCGATCCGCGATTCCGGACTCGACCTGACGCCGGCTCTTCGCTACAGTGGCGCTGTAATTTGCGGATCAGCGGTCGGAGGCCAATCCGCCATCGAAACCGGCTTTGCGGATCTTTACGTCTCAGACCGCGGCCGCGTTCACCCGCTTACGATTCCCAAAACGATGGCCAATGCCGGTGCGAGCCATATTTCCATGGAACTCGGCATTACAGGGCCGACGTACACCGTATCGACTGCCTGCTCGTCTGCGAATCACGCCATCGGCCAGGCGTTTCGTCTGGTGCGCGATGGCGAAGTGGAGCTAGCAGTGACCGGCGGCAGTGAGGCGCCGTTCGCGATCGGACATCTGAAAGCCTGGGAAGCGATGCGTGTGATCGCGCCGGATACATGCCGGCCGTTCAGCAAGGACCGGCGGGGAATGATCCTGGGCGAGGGTGGCGCGATGATGATACTTGAGCCGTGGGAATCGGCCCAAGCGCGCGGCGCAAGAATCTACGCGGAGCTTTGCGGTTTCGGCATGTCTTCCGACGCTCACCATCTGACGCAGCCGACTGTCGAAGGGCCTGCGCGCGCGATGCGAGACGCACTGCGGCTTGCCAACATGGCGCCGGAAGAGGTCGGCTATATCAACGCACACGGCACGGGGACGCCGGGAAACGACCCGGTCGAAAGCCGCGCCATCCGTCAAGTTTTTGGCGCACATGCGGACAAGCTCGCGGTTAGTTCGACGAAGTCCATGCACGGCCATGCGCTTGGAGCAGCGGGCGCCCTGGAAGCGATCGCCACTGTTCTGGCGCTGCATCACGGGATCCTGCCCCCGACGGCGAATTACAATGAACCCGACCCGGAATGCGATCTGGACTACATTCCGAACACTCCCCGAACTCAGCGAGTGGGGGCAGCGCTTTCTAATTCCTTCGCATTCGGAGGATTGAACGCGGTTATCGCCTTCCGCGCTGTCCCCCAGTAGATTGTCTCCTTTTCTGTGCCGCAGCACCTGCAGCCATGCGCTTCGTGGAGTATCATTTGCCGCCGCCATAAAGGAGCAGCGTTCATGCAAAACGAGAGTTTGGAGCAGAGCGTACAAGTCGGCATCGCCGAAAAGGTCTTTACAAATTCCCCGAACATGCTGGTGCTGTGCCTGACGGTTATCGGACTGATCAAAATCTACACGCGGTTTGAGAAGATAACGACGCTAGCCGACAACTTTCTGGCGTTTGTGGCGATCGGATACCTCGTTGCTACCGTTCTTTCTTATCTCGCTATCCGCGCAAAGCAGAGCTCACACCAGATGAAACTCGCGCATGCTGCGGATGTACTTTTTCTAGTTTCGCTCACGCTTACAGCGGCCGTGGCGATGTTCATGACCTTTGCGCTGGCAGGCTGATCGAAGATGGCCCGAGAGACAGCACGGAAAACGCGCTAAGCAAATCACCAGCAGCTAAAAAAAGCGCGAAAGCAAGGGCGCAAGCATCCCCCAGCCGGTGGGCGTAGGCGACCAGTGCCGCGTCAATTCGTCCGCCAGGGTCAAGGTAACGAGGATTGCCAGGAATAAAGCTCCCGCGAGGATGAAAACCTGGATAAGCCTGCCGGTGTACTTCACGTGCATAAAGAACAGAACTACCAGAAGCATCTTAACGACTGCGATAGCCAGCGCCGCGACGGTGTTAAAGGCGCCGAGGTCTATGTAGGCAACGCCGGTGGTGAGCGCCGTGAGGCAGAGAAGCGCGACGAAAATTCCAATGTAGAGCTTTACCGATACTATGTGATCGGACATTAGTGCCCGGCTCCCGGATAACGCCCTCCAATAAGATAGAGCAGGGGGAAGAGAAAGATCCACACGATGTCCACGAAGTGCCAGTAGAGGCCGCTCACTTCGAGCGGCGCGTGATAATCCCGCGTGAACCGGCCTCGGTGCGCCATAACGGTAAGAACAGTGAGGACGCCGATCCCGATAATCATGTGTAGCGCGTGCAATCCGGTCATAAAGAAATAAAAGCAGAAGAACATGGGCACGTGCTGGCCGGCCGCGCCCCATTCCGGCCGGATTACAAAGCCGAAGCCGGGGACCAGATGCTCGATGTAATCGTGGTGCCATTCAAAAGTGAACTTGATGGCCAAGAACGCCGCGCCCAGAATCATCGTGGTGATTAGAAACGCAACTTGCGCTCTGCGCTTGCCGACTTGCGCCGAATGAATGGCAAGGGCCATGGTCAAGCTGCTTAGGATCAGCACGGCCGTATTCAAGGCACCGAATCTAACTTCGAGCTGATGGCTGCCGATCTCGAAAGCGGGCAGGTAAAGCGCACGATAAACGATGTAGGAGGCGAAAAGCCCGCCGAAGAACATGATTTCCGTAAGAAGGAAGACCCACATGCCAAGGCTGTCGGCCTCGCGCTGCTGCTGTATGTCCTCGAACTGATGCGCAAACCCCGGCGGATGCGCGTTGTGGACGGTCATATCAGCCACGGGTCACCGTACTGTGCGCATAGTCGTAAGCGTCTTCGGTCACCACGGGAATCTCCTCAAAATTTTCAGTAGGCGGCGGCGAAGGCGTGGTCCATTCCAGTCCTTTCGCTCCCCATGGATTAGGGCCGGCTGCCGGTCCGTACCGCATGGACCAGGTCAAGTAGATTAGCGGTATCAAGTACCCGATTCCCAAAATGGATGCGCCTGCCGACGACATGACATTGAGTACCTGGAACTCAGCAGGGTACACAGCGAAACGTCGCGGCATTCCAAGATATCCGAGCATGAACTGCGGGAAGAAAGTGAGGTTGAAGCCCACAAAAATTACCAGCGCAGCAAAACGCGCCCAGCCATCCGGATAGAGACGCCCGGTGATTTTCGGCCACCAGAAATGAATTCCTCCCAGGTAGGCCATCACTGCGCCACCAACCATAATGTAATGGAAATGAGCGACGATGAAGTACGTGCCGTTCAAATGCACGTCCGTGGCTAGCGAAGCGAGAAACAACCCGGTCAGGCCGCCCATGGTGAAGAGGCCGATGAATCCCAACGCGTAGAGCATAGGGGCGTCGTAGGAAATTGAACCTTTGTAGAGCGTTGCGGTCCAATTGAAAACTTTCACCGCGGAGGGGATCGCGACCAAGAAGCTGAGCACGGAAAAAATGAGCCCAGCGTAAATCGATTGGCCGGTAACGAACATGTGATGTCCCCAAACGAGGAAGCTGATAACCGCGATTGCAAGGCTGGAAAAAGCGATAAAACTGTAGCCGAAGATACGCTTCCGCGAAAAGCAAGTAACCAATTCGCTCATGACGCCCATCCCGGGCAAAATCATGATGTAAACCGCTGGGTGAGAATAAAACCAAAAAAGATGCTGGAACAAAATGGGGTCGCCGCCGATGGCGGGGTCAAAAATACCGATGTGAAGAAGGCGTTCGAGCCCGAGTAGGAAAAGAGTGATAGCAATCACCGGGGTGCCAAGAATAAAGATGATGCTGGTAGCGTAGATAGCCCAGATAAATAGGGGCAAGCGGAACCAGGTGAGTCCGGGCGCGCGCATTTTGTGAATGGTGACCACAAAATTAAGTCCGGTAAGAATGGAAGAAAATCCGGTAATAAAAACGCCCAGCGCGGTCGGAATCACCGAAGTATGAGAAAAGCTGCTGCTGTAGGGCGTGTAGAACGTCCATCCGGTATCTACTCCGCCGGAGATTACGGCGTAGAGCGTGAAGCACGCGCCGACAACGTAGATGTACCAGCTAAGAAGATTGAGCTTCGGGAAGGCAAGGTCGCGGGCACCGATCATTAGCGGTACAAGGAAATTCCCAAGAGTGGCCGGAATCGACGGCACCAGAAAAAAGAAGACCATGATGACGCCGTGCATGGTGAATAGCTTGTTATAGGTTTCCGGCTGAACCAGCGCGCCCTGGGGCTCGATCAAATGCAAGCGCATAAGGACGGCAAAAAAACCGCCGACGAAAAACATCAGCGTGATGGAAACGAGGTAGAGAACTGCGATGCGCTTGTGATCCGTGGTCAAAAGCCACGACTTCACGCCGTATTGCGCGTTCAAGTAATTGACGCGCGATCCGGTCGGAACTTCTGGAACGTCTATGGCGGCAGTGCTCATTTGCCTTCCGTCTTCCTTTCTTCCGATGCGAGAGACTTCACGTAAGCGACAAGCTGCAGCACTTGTTCCTCGTTGATCTGGCCCTGGAAGGTGGGCATGATCGCGGGGTATTTCGGCAAAACGACAGAATTAGGGTTCACGATGGCTTGGCGAATGAAAGCTTCGTCAACGAGGCGCTTGTCGCCGTTCTTAAGCGCCTCTTCCTTGCCGTAAAGTCCAACCAGCGAAGGACCGCGGCCGGTGCCGTCCGAAAGATGACAAGAAGCGCAGCCGAGTTTGTTGAAGATCGTTTCGCCCGCTTGCTGCATCGATTGGCTCGAGGAGCCGCCCGCGAGCCACGCGGCGTAATCCGCCGGCGACATCACGTACACCCAGCCAAGCATCTCGGCATGATCCGCTCCGCAATACTGCGCGCAGAAAAGGTGATAGGTGCCGATCTTAGTGGCCTGAAACCAGAGCGAAGAATAGCGGCCGGGAATCACGTCCTTCTTCACGCGAAATGCAGGGATGTAAAAATCGTGGATGACGTCTTCCGAGGTCATGGTGAGTTTTACAGGCACGCCGACCGGGACGTGCAACTCATTGATTTCCCGCACGCCCTCGGGATGCTGGATGTGCCACATCCACTGCTTGCCGATTACGAAAATTTCAGTGGAGGCCGAAGGAGGGCGAGAGTTTTCAAAATACAAGCTGGAAGCCCAGAGAAATAGCCCCACGCAGATCAGAGTCGGAATAATCGTCCAAGTCAGTTCAAGCGCCAGGTTGTCCTCGGTGTCAGGAGGACGCTCGTTTTCGGCGCGCCGGCGGTACTTCACCATGAAGTAGAGAATGGTTGAGAAGATGACGAAGGTGAAAAACAGGGTGATAAAGGTGAGAGCGAAATAAAGATGATCGACTCCTTCTGCGATCGAAGAAGCAGCTTCGGGGCGAATTTGCGGCGCTTGCATCGCCGCTGCGAATAGAAAGTCGAAACCGGTTTGGATGCCGCCCATCATGAGCTTTCTATGAAGTCCTTTTTCCTTTTTCTTGCGTATCCCGGCTTACGCAGCCGTTAGCTTTACGTTCTTCGTTCGGGCAGAGCGTAATGTTCTTTCTTGTAAAGCACGAATATAAGAGCTGCGATCGCGAGCACGGTTACGGCTCCGGCAGTTTGGATCAGCCGCGATATCAACAGGCCATATTTCCCGGTGGACGGATCGTAGTGGTAACAGAAGAGCAGCACCTGATCGACGGGCGTGCCGATTTTTCCTTCCGAAGCTTCCACCAAGCCAAGGCGAAGATCGCGCGAGGCGAACTGGATGCCATAAAAATAGCGCGAAATTTTTCCTTCCGGCGTCAGGAGCATAATAGCGCTGGCATGGGCGAACTGCTTTGAGTCCGGGTCGTACGCATAACGAAAACCCAAGGCGTTTGCGAGCTGGCGGATTTGCTGTTCGTCTCCGGTGAGAAAATGCCAGCCTTGCGAGGCTCCTGGCCTTCCGTAAAGACCGGTATAAAGCGCCTGCTTCGCTTCGGCGAGAACCGGTCGCTCGGTTGGGTCGATACTTACGGTCAACACGTTGAATTGTTTGCCGATGTCCATGGGGATCAGTTTCAGACTCGATTCGATCCCATTGAGAACCTGGGTGCAGAGCATCGGGCAGTTGTAATAGACCATCGACAGAATCACTGGTTTCTGGCCGAAATATTCGGCGAGCCGAACCGGCTTTCCGTGTTCGTCGCGAAATTCGAGGTCGAGCGGAATCGGTTGATTTAATTTCTGATCGATTCCCACTTCCTTGAGAAGAGACGGCCGCACGCCGATATCCTGCACGGGGCCCTGCAGTTGCGCTGGCGTGGAAGGCGCCAGAAGCGCAAGAGCCATGGCCGGAGCTATCAACCAAGCGTGCAGCGAACCTGCAGCTTTCAGCGCGAAAAAATCGACAAATTTCTTCATTTCTCTACCTGCCTTTTACGCTTTCAAAAATCTCCAGCAAATTACTGCTCCAGATTTTGCGATTTCGTTTTCGCGTCTTCCGGCACCCAATAGGCGCAGGGGCCGTTTGGGGATGACGCTCCTTCTCTCGATACGTTCACGCGAGGCGCGGACGATTGCGCTTCGCTCGCAGGACGCGCGGGCAAGCCGCGCTCAAGCGTCGCGTCGATTGCGCGGTCAATCGGGATTCGAACCACGCCGTTCTCCGGGTCAACCCACCCGTAGGTATCGAGTTTCTGCATCTGATCGCTGCAATAACTGCGCAAATCCGCTCCCGGCTTCACTTGCAATCGCGGCTGCGGCGGCAGCACACGGACGTTCTCGAACGGAGATGCCGGCGGTCCCAACGTCTGCGACTTAGCAAAGTAAGAGAACATCCATTTCATCGAAAAAGAAACGACGATCAGCACGATCACAAGACCTAGGCCGAACTTCAGCAGGCTGCCAGTATCGGCATCCCTGTGCTCATATTCTTCCGATGGATCGACCGCGGGTTGGCGGCCGCCCGGAGGAATGTGCCCAACCGGAGGTTTAGTCTCCATGCTCATGCTGGAGCGCTCCTTCAAAGCGCGGGTCGTGCAGTGGCAATAGCGGCATTTTCTTGAGCTGCCAAATGTACGTGCTGACCCACACACCGCCAATTCCGATCACGGCGAGAAAATCTGACACATGCAACTGCGGGCTTTTTCGTTCGCTTACAAAAGCCGGAACGACCAGCCAGTAAACGTCCACAAGAGTCAACACAACCAGCATCCCCGTCACGATGGAAAGCAGGTGCAGGCGCCGTTTCACTCCGCGCTGGAGCAATAACAGAAACGGTACCGCAAAGTGCATCACGATCAGAAATACAGCCAAGGCTCCCCATCCGCCGAATGCGCGCGCCATATACCAAGGGATTTCGTCTTTCAGGTTGCCGGCCCAAATAATCAAGAATTGCGAAAATGACATATAGGCCCAGAGCATTACGAATGCCAGCATCAGGTTGCCAAGATCGTTGAACTGCGAGGCCGTTACTACATTTTTGAGCGGCTCTTTATCCGAAAGCAGGCGGAGGACGAAAATCACAAAGGCCATAGCTACTAAGGCTTCCACAATCATAAAAAGAAACCCGTAAATTGTGGAAAACCAGAGCGGCTCGATAGACATTACCCAATCGATCGCGGAGAAGGTGACCGCGATTCCCCACAGAATCAAACCAGGAGCGCTGAATGCTTCCAGAATGGAGGCGAGGCGCGGGTTGCCCGTAGCATCCTGCTCGGCTGACCATTTGTTCAGGAGATGGACGATGGTGAGCCAAATGGCGAAATAGATTATGGAACGAAGAACGAAGAAATTCCTGGTGAGGTACAGCACTTTGAAATGCAGGTTCGGATCCGTGGGCTTGTCAGTTGCCCATTGCGCCCAGGGATATAGTTTGTTTATGCCCAGCAACACTGGGATGAACATAACCGTCATCACCAGGCACGTTCTGGTGCCGGCCTCCAGCAGCCGCCTAATCGGATAGCCCCACCAGCCGCCGGTCAGGTGATGCATCATCAAAAGCGCCATACATCCGAGAGGAATTGAGAACCAGTAAATATAGGAGAACAGGTAGGACTGAAAAGCTCCTCTAATGGCCTCAGGCCCGAGCAGCCACGCCCAAAAAACACATCCGAGTAGAAAAAGACCTCCCACGATGAGCGCGACTCGTTGCAAGCGATCAAGTTGCGGCTGAAATTGTTCCAGGGCGTTCGTCATGGTTGGCCTGGCGCTTTTCGGGAATTTTCTTCCGCCAACTTCGTTCGTTCGTTTTCCGGGACATCCTGCATCGTGGCGTGCTGGCTCAGTTGCAGAGCGCGAATATACGCTGCTATCCGCCAGCGGTCTTCGGGCTCTACACGTGAAGCGTAGCTGTACATGGAGCCGAAGCCGTTCGTTATGACTTCAAAAAAATGTCCCGCAGGGGCTTTGCGCAAGCTTTCAAGGTGAAACGAGGGCGGAGAGGGAAAACCGCGCTGGACAATCATGCCCTGGCCACCGCCGGTGTAATCGTGGCAAGGAGTGCAGTAAATGTTGTAGCGTTCGCGGCCGCGCTCCAAATCCTCGCGCGTCATGGGGAAGGGGAATTTGTCCGCTACAACGCCGTTCTCCTTGCCGGTGTAAAGCAATTCGTCAATATGGAGCTGCCCGCGCGCTACCGTGCCGGGAACCACCGGCCGCTCGGAACGGCCATCATTGAAGAAGGTGCTGGGTTCGTCGGGAAGATATTTCGGCTGAATATGCATGTCGAGCCGGCAGCCGGCTAGCAGCATGGCGACGCCGCCGAGGCAAGCCAGCCTTCTCATACGCAGCAATATGCGGCCGATACCCGCATGAGCGTCCCGTTCCTCGCCGTAATGGAAATTAAACTTCAATCTCGAACACCCCGTGTGGATGCAAACTCTCCAAAAAGTCCTTCGTTCGAACCAAATCGAATTTCTTGTCGCGCGCCTTCACGCAAAGGAAGAAACGGTCTTTCGACGCGAGCGCGAACCTTGCCACGTTGAAAACGGGGTGATACGGCGTTGGCAGGCCGTTCATCGCGAGCATGCCAAAGACAGCGCAAAGAGCCGCCCCCAGAATGGTCAGCTCGAATGTAATGGGGATGAAGGCGGGCCAACTGTTATACGGCTTGCCCCCAATATTTAGCGGATAACTGATTACGTTCGCGTAATAGCACATGAAAAAGCCGGCCAGGCCGCCCAGCAGTCCACCGGTAAAAACTACGGCCGGCAAGGTCGTGTGTTCGAAGCCGACGGCTTCAGCCATTCCTTCAACCGGCATGGGAGTGAAGGCATCGATGCTCTTGTAGCCGGCGTCGTGCGTGGTTTGCGCCGCTACGAGAAGCTGTTCAGGCGTCTCGAATTCCGCCAGCAATCCGTAAATAGCTTTGCGCTTCATGTGCTATTCGTGAATCTCCGGGTTCGGATTTCGCACGCGCGCCAGATAGGTGGTGCGCGGTTTGGTGTTCAACTCCCCCACCAAACTGTAATTCCGAGATTGCGCTTTGAGCTTTGCGACCCGGCTGTTCGGATCGTTGATATTGCCGAAAACGATGGCGTCGGCAGGGCACGCGCCCTGGCAAGCGGTTACGATCTCGCCGTCGTGGACAGGCCGGTTTTCTTCCTCGGAGCGGATTTTCGCGGCATTGATTCGCTGCACGCAGTAGGTGCATTTTTCCATCACGCCGCGGCTGCGCACGGTGACGTTGGGATTGCGCACGCCGTAAAGGCTGGGCGTCTGCCAGTCAGAGAAAAGGAAAAAGTTAAATCTGCGCACTTTGTAGGGGCAGTTGTTGGAGCAATAACGTGTTCCGACGCAGCGGTTGTAGGTCATCTCGTTCAGTCCTTCCGGACTGTGCGTGGTAGCTCCGACCGGACATACCACTTCGCAGGGCGCGTTTTCGCACTGCATGCAGGGCATCGGCTCGTAATACATTTCGGGGTTTTCAAGGCCGCCGCGGAAATAGGTGTCAACCCGGATCCAGTGCATGGCGCGCCCGGCCATCACCTGATCTTTGCCGACCACGGCGATATTATTTTCAGACTGGCAAGCAACCACACAGGCGTTGCACCCGACGCACTTGTTCAGGTCAATGGACATGCCCCAGGCGTAGCCTTCGTATTTGAAGCCGGGATAAAGCGTGAGTCCGCGGGTGGCTTCTTCGTTCGGATCTCTGGCGAAATTAGGGTTGGCGCGAAATTCTTCCAGCGTGGCTACCTGCACCAGATCGCGGTGGAACGCGGAGTCGCTCTCTTCTTCCGAGCCGTGACCTTGATGGTCGATGATGTATTGATGCTGGGTTACGGCAAAGTAGTATTGCTTGCCGGTTTTTTCCAGGCGCAAACCAGTAGCTGCCCACGGCAAAACCGATGTGCGGATGAAATTTGCGTTGAAGCCCGGGCCGGTACCCACTTTCCCGGCTCTGCGCCTGCCGTAGCCCAGATGGAGCGTGACGGAATTCTCCGCGTGACCCGGCACAATCATGATCCCGGCTTTGGTCTCCCGGCCATTTAGCTGAAGCTTCACATAGTCGCCGGTCGCGACGTTTAAGTGCTGCGCTGTTGCCGCGCTGACCATGGCGGCGTTGTCCCAGGTCAGCCGTGTATTGGGCTTGGGAAGCTCTTGCAGCCATCCATTATTCGCGAAACGTCCGTCGAAAATTGCGGGGTCGGGGCGGAAGGAAATTTCCAAGTCTGGAGAAGATGCAGCGGTCGCAGGAGCTTGCGGGGCTGCTTGCTTTGCAAAATCCGATCGCGCGCTGACGCTGATCGGCGGCAGCGCCGAGCCGGCAACGATGCCGTCATGCAGAGAACGCTCCCAGAAATCCTCGAACGCCTTTTCTTTCTCGGGACGCTGGCCCGCCCAATAATCGCGCACGATGTCGTGGTTTGATTTGCCGGGATCGGTTCCCAGCAGAGCGGCGACCTCGTACGCCGAGTGGCAGCCTTCATAAAGCGGGGCGATCAGCGGCTGAATGAGTCCGATCGTGCCGTCGTAGGCTCGCGCATCGCCCCAGGATTCGAGATAGTGCGTGGCGGGAACGTGCCACTGGCAAAGCTCGCCGGTTTCGTCGTAGTACAAGCCGGAATGTATGCGCAGTTTGACGTTGAGCAGGGCCGGTCCAAAATCGAAATCAACAGGGGCGTCATATACGGGATTGCCGCCGAGAATCAGGAGGACTTCAACTTTTCCGGCCTTCATATCGTTGACCAGGTCGCCGAGCGATTCGATTCCATCAACCGGGTTCGCGTCGAGCGGATCCGTGTAGTACACGGTTTTCCCCACGTTGCCCAGGGCGGCATTCATGGCGTGCGCCAGGGCGTGCACGCGGGGAGGCTGCTCGTCTCCGGCAATTACCAGGGACGAACCGCGATGCTGCTGAAGATCCTTCGCTACGGCGCGTGTCCATTCCGCCGAGATTACCTGCGCGGTGGCGCTCGCGCCATTTGCCGATCCAATTCCCAATTCGGACGAAAGATGAGCCGCGAATCCTGCTATTTCGGTTGCGCGGACAGGTTTGCGATGATCCGCCATCGCGCCTGTGCTGGTGGGCATACACTCGACGACATAAAGACGATTCGGATTCGACGACAACGATTCCATCGAGCGCCGCGAAGAAAAATCGCGCGCATAGCGCACGTGGCCAGCGCCGGTTGTAAGAAAATCGGCGTCCAGAGAGACGATCACATCCGCTTTATCGAATCTATAGACTGGATTGACAGGCTTACCGAAGGCCAGTTTGGCACCTTCGCGCACACTGTCGCGCCCGCACTGTTCATACTGATGCCACTTTGCCTGCGGGAACTGAGTAAGGATGGCGCGAATTTGGGCCGCGAGCGAAGGAGAAGTGATTGTTTCGGTCAGAATTCGCAGTCCCGCTCCCTTTGGAGACTGTTCTCCCGCTGCGTCAGCCATCGCTACGGAGAATGCGCCCCAACTGACTATTCGACCTTCGTGTATCACTGTTTGGGACCGGTCCGGATCGTAAAGCGTCAAAACCGATGCTTGCGAGAAAACGTCCGTGCCACCCAGACTGCCGGGATGCTCGGGATTGCCTTCAATCTTCGTGGGCCGTCCCATATTGCTCTCGACTAACAATCCCGCGGCCGCCCCCGCAAGCTGCATCGAGGTCGCATAGAAAAGCGGCCTTCCCGGAATAATTTCCTCGGGCGGCCTCACATACGGAACGATTTTTTCCGTGGGCAGTTTAGTGCAGGCGCTGAGACCGGCCAGCGCTGCGGAAGCGGCTGCGAGCTTCAAGACATCTCGGCGGTCGATTCCTTCAGGATTTTTAGCGGTATCGTACGGAAATTCATGTTCGAGGAATTCGCGATATTCTTTCGTTTCCGACAATTCCTCGAGGCTCTGCCAAAAGTGTTTCTGCCCGGCTTGTGCGAGCTTCGCGCGCACAGCGGCGAGATCGACTGAATTCGGGTCCGGCGTATTTGGGTTTGAGCTCATAGTATTTTTCGTTCAGTTTTCATCGGTGACACACGGAACAGTTTTGCAGGCTCTGGATTTTGTAATCTTTCACAAGCTGCCGCCCCAGTTCCATTTGGTTGGACGGCACCACGTAATTCGGATTGAAGACTTGAGATTTCGGCCGAACGTATTTCTCCGGCTGCCGGTGGCAATTGAGGCACCAGGACATGTACAGCGTGCCTTCGCGGTACGTAAGGGGCATCTCGGCAATCTGGCCGTGGCAAGTGGTGCAGCCGATTCCTTTACTTACGTGGATACTGTGATCGAAATATACAAAGTCGGGCAATGCGTTTACTCGCGTCCAGGAAATGGATTTATCGGTCCGATAGCTCGAGCGGACCGGCTCGAGCATCGCGGAATTGGTCCAAATCTGCGAATGGCAAGTCATGCAAGTTTGCGTCGGCGGAACTCCGGCGAATGAGGACTTTTCCACCGAGGTGTGGCAGTAGCGGCAGTCGATTCCCAGTTCGCCCGCGTGATGCTTGTGGCTGAAGGGAACGGGCTGTTCGCGAGACACGTGGACATCGGTGTACCAGGGCGACAGTTCGATAGCGTAGAGCGCGGCGCCGAGCAGAGCAACGATGAACACGCCGCCGTAGATGCTCAGGCGCGAGAGCACATTCGTGCTGGTATGAAAAATTTGCGACATTACATCGAACCTTTAAACCTGCTATTTAGGCTGCCCTTCTTCATTTGTTTCTTCGACCAAAGAGCGCATCTCGACGATGGAAATCATCGGCAGGAAGCGGATGAAAAGATAGAACAACGTCAGGAAAAGACCGATGGTTCCGACGTAGGTGGCCCAGTCCCAGCGCGTGGGTATGTAGTTGCCCCAAGCGGAAGGAATGTAATCGCGATGCAGGCTGACAACAACGATTACAAACCGCTCAAGCCACATGCCCATGTTTACGACCAACGCTACGACGAACAGAATCGGGACGCTGTTGCGCACCTTGCGCGACCACAGCACTTGCGGAATCACGATGTTGCAGGTAATCAGCAGCCAATAAACCCCTGCATAGGGCCCAGTCATGCGGTTCATGATCATGTAGCGGTCGTACTGATTTCCGCTGTAGAAGGCTATGAACGTTTCCATCATGTAGCCGTAGGCGACGATAACGCCGGTGGCGAGCATCACTTTGGCCATGTTGTCCAGATGACGCATGGTGACGAGATCTTCCAGGTGGTAAAACTTTCGAATCGGAATTGCCAGGGTAATAACCATCGCAAATCCGGAATAAATTGCGCCGGCCACGAAATAGGGCGGGAAGATCGTGCTATGCCAGCCCGGAACGATAGCGATCGAAAAGTCAAAACTTACGACCGTATGCACGGACACGACCAGCGGCGTTGCCAGCCCCGCTAGAAGCAAGGACGCCGTTTCATACCGCGACCAATGGACGGC
The DNA here is from genome assembly GCA_963698005.1 of uncultured Acidobacteriota bacterium. GTDB lineage: Bacteria > Acidobacteriota > Terriglobia > Acidiferrales > UBA7541 > Palsa-295. Next base: position 3,837,278 of record OY969113.1, read on the forward strand.
GGAGCCGCGCCAGCCCATTGCCAGAACACCATAAATAATTCGCGCCGCACGATTTTTTGCGCGGTCGCGAAGAGTGGCCAAGTCTGGAACCATTCCCACGAACCAGAAAAGAAGAGATACCGTAGCGTATGTGGACACCGCAAAGACGTCCCAAACCAGCGGGCTGCGGAACTGCGGCCACATCCACATGGCGTTGGGGTAGGGCAACAGGTAGTAAAACAGCCACGGGCGCCCCATGTGCAGCAGGGGGAACATGCCGGCGCAGGCTACCGCGAAAATCGTCATCGCTTCGGCGAAGCGGTTAATCGACGTGCGCCACTTCTGATGCAACAGAAGAAGGATGGCGGAAATTAGCGTTCCGGCATGGCCGATACCAATCCACCAAACGAAATTTACAATGGCGAATCCCCAGGCAATCGGGATTCGTATTCCCCAAATTCCCACACCCTTTACCAACAAATAGGTAACAGCTACGTTTAACAACATCAGGAGGGCGAAGGCGATTGCGAAACCGAACATCCAGCCCTTCGTGGTGCCGCGGCCCAGCACAATCGAGCTGATCTTCTCGGTAACGGACGAAAGCGTATGGCCCGGCTCCAGGACAGGAGCCTGGCTCGCTTCGTTTATGTTCTGAGAGCCCTCAGGATCCACGAAGTAACCTCGGAATCAGAAATACGGTGCAAGTGAACTGCCGAATAGGGCATCGAAACTAACAATCGTCACATCGATGTCCCCCCAGACCCAGTGCGGTCGGAAGCGCGTTTGAAATGCAAAGAGTGCTATAGAATTCTTACGTGTTTATGAATGATCCGGCCTTTTTAACGTCATCGACCATTTGGGACTGCATAGCATAAGACCGGAAAACGGCTTGCGCAAGTTGAAAGCCAAAAAATATCGTCCCTCCGAGTTTGCGGAAGCCTGTTCTTCGAAGGAGGAGCAGAATCTTAGTTCGTTCGACAAAGCAGAGTGAGGCGAGGGTCAATCAAAAGATGCGTGGGCCGAATCCGCGAAATGAAATGGAAGCGGGTCGTCGGGCCTGTGGTGACTACAACTCCGAGACGTTCCGGCTTCACCGCGGGCCGCGCTGCATACAGCGGCACTATAGCCGTAAATTGATCGTCAACTTCTTGCTGTTCGAGCCGTCCAGTGACTAGAAACTCGTTTCCATGCGGCTTCACTTCGAATTTAACGGTGTAATGTGGAATGCTGGTCTCCCGAACCCATTCATCGAAAAACCAATCCATCCGATGCGTGCCTTCCAGGTCCATTGCGGGCGTCATCTGGCGTTCGACCTCGCGCTGGAAATCTTCGGCCGTGAGCGCCTGAAATCGATATTTGGTGAGAACCGCTCGAAGAACGGCGCGAAATCGGACATCGGGATCCTTTGCAGACGGATCGCGCAGCATTTCGTGGAGCATGTGAATTACCCACGTTCCTTTCCCATAAATGATCGTTCGATATGCATCCGGTGTCTTTGAGGACCGCAGGCGCGAGCCCAAACTCAGCGGCCCAGCATCATTGACGGTTTCATTTGACCCGGGAGCTTTTGCAAGCAGGCCGGCGCGGTAGTGTTCCAGCCATTCAGACAGGTAGTGGCTCGTGGACTTTTGATTCTCCGCGTAAAGGAGCGCTAGATAGTTTGCCATTCCCTCTTGGATCCAGGTGTCCCGGTAGGTCGCGGAACTTACCACGTTGCCCCACCATTGGTGCGCGACCTCATGGAAAGGCATCAAGTCACGGGCCTCTCCTTGATCCCACTCATTTATTCCCGCCCGCTCTTGCGCCTCGGCTGGCAAGAATGCGAGTGTCGAGAGATATACCAGGCCGGGCCAGCCTTGGCCGAACGAGCCCGGAATCTGCGCCACGTCAAGGTGATCGAACGGAAACTCGCCGTTTAGTTTTTCGTAGAAACGAATTGAGTCGAGGACCCCTCTCCCCAGTTGTTTCAGCACAGTGGCGGGGCTAGGCAAAGGAGCTTCAATTGCGGAGTCCGCAACAATCTCCGATGTGGAACGGGGAATTGTAGAAAGAGGGCGAACCGGCACGTTCTGGCTTAGACGGGACGCAATTGCGTCCTCAAGCTCTTTGTTCGCATATAGCTGAATTTTCGGTTGTTCGGCGGCCCGCTCCATCTTGTATTCGCCCAAATTGAATCCTACTACGCAAAAAGGGACCTCCGACCGCCAGCGCCCGGTGTTCGAGTCGCCGTCGTCGCGCGATTCGATCCTTGTTCCAGTGGCGACCAGGGTGAAGCGTTTGGGCCAGCGAAACGTCAGATCGAACGGTGCGAAAAGCCCGCTGCCTGCTGCATGTGCATACCAATTTTCGCGCTCGGCGACGAATTCCACTCCGTTTCCGGCATTGGTAATTACGCTTCCGTGGTAGGAGATCTGCAATTCGATTTCTTGGCCGTCACGCGCAGGCGCCGCCAGAGCGATGAAAATCGCATCATTTCCCCGCCGAAGAATGTCGCGGCGTTCCAAGTCTTCATTCTGGAAGAAGACGAGGGGCTTTCCGTCATCGGAATGGACTTCTTCAACAGCCAGATTGCGGGAGAGTTCCAGAAGAACAAATCGATCCCCGGCGCGCACGGTTTTCAACCGGACTGTTGTCTTACCTTCGAGCGAAAGGTCGTTTGCGATAGTCGAATCAATGCGATATTCAACGGGCACGAAGGGCTCAATCGGCACTGATGGCGCATCCTGCGCCCGAAAAGACGCCCAAATGTCGTAAAACGAGGCGCCATCGGCAGTGCGTGGCTGCCCAATTAAAATCTGCTCATCTCGGCGCCGATCCACCAGCACATCGAATGTGCCGGCTGAATTGCCCTCGAGCAATGCATAGAAGAAGGGCAGCGGGTCGTTCGACAAAAGATCCTGCATGATTCGAAGAGACTGCTCTGGCGCGAGAGCTCCCACGACCATATTCCAACTTTCGGCAAAGCGTGCAGCAGCTTCTTCGCTTCCCGTTGATTTCAACTGTTGTTGGATCTCAGCGGCTGTCCCGTCTGTGAAACGGATATAGGCGCGAGAAAAAGTCTGGTCGAGAATAGGTACGCCGAGAAATTGCGCGAGAGAGCGTCGCTCGCCGGGATCTCGGGGCGTCGCAAGCACACGGCCGCGGCCGGTAAATACGGCGCCAGTCACGTGGCCTCCGATGGCCGGCAGAAATGCCAGCTTGCCCTCGGAAAATGTGAAACTAAAAATGTCGCGCCTAAGATTCAGGTCGTGAACGTCATAGACGCGCGCCGCATCTGGCCGTAGCTCGTTTAGCGCCCGGTAAAGCGCGCGGGGATCGTCCGGTAGCGAACTCGTCGCACTACGTGCATCGGCCTCGCCGGGTGCCTGCAGCGGCTCACCGCCTAGTGGAAACGCCGCAATAGCAACGCAGGCAATCAGCAGGAGAAAGCCCGGCGAAAGTCGCATTCGCAGTCCCATTAAATCGACTGTACAACTTAGGACATGATGCGGCAAGCAGTGGCCAACCAAAGTGAAATCGCTTGGTAAAATTGGAGTGTGCGTCGAACAGCGTTTATCGCCCTCTTATTCATGCTCGTCGTTTCGTCTTCGTCGGCGGACACGATTGTCCTGAAGAACGGCCGCCGAATTATAGCGTCCAATGTCACTGAAGACGGCGACCACGTCACCTATGAAACGCCCGCCGGGCAGATGTCCATCCCGAAATCGATTGTCGAACGCATCGATCGAGACAATCTCGGATATTCCTCCGCGGCTGGCGCTCCATCCGTCCCACCGATTTCAGTAGCTGCGGTTGACCCCGCGCGCGGTTACGACGATGTCGCGCGCCTCACCGTGCACGATAATGCCATCGATTTCGCTTACATCGCGCAGCTTGAGAACAATGCGCGGTCCGGGGGCGCCACTGCAGTAGAAAAAGTAGCGGCGTCTCACTATGCGGCTGCTCAATTTCTAGTCAGCAAAGGCGACACGAGCGCCGCGATTGACCACTATCGCCAGGCTCTGTCGCTCGCTCCGGACAATGTAGGCCTCCTGCTCAACCTCTCTGCTCTTTACCTACGCGAGAGCCAATTCACAACAGCTCTTGAGCCGCTCGAACATGCACGCGGTCTCACCCCCGACTCCGCACCGGCTGCGGCCGATATCGCGAAACTCACCGGCTGGGCCTATTACGGCGCAAATAAGATCGATCGAGCTGTCGAGGAATGGACTCGCGCCGAACGTCTGCATCCAGATCCCGAGGTAGAACGCGCTCTCGAAAAGGCTGAACGGGATAAGTCTGAAGAAGAAAGCTATCGAGAGGGTGAAACCGCGCATTTCGCCCTGAAATACAACGGAAGCGCAACGCCGGATCTGGCTCAGGGAATCTTGCACGTTTTGGAAGACGATTTTCGCGACCTGGAGTCGCAACTTGATTACACGCCGCCGGAACAAATCGGCGTTATTCTTTATACCGAGCAGTCGTTCGCGGATATCACTCGCGCCCCCAGTTGGGCAGGGGCCATCAACGACGGGCGCATACGGATTCCTGTACAGGGACTCACCAGCGTCACCCCGGAACTCGCCCGTGTGTTGAAACACGAACTGACGCACAGTTTTATCGGGCAAAAATCGCATGGCCGCGCGCCAACATGGCTTCAGGAAGGCGTGGCACAATACATGGAAGGGCGTCGCAGCAGCGCATCAGCCGGAACCCTGCTCGATGCGGCAAATCAAGGATCGGTGCCCACCCTTCAAATGCTGGAAGGCTCGTGGATGGCGCTGCCCGCAGATTCAGCCGCAATGGCGTACGCTTGGTCGCTTGCCGCCGTTGAATCCATTATTCAGTCGGGAGGAATAGGCGACATCAGCCGCTTGCTTGACGGCGTCGCTGCTGCACCGTCTACGGAAGAAGCTCTGCGCGATACGCTGCACTCGAATTACGCGGACCTCCAGCAGCAGACCATCACTTATCTGCGCCACGAAGACGTTCGCTGAGCCCCCTCAAGTTTTCGCAGGAGTACTTCGAAACATCTTTCGATCTATAGTGAGGCTAGCAGTCCGGCAATCAATGCCGCGCGCTCCGGCAGCGCGCGAATCACTATATGCTCGTGTGGGCTGTGGGGGCTGTCGCCAACAGCGCCGAGTCCATCCAACGTTGGCACGCCGAGAGCCGCTGTAAGGTTTCCGTCGGACCCGCCACCAGTTGCTGCTTCACCGAGTGGCAGTCTCAGTTCGCGCATCAATGACTGTGCCTGACGAAACAATGCGCGGGTTGCGGTGGTACGTTCGAGCGGCGGACGATTTCTTTCTCCGCGCACTTCCACTCGCGCGCCTTTTAGAATTGGACGAAGGCGGCGTAACTGGCGCTGCAACATGGCTGCGTCGGCCATTCGCGAGTAGCGAACATCTAATTCCGCGCGCGCGGAGGCGGGTATCACATTTGAAACCGTTCCACCGGCGACTACGGTCGCCTGCACCGTAATTCCGCGCCGCGGATTGTTCAACTTCATCACCCGTTGAATTTGCAGAGCAAGTTCATGTACCGCGTTCACGCCCTTCTCCGGATCAACTCCAGCGTGCGCCGAGCGCCCCGTTACGACAATCTCCGCTCCGCCCACACCTTTGCGCGCGGTCTTCAACCTTCCATCGGGACCAAATGACGGTTCCAGGACAAGGACGGCATCACTTCGACGCGCTTCGCGTTCAATTGCGCGCCGCGAACTTTCGCTGCCGATTTCTTCATCCGAGGTCCACAAGAACACGAGCCGCTTTCTGGGTTTGATTCCCGTAGCCTTCAGCGCATCCACTGCAAAAAGCGCGAGAACCAGCCCACCTTTCATGTCGAATGTTCCCGGTCCCCAAGCCCTGCCGCCCGACACACGAAAAGGCATTTTCGCCAGAGTGCCGGCCGGGTAGACCGTGTCCATGTGGCCGAGAACCATGATCTGCCGCCGAGGCGCTCGCCCTTTTCCGAGCCAGATGTCAGCAAGCACATGATTGCCGCGCGCCGCGTTTCGAAGGATGCGAATCTTCGCGCCCCGTTGCCGCCATTCTCTCGCGACTATTACACCAAAGCGATCCACGGCTGCTTTGTCGTGACTCGGAGACTCGCAGCGCACAAAATCGCCGAGCAGCCGCACCATGCCCTTCTCGCGAGTCTTCAACTCATGGAGGATTCTTCGCATGGCGCCGGGCGGCAGCGTTGTTTCGCGATTGCTCATTGCGCGGGTATGCTAGCAGCAGTACTGAAACGCAGCAACGCGCATTCCGGGGCGATTCAAAAGCGCTTCTGTTTCGTATAGAATTGGCGGATTGCGCGATGGGGAAACCTGCGGCTGTAACCTGCGCGTGGAAATAAAAAGAAATTCAAGGGAACCGATGATCCTCGACACTAACGGGATCCAGAAAATTCTCCCGCATCGCTATCCATTTTTGCTGGTTGATACGATTGAAGAAATGGAACGATGGAAACGGATTGTGGGAATAAAGAACGTCACCATCAATGAAAGCTTCTTTCAGGGCCATTTCCCCGGCCAGCCCATCATGCCTGGCGTTCTGATCATAGAGTCCATGGCGCAAACGGGGGGCGTATTGCTGCTACAAGAAGTGAAAGACCGGGAAAAGAAGCTGCTTTATTTCGTGGCAATTGATAACGCCCGCTTTCGCCGGCCGGTCGTCCCCGGTGACCAACTGCGCGTAGAAGTGGATGTTCTGGCTTGGCGCGGCACATTCTGCAAGCTGGCGGGCAAAGCTTCCGTGAACGGAGAGCTCGCTGCCGAGGCGACGCTGATGTGTAAAATGGTGGACATCGAAACAGAACTGAATCCGGCTGCGAATCCCGGTGATAAGCCTCAATGAGCGAAATTGATGCGCGGGCCGACGTTTCCCCCTCCTCGCGAATCGGAAGTGGCGTAAAAATCGGAGCTTTCGCCGTGGTCGGTGTGGAAGTTGAACTGGGCGACGGCTGCGTTCTCGACCACCATGCCGTGGTGCAAGGTCCAGCGCGGCTTGGCCGCGGTAACCACGTTTACCCTTTTTCCGTTATCGGCGGCGATCCTCAGGACCTAACCTACAAGGGCGAGCGTGTGTCGTTGGAAATCGGAGACGCCAACGAATTTCACGAGTTCTCCACGGTAAATCGCGGCACGGTGAAGGGTGGCGGCATCACGCGAATCGGCAGCCATAACCTCATCATGTCCTACGCCCACATCGGACACGATTGCGTCGGTGGGCGATCACACCATATTTGTAAACGGAGGGACCCTCGCCGGTCATGTGACCGTGGAGGACTACGCCACAGTGGGCGCGTTCTGTCCGGTGCAGCAATTTTGCCGCATCGGAAGGCATTCTTACATCGGCGCGCATACGGTGATCACGCAGGATGTTCCGCCATTTTCGAAAGTCGTTTCACCGCGAGATAGCCGGTGTTACGGCGTGAACGCCATCGGGCTCGAGCGCCAGGGTTTTGCTCCCGAACGAATTGAAGCTATCGAAAAGGCGTATCGCCTGCTGCTGCGCTCGAAGTTGAACACCTCGCAGGCTGTTGAGAAAATGCGTGAAACCCTTGCGGGCTCCGAGGACGTCTTAACATTAATCCGATTTATCGAATCGGCCGAGCACGGCCTGATCAAATAGGACGCCGTGGCCGCACCTGAAAAAAACGTCACATCCGGCTGGGGACTAATTGCAGGCAACGGAGATTTCCCCTTTCTGGTGCTGGAAGGCGCGCGCAGCCGGGGTATTGAAATGGCTGTGGTCGCTATTCGCGAGGAAGCTTCCCCGGAGCTGGAGCGCGTGGCGAAACGCCTGCACTGGGTAAGCCTGGGCGAGCTTAGCCGTACGATTGAATTATTGCATCAAGAAGGTGTGAAGCGCGCTGTGATGGCCGGGCAGGTGAAACACAATAAAATCTTCAGCGCCATCCGGCCCGATTGGCGACTTGCGAAATTGCTGTTTTCTCTGCCGGCGAAGAATACGGACTCGCTGATCGGCGCCATTGCCGGCGTGCTCAGTGAAGAAGGCATCGAACTCGTAAATTCAACGAAATTTCTTGGACCGCTTTTGCCGGAGGCGGGGATTTTGACGAAGCGCGCTCCGAATGACTCAGAGGCCGCTGACATCGCCTACGGACACAAAGTCGCCCGGCAGATTGCCGGACTGGACCTTGGACAAATGGTCGTGGTGCGCGACCGCGCTTGCGTTGCGATAGAGGCTATGGAAGGCACGGATGAGACAATCGAACGTGCAGCGCGCATTACGGGAGGCCAGAAATTGGTGGTAGTGAAGGTGAGCAAACCGCTGCAAGACATGCGATTCGATGTGCCGGTGATCGGACTAAAAACGATTGAAGTAATGCGGCGCTCGAATGCCACCGCTCTGGCGATCGATGCCGGCCGCACGCTGTTGTTCGATCGCGATGATCTGATTCGAGCCGCGAACGATGCGGAAATCGCGATCGAGGCGTTCGCGCAGGAAAGCGATTTGGCGAGCCCGTCGGAAAAGCGCCCACCGAAAAGGAAATCGTGACTGATACATCCATTCGCATTGCTGTCGTCGGCGCCGGCGAGTTTGGCCGGAACCACGTCCGCGTGTGGCGCGAACTTCCTGGCGCAGAGCTTGTCGGCGTGGTGGACGCAAATGCCGAACGCGCGGAAAAAATTGCTGCCGAGTTCGGTACGCGCGCAATTCGCGATATTCAGTCGCTGGCGGCAGAAGGTGTGCAGGCCGTCAGCCTGGCGGTGCCGACGAAAGAGCACTCTCGCATCGGTTGCCAATTGCTGGACAGCGGCCTCGATGTATTGGTCGAAAAGCCCATGGCGGCGTCGCTTAGCGAAGCCGATGCGCTGATCGCTAGCGCCACTCGAAATCGCCGCGTTCTGCAAGTAGGCCACCTGGAACGCTTCAATCCCGCCGTCACGGCGGTGCAAAAGATCGTTTCGCGTCCGATGTTTTTTGAGGTGCATCGCTTGGGAATTTTCACCCCGCGCAGCCTCGATATCGACGTAGTTTACGACGTGATGATTCACGATCTCGACATCCTTCTTTCGCTGGTGAACTCGCCCGTCGTGGATTTGAAAGCTGTTGGAATTCCGGTGATGACCGACAAAGTGGACATTGCGCAAGCGCGCATCGAATTTGAAAGCGGCACGGTCGCAAATCTTACCGCCAGCCGCGTTTCCACCGAGCGCGTCCGCAAGATGAGATTTTTTCAGGAGCACGAATACGTCTCGCTGGATTTCACGCGGCAGGATGTTTTGCGGGTGCGTGTGGAATCGGGCGGCGCGCAGCCTGAAATCAAATTCGAGCAAGTGCCTACGACGCCGGAAGAGCCGCTGCACGCCGAACTCCGCGAGTTTCTCGACTGCGTTCGCACGCGCCGCCGGCCTTTAGTGGATGGGACTGCGGGACGACGCGCTCTCGAACTCGCCGATCGCGTGATGGCGGCAACCCTGGAGCACGCGCAACGCGTCCAATTGGGGACTTTTGCCTCACAGGATTCCCGATGATCCCGCGGACGCTGGTTCCGACAGATGTGCGTCCCCTCACGAAAGAAGAGGCTAAGAGGCCCTCGCGCCGCCTGACGACTTACATGGACGACCGCACGGTGGTGCCTTCCGAATTGTCGGACGGCGCGGTTCCACTCGACGGAAAAACTACCATCCCGTCACATCTTCCGCTCGGCGTTCTCGTGGACCGCACTCTCGTCTCTCGCTCGATGCCGGCCAAGCAATTCGAATCCTTCGGTCCCATCACCGAATATCCTGCGCTCGATATTCTCGATTCGCGCGTGGTGGTGCCCGCCTATGTGGAACCGCCGGAGCAGCGCGAAATAGATAAATTCGACAAGCCGCCGCAAATGACGGCGCAGCTTCGCGAGCTTGTGGAACCGGACATGTTCAACACCGGCGAAGCAAACCTGCTGGTTGAGCCGGAAGAAAAACGGGATGCCAAGGAAGATCTGATCACGCGGGCACTCTCGATTGCGTTTCACATCGCCGCGATCATTTTCGTGATTTTCCTTCCGAAGATCTTTCCGCCTCATATCCCCACGGCGGAAGAGGCTATACAGGCAGGCAAGTCGCTGGGCGTGGTGTACTTGCCTTCGGACGCGAATTCATTGTCGAAGGCGCCTGCTTCTGAGCCGGCACCGGAAGTCCGCATTAATCCGAAAACTCTGAACAAGGTCGCGCCACCTCGCGCGGAATCGCACGCGATCGAAGCGCCGCCCGCGGCAAGTCCGGAGCGCCCACCGTCTGATTTGCCTTCGGCTCCAACACCTCGAGTATCGGCCAACACTGAGCCAAGCCAGCCGGTGCCTGCAACTGAAAATCCCCCGCCCTCAAAGCTGCTGTTGCCGAGCGAGCCTACCTCGCAGCCCAGATCCGGATTGAATTTGGGTTTGCCGAGCTCTTCGCCGGGCAAGCAGATGCAGGATCAGATTCAGGACGCAATTAAACGCAGCCCCGGAGGGACAACTTACGGAGGAGACTCGACGATTCAAGGGGGCAACGGCCGAGGCGGCGGTGGACATGGCCCAGGCGCTGGAACGGGCATGCAGATCCTTACGGATACCCAGGGCGTAAACTTCGACAGCTACATGAATCGGCTTCACGACGCCGTGCTGAAGAACTGGAGCGCCGTTCTTCCTGAATCTTTTTATATGGGAGACAAGGGAATCGTGGTGATCACATTTCACATCGACCGCGACGGCAGCATTCACGTAACCGAGCCCGTTTTGGAGCGGACTTCCGGAAAAGAAGCGCTCGACCGCGCGGTGTTTGCTGCGATTCGTTCATCGGTTCCTTTTGAGCCTCTGCCGTCACAGTTCAAAGGCCCGTTTATCGAACTGAGGGCAGCTTTTTACTATAATATCCAGCCAGGTTCCCAGCCGTAACAGTTACGTGAAATTCAATCGTGCGCAAGTTTCCGGGACGCTTCTTTTAGCCGCGATAGCGCTGCTCTGGCTGTTGTGGCGTTACTGGAAGTTCTCTCGATGAGCGTGCTCGCTCCTCTCGTCATCATTTTGGGACCAACTGCTTCCGGAAAATCCGCTCTCGCGATCCAGCTCGCCCGACACTTAAACGGTGAAGTTGTAGTATGCGATTCCACCCAGGTTTACCGTCATTTTGACATCGGCACGGCCAAGGTTCCTCTCGCCCAGCAAGAGGGAATCGCACATCATCTGGTTGACCTCGTTGAACCCGAGGAACTTTTTACCGCCGGCGAGTATCGGCGGCAAGCGCTGCTGGTTCTTGGCGAAGTCACCAAGCGCGGGAAATTGCCGATTTTAACGGCGGGCACTGGCCTTTACCTGCGCGCATTGCTCGAAGGATTAGCGGATGCCCCGGAACGCTCCGAAGAATTGCGCGCACGGCTACGTTCGAAAGCGCAACTGCGCGGATCGGATCATCTTCATCGTGCACTCACGCGTTTGGATCCCGAAAATGCCGCGCGAATTGGTCCGCGCGACACCCAGAAAGTGATTCGCGCGATCGAGATGAGAATCCTGGCCGGAAAGCCAGTGGCCGAGATTCATCGCGCCGGACGCACCAGCCTGGAAGGTTACGACGTTCAAAAAATCGGACTCTTGCCTCCTCGCGCTGCTCTTTACGCAAGAATCGACGCGCGCGTAGTCGCCATGCTCCGTGATGGATGGCTCGACGAAGTCCGTAAGCTGTCATCCAACGGCATTCCCCTGAATGCGAAACCATTCCAATTCATTGGCTACGCTGAACTGCTCGCTCATCTGGCCGGTCGATTGACGATGGAAGCCGCCCTGGAAAAGATTCAACAGGACACCCGCCAATTTGCCAAGCGCCAACTTACATGGTTTCGCAAAGAACCGTCGGTACAGTGGCTCCCAGGTTTTGGCGACGACCCAGAAATCGCCGCAGCCGCTCTCGCATTTCTTAGAACACCTCGCGCGTAACGCCGATTATCAGTATCCATGATCCTAATCGATGAACGCATCATCGATGAATGTATCTGTGCTTGACCCTCGCAACCCATGTTCGCTATTGTGCAGGCGATATAAGGAAACGTATGGCGTCTCCGTCTCCAATTCGCGAATCCCCGCTTCAACCGGACGATTGGATTCAAGCTGCTTTCTCGCGCCTCTCGTCGCAAGGCGTCGAATCCGTACGCATCGAAATTCTAGCTCGCGACCTCGGCTCGACAAAAGGCAGCTTTTACTGGCATTTTAAAGACCGTGAAGACCTGCTCTCGCGCATGCTGCTTCAGTGGGAAGACGAAGAAATGCGATGGTTGCAAGCGGCGCGCGAAGTTAATTCGGGAGCAGCTGCCCGCTGGGCACATTTCGTTGAACGCAGCGCAAATCCTGATCGCGCCCGTTTGGAAGTTTCCTTTCGCGCGTGGGCGCGCAGAGACGAGCGCATCGCCAGTCATATCGCGGCCATCGAGGAGAAACGGCGCGCGCACATCGTCAGCGTTCTCCGTGACGTTGGCTTCACTCCTTCGAGCGCCCAAAGATGGTCCGAACTCGCGCTGCTCGTCTATCTCGGGTGGATGGATAAAGCCACCCGAGATCCTGGATTTCAGATAACCGGCCGCGGGCTTGGGGAGTTCCTATCCGATCTGATCCTGGCCGCTTCCGCGCCGTTCGATCGCTAAGACGAGTTTCGGTAGTGACTTTAGCTTGGAGCCGCAAAGGCGAAAACTCGCGGGAACTGCACCGCGAAAGGAAGGCGCTGCGCGCCGCCTTTTTTTGTCGGAGCTGAAGCTCCGACCCCCTGAAAAACGGCGGCGTTTATCGGAGCCCCTCGTTGCGTGTGGGATAGAAGCCTGCCTCCGGCAGGCGCCGACCGGCTGAAAAACTTCGACGGCGAATGTTCGCGAGACAAATTAGGACACTACCCGCATTTCTGCGCTTTTCTCCGAGTTGCTCAAACGGCGTATAATGGCTTACAGATGAGAACCAATCCTCCTGCTTTTCGCGCGGTACGGCATCGCGCTGTCGAATGAAAACAGCCCAGCCCGTAGATAACCGAGAACGAGTCCTGCTCGTCGGAGTCGGCCTGAAAAAAGCTCCGCGCGGGCGCGCCGGCGATCCCACCGCGGCCGGACGCGATTCACTGGAAGAGCTTCAAGAATTGGCAGAGAGCGCGGGAGCCAAGATCGAAGGCTCGTTGTTGCAGGTTCGCGATACGCTGGACCCCGCCACTTTGGTGGGCCGCGGCAAACTGGAAGAAATACGCATTGAGGCGGACATGCGCCACGTTCCGCTCGTGATCGTGGATCACGACCTCACACCAGGGCAACTCCGCAATTTTGAGAAGGGAGTCGGCCGCCGCGTGATCGATCGCACGCAGCTCATCCTGGATATTTTCGCCACGCATGCGCGCACGCGGGAAGGCCAGTTGCAAGTCGAGTTGGCGCAACTGAACTATTTACTACCTAGGCTTACAGGCAGGGGTGAGGAGCTTTCCAGACTCGGCGGAGGTATTGGAACGCGCGGTCCTGGAGAGCAAAAGCTTGAGACGGATCGCCGCCGCATTCGCGATCGTGTTCGTAAAATTCAGGAATCCATCGAAACGGTTCGCCGCCAGCGCACCACTCGCCGCCGGGCGCGTCAGGCGCTTCCGCTGGGCATGATCGCACTCGTGGGATACACAAACGCCGGAAAATCCACGCTGTTCAACGCGCTCACTCACGCCGACGTCCTGACCTCTTCAAAAATGTTCGCCACCCTAGATCCCACCGTCCGAGCCGTGCGCTTGCCGTCACGCCGCAGAGTCTTGCTTTCCGACACGGTGGGATTTCTCCGCGATCTTCCGCCGGACCTGATTGCTGCTTTCCGAGCCACGCTCGAGGAAGTTCAAGAGGCTGCCGTCATCATTCATGTGTCCGATATCTCAAATCCCCATCATGCCGAACACGATGCGGATGTCTTGAAAGTTCTCGCGGATCTGGGCGTCCTAGATCGTCCGCGCCTGAACGTTTTCAACAAGACTGACCGGCTCCCGGAAGAAGATTTAGCCATGCTGAAAAAATCAAACGAGCGCCGCGAAAATGCGATTTTTACTTCAGCGGTCACAGGCGCGGGCTTGGATGAACTTCTCGCGCGAGTTGATGTGGTGATGCCCGTCGATCCTCTCGTTCGTCTGCGCCTGCGAATTCCCATTTCTGATGGCAGGCATCTCTCGCTGGTACACGCGTGTGGCCGCGTCCTTCACTCCGAGGTCTTGGATGGGCATATGGACCTCGACGCGGAACTGCCCGAATCGCTCGCGCGACACCTGCAGGATTTTGCAAGCCCGCCAGCCAAGACGTGACCTGGAAAATTCGAGCGCTGCATTTGCGCGGTGTCACATAGCTAGTAATCGTAAATTTCTTGGTATTCGCAAACACTGTGACGGAAATTGGCAGAAGTTGCCGAAGGTTTGCAAGAACAGCAAATCCAATTACTAGTGACCCTTAGCTCACAAAATGCTGCAAACCTGTGCAAATTCCAGAAGCAGTTAGCAAGAGCCCACTGATCGTTGGATTCAGCCCAAATGACCTGGCGCCTTTAGTTAAATGTCCTATTATCAGTTGTGTACGATAAAATATTTTCGATCGCTAATCATCTTTCTCCGTCTTTCAGCTCGACTTTCGCGAATTGAACCCGGCCTTTTCCACAAGGATTTCCACAGTACGACGGCAAAGTGCCTATATTCATAAAGAAACGCCGGGATGTTTCGCGCACAAATCCGCGCCGTTGACTCGTTTCTGTTGCAGGACTATAGTGAAGCGAGCATACGGTGGCCGCGGAATCATCACCGAGGTTCTTGCAGACATTAAAATGAACCTGCCAAACAGTCTCACGACCCTCCGAATCTTTTTTGTTCCGCTTTTGGTAGTCGTTCTGTTGACCCGCCAACCGAACTGGGATGTGGATGGTTTCCCCATACATTTTGAAGTGTGGGGCGTACTGATTTTGTTGGTTGCCGCAGCGACCGACGTGATGGATGGCTATATAGCCCGCAAGCGCCGCGAAGTCACCACACTCGGAATTCTGCTGGATCCCATCGCCGACAAACTTCTGATCTCCGCGGCTTTTATTTCCCTGGTTGAGATGGGCTTGGTGCCGGCCTGGATGGTGGTGATAATCATCGGGCGCGAATTTGTGGTGATGGGCTTGCGGGATATCGCGTCATCCGAAGGTTTGATTATTCCTGCTTCGGCGCTGGGAAAAACAAAAATGATTCTGCAAGTTCTCGCCGGATGTGCCGTGATTTTAACCGCGAAGCACCCGGCACTGAAGCCGCTCGGCATAACACTGCTTTGGCTGGTGGTGGTGAGTGCGATAGCTTCCGCCGTGCATTACTTCCAGATGTTTTGGAGTCAGATCAATTTCCGGGTGCAGCAGCGGCGCCGTGGCGTGGTAGTCGTAAAGCAGGACGAAAAACCTCAGGATGTCCCCACTAGGTAATCGCGAAAAGCAGTTGCTTCTGGCACTTGCACGGCGCGCCCTCCTATCAGCCGTTCGAAACCAAGAGTCCCTCCAGGATTTCCCGGATGACGAAATCCTGCAGCAGCCTGGCGGCGCGTTCGTCACCTTGCATCACCGCGGGCGCTTGCGCGGTTGCGTTGGCCAACTTCCTTCGAAAGAATCTCTCGCTCGGGTCGTAGCGCATTGTTCGAAGTCTGCAGCGCTGGAAGATCCGCGCTTTGAGGAAGTGTCTACTGTCGAATTGCCCGGCATCGAGATTGAACTTTCCGTGCTTTCTGCACCAGTCGAGGTAACCCTGGAGCAGATCCAGCCTGGTAAACATGGCCTGATTGTCAGTTGCGGATGGAAGCGCGGAGTTCTCTTGCCGCAGGTCGCGGCGCAATTTCACTGGAACGCCCAGCGGTTTCTGGAAGAAACGTGCGCCAAGGCTGATCTTGCTCGGGATGCCTGGAAAGACCCGGCTACCCGGGTCCAGGCGTTTACAGCAGAAGTTTTCAGTGAGGCGGATTTTCCGGCCGCCCGATGAAGTAACTTGGAGCCGGAAACCAGCTACTCGATTTCTACGTAATCTCCGGCGTACGCCTCTCGTAGTCCGAAGGTCAAAAGCACGGAAGAAGCATTCGGCGCCGTGCGCACGACGATTCCTTCTCCAACGACTTCGCGTGGCGTGTTATCCCACTTATATTTCGCCGGGACGCTCCCGTACCCGTACACTCCGTTCCAACCATCCGCGTCAAACGCGAACCGCTTGGTCTGGAATGCATATTCATGCTCTGTGCCGGTATAACGGAAGATTCGGAAGTAATCGCCGATTTTCACGCCCTGCGCGCTGCCCAGGTTAACGTAAAAAATATCGTTCGAACCAAGTTCGGACACGTAGTTCTTGCCCGTGATGATCATGGCCGTTGCTTTGCCCGACGGAGGAGCGAACCGGTCGAATTTATCTTCAGACTTGAGAGGCGGTGCGGGCCGTTCAGCGAACGGCAGAAGAATATCGCCGCGCTGGACGTAATTGCAGGAGTTCTCCACCTGCGCCACCGACGTATTCGGATGCACCACCACTACTCTTATGCGTCCCTCGTCTTCCCACAAGGTGCCCATTTTGCGCAGGATAAGGAATTGCCACTTGGTCCATTCGGTCTTCGTGTAGTCTTCCGTGTGCCGTATTACTGTGAATTCGTCGCCGACTTTTACGCCCTGGCTTGCCCCTTTGTTGACGAAGACATAGTCGCCTTCCTGAAACGTTATCTTGTAGCTCGAGCCTTCGCCCGATATTACGAAGGTATCGCGGGGAACTGCTTCGCTAGAGACGACGCCCGAGCAATATAAGTCGTTTCGAATGGGCACTGCGGCCGCATTTTGTGCCGAGGTGGCGACGCCCGACAGGCTCAGAATTAAACCAGCAAGGACAATTTTCCCACGCATAATGCTTGCTCCTTTAGACCAACCGGCCGCTGAAACGGGCTTCCCGTAGCTATGCCGATAAGTCGACTGTAATAGACGTACTGGAACCCGTCAATACATTGGTCGCAGGTGCTTTACACATTGTGTACCACGTGCTAGAAGCCTGAACTCACCTGTCCTTTGGGGCAGGTTTTGGGATCTAGGGCGTCAGACTGGCCATCCAGCGAGCCATTCGGATAATGATCGGCAAAGACAAAATTTGTGCAGTTGTCGCCGCGGAACACCCGCGGGCGATGTGGACGCAGCTCGGGCGGGCGCTACGGCAGACTCGTACCGTGGAATTGCGCCTTGACTGGCTTCAGAATGAGAACGAGATTCATGCTTTCCTCCGGCGGCTCGCGAGTAAACGGCCACGCGCCACTTTGATTGCCACATGTCGGCGTTTTAAGGAAGGCGGACACTTTCGTGGCACGATCGCAAGCCAATTGCTCATTCTTGCCGAGGCTATTCGGGCCGGCTGTTCTTGGTACGACCTTGAAGTTGAAAGTACCTCCAAGTGTCCGCCCGAATTACTCGAAGTTCTTCTGGGTGAGGGCCGCCGCCTTGAGTCGGCGCACTTTTTCCGGGGCAAACCGGCGAACTGGCAGAGTTTCGCTGCCAAGCTTTGGCGCAATCGGCCGGATGCGATCAAAATCGCCGCGAATTCCAGTTCGCTGGCTGATGGCCTGAGCCTGTTGCGTCTCGTACGCGGCAGAAAAAATATCGTCGCTATCCCAATGGGTGATGTGGCGCTGCCCTTGCGATGTCTCGCGCTGCGCGAGGGGAGCGCCCTCTCCTACGCCCCGGTTGAAAGGGCAACTGCGCCCGGCCAAGTGTCGCTTGATGCCCTGAAAAATCTGTATAGAGCGGACCAAATCAGCCGCAAGACCCGTGTGTATGGCGTAATCGGCGATCCCATCGCCCATTCGCTTTCGCCGCAACTGCAAAATGCCGCTTTTCGAGTGAGGAAAATGGATGCGGTCTATTTGCCTTTCTTAGTCGACGATCTAAGGGGTTTTCTTTCTGCCGTCGAACCGCTGGGCATTCGTGGATTTAGCGTCACCCTGCCCCACAAACAGAAAATACTGCGCTATTTGGATGACTGCGACTCGTTGGCCGCAGCGATCGGCGCTGTAAATACGGTCGTCGTTCGCGGTGCGGGGAAACTTTACGGTTACAATACTGACTATATTGGTGTACTTCGCGCGCTTCAACTGCGGATCTCACTGCCTGCGAGCCGCGTACTTATCGTGGGAGCAGGCGGAGCAGCGCGCGCCGTCGCGTTTGCGCTTGCCCAGTCCGGGGCCGCCGTGTGTATATGCGCGCGGCGGGCGCGGGAAGCAAAAGGGTTGGCGCGAGCGATCGGAGGAGAAGCTGTAACGCGTGCTCGGTTGCGCGAAGAATTTTTCGATGCAATCGTGAATGCAACGCCGGTCGGGATGTTCCCGGCAGTGGAACTTTCGCCACTGACGGAGCATGAGTTGAATTGCCGGCTTGTCTTTGACCTAATTTATCGTCCGATGGAAACCAAGCTTCTGCGACATGCCGCGCGGCGCGGCATCGAAACCATATCAGGACTCGATATGTTCCTCGCGCAGGGCGTGGCACAGTGGGAAATATGGACCGGCGAGCGCGCACCGGTTGCGGCCATGCGCCGCGCCGTCCTCGATGCTCTTGGCGTCGAGAACAAACAAAATGTGCGAGCGCGGGCATGATTCAACCCGACTTCAAGACGTTTCGTAAGCTGGCACAGCAGGGAAATCTCGTACCCGTTTACGATTCTTTCACGGCGGACCTTCTCACGCCCGTGGGCGCACATCTCCGTCTTGCGCACAAAGCAAAATATTCCTTTTTGCTGGAGAGCGTCGAAGGCGGAGAGACATTAGCGCGTTACACTTTCACCGGAGCCAACCCCGAAGAAGTTTTTCGATCGCGCGGTCGCGCATGTTCGCTCGAAAGCGGTCGAAAGCAGACGCAGCTGGAAGGCGACCCCATCGAGCATTTGAGGCGGCTAGTGGCGCGCTATAAGCCGGTGCGCGTAGCGGGGCTACCCCCGCTCATTGGCGGCGCGATCGGCTATTTCGCTTACGACGTGGTTCGCCTGATGGAACGCATCCCCGCGAGCGGCCGTGACGACCTGGGCCTGGATGATTGCGTAATGATGTTTTATCTGGGACTCGTCGCATTCGATCACGTGCGTCATCGCATCTGGGTGGTTCGTAACGTGTTCACCGATGGCGAAGGGACTCTTCGCGCGAAATACGACGCAGCGATTCGCGAAATCAGCAAGGTTCGCCGCACACTTTCGGGCCCTTTGCCTCGCCCGCGTCATGCGCCTCAGCGCCGTCCGCTTCGCATCCAATCCAACTTCACGAAAGCCAAATATCTCTCTGCCGTACGCAAAGCGAAATCTTACATCCGCGCCGGCGATATCTTTCAGGTAGTACCCAGCCAGCGCTTTTCTGCGCGAACGAATGCCGACCCATTCGAAATCTATCGGGCGTTGCGCGTTGTGAATCCCTCGCCTTATCTCTATTTCCTGAATCTAAACGATCTTGCGGTTGTCGGCAGTTCACCGGAGATGCTGGTGAAAGTTCAGGGACGCGAAGTGGCTTATCGTCCGATTGCCGGAACGCTTCCGCGCGGGCGTGATGAAGTGGATGACCGCGAGCAGGAATCGAAGCTGCTTGCCGACCCGAAAGAGCGCGCTGAGCACATCATGCTCGTGGATCTCGGGCGCAATGACCTCGGCCGCGTTTGCGAATATGGCTCGGTGACTGTCGAGCGCTTGATGTTCGTCGAGCGTTATTCGCATGTGATGCATCTGGTTTCTAGTTTGCGCGGCCGCCTTCGCGATGGCGTAGATTGTTTCGAAGCGCTGATGGCTTGCTTTCCAGCGGGAACACTTTCGGGCGCGCCCAAAATTCGCGCGATGGAGATTATTGACGAACTCGAGCCCACCCGCCGCGGACTTTATGGTGGCGCAATCCTCTATCTCGATTTTTCCGGTAATCTGGACTCGTGCATCGCCCTTCGGACGCTGGTTGCGAAAGACGGACGGGCTTACATTCAAGCGGGCGGTGGCGTGGTAGCTGATTCCGTGCCGGAACGCGAATATCAGGAAACGATAAATAAGGCGCGAGCGGTGATGGCCGCGCTTGAGATTGCGCATAGCGGCGGGCGCGCTAGGCAAAAATGATTCTGCTCCTCGACAACTACGATTCCTTCACCTATAACCTGGCGCAGTATCTTGGCCAAATGGGACAAGATCTCGAGATCCGCCGCAACGATCAGGTGACTCTGGACGAAATCCAAGATTTGCGGCCCGAACGCATCGTAATTTCTCCCGGCCCGTGTACGCCTAAAGAAGCCGGAATCAGCGTGTCGTTAATCCAGCGCTTCGCAGGAGAAATTCCCATCCTCGGCGTTTGTTTGGGACATCAAGCCATTGGAGCGGCGTTCGGCGGCAATGTAATTCGCGCGCAAAAAATTATGCATGGCAAGACGAGTGAAATTCAGCACGATGGCAAAACGATATTCCGCGGCCTGCCGCAGGAATTCGTGGCTACGCGGTACCACTCGCTCATCGTGGAACGCAAATCGCTCCCGCGCGCGCTCGAAATCTCCGCGGAGACCAGCGACGGCACGATCATGGGTTTGCGTCACCGCAAACTGCGAGTAGAAGGCGTGCAATTTCACCCGGAATCCATCCTCACCAGCGCAGGTTTTCGTCTCCTCGAAAACTTTCTGGACATTTAAATCGAGGCCAAGCATGTCGGGTCTTCGGAAGAATGCAGCCTGCATCCTCACAATCTTCTCTTGTAGCCTTGTTCTCGCTATCGCGCGCTTGCCGGCGCATAGTCAATCTCCTCTTCAGGGATCCGGGAAGAATCGAGACGTCGCATATCTCGGCTTTGATCGAAACGACTATCCAGGCGATTCTTACCTGCCCGCGCTCAAACAATCTTTTTCTTTTGCAGGCTATTGGCTGAACTTGCCTCCGGGCGCGAAGTCGAATAGCTGGGTGGGCAAGCGTGCAATCCTCCGGGACAGCGGTTTCGGTTTTCTCGTGCTGTTCAACGGCCGTACATCGGCTGAACTGAAGCGCGCCGCTGACCCTGCCGCCTTGGCGGCAGACGACGCGCGAAACGCGATTGAGAATGCAAAACGCGAAGGCTTCTCGCCTGGTACGGTAATTTTTTTAGATCAAGAAGAAGGAGGGCGCCTGCTACCCAAGCAGCAAGAATATGTCCTTGACTGGGCCGACGGCATAATTTCCGCCGGTTACCGCGCAGGCGTTTATTGTTCGGGAATTCCAGTGAAAGAGGGCGACAACCAATCCATCACGACTGCAACTGATATTCACGATCATGCCGGGGGCCGCAAAATTATTTACTTCGTTTATAACGACGTCTGCCCGCCGTCCCCAGGATGCGCCAGTTCAAAATCCCCGCCGCTCGCATCCGCGAGCGGCGTCGAATTTGCCGACGTCTGGCAATTTGCGCAGTCGCCTCGCCGCAAGGATTTCGCGCGCGCCTGTCCCGCTAATTACAATCGCGACGGCAATTGCTATCCGCCTCCAGGAAATGGCGCGGCCCGAATTTATCTCGATCTCGATTCCGCAACTTCCGCCGATCCGTCGAATGGCAGACTGCAGAACTGAATTTGTTGTTCCGGTGCTCAGATCGCGCTGTGTGCGTTTCCCTTTTCGGCCTGCGTAAAGGCGACCAATCTTTCCAGGCGCTCGCGTGCTGCTCCTGAATCAATCGATTCCGTAGCTATCCGCACGCCATCAAGCCAATCCGTGGCTCGTCCTGCGGCCACCAGCGCAGCCGCTGCGTTCGCGCGGACGATATCGCGGTGCGGCCCGTGTTCGTGGCGCATCAGTGATCGGCCCAACACCTTGTGAATGATCAGGGCATTGTGTTTCGCATCACCGCCCAGAATCGATTCCAGCGGCGCGCGCCGCAATCCAAAGTCTTCAGGAACGATCGTGTAGCTTCGCACCGTTCCATCGCGCAGTTCGGCTACGCTCGTTTCGCCGCCGATTGAAATTTCATCCATACCGTCCGCGCCGTGCACCACAAAAGCTCGCTTCACTCCCAACTCCCCCAACGCCCGCGCCATCAGTTCCGTAAAGCTGGCGTCATACACGCCCGCCACTTGTGCCGAGGCGCCCGCGGGATTCGTCAGCGGGCCTAGGAGATTAAAAACCGTGCGCCCATGAAGCTGGCGCCGCGCGGGCATCGCATGGCGTGTGGCCGCATGCATTGCCGGTGCAAACAGAAAACCAATTCCAATTTCGTCAATCGACTGCGCCACGCGTTGGGGTGCGAGATCGATTCGCACTCCAAGAGCCTCCAGCACGTCGGCAGATCCGCACTGTGAGCTAATCGAGCGGTTTCCGTGCTTCGCTACGCGGACGCCCGCGCCCGCCACCACAAACGCAGCGGCTGTTGAAACGTTGAACGTGCCCTTGGCATCGCCGCCGGTGCCGCATGTGTCCACCAGCGCTTGATCGCGGTGTGAATAGTCGCTTGGAAATATCCTGGTCGCGTGACGCCGCATCGCGGTAGCGAAACCAACCAGCTCCTCAACCGTTTCTCCTTTAATTTGCAACGCAGAGAGCAGCTCCAGAATCTGCGCGTCCGTCGCGCGGCCGGAAAGAATCTGCTCCATCGCGCCGTCGGCTTCGGCGCGTGACAGATCTACTCCCGTAGAGATTTTCGTTAACGCTTCGTGAGTCATCGTGATCGTCCGCGAACGAATTCTTTGGGCGGATTTTGCTCTACACCGACGAAGGGGAACGCCTTGCTCGCATTCGCGGTTGTAGGTAAACTTCTTTGTTTCGATTGCAGACAAATTCTAGCACTAATGGATGGGCAATGAAGATTCACGAATACCAGGCCAAGGCCATCCTCGCGAAGTTTGGCGTGCCGGTTCCTCGCGGCGAGATGGTTACCAAAAAAGATGAAGCGCGCGCCGCGGCGCAGCGGCTCGGTGCGCCTGTGGTCGTGGTCAAAGCGCAGATTCACGCCGGCGGGCGCGGAAAGGCCGGCGGCGTGAAGCTCGCAAAGTCAGCCGACGAAGCTTACTCGAATGCCGAGCGCATTCTCGGAATGAAACTGGTCACCCCGCAGACGGGCGAAGAGGGCCGCATCGTCCACCGGCTTTTGATTGAAGAAGGCCTGGACATCAAGCGCGAACTTTACGTCAGCGTCCTTGTGGATCGCGTAACCGGCATGCCGATTTTTATGGCCAGCGCTTCGGGCGGAATGGAGATTGAGGAAGTAGCGAAAGACCATCCGGAAGCGATTTTGCGCGAGACGATCGACCCCGCAAGCGGTTTTCAGGCGTTCCAAGCTCGGAAAATTGCATTCGGACTGGGGCTCGCGCCTGAAGTTGTAAATGCCGCCGTCCCGTTTTTCCAGGCGCTTTACCGCGCGTTTATCGAAACGGATGCGTCCATGATTGAAATCAATCCCTGCGTCGTCACAGGCGACGGCCGCTTGGTCGCTCTTGACGCAAAAGTGATTTTTGACGACAACGCGCTGTATCGCCATCCCGAGTACAAAGACTTGCGCGACCTCGACGAAGAAACGCCGCTGGAAGTGGAAGCCTCAAAATTCAAGCTCAACTACATCAAGCTCGATGGCACCGTCGGTTGCATGGTCAACGGCGCCGGCTTGGCCATGGCCACCATGGACATCATCAAACTGAGCGGCGGAAGCCCGGCAAATTTCCTCGATGTAGGCGGCGGCGCTTCGGAAGACCAGGTAAAAAACGCTTTTCGCATCCTGCTGAGCGACCCCAACGTCAAGGCCGTGTTCGTGAATATTTTTGGAGGCATCCTCCGCTGCGACGTTCTCGCCAGCGGAGTCGTAAATGCGGCGAAAGAGTTGAGGTTCAAGATTCCGGTCGTGGTGCGAATGGAAGGCACAAACGTCAAGCAAGGCCAGGAAATCCTGCGCAATTCCGGATTGAATTTCACCATCGCGAAAGGCATGAAAGACGGCGCCGAAAAAGTCGTGAAGCTCGCCGGGGGTGCACGATGAGCGTTCTCGTCGGCAAGAACACGCGCGTGCTGGTGCAGGGCCTCACCGGCCGCGAAGGCAGCTTTCACGCGCAACAAATGATCGACTATGGAACGAAAGTGGTTGGCGGCGTCACGCCCGGCAAAGGCGGCACCAAACATCTCGGCGTCCCAGTGTTTAATACCGTAGCCGAAGCGGTGAAGGCCACACACGCAGATGCTTCTGTGATTTTTGTGCCTCCGCCGTTTGCGGCAGACGCGATTCTCGAAGCTGCGGATGCTGGAGTGCCTCTCGTCATTTGCATCACCGAAGGAATCCCTACGCTCGATATGGTCCGCGTCGCGGCGGTGTTGAAGGATTCAAAGACGCGCCTGATCGGCCCCAATTGCCCGGGCATCATCTCTCCGGGAAAATGCAAAATCGGAATCATGCCTGGTTCGATCCACATGCAAGGCAATGTCGGTCTTGTCAGCCGTAGCGGCACGCTCACATACGAAGCCGTGGATCAGCTTACTAAGCTCGGCATTGGCCAATCCACCTGCATCGGAATCGGTGGCGATCCCATCATCGGCACCAGCTTTCTGGATGCGGTGCGCATGTTCAACGAAGATCCCGACACGCACGCCATCGTGTTGATCGGCGAAATCGGCGGCAATGCCGAAGAAGTTGCCGCGGAATACATCAAGAAGCACGTACGAAAGCCCGTGGTCGGCTTCATCGCCGGCCAGACCGCACCTCCGGGACGCCGCATGGGCCACGCCGGCGCAATCATCAGCGGCGGCCAGGGAACTGCTGCCGACAAATACAAAGCCATGCGTGCCGCCGGGATTCATACGGTGCAGAGTCCGGCCGAAATCGGACACACGCTGGCCGACGCGCTGGGTAAGACCGGCGGAAAATCGAAATCGAAGTCGAAGAGCGCGTCAAAGAAAAAGTCTGCGGTCAAGATCAAGTCAAAGAAAAGGAAACACTAGCAAGCCTTGGGCCGTATTTTTCCCACAACAGGAGAGACAGAATGGCAATAGAGCGAACGCTTGCAATTATCAAGCCTGACGCGGTTGGCCGCGGCCTAACCGGGGAAATACTGAGCCGAATTCATGCGGCGAAATTCCATATCATCGCGATCAAGACTCGGCGACTTACGAAAAAAGAAGCGGAGGGATTTTATGCCGTTCATCGCGAACGCCCGTTTTTTCAGGAGCTGACGGAATTCATGAGCACGAGCAAAGCGGTTGTAGTGGTGCTCGAAGCGGAAAACGCCATCGCGAAATGGCGCGACACCATGGGCGCAACGGATCCGGCCAAAGCCGCTGCCGGCACGATCAGGAAAGAACTTGGCGCCAGCATCCAGCACAATTGCACACACGGATCTGACGCAGCGGAAACGGCAGCTTTTGAGATCGGTTACTTCTTTGCAGGCTCGGAGTTGATTTAGCAATCCTCGGCGGACAAAACGCTCGAGCAGGGAAAACGTCTTCGATTTGTTCCGGCCGCTTGTGGTTGCGTCAGTTCTTCGGAAAGCCCGGCGAAGCCTCCACCTCTAGAATCTGCTTGGTGTGCCGTTCGCTATGCGCCCCGATAAAAATCAGCCATTCGTAGGCATCCATGGATCCGAATGGACCGTCGCTAACGTGCTCGCGTAGGTCGGGTGTAGTCTTCATGAATTCGATCGTTCGCGCACGGCTTTTCAGGAAGTGATCCAGGGTCTCCGCGGGTGTCCATCTTCCCGTCGGAACCATTGGCGGCGGGGCCTGTTTCTTCGCGCTGCGGTCGGGAGTCCTCTGGAGGATCAGGGCATCGATCTTCGCAAAATCGCGATCGGGCGCGCCCGCTGGCCCGTTTTTCTCAGTGTTCTCCGCGGCTCCAAAAATATAGTCTTCGGCCAGGGCGATGTGTTCGAGCGTCTCCGCCACGGACCACTTGTCCGGCGCAGCTTTGAATTTCCACTGCGCTTCGGAAAGATCTTTGGTGGCTGCAATAATTGCGTCGCGAGTTTGTTCGAGATACTTCACTCCCCGTTCGCGGTCGGCTTGCGTTAGGGCCTGGCCAAAAATGGCTGGACCGAGGCAAACGGCTGCACACATGATTAGTAGCGCCTTCCTCATTCTGATTTCTCCTGGAGTGGATTCTGGGGTTCGTTCGCTACGATACGCCCTCCTTTGACGATGTCAACGGTTATCGGGTTGACCCGTGGTCGACGCAAAAGCTCTGTTTAGTTGCCATTTTTTCCTTGCGAAAGCTTTCGCGCGACCAGTCGGGTAGAATAGCGCCCGATGGACTCAGTCCGCGAACTAGGCAAATTCCTACTCGTCGCCGGCATCGTCCTGGCGGCAGCCGGAGCGCTTTTGATGTCTGGTTCGAAGCTGCCGTTCCGCTTGGGCCGTTTGCCCGGCGATATTGTCGTGCAGGGCCGCAACGGTGGTTTTTATTTTCCGATCGTGACTTGCATTGTTGTGAGCGTCGTCTTGACGCTGCTGATGTGGATCGTGAATTTCTTCCGGCGCTAATGCCATGAGCCAAGCGAACCTTTTTAACCTAATGCCCGAGCGGCGCGTGTGGAAAGTCAGCGAGCTGAACGCGCGCATATGCGAGATGCTGGAAACCACGCTGCCGGACATTTGGCTCGAAGGCGAAGTGTCCAACTATCGCCCGGCGCAGTCAGGCCACTTGTATTTCACGCTGAAAGACGCGAAGTCGCAAATTCGCTGCGTGTGTTTTCGCGACCAAGTTCGCGGGCTGAAATTTCGCCCGGAAGACGGATTGCACGTCACCGTGCGTGGCGCGCTCAGCGTGTATGAACCGCGTGGCGAATATCAGATTTACGTCAGCCACATCGAGCCCGTAGGCGCCGGCGCGCTGCAAATCGCTTTCGAGCAATTGAAGAAGCGTCTCGCCGACGAAGGCCTCTTCAACGAGGGACAGAAAAAAGCCGCTGCCGGTGCTGCCGCGATGCATCGGAGTCATCACCTCCCCAGCGGGCGCAGCTATTTTCGATATCCTGCGTGTCCTAAAACGGCGATTCTCGAACGCACACGTGATGCTCTATCCGGTGCAAGTGCAGGGCGACTCGGCCGCGCGCGAGATTGTGGAGGCGCTGCGACATTTCAACCGCGTGAAATCCGTGGAAGTAATCATTCTCGCGCGAGGCGGCGGCTCGCTCGAAGATTTGTGGGCCTTCAACGAAGAAATAGTGGCGCGCGCGATTGTTGCCTCGGAAATCGCGGTGATTGCCGGCATAGGCCACGAGAGCGATTTCACCATTGCGGATTTTGTCTCTGACGTCCGCGCTCCGACGCCCTCTGCCGCGGCGGAAATTGTGGTTCGCTCGCGCCAGGAGTTCGAGGACCATGTCGCCGAGCGTTACCGGCATCTCGCGCAGCAAATGCGCTACCGGCTCTCGGAATTGCGCCATCGCTCTCGCGATTTGCAAACGCATCGAGCCTTCCGCCAGCTCGAATTCCTGGTGCGGCGCCGCCGGCAGCTGGTGGACGACCTGTCGTCATCTCTCGCCGTTGGCCTGCGGGAAAAGCTTGTGGCCTCGCGGCAACGTCTTGGACAAGCGAGCACCCGCATCGCTTCCTTCGATCTTCGAAGCCGCGGCCACGTGATTCGACGCCGGATCGAACGGGTGCAAAGCGCGTTGCAGGTTGCGCTGAGCCGTGTTGTCTTGCGCAAACGCCGCCGGTTTACCGCCGCTCACCTGCAATTTGCCGCGCTCGATTTGCGCGCTCGCGTGGGGCGCTTGCGCCGCAAGCTCGACCAGCGCTCGACCGAACTGCAAGCGCGTTTGGTGCGTGCGCTGGTCACGAAGCGCCGCCGCCTGGAAGCCGCCGCTTTGCAGCTTGAAGAGCGCAGCCCGTTCCAACTCCTCGAACGCGGCTACGCCATCGCTTACGACTCAACTGGAAAGGTGCTGCGCTCGCCCGACCAAGTCGCATTAGGCGAAGACATCTCGGTGCGCATAGCCCGCGGCGAGCTCGGCGCTACCGTGCGCAAGAAAAAAGTATCGGAATCGTAATCGCTGCGAGTTATTCGTCGTCGGAAGCGCTGCTGACTTTTAGCACGGCCAGGAAAGCTTCTTGCGGAATGTCCACGCGGCCCACCCGCTTCATGCGCTTCTTCCCCTCTTTTTGTTTTTCGAGGAGTTTGCGTTTGCGTGAGATGTCGCCGCCGTAGCACTTGGCAATCACGTTCTTGCGAATAGCGCTGATGGATTCGCGGGCGATGATGCGGCTGCCGATCGCAGCCTGTATGGCGATCTCAAACATCTGCCGGGGGATGAGCTTGCGCAGCCGCGAGACCAGGTCGCGTCCGCGATCGTAGGACAAATCGCGATGGCAAATAATCGTCAACGCATCCACAGGTTCGCCACCCACCAGCACGTCAAGCTTCACTAGATCCGACTCGCGATAGCCGGACAGGTGATAGTCGAGCGAGGCGTAGCCGCGCGAAACGCTCTTCAGCCGGTCGTAAAAATCCAGCACGATTTCGTTCAGAGGCATTTCGTAGGTCAACATGATGCGCGTCGGCGAGAGGTACTCGAATTTCTTCTGTACTCCTCGCTTCTCCTCGCAAAGTGAAAGCACGCCGCCCACGGATTCCTCCGAAGTAATGATCATCGCCGTCAGAATGGGCTCTTCGATTTTCTGAATCGAAGTGGGCGGAGGAAATTTCGTGGGGTTGTCCACTTCCATCACATCCCCAGCCGTCGTGGTGATGCGGAATTCCACACTCGGCGCCGTGGTGATTAGGTCGATGCCGAATTCGCGCTCCAGACGCTCCTGCACTATCTCCATGTGGAGCAATCCCAGGAAGCCGCAGCGAAATCCAAATCCCAGCGCGGTGGAGTTTTCCGGCTCGTAGAAAAATGCAGCGTCGTTGAGCTGCAGTTTTCCCAGCGCGTCGCGCAGCAATTCGTAATCGCTCGCATTGACGGGAAACAGCCCGGCGAAGACCATCGGTTTGATGGCTTCAAAGCCCGGAAGAGGAAGCGCGGGACGATCTGCTTCTACAACCGTGTCGCCCATGCGCGCATCGGCCACGCGCTTGATATTGGCGACGATGAAACCGACATCACCCGCGGCGAGCTCGTCCAAGGCGACGGGTTTGGGAGTAAGCGCGCCGAGCGTCTCCACTTCGTAGACTTCGTTGTTGGCGCAGAGGCGAATCTTCATGCGAGGCGCGATGCGCCCCTCCATCACCCGCACCAGAACGACTGCCCCGCGGTAAATGTCGAACCATGAATCAAAAATCAAAGCCCGCAGCGGCGCGTCGGACGAGCCCACGGGCGGAGGCACATGTTTCACGATGGCTTCGAGAACGTCCCCAACGCCTTGGCCGCTCTTGGCGCTGATGAGCAGCGCATCTTCGGCCGGAATCGCCAGAACATTTTCGATTTGTTCTTTGGCGTATTCGGGCTGGGCAGCAGGCAAGTCAATTTTGTTGATGACTGGAATGATCGTCAGGTTGTGGCGTGAAGCAAGAAACGCGTTGGCGACCGTCTGTGCCTCCACCCCCTGGCTTGCGTCCACCACCAGCAGAGCGCCTTCGCAGGCGGACAGCGCGCGCGAAACTTCGTAGGAGAAATCCACGTGGCCGGGTGTGTCAATCAAATTCAGCCGGTACTCGTGTCCGTCTCGTGCGGTGTAATGCAAGCGGATGCTTTTCGCTTTGATGGTGATTCCACGTTCGCGCTCGAGGTCCATGGAATCGAGGACTTGCGCCGTCATTTCGCGCTGGGTAAGCGCGCCGGTCAGCTCGAGCAGACGGTCGGCCAGCGTGGATTTGCCGTGGTCGATGTGCGCTATGATGCAGAAATTCCGGATGAACTGGGGATCCATGGCTCTTTTTGCGTCGCGTGCGGCCGCGTAAAGCGCGATTGTCTGCGCGCGCCCGCCGCGTCCTTCAAACTGTCGAGTTTGCCATAGATTCACACGCCCGGCCACCGCCAAGAGTTGACAGGGAAGTGGGCGCCGAAAATCGCGAGCCAGAATCGCGTAAAAGAAAGCCGCGTCGAGTCGGATTTGCCGTCAGCATGCCTGCGAGTGTTGCCGCCTTCGGTCCCCAGCTCGGTCCATGATTCAAGCCGACAAGAACAGCTTGCTTTCCGTTATGTACCATGGTACATATATACCATGGGCAAGGGTAAACAATCATCCGGACATTGAAGTGGAACGAGTCCAAAGCGGCGTGCGCTTGGAAAAGCGGCTGTTAAAGGTGTTGAAAGCCGTCGCGGAATTGAAAGACATGTCGCTGGGAGATTTGCTGGAAGGCGTCGTGCTCCATGCGTTTGAAGGTCTGGCTCCTTTTTCCGCGCAAACGCTGAAAGAGATCGAACAGTTCAAGAAGATCTACGGATTAACTCTCAAGGCATCAGACAGCCATCAATTAAAGGAGCGACGCAAGTGAGAGCCATCTTAATCGCAGTCTCTATGTTGTTGTTGGGAGTGATCGCGACTGTCGCGTTCTACCATCTGCGCTCGCTGCACACGCCGAAAGGGCCGGTAGTACACGTTGAAAATGGATTTGAATTTATCGCCCACGGCCCATACAAGACTGTGGCTCCGCTGTTCGGTGCATTTGTAGAGCGTGCCTGGGCCGGAGATGATTGGAATCCGGAGTTTCTGTATCCTTCGCCTGCGCGCGACACACTTGGAGCGGTCTTTACTGTCCCTCATGGCCATCTGCGGAGTACCTGGGTAAATACCGCCTTTGATTTGGAGTCAGGCCACGTTCAATACGTGTACGTGATCCCAGACGCCCAAGCGGTGCTGATCGATATCCATCTCGAACAAAAAGATCCATCAATCACGGGTGTAAAAGTTGTGTACCAGCGCACGGCATTAAATCCCAGGCTCAACGGCCACATAAGTGAGCTGGGTGAGAAAGATCGAGACATGGGCAAAGAATGGGAGACAGGAATAGACACTTATCTCAGGACGAGGGGTGCACAACGATAAAGCCGCAAAGTTTCCTGCCATAACACCACGTTCAATCCGCAAGATTCCAGTTGGCAGCAAGCCCGTCGCGATCCGCTCCTTTGTCAGCGACAATGATGGCGGCATCGCCGGCTACCAGTGCGGACGCGATAAAACCACCCGCAGCGTTGGCCCCCGCGTTATTGAATGCAAAACTATCGGGAATAACTCACGGATTGCCTAGGCGAGCCTGTTGTCGTAGGCTGTACAGAGTTTCGGGTTTCCTTCGCCCGTCGGGATCTAACCAGTGATTGTCAGCTGAGTTCACCGGGGCCAATTTGCGCCGAACAGTGCTCAATAAGAAAGCCTGGATTCCAATTTAAGTTTGCAATACATTTCAATACCCGTGACAGGAAGCGGGATTGGTCGGAATGCACCCTAAACTTCGCATGATAAAGAAAATCACGCTGACTTCACCGGAACCTTCGAATTGATCACCCTGTTCCAGACCGCCGAGCCCGAGAAGTCCAAAATCCCGTTAATCCTGGGATATAGCCTGTCGATCGGGTGCCTGATATGGGTGCTGCACGACTTCCACATCGTCCAGGCATTGAAGGAGCTTTCAAACGTAAACTGGAAATGGGTGCTGGTCGGTATGGGCTTCGATGTATTGAGCTACGGCATGCAAGCCCTACGCTGGAAATTTTTGCTGACGCCCTTCAAGAAAGTACCCCTGACGCATGCGATTCGAGCGGTCTTTGCGGGTCTTTTCGCAAATCTCGTTTTTCCTTTGCGGCCGGGCGAGCTGCTTCGTTGTTATCTCATCTCCGATTCCGAAGACATCAGCATCGGACGCGTCCTCGGGTCGGTGGGAGTAGAGCGCCTCATCGATCTCGTAATCGCCACTGCTTCACTGGCGGTCGTTTCGCTGCTTGTGCCATTGCCGCGGCGGTTCGAGCGTGTGGCTGACACGCTTGGAGTTGTGACCCTCGTTTTACTCGCGATCATCGTGCTGATGATTTTTTATCTTGAGGTAAGGCTGGGCAAGGATCCTACTTTGGGAACAGAGCCGCACCTCCTGCCGGGGAAAATGATGCGCGCCCTCCTCGGATTGCACGCCATGGGGACCGCGCCAAGTTTTTATGCGGCGGTGCTGGCATCTGTATTCATGCCGTTATGCCAGGTGATGGGGTTGTGGGCCATGATGAAGGGATATCACCTCACGCTGCCCTTCCTTGCCGCAATCGTCGTCCTGCTGATCATCAATCTGGGCGTCTCGTTGCCAAATGCTCCTGCCAACATTGGCGCCTACCAATTTTTTTGCGTGCTGGGCCTCAGCGTTTTTAATGTCGAGAAGACAACGGCAACGGGCTTCTCGATTTTCGCCTTTCTAGCGCTCACGATTCCGTTTATCTTCCTGGGATTTGCGGCGCTTTTGCGCAGCGGGCTGTCGCTTAAATCCATGCGCGAGACCGTAACCCATCTGCCTAGCGCGACTCGCGGCTCCGCGCAGTGCCCAAGCTAGCATCCCGTCCTTTCCGAAAAACCTGATATAAAACCGTTTTTCTTTGCACGCTCCGTGGATTTGATTTTGAGAGCAGGCAGCCGTCCGTTATATAGTGGTAGTTCGGTCGCGAGCAGAATCGGTGTCGATGGCGAATTTCGTAACGGAAGCATTTAGCGGACTTTCCCAGCAAGCCCGTGAAACTCGAAACACGCGCGGACTTCCATGGCTCAGGATTTAAACAAACATCTCGACCGGGCTCGACGCAACCTCGAAAAGAATAAGCTCCGCGAGGCCGTCACTGAGTATCAAGCCGTCCTGGAAGAGGCCCCCGCTCATCAAGAAGCTCTGCAGGCGCTGGCCGATATTTATACCCGCCTCAACGAACCGTCCGTGGCCGCGCAATATTATGGGATTCAGTTTGACCGCTTAATCGAGGCGGGTGACGGCGCTAAAGCTTCGGCCGTTTTTGTGCGGTTTCTTCGTTCCTTCCCTCAGCCTGCCGACCGCCTGATGCGTTATGGCACCTTGCTTCAAAAGCAAAACCGCCCTTCGGAAGCCATCGAACAGTTCGGATTGGCCGCGGAACTCTTTCAGCAACAAGGGCAAGGGATCGAAGCGTTGGCTTGTTATGAAAGCATGGCTGTGCTCGACCCGGAGAATCCGGCGCGCCATGCGGTTCTTGGCGAACAAGCCGAGCGCTTGAAACATGCGGATATGGCCTCGCGAAGCTATCTTCGGGCCGGGCAGCTCATACAAGCTGCGGGCTCACTCGATGCGGCGCTCGAATACTTTGGCCGCGCTCACCAGCTTTCCCCTCAAGATCGCAGCGGCACACTCCTCTTTGCCGAAGCCAAGCTGCGAAAAGGTGACGCGGAAGGCGCTGTGATGCTTCTCGATCCAATCTCTTCAACCACGAGCGACGCAAATTTCCTGGCGCTTTACGGTGAGTCACTTCTCCGCACCGGAAGGCTGGATCGAGCCAAGGAAGTCTTTGAGTCGTATTACAAACAAAAGCCCGATAGTTTCGCGAAACTTTTTGAAGTTGCCGGAGGGTATCTCCACACCGGCCAGGATGCGAAAGCGGCGCTGCTGTTGATGCAGACCAAGGAATGGATGCGCGCGACGCGCAAGGAAGTCGAGCTTTCGGAACAGATGGACAGGCTCGCTATGCAGTATCCTTCTTCCATTGCATTATCGGAAGTTGTCGCGCGCCTTTACGAGGAACTGAATCGCGAAACGAAATATTTTGACGCATTGGTGCGCCTGTTCGATTTGTATCTCGCAGCCGGCCAGATGAAAGAAGCTTGCGACGCGCTGGACCGTCTCGTGGATATCGACCCGTACGACTATCGCAACCAGGAGCGCATCGCGAAACTGGAAGGCAAGGTCGATCCGGCGTTCTTGCAAAACATTCTTGCGCGCGCGGCCAAGGCAGCCACCATTTCCACTCGGACTGACGGTTTTACCGGCGCCGGGCGAGATCCTTCCGAGAACTCGGGGTCCGTACCCGAAGAGGTACGCGCGCAGCAGGCGCTGGAGGATCTCGTCGTGCAGGTCGAGATTTTCCTGCAGTATTCCTTGCAAATGAAGGCCGTCGAGCGGCTGGAACGTATTGCCGAACTGTTTCCGGGCGAAGAAGAAAAAAACGAGCGCTTGCGCACACTCTACGAGCGCGCGAATTGGTGGCCTAAAGGTGCTCCGCGGAAGGCTGGCGCCAAACCGGCTGTGCCGGTCGCGCCGCCGATAGAACTCGTGAGTGCTCCGTCCGTTGTTGCGCCCACGGCCGCGGAAACTCATCGTGACCTCGCCGCTATTGCCGAGATCAACCGGCTGATGTACCGCCAGCCGACGCCGCAAGAAGTTTTATCAACTACCTCTTCTGAAATCGGAAAGCATCTTCGCGTCTCACGCTGCCTGGTTGCGGTCGGAACTCCGGGCGAAGGACCGCAAGCAGCAGCCGAGTATTCGGCCGGCGGGCTCTCATCAATAGGGGCTTCTCGTATTTTCAGCATCGTCGGATTATTGTCGAAAGTATCGCCGGATTCTCTCGGTGGAGTTGAACTGCAGGCCTCCACCACTCCCGCGCTGCGCGAATTAGGATTGGAGTCGGCGCTCGGCGTTTTGCTGACGGATAAGGAAACGCAGGCGCCGTCCGGAGCTCTTCTGGTGGGGGATGCGAACGCGAGGAAATGGAAACCGAACGAAAGCTTTTTTCTTCAAGCCGTGGGCGATCAGCTTGTCCTTTCGGTAAGTCACACACGTTTGAGGTCGCTGGTCCGTTCGCTCGCGGTCGCCGACCAAAAGACCGGGCTGCTGAATCGTGGCTCGTACATTGATTGCCTGCTGGCCGAATCCAATCGCGCTCGGGCGCAAAATAGTCCCCTTTCGCTCGTGATTATCCACATCGATCGTGGTGGCGAACTCCTCCGCCAGCATGGTGACGCCTCTGTCGAAAGTTACATCGAACAACTCGCGCGCGCCCTTTCTTCCGCCGTTCGGCAGACTGACGTTGCGGTGAAATATACCGCATGGTCTCTCGTGTTTATCTTGCCGGACACTTCGCTTGAGAGTGCTCAGACTCTCGCCGAAAAGCTCAGGCAAGTTGCGGCCACAGCACGGCCTTCCTGGGGTGAGGCAGATCTAACCATCAGCGCGGTCGTCGCCGAATCGTCTTCGCGTCCCGGAGACGAATCCGAAGACCGCGTCACCGAATGGATTAATCGCGCCGAAGCCGGCCTGGAAGAAGCCCGCCAGCGCGGCGGCAACACACTCGTAGCGCTTGCCACTCCATGAAAAAATTACTCCATAAAAATGAGGTGAAATGTTTATAACGGATGCCGTTATCTTGCAGGGCGCCCGCACGCCCATGGCGCGCTATATGGGCGCGTTCGAAAATACCAGCGCGATTGAACTGGGCGCGGCCGCTGGACGCGAAGCAGTCCGGCGATCGGGAACCGATCCGGCGGAATTCGATCACGTGATTTTTGGCAATGTGATGCAAACCAGCGCGGACGCTCTTTACGGCGCGCGCCATGTGGGACTGAAAGCCGGGCTCCCCATTGAAACTCCTGCTGTCACCGTGAATCGTTTGTGCGGTTCAGGCATGGAATCGATCACGCAAGCCGCCCAGCGTATTTTGTTGGGCGAAGCGAAATTGGTCCTGGCAGGCGGTATGGAAAATATGTCGCAGTGCCCGCATGTGATTCGCGGCGCGCGCGCCGGATTTCGTTTAGGCGAAGGCAAACTCGAGGATTCGCTTGTGTCCGGACTCTACGACACATATTGCGGCTTCAGCATGTCCGATACCGCGGAAAATCTCGCGGCGGAGCAGGGAATTACCCGCCTCGCATCCGATGAATATTCGTTGCGCAGCCAGCAAGCCGCCGAAGCGGCCGTACGCGACGGACGCATGAAAGACGAAATCGTTCCGGTAGAAGTGAAGAAAGGCAAGAAGACCGTCGTGGTCACCGAAGATGATCACCGTCGTCCCGAAACCACTATGGCGATTCTGCAAGCGCTCCCGCCGGCTTTTCGCAAGGAAGGCATCGTGACTGCCGGCAATGCCAGCGGCATCGTGGACGGCGCAGCCGCCGTGGTTGTCACGCACGCAAAAATCGCGAAAGAACGCGGATGGAAGCCGCTGGGCCGCATCGTCGGCTGGGCCACAGCCGGAGTTCCTCCGCAGATCATGGGCATCGGCCCCGTGCCAGCGATCCAAAAAGCGCTCGCGCTCGCGGGACTCAAGCTGGAACAAATGGACCTGATCGAAGTGAATGAAGCTTTCGCCGCGCAGTATCTCGCGGTGGAAAAGATCCTGAAACTTCCGCGGGATAAAACCAACGTGAACGGCGGCGCGATCGCGCTCGGCCATCCATTGGCCGCCAGCGGAACGCGCCTCGTGCTGACTCTTCTTCTGGAACTGCGCCGGCGCGGCGCGCGTTACGGCATCGCAGCCGCGTGTATCGGCGGAGGGCAGGGAATTGCCGTCATCGTCGAATCGCTTGCCTGAACCGCTCGCTCCTGCACAATCACTCGTGATTCAGTTATTATGGCGGGGCTGCAATGCGTCATTATTTGCCGGAGAAATCATGCCTTACGAAAATTCGCTGTTTGAAGTAAATAATTGGATTGCGCGAGTCACGTTCCACCGCCCGCGCGCGTGCGTCGAAAAGCGGCTGGCGACGCTTCAGGGAAGATGAAAATGGCAGCGGCATTCAAACCATCCACAATTCGCGGCGAACTGAATGCGGCAAGCCTGCGCTTCGGAATTGTCGTCAGTCAATTTAATAATTTTATTACTGACAGGCTGCTTGCCGGAACTCTGGATGCGCTGGAACGCTCTGGCGCCGAAGAAAAGCAAATCGAGATCGTACGGGTGCCTGGATCTTTCGAAATTCCGATCGCCGCTAAGAAACTGGCTGCCACAAACCGCTTCGATTCAATCGTCTGCATCGGATGCATTCTGCGCGGAGAGACTTCACACTATGACGTGGTCGTATCCGAGACCGCTCGCGGGATTCAGCTCGCTCAGCTTGATTCCGGAGTGCCGTTGATTTTCTGCGTGTTGACCTGCGATACGCTCGAGCAAGCTATCAATCGTGCTGGCCTGAAAAGCGGAAATAAGGGCTATGAGTCCGGACTTGCTGCTGTCGAGATGGCTCGCCTTTCGCGCAAACTCTCTAGAGACTCTGGTCGCAGCGCAACTCGCTCCCGTCCCCGTCGATGACACTTCGCCGGAAATCACGCGAGTTTGCGCTGCAAATGCTGTTTGAGTGGGACGTGACGCAGCAGAAGGCCACGCGCGTGGAACAGCTTTTCTGGAAATCCGCGCGCGCCGCGGCTTCCACGCGAAAGTTTGCAAATCAACTTTTCGAAGGCGCCATTGCAGAGGCCGAACTAACCGACAAGTTAGTTCAGAAGCTCTCGGAGAACTGGAAGCTCGAACGCTTGGCGGCCGTGGATCGAAGTATTTTGCGTCTGGCGATTTATGAACTGCGCTTCGGCACCGCTCCGCCCAAAGTTGTGATCGATGAAGCCCTGGAACTTGCGAAGAAATTCTCTTCGGCTGACGCCGCATCATTTTTGAATGGCATCCTGGACGCCGCACGAAAAACTCTCGAAGCCTAAGTCTAAAATATCAAGCTTCGATTTCGCCCTCGAAAACGCGCACTGCGGAGCCGCTCACTTTCGGAGTCAGCCGCCCGCGTTCCGCCGTAATTTCCACCTGGATCTCGCTAGGGCGGCCCATTTCCACTCCCTGCGTGATCGTCAATCTCTCCGAAGCGCGCAATTGCCCGTGCTGCACCAAGTATGCGCCGAGCGACCCTCCTGCCGAACCGGTTGCGGGGTCCTCGATGATTCCCCACGGAACCATGCCGCGCGCGAACACGCGGCCTTGGCCACCCAACGCAAAACAATATGCCATGGTTCCGCCGCTGGAAATCAGATGAGCCAGCGCGCGCATATTCATATGAATCCGCGGGAGCACGCTTCGCCGGCTCACCGGCACCATCAGGTTTGAGATTCCCGTGTTCACGAATTCGAGTGGCAGTGAAGCCGCCAGATCGCTCGGTTTCAATCCAAGTGTCTCGGCTAGTGCCGCGCGCGTAAAACGAGCGCGTTTAAAACTCGCGGGCTTTTGCGTCATGGTTACACGCACAACCCGCCCATTGTGAAACGTGAATTCCACGGGCAAAATTCCCGCCCCTGTCTGCTGCAGTATATGAATACTTCCTTCGGACGCGGGCACTACGCCCAGTTCAGCAAGAAGGAACCACGTGCCAATCACCGGATGGCCCGCCAGCGGCAGTTCGCGCGTAGTCGTGAAAATACGCAAGCGCGCCAGCGCGCGATTGTTCGTCGGCTTCTGAATGAAGACTGTTTCCGAAAGATTCATCTCGCGCGCGATAGCCTGCATCTTCGCGGTGGAAAGGCCGTCGCCGTCAGTAACCACTGCGAGCGGATTCCCCGCAAATCGCTTCGTAGTAAAAACGTCCAGCGTGTAAAGTCGCCGCTTCATAGCTCTGCTTTCTGCCCCATCGGGGGCTAGCGCATCCGCAATTTACAAGTGTTCTAGTTCGACAAGCGTCCGCTCGTTCCGCACATTGCCGGTGTTCAGCGTGGTCTTCGGCTCCAAGAGAACCACTTCAACTTCCTCATCCGCGACGGGAAGATGTTCCACGCCTTTGGGCACGATGATGAATTCGCCAGGCGCTACCGCAACTTCGCGATCGCGAAATTTCATGCGCAGCTTTCCTTTGATCACCAGGAAAAGCTCGTCTTCATTCTCATGATGGTGCCACACAAATTCGCCCGTGAACTTTACGACCTTCACGTAAGAATCGTTCAACTCGCCGACGATTTTCGGACTCCAATGTTCTTTCACCTTCGACAGCTTGTCTTTCAGATTCACCACTTCCATGTATTCGCTCCTTTCGTGCAGCACCCTGCGCATTTCGGTTTTCACTTTCAATGAAGCCGCTTAACCAGTGCGCAAACTTCCTCCAGAACCCGGCGTGTAGTTTCCGGCCGCGTCGTCTCCGCATAAATTCGCAACATATGCTCGGTCCCTGATGCCCGCACCATCGCCCAGCCGATATCGCCGAGATACACCTTCACTCCATCGAGATCCTCACGCCGAGTGATCGCCCAATCGAGAAGTTTCGCGAATTTAGCGTCGGCAAAATAGCTCAGCGCCTTTTTCTTCTGCGCATCTGTGACGATCAGGTCCACGCGCCCGTAGTGATGTTCGCCGAATTCTCGATGAAGCATGGCGACGAGTTCGCCGAGTCGCTTGCCGTGCCACGCCATCACCTCGGCCAGCAGCAGCGCATTCACAGTCGCATCGCGTTCCGGCAAATATAGCTTGGTTCCGATCCCGCCGCTTTCTTCGCCTCCCAACAAGATGTCGCCCTCGAGCATCCGGTCGCAAATATATTTGAAGCCGATCGGCGTTTCCCAGACCTTGCGCCCGAAATGAGCGGCGATCTTGTCGATCATTTTTGTCGTGGAAAATGTTTTCGCCACATCCCCAGTAAGCTTGCGCGTTCCTGCCAGATGCCACAGCAGGATCGAGAAAATCTGGTGCGGCGTAATGAAAGTCCCGTCGCTGCCCATGGCACCGATGCGGTCGGCGTCTCCGTCAAAAGCGAATCCCGCGTCAAATTTACCTCCGCGCAAAGCCTCGCGCAGCGCTTCGACGTGGGGTTCGATAGGTTCGGGATTCACGCCGCCAAACAGCGGGTCTCGCGTACCGCGAATTTCCTCGCATTCGATTCCATGCCGGCGAAAAAGTTCAAGCAATAGGCCGCGTCCCGCTCCGTGCATGGGATCGATAAGGAATCGGAACTTGGCCGCGCGCAGCCGGTCCCAATCAATAAGCCCGGCAAGCGTTTCCAGATAAGGCGTCCGCACATCAAGCGAGCGAATCAGCTCTTTGCGCAGCGGAAGCGGAGGCATGCCGTCGAGCAAAACTTTCGCCAGTTCCGTTTCAATCTGCGCAACGATTGCGGGCGACGCGGAACTGCCGTAGCTTGCCTTGAATTTCATGCCGTTCCAGCGAAATGGATTGTGGCTCGCCGTGATTTGGACACCCCCGGCGGCACCTCGCATGCGCACGAGCAACGAAAGCGCGGGTGTGGGACACGCGTCGGTAGCAAGCGAGACCGGCGTACCCGCAGCTGAAATAGTTTCGGCTACGACCTGCGCAAATCTCTCCGAACCGAAGCGTGTGTCAAATCCCACCAATATTTCCGCTCCCGGTTTTTCGGCGCGGACCACGTAACGCGCGATCGCATGCGCCACCGTCCGCACATTCTCGTACGTCACTTCGTCCGCGATCACGCCGCGCCAGCCGTCTGTGCCAAATTTAATTTGCGCCACGGTTCAGAGTATAAGCGATGGATTTTGCGCCGGAAAGGAAGTGTTACAGGGCTGCGCCAAAAATAACCAGCCAAAATGGGAAAATACTGCCCTCATCAGGATTACAGCAGGTGTTTTAGTTTCCGCTCCTCGAGCCACTTCACAATTCGTCCCACGTCTTGCGATCGTTCGCGTGGACACAAAAAAATGGCGTCATCGGTCTCGACCAGCACCATGTCCCGTACGCCAATCGCCGCCACGAACTTCTTCGGGCTCCAGAAATAGTTTCCGCTCGCGTCAATTGAAAAGAACGGCCCGGCCGAAACGTTCGCGCCGGGTTTCGAAGCAAGCAGTTCGTACACTGCGGCCCACGATCCGATATCGCTCCAGCCGACTCGGGCCGGAATCACGCAAACGCGGGCGGTCGGCGCATCTGTGCGTTTCCGGGCTCCAATCCCACTGGAATGCGACTGCGTAGCCGGCTCCATTACCGCGTAATCCACTGAAATATTTTCAAGACGCGGATAAATTCGCCGCAGCACGGACGCATACCTCGCTGTACCAATAGTCTTGGCGAGCTGGGTAAGCGCTGCGTGCGTCGCGGGAAGAAATCGCTGCAAGTTCTCCAAAAAGGTTGAAGCGCGCCAGAAGAACATCCCCGCATTCCACAGATATTTTCCTGACGCCACATATTTACGCGCGACGGGCGCCCCAGGTTTTTCAGTGAATCGGCGCACGGCATAAGCCGCCACTCCGCGCGGCCGAGCGACGAGGCCGCTGCGCTCGATGTATCCATACCCGGTTTCAGGGCGCGTAGGTGGAATCCCAAGTACCACCAAGTTTCCAGG
The DNA here is from genome assembly GCA_963698005.1 of uncultured Acidobacteriota bacterium. Taxonomy (GTDB): domain Bacteria; phylum Acidobacteriota; class Terriglobia; order Acidiferrales; family UBA7541; genus Palsa-295. The sequence goes on from OY969113.1 coordinate 3,878,298, forward strand.
CGTGCGTGCCAGATCCAACGCCGCGCGTACAAGTTTGCGATATGTCGTCGCATCGGCAACGTAGCTGTCGGCGGGAAGCACAGCCATCAAAGCGTCCCCGTGCCTGCGTACGAGGTGAATCGCCGCGAGCCCGATGGCAGCGGCCGTGTTGCGCCCAACGGGCTCAGCCAATATTTGCGAAGAAGGCACGCGGCTCAATTCGCGCCGAACTCCGGCCGACTGTTCCGCGTTCGTCACAACCCAGAAATCCCGCAGCGGAACGATCGGCTCCAATCGCGCAACAGTTTCGCGCAACATGGTTTCATTCCCCGCGATGTTCAGCAGTTGCTTCGGCGTGCGCATGCGGCTGCGCGGCCAGAACCGCGTGCCGCGCCCCCCTGCGAGCAAAACGGCGCATGTGGGGATTGAGACCCTTGGTGCCGATGTTTTCTGAGCGCGACTCACGGACGCACCAGCCGCGACCATCGCGCTTTGTCGATCCCTTGACTCGCCAGATGTTTCCCCAATCCATCGAGGTCATCCGGCACATAAGTCCGCAAGAGTTCTGAGCGCGAATTTGGTTTCAATTCATACGCGCTCAGCGCCGCAGGAATCAGCCAGACCTGCGCAGGTCCGTACTTCGCATGCTCGCGGGCCCAATGAATTTCCCCGCTGCCTTCAAGAAAGATCAATAGTTCGAAGCACCCAAGCCGCGCACTCTGAGCGACGCTGTTCTCAAATTCCCATTTCTCGGCCACGAAATACCGGCACGCCGCAAAGTATGTTGTCGTTACTGAATTGCGCTGGACTCGCACTGGCTCAATTTTTCCGGCGTTTTGCGCTCCGAACCGCATCACTTCCAGCGCTTTTTCCACGTGCAAAGCTCGCCCCTGCCCGTTCGCGTCGCGCCGATTGTAATCGTACACGCGATAGGTAATGTCTGAATGTTCCTGGATCTCGCACAGGACCAGCCCCGGTCCAATCGTATGCGCGGTGCCGGCGGGAACAAAAATTGCCTCTCCTGCATGTAAAGGAATGTGCTCCAGACAATCTTCCGCCGTACCGTCCGCTATCGCGCGCCGGAATTCTTCCAGATTGACGCCGGCCTTCAATCCCACCATCACTTCGGCGCCTTCGCCGGCGCGCATCGCATACCACATTTCCGTTTTGCCTCGCCCCCCGGCAGCCTGCTCGTGACGCGCAGCATAATCATCATCCGGATGAACTTGTACGGAAAGCTTATCTTCCACAAACAGAAATTTCACGAGCAGCGGGAACGAACCGCGGTCGCGCTCAGATGTTCCCTTCCATTCGGCCGGCATCTCTCGCCAGGCATCAGCGAGTTTTTTGCCGGTGTAAGGTCCCGATGCGAAAACGCAATCGTTTCCGGTCAGCCAAGCTTCGCCAAGCGGCTCAGTCAAATTTGATTTTTCAGGGAAGAAAGGCGCCAGAGAATGAGCGCCCCAGGGACGCGGGCTGAAAATCGGTTCCAGCCGCGCCGGACAAAGATTCACGCCGCACTGCCGAAGAAGCGCCGCATCCTGCTGAGGCCTTCTTGGATTCGCTCCATCGACGTCGCATAAGAAATCCGGATGTGCCCCGGCGCGCCAAATGGTTCGCCCGGGACCACGGCAACATGCTCGCGTTCCAGAAGCTGCTTGGCCACCGCCACGTCGTCCGGCATTTGCTTGTTGAAATGCGCGCTGACGTTGGGGAACACGTAGAAAGCGCCGTACGGTGTGGCGCAAGTAATTCCGGGGATAGCGCGCAAGCCCGCCAGAATGCTTTCCCGGCGCCGCGCGTATTCAGCAAGCATCGTTACGACGGTATCCATGCTCCCGCGCATCGCTTCCAGGGCCGCGTACTGCGTGATCGAATTCGGATTCGAAGTGGACTGGCTTTGCAATTTCGCTACCGCGTCCACTAGCGGCTTCGGCGCGAGAACGTAGCCCATGCGCCAGCCCGTCATGGCAAAAGTTTTCGAGAACGATCCGGCAATAATCGTATGTTCTTTCGAGCCCGCCACGCTCGCTATCGAAAACGGCTTCGCCTCGCCGTACGTGAAGTGCGAATAGCACTCATCGGAAAGCAGCCAAACGTGGCGGCGCTTGCAAACGTCCAAGATCTTCGCGAATTCATCAGGCGGAATTACCGCTCCGGTAGGATTGTTTGGAGAATTCACCATTACCATGCGCGTCCCCGGAGTGATCGCTTTTTCCACTTCCGCAGCGCGCAAAATAAATTCATCCTCGGCGCGCGTGGGCACCACCACCGGTTTTCCACCCGCATACTTAATAATATCGGGATAACTCACCCAGTAAGGCGCGCCAATGATTACTTCATCGCCGGAATTAACCAGCGCGCAAACTGTGTTGAAAATCGCGTGTTTTCCGCCGGTGTTCACCACGCACTCCGCCGGTTGATAGGACGAACCCAATTGCGCGGCATGCCAGTCGCAAATCGCTTGTCGCAGCGGCGCAATGCCGAATACCGAAGTGTATTTCGTCCGGTTTTCTTCCAGCGCCTTGATCGCCGCGCGTTTGATGTGCTCCGGCGTCGGAAAATCCGGCTCGCCGGGACCGAAGTCAGCCACATCAATTCCCTGCGCCTTCAGCCGCTCCGCTTCCTGCAGCACCACCATGGTCTGCGAAACGCTGATGCGATTCACGCGGTCTGCAAGGTGGAAAGCTTCTTCCATTTTTCTCCCTGTGGCAGGTTCCATTAGGCGTCCTCTTTAATCACTTTTGCGCGCAGCCGCTCCGCTACCATCGGCGGCACCAGATCCTTCACCGGGCCGCCCAGCCGCGCGAGTTCTTTCACCAGCCGCGAACTCAAATAGCTGTACTGCTGTGCCGGAAGCATGAACACGGTCTCCACTGACGGCTCGATATGCCGGTTCATCATCGCCATCTGTAGCTCATACTCGTAGTCCGAAACGGCCCGGATGCCGCGAACTATTACGCGCGCGTTCTTGGTGCCGGCGTATTCCATCAGCAACCCGTCGAAGACGTCCACTTCCACGTTTTTCCAATCGAAGGTCACAGCTTCCAGCAGCTCGATGCGTTCTTTCACCGCAAACAGCGGGTCTTTTTCCAGGTTGTGCGCAACGGCAACGATCAGCTTGTCAAAAATCATAGCGCCGCGCGCAATCAGATCGAGGTGGCCGTTCGTAACAGGGTCGAATGAGCCCGGGTAGATAGCGATCACTGGTTTGTTACTTTCAGAAGCCATTCCGTGCGCCATTCTAACCTACATTTTCCCGCGCTGCCGCGACAAAAATCCCCAGCGCAAGACTGTGCTTCTAAGGATCGCGTGATCCATGCTGAAAGCGTCCCCCGCAGCAATATGAGTTTGAGGCACTCTCTGCACGGCCGGCCTGGGACGCTCAAAGACCCTCAAAAACCATTGAGCCTCCATAACTGCCACTCAGAGGCGCTTTCCAGCCATTGGCTGCATCGGATTTGACTAAGGCGACTAGAATGGTCGTTGTTTAACATGCTGTGCCTTAAAGGCTTGTGCCTACATCTAAACTTGACAAGCCATAAGCGTCAGACTTACAATTCAAGTGCGACTAATTCAGTCGTATTTGACTATAATGATGAAGCTCTCGAAAAAGGCGGATTACGGCTTAATCGCCCTGAAGCATTTGGCGATGCATAACGGCCACGGTTCCTGCAGCGCGTCCGATATCGCCGAGGTATATAAGATGTCCACGCCACTGATGGCTAAAGTCCTTCAGAAGCTGGCCAAGGGCGGCTTGGTCGCGGCGCGGCATGGTTCGAACGGGGGATACACGCTGGCACGCGACGCTTCCTTGATCACCGCGCTGGATGTGATTCGCGCGATCGACGGACCTTTGTTCATCACGTCCTGCATCACCTCGCGTGGCGCGTGCGGCGTAACCACTACTTGCTCGATTCGCGAGCCGCTGCGGCGAGTGAACGACAGTATTCTGGAAGTTCTTGGGAAAGTCACAATTTCACAGATGACCGACGAAGCGCCAATGTCCGAGGTCGTCGAGTTAAGAGTTTAGGAGAATAGAATGGCAATCAAGCTCCCGATTTATATGGATAATCACGCGACCACGCCCGTCGATCCTCGCGTCGTCGAAGCAATGCTTCCTTATTTCACGGAAAAGTTCGGCAACTCCGCCAGCCGCAACCACGAATTCGGTTGGGTGGCGGAAGAAGCCGTTGAAAATGCGCGCGGCCAGATAGCCAATCTCATCAACGCCACGCCGAAGGAAATCATTTTCACCAGCGGCGCCACGGAATCCACCAACCTCGCCATCAAGGGTGCGGCGGAAATGTACCGCGAAAAGGGCAATCATATTATTACGCAGGTCACCGAGCATAAGGCCACGCTCGATACTTGCAAGCGCCTGGAAAAATACGGTTACGAAGTGACCTATCTTCCAGTGCAGAAGGACGGCCGCATCAGCCTGGACGAATTGCGCAAAGCCATCACTCCCAAGACCATCCTGATCTCGATCATGTATGCCAATAACGAAATCGGCGTGGTGCAGCCCATCGCGGAGATCGGCAAGATTGCAAAAGAAAAGGGCATCTTCTTTCACGTGGACGGCGTACAAGCTGTCGGAAAAATTCCCGTGGACGTCCAAAAAGACGGCATCGATCTGATGTCGATTTCCGGCCACAAAATTTACGGTCCCAAAGGCATCGGCGCTCTGTACGTGCGCAGAAAGAATCCCCGCGTCCAACTTGCAGCGATCATTGACGGTGGTGGCCACGAGCGCGGCATGCGCTCTGGAACGCTGAACGTTACCGGCATCGTCGGACTCGGCAAAGCCTGCGAAATCTGCCAGAACGAAATGGCTGCGGAAAGCGAGAAACTCCGCAAGCTTCGCGAACGTCTGACCGAACGCATCATGTCGCGCCTGGATGAAACGTTCATCAACGGCTCGATGGAGCATCGCTTGCCGCACAACATCAACATCAGTTTCGCGTTCGTTGAAGGCGAATCGCTCTTGATGGGCATCAACGACATCGCAGTTTCCAGTGGCTCCGCCTGCACCTCCGCCACGCTCGAACCAAGTTACGTTCTCAAGGCGCTCGGCGTAGGTGAAGATTTGGCGCACACTTCCATCCGTTTCGGTATCGGCCGGTTTAACACCGCCGAGGAAGTTGACTACGTCGCCGACCGCGTCGTAGAGACGGTGCAACGTTTGCGCGAACTTTCTCCTCTATATGAAATGGCGAAAGAAGGCGTGGACGTCAGCAAAATGACTTGGCAGACGGCGGCAGAACACTAAAAAGATGAAATATCAGGGCACACTCGGAGTTCATGCTACGGTGAGCGAAGACACGCCGGTGTTCGACGTGTTCTTTGCGCCCAATGTGGACAAGAGCGCCTGTAACTCTCGAAGGTTTCGCGAGCTGCAGGAGCTGGGTGAATTCCTGGAAACCCTGGAAGTACAGCATGAAGTGGTCGCGAAGACCCTCGAGGAACTTCGCAAAGGGCGTTCGGCTTCCATCGAGAATATTGTTTTGTCGGACGAAGTGATTTTTGATCAAGGGTTAGACAGCACTGTTACTTTGAACAGGAGAATCAACTAATGGCTTACAGCGATAAAGTGATCGAGCATTACAACAATCCGCGTAACGTCGGCTCGCTCGACAAGAAGGACCCCAACGTCGGCACCGGTTTGGTCGGCGCGCCGGAATGCGGCGACGTGATGAAGCTGCAGATGAAAGTGAACCCCGATACCCGCATCATCGAAGAGGCGAAGTTCAAGACCTTCGGTTGCGGCTCGGCCATCGCCAGCTCCTCGCTCGCCACCGAATGGGTGAAGGGCAAGACCGTCGAAGAAGCTCTCGCCATCAAGAACACGGACATCGTGCGCGAGCTCTCGCTTCCTCCGGTGAAAATCCATTGCTCGGTGCTGGCCGAAGACGCCATCAAGGCCGCGCTATCCGACTGGAAGAAAAAGCAGGGTGACGCCGAAGCAAAGCCCGCGGAACCGGCGACAGCAGCAAGCCACTAAGTTTTGGCGGCAGGCTTCTGGCCTGTTGTCTTCGGCGGCCGTGGCGATCTTGCAGAGGCGCTGGATTCGCGCCCGACTCCGCGGCGCAAAGGTTCAAACGGGATACGACTGATGATCCATGTGAGTGAAAAAGCGGCGGCAAAAATCCGCGAGTTATTGGCGAAGGAAGGCGTGTCCGCTGACTCCGGCGGGCTGCGTGTAGGTGTGCAGGGAGGTGGCTGTTCCGGCCTGACCTACGCGATGCGCCTCGACACGGAAGCGCGAAACCGCGACAAAGTCTTCGAAGAGAATGGCGCTCGTATTTTTGTCGACGCGAAAAGCTATCTCTACCTTCACAACACCACGCTCGATTATCTCGAAGACCTGATGAAGCAGGGCTTCGTGTTCCAGAATCCGCAGGCCACGCGGAGTTGCGGTTGCGGCAGTTCCTTCACCGCTTGAGATTTCTAATGAGAGACAGTCCCGTAGTTCTGTCCTGCGCGCTGCATCGCTCTCCCAGCCCGCATCCTGACCAAGTCAAACGAATATGAGTGTGACGCAAACACAACGCGACGAAACCGGCCGGGCTGCCGCCACGAAGTGCTGGAATTGCCAGGCTCCCGTTACCGCGACGCATTTTTGCGCTGCGTGCGGCAAGATTCAGCCGCTGCCCGAGGGCACCGATTATTTCGCTTTCTTCGGTTTGCCGGAAAAATTGTCGTTCGATTCAACACAGCTCGAAGAGCAATTTCACAAGTTGAGCTGGAAGCTGCACCCGGACAATTTTGTGCGCGCCGGCGATTTCGAACGCGATCTTTCGCTCAATCGTTCTTCGGAGTTAAATGACGCCTATCGCACCCTGCGTGAGCCGATCTCGCGCGTGGAGTACTTGTTGTTGCGTCGCGGCCTAAGAAAAGAAGGCACTACCAAGCAGCAGGCGCCGCCCGAATTGCTAGAAGAAGTCTTTGAGCTGAACGAATCGCTCGACGAGTTGCGCGAAGCACGCGCCGAAGGCGCTGACCTGGCCGCATTACGCGAGCCTCTCGATGCCGCTCAAAAGAATTTTCAGGAAAAGCTGGAAGAGGTGGACGCTGAGCTTGCAGGAATCGCTCGAGAATGGGACCTCGCTCTCGACGCTGCCGCGGACGAAGCGAAGAAGCAGACCTTGCTGGCTCGCATGAACGAAGTGCTAAACCGCCGCAGTTACATCCGCAATCTCGTAGCCGGCGTGCAAAAAGAACTAGCAGAAGCCTGACACTACTCAGAGGAAAAATGGGACGCGTTGTAGGAATCGATCTCGGCACAACCTTCAGCTTGATTGCGTATCTCGATCCGCAAACCGGCGCGCCGAAGTGTATCCCGGGCCCTTACGGTTCCACTCTGTGCCCGTCTGTTGTCAGCGTCGATGAAGGCGGCAAAGTAATCGTCGGTGAGCCGGCACGCGCGCTCCTCCTCACGAAACCCGATCGCACGATTTATTCCGTAAAACGCCTGATGGGCCGTGGAGTCGCCGACGTTCAAGAAGAGCTGAAAATCTTTCCGTTTCGCATCGATCCCGCCGGTCGCAGCGTAATCCGCGTCGGACTCGGCGACAAATGGTTCACGCCGCCTGAAATTTCCGCCTTCATCTTGCGCGAACTAAAATCCTGGGCCGAAGAGTATTTCAAGGAGCCGGTTGACCGCGCCGTCATCACCGTTCCGGCTTACTTCAACGACGCGCAGCGCCAAGCCACCAAGGACGCCGGCAAGATCGCCGGCCTCGAAGTCTTGCGTCTCGTAAACGAGCCCACTGCCGCAGCGCTCGCTTACGGCTTGCACAAGCAAAAACGTGGTTACGTTGCCGTGTACGATTTTGGCGGCGGCACCTTCGACATCTCAATCCTAAAACTCGTTTCCACAACCGAAGGCGACATCTACCAGGTTCTTTCCACCAACGGCGACACGCACCTCGGCGGCGACGACATCGACAACGAAATGCAGCGCAGAACGCGCGAAACAATTCTCAAGCTGTTTCAGGCCGATCTCGCAAATCGCCCGAAAGACATCCAGGAGCTGCGCCAGATCCTGATCGCGGCCAAGCACGCGCTTTCCGCAGAAGACCGCGTGATGCTTCGCTTCAATCTTTCCGGCGGCAAGATGTTCGAAGAACTTCTCACACGCACCGAATTCGAGAAATGGATTCAGCCCATCGTCGCTCGCACCATGGCGCCGGTGAAAATGGCTCTTGCTGACGCAAAGCTCGCGCCCAGCCAAATCGAGGAAGTTGTTTTGGTCGGTGGCTCCACGCGTATCCCTCTCGTGCGCAAGACGGTCGGCGATTATTTCGGCCGCGCGCCGCATTGTGAACTCAACCCCGACGAAGTTGTCGCTCTCGGGGCTGCAGTGCAAGCGGACATCCTCGAGTCCGGCGTAAAAACCATGCTGCTGCTCGACGTCACTCCACTTTCGCTCGGCATCGAAACCATGGGCGGTGTCGTCGCGAAAATTATTCCCCGGAACTCGACCATTCCCGCCAGCGCCCAGGAACTTTTTACCACCGGCGTGGAAAATCAGACTGGAATCGACGTGCACGTCCTTCAAGGCGAACGCGAACTCGCGAAAGATTGCCGCTCGCTCGCAAAGTTCCAGCTAAAAGTTCCGCCAGGTCCCGCTGGGCTAGCGCGCATTGAAGTAAAATTTCTAATCGACGCCAACGGAATTCTCCAAGTGGCCGCTCGCGATTTGCGAACGAACGCCGAGCACACCATCGAAGTGCAGCCAAGTTACGGCCTCTCCGACGAAGAAGTCGAACGTATGCTCGAAGAGTCCATCGAATTTGCCGAGCAGGATTTCTCCGAGCGCCAGGTAATCGAATCGCGCACCGAAGCCGAAACCATCCTTGCGGCCACGGAAAAGACCCTCTTGAATCCTCGCGCGCGCGAACTTTCTCCTGAAGAGCGCCGCTCGATCGATGATTCCGCGGCGCAACTGCGCGCCGCCATGGCCGGATCGGATTACAAATTAATGCGCGAACGCATCGATGCTCTAAATGAAGCCACAATGCATCTAGCCGAAATCCTGATGAATGGCGCATTGCAAACGGCGCTCGAAGGTAAGCGCCTCGAAGACGTTTAGGTTGTAGCGGAAGGAGCGTTTAAGAATGGGCGGCAAGAATCCCTACATCGAAGAAACCAAATACACGCCCGCGACGAAGAAATACAAGATCACTTTCGTCAAGGATGGACAACCGGTCGAAGTCGATCCCGAAAAAGTCCCGTACGGACACGACGGTTTGCCCGGCAGCATCCTCGATATCTCTCAGGGTTTTCACAAGGGACTGGACCACGCCTGCGGCGGCGTCTGCGCCTGTTCCACTTGCCACGTGATCGTTCACGAAGGTCTCGAGACGTGCAACGAAGCCACCGACGCCGAACTCGATCAGCTCGACGAAGCTCCCGGCGTAACGCCAAAATCGCGCTTGGGCTGCCAATGCGTCCCCGACGGCACAAAAGACATCGTCATCGAAATCCCCGAGTGGAACAAAAATTACGCGAAGGAAGCGGAGCACTAACGATCTTGCTTTTATAACGGCGACCTAGGTCGGCGATGTGCTTTGGTAGCGCGAGCGCCAAGACTCGCATTCTAACTATCAGGAGAGACTGTGCCGCAAACATTCGATTGGGACAACCCGGAAGAAATCGGCATCCAGCTCGCCGAAAAACATCCCGGGGTCGATCCTCTCACCATCCGCTTCACCGACCTGCATAAATGGATCATCGAGCTGCCGGGTTTTTCCGGCGACCCCAAGCTGTCGAACGAAGGCAAACTCGAAGCCATCCAAATGGCCTGGCACGAGGAATTTCAGGACAGCCAGCAATAGCCCGCCGTGCTCGTTCCGCTCGTGCTAGTCTCTGTCCCTCGTGCTACTCTTCCGTTTCAATTCTTTCGAAACTTTCTTTCGCGCCGCCGTCATCCGATTCGAAGAAGGTCGCACGAAACTTATGGCAAGGATTCCGCTCGCAAATTAGGAGGGTACTCGAATGGAAGCCGACCTGCGTTACCCCATCGGGAAATTTCGTCGTCCCGAAGCGGCCTTGACCACCGAGCAGCGCCGCGAATTCATCGCTGACATTGAACAAACGCCCGCGCACCTGGTCTCCGCCGTGAAAAATCTAAAGACCGAGCAGCTCGACACGCCCTATCGCCCCGAAGGATGGACAGTGCGCCAGGTCGTCCATCATCTTCCTGACAGCCACATGAACGCCTACGTGCGCACGAAGCTCGCGCTCACCGAAGAGGTGCCCACAATCAAGCCCTATGACGAAGCACGCTGGGCCGAACTACCCGATGGCAAGTCCTCGCCCATCGAACCGTCCCTCGCCATTCTCGAAAACTTGCACAAGCGTTGGGTACTCCTGCTGAAATCGCTCTCGCCCGCCGACTGGTCGCGAAAATACGGCCACCCCGAATGGTCTAAGCCCATGTCCCTCGACGACACTCTCGCGCTTTACGCCTGGCACGGAAAACATCACGTCGCGCACATTACCTCGCTGCGCCAACGCAACGGTTGGCAATAGTGCCGCAGCACTCTCTCCGCTCCAGTTATCCACTGCTACGGTAGCTCGCCGCCGAAGAATGCTGCCGTAGTCTTCGTTCTTATCCCGTCGCGGGAATTGTTATGGCAATGCAGGCAGGCCGACTTGCGCCAGGATTTCCCGAAAGCGAGGCTCGTCTTGGAGAGTGGACATGGCCGGGTCGATTCTCCGCCCGGGAACGGTCGCCCAGCCCCGTTTCCGGCGGGCGTGGATTCTTTGGCGCTGTGCTGGCAGGATTGAGTCTTGCCAGAGACTTTCGAAAGCTTCTTAGCCGATTGTACGATCCAGCACAGGCGAAGCGCACACGCTTGCGGCCCATGTCCTCGCCTCACCCCGTGAGTAATCGAACATCCGAAATATTCTCGCGATAAGTGGTAAAATCCGCCCGTGCCGCACAGCTTCTCAAACTATGACCAGGAGCCCGAGCCCCAAGCTTCCGGCAGATTCGGCGGCTCCCCTCCCCGAAAGACCGCCGTCGGCGTCCTGGATCCTCCAGGTCCGCCGAGAAACCCTCTCAGAAATCCGCTCAGAGTATTCCTCGCCCGTGTCCGGAAATTCTTCAGCCGTCGCTAGCTTCGTCCGGCGGCGACAAGGCACGCAAGGTTTCCCACTAGGTCGTTTAATGATTCGGATAGAAGCTCAGCAGCATTTTGAGTAATATCTCACGACCGAGTTCCGTGCGCTGGCGCGAAGTGTTAAGAGTCGAGAGGCGCGGACGCTTTCGGCTAAAGTAGGCTTGTGATTTGTTCGATCTCGTCAATCGCGGGGAATCTTAATTGGGAAGCTGGAGGACCGTCGCTGCTCCTCCTCCGCATTTGTCGAATCCTGATGGCCACGGACGGAATCAGATGTGTCTTTCATGAAAATGGGGCAGCGGGTAAAGGGCACGCGACCGGAGACGACAATGAATAGTGTACGCAAGATCGTAACGGAACGCCCGCTGCTCGCAATCATGATGGGTGCGATCGTTTTGGCCGGCTGCTCGAAAGGCGGCGCGGGCGGCGGTGCTGGTGGAGCGCCCGACGTCCAGGTAGTGCAAGTCGAGCAGAAGGACGTCCCCATTTACCACGAATGGATAGGCACGCTCGAGGGGCTTGTAAACGCTGATGTCAGGGGACAAGTCACCGGCTACCTGCTGCGGCAAGATTATAAGGAAGGCTCGTTCGTCCAACAAAATCAGCTTCTTTTCGAGATCGACCCGCGGCCCTTTCAGGCCTCACTCGATGAGGCCAAGGCGCAACTGGCCACCGCGACTGCTCAGCTCGCAAACGCGCAAGCAATTCAGAAACGGACCGAACTCGACGTAGAGCGTTATACACCGCTTGCGAAAGAGCAGGCGGCAAGCCAGCAAGATCTCGACAACTCCGTGCAGAACAATTTGGCAGCGGAAGCGACGGTGGCGACAGCCCGGGCGCAAATCAAAAGCGCCGAGGCCGCGGTTGAATCGGCACAGCTGAATCTTGGTTTCACTCGGCTGACATCGCCGATCGACGGAATCGCCGGCACAGCCCAGTTGCAAGTGGGCGCACTGGTAAGCCAGAGCACCGGGGCCGTAACCACGGTTTCCACAGTCGATCCCATAAAGGTTTATTTCACCGTTAGCGAATCCGAATACCTCGACTTCAACCGAAGGTTTCCGACTGTCTCCGGCAGGGAAGCCGAGTTCAAGCGTACGCCGCTCGATCTGATTCTCGCTGACGGGTCCACATACCAGCATCAAGGAACCATCGACTTCGCCGACCGTGCCGTAAACCAAGGCACCGGCTCCATCCTGATCGCGGGATTGTTCCCCAACCCGGGCAACATTCTGCGTCCCGGTGGATACGGCAAAGTGCGAGCCTCCACGCGAATCGATAAGGATGCGCTTCTGATCCCGCAGCGCGCGGTCACGGAACTTCAGGGTAGCTACCAGGTGGCAATAGTGGACAGCGACGACAAAGTGAAGATTCAGGCGGTCGAAGTCGGGGACCGCGTCGGCAGCCTGTGGATCATTCAGAAGGGGCTGAAACCCGGTGAGCGCGTCGTTGCCGAAGGCACGCAAAAGGTGCGGCAGGGCTTAAAAGTGAATCCGAAACCATACGCTCCCGAAGTGGCCGAAGTGAAGGCTAGGTAACCGCTCATGTCAAAGTTCTTCATCAACCGTCCAATCGTCGCAATCGTGATTTCCATTCTCATGGTGCTGATCGGCGCCATCACGATTTTGAGCCTGCCCATCGCGCAGTTCCCAAACATTGCTCCGCCGGAAATTCAAGTGCTGGCAACGTATGTCGGCGCGGATGCGGAGACCCTCGAACAAGCGGTGGCAGCTCCTATCGAGCAACAGATGAGCGGCGTGGATAACATGAACTACATGTACTCCCTCAACGCCACGGGAAACTCAAACACCACGCTGGTCGTCGATTTCGACATCAAGACAGATCCGAACACGGACTTGATTCTCACCCAATCGCGCGAGACGCAAGCCGCTTCGCAGCTTCCCACCGATGTGACGAACTATGGCATCACGGTACGAAAATCAGTAACGGCCCCGCTTGTCCTGCTCGCTCTCTACTCGCCGCACGGCACTTATGACGCAAGGTTCCTCGCCAATTACGCTTACATCAACTTGAACGATCCGTTCACGCGCCTGCCGGGTATTGGAAACGTGCAAATCTTCGGTGCCGGCCAATACGCGATGCGGCTGTGGGTGAAGCCCGACCAACTCGCAAAGCTGGGAATTACGGTCCCCGATGTAGTGGCGGCCATTCAAACGCAGAACACCGTGAATCCCGCGGGAAAAGCGGGTGGTGAGCCGGCGCCGAAAGGCCAGGAATTCACGTATTCCGTTCTTGCGCAAGGCCGCTTGGTTTCGCCGGAAGAGTTCGGCGAGATTGTCGTCCGTGAGACTCCGGTTAATGGCCTCGTGCGAGTGAAGGACGTAGCTCGCATCGAACTCGGCGCGCAGGACTACAGCGTCTCAAGCCGCATGAACGGCCACCCAAGCGCGATCATCGCTGTCTATCAGTTACCTGGATCGAACGCCGTGAACGCCGCGGCTGGAGTGCGCAAGCTGATGGAAACGATGAAGCAGCGGTTCCCGCAGGACATGGACTACACCATCGCTCTGGACCAGACCCGCTCGGTGACCGAAGGCATCAAGGAAATTGTCGAAACCCTTGTCATCGCCCTCATTCTTGTAATCCTCGTCGTGTACATTTTCTTGCAGGGCTGGCGAGCTACGTTAATTCCGCTTTTGGCCGTTCCGGTTTCGCTCGTCGGCACCTTTATATTCTTCCCCGTGTTCGGTTTCTCGCTCAACACGCTTTCGCTCTTCGGCTTGGTGCTAGCCATCGGCTTGGTGGTGGACGACGCCATCGTCGTGGTCGAGGGAGTCGAGAGGCACATCGAAGAAGGCATGACGCCCAAGGACGCGGCCTTGAAAGCCATGGAAGAGCTTTCCGGCCCCGTGGTGGGAATTGCTCTGGTCCTGTCCGCCGTGTTCGTGCCCACTGCCTTCATTCCCGGAATCACCGGACGCCTCTACCAGCAATTTGCCGTCACCATCGCGATTTCGGTGCTGCTCTCCGCTTTCAACGCGCTCACTCTCAGCCCGGCGCTCTCCGCCCTTCTCCTCCGGAAGAAGGAACCGAGTTCGGGTCTTCTCCGAAGATTCTTCGATTGGTTCAATCGCATGTTCGGGCGCGCCACCGATGGCTACGTTTTTGTCTGCAGAGGTTTGATACGTAAAAGCTTGGTCGCGATTTTGATACTGGCAATCGTAGTGGTTGCGGCTGGTTTCCTTGGCAGCCGTATTCCTTCGAGCTTCCTGCCTGACGAAGACCAGGGCTACGCTTACATCAATATGCAACTCCCGAACGCCGCTTCCCTGCAACGCACCGATGAAGCGGCAAGAGCCGTGGAAAAAATAGTGTCTGACACGCCGGGCGTCGAGTACACCACCAGCGTCATCGGCTTCAGTTTGCTGAGCTTTGTGCGCACCAGTTACAACGCGTTCTTTTTCGTCACTTTCAAACCGTGGGGAGAAAGAAAAGCGAGGGACGAACAATTTCAGGAGATCAAGGCTCATCTGAATCGCGAGCTGAGCAAGCTTCCGGAAGGAATCGTCTTCAGTTTCTCGCCTCCTGCGATTCCCGGCGTCGGCACTTCCGGAGGTTTCACTTTCGTTCTTGAGGACCGCGCCGGCAAAGATGTCGAATTTCTATCGAAGAATTTAGACATATTCCTCGCGGCCATCCGCAAACGCCCCGAAATTGCGAGCGTAAGCACCACCTTCCTGGCTAGCGTTCCGCAGCAGTATCATTGACGTGGACCGCGACAAGGTGCTGAAACTCGGTGTCCCGCTGGCGGATGTCTACCACACCATTCAGGCCTTCATGGGTGGAGCGTTTATCAACTACTTCAACCGCTTCGGGCGCCAATGGCAGGTCTATATCGAAGCGGAAGACGAATATCGCGCCAAGATGGAAAATGTGGGGCAGTTCTATGTCCGGAATAACAAAGGTGAAAATGTTCCGCTTTCTGCCCTCACCAAAATCACGCCGCGCTCCGGTCCGGAATTTACCATGCGCTACAACGAGTATCGTTCCGCGCAGATCAACGGCTCAGCGGCTCCGGGTTATAGCTCGGAGCAGGCCACGGCGGCCCTCGAAGACGTGTTCAAACAGACCATGCCGGGTGAGATGGGCTTTGATTACTTGGGGATCTCCTATCAAGAGCAGAGGGCGCGGGAAGGCGTCCCGTCTTGGGCGATTTTTGGATTGTCGCTGCTTTTCGTCTTCCTGATTCTCGCGGCCTTGTACGAAAGTTGGTCGCTGCCGTTCAGCGTGTTGCTCAGCACTCCGGTCGCGGTGTTTGGCGCGTTCCTCGTGTTGTGGTTACGCCGTATCTTCGTCGGAATGTTCTATCCGCCCTACATGGACCAGATCGAGACCGACGTGTATTCGCAAATCGGACTGGTTATGTTGATCGGTCTGTCGGCGAAGAACGCAATTTTGATCGTCGAGTTCGCCAAGGATCAACTCGAAAAAGGAAAGCCCCTGGTTGATGCCGCGCTCGAAGGAGCCCGGCTGCGCCTTCGTCCGATTCTCATGACTTCGTTTGCCTTCATCCTCGGCTGCGTGCCTCTCTGGATCGCTACGGGCGCCGGCGCGGTGTCCCGCCAAATCATGGGGACTACGGTGATCGGAGGAATGCTGGCGGCAAGCCTGATCGGTATTTTCCTGATCCCGGCGATCTTCTATCTGGTCGAGAAATGGTCCGGCGCCGATAAGGAACCCGCCCGCTGCCGGAGTTCAGACCACGCCCGCGCCGGCGGAGGGAGACTGACATGCCTCACCGATTAATAAGCGCGCGCAACGTGCAGCGGAGCGAATCATGAAAATACTGCGGCCTTGGATTTCCCTGAGCTTGGCATCGGTTCTGACTTTCAGTTTGGTCGGCGGCTGCGCGGTCGGTCCCAACTACCATAGGCCCGCCGTGCAAACTCCCAGCGCGTTTCGCGACCTGAGCGATAACCCGCAAGCCCAAGCTCAAGCAGCATCCTTCGCGGACCTACCCTGGTGGCAAGTCTTCCAGGATCCGCAACTGCAAGATCTGATTCGCACCGCGCTAAAGCAGAATTACGATCTGCAGATCGCCACCGAACGCATCAACGCCGCTCGCGCTCAAGTCGCCATAACGCGGTCGAGTCTCTTC
Source organism: uncultured Acidobacteriota bacterium (assembly GCA_963698005.1). GTDB lineage: Bacteria > Acidobacteriota > Terriglobia > Acidiferrales > UBA7541 > Palsa-295. The sequence goes on from OY969113.1 coordinate 3,894,528, forward strand.
CCGCAAGTGCAAGGCGATGGCAATTTCGCGGGTGGCAAATCACAGTTTTTTCCGTTGAAAGCAAATTTGCTGGAGCTGGCGGCGGACGTCGTCGTTTCAGCTCGACTTCTTCGGCCAACTGCGCCGCGCCACCGAAGCGGCCCGCGCCCAGCTACTCGCGACCGAGAACGGTCAGCGCACCGTTACGCTAACTCTCGTGAGCGACGTGGCCAGCGCTTACTTCTCGCTCCTTCAGCTCGATCTCGAGCTTCAAATCACCAAAGACACGGTAGAGACGCAGGAAGGCTCCGTCAGACTGACTTCGTTGCGGCTGGACCATGGCGTCGCGACGAAGCTCGACGTGCTTCAGGCCCAGCAAGTGCTCGACACCGCGAATGCGCAATTGCCGGATCTTGAAAGGCAGATTGGCCAGGAAGAAGACGCGATCAACATTCTGCTTGGCAATTACCCCGGTCCCGTGAAACGCGGCCTCAAATTGCCGGAGCAGTTCATTCCTCCGGAGGTGCCGCCAGGTCTGCCGTCCTCGCTGCTGGCTCGGCGCCCCGATATTCGCCAGGCCGAGCAACTCCTCGTCGCCGCAAACGCCCAAATTGGCGTCGCGAAGGCTGCTTTTTTCCCGCAGATTTCACTCACCGGCTCGGGCGGCGGCGCGTTTGGACGCAGCAGCTCTTTTTCGAGTTTGATGGGCTCGCAGACTGCAATCTGGTCCTACGGCGCAAGCGTCAGCCAGCCGATTTTCACCGGCGGCGCTCTTACCGGCGGTCTGCACCTCGCCGAATCCCAACACGAGCAAGCTTTGACTGCTTATAAGCAAGCGATTCAGCGCGCCTTCGGAGATGTGTCGGATGCGCTGATCGGATACCAGGAACTCCGCGAAGTTCGAGTCCAGCAGCAGCAGGTCGTAGCGGATTTGGCGGAGTCGGTCCGCCTTTCGGTCATGCGCTATCGAGGTGGCACCACCACCTATCTGGAAGTGCTCGACGGCCAGCGCTCACTCTTCTCTGCCGAACTCACCCTGGCCCAGGCGCGCGGCAACGAGTACCAGAGCCTTGTCCAACTTTACCGAGCTCTCGGCGGCGGTTGGCAGCAGTAGAATTTGTTTTGGTAGAACCTGCCGCAAAGGTGGGACCGCTGGAATTCTGCGCAATCGCTTCCTGCATCAGCTAGCTAAAGCAAAAAAAGAATTGGTAGCGCTAACGGGAATCGAACCCGTATTTCAGCCTTGAAAGGGCCGCGTGCTAACCGTTGCACCATAGCGCCAGCGGGGATTTCGTACGTCAGTGCAACAAAAGTGTAACTAATTACGGTGTGTGGGTGCACCAACTGGCCCACACCGTTGGCATTGTACTACAGCGGGCGCGTGGGCGGCCATGCGAGCAAAACACCGATAACGGTGTTTGAAGTCGCGGTACTTGTCCGGTTAGCGCTGCGGGCTCAAGGGGTCGGCGCATCACTTGCCGGGATACAAATCAAGATGGCCAAGTTGGCCTAGCTACCTAAAGCGCCAACGATTGGGAGCTAAGATCTATTCATATCGCAGGGCGATCATGGGATCGACGCGGGTGGCACGGCGAGCCGGGAAATAGGACGCCGCGACCGCAACAAGTGTGAGGAGAAGCGAAACCCCAATAAACGTAAGGGGATCGTACGCGCTGATGCCGAAGAGAAAACTTTGCAGCAGGCGCGTCAGTACCAGAGCTGCTACCAGGCCAATGCCCACGCCAAACAGCGCGAGCCGCAACCCCTCGCCCACGATGATGCGGAACACATCCTGCGGCTGCGCGCCAAGCGCCACACGAACGCCAATTTCACTGGTGCGCTGCGTAACGGTATAAGACATCACACCGTAAACGCCCACTGCCGCGAGCACCAGAGCGAGCATCGCCAGGATTCCGATGAGCCACGTGCGAAAACGGGGCTGCGCCACGGTGGTGGCCATGTTTTCTTCCATGGTGCGAACCTTTACGAGCGGCTGATTGGGATCAATCTCCGCGAGCGCGCTGCGCAGTGCCGCCGTTTGCAGCGAGGGATCGCCTGCTGTGCGCATTACCACCGAAAGCTGGAACACCGGCAAAAGCAAATCCGCTTGCCGATAGGGCAAGTACATTTCCGCCTGTGGGTCAGTGCCCAGGCCGAAGTGAACATCACCGACTACGCCGACGATTTCCATGGTCGGCACTTCCTGTTCGGGCAGCGCGCCGAGCTGCAGCCGCTTTCCGATCGGATTCTCGTCGTGAAAAAAAGTGCGAGCCATCGTGGCGTTAATCAGCACCACAGCAGGAGATTTTTCATTGTCCGCGCGTGTAAAAAATCTGCCTTGCAGGAGCGGCACACCTAATGTCTTAAGATAATTCGGGGTTATGGTGCGGTACCCTGCGGCGACAAACTCATGCGGCGATTTCGGAGGACGTCCCGTGATATTGAAATGGATGATGGAACCGCCCCCGCTGACGGGAAGAAAAGAAGCCGCGGCGGCGGATCGAACACCAGGGAGCGTCTTGGCGCGCTCGACGAGGCGGTCGAAAAACTGGTAGCGATCTTGCGGCTTGGCATAGGCCGTCGGCGATAGAGGAATGTCAGCGACGAGAAGATGATCGGGCTGAAAACCCGGCGGAACTTCTTGTAATCGGGAAAAGCTTCGCAACAGCAGCCCAGACCCAACGAGCAGGAGCATCGCCAGGGCAATTTCAAAGGCGACCAGCGCGCCGCGCAGCACATGCTGGCTGGGTCCGGCCGTCGAGCCACGCGAGCCCTCATTGAGCGTCTCTCGCAAGTCGAGTTTCGCCGTGCGTAGTGCCGGCACAATGCCGAAGAGCAATCCTGTGAACAGCGAAACTACCGCAGTAAACGCTAGGACCCACAGATCCAATCCAATCGGCGCGCCTTGCGGGATGCTGTCGCCCGCAATCTTAGGCAATAGTCCAACCGCAGCCCAAGCGACGATCACACCGAGCAAGCCGCCTGCCAGAGAAAGAAGAACGCTCTCGGTGAGAAGTTGCCGGATAACGCGGCCACGGCTCGCGCCCATCGCCGTGCGGATGGCAACCTCTCTGCCGCGAGAGGCTGCCCGGGCCAGCAAGAGGTTCGCGACATTGGCGCAGGCGATCAAAAGAACAAAACTCACCGCGCCAAGCAGAAGCAGGAGCGCGGGACGCGAGTTCTGCACAATCTGATCCTGCAGCCCGACAACATCCGCACTGGTTCCAGTGTTGTAATCCGGATACTGCTGCTCGAGCCGCTTCGTAATTCCGATCATTTCAACGCGGGCTTGCTCCTGGGACACACCCTGCTTGAGCTTGGCGAGAGGAATGATGCCGGGATGCCAATTGCGATCATCAGGGAGCGTTTTTGCCCAAGGCGTAAAAGGCAAGTACACATCCGCGGGCTGGAGAATCTGGAAGCCGCTCGGCAAAATCCCAACGACGGTGTAAGGCTGCAAGTCCAGGTTGACGGTTTTGCCGACGATGTCTGGAGAGCCGCCGAAGCGCCGTTGCCACAAACCGTAGCTGAGCAATGCGACCGGCGTGCCGCCGGCGCGATCCTCCTCCGGGAGAAAAGTCCGGCCGATCTGCGCATTGATTCCGAGCATTGAAAAAAGGCCCGCCGTGGCCATGCGAACATTGAGGCGCTCGGGTTCTCCGGCGCCAGTCAGCGTGATGGAGCTACCGCGGGTCGCTTCCATTGATTCAAAGCTGTGGCTCTGGTCGCGCCAATCCATGTAATTTTCATAGGAAGTGGAAATAATGGGAAAGGAACTCTTCTCCGCTATCAGAACCAGTCGGGATGGGTCGCGAAAAGGAAGCGGGCGAAGGAGCACGCCGTTCACGACGCTGAAGATGGCGGTGTTCGCGCCGATACCAAGCGCAAGCGTGAGTACGGCGACGATTGTAAACCCCGGATTCTTCCACAACATCCGAACGCCGTAGCGCAGGTCTTGAAGCAACGTGCCCATGCTGCCTCCCGTCGCTCAGCTGAGATGCGACGTGGGCCAATCTTACTGCAAGAAGCGCCGTCGCGCGCACAGCTTCATGCGGCATTTTCTCCCGCACCGGCCGTTTCACTTGGTCTCCCCGGCGGGTTGGCAATCACCATCGGCGCATCGATCGAACGAACGTGCACGTCCCGCTGCGGGAACGGCATCTCGATTTTCTTTTCGCGAAACACGCGGAAGATTTCCATGAACAGGTCGCTCTTCAGGTAGCCGGTGCGGTCCGTCATCGTTGTCGTCGAAACCCGCAGGTTGATGTTGACGCTGTTGTCGCCGAACCCGGTGACCATGGCGGCCGGTGCGGGATCGGTCAAGACATGCTCGTTGTGTTTCGCGATATCCAGCAGCACATCGCGCACCATTTCCAGATCGCTGTCGTAAGAAACACCGAGCGGAATCGTAAACCGCACCGTGCGGTCGTTCGCCGTCCAATTCGCTACCCGGCTGTTGATGAATTCGGAGTTCGGCACGATGATCACTTCGTTGTCGAACGTCCGCACCCACGTGCCGCGCGCGCCGATCCGGATCACTTCTCCGTGCGTGTTGCCGACGTCAATAAAATCGCCCAATTTGATCGGCCCTTCCCACAGAATCACGATCCCCGCCACGAAATTAGCCACAATGTTCTGCAACCCGAATCCGATGCCCACGCTCAGCGCGCCCCCTACCACCAAGAGGCTGCGTAAATTTAACCCGGTCGTGTCCAGGCCGATCACCAAGCCCAACAGGAAAATCACGTACCCGGCCACGCGCACAAACGAGTATTGCCGCCCGCGGTCCATCGACGTGTGACTTAGAACTCTCTTCGCCAGAAAGTTCCGGAACAAGCGCGAGAAAACTGACAGCGCAATCAAGAACACCGTGCACTTCACCAGAAACAGCGGCGTCACCGGCACTTTTCCTATGCTGAAAAGCGGCCATTGCAAAAAATGCCGCACGCCGCCGTTCAACATCCCGAATAATGATGTGGATTGCGGCTGATGCAAAAATCCCCAGCCCACCAATCCCGCCACCACCGCGCTCGCCAAAATAATGATGCGATTTTCCAAGCTCATTTTCATTTGCCTGCTCCTTTTTACCCTGAGCACCGTGAAGGGTTCATCCACCCTGAGGTCGCCGCGGCGGCCGAAGGGCGGTGGATCGGGTGAACTGTTTTCCCGAGCAGCATATCGCGAAGCGGCTTGACGCGCGCGAGGCTTAGCACGCCGTTTTCGTCTTTATGCGCCCGGGATCTCCGCGATGGAAACCTCGTCGGTGTACAATGATGGTAGCCTCACAAGTCAAAGCGAAAGACCTGGTGAATCGCACATCATGAACAAACACCACAATTTTCGATTCTGCGTCCGGTTGGGATTTTTTTTGGCTTTCGCGGGAAGCCTTTCCGCGCAGAGCACGCCCAACAAAACCCTCGTCGTTAACGGAAAGTCCGTCGAAGCTCCAGTTTTTCAGATCGGTGGCCACTCCTACATCGACGTTGAATCTCTGGCCGAGGTAACCAATGGTACCGTCTTCATCGAGCCCAATCGCGTCGTACTGACGATACCCGCCGCCAAATCCACCGCCGCGACCGCTCCCGCTACAGTTGCCGCTCAACCTGCCGCCACAAAAACTGTTGTCGTCGCCGCTCCAGCCGTCGCGCCTGCTGTCACCCCCTCCGGTGAGCCCGTTCCAATCGACGGTCCCGCCCCCGCAGCCACAACCGCTCAACCCGCCGCCGCGACTGTTGCCACAACCGCTGCAGTCGCACCTGTTGAAGCGCCCGCATCGGCTCCTGTCCAACCACCCTCGGGCCTTTCTCGCGCTTTTGCCATTTCCGCGATCGCCGCCTTATCGGACTTGAGAGAGTCGCGAGGAGCTATCTCCGCCATGATCACCCACGGTTTGGCTATCAGCGACGCTTGGGCCCAGGGTTACCGCGACCAAGCCCAGTCAAACCTCGAGAAGGCGGAGGTAGCTGCGAGAACGGACGACGACCGAGACGCTCTCGCGCTACTTCAAAATGAAGTCGGCAGTCTAACGACTTGGTGGAACGGCGTCCTCGCAGCTCGCCAGAATCTCAATGGCGCCACCACCATAGATCCGGACGCCCTAAAGAACGACACCGCGCTGGCGAAAATCCGCGCGTGCAGCCAGTTCCTGGATTCTATGCTAGTCAGCGGCGCCTTTTCTGATGACGCCAGTTGCCACTAGCTCGATTTTCCGAAGGGTCGAAGCTTTCGCGTTTCCGTTCGCTTGTTTGTGTCCCCAATTTCATCTCGGCAGCGTCCGCGCTAAAGGCGGATAACGGCCTTGCCGCGAAGGCCGCCGCTGCGAAGTTTCTCGATAATCTGTGCCGCGCCCTCCAGTTCCACCGTGGAGCGGGTGCGCGCACTGATCGTGCCGTCCGCCAGCATGCGCGCAATCTGGTTCAGCCCGTCCGTCGTTGACAACGGGTTGTTGGTTGACGAAATGTTGTGCGCCGTAATTTTCCGCTCGGTAAACCACTTCTCGTCCGCCGCATAAATCGTCGAGACCAGGCTGCCTCCCGCTTTCAGAATCTCAACGTCGCGCCCGATCGCCTCCTTGCTGTTGACCAGATCGAAGACCCCGTCCACACCGTCCGGGTGGGCTGCGTGTATCGCGCTGACTACGTCGATCGCTTTGGAGTCGTAAACTTCTTCCGCGCCGAGCCGGCGAGCTTCGTCCGCGTCGCCGCGAACCGTCGCAATCACGTGCGCGCCGCGTGCGCGAGCCATCTGCACCGCGTACCCTCCCACTCCGCCCGTCGCGCCCATCACCACGATGCGCTGCCCCGCGCTGCCGCCCAGCAAGTTGAGCGACGCGAGCGCAGTGATCCCCGGGATGGGCAGCGCGGCTGCCTGTTCGTCGCTCACGCTGTCGGGAATACGCGCCAGAGGTTCTGTTTTCGCGCCCGGTACGACTGCGGTGTGCTCCGCGTACGCGCCGTGCGTCCTCGCCATGCCGAAGATTCGGTCGCCAATTTTGAAATCGCGTTCTCCCGCCGGAACGCGTTCCACCACGCCCGCAAAGTCCGCGCCCAACACAAACGGAAATGGCGAAGTAGCAGTCAGCCGATCGACCAGTTTGTAGTCGATCGGATTGACCCCGGCGAACTTCACGCGTATCAGGTACGCGCCGTCCGCGCCGGGAATCGGCAGGTCGAGTACCGCGGCAGCTTCGCCAAATTTTCGGACAGCAAATGCGCGCATCGTCTCGCTCCTTGCCTACTTTTCCCGCTCGATATTCGGTGCTGACGTACTGCCCGCCGGGGGTACATGTTAATCCACTTCGGGTAGGATGCTTTGCTGAAGCACGAAGTAGCGAGGTGAACGCCTGCCCGCCGTGGCGGGCCTGCACGCCTCGGCCGCCGAACGCCTGCCCGCCGTGGCGGACGCGCAGCTTCATCTGCCGCGCATAACGAGGTATGCTAGCAGAGGTCGCTATGCCTCTTGAAATCTCAATCCGGGAATCCGAAGGCGTCACCATCGTGGATTTAGAGGGACGCGCGTCGATCGGCCCCAACACCGACCGTCTGGACCATGAGCTGCGAAAGTTGGCCGCCGCCGGAGTGCGCAAAATCCTGGTGAATCTCGCCGGCCTCACCATGATCGACAGTTCCGGCATCGCCACCATCGCCGGCACGTACGTTTCTCTAGTCCGCGAAGGCGGCAGCTTGAAGCTCATGCGCCCGAGCGACCGCGTGCGCGAAGTCCTCACCGTGATGCGCATCCTAAACTCCATCCCCACATTCGAGGACGAAGCCGCAGCCCTCGCCAGCTTCCGCGTCGCCGCCACCCGCTCCGCCACCTCGTAACGGATTGCCTGCACCAACCTTTTGCGCCCGCCGCGGCGGGCAGGCAGGTTCACCCGCGCGAGCCCGCCACGGCGGGCAGGCTCTTGCGTTTTAGGTTTCAGACCTGATGCTTGACGTGCAAATCTAGAACCGGTTAGAAATGTCGCGGTCTTTTGTTTTGAGTGAGTTACGGCGAATTCTGTTTGTGAGGCAAAACCGGTTAGAAATGCGCTTGTGCACACCGAACTCTTCGCAAAAAACGCTCTGGGCAAGCCGGTTTGAAATGGGCTGAGATTCGCAGTCGGGTCATGCCTTCGGGTTGCGGCGACGATTTTTTGGTTTTGCAAAATTGAATTTTTTGGCGATTTGAGCTGGGTGCGATTCTTTGTTTTCTGTAGAGTTACGAGGCGTTCTACTTCCTGAATTTGGCGATTTAATTTGTTGCGATTCGAGGAGAATCGGGAGCGATCTATCAACATCGGCGAGCGCAAACTCCGCGCTCATCTGCTCTGCCCCTGTCGGCACATAGCCTCCTGCCGACCACCACGCCGCCTGCCAGCAAACCGTCAGCACATAGCCTCCTAAAAAAAAATAGCTACTACCCTTTGTCGCCGTAGCGACCCTAAAGAGAAGCAGCCCTGTAGCCCCTTTTTCGGGGCGTAACCCATTCAAATACTATTGGTTATTTATATGGGAAGTACCTTTATATCATACATTTAGCGCGATGTCAAGAGGTTGTGTGTGTGAGCATAACTACCGCGACGGGTTCCATTCCTGGTTCGGGGATCACCGAAAGTACAACTCACTCGTCTTCTTTCTTTGGAACCGGCAGGCTACCGGCTGCCGCTGAAGGCAAAGGTTGCAGAGGTTTTACGTCTTCTGTCGGAAGATGCTGGATGCCGCCTTCAATCGGCGTCGGGCTTGGGATGTATGTCGCTGCATACGGAGTGAAAAGATAGTCATGGCACGTTACATCTATTCTGAATTGGAGTGACTCGACCTGCGCCCTTTCTATTTCCAGGCACAGTGAAGAGCAAGCGACCGCCCCGATGACCCCCTCGCTCCACTTGTTCAGACAGCGTCCTAACATTCAGTAAGTCTTTTGTTGTGAATTTTATTACTTCATTTCCGATTGTCAAAGAGTAGACATCGTTGAGATAAAAGGCCGTCATCGCCTCGGAAGCAGTATTAATACTGTACTTAGCAGACCATTGGCTGGCAATTGATGGCTCCCCTTGGTTGATAATTTCTGCACTGAGGAAAAACACGGTCAGATCGTGCTGTTGATTGTATGCCCACAACACCCCGCTAATCGAGAATATGAACTTGGGTCGTCGATCTGAAAGGCGAGCCTCCAGCTCTCTCGCCAATTTCGCCTTCCTTTCCCATGCTTTATAGTTAGCGAATAGAAAGCATAGGCCAGCGGCAATCCAGAGGTATGTCTTTCAGGTGAGATATTCCAGTGCTGCCCGCAAAAAAGGTAGACCATGTTGCGACTGCCGTTAGTGCGAGCGAAGCAATCCCGCTCATTTTCCCTTGCCACGTTTCCCACAGAGCTAAAAGGTACTCTTTTAGCATAGGCGAGAACTCCCTTGCGCTGATTCTTCTCTCAACCGATGGAGATTACGCCTTTAGCTTAATTGAGTCGAGGCGATAATCTCGCCAAGAGTTGAAGAATCGTCGTAGTGGGCTCATGAAGTCGGCGGTGTCGGGTTGACTCGCTCTGATGTTCCCTCTAGCATTCTTGCATGATACGTAAAGTGGCATTCGTGGATACCAATACATTCCTGCATTACAGAAGTCTCGAAGAAATCGATTGGCGTGGCATTTTGAACTGCAAAGAGGTGACGCTAATGGTTTCGCAGGTTGTCATTCGCGATCTAAACCTGCAGAAAGATGGTGGAGGTAAGAAAAGGATTAGGGAGCGCGCAGCTTCAGCCCTAAAGAGACTCGGAGCGATCGTTCGTCAGGCGCAGCATGCGTCCATCCGAGACGGTGTGGAGTTACGCTTTAGAAGTAACGACCCTTTGATTGATTTCTCCATTCACAAGTTGAACCGTGACCTTTCCGATGATTGGCTTGTAGCTACTATGTTGGAATATCCGCAGCGAGTCGCCGGATTGTCAACTCGTTCTCGTCACAAGAGACGTCGGACTACAACTCAAAGCAATGCCACTTGGATTCACATGTGTCGAGTTGCCTGAAGAATGTTTGTTGCCAATTGAGGAAGATCCGGATCAGAAAAAAATTCAGGAGCTTGTTCGCGAGGTGAACATTCTCAAGAATCGCACTCCGGTTTTGAGACTTGCGTTTGAGGGCAGAAGTGAACACCTTCGAATTCGTCTGGCCAAGCTTCCTCTCAAGTCAGCAGGTGAAATTTCGCAAGTGATGTCGGATATCCGGAAAGCGCAACCAAAAGCTCCGAAGCCGGAAAGCTATTCCGGGGCGGACGTGTACAGAGGAGTGTACGGGGCAGCTCGACATCGATCGCCACAATGGACGGATGGAATAGAATTTTATCTCGACTACGAAAGTTATCTCAGAGCCTCAGATGAATATGAGGACTTGCAGCGCCGACTCATTCAGTTGAACTTTCTGTTGCTAAACGATGGCTCTTCTCCCGCCGAAGATATCGACATCTCAATGCACCTGCCGGACGGGCTGGTCGATTGCGGAGGAAGTTGAGTCATTACTGACGTGCCCGGTCGAACCAAGAGCGCCTGAAGGACCAAAAAAGTAAAATACAGGAACAAATGGACGTCATTTCCAACATACGACCAATCAATTCTTTGGAGAATTTTTTAGATATGAGGAAAATCAGATGCTCTGGCCCCCAGAAATATCAGTCGTCCCGTAATACGCCGGACAAATAGCTTTGAGATTTGCCTCGATGTTGGAAAACTGAAGCACACGCTTGACGCCGAATTCGATCCGCTTTTTGCTATCTTCGGTTCTTGGAACTCGGCTAAATCGTTCACGATTCCATACCGAATTCTCGCTGCGAACGTCCCGCGACCCGTAACAGGCGACCTACACGTCGTAATCGAGATTGTAGAATTATCCTCGTGACATGGTCGGCCAAGTAGCGGTAATCGAGAACTTTGAACCAACTGCTTGCGCAGGTAAAACAGCGCAAAAGGTGGAAACGCGAACGCGCGTTTCTTCATTGGATACGCACAAACGAAGGCATTGCGCGGCTGAAGCTGCGCAAAAGGTAGGGATTCAAACTCGAAGGCATTACTCCCTTCGGTCCACTCAGGGCGAGGAGACGAGCCATCGAGGACGCGCACGGTTCTGAGCACAGGGCGGCGGGGCTGGCGTTGCAGACGGGCGGGGGCGAGAGTACATTGAGTGGTCGAGCGAGAAGCGAAACAGGGAATCGCGGGTTACGTTTTTCGCGCGGGGAGGCAAATACGGGAGTCAATTCATCCGGCAAGATCAAGCGAGTGGCGCGAATTCTTCCGTTGCTCTCGATTCTGGGATTGACCTCCTGCTTCGGCTCCGCTTTGACCAATCTGCTGGTCACGTCTGTAAAACTCACTCCCGCGAATCCGTCGATTGCGACTACGGGACGCAGGCGTTTATCCTGAGCGTGACGTTTGTGGACGGCACTACCGATCACGAAAACCCCAACGACACCACTTGGACTTCGGACAATACCGCTGTGGCTACAATTGCCAAAACGGGCATCGCTACAGGCGTGGCCCCGGGCACTGCGACTATCGGAGGCAGCTTTCAGGGTAACAACGCGCACACAGTTTTGACGGTAACCAATCTGATGAAAACCGCCATCGCCGTGGAGGGCGATTCGCGCACTCTGCATGTGACGAATCTGGCCACCGAGCAGGAAATGACTTTCGCGGCGAATCCGTTGAGCGATTCGATAACGGTTTCGTTCGGCGGCGACAGCGAGAACGTGGCCGCTGCTGAAGTTTCCGTTCTTCCGGAACATGGGCCGGGGTGGATTGCGATCGATCCTTCGGGAAAATTTCTCTATGTGGTGAATCATGATTCTGAAAGCGTTTCCGTCTTCGCCATTGACTGGAGAACTGGCGCGCTGAACGCGGTGGTCGGCTCGCCGGTTCAAGCGGGCGCGAAACCGTGGAGCGTTGAAGTCGATCCCGATGGCGCAGGTCTTTCCGTGGCGCATTTGGAAGATACAGACATTTCGCGCTTCCGCATTGATCGCGTGACCGGCGCGCTCATGCCTGAGCAGCAGTGACACAGCGAGCGAATAAAGGAGAATTGAATTGGCGCAATTGATGAGGACTTCGAACCCGGCACTGAACGAGCAGGCGTTTCAAGGGGCAGGCGTCGCCACCGGCGAAGCCATGACGTTGCAAGGTACGGTAAACAAAACCGGCGCGCTGCTGATTTGCGCGATCGCGACCGCTGCTTACACATGGAGTGTTTTTAATCGTACTCAGCAGCCGGATTCCGTGATGGGCCTGGCGATCGTCGGCGGGATTGGCGGATTCATCGCCGCGCTGGTGACTATCTTCAAGAAAACTTGGGCGCCGGTGACGGCTCCCATTTATGCATTGCTTGAGGGGCTCGTGCTTGGCGGAATTTCGGCGATGTTCGAGATGCGCTTTCACGGCATCGCGATTCAGGCTGTGAGTTTAACGTTCGGCACTCTGGTCGTTCTGTTGCTTGCGTACCGCTCGGGACTGATTCCCGTGACGCAAAAATTCAAGATGGGAGTTGTGGCCGCGACGGGCGGGATTGCGCTGTTCTATCTGCTGTCGATCGTGCTGGGCTTTTTCGGCGTTCACTTCACGACGATCAACGGATCGGGGCCAATCGGTATCGGCTTCAGCGTTGTGGTGGTAATCGTCGCGTCGCTGAACCTGGTGCTGGATTTTGATTTCATTGAAAGCGGAGTCCGAGCCGGCGCGCCAAAATATATGGAATGGTACGCTGCCTTCGGCCTGATGGTGACTCTGATCTGGTTGTACTTCGAAATCCTACGGTTGCTCTCGAAATTGCGAAGCCGAAACTAATAGACTTTTTCCCGAAATGGAACTGATTAGCGCGAGTAAGATTGGTCAGGTAGGGCGCATCCTCAACGGTAACATTTTCACCCCAAAAAATTCGAGGTGCCGTTTTTTGACTCCCGCCTCGTTGTTCAACTCACAGATATAAATACACTTACTGTGCTAGATGCATGGCCTATCAAGTGCACATCTGGAGGCAGATTCTAATGTCGGCCTGTGTGTTTTAGGGCGACCCAAAGGTGTAAGCGTGAAACAGTCGCAGCTGAAAGCCCAATACAAAGAGCGCTGCAGTAACGGGGAGCGCGGCTTCTCGATGGTCGAGTTATGCGTGGTGATCGGGCTAATCATGATCATCTCGGCGATGGCCGTCTTCGCTTACCTTCCGATGCTCCAGGATGCGAACTTCGACTCGTCCATGCGGCAAGTTCTTGACCAACTGAGACAAGCGCGGGAGTACTCGATTGCAAAACGGCGCTACGTGCAGGTCACGTTTCCGATTGTCGTCGTGGCAGGACAGACCCAATACCAAGTCGTCATGACTGAAATGGATAGTTTGACGGCAGGCGGGGGAGCAGTGAATCCAGTCTTGAGTACAGTACCGATACATGCGCCAGCGCAGTACTTGGTCCTCAGCGCACTCGATACTCCGGACGGTTTCTGTCTCGGAGCGCCGGCTGCGGCAATCGATTTCAAGACGACCGCAGGTGGCACTCCTGTGAGCATGCTGTTCCAAAGTGACGGCGAGTTGGTGGACGGGGCGTCTTATCAGCCCATTAACGGGACAATATTCTTAGGCCAACCGGGCAAGCCGACATCCGCCCGGGCGATTACGATTCTCGGGACGACAGGACGAGTCCGCGCCTGGAAAAGCAACGGTGCATCATGGTCTCAGTTTTGAAGGAGAACGAGAAAATGCGGGAAGAGAAGAAAAGGCGCAGTTGGAAGGGATTTACTCTTCTGGAGACGATGATCGCCCTGGTCGTCCTGGGAGTGGGAGTTCTGGGACTGGCGGCGATGCTCGCCGATTCACTGGCCTACATGCAAGGCTCGCAGGACGATTTCATCGCCCAACAAAAGGCCGAGGAAGCTGCGGAAGCAATCTACACCGCGAAATATACGAACAGCGCGCAGTTCTCGGCAATCTCGAACTTTGGCGTGGGTAATCCCGGCGGACTTTTTCTTCCTGGCCCGCTACCGCTTCTGCAGCCGGGACCTGACGGGCTGGTGGGGTCGGTCGCTGATGTGGGACAACCGCCCGAGTACATCGTCTATCCCGGGGCGGACAACAAGCTCGGAACTGCAGATGATGTGCGAGTGCCGCTTTCCAATTTCACGCGAACCATCACGATCACGAATGTGCCGGGCTACACCACTCTTCGGCAAGTGAATATTGTGATGAATTACACCACCGGGCGCTTTAACCGCACTTATACCCTGACGACTTATGTTTCGCAGTTCTAAAACTGCGAGGAGCAAGCGATGAAGCGGGAACAAGGATTTTCACTGATCGAGTTACTGATTTCCATGGTGATCGTGGTTATCGTCGTCGGAATCGCGACGGTCTCCCTGATGCAGGCGGAGCAGGCGACGCAAGGTGTGGCCTACGAAGCGAACACTCAGGAAAATCTCCGGGCCGGAATGCACTTCATCGTGCGGGATTTGATGCAGGCGGGTGAAGGAATCCCGCAGGGGGGCATCTCGGTCCCTAACAACGGAGCCACTTCGACGATATTTCGTCCCGGCGCTTTTGCGCCGCAGCTCACAACCTTTCCTAATCCCGCCCCGATTCTGCCAAGCTTTGCCGGCGGTTACCTGGCCATGACCGCGATTGCGCCGGGCTCTGTGACTGGGCAGGACGCCAAGACCGCAGATCCGGTGACCGGCGCGGTGTTGGATGGAAACCTGAAGACCGACATCATCAATATATTGTACGCGGACAACAGTCTAGTTGACCCTGCTGGAAACTTTCTCTACAGCTTTCCACTCATCCAGGGATCACCGGCAGTGCCGGCTTGCAATAACGCCAACTCCGGCAGTGTCGCGCTACAGGCGGCGGTATTCTCCCCTACGGGCCTGACCGTGAACATCGACCCGATATGTTTCACGATGCCGGGCGTAACCAACCCGATAACGGTCGGGAACTTAATCATGTTCCATAACCAGAATGGGACGGCCCTGGAGTACGTGACGAATGTTGCCGGGCAAGTGATAACTTTTGGCGCGGGCGATCCCGCGGGTCTGAATCAAACGGGGTTGGCGAGCGGCACGGTCGCGACTTTGCAGAACCCAGGAGGCGGTTTTCCGCCGACGACAATCACGCGGGTCTGGTTGGTCAGCTATTACATCGATTCGACTACTAATCCGCTGCATCCCCAACTGATACGCCAGGTGAACTATCCAGGTTTTCCGACGGTGCAAGCCGCTGTGAATCCGCCCCAGCCGATTGCGGACAACATCGAAAATCTTACTTTTAGTTACGATATAAACCAACCCGGCGCGGCCTACGTGTCCGCCGGCAATGCTCCCACGCAGCTACCGCCGGACTCGCCCAACCAGATTCGCGCGGTGAATGTGTCTCTTGCGGGGCGGTCGGAAAATCCCTTTAAGTTTGGATCAAGCTCGGAGTTCTTGCGGAACAACCTCAGCACGCAGGTGAGCATTCGCAGCCTATCGTTCCAAAACCAGTTCGGAACGGCGGCGAATTACACAGCGCCATAACGAACATGGACGCGATTTTTTTTCGAAATAGCCAAAGGAGAATTGCCGTGAGAATCGAACGCCAAAAGGGAGTCGCCTTAATAACGGCTCTGCTGGTTCTGATCCTGGTTTCCGCCATCGTGGTGGGAATGTGCTGGATGGTAATGACGGACCAGCGACTGGGCGGCAATAACGAGAGTCGCGAGATTGCCTTCTACGGCGCCGAAGCCGGAATGGAAAAGATGACCACTGATGTGGCGAATCAGTTCGCTCTAAAGGGCTCTCTGGGTGCAGCGGACGTTGCAGCCATTGAGGCGCTGGCGCCGACCACTCTCCCTGGCATTCAGTACCTGAACGGCGCAGGCAATTCGACCTACACCATGCAATTCGTTCCAGACGCAACCGGGAATCCTAAGGCGAGTAACGCGACGATCCTGCCTCCTAGTCCTTATGCCGGTATGCAAGGGCTAATCACGCCATTCACATTGACCGTGGCATCGCAGAATACTTCGACAGGATCAGAAGTAAAGCTACAGCGCCAGGTTCAATTAGTGGCCATTCCGGTCTTCCAGTTCGGTATCTTCTCGAATTCGGATGTGTCATTTTTCAACGGGCCTTCGTTCGGATTTGGCGGCCGCACACACACCAACGGAAATCTTTGGCTGTCTCCAAACGCGGGTCCGCTGTATCTTGGCGACAAAGTGACAGCGGTGGGCCAGATAATCCGGACCAATCTCGAGAATGGATATGCGGTGAACGGAGGCAACTACACCGGGAACGTCACGATCGCTACGAGTCCCGATCCTACCCTTGCCAACGAGCCGACCAGCGCGCCCTATACGAACGCGACATGGCAAGAATTACTCCTAAACCAAGGGAGCACGGATCCTGCGAGCAACAGCTCATATGCGAACATCACCACAAGTCTGAACGCCAACTGGAGCACGATCACGGGACCATATAACGGGCAATTGCAAAACGGTGTGCCGACTCTTAACCTGACGGCAACGGCTCTGGGCGGAATTACGACGCCAATCTCCTTAATTCGGCGGGCAATTCCTGGAGAAGCAGCCAGTAATGCTCCCGAATTCGCCGAACAATATTTCTCGCAAGCTAGTTTGCGGATATTGCTCGACGATTACCCGGTTGGAGTGTTGCCGGGTTCAGGCGGTGCATGCCACAACACGGACATGATGTCTCTGGGATCAGACGGCGTAACAACGGGAACCGATCCAATCGATTTGGCGACGCTGGCTTTCGTAGGTCCCGCGACACCGCCCGCGATAAGTGGCTGGTACAATGGCGCCAATTCGTACCCGTTGCCGGTCTCCGTAGGTGGAGCATCGTATTCTTCCACGAACGGCTACTGGGTGACGAATGGCAATCCGATCATCACCGGTTGTTTGAAAATCGAATATCAAGCAGTAGGCGGCGGGTGGACCGATGTCACCAAAGCAATCCTGAACCAGGGAATTTCGGGATGGAATATCAATCCCTTGGCGAATGGTGGTGCCTATGGATGGCAAGCACCGCCCCAACTCGTTGCGCTGCCACCACCATCGACGAATCCCACTGCAGTCGGAGCGCAGGGACCGACGTCGAATTCCAACGTTACAACGGCGATTCCCTGTTCCCAGGGTGCCTTTAATCCCAGCCCCAATGCCATCATTCGGCTCGCGCGACTGCGAGATAACCCATCAGCCGCCACTACCGGAGGATGCGGCGGTGCAAGCCATCTAGGCGAAGACTATTGGCCTCTAGCTTTATATGACAGCCGAGAGGGAGTATATCGCGTAGCCTTGCCAGCACTGCCGACCAGCCAGGACCCGGGAAATCCGCCCGGAGTTACGGCAATGGGCGTGATGAATTACGTGGAGCTTGACATGGCGAACCTGGCCACTTGGTTAAGAACGAACCAGGGTACGTTAGGAGTGAGCAACCTGGACACCGGTTTCACCGTTTATTTTTCAGATCGACGTGGTGAACAAATTGATCCCGTTGGCGGCACAAAGACCGGTTCGTTCGGATACAACGATTTTGTGAATGACTCAAACCCGGCTACCGGGTGTCCGAACGGAGTCATCGACCCACCCGTGATTCCGGCCGGTCCGCCCCAAGGTGAGGATCTCGAAGGAGATGGACTTCTCCGCACCTACGGCGGAGTGGCAACCACTCCAGCAAACTTTGTAACTGGCACGCCTCTGCTCGGCGTAGGAGGACTTCTGACTCCGAATTGCGGCAGCACTGCTTGGCCTGGCGTGGTTTACAGCCACACCCAGGAAGCCAGGGAGAATTCGCCGGTATATTTCCGGCGCGCTCTTAAGTTGGTGGATGGCGCAACCTTGAACCTTGGGAATTCCTGCGGAGCAGTTGCCTGCGGGCTAACAGTTGCTTCGGAGAACCCGGTTTACATCCAGGGCGATTACAACGCACCGGCCAATGGATCATGGTTGGGCGCCAGCGTTGCCGCCGCCGTGGCCGCCGACGCGGTGACATTGCTGTCGGATAACTGGAATGACGTGAACTCTTTCATGTACCCGTATGCCCTTGGAACTAACGGTGATCGCGTAGCGGTTCAAACGGCATACCGAGTAGCCCTGATTGCCGGCAAAGGAATTCCGTTTGGACAAATCGCGGGTGCGTGCACTTGCGATGACTTCGGTACCGATGGCGGCGTGCACAACTTCCTGCGCTTCCTGGAAACCTGGAGCGGTGTGAATGGCTACTATTACGGCTCCATGGTGAGCTTTTATTTTAATCGCCAGGGAGTAGGAACCTACAAGAACTCGGGCTACGTGTATAGCCCGCCTGTTCGCCATTACCAGTTTGATACGAACTTTACTTTGGGTCCTTCTTATCTGCCGCCGAGAACGCCGGTATTGCGGTCCGTTAACACGATAGGGTTCTCGCAACAGTTGTTGCCGACGCAGTAAAGCAACTAACAAAGAAACGCCGAGCGGCTCCCGTTTTTTGGGAGCCGCTTTTGTTTTGGGCGCCGGCTGCCAGTGAGTGGCGGCATGGCGCACCCGCCACCGAATGAGCTCCCCGTGAAGATCTCTAATCGCCTGTAGAGGTAGCAGCCACGAATCTTCAGGCGTTAGAACCCCTGAAGGCGTGCAGCGGCGTAGGGCGAGTTTAAAACCCCGCCCTTCCACTTCCCACACCGTGCTAGGGCGATGCAGGCATGGTGCGCACGTTGAAATTTGTGTTTGCGGGCGGCGCGGTGCAGGAAGGTGTCACATCCTGCGAGCACAAATCCGCTGGGACCACGAAGTCAGCGGGAAGCGCGATACCAACTAGGGGCTCGACGTACAAATTGTAATTGCGACCGACCGGCAGACGTTCCAGGTCGTAGGAGCCGTCGAATTGCGTGGGTGGACCTGAGGCGTTGCAGCTCCCCGCGGAGAAAACCCCGGCGAAGATAGCGCCCGTGTCGGAATCGAGGGCGACGACTTGCGCGCCGACCATTCCGGTGACTGAAGAACCGGTGGAGGGTGCGGGAAGAGCAGCTAGAGCGAATGGATTGGCGGGAAGGATTTGGCCGCGAATGGCGCCGATATTTACGGTGTCGTTCGGGTCAGGATAAAGCGCGCGGATGCCGGTGCGGTCGTCATCGCTGAGCGGGCCGTCAGGCATCTGCGCCGTGGGGCGAGAGCCGAGGAATTGGCCTGGCGGCGGAGCGAAGGGAAACATCATGGCGCGAATTACCGCGGAATGATCCAGGCCCATCCAGTGGCCCAGTTCGTGGGTGAGAAGAGACTCCAGATCGTATGCGCCGGCGGCCTGAGGAGTTGCGAGAGCGGCGGGCGTGGCGAAGGTTACCTCGCCGGTGTTGCAGAAAAGCGTGTCGGCGTCGAGGATTTGGCCGGCGAATGTAGCGGCGGCGCTGGCGCCTACGCTGGCGCCTGGAGCGTTTGCGGTAAACGTGCGGGTGAAGGCCAGCACGCCGGGAGTGAATGCGGCGCTCGATTGGTTGAAGCAAATCGTATTTAAGCCATCGACGTTGCTGCCTGCGTCGTTGGTGCAGGAATTCGCGTCGGTTACGCGCGCCAGAGGAGCTTCCAACCCGGGAAATGTGACTGCGTTGAAGGTTGTGCCGGTGACTCCCGACCAGACTGAAAAAGAATCGGAGATGGATTGTTCGATTTCGTCAAGTTGTGCAGGAGTGCCGGGGGAAGCCACCGTGAGAATTACGGGAGAAAATAGCGACGGCAACGAGGTGCTCCACTGGCGATCGAGCGGTGAACTGATCGACAGGTTCCAGTGGTTTGGCTGCGGGCAGCCGCCCGATTGCGGAACAGTGGATACGAAGGTGTAAGCCTGCACCGCGGGCGTGAAAATCATTGTGGAAGAGAACAGCGCGATTGTGAGCCATGCGATGGCTTGTTTCATTTTTGTGCTCCGGACTCCTGGCGCAACGCGGCTGCAACTTGCGAGCGGAATTCCTGCAAGGGAAGATCGTGGATGCCGGAGGCAGTGAATTGCCGCGCGGAGGGATCAAATGTATCGAATGATGCGCTGTCTTGGGTGACGGTGTCTTCTCCGGTGCGCTGGTCATGACGAATTCGGAAGGTTCCCTGCACCCAACTTACAACTGAAAAATCGCCGCGCGCGGCGGGAGCGAGAAAAAGCACGACGTCTTCTCCGATGCGAAAGCGCGGAACGCCGGAGACATTCGAAGTGAGATTGCCGAGTCTTCCACCCAGAAGGCGTACGCGAACGCGCGATTGTGCGGAACCTTTCCAAACTTCCGTGGGTTCGTAAGTGGTGAAGGTCCAGATTTCTCCTGCGTCCCATGCGGTGGAATTTTCCACACAGCGGGCGCGAAGAATGAGGCGGGAGACGTGCGTCAATTTGGCGACGGACATGTGCGCGAGAGTGGTGGGCGAGACACTAGCGCACGCGAGCAGGCAAGCGCAGAGAGCGAAAAATATGGGGCGATGCAATCCGATTTCGGTCTTCATTTTCATTGAACCTCCAGCATTGCGGTGGCTGCTGCTCGATCGTTATTCAGAGTGGTGACGAAAAGCGTGCGGACGCCGGGAAGAGTCGCGCTGGAAATTTGCAGATCGAGCTCGATGGTATTGGGGAACAAGCCGCTGATGGCGGAGGCGGTGACGCTTATGTCTCCGCCCGCGGGGCCGGTGAAAACGTAGGTGAAAGTGGGGTCGAGCAAATTTCCGTGAATGCAAAGGCTCACGGTGGAAGTGCCGGAAGAGGGACGCGTGACGGTGAGCGGCGAGGCTTGCACTCCGCAACTGTTTGCGGTGAGGAAGCCGATTGAATCCACATTGATGGGCGCGGAGGCGGCTGCGGTGGTGGGCTCGGTTACCATGATGTTTGTGCCGGCGGAGGCGGGTTGAGCCGCGCTGAGAGCAATCACGCCGACGGAGACGTCGAATGGGACGATGACAAATGGAACGGAATTCGAGAGCTGCGCCTGCGGAGACGGATTCTGGACTTGGATTGTCAGCGTGGCTGCCGATTGCACGTCTGCTGGATTGAGCGCTGTGGAGCAAGTATTCACGTTGGGACATGCGGTGGCCCGCGCTGTGCCGTTGATCAGGATTGTGGACGCGGCGCTTCCGGAGCCTGCGACGAAATTCAGGCCTTGCACCGAGAAAGGAAAACTTTCCACTGCGCCGGCCATTACGCTGGATGGAAGAATCACTTCGATTGCGGGGCCGCTGGTGACGGTGACGGCGGCGGTGGCCGATTTTGTGCCGTCGGCTAGGCTGGTGGCGATGACGGAAATGCCGTTGGGCGAAGGAGCCACGGTGGGGGCGGAGTAGAGGCCGGTTGCGTCCACCGAACCGCAGGCGGCGCCGGAGCAGCCTTGGCCGGGCACGGCGCTTTGGACTGCCCAGGTGACGCTCGTGTTTGAGTTGCCGGTGACGGTGACGGCGAAGCGCTGTTGAGAAAGCGTCGCGGTGGAAGGGGCGATGAATGCGAACGGCGGAGAGATGGAAACGGAGGTCGCTCCGGTTGGACCGGTGATGATTACGATCGAGGTGCCGCTGCGCGTGGGATCGGCGGCGCTCGTTGCGGTGACGGTGACCGGATCTGACGAGGGAACTGCCGCCGGCGCTAGAAAATCGACGCTGCCGGACGCGGGGACTGTTGGTGCGACGCATGGGACGGAGGCGGGCTGGCAGATTTGGCCGAGGGTTGCGTTTCCATTGGGGACTCCGTTGACTGTCCAGGTAACGGCTGTGTTCGATGTGCCAGCGACCGTGGGGGTTAATGTAGTTCGTTGGGTGATTGCGACAGACACCCCGGGGGGCGCGACCGTGACGCTGACGGTGCTGACGATTGTGACGGAGGCGGACACTGTGGCGGCGTCGGCTACTGCGTGAATAGTGACCGGATTGTTTGGAGGCAAATTTGTGGGCGCGGTGTACTGAGCTGCATTGGCACTGGTGCTGACGATGGTGCCGAAGGTTGCGTTGCCGCCCGGGACGCCATTCACGTCCCAGACGATCGTTGTGGTGGGCGCCGGACAGAAGGAAGCGGTGAAAGTTTGCGTTGCGCTGAGTGCGACATTGGCGGAAGAGGGAGACATTGAATTGGCGCCGCTACAGACAACGGTGACGCTGGCGTTTGCGGATTTCGAGGTGTCAGCGACGCTGGTGGCAGTGACGGTCACGGTCGCGGGAGTCGGCGGCGCTGCCGGTGCGGTGTAAACGGCCGATGCTGAGCCGTTCGAGACAAGCGTACCGAAGTTTGCGTTGCCTCCGGCGACGCCGTTCACGCTCCAGGTGACGGCGGTCGATGGGTTGCCTGTTCCGGTTACGGATGCGGTGAAGACCTGCGCCGCTCCCGTTGAAACGGTGGCGGACGGCGGGAGAAGGCTGACGATGATGTTGTCTTCCAATGTTACGGTAACTGAAGCGCTGTCTTTCGGGTTGACCTGGCTTACGGCTGTAACGGTTACATTCGCGCCGGGCGGCAGAATTGCGGGAGCCGTGAAGAGGCCCGACGAAGAAATTGTCCCAGCGGGTGTGCTTCCGCCTGCGACACCGTTTACTTGCCAGGTGACGTTTGTGTTTGTGCTGCCGACGACGGTGGCCTGAAATGCTTGCGTTTGGCCAAGAAAGAGGCTCGCGCTCGCGGGTTGAATTGTAACGGTGACGGTGGGCGGCGGCGGTGTTGGCGGAGCAAAAGCGTAACCGCAGCCTGCGAGGGCAATCAGGAGAATTGACATCATGCCCGGAGAGATTTTGCGAGAGAAAATCTGCCAACCATCTCGCAGCGCAGCGAAATTCGAATTCGGACTGCATGGGCGATCCGACCGCGAACTTTTCGGTTTGGTTGAAACTATCATTACGAAAACCAGTAGGGCAATGGGTGTGCCAAAGCGGGGCACAATTTGCTTAACTTATCGCGGGCCGTCGCCGGAAGAAAAAAGCTCGATGTAAGCAGCGATGCGCAGGGAAGTTATATGTCTTTCGGTGAGAAGATTCCGCGTGAGCGGACCAGACCGATGTGGGTGAGAGAGGCGCGATTCCCCATTTTTCATTCCCGTAATGGCAAAGACTCGATTCCATTTTGGGAGAGGCGGGCCGTTAAGCGGAGATTGACAGCAAAAGAGCGCAGCCGAATAATGCGGGGATGGCAAAACCGGAAACAGTGAGGCGGATTAAGGCGTACTCCGCGGAAAGCGGGTATGTTTACCAATACCAGTTCCAGGATGTGCATCCCGCCAAGCAGGACGGTGCCGCGGGAAATGAATTCGTCTATTACGTGTCCGCTGACCGCAAGTCGATGTTCCCAGTCCGCATTTTCGTGCGCCGCGACGCCCTCGATCTGTGGACGAAACGGACAGGGCGCGCGCTTACTGGGACCGAGGAGTATGCGGTAGCGAAGATGCGGCTATTTCAGGCGCTCGATGAGGTGGAGGATTTTGCTACCAAGCGCCCCGACCTGGTGGTGGACGGGTCGAACCTGGGCGCGCTGCTTGAGCGGTTGGACCTGTAATCAATCCGTTTCTTCTCTCCAAAACAAGTGAACCGAAACCCGTTTACCGGCGTCTGGCATAGTGGGACTTAGATGGATGCGTTGGCAGCCAGTTTTCCGGGTAGCGCGGTGAGCCAGGACGCTTCGCTCGAACGAGAGTTCGAGCAGCGTTTGGCTGATTGTCCCACATTGGCGTATCGCGTTGCGCTGGGTGTGCTGCGCAATACAGCGGAAGCGGAAGACGTGGCGCAAGAAGCCATGCTGCGCGCATACCGCAATTTTCATCGCCTGCGCGACCGCGAGCGCTTTCGGGCCTGGCTGGTGCGAACGGCATGGCGGCTGGCGCTCGATCGCATCCGAGCGTCAGGACGGCGCGAGCGGCGCGAACACGCCGCGTACCTGGACAGCCACCGCGCACTTGGGGTCGAAAACCTTACTGCCGCGCGAGAGTTTGAGCGTCATGTGGCTCAGGCGCTGGACGAGCTGCCTGAAAAGCTGCGGCTGGTGATGACTCTTGCAGCCATCGAAGGCTACAACACGGCGGAAGTTGCAAAACTTACCAGCCTGCCGCAAGGCACGGTGAAGTCACGATTATTTTTGGCGCGGAAGAAATTAGCGGAGAGCCTGGAATGGATTGTCCAAAAAAATCCGAGCAGGTGATTGCACGCGTAAACGACTTTGCCCTGGGTGAGCTTAGCCCGAAGAGCGAACTCGAGTTGCTGGCGCATGTGGCGGAGTGCGAAGCGTGCCGAGAAGCTTACGATCACGCCAAGGCCGTGCGTAACGTAGTAGATCGCGGCGTGGAAACATTGGTTGCGGGTGAACCTTCGCCGCAATTTATGACGCGGCTGCGCGCGCGAATTGCCGCTGAACCTGCTCCGAAGCCCTGGAGTTTGGAAGCGTGGAGGGTTTGGGAGCAGGCATCTCCCCAACATTTATACTACGCGCTGGGAGCACTTGTTCTAGCCACGTTGCTAATCCTTGTGATGACGGCGTTGCCGCGGAGGCATGTTTCCGCACCTGCTGTGGCAGAAGTTACTCCAACGTCCGCGCCCCCGAGCGTTGCGACTGGCTCTTCGAAGACGTCCGTGATTCCAGAGCAGCCACGCAAAAAACTCGTATCGAGATCTATTAGTTCCCCCAGAATTCGGCGCGAGCCCGAAGTCCTGGTTCCCAAGGGAGAACTTCTCGCTGTTGTGATGTTTTACGAGGCGGTACACAACAGGCCTGTCGATAGCGAACAGCTTTATGCCGCAGAAGAGGAACCGCAGAAGCCGCTTGAATTAAAACCGATCGAGATTACTCCGCTGGAACCGCTAGAGACACCTGTGGACGATTCAGGCAAGGGGCCTGGGCTCTTGTGAACTAAACCACGCATTGCGGCGTCTCTTATACAGCACTCGAAACCTGATTTTCCGGAGGCAATCGATGAGACTTTCAAGCTGGCTCGGAACATGCGCTGCGCTCCTGATGTTTGCGGCACCAGCCGCTAAAGCGCAGGACAAGCCCGCCGCCGAGACACCCGTTCCCGAAGTGATCGTGCCTGCGAAGCTCCAAATTGTCCTGAGTGAATACGACGGAACCAAGAAGATCAGCAGCATGCCTTACTCCATTCCCTTCATATTGTCCCGTACACCGTTAACGTCCTCTCTACGCATGGGAGTTCGCGTTCCAGTCGACACAACAACTTCCAAGACAGGAGAAAACTCCTTCCAGTATATCGACGTGGGCACGAACATCGACGTCAGCGATATCGATTACCGTATGAATCAGAATCATGCCCTCGCTACCCCCGGTAGATTCAGTGTGGATGTAAAGATCGACCGGTCTTCTTTGTATGTGCCGTCCAGAGATAAAGACGACCATATCGATGGGGGAAAAGATTGGACCGCCGGTGAGCCGCCTCCGGGCAACGAGCCGATGATCCGGCAATTCCGCGGCGACGTGACGCTGCTTCTTCGCGATGGCCAAGAAGCCGAAGCGATAGTGGCGACGGATCCTCTCACAGGGCGCGTTTTGAAGGTGGAGGCTGTTCTTAACGTGTTGAAATAAGACGATAGCGCGACGGGTGATGCACGCGGCTTTCGCTCCCGGCAAATTGCGCAGACCGCGAATTTGGCGAAGACGGGTGAGAATCGGGCTAGTGCTTTGCGAGAATTGCATGAAGGGCGGGCTCGAGATTCTCGTATCGAAAAGCGTAAGTTGCGACGGGTGGGCGTTCTGCGTGAACTCGCTGGCTGGATAAAAGAAGCGCGTCGGCCATTTCGCCAAGTGCGACGCGCAATGCGAATGCCGGCGCGGGAAAAATTGCCGGGCGATGCAGAACGCTCGCAAGCACGCGCGTGAATTCGGAATTCTGGACCGGGTTGGGAGACACAACGTTCACCGGCCCGCTGACTTGCTCGTTTGAAAGCGCGGCTCGCAGGATCCCGATCACATCATCAAGCGCTACCCAGGACATCCACTGCTTGCCGCTTCCAAGGCGTCCGCCCAAGCCCAGTTTGAATGGAGTGAGCATTTGCTTCAGCGCGCCGCCCTTTGCCGAAAGAATTATGCCGAAACGCGCCAGTACGGTGCGAATGCCGCTCGATTGCGCGCGGAGAGCTTCCGCTTCCCAGTCGCCGCAGAGCTCCGCCAGGAAATCGTCTCCGGCCGCGCTTGATTCGTTGAGAATTTCGTCGCCGCGATTGCCGTAATATCCGACGGCGGATGCAGAAACCAACACGCGCGGCTTTTGTTTAAGACGCGCGAGAGACTCCACGAGAAAGCGCGTCGAATCCACCCGGCTGGTACGAAGAATTTTCTTTCGCGCGGGCGTCCAGCGGCCGCCGCCAATGCTGGCGCCGTTGAGGTTCACAGCAGCGTCGGCGGCTTCCATCGCATCGAGGTTGACGAACCCACTGGTTGGGTCCCAGCGGATGTCGCCGGCCAAAGCGGCGCCATCGGGACGAACCAGATGAGCTACGGCGTGCCCGTCGCTGCGCAAAGATTCCGTCAGCGCTGCCCCGACAAGTCCGGATGCACCCGAGATCAGAACCTTCATAAAATTTCCCTCCGCATCGATCGCGAAATCCGAGCACTCAAAAGGGCCGAACGGATGCTCCCGAGGCGAGAAATCTCTCGCTCTTTAGTGCTGAAGGGTTCGCACTATTAGTTGTATTTCAAGGCAGTCGGGAAATACGGCACTGGACGCGGCGTTCCGCCGTCCTTCATCGATGGGGAATCTTAGCGCAAATTCGACGCTTGGGCAGGTAAAAGTGAAGGGTTCGAGCTGACGGCTCGTTTAGCCCACCGGAATCCAGGACTCTTGCATCGGTCTTGCATCGCTCTGGCATCGCTTTGAGGCCTTCTGCGCGATAGAATGAATTCGATGCGCGTGCGCGTACTTTTTTTTGGCCAACTCAAGGAAATCGTCGGCGCTGCGGAAGACGACGCCGAGCTTTCAGAAGGCGCTCGCGTGGAAGATCTTTTCGAGCGTTACGCGCGGCGGTTTCCGAAGCTCGTTGAATTTCGAAGTTCTATCGCTGCTTCGGTGAATCAGGAATACGCGGAATGGCGGGCTCCGCTGGTGGAAGGAAATGAAGTGGCTTTTCTGCCGCCGGTCAGCGGCGGCCAGCAAACGGCGCTCAGCAACGACGTTTTCCAGCTCGTGCACGAGCCGATACAGGCACGCGAACTTCTAGAAAATTTGAAAGCTCCGGAAGACGGCGCGGTCGTGGTTTTCGATGGATTTGTTCGCAACAATTTTAGGGGCCGGCGCACGCTCTATCTTGAGTACGAGGCGTACGAGCCGATGGCTCTGGCTAAAATGCGCGAGATCGGCGCGCAGATCCGGGCGAAATTCTCAATTCATCGAGTGGCTATCATTCACCGCCTGGGACGGCTCGAAATTGGGGAGACCAGCGTATGGATTGCCGTGAGTTCGGCGCACCGAGGCGCTGCATTTGACGCATGCCGCTACGCGATCGACACGCTGAAGCGGGCGGTGCCGATCTGGAAGAAGGAGTATTTTGCGGACGGTGCGGTTTGGGCGGAAGGCGAGAAGCCTTCTCAGGAAGCCATTTCCTCGCCGGATGAATCTAATTTCCCTAACAAATGAAGAAAACCCTCCGAGCTAGGCTCAGCGTTGCTTGCATGTCCGCCGGGGTTCTAGCGTGTGCCGGCGCGGCAGTGTCTCTGCGCGCACAACAGCCGAAGCAATCGAACGTAATCCGGGTGCAGACGAATCTCGTCAATATTCTTGCGAGCGTGATCGACGCGCACGGGCAACCAATTCCCGATCTGGCGCAAGATGTGTTCGAACTTTCCGAAGAAGGCGTGCCGCAGAAAA
Source organism: uncultured Acidobacteriota bacterium (assembly GCA_963698005.1). GTDB lineage: Bacteria > Acidobacteriota > Terriglobia > Acidiferrales > UBA7541 > Palsa-295. The sequence goes on from OY969113.1 coordinate 3,922,289, forward strand.
TTGAGCGGTTCGAAGCTGAGACCAATCGCCCGCTCGATCTTGCTCTGATGGTTGATTCGAGCATGAGCACATATAAGGACATGAAATTTGAAACGGAAGCGGCGGCCCACTTTGTGCGGCAAGTAGTGCGGCCGGGCGACACGCTTAGCGTTTTTGAATTTGACGAAAAGGTGACGCAGCTTTCGGATTTTTCCGCAGACGTGCCGAAACTTCAAGATGCGGTGCGCCGTATCAGTTCGGGCTCGGGAACGTCGATCTACGACGCGATTCTGCTGGGCTCGAATTCGCTGCGGCGGCGTCCGGGAGACAGAAGGCGGGCCATCGTGATGGTGACGGATGCCGGCGAGACGACGAGCGTGTCGAAATTTGAAGACGCGCGGCGGGCGGCGATTGCGTCCGAGGCTCTGCTTTATTCCATCGTGCTGCGCCCGGCGAACGAAAGCGGGAGAAATACGGCGGGCGAGCATGCGCTGATTACGATTACGGACAGCACGGGCGGGGCCATGTTCCTGGTGGATGAAATGCAGCAGCTCGACGCGACGTTTGAGCGCATCGACCGCGAACTGCGCACACAATATTTGCTGGGATACTATCCGACTCCCGTGCCGCCGCCGGGAAGCCATCGTCACGTCACGCTGCAGGTGAAGTCTGGAGATACGGTGCGTTACCGCAAGGAGTATTTTACGGCTGCGGCGCCGCGATAAAGAGGCAGTGGCTTCGCGCGAGATCTTTATCTCAAAATCATGAACAAATACCTTGAGACCGCGATAGAAGCTGCCCGCGAGGCCGGGGCGATTATTCTTGCCGGACACGGCAGCCCGAAGAAAATTACTTACAAAGGCGACGTGGACTTGGTCACGGAAACCGACCGGCGCTCGGAAGCGGCGATTGTGGCGCGGCTGCGGCGTGATTTTCCGGAGCACGCGATTGTCGCGGAGGAAGGTTCGGGCAAGGATGGCGCGGCTTCGGCGTTCGTCTGGCATGTGGACCCGCTCGACGGCACCACGAATTTCGCGCACGGCTATCCGTGTTTTGCGGCTTCCATTGGCTTGTTGGAAAACGGCAAACCAATCGCGGGCGTGGTGTTCAATCCGGTCGCGAATGAAATGTTTTACGCTTCGCGCGACGAGGGCGCTTTTCTAAATCAAAAACCGATCCATGTTTCTTCGGTGGAACGATTGGGTGAGAGTCTGGTGTCCACCGGATTTCCCACGCACAAGCGCACTGACAATTTGAACATTCATTACTACTGGGAATTTACGCTGCGTTCGCATGGCGTGCGGCGCGATGGCGCTGCTTCGCTGGATCTTTGTTCGGTCGCGTGCGGACGATTCGAGGCGTTTTGGGAATTTGGGTTGAAGTCGTGGGACACGGCGGCAGGGATGCTCATCGTGACGGAAGCTGGTGGGAAGGTTACCGATCTTGCCGGCGCGCCGTACCATCCCGGCGGCACTTCCGTTCTGGTATCCAACGGCCTCGTTCACGACGAAGTGCAACGCGTTGCCGCAGAGATCGCTGCTCGCCCTCCCAAGTTCTGATCACATTTTTGAACGGTAAGACTCGCGCTTGGAGTGGTTATCAGTCGTGTCTACTGGCTGGCTTTTCGGTAGGTTAAGTCTGTCTGCTCGGTAATCGATTCGAGTCTCAGGTTTCACTTCCAGACATTCGAGCACAGGGTGCTCGAGACAAGCATCCACAACCGCTCGTGAGCCGCCAACAAGAGTGAACGTCAAATCCCAATCGGTATGAACACACCAGTTCCTATCTTCAGACCACCAGGATTCAGGAGTACCGCCAAAATGCGATTTTGTCAGGAATGAAGTCGCTTCGTTCAAATTTCCGGCGTAGAGATGCGGCAAATCATTCATCAAATAATCAGAAAAGCGAAAGAAGATGGTTTGCTTTTGACTGAAGGGCTTCAGAACATCGATCAGAGCTTCGCAGGTTCTTCTGTCCAGCGTACCTTCGGTAGGTCCAAGGAGATGTCTCGGCCAGCTCCCGGTCACGAATGCTTTACGAAACGAATTGTCATTGAACTCAGGATGGAACACGAGGCCATACCTTTCGGCGGCGGTTCGCCACAATAGGCGAGTCTCCGGTCCTGCCTCAATCCCTCCGCCTTGTCGAACAAATACGCTATCACTCAAGATTGCCGCCAATGCTTTCTCCCCGGGCTCGTTTTCGATCGTCGCATGATTAGCACGTCTCTCTTCATCCCAAGTTATGGCGTGGTCGTGAATCGAGACATCTTCGTGAATCGGATGGAAGAGCTTGCAATAGGCCTCAAATATTCGTGGTATGCAGTGGGCTACAGTGTTCCCATTCCAGGTAGGACTATCAGCACCTTGGAGATTTGGGACGTCTCGTCCATCGGCGATCCAGGCGAAGGCAGATGTGTCAGTCAGAGAGACCATGGACGACATGCTACTACTAAGCAGCAGACTGCGCACTCAGTGAACATAATTTGCCGCGGCCGTAATCAGTGTTAATCGGAAACGAATCACCAGTGCATGCTCAGATTCATTGACGTGACTTGCGGGCGATGCTAGGTTGGCCGCGTAATCCTTCTACATGCGAGTTGTTGACCTCATCCGCAAAAAGCGAGACGGCGCGGAACTTTCCCGCGAAGAGATTGAGTTTCTCATTGAAGGCGTCACTCGCGAGCGCATTCCCGACTACCAGATTGCTGCGTGGCTGATGGCTGTGGTTTGGCGCGGGATGAGCGGCGCGGAGCTTGCCGCGTTGACGGAGGCGATGCTTCATTCCGGCGTGGTGCTCGATTGGCCGGATTTGCCGGCGGCGAAGGTGGATAAGCATTCGACCGGTGGAGTGGGAGACAAAACATCGCTGGTGATTGCACCCGTCGTGGCGGCTGCGGGACTTTACGTGCCGATGATCAGCGGGCGGGGACTGGGGCACACGGGTGGCACGCTGGACAAACTGGAAGCGATCCCCGGCTTCAACGTGAATTTAGGGCTGGCGGAATTTCGGCGCGTGCTGGAATTGGCGCATTGCGGTTTGATTGGGCAAACGCCGGAAATCGCGCCTGCGGATAAAAAACTTTACGCGCTGCGCGACGTCACTGCCACGGTGGAGAGTCCTTACCTGATTTGCGCTTCGATCATGAGCAAAAAAATGGCGGAGGGAATTGACGCGCTGGTTCTGGACGTGAAGACGGGCGACGGCGCGTTCATGAAGGAGCAGGCGGACGCCGAATATCTCGCGGGATTGATGGTGGAGACGGGGACGCGCATGGGCAAGAAGATCGTCGCGCTGATCACGGATATGGAGCAGCCGCTGGGCCGCAAAGTGGGCAACGCGCTCGAAGTGGAGGAATGCATCGAGATTCTGCACGGCGGCGGCCCTGAAGACCTGCGCGAGCTTTGCGACGAGCTTGCGGCTTGGATGTTTTTCCTGGGGAAGCGGACGAATACCGTGGGTGAAGGGCGAAAGCTCGCGGCGGAAATGATTACATCGGGGCGCGCACGTGATACATTCCGCGAGATCATCCGCTTGCAGGGTGGCGATGAAAAAGTGGTGGACGATCCGGCGCGGCTGCCGCGTGCGAAACATACGGCGCAGGTGACGGCGCGGCAATCCGGGTACGTGACTGCGATTCGTGGCGAGCAGGTGGGAATCGCCAGCATGATGCTCGGCGGCGGGCGCGAAAAAAAGGAAGATTCGATCGATCCCGGCGTAGGGATAACGCTCGAAAAGAAGATTGGCGATAAGGTCGAGGCTGGAGCGAATCTTTGTACCGTGCATTACAACCTGGATTCGCGGCTACCGCGCGCCGTGGAATTGCTGACCCGAAGTTTCGAGATTGGCGCGAATCCGCCGCCGAGTTCGCCGCTGGTGCGAAAAATTATTGGCGCGACGGAAACGTACTGAGTTAACGCGACAGAAAAAAGGAGCGCGCGTCGAATGCACCGCCTGGTAGGCATTCTCGGAATGATTACCATGATGGGCCTGGCGTTTCTGTTTTCGACGGACCGCCGCGCTATCCGGTATAAGACCGTTGCGTGGGGTCTGGGACTGCAGATCGTGTTCGCGTTTCTGGTGATGCGCTGGGAATACGGGCGCCTGCTGTTTCAGAAAGCGGGCGCTGCGGTGAACTGGGTGCTCGATTTCGCGTTTTTCGGCTCGCAATTCGTTTTCGGCGACCTTGGCAAGAAGGGCTCGCCGATGGGCTTTTTCTTCGCGTTTCAAGTCCTGCCGACCATTATTTTCATCGCCGCGGTTTTTGCGCTGCTTTATTACTACGGTGTGATGCAATTCATCATCAAGCAAGCTGCGCGCGTGATGACGCGCCTGATGGCCGCGAGCGGCGCGGAGTCGCTCAACGTCGCCGCGAGTATCTTCATGGGGCAGACTGAAGCTCCGCTGACGATCCGGCCATTTCTTCCCGAGCTGACGCGTTCGGAGTTGATGACGGTGATGACGAGCGGCATGGCGCACGTGTCCGGCGGAATCATGGCTGCTTACATCCTTTATGGTGTGGAAGCGAAGCATCTGCTTGCTGCTGTGATCATGACCGCGCCGGGAACCATTTTGCTCGCAAAAATGCTGGTGCCGGAGACGCAGATTCCGGTGACTTCCGGCCGCGTGGAAATGGCGCCATTGGAACGCGACACGAACGCGCTGGGCGCAATCTCGCGAGGCACAATTGACGGCTTGAATCTGGCGGTGAACGTGGGCGCGATGTTGATTACGTTTATCGCGCTGATCTATCTGGTGGACGGAATTTTCGGCGTGGTCCACAACGGGCTTACGCATGTGGGAATTTCGTGGTTCCCATCGAGCGTGGAACAGATTTTCGGGTGGATCTTTTCACCGATTGCATGGCTGATCGGAATTCCCTGGCAGGATTGCCACGCCATTGGCAATCTACTCGGATTGCGTATGGTGACGAACGAGTTGGTCGCGTTCCAGCGACTCGGGCCGATGAGAGACGGGCTGGACCCGCGGTCGTTTACGATTGCGACGTTTGCGCTGTGCGGCTTCGCGAATTTCAGTTCGATCGGCATACAGATCGGCGGAATCGGCGCACTCGCTCCTAACAAGAAAGCGGAACTCGCGCGGTTGGGCATTCGCGCGATGCTAGCAGGGACCATGGCGAATCTGATGTCCGCATCCATCGTGGGAGTCATGTTGCGATGAGTCCGGGTGGTTCGAAAGCTTCCGCGCGCGATTCGGAATTTGCGCGAGCGGAACGCGCTGCGGAATTCATCCTATCGAAAACGAAGCTGCGTCCGAAGATTGCGCTCGTGCTCGGCTCGGGGCTCGGCGCATTCGCGGATGAGCTAACGGATGCCACGCGCATTCCGTATGGAAAAATTCCCAATTTCCCGCGCTCGACGGCAGTGGGCCACGCAGGAGTTCTGGCGATAGGAAAAGTTGGCGGTATCGCCGTGGCGGCGATGCAGGGCCGCGTTCACCTTTATGAAGGTTATTCAGCGCACGAAGTAGCGTTTGCGATGCGGGTATTCGGACGGCTCGGGATTCGTTCTGCCATTCTGACGAATGCGGCGGGGGGAATTAATACGGAGTTCAAGCAGGGAGCGCTGGTGGTGATCCGCGATCACATCAATTTGCAGGGTGCGAACCCGCTGATCGGGCCGAACGACGAGCGTTTCGGGCCGCGTTTTCCGGATATGACGCGGGCGTATTGGCGGCCGTATCGGGAAATTTCTTTGGTGGAAGCCAAGAGATTGGGCATCGAAGCGCATGAAGGCGTGTATGCCGCGCTTCTAGGCCCGAGTTACGAAACGCCGGCGGAAATTCGTTATTTGAGGACCATTGGCGCGGATCTGGTGGGCATGTCCACTGTCCCGGAAGTGATCGCTGCGAATCATATCGGGATTCGCGTGCTTGGGATTTCCTGCGTTACGAATATGGCTGCGGGGATTTTGGACCGGCCGCTGGATCACTCCGAGGTATTGGAAACGGGCGAGCGAATAAAGGGCCAATTCATCGCGCTGCTTCGAGCTGTTCTTCCGCGAATTGCCGCGGAGAAAAATTAAAGACGAGGATGCCTGGCGGCAGGCGTCCGAAAGGTAAAGCATGGCCGAATATGATGCTTTGATTTTGGCGGCAAAACAGGCGCGGGAGAATGCGCACGCCCCGTTTTCGGACTTTCGCGTGGGAGCAGCGCTACGCGCGAAATCGGGAAGGATTTTTACGGGCTGCAACGTGGAAAGCGCGAGCTACGGCCTTACCTGCTGTGCCGAGCGCACCGCCATTTTTAAGGCAGTCTCCGAAGGCGAGCGGGGATTTGAAGCTATTGCTGTGGTGACGGATACGGATGCGCTGACGCCTCCTTGCGGGGCTTGCCGCCAGATTATCTGGGAGCTTTGCGGCGATGTGCCCGTGGTTCTCGCGAACCTGAAAGGGAAGGTCGAGTTGGAGAGCGCTGGAAAATTGCTGCCACGACCTTTTGATTCGGGATTTTTGTAGAGCCCGCAACCGGAACTCTGCGGAATGGGCAGTCAATATCGAGTCTCATGAATCCGAAAAATTACGTCAGAGGAAAAATGCAGAACAGCAAGATGTCTTGGTTGCGAACAGGCTGCCGGAAGGCCGAGTTGATCATCGCGATCATCTGCGCCGTGGTTTTTTTGTTTCCGAGAGGAGCATCGGCCAAGGACAAGGTGGATTTGCTGGTGACCGGCGGGACGGTTGTCACGATGGACGGACAGCGGCGAGTGATTGAAGACGGCGCCGTAGCCATTCGCGGCGATTTGATCGTAGCGGTTGGCCCGCGCGCGGAGGTCGAGAACAGATTCGAAGCGGCGCAAACGATCGATGCGCATGGCGCGCTGGTGATGCCGGGACTAATTAACGGCCACGCGCACGCGGCGATGAGCCTGTTTCGCGGGCTCGCCGACGATCTGGCACTCGATGAATGGCTGCAAAAATATATTTTTCCAGCGGAGGCGCGCAACGTTACCCCCGATTTTGTCTATTGGGGAACCAGGCTGGGAGTGCTCGAGATGTTGCGCGGCGGCATCACGACGTACGCAGATATGTACTATTTCGAAGATGTCGTGGCGGAGGTGACCAAAGAAGCGGGCATGCGCGGCGTCTTAGGGGAAACGATCATCGATTTCCCCGCACCCGACAACAAGACTCCCGGCGACGCGTTTGCCTACACGCAGAAATATCTGGACCATTGGAAGGGCGATCCCCTGATTATCGCGGCGGTAGCGCCGCATTCGATCTATACCTGTTCCGAAAAAACTTTGCAGGATGCAGCGGCCTTGGCGCGCCGCAACGGGGCGCCCATTTTGATTCACATTGCCGAAGCGCAATTTGAACTGGAACAAAGCCGGGCGAAGCACGGAGCAACACCGGTGGCTTACCTGGAGCGCGCCGGGATTCTCGGCCCGGACGTGGTTGGCGCGCACTGCGTCTGGGTGGATCAGGCGGACATCGCGACGCTTGCGCATTTCAACGTGGGCTGCATCAACAATCCTTCCAGCAACATGAAAACGGCAGCGGGCGTGATGCCCGTGCCGGAGATGCTGGCGGCAGGCGAGCCAATCGGGTTGGCGACCGACGGGGCTGCGAGCAACAACAATCAGGACATGTTCGAAGAAATGGATCTTGCGGCGAAACTGCAAAAAGTGGCGCGGATGGATCCGCGCGCGTTGCCGGAGAAACAAGTGGTCGAGATGGCCACCATCAACGGCGCGCGCGCCCTGCATCTGGAAAAAATTATCGGCTCGCTCGAAGCAGGCAAGAAAGCGGACTTGATTTTGGTGGACATCGGCGCGCCGCACGCCACGCCGATGTACGACGTATATTCGGAGTTGGTCTATGCGTTGAAGGCGAGCGACGTGCGGACCGTTGTGATCGCAGGCAAGATCATAATGAAAGACCGGCAAATGCTTACGTTAGACGAAAAAGAAATCCTCGCGAAGGCGCAGGAATACAAGAAGAAGATCACATCCTCGCTGGCAACTACGGGCGCGAGTGATGCGCCGAAGGCTACCTCGCATTAGGTGGTAGGCCGAACGGAGGCGCGCTGGCGATGCATCTTTGCGGCGGTGGAACGCAACGTTTCCGGAATATTTTTATTTGAAACTAGAAGCTTGAGGTCGAAACCGTTTAGTCGCTGGAGCAAATGCAGCGAGACGTCTAGAGGAGTCTTGGGATTCTTCACTAGGTTTTTTACCACCGTGTAACTTTTCATATGCACACGGCTTGCTGCGATGATGCGCAGAACTTCGGTAGAAACATTGGTCATGGAGGCGAAGTTTTCAATTTCGAGATCCGTCAGGCGCGGCGATTGCATCACTCCCCGTTGGACAATTTTGTTCGGGTCACGAATCAGAAGCGCGCGTGCTTCGCGGCCGCCTTTGAGCGCGAGCTGGATGCGCTCCACCACGTTCATGTGAGCTAGTCTCTGAAGCAGGGTTACCCGCTTTTTTACATCCGGCTCGACCTCCGCTGCGGCTTCTTCGATCTCGGCCTCCGCCAGCCCTTCGGTCTTTTGTATTTCGACCAGGAGTTCCTGCTGTTCGGGCGTCGCGGCTTTGCAATGAGTGAGCGCAACAACCAAGCGCGTGTCCGAGCTGAGGCGGTCCAGATTGTCCAGGAGCGATTGAACTCCAGCAGCGCTCAAACGTGAGGCAACATGCGCGAGAACGCCCGTCGGACAAAAGGGATTTTTTGCGAGAGCGTCGGCAATCCCGGGTTTCTGGGACATATTATCGGCGCAATACGAGAACAGGCGCGGGTCGGCATCGGGACTCGCGATGGCGACAAGGAAAGGGTCGAGTGGCTGGGTTGAAATCACGCTCTGAGCGCGTTCGGCGATAGCGGGATCGGGATCGGCGGTAAGAAGAGTCAGTAACTCCGCGCGATGTTCGGCCGTCAAGGAATCCCCGCCGGAGAAAACCGCGAGCTTTTGTGCCGGCGTGGCGTTGCCGGCGCGTATGCTTTCACGGAGGTCAGCGCTAATGGGAGTCTCCAGACGCCGGCTGCGGGACGGTGGCAGACTGCGCCGAATGCTTATGCCACCGTGCGGCGAGTTGTGGTCCGAAATGAACTAAGGCGAAGACTGCGCCTGCAATCAACAAAAGCGCTAGAACAATCACCAGAGTAATCTCCATGTAACGCGAGTTCGGTTTGAGCGGAGGGTCGGCGACGACGCCGGGCTCGGAGCGGCCTTTCGTTTCGAGAGCATATTCCGAGACCAGGCTATCTTCGTCGAGACCAAGAAAGCGGGCAACTGCGCGGATAAATCCGCGGTTGAAAACGCCACCGGGCAACTGGTCCCATTGCTCATTTTCCAATGCTACAAGAAAGCGCGGGGCGATGCGCGTGGCGGCGGCAATTTCCTCCAGAGAGACGCCTCGCATTTCCCGCTCGCGTTTTAGATGTTCACCGAAAGGTGTAGAAGGCATCCGCCGGACCGACTGACACTCAAAATATAGGCGCGGGTTGCGGGGGTGTCAATGTTCAGCAAATGTCACCGATATGTCACCCCTATTGGCCATTGGTCAATCACAGTTGTTAAGCCCGTTGCGAATAGCGGAAATCGTTCTCTATAATAAGAAGCTTGCCCAAAGATTCTCCAGAACCGAAGGAACGTGTGGCTCCTGAGCGCATAAAGAGATCTACGGATCCACGGCCATTCACTGGCGTCGAAAGGCGCCGAACTCCGGGTATTGGTCCGGATATTCCCGAAAGCAGCAACGAGGTGACGGTTTTTCATGAGCTAGGCAAGGCGCTCACCTCTTCGCTGCAGCTCGACCAAGTGCTCCGCACCATCATGGAAAAGATCAATGAGGTGTTGCGGCCCGACACCTGGTCTTTACTCCTGATGGACTTGGACAAAAGCGAACTTTTTTTCCAAATCGCAACGGGGAAAGGCGCCGAGGCGCTGAAGGATGTGCGGATCAAGGTTGGGCAGGGTCTGGCAGGCTGGGTGGCTCAAACCGGCGAAGCAGTAGTGGTGCCGGATACCAGCACAGACTCGCGGTTTTTCAAACAGGTGGACTCGAAGACGAAGATGGAGACGCGCTCGATCGTGGCCGTCCCAGTGCGCTTCCGAGATCAGTGCCTGGGAGTGATCGAGCTGATTAATTGCATCGGGCCGGAAGGATTCAGCAAACGCGACCTGGCGCTGCTGGAAGCGCTGGCGGATTACGCTGCTATCGCAATCGAGAATGCGCGGCACGTTCAGAGAATCCACGAACTCACGATTACGGACGACTGCACCAGCCTCTATAACGCGCGACACTTGAATTTCATGTTGGACACCGAGATTTATCGTTCGCATCGGTACGCGTTTGAGTTTTCGCTGATATTTATCGACCTGGACCACTTCAAAAACGTCAACGATACTTACGGCCACCTGGTAGGTTCAAAGCTGCTTGCTGAGATCGGCCAAGCGGTGAAGGACAAGTGCCGCTTGATCGACCTGGCGTTCCGCTATGGCGGCGACGAATTTGTGGTGCTGCTGCCGCAGACGTCCAAGGAGAACGCGTTTGGCGTGGCGCGACGCTTGCACAAGTTGATTCGAGAGGCGGTCTGGCTGAAAGATACCAGCATCAACGTGCACATCACCGCGAGCGTGGGCGTGGCGTCGTATCCCACGGATTCCCGCACCAAGGCAGAGCTGCTCCATCTGGCGGACGAGGCCATGTACCTGGTAAAGAACACTACGCGCGACAGCGTGGCCGCCGCGGGTCTGGGCATACTTACACACGGTGAATAGGGCAGCAGGATAGGCCCGAGTCTAACTGCGTTGGCAACCCAGCCGACGTTCCCCACTTGGAGTTGTTCGCTGCAAACCTCTCACCTATACTCAGCTTCTAAGATAATGGTCTGTGCGGTCCTTCGGTAATTCGCACATTTTGCCAAACTCGCACGCGGTTTGGAGCGCGAGTAAGGTGGAGAAGCTGCATTGCAGAATAGAGAAGCAGCGAGATATGGGCGTTGGGCGGCGATCACTGCCGGCTTAATCTCGCTGGCTGTGATCGGCGTCTATTGGCAGCGCTCTCTACGCGAAACGCGGTCGCATCGGTTGCAGCCTCGCGCCGTGCCCGCAACGGTGCAGCAGCAATCGGACCAAACGACATTCTCGAAAGTGGAAGGCGACCGCACGATCTTTACAGTGCGGGCTTCGCACGCCACCGAATACAAAGATCAGAACAGCTACTTGCTGGAAGACGTATGGATCACAATTTACGGGCGGGAAGGAAACCGCGACGACAACATCCATACACACCAGTGCAGTTACCAGCCGACGACAGGTGCGGTGCGATGCGAGGGTGATGTACAGATCGACCTTGCGAGCGCAAATCCTCCCCCGGGCAACGCGGATCGAACGATACATGTGACGACTCGCGATCTAACGTTCAACCGCGAGACCGGAGAGGCCTCGACACCTGAGCCGGTCGCGTTCCGCTTCCCGCAAGGGCAAGGGCACGCCGTGGGCGTTACCTACAGCTCTCAAAAGTCGATCGTTTTGCTCCAGCACGATGTTCAGATGGATCTTTCACCGTCCGACCGGACCAGCGGACTGCCGGTGAAAGTGACCGGGGGCAGTCTTGAAATTCGACGCGATGAGCACGAGGTTGTGCTCTCGGCCCCTGCGCACGCGAGCCAAGGGAACCGCGAACTTTCCGCAGACAAGATCACCGTCGATCTCGATGCGGATTTCCGAGCGCAGCACGCGGTCGCTGAAGGACATCCCGTGATTCATTCGGCGGAGTCTGGCGGGAAGGCGACGATCTCCGCGAATCAGTTCGAAGCGTTTCTGAATCCAGCAGGTTGGATTGACAAGATCGTGGCCGATGGCAACGTGCAAGGAACGCGCGAAGCACCCGCCGGGACGGGCCATTTTTCAAGCGGACGTGTGGAACTTGCGATGGCGCCGCAGAACGTGGTTCGCATGGTGACCACGACCGGCGGCACCGTTCTTGATTCGCGGCAGGACGGCCAGTCGCGTACTTTGAAAACGGAATCATTGCGCGCGATATTTGGCGCGGGGAAAAAGGGTGGCCAGCCGCGGGTCCAAAGCGCGGAAACATTAGCGCCGGCTACCATTGAAATGAAAAGCGGCGACGAGGCCACGGAACTGCGTGCCCGGAAATTTGTGACGGAATTTGACGGTGACGGACGGCTGGCGAAATTATTCGGCCATTCCGGCACAGAAATAGATCGCACAATTGGCTCCGGGGCGCCGCAAGTGAGCACGGCTAAGGAACTGGTGGCGACTTTTGGCGCGAGCGGCGAATGGGAAACTCTAGACGAGAACGGGAACGTGCATTTTCAGCAGAACGATCGTCAAGCCACGGCGGAGCGCGCCCGAATGGTCAACCCGACCGGTGACGTCACTCTGGACGGCTCTCCGGTGCTTTTCGATTCAACGAGCCGATCGACTGCGCGAAACGTGTCGATCAACCAGAAATCTGGAGAAATTCGCGCGACGGGCGGCGTGGCGTCGACGTACGTATCCTCTGCGCAGAATTCGGTAGTAAATATGGGCGCGGGGCCCGCTCACATTACTGCCGCCACTCTCTCCGCCTCGAATACGAGCGGCCGAGCGCTTTACTCCGGACACGCCCGAATGTGGCAGGGCGAATCAGTGTTGGACGCCGCACAAATCGAAATTTGGCGCGAAGAAAAGAAATTGGTGGCTTCCGGCGGAGTAATCGCAATTTTCCCGCAGTCTTCCGGACAATTCGCGAAGACTCCAGCAACCGGGTCCAAGGTTCCTGTCGCAACGCCGCCGAACTCCCGATCGGGCAAATCCGCGCTAAGTCTCCCAGCGCAGTCCGGGCCGACGCTGTGGCAAATTAGGGCCCCCGAGCTCACCTATTGGAGCGATTCAGGAAAGGCGCATTTGGAAGGAGGTGTGACGGCCAGCTCGCAACAGGGGTCGCTGCGCTCGCCGACCTTGGACGTGTTCCTAGCGCCGCCTCAGGGTAGCCAGCCAGGTTCCGCAGGGGCTGGCGACGGCCCTGCGAGCGCAACGGCAGGGCGTCAGCTTGATAGGGCCCTGGCTCTGGGAGGGGTGGTGGTGATGCAGGCCGACCGCCGAGGGACGGCGGAACAGGCGGAATATACCGCCGCGGACGGGAAATTCGTCCTTTCCGGTGGAAAACCGACACTTACGGATGCATCAAGCGACACAACCACGGGCCATTCGTTGACCTTCTTTGTGGCCAATGATACGATTTTGATTGATTCAAAAGAGAGTTCGCGCACGCTTACCAGGCACCGAGTTGAGTAATGAACCGGCATGTTGAAACTCCAGGCCGCCGATCTGAGCAAGTCGTATAGAGGGCGGAAAGTTGTAAATGACGTCAGTTTGGAGATTCAGCAAGGCGAAGTGGTTGGGTTGCTCGGGCCGAACGGCGCCGGAAAGACCACGACGTTTTACATCCTGGTCGGTCTAGCGCGTCCGGACTATGGGCGCGTTTTACTGGACGGCGAGGATATTACCGACCTCCCCATGTACCTTCGGGCCCGAAGCGGCATAAGCTACCTACCTCAAGAGCCTTCGGTTTTTCGCAAGTTAACGGTAGAAGAAAATTTGCTCGCCGTACTGGAGACATTGCCGGTTACTCCGGAACAGCGGCGCGACCGGGTGGAGGAGCTGCTGGCTCAAATGGGACTCGAGGGAGTGCGCTACAGCCAAGCATACGTGCTGTCGGGCGGCGAGCGGCGGCGCCTTGAAATCGCGCGGTCGCTGGTCCTGTCGCCTTCATTCGTATTGTTGGACGAACCTTTTTCCGGAATCGATCCGCTGACGGTGGTGGATATACAAAAAATCATCGCGGATTTGAGCGCGGCGGGAATTGGAATTCTGGTGACGGACCATAACGTGCGCGAGACGCTGGCGGTGACCAATCGCGCCTACATCATCAGCGACGGGAAAATTTTGTTTGCCGGAACACCCAAAGAGCTTTCGACGAATGCCGAGGTGAGAAGGATTTATCTGGGAGAAAGTTTCCGGCTGAATTAAATCGACTTTATGAATTGGCTGCAACCCAAATTAAATCTGCGCGTCGCTCAGAAGCAGATACTGACGCCCGGCCTGGTTCAAATGGTCAGCGTCCTGGCGCTGAACCGTTTGGAGCTTCGCGAAATGATCAATCAAGAGATCATGGCGAATCCCGTCCTCGACGAAGCCACCGAGGACGACGGAGTCACCGCGGAGAGCTATACCGACGAAGCCTTCCTCAAAAAGGAAACTGAAAAAGTTCCGGAAGTAACACCCGCAAATCCTTTCGACGAATTTGATTTCGGATCCTTCTTCACGCAGTACCTCGATTCCGGAGCGGAGAGGATTTCCAACAGCGAACGCGAGGAAATTGAAAAACCTTCTTTCGATAAATTTCTCTCTTCGCCGCAGAGTCTTGCCGATCATCTGAACTGGCAGCTCAGCGTAAGCATCTGCACGGAAACCGTGCGCAAAATCGCCGAATCGATTGTCGGCAACCTGGATGAGAACGGTTATCTCACTGCATCGCTCGACGAACTGGTGCAGGCGGGCAATTATTCGATGGATGATGTGGAAGAAGCGCTGGCCATGGTGCAGGAGTTCGACCCGCCGGGAATCGGCGCGCGCGATCTGCAGGAATGCCTGCTGATGCAGCTCAAGCTCATCGATCCGCAGAATACTCTCGCGCAGCAGATCATCGCCGATCACTTAAAGTTACTCCAGAACAACCAGCTCAAAGAAGTAGCGCGCGCATTGAACCGGCCGGTCGAACTGGTAAAGCGCGCTGTGGACGTTATCAAGCGGCTCGATCCGCGGCCCGGATTGCGCTACAACCGCATCGAACCGAGGCTCGTCGAGCCGGACGTTCAATTTCGAAAAGTGGATGGGGAGTGGCAGGCGTTTATGAACGACGACGATTTGCCGCAACTTCGTCTGAATCCGACCTATCGCCGCCTTTTGTCGCGCGATGCAGCCGATCGCGACGTGCGCAACTATGTGAAGGAGCGTTTTACCGCCGCAATTCAGTTGATGAAAAATATCGAACAGCGCAAGCATACGATTCAGCGCGTCTGCCAGTCGATTCTCCGACGCCAAGGCGATTTTCTCGATTACGGCGCGGATCAGTTAAAGCCCATGATGATCAAAGAGGTCGCCGAGGAAGTTGGCGTACACCCTTCTACGGTGAGCCGCGCGGTCGCGAATAAATACGTGCACACGCCGCAAGGTGTTCTGGAACTGCGCTATTTCTTCAGCGAATCAGTGAACGGGCCGCAGGGAAGCGAAATGTCTCTGCTTTCGCTCAAGCGGCGCGTGAAGAAAATGATCGAGGACGAAGACTCTTCCCATCCGCTGACCGACGAGCAGATTACAAAAAAGCTGAGCGACGAAGGCATTCACGTCACCCGCCGCACCGTCGCGAAATATCGCGAAGACCTTCGCATTCCCAGCACGCACCGCCGACGGGTAAAGGCTTAGCGCTCCGGCCGTGAAGCGCACGCCCAGAGATCGAACTCGCGACGCACACCACTTAGTCCTCCTCACCGGCCTTTCCGGCTCCGGCAAAGGCTCCGTCTTAAATACTTTCGAAGACCTGGGTTTCTACTGCGTCGATAACCTACCTGTCGCGCTGATTCCGAAATTTAGCGAACTCTACGTAGAAGGCGGCGAAATTGAGCGCGCCGCGCTGCTGGTGGACGCGCGCGAAGGCGAACAAATCGATAAGCTGCCGGGCATCTACCGACAGCTTGTGAACGAGCATCCAGCGACGCTCGTATTTATCGAGGCCAGCGATGAAGCCCTGATGCGGCGTTTCAGCGAGACGCGGCGCCCGCATCCGTTGGGGCGCGGCGGCTCCGTCGCTGAAGGAATACGCGAAGAGCGCCGGCGGATGGCTCCGATTCGACGGCTCGCAGATGTCGTGATCGACACCACGAAATTCAACGTGCACGAATTGCGCCAGTTCATCATCGACCGTTTTCAAAATCCCGGGCGGCGGCCGCTGCTTGTCTCGGTGGTGAGCTTCGGATATCGCTACGGAATTCCAGCGGAAGCAGATCTCGTATTCGACGTGCGCTTTCTTCCCAACCCGCATTTTGTGCCGCGTTTGCGACCTTTCAGCGGAAAGGATCCGCGTGTGGCGCGTTACATCCGTTCCTTTACGCAAACGGGCGAGTTCCTGCGCCGAATCGAAAGCTTGCTGCTGTACTTGATTCCACATTACATTCAGGAAGGAAAAAGCTACCTGACGGTCGCGCTGGGATGCACCGGAGGGCGGCATCGGTCTGTGGCGCTGGCGGAAATAATCAAACGGGCGGTCAAGAAAAAAGGGTATTCGGCAAAGGTCGTGCACCGCGACCTCGACAAAACCGTGTCTTGAAATTTAGTGAGCTGCGTTCGGCTTGAGGATCTTCCATTTGGCTTCTGAAACAAAAGACAGCGTTTCCAACATGACGCAGGGCGAGGAATTCCGGCGATTGCTTCGCTACCTCTCGCCCTACACGGGAGTGCTTGCGGTCGGCGTCGTTTTGCTGGCGGCCATGGGCATTGCCGAAGGGCTGGTTCCGCTGGCCATCAGGCCCGCTCTCGATGTGGTGCTGAACCCACAGTCGAGCCTGCAGAAACTGGTTCTCTTTCAAGTTCCGGGTTCAAGCCACATTGTGTACATGAACGATTTCGTTCCCTCACGGGTGCATCACGTGTGGTCAGTTTTTGCACTCGCATTGCTTTTTATCTTTTTGTTCAAGGCGGTCGCAGAATATTTCGGCAGCACGCTGATTCAATATGTAGGACTGTGCTCCGTCACAGATCTTAGGAACAACGTTTACCGCAAAGTGGTGCAGCAACCCGTCGGTTTTTTCCATCACAACCCCGTCGGGCGCGTAATGTCCGCAGTGATCAGCGATATCGAACAGTTGCGAAGCGTCTTCTCCGATTACATGGCTGATTTTTTTCGCCAGGTCTTCAATCTAATCGCTTTCGTAAGTGTGCTCTTACTCATCGACTGGCGAATGGCCATTGGCTCGGCTGTTCTCGTTCCGCTGGTGGTTTGGCCGGTCGCAAAATTAACCCGCCGAATTCGGCGTTCAACGGAAAAGAGCCGCTCCCGCCTCGCGGACCTCAGCCAAATACTTCAGGAAACGATCAGCGGAAACCGCGTGGTCAAAGCCTTCGGAATGGAAGGTTTCGAGATTCGTAAATTTCAAGCCGCTGCGCGAAGCTTGCTGCGGGAAAACATGCGCTGGATTCGCGCGATGGCCGCCAGCGGGCCGATCATGGATGTCCTGGGCGCGGTAGTGGTGGCGATGATCCTTTTTTTTGCGCGCGGTGAAATCAAAGCAAATCGCATGTCCCTTGGTTCTTTCGGCGCGTTTACCTTTGCCCTCTTCAAGGCCTACGAACCGATTAAGCGGATCGGCAACATTTATCAGCTTTTCGTGCAGGCGCTTGGAACTTCCGCTCAGGTTTTCAGGCTTCTTGACCTGCCCGAAGAACAACTCGATATGCAGGATGCGAAGGTGCTGCCGCGCCTCTCGCAATCTGTTGAATTTGAAGACGCCAGCTTTACCTATGACGATAGCGATACGCCGACCCTTCGGGATCTCAACCTGAAGATTCCAGCGGGGGCGGTTGTCGCGATTGTAGGATCGAGCGGCGCGGGCAAGACCACACTGGTCAATCTTCTTCCGCGATTCTACGCCGCGACTTCGGGCGCCGTTCGCATCGACGGTCAGAACCTTCGCGAGGTAACCTTGCGCTCGTTACGCGAGCAGATGGCCATCGTGACGCAAGAGACGATCCTTTTTAACGACACCATCTGGAACAATTTGTGTTACGGCCGGCCTGACATGCCGGAAGAAAAAGTAATTGCCGCCGCCAAAGCGGCGCTGGCTCACGATTTCATCATGCAAATGCCCGCGGGATATCAGACCTTGATCGGCGATCGCGGCCAACGGCTGTCCGGCGGACAACGCCAGCGCCTGGCTATCGCGCGCGCGTTGCTGAAAGACGCGCCAATTTTGATCCTCGACGAAGCGACCTCCGAACTTGATTCCGAGTCCGAAATGCTGGTGCAGGACGCGCTGAACAATCTGATGACCGGCCGTACGGTGTTCGTGATCGCCCACCGGCTTTCAACTATTCGCCGCGCGGACTTGATTGCTGTGCTGGAAGGCGGCACAATCCGTGAGCTTGGTACGCATGAGGAACTTCTCGCGCGCGGCGGTGTGTACGCGCGGCTTTACGAGATGCAATTCCGCGACGTCGATACTGTAACGCGCGCGGCAGGCCCAGTCTAAAAATGTCCGGCACAGGCTCTCAACCCATTTCCGCGACTCCTTTGAAACCGGCTGCGGCGGGCTTAAAATCCATGACCGGTTACGCACAGGCGCGTGCGGTGGAAAACGGCTGGAGCCTGCGCATAACAATTCGGAGCGTAAATCATCGTTTTCTGGATTTGCATCTGCGCATGCCCGACGGCTTCGAGCCTCTCGAGCCTCGCATTCGCCAGTTGATACGCGAGCGGATCCGGCGCGGCCATTTGGACGTAACGGTGCATTACGAGCTGGCCGGACCTTCCGCCGTCGGCGTGAATCAAGAAGTTGCGGCGGCATATCTTCAAGCCGCGAACGCGCTGAGAAAACAATTTGGATTACAGTCGGAGCCGAACGTTGCGTCTATCATGCGATTGCCGGGAGTGATAGGGGCGGCTTCCGCTTCGCTGGAAGGCGAACTGGAGCGGCTTGAAAAAGTGGTGTCGCGCTGCATGATTGAATCGCTCGATAAGCTTGACCGCATGCGCGGGGACGAAGCGAATCACCTGCGTCAGGATATGTCCTCGAGGCTCAAAAACATTGCCGCTATGGCGTCGAGCGTTTCCGGGCTGGCCGAACGCGCGCGCCCGGCGTTCGCGAAACGGCTGGAAACACGCCTGAAAGAGCTTCTCGGGGAAGCGCAGCTTGATCCTGCTCGCTTGGCGCAGGAAGCCGCAATCGCCGCCGAACGCAGCGATGTTTCCGAAGAGCTGGCGCGTTTGCGCAGTCACGTGCAACAATTCGAGGCCTTGCTGGCAACTTCTTCCGACGTGGGCAAGAAATTGGATTTTCTGCTGCAGGAAATGCAGCGGGAAGCCAACACACTGCTCTCGAAAACTCCCGGGAATGAAGCGGAAGGACTCGAGATCACGCGGCTCGCGCTGGAGATCAAATCCGAGATCGAAAAAATACGTGAACAAGTGCAGAACATAGAATGAACAAAGCGGAGCCTTTGGTGCTCATCGTTTCAGGGCCGTCGGGTTCGGGGAAGTCCACTCTGGTGGAAAAGATTTTGCAGCTGCCGGGCACCATGCTGTCTGTTTCGTGCACTACGCGGATGCCGCGCAAGACGGAAAGCGAAGGCAAGTGGTACAATTTCGTCACTGAGCCTGAATTCCAGCAGATGGTGGAACGGGGTGATTTTCTGGAATACGCGCAAGTGTTCGGAAAGAACTGGTACGGCACTCCGCGCAAGTGGCTGAACGAAGCGCAGACGCAGAAAAAAGATCTGGTTCTCGAAATTGATGTGCAGGGAGCCTTGCAGGTGAAGCAGAAGCTGCCTGGCGCCGTAGCGGTTTTCGTTCTGCCGCCTTCCCGAACGGAGCTCGAACATCGTATCCGGGCGCGCGGGCAGGATTCGGAAGATGAAATTCGCCGGCGACTTGAACGGGCGCGGCAGGAAATGCTTAACTACAGCAGCTACGATTTCGCGATCATCAACGACGATCTGGAGCGGGCGGGGACGGAAGTGCAGGCGATTGCGCTCGGATCGCGATTTCGAGTGCCGCGCAACGAAGAACGAATTCGCGAAATTCTGAAGTCCTTTGGAGGCTGATCTGAACATGGCCGTGTTAAGAGATCCACCGGAAAGCCAGTTTGCCTACGTGGTAGTCGTCTCGCGCCGCGCGAGGCAATTGATGATCGGCGGGCGGCCGATGGTTGACAACCCTCGATCCCGCAAGACAACCCGTATCGCCGAAGAAGAATTGCTGAAGGGCCTGCTCGAATACGAAGCCAAGGAATTGAGCGGCGAGCCTGAAGACAAGGACGGAAAACGGCGGAAGTAACAGCTGCCGCGACTAGATGAAGATCGCGCTGGGCGTTACCGGAGGCGTTGCCGCTTACAAAGCGGCGGAATTGGTGCGCCACCTGCAGCAGGAAAAGTTGGACGTGCAGGTGGTAATGACGCGCTCGGCACAGGAATTCATCACCCCGCTTACGTTTGCTGCATTGACCGGCCAAAAAGTAATCACCGATATGTTCAGCGCGGCCGGGTCCGCGCCGGCGAATGTGGAAAGCGCGATCGAGCATATCGCGGTAGCGCAACGAATTGATTTGCTGTTGGTCGCACCCGCGACGGCGGACATACTTGGCAAATTCGCTCACGGCATTGCGGAAGACTTTCTCTCAACTCTTTACCTCGCCACCAAAGCTCCCGTGATCGTTGCGCCGGCTATGAACGTCAATATGTGGGAGCACGCCGCAACGCAGCAGAATCTTGCAAGGCTGCGGGAGCGCGGCGTTCACGTGGTGGATCCCGATGAAGGCTACTTGGCCTGCGGCATGACGGGTTCCGGCCGTCTGGCTGCCACCGAAACGATTGCCAAAAAAGTTTGCGATGTGCTGGGTCTTCGCCACGATCTCGCGGGACAAACGATTCTCATCACCGCGGGCCCCACCTGCGAAGACATCGATCCTGTGCGGTTTCTCACCAATCGATCGTCCGGCAAGATGGGTTACGCGCTGGCGGAAGCTGCACATCGCCGCGGAGCTCGCGTCGTGCTGGTAAGCGGGCCTACGGATTTGAAGATTCCCGACGGCGTGGATTGGGTTCCGGTCCGCTCGACCGAAGAGATGCACCGCGCTGTTCGCGAACGCGCAGCAAGCGCCAATATTGTGATTATGGCGGCAGCGGTATCAGATTATCGCCCGGCCGCGCAGCATGACAAGAAACTCAAGCGCGGCGAACGATCGTTCACGCTCGAACTGGAGCCCACGCCGGATATTCTTGCGGAGTTGGGACGCGAGAAGCGCGGGCAAATTTTGGTGGGTTTTGCCGCTGAAACGAACGCCGTCGCGGAAAACGCTCGCGGAAAGCTGGCGCGAAAAGGCGCGGACATGATCGTGGCGAACGACGTGACGCAGGAAGGTGCGGGATTTGACACGGATACGAACATCGTCACCCTCTATGTGCGCGATGGCCGCGAAATTCCGTTGCCGAAAATGAGTAAGTTTGAAGTTGCGAATCAAATCCTCGATCGCGTCCTCGAGATTCAGAAGCATTCGAAGTAAGACCCGCCGTATTTTCCTTGCCCGCACACATATCGATCATTTTTCCGTAAGCTCCGTAATGCGAACGGCTGTGGTAGAGTCTTCCCGTTCAATCGCAAAATTTGGAGGCCCTCGTTGGAACCTGGCAATCATGCGCGTGTGGAAGCCTGGCTGCGTTATGGCGATGATTTGGATCTGGGGCCGTACTATCGCGACCGCGTGGCCCCCGCGCGCGCTGTGGACGCGAATGCAGATGCGGGCGTTGAATCGAGTGAGTCCGCGCCTCATGCCATGGCCGCTGCTGCCGGGCAGGGCGAGGCTGCTTCCGCCCGTGTTGTGCCGCCGAGCGCAATGACGGCGGCGGCGGGTGCTCCCGCGCGTTCCGCTTCTGTAATTTCTCTCGCGGCCGAGCCGTCGCTCTTTGAGACTAGCGACCGGATCGAAGGCGACACTCTGAAACTCATAAGAGAAACGATCGGCGATTGCACTCGCTGCAAATTGCACAAGGGCCGCACGAATATCGTTTTCGGGGTCGGCAGCGTGAAAGCGCAATTGGTTTTCGTCGGCGAAGGGCCCGGTCGCGACGAAGACATCAAAGGCGAACCGTTCGTGGGCCGCGCGGGAAAACTGCTTACGCAGATGATTGAGGCCATGGGGCTGCGCCGCGAGGACGTTTACATCTGCAACGTGGTGAAATGCCGCCCGCCCGAAAACCGCCTGCCGGAAAAAGACGAAATCACCACGTGCTCTCCATTTCTCTTTCGGCAGATTGATGTAATCCGTCCGAAAGTGATTTGCTGCCTGGGAAGCTGCGCGTCTCAAACATTATTGCAAACGACCCAGGGCATCTCCCGCTTCCGCGGCGAGTGGTTTGATTTTCGCGGCTCGAAACTGATCGCCACATACCATCCTGCTTATCTGCTGCGCAATCCGAATGCGAAGGGCGAAGTTTGGAAGGATTTGCAAAAAGTGATGGCGGTCCTCGGTCTGCAGCCGAAACGTAAATAGCCTGCCGTAGTGGAGAATTTCATTGGGCATTATCCTCGGATTGACCGGAGCAGTGTGCTGGGGCATGGCGGATTTTGCGGCACGTTTCGCTTCGCGGCGGGTGGGCGCGTATCGCACGCTGTTCTTCATGCAGTTCTTCGGCTTTCTGGCGCTTAGCGTCTATCTGAAATTCACCGGCGGATTTTCGCACGTGGCGCCCGGCTGGCAGCCATGGGCACTCACTGTGGTCGCGGGTTTGCTCAATGTCACTGCTTCGCTTTCGCTTTATCACTCGTTCGAGATTGGCGTGATGAGTATCGTCGGTCCGGTGTCCTCCAGCTACCCTGCGCTTACAGTTGCGCTGGCGCTCTTAAGCGGCGAACGGATTCATGCGCTCCGCGGAATCGGAATGGCCGTAACACTCACTGGCGTGATCCTAGCGGCGATGTCGTTCGCGCCAAAAGCAAATGATGCGTCGGCTTCGGGTGACACATCTTCCGGAGCGTATTTGTCACGCGGCGTGGGCTGGGCGATCTTGGCGGCTGTAGGCTTCGGCTTCATGTTTTGGTTTCTCGGTTTCCACGTGGTGCCGCTCGTCGGTGATGCCGTTTCAGTTTGGGTGATGCGGCTGACTGCGCTCGTCTCGCTCGCGGTATTTGCGCTCCCGGCGCGCCAAAGCATTCGCCTTCCGCACGGAGGAGTTTGGTGGATGCTCGGCGCCGTGGGATTAATGGACACCGCTGCATTCGTGGCCAACAACGCCGGCTTGCACATCGGCCCCGTCTCTGTGGTCAGCGTGCTTGCGTCGCTGTACGGCGCCGTCACCGTCCTGCTCGCGTGGATTTTTCTCCGCGAGCGGCCGGAGCGCAGCCAGTGGCTGGGGATCGTCCTCATTTTCGTAGGCATCGTCTGCGTTAGCATCTGAGGCCATGAGTCCATTCAATCAGGCCAGATGAGCGGTCGCGCGCGGACTGCTACACTATGCTCCGCCCATGATTCCACGTTATTGCGAAGTCGCGCTTCCCGTTCCGCTGCGCTCGACGTTTACCTATGCTGTGCCTGAATCTTTTCAGGAGGAAGATCTCGTCGGGCGGCGCTTGCTCGTGTCGTTCCGCAATCGAGCGATGGTCGGTGTGGGCCTCTCCGTTTCTGAAACCGCGCCCGCAATTGCGCGCGTCAAAGAAGTTTCGGAGCTGCTCGATCCAGTTCCCGCGTTGCCGGCAAAGCTCATCGAATTAGGACACTGGATCAGTCGCTACTATCTCGCGCCTATCGGCGAAACGTTCCGCGCGTTGCTTCCTCCGGAGATAGAGCTACGCCACGACCGCGAATACTGGCTCACTGACGCGGGGCGCGTGTATCTGCGAGAGCTTGCCGCCGGGACTGAGAACACGGACGTTGAAATCGGCGAACTGGATTTTCTGCGGCGATTCGACAGCACGGACGATAAAAACAACACGATCAGTTCCGCCGCCGTGCGGCGATTGCCAGGTGGCGAAGCTGCGGCGGAAAGATTCGTTCGGCGCGGCCACTTGGCTGCGCGGGAAATCACGCACAAACGCAAGACGCGCACGCAGAAAATCATCGCCTGGAATCCCGCTAAGGAAGAAGCTGCCTCAAACGCCGCCGAGGACAAGATTCGCGAAGTCCTGACGGCGACTCGCGGTCCGCTGCCGCTGGCGCTGTTGATGAAGAAGGCGGAAGTATCCCGCGCCGTCATCCAGCGCCTGGAAAAACAAGGGCGGGTGCTTACCTGGGAAGAGCCGCTTACCGTTGAAGAGGACTCGTGGGATACGGATTTCGCTGCGCCCACCAACATATTAAATGTCGAACAAAAGCAGGCGCTTGCTGAGATCTGGCGCTGGCTAGTGGCCGGGAAATTCGCGCCGGGGCTTCTTCATGGCGTTACAGGCAGCGGCAAAACGGAAGTGTACCTGGGCGCCATCGAAGCAGCGATCTCGCGCGGGAAGACGGTAATCGTCCTGGTTCCTGAAATTGCGCTCACTTTATGGGTGGGCCGATTGGTGCGCGCGCGGTTTGGCGAGACCGTCGCGGTATTGCATAGCGGCTTGCCGGATGTGGAGCGCGCGCGCGAATGGTGGCGCGTGCGGCACGGGCAAGCCAGCATCGTGGTTGGAACGCGTTCCGCCGTTTTTGCGCCGCTTGAAAATCTCGGCTTGATCATCGTGGATGAGGAGCAAGAGACCAGCTACAAGCAGGAAGAAACTCCGCGCTACAACGGCCGCGACGTCGCTGTCTATCGCGCCCGACTCGAAGGCGCGGTTGCTCTGCTCGGTTCCGCGACTCCTTCGCTCGAGACTTATCACAACGCACGCTCGGGAAAATACAATCTGCTTCAATTGACCTCGCGAGTCGAAAATCGTCCTCTCGCGGACGTTCGCGTAGTTGACTTGCGCGAGGAATTTCGCCAACAACATAAGGCGGCGCCCGTTTCCGAATCTTTGCGCGCCGCGATTGCGTTGCGGCTGGAAGAAAAAACGCAAGCAATGGTGTTGATCAACCGGCGCGGATATTCCTGGTCGCTTCTTTGCCGGAGCTGCGGCGCGTTCGTTCAATGTGAAAATTGCAGTATTGCGCTGACCTATCATAAAAGCCGCCAGCGACTGGAATGCCACTATTGCGGCTATTCCATTCGTCCGCCGAAGAAATGCCCGAAGTGCAACGGCGAGTACATGTATTTCGTCGGCGACGGGGCGGAGCGCATCGAAGAATACCTCCGGGAGAAGTTTCCGTCTGCGCGCATTGCGCGGCTCGATCGCGACACAGTTCGCACGAAGCGGGAATACCAGCAAGTGCTCGGGGCGTTCGCAGACGGCGAATTGGACATTCTCGTCGGAACGCAGATGGTCGCCAAAGGCCACGATTTCCAGCGCGTGACTCTGGTTGGCGTGGTTGCCGCCGATCTTGCGCTGGGACGTCCGGATTTCCGGGCAGCCGAGAGAACATTCCAATTGCTGACGCAAGTCGCCGGACGCGCGGGCCGCGGCGAGTTGGCCGGTGAAGTCCTCGTGGAAACGTATTATCCGGAGCATTACGCAATCCAGCTCGCCGTGAAGCAGGACTACGTTTCATTTTACGAAAAGGAAGCGCATTTTCGGCGGATGCTTCACTACCCGCCGTTCACCGCGCTGGCCAGCGTTCTAGTGCGCGATCGCAAAATTGAAAACGCAATCCGATGGTCTAGGGCGCTCGCAGGTTATTTCGCTCCGTTCGAAAATCGCGGCGTGAAAATTCTGGGCCCTGCCGCAGCGCCGCTCGCGCGTTTGCGGAAGGACTACCGCTTTCAGTTTGTGCTGAAGTCGCCCAAACGTTCGGCACTGTCCGCAGCGTTGAGCGGGGCGCTGGATTTCTGCGATGCCAAGAAAATTCCAGATACTGCCGTGATTGTGGATGTCGATCCCACCAGTCTCTTCTAGCTTGGCTTTTTTTACCCGCGAGTGCGCCAGATCAGATAAGCAGGCACACCAGCGAGAACGACGCATAATCCAGCGACTGCCCCAGTGGGTCGCGAGAAAATCGCATTCACCACCAGCGCTGCGGTAGCCAGCACGAAAATCGCGGGAGTCCAGGGATATCCAGGCACGCGATAGGGAAGAGTGGCGCCGGGCATTCTCCGCCGATAGACGAATATGCTGGCGCCGGCGAGCCCGTAAAAAATCCAGCCGGTGAAAATCACGTAAGTAAAAAGCTGTTGAAAGCTGCCCAGGCACGCGAGAATCGCGGCCCAGACTCCTGCCGTGAGAATTGCAAATGCCGGAGTGCGAAAACGCGGGTGCACTTCGGCCATTTTGCGAAAAAATAGACGATCGCCCGCCATAGCATAGTAAACACGAGGAGCCGTAAGCTGAATACTGTTCGCCGAGCTAAAGGTGGAAATCATCACAAGGAAGGCGACGAACTTCGCCGCGGTCGGCCCGAGAATTACGGCCATCGCGGTGGCGGCGATGGTGTCGGAGCGGGCCGCTGCTGCCGGCCCGAGCGCTGCCACATAGGACAATGCTGCAATCACGTAAATTACTGTCAGCGAAAGTGTGCCGTAAAAAAATGCCCGGGGAAAATCGCGCTGCGGATGCGCCGCCTCGCCCGCGCTGAAAGAAGCGAACTGCCAGCCCTCATAAGACCACAGCGCCGCAATCATCGCCAGTCCGAAGCTAGAGATTAGCGAACCACTGATTCGTTCCGGCCACAGAATATTTCCGGAGCCGTGAAACCCACGCCCGAGCCAGACGAGCACAGCGCTCATGCCGAGAATTAGCGCAACTTTGATATAGGTCGTCCAGTTTTGCAGGTCCGAACTCTCGCGAGTGCCGTAAATATTGACGACGGTGATGATGCCGATCATGGCGACCGCGGCGAGTTTTTCAGTGAATGGCGTGAGCGACACAATATTGCCCAGATAAGCGCTGAAGGCTACCGCCAGAGTCGCTATCCCTCCAGTTGCGATGACGAGAAATAACGTCCAGCCGTAAAGAAATGCGGGCAGCCTGCCGAAACAATCTCGAATGTAAATATAGAGGCCCCCCGCTTCGGGCTTCATTGCCGCAAGTTCGCCGTATGTGAGAGCGCCTACGAGCGACAACAACCCGCCGGCGATCCAGACCAGCATCGCTAATCCTACCGATCCGCCGACTTGTCGTTGAATTGCGCCGGGCACCAAAAATATGCCCGAGCCGATTACGCCGCCGATGACGAGCATGGTCAGATCTCGCAGCCCAAGCGTGCGAGCGAGTGTTGCTGGCGGCGAAGGAACGGAAGCGGGAGAAGGACGGTCCATTATGATGCGCGCATCATATTCTTCTCACGGCGATGGTCAAGGAAGCGAAGATTTCGTCCAGCGGCTCACGGGTTGTTCACCGGCCAGGGCGTGAAGCATAGAACGAAGATTGCGACCGCGACGATGGTCAATAATTTTCGCGAAGCGTTGAGCTGTTCCCAGCGGTCATACACAGGGGGGTGGCGGAAGCGCAAGGACAGCACCAGCAACACGATTCCCCACAGCGCCCATCCGCGCCAGCAGTAAATTCCCAGCGCCACAAGCGCCAGCGAAACAGCCAGCGAAATCTCTTTGTGTTTCTTGCTTACCAGGCTGTAGAGAATGTGCCCGCCGTCGAGTTGCCAAACCGGCAGCAAGTTCAGAGCAGTCGCGAACAGCCCTAGCCACACCGCCCGTCCGATAGGATGAAGTAAAAGCGACGAGGGATCCGCGCCGGGATGAAACATCCCTATAAAAATACGCATAAGGGGTGGATTGCCAAAGATGATGTCGGCGTTTTCCTGCACGCCGGGCACGATTTTCGATATCGCAATCGCATATGCCATTAGCGGCGCTGCGACGACGAACCCCGCGATAGGTCCCGCGATACCGATATCAAACAGCGCGCGGCGCGTCGCGATCGGCGACCGTATTCGCAGGAACGCGCCAAAAGTGCCGAAGAGAAACGGCGAAGGCAGGAAGTACGGATAGCTCACATCGATGCCGTAAATTTTGCAGGCAATGAAATGGCCCATCTCGTGCGCCATCAGAAATCCCAGAAGCGTGAAGGAGAAAGGAATCCCGAGCAGGAGCAGATGCGGATGCTGGAGCGGTGCCACAATCACCGCGAATGGATTCTCATCGCCGGAATACGGCTCCACATTGTGCGCGTATGACAACGCAAATTCCGAGCCGACAGCCAAGGTGGAAACCAAGGTGAGTAAAAAAAGAACTGCTGCGAGCCACAAACGCCGGCGCTGCGGAACGGGACGCGGAGGAGGCAACTCGATGACCGGCGGATAACCTAAATCGAGAATTTCTACGGGAAAGCGCGAGTGACCGTTGCCGGGAACTTGATCCATTAGGATTAGATGTCTAGCATCGAAAGAGCGGTTGGCCGCCCGCCGCTAAAGCGCCAGCAAGCCGCGGAAACGGCTCAATCAGGACTTGGGAGCAGGAGCCGGAGACGGGGCTGGGAGCGTCTGGAGTTCCTTGCCGGGCTTGAAACGCACGGCTTTGCCCGGCGGGATGCTGACCTGTTCCCCGGTGCGCGGGTTGCGGCCGATGCCGGTCTTGCGCGGCTTCACGTTGAATACACCGAAGCGGCGAAGCTCGATGCGTTCTCCCCGCCCGAGCGCGTTTTTCATCGCTTCGAAGACGGTTTCCACCGCCTGCTCGGCTTTCGTTCGAGTGACGTTGGTTTTCTGCACGATGGCGTTCACGATGTCGAGCTTGATCACACGGCCCTCCGCATCAACGGAAGCCTATGCTAGACAGGGGTTTGCAGGTTGTCAAGCGCCGTGGCGTGTAATAAACTGCGCAACTCGCTTTTAGACCGAGCGAAGGCCGCCGAAACATTTCAGATTTTCCTGTAAGTATTTTGGCCCATGCGAGCGTGATAACAGTTCTGGAGGATGCGATGTCGGTGAAGTCTGACAAATGGATACGCAAGATGGCTCGCGAGCACAAAATGATCGAGCCGTACGAAGACCGCCAGGTGCGCGACGGAGTGATTAGCTATGGCGTTTCGTCCTATGGCTACGATATGCGCGTCGCCGACGAATTCCGGATTTTCACTAACGTGAATTCCTCCATCGTCGATCCGAAAAATTTCGATTCGAAATCATTCGTGGAATTCAAAGGCGATGTTTGTATCGTGCCGCCGAATTCCTTCGCGCTGGGACGCTCGGTGGAATACTTTCGCATTCCGCGCAACGTGCTCACTCTTTGCGTGGGCAAATCCACATACGCGCGCTGCGGAATTATCGTGAACGTCACGCCGTTCGAGCCCGAATGGGAAGGTTTCGTCACGCTGGAAATCAGCAATACCACCCCGCTACCCGCGCGTATCTATGGCAACGAAGGCCTCTGCCAGGTGATTTTCTTCGAATCCGACGAGCAATGCGAAGTTTCGTACAAAGACAAGAAGGGCAAGTATCAGTCGCAGCAGGGAATTGTCCTTCCGAAAATTTAGCAGGCCGCGGTAGCTGGATAGGCCTACCGGTTGCTGTCTGTCGCTTACTCCAAAGCCGGCCACTGGGTTTGAACAACCCGAAAGTCTGCGGAGCAAGCTACAATGTGCCTAACCGCATGAGTCTCCAGGTTTCGGCACAGGCGTTGTGTAATTTTTCGCCGGGACGGCGCGTAGAATAGGGTATGGCTCCCGCTCGCAAGGAGAACGGTTCCTGATGGCAACTTTGGAAAGTCCGCCAAAACACGACCTCGGCTCGTTGCGGATCAATGAGAGCCAGCGCAAAGGCCGCAAGACGGGCAAGATTTTTGGAATTTTCGCGGCGCTGATAGGCGTGGTTGTAATCGTAGCCGGCGTGGTCTTTGCTTTCCGCAACCAGAAACCTGTGGTGGAAGTGGCTGTCGCTCAAAAAGCCGCGGCCGGGCGTCCAGCTTTGCTGAATGCCAGCGGCTACGTGACGCCGCGGCGGCGCGCGACGATCGCAGCGAAGATCACCGGCCGCGTTACCCGCGTCAACTTCGACGAGGGATTGCACGTTCCGGAAGGTTTTGTTCTCGCAACGCTTGACGACTCCGACGCACGCCGCGCCCTTGATTCCGCCAAGGCCGATCGTGACTCCGCTCAAGCCGCGATCGCCGATTTCCAAGTGCAGCTTAAGAATGCAGAGATCGAGTTGCAACGCGCGCGGCAGCTTCTGGCCGCAGGAGTGCAGAGCCAGGAGACTCTTGATAACGCCACGATGGCCGCAGACAGCCTCCACGCGAAGATCGCGCTTGCCAAACAACAAGTGGTCGGAGCGCAAGCGCGCGTCAACGAAGCGCAGCAGGCTGTGGACAATACCGTAATCCGTGCGCCGTTCGACGGAATTGTGGTGTCCAAAGACGCGCAGGTGGGCGAAATGGTCTCTCCTAATTCCGCAGGCGGCGGTTTCACGCGAACCGGCATCGCCACCATCGTGGATATGAATTCGAACGAAATCGAAGTGGACGTGAACGAAGCCTATATTGCGCGCGTGGTGCCGGGACAAAACGTGACCGCCGTCCTCGACGCTTATCCGGATTGGCAGATTCCCGCGCGCGTGCGCACTGTGATTCCCACCGCGGACCGCCAGAAAGCCACGGTGAAAGTGCGCATCTCCTTTCTAAAATTGGACCCGCGCATCCTTCCGGACATGGGCATTAAAGTGACTTTTTTCGGCGCCGAGCCGGAACAGAAAAACGGCGCTGCTGAGCCCGCGGTTTTGATTCCGCAGGATGCCGTGCGGGACGACCAAGGCAAGAAAATTGTTTTCCTGGTGAAGAACGATCACTTGGAACGCCGGGCCGTGGGATTGGGCGCCATTCGCGGTTCCGACGTGGAAATTCTAGCGGGACTCGATGCGGGCGACACAGTGATAGTGAAAGGGCCGGCGGCGCTTCACGATGGAGAGGCAGTCGAAATCAAGAAATAGGAGCTTCCGAAATGGTTCGAGTGGACGGCACGGGAAACGCAGGCAGTTTGATTCAAATCCGCGGGCTCGATAAAACCTATAGCCGCGGCGGAGAAGTGATCCACGTCTTGCAGGGTCTGAATCTCGACGTGGACAAAGGCGAGTTCGTCGCCTTCATGGGCCCCAGCGGTTCCGGCAAGACCACGCTGCTGAATCTTCTGGGGGGCCTGGACGTGCCGTCCAAGGGCAGCATTACGGTCGCCGGCGACGAGATCACGCACATGTCCGGCAGTAAGCTCACCACATGGCGCGCGCGCCACGTGGGATTCATTTTCCAGATGTACAACTTGATCCCCGTGCTCACCGCGTTCCAAAACGTGGAGCTTCCTTTGCTGCTCACAAAGCTGTCGAAATCCGAGCGGCGTCAGCACGTCGAGGCTGCCATGGGAATCGTCGGCCTCTCGGATAGGATGAATCACTATCCGCGCCAGCTTTCGGGCGGACAAGAACAGCGCGTCGCCATAGCCCGCGCCGTCATCGCCGACCCCACCTTCCTTCTATGTGACGAGCCGACAGGAGACCTCGACCGCAAAAGCGCTGATGAGATTCTTGACCTGCTCACGCGTCTTTCGAAGGAATACAGCAAGACCATTTTGATGGTCACGCATGATCCAGCGGCCGCGGAGCGCGCTCAAGCAACGCTGCACTTGAATAAAGGTGTGCTGGTCGAAGGCGTCCTCGCCGCGGCAGCGAGCCGAGCATGAAATATTTTCCGCTGATTCTGGCTAATCTCTTCCGCAAAAAATTGCGAACCACGCTAACGGTCGGCTCTTTCGCCGTTGCTCTGTTTCTTTTCGGACTTCTCGTCGTGGTTCACGGCGCATTCAATCAAGGGGTCAGCATGGCTGGCGCCGATCGCCTCGATGTAATCAACAAGGTTGCCATCATCCAGCCGCTGCCCATTTCGTATCGCGAGCAAATTTTGCGCATTCCAGGCGTGAAGGATGTCACCCACGAGAATTGGTTTGGAGGCGTCTACCAGGACGAAAAAAACTTCTTCGTCCAATTTGCAATCGATCGTGAAAATCAACGAAAGGTATTTCCTGAATTTGTGATTCCCGACGATCAGTGGAATGCTTTCCTGGCCGACCGCGAAGGCGCTGTGGTCGGCGCCAGTCTCGCAAAGCGGTTCGGATGGAAATTAGGCGATCGCATTCCTATTAAGGGCACCATCTACCCCGGAACCTGGGATTTTAATGTTCGCGCTATTTACACGGGGTCGCGGGACAACGACGATCTCAATCAGTTCTGGTTTCGCTACGACTATTTCGACGAGCGCCGCACCATCGAGAAGGGCCTCATCGGCTGGTATATCGTGAAACTCGATGATCCCGACAGTGCCGTCAGGGTGGGCAAAGCGATTGATGGGATGTTCGCCAACTCCCCTTACGAAACCAAAACGGAAACAGAAAAAGCACTCGCCGCCGGATTTGCAAAGCAATTCGGCAATATCTCCTTTTTGATACTGAGCATCGGTGGCGTCGTGTTCTTCACCTTGCTGCTCGTCACCGGCAATACCATGGCCATCGCCGTGCGCGAACGCATAGGCGAACTCGCCGTTCTAAAGGCCGTCGGATTTACTGACCGATTCGTGCTGTTCTTGGTCCTGGGCGAATCGGTTTTGATCGCCGTGGTCGGCGGGGCTATAGGACTCGGCATTTCAAAGCTTTGGAGTATGCGCGGCGACCCCACCAGCGGATTCTTGCCTTTCTTCCGCTTGCCGGGCCCGGCGATCGTGCTGGGAATCGGCATCGCCTTCGCCGTCGGAATTCTCGCCGGCATTCTTCCCGCCACCTCGGCGATGCGCTTGCGAGTAGTGGACGCTCTTCGGAGGGTTTGATTCATGGCTATACCTATCGTCTATAACTTGCGCAGCGTCCGCGCCCGCTGGGTCTCGGCAATTGTTGCCGTGCTCGGAATCGCCGGCACCGTCGGAGTGTTCATCGCCATGCTCTCGCTCGCTCATGGCTTCCACGCGACCCTGGTTTCTTCCGGCTCCGCAGACAATGCGCTCATCATGCGTGCCGGCGCCAGCAGCGAATTAAACGGCGCCGTTACGCTGGACCAGGTGAAAGTGATCCAGGATGCTCCAGGCATCGCGCGCGACGGCGGTGCCCCGCTCGTCAGCCCTGAGGTTGTGGTCATCGCGAATTTTCCGCTGAAGGCCACCGGTACCGACGCGAATGTTCAAGTCCGCGGAGTTGCCCCGGATGTTTTAAAAGTGCGCAAGAATGTGCACATCGCGCAGGGCCGGTTTTTCGAGCCTGGTCTTGCCGAGCTTATTATCGGCAGGAATGTCGCAAGCACCTATTCGGGTTTGACCCTCGGCAATTCAGTTCGTTTTGGCGGCGGTACCTGGAAAGTCGTGGGTATTTTCGACGCGGGTGGTAGCGCCTTCGATTCCGAAATCTGGTGCGACGGCCGCGTCCTCTCTCAGGTTTATAAGCGCCCCGAGAATGTATTTCAGTCGGTTACGGTGCATTTGACCTCGCCGTCGGCATTCGCCGAACTCAAGGACTCTCTGACTTCTGACCCGCGCTTGACCGTGGAGGTCACCCGGGAAATCGACTATTACGAAAAGCAGTCTCGCGGTATCACCACCTTGATCACTGTTCTTGGAACGCTGGTGGCTGCCATCATGGGCGTCGGCGCGGTTTTTGGCGCGCTCAATACGATGTACTCCGCGGTATCTGAGCGCTCGCGTGAAATCGCCACCATGCGCGCTATCGGCTTCGGCGCTTTCAGCATCGTTATGTCCTTCCTCTTCGAGGCTCTCCTGATCGCGTTCATCGGGGGACTACTGGGTTCGGTCGCGGTCCTTCCGCTCAACGGCCTCACCACCAGCACGCTGAACATGCAGACGTTCTCTTCTGTAGCATTCGCGTTTCTCATCACACCGACGCTTCTCGCTATTGGTATTGTCTTCGCTCTGTTCATGGGCTTGATTGGGGGTGTTCCGCCCGCCATCCGTGCCGCGCGGCGTCCCGTGGCCATCGCTCTTCGCGAGCTGTAGCCCGCGCAACCGTCCAGTGGGGCTTTGCATCATAGTTTTAAAAATAAACAGGAACTTTTTCTCTTTCGGCGGGAATAACGATATGCTCAAGGCGCGCTTAAAAATGAGATTATAAAGGTGAGCATGAGACCGGAAACCATCAGGGCGAAAATTTCAACTTTGGCTGTTTTGTTTCTTGCGGCAGTATTTACTCTGGGTTTGTCGGCGTGTGGCGGAAGCAGCGGTAGCAATGGCTCTGCCACCGTCACTTCCATCATGATCTCGCCCACAGCGGCGACCGTTGATTTCAATACCCCGATCGACATCAGCGCGCAGGTCGTTCTGTCGAACAACACCGACACGACGAATACCTCGGTAACTTTCCAAGTGAATGGCATCGGAGGCGGTAACGATTCGGTCGGCACGATCGTCAATTCTCCGGATGACAGCCAGGTTGGTATATACACCGCTCCCCGTGTGGTACCCCCCGAGAACAACGGGCAAGTGATGATTACCGCGACAGCGCCGCAGGTTCCGTCGAATTCGACCGATACCAACATCGTGACCTCGAATACCGCGATCATCACGGTCGGTGCGGGACTGGGGCTCACGATAACGCCCACGAGCGCGACTGTCGGGGCCGGTGGCACATCTCAGTTTTCCGCTCTGCTCAATAATGTGGCTGATCCGAACGCTACTTGGTCGGTAAGCTCCACAGCTATTTGCGACAATTGCATCGGTTCGATTAATCGAACCACCGGTCTCTACACCGCTCCTCCTTCTCCTCCTCCCGGAGGTACTGTCACAATCACTGCGACGGATGCGACCGTCACTCCAACACAAACAGCGACGGCAACGGTCACGATCGCGTTTTCAGACCAGTCGCTGAGCGGGCCGTTCGCGTTCTACTATTCGGGAAGCGATCAGTCTGGCTTCATGGCCGCCGCCGGCAGTTTTGTCGCAGACGGCCTGGGAAACATTCAGAGCGGAGTCGAGGACGTTGACAGCTTCTCGAACGGAGGCCCGGTACAGTACCAAATTTCCGGAACGTACACAGTCGGCACGGACGGCCGTACGCTCCTCAAACTGAACCAAGAATTACCGGGTGCAGCCACTTGGGAGTTTGCGCTCACGTCGAATCAGCATGCCGTGATGATCCGCTTTGAGCGCAGTATCACCGGCAGCGGCACAATCGACCAGCAGAATCTGGACGATATATCGAGCCTTCCCAAGATTACCGGCCCATATGTATTCAACGTTTTCGGTGCGGACCTTTCATTTTTCCCGATGGGAATTGCCGGCAAATTTTCCACAAATGGCAGCGCAGTCCAGACTGCAAATGCCGTCGTGGACCTCAACGATAACGGCGTCGTAAAGCAGGCCGATCCGTTGGTCAGCGGTTCTTACTCGCTGGACAACACCGAGCCCGACACGGGCCGCGGCACGATAACCCTGACAAGCGCCATGACCGGCACGCATCAATATGCGTTCTATATCGTGGACGCAACGCATCTTTATCTCGTTGAAGTTGACAACAATGACTACCTGGCAGGGAATATGTACAGTGGGTCGGCCACACCTGGAAGCCTCGCTGCGGCTAACTACGTCTTCACCGCCGGGGGCAATTCGGCTAGCGGCTCTTATGCTTCCGGAGGTGTCTTTACCTCGGCTGGGAACAGCAACGGTTCCGGCGGAACCATCAGTGGCGGCGCGTTCGATAGCAACAATGCCGGCACCGTCACACCAGATACGACTCTAGGTGCTTGCGCTTTCACTGCGGCTCCAACCGGCCGCATCGTTCTCGGTCTGAATGTCACGGGCGGAACGTGCCCCGGCGCCGGCAACGTTCAATTCGCGCTTTACCAGACGGCACAGGCAACGACTTCAACAACCGTTGAGCCCGCCGCTGTGATGCTCGAACTCGATTCCACCGCCGTGGCCTCCGGTTCAGCCTATCTGCAGAAGAGTGTCACCGAGGTCACCGCGGGTAGTTTTGCGTTGAATCTCGCCGGCCAGGGAATATTTCACAATCAGCCGAGCTCCGTTCAGCAGGACGTTGAAGGACAAGTCACTTTGAATACTTTGGACGTTTCCAGCGGAAATCTCGATATCAATGATTTTAATGCCGGCATCCAGACGGACCCGGTTAGCACCACCGATAGCTCAATCGCTGCCCCGGCCCCAAATGGCCGAGGAACCGCGGTGCTCGTGGCGACGAATCCGGATGTCAGTTACAACCTTGTGTACTACGTGATCGACGACAACACGGCGCTTCTGTTCGACTCGGACACGAACCGCGTGCTGATTGGCATCATCGCGAGGCAGTTCTAAATCGCCCGGGCCGAAGACTGCTGCCCTGACCGTCAGACCCTATCCGGCCACCGGAAATAAAACATTTCTTCGGTGACCGGTCTAGCTCCGTGAAAGATGTTACCCGTGCTTTGGTCCCACCAGGGGCGAACTCTTGCCCCACTGCCCGGCGAACACAAAGGAATCGAGCGGTTTGCGCTGCCGGGGAGCAAGTTCGCGCTTGCGCATTTCGTCCCCCAAGGACGCAGGATCGCCCGCATAGCCCAGCGCAATCCCTGCAACTGCTTCGTAATCCGCGGGAATATTGAAGAGCTTTCGCGCCTTTTCCGGATCGATTCCCGCCATTTGGTGAACGGAAAGGCCGAGTGCCTCCGCCTGAATATTCAGACTCGCTACAGCTTGGCCCACGTCGTGGAAAGCGTGGCGATTCGGTTTTCCGTCGTCAAAAGTGAGCTTTGCCACGCTAAGCGCTAGAACAGCCGCTTGTTTTGCCCAACCTTGGTTAAATTCGACAAAGGTCTCAAGGATGCGATTGTAATTTTCCGGGTCGCCCTTCGCGCCGACGATGAAATACCAAGGTTGCGCGTTGAACGACGAAGGAGCCCACCTCGCGGCCTCAAACAAGCTGCGAAGTTTCTCCGGCTCGACCGGCCTTGCGTCGAATGCTCGCGGACTCCAGCGATGCCTAATCAAATCATGAATCGGCGCACTCGTTTCGGCCGGCTTTTTCACTGAACTCATGCTTCCTCCTCAACACATTTTCGTTTTGGTATCGTTTTATGGCAGTGCAGCTTCGCGTTCCTTATTTCTAAAGGAATTTCCTTTTAAGCTCTTGCACGCGCGTGATCCACCGAGTATGGCCCTGCGCCGTTTGTGGCCAGAATCACCAAGCCGCCCATGATCGCCACGTTCTTCAGAAAATCGATCATATTCTGCTGTTGCGCTGCGCCTTGCATGGCCCAGAAGTTGTGGAAAAAGAACGTGACCGGGATCAGGTACAGAAACAAGATCCACGCTGCAATCTTGGTCTGAAAGCCGGCGATAATCGCGAGCCCGCCAGCGAGTTCAATCACGGCGGCAACCGCGATGGCGACACCCGCCATCGGCAAGCCTTTGGACGCGGAATATCCCACCATCTGCGAATACCCGCCGATCTTGAAAACCCCGCTGACCAAAAACAGAACGCTCATAAGAATTCGGCCCGCCAACGGTGTAAAGCTGCTCGATGAATCACTCATGTACATCTCCTTTTTTTAAGTGGATTTACGCCAGGTCGAAAAGCAGAACTTCCGATGGTTTGGTCGCTTCGACGCGCACTTCGGATTCCTCTGAAATGGCCGCGCCGTCGCCTGCTTTTAGTTTTGTTCCATTCACAGTGACCGTTCCATGTGAAACCTGCATCCATGCAGAACGGCCTGCTTTCAACGAGTGTTTGGCCTGTTCGCCTTCGTCCAGACGGGTGATGTACAGATTCGCATCTTGGTGAATGTTGACGGGGGCTTCCGGACCCGCGACCAGATGAAATTTCCCCCTCAAGTCCTTATCCGGAAATGTGAGTTGCTCGTACTGCGGCTTCAGATTCTTGCGGTCCGGCACAATCCATATCTGTAGTAAATGTGTGGAATCCTTCGGAGATGGATTGAATTCGCTATGCAGGACGCCCGAGCCCGCGGTCATATGTTGCAATTCGCCGGCACGGATCACCGCGCCGGTGCCCATGCTGTCGCGGTGTTCCAGCGCTCCATCCAGAATCCACGTCAGAATCTCCATGTCGCGATGTGGATGCATCCCGAACCCTTGTCCAGGCG
Source organism: uncultured Acidobacteriota bacterium (assembly GCA_963698005.1). Taxonomy (GTDB): domain Bacteria; phylum Acidobacteriota; class Terriglobia; order Acidiferrales; family UBA7541; genus Palsa-295. Next base: position 3,960,104 of record OY969113.1, read on the forward strand.
CGATGATATCCTCATTCAATACACGCAGTGACCGGAATTGCATATGCTCCGGATCGTAATACTGATCGAACGAAAATGTGAATCGGCTGTCCAGCCACGAGAGCTTATTGTGGCCGCGCTCGTTACCGGGTCTCACTTGAATCATGTTTTTTCTCCCTCTTGGTTTTTTCTGAACTGGATTTCCCGCCGCGTCCCAACTTGCGGCACAGTCGGCGCAGGTCTTCTTGTTCGTTCGGTTCTAATTGGCTCATTTCCTTCAAAATCATTTTCGCGTGTTCCGGGAAAACGCGTTTGATCAACCGCAGCCCTTTCGGAGTCAGATGTATCACGATCGTGCGGCGATCTTCCGTTTGCCGCTCCCGCCGCACTAATCCGTGTTTTTCCAGATTGTCTATCACCAGCGTTATATTTCCCCCGCTGCGCAGCAGCTTTTCGCCCAGCGTGCATTGGGACATAGGGCCCAAATGCAGTAGCGCTTCCATGACGCCGAACTGCCCCACAGTCAACCCCTGCCCTTCGAGCTGCACGGTGAGCCTGCCTTGAACCGAGTTCGTAGCACGCGCCAGATTGATGAAAGCGCTGAGCGCGCGCTTTGTTTCCGCCGATCCTTCGAAGTGAGTTGGCAAAGTCTTTTAACCTGAAATTGTTTGATATCAAAGAATCAGATGCAGGAGGATTCGTCCGGGATTCAGCCTCCCCCAAAGGCTTAGGGTTTTTGCGTGGGCCGCAGCAGAATCTCGCTGATGAAGCTTTGCGGCGACTGCGTGACGATTGCCTCTACGGCATGAGCTATATCTTCTGCTTGCAGCATCTTACGGACATCTTTTCCCGCATGTGGCGAAAAGTCCGTCGCCACCGTTCCAGGGCAAATCGCGCTAACTCTTATCCCGTATTGCCGAAGGTCCTCCGCCATGCATTCAGTCAGCCCCAGCAGCCCCCACTTCGAAGCGCAGTATATCCCGCCGCCGGCGAAGGCATTCTTGCCGGCCAATGATGCGATATTGATAATGTGGCCCGTCCGGCGCTCGATCATTCCTGGTGCTACAGCCTTGCTCAGCAGGAACACCGCCTTCAAATTGGTGTCTAACACAGCATCCCAGTCTGACTCAGCCGCGCCCTGGAAAGGACCAAAGTATCCGATGCCTGCATTGTTGACGAGCACATCGATCGCACCCAGAGATTGCTCCGTTTTCTGCACCAGCTTTCCAATATCACTCGAACGCGTAACGTCAGCCGCGGTCACGACGACGCTGACGCCTTCCCCTTGTAGCTCAGCCGCCGCGCTTTCGAGCTTGTCCGCGTGCCGGGAACACAAGCTAAGCTTTGCTCCCATGCGTCCGAGACTCCGCGCAATGGCCAGCCCGATTCCGCGACTGCCCCCAGTGATAAGTGCGACTTTACCGTTCAGTGGTTTTTCCATGGGCTGTCAGCGCGCTCCAGCGAGGCGACTTTTTACCAAGATGCAACATCATAGCATTGAGGCGGTGGGGTGCACGGACGTCTGGAAGGCCCGCAAATCGAGATCCACAGGTCGATTCACCTTGCGTGCTGGAATAGCTTTCCCTATAATCCCGTGGATTCCGTTTACCCCGTTCTTCTAAACGGGTCGCAGCATAATCTATCCCAATGAATTTGGTCCAGGAGGCAGGGAACAACATGCGAAAGTCTTTTGCCATGATAGGAGCATTCCTCACCCTCGTCGGAATGCTTTGTCTGTTCGTACGGCCTGCCGCAGCCCAAGGCCAGCAGGATCAAAATAAGCCTGTTCCCTATACCATGCCGGAATATAACGGTTTCCAGGCTTGCCATGCGGAAACGAACGCGCAAATGCGGGTTAAGTGCCTCGACGACTTCGTGGCGAAGTTCCCCAATTCTTCTTTGATGCCTTACGTCCTCCAGCTCTACTATACGACTTACAACGAGCTTAAGAATTTTCCGAAGACCGTCGATTACGCCGATAAGCTCGTCGCTCTCGGAGACAAGGTGGACGCAGGAACGCGCTTGCAGGCTCTCTACGCGCGTTCGCTCGCATTCAACTACGCGTTTGGCGACAAAGCTCCCGACCCGGACCAACTCAACAAAGCCCGCGCAGCCGCTCTGGAAGGTTTGAAGCTTCTCAATGGCATCACCAAGCCGGCAACTCCTCCCATGACCGACGATCAGTTTGCGGAACAGAAAAAGGTACCCACCATTCTGTTCAACTATACCGCCGGATCTGCGTCGTACGCGCTGAAGGATTACCCCAGCGCCATTCAATACTTCAAGGCGGCTCTAGCCGTGAATCCGACGGACGCGATAACAAACTACCGCCTGGGACTCGCTTATCTGCAATCGACTCCGCCGCAGCCTCTTGATGGTTTCTGGTACCTGGCACGCTCCATCGACCAGAAGATTCCCGACGACGCGAAGGTCACAGATTACCTCCGCAAGCAAATTCTCGGCTACGAGCAGCCGGGATGTGACTCGCAAGTGGATGCGCAGCTGGCCGAGCTGCTTCAGTTGGCAGCTAATTCTCCCGACCGGCCTGCAACCTACACCATTCCCAGCGCCGACGATCTAAAGAAAATTCAAGCTGCGAGTAATATTTTGACCGTGCTCGCGGATCTCAAAGGCGGCGGCGACAAAGCCAAAATGACCTGGCTGGCTATCTGCGGCGCCGAATTCCCGGAAGTCGTCGGTAAAGTTATAGACGTCGTCCCCGGAACCGATTCCGTGGAATTGCACCTGGTCACTGGGGCTACCCCCGAGGAAATTGAAAAGGCCACGGAAGCTAACATGGATGTGAAGGTTCCAGGCCAGCCCGAAGCTGCGCGCTTGCAGAAAGACGATGGCGTGCGCTTCAGCGGCACGATCGTCAGCTACGACCCCGATCCGGCTTTCATGCTCCACTGGGACAAAGCCAAAGTGAACCCCGAAGACATCCCGGCCGAAAAGGGCAAGCACACCCCTCACAAGGTCGCGCCGAAAGCTCCGGGCAAGTAAGGTTCAAGACCTAAATTCGAAGAAAACTGGCCGGCTCGTAATTGAGCTGGCCATTTTCTTTTGATTCCGATCCGGCTGGGCTGGAGCCCCCAAACAGCTAAGGCACTGGGAGTAGCGTTCCCGGTGGTTCCAATAAAGTGCGAGGCGATCTAACTGCGGCGGCGGCTGACGTGGTCCAGCTTGTACTCGCCGACTTTACGGCTAAGCGTGTTGCGGTGAATTCCCAGCGCTTTGGCAGCGCGGGATTGGTTTCCGTGAAGCCGTTCCAGCACTCGCTTGATGAATTTCTTTTCGAATTCCGTAACCGCTTCTTCGAGTAAGATGCCCCGCTCGACCATCATTCCTACCAGCGATTCCAATTGATCTTTCACGATTGCACGCTCCGCAGTCATACCCGGGCGAAGGTATCTTACTTTCCGTCGAGTGAGTGGCCGGTAATCTGCTGAAACGCTTCTCGATACTTCTGCTGTGTTCCGGTCACAACTTCCGGCGGCAGAGCCGGGGCGGGAGGCTGCTTATTCCAGCCGATCCGTTCCAGATAGTCGCGAACGTACTGCTTGTCATAGGATGGCTGAGTTTTTCCAGGGGCATACTGGTCGGCGGGCCAGAAGCGCGAGGAGTCAGGGGTAAGCGCCTCGTCGATCCAAATCATGTCGTTGCCGATCATGCCGAATTCAAATTTCGTGTCAGCGATGATGATCCCGCGTGCCGCGGCGTGCTCAGAGGCAAGGCGATAGATTTTTAAGCTGGTATCGCGCAAGCGCTCTGCGAGCGGGCGGCCGATGCGCGAAATGGTTTCCTCGAAAGAAATATTTTCATCGTGCCCGCTGGTGGCCTTGGTCGAAGGAGTAAAAATCGGCTCGGGCAACCGGTCCGATTCACGCAGGCCTGCGGGGAGCTCGATGCCGCAGATCCTCCCGCTCTTCTGGTAGTCCTTCCAGCCTGAACCGGAAATATAGCCTCGCACAACGCATTCGATCGGAATCGGCTCGGTCCGCCGCACCAACATTGCGCGGCCCTCCAGCGAGCTTTTGAACGGTGCCAGCTCGCCGCCAAAATTCTCAGCCGTAAGAACATGATTCGGGACCACGTCCGCGAGCCTGTCGAACCAGAAGAGTGACAATTGCGTCAGCACGCGTCCCTTATCGGGAATCGGCGTTGGCAGCACCACGTCAAAGGCCGAAAGGCGATCGGTGGCTACAATGAGCAAGCGGTCGCCCAGCTCATAAATATCGCGAACCTTGCCTCGTGCCCGAAGCTTCAGGCCCGGAAAATCCGTTTGTGAAATGACGGCGCTCATTTGTGGAGAAGACACGGGATATTTTTCCTCACTGGAGGCGGGTATTCTAGCTCAGTCGGAGTGGATGTCAACGCCTAAGAATTTTTTTCTCGGCGATGGTCGATCGAATGAGCTCGATGTCAGTTTTGCGATTGTTTCCCGAAGCGTCTTAGCAATGGCATGGCGGCGAACAACAATCCCGCGTTAAGCCGCGTTGCTGGCGGCCTTGGGCTCGGCTGCAGTGGCGGCGTCTTCCCACTTCACGGAAACCAGCTTTGAGACGCCGGGTTCCTGCATCGTCACTCCATACATGACCGATCCCATCTCCATCGTCTTCCGATTGTGGGTTACCACGATGAACTGCGTTTGCGCGCACATCTCTGCCAGCATTTTGTTGAAGCGTCCGACGTTGGCCTCGTCGAGCGGTGCGTCCACTTCGTCAAGGATGCAGAACGGGCTCGGCTGGTAGCGGAACACCGCGATGAGCAGCGCCAGCGCAGTAAGCGCTTTTTCGCCGCCGGAGAGCAGAAGAATGTTTTGCAGCCGCTTTCCCGGCGGTTGCGCCGCAATGTCGATTCCGGCTTCGCCCGAGCTGTCCGGTTCGCTGAGCCGCATTTCGCCGTGTCCGCCGCCGAACAACGACTGAAACGCGATCGCGAAGTGCGCGTTGATGAAGTTGAACGCTTCCTCGAATTTTTGCCGCGAAACCTGATCCAGCTCCGTAATGGTGAGCCGCGTGTTCTCGATCGCTGCCACTAGGTCGTCGCGCTCGCGCCGCAGGAATCCCTCGCGCTGCTCGCATTCTTGAAATTCTTCGAGCGCCATCATGTTCACTGGACCCATGGCGTCAACGCGAGCTTTCATCTCGTTGTAATTCGTCTCGGCCGTCACCAGGTCTTCGCCGATAAGCAATTGCGCTTCCTGCGCCATCAGGTCTTCCGGCTGAGCGTTTAGCTCGGCCACGCATGTCTGGCGCAGGTAATCGCGGTCCGCGTCATTGCGCGCCTTTTCGATTTGCCGCTGGCTGCGCTCGGCGCGAAGCTCGTCGAGAGACTGGCGCTTGCCTCGCACGGATTCTTCCAACTGGGATGTTCGCGTCCGCGCCGCTTCCCATTCCTTTTCCAGCGCGTCCTTTTGTTCTTCCAGCCGGGATTTCTCTTTGCGCAGATCCTCGGCCTGCAGCGAGAGCTGCCCGCAGGAAGATTCCAGCTCGGACTTTTCCTGATACATCGCCTTCTGCTGCTGGCGCAAAGATAACAAACGCTCCTCAGCTATGCCGATTTCCTCCGAGACCTTTTGTCCGGCAGCCTCTGCGCTCATCAGGCGCTCGGTCATAGTTGCCAGTTCTTCGCGGCCCGTGCCCAACCGCTCCTGCAAAGCCTGGAAATCTTGGCGCATGCGCAGAAGTCTTTCCGAAGATCCAGAACTTTCTGCCTCCGCGGCAGCTCGCGATCGAACAGCTTCCGCGTGTTGACGCCGGGACTGTTCCACGCGTAAGCGCGCTGCTTCCGCTTCGGAGTTCAGCCGGCTAATTTCTTCGCGTTCAGCGGAAAGTTGAAGTTCGATTCTCTGCAACTCCGTGCGCGCCTGATCGAGAAGATGGGTTGCCGCGACCAGGGATTTTTCCGCTTCCACGTGCCGCAAGTTCGCCAGCGCCACCGCAGACTCACCGGCCGAGATTTCGTGCCCGAGTTGAGTGAGCTGCTCTTGTTGCTCCTGCGAAATTCGCTCCAGGCGCGCCGCCTCAGCCTCATGCTGCCGAAGTTCGCGCTTCAACGCCAACGGCCCCGCTTCACCTGCGCGTCCGCCGGAAACGATGCGCCCGTGGTAGCAGGTACCGTCCAGCGTCAAATAATAGCTATGCGGATTTTCATGCGCTAATTGTTCGGCGACGGAAGACTCAACCAGATACGCTGTGCGAAGTTTGGTCAGGAAATGTTTCGCGGTCGGCCCCAGCGGATCGCGAAATTCAACGAGCCGATCAAGTCGGGCCACCACGCCGGGCGCCAAGGGAAGGGAACCGTCGGCTTCGTGCGTCTGAATGTCCAGATTCACTTGCGAATCGACGAAGAAAGTCGCGCGCCCGCCCATTTCGTTCCGCAGAAGCGCGATGCCCGCCCGCGCGTGATCGAACGACTCGACTACAATGTATTCCAGCTCGTCCCGCAGGAATTGTTCCACGGCGCTTTCGTATTTTTCCTGGACTTCCGCGTAATCGGCCAGCAATCCGATGGCTCGGAAACCGCCGTCAGAGGAAGCCGGATTATCCTGCGGGTTGACGCCGAATAGTTTCTGCACCGCATCGGCGGTATAGGCGCGATCGCTCAAAATCTGCTCGATCGACGTCCGCCGCGCCCGTTCTGCCGAAAGGTTCTCGCGGGTCCCTTCAAGTTGTTTCCCAGCTTCACGCTGGCCATTTCGAAGCTCCGCGAGCCGCGCTTGCGAATCTTGAACCGCACTGCCGAATTCCCGAGCCTGCGCTTGCGCTTGCTGAAATGCGCCTTCCGCCGCCGCAACTCTTTCTTTCAATCCGGCGCACTCGTCTTCGATGGCTCGCAGCGCAATCCCGCGCTGTTCTTCCGCGGCTGCGTGTCGAGCGGCTGCTTCTTCCGCCTGCAGCGATTCCGCCTGTTCGCGCGCTGATTCTTCCACCAATCGCGCCGCGAGCTGATGCAGTTCCGCAATTCGCGCTTCCAACCGCTCTTGTTCGCCGGTGCTGGACGCGACTTGCTCGGTAGTTTGCCGCAGTGCCGTTTCCAGCAACGCCGTTTGCTCGCGAAGGGAACTGGCAGCCTCACGCTGTGCCGACATCCGCGCGGTCAGCTCCGCAGCTTGCCGCTCGGCCTGTTCCAATTCAAACGCGAGACGTGCAGCGCGCGCGTCAATTTGGGACACCTGCTCGCGGTTAAACGTGATTCGGTTCTCCGCGCGATCGAGATCGAGCGCCGTCTGTCCCAGCAGGTTATGGATTTGCCGCAGTTCGCCGTCAAGCTCGTAGCTCCGCGCGCTGAGTCGTTCCTGTTCGGATTCGAGTTCGTGCACCGAGCGTGCCTCGCGCTCTTCCGCCGAATCCATTTCGCGCAATAAATTTTCCAGCCGCGCAGCTTCGATGTCGAGATGCTCCGCTTTACTCGCCAGAACGCTGCGCAGCAGCCCACGCATTTGTTCCCGCAGCTCGGCGAAACGCCGCGCCTTCGACGCCTGCCGCTTGAGCGAAGCGAGCTGCTTTTCCACTTCCACCAAAATGTCGTTTACACGCGAAAGGTTCAGCTTCGACGCCTCCAGCTTCGCTTCCGCCAAACGCCTCTTCGTCTTATACATCGTGATGCCGGCGGCTTCTTCGATAATGGCGCGGCGATCCATCGGCTTCGAATTCAGAATTTGCCCGATGCGCCCCTGCTCGATAATTGCGTAGCTATCAGGCCCGAGCCCCAACCCCATAAAAAGCTCTTGTACATCGCGCAAACGCGCCACGCGTCCGTTAATCAAGTACTCGCTTTGCCCCGAGCGATAAAGCCGCCGCCCCACCACCACTTCGCCCGGTTTCAGGGCGATCGCAGGCTTTTCCGCCATGCGCTTTTTCCAAGGCTTGCGGCTATCCGCGCTTTCTTCCGGCGCGACGTCTGTTTGGGTGCATGCAATCTCAAGAAAACCATCTTCGTTCGCTACAGAGACCGGCTGCTCGACCAGCGTAGGCCCAGCTTCCGCAGGAGCCTCTTCTGGGGCATCAAGCACCTTCGCCACCGCTTCAGACAGTTCCGGGTCCACCAGCGTCAGCGTCACCTCAGCCAAGCCCAACGGAGGCCGCTTGGCCGTGCCGTTGAATATGCAGTCAGACATCCGCTCGGCCCGCAACTGCTTATGGCTCTGTTCTCCCAGCACCCAGGAGATCGCGTCCACCACATTCGACTTGCCGCACCCATTCGGCCCGACGATGCACGTGATTCCGCTGCCGCTGAACGTAATCGGCGTCTTCTCGAAGAACGATTTGAAGCCCAACAACTCAACTTTGCGCAGTTTTAACACCAGTTCCCTCGCACAGTTCGCTCCCCACGCCTCATCGGCAGAAGGGGCTTCGATTTGAAATTTCCTTGGAGGTCTTTCGAGACAAAAACGTGGGAGGGTCGCTAGTCAAAGGCCCTGCCGCCTGGCGCTATCGGATCGGCGGTACGAGAAGAGAAATTAGCATGGCGCGCGAGCGGTGTAAAGGCCGCTCTTGCGAATTGTTTCAGCAGTAACTTATCTGCGCCGCGATGCCTCCTCTTTCCACAGTGGGTCAGTTCCCGGTTATCCGACTAACCAGGGGTGTGCGTGATCGTCAACCCGGAGGATTTGTGGCACCGAAATTCGCTTCCCAAATGAGTCTTTTTCTAAATGGCAGCCGTATACCGCACAGCACTGGTTTGGGTCGTCAGGCATTGCAGCGACGATTCGGGCGTAGCACCAGCGTCGCCCATATGGGAGTTGAAATGGAAAATAGAAGCGGGTCGGCGGGCGTTGGTTTTTGGGGTTTCGGGAGCATGCTTGCCATCACTATTTCGTGGAGCGTCAATCATTCCATCCTATGGATGATTCTTCACGGCATCTTGAGTTGGCTGTACGTCATTTATTATTCGTTCAAGCGGTAAACGGACGAGCAAACTTCTGATTAACGCGCTTACCGGAAAAGTGAAGTGCTACTTCAGATGGACGGTAACGCGACTAACCAGGAGTTGACCCAATAGTCTAGAATCTTTGGCGGACGGGACTGCCGCAGGAGGGTTCTTTCGATGTTGTCCGCGCCCTGCAAGACGTTGATGTCGCTTGTCCTGCTGATGCTCTGCATGACTGTTCTCGCCATTGCTGGCGCTGGCTCCGGGCAGAGCACAATCCAAGGTTTGGCGGAATCGACTCCACACGGGCCCGTATACTTTCCGCCCGAGCAAACCCACATACCTTTGGCCTATCCGGCTCTAGCTTCTCTGAACGAACCATCGCTTTTTGAGGCCGCTAAAGATACGAGTGTCTTTTCCTTTCGGGTGAGCTATTTCTCGCCCGTGCCCGAACGAGAGATAGCGGTTCGGCTCGTCATCAATCCTGATGGAAGCGGTCAAATCACATCTGCCGTCTCGTCAGGTGCGGCATCAGGAGTTCGAAGATCGCAAAATGACGTTGCGATCACGGACGTCAATAAGCTGCTTCAACTGATTGCGAAGGTCGAATTCTGGTCGATGTCGAGCACCGGGGACGATGAGAAGAAAACCGACGCCGCAGGTCGTAAGTCATACGTTATGGACGGTTCGTATTGGATGGTTGAAGGTGTACACGAAGGTTCGTTCCACTATGTATATCGTCAAAATCCAAAGCCGGGTTCCGTCACGGAAATTGCGTGTAATTTGGCGAAGGAACTAACGAAACCGAACGACTCCGGAATTTCAATCACATTGTGCACTCCTCGCGGTCACTAGAGTCACAACTCCTGATAAACGCGCTTACCGTCCATGTGGATTTCAGACGATTTGACTTTTCCGGTTACGCAACTTGCCAGCAGTTAGCCGTGAGGACCAGCGGGGTTGCGACTTCGGGACCAAGATTTATTTCTGGCTCAGAAGGTAGAGGTCGGCGTGGCCGCCGGGCCGCGCATAGACGATGGCGGAGAGGTCCCGGGAAAAATCGTAGGCGTTGCCACCAGCGTAATCCAGCGGAAAAGCGAAAGGGACCTTCAAGGCGATCTGGGGCGCTCCGATCGTTTTACCGTTTCTCCAGAGCTGACGGTAGATCGTGACTTCACCGCGCGAAGCAACTGCATACAAGAACGACTTGCCATCGCGAGCAAAGGTTGCATCGAATGTCACTACGCCTGGAAGCAACGGAATGCATTTCCTATCGGTCGTAGACACTTCGTAGATTCCAGCCTTTTCTCCAGCGTGTACGACATCAAGCAAGTATTGCCCGCCTGAGTCAGCATCGAAAACCAGCCCGCAGTCTTGCACGACCTTCTCGGGATTCGAACCGTCCAAGTTCCATTTCCAAATGTCGGACACGGGCGCCACTCTTTGCACGACACCCGCGTAAACCGATCTCTGGTTGGGGCTCCATACCGTAGTGAAGGTCGTGCCTCCCATCGGGGGAAGTTGAAGAAGCCCGTTGCCATCAGCGCCGACGATGTAGGCTTTCGACTCTACGCCGGTCGCAGTTTCAACAAATGAAAGATGAGAATTGTCTGACGCCCAATTCCCTGTCCCCAGGCTTTCTCCGGTCGCGAGTTTAACTTTATTGCTCCCGTCGATACCCGATACCCAGAGCTCGGTTCTTTGGGGTGCAGGGAGCGTGATGTACATCACACGCCTCCCATCTGGCGAGATGGCGGGCTGAGTTGCGTCTTCTGACACGATGTCCGTCGATTCCTTTGTGTGTACGTGGTAAACCGCTAAGGACCCCGAGGACTTCCCATTAACAAAGTAAATTCCTTTCCCTCCGGGGTCAGGCATCGGCCAGGAGTCCGGGCCGGTTCCGAAAGTAATCTGGGTCAGACTTCGATCCTCCAAGTTGTATTTCCAAATGTTCTTCAACCCGTTTACTGTTCGGCTGAATAGTACGGAATTCCCTGGTTCGGCCCAGCCGTAGCCGGAGGGATTCCCCGACACCTCACCTAAATTAACTGCCTGATGGCTGGCCACATTTATTTTGATAAAACGGAGAATCGAACGGTCCTCTGGAAAACCACCAGCAAGGAGGTCGTTGCCCCCGGGAAAGAACAGACCAGGGGCAAATAACAGGCCGGTACCTTTGGAGTTGTACACCGATTCTTCGTTAAGTCCGGATTTGTTCGCGCGAAAAATCCCGGCGCTATCAGACTTCATATAATAAATGGATGCGCCATCCGGTGAAGGAACCACATCGTAGCCGGACACCACACGCCGAGGACTTCCGCCGAGCGTAGGTACCGCCCAGACCTCGGCGCGGCCGAGAGATCGCTGGTAATAAATTTCTTTCCCGTCGGACGAAAAATTGTCCACTTCCTTGTCACCTTCGTCACCCGTGAGCTGGAGGGCCTGTCCACCTGAAGTGAGCATCAGGAACACTTGCATGACCCCTCCGACCGCTGACGAAAACGCCACAGCGTGGCCGTCAGGAGATAGCCTCGCGTAGTTCATCGGTTTGTTCCACTGGCTAACTTGCGTTAGCTTTACAGAGCCGCTCGGAGCGATCGAGAGGGACCAAAAGTGATACGCCGCAAAAACAACGGCCAGAAGTGCGACGCAAGCGGCCATGAGTACATATTTCTCACGGGCAGGCTTCTCGGAAGACTGGATGGCCACGGCGGAGGCCGAGCCGCTCGTGGTTTCCGGCGCAAGACCTTGGACTGCCGCGCTTCCTGATGACGAAATTCGGCCCGAATCCGTGTCGCGTTTAAGCCGCTTCAATTCAGCTCGAATGTCCGAGGCATGCTGATAACGAAGCTCTCGGTCCTTATCGAGCGCGCGGTTGATTATCCTTTCTAACTCCGTTGGTACATCGGGATTCAGCCGCACAGGAGCCATAGCGGTCTGATTCAGAATCGCTTCGGTAATAACTCCCGATGTATCGCCGCGAAACGGGAGGACACCTGTCGCCATTTCGTACAACACTACGCCAAACGAAAACAAATCGGTGCGCGCATCCAACTCCTTGCCTCGCACTTGCTCGGGCGACATGTAGGCCACGGTGCCGACTGCCACGCCGGGGCTGGTCAACAGTTCTTCCGCCGCGGTGGGCATCCAGGAACCACGCATACCTTGCGTGATACGCGATGAGGGCGCCAGCTTTGCCAACCCGAAGTCGAGAATCTTCGCGTGGCCGCGCTTGGTCACGAAAATGTTTGCAGGTTTGATGTCGCGGTGAACGACGCCTTCGGCGTGGGCCGCGTCGAGGCCATCGGCGATTTGGGTCGCCAAATCCAGGACCGTTTCCATTTCCATCGTCCGGCCACTGATGCGGTGCTTGAGCGTGACGCCGTCCAAATATTCCATCACGATGAAGGCCTGGCCGTTGTCCTCGCCAATCTCGTAAACGGTGCAGATGTTCGGGTGATTCAGCGCGGAGGAAGCTTGCGCTTCTCTTCTGAACCGCTCCAGCGCTTGCGGATCGCGCGCAACTTCGTCCGGGAGAAATTTGAGCGCGACGAAACGACGCAGACTGGTGTCTTCTGCTTTGTACACCACGCCCATACCGCCGCCACCGAGCTTTTCGAGCACGCGGTAGTGGGAGACGGTACGACCGATCAACGGTTGCGAATCAGGCATTTGGCGCTCATCTTAGGTTGTGGCAGTAGGCAAGTCAACGAACAGAACTCAAGCGTCGCTGCTTGTGCCTGATTAACGCGCTTACCGGAAACTGACCCACTACCCCTGTTCCCTTCCTCGCATTTTTGTCTTAAAGTGGACGCCATGGCTGACTACTACCTGCTGAAAACCGAGCCCTCCGAGTACTCGTTTGCCGACTTGCAGCGAGACAAAGCCACAGTTTGGGACGGCGTATCGAATCCGGTGGCTTTGAGAAATCTTCGCGAAATGAAGCCCGGCGTGCAGCTCATCATCTACGAAACTGCAAACCAAAAGAGCGCGGTGGGAATGGCCAAGGTGATCTCTGTGGATGTCTCGGACCCGAAAAAACCTCAAATAAAAATTCAAGCCGGAAAGCCGCTTTCCAAACCAATCTCGCTCGCGGAAATCAAGGCCAACAAGCTCTTCGCCGATTCGCCCCTAGTTCGCCAGGGACGGCTCTCCGTCGTGCCCCTCACTGCTGCCCAATATGGCGCGTTAACAAGCCGTTGAGTCCACTTGCGCATTGACTTGAAACCAGTCGCATCCTAGGATGGCGCGCACAGGGGGTGTATTTGCAGCCTGAAGAAACGCCTGGGGCACGTCGAGTACTGCCTACCATAGCCATCCTAGCCGTAATTTTTTTTCTATCAGTGGCTGGATTGCGCCCTCCCGCGCCTCTTCCCACCAGTGCCGGCGCAACTGAATTTTCCGCCGATCGTGCCCGCGAAGTGCTCCGCCGCCTGGTGGGCGATGGCATCCCGCACCCTACCGGAAGCGCCGCAAACGGTGTCGTTCGCGGCCGCGTAATTGATGAGCTGACCAAGCTCGGTTATCAGCCCGAGGTGCAAAGTGGTTTTTCGTGTGACGACTTCGGAACCTGCGCGACTGTGAAAAATATTCTGGCGCGCCTGGACGGAGTCGAGCCTGGCGCCTCCGTGTTGTTGGCTGCGCACTATGACTCCGTTCCGGCAGGCCCGGGAGCTTCCGACGATGGCGCGGGAGTCGCCGCCGTAATCGAGATTGCTCGCGCTCTGAAATCAGCGCCGGCACCGCGTCACTCCATCATTATTCTGATAGACGATGGCGAAGAGGCTGGATTGCTCGGCGCACATGCATTCGTAACGCAGAGCCCCTGGGCGAAAGACGTTCGTGCGGCCGTCAACTTGGAAGCGCGCGGCACTTCAGGTCCGAGCATGATGTTCGAAACGGGCAGCGCCAATTATTGGGCGGTAAAACTTTATTCAGAGCATGCCGCGCGCCCGGCCACCAGTTCGATTTTCTACCAGGTCTATAAGCAGCTTCCGAACGATACGGATTTCACCGTGTTCAAGGCCTCCGGATATCAGGGCGTCAACTTCGCTTACATCGGCGATGTGAACCACTATCACACGCCGCTGGATAACTTCGAGAATGCAGATCCTCGAAGCTTGCAACATCACGGAGAAAACGCGCTGCCCATGATCTTGGCGCTTGCGAATAGCGACCTTACCAGCCCGCCCGTGAAGGAAGCTGTTTTCTTTGATCTCTTCGAACGCCGCGTGATCATGTGGCCCGCGGGTTGGAGCTTTCCCATCTCGATCGTCGCCCTGATTCTTCTGCTGTTTCAAGTTGGATGGCTGATAGCGAAAAATCGCCTCCTGCCTTCCGCGCTCCTTTGGGGAGTTGTCAATTGGCTTGCCATTTTTGTTGCCACCGGGGTTCTTGCATTAGTCTTCCAGAAAATCCTGCATGTCGCCGGAGTTTCGCCCACAAACTGGGTGGCCCACCCACTTCCGTTGCAGACTGCCTTCTGGTGTCTGGCAATTTCCGTGGTGACTGTCGTGTCGCTTGCCTTCGAGAGTCGCTCCGGATTTTGGGGCTTGTGGGCGGGTGTATGGATTTGGTGGGCTCTGTTTTCAGTCCTGGTTTGTTGGTTCACCGGTGGAATTGGCTACGTTCTGCTGGTGCCGTCATGCATTGCAGTAGTGGTGGGATTGCCATTCACGTTGCGTAGTAGCGAACCCAAAAATGGCGTCTGGCTGGCAGCGGCTTTGCCGTTATTCGCCGCCGGGATTCTAGGTTTCGACCATGTGATCCTGCTCTACGACGGTCTAGGCTTCCGCATACTTGCAGGCATCGCACTTCTGATCGCGCTACTCCTCTCGCCGCTAGCGCCGCTTTTGGCCAGTTTGCACGAACCAAAAGGTGTGACGCGATTTGCTCTTCCCGGAGCAGCCATCGCCGCCACTGTGCTCGCAGTTTTTGCGGCGGTTGTCGCGCCGGCATACTCAGCAAAAGCGCCGGAGCACGTCAATCTGCAATATCGGCAGGACGGCGATTCCGGCAAATCGCAGTGGGTGGTTTACACGGATTCCGGACGGCTGCCCGAGCCGATTCGAGTAGCGACGAATTTCCATCGCATAGATAAGGGCTCACTTCCGTGGGATACCTCGCCCGCGTTTCTTGCCGATGCGCCGCACCTTGAAATTGCCGCTCCCACATTTACTATCCTTGAGTCGTCGGAGTCGGGAGGAAAGCGGCAGTATCGCGCCCTCTTGCGATCCGAACGCGGCGCGCCCGAAGCTGCAGTTTTTTTTCCGCCGGATTCAGGGATCGACCAGATTCGCATACAAGACGAGCCAATTCCACACAAGACTGCCCGCGTCCTTCGTTATTTCAATGGCTGGGATCTGTACCGTTGCATGACCATGCCTGCGAAAGGCATTGAGATACAGTTTGAGTTGCCTTTGGGAAAGCCGGTGGAAGTCTATGTACTGGATCTAAGCTATCTTCTGCCTCTCGAGGGAATGTTCGTGGTGAAATCTCGCCCTCTGACGGCAACGCCCTATCAGCAAGGGGACGTGACCATCCTTACTCGCCGAGTCCAGCTCAATCCTTAATCTTCCCGGCAATTGCTCTTGCCGGGTTCGTGCTGTTTCCCGCTGGAGACGATGATTCTCCCCTCGCTGTCCTGCTCCACGATCAACGCGGGTTTTTGAATCTCGGATTTTTTCCAGGCCTGAAGGATTCGCGCCGCCTCAGCCACGCTCAGCGGCTTCGCATCCAACTCTTCCTGACCGATAATCACCGCTTCTTTGTAACTTTCAAATGTTGACGGAACGAACTCGCCGGGGTTTGTCGCGCTCACATTTGGCGGCAGAGGCGCCTGCGTTTCATGGGTGGAATGAGAAAAACTGAAAGCGCCCCCGATGGCTCCTGAGCCGACTCTCATCTGCGCTTGCGCCGAATCGGCGAGGAACGCGATAGCAGCCAGCAGAATTATCTTTTTCATCGTTTTCTCTTTGGACCCGCCGATTGTTCGGCAAGGGCCTCGAAATCTGGCTATAGACTAACTGAACACATTTTTCAAAAAATGGTACAGACGGTCTATTGGTACTGTTCGAAGTCCTATTTCTCCTTAGGAGTTCCAGTACTCCGTCGGTGATCGACCCGGAAAGCATTCGCCCGGGATAGGAACTTCGCCTTGCCGCGGAGCTTTGCTGCAAACCGATGCGTCAGTTAGAATTACACCTCTGCACCGCTCTAGAAAATGACTGCCATACATCTGCACAACACGCTGACGAACCGCTTGGAGCCTCTCGACCCAATCCGCAAGGGCGAAGTGCATATGTATACCTGCGGACCCACGGTGTATGACTTTGCGCATATTGGGAATTTTCGCACTTTCGTATTCCAGGATGTCCTGCGGCGCTTCCTTCAATCTCGCAAATACCGCGTGCTCCAGGTGATGAACTTAACGGACGTGGACGATCGAATCATCCAGAAAGCTGCCGCCGCCGGCATCAGTATTCGCGAGTACACCGAGAAATATGTCCAGGCCTTTCTGGAAGACATGGACGCCCTGCACCTGGAAGCTCCTGAAGAGCTCGTTCGCGCCACGGATCACATCGAAGATATGGTCGCGCTGATCGAACGGCTTCAGAAAAAGGGCCTCACCTATTCCAGCGAAGGTTCGATCTATTACAGCATCGCAAAATTTCCGCACTACGGCCGCCTCTCGAAGATCGATCTGGCCGGCATGAAGACCGGCGTACGAGTTGATGTTGATCAGTATGAAAAGGAAAATGCGCGCGACTTCGCGCTCTGGAAAGCGCCCAAGCCCGGCGAGCATTTCTGGGAGACGCGTATCGGCCCCGGCCGTCCCGGTTGGCACATCGAGTGCTCCGCGATGGCCATGAAGTATTTGGGAGATACCCTGGACATCCACACCGGAGGCGTGGATCTTGCGTTCCCTCATCATGAAAACGAGATTGCCCAGAGCGAAGCGGCAACAGGCCATCCGTTCGTCCGGCTCTGGCTTCATGCGGAACATCTGATCATTGACGGCGAGAAAATGTCGAAATCGCTCGGCAACTTCTATACGCTGCGCGACCTTTTCAAAAAAGGGCACAAGCCTTCCACCATCCGTTTTCTGTTGCTTTCCGTTCCGTACCGCCGCCAGCTCAACTTTACCTCCGATAGTTTGAAGCAAGCTGAAAGCTCAGTGGCGCGGCTTCGAAATTTTGTCTCGCGATTGAAGGCCGAACAATTTCCCGCCGGATCGAGCCCGGATATCCGCAAACGCGCCGAGAAAGCCGAGACAGATTTCGACGCCGGGCTGGCCGGCGACCTGAACACTGCACTTGCCTTAGCCGCGGTTTTCGACCTGGTGCGCGACATAAATACTGCAATGGACCGCGGAGAATTTCTGCAGCAGGATGCGCCGCGCGTCATCGCCGCCATGGAGAAAGTGGATGGCGTCCTGGCCGTGCTCGCAGAGGATGACGACGAGAAGCTGGCGAAGCTCGGCTTTGGCCCGGACAAGCCGCGCATTTCTTCAGAACAGGTCGAAACGCTGATTGAGGAGCGAAATGCCGCGAAGAAGCGCCGCGATTTCAAGCGCAGCGATGATATACGCCAACAACTCGCCGATTCTGGTATCATAGTGGAAGACACGAAAGACGGAAGTGTCCGCTGGAAGTACAAATGAAGATTTCCACGAAATACATTCTGTCGCTGCATAGCCAGCCCTCTCACGAGCGCCCGAATCTCTTCGGCGTCGATTAAGTCCTCTTCCTCCATCTGTTCGTCACTAGCTCGCGCGCCAGACACTTGTGCGCGCAGACATAAAGATTTTATAAATTTACTTCCTGGAGGAAGACATGCAAGCGACGGACACAATTGTTGAAACCAAGCTACCGCACCTGATTACTCCGCTGCCCGGGCCGAAGGCCACGCAGATTGTAGAGCGCGATCGGCACGTCCTTTCGCCGTCTTACACGCGCGATTATCCCCTGGTCGCCAAACGCGGACGCGGCGCCGTGATCGAAGATGTTGACGGCAACTCGTTCCTCGATTTCGCGGCGGGCATCGCTGTTGTTTCCACCGGCCACTGCCACCCTGACGTCGTCGCCGCAATCCAAAAACAGGCCGCCGAACTAATTCACATGTCCGGCACCGATTTTTATTATCCCAATATGGTGGAGCTCGCTGAGAAGCTCGCTTCCATCGCACCCGGCAAGGAACCCAAGCGCGTTTATTTCGGCAATTCCGGCACGGAAGCAGTCGAAGCCGCAATCAAGCTCGCCAAGTATCATACCAAGCGCGACAAGCTCGTCGCGTTTCACGGCGCATTCCATGGCCGCACCATGGGCGCGCTTTCACTCACGGCCAGCCGGGCGGTCCAACGCAAAGGATTCGGCACTCTCCTCTCCGGCGTGTTTCACATGCCTTATCCGGACACCTACCGCGGCACCTACGGAATCCGCCCGGAGAATGCGTCCGCCGATTGCCTTTCGTATCTCGAAAACGAACTCTTCCGCCGCCGCGTAGACCCCGACGAAGTAGCCGGTATTTTCATCGAGCCGATCCAAGGTGAAGGCGGCTATTTGCCCGCGCCCGCGGAATTCCTGCAAGGCCTGGAAAAAATCTGCCACAAATACGGAATCATGCTTGTCGCCGATGAAGTGCAATCGGGCATGGGCCGTACCGGAAAGTGGTGGGCCGTGGATTATGCCGGCGTCGAACCGGATATTATCTGCACCGCGAAAGGAATTGCGTCGGGCATGCCGCTTAGCGCAATTATCACGAAGGCTTCGGTGATGGACTGGACGCCCGGCGCGCACGCGTCCACTTTCGGCGGCAATCCTGTCTGTATCGCGGCTTCGCTCGCAACGCTGGCCTTAATCGAGAAGAGTTACATGGCCAACGCCGCTCGCATGGGCGAATTCATCAAGCGGCAGACGGCTGACTGGCCTGAGCGCCACAAAATCGTCGGTGAAGTTCGCGGCCGCGGCTTGATGATCGGCATTGAGTTTGTGCGCGATCAAGAAACCAAGGAGCGAGCGCCCGACCTGCGCAACCGCATCGTCCAGATGGCGTTCCATAAGGGACTCCTCGTTCTCGGTTCAGGCGACACCACGCTGCGGCTTTGTCCCCCGCTCATGATCGACGAGGAACAGGCCGAGTTTGCCGTCCGCACCCTCGATGGAATCATCAGCGAAATCGAGCGATCCTTATAACCATTGCGCGCAAAACGTTCCGGTTTGAAAGCGCCCAGCCTCGTATTCGATGCGAGGCTGCTGGGCTTTCCGCCCCCACTGGCCCGGAACTTTTTGTAATGAACTCCTTCCGCTCGCTCTGCAAATTCTGGCAGAATCATCTTCGCTTTCCGCTGCTAATGGGAAAGTGCAAGCAGCCGCGGCTGGACGCAAGCTGTTATTTTATAAACGGGACGGTTCACATTTGATATCTCAGTTCATGTATTCGATTCTGAATTTCGCCGCCAGTAAAGGCCTGGCGGAGGCGCGTCTGGACGCTTCCACAAAACAACGCGCGCGAAAGACAGGAGTTCGTGGCGAAACCTACGCCTACTGGTACCTCCGCCACCAGGGTTACGTAGTGATCGCGCGCAATTTCACTGTGCCGGGAATGAAGGGCGAACTCGACATCGTCGGCTACGACGGCCCGATGCTCGCATTTGTGGAAGTCAAAACGCGCACCGCGGCTCAACTGGGCCAGTCGAGGCCGGAAGACGCAATTAATCACGAGAAGCGTCGCAACCTGGCGCGCATGGCGCGGCAATTTCTTCGTGCTCGTCACTTGGATGATACTGATTGGAGGTTTGACGTGCTCGCCATCGAGACGCGCCTCGGTCAAAAACCGACCGTACGCCTCCACAAAGCAGCCTTCGGCGAAGACAACGCTTGATGCGATACTAAGACCCAGGAGAAAAAGTTGCCGGAGCTTCGCAAAGATCCGATTACCGGACGTTGGGTCATCATTTCAACGGACCGCGCAAAACGTCCCATGGATTTTGTCCGCGAAAGCGTTCAGATCAAGGGCAATCCGAACTGTCCTTTCTGCCCCGGCAATGAAGGAAAAACTCCTTCTGAAATTCTCGCGTATGGCCGCAACGGTAGCGGAAAAGATACGCCCGGCTGGTCGCTGCGAGTGGTGCCCAACAAATTTCCCGCGCTCGGTATCGAAGGCGGTCTTGACCGCGAAGGCGAAGGCCTGTTCGACCGCATGAACGGTGTCGGCGCGCACGAAGTGATCATCGAAACGCCGGATCACAAATCCACACTCGCGACCATCAGCGACAAAGCAGTCGAGGAAGTGTTCTGGGCCTACCGCGATCGCATGTTGGATTTGAAGAACGACCGCCGCTTTCGATACATCCTTCTGTTCAAGAATCACGGGGAAGCCGCCGGCGCCACCGTCGAACACACGCATTCGCAATTAATCGCGCTGCCCATCGTGCCCAAGCGCGTTCGCGAGGAAGTGGACAACGCCAAGCACTATTACGACGAAAAAGAGCGCTGCATTTTTTGCGACATGATACGCCAGGAGGTCGAAACCGGCACGCGCATGATCCTGGAAAACGATTACTTCATCGCCCTCGCTCCCTACGCGCCGCGCTTTCCCTTCGAGACCTGGATTCTTCCCCGCCAGCACAGCTCAGCGTTTGAGAATATGCCCGCTCCTTACTACGGAAGTCTTGCCAGAATTATGCGCGATTTTCTCGCGCGCCTCGATTCCGTGCTGGCTTTTCCCTCCTACAACTATGTGATCCACACTTCTCCCATAGGAGAAGAAATCAACGACCACTATCATTGGCACATCGAAATGATGCCGAAGCTGACGAAAGTCGCCGGCTTTGAATGGGGCACGGGTTTCTACATCAATCCCACTCCGCCTGAAGAAGCCGCCCGTTTTCTCCGCGACGCAAAGACATAGTTCTTCTACGGCACTTCCTGCATTGAATCAATCGAAGTCACGGCAATCCAAAGGTCTCAATGCGGGATGCTGCGGGGGGTTATCCGGCTACGACGGATTCTGACGATTCATGGACCTTGCCGTCGATAAGTTCTCGTATTTTCAGCAACAAGCTCTCTCGCGTGAACGGCTTCTGCAGAAATGCCGCCCCGCGTTCGTAAGAACCGTCCTGGCTGTCGTGTTCCAGGTAGCCGGACATATAAACGATCTTCAGTTCCGGATGGCAGCGCTTCAATTTTCGCGCCAGCTCCGTGCCTCTCATTCGCGGCATCACCACATCCGTCACCAGCACGTGGATCGAGCCTCTACGCTGTTCCGCTATCTCCAGCGCATCTAATCCATCTTTTGCAACCAGCACTGTATAACCGCTCGCCTTCAGAAATTCAGACGCCAGATCTCGAACCGCCTCTTCGTCCTCGGCCAGTAATATGGTGCCAAAACCGCGTACCGGAGACTCCGAGTCCTTCTCCGGCCCGGCCGCCTGTACGCTTTCTCCGCTTTGCGGCAGGAAAATTTGAAACTTCGTGCCTTTCCCTACTTCGCTCTCCACCCAAATATAGCCGCCGCTCTGCTTCACCACTCCATACACCGTTGAAAGACCCAGCCCGGTGCCTTTGCCCAGCTCCTTGGTGGTAAAAAACGGCTCGAAAATTCGCGCCTTGGTTTGCGCATCCATGCCTTGCCCGGTGTCTTCCACTTCCAGCAATACATAGTGGCCCGGCGGCGTCGGCGGATGCGCTTTTGACCACTCATCGTCCAGGGTAACGTTCCGCGTCCGAATCGTGAGTTTACCGGCCTTTTTCCCCATCGCGTCTCGAGCATTCACGGCAAGATTCATCAAAACTTGCTCGATCTGCGACGGGTCAGCCTTCACCAAACCCAGAGAACGCGCCGCATAAAAGTTGTACTCAATGTCTTCGCCGATCAGCACCGGCAACATCTTGCTGATCTCCGTAATCAGCGAGTTCAAATCGAGAATCTTCGGCTGCAATACCTGCATGCGGCTGAACGCAAGCAGTTGGCGTGTCAGCGACGTGGCGCGATCCGTCGCCTTCTTCACCTGCGTGATGCTGTGAAACATGGGAGTGGAAGTCGTGATCTTTTCTTCCAGCAGATCGCTGTGGCCCTTGATCACTGTAAGCAAGTTGTTGAAATCATGCGCCACGCCGCCCGCCAGCCTGCCAACCGCTTCCATTTTTTGCGCTTGCCGGAGCTGATCTCCCAATCGTTTGCTTTGCTCTTCGTTTCGTTGCAGCGTGCTTCGCATACGGTCGAAAGCAGCAGTCACTTCCGCCACTTCATCTCCGCTCCCAATATCCACTGGATAACTGAAGTCTCCGTGTTCGAGCGCGCGAACGGCGTTTACCAACGTCGCCAGCGGTTTTGTGAACGTGTAGGAAATCAGAAAGACCAGCACTCCTCCGGCGCAAACAGAAAATAAACCCAGCCCGATGAGCGCCTGATTCAGACGCGTTATGAATGCGGCCGCATCGTCGTAGGACCTCAGTACCGTCAGAGTGACGGGGGGAGACAATCCGGGCGTTAAATCCACTGTGCTGGCGAGAAAGGGTTCCTTATCAATTTGTATCTTGTTCGCGCCTGGCGATCTTCGAAGCTCGTCCGCCACCGTGCGTTCATCAATCGCGGGAAGGGAACTTACAACCAGCTCGTCGCCATAGCGCAGCGCTACTCGGCAGAATGCGATCCGGCCCACCTCGCTTGCCACGCTCGAATCAATTTCGCGGCCGACGATCACCGTACCCAATCGCATGTTCGTCATGGCAGGTCCAAACTGGACTGGGCGAGCCGCCACTTGATACAGGCGTCGGTTGCCGTACCACCAGCCGCCTGTTGCACCCATCCCCTGCGAACGAGAAAGCATTTCCTCCGCATCGGCCTGAGTAAATCCGGGGACTGAAGTATGCAGCGTGACAATCTTTCCTTTCCAGTCCGCCAGTGCCACAAGTTCGTAGCCCCCGGCAAGCCACAGGCTTTCGGCGGCCTCCTGCATGTCAGGCGATGCGTCTTCCGGCGACAGCAGAGCTCTTACGGTGGGAAGTGTGCCCAACACGTCCGCTTGGCGATTTTCTTCCAGCTGGCGTTCAGCCCGCAGATTCTGAAACGTCAAGATCGAGTTGCGCGTGTCCTGTTCCATCCCCCGCTCAACCTGTTTTTCCGCCGTATGGCGGACCACCAACAAAGTCGCGAACGTAAGGCCGGCAATTATCAAAACGATCGACAAGAGAAACTTGGTCCTCAGACGCAAAACGACAGGCGTCTTGCGCGAGTTTCGCAGCCACTGCAGACACTTCGAGATTTTAGGCAGCCCCATGACAGTTTTCCGGTCAAAGGAAAAATAACAGGGCGAATCGACGGTGAAAATGGGCCTCTAGTACTAAGGGGCTGCCTGTAAGTAGCTGATTCTAAAAGACGATAGTTAG
This sequence comes from uncultured Acidobacteriota bacterium, assembly GCA_963698005.1. Lineage (GTDB taxonomy): Bacteria > Acidobacteriota > Terriglobia > Acidiferrales > UBA7541 > Palsa-295. The sequence continues at coordinate 3,983,347 of OY969113.1, forward strand.
CACTTCGCGTCTCAGTCAGGCGATTAAGGAAGATAGTCCGTGCTACAACGTGGTCGAAATCGGATTCGGTTGAATCGTGGGTTTAATCGCCTACGTCTTTACGCGGCAATCTTAAAAAATCGGTTGTAACATTCCTGGCAGCGATAGGGCCGGAATCGAACCATCTGCAGTATTCGGTCCACTACTCCTCGCCGGTGCGAGCGGCGAACTGTCGCGCTACCGCACTGCGGGCATGTATGTTGTATGCTGCCAAGCCCACTAGTCGACATGGAACTTACCTCCCTCTCCCAGCCTCCCCAAACCGTACCGTGGTCGAAGAGACAGATAACCCACACCAGCCCGGCGCCAAACCAACTGAAGAGCCGGCCGAAAAACCTCGCGACACCGTCCCTGCGCGCACTTCCCACGGAATCCTTCTATAAAGCCCCAAAAAACCTGGCCACATCGAGTTACTTTATCCGTAGATGAGAGACTAGTATAGCTAGCCTAGTACTATACGCCATCCCCAGAATCCTAGTCCATACTAGATATCCTGTAGCCGCGCCGAAAAGCTGCCCGCCTTCAGTCGCCAACCAGCCGCGGCGCCCTCGATCTAGCAGCCCGGCAATTGCCCATCTCAACCCAAGGTCTAAACTTTTGTTGTGGCGAAGCCGAGGAGAAAATCGAGCCAAACTCAATCAAGGGCCTGGCGAGGACCAGCGCAGTTCTTGACCGACGGCTACCAATACAACGCGCAAGCTCAAGCCCAGGCTCAAGCACAGGCCAGAGCCGCAGCGGCCACCACCGCACAACAGCGAGCCGCACAGCAAAGCCCTCACCAAGACCGGTCTGCCATTTCTTTATTATTCGCATTTCCCAAGCCTTTTTTCCGGCGTACAATCCAGCTTCAAATCCGCAGACTGAATCCATTTCAATTCGGAAAGGTGGCTGGCATGGACGACGAAGGGAAAAAAGAGGCTTTGACGCGCAGGGGATTTCTGGGAGCGAGTTCAGCCGCTCTCGCGGCGGCAAGTTTGCTCTCTGCGAAAAAACTGGCGGCGCAAGAGCAATCAGGCCAAAAGCCCAAATCCGATCGCAGCGCAAGCGACCCAGGTCCCACCAATCCCGCTTTGGACGCCGCAAATCCGGATTCGAACAGTCCCGTCCCCACCGATGCCGGCGCCGTGACCACCTTCAAGTACCCTTTTTCCTTCGCCCACAAGCGCCTTCAAGAAGGGGGCTGGTCCCGCGAAGTTACCCAGCGCGAACTTTCGATCTCGAAGACCCTGGCTGGGGTGGACATGCGCCTCACCGCTGGCGGTGTCCGCGAGCTACATTGGCACAGCGCTGCGGAATGGGCTTTGATGCTCTATGGCACCGCCCGCATCACCTGCATTGACGCGGATGGTAAGAGTTTCGTCACCGACATCAAAGAAAATGACCTCTGGTTTTTCCCCCCTGGCATTCCCCACTCGATCCAGGGTCTCGCTCCGGATGGTTGTGAATTCCTCCTCGTATTTGATGATGGCAACTTTTCCGAATACGAAACTGTTCTACTCTCCGACTGGATGGCGCACACGCCTCCGGAAGTCCTCGCCAAGAATTTCGGCGTCAGCCAAGCGGCTCTCGCAAACATGCCCAAGAAAGAACTCTTCATCTTTCAAGCCGATCTCCCCGGCTCGCTCGAGGACGATCGTCGCATCGCCGCCGGAGCGCTGGGTCCTTCGCCTATTGATTTTGCTTTCCGCACCATGGACTTTCCTCCCACCAAGAGCAACAAGAGCGGCGACGTCCGCATCATCGACTCGAAAAATTTCAAAATATCCACCATCGCCGCCGCGATCGTCACGGTCAAGCCCGGTGGCGTCCGCGAGCTGCATTGGCATCCCAACGCCGACGAATGGCAATACTTCTTTGCCGGCAAGGGACGCATGACCGTTTTTGCCACCGGAGGCCGCGCCCGCACCATGGATTTCGAAACCGGTGACGTTGGCTACATCCAAAGGACCCTCCCTCACTACATTGAAAACACGGGCTCCGCCGACCTGAAGTTCCTCGAGATGTTCAAGAGCAGCTTCTATCAGGACCTCGCTCTTTCCGAATGGCTCTCGCACACTCCCCCGGAACTCGTCGCCGCTCACCTGCATCTGGATAAAGCGACGCTGGACGCATTACCGCGCGAAGAAACCGTGACCATGCCGGACTAGCGTCCGCCGCCTCCTAATTCTGCCGGGGCTTGTCAATCCGGGTGAGGGGAAGTGCTGTGTCAGAGGCGAGCCGCTCACTGCACCGTAACAGTGACGGTGGCAGTAGTGCGTCCGAATTCGTTCGTAGCGTTGAGCGTATACGTCGTAGTTTGCGTCGGCGTGACAATCACACTCGTCCCGCGGACCGCGCCCACTTGCGGAGTCACATCGAAATACGAAGCTCCCGTCACATTCCATTGCAGCGTGACTTGTGCGCCTGCAGAAACTGTCGAGGAGCTTGCCGTGAACGCGTTGATAACAGGCGTTGCGCCCGTCGGCAGGTTCGCCTGTGTGTAGATCGGATTCATCGTCACCACTTCGAAGTCCGACGCCGTCACCTGATCCAGATTGTGCAAGTCGTCGTTGTCCCAGCGATCGTCCGGCGCGCCGCTGATGTACATGTTTGACCCGTTGTCCGCCATGATCATGCCGTATTGCTGCAGCGCCGTCAGAATCACCTGATTCGTCGCCGAAAACTGCGAAATATCGAAGCTCGCCTTCAATCTCAGGCGCATGCCCATGGGAGCGGCATTCGCATTCGTTGAATTCGCGGCCCAGTGCGAAGCCGGCGGCACGAAAGCGGCGCGGCTGTCTTGCAGCGTGAACCGCAGCGCGTGTTTGATTTCCCCGCTGGCAACTTCGTCGTAGCGCGCGAGTCCCGCGAAAATCGACAGCCCCGCCGCATCGGCCGAAGTCCACGTCAGCGGCCGTTGCTCATCTGCCGTCAAATCCCACACCGCCGCGGAGGCCGCGTTCCAACTCCCATCACTCTGCGGATACGAGCTGTAGAGTTCGTACAACCAGCAGTTGCTGTTGTCGAGAACCAATACGTGCCGGTCGCCGCTGCCCGGATTCGGGTACCCCTCAATCGGAGCGCCCGCGGGCACCGGCATCGGCCCGGGATCGCTCTCGTCTCCATAAGCTGTGAAATTAATCGTCACCGGCGCTTGGTCCGAATCCACCACGATGTAAGGAATTCCAATGCTCGATCCTTGGTATTCGCCCGAGCCAAAATCCGGATGCACCGGATCGCTCCCTCCGATGAAATTAATGATCGCCGCAGAATTTGGATCCACGGTCGCGTTCGCAATATTCTGATTCCACAAATTGTCCGCCGGGAAGGGAAGGAACCCGTTGAGGCTGCCGCCTTGCCCCAAACTGATTACGCTACAAGCGCTCGGCGGCGGCGGTGGAGGATTCCCGCCCGATTGCGAAGTCACCGTCACGTTGATCGCTGAAGAAGTACTGCTCCCCGGATTCGGATTGCTGACGCTCACGCCAAACATCCCCGCGCTAGCTTCCGAGCCCGTCGCAGTAAGCTGCGTAGCCGAAACAAAAGCCGTGGTAACCCCCGCGCCCCCGAACAAAACTTGCGCGCCACTCACGAAGTTGCTGCCCGTCACCGTAAGCGTATAAGCGCCCGCGGTAAAACTCGTCGGAGTCACGTTGCTAATCGCCGGCGTGGCGTTCCACAGTGTGACGTTGCTCGTCCCGCTCGCGCTCGAATCCGCAGCAGACGCGGCGCTGATCGTAATCGCATTCGAATTCGGCAGGTTCGCCGGAGCAGTATAAACAGCGCTGCCGGCACCGGAAGCGCTGATCGTCCCAGTCGTTGCGTTGCCGCCCGCAACCCCATTCACCGACCAATTCACATTCTGATTCGTCGTGCCCGTCACGCTCGCCGTAAAACTCTGCGTCGCGCCAGCTCGCACATTCGCCGCGCCAGGCATCACGCTGACGCTCACCTGCGCCGGTGGCCCCGGTGTCGTCTTCGTCGTCCCAGCGCAACCCGCATGCACTACGATAAGCGCCAGAACAAGCCAGTGCGATAGCCGTCGCAAAAGTCTTCTCCAGTTGTTTCGATCCGGTTGAGCCGGTAGACGAGCCGACACAAATGCCAATGGGGGCCGAATCCTTCTTCAATGATGCGCGTGCGCGCCGCCGGCGAACAACTGGACGAAAGTACAGCTTAAGAGCAGTGCCAAAGGACTTACGAAGCGCCCTGCGACGGAGATACTCCTAGAAAAATGCTTCCGGTGAGACGTGAAACCGCTCGCTCAAACGCCGGATGTGCTCCCTGTTCAATTTTCGTTTGCCGTTCAACACCTCGGAAACGATGCTGCGCGTTCCAAACACGTCCACCAAATCCTTTTGCTTCAGTCCGTGCTGATCCATCAGGAATCGCAGAATCTCCACGGGCTTTGCGTGCAGCAATTTGTACCGCTTGGATTCGAAGTCCTCGATCAACAATGTCAAAAGTTCGGCAAGCTCCTTCTCGGCGCGAGTCAGCTTTGCATCGCGTTGGTCGAGTTCGTACAACGCCTCGGTATATTCCTCGTTCGCTTTTTCCGTGCGAATCACTTTCGGAGAAAATTTCGTCAGCAGCCGCCCGTATTCCAAGTTCACCGTTCGCGAGCTCATTTGTTCCAGCCTCCCTTGTCGTACTCCGCGTGAGTCAGCACATTTCGCACGAATACCCGTCCCGTCCGGTAATTGATCTGCGTAATCAGGCGGTACGCATTGCCCTTGATGTTGAACACCGTGAATTTCCACACCGCATCAGCGCTGGGACATACGCGCCGCACTTCCGCCAGGTTCTTCCATTCCGCCTTCTTCGCAATCCGGTACCATGCATCCAACGGCGCGCCCAACCCCGCGTGCGCGTTCGCCGCTTCCAGTAGTCGCTTGCGGCTGATGACGTGCAATCCGAACCTCATCTCCATTAGATTCGCATTTTGCGAATATGTCAACTAAAAAAGGTCGCAATTTGCGAACCGCGCCCAGCTGCTCCTGGAAGTCTTTTCACGTAGCCATAGACAGCCGACACGGGTGTACAATGGCGTTCATTTTTGAAGTAAGCAACATCCGCCGGAATACCCGGCGACCCTTCCATACGGAGGACCGAAGATCATGGCCACCTCTGCGAGCGCCGTATTTTTTGCAATGCCTGCTGCTGGAACTTACGAGTATGTCGTCCTGCTGCAGAATACCAGCCCCGCACCGTATTCCATTTACGGGTTCCTCTTCGACGCCCAGTTCAATGTCCCCCTGGCGCCGCCTTGGGCCTTGTCCGGCATTGTGCCGGTCACCGGCCCGGCCGGCTGGACGGAATCCACCGGCTACTCCGGCAGCTTCCTCGAAGCAGGCACTAATTTTCAAGGCACTGCAGCAGCTTCCGGCTACATCCTCCCTGGGAGCGTTGGCACCTTCATGTTTCAGAGCTCTACGAACCCGCCTCCCGCAACGATTCCTTTCGGCTGCACCTTCTGGAACGGAGACAACGAGTGGGGTTTCGCCTACAACGGCCAAGCACAGCAAGCCCTTTGTATCCCCATCGAATTTCTTCCCCCTTTTTGGAACTGGCAGCGCCTTCGCAGGCTTCCCCCCGAGGGCCTCGGCACCACTTCGGTCACCATCAAAGGACAAGGTGAGGGCCCCAGCGTCACCGTAACCTATGACAAGCTCGGCAACGTAATTAAGATGGTTCACCATCCTGCGGTGCATCGAAAGTCTTAATGGCGAGCAAACCTCTAAATGCCTACGCAGATCTGCGGAGACTAGTACCTGCTCACACAAATTATTTTGCCCCTTAAATCTTTACTACTGAGTTAAATACGTGTCCACGCAATTCTGGTCCTTGAAATCCTTCTCCTTCTTCATCTAGCATCGGTTCGGGCGCTTTTCAGCGCACAAGGAGGAAGTGACTGTGGACGCGAAGAAGAAGACGGCCGGCGATGCCGAAGTCGTACGAGCGGCGGTCTTGGGAGAAAAGAAGGACCAGCAGCTTGACGCCGGTGAACTACCCGAGCCCGGTCGCCCCTCCCAGCCGAAACCGCGCGCGGCCATGGGCCCTCACACCCGCCGGTGCAACGTCTGCCGCCATCCCGACCGCAAGGCCATTGAACACGAATTTCTCCGCTGGCGCAGCCCGGACAAGATCGCGCGCGAGTACGGCATCGCCGACCATTCCTCCATCTACCGCCACGTCCACGCCACCGGCATTTTCGCTCGCCGCCGAAAAGCCGTCCGGGTTGCCCTGGAATCGGTTATCGAATGCGCGGAAATCGTTAAAGTTACAGCTGCTTCCGTCGTCAAAGCGGTGTACGCCTACACGCACATCAACGAGTTCGGAGAATGGATTAAGCATCCAACCAAGCACATCGTAATCGTCCAGCACCAGAACGCATCTGGAGAGAATGCTCATCCCGCTCCTAACCAGTCCCCAATTGCTGTCCGCTGTCGTCCCGCTTGCCCTGACGATGGAAGGGCGGGCAGCGAAGGATCTGCTCTTGCAATTTCTGTTTCTATAGATCCCCTCGCAAACGCGGAAACTGCAAAATTAAATCGCCAAATTCAGGAAGTAGAACATGCTCCAACTCGCTGAAAACAAAAGAGCGCGACACGCTCAAATAGCCAAAAAATTCAAAAATGGACTCCCGCTTTTCCGCTCATTTCTCGCCCCTCCCACAGCAGCAAGAACGTCCGCGGTGAACACATCAGCCGGACCGCAAATTGGAGTTTTGCACGCCTCGATGCTACCTTGTTGCCAGCATTATCAGCCCGCGATATCAGGCATCGCCTGCGCGCGCGTGGGAAGAGGTGAATGACAATGACTTGGGGCAAGCGGCGAGCGATTGTGATCATCGTGCTGGTAGTTTTTTTTGTCGTCCTGATTTTTTGGACCGCCTCGAAGCCGAACATCCGCATCGCGTCGAATTCCGTCTTGGTTATCGACGCGACGGGCCAAATCGAAGAGCAGCGCGCCCCGGATTTTTTCAGCGCCTTCAGCGGCACCGTTCCGGTTCTGCATGACTACCTCGACGCGCTCGACAACGCTCGCACCGATTCGCGCATCACCGGCTTGGTCGTGCGCATCGCCCCGCTCCAAACCGGCTGGGCGAAACTCGAAGAGATTCGCAATCATTTGCTTGCGTTCCGGACGAGCGGCAAGCCGAGCATTTGTTATCTGGGCTACGACGGCATCCAAAACCAGGAATACTATCTCGCCAGCGCTTGCCAGCAAATCTGGCTCGTGCCCACCACTCCCGTCAGCATTCGTGGAATGATGGCCGAAGCCACTTTCATCCGCGGCACACTCGACAAGCTGAAAATCGTCCCCGAGTACTATCACATCGCCGAATACAAGACGGCCGGAAACATGTTCACCGAGAAAAAATTCACGCCGGCGCACAAAGAAGAAGTGGAATCGCTCCTGCACAGCGTTTACGAACAATACCTCGGCGATACTTCGAAAGCGCGCGGTATGAACCGCGATCAATTCGAAGCTATCCTAAACCGCGGCCCGCTCTCCACCAGCGACGCCGTGGATAGCAAGATCGTTGACAGGCTGGGCTATTGGGACCAGGTTCAGGACTACTTCAAAAAGCGCGGGAGCGGCTGGAATCCGGTTTCGCTGAATACCTACCGCACGACGTTGGGCACGCCGAATTTCGCTTTGGATAAGATTGCCATCGTGTACGCCAGCGGTTTGATCGTCTCTGGAGATTCCGGAACCACGCCGGGCGGCGGATTCATCATGGGCGGCGACTCGGTCGCTGCGGATATCCGTAGAGCGCGCCTGGACTCCGGCATCAAAGCCATCGTTCTGCGCGTGGATTCAGGCGGCGGCTCCGTGGTCGGCAGCGAAGTGATTCGCAGGGAAGTGGAACTTGCGCACGAAGTGAAACCCGTTGTTGTTTCCATGTCGGATGTCGCTGCGTCCGGCGGTTACTGGATCGCCTCGCCTGCGGACAAAATCGTCGCGGACCGGGATACCATCACCGGTTCCATCGGCGTCATCATCGGAAAGTTGAACGTGTCGGGGCTTTTCAATTTGCTGGGAATCAGCACCGATTACGTCGCCACCAGCGACAATGCCACCCTTTTTTCCGCGCAGCAGAATTTCACGCCGGCGCAGCGGGAATACATTGAAAAATCTCTGCATGAAACCTATGCTGAATTTACAAAGGGAGTGGCCGCAGGTCGTAAAATGTCCGTGGACGCGGTGGACAAAATCGGCAAGGGCCGTGTCTGGTCTGGATCGCAAGCGAAAGATTTGGGGCTCGTTGACGAGCTGGGCGGCGTGGACCGCGCCGTCGAGGTAGCCAAGCAGCTCGCGCACATCCCCGCGAGCGATTCCGTTCGCATCGTTCGCCTTCCCGAAGAGAAAACTTTCTTTCAGCAGCTTTTTGAGCGCGAAAAAGAACAGATGAACGAATCAAGATCTCTGGAAGCCACGCTGCAGCACATCTTAGGCCTCATGGAACCCATCCAGGCGCGCCTGCCCTATGAGTTGCACATAAAATAAAGTGGGAATAGATTTCGATGGTTAACTTAGTTTCGACGCCGGCATCGCTTGGCGCTGCATGGAACCGCGCCCATGCTTTCCGGGCTGAAACAGAACCCGATTTTCGTTATACTTTGAATCTAAGGCGCGGTACCCAAGTGGTAAGGGAGAGGTCTGCAAAACCTTCATACGCGAGTTCGATTCTCGCCCGCGCCTCCAATATCTTCTCCCGGCTAATCTGGCTGCTTGTGTGTCTTTCCCCGTCGATTTTCGCGCAAGGCGGCCCACCGTATTACACCAACGATCCCGGCACGCCCGGCAATCTCCAGTGGGAAATTAATCTGGCCTACATGCCGTTTCTCTATCCCGATCATTCAGTCGCGCACACGCCGGACGTGGATATTAACTTTGGCATCGGCGATCGCATCCAGTTGACCTACGAGAATGCATGGCTGCGCGTGGACAATCCTTCGCCCGTGAAATTTGGGCTTGGACAGGATCAACTAGGATTCAAATGGCGCTTTTACGACAACAGGGATTCGGGATTCGCTGTTTCGCTTTTTCCGCAAGTTTCCATCAATAATCCGAATAACTCTGTGGCGCGAGGGATCACTCCGCGAGGCGCGAGCGTGATCTTGCCTCTCGAATTCTCAAAGAAGCTCGGCCCAATCGATCTGAATTGGGAGGCTGGATACAATCTTGTCCACCGGGGGCCGGACGGATGGCTTGCCGGCGTTGTCGTCGGCCACGAATTTGGCAAGAACCTGGAACTGGACGCTGAATTTTACTCGACCGGAACATTCCATCCGTCCACCGACCAAGAAACCCTAGGAGCCGGACTTCGCTACAAGATACATCCACCGGTAATCCTTCTTTTGATGGCGGGGCGCAGCCTGCAACCGGCGGGAACCAATCAACCGTATTTCGTTGGCTACTTTGGATTTCAGTTTTTGCTCCCGCCACGTCCTTTTGAAAAAGAGTGACCGAGTGGGTACCTACGCTTACGACAGCCGAAGCGAAGCAGAGGACATAATAAGAATGAGGTATTTGAAGCTGAAGTCTACTGCGCCGAATCAGTGCGCGGAATGCCTAGGGCACGCGCTGCCCATTTATTTTTCCGACTCCATCGATCTTCGTGCAATTGGCGTGAACACCGGTAGTTGTCGGTGTGCCGCAAGATTGAGTTTTGGTCACCACACGGACCACCACCACGGCGACCGTGGTCACAATTCCCGCAGTGACACCGACGACCAAGCCAGTGCCGAGCCCAGCTCCGGCGCCGGTGGCACCAGCGCCGGTTGCGCCAGTCGTATTCACGGCTTCGGTCATGTTCATGGGCGTGACCTGAACGGGTTGAGACGGCTGTTCGTTGCTACGAACGCTAGATTGCTGGCCGCCCTTCATCAGAACGCAATGTCCAGCTGCATCGCAAACTTTGCAAGCGCCCTCGATGCAGATGACCTGCATCTTTCCCGAGGCGTCAAATATAACTACCATGTCGGTGCCGACGACGCCGGCAACACCTACGGAGGTTCGGATTTGGAAGTGGGCGTCCGGCTTCACGAGCTTGGCTGCTTTGGCGCGCACTCGGCCGTAATTCAAATCCAGGTCGGTCTGTTGCTGCGCTGCATCATGCTTCGCAATCGCCAGGTTGGTGTCCGAGCCAACGTTGAGAATCGAGCCGTCGTCCAATGCGATGCGGGCGCGGGCTAGATGCCCGGTGTTGATAACGTCGCCCCAGAATACCTGTTGAGAAGTCGAGGCGGCCACTTGCTGCGGGCCGCGGATCACGTTCACGACCGGTACCACCGCGGTGAGTTTGCCCGCGCTTTGCGCGGCCTGAGCCGCGACGTCCGAAGGGGTTATCAGCGCCAGGCACATTACGAGGACGAGCGAAGAAACGACTCGATGACGGACATTCATTTGGATATTCCTCTCCGGATGCCCTAGATCGGGCGCAAATCAAGCCAATGCTCCCGGATTCCGTACGTCTCAGAAAAAACTGATCGCGGGGTCTGTGAAAAGCTATCACAATTTCCCCAAGAAAACCTAGGGAAATTGCCGGAATCCGGGTTTTCACGCATCGCTACGACAATTGCGAATGCCTGCTGCCTTGTGCCGGACTATTTCTTTGCGGCCGCCGCTGCGGCCATTTCCGTTTGGGCAAACATGTCGCGCATGGCTTGATTTGTTCCGGGGGCACGCTGCTCGCGCCAGGCCTCCAGGCGCTTACAATGTTCTTCCAAATTCTTGAGCATGTGCGGATTCTTGAAAGTTGCACGCCATGGACCGACCACGGGCTTCAGGCGCTCCCAAACGATCCACTGCTCTCCGGAGTTCTCGAAGAACAATTCTTCATCGATTAATCCCCGGTTGACGATACTGGCCACCATATCCCAGTAGCTCATGACCATGCGAAAGTAAGCGTTTTCCTGGCTTGACGGAGGGTATTGCTTCATTAGGTCTTCCATCGAGGTGGAGCGGAAATTATCCATGAACCACTGTCGCGCTTCACGAAGGCGAGGCTCACGGCGAATGTCATACAACCGCAGCATCAGATTGACTTGGTCGTGCGTAACTTCTCCCACTGGTGCCTCCTGTTGAGAAAAAATCAAGAATTCGACGGTGGAATTTCGCGTACGGAGACATTGTACATCTGGCTAAGCTGGATACTCGACTGCTCGAAGCCAAGTTTAATTCGACGCCGAAGTTCGCGAGCCACATCATCTTTGCGGTTCAGCACAGTGCGCACTTGCAGACGGATCACGGTACCTTCGAGCGAAAGAGATTCGACGCCGAGAACGCGAGGACCATCGACAAGGGCCGGCGACCAGTCCGCATCATCGCGGAAATCGGCGGCGATTTTTTCCAGCGCCGTGAGGGCGCGTCCTACGATTTCTTCTGAGGGCACGCTGATATCCACAAAAACCTGCGACCAATCCCGGCTAAGGTTAGCCACTGGGCCGACCAGGCTATTCGGAATGGTCACCATGGCCCCGGTGACATTTCGAAGTACGGTGCGGCGTAAAGTGAGATGTTCCACACGTCCCGTTTCTCCATTGGTCTGGATCAAATCGCCGATGACGAACTGATCCTCAAAAACGATGAAGAAGCCGTTGATGAGATCCTTGACCAGACTCTGGGCGCCGAATCCAAGCGCAAGGCTGGCTACAGCAGCAGCAGCTTCTACCGGGCTCACATTGAACCCGAATTCGGGCAGGGCAGTCAGGATCGCAATCGCGACGATAAGACCCAGACCAACGCTGTAGAGCAGTGCGGCCATCGTGCGCGTTTGCTGTTCGCGCATTTGAGCCGCGCGCGACTGGGATTTGGCCAGTTGAATCAGGCGGTCCGTGAGGGCTTTCAAGAGCCGTGCTATCAACAACGCGACGAAAATGATGGCCAAAATGCGCACGGCCCGCAGGCCCGCAAATTCCATCCACCGTCTAAGCGAATCAGTCATAAGATAAGGGGGAGCGGAATTATACCATTCACGCACCCGGGCGCGCGGAGCTTCCGTTGCGAGCATAGTTCGGACGAGGGCGTGACGGTTGCCGACGTTTTTTCGGCAGGAGCTGATTCACTATGGATGCGAACAAGCGAAATTTTTTGACAGTTGTAATCCCGGCGGCACTCAGCATGCCACTGGGTTTATTTTGCAGCGCTGGTTTTGCGGAGGCTCAGAATACACTTCCGCCGCGGCCGGAATCAGCGCAGAATCCCGGACCGCCGCAAATTAACCAACCGACGCCGATCGACCAAAGCAAGCCGAGTGCAAAAGAGACCAAGGAAATTCTGAAACAGAATCAGCATCAGATAGAAGAGAACGTGGAAAAGATTTACGAGCTGGCCGGTGAATTGAAAGGCGAAGTTGAAAAAACGGACGCGGCAAATACGTTGTCGCTGCCGATGATTCAAAAGGCGGAACAGATCGAAAAACTGGCTAAGCAAGTGAAGAACCTTGCCCGCGGCGGATGATGTTAGGTTCGGCAAGGATGTGACTCGAAACATCGCCGTGAGGCGTCGGTCTATCAAGCCGCCGTCCAATGCGCTGCGCTCCAGGAAAGCGGACGAGGACGGCGGGCGCGAAACTGTCTGATTGCTTTTGCTACCGGGCAGGAAGCAGAGTAAAATCAATCGCGAAAATCATTCGTTTCCCTAAATGCGCCCGTAGCTCAGATGGATAGAGCGTGTGCCTCCGGAGCACAAGGTCGGGGGTTCGAACCCCTCCGGGCGCGCCACTTTCGATGCTTGGTTTGTTTTCGAGAAAACCCGCCGATGATTTCCCCGAGATATAGGGCCGTGGTTTTCCATCGCAGAAAATTTAATTTTGGGGTGCAACTGTGAGACTTGTTCATCGGTGGTTGAGATAGAGTCTTGGGGAATCCCTCAGATTGGTAAAGTAGAACTCAGCGTAACGTCGTAGCCACGAATGAAATCTCCCGAAGAACGCCAAGACTCGCGCCTGATGCGGCAGATGTTCGACACGATCGCGCCGCGCTACGATTTCATCTCCCGCGTTTTTTCCTTCGGCCTGGACCGGCGTTGGAAACGCCTTAGCGTAGCAAGAGCTGCGCTACCGGATAACGCATTCGTTCTGGATTTGGCTTGCGGGACCGGGGACCTTTCCCAGTTGGTGATCGAACGCCTGCCAGGGGCGACGGTGATTGCCGCGGATATTACCGAACTCATGCTACGCCTGGCTTGCGCTCGGGGGCTGAAAAATGCGGTCTGCAGCGACGCGGCGTGCTTACCCTTCGCGGGCAATTCTTTCGATTGCGTTTTCATCGGCTACGGATTGCGAAACTTTCCGGACCTCAAAGCAGCCGTGCAGGAAATTAAACGTGTTACGAGGCCCGGAGGATCAATAGTCAGTATCGATTTTTTCCTGCCATCGAATGTTGTGCTGCGCGAAATGTATCTCGCGTACTTATACGCGCAGGGCGCTATCTGGGGGTTGTTGCTTCATGGCCGCGCGCGTGTCTACACTTATATTCCAGATTCACTGAGGAACTTTCTCTCCATACGGGACTTTTCCGCGCTGCTGGAGGGCTCCGGATATGTGCGCGTGACGACACGCTCGTACTTCTTCGGGGGCATTGGCCAACACTGGGCGGTCAAGAAATAAGTCGAAACAAAACGCCAGAGTGACTAAGGAATCCGGCAGACCATTACTTGGCTATTGGCATAAGGACACGAGAGGCCGGCGACTCCAGGCCTGACTACGATTACCCAGGTCACGCCGTATTTTTTCTTCAGGCGTTCGAAATCTACGACTGAGAACTGCGACCAGTTCTGCCGGTCTTCGACCTCCAGCTTCCATTGCCACGCGAGTTCAGGAAACAGAGCGACGACGGAAGCGTCTTTATCGCCGTCGGCGAGCATGCTGCGTTCTGCGAATGCGCGGAAGCCGTAGTAATCCTCCCCAGGCAATTTGGCGTAATTTGGGTCCAGCGCAAAAAATGCGCTCTTGGGGGTATTGTCGCGAGCCCACTCGAACGCTTTTACCCACTCGTTCCGCGGAGCCCGGCCGGGCCATTCGATGTGGTAGCTTGACGGAAATTCCTGGCGCTGCGCATAAAACATGATGAAGGTCAGCGGAACAAACAGTGCAAACCATCGCATGGGTCGCTCGCGCAACAGATACTTTCCGAGCATCGCGCCCGAAAATAAAATAAAGATCACATATGTGAAATGTAGGACACGCATAGGTTCCAGTCGCGCCCACGTTTGCGTCTGCGTTTGCAAAAATTCGCAGGCGATAATTGCGATCAGGATGCCCAGGGAAGTTGAAATGACCAGTCTGCGGCAGACGCGTTCGAATGTTGGCATATCGTCACGCCGAGCGACTCTTGCAAAATAGTCCAGCAGGGCGATGGGAGCTAAGGCTCCCAGCCATTCATACCAGGTCCAGAGAAACGGATAGTGATAGCTGCGGCCGGCCATAACTTCCCGCCAGATCGGATTCGGAGGGGCTGAGAACGGGATGCCGCCAAAAGCAAGCGCCGGTCGCGCCAAAACTTTTCCCGGCCATGCGAGGATAAACAAATGAAAAGCACCATATACCGCCATGGTGGGATGGCACAGTGCTGTCAAGAAAATCCAGAGCAAGGCGATCGGTCTTTTTTCGAGTACGGCAACGGCGCCGAAGAGCAGGAAGGCGGTGGCAAAGGTGCGCGGATGCAGATGCTGGTCCACCACGAAGAGGGCTGTTCCCGCCACGGGCATAGTCAGCAACGCGGCCACCAGGGCGACCCCGCACCATTGGGCGACGGGCTGGTCAAAACACTTGCGGATTAATTGCAGACACCCCAGCAGCACTAGAAGGATGCTTACGATATGCAAATAGAAAAGAAATGATTCAAGCGAAATATGTGAAATGCGGACTGCGGCCGCTACCGCCGGATGAAACGACGTCCATCGAGTGAACAACAGGAAAAAATTTGCGTCGTAAGGATACAGAGTGGGATCTATTATTTTCTTGATGGCCGGCAAGTATATCCCCTCGTCCTCGATCCCGTAGTGATAGCCATTGACCAGCACCGCCGCAGCGGTGATGCTCGAGAGCAGAAGAACATCACGTGCAGGACTGGGCGGAGGAAACGAGGCGGAGTTCACGAGAGACCGATCCAGCCGGATTGCGGTTCCCGAAAAAACGGATTCTCGAGCTGACTGAAACGAGGCGCCATGCCGGGATCCGCGGATCTCCTATTCAGGAGGATGATTGGTTGGAAGGGGATTGAATCGCGCGTCGCCATATGTTTTATTTTCGCTGTTTGTCTTAGGGACGTAAATGGCGCAATCCGGATACTGAGCGGCAAGACTGTAATATTGATCAATAGTATCAAGGACGGCATCCGGGAAACGCTCGTTTGGGCGTGCTAGAGAGGGCAAGAGTCCGTGAAGCTGAATGGCTCCATAACGGAATGTTTTAATCTCGGCAACAAGTCCTCCGCTATCAAGCTCATTCAGAGAGACCAGCCTGGTAAAGTGAAAAGGATCATACACATAAGGTTTCCCTGCATCGTAGCAGCGTAGGAGACTTTCGCAAATCGCCGGACCCGGCTGGGCCTTCAAGAAGGACACTTCCGCGTCATATTGTCTTTGCTCCCCTGGCAACTCCGCGATGCTATGCCAAACATCGGAATAGTCCGACAAAATAAAGGCTAGGAGCAGAAAAGCGGACAAAATTAGAGGAACTTCGCGCCGCCCCAGAAACTTGTACTTAGCGAAAGGAGAAGGGACGCTCCAAGCAGAATAGAGGAGCATCCCCATGACGATTGAGATCGCAAAGAAGTTACCGAAATAAACGTTGATGGCTATTCCTGTGCCTGCTGAGAAAAACATTCCAGTGAACAGCGAAGTGAAAAAAAAGATGGAAATTACGCGGTTCGACGCATCTCTTCGCGCTTTGATGGCCCAGATCAACGCAGCAACAAAGGGCAAAAGAATCACGGAATAGTAGTAGAGGAAGTCGAGGAATGCGCCCAACAAGGAATAATGACGGACACTGAGCATGTTCGATATGAAGAAGGGGCCATCCAGTTTCATGCTGCCAAGAATCGAGCAGGTAATGAAAACCGCAGAAAAAAGCAAAAACTGCAGAGCCTTTCGCCGTGAAATCAACAAGAGGTCTATGAACACTGCGAGCGGCAAGTCAACGAGATTGTGTTTGATATTCCCGCCCACGACAAAAAGAAAGACAATCACGGCGATACGGCCCAACGTGGGAGGATTAGAAAGGTATAAGAGCAAGCCACCGAGGAAGAAGATTTCCCCAAGCATTTGAGGGTCGTCGAAGCCTATATAGCGTGTTGCCGCGGCGCAGAAGAGGCCTACGCAAAAAAAGGATCCGAAGATCGCCGGCGCCAGACGTCCCGTCAACTTCCGGATGATTAGTCCGACCAGTACGGAACAGACCCCAAACGATCCCAGGCATACCAGCCTCCCAGTCAGAAGATAGTTATGAGAGAAGCGAGACAAAAAAGCCATGATGTAAAACGATAAGGCCGGGTAGTCTACCAGCGTCCAGCCATACTTGGTGCCATATAGAGGCACGTGATGTACAACCGCCAGCGCGTTGTATATCATCCAGCCTTCTTTATAATTGATTTCAAAGTGGTAGAACGCGCGAACGACGGGGTAGATCGCGGTGATAAGACAAAACAAGGAAATGAATCCGAGAACTAGCCAATCCCCCGCGTCTGCCGCCCACTCTCGATTATCCGGAGCTGCGTTATGGTCGGGAGACATGCTAGTTCTTCAAGCCGTACACCACGACCGCGTAATTATCGGGAAACTTGGTCGGACGAGTTGAACAATATCGCTTGAGTTCTTCGTGATCGCCTGCGTTCGCTATAAAGACCTTTCCATTCGCAACGGTTGGCGGCACGAAACGCGCGAGTAAGCCAAGGCTATCAGGCGTGTCTGTTTCTGCGTCGGTTCCCTGGCTGCGCCATAATTCCTGGGAAACATCTTCAGCATTAAAGGCCATCAGCATTCCTTTGACGCCACGATAACCGTTCGAATCGCCATTTGCGGGCACCAGCGCCCACACTATTCCAGTGCCTGGCGAATCTGCTTCGCTCGAGAGGGCGAGTATACCTCCCGGCATCCAATTCTTGGCCGGGTGGTGGCAAGCCGGTGGGGACTGATGCGGAGGTTTCCAACGACTCGACCTAATATCCGTGTCGGCGGTCTTAACTCTCCCGTCGGCGAACGGAAGGGCTTCCAGGTTTTGTTGTTCGGCCATCACGTAAATCCATTGCGTGCCATTCGGACCTTTCCAATAAATGGGCGTGCCATGAATATGTCCGCGATGTACATCAACTGTCTGCAGAACGCGGTCTGAGTTTTCGCATTCCGGCCGCCAGATTCCGCCGGCGGCTACGAAGCCCGCTAAATGGTCGCGGTTCATCAAATACAGCGTCCCGAACTTCCCGCCACCGAGAATTAAATTGCCGGGTAACAGCAGAGGAGCGGCTGAACCCATGTCCAGATCCTCGTGATTCAGATAGGACTGGTTACACGGCGTGAAGGAATCTACAAGGTCGAGCTTTTCGCCTTGGAGACGAAGCTTGAGCATGCTGTTTCCATACTGATTGCGCGACGGGTTGAACTCACCATTCGCTGTTTGGAGATAGATATTGCCGGCGTCATCCGCCACCGGGCCGGTTCCCGACATCCAGATACCGCCCCCCTTACCGTTTGGCTCTGCGCTCCACACGGTCCGTAGCTGTAAGGTTGCGGGATCGTAGACGAATAGCCACCCGCCGATTCCACTGGGATTGTCATACCCGAAGGCTATGTAGAGCGCTCCATGATCCAACAATAGTGCGGCGCGCTGTTTCCGCCGCTGGCTCCAGTTAGGCTCGTGACGGGAAAAGGACTCACCCTCGATGGAACCCTCCACAACCACTGGGCCTTTCGCTATCTCACCTGTTCGAAGGCTTAGCGCATACAGCCGGTACATCTGATCGGCGTTCCACGCTACGAGATAGAGAAGATTGTTAGCGATGTCGATTACCGGGGTCCCTAGAATTCCCCACGATGGATCGTCGATGGCAGATTCATCAATGTCATGCGAACCCGGACGCGGAGACCCGAGAGACTTCGACCAGACGAGAGTGTCGTTCGAACTGGTGGGCTTTTGATCAGCGATGTATGCATAAACTGTGTTGTTCATTGAGGCGAATATCACGCTATTGCAGCCCTGCGGGCATTTGGCGCTCACGAGGTTAGATACATACAGCGGCTGAGCCATAACTTTGGCATCGGAATAGAGAGTCCACAATTTTCCGAACCGGGTTTTTACACTTGATTGGGTCAGCTCTTTTTCGACAAGATTGACTCCCGTACGCTGGTTATCTACCCGCTGTGTGTAGACATTAAACGATTCCTTCTTATCCTGCGCACGAACGCCGCAAAACAGAAGCAAAAAAGAAATAACTAGCGCGCCTTCCTTAAAACCTATCCTCATAATGGGAGTCACCCTCAAAAAGCGTTCGATTCTATCCCCGATTCAATTTGATAACAACGGCAGGGCCGCGTGCCGAATTTTGAAGACCTGAAGCACGGGGCGAAAACCCGGAAAAGTTCCTTACCGCGTCGGTGGCCTGCAGTTATTGATATGGCAGCGCTTACGATAAGACGATAAGAGAAAGCAGCATGCCGAAAGGTTGATGCGCGCACTGATGGAGTGATCACGGTTTACCGAACGTCTCAACACGCCGATTCCCGCCGGCCTCTTTCACTGAACCGACATTCACCGTTTGCGATACCAAGTAAAGGGGCCGGTTTTTAGCTTGTTCATACAACTTTCCGACATACTCTCCCAGCACTCCAATGCTGACTAATGTTGCACCACCGATGATGCTAATGAGTACGGTTAGTGAGGACCATCCGGGCACCACATACCAGTGGAAAATCTTCGACAGAACGGCCCGAACTGCCTCTTCTAACCCCAATAGCGTGACAATCACGCCCAGCACTGTACTTACTTTCAGCGGAAATATCGAAAAAGAAGTCGCTGCGGTCCATGCAAGCTTCACCATTTTCGGCAGCGTATATTTGGATGATCCAGCAACTCTTGGCGATCGTTCGTACTGGACTCCGGTCTGTGGAAATCCTACCCACGCCACCATGCCTCGAAGAAAACGATGTGTCTCTCGCATCCGTTGCAAGGCATCCAAGCAGGGACGGGAAAGCAGGCGGAAATCGCCCGCGTCGACCGGCAGATCCTTGTGGACCAACCTACGCATCAATCGGTAGAACAACCACGCAGTAAACCGCTTAAACCACGTTTCTCCACGGCGTGCTTTGCGCAGGCCATACACGACATCGTAGCCTTCGCAGTAGCGCTCGATCATCTGGTGAATGACGTTAAGGGGATCCTGCATATCAGAGTCCAGTAGAACAACTGCATCGCCCGTTGCATAGTCTAGGCCCGCGGTGGAGGCGATCTGATGGCCAAAGTTGCGCGACAGGTTTACCACCTTTACCCGTGGATTCTGCCGCGCCCATTCAACGATTTGTTTCAAGGTTGAATCAGTGCTCCCGTCGTTGACCAGAACCACTTCCGCTTCGCCACGAAGCTCAGTCAAGAATTGTTCCAATCCACTGGCCAAGAACGGTATGACCAATCCCTCGTTGTACATAGGAATCACAAGCGAAAGCCGAGCGGGATAAGGGCGCGGCTGTAACAGACGATAATCGTTGTTTTCTAATCGCATTATTTATTCTGGCCGGATTCGACTGTGGTAGCCAAAAATGGCATCCACGGTGCTCAAAATATTCCAGGTCTTTTCGAGTACAGCACGAAGAACTATTAGCCCGAGAGCTGCCAGTCTGAACATTCGGTCAGACCGGATTCTATCCCCGGTTCAATTTGATAACAACCGAAGAGGCGCGCACCGAGTTCCCAAACCCCGCAGGCCATGGGAACAAACGTATCGTCGTTTCTTATGAACCTTATGCGTGAAACCAAATCACGCCACCTTCGAATTATGGCGCCAAAGCTCCGAAGATGTATCTTCACATGTCCGGGGGCGCATACAGTTAGGCCTCTTCGCAGATACAGTATTCGCCTGATTGATCGGAATCGCTTGTTGCGAAAAGATACGCGTTTGAGAGAAGAGGAGCAAAGGGAATCCTTACAAAATAAGGGCTGGGCCCGCATGCTCCTCTTCTCTCAGCCAACTTCTGCGCAGGTCTGTTTTTAATCGTCTTCCGCAGCTTCCACT
Source organism: uncultured Acidobacteriota bacterium (assembly GCA_963698005.1). Classification (GTDB taxonomy): domain Bacteria; phylum Acidobacteriota; class Terriglobia; order Acidiferrales; family UBA7541; genus Palsa-295. The sequence goes on from OY969113.1 coordinate 4,003,599, forward strand.
AGTCTTGTCGTCCGCCTCTAGCACCTTGCGAATCTCCGTCGGGTAACGCACCATAAGGTGAGTGTGAAGTTGCGAAAGGACAGGAATGGCGATCCTTGTTACAGGCGGTGCGGGCTATATCGGAAGCGTGACGGTTGAGCGTCTATCCGCAAACGGGGAAGACGTGGTGGTCCTGGATGACTTGGTTTACGGCCATCGAGAAGCCATTGACCCCGGAGTGCATTTTTACCAGGGAAAAGTGGGAGATTCAGCCCTTCTGGAGCGCATCGCAAAAGAACACCGACTCGAGGCGTGCATTCATTTTGCCGCACTAGCGTCGGTGGGTGAATCGGTGGCTGAGCCGGCAAAGTATTTCGAAAATAACGTGGCTCAAGGTACTGCGCTGATGGGCTCCCTGATCCGAGCGGGCGTTCGGATCGTGGTCTTCTCGTCAACTTGCGCTACCTACGGCGAGCCGACGCAAATTCCTATTTCCGAACAGTGTCCCCAATGGCCCAAAAACCCATACGGCTGGTCCAAATTTTGCATGGAACGGCTTTTGGAAAGCTACGATCGTGCGTACGGCTTGCGATTTGCCGCATTGCGCTACTTTAACGCTGCCGGGGCCAGTGAACGATACGGAGAGGACCACGATCCCGAGACGCATTTGATTCCAAACGTTCTCGCGGCAGCGGCGGGAGAAAAGCCTGAGCTTTCCGTGTTTGGCGACAATTATCCAACGCCAGACGGCACTCCGATTCGCGATTACATTCACGTATCCGATCTGGCCGACGCGCATATTCTGGCGCTCGATCATCTTCGCCGGGGAGGCCAATCCGAATTTCTTAACGTCGGGACCGGACACGGCCATTCTGTGCTTGAAGTGATCGAATGCGCGCGCCAGGTGACGCGGCGTGAGATACACGCAAGAATTGAAGCGCCACGGACGGGCGATCCCGCGAGATTGGTGGCCGACGCCTCCAGGATTCAAACTGTTCTCGCCTGGAAGCCTGTCGTGTCTGACGTGCGAGCGATCGTTCAATCAGCGTGGACCTGGCGGCAACGCCATCCGAAGGGTTACGGCCGGTAACAATATTCCTTCTTCAAATTCGGCGAATTTCTCGTCTTTGAGAAGTTACTCCGGCCGAAAAGAAAATCCCTCACAAGCTCTTCCAGCATCCAATTGATGTCTCGAGATCGCTGCTTCCGAGCTGTACTGAATCTGTACTGGGCGGCAGGTGCAACTATCTTTGCGAAGGGCTAAAATAGGTTGGGTTGCGATTGGCTCCGGCCCTAATGCTTAGCAAGAAGCGGACAATAAAGTCTCTGTGCGATCGAAGTCAGTGACTTTAAGGAATCGGAATCTGAAACTCAAAACCAATTTTCTTTCATCGATATTGCTCGCGTCGCTAGCCGTCGGACTTGCGGCTTGCGGTTCCGGCTCTAGCGGCGGAGCTGCTGGCGCGACTGCAGCCGGAATATCAGTGGCACCTGTGAATGTCACAGTTACGGTAGGCCAATCGGCGACGTTTTCGGTGACCGCGTCCGGCACACCCCCGTTCACTTATCAGTGGTTCAATAACGGAGCCGATGCAGGGACCAATGCGAGCACGTACGTAATTGCGTCGGCGACAGCGCAAGACACGGGTGCGCAAATTAAAGTCCAGGTCAGTAATGCTCTGGGGAGCATGACGAGCAACCCTGTCACGCTGACAGTGAACACGAACGTGGCGCCAGTTGGTAATGCAACCGTGCTTACGTTCCACAATGACGTCGCGCGCACGGGCCAAAATCTCAATGAAACAATATTGACGCCTGCCAACGTGAACTCCGCGAATTTCGGCAAGATTGGATTTTTGACGGTAGATGGGCTTGTGGATGCCGAGCCGCTGTACGTTTCAAGTTTGACCGTGTCGGGCGCTGCGCACAACGTCGTGTTTGTGGTCACCGAGCACGGTTCAGCCTACGCCTTTGACGCTGATAACTTGGGAGCTCCACTTTGGAAAGTATCCGCGATAGGAGCGGGTGAAACCAGCAGCGACGATCGTGGCTGCAGCCAAGTGAGTCCCGAGATCGGCATCACTTCAACGCCCGTGATCGATCCGCACGCAGGTGCGCATGGCGTGATGTATTTGGTGGCGATGTCGAAAGACGGCAACGGCAATTATTTCCAGCGGCTACACGCTCTGGATATTACGACCGGTACGGAAATTTCCGGAAGTCCAACGACGATCCAGGCCACTTATCCAAATCAAGGCGGTACGACCACGTTTGATCCGAAACAATATAAGGAAAGGGCGGCGCTGCTGCTGCTTAACAACGTGATTTACACGACCTGGGCGTCTCATTGTGACGACGGTCCTTACACTGGCTGGATCATTGGCTACAACGAGACGACTCTGGCCCGAACTTCGGTACTCAACATAACTCCCAACGGGAGCGAGGGAGCAATCTGGATGGCAGGGGATGGTCCGGCTGCGGATTCCACTGGAAACTTTTACTTTCTCGTCGCGAACGGCACATTCGATACCACGCTAGCAAACGATCTTCCGCAAAACGGCGATTATGGCAACGCGTTCATTAAGATTTCGACCTCGGGAAATAATCTGGGTGTCGGCGATTATTTCACGATGCACAATACGACTTCGGAGTCGGACGCGGATCAGGACTTAGGTTCGGGCGGTGAAATACTTCTGCCCGATCTTCAGGATGGCAACGGCAACACGTGGCAGCTCGGTGTGGGAGCCGGCAAGGATTCGCATATTTACGTCGTAAACCGCAATATGATGGGGCAATTCAATACGAATAACGATAACGCCATTTATCAAGAGATTTCGACTAATGGCTTAGGCGGCGGTTCGTTCGCGACTCCCGCCTATTTTAACAACACGGTTTATTACGGAGCTGTCGGCGATTCGTTGCGGGCTTTTGCGGTCGTGAACGCCAAACTAATCGCACCTGCAGGCTCGCACAGTTCGGCCGGCTTCGCTTATCCGGGAACGACACCCAGCATTTCCGCGAACGGGACTTCGGCCGGAATCGTTTGGGCGGTGGAAAATGGCAACGGCGGCGTTCTGCACGCCTACGACGCCACAAATCTTGGAAACGAGCTGTACAACAGCAGCCAGGCACCGAACGGACGGGACAGCTTCTCCGACAACAAATTCATCACGCCGATGATTGCGAACGGAAAAGTGTACGTTGGCACACCCACCGGCGTGGCCGTCTTCGGTATTCTTCCTTAGAGATTTATTGCTTCAGTGATTTTTCGATCGCGGCAACGACTTCCGGGGAATCCGGCGTGGTTTGGGGCTCGAAGCGTTGAATCACATTGCCCTTGCGGTCCACCAAAAATTTCGTGAAGTTCCACTTGATATCACCGGTGAGAGCGGGATTGGCACTCGTGGTCAAGTATTTGTAAAGCGGCGTTTGATCGTCGCCCTTCACGGAGACTTTGCCGTAGAGCGGAAAAGTGACGTTATATTTTGCCGAGCAGAAAGTCTTGATTTCAGCGTTTGTGCCCGGCTCCTGACCGCCGAAATTATTCGCCGGGAAGCCGAGGATCACAAATCCTTGATCCTTGTATTTTTCATAGATGGATTCCAGCGCGGTGTATTGCGGGGTGAATCCGCAGCGGCTGGCCACGTTCACCACGAGAATTACTTTGCCTTTGTAATCCGCAAGCGGCATGGGCTTGCCATCAATAGAGGGCAGCGTGAAATCATAAATGCTCGACGCGGCAAACAGGGAGGCGCTCACCAGCAAAATGACCAATCCCATAAAATACGTTCGCAATTTTCCATTATTTCCATTTTTCATCGTGCCTCCGTCAGATTTTCCTAGATCTCATCGTCGGCAACCAACCAGAATAATACAAGAGCAACCATCGAGGGTGCAATTCTCGGCGACACGTCATGGCATTCGACGCCAAAGCCCGCTATTCGCCGGCCGGTTCGATTCCGAGCCGATTGTTTTCCTCTCCGGCTTCAAGCGGACGAATGCATAAATCCTTGCCGCTGGCACTGCATTGGTAGAGTTGGTAGGCGGGCAAATCTTCCGGTTGAACTTCGTACGTTCCCTCTTCCATATCGGGGACCGAATCGAAAGAGGACATCACGTAAGGATTGCCGGGTAATGCGTGAATGCGAAACTCGGCTGAGCCAGGTTCGTAATTGCCATAGCTGAAGCAATAGCCGATGCAGGCCCGATCGGCGATGTGCTGAATCGAAATGCGGGAGCCCGGCAGCGGCAGGATTGTGGCCAGTACGCGTTGATTGGGCGGCAAAGTTCTCTCGAGCCGCTCAGCCTGCTCTTCGATCTTATTGATGGTCGCCGTGTCTTGATAGAGAAAGGTGAAAAATGTCACGGCGATCGCAGCAAACCCAATCAGATGCCATTTGCGCGGATGCACGACGCCAAGCACGCAACAAAATACGGCAGCAGAAACAGAAGTCAATCGCCCGCTCAGGAGAGCCAGGGCTGGAGCCTGGTTCAGTAAACGGATTCCGTTGGGAAGCACCACAGCGCTGAGGAGAAGGAGCACGTAAAGCTGCGCCGGAATTGAGTATTGTTTCCAGAGGGCGCGCTCCCGCAACCTGGTGGAAACATCTATTGCCAGCGCGCTAACGGAAAAACAGATCAACGCGACGCTCGGAATTTCGTAACGTGAGCCAAAGAGAAGCAGTTGGTCCGCGCCGGTGAAAAAATAAAACGGTTGGGTCTGGGCCTCCACAATATAGTGACGCCAAAAATCGTAATGAATCAGAACGAGCGCTATAGATGCTGCGAGAAACAATAATGGCTGGTAGCGAACCGGCATTATTTCGGCGATTCCAATGTACGCAATGGCCCCGACCATCCATACGAGACCGAGCGGATGCGCAAGGAGAATGAGAGGCGCCAATGCAAGCGGCATCAAGCGCTCCCATTTATTGCCCCGCCAAAAAATTGCTATGCCGAAAAACGCAATCCCAATGGAAAGATAATAATTAAAGAAACCCATATGGAAAGTGTAGCCGTAGGTGATCATCGCGATGACGGGAACCAAAAACCACGGGACCCTCTTGCCGGCCGCAGATACAAACGCGAAGACGCCCCAAAAGAAAATTAAGACAGCTAGTGATACAGCGATTTTTTCCGCGGCGTGCAAGCTGAAGACTTTTCCCAGCCCGCTAACAAGTAAGTCGAAGAGCACATTGTTCCATCGCCGCTCAATCCACAAGCCGCTCACTTGGCCGCGCTCGATCAGTTGCGCCAGCCAGGCGTTGTACATGTGGCTCCCCAGATCGCCGGCGATAATGCGGCGGTGCCAGAAGCAGGGAACCAGCACAAGCGCGGATATAGTGAAGAGCTTGGGGAAATGTCGGCGCACGAATTTCGCCGAAACCGTAAAAATCGAAGAATTGGATTCAGCTGCGCTCGGCACGGGAAGCTGCGAGAGGGAATCGCGAAATTTAAGCGTCCTGGTCAGGCTTGGGAGCGTAAGGATATTTGGGAGGCTTGTGCATATGCGTGGTGCGGTATTCATCTAGCTCGGCATCCGTAAGATCGAAATGGGTATTCGAGGGATGATTTTCGGCGGCGGCCAGTTCGCGGTGAAGCCTGTGCGAACAAATATCTGGCGCATCCTGATAGCGGACGCGGCGGGTGTTGAACGCGTCGTTCGGAATCGACAGAGTGAATTCGCGAGGCTCCGTTTGCGGCTCTCGAACAGTGAACGTATATTCGCGCACCGACGGTTTAGACTGGAAGCCGACAAACTGAACGATGATTTGCGACGTCATTTGGCCCCAGGCGAAGATCCGGCAGCCGCGGCGATCACCGCGACAGTTTTCTTCACGCGCTTCGCTCGTTTGCGCTTCGGAGGTGTGCCTTCCGCGATTTCCACCACCATGATGCTGGTGACGAATTTCTTCATGCCGTGCAGATCGAAATCAATCGAAGTGCGATCGTGATCGGATTCCGTAATCACGCCCAAACCGTACTGGAAGTGCTTGATATACTGACCTTCGGGAAGAGCTTTCAACGGGGCTCCTAGGACTGAAAAATCGTGCGCGAGCAAAAAAAAAGAGCGAGCCGGGTTTGCCGGCTCGCCCTTCTTGACTAGAGGCTGGTGACGTTCGCAGCCTGCAGGCCTTTGGGGCCACGGGTAACTTCGAACTCAACCGCTTGGCCTTCGTTCAGCGACTTGTATCCTTCCGCCTGAATCGCGGAAAAATGGACGAAAACGTCCTCGCCGGACTGGCGCTGGATGAATCCAAAACCCTTGCTGGCATTGAACCACTTTACTGTTCCTTGTTCTCTCACTGATGTACTTCCTTCTTTTTAAGCTATTTGTGCTTCTCGACCGCCTCCAGCCGTAAAGCAAAAGAGGCTGCAAGTTTGAACTTGCAGCCCCTTCAATCGAATCTAAAGGTGTTACAAGAGCAACAAACGCAAACCAACAATAGCATGATTCGAGCGTTGAGCCTAGTGGAATTTTGACGCCTTCTGGATGCAATTCGGCTTCAATTTATTGCGTGATTGTGCGTGACAGCTTCGTGCGCGGCGTTTGCGGCTGCGATGCGGCGGTTCCGGGACTATAACATTTGCCGAAGAACGTACTGTAGGATGCCACCGTGTTGGTAGTAGGCGAGTTCGAAGGGCGTATCCACGCGAGTGATGGCGGTAAAAGTCTTTTCAGCGCCGTTCGCGCCCCGAGCGTGGACTTTCATCTTCTTCCGGGGCTCAAACTTGTGTGCCAGACCTTCAATGTCAAAAATTTCGAGTCCCGAAAGCCCCAAAGTGTTTAGATTCTGATCCGGCAAAAATTCAAGCGGCAGGATTCCCATGCCAACCAGATTACTGCGGTGAATGCGTTCGAAGCTTTCTGCCAGCACGGCGCGAACGCCCAGCAGGGCAGTTCCTTTGGCGGCCCAGTCGCGCGAAGAACCGGAGCCGTATTCCTTCCCGGCGAAGACGATGAGCGGCACGCGTTCATCGTGGTATTTCATCGCCGCGTCATAGATGGACATTTTTTCGTCGCCAGGCTGGTGAATCGTCCAGCCGCCTTCGGTGCCGGGAGCCAGCAGATTGCGCAAGCGGATATTCGCGAATGTCCCGCGCATCATCACTTCATGGTTGCCGCGTCGCGCACCATACGAATTGAAATCCTTCGGCTGAACGCCGCGCGAAATTAGATACTTTCCGGCCGGCGTGTCGGCGGGAATCGAGCCGGCGGGAGAAATATGATCGGTGGTCACGCTGTCACCCAGAACGGCGAGGGCGCGCAGACCGGTCAAATCTTTCAGCGCCACAGGGTTCCGGGGCATGTCCTGAAAAAACGGCGGATGATTGATGTAGGTGGAATTCGAATTCCAGGCGTAGAGATCGCCTTCCGGAATCGGCAGCGCGCGCCAATGCTCGTCGCCGGTGAATACGTCAGCATATTCTTTTCGGAACATGTCACTGGAAACGGATGAACGCATCGTCGCCTCAACTTCCGCGGGCGTCGGCCAAATATCACGCAGATAGACCGGCTTGCCTCCCTTGTCCTTGCCGAGTGACTCGTTCACGATGTCGAAATCCATTCGTCCCGCGAGCGCATAGGCTACAACCAGAGGCGGCGAGGCCAAATAATTTGCGCGGCAAAGAGGGTTGATGCGGCCTTCGAAATTGCGATTTCCGCTTAAGACGGAGACTGCGTGCAGATTATTGTCCTTGATCGCTTTGCTGATCGGATCAGAAAGGGGGCCGCTATTCCCGATGCATGTCGTGCATCCGTACCCAACCAGGTTGAAGCGCAGCGATTCGAGAAAAGGCGTTAATCCGGCCTGATCGAGGTAATCAGTGACAACTTTGGATCCCGGCGCAAAGCTTGTTTTCACCCAGGGCTTGGAAGTCAGCCCGCGCTCGACTGCTTTCTTTGCAAGCAGGCCGGCTCCGAGCATCAACGAAGGATTCGAAGTGTTGGTACAACTGGTGATCGCCGCGATCACTACCGAACCATCTCCCAACTCGAAACGGTCCCCGTTGCTCTGCACGCTAACCGACTTGGGAGCGGCGCTCAACGATTTTGCGAACGAGCTCTTCGCATCAGTCAGAAAGACGCTATCTTGCGGCCGCTTCGGACCTGCCATGGTGGGAACCACCGTTGCAAGATTGAGTTCCAGCCGATCGGAAAAGATGGGGTCCGGCGTCGCGTCGGTACGGAAAAGGCCCTGTTCTTTCGTGTAGGCTTCCACCAGCTTTACCTGTTCTTCACTCCGCGCCGTAAACCGCAAGTAAGCGAGCGTCTCTGCGTCTACGGGAAAGAATCCCATCGTCGCGCCATATTCGGGCGCCATGTTGGCGATGGTGGCGCGGTCGGGAAGTGTAAGGCTGGAAAGGCCGGTACCGTAGAACTCCACGAACTTTCCGACGACACCTTTCTTGCGCAACATGTGCGTCACGGTAAGAACAAGGTCCGTTGCCGTTGCGCCCTCCGGCAAACGGCCGTACAGTTTGAAACCGATCACGGCGGGAATCAGCATGGAGAGGGGCTGGCCCAACATGGCGGCCTCCGCTTCAATTCCTCCGACGCCCCAGCCAAATACACCGAGCCCGTTCACCATCGTGGTATGCGAGTCGGTGCCGACGAGCGAGTCCGGAAAAGCGATCCACACGCCATCATATTTTTCTCGAAAAACGACGCGAGCGAGATATTCCAGATTCACCTGGTGGCAAATGCCCGTGTCGGGCGGAACGACCTTGAAATTCCGGAACCCTTTCTGGCCCCAGCGCAGAAAGGCATACCGCTCGATGTTGCGCTGCATCTCCAGATCGGCGTTGAACGCGAAAGCGCCCGTCGTGCCGAACTTATCCACTTGTACAGAGTGATCGATCACCAGCTCAGCGGGAAGCAGCGGATTAATTTTTTTCGGATCACCGCCCAGCGTGCGCATGGCCTCGCGCATGGCCGCCAGGTCGACCACGGCAGGCACGCCGGTAAAATCCTGCAGCAGGACGCGCGCGGGCATGAACGAAATTTCTTTTTCCGTGGCGCCCTCCGCGCTCGATGGATCCCAGCCTGCCAGCGCGCGAACGTCATCGGCGAGGACGAATCGCTCGTCTTCATGCCGCAGCAAATTTTCCAGCAGGACTTTCAGAGAGAATGGCAGGCGCGCGACATTTCCCACACCGGCGCGTTCGAGAGCGTTCAAACGATAAATTTCAAACGATTCATCGCCGGAGCGCAAAGCCGAGCGTGTGGAAAAGGAGTTTTTAGATGTGCGGCTCATGCGCGAATAGGTTCTCCTCTGATGGATTCCGTTTCTATTTTAGCGTATTCCCGGTATGTGAGCGGCCGATTCGCGGAAATACTGAGCCTAATGTTTCGGCGGCACGTAACTTTCGGGCAGCTTGGAGCCTTCCCCGAAGAAAAACATTTCCATCTGTTCTTCCATGACCTTCATACCATTGGGATCGAGCGGATTTAAGCGGAATTCGTTCATAATCATTTTGGAGTGCTCCACCCACAACTTCCATGCTTCCTTCGAAACATTGTCGTAAACGCGCTTTCCGATTTCGCCCTTCCACGGGATGCGGTCAAGCCCGGGCATCTCTTTGCCGAATTTGACGCACTTCACCATGTGTACGCCTTGCGTCGCGGGCTGGGCGGCTGCCCCTGCGCTATCCGAACGCTTCTCGTCTGCCATGAAACCTCCTCTAATGTCGTCTAATTGAAGATACTTCAACGGCGCGAGAAATTCCAGTTGGCGCAAGGTTTCGGCGGCCGCGCGGGTTTGGCTTCCGCGACACGCGGCGAAATTCCCTTCGCGCCAATCCCCGGCCCCGTTGTTAAGCTGGAGGGCAGCGAATTTATCCATGCAGGAACCCTTGGTCCAATCCGGCGCGACACCCGCAAGAGTTCCTGCCGCTGTGTGGATATTGGGGTTCGCGCTCTTCTTCGAAATTGCGCTGGTGAGCCCGCTGCTGTTCCACGATCTCGGGCCGAAGGAAACAAATCGCTTCGTGCTCTTTGGGATCCTCCAACTTCCTTATGTGTTGTCTCTGGTGGCGCTCGCGCTCGTAAAGAATCCGGCATCAATCGATTTCGCGAGAGGCCTCGCCATTGCCGTTTCAGTATCCGCCTTCATCGCGGAGGCAATACTTGCCTTCGGGGCCACGTTGTTGTGGTCCTGGACGGTAAAGGACGATCCCAAGTCTTACGTGATGCTACTTATCCTAGTCGGGATTAACGTGGTCATCTTCTTTGCCGCGACCTTTTCCGGCAAAGGGCATCGCCGGGTATTTTCTCTCGTGTTCTTAGGCACCGCAGTTTATTGCTGTCTCATTCCGTGGACCATGAAATCCGCTTGGAACGTTCAGCGCGTAAATTCCGAGCAAGTCAGAATGACCGAATTTGCAGCGGCGAAGGGCATGCGCTCTCTGATCGCTTGTCTGAACGAGAACAGGTATCACAATCCGGGGGCAGGATTTCCGGTGTCCTTGGAATCCATCGCCGGCGTGTCCGGTTGCAATGCCAGTTTTTCTAAGAAGGACACGTTTGCGGGCTATGAGCTGCAATACATTCCCAGCCGCGCGGCCAGCTCGCCGGACATCACCGGCTTTCAGCTCATCGCCACTCCGCGCGGATTCAAGATGCCGGGCATGGAACCGATCGTGGGCAACGATCGGGGAGAAATTGCCGAGGTAAGCGGTTGGGGCACTTCAGCCGGGAAACTACAATTGCTTCCGCTTTCCAACGACGGTGGGGCGCTAGCAGTAATGGCCGCCGCCAAGGATTTTACAAGGCAAGATCGGAACCACCGCCCGCCGCGCACATTCGATGATTTAGTAGGGCCTTCTTCGGTTCTTGCGAACCACGGACCAAGCGGGGCGCTCGGAACGAAGTTTCAGTCGGGCTATTTCGTACTTGAATATTTTCCGCCCACGTCAGAAGGCTCGGACCAATTCTCGATGGCGGAGAATTGCACGTACTATGGCACGTATTGCTTGCGAAGTTTTCTTTACGAATCTTCGGGTGAAATTCATGCGACCGCAGAACCCCGCCCCGCGACACACAACGATCCGCTCGTCTCCCCGACTTGCCTCATCCAAGCCAAGTGCCCCGGCCTCGTTTGGCCGACTCCGTAAGACCCCAGAAGTCAGCTTGTGACCGCGCGTGAGCCCAGCGAGCAAAGACGGCGTGGTAATCTAATTATGGTACGCTGTTGCGGAACTTTTGCGGTTTTGGAGCACGCAATAATCGCATCCGGCCCAGGTGGCCGAACTTTCGGGAGACCTGTCATGAACACTCAAGGAGCAGCCGTCGCCGACAAATCGCAAGTGGACGCCTACTACTGTGAGGTACCTTCTCAGCCTTGCGCCATTGTGATGTTCGGCGCGTCCGGCGACCTGGCGCAGCGCAAGCTTTTGCCCGCGCTTTACGATCTTGCTTTCCATGCCTGCCTCGCGCCGCGATTTCGCCTGGTGGGATTTTCGCGCACAAAAATGGACGATGCCGAATTCCGGAGCAAATCGGCGGAAGCTTTGTCCAAAGCCAAGGCGCCGGAGGGTAACGATAACCGGCGCGGTGAATTCCTGGAACATCTTCAGTACTTCACCGGGGATTATGACGATCCGGAAGCCTTCCGCCGTCTCACGGAGAGATTGGACAAGCTCGACAGCGAAGCTCAACTTGGCGGCAATCGCCTTTTTTATCTGGCCACCCCTCCGGAAATCTATCTGAAGATTATCGAGCAGCTCGGTAAAGCCGGTCTCGCGCGTCCCAAGTCCGACAAATCGTGGACGCGTATCATCATCGAAAAACCGTTCGGACACGATCAAGATTCCGCGCGCGAGCTGAACCAGAAACTTCTCGGCGTGTTCGATGAGTCTCAGGTCTACCGCATCGACCATTATCTGGGCAAAGAGACGGTGCAAAATTTACTGGTCTTCCGTTTCGGCAACGGAATTTTCGAGCCTTTGTGGAACCGCAACTACATCGATTCCGTGCAGATCACCGCCGCTGAATCCTTGGGAGTCGAGCGCCGCGCGGCGTTTTACGAATCTGCCGGAGCAATGCGCGACATGATCCAGAGCCACGTGCTTCAGCTCACGTCTCTCGTGGCCATGGAATCGCCGGCTACGTTTGACGCAACTTCGGTGCGCAACGAAAAAATTAAAGTGCTGCAATCGATTCGGCCCTTCACTCCTGACGCCATTTGGAAATACGTGGTCCGAGGCCAGTACGCTGCTGGACAGGAAGACGGAAAACCGGTGGTGGGCTATCGCCAAGAACCGGGAGTCAAGCCGGATTCTCCGACAGAGACTTTCGTCGCGATGAAGCTTCTGGTGGATAACTGGCGCTGGAGCGGCGTTCCTTTCTATTTGCGCACAGGAAAACGCTTAAAGAAAGGAATCAGCGAGATCGTCATCCAATTCAAGCCCGCCCCGCACAAGGTTTTTCGCGGCGAGAGCACCGAACTCAATTCCATCGTCCTCAACATCCAGCCTGACGAGGGGATTTCGCTTTCTTTTGGAGCGAAAGCGCCCGGCGGCCAAATGCATATTTCGCCAGTAACAATGGATTTTCAGTATCGCGCCACTTTCGGCGGGATCTCGCGCGAAGCTTACTCCACGCTCATTAATGATTGCATTCGAGGAGACGCCACACTTTTCGACCGCGCCGATAGCGTCGAAGCAGCTTGGGCGCTGGTCGATCCCATTTTGAAAGCCTGGCAAGGCGCCTCCGCTCCGCCCTTTCCGAATTATCCTGCCGGTAGCGAAGGTCCGCGGGCCGCGGACGATTTGGCAGTTTCCGAAGGCCGGCACTGGCGCCCGTTGTAAGCTTTTTTTACGAGCAGAATTCTCATGCGTTTCACCATCAGTTCGATATAGATTCGGTTTTCATAGAACGCGGTGGAGGAGTTCGATGATTCTTGCGGGAGACTTGGGAGGAACCAAGTCAAATCTCGGGCTGTTTGATGTGCAGCGCGGGGAACTCGTCTGTGTGGCCCGCAAACGCTTTGCCAGCAGCGAGCATTCCAGCCTGGAAGAAATCATGACTCTTTTTTTGAGCGGCGCCAACGCGAAAATCACGCAGGCCTCGTTCGGAATCGCCGGTCCGGTGGTGAACAACCGAGTGCGTGGCACGAACCTGCCATGGGTAGTTGACGGCGCTTCCGTGGCGAAACATCTGGGCCTCGGTTACGTGCGCTTGTTGAATGATCTCGAAGCGTCGGCCTACGGCATTGAAGTTGTCGAGCCGCGGGACATCGAAACCATCCACGCGGGAGTTTCCACTCCTCAAGCCACTCAAGTCATCATCGCGGCAGGAACAGGCCTGGGCGAGGGCGTATTGTTTTGGGATGGCAAGCGCTACTTGCCGATGGCGACCGAGTCTGGCCATTCCGACTACTCCCCGAACACCGCTCAGCACGCCGATCTGTGGAAATTTATCAAGCAGAGCGAAGAATTCGTAAGCGCTGAAGCCATCTTGTCCGGTCGAGGTTTTTCGCGTGTGCACGAATTTCTGAATCCTTCCGTGCGCCATCCCGGTTTTGACGATCGTTCCGTGGACCCGGCTCCTGAAATTACTCGCCGCGGACTTTCCGGAGAATGCCCTGTGTGCGTCGCGACCTTGGATTTGTGGGTTGAAATCTACGGCTCCGAGGCGGGGAACTTGGCTCTCCGCAATGTCGCGCGCGGCGGGATTTACATTGCCGGAGGAATCGCCGTCAAAGTCCTGCCCAAGTTGAAAAATGGCCGCTTTGCCGCGGCCGTAAGACATAAAGAAAAGCTCGCCGATTTTCTCTCTCAAATTCCGATCCACATCATTCTGAACGAAGATTTACCGTTGATCGGCGCCGCCAACGTAGCCTGGAAGAATCTGTAAAATCAATGCGAGTTTCGTGGGCATGACGGGAATGTCTGTTGCGGAACAATGTACAAGCGCCGTAAACTGACTTAGTTCCGACCTGCGCGCCCGTAGCTCAGTTGGAAAGAGCGTCTGCCTTCTAAGCAGAGGGTCGGGGGTTCGAATCCCTCCGGGCGCGCCACTCTTTTCGATAACTTACAGATTCCCTGCATCAGTTCACCCGCTCGACTGTACTGACTTGTGTCCAGAGAATTAGAGCTAGAGAACGGCAGTGACTGCGGTACCAGCCGCGGCGAACACGGACAACATTTCCGCTCGTGCTAGGGGCAGGAAACTGTTCACCACGCGAGCTTCGAACTGCGTGCCACTCGCAGCTAATAATCGTCGTTCGGCTTCTTCGAACGGCATACCCTGCCGATAGGGTCGGTTGGACACCATAGCGTCGAACGCGTCGATCACGGACACGATACGCGATCCGATCGGAATCTCTTCGCCTTTCAGTCCGCCAGGATAACCAGTGCCATCGTAATTTTCATGATGATGCAAAATCATCAAGCTGGCGCGCTCCATTCCCGGAACTTGGTGCAAGACGGCCCAGCCGTACTCCGGATGCTTCTTCATGAGTTCGTATTCCTCGAAAGTCAACTTGGAGGGCTTGTTTAAGATCGCATCTGAGATGCCAATTTTGCCGATATCATGCAAGAGCGCTGCAACCTCGATGTCGCCCAAGCATTCGTGATCCAGCCCAAGTTCTCCAGCGACATGAAGGGCCCATTCCGCCAAGCGCGTGCTGTGAACTCCCGTATTTAGATCCTTCAAGTCCAGAAGTTGATTGAAGGCGCAGATTAGAGAACTACGCAACGCGGTTAGTTGCTCCTCCACAAGCTTTACATTCAGAGACGGAGGAGCCCGGTGATGCAAGAGTTTCGGCAGAGTGGCAGCGTCCGTTCGCGCGATGTTGTCTGTCCCCATGGGCATGCCCCCCTACTGGAGCAAAGACTGGATCGGTTTTGAGGATGACAAGGCGCCATAAACGTCCAGACGTCCATTGCCCATGTTGATGCCGACCCACTTCGCGTGAGCAACCGTCCAAGCCGCTTGGTTTTCGCCAAATGTCGGCTGCAGGTTAACTATCAGTGACGCAGTCCCGGCAACCATAGGAGAGCTGAACGACGTTCCCCAACCTGCGGCGTATGTGGCGAACGGATACGTGGTGATTACGCCTTCGCCCGGTGCCGCAACCCACACGATCTGGTTCCCGTAGTTTGAAAAACTCGAACGCTGGTCTTCATTATTCGTGGAGGCTACGCCCATCACATATTGCAACCCGGCCGGAAAAACCATCTCTTCCTTGCCATCGTTGCCGGAGGATGCTACGCAAATGACGCTTTGGCCGTTGGCATAGTTGATAGCGTTCTTCAATTCAGTTGAGCTGGTCGTCAGATCAAAGCTCATGTTGATGACGTTCGCATTGTTCTGCACAGCGTAGTAAATCGCGGCCAGAATGTTGGAAAGGGATCCGCTTCCGCTCGCATTGAAGGCTTTCAGAGGCAGAAGTTTTGCAGACGGTGCGACCAAGTGAATAACGCCCATTACCATGGTTCCGTGTCCGAAGGCCGCGTACTGAGAGCCATCCAACATCGCGGCGGTGTGTTGGTCGAGCATTGCTGCTGTGTGCTGATTCACATAAGCTGCAGCGCAAGTCTCACACGGCGGCGGTGCTGACATGGAAATGTCATTCATTTCCGAACCGCCCGGCTGGTTCCGGGTAAAGTCATACCCTGAGAGTAAAACGCCCTGAAGGGCTGGATGGTTGGGGTCCACACCCGTATCGATGTCCGCGACTATTCCCGCACCACTCACCTTAAAGACGCTCTGAGCTTGCGCCACACGGATGATTTGAGCAGCGGGTTGATTCACGTATCCGTCGGTGACGGTGTTCCCGTAGTAATTGACCGGGGTCGTGTCCCACAGACCCTGGGGAGGAGTGGAAGAACTCGTCTGATTGGTATTATTCGGCGGGATCATCAGGGCCTGATCAGGTTCGGCATCAAGTATTCCGTCGACTAGCCGGAGGAGACCGGCAAGCAGTTGAGGCAGAAGACCCTGAACGGGCTTTACCAAGAAAACTTGGTTCATGTTGCCGTCGAGGTTGCCGACCACGGTACAGCCATTAGAGAGGCAAGCAACTTGCAACCCAGCAAGACCGAGGTTGGTTCGAACGATGACTCCCGGTTGCGGAGCAAGGCCGTTGGACAAAACTTGCCCGATGGTCGGAAGCAGGCCTGTCAAAATGCCCTGGGCCGATGCGGGCCGGGCCCAAAGTCCGACGACAAGAAGGAAGGAAAGTCCAATTAGACGCCTCATGGTAGCAACTGCTCCTTTTGCGTGCTGGCTAGTAGCCCCATCGGTCGGAGACTGTCACCCTTCTAGCTTGTTAGGGCCACGCGTTTCCGGCAATGGTACAGAAGGCTACTCGCCGTACTGTTCGCATCAACCTTTCGTTCTAGTACCTTTTTTCTTCACTCTAGATCTACTCCTAACCTTATCAACATCAGCTGAATGCGGAATGTCTTCGCCTTTGCTGAACGTTGGTTCAATCAAGGGAAGGCTGACTTCTCTATCGCCGGGCAGAGTCACCATTAGCCGGAAGCCCCCATCCAAGGCACACTCCATCTGAAATTCGCCGGATGGACTGGTTACCGATTCCGCTAGGACTCTACGGCCCCTCAACAACGCTACTGGCACTTGCGAAAGTCGCTCGTCCGGATCGGCTGAGTTCAGAACCTGACCTACAAGAACGACTTTTTCCGAGTCCGTTTGCGGCTCAATCCGAACATCGATCCGGTAGTTGTTAGCGCCGTAAAGCAATTGCCGTGTGCCACTTCCAGACGACCTCATGCCGGCGAGCAATGGACTGCGGAAGCTATCGAAGAGCAACGCAACCCCAACTCGCACGGGTCGCGTCCGATGGGTGCTTTGGTTCGCGAAAATCGAATTCACTGCGCGAACAGCGCCCTGGGAGGGTTCGTACCCGGACTCGCGTTGCGCAGTCTGTTGCAAACGTCGCCAAAGGTTTAGCTCCTTCAAGCACTCCGAACATCCGGTTTTCAAGTGGCTTTGCATCTCTGCCTTTTCATCCTCGCGAATAACGTTTCGTGCAAAATCAACCCACTTTTCCAGCGAATAGTGTCGCATCCCGCTCCCCCCGATTTGAGCTATTGGCCTGCCGGCTAGAGACCCGGCGCCTACTTCCACCACAACTCATAAGGGTGGGTACCTGTTCAAAAAATATAGGGGGTATTAAAAAAAGTTGCCAGATGTCAGACGGGGGAAACCTTGCCAGTTAGCGTAAACGGGGCCCAGTGATACGGGTGCGGATAGCGCTCGCGAAGTTCGATCATCGCGCCCTGCAGCGCGGAAGCCTTGCCATTCCCGTCCTGAAAGCGCCGGTAGAAGCAAGCCATGAAATCTGCCGTGCTCTGGTCGTGAACGTCCCACAGACTCAACAGCAGCGAGTGTGCCCCTGCGTATAGGAGTCCGCGGATCAATCCGAGCAATTCATCTCCCGGAGTGACCACGTTCATTCCCGTGGCGCAACCGCTCAAAGTCACCAATTCAGCATCCAGCTTGAGCTGGTAGAGATCGTAAAGATTCAGATAAGCGTCGCCCAGGCGAATCCCCGAGAACATTGGGTTGTCCTGCCGGAATCTGCCATGCGTGGCGATATGAATTAGCCGGCTTTTCAGACCCTTCTCGCGCAACGCTTGCTCGTTAGCGCCGGCTCCTACGATCAATTCCGCTCCGGGCAATATCTCCGCCACCGCGTGCACTTCCTCCAGAATCACCGGCGCCTGGATATCTGGAACTCCCAGGACGAGAGAAGGGCCGGTTCTGTGCGTCGGCTTTTCCTGGCAGTGAGCAAAAATACTGGCGCTGGGTGCATAGGAAATTGTGAAGGAATCGATTAGATACTCTGCGTCGTCCAACAAAGCGTGAAACGGAAGATAATGCAGCACACCATGCGGCACGATAACGAGGTGTCCCGCGGGCAAGTGAGAGCGAACCGGCGCCAACACTTCTTCGTAAAGCTGGCGCAAGTGCGCTTGCACCACGCCGAGCATGGACTTCTCAAACGTCTGCGTATATCCCGCGCCCAGCTTAAATTTCGAAATCTGGAAGTGAAGCAGTCGTAGTAGGTTGACCACGCGCGAAACCGGCGTAAGCGGAACGATTTTCAACTCTTCGCGGGTCACCACCGCAGCAATGAACTGATCCTTCACGCTGAAATACTCCACCAGCGTAGCCTGGGGAGGTAGGCACGCACGGATGCTTTCCAGAGAATTTGTTGCCGGGCCGTGGTTCGCGTCTTCTCCCGACTGTGGCAATTCACGCAGCACGTGCAACAGTTCGTTTTCATGCGCCAGAGCCTCCTTCTGGAGCTTTTCGATTCGACCGGGCGATGGCGCTTCCGCGCGTAATTGCTCGATTTCAATGCGGCGGTAGTACCAGTTGAGTTCCTCGCGCATTTCTCGGATGTGGCGCACCAGCTCGCTCTGGCCCGCGTCGGGCGGTCTAATCCCGGGTCCGGAACGCCTCAGAAGTTCGGCCAGGCTGCGCGATTTCGCCAGTTCGATATAACTGAACGCCTCCTCAGCCGCATTAAGTCCTTCCACGCGGATCAGGCAAATCTCGACGAGGCTCTCGTAAACCTCCAGACGATTCTTCATGAACGCAATCTTTAATTCTTCGCCTCGCAGGCTGCTGCGCAGGGTTTCCAGAAACCCCCGCGCCTTCTGGCAGGACTCATAAGCGCTCGAGAGATCTCCGGAAGCCTGCTGAATTTGACCCATCAGAAAATGCGCCTGATAGTGAAGTACGGGAGCTTCCAAACCCGCGAGACGATCGATCGCCCCAGAGGCCTCCGTCAGTGCGGCCGCCAATTCTCTGTTTCGAAGAGATAGCCGCGCGAAAAGCAAGTGACAAAGGACGGACTTGCTCGGCAGGAAGGAACCGTCGAAAAATCGGGCCGCTCCGGAACAAAGCCGTCGCGCTTCAAACAGCCTTCCTTCATTGTAAAGAACCACTGCTTGGTACAAATCTATTAGCCAGGGCCACACCAAGTTTTTCTCGCTGACAAATTTCGCGCGCGCTTGCGCAAACAGTTCCAGCGCCCCCAGCGCTTTCCCAAGTTGGCTCAATGCCATGGCCTCGTAGGACAAACATTTCGCTTCTTCGTATCCCATCTCCAGTTTCTGGAAACGCAAATAGCCTTCGTGAGCGGTTTCCATCGCCTCCGTGCTGAGGTTCAGTTCCAGATATATTTCCGACAGGTCTAGATAGCATAGAGCCAGGACGTGCGCGTCCCCATTTTTCTCGCACTCCTCCCGTGTGGCGCGCAACATTTCGATTGCCCGGCTGTATTCACCCCGCAGATAATAAAGATAGGCAATGTTGTAGTCGCTTTGCGTCACCAGCAGCGTCATGCCGTGGCTGACGCACATTTCTCGCGCGCGCTGGTAGGTCGTGAGCGCCCGGGGAAAATCATTCAGAGTAATCAGGCAGACAGCCATGTTGTACAGCGCAACGGCAAGCCCCTCGGAATCGCGAAAAGGCAGCAGCATCTCATACGCGTGCTCGTAGCAAGCTAAGCCCTCCTCGAAACGGTCCTGCCGATGGTAAATGTTCCCTACATTGATCTCGACATGTGCCCAACGTTTGTCGTCATTCAATTTCCGAAAGATTCTCTTGGCATCTTCCGCCGCGCCAAACGCTTTGTCGTACTTTCCCAACAGGATGAGGGGCTGAATGGAGGGGATCAGCGTTCGAGCTTCTTCCTCGGTATTGTGGATTTCCCGGAAAATGCGCAGCGCTTGGTCGTGGAAGTTTAGCGCCTCTTGATTGTCTCCCAGCATGTACAGGGCGTTAGCTTTGGAGCGCAAACTCCGGCCGAGAGCCTCTTTGTTTCGCATTCGGCGTGCGATGGCCACACTAGCTTCCGCTAGAAAAAGTGCCTCGCGTGCGTTTTCCCGCAACTTGGTGCGCACCACTTCATTCAGCTGCCGGACCACCCTGTCGTCAAGCAATCGCCTGTGGGCGGCAAGGAATTTGTTTCGGCTGGATTCCGTAGTGAGTTCTGCGAGCTCGCGAAGCAACTTCTGGGAAAGGGGCTCCTTCTTGTCTTTCGTCTTCACGAGAAGCCTGCTTCCAGCAAACTCTTGCGCAGGCGCTCCAGGCAGCGCTGGCGAATGAAGCCGATCGACCCCACCGCGATTCCCAGCGTCTGTGCAATTTCCTGATACGGCCGGGCAGGCTCGTTGTAGAAAAGCATATGCACCAATTCGCGGCAGCGTGGTGAAAGCTCAGACATGGCCTGCCGGAGGCTTTGTTCGTCTTCCGTCTGCCTCAGAATCTCCTCCGCGCGGGGCGGCGTACTTTGCTCGGGTCGCTTATGTTCCTCCTCGGAACTTTCCGTGCGCCGCTGCTGTTGTTTTCTGTGAAAACATTTGTGTGCGGTAATCTGCATGATCCATTTCGGCAAAGCCTTGGCTTCGCGCAGCTTGGGCAACTCGGATAATAAATCCAGGCAAACTGCTTGAAAAATATCGGTCGAGTCATCCGCGGGGAAACCGTATTTCACGGGGATGGAAAAAATGAGGTTTTTGTATTTGAAAATCAACGCGCGCCAAGCCTCTTCGCTGCCTCGGAGGCATTCCCGAACCAACCGCGTGTCTGGCCACGCCGAACGCAACTCATCAGGTGGCTCGGCTTTGCGCGGGGGGGTGCGGCTCGCGTTCGCCATTTATTGGATGTAGAGCTGTTCAACATTCCACAGCGTGTAAGGGACCAAAATGGCCGGCCGGAAGTTTCCCACACGGTTGGCCGCTCCCACCAGAATGTTGGGGCTTACCAGACAAATCACTGGAAGGTCTTCAGCCACGATTTCCTGCACTCGGTCGTATAAACGTTTTCGCTTTGCGTAGTCCAGCGTGACGAGTTGCTCCTGCATCAACTGATCCATTTCGGATTCCCATGGTGTCGCCGGCTTATCTTGATTTGGATGCCACAGATGGGTTTCTCCGCTCGATAACCAGACGTTCATTTCTGACGTAGGATCGGCATCGCCGCTCACCAGCCCCATTACCGCCGCTTCGTAGTTATAGCTATTCTGCAGCCGGTCCACCATCGCATGGAACTCCAGCGGAACCACTTGTACCGTCATTCCCAGTTGGCTCAAGTCATCCTGAATGATGGTGGCAATCTTCATGCGCTGTGCATTCGACGAGCTGGTCAGTATCGAAAATTCCACAGGCTCGCCGTGCGGATCTACTAGAGTGCCGCCCTTCCAGGAAAACCCCGCGGACTGCAACAGTTGGCGCGCGTGCTCCAGAGATCGCGTCGGATGGGGAATTTTATCGTCTAGCCACAGTTTGTTCCCCGGCGTTACTTGATCCCATATCGGAGTTGCGCGACCGCTGTAAACCAGCCGAACGATTCCGTCGCGGTCGATTGCCGTCGAGACCGCTTGCCGGAACCGCAGGTCTTGAAACCACGCCTGCTTTTTCGCAATTTCCGGCAGGCCCTTCGGAGCCAAATCGTTCAGGTTGAAAAATAAAAAGTTGTACTCGAGTCCGGGTCCCAGATCGTCGAGGCGGTAGCCCTTTTTCGACTGCTGCTTCTGCAACACCGCAAAGTTTTCCGCGCTGAATCGGCTGAGTACGTCCGTATCGCCGGACTGGAAGCGGATCACCTGCGCGTCCTCGCTCGCCACGAACAGAAACACAATTTCGTTCAGATACGGCAATTGGTTCCCGGCGGTATCTGCCTTCCAGTAATACGGATTGCGCTCGAGCACCACGCGCTGGCCGGGAATGTACTCCTTCAATCGGAACGCTCCGAGACCGGCGAATTGATTCGGCGGCATGGAGAGACTCCATGCTGGAGAAAAGCCACCACTCCGATAGCTCGTCTCTAGAAGATGCCGCGGCAGAATCGCGATCCCATCGAACAACCGCTCGGCGGCGGCATAGGGTTGTGCCAGTTCAAAGCGGACCGTGTACGCATCCACCTTCACCACGACGATCGGCTTCCCGCCCACTACCAACAAGTCGCGCTGAGAAGAATTGATTTTTTCGTCCAGGTACACCTGAAAACTGAAGATCACATCATCTGCGTTGAATGCTTCGCCATCGGAAAAACGGAGTCCACGACGAAGGTGCAGAGTGTATTGCCTGCCGTCGCGGGAAACGCTCCACGACTTTGCCAGAGAAGGCTCTGTCTTCAGGGATCCGCGATTGATGTGAATTAAATCGGCGGTCAGGCAGCGGATTACATCCCGGGAAGGCTCGTCAACTGCCAGAACCGGATTGAGCGTTTTGGGTTCCGAACGCAGAGCGACCACTAATCTGCCACCCGCGTGTCCCGGGGCGCCGTCCGCGACCATTCGTTCTTCATTTGCCTGCTGAGGCTGAGCCCGCACGAAAGAGCAAGCGCATGCGACTGCGATCGCAACCACCAAGCATTTCGCCCACGGATGGACTCTCCCCATACCTTAACTTCTTAGCAGAGATTGAACCGCTTTCACAGCGTGACGGATTTGTGAAGTTCCTGCAGAGCATCGGCTGCGGTATAAAAAACCAGGAACAGAGGAATCAAAAGCAGTGCGGGCAGAAACATCCACCAATAGGAGGAAAGAACGTAGTACTGCTGCAGAGACGATAGCAGGCTGCCCCAGCTCGGCAAAGGCTCGCCGATGCCAAGACCCAGGAAAGTGAGAGTCACTTCGGCCAGCACATACTGCGGAATCAGCAGCGTCATCTGCGTCAGCAGTACTCCATAAGTCTGCGGCAGCACGTGTCGCCGCAGCAAATACAAGTCCGAAGCTCCAAATCCCCGCGCCGCCACCACATAATTGCGATGCCTTGCACTTAACACCACGCCGCGGATCAACCGCGCCGGACGAGCCCACCCGATTAGCCCCATCACCGAAACCAAAAGAAGAAACACTTCCCACTGCGAAATGTGCAGAGGCAGGGCCGCACGCACCGCAAACAAGAGATACAGCCAGGGCAATGCGAGAAACAGTTCTCCTCCGCGCATGAGTAGTTCATCAGCCCAGCCGCCGTAATATCCCGCGATTCCCCCTACAATAGTTCCAATCAAAAGGGAAAGAATTGCGGCAACCAGCCCGGCGAGCATGGAGATTTGGCCGCCGAAAAGAAATCGTGAGAATTGATCGCGCCCGTAAGCGTCCGAGCCCATTAGGAAAATATGACCTGGCGCTTCGACGCCGAAGAGATGCATCCGTGAGGCAAACACGCCGGCAACCTTGTAGGCCGCGCCTCGCACGAAAAAATGTACTGGGTAGGGAGGTTCAGAATCGGACTGGCCAATTCCGGCGCTTTGGCCCGAGTCCTCAAGATCATAAATGAATGGACGAATGTGAAAAGTTCCTCGGGCATCCACGAAATGAAGAGAGGTCGGAGGCGCAAACGGCCGCGTGCGGTCTTGAACCGCAAAATCGCACGGTGCAAAAAAGCCGGCAAACAGAATGAAACTCTGGAACACCGTCAACAGAACGAGTGCCCCCACGAGTTTTTGCCGGTGAGTCAATTCATCACTCCGTCCGCATCCGTGGATCGGCCGCAAAGAGCAATAGGTCCGCGAAGAAATTTCCTACCACCAGGAAAACGGACGACAGCATCACCGCTCCAATCACCACGTAAACGTCCTTCGCCAGAATTGCTTCCACTAGCAGCGGGCCGACGCCTGGCCAGCTCAGGATCACTTCCACCAGCAATGAAGCGCTCAGCATCGTTGCCACGGAAAGTCCGAAAAGAGAGATCAGAGGATTCGCCGCAACCGGCAGGGCGTAACGAAAGAGCACGCGCCGTTCGGCAATGCCGTGGGCCCGAGCGGCGCGAATGAACGGAGCCTCCAGCACTTCGATCATCGCCGAGCGGACGTGCCGCAGCAGCGGCGGCAACGTGGCAATTGCCAATCCCAAAGCGGGCAGGAATAGATGTTCCGCAACGTCTTTCAGTTTGTTCCACACGCTCAGGTCGCCGAACGCGGCCGAAACCATTCCTCCGGTAGGAAACCATCCAGTGCGCACGGCCACCAGCAGCAGCACGAGAAACAACACCAGATCCGGAACCGTCAGCAGCCCCGACGTCACCACACCTCCGGCTCGGTCGCCCCATCTTCCGCGGTGCACTGCGCTCCACACCCCCAGCGGAATCGCTATCAACCAGGCCAGCAGAATTGCCGTCCCGGTCAAGAGAAGCGTATTGCGCGCACGGGCCGCGAGAAGCGGAGCCACCGGACCGTTGTAAGCGAATGATGGCCCGAGGTCACCCTTTAGAACGCCGTGCAGCCAATGTCCGTAGCGCACTGGCAAAGACCGGTCCAATCCGTATTGCGAACGCAGTCCAGCTATCGTTCGCGAAGAAATCTGGGGATTCAGGCCCATCGGCCCAAAAAAATCGCCTGGCGCCAATTGCAGAATCGCGAAAGAAAAAAGCGATACTGCCGCCAGCAAAAGCGTGGCGTGGACTAGTCGTCGTGCCAAGTATTTCATCGGGTCCTCTTAGGCAGAGCGCTCCAATAGGATCGATTCCACCGAATGCACCGTGGCAAGAAGCTCCTTGGTGTAAGAATGTTCGGGAGAGGCAAACAGGTCATCCGTTTTCTTACGCTCCACGATCCTGCCCTCGTACATCACTGCAACTTCGTCGGCAAATTGCGAAACCAAACGCAGATCGTGTGAGATATGCAGGTAGCCGAGCGAGTGCGACACTTGCAGCTCCGCCAGCAATTCCAGAATCAGAGCCTGATTCAACGCGTCGAGTTTCGACAAAGCCTCATCGAGTATCAGCACGCTCGGCCTTAGCGCCAGAGCCCTCGCGATAGCCAATCGTTGCCGTTGGCCTCCGCTGAATTCAAATGGCAATTTCCGCTCCCATTTTGTGTCCAACCCCACTTGCTCCATCAATTGCAGGGCGCGCTCGCGCCGCTCCAACTTCGTGCCTTCGCGCTGGATTGCTAGTGGCTCCGCAATGATTTCACACGCGCTCAATCCCGGATTCAACGCCGACGCCGGGTCCTGAAAAATCATTTGGATCCGCCGCCGCATCGGGAAAAGAGCCTTTCGATCGAGCGTGAGCAAATCCTCGCCCTCCAGTTCAATCCTTCCTGAGCTGGGATGTTCGAGCAAAGCAATGCACCGCGCCAGACTCGACTTCCCCGCGCCGGACTCTCCCACCAATGCCATCGTCTTTCCGCGAAAAAGAGTCAGGTCCACATTCTGAAACGCGCTGACCGTAAATTCCGTGCGTGAAAAAGTGTGGCGCTGGACGTATTGCTTGCTCAAGCCTGTAACGCGCAATAGTGGCTCGATTCGGTTCGCATCAAATTTCCGATCTGGTTTCATTGTTCTTCCTGTCGCTTCCGCATCTTCAAATCTAAAGTCAAATGGCGAGTTATTAAGTGTTGCTCTCAGCCTTTCGCCGGGCATCGCGTCGCGCAAATCACTCAGGTAACCATCTCGAAATCGAAATCTGCGATCGCATTTGCCGCTGGACTGGTCCGGAGCATCGCCTTCGTGCAGGCGTGCGCCGGATTCCGGTAGAGTTCCTCGAATCGCCCTTGCTCCACGAGCCTGCCCTGAGCCATCACCATCAGACGATCCGCAAGTCGGGCCTGCACTTCTGCGCTGTGGCTGATCAGCAAGACGGGTATGCGCGAGTCGCGTTGCAGTTCTCGCAATAGCGCCAGCAGTTCGTGTTGGCTGCGTGCGTCGAGTGAAGCCGTAGGTTCGTCCGCGATCAGTAGTGCCGGTTCGCATGCCAGCGCCTGCGCCAACGCCACGCGCTGCTGCTGCCCTCCGCTCAACTGGTGTGGATACGCCGAAAAAATCCGCTGCGTGTTCGGCAGACCTACGCGGACAAGTACCGCTTCGGCTTCTGCGCGGCACTGTTCCAGTTTCAAATCTCTGTGAGCGTGAATCACTTCAGCCACCTGATCTCTTACCCGCATCACCGGGTTCAACACGATTCCCGGCTCCTGAAACACCATCGAAATTCCCGTCCCCCGGATCGCGCACAGGGCATTCTTGTCCATCGTCAGCAATTCTTTTCCGAGAAACTTGATCGACCCGGAAACGTGCGCCTGCTCTTTGGAAAGCAAACCGAGCACCGCCAGCGCAATGCTCGTCTTTCCGCAACCCGATTCCCCCATCAGCCCCAGCACTTCGCCCGAACCGATGTCGAAGCTCACATTTTCGACTGCGTGCTGCTGGCTCGCGCCGGCACACCGGTAGGAAACATTCAGATTTTTTACTTCCAGTAATGTCTGCATCCTATCCGTCTCCGTTCGAAGTGCGTCGTGTGCAGCTATCGCGGTCAACCCGGCTACAAGCGACGAATCTACGCGAATTTCGGCACCGTTTCGCACTTGTTCCTTACGAAGCTCTGTAGTGCTTCATTTCTCAAGGTAAGGACGCTTTTCGTGGCTGTCGATAGACCGCCTGTCGGAGTCGCTGTGTAAGTTACCGGTACCGAAGTACTAATCGCTGCGGCGCTCGGTCCCGATGGGACAGTCGCAACAGGTACCCGTTGCAAGATGCTACAATTTTATTAGATATCCTTTTGGGAGGTTCCATGCCTAAGCCAACGACCGAGCGTCTCACCCAACCGCTCGTGCGTGAGAACGGTGCGCATCGTCCAGCAACCTGGGATGAGGCTATGGACCGCGTGGCCACGGCGTTCCGCAAATCCATCGCGAAGAACGATCCGCGGAATTTTGGGATGTTCAGTTGTTCCAAGACCGTCAACGAACTGAATTACGCGGCGCAGAAGTTCGTTCGCAGCATCATGGGTACCAACAACATCGATAGCTGCAATCGAACTTGACACGCCCCTAGCGTCGCCGGTCTGGCGACGGTGTTCGGAGCAGGAGGAGGCACAAGCTCGTACCGTGAGATTGAAGATACGAAGGTCATTCTGCTGTGGGGATCGAATGCGCGGGAAACGCACCCGATTTTCTTCCATCACTTGTTAAAGGGTATCCACAACGGCGCTGAACTTTATGTGGTCGATCCTCGACGTACCAGTTCCGCGCGCTGGGCTAATCTCTGGCTCGGCTTGGATGTGGGTTCTGACATTTCGCTCGCCAACGCCGTGGGTCGGGAAATCATTGCCGCCGAACTTGCTAACGAGAAATTCATCCAGCACGCCACCAGCGGATTTGAAGCTTACAAGGCGCATGTGGCCCGATTCCAGTTGCGCCGCAGGTGCCGGAGGGCCGCTCGATCGATATCAAGATCGACGATCGGCCCGTTTCCGTTCCAGAAGGTTCCACCATACTGGACGCTGCAAAGAAACTTGGAATTGAAACTCCGACGATCTGTTTCCTGGAGAGTCTTACTCCGGTCAATGTGTGCCGCGTCTGTGTGGTCGAGTTGGAAGGCTCGCGCACACTTGTTCCAGCCTGCTCGCGCAAGGTGGAACCTAACATGTCTATCAAAACGGATTCTGAACGAGTCCGCCTCAGCCGTCGGTTGGTGCTTGAGTTTCTGGCGTCGTCCGTGGACCTCTCCACCGCACCAATGCTGGCTGAGTACATCGCTCGTTACCGCGCGCATCCTGAGCGCTTCGGCGAAACCCGAGCCACGGTGAACCAGCCGGTAAAAATTGACAACGATCTTTTACGTCCGCGATTACTCCAAGTGTGTTCTCTGCTACAAGTGCGTGGAAGCCTGCGGCGTGGATGCGCAAAATACTTTCGCCATTGCCGTAGCGGGTCGCGGCTTTTCCGCGCACATCGCCACCGAATATGAGGTGCCGCTGACCGATTCGGCCTGCGTCTACTGTGGCAACTGTATCGGCGTCTGCCCCACCGGCGCGCTGATGTTCAAGAGCGAATATGACATGCACCAAGCCGGAACCTGGAACGAAAGCCACCAGACTCAAACTGACACCATCTGCCCTTACTGCGGCGTGGGCTGCGACCTCACCGTGCACCAACAAGACGGCCAGATCGTTCGGGTCACCTCACCTCTTGATCACAGCGTGACTCACGGCAATCTTTGCATCAAAGGACGCTTCGGTTGGCAGTTTGTGCAGATTCGCGAGAAAGGGTTAGACGCTGCTATCGCATCTCCTGCGTCTCTCCCTCAAGAAAAGAAGTAACGGCCTTAGCCTGGTCGCATCCTTGTGGACAAGGGCCACACGAGAATGCATCCCTAGACTTATGAAGCCACCGTGCGACGAAGCCGTAGTCCGATCGGCAAATGCTGGCGCTCCTTGCACAGCGCGAGCGAGGCGTTGGGTCCTGGCGGCGACAATTCTCGGTTCCAGCATGGCCTTCATTGACGGTACCGTAGTCAATGTCGCCTTGCCTGCGCTCCAAGCCAGCCTCCACGCAACCGTCGTCGGCGTGCAATGGGTGGTCGAGTCCTACGGGTTGTACTTGGGAGCTTTGATTCTCGTCGGCGGCTCTCTCGGCGACTTGTTTGGCCGCCGACTCATGTTCTTGGTTGGCGTGGGGATTTTTACATCTGCCTCTATCGCTTGCGGTCTTGCCTCCGATATTCAGCAGCTCGTAGTAGCACGAAGTGTCCAAGGGATCGGAGCCGCCTTTCTAGTACCTGGCAGCCTGTCGATCATCAGCGCAAATTTCGACGAGAAAGGCCGTGGCCGAGCGATCGGTACGTGGTCTGGTTTCACCGCGATCACAACGGCCGTGGGGCCCGTCCTCGGCGGCTGGCTGATTCAACACGCTTCTTGGCGCTGGGTATTCTTCATTAACGTTCCGCTTGCGGTCGCAGTGATCTCAATTTCGCTTTGGCGCATTCCCGAAAGCCGCAACGCCGCTGCCGGGCGCGTGGATTGGCTGGGAGCGGTGGGCGCGACTGTCGGATTAGCCGGCCTGGTCTATGGGTTCATTGAGTCCACTAGTCGCGGTTGGCACGATCCTCTGGTTTTCGGAAGCCTGATTGTCGGGTTCGGTTGTTTGATTGGATTCGTTTTCGTCGAGGCTAGGGTAAGTTCACCCTTGGTTCCGTTGACGCTGTTTGAGTCCCCCAGTTTTAGCGGTGCGAATCTACTCACGTTGCTTCTCTACGCCGCTCTTGGAATCTTCTTTTTCTTGTTCCCGTTAAATCTTATTCAGGTGCAGGGATACTCGACGACTGCGACCGGCGCGGCGGCGCTCCCGTTAATTCTGCTGATTTTCTTTCTTTCGCGCTGGTCCGGCGGGCTCGTCGCCCGCTACGGGGCGACGATGCCGCTGATCATCGGACCGCTGATTGCGGCAGTCGGATTCGTTCTCTTCGCCGTACCGGGCGTGGGAGCTAGTTACTGGAAGATATTCTTTCCAGCGTTCGTCGTCCTCGGTCTTGGAATGGCGGTTAGCGTGGCTCCGCTCACCACGGTGGTGATGAGTTCAGTCGGGCAGGACCGTGCTGGAACCGCCTCCGGCATCAATAACGCCGTCGCGCGAGTTGCGGGCGTCCTTGCCATTGCAATCCTGGGGATCGTGATGGTGAAATTATTCAGTTCTAGCTTGAATCGTACTCTCGCGAGCGGATTGCTTCCGCCCGGCGTTCTCCAATATGTTCGCTCGAACGAGATCAAGCTCGCCGGACTTGAGCTACCCTCCGGCCTAGACGCTAGTACGGCAACCCTGATCCGAATGGCAGTTTCCCGTGCGTTTGTCTTTGGATTCCGAACCGTAATGTTCATTTGTGCAGCCCTGTGCTTGGCAAGTGCTGCAGTCGCAACGCTGCTGATTCCTGCTAAAACTCCGCACGCAACTTAGACAGGGCTATCGACATCTCGCCTGTGATTTCGTCAGGGTGTCTGCGGTTGAAAACCCTTCAGAGTTTGGCAGGTCCGCTCATCTCTCTATTCGCGAAAAGTTAGGGTCTATTCCGGGGACAGTCGAGTAATATATCGGGCTTCAGTCGCCGTCCGTTTGAGAACAAAGGAGTCATCAAAGATGAAGCGAATCGATGCAGTGATCAGGCCTTCGCAGCTCGATGAAGTGAAGCAGCGCGTGACTGCGCTGGGGGTGACCGGCCTCACCGTTTCCGAAGTCCGCGGGTTTGGCCGGCAAAAGGGTCACACCGAAACGTACCGCGGGTCTGAGTATACCGTGGACTTTTTACCGAAAATCTTCGTAAGCATCGCTGTCGCAGAAGATCTCGTCGAGCAGGTCGTGGACGCCATCGTCGAAGGCGCTCGAACGGGCGTGATCGGAGACGGCAAGATTTTCGTCTCGTCTCTTGAAAACGTGATCCGCATACGCACCGGAGAACGCGGTCCCGGCGCGATCTGAACATTTTTTTGACCCATGGCGCACCGAACCGCCATTACCTCAATCACGAAAAGGAGATCCCAGATGCAATACGCATTTCGTCGACGCACTACGAAGTGGATATCCAAGTCGATTGTGGTCCTGATTCTTGGGCAAATTCTTTGCGGCTCGATGACTCTGGTTTTCGCGGATCAGTCGCAACCCGATCCCGCAGGTATCGCGACAGGCGATAAGTTCTCCGTCGCCGATGCGGCCGGCAACCCGTTTGTCGTGCCGGAGCCGACTGACAAGAGCGCGCCCGATTACGCGAAGGACAAGAAAGACTTTGACGAATTTCAAGCCAAGGCCGCCCGGGAGCCTTTGGCGCTGAAGCTTGCCGATGGTGTGGGCCACACACGTATCGCGGCGAACTTTTCGTGGACACTCGTCACAGGATATCTTGTGCTATTCATGCAGGCGGGCTTTGCCCTGCTGACGTGCGGCTTGGTGCGCAAGAAGAATGCCGCGCATCTGATGATGTTGAATTTCGCGGCCTACGTTTTCGCGTTCCTTGCTTACTACGCTGTCGGCTACGCGTTCCAATTCGGCGCGGTCGCGGTGAATGCTGCTCCCACAAATCTCGGAGGCGTGCCGACTTTGAATCATTTCTTGATCGGGAGTGGCTCATGGGGATTCTTGGGAGGTAAGGGATTTTTTCTAACGGGCCCCGCGTACGATGCCGGCAGCAATTGCCTCACGCTCTTCGAAGTCGTGTTTATGGAGACTGCCGGCTACATTATCGTTGGCGCCATTTGCGAGCGGATCACTTTCTGGGCCTTCCTTCTTTGTGAACTGTTTATCGGTGCGTTCCTCTATCCAATTTCTGGTTGCTGGGTCTGGGGTGGCGGATGGCTCTCTCAATTGGGCTCCAGCATGCATCTCGGCCATGGGTATGTTGATTTTGCCGGGTCGTCGGTTGTTCACAGTGTCGGAGGCTTTTGTGCCATGGCGCTGGCGCTCATCCTCGGGCCACGGCTAGGCAAATACGGCGCGGATGGAAAGCCTCGAGCATTTCCGGCTTCCAATATTGTGTTCGTTGTTACCGGAACGTTTCTCTTGCTCTTTGGGTGGATGGGTTTTAATCCCGGATCCACGCTCGGCGCAACGGACCTTCGCATTTCAGTTGTCGCGGTGAACACGAATCTGGCCGCGGTAGCTGGCTCTGCGGCGGCTATGCTTTTGTGGTACAAACTTTTTGGCAAGCCGGACATCACCATGGCTTGCAACGGAATGCTTGCAGGTCTGGTGGCTATCACAGCTCCTTGCGCATTTGTATCTCCCACGGCTTCCGTGATCATCGGCGTCATTGCAGGTCTTGTGGTTTGTGGCGGCGTTCTGTTCAACGAACGAATCCTCAAAATCGACGACCCATGCGGAGCCATATCGGTTCACGGATATTGCGGTTGGCTCGGCGCGGTCTGTCTGGGGATTTTCGCCGATGGAACCTACGGCGCCGGCTGGAATGGCGTGGGCGCAGCCGCATACCTCGGCAAGACCGGACAGGGCGTCACCGGTCTGCTTCACGGTGACTCGTCACAATTCTTGGTGCAACTCGGCGGCGCTACGCTTTTGGCCATTTATGCCTTCGGAGCGACCTATGTTATTTTTTCCGCTGTGAATGCATGGCGCTCGATGCGCGTGACACGAGAGGTCGAGTTGGCCGGCCTCGATGTGCCGCAGTTTGGCATGTTGGCGTATCCCGAGGATGCTGTTGAATTGCTGACTGCAGGGTCGCAGGCGCAGCAACAAGGAGTCTAGCCCTGCGAACTCGCAAGTTGAGTTAGCGAAGAATTCTAAAACCATTTCGATGCCGACAAACCCATCGTTCACTACCGAGTTGCGCGGTTTTTATGAGAAGGAATCAGAGCGCATCCGAGAGCAATTTGTAGCCACAGGTTCGGGCCGCACGGCTCTTCTGGGCCGCACTGCCCTTACCGAACGGATGATGGAGCGTCTCTGGAAGGAATTCGTCTGCGCCGAATCGGATGGTCCGCCGGACTTTGCAGTCGTCGCTCTCGGCGGTTTCGGCCGCCGCTGGCTTTTCCCTTATTCCGATGTCGACATCCTATTTCTGCACGCGGGAAACGGAACGGAGGCAAAACTCAAAGATCCCATTCGCAAATTTTCGCAGGGACTCTGGGACCTGGGGCTGAAGCTCAGTCCTGCCACGCGCACCCTCGCCGAGTGCACCCAGTTCGAAACGGCGAACCCCGAGTTTGCGATCTCCCTGCTGGATTGCCGCTATCTTGCCGGCGACCGGCAGCTTTTCTCGCGACTCCACGATGATGTGATCCCGAAACTAATCTCGCTTGCGTCCGACCAGATTGTGAAGCGTCTGGCCGAACTTACACGCGCCCGCCACGGAAAATTCGGCAGCACCGTATTTCATCTTGAGCCCAATATCAAGGATGGTCCCGGAGGTCTTCGCGATTACAACGTGGTCAGTTGGCTTTCACTAATAGCGGCGATTGAAAAGTACCACGTCTGGCCTGTCGAAAACGCGATCCTTCCCGTCACGATTCAGCAGCAATTT
Source organism: uncultured Acidobacteriota bacterium (assembly GCA_963698005.1). Taxonomy (GTDB): domain Bacteria; phylum Acidobacteriota; class Terriglobia; order Acidiferrales; family UBA7541; genus Palsa-295. Next base: position 4,036,307 of record OY969113.1, read on the forward strand.
GATGCCGCCCTGGACTCCCTGATGTCCATCCGATGCTTCCTGCACTTCCGTCATAGCCGCGACGACAACACGCTTACCTGGGAATCTCAGGATGCGGCGGCCGCTCATCGCGTCGGAGTTCCAAATACACCGCGAACGCCCAATTCGCCGAACGACGGAAGCGCTGTGCCTCTTACTGCTTCCGATTGGATGCGCTTGTATTTCGGTCACGCGCGCGTGGTCCACCACGTTTGCATTCAGCTGCTGGAGGAAATTCCCGCGGCACGGCTTTCGCTGCACCATCAGTTTCAGCAACTCCGGTCGCGCCTTTCGAATGCAGAGTTTTCCGTCGAGGATGGAATGCTGTCGTTGCGCCACCCTGCGGCGCTGAACGATCCCGAGTTTATCCTTCGCGCCTTCCGTTTTCTCGCGCGTCATGGATTGGGTCTTAGTTCCAACACAGAATCGGAGATCGAACGCGCTCTACCGTCATTTGCAGTCGCGCCCCCTAAAGGCGCCGAACTCTGGCATCCGTTACAGGAAATTCTTACGGCGGCTCATGCGTCCGATGCTTTGCGCTCGATGCATTCGCTCGGATTGCTCACGCTCCTGTTTCCGGAATTTGGAGAAATCGATGCGCTGGTAGTCCGCGACTACTCTCATCGCTTCACCGTCGATGAACACACGTTCGTAGCGATCGATAATCTGCATGCTCTGCGCCAGTCTCAGTCTAAATGGGATCAGCGCTACGCCGAACTTCTCGAGGAACTCGAACAACCCGACTTGCTCTACCTTGCGCTGCTTTTCCACGATGTTGGAAAAGGCGCGAAATCCAACGACCACGTGCGGGCCAGCGTTGATATCGCCCAGGGTGTGCTGACGCGTCTCGATCTGGATGTGCCGGATCGCGAAACTGTTCTGTTTCTTATCGGCCGCCATCTGGAAATGAGCGCGGCGTTGCGCCGCGACATTTTCGAGCTGGAAACCGTGCGCGGTTTTGCGGAAAAAGTGGAAACGCCCGAACGCCTGAAAATGCTCTGTCTGCTTACTTACGCGGACATTAAAGCCGTGAATCCCGAAGCTCTTACGCCGTGGAAAGCGGAAAACATCTGGCAGCTTTACATCGCCACTTCAAATTATCTCAATCGCAGCCTTGACCAGCGCCTCCACATTGACGCTCACGACGAAGTGATGGCGCACCTCGGCACTCTCGCGCTGTCGGTAGGAAACCGGCTGGATTATTTTCTCGAAGGATTGCCGCGGCGTTATCTGCTCACCCATCCGGCAGCGGATGTCTTGGCCCATCTGGAAATGGCCACTCGGCTGGAAAAAGACCCGGTGCAGCTCAGCTTGCGCCGTGGACGTCATTGGTACGAGCTAACTCTTGTCACGCGTGACCGCGCGTTTCTCTTCGCTACCATGGCTGGCGTTCTGGCCGCGTGGGGAATGAACATCGTGAAAGCCGCCGCATTTTCGAACCTGGCGGGCACCGTGGTCGATACTTTTTATTTTACCGACCGCTTTCGCACGCTGGAACTGAACCTGCCGGAGTGGGAGCGCTTTCAATCGAGCATCCTGGACGTCCTGGCGGGAAAAGTTGACCTCGACCGAATGCTGCGTGAGCGTCTGCACTCGGAAAAGCGCCGCCAGCCCAAGATAAAGGTCGAGACACGGGTTAAAATCGACGACACCTGCTCCGCTCAGAGCACGCTTGTAGAAATTATCGCTCAGGATCAGCCCGGCCTTCTTCATCGGATCAGTTCAATTTTCTCGCGCGAAAAGTGCAACATCGAAATTGCCATCATCGAGACCGAAGGAGAAACTGCCATCGACGTATTTTATCTCACCTCTTCCGGCTCGAAACTTTCCGTTGACCATCAGATCAGCCTGCGCTCTGCTCTTCTCGCCGAATTCGCCCGCTAGTTTTCTCATCCCTTCAGACATATGACGGTTTTAAAGGCTGCGGAGTTAACGTCCCGCGTAGTAACCCTCTCTCGTTTGCACGACGAAATCCTTCTGCTTCACGGTGACGTGAATCTTATGATATCCGGGCGCAATGTCCGCCTTGTCCGGGACATAGCCCAAGCCGTATTGATTGCGGAGCTCTTCATCCAGCGCAGTGTAAATGTCATCGATGCTCTGTTTCTTGGAGACTTCAAAAAAACGCCCGCCTGTTTCTCTGGATATTTGCTCTAGAACTTTTTTCCCGTCGGGACGCGATTCCTGCGGATATCGATGATGGCCACCGCCTCCCATTCCCCCACCGCCCCCATGTCCTCCGCCATACCCTCCGCCGTTCCCGTATCCTTCTTTGTCGGCAAACAGAATGGAGTAAACAAGGGTGTCCGCGCGCTGAGCTGTTTCGATGGAATTTTGCAAAGTTTCCTTGCTGCCGCGGTCCACGCCGTCCGAAAGGATAATGAGCGCTTTACGTCCCTGCTGTTTTTTCATCAATTCGTTCGACGCGAGGTACACCGCGTCGTATAGCAATGTGCCTCCGCCGCCTCTGCCGGACGAGCCTCGCCCGCCGCCGCTCGAACCTCCGTCTCCCGTCTGCGCAAATTCCGGCTCACCCAGCGCATCAAGTGACGCTTCCAGCTTCTGGCGGGAAGAAGTGAGGTCCTGAAGCAGTTCGACTTCGTAGTCGAAATGAATCACAAAAGCCTTGTCCTTATCTTCGCGCAGCACGTGATCGAGAAAAGCATGGCTCGCGCTGCGCTCCTGATCCAAAACGCGCCTCTGGCTCATGCTCGTGTCTACGAGCAGACCAAGCGTCAGGGGAAGATTGGATTCTTGCGCGAAATAAGTAATCGTTTGCGGATGGCCGTCCTGCTCCACAACGAAATCATCTCTGTTCAAGTTATTGACCAGATGCCCGCGCTTATCCCGAACAGTCGCGAGCATGCTTACCATCTTCACGTCCACCGAGATGGCTGGACCTTGCTGTTGCTGGCTGCGTAGCGGCGCATCACCCAGCGCCAGAAGAGCTACAGGAAACAGAATCCACAGTTTCGTCCTGCCGCGCGATTTGTGCGTTGAAGTGCGGGAGCGAAATCGAGGCGCTCCCTGAAGTCTTCGTCTTTTGATGGGCATGAGGTTATCTCAGTCGGGTGCGTGAGCTGGGCCGCGCAATTGGAAGCTGGCCGCACTTCGACCTGCTTGTCTCTCTCAAGGATTCCGTTCCCAGAGCTGCAAAGTTCCATTTTCTTGGAGCGGTCTGATACCGGAATCGCGACCGATGAGCTGGGATAATCTCCACAGGTTTCTGGAACTGTTGCGTCCTGAAAAGTGAATCATTCATACTCGTGGAGATAGGATTCTATGAGGCTTGGCACAAATAGCGGATTTCAGTCGAATGCGCCATGGAAAAGTTTTTCAATGGATAAAACGGCCAAGTGTCGCAGGCAAATCGCATGAGGTTGTCGGCTCGAGGAAATTCGAGTCGTCGTTTGCGTTGGGAACAGCTTCTACTGCTTTTTATATTTTGGCTGCCCATGGCAGGTCCAAGTTCGGCCCAGCAGTCTACAAACCCTCCATCAGCAGTCACCGGAATCGTTCGGACTTCCGAAGGTACGCCCGTTCCGGGTGCCACCGTGCGCTTGATTGACACCGTTACAAACAAAGTTTGGATGAGTTGGACCGACCAGTCCGGCAAGTTAGAGTTTCCGCAGATCGCTGACGGGCATTATCGAATCGAAGCAAGCCAGCTCGGATTCGTGCAGACATCCATTGTTGTTGAAGTTCCCATCGTTCCGTCAGGTCCCATTCCGATTGTCCTGCGCGTCGCAACCCTGGCAGAACTCTCGGCCGCGCCCGGAAATCCCGGTTCGAATAGTTCAAGGCCGGCTGGAAGCAGGCAGGGACGCGGACAGAATGCCCCTGCGAATTCCGCAAGTACCCCTGCCTCGAACGCGCCCGGCTCTGGCAGAGGAGTTGGAGGAAGAGGGCAAGTTCCCGCGGGAGTGTCCAATGCGATTAGCGCAGGCTTGGCTGGCGGCGGTTTCGAACAGACGGAACTGACAGGCGAAGGAACAAATCCGCAAGCGGCGGGAGGTAACGGCCAAGCCAACGAGGGACAGCAGACGGAGGTCGCGCTTTCGGCCAGCAATAATTCGAATGCAACGTCCGACTCATTCTTGTTGCAAGGGACTGTGGGCCAGAGCCTCACGTCCGGCGGCCCCGGAAGTTCAGGCCTCGGCGGAATCGTGCCTGGCACTCCTGGCGACCAAGGAGGACGCGGAGGTCCGGGTGGCCGCGGCGGTGTTGGACAACTTTTTGGTCAAGGCGGCGCTGGAGGTCCCGGCGGGCCAGGTGGCGGCCCTGGAGGAGAAGGCGGCGGAGGAGGAATGTTCGGAGGACGCGGAAGACTAGGCCGTCAAACCGTGAACCGCGTTCGATTTAGCTTTTACGATCGCTATTCGAATTCCGCCCTAGATGCCAAGCCCTATTCGATTACGGGAAACCAGGTTCCCAAGCCCAGTTTTTACGACGAGCGCTTTGGCGGCAACCTCGGCGGTCCTCTAAAAATTCCTCACATCTACAACGGCAGCGACCGCACATATTTCTTCATCAACTACCAGCACGAGATTCAATCGAGCGCACTGGACACTTATTCCACCGTACCGACGGCGGCCGAACGCGCGGGAGATTTCTGCGGCCTTGGGGTTACCATCTTCAATCCATTCTCGAATTTCACCGGACCACGCACTCCTCTTGGGAACGGATGCCAAATTCCAACGATCAACACCGCCGCAGCGGGACTCCTCGCATTTTATCCGCTGCCGAATCTGCCCGGGACCGTTCAAAACTTTTTGTTGCAAACAACCGTGCCGATAAATAACGACATTTTGAACCTCCACGTGATTCACACCATCAATTCCAAGTTCAGCCTGAATGGCGCCTACAACCTGAATTCCCAGCGGCAGAACACGTTTGGCAATTTTCAGGATACAGCCGGCACGCAATCAAGTTTGAACCAGTCTGTAACTCTAGGGCTTTCGCACAACTGGAGCCCGCACCTGGTGGAAAATACGCAACTGAACTGGAGCCGGAGCCGCACTCAGATACTCAGCGATAATTCGTTCAAGAACGACATCGCTGGAGATCTCGGAATCACGGGAGTTTCCACCAATCCGCTCACGTTCGGCATTCCCTCGATTAATTTCACCAGTCTTTCGGGGTTGAACGACCCATTGCCTTCGCTCATCCGCAACCAGACGTTTCGTTTGAGCGACAGTCTGAAGTGGGTTCACGGGAAGCACACCATGACTTTCGGCGGCGAGGTCCGGCGCATCCAGCTCAATTCCGAATCCAATCCTCAGCCGCGAGGGCAATTTAATTTTACCGGCGTGATGACTTCGCAATTAACCGCGACTGGCCAGCCCGTGCCGCTTAGTCCTCAGACCGAGCCTTTCTATGAAATTGCCGATTTTCTCTTGGGTCTGCCTTACAGCACCACCGTACAATTCGGCCCCAACATCTATCTGCGCAGCTGGGATTTTATTACTTACGCGCAGGATGATTGGCGGGTGAACAAACAACTCACTCTTCTTTTCGGCCTCCGCTACGAAGCCGCGACTCCGCCAGTAGAAGAGAACAACCAGATCGCCGACCTCGACTTGAATTCCACGGCCACGCAAGTGGATGTGGTCACGCCCGGTGGATTGGGAACTTTTAACGGGCGCTATCCACAGGCGCTAGTTCACGGCGACTACGGTAATTGGGCGCCGCGCATTGGATTCGCCTGGGTGCCGAAAATGATCAAGCCGAAAACAGTCATTCGCGGCGGCTATTCGATTTTTTACAACGAAGCGATCTACAACACTTTGGCTCAGCAATATCTAGCATATGAGCCTCCCTTCGCCACATCGGAAAACCTGATCACCTCGGGCACCCAAGTTCTCACGCTTCAAAACGGTTTCCCGACCTCCACCATCATCTCCAACAAGGGAGGTGTGAATCCGTTTTACAAAAACGGAAACGCGCAGATTTGGACTTTAGGCACCGAGACATCATTCAGTCAAAACTGGATTTTGGATTTGACCTACACCGGCACCAAAGGAACAAATTTGGATCTGCTCCGCGCGCCGAATCGCGCCCCCTTGGGTACTAGCCCATTGAATACCCAAAACGCTCTGCAGATTCCCAACGCCAATAGCTTTTACTTCGATCAATCCGGCGCGAACTCGATTTACAACGCTCTTCAAGTGCGCTTGGTTCACCGATTCACGAAGGGCGTTTCCGTGCAGGCCTTCTACACTTTTGCGAAATCGCTCGATAACGCCAGCACGATTGGCGGCACCACGCCGATCGTGGTTCAGCAAGACGGCAATTTTGCCGCAGAGCGCGGACTCTCTTCCTTTGACGTTCGCCATCAAGCTCGTCTCCTTACTCTGTACGAGCTGCCCTTCGGCGAGCATCATCGCCGGTTAAACCGTGGCTGGGCCCTGCACGCCTTCGGCAACTGGCGGCTGCAAAATATAGTGACTTGGCAAACGGGAACGCCCGTTACGGCATATCTGGGCGGCACTGCGTCGGACAATGGAACCGGAGCGAGTTTTTCACTCCGTGCAGATCAGGTCGGAAATCCGAGCCTAGGCATTTGCGGTGGGTCACCGCTCAATTTTTTCAATACCGCCGCATTTGCCACTCCAGCCCCGACGACGTACGGAGATGAACACCGCGGCTCGATTGAGGGGCCCTGCAAATTCAGCTGGAACGCGTCGCTGGCGAAATCCTTCCGCTTCGGCCCGCAAGAGCGGCATCACTTTGACGTTCGCGGGGAGGTCCAGAACGTTTCTAATACGCCGAGTTTTTCGGGGCTTTCCGGGACGCTGGGATCGTCTTCATTCGGCCGGGTGACCAGCGCAGGCTCGATGCGCACCATGGATGTTATGATTCGGTATAACTTCTGATGAGAAACATCGCACGCACAATCGTGTCTCCGTTGCTTGTGATGATCCTCGTCGCAGGGCTGGCGCTCGCACAGGCCCCACAACAATCTGCCAATCCGCCTGCGCAGCCTCCCGCAAATCAGTCTGCTCCTGTCGCCATCCCGATGCCGGCTTCACCGCATGCTTCGCCTCAGTCTTCCAAGCAGAACCCTGCTTCGGTCCTTCGAACCTCGTCGGATCTGGTTCGCATCGATGTCGAAGTGACGGACAAGTTCGGCAAGCCTATCAAGGATTTGCATGCGGACCAATTTGTTGTCACCGACAATGGTAAGCCACAGGCGATTTCGACTTTCTCTTACGCGGACATCGAAAGCATCGAAGCTGCCGGAGCGGGCGACGCCAAGCCCATCGTGGTGCCGGTAGACAACGCAGGGCCAAACGCGCCCTCTGAGGAGGCGATTAGCGATCAACTGCGCGATCGTCGCCTGATCGTTCTTTTCTTCGACATAACGTCGATGCAAACCGACGACTTGATCCGCGCGCATGACGCCGCGCAGAAATTCGTCAAGCAGCAGATGACCAAGGCAGACGTCGTGGCTGTCGTCGCTTTTTCCACCAGGCTTAACGTGCTCGCAAATTTCACCAACGACCGCGCAGTCATCGACAAAGCCATCGCGCAATTGACTGCCAACAGCTCGTCCGACCTCGCCAATCCTCTTTACGCCGCGGCGCAAAATGGCGAGTACGACGTCCAGGAATACACCGGAGCGGCCTTCACCCCTGATGAGACCGAGTTCAACGTCTTCAATACCGACCAGAAGCTCGCCGCCATCGAAGGGTTGGCAAACGTCCTTGGCGGAATCCCCGGAAGAAAGGCGCTCGTGGAATTCACAGGCGGCATCACGCAGACCGGCGAAGAAAACCGCACGCAGCTTCGAGCCGCTACCGATGCTGCGAATCGCGCGGATGTTTCGATTTATTCGATTGATTCGCGCGGATTGTTTGCGGCCCCACCGGGTGGTGATACCACCACCAACGCCGCGACCGGGACTTCCATGTTTACCGGCGCATCCGTGTTTCACCAAACCGACCAGCGCGAGGATTCGCGCGACACGCTTGCCACTCTTTCCACCGACACGGGGGGTAAGGCCTTCTTCGATTTGGGGGATCTCAGTGATGCGTTTCCGAGGATTCAGCAGGACAACACCGGGTACTATCTGATCGGCTACCGTCTGGGCGGGGATGTGAAACGCGACGGCCGCTGGCGAGCGATTCACGTGAAGGTCAACGCGCCTGGTGCGCACATCCGCTATCGCGATGGGTATTACGCGCCGCGCGATTTCCAACACCTGGAAAAAGAGGATCGCGATCAACAGCTCGCAGACGCGGTAAATTCGGATAACCCCGTAGTCGAACTTCCTGTTGCGGTAGAGACGGGGATGTTCCGGCTGAGCGACCAGCAGACCTACGTTCCGGTGGCGGCCAAGATTTCCGCGAGCGCTCTCGATTGGGCCGAAAAGCATGGGAAGCGGCAAGCTGAATTTGATTTCGCCGTTGACGTCCGGGCGGTGCCGTCCGGACAGGCGGTGGCGCAACTGCGCGACACGACTCAGGTGAACCTGGATCCGGGGCGGTTCCAGCAGATAAACCAGAAGAATCTGCTCTACCAGGGCGGCGTGGTGCTTGGGCCGGGGAATTACAAGCTAAAATTTGTGGCCCGGGAAAATGAGTCGGGAAAGATCGGAACGTTCGAGGAAAACCTGGTCGTCGCGCCGGCGCAGCCGGGCAAGATGACGCTGAGCTCGGTGCTGCTTTCGAGCCAGCTTGTGCCGGTGCAGAAATCATCGGAGGTCCAAACAAAAGGGCAGGGAGTGCGCGCCAAGCTCACGAACTCGCCGCTGGAAATCAACGGCGAGACGATTGTTCCGAGTGTGACGCGGCTGTTCACGCAGAGCCAGACGCTGTACGTTTTCTTCCAGGCTTACTTTCCGGAAAAAACTGAGAGCAAAGAAGCGTTTGACGGGAATTCGCTGCGCGCGGGATTGATTTTTTTCCGGAATGGATTGCAGGTGAATGCGACGCCATTGCTCGCTCCCGCGGAAGTGGATCCGAAGAAGCACACTGCATCGTTCCGCATCAGTTTGCCTCTGGCGAAGCTTCAGGGGGGACGTTACACCGTTCAAGCGGTGGTGATCGCTCCTGGAACGCAGCACTCCGCGTTCAACCGCGCTTACCTGGCGTTGCAATATCCGGCACCGGCTCCGAGTGCGCCGAATCCCGTCGCCACTCCAGCAGATGCAGCTCCCGCCGCTGAGACACCCAAGCCGCCATCGCGCTAAGCGCGCGCACGCGTTGCGTCTCGAAAATGTTTTCGCGACGGTCATGCGTGAGGTTTGCCCCGGTGCCAGAAGACTTCGATTTCTTCTAGGGTGCGGCCTTTGGTTTCGGGCACAAGCTTGTAGGAGAAGAGCCAGGCGGCGATGGAGAGGACACCGTAGAGCCAGAAAGTCCATGTGGGGCCGAACTTTTCCACGAGAGTGAGGAAAGTGAGCGAGACGACGAAATTTGCCGCCCAGTTTGAGGAGGCCGCAGTTCCTTCGGCCGCGCCTCTTACTTTTAGGGGATAGATTTCGGAAATGAGAAGCCAGAAAATCGGGCCCAGGCTTATTGCGAAGCAGGCTACGTACGCCATCAGCGTGATCACGGCGAGCTGGCCGAACGCGGCGTCGTGTGTTGAAGCTGACTCGCGGAAGATGAAACCCAGAATGCCGAGCGTAACGGCCATGCCCGCAATTCCGGTCAGCAACAATATCCGCCGTCCGACGCGGTCGATGAGCCACATGGCAACAAGAGTCATGATGACGTTTACCGCGCCGATTCCGGCGGTAGCCAGAATTGCTCCGGAGGCTGAAGAGATGCCCGCGGAACGAATAATCTGCGGGGCGTAGTAAATCACCGTGTTTATTCCGGTGACCTGCTGGAAAACGGCGAGGCCGATGCCGACGATGAGCGCGGGGCGAATCGAAGCTTTTAAGAGGTCGGACCACTGGCCGCGCTCTTCCGATCGCGAAGCGGCATCCTGGATTTCTCCAAATTCTTCTTCCACATTTTGAGTGCCGCGAATTTTTCTCAATACGCGGAGCGCTTTTTCACCTTGACCATTTTTAACCAGCCAGCGCGGCGTTTCGGGCATGTACAAAGTTCCGAGTCCGAGGATGGCGCCGGGAATTACGGCGAGGCCGAGCATCCAGCGCCATTGCTCGGACTGGGCGAAGGCATAATCCACGAGATAGGCGGCGAGGATGCCGATGGTGATGGCCAGTTGAAAGAGAGAGACTTGCCAGCCGCGAGCTTTTGCGGGGGAGACTTCCGAGATGTAAAGCGGAACGGTGGCGCTGGCGAGTCCGATGCCCACGCCGACGATGGTGCGCCCGACGATCAGAGTGACTTCCGATCCGGCGGCGGCGCAGATGACGGCGCCCAGGATGAAAATCACGGAGGTGAGTGCGAGGTTCATTCTTCGGCCGATCTGATCGGCCAGCTTGCCGCCAGTGAGCGAGGCCACGGCTGCGCCCACCAGAACGACGCTGACCACCAATTCCTGGTGAAACACGGAAAGAGAAAAACTCTTTTGGATGAAAATCAGCGCGCCGGAAATTACTCCGGTATCGTAGCCAAAGAGAAGACCGCCGAGCGCGGCGAACGCGGCCGCGATGTAAACGAACGCGGTGCTCTCCGCTTGCCGGGCCGACACGCCAGCGGTTGCGTCAGAGTTCATTTTCTGTGGGGGCATTTGTCCTCAATGAAGTCCGGGTGGGTGGGAAAAACGGCGAAAACGCGTACATCCATTTCTGAGTTTTTTGGCTATTTGAGCAGTGTGCCATCGTTTGTTTTCTGCAAGTTACAGCGTTTCTGAATTCATGAATTTGGCGATTTAAATTTGGGAGGGCGGAGAGTTTTTCCGGGCTAGCGCACTTGGGCGCCGTTCCGCGATTTCCAGTCAATGTGGAACAGTGGCCAGTGGCTAGTGACCCTTCCTTCGTCAGGACACTAGTGCGGATGGGCAAACGGTTCAGAGATTTGTGGAGCGAAACCGGAACGCAAAAATTGCAGCAGCATTGATTGGTTGAAAGTTCTCGATTAGAGAGAGTCGCTTTCCTTTGTTTACAACAGCTAAGTGCTCGTTCTAATAAACTGAGTTCTCGATTAGAAACTGGGGTCGGGTTCGGAAAGCGAGAGGACGCGCTCGTTCGAGAATGCTCGCTTCCCTCGGCTCTTCCTTGGTCACTTCCTTTGTCGGGGCAAGCAGAGTTAGCGGACGAGCTAAGCGAGTAGGCAAAACTAGCGGCGCCGTCCACATCGCCTCCAGTCGCGAGGACCATGGGCGCGGGGCCATTTCGCTCCTGCTGCCCTTCGCCAAGTTTTTCAGTAATGATCACGAAAAAACGTAGCACGCCGTTGGGCGAAATTCAAGGACCTGTGTGTGTGAGCATAACTCTGGAACGCCCTGTTATTCCTACTTTCGCGGTGCTGTGGGCATGGAGTTTCTCGCAAAGGCAACGACATTGCGCGGATGAAGCTGCGGAAGCGGTGGATAGATGGAAGCGCAACGTCAAAACCCGAGTCTTTTCCGGCCACTTCGTGGCCTCTTCCCCAAGCTCGACTAACTGATGTCCCGGGCTCGACTAACCGTCGACCCGGGAGCCCTGTCTTGGACTTGGGCGGCCCCGGCTCTTTCTGCATAAACCGCAGAAAGATTCGGCACCCCCGCGAGTTTCAATCGTGCATGGGTTGACTCAGGTGTGGGGCGGAAGGGTTAAGCAGCTCGCGGCGAAGTGTGCAAAAGGAGACAGCAGGTGCTTTTCTTTGGGTGTCACCATAACGGCTGATCTAAGACCATAGAACTGGAGAGACTTTCAAATCATGCAGTCGAACGAACGGACAAGCACGGCGGGGAACCGCGTGGGCAACAAAATTCTTTTATGGATTTCCGACAGGGAATACTCCCTAATTCTTCCCCATCTAGAGTTTCTCGACATGCCTCACCATCTTATTCTCTACGAACCGGACGAACCACTGGAGTTCGTCCATTTTCCGAATAGCGGTATGGTGTCACTTGTAATTGCGACCGAAGATGGAAGGACTGTTGAAGTCGGGGAGGTTGGCAGAGAAGGGTTTGCGGGAGTACAGGCGGCGGTTGGCATAGACAAGAATCAAGTACGCGAGATCGTACAAATCGCAGGAGACGGCTTCCGGGTGAAGATTGGCGCACTGAAAAGCGTGTTGCAATCAGCTCCAGAGCTTCAACGGATTCTGACTCGCTATGCAGTAGTTCAGGGGATGCAATTCGCGCAAACAGCCGCATGTAACCGGCTCCACAATATCGAACAGCGCCTCGCGCGCTGGCTGCTCATCACTCAGGATAGAGTGGATTCCTCGACGCTGGCTATCACCCACGATTTCCTCGCGACTATGCTAGGGACGGACCGACCTACCGTAAGCTTGGCAGCTCGTGTTCTGCAGGACAAGCAGATTATCGGGTACACGCGCGGTGCAGTGCAGATTCTGAACAGGGCGAAACTTAAAGAGTGCAGCTGCGAGTGTTACGAAGTTATCCAACAATATAATCACGAGATTGGCCTGAATTAGCCCGCCGACAGTGTCGGATATCCGACAGACAATAACTGTCCTTCGCAGTTATGTTCGTTTTGAGGGCCTCCCTTGGCTGCGGCGGTCAAAAATCCCCGAACTGTAAAGACGTCCGTTTTCGATGTGCAGGCTTTTCTCGATTCGACAGGTGTGGCCCGTAAAGTTAAGGAGTTCGAGAAGAAGGAAGCAATCTTCTCGCAGGGCGATGCCGCTAAGAATGTTCTATACATTCAAAAAGGCGGAGTAAGGCTTTCGGTGGTGAATGAAGCGGGCAACGAAGCCGTTGTGGCGATCTTGGGACCGGGAGATTTTTTTGGAGAGGGATGCCTCGCTGGCCAATCGATTCGGATAGGGTCGGCAACTGCCATTACAGCGACGACTGTCCTGGTGATTGAGAAGAAGGAAATGATTCGCGTTCTTCACGTGGAACACGCGTTTTCAGACCGTTTCATCGCTTATATCCTCTCCAGGAATATCCGGGTGGAAGAAGATTTAGTCGATCAGCTTTTTAACTCCAGCGAGAAGCGGCTGGCTCGCACTTTGTTGCTGCTGGCACGCTACGGTAAGGAAGACAAACCGCAAAAGATGCTACCAAAAATATCGCAAGAGATGCTGGCCGAAATGGTCGGCACCACGCGCTCCCGTGTGAATTTTTTTATGAACAAATTCAGGAAATTAGGCTTCATCAAATACAACGGCGGGCTCCACATCGATACCTCGCTTCTGAGCGTTGTCCTGCACGATTAACAATCGCGCCGCCGTAGGCCTCGCGATCCGAGTGAACTTGCAAGGGTTGGCCACCTGCCCACCCGCCCTCAAGACTATTTGCTACCCGACATAGCCGCGTGCACGCGAGCTATGTCATCGTCAATATGCGCTTTCTCAAAGGTCGCATCATAAAAGCCACGGCGTGGGTCAACATATGAAACGCAAAGACGCGGCACCCGTAAAGGAAAGCCTCGGCGTGACTCAACTGCGGTGCGATGGGAAAAGGGTGTGGCACCTGGCACTTCCGCAGGTCTGAGATTCTTATTTTTTGGCTTGACAAATCCATAACCGGATAGTTATGGTTTAGGGATGCAAGCTGCAGCGGACAATCTTTTCAAGGCCCTCTCCGACCCGACCCGTCGAGCAATCTTCGAGCACCTATCTCGCGACGGGGAGCAGACCGTGCATGCCTTGACTCATCGTGCCGGAGTTTCGCAACCGGCGGTATCGAAGCACCTGGGTGTTCTAAAGCTTGCGCACCTGGTCCGCGACAGGCGAGAGGGACGCGAGACGCACTACCGCGTACATCCGCGAGCGCTAGCGCCACTGATCGACTGGATGAGCGTCTATCACACCTTCTGGCGTGACCGATTTGATCGTCTCGAAAACCTACTGAAAAGGATGGACAAATGACCGATACCGCCCCATCACGTAGTCTCGTCATAGAACGTGAGGTACCGCATTCCCCGGAAAAAATTTGGCGTGCTCTAACGCAAAGCCCACTGGTAGAGGAGTGGCTGATGAAGAATGATTTCCAGCCGGTGGTGGGCCACCGGTTCAATTTCCGCTCGACGCCCGTGCCGGGTTGGAACGGGGTCATAGACTGTGAAGTCCTGGTGGTCGAGCCGAATTCGCGGCTCTCTTATAGCTGGGGGACGATGGGTATGGAGAGCGTCGTCGTCTGGACGCTGACGCCGACCAAGGACGGCACGCATGTTCGCATGGAGCAATCCGGCTTCCGGTCGGAAGAAGATGCCGCCTATAAGGGTGCGCGCTGGGGATGGACGAAGTTCATCGGCAACCTGGAGCGCGTCATTGGCGGGCTGGAGTGACAATGAAAACGAAAAACATTATTTATTGGACGACTACCATACTCGTAGCGTTTTTTATGAGCGGGGGCGTTGCGCAGATAGCACAATTCAAGTCCAACCCCCATGGTGTAGTGCCACAGCTTGGCTATCCGATGTACTTCTTTGCGATCATCGGATTTTGGAAAGTGCTTGGAGCCATTGCCATACTCGTGCCACGTTTTCCGCGTCTCAAGGAATGGGCATACGCCGGCATCTTCTTCGACCTGACGGGCGCGGCCATATCGTGCGCGGCAGTCGGCGGTTACGGCGCTTACGGCTTTCACGTCGTCGCCCCGCTCTTGATTGCCGGTCTTACTGTGGCATCGTGGGCGCTGCGGCCGCAAAGCCGTACCGTCGGCGTCCTCTTTCCTGCAACAAGCGCCAGACCGGCTTAAACAATTTTGAACTTCGGGGGTGAGAAAATGAAAAAGTCGGGCGCGAGCCAAGGCCAGCCGGCCTCGGAGCTGATCTCGAAAAAAATCGCGGAGCTCGGGGACTGGCGCGGGAAAACCCTCAGCAGAATGCGCAAGCTGATCAGGGAAGCAGACCCGGACGCCGTCGAGGAGTGGAAGTGGGGCACTCCGGTTTGGTCGCACGACGGCATCATCTGCACCGGCGAATCCTACAAAAAAGTCGTGAAGCTTACGTTTGCCAAGGGCGCGTCGCTGAAGGATCCGGCGCGCCTCTTCAACTCGAGTCTCGAGGGAAACGTACGCCGCGCGATCGACATCCACGAAGGAGAAGAAGTTGAGGAGTCCAGTTTCAAGGAGCTCGTTCGCAAAGCGGTTGCCCTCAACAGTTCCGGCAAGTCGAAACCTTCAAAGAAAGCGAAGTCCTAATGGACGGAGAAGACGAGGATGGTTAGGCGTCGCTCGCAAGTTTTAGGGTTGCTTGTGCGGATGGGGCGGCCGCGGGTCGCGGACGAACATTATGGTTGGTCGAGACTTGTAGGTTGTGAGCTGAGATTGGCGATAGCCGCATTTTTCCGCGACGCGAATGGACGCGAGATTCTCAGGGTTGATGATGCAAGCAGTTCGCGCGGAGGGGAAGCGCGTGTCACCCCAGGCGACGGCGGCGCGAACGGCTTCAGTTGCGTAGCCTTTGCCACTTGCTTGCGGGGAGAAGACCCAACCGATTTCCGGCAGGCCTTTGAGCGCTGGCAGGTCGCGCTTGTAGTCGGCAAATCCAACCTCTCCGATAAAATTGCCAGTCGTCTTTTCTTCAACCACCCAGTAACCGAATCCTAGCAGCGACCAGTGGCCTACGTAACGCAGCAATCTCGCCCAAGATTCCTCTTCGGTGAGAGGCTTGCCGCCGATAAAGCGAGTGACTTCGGGGTCCGCCCACAAGGCGGCGGAATGGACGAAATCGTCCAGGGCATGGCCTCGGAGCTTGAGCCGCTCTGATTCGAGGATGGGTACTTCTACAGAAGAATGGAGAGGGCGAGACATGGGATGAGTCTATTGTTCTCCGCGCGCAACGTCAAAGCTGAGAGTTCGCTTGGAAGCGGCGCAGGTGGGTGGGCTCGGAATTTTGACCGAACGCCAAGTGTTCGGGCAACGAGCGCAGGGCAAAGGGCTCCGGCGGTCCCAAAGGAAATTCGGGAGGCCGGCCCTGGCGCAGACATGGTTGACAGCGCGGGAATAATCCGAGGAAAGCGGCGGTCTTAAGAGATGAACGCATTTTAGTGGAGGGAGAGAAAAATGAGAGTCGTTAGTAAGTCAATAGGACAAAGACACGTGATCGTAGCAGCGGCGCTTCTTGCAGTCTTCGTGGCGATATCGCCCGGGGCGAGCGCGAAACATCGAGCCGTCAAGCCGGCGCTGGAGCCGGCGACTGTGATCGCACATTTGCCGCTGACGGGAGCTTCGGTGAGTCAATTGGTGCTGCAGCAACACGGCAGCAAGCAATACTTGTATGTGGAGCAGGCTTCTAAGGAAGGCTTCGCGATCGTGGACGTCACAAAACCAGACCAGCCAAACGTCGTCAGGAACGAGGCCTGGCCGAACGAGTCATCCACCGGGAGATTGCAGATGGTCGGGGGGCGGCTGGGTCTTGCCGAAGCGTCAGACACCGCGGCGGCGGAAACTGTTTCTCGGACGGAGACTCTAAAAGTGCTCGATCTGAGCGATCCGGCAAATCCGCGGACAATCCTAACTTTCTCCGGCGTAACGAGCACGTTGGCGGACGACGAACACAACTTGGTTTACATCACGAACGGCGAGGGACTGTGGATCTTGAAGCATCAGCCGGAACAGGCAATGTCTTCGGAGACGCATGCATGCCGCTCGGAAGATGCCAGTAACGACGTGTCAAGCTGTCAGTAAGCGCTGGGAGACAGCACGCGCCCCGCACCTTTCTCAATTCGACGAGCGCGGCAGGGGAAAAAGCCAAGTGTGCAGTTCTTGGTGGGGAGGGGCCGTCTACCCGCCGTTATCTAGAAAGAAACTCTGTGCTGTTTTGAACAGTTTTGTGGCGGCCCGGCTCGCATAATTTATGCAGAGAGTCCCGCGTTTGGGCTAACGCCCAGGTATACCTTTGCGCTTATTTGAAATTCACGAACAGCCATGGTTCCCGCAATTCCTGCGGGATCAATTCGTCGACGAGCTACAGATGGTCCTCGACGTCACGAAGACTTATGAGCCGATCGCGCACCTGCTGCGAATGCGGCTGGAAGAGTGCGGTTCTGACCGCGTGGTGGACTTGTGCTCGGGAGCCGGCGGACCCTGGCCATCCCTGGTGCGCCATTTCAAAATGCAGGGAGCGAAGGCACCCGAAGTTTTCCTAACTGACAAGTATCCGTGCACAAGAAAGCTTCAGGATCAGGAGTTTCCCGCCGCGAATCGCATTCATTTCCTGAGGTACTCGATCGACGCTACCAAGGTCCCGGGACACCTTCAGGGATTCAGGACGCTCTTTTCCTCGTTCCACCACTTAAACCCTAGCGAGGCGCGCAGCCTCTTGCAGGATAGTGTTAACAAGCAACAGGCTATCGGAATCTTTGAAGCACCCGCGCTTCACGCGTTAACGTTGCTATCCATATTGTTCGTTCCCATCGCAGCGTGGCTATTTGTTCCGTTCCGGAGGCCCTTCCGTTGGTCGCGGCTGCTTTGGACGTATGTGATCCCGGTGATTCCTTTCGTGCTTCTCTTCGACGGCTTGGTCTCCTGCTTGCGAGCTTACTCACTCGGGGAACTCCATGAGATGACCGAGGAAATTGCCGCCAGGGGATATCGATGGGAGATCGGGGAGCAACCCGGCGGACTGTTGCCGGTCCGGATCACGTACTTATTTGGCTTCCCACAGAGCGTCTCCGCCGAATCCGCCGATTGAACCTCGCGATATTGCACTCCTTCGGGAATATTTTCGATCCTTCGTGTGTCTGGATAAGTGACTGCAGAGCAGAGAGAAACTAAGAATCGCGGAGCAGTCAGGAGGATCGACCAATGAAAAGCGAATTGCAGGGCAAAATGTACGGTAAGGGAATTAAGTCAGTGGCGCGAGCGGCGGTCGTGTTTCTCGCGATTGGAATTTCCGCAGCGCCTTCCATTCTAGCTGCGCCGAAACCGAAGAAGGCTGTAACCCAAACGTGGGAGTTATCGCCCACGTACAGCTCGATGGCGGAAGCGCAACGCGGATGGTGCTGGTTCAGAACAACGGGAAAGAATTCCTGTACGTCGGCTTCGGATCGTCAGCCGGCTTTTGCATCTTTGATGTAACGAAACCGGAGGATCCGCGCAAGCTCGAAAGGTTTGCCGGAGCGGGCGAAGCGCAGACGGCGGATTTCCAACAAGTCGGCGACACGCTGACGGTGACTTCTCGCAGCGGAGAGGCAACGACGAGTGCGTCCGATGCGGCTCCTCATTCGGTGACAATACTGAACACTGCTGATCCGACAAATCCACAACAGATCCAGACGTTCACCGACGTCACGAGTGTTGTGGCCGATGATGCGCGCGGGCAGATTTACTTGTCGAACGACGAAGGGCTGTGGGTGGTGCAAGCCAGGCCGCGCGAGAAATTTGAAAGTGAAATTTGGACCAACTAGGGCTCTTCCTTTTACTCCTCAGATACCGGGGCACGGCGACACGCTCGACATCGCCTGCCCCGGCCCCCTTTTAGAAGCGGCGAATTTCCTCATGTTGGGCGAGTGCAGGTACAAACTCCTGCTGGTGAGCCGCAAAGCCCAGCCAGAACTGCGGACGCAGGAGGGCCCTAGTACGCTAGTCGTGTGATATTGCACTTCTTCGGGAATATTTTCGATCCTTCGAGTGTCTGGATAAGTGACTGCAGAGCGGAGAGGAACTAAAAATCGCAAGGGCAGCCAGGAGGATCGACCAATGAAGAGCAATTTGCAGGACCCGATACAAGGGAAGGCTATCAAGTCAGTGGCGCGAGCGGCGGTCGTGTTTCTTGCGATCGGAATTGCTGCGGCGCCCACCATGTTTGCCAAACCGAAGCCGAAGAAGGCTGCGGTCTCGAATTTGGGCGTCATCGCGCACTTACAGCTCGACGGCGGAACGGCGACGCGGATGCTGCTGGTGCAGAAGGACGGAAAGCAATATCTGTACGTCGGCCTCAGTTCGTCATCCGGCGTTTGCATATTTGATGTTACGAAACCGGGAGACCCGCGCAAGATCGAAAAGTTTGCTGGAACCGGCGGCGCGCAAACGGCCGACTTCCAGCTGGTTGGCGACACGATGGCGGTGACCTCTCGCACGGGAGAAGCAACGGCAATCTCGTCGAATGCCGCGCCCCGTTCGGTGACAATTCTGAACATGACTGACCCAGCGAATCCACAACAGATCCAGACGTTCGTCGACGTCACGAGTGTTGTGGCCGATGATGCCCGCGGACTGATTTATCTGTCGAACGGCGACGGACTCTGGGTGGTGCAAGCCAGGCAGCCGGCGAAAGCCGAAGCTGCGGGCTCTTACGGCGGCTAGTGTTGTCCTCCTTTACTCCTCAGATACCGGGGCAGGCGACACGCTCGACATCGCCTGCCCCGGCTCTCCTTTTAGAAGTAGCGAATCTCGGCTTGGGCCAGCATTCGCAGGAATCGAAGCGGCGTCAAGCCGTCGCGCTCCATACGAATCAGGCGACGCAGGGATTTTGTACTACGAGCGAGAGCGTGAGGGTGCCGGCCTGGACGGTGCGGTAGGCGGGGCCAGCTATGCAGAGAGAAACATCGATTCCCTGTTTAGCGAGGGAGGCCGATGCGACGCATTAGATCTTTGAAGCGGGGTTCTGAGCGGAGCGGATCGAAACCCGGGCGCAGCAGGACACCAGGGTTAAATCGTTCTTCGTAACCTTTTTCAAGCCAGTTCATGGCTTGATTATCATCGCCGAGGGCAGCATAGATCACGGCAATCTCCGGAACATTCGAATAGGTAGAGTTCGCGCGCTTCTTCAGATCGCTCAGCAGGTTTGCCGCTTCGCTGTTCTTGCCTGATGCGGCGTAGGCGCGAGCGAGATTGGCGATGCACGTGGGACTACCGCCAGAAAGTTGGACTGCTTTTTGCAGTTCCGCGATGGCTTGCTCGTGCATGTGTTTTTGGAGATAGGCTTGGCCGAGTTGATTGTGTGCGAGAGCAAAGTCGGGATCCATTTCGATCACCTTGAGGCTCTGCCGTATCGATTCGTCATAAGAGCGCGCAATAAGAAGCAGCTCCGCCAAATCGCTGTTGATGATAAGAGAAAGCGGATCCAGGCTTTCCGCTTTTCTCATTTCGGCGAGCGCTTCGTCATAGCGGCCGAATAGACTCAAATGCCAGGCATACCAATGGTGGGCGGTTGCGTAGCTTGGGTTCAGCTCAATGGCGCGTTGGAATTCCGTACCGGCAGCTTCGAAATTCCAGTCGAAGCCATCCAGACAGAACGCAAGGGAGTTGTGGGCTTCGCCGAGCGAGCCGTCGAGTTCCAGCGCTTTGACGGCCGCAGCCTTCGCTTGTGGAAAGGCTTGCTTGGGCGTCATTACGGCATACTGCCAGTCGCCCAACAGAGCATAAGTGTCTGCTAAGCCGGAATAAGCTGGGGCGTATTTCGGGTCCTCGTCGATTGCGCGGCCGAAATAAGTTTGGGCAACCTTCAAACCGTCCGCGGTTCGCCTATTCCAGAAGAAGCGCCCTTTGAGATAGTCCTCGTAGGCTTCCGGGTTAACAACTTTTACATTTTTCAGTGCTGCGCGTTCCTGCGGATTCAAATTGATCTGAATCTGATCTGCGATAGCTCTAGCCACCTTGCTTTGGAGCGCCAAGGTATCCTTGAGTTCACCTTCGTAGCTCTGGGACCAGAGATGCTTGTCCGCAGCGGCGTCGATCAACTGCGCTGTGATGCGGACTTGGTCGCCGGAGCGGAGCACAGTGCCCTCCACGACGGCATCCACGTTCAGCTCACGAGCGATCTGCGGCAATGGCTTGCGTGCGTGTTTGTAGGCCATCACGGAGGTGCGCGAGATTACACGCAACGCGCTGATCTGGCCGAGGTCCGAAATCAGCTCGTCGGTCATCCCGTCAGCAAAGTAATCTTGAGAGGCATCGTTCGAGAGGCTTTCCAACGGAAGAACGGCCAACGAGTGAATGATCGGGGGCGGGCGGTTCCAGGAACGAACCTTCCATGCGGCGAGCGACGCCATCAGTAGGAGCAGCACGAACGCTGATATCTTCCACGCAAGAGCCGCGGAATGATGTTTGGGCACTGCGTGCGCGCCAGCGAGATCCGGGTGACCGCGAATTTCTGCCGAGGAGTGAGGCGGCGGTAGCTCCGGACCGGGACTCTGGGGTGCATCGACCGCTTTGACCTCGGCGAGGAAGCGATAGCCGCGCCGGGCAACGGTTTCAACAAAGCGGGGACTTTCGGCAGAATCTCCGAGGGCGTCACGGATTTTGTTGATAGCTTTGTTCAGACCGTGGTCGAAATCCACGAAAGTATCGGCAGGCCAGAGTTTTTTCTGGAGTTCTTCGCGAGTTACGACCTCGCCGGGATGCTCAAGCAGCATCGTCAGGACCTGGAGTGGTTGCTCCTGAAGCCGGACGCGCAGACCGTGCTTGTGCAATTCGCCGGCGCGAAGATCGACTACGAAAACTCCAAAACGGAGTCGCCCGTCGAGCTGATGATTTTCTCGCATGGCGAGGGACAGTTGAGCCGAGGGCGAGTGTACCACCGTAGAGGGCGTTCTGACACCATGGAGGATAGTTTCCTCTAAGCTCTCTATTAAGTTTCAGTTACCAGGGGACATTGATTCTAGCGGGAGAGAACCGCCCGTCCATTGCGCCGATTTCGAGTGCGAACCATAGTGGGCCCAACAAGCGTACGGGTCGGATGACGAACCGTTCGCGGGGAGGGTCCGATGCACGGGGCCGATCAACTTCCGAATTTTGAGCAGGTTTTCCTGCCGCATCTTGACGCCGCTTACAACCTGGCTCGCTGGCTGACGCACAACGAGCAGAATGCACAGGACGTTGTGCAGGAAGCGTACTTGCGCGCTCTTCGATTCTTTCCTAGCTTCCGCGGTGACAACGCGCGTGCATGGCTGATGAAAATTGTCCGAAATACTTGCTATAACTGGTTGCATGCGAACCGGCCACTGCAAGAGGCCGCGGAATTTGACGAGAACCTTTTCCCTCCTGATACTCACGTTCCCAATCCGGAAGAGACTGTGCTGCAAAACGACAGCGGCATTCTGGTACGAAAGGCGCTGGAGCGGCTCCCGTCGAACTTTCGCGAAGTGCTGATTCTCCGCGAAATCGAGGGGATGTCATACAAAGAGATCGCGGAAATTACAGGCATGCGTTCAGGCACCGTGATGTCGAGCTTGTCGCGCGCAAGGGGACACCTTCGTCGCGTCCTATCAAGTCTTACGAACCGAGACATGGCGCCAATTCAGCGGCGAATCGCAACTGAGGGGGTATGAATGCGCGGGCGCAGACCCCTCTTGCCTGCCCGGCTCCCCTTTTAGAAGCGGGGAATTTTTTCACTTTGTACGGATGCAGTTACAAACTCCTGCGGGAGAACCCCGAAAGCCTCGCTAGAATTGCGGATGCGGGAGGGCCTTGGCGCGCTCGTCGATGGACGGAGGGAAGACGGGCGAGCCTTGGGGAGGCTGGCCGCGTGTGATGGCCCAGTGCTCGATCCAGCCAGTGCCGCCCTCACCGACGAAAGTGTCGGGCAGGCCGTAGGCCGAATCGCTGAGCGCGTCTTCGAGAGTAATGAAGCGATAGCCGCGTTTGCGCATCACGTCGAGCAGTTCACCGATGTGGTCGGCCTCGAGTTGATTGGCGTGGAGCAGGAGAATCTGCTTGGGCTCGTAGCCGATGAGGTCCCTTGAAAGCTTTTCTTCGTAGGCGAACATTTCGGCGTGGTAGGAAAGATAGGAGCTGACGACTACCTGCTGGAGAGCGGCATCTCCGCGTTGTTTGGCATCGGCGTAAACACCCGCGAAATTCCAATCCCAAGCGTCGAGAGTGACAGGGGCGATGCGATAGCCGCGCGCGACGAGGAAAGCTTCGGCTTCGCGGCGGGTTTGGAGATCGCGACCGGTGTCCAGATAAGGATAGCGAAAATAACGGAGCTTCTTGTTGTGCTGCGCGAGCAAAAGCCGGGTAACGGTCTCGCCCTGGATCACCGACTCTTCAAATTCCTGAAGGCCCGCGAGATTGAGCGAGGTATGGCTGAAAGTGTGGTTTCCCAATTCCAGGCCGGCGTCGAGCCACATGTTGAGAGCTTTGATTCGTTGGTCCACCTCGCCCCAGTGGTAGTAGAGCTCTTTTTCGTTCACGAAGCCCACGGCAGGAACTTTATTTTGGGTGAGGGCGGCGAGGAGTTTGGCGGTCATTTCGGTGATGGATGCGGCGGACATGGAATTCGCAGCGGCGGCGGGCAAATCGTCAATGGTGATGGCGACCTGGCGGTCGGGCGGAACGTCTGACCGGGACGACGCATTCCCGAGAGCAATGGAGAAGGCAAATATCATGCACAGAAATGCCAACACTGGCTTCATAGGCACCGTCCTTCTGTCCGCATTTCTGCAAAACCGAGGCATGGCGAATACTAACACGCGGCCGCAGGTGGTATCGTGGGGTGTTTTTGTTGGGCATAGAGTATGCGGAACTGATGTAAAGGTACCTTGGAGATAATGGTATAGGTGGTAGACTACGCCGTTCCTGGACTGGACTGAACAAGATGAGGTGCGTTGACGGTGGAAGTACTTTGGCAGGATTTGCGTTTTGGGTGGCGAATGCTGCGGCGAAGCCCTGGCTTCGCTATCGTTGCGGTACTGACTTTGGCGATCGGGATTGGCGCGACCGCGGCAATCTTCAGCGTAGTTAACTCGGTAATACTGCACCCGCTGCCTTTTCCCGAGTCGCAGCGCATCGTATGGATTTGGGAAACTGACCAGAATCGCAATGTGCATCGCGGGACAGCTTCGCAGGCGGAATTTCTAGACTGGCGCGACCGGAACCATTCGTTCGAAGAACTTGCCGCGTGGCGCGAATTATTCTTCACGCTAACCGGGAATGGCGAGCCGGAGCAGGATTGGGGCGCGCAAGTGAGCGCGAATTTTTTCCGATTATTTCGAGTGAAGCCGGTACTTGGGCGCGATTTCCTTGCCGAGGAGGAAAAGCCGGGCCACGAGCGGGTGGTGATGCTCAGTTACGCACTGTGGCAGCGGCGCTATGGAGGCGACCCAAGCATTCTGGGCAGCATCATCACGCTCGACGACCAGCCGTACACCATCATCGGAGTACTTCCCCGGGACTTCAGTCTATTTGGAACTAGCCGGCAGTTCGACGTGTGGGTGCCGTTCGGCTTCGATCGCGCCAGGCTGAATCGCGAAGAACACGAGGTACTTGTATTCGGAAGGCTACGGGACGGAGTAGCGATGGCGCAGGCACAGGCCGAGATGGAAACGATTCAATCGCAGCTTAAAAAAGAGTATCCGGCCTTCGATCAAGAGAACGGCATCCTGGTGAAGGGATTTCATGATGATGTGGTGAGCGGGTTGAGGCCCATGCTGCTGATTTTGTTTGCTGCCGCTGGATTCGTTCTGCTAATTTCCTGCGCCAACGTAGCAAATCTGACGCTGGCACGCGGAGCCACGCGAGAACGGGAAATCGCGCTGCGCGCCGCGCTGGGAGCCAGCCGCGATCGCGTCTTCCGCCAGCTTCTGACGGAAAGCATTGTGCTGGCGCTGATCGGAGGAGCCCTGGGGGTTCTGATAGCGTATTTAGGGCTGCATCTCTTGCACGGCTTTCTGCCGGTGACCGGAGGCAGAGGCGAAATCCCGCGCGCGGATTCGATCGGGATCAATGGCGCCGTGCTGAGCTTTACGCTGGGCGTGTCCTGGCTTACGGGGATTGTATTTGGGCTGGCGCCCGCGATCCAGATCTCGCGCCACGAATTGTACGAATCGCTGAAGGAGGGCGGCCGAGGTTCAGGGGGAGGGAGGCGCAGCCGGTGGATGCGGTCGGCGCTGGTGGTCTCCGAGGTAGCGCTGTCGGTGATGCTACTGACCGGAGCGGGCCTGCTGATGCGCAGTTTTTTCCTGCTGGTGTCGGAGAACCTGGGATTCAATCCCGCGAATGTGCTGACGATGCAAGTGTGGCTGCGCGAGACACACGTTCCGTCCGGACGCCAAGTGGTGAATTATTACGAGCAAGCGATCGAGCGAGTGAACGCGCTGCCGGGAGTGAAATCAGCGAGCGCCGTGAATTTTCCGCCTCTGAGCGGTTGGAACGGCTTTTGCGATTTCGATATCCAGGGACGCGCGACACCCGCATCGGGCCAGCACTTTACATCTCAATACCGGATTGTGGACTGGCGATATCTGCGGACCATGAACATCGCGCTGAAGGAGGGGCGCGATTTCGCGGCTTCGGATGGGCCCAGTACGGGAGGCGTGGCGATCGTCAATGAGGCTCTTGCGCATCAGTACTGGCCGAATGAAGATCCTGTCGGCAAACAGGTGCGGCTCGAATTTCCAGCAACGAGAGGTCCGTGGGATCCGGAGCCTAGTAGTTCGTGGCTGACGATCGTGGGAGTTGTAAGCGCCGTTCGCGACGGGCCGTGGAGCGAGCCAAAGGGGCCCCAACTATATTTGCTGCTGGACCAGAATCCTTCGCGCATCATGCATCTGGTGGTGCGCACGGCGGGTGATCCGACCGCGATAGCTTCGGCGGTACGCCAGAGCATTGAGAGCGCGGATCCGAATCAGCCAGTGACGGAAGTACGCACGATGGATGATCTGATCGACGCGTCCGTGGTGCAGCGGCGCTTAAGCATGGTGCTCCTGGCGATTTTTGCAGCGGTAGCCACGGCGCTGGCAGGGTTGGGGATATACGGCGTGATGGCGTACAGTGTTGCGCAAAGGACGCATGAAATCGGCATACGAATGGCGCTGGGCGCTGAGCCCGGAGACGTTTTGCGGCTGATGGTGCGCGATGGGATGCGGCTGGCGGGAATCGGTGTGGCGCTGGGAATCATCGGGTCGATTGCGACCACTCGTTATCTGCAAGCCCAGCTGTTTGGGGTGAGGACCATCGATCCGATTACGCTGGCGAGTGTCGTTCTTGGGCTTGCCGTGGTTGCGGTGGCGGCGTGTTATTTTCCGGCGCGACGAGCTGCGAAAGTCGATCCGTTGATTGCGCTGCGACACGAATGAGGACGGTTCGCGTAAAGCTTCGTTCGCTCGATTCAAGCGGAGCGGCAGGATTCTCAGGCGGGTTTGCGAACTAGGCGCGCAAGTTCGGGAAAGCCTCGCAATAACTCCGAAATTATAAATCTCACGCCTAGTGCTGCGAGGACGATCATCTCGGGTTCGATCACGTGCCGGTAGCGGATTTCTGGATGCGTGAGGTAAAAGACCAACGGGTAGAACAGCAGGAGCAGCAAATAGGGAAGCGCTGTCTCGCGAGCGGTTCGAAGAGCTTGCCAGAGGCCGATTAGCATCACTACGGTTAATGATACGGTGAGGTAGACGTTGGCGGGGTTGTGAAACTCGATCTCAAGATTATTCGGGTCGAGATTCCAGAACGCGGTCCACATATAAGCAAATCTTCGCACGCACATAACAAAATACTGTCCGGGATGCTGGGAGATGAACTCGAGTGCTTGGCGGCGCTTTTCCTGCATGTAGGGAATTTCTCCGAGGCGCACGAATTCGGCGAGTTCTTTATCGCTTACGGACGGATGAGCCATGATGTCGACCCAGGTTGCGGTGTGGCCGTCGTTGCCGACCCAAACCTCGAGCCAAAAATTGTCGCGCAGCGGGATGGGCTTGTGAAACGTGCGGTAGTTGCGCACTTGCCAGGGCAGGAGGACGATGAACAGACCGAACACCGTGAGAGCGGCGGGCTCGAGCCATCCTTGCCGATTCCGCCAGAGTGGATAGAGCGCCCATGCTGCAAGGAAAGGGAACACGGCGAGGAGCGACGCATTCGTCAGCGCGGAGAAACCCCAGAGCAGGCCGAAGCCGAGCCAGCGCCATCTGCCGGGATTTTCTTTCAGGTTGAGCGTCCAGACGAAAAGAATCGCGAGAAGCAGAGCGCTGAGGCACGTTTCCCAAACGAAGGCGCTGGCGATGTAGATGGAGTAAGGCCACAGCGCCCACATCCAGCAGGCTACGATGGCTACGCTGCGACCGAAGCTGCGTTGGGCAATGAAGTACACCGGTATGCAAATTAGCGCTGAAAAAAGAGAGTTGAGGGCGAGGATTACGAATGCCGAGTTCCTGGTGTAAGTGCCGAAAAGTTTGAAGACTGCCGCGAGCAAGTAGGGATAGACGGGCGTCATCCAGGCGGTCGGCCCGGTTTGGAAATACATTGGATTGCCGTAGCCGTGTCCGGCTGCGATGGAGCGCGCGATGCGGCCAACTTCGAAGCCGAACAACAAATGCTCGCGGAAGTTGTTCCAGGTGTCGGTATAGAGGAAGTGGATGGCGACAATGCGCAAGGCCAGGGCGACCAGCGTAATCGCCGGCAGTGATTGCCAAAGGTGCCGCTTCCTTTCCCCAGTCTCCATCATTCTCCGAATACGGAAGCGCCTTTTCCGGCGCGCCGGTAAATCCAAACGAACGGGATTCTACTTCATTTTCTGCCGGAGAACAGGGCGCGGATGGAAAACCTGCCGGAATAATCGCAGGGCGAAAAGTCCCCTTACTTTTGTGGTCGCGGATACTTTTCCGGGGGTACTTCTTGTAAGATAGCGGCGGTTCTTGGTTCTTCCCGACGGAGGGATCTTCTTGAACTCCAAATTATTTACTTTCGCAATCCTTATTGGTTTATCTCCATCGCTGTTTGCGCAGTCTCAAGCTCCCAATTCGCCATCCGTGATGTCTCACGCGCAGAGTCCGGCGCCGAAAAAGGTGCCTTCCGGAGTGATTCTTGTGAAAGGGGCGTGGTCGAGTTCCAGTGATTCGACCACTGCGCTGCCGGAAGGCGGGAGCGTGGCCCACAACATTTATACGAACCAATACTTTGGCCTTTCGTATCCGCTGCCCCCCGACTGGTATGAGAAGTACACAGGTCCGCCGCCATCTGACTCCGGTTATTACGTTTTGGCGCAGCTCAGGCCGACGGAAACGGGGAAGGGGCCCATCAAAGGGTCAATTTTGGTAGCGGCTCAGGATCTTTTTTTTGCATTGGTGCCTGCCGCCAATGCAAAAGAATTGATTCAATACACGAAAGACAATCTAAAGCCGGACTATAAAGTGGAAGAGGAGCCTACGGAGGTAAAGATCGCGGATCACTCGTTCGTCAGTTTCGAGTACGTTGCTCCCGCGGCGAATTTACACTGGTACATACTGGCCACGGAAATTCGGTGCCACATGGTTCAATTCATCTTCACCAGCAGCGATACTCAATTGCTTAAGAATTTGGTGCAGGATATGAACAAAATGAAATTGCCAATGGAGGCGGATCCCGTCTCAGGGACGGGCGGAGGAGATTCACCCGTGTGCATCAAGGATTACGCCACTGAGGGAAATATAATTAATAAGGTTGATCCGGTTCTTGGCGAGCGCAGATTCAATCCTATTCCGGTCAGGATCATCATTGACAAGGGTGGCAACGTAAAGAACGTGCATTTCCTGAGCGCTTTTCCGGAGCAATCCAAGACGATTCAAGACGCCCTGTTGCAATGGAAGTTTAAGCCTTATCTGCAGGACGGACAGCCCGTGGAAGTAGAGACCGGCATCATGTTTGGACATTCATCCCAAACGCCAGCGAAGGCAAGAGTGACAAATTGAGTTAATTCGAGCGGATTCTGAACCGCGATCTCGGGGTGGATGCCGCTCTGAAATCACGAGTGCGGGGGCCGGGTGTTATTCAATTTTGGCCTTTAGCCATGGCGATCTGAATACTTTGATTCAGGGCCTTCCTGGTGCCGACGTATTCTTCTGTGGATATCGAGCCGTGAACCCTCGCGCGTTCTAGTCTGGAAAGTTCCCCTCTAAGCGCTTCCAACAAGGATTCCTGATTCTCGGGGCGGTTGCGCGCGGCCACTGACGCAGCATTTTGTTTCATGCGCAAGACAGCAAATATACCAATCGCCAAGATGAAAAAGACGGCCGAAAACGCGAGCCAAAGTTTTTGTTTCGAATGAATAGGAGCAGGCGAAGATTCGGCGGAGAGCGCGGGCTTAATATTTCGAGCGGCGGCAACAGGAGGAGCAGAGAGCGACGGTTGAGACATTGCCGCCGAAGCGGGAGGAGGAACCGATCCCATGCCGGAGATTTCAAACGACGGCACTTCCGTCGTTGGACTCTTGGTGACGGCCTCAACTTGAAGGCCGTTGGTTTGGCCGGGCGAGCTGAATGTGCCGGGAGTGGACGGCTTGAATGAAATCGATGCGGGATGCATCACGGCGAATTTCTTGACGGGATACGCCAGCTTGAGCTGCAAGATAGCGACGCCCTGATCAGGGAGCGAGAACATGAATTTAAATAGGGTGTCGCCTGGCCGCATAGCGAAATTAGCGGCGTATTCGTTTGCGCGCGTTTTTACAAGCGCCGATGTAACGTTCAACCAAAGATTACCGGGGCCCTTGAGCTCCGCCCATTGCAGGGTGCCGTTTTCCGGAACGGAGACTCGGAAGTTGTTCGAGCCGGACTGAGTGACAGGCGGACTGGAAGCGTTCGTGACAGCATACATTTCAGTGACCTTCAAAACCTTGCCGTCAGATTCCATCTGGGCCATGCCCATAGTCCCGGTCAGGCCCGGGGCCTTGGTGACGGCGTCAAAAACGCTTATGTCCAAGGGAGCTGATCCGGTCACAGCTTGGTCATAGTTCACGCCCCGATGGCGGACGCGAACGACAAGGTGGGTATCGCCGAACGTCACATTCAAGCTAAAGCGACCCTGGGCGTCGGTTTTGGTTCGCTCTTCCTGCTGCAGGCCTTGCGCCAGGCGGAGCAAAATGACGTCATCTCCAACTGAGGGCCGGCCGGTAGTTTGGTTGCGGACTACACCGCTGAGGGTCTGTGGGCCGGCAGTGGCGGCTGAGACGATCGACAGAGAACAAACCAGCAGGAGCACTCTCTTAAGTGCGGAGCAAAACATCTTCATACAAGCGCCTCTGCCCCCAAAGGAGTTTCGGCAGCCAACGTACATCACTACTTGCCGAGGACTCGATAAGATGCCACAAAAAAATCGGGCGAGACACGATTGTGCCTCGCCCGGATTATCCCGCCTTCGAACTACAGCGAGCGCAGGTAATTCAAAATGTTCTGTTGCTGTGTGGGTGACAGGGAATCGAAGTTCGAAATTACAGTGTTGGCTTCGGAACCGTTCCCGGAATGGTCCTGAATGGCCGAAAGAATATTGCTGGTGCGGCCATCGTGCAGGAAGAAGATCCTTTGTCCCACACCCCACAAGGGTGCGCTTCGGAACTGATCTCCGCCAGCGCCGCCCTGCGAGACGTTGTCCGCTAAGCCCGTGCCCATATGGTGAATCTCGATATCCGAAAGCGGGTTCACGGACTGATTGGCCAACGAGGAGGTGATGTTCGAGTTCTGGGTGGAGTTGATCGTCACGGTGTGGCAGGTGGCGCAGCCAATGGAGCTAAAAAGGGACTTTCCGCTGGAGATTGAAGACGCACCGCCCGGAACGGTGGTAGATGGTACGGGCGGAGCCAGAAGCCGCATGAACATTGCAAACGCGACCACGTCACTGGGGATTGTAGCGTTCTCAGTGAACTGGTCCGAGCTTGTGGTTGTGAACGCGAAATTGGTGGCGTCTTCCGGATAGCCAGTCTTGCTAAGGTTCAGACAATTGGCGGGAAGGCCGGTGGTGATGTCCTCTCCCGGGAGCGGACGGTCTTGGGGGAAGAGTTCATTGCTGATGCCCATTTCCACGTTGTAGGCCTCACCTGAGAAGATCTCAAGCGACTTGTTCTGAGCTTTCCAGCCGAAGCGGCTGATGGTGCCGTCGTTGCCGTTGTGGTTGAACGTCCCGCTGATTCCGAATCCGTTGTTGGCGTTCGCCGTTTGAATGGCAAGCAGGGTTGAGTCGTCAATGTTTTCAACCAAACCCGCTCCGAAGACCGGGGTGGGAATGCGGAAGATGACGTCATTCTCTTGCTGAGCGGTAGCGAAGCTGGGCTGCGGAAGGCTGCAGCTTCCAGCGTCCGAACGGCCGGAGACAGTAAACAGATCTTCGACACCGCCATTCGGGGAGTTTGTGTTCACGCTTCCGTTGGCGTTAAAGAAGAATGGGAAGCGGGCTTCGCGCGTTGGGCCAGTGGCCGTGATGAACGACGGGAGCGTGTTGGTACTACTGCTGGCAATGCCTTTGGTGATCACTTGGCTTTCGGGATTGGGACCGATGTCGGGGTATATGTTGGCGCTGGGGCTTGAGCCGCCGATGGAAGGCTGCGAATGGCAGCCGGAGCATTGGTTAAAGTTAAAGCGCGGTCCCAGACCATTGTTCGCACCGCCGCTGACTACTTCGACTTCCTGAAAGCGATTGAGACCGTTCTCGAAGAACTCCAAGATTCCTTGCGGGCTCTCAGCAGT
This sequence comes from uncultured Acidobacteriota bacterium, assembly GCA_963698005.1. Classification (GTDB taxonomy): domain Bacteria; phylum Acidobacteriota; class Terriglobia; order Acidiferrales; family UBA7541; genus Palsa-295. Next base: position 4,067,674 of record OY969113.1, read on the forward strand.
GACGGAAGTGAGCGGAAGTGGGTTTGTCGTGGTAGCACCGTTCTGTCCGTTGATCGCTCCAGTGCGTACGCCGGGATCAGACTGGGCGAATGCTGTACCACTGAACGAGATAACAGCCACTAAAGCCAGGACGTGCAGCAAGTTCACTTTTTTCATCGGTTCTCCTAGGTCACCCTCAGACCTTCTTCCCCAAGAGCTTTAGACCTTTCCCGGGCGCAACGCCGCAAGAACGCGCACAGACAACCACGTTAGCCGCGCGGCGAGGTCACGTCCGCGGCAACTAATAATGTGGTTAATTCGTTTGGGTCTTCAGCTTTGGCAGGCTAATAACATCTCGCGAAATTCGTGTCAAGAAAAAAAGAGCTTAGCTTTTTATGCTTTTCAGAAGCGCGGGGCGATTCTTGAATCGAGGTCGGTTCGATTTGTGACTGTGTTGCCGTCACAACCTCTGCTTACGATCAAACTATTCTCTCGTAAATCCTGATAGACCTCGCGAAATGACTGGAACAAGGAAGTCTCGTGGTACGGAACGCCGTGCGAGGCGCAATAGGACCTGACTATTTTTTGAACCTGGCGAAGTTTGTTTGCGGGCATGGTGGGAAATAGGTGGTGTTCGATCTGGCAAGTGAGGCCGCCCGTGCAGTAATCGATTCCAGGATGGTTTTTGATGTTCCGGCTGGTGAGGACTTGTTCACGCAGGAAATTTACGGCCGCGCCGCCTTGCAGTAGTGGCATGCCCTGGTGATTGGGAGCGAATATCAGAGTCAGATACAGGCCGAGGAACATTTGTTGCGCGACGAAGAACAGGATGGCATGCCACCAACCGAGAAGGAGGCAAAGCAGGCCAAGAAACCAAACGGCGTGCAGAATGAGGAAACTCACTTCGATGACGGGATGCGCGACTTTGTTTCGCATTAGGAATTTCACACTGTCAACTTTCAGCACAAGCGCCTCGAACATGGACAAAGGGAAAAAACAGAAATGCTGGTATCTCACTGTGAGCCGCGCGAGGCCGCGCTTGCGGGCTGCCTGGTCCTTGGTAAATGCGAACAAAGGGATATCGAGGTCGGGGTCGGCGGTAACGTGGTTCGGCGAGCAATGATGGTGATGGTGCTTGTGGAGCCACCAACTGTAGCTGAATCCGAGCAAGAGATTGGAATGAATGAGGCCAAGAACTTCATTACCAGTGGGGGCGCTGAAAATTTCCTGGTGGCCTGCGTCGTGAACGACGAAGCCAAGTTGAGCAAAGACAAACGCCAGGAAAGCGGCGTTGCAGAGTTCCGCCCATGGATTTTGAAACCTGTATATGAGCAGGAAGGCACCAACGAGGAGGATGAGGTTGAGAAGAATCTTTCGGCAGTAATATGCGGGCTGCTTGGCCAAAAGACCGCTCTGCCGAACGATAGTCAGTAAGTCGCGAAATTCGTCGCCAGCAACCGATCGCATCGGTTCCTTTCAAGTACTCCAACAGCAAAGGCTCACAGGCCGATGGTGGACGTTTTGTGGAAGTTCAAACGAGATGGACCACTGCGGCGGCGGAGGTGATATTCAGCCTCCAGATGGCTTGGCGATGGCTCCACTACAGAACTATCATAGCGAAAAGATCGGTATTGTTCACTGCCTAATTGGCTCTCGCTTTCACTTGTGGCTCGTGGTTGCCGATTTTCCAGTGAACGCACACCCTTGAAAAGCTGTGTGGATTTGGGCCACGCGGAAAAGTGTTTCAGATGCGACGGGGCCGAAATATCTACCTGAAGACTGTAAAAAATTACGCGCGAAACTTCGCCGTCCGTTTACTGGCAGCCGCTAACTTCCTCATTTACTGACGGTTGCAGAAGACCCACAACGGTGAATTTGGTGATTCGATTGCTTTTCGCTGGGTATCATGAACAGGCCATTTGAAATCGACATTTCAAGGAGAGCTATGAAGATGACTTATGACATCTTCAGGAGACTTCCCGGTGGACCGGTTTGGATTGAAGCAGTCCCCGATTTGGAACACGCCAAGATGCGATTGACGAACCTGACCGAATCGCGGCCCGGGGATTATTTCGTGTACGACGTGTCGTCCTCAAAGATTGTCTTTGCCGCCATTGAAACCGCCTAAATCGCAACCTGCACGGTTCGTAAAATCATCGACTCCGCTTTCGTATTCGCCCGGAAATATTCCTCGGTTCATGCGCTGCCTGATGGATTGAATTAATCGTACAATTAGGAGTTCGAGCCCTCGTGAATTGAGCGCAGATTCCAACTCGACTACTGCTTTGCCTGATTCTGCCGGCGGGATTTCGCATGCGTGGCGGGCGCTGCGGCACCGGAATTTTCGGTTGTTCTTTGGCGGGCAGAGCATTTCGCTGATTGGGACTTGGATGACGCGGCTGGCGACTAGTTGGTTGGTTTACCGGCTGACAGGGTCTGCGTTCTTGCTGGGCATCGTAGGATTTTCCGGGCAGATACCTACATTTTTGTTGGCGCCGTTTGCGGGAGTGTGGGTGGACCGGCTGAACCGGCGGCACGTTTTGATCGTGACGCAGGCGCTGGCGATGCTGCAATCGTTTGCGCTGGCGTTTCTTACTCTGACGAAACACATCACGATCCACGAAATTATTTTGCTTAGCGCTATGCAGGGAATGATCAATGCGTTCGACATGCCGGGGAGGCAAGCGTTTCTGGTGGAGATGGTTGAAGACCGGCAGGATCTGGGGAACGCGATTGCGCTGAATTCGTCGATGGTGAATATGGCGCGGCTGGTGGGGCCTTCGCTGGCGGGGATGGTGATCGCAGTTTCCGGCGAAGGTTCGTGTTTCTTGATCGACGGGATAAGTTATCTGGCGGTGATCGCATCGCTGTTTGCTATGCGGTTGAAACCGGCGGCGGTGAAGCGTGTGGCGACTGCGATGTTGGTGCAACTGCGAGAAGGATGGGATTACGTTGCGGGTTTTGCGCCGATTCGGACGATTCTGACGCTGTTCGCCACGGTGAGCCTGATGGGCTGGCCGTTCACTATTCTAATGCCAATTTTTGCTTCGAAGATTTTGAAGGGCGGCGCGCACACGTTGGGATTCCTGATGGGAGCGGTGGGCGTGGGAGCTCTGATTTCAGCGTTGTCGCTCGCGGTACGAAAGAATGTGCTGGGGCTGGGGCGGATGATTTATATTTCGACGGCGGTGTTTGGAGTGAGTTTGATATTTTTCGGGATGTCGCGAAATATTTGGATTTCGCTGGTGATGATGCTGTTCTGCGGCTTTGGAATGATGCAGCAAATGGCGGCCAGCAACACAATCATTCAAACAATTGTTGATGAGGACAAGCGCGGGCGCGTGATGAGTTTCTACACGGTGGCGTTTGTGGGCATGGCTCCCTTTGGGAGCTTGCTAGCGGGGGCCATGGCGAACGCGGTGGGCGCTCCGCGCACGGTAATGTTGAGCGGGGGGTGCTGCATCGCGGGGGCGATTTGGTTCGCCACGCGGCTGAAGTCGATCCGAAAATTAATTCGGCCGATCTATGTGAATCTGGGAATTTTGCCCGGGCCGGTGAATGCGGTGATCCAGGACAGCGTGGGCCGCTGAAGAAGCTATTTCCATCCCTGGGCAAGAGCGGGAGTTCAAGCGGGCCTGGGGGTGAGGACCATGATGGTCGAAGTGCCGTGCGCGAGGACGCGGCCATCGCGCGAGAGTAGTTTTGCCTCGGTGGAAATGATTTGGCGGCCTTGGGACACGACGCGGCCCTCGGCTCGCACGAGGCCGGTTTCCAGTGTGATTGGCCGCGAGAGGTTACCTTTGGTTTCGATGGTGGCGTAGCGAGAGCCTGCCGGCAGTAGCGTGTGTGCAGCGCACCCTGTCGCGCTATCGATCAGCGTGAGCGCCCAACCGCCGTGAACCGTGCCGTTCGGATTAAGGACGTGCGGGCCGGGTTCGCCTTCGAACACGGCGAAGCCATCGCCGACTTCGACGAGGCGGAACGACAGCGTCTTCGCGATCGCCGGCCCGGGGATACGACCGTCGATCATGGCTTGTAGGAGTTCCTTGCCGCTCATGCCGGCAGCTTCGGGGCGTTTGGACAAGTCATGGTCGTGGGTCGTCATGTGTGGGTAGCTCCGCTTTTTAGATGTACCCGTGAAGAAGTAGATGCCGAATTCGCATTATTTTTCCGCGCGGAAGGTCTTTCCCAGCTCTTTGTCCGCCAAGCGGAAATAATGCCGAAAATTGTAAATTAGTGGGGACCACTTTGAGGGGTTGATGTAGCTTTCACCGACAACCAGATCGGCAGCGACATGCACACGAATGATTTCGACCTCAGCGGCCAAACCTCCGCCGAGTTTCTGCAGTTTTTCGCCGCCCATGCGGTGGAGTTTAGTGACGCGAGCTTCCATGTGAACGGGGCATTGCTCGGCTCGCGCCGGCTGGACGATCTCGCTCGCCAGCGGCGTCAGGCCTGATGCTCCGAACTTGTCTTTTTCGAAGCGGAACTGCTTGGCTTTAATTTGTGGAACGGGATTCTTACCGGTGAGAGGGGCTAGCTTTTCTACTTCCCGCCACATGTCAGGCGCAGGGAGATTGACCACGCATTCGGGATGTCGCGCGAAATTTTCCGCTGTCTTGGTCTCGTCTAATAAACCGAGCACAAGCGTCCAGCCTAGCGCCCAGAACGAAGACATTGGCGCAAGATTGGTGGTGCCATCTTCGTTCAGGGAACTTATCAGTGCTACGGGCGTTCCGAAATAGAGGATCTTTGGTTCAATCGTGCGGAATTTGGGGTCTGGCATCGAATCTCACTTTCATTCTGAAAAGTTGTTCGACATCATCGCATGGGCATTTTACACGGTTGGGTGGACAGCCTGCGCGCTACGCGCTAACGTTGGAGATGCAGTCTGAGGGAGCAAACATGACATACGATTCGCATCAGAGAGCGGCTGAGTTTCACGAGCAAGCTGCGCACGCGCACCGAGCCGCGGCGGCGCAGCATGGCAAGGGAGAGCACCTTTCCGGACACGAGCACTCCAGGCAGGCTATGGAGCACGCGGCAAAGGCCTGGCAGTATTCGCAGGAAGCTCACGAAGAATCCGCGATGTTTGTTAAGCAGAATAAAGAGAAGAAAGTTTAACTGGTTAGAACGAAATCCATCCCGCGCTGATAAGCCACAGGGATGTGACGCCGACTAGAATCCATAGAATTACGCCCTGTAACAACGGGCGCACTCCGACGGTGCGCAAAGTCTCGCGCGAGATTCCAGTTCCTATTAAAAACAGTGTGGCGGTGAGACCCAACCTTCCCAAATTACTCAGCACATGCCAGAAACTTGTAAAGGCAGGAATGTATGTGTCGGCGACAGCCGCAAGACAAAAAAACAAAATAAACCAGGGCCACTGAATGCGACTCTTCGAGCGTTTCAGCATTGCGGCGCCCAAAGCCACCGGGACAATCCAGAGCGCGCGCGTGAGTTTCACGGTAGTGCCGACGACCAGCGCGACGGGACCGTAACGCGCAGTGGCGCCGACGACTGAGCTGGTGTCATGAATGGCCAATGCTGCCCAGAGGCCAAACTGCTGCTGCGACAGGTGCAGCGTCCATCCGAGCAACGGGAAGATCAAGAGGGCGATCGAATTCAAGATGAAAATTGTGCCCAGCGAAATGGCTATTTCTTCGTCACCGGCTCCAACGATGGGGGCGACAGCGGCAATCGCGCTTCCTCCACAAATGGCCGTGCCGGCGGAGATCAAGATCGATGCGGTTTGATTCACGCGCAGAAATTTTCCAAGGAGAAGTCCGAAAATCAGCGCAAAGGAAATGCTCGCGGCGGTGTAGACGAAGCCGCTGCGGCCGGCGCGCAGGACTTCTTGCAAATTCATTCCAAAGCCCAAGCCCACGACGGATGCTTGGAGCAAAAATTTTGAAAGGTTGCGGCTATCGGCCTGATAAGGATGGACGAAGGATAATCCGTAGAATAATCCGAGGACGAGAGCCACAGGCGGAGAGAGCACGCCGCTGGCGCACAGAATGAAGCCAACGAAAAAGAGCGTCTTCGTGTTCAGCTTACGTTCTCCAGCGCATGGCGCGCCCGAAGGGAACAGTGAATTTAAGTTAGTTTTTGCACAGCTACACTACCATTGAATGCAGGCGTGTTGACCCAGGGAGTATTCGTTTTGTTGCGGTCGCGGGGGGTGGGAGCGCTGCCGAAGTTCAGGCGGCAGCACGAGAATCAGTCGTCATCGAAGTCGTCGTCGGTGGCGCTGGCGGCTTCGGCGTCCGTGGGCCAGTCCTCGAAGTAATTGTTCAGGACGAACAACTTTTGGGCGAGGTCGCTTATTTCGCCGGTCGGCTCCGAGAGTTCGCGTACGGCGATGAGGCCGACGTCAATGTTGCGGCGTTCGCTTTCGCTGGGCGCGCGCCCATTGTCAGTCCAGCGCTTCATGGCCGCGAGCTGTTTGTTGATGCGCTGCATCGGAGCATTGTCCGGAGTGCGTGCCAACATGCGCGTCACGATGTTGGCCACCTCGCCAAGAACGCGATGATAGTCCGCCCTCGAATCGATCTCACCGTACTCGCCTGCCATCCTGACCCTTCCTTTCAATCGACGCGCCTAACGGCAGCTTCCGAGCGGCAGCAGCTATTCGCAATAGGCGCTATCGAAAGAATATTGAAATGGCGAGTATCTGGTGCGGATACTAAAGCGTCTGTGCGGAAACTGCAAACCATAGTTCAGCGCGCATCTACCCGCCGGCAGGCGGAAGCTTACCGGCGCGTGCTGGGGAGGTGGAGTCGCGTTCGAGCAAACCTCTATGTCCCATTCACATACCCGCTCAATTTAGGGTAGACACGGCTACCCCTTCTCAGTCAAATTATGAGTGTAGCTTTGAAGTCTTGGGAAAGTCTGAGGGGGTTAGGCGATGCGACACGCTCTTCTAATTGGGTCCGTCCTTTTTATGGCTATGAGTGCAAGCGCACAAATAAATGTCGCAAATACGGACGGGACCTTTTCGCAGGTATCTCTGGCAACGCCATCCGGGAACGCGTTCAGCATTCCGGCGCTTCCCGCCTCTCCGGCAGCAACAACGGGGACTCCCGCGTTATTCACGACTATAAGCGCGGATCCGCCGCAGTACGTCCAAAGCGTTTACGAGAACTATCGCTGGCAAGCTTACATAGGTTACGAATACGTGCGCCTTTACGAAGTGCCTGCCATCACGGTGAATACGAACGGCTTCATGTACAGCTTGGTGTACTACCTTAAGGATTGGATTGCGTTGGATGGCGAGCTGAACGCCACGCACTTGCACGAGCTCAATACCGGCGGATGGCTGTTGTTGGGAGCAGGAGGCGCTCGGTTCAGATGGTCGGGTCCGCGCGGTGTTGAACTCTGGGGACACGTTTTGGGCGGATACTCCCACTTAACGCCGCAAACGGCGTTCGGGGACGAGCACGCGCCGGCCTTTGAAGCCGGCGGCGGTATGGACATCAATACAAATCGGCGGCGGTTTGCATATCGCGTGGAAGCCGACATGGTGGGGACGCGTTATTTCAGCACCTATCAATACAGCCCGAAGGTGTCGGTGGGTATAGTCATCAAGTTCTAGTTTCGCGAATTCGGCATATTCAACGCGTCGCCAATGGACAAGAACAAAACGCCGGAGCCGAAAAAGCCGGAGTCAAACCCTCCCGAGCCGAACGTAGTCGACCCGGTGGATGAGGCTTCGCGCGAGTCTTTTCCCGCGAGCGATTCTCCTGCGTGGGATCCCAAACCCGAAAAGAAAGATAAGAAGAAAGACAAAAGCGCCGGTGGACTTTCGAAATAATTAGCGGCACCTTTCCCTTCGTTTTCTCATCCAATCTTGCGACTACCAGTCTGAAAAGAATCCATGCGCTGTGCGAGTCTTTGCTGTCCACGGAGGGAATAATGCCGCCAGAGAGAAATGAAACAAAAATCGTTCTGCAAGTTGGAACTGAGCTGCGAATCAACAACAAGGGCGACATCATCATTGATAACCCGGAACTTGAGCTAGCGCGCGAACTAGAAGCGGCGGATGCGACTCTGGCGTATCGATTCGATTCAAATGCGGGAGTGCACATTTTTCGCTTACTCGACCCGGTGGCGGATCGCAAGCACATGAAGACTCATCGCCGCGACGATTAAACGCCACCGCAAGGGGCTGCCGGTTCGATCCGAAAGCACGAAAGAGGAGAACCATGCTATTTGACGAGCTAACAATCCGCGAGCTGACTCTGCGGAATCGCATTGTGGTTTCTCCGATGTGCCAGTATTCGAGTGTCGATGGTTTCGCTAACGATTGGCATCTCGTGCATCTGGGCAGCCGGGCTGTCGGCGGGGCGTCTCTGATATTCACCGAAGCGGCGGCTGTGACTGCCGAAGGCCGCATCAGTCCGCAGGATTTGGGGATTTATAAGGACGAGCACGTCGAGCAGTTGGCGCGAATCACCCGGTTCCTCCGCGATCAGGGAAGCATACCCGGAATCCAACTGGCGCATGCCGGGCGGAAGGGCAGCACGGTTCGGCCGTGGGAAGGGAACGGAGCGATCCCAGAATCGAAGGGCGGTTGGAAGCCGGTGGCGCCCAGCGCAGTGGCATTTTCGGATGCGTACGCCAAGCCTATTGCTCTGGACGCAAGCGGGATTCGAGGCGTAGTGAAATCCTTTGCGAACGCGGCACAGCGGGCGCTGGAGGCGGGCTTTCAGGTGATCGAAATTCATTCCGCGCACGGATACCTGCTTCACGAATTTCTTTCGCCGATTTCGAACAAGCGCACGGATTCCTACGGCGGGTCGCTGGAAAATCGCTGCCGACTTTTGTGCGAAGTGGTTACTGCGATTCGCGGCGTTTGGCCCGATGGCCACCCGCTCTTTGTTCGAATCTCGGCGACGGATTGGATCGAGGGAGGGTGGGATATCGATCAGTCCGTCGAGCTTGCAAAAAAAATTGGGCCGCTCGGCGTGGACTTGATTGACTGCTCCTCGGGGGGCATCGCGCCCGGAGCAAAAATCCCCATCGAGGCGGGCTACCAGGTTCGCTTCGCGCGCGAAGTTCGTTACGAAACAAAGATCATGACCGGCGCGGTCGGATTGATCACATCCGCGCGTCAGGCGGACACAATTCTGCGGGAAGAAAACGCGGACATCGTGTTGCTGGCACGCGAATTTCTGCGCCAGCCTTATTGGCCGCTGCATACCGCTCGCGATCTGGGCTTTGCGGTTCCGTGGCCGGTGCAATACCTTCGCGCTGCTCCGGACGGGACTCCGGCGCGGGAGCCTATTCGGCCTCCGGAAGGGATGGAAGCGGTGGCCGAGAACGACGAAAATCTGAAGTAGCAGCTTTCCTGCGAGCGGTTTCGATATCCAAGCTATCTGAGATTCGCGTATCGCCGCATCTTGTCGCGTCTTGCAGTATCTTGGCGCGAGGAGCTTTCCGCATCGGAAACAGTTCGCGTTAACGCTCTAGTCCGCGCGCTTCAAACCATCTACCATGGCGACGTGACGACCACTTCCGAAGCCGGAGCTATGCACCGTCGCATCGCTGCCGCCACCGGGATCGTGATGGCTAGCGTCCTGCTCAGCCGCATCCTGGGCTTTTTTCGCGATTGGACGTTGGCGCACCAGATGGGCTCAAACGCGGTGACGGATGCGTATAACGCCGCGTTCACGCTGCCAGATTTTCTGAATTATCTGATTGCGGGCGGGTCTCTTAGCGTCACGTTCATTCCGGTTTTTGCAAAATATGCGGCGGAGAAGCGGGAAGAAGAAGGCTGGCGAGTTTTTTCCACCGTGATCACGGTGATGGGCTTTGTTCTTGTGGGGCTTGTCCTGATCGGCGAGGTTTTTGCTCCGCACATTGTGAATTGGATTGCTCCCGGATTCAGCGCGCCGGAACGCGCGCGTGTGGTTTTCCTTACCCGCTTGATGTTGCCGGCGCAAATTTGTTTTTACGAAGGGAGCATTTTGAGCGCGGTGCAATATGCCAAAGGGCAATTCGTCATACCCTCGCTGGCGCCGCTGATTTACAACATCGGAATCATACTCGGCGGCATTTTGCTCGCGCCGGTGATCGGCATCACGGGCTTCGCTGTCGGAGTGTTGGCGGGCGCGATCGCCGGAAATTTTCTTCTGCAGATATACGGTGCGCATCGTGCGGGGGCGAGCTTTTCGCCCAGTTTCGACGTCAAGCATCCCGGTTTCTGGCTCTTTCTTAAACTTTCAGTGCCGATCATGCTGGCTGTTTCGGTTTCGTTCGCGGACGATTGGATCATCCGATATTTTGGATCGTACCTTCAGGCCGCTTCGATTACCTGGCTGACTTACGGGAAAAATTTGATGCGAGTGCCGCTCGGCCTGGTTGGGCAGGGAGTGGGGGTGGCGTCGTTCCCGTTTCTGGCGCAATTGTATTCGGAGAAGAAATTCGAGGAACTGAATCGCGTTTTAAACACTACATTCAAGGGACTGATATTTCTGCTGCTTCCGATCTCCGCTTTGACCATCGCACAGAGCGTTCCGGTGGTGAACCTGGTGTTTTCCCACACGCGCATGCACGGACAGGATCTTTTCGCCACGGGGCAGGCACTGGCGTATTTTTCGATTGGGATGTTCGCCTGGGGCGCGCAGTACATTCTCGCTCGGGGTTTTTATGCGACGCGCGACACCATCACGCCGGCGATTGTGGGCACGCTGATGACCGCGCTCAATATTCCGGTTTACTGGTGGCTCGCGCATCACATGCAATATCGCGGCTTGGCGTTGGCCAGCTCGCTCGGAATCATTGCTTACACTGTGGTGCTTTTCATACTGCTGAACCGCCGCACAAAAAATTCGGAGGAGGGGAGCCTGGTTATTTTCTTTCTGAAAATGACTGCGGCTTCGCTCGTCGCTGGGGTCGCCTGTTACCGGCTTACACTTTTTCTTGAAACTAAAATGCCTTGGCAAAAGATTTGGGGCGCGCTGCTTCTGCTGGTGATTGTGACCTTGGCGGGAATTCTATTGCTCGTGATCTTGCTGAAGATTTTGCGTGTGCCGGAACTGGATCACTATTTGCGCAAGGCCTGGGCCTATACCGGACTGCAAATCTGATTCAAGGGAACGGATCGAGAACCGGATGCAAGGTCACCTGGCTGCCTTTCATCACTTCGATTTCGCGTTTCCAATCTTTCTTGCCGCGGGCTTTGATCGCTATCTGGTGCGTTCCGGCCGCCAGAGAAATTGTTGACGGCGTGTCTCCTACGAATTTTCCGTCGATGTAAATCTCCGCTCCGACTGTGTCTGACGAGAGAATCAGAACGCCGTTATCAGAACCAGCGGATGCAGCGGAAAAAGCGCGGGCGCTCGATAGCTTCTCAGCAGGCAATTCGGTCGCTGAATTTTGTTTCGCTGCGGGAAGCGGACCTGCTGCGGCCTCTCCGCCGGACGATTTCGAAACGGGTTTGAGCGTTGCCCGCACTTCGTCAGCTTTCACCAGCCAGTACCGGCCGCGGTTGTGGCCTTTCAGGTCCACCCATTCGAACGGACCGTCGGTGATCGTGGTTTCCTGCGACGCGTAGCCCTCCTTATAGATGCGGACGACCAGCGGATGCCCAAGGCGCGCCGCAAATACGGTGTGAGGTTTGTGAAAATAGCCGCCGGGGTAGTCTATCTTGTAGGGAGTTTTGCCCATCAGCACACCATCGATCTCGACGTTCGCGCCGGCGGGCGAACTGGTGACCTTCAGAGTTTCAGCAGGGGATGACGGTGCTGTCGCCGCCGCAAGCGCGAGCAGCGCGAGCAAAACGCAGAACCGCCGCGAGTTCAGAATCCGCACCCAAGCTCTCCGAGAGGGTTAGAGATGAGGTAAAAGCTGTCACTTGGGTTGAGTGCGGGTCAATCCGGTTAAGTACGCAAAGCCGGATGAGGGAAATCCGGCTGTCTCTACGGGCAGAGGCAAAAGGCAACTTGAGCGGGCTATTTCAAATATTCGGCCAGCCAGGCGAGAAACGTCTTGTACCATAGCTCGCTGTTTTGCGGCTTCAATACCCAGTGGCCTTCGTCGGGGAAAATCAGGAGTTTAGAAGGCACGCCTTGCCTTTGAAGCGCGGTGAAGAATTCGAGGTCCTGGGTGTAGGGCACGCGAAAATCGAGTTCGCCGCCGACCACCAGCGTCGGCGTCTTGTATTTCCCGAGCGCGGCGGCGAATTCGCTGGGCGACCATTTTTTGTAATTCTCGGGATTCGCCCACGGCGTTCCGCCAAACTCCCATTCGTTGAACCAGAGTTCTTCTGTGGCGCTCATGCTGACTGTATCGTATGGGCCTGCATGGCTGATCAGGCATTTGAAACGGCCGGTGTGCGTGGCGATCCAATCGATCATGTACCCGCCGTAGGAGCCGCCGGCAGCGCCGACGCGCGAGCCGTCGATAAAGGAGTATTTCGCAATGGCCGCGTCCAGGCCGTTCATCAAGTCTTCGTAAACTTTTCCGCCCCAATCGCGGCTGATTTCCGCGGTGAATTTCTGGCCGTAGCCGGTGGAACCGCGCGGGTTGATAGCCAACACGACGTATCCCGGTGCGGCCATCACTTGCTGGTTCCAGCGATAGCCCCATGCGTCGGTCCACGCGCCCTGGGGGCCGCCGTGGATCAGCAATAGCGCGGGGTATTTTTCCGAGGCATCAAAATGGGGCGGGCGGATAAGGATTCCTTCCACCTGAGTTTTTTCCGCGCCTTCGAACCAAAACATCTCCGGCTTGGGAAGGTCGAGCTGAGAAAGCCGCGCTGCGTTCTGATGCGTGAGCTGACGAACATTGCTGCCATCCGAATGCGCCGTAAAGATTTCGGCAGGCATGGTCAGACTCGTGCGCGCAAACGCGAGCGTTCGTCCATCTTCGCTGACGGCGAATTCGTCGTTGGAATTCCCGCTTACAACTACTTTCGGCGAATTCCCCGCGGCGGCTGCGATCGAATAGATGGGCATTTCGCCTTTGTCTTCGGCGTTGAAATAAATCGTCTTGCTGTCGGGACCGAACGCGTAGGATTCCACGCTGCTGTCGAAATTTTCGGTCAAATTGCTTTGGTTCCCGGTCTTACGCCCGTACAGCATCAGCCGCCAGCGGTCGGATTCGTAGCCCGGCTGCATTTGCGCGCGATAGGCGATCCACTGTCCGTTGGGCGAATAGACCGGTCCCCAATCGTTGCCAGGATTGGAGGTGATGCGCTTCAGTCCGCCCGCGCCGGAAACCGGCACGGTGAAAAGATCGGCATTGGTGCTGAGAGCCTCGTCTTTGTCGGTGTTCGCGGTGAAACAAAGCTCCTGGCCGTCGGGCGAAAAGGCGATGGGTTCGGGAGCTCCCAGGTTGAAAGGAGGCACGTCGTAGTCCGCGCCGAGCGTGAGATCGCGAGGAATACCTCCAGTCGCGGAAACCACGAAAAGATGGCTGCGCTTGCCGTCCGACCAGCTTGTCCAATGGCGGTAGAGAAGCTTTTCGTAAATGCGCGCCTTCACTTTGCTCTTTTCTTTTTCGGTGTCGCGTCGCGCGTTGCAGGCGGCATCTTTACAATCGGGATACACGCTTGAAACGAAGGCAATCGTTTTTCCGTCCGGGGACCACAGCTCATTGTCCGCACCGGTGGAAACGGAAGTGAGCCGGTTCGGTTCGCCGCCTTGAAGGTTCATCCAATAGACTTGCGGATTGTTTTCGACGCGGCCCGAAAGAAACGCGAGCTTTTTGCCATCGGGCGACCAGCGAGGGCGCGCATCGGTGCCGCCGCGCGTCAACTGCCGAGGCTCGCCTCCAGCCGTGGACACGATCCAGATATTGCGCACACTGCGGTTGGCATCCAGGTCCGGCGTGGACACGGAATAAGCGATCCATTTGCCGTCGGGAGAAATCTGCGGATCGCTCAGGCGATGCATTGCAATCAAATCCTGAAACGTGATGGGGCGCTTGCGCTGTTCCTGGGCCTTCAGCGAAACCGGCGCTGTGGCGGCGATGGCCGCAACGACTAGCCATGCGGCCATTGTCTTGCCGATCGTGCGCGCGCTCATATTCACCTTTTCCTCCCGGTTATGTCTTGACGCATCTCAGGTAAGTGCTTGTCTTTCGTGCAGAGCGATCGGATCCGCCAATAGAACGCAAATCCGCAACATTCGCCCATCAGGGCGCCGATCAGGTCTTTCGCGTGCTGAGAAAAATCAGCGAGCCGCCCGCGATTAAGAGAAGCACGCTGAAAACTTTTGGAAGTTCGATAATTCGTGTAGTTTCCACGATCGCTTTCTGCGAGCCGATCACAACTTCCTGTTTCTTTGAAGGCATGCTGAGATTGGGATGGATCAGAGCTGCAATGCCACAGCCGATCAGCAAGATCCCTAGCAGCACGAATGGATGAATCTTCATGACGTCATTGTCCTAAACCCCGCGAGCATGGGAAGTTTCTCAGCATTTCCCAGAATTTCGCCCTGAAATGTCGCCTCGAAATGCTGCCGCAAAATGCTATCCGCCTAATCAGGCGCGGATGAAATTTCTTATGGCGCGGCTTGCGCCGGTGCCGCAGCCGGAGTCATCGGCCTTAGAATTTCACTCAGATAATCCGGCTTGCTTTTATCGCGTTCGAGGTGAGGGCTGCGCAGGCCGCCGTGGTAATCAACCGAACGAGTTTGAAACTGAGCGCCGTTCGCAACAATGAGCTGTATCGGCGCGGTGGCCGACTTCGACCCAGCAATCGCGCGCTTCATTTCCTCCGGAGAATACTGCTTTCCGGCGACGGCGACGATTTTCATACCGGGGCCGATACCCGCGTTATAGGCAGGCCCGCCATGAATTACGTCTTCCACCATCCCGTCATCGGACACGACCATGCCGATGGTGACGGTCAAATCCAGCCGCTTCTCCAGCGCGTTCCCAAGTGCTTCCATAGCGTTTGGCTCTTCGTCGTACACGAGCTTCCAACCGCTGTTTTCGACGGCTTCGATCGGAGTCTTTGTTGAGGTTCCGTCCAGACGCGAGCGGAGAAATCCAGCCCAATCGTACGGAACCAAGCCGTTCAAAGTGGCGACGACATCCTCAAACGTGTACGGCTTCATCGCGGGAGTGCCTCCAGGACCGCCATGAAAGACCAGGCAAAAATCGTTCATCGATTTCTTGTCCTTGGTGAGATTGCGCAGCGTGGCGTCCACATCGAGCCAAAGCAGCTCGCCTTCTTCGTAAAAATCGGTTCCGCGCCTCCAATTCGACCAGTCCTCGGTTGCGTTGTAAAGGAACGGCGCGGCGTCGGCGGTGTCCTGAAGCGGCCGCCAGTCACGTCCCGGGCGATTTTCATACTGGGCCACGAGCACGCCGAGTTCCTCCATCGTTTGATCCTGCGTCAGCAAACCGCTTCGCGCGGTGAGGACGAAGCTGCCGAGATATTCCGTGAGGCCCTCATAAACCCAGAGCAGGTCGTCTTTCATTGGAACCTGGTAATCAGGAGTGGCGAGTCCTTCCGGACGGCGATATTTTCCATTCCAGGAATGCGTGTATTCGTGCGGAAGGAGTCCGGCGAAGGCGATGAGCTCCGAGTCATCGATCAAGCTGCGTTCGGCGGTGCGATCGTCGCTTGATTCGTGATGCTCCAGGCCGAAGTGAGCGACGTCGTCACTGAGCGTAAGCAAAAAATGATAGTCGCGATAATGCCGCGAGCCGTAAAGCGCGGCCGCTTCGACGACGAGCTGGTGGAGGTGCATTTGGGTTTCGGGTGTCATTGCCAGCGCGGCTTCACTGTCCGCCGCGATGTCGACGAAGTGTGGCGGATTTTGGCCCGGCGTAAGCTGGATTTCGCGGAAGTAGCGGCCTGCGAGTACGGGGGAATCAACCAGCGTGTTCAGAGGTACGGGCGAGAAATCAATTGTGTCGCCATTTTGCTTGGCGCCGGGAAGCGCGGTACCGTATTTCCATCCTGCGGGGAGTTTCAAGCTCGGCACGAAAGTGATGTCATGAATGTTGAAACCTTTCGGATAAAGCAAAACCTGATTCCAGCTCAGAACGTCCAGGGAATTTGTTGCCGACGCGCCCGCTGAAAACCCACCCGCCGGAGCCGAAAGCAGAAAATCAAAATCAGCGTTCAGCATGGTCACTCCGGTGGGAATATCCAAATGGAATGAAAACATTTCCACCAAGTCACGGCGCCATGGGATCGTTTTGCCTCCGCCGCTGAATTTCATGCCGACAACTTGGATGATGGGGCCGTCGGGCATGTGTTCGCCGGGAATCCATTCCGGGTAATAGAGCGTCAGAGGGCCCGCGGCAACGGGAATTTCCATCTTCACGTGCAAAATCTTTTGCTGCGCTTGCGAAGCATCCACGATCAAACGAATCGGGCCCGTCGTCTGGGCTTGAACCCTCGCGCTCGCAAGCATCATCACTGCAGCCAGCGCGATTCCTGCCATCATTCTTCGCATTATTCCCCCTGTTTCTTTCGTGTTTCCAATTTGGTGAAGCGCACGCGATTCTTTTTCAGAGCAGAGAGTCTGCCTGATGCAAAAGCTCTTTGAAATTCGCTCAGAAGTTTTTAACTCCGACTTCGGCGAACAGGAACTGCAGCACATCCGTGTCTTCTTCGATGATCTTGCTCACCGGGCGACCCTCGCTATGGCCCAGCTTGGTGTCGTACATCAGGAGGATCGGTTTGTCTCCACCTTGCGCCGCCTGCATTTCCGCAGTCATTTTTCGAGCGTGCAGGGGAGCTACGCGGGTATCGCTATCGCCCGTGAGAAACAGGACGGCCGGATATTTCGTGCCTTTCACCACGTGATGGTACGGCGAATAGGCGTAGAGGAAAGGGAATTGCTGCGGATTATCAGACGATCCGTATTCGGTGACCCAGAATCGCGCCACCAAAAATTTCTGATAACGCACCATGTCGAGCAGGGGATAGCCGCATACGATAGCGCCGAACAAATCCGGCCGCTGCGTCATGGCTGCGCCCATCAGCAAGCCGCCATTGCTGCGGCCGAGGATCGCCAACCGGTCGGACCGGGTGTAATGGTTTGCAATCAGCCATTCCGCGGCCGCGAAGAAATCATCGAAGACGTTTTGTTTTTTCTCGAGCATGCCCGCGTGATGCCAATCCTCGCCGAATTCTCCTCCGCCACGCAGAGCGGGCATGGCGAACACGCCGCCGTGCTCGGCCCACAGGATCGCGTTGTCACTGAACGCAGGAGTTTCGCTCACATCAAAGCCGCCGTAGGCGGTCATCAAGGTGGGATTCGATCCGTCGAGCTTCAGTCCCTTCTTATAGAAAAGGAACATGGGCACGCGCGTTTTGTCTTTCGACTCGTACCAAATTTGTTTCACTTCGAACTCGGTCGCGTCCACAGGTACGGCCGGCATGGCCCATTCGGCCAGCGCGCGCTTCGAAACGTCGAAACGATAAATCGTCGATGGGATGGCGAAGGATTGGAAGGACAAAAATGCTTCAGGATTACGCCACCTTCCGGTAATTCCGTTCACATCTCCCAATGCGGGCAGTGCGATTTCTCCCGCTACTTCGCCGTCCGCTTCAAAGGCTTTCAGTTCCGAAGCGGCGTTGTGAGAATACTGCGCGATGATTTTGCCGCCGACCAATCGAAAATTTTCCAGTCGCGATTCGCTCTCCGGAATCGTTTCCTTCCAATTCTCTTGCGCCGGGTTCGCGAGCGGAACGGACAGCAGGCGCCACTTGGGAGCCTTCCAGTTCGTTTGCAGGTAGAGTGTGTCGCCGGCAATATCGCCTTGGAAGCAGGAGTCAATGGTCTTGACGATGGGCGTGATGGGTCCGCCGCGCGCGAGATCCTGAAAATAGACTTCGGACTTTTCGCACGCCGATCCATAGAGGACAGTGAGAAGCAGATAACGGCCGTTTTCGGACACTTCTGCGACAAGAATTTTGTCTGAAGCATATCCATCGCCGAAAATCTTCGTGTCGTGCTCCACGCTGGTTCCCATCGCGTGGTAATACGCGCGCGGGCCGTCGTCAGTCAGCTTTGAATAGTAAAATCCGCTCTTATCGGCCTTGAAGGATGCCCCGGAAATGTAACGCGCGCGAGGCAGGGAATCGGGAATGTCCTTGCGCGTATCGGTATCGATGAAATGAATCGACACTTCATCCTCGCCGCCTTTGCGGACGCCGTAGGCGACGAGCTTCCCATCGTCGGACAACCCTTCGAAATTCACGCTGGTGGTGTGGTCGGCGCTAAGCGAAGCAGGATCGATGAGCACCTCTTCCGGTCCCGTTCCTCGCCGCATGTACAGCACGAACAAATCCTGGCCTGCGGCGCGTTTGGAATAAAAATAGCGGCCGCCGCGTTCGCTCGGCAGGCGAATCGTATCCACCTTGATCAGTTCGCCTAGGCGCTTGGCAATTGCTTCGCTTCCCGGGAGCGTCTTCAGCAGGCTTTGGGTGCAGGCGTTCTGCCCATCGATCCAAGCGCGTGTTTCCGGGCTGTTCTGATCCTCGAGCCAGCGGTAGGGGTCGCTCACTGCGACGCCGTGAATGGTTTCCTTTACGTCTTCCACGCGCGTCGGCGGCGGGCAATTCATCTTATTGTCCTGAATATTGTCCTGAGCCCAGGCGGGCGCAGCACTCGCGGCAAAAATCGTAAGCGCGAGGAACAGGAGGTATTTTGGCTGAATTGTGGATTGAAAAGGTGGAGAAAAAAGGTGCGAGGTCGGTCTCATCGCGGCGTGTTCCGAAAAGCTCGTCTCCAAATTGTGCCTCCGTTGGCAAGCCTCAAACGACCGGTGTGGCCGTCTTTCGCGGCGGATTGAAGAAAGGCAACTCCCTAGTTGTTGCTCGTACCTTGTGACGCACGGCTTCGACGGTAAGTTCCATTTGCAGCTCGATTCCTGCGGCTGCGTGTTCCCGATTCAGGCTCGCGAGCGCGATCATTTTCTTCAGCGTCGGCGACCAGGTGGTCGAGGTGGCTTTGCCGACCTGCAATCCGCCGCGATATACCGGGACGGGAACGCGCGACGCCGTGCTTTGCACTTGCGGCCCCAGGCCCATGGCGTCGTACAAGCGTTCCACGTCTTCCCAGTTGATCTCGAGGCCCATCAGTAGGCGCTTGGGTCCACGCTGACTCTCTTCTTCCAATGCTTGACGGCCGATGAAATGTTCCTTTTTCAAATCGACCAGACGGCCGAGGCCGATTTCGTAGGGAGAATATTTCTGCGATTCGATCAACGCGCGCTTGCTGCTGAAATAATCCACTTCGATGAGTACGAGACCGGCTTCGATTCGCGCCACGTCGAGAGCCAGCATTCCTGCGGGGTGCAGATCGAATTGCCGGCCATTTTCCATTAAGGCGTCCCAGACTTTGGGCGCGTCGTTCCACGGAATCCAAATTTCGTAACCCAGGTCGCCGGTGTATCCCGTGCGCGAGATATCCACCGGCACTCCGGCGATTTTTCCGTGAGTGAAACGAAAATACTTCAAATTCGCAATGTCGGCTTCGGCGGCTTTCATCAGCAAGCGTCCAGACGTGGGACCCTGCACGGCCAGTGCCGCAACCTTGTTGGAGATGTCTTCGATATCTACGTCGAGGCCCAGCGCGTTTTGGTGAAACCAACGCATGCTCGGATCGGCTGCGGTCCAGCGATAAACATTTTCCGCAAGGCGCGAGATGGTGCCGTCATCGATTACTTTGCCTTCTTCGTCGCACCAGCAGCAGTAAATCACCTGGCCCACGGCGACTTTGTTGATGTCGCGAGTAATGACGCGGTTGACCAGCTTCGTGGCGTCTTTGCCGGTCAAGAGATATTTGTAGAGCGGGGAGACGTCGATCATCGCGGCGGCGTTGCGAATCGCGTTGTATTCGTGGTCGTGGTGCATTTCGTAAACGCTTACGGCGTAATAGCCCGACCATTCGCGATAGTTCATGCTCTCGCAAAGCTTTGAGGTTCTATCGTGGACGGCAGTTCCAATCGGCAAAAAAGCTCCTATCTTCCTGTAAACGGCCTGCAAAATGCCGCACAACTCGGCCGTGATTATAGTGCTCGCGTCGCGCCTATCGCAAGGCGAAGTAAACGAATTCCCGCGCGAAGCGTACGATTTCGCTTCTCTGTTGTGAGTCTGCGCCGGCGCTTGTAGAATGCAACGGCTTCTGCGGCGGGCAATTCCGCGCAAAATTCATTGCAAAACCCTCATGGCGAAAAGATACGACGTTATCGTAATCGGCGGCGGGCATAACGGCCTAGTGAACGCGGCGTACCTCGCGAAAGCGGGCAAGAAAGTGCTGGTGCTCGAGCGGCGCTACGTACTGGGCGGGGCTGCGGTCACGGAAGAAATTATTCCCGGATTTAAATTCTCCGTTTTCTCCTACGTGGTTTCGCTGCTACGGCCGGAAATCATTCGCGATTTGGAGTTGCCGCGCCACGGGCTGGAAATTCTACCTCTGGATGGCACTATCACGCCGATGCAGAACGGGGATTATCTCTGGCGCGAGAACGATCATGGAAGAACGCGACGCGAACTGGAGCGCCACTCGAAATTGGATGCTGAGGCTTACGAAGAATTCGGCAAGTCGATGGTGGCGATGTGCCGGTTCGTAAAACCGATTCTCGGCATGATCCCTCCGGACCCGACTTCGCTCGATCCGCGCGATTTGAAAAAATTGGCGTTTCTGGGCAAGCGTTTTCAGGACCTCGCGGCGGAAGACAAATACAACCTTGTGCAGCTGATGACCATGAGCGCAGCGGATTTTCTCGATCAATGGTTCGAGACCGACGTGCTGAAGGCCACGATGTCCGCGTCGGGGATTATCGGAACTTTTCTCGGGATTCGCTCGCCGGGTACCGCGTACGTTTTGCTGCATCATTACATGGGGGAAATTGACGGCGCGTTTCGTTCGTGGGGATTCAGCCGCGGCGGCACAGGCGGGATTTCAAATGCAATCGCCGGCGCGGCGAAAGAAGCGGGGGTGGAAATCCGCACGGAAGCGGGTGTGAATCGCATTTTGATCAAGAACGGCGTGGCGCAAGGCGTGGTGCTCGAAGGCGGGGAAGAAATATACGCGGATGTGGTTTCGTCCAGCGTGGATCCGAATCTTACGTTCCTGAAATTCATCGAAGAGCGCGAACTGCCGGGAGATTTCCTGGAAGAAGTGCGGCGCTACAAATATCGTGGCTCTTCGGGAAAAGTGAATCTCGCGCTCGACGCGCTGCCGGATTTCACCTGTCTGCCGGGGCCCGGACATCATTTGCGCGGAGCGATTTCGATTTCGCCGTCGATGGAATACATGGAGCGCGCGTACGATCAAGCGAAGTACGGGGAGTTCTCACGGCGTCCGTACATTGACATGGTGATTCCGACGCTGACCGATCCTTCCGTCGCGCCGCCGGGAAAGCATATTCTTTCCTGCTTCGTGCAATATGCGCCCTACAAATTGAGCAGTGGAAATTGGGACGAGCAGCGCGTAGCGTTTGGCAACACAGTGATCGACACGATTGCTGAATACGCGCCGAACATAAAAAACATCATCATCGGGAAGCAATTTATTACGCCGCTGGACATCGAGCGGCAGACGGGCTTGACCGAGGGGAATATTTTTCAGGGCGAGCTTTCGCTGGAACAGCTTTTCTTTTTGCGTCCGGCGGCGGGCTGGGCGCGGTATCGCACGCCGATTAAAAAATTGTACATGTGCGGGTCGGCAACGCATCCGGGCGGCGGAATTATGGGCGCTCCGGGACGGCTGGCGGCGCTGGAAATCCTGAAAGACACAGGCAAGGGGAAAAACTGAACGTGGCAGCGCAGCGCGAAATCGTGATTCTTGGCGGCGGGCACAACGCGCTGGTGACAGCGTTCTACCTGGCGAAGAAAGGTTTGAAGCCGCTGGTGCTGGAACGCCGGGAGATCGTTGGCGGCGCGGCGGTGACCGAGGAGTTTCATCCGGGTTTTCGCTGCTCCACGGTGGCGCATGCGGCCGGGCCTTTGCTTCCGGGAATCGCGAGCGATATGCAGCTCGCGAAACACGGCTTGCAGATGATCGAGCCGAGCGTGCGAATGTTTGCGCCGTCGCAGGACGGGCGGGCGCTGATTTTGCGATTGGATGCGGACGCCACGGCGCGAGAAATCGAGAAATTCTCAAAGCGCGATGCGGCGAATTACCTGGAGCTGGAAAAAAGTTTAGCGCGCGCGGGCGAAATCATCGCGCAACTGCTGGCGCTGACTCCGCCGGAGATCGATAAGCCTTCCAAGGAAGATATCTGGAAGCTGCTGAAGATTGGGCGCAAGGTTCGCGGGCTCGGAAAAAAAGAGATGATGCGGCTGATCCGTTGGGGCCCTATGGCCGCGGCGGATTTCGTCGCTGAATTTTTCGAGACGGATTTGCTGCGCGCGGCGATCGCTGCGCGAGGGATCTTCGGCGCGGCGATGGGGCCATGGTCCGCGGGTTCAACGACGCTCCTGCTGCTGCGCGCGGGCGCCGATCCGCATCCGGCGGGAAGCTCTGCGTTTCCAAGAGGCGGCATGGGCGCGCTGACGGCTGCGATGGCCGCGGCTGCAAAGCAAGCGGGCGCTGAAATCCGCACAGGCGCGGAAGTGAAACAAATACTGGTGAAATACGGGCGCGTCACGGGAGTTGCTCTCGCGAACGGCGAAGAGATCGCGGCGAAGCGGGTGGTTTCCGGTGCCGATCCGCGGCGGACATTTCTGGGGCTGCTCGACCCCGTGCACTTGCCGCCGAGTTTTGTGGTGAAGATGCAGAATTACCGCAGCAACGGAACTGCAGCGAAACTGAACGTTGCGATGGATGCGTTGCCGACTTTCGCGGCGCTGAAAAATGTCCCGGACGGGAATTCGGCGCTGGCGGGGCGCATTCATATCGGGCCAGGGATCGATTATCTGGAGCGCGCGTTTGACGATTCGAAGTACGGCGAATTTTCGCGCGCGCCGTATCTGGATATTTCCATCCCTTCGATTTCGGATGCGTCGCTCGCGCCAGCGGGTAAGCACGTGATGTCCATCTATATGCAATTCGCGCCTTACAAACTGAAGAAGGGGGATTGGTCGCAGCAGCGTGATGCGTTGCGTGACACCGTGCTGAAGACGCTCGCTGGCTACGCGCCGGATTTCGCGCAGAAAATTCTAGCGGTGCAGACGATTACGCCGAAAGATTTGGAAAGTACTTACGGGCTAACGGGCGGCCATCCGTTCCACGGAGAACTCGCGCTCGATCAGATCTTCACCATGCGCCCGCTGTTAGGATGGGCACGCTACGCCACTCCAATCGCCGGGCTCTACCTCTGTGGCAACGGCACGCATCCCGGCAACGGCGTCAACGGCGCTTCCGGGCATAACGCAGCCCGGGAAATTCTGAAAACCCTCCGCAAGTAACACTCCGCCGCAGCCGACCCGCAGATTGCAGCATCGGTTTCTCCTCGGTTAGACTGCGCCATACGACCGAAGTCGGAGAGCATCCATGGCAAAGTTTTTTTGTTCCATCTTGGCCGTCCTGTTATTTTCCGTGATCTCGAGCAATTCCGGCCAGGCTCATCAACAGGCACCCGCTAACGCGGACGCCAAGTCCAGCGAATCTATAGTTGCCTGCACCGATAACTCGATACCACCGAGCGAACTACCGTTACCCGGACCGCAGTGTGCGAAAGAAGAATTTGCAAAACGCGGCCAGCCATTCATGTTTCCCGCACGCAGGGGGGTCGCATACGGGATATCCTCCAATCCTGGCAAGCCTTCCACTTTGTCTCTCTGGGCTGACAACCGAACCGAAAAAGGCGTCGAATTGCTTATTTGCTGCGTGTCGACTCTCTTTGAGCAAATTGATATATACGATTCCGCAGGAGTCCGATTGCTGAGCAAAGCAGACCAAGCGGCGCGGAAGGCTGGCTTGGAGGGCGGCGTGGTGGTGGGTGGGGGGTGTACATGCAGCGGCTGGGTTTTGGTCCCACCGCACACAATCAAATTCTTAGAATTCGCCGATATTTCGGATGGGTATGTCCTTGCGTCGGGTCGCTACATCATCGCTGAAAGGCCGCCTGTATCAGGGTCGAATCCCAAACCGGAAGCGCAGACTGCAGCATCTTCCGCACCGTCCGGGCTCGCTATTTCCTTACCCTAGTCTCGGAGGTGGCGAGGATGAAGCGGGATTTCCTTCCGCCGCTTTCTCGCATCTATACTATTTCTATGTCTAAGCTCGCTCTCCTCTGTGCCACGTTGGCCGTCTTTTCTGCTCAGGGTATGGCGCGGCAGAGCGCGACGCCAAGCTCCGCGCTGCAGGACTTCCAGACGGGCGTGGTCATTTCCAAAGTTTCTTGCGCCACGCAGGCAGAGCAGAGCTACGCGCTTTACCTTCCTTCCCATTACACCCGCGAAAAACGGTGGCCGATTGTCTATGCATTCGATCCCGGCGCGCGCGGTAACGTTCCGGTGGAATTGATGAAGGACGCGGCGGAGCGCTACGGCTACATCGTAGCAGGCTCGAACAATTCGCAAAACGGCCCGTGGAAAGCGTCGTCCGAGGCGGCTCAGGCGATGTTTCAAGACACGCATGCGCGCCTCTCGATTGACGACAAGCTGGTTTACTTTGCGGGCTTTTCCGGCGGCGCGCGCGTTGCGGCTTCTCTAGCGCAAGCCTGCAAGTGTGCCGCGGGTGTGCTGATGAACAGCGCGGGCTTTTCGTCTTCGTTACCTCCAGTGGCAGGAGCGAATTTCTCCGTTTTCGGAACGGCAGGCGCTTTCGATTTCAACTATGGCGAAGTAGTGAATTTGGACGCGAAGCTCGCAACCCTGCACTACGCGCACGCCTTCAGCGAGTTTGACGGATCCCACGAATGGGCGCCGGCCAGCATTATGGACGAAGCGCTGGCCTGGTTTCGCCTGATCGCAATGAAGCAAGACCGCGAGCCGCGCGATATGGCTTTCGTGAAAGAGCAAGCTGCCGAGGTTGAGAAGCGCGCGAAAGCTTTCGAAGCTGCCGGCGATTCGTATGACAGTTGGAAGGAATATCGACAGGCTGCCGAGACGTTTGACGGCTTGGGCGACGCTACGCCCTTCCGCGAGCGTGCCGCGGCACTCGAAAAAGAGAAGGCCGTTCGCGATGGCGCGAAGCGCGAGCAGCAGGAATTCGAAGAGCAATCGACACTGAGCGCGGATATTGAGTCAGGACTGGGCTCGCTGCGTCAGTATGCCAACCGGTCTGAAGTGCGCCTCCAAGTCGAAGACCAAATCTATCAGCTCCGCAACCGCACCGAGCATGAGAAGAATCCGCAGAAGCTCCGTGTGGAACGGCGCGCATTATCCGGCATTTTCGTCGGAGCGATGGAGGCCGGAGAAGAGCGTCTTGATGCCAAGGATGTATCCGCTGCGCGCGCTTATTTAGAGCTGGCGTCTGACGCGGACCCGGATTCGGTGTGGGCGCTTCGCCAAGTAGCGGTAGCCCGCGCGTTGGATAACGACCGCAAAGGCGCGTTCGAATCCCTTCGTCGCGCAAAAGAAAAAAGCAAGGACCCCACGGCGTTCTCCGCGTGGATCAAGGACGAGGCGGCCTTCGCCAAGTTTCGCGACACTCCCGAGTTTCGCGTCCTCGTGGGCAGGGCTCAAGACGCCCGTTAAAATCGGCCGTGCCCTGAGTTGGCGAGTTCTCTAGATCGCAAGCATCCGATGGCGTGCAATTGCTTCGGCTTCATGATTTCGAGTTATAGGAGACCTCAGGAGTTGAAACCCCTTCGGTCGGAGGATCGTACGGCACGGCTGCCCTTCGCATACTCAGGATAAAAAGCCGTGCCTTGACGGCTCGGCAAATTACGAGACCAAGGAGAGCCTCGTTAGCTTGACTTTTGAACATCCGGAGGATTATTCTTTTTTCCTCCAGCCTCACAGACCCTCACCGCTTTAACTTCGGTCGTTTATGAGAATGCTCTACATAATTCGTTCTCACAAGTGTCCGCTTTGCGGCAGCACCAACATTCATCGTTCGAAACGCAAAGGGATTGCAGAACAGCTTGCTTGCCGAGTTACTCCGATTCGTCCATTTCGCTGCAACAGTTGCGATATGCGGATATACGCGTTCGAGGCGGACGCTAGAAAGTCGGCCTAAGACTGCCCCAATTTTCTGAGATATAAGCAGTCTTTACAACTTGGCGTATTCCGCTTTGGCTTGCATCACGATGGGAATGTCAGGATCCGCGTCTTTCCACAACGTGAGGAAATCCTGATACGCGGCTCGAGCTTTCGGGGTGTCGCCTTGCAGGACATAGGCGCGAGCGATCCCCAGACGCGCGAGTGCACTGATTGGTTCGTTTAGCACAATCCCCCGATGGTCGAGGATCTTCTGGAACTCAGCGGCAGCTTCGCCGCCTTGATGCGCGGCCAAATATGCTTCGCCGCGCACAAACACGGGATACATGGCGGTCCAACCGTAAGTGCTAGATGTCGTCATCCCTAACTCATACGGCTTGGCGGTTTTGAGATCTTCAACGGCTTCGGTAGCATTCCCCTTGCTGATGGCAAGCGTCGCGCGCAATGTCGGCAGGTAATTGAGCTGCACGATCGTATCTTCCGGAAACCTCTTGCCCAAATCATCAATCAGCGTCTGAACCCGCGCGTTATCCTTCGCATATGCCAAGGCGAGCGCAGCGCCGTACTGCACATCGCGGCTTGTCGATCGCTCCATGGCCGAATTGGTGCGCCGTCGTGCTTCGTCTGCGTATCCGAACAACGCTTCCCGCAGTCCCGATAGCGCGAAGTAGGTTGCGACCGTTTCCTTTTCCCCCGACCGTCCGGCGGAATCCATCGCCTGGCGAGAAAGCTCTCGGGCTTCGCGGAGCTGTCCGGAATAGGCGGCGGTTTCGGCTTCGAGCGCCAGAATCAAGTCTCCGAGCCCTGGCTTGCCCGTTAGCCACGCTGCCTGCTGGGCCATTCCCGCCGAATCGTTCTGCAGAAAAGCAATTTCATACAGGGCGATGTGAGCGAACTGGAAACTTACCTTTCGTTCGAGAGCTCGCTCGTGAACGGCCTTTGCGTCATCCAGGCGATCCAAAGCAATGTACGTAAGCATGAGGACGTCGTAAGAGATGGGGAAATCCGGATTTAAACGCTTGGACTCATTGGCCTCTCCCACGGCTTTCTCATACTGCCCAAACACCGGATAAATTATCCCGGCCAGGAAACTATGCGGTAGATCGGTACGCGGATAAGCCTGTATCCAAAGGTCGCAGGTCTGTTCGGCTTTCTCCATGTTCCCGGTAACCACCACATGGAAGTTAGCTGAGATGAAATACTTCTCTGGTTCACTGGTTCGTTCGCGCAATTCGAATGCCTTTCGAATGTAGTCGGCAGCCGTACCCGATTCTCCAATATCTGCATACATGCGGCCTAGCCAAGCATAGGCCAGCGCAAAGTTAGGGTCGAGTTCGACGGCACGCTTAAAAAACGGAATGGATGCGTCCGAACCGGTTGTGTACAGAACTTTCTTGGCCGAGCTCAGCGCCTTGAGCGCTTCAAGCGACGGAGTAGTAGCCTGTTCGAGAGGAGTATCAAACTTGTGCACTGTGCTCAGCGACTCGCCCAGTTTGTTACGAATTTCCGACGCTGTTTTCCCCAGTGCATCGAGCACATGGTTCTTGTCGCCGGCCTGGGACTCCGTGCTCGCCAGAGATTCGCCGCTTTCGCAGTTGACCGCTTTAAGGGTCAGAAGATACTGCGTGCCAATCTGCGCGATGGAACCATCGAGAGCGGCCGCGCTGCCTGTTCGCTGGCAGAGTTCCCGTGCGATTTCCGGTGTGAGCGTCGCGTCCGGCTTCTGCTCCATCATCTTTAGCGTTTGCTGCATTCGCTGGTCAGAAATAATGCTAAGGAAGGGCGACTGCTCCAGTTGCACGGACAGCCCTTGCCGTAGCGTGCCGTCGAAGACCGGGTCGCCGGTCGTGTTAGTGAAGTCGGCAAGGACGATGGTGTCTTTGTCCGTCAGGGCGTGCGTCTTGCGGGCGAAAAGCAACCAACTGCCAACGGCCACTCCCATGACCACGACGATTGCGCCGGCGGACAGGGCCCATCGAAAACTGCCGGATTTGCCGGCGGCCTTCAACTCGACTCTCTCTGCTGCGCCCCTTGAGCGGGCGGAATCCGAATCGTGCTCGGCGACTGCAACCGGAGCGCTCGAATCGCGCTTCAGCCGTTGCAAATCCGTCCGAATGTCGGCAGCGTTCTGGTAGCGCAGCTTCCGATCTTTTTCCAGCGCCTTGTTGATCACCTCTTCGAGCTTGGGCGGAAGATCGGGATTCAGTCGCACGGGCGCGACCGGCGCGCGATCTAGAATAGCTTGTGCAATTACGCCAAGAGTGTCTCCCCGGAAAGGCAGGACTCCCGCCACCATCTCGTAGAGCACCGCGCCGAACGAAAACAAGTCCGTGCGGCCGTCCAACTCTTCGCCCCGCACCTGTTCTGGTGACATGTACGAAATGGTGCCGACTGCCGTTCCAGGCCGAGTGAGCTGTTCTAACTCGCCGGCTGTGGGCATCTCCGAGACATTTACGGCACCGCTCGCGGGCACCAACTTAGCCAAGCCGAAATCCAAAATCTTGGCGTGCCCGCGCTCGGTGACGAAAATGTTGGCAGGCTTGATGTCGCGGTGGACGATTCCTTTGGCGTGCGCGGCATCCAGTGCGTCCGCAATTTCAACTCCCAATTCCAGCACTTGTTCCAGCGGCAGCGGTTTGCCGGAAATGCGTTGCTTCAAGGTCTGCCCCTCGAGGCATTCCATGGCAATAAACGGCTGGCCGTTGTGTTCGCCGATTTCGTAAATGGTGCAAATGTTGGGATGGTTCAGGGCGGAAGCGGCCTGTGCTTCGCGGTCGAAGCGGGTGAGAGCTTGTGAGTCCGGCGCGAACCCTTCAGGAAGGAATTTCAGAGCGACGAAGCGGCGGAGTTTGGTGTCCTCGGCCTTGTACACCACGCCCATACCGCCGCCGCCGAGTTTCTCGACGACGCGATAGTGCGAGATGGTTTGGCCGATTAGAGACGAGGAGTCCGGCATCTCGCGCACATCTTAGGTTGCGCGATAAGGCAAGTCAAAACACTTTCATGCTAATGCCTGTAATTCGCTCCCCGCGGAAGTCGGCGGAGCGGTGTTGTCGGCACGGTCGGCGGCGCGATACAATGAGAGGACAAATCAGCGCAAGATTATTTTGGGAGGAGCGAGCTATGACATCGACGGCGACGCCGCAAACAACGCTGGCACGCGGAGAGTTTCAGAACGAGGCGTTCATTGATTTCACCAAGCCGGAAAATCGCAAGGCCATGGAAGACGCGCTGCGTCAGGTGAAGGGAATGTTTGGGCGCGAGTATCCGCTGGTGATCGATGGGAAAAAGATTACGACGACGGACAAGATCAAGTCGTTCAATCCATCGCATCCGGAAGAAGTGATCGGAATTTTTCAGAAGGCTAGCGTGGAGATGGCCAATCAGGCGGTGGAGGCGGCGGACCGCGCGTTTCAGAAGTGGCGATTTGTCCCGGTGGCGGAGCGCGTGGCGTGTCTATATCGCGCGGTGGACATTTTGCACAAGCGCAGATACGAGCTGGATGCTTGGTTATGCTACGAAGTGGGAAAGAGTTGGCCGGAAGCCGATGCGGACATCGCGGAGCTGATTGATTTTTGCGAATACTACGGGCGCGAAATGATGCGTCTAGGCGAGCCGCAGAAACTGGTTCCCGTGCGCGGCGAGAAGAATTACATGAAGTACATTCCGTTGGGCGTGGGCGTGATTATTCCGCCGTGGAATTTTGCGGCGGCGATTATGGGAGGGATGACGGCGGCAGCGATCGTCGCGGGGAACACGGCGATTGTGAAACCGTCGAGCGATTCGCCGACGATAGCGGCGATCTTCATCGATATTTTGTTCGAAGCGGGAGTGCCGCGCGAAGTGGTGAGCTTTTTTACCGGGCCAGGCGGGACTGCGGGCGAAGCGCTGGTGACGAATCCGAAGACGCGGTTCATCGCGTTCACGGGATCGAAGGAAGCGGGGTTAAGGATCAGCGAGCAAGCTTCTAAGACTCAGCCGGGACAGAAGTGGATCAAGCGCACCGTGCTCGAAATGGGCGGCAAAGACGCGATTGTGGTGGACGAAGAAGCGGATGTGGACGCGGCGGTGGAAGGCGTGGCGCTTTCTGCGTTTGGATTTCAAGGGCAGAAGTGCTCGGCTTGTTCGCGCGCGATTGTGGCGGAAAAGATTTACGACGAGTTTCTCGGGAAGCTCGTGGAGCGCGTGAAGAAAATGAAAGTGGGTCCGGTCGAAGATCCGACTAATTACATGGGGCCGGTGATCAATAAGGCGGCGATGACTTCAATTTTGGGTTACATCGACCAGGGAAAGAAGGAAGGGCGCTTGATGACGGGAGGAAAACACACGGGCGGCGACGGATATTTTATCGAGCCGACCGTGATCGCGGACGTTGACCGCAAAGCGCGAATTTTCCAGGAAGAAATTTTTGGGCCAGTGCTGGCGGTGACGAAAGCCAAGGATTTCGACGAAGCGCTCTCCATGGCGAATGACAGCGAGTTCGGCCTGACCGGCGCGGTGTATTCGCGGAACGCGAAGAAAATCGAGCGCGCGGAAGAAGAATTTCACGTCGGCAACCTGTACATGAACCGCAAATGCACCGGCGCGCTGGTCGGCGCGCAACCGTTCGGCGGATTCAATATGTCGGGGACGGATTCAAAGGCAGGCGGCCAGGATTATTTGCTGCTGTTCTTGCAGGCAAAGACCGTCTCGGAAAAAGTTGGGGCCACGAAATAAGCGCTGTATTCGTTCACCGACGGGAAAAAGGGCAGATTCCTGTCTGCCGACAGGCAGGCCTCGCTACGCTCGGAATGACAAGCTACTGCAAGGCGGCGGACTCGGCGGTGGGTCTCATGTGGAAGCCCCAACGAAGGATGGCGTAAACGATGGGGCCGGAGGCGAGCAGCAGGGGAGCCCAGTGCAGGACTAGCGGCTCGCTGTAGTAAACCTTCACAGCACACAAAATCGCTGGAAAAATCAGGATGTAAGCGATGCCGACGGCGCCGCCGGGGATCAGGAAACTGCGATGCGCGTTGGGCAATTTTTGGCGCATGCGCCACGCGGCGAAAAGAGTGAGTAGCGTGGTTGCGATGCGCGTCCAGATGTAGATGTTCACCAGGTCTTCCACCGGATACTTCGCGAGAATGCAATAAACCAAAGCAGAAACAGCGATGGCGCGCACGGGTGTGCCGTAACGCGGATGAATTTTGCCGAGCCAGGCGGGGAGGTAGCCGTCCTGTGCCATGGTGGCGGGGATGCGCGTGGTGTAGAGGATGGTGCTGTTGGAAAGGGAGAGCGTGCCGATCATGGCTGCGACCAACATGGCTGCGCCGAGGAGCGGGCCGCCAATCAGGCGCGACGCGGTGACGATGTAGTCGGTTCGCCACTCCTGCCAGTTGCCGAGGACGGCGAGAGCGAGCGTCGTCGGCAAAATGTAGGTGAGGATGTTCATCGGCGTGTTCCAGGCGAGGATGCGGACGAAAGTTTTCTGCGGATTTTTCATCTCGCCGGTCATGCTGGAAAGCTGCTCGTATCCGGCGTAATTCCACATCGCGAGTGCTAAGCCTCTGCCAAAGACTGCGCCCAACGGCTGGCCTGGCGGGACGAACGGAAGCATCGGGTTGTAATGCAGATGGAATAGGGAGACGGTACAAAGCCACGCGACAGGAATAAAAACCGCAACCAGCAACGCCACAGAAAACCAACCGGCAAGCTGAATACCGCGCGCGTTGAGATAAGCGAGAAGGCAAAGGACCAGGCAAGCTCCGGCCCACTTTATATTTCCGGTGATCCACGGAAGATATTCGCTGAGGTAGTCCATCACCAGCACGCCGTAGAGACTGTTGAGCAGGAACGTGCCAGTCCAATTCCACCAGCCGCACTGGAAGCCCCAGAAATCGCCGAAGGCGGCGCGGCTCCAGCGATAGAAACCACCTTCCACAGGGAAAATGCTATTAAGCTCGGCGGACGCTAGAGAAATGGGAATGCTCCAGAAGAAGGGAACGAAGGCGAGGAACACGATGGCCATACCGGGGCCGGAATCGTGGAAGATGCCTTCGTAACCAAAAGGGCCGCCGGCGGTGTAGCCGTAAAAGATGGCGAGAAGTGGGATGAAACCGATCTGGCGGAGGTGGGAACCGTCAGAGGGAGTGGCCGGAGCGTTGTCGCCGGATTCAGTCCGCATCGAGCCGGAGTGCAAGGTGCGGAATGATATGGGACTAACCGGGTGTTTTCAATGGGAATTAAAACTATTGCTTGACGGGAAAGGCCGATGGGTTAGAGAATTTGCCCTGTTTTCCCCCCAATTGAAGTTTTGTCCGAGGGCAACCCAGACTTGCTCCCGAAGTTAGGCTTGGGCGTAGAGCGGGGAATGGTGTTTGGATTCGGAGTTGCACCTTTCACCCCAGGGTGCAAAGGCCGCTGAATCGGTAAGAGCAGGTTAAGTGGCCTACGAACACCACCATAGGCCGTAAGGGCGCATTTTCAATATTCATGGGTGCGGTACGTCGGTACTAATATTGGCCAAACTTTTTCCCATTTGCCAGGCATAAAAGAAGCATGAATCTAGTCTTCGAAATCACCCGGCGGGGCGCTGACGCGTGAGAGGTCTCAAGATGCAACGGATTAGCCTTGCAGTAGGTCCGAAATCATCCAACGTATTTGGCGCCGCAACGCGACGACGGCGATATCTCGCTCGCGTCCTCTCGCTATTGGCGCTGCTTCTGTTTGCGAGTATCGCGCAGGCACAGAACACTATCTCGACGGTGGCGGGCGGCCCTCCGCTGAACAATGTTTCACCGACTGCGGCGCCGCTTGTGGGTCCGCAAGCAGTTGTACGAGACGCCTCGGGAAATCTTTATGTGGTCAACGACGACGGTGTGATCTACAAGGTAGTAAATCAACCAGGAGTTCCCAGCAGCATGGTTATTTTCGCCGGGAGTAACACCGCGGGATTTTCGCCGAACGGTACTGCTGCGACTGCGACATTGACGCACCAACCGTTTGGCGCAGCGCTGGACGCGAACAACAATCTTTACTATTCCGATTCACAAAACTGTGCGGTCAGGGAGATTGTCGGAGGAGTCGTTAAGACGGTAGCCGGGAACGGCAACTGCGGTTTTTCGGGAGACGGCGGCCAGGCGACGAGCGCGTCACTAGGTTTTGTACAAGGCATCGCGCTCGACAGTTTAGGGAACCTGTTTATCGCGGACGCCGGCAACGCCGTCATTCGCCGCGTTGTCCTGGCGACTGGAATCATCAGCACGTATGCCGGCACGCCGGACACTCAGGGATTTCCCACAAGCGGCGTTGCGGCAACCTCAA
This sequence comes from uncultured Acidobacteriota bacterium, assembly GCA_963698005.1. Lineage (GTDB taxonomy): Bacteria > Acidobacteriota > Terriglobia > Acidiferrales > UBA7541 > Palsa-295. The sequence goes on from OY969113.1 coordinate 4,100,984, forward strand.
CTCCGCTCAGTTACCCGGCGGGAGTTGCGGCCGATGCGAATGGAAATCTTTTCATCGCTGATGAGGGCGACAACGTGGTTTGTCGTGTGGATGTCACGTCCAAAATCATCACGATCGTGGCTGGGACAGGCGCCCCAGGCTTCAGCGGTGACGGCGGGCCGGCAACCTCGGCAACTCTGAATGAGCCGGATGGATTGGCAGTGGATAGTGCGGGTAACATTTATATTTCTGACACTCTCAACGCGGTCGTTCGAGAAGTGTTCTCTCCTTCGAACCAATCTAACCCGAACCAAATTAACACGATCGTCGGCGACACCACCTTCGGATTTAGCGGCGACGGAGGCCCAGCCCTATCGGCTGAGTTGACGAATCCGGCGGGGCTGTTCGTTGATTCCACTACCGGCAACCTTTGGATTGCAGATTTCTGGGCTAATCGTATTCGACTTTATAGCCCGGGCAACAATAAGCAGATTACAACTGTGGTCGGGAGCGGCTTGGTGGGCGACGGGATGCCGGCAACCGGCGCCAGCGTTAGCTTCTATTTTCCGCGGACGCCCCAACTTGATTCACAAGGAAATCTCTATATCGTTGACGCGGAGAACAATCGAATCCGCGAAGTGGACACATCTGGAAACGTATCGACGGTAGTGGGCACCGGAATCCCGTGTGCCCAGCCGACCTTGCCGTGCGGCGATGGCGGACTCGCGACCATGGCTGCCATTTTTATGCCGCGCACAGTCACGATCGAAGCGAACGGAGACCTGCTGGTTTCGGACGATGGTGACAATAGGATTCGTGAGGTTTCAGGGGGCATCATCAACACGATTGTGGGATCAGGGGGGCAGTGCGGTTCAGGTCAGGGACAAGTGCCGTTACCGTGCGGCGACGGCGGGCCGGCACTCAGCGCGAGCGTCAACGACGCGCGAGGAGCGGTCAGGGATGCTGCCGGAAATCTCTATTTCGTAGATGCTCAAGACAATCGCGTCCGCGAAGTGGCGATGGCCACCGGTACGATCGCAACGATTGCAGGAGGCGGGGCGAATGACACCGCACCGACTGGGTGCGGTAATGGAAACTATACCGGCGATGGCGGGCCGGCGGTGAACTCCACTCTGGATTGCCCACTCGGACTAGACATCGACTCGTTGGGCAACCTATACGTCGCGGACACGTATAACAATGTAATTCGCAAGATTGATACTGGCTCGCCGCGGATTATCACAACTATCGCTGGGAATGGAACTCCAGGTCACACTGGCGATGGTGGCTTGGCCACGAGCGCGACTCTAAATTCGCCCGACAGGGTGTCGGTGAACGGCGCAGGCAACTTTTTTATCTCTGACTCGGGAAATAATGTGATTCGGCGAGTGGACGGAACGAGCAAAATCATCACGGCGTTTGCTGGAAACGGGACCTTTGCGTTTGCAGGTGATGGTGGGCCGGCACTTTCGGCGAGCTTCGCTACGCCGGTCGGAGTGGTCGTAACCCCCGAAGGCAACATGTATGTGGGCGATGTGCTTAACAACCGGATCAGGAAGGTACTGCTCAATCCCAACATAGCTCTTTCCAGTACCAGCGCGCCATTCGGGAATCAACCAATCAGTGTTGGAGCAACTCCTCTACCGGTGACGGTGACGAATTCCGGAGACGCGCCACTTACGATTTCGAGTATCGCGCTCACTGGTGCTAGTGTGTTTTCGCTGGCTACCTCCACGAATCCTTGCCCTGTGGCTCCTGCGACGCTGGCGGTTGGGGCTAGTTGCGTGATCGAGGTTGGATTTACGCCCACGCAGTTTGTTACGTCCACCGGAACAATTACGATCACTGACAACGCCCCTGCAGCCACCCAGACAATCAACGTTTCGGGAACGGGCGCTGCGGCGCTGACCGTTCAGGTGACGGCAGGGACAGGAAGCGTCACCAGTTCGCCTGCCGGGATCACTGCTTGCGCGACAACTTGCACAGCCGACTTCACGGGCAATAGCTCAGTCACGCTGACGGCAGCGCCGGGCACGAATTTTACATTTGCTGGTTTCACGAACTGCCCGTCGACGGGTGCTCTGACTTGCTCGGTGACTATGAGCGCGGCCGAAACGGTCACGGCAGCATTTACAGCCAGCAGTGGAGGCGGAGGAGGGTTGACGATCAGCCCTACCACCTTGCCGAATGGGGCGATCGGAGCGAGCTACGGCCAAGCTCTGACCGCGAGCGGTGGAACTGCGCCATATAATTTCACGATTTCGTCGGGGGCGTTGCCTGCGGGGTTAACGTTGGGCGCCACATCCGGGACGATCGCAGGAGTGCCCACAGGTCCGACCGGACCGGCCGCATTTACAGTCCACGTAACCGATTCTTCGGCGACGCCGCTGACCGGGACCGCCAGCTTCACAATCACAATCGCGGCAGCCGACAGCAGCAACAACTCCGAGTTGAACGGACTCTACGCATTTGTGTTCCAAGGATTCAGCGACAGCGACGGGACAATGGTTGTGGTTGCAGCCAGCTTTCTCGCCAACGGGCATGGCGGGATCAGCAGCGGCTTCGAAGATGTGGACGGCTCAACCGGTGCACAGCCGCCGCAGGAGATTACTACAGGTACGTATACGATTGGCGCGGACAACCGGGGAACCATGTCCCTGACGATTGCGACTGGCGGTAAGGTCACTCTCGCCTTCTCGGTAGGAGACATACAGGGCGGAGTGGCCACCAAGGCGCGGATTATCCGGTTTGATGACGTGAGCGGCACCAACGGATTTACCGGATCAGGAGTCCTTCTAGAACAGGATCCTTCAGTATTTTCGCTTAACGCTCTCCATGGATCGTATGCATTTGGCGAGAGTGGATCTGACTTGACCAATGGAGATCTTGAGTCGGGAGTCGGCTTTGTGAACGCCGATGGGAACGGGAATTTCACAACAGGTGGCCTGGTCGACTTGGATGACGGTGGGGAAATCGTGCCCAGCGCGGCGGTGTCGGGAACCTATCAGCTTACGAACGAAACCGTCTCAAACGGACGTCTCTCGGCCGCTGTCACGATCGCGGGCGTCCCTGGGACCGCCTCGGACATTTTGTACATCATTTCGCCAAGCCAAGTGCTATTCATCAGCATAAACACAACCCAAAACGCGATATACAGCGGGATGGCTCAGTTGCAGGTGCCGCCCGCAGGCGGCTTCGGATTGGGTTCGCTTAACGGCAATGGCGTTGCGACGCTGCAGGGCAAGCGGCCAGACGGAACGTCTACGGTCGGTATCGGAAATGTCACGATGGATGGCAACGGAAATTTCTCGATCGCGTTCGACCAAAACAAGTCGGGTACTTCCAGCACAGGCACAGTCGGTGGCACGTACACTGTGTCTGGGAACGGCAGGGCTGTGTTCACGGTCACAACCGGTACTTTCGTTTCGCCAACGGCAGTCCTGTATCTGGATGGAACCAATCAGGGTTTTTTTGGCGCCGAGGACAACGCAGCTTCTTTAGGGTTTATGGTGCCGGGAGGAAATAATTTTAGTAACGCGACACTTTCGGGGAATTATTTCTTGGGTACGTTTGACCCAACTGAAATCCAAGTGAGTGATACCTCAGGAGTGGCTTCATTTGACGGTGTAAGCGCGCTGCATGTTACGAACGACGCGACGCATCCCGGTGGCATTTTGGCTGCCGATCAGACATTCTCAACGACTTACAATGTTGCAACGAACGGCCGGCTGACGTTCACTGACGCAGGTGGGGCGGAGGTCGGCTACGTGGCTTCTGGATGCGAGGTGGAGCTAATTTCGAATAACCATGCGGATCCCGGGATCATTTCATTTGAGTGCCAGGTGACGCCGGCGAACGGCGCGGATGTTGCGCTCACGATGACGGCGACACCGAGCCCGGTGTTGCAAGGCGCGGAGATCATTTACGACATTACAGCCACGAACAATGGCCCGCTGAACGCAGCGAATGTGACGGTCACAGATGCTCTTCCGACTAGCGTTGAAGTGGTTTCAGTGGCTCCCGGAGGGTCCTGTACGCTGAGTTCGCCAATCACTTGCAATTTGGGCACGATCAACACCGGAGCCAACCAAGTGGTCCAAATAGTTGTCACTGCGGAAACGGCGGGGACAGTGACGAATAGTGCAAACGTGACGTCGACGACGACGGATCCGAACACGGCCAACAACTCGGCTACTACGTCGACAACGGTCACGGCTTCGGGAGGCGGCCCTGCACCGGTGCTGGCAATCGCGAAAACACATACCGGAAACTTCACGCAGGGACAGCAGGGAGCAACGTACACGGTTACAGTGTCGAATGGAGCGAATGCCGGGCCAACGAGCGGGACTGTGACGGTGACGGACACGATTCCAGCTGGATTGACGCTGGTGTCCATGGCGGGAACAGGCTGGACGTGTGTTGCGGCCAGTTGCACGCGCAGCGATGCGTTGGCGGGGGGCGCGAGCTATCCGGTGATCACGGTGACGGTGAACGTGGCCGCCAACGCAGCGGCATCTGTGACGAATTCGGTGAGCGTGTCGGGAGGGGGATCAGCAACAGCCACCGGGACAAATCCGACGACGATCACGACTTCGGGAGGCGGACCGGGCAGCGGAATCGCGACTGTGAATCCGAACCCCTTGGCATTCGGAGGCGTGCAAGCCGGCGCGGCCAGTGCGTTGCCGTTTACGCTTCAGAATACGGGTACAGGTCCATTGGGAAGCATCGCTTTTTCCGTAACCAACCCGGATTACACGATTACGAGCAACACATGCGCTACCACTCTTGCTGCCGGTTCCGCGCCTTGCACGATTACTGTGAGTTTTGCGCCCAGCTTCCAGGCTCCGGATACAGGGGCGATCGTAATTACCGATGACAGCTCAGCCGGGCCAACAACCGAATTGCTGTCGGGCGCGGGAGTTGGACCGATCTACGTGCTGCCGTTCGAGATGTTCTACGACGGAATAACGCCGGGCACGACGAGCCCGGCGCAAACGGCGACGTTGTTCAACACGACCGGGACAGGGCTATCCGTCACCGGAGTAACATTCGTAGGAAATGCCGCTTCGGATTTCTCCGTGAGCAGCAATGGGTGCGGCGACGGTGCCGATCCGAGTTGCCCGATCGCTGTTGTGTTCACTCCCTCGACGACTGTACTGGGACCGCGAACAGCGGACCTGACTATTGCAACGAACTCTGAGGAAACTCCTTCCGTAGTAACTCACTTGACGGGAAACGGTGCGATTCGGCATCTGCCGGGATTCACGGCGAATACTCTTCCGCCCAATGATGACGGCTCGAGCAACCAGGTAAATCTTCCGTTTACGATCAATTTCTTCAGCTCCAGCTTCACGTCGTTGTTCGTCAACAACAATGGAAACGTGACGTTCGGGGAAGCTTTGAGTGAGTTCACGCCGAGCGGTTTGAACACGAACAACGGTGGGATTCCGATCATCGCTCCATTCTGGGCGGATGTGGATACCCGAGGCCTCGGATCCGGTGTCGCCACCTTTGGGAACGACACGGTCAACGGGCATGCAGCGTTCGGTGTGGACTATGAGAATGTTGGTTACTATGACGAAGGGACCGACAAACTGAATAGTTTCCAGCTCATCTTGATTGACCGGTCTGACACTGGGGTAGGGAACTTCGATATCGAATTCAATTATGACAAGATTCAGTGGGAAGCCGGAGACGCGAGTGATGGCACGGATGGGCTTTGCGGCCCAGCAGACGAGTGCGCGGCCGTGGGCTATTCGAATGGCACTGGCAACCCGGGAACAAACTTCCAGCTCAATGGATCGTTCACGGACGGAGCGCTGCTCGACAATGGACCAGCGGCGACTTCGCTGATCCACAATAGTCTTAACAACCCGATGCTGGGGCGATACGTGTTCCAAGTGAGAAGCGGAACTGTAGAGCCAACGCTGACGGTGGCGGAAGCCGGCACGGGCACAGGAACGGTGACAAGCAGTCCCGCCGGCATCAGCTGCCAGCCGACATGTTCGGCGAACTTTACGACCGGGCAGGTAGTCGTACTGACGGCAGTGGCGGCCAGTGGATCGACGTTTGCGGGATGGAGCGGAGCTGGATGCACGGGAACGAGCACTTGCTCGGTCACGATGAGCGCGTCTGAGGCTGTGACGGCGACGTTCAACACGACAGGGTCTAATGTCACTTTGACCGTGAATAAGGCGGGGACAGGAACAGGGACGGTGACGAGTAGTCCAGCCGGGATTAATTGCGGAGCGACATGCTCAGCCGGTTTTGCGAGCGGGACTGCGATTACGTTGACGGCTACAGCTTCGACGGGATCGACGTTCACGGGTTGGGGCGCAGGACCCTGCGAAGGGACGGGCACTTGCACACTTACGATTACTGCTGCGACGACGGTTGTGGCCAACTTCACTCAGAGCACGAACAACTTCACGTTGACCGTAAACGAGGCGGGGACGGGGACGGGAACGGTGTCGAGCGCTCCCGCCGGAATCAATTGTCCGACTACATGCTCGGCGAGCTTTGCGAGCGGCGCGGTCGTGGCGCTGACGGCCACGGCTGCAGAAGGATCGACCTTTGCGGGGTGGAGCGGAGCGGGTTGCACAGGAACGGGCGGATGTTCGGTGACGATGACTGCGGCTCAAACCGTGACGGCCACGTTCAACAGCGGAAACTCTCCGGTGACGATCGGGCTCGCCCCGGGAAGTCCTTCGACGGTGAATACGACGCCCGGGGGTAGTGCGGTGTTTGGGTTAACGCTAACTGCGTTACCGGGAACCACCGGGACGGTGACGCTCGGATGCACCAGCACTTCTCCGAACATCACGTGCAACATCGTGCCGAGTTCCATCACTTTGACCGGAAAAGCGATAAACGTTGCAATTGTGGTGAACACATTCTGCAAAGGCGCTGTTCCGGCGTTTGGACCATCACTCCCGGGAGGCTTGGTAGGCAGCTTGGGGATGTTGTTGGCCGGCATGTCACTTTGCGGAGCAATGTGGACATTCAAACGGCGTCCGCGGCTGGCGCTTTCGTTTGGAGTTCTGGTTCTGATCGCGGTGGGAATGTCGGCATGTAGCAATTTGCCAAAATCGCCGGGGGGACAAGCAACGACGCCGGGACTGTATCCGTTGGTTGTGACGGCGACGGCGCCGAATGGAGCGGTCTCAAGCGTGAACCTAACGCTGAACGTGTTGCAATAGCGGAAAGGTTTGTTTACTTATTGGGGAACGATCGTTAGGCCGGAGTGATGCTGAAGATGTGGGCCTGAAAGCCTTCCAGGCGCACGAATAGGCCGACGTTGTAGAGTTCGTCGCCGGTGCGGTCGTAACGGACTTCGTTGAGTTCGTCGTAGAAAACATATTGCTGCGCCGGGGAAACGCGGTCGCCTAATCGTACGCGCCCTTGGGAAGCACCTGCCGCCAGATTCACCGCGATTATTTTCCAGGCTTTGTTCGATCTCCATTCATACACCAGAAGCCCGGCGGGCGAAGTGTAACCCTCTGCAGCGACTTCGAGCGGGCTCCAATTCCCATCGTGAAAAACATCTTCACGCGTGAGGCTTAGAATTTTCCGGAAGAACGCGATGCTGAAAGGGTCGGGCGGCTCGTACGCAGCTACGCGCAACGTAATCGGCAAGCGGATTCTGTAGCCTTCGAGTTCGCCCTGCTGATAGAAGCGCATCCCCGGCAAAGTTCCCATCAAAGTTCCGACGGCGGGCAGGCGGTCGTTGGGGATGACCTCGGCGCGGCGAGGTTCGTCGTGATTCTCGAGGAAGCGCGCGTAGTGAGTTTGCTGATCGCCAATGCTCGATAACCGCGATTGAACCGCGCCTACATCTGCATTGCGCACCGCGTCGTAAAGAGCTTTATCGTAGGCGAAGGAAAATCCGAGATCGATGAGCCGCGCTTCGGTTCCCCAGTATGCTTCGGCGAGCAAAACCAGATTTGGAGCCGCCTTTCTGGCTTCCGTCCAAAATTCTTTTGCCGGCGGCGGAGTGTTTCCCAAAAGGTGGGCCCAGCCTTTTTCGAAAATGTCATTCAGCTGGAGCATGGCCATATCGCAGCGGACGCCGTCACAGTGTTTTGCGATAGAGGCCAGTTGCGCGAGGTGTGCAACGCGCATATTCGGATGAAAATGATTCAGCTGCGCGACGTCTTTCCATGGCGGGTAGTAGGGGTCTTTTGCCAGCGCAATGTAGCGCGGCCCCTGCATTGTGTTCGCTTGAAAAAAGAGAGAGGTATCCTTCTCGAAATCCTGCTTCGAGCCTTGCAGGTAAAATTCCGGATGTTCGCGCACCCAAGGATGATCGAGAGCGGTATGGTTCCCGACGAAATCGAGGAACAGAGCCATCTTACGCGCGTGTAATTTCTCGCGGACACGATCGAGAGAGTTCCAGGTTCCGATGCTCGGGTCTGGAACGTATTGCATCACGGCATACGGAGAGCCGACCACGTCGGCAGGCGTCCAGCCGGGCAGAGCGCGGTCATAATCGGGAACATTCGCGGGATCGTCGAGGTTGATTTGGCGGGAGATCGGGCTTCGTTGCCAAACGCCCATAAGCCAGATGGCGTCGAAGCCGAGCTGAGCCAGCGAATCCCACTCTGCATCGGGCACTCCTGAGAGATCTATCGTTCGTCCAAGCCGCGCGGAAAGTTGCTCGAGCCATGCCCAGGCGTTGATCTCATATAGAAGCGGATTCGAGCGCATATGAAACGGCGGCGTCTTGGCAATGGGCACGGAGTGAGCCTAAATTGCGTGCGGTCATCTGTCAATCGCGACGGATTATTCTTATTCGAAAGCCGCGCAACGAGCTCGGAGTGCAGTCCTAGAATGCTGGACAAACGCAAAGACAAGTGACAGAGTAGCCTCGTTCTGCCGCGACGTTGTGCATGTCGAGACGTGCAATTTTTTGAAAAGGAGCGCGATCATGGTGAAACGTTTGATGCTGTGCGCGGGAGCAATTCTTTTTATCGGCGGCCTTTCGATGGCCGGGCAAAATGCGGTGAAGAACGGAACGTGGTCCGGAATCGTTACAAACGACAAGTGCGGCGCCAAGGACGCAAGTGAACAGGGCGCCGGTTGCACCAAAGGGTGCGTGGCTCGAGGCGCGAAGCTGGCTCTGTACGATACGGACAATAAGAAAGTGTACGTGCTAGACCCGCAGGACAAGGCTACCGGACACGAAGGACACGATGTCACGGTGCAGGGAACGCTCGATGGCGATACGATCCACGTGACTTCGATTACGATGAATCCGACAAAGGATAGATAGCCGGCCGATCGCGATTAAAGTGCTCCGGTTTCTGAAGCAACGTAGAAAAAAACTCCCATCTCCGCAAGTTTTGGGTTTGAAAGGGCAGGGCCGACCGGTCCTGCCTTTTTTTTGGTGAAAGCGTTCCACCGCGCGTTCGGTATACTACGCGGCAAAATGCGCGATAAATTTCCAGAGAGGCAGGTCCAGGTATGAGGTTGCGACTCGCATTGTTGTTTGCTGTGGTCCCCCTTGCTTGCTCGGCTTGGGCACAAAGTCCGGCTGGGACACAAGACTCTGGCGCCGTTCCCAACAAAACCGGCGTCTTAGAAAATTCCAGCGCGACGCGAAACTTAACGATCGATGACTACTTTCGAATACTCGAGGTTGAAGATGCGCAGATAAGCCCCGAGGGAAAATGGGTCGCCTACGTGGTGAAAACCCGCGATCTAAAAGAAGACAAGAACGAATCGCGGATTTGGATGGTCCCGACTTCCGGGGGCGCAGCCCTTGCGCTGACGGCTGAAGGAGCGTCATGCAGTCATCCACGCTGGAGTCCAGACGGAAAATATCTGGCGTTCCTTTCCGGACGCGAAGGGGCGAAGGGAGAAAAGGGAGACGAAGACAGCAAGAAAGAAGAAGTGTGGTTGCTCAATCGCGAAGGCGGAGAGGCGCAAAAGCTGACCGATACGATCCAGGACGTTAGCGGGTTCCGGTGGTCTCCTGCGGGAGACCGAATCGTTCTAGTTCTGAGGGATCCATCCATCAACGAAGTCGAAGCCGCGAAAAACAAGGAAAAGAGCGACGCGAAGCCAAAGCCGCATCCGTGGGTGATCGATCGTCTTCATTTCAAAGAGGACGAAATCGGCTACCTCGACCGCCGACGGACGCATCTTTATGTTTTCGATGTCGCGAGCCGAAGGATGACGCAGATTACCTTGGGTGATTATGACGATAGCGCGCCGGCATGGTCACCGGATGGGCGGTCGATCGCGTTTGAGAGTAACCGCTCGGAAGATCCCGATCGCAACTACAACACGGATATCTGGGTGGTGGCCGCGGACAATACAGATCAAGGCAAATCGCTCGTACGAGTGACGACGAATCCGGGAACGGACGGCTCCGCTGCGTGGTCGCCTGACGGCAAATGGATCGCGTTCACCAGCCAGTTAGAGCCAAAGCTTTTTCAATACGCAACATTCCACATTGCGATTGCGCCGTCTGCGGGCGGCGAAGCGAGAGTATTAACACTTAAACTCGATCGGAATTCGAGCGAGCCTCGTTATTCACCGGATGGGAAATGGATTTACTTTATCGCGGACGATGACGGTACGCAGAATTTAATGCGGGTACCGGCGATGGGTGGCGAGATTACGCGGCCGATCGGCGGACGAAAAATGGTGGAGTCGTTTACGCTGGACAAAGATGGAGCCGCGGCTGCCGTGATCGGAGAGTTGACGCATCCAGCTGAAGTGTATTTGCTGGCCGCGGGCGGAGGTGATGCGAAGCGGCTGACCTGGACAAACGATGCATTGATGGCACAGATTCGCCTTCCTGATGTTGAGTACGTGCATTTCAAGAGCAAGGACGGCACGACAGTGGCGGGATATCTCTACAAGCCGCCTGACTATAAACCGGGGACGCGTTATCCGGCGATACTGCGGCCGCACGGCGGGCCGGTATGGGCGTACTACGCCGAATTTAATTTCGATCCGCAACTTTTTGCAGCGAACGGCTACGTGGTGCTGACGCCAAATCCACGCGGGTCGTCCGGCTACGGCCAGGATTTCTGCAAAGCGATTTATGCCGACTGGGGCCACAAGGATTTCGAGGACGATATGGCGATGGTGGACTACGCGGTGGAGCAGGGAATTGCCGATCCTGACAAATTGGGAGTGGGAGGGTGGTCGTACGGGGGCATCTCGACCAATTTTATCATTACGCAGACTACTCGGTTCAAGGCCGCGATTTCCGGCGCGGGAGATTTTTTGTACATCACAAATTGGGGGCACGATTTGTATTCTCGCGATTGGGAAATCGAACTCGGACTGCCTTGGGAAAATCGCGCGCTGTGGGAGAAGCTGTCGCCCTTCAATCGCGTAACGAAGATTAAGACGCCTACGCTGATCATGGGCGGCGAAAGCGATTGGAACGTCCCAGTGATCAATGGCGAGCAGATGTACCAGAGTCTGAAACGGCTTGGCGTGCCGACTTTGCTGGTAGTTTACCCGGGCGAATACCATGAATTTTCTCGCCCGTCATTCATTAAAGACCGCTACGAGCGGTACCTCCATTGGTACGATCATTACTTGAAGGGCGAAGGCTCCGCAATTCCCCCGCCGACTAAGACTGCAGACTGACTCTCGCAGAAAATGGAACAGTTCTAAATTACATAGATTTACCGTATGAATAATTCTTCGCGCGCCCCGCGAGTATTTTGTTTTTCGTAGAGTTGTAAACCATCCCACCCTCGGATTACGGCAATGATGCCGTCGAATCAGTTGGTTAGGCGCCGCGCGGAGCCTTTCCGCGTCTTGGCTGTGAAACTGCATGGTAGGCCTCAGCGATTGTCTGGCGCACTTACGCCAGCGGGAAAAGATCATCGAAATGGGGGACTAAAATGATGAACGGTCGAAGTGTGTTCAGTGCTGCGCGAATGTTGTTTTTGATGTTGGGGTTGTGCGTAATCTTGGCATCGCCATCGCAGTCAATGGCGCAGAGTAGCGACGGGACTCTTGTGGGAGTCGTCACGGACGAGAGCGGCGCTGCCATACCAAACGCCACAGTAAAAGTGATCAGCCCTCAATACGGTGCGTTACACCAAGCCGTCACGGACAGCGTTGGCGCGTACCGAATGGACGCCCTGCAGCCTGGGACTTACACGGTCACATTTTCCGCGCCAGGGTTTGCGGAACTTCAAGTTGGAAGCGTGATTCTAAGCGGATCGGTCACGACCAGCGTGAACGGTAACCTGAAGATCGGCACAACCAGCAAGACGATCGTCGTCGAGGCGACTGCGGGCCAAGTTATCGATACGCAGTCCGGACAACTAGGCGAAAGCCTTGGCACCCATGAAATTGAGAATCTTCCATACACCAGCTTCAATCCTGCGGAATTGGCTATGACGCTGCCTGGCGTGCAAGATACCGAAAGCAACAACACCTTCTCGAACGGTATCAATTTTTCGGTGAATGGCACGCGTCCTCGTGCAAACAACTTCCTGATCGACGGACAGGACGACAACGACTGGAGCATCGCAGGGCAAGCGTTCCAGCCGAACAATATCGGAGCGATCCAGGAATTCACGGTTCTCACGAACTCCTACAGCGCAGAGTACGGGCGTGGCGGCGGTTCGGTGAGTAATTACATCTATAAAAGCGGAACGAACTCGTTTCACGGCGAGGCGTGGGAAGTGAACCAAGACTCGGCGTTTGCAGCCATCCCTGCTCAGAGCAAGTTCATCGGAAACGATACAAATCCGCTTTTTATCGAGAATACCTTTGGTTTCGATCTTGGTGGCCCGGTGGTCAAGGATAAGCTATTCGCCTTTGGCACGGTACAGTGGGATCCAACGGCACAGCGGGCTCAAGGATCAAGCTTTGATCTACCCACCGCTTCGGGAATCGCCACCTTGCAGGGGCTTCTACCTAACCCTAATGTCCAACTGCTCCTGAACGCACTGAACGGTCTAACTGCCAACGGACAGATCCAGCCAATTAGCGTCCCATTGGGACCCGGATCAAACGGCATTGATCGCGGTAGCGTGAACGAAAGTCTATTTGCAATAACAGGCCAGCGGGTGGAAGGGACTGATACAAACTGGAACGTACGCCTAGATTACCATACAGGTCCGAACGACGTGATGTCTGGCAGCTTTATCCGTCAAAGCAGCAGTCTTCTACCGGACTTTTTCAACAATCCTGGAGCGCTGCCCGAGTTCAACTCGCAGCAAGCCGGCACCACGAATGTGTTTCGCGGGGGATGGACCCATACCTTTTCCCCTGCGATGGTGAACGAACTCCGTTTCTCCTACACCAACATCGGCTTTTCTTTCAATTTTCCAGCTTCGTCACTTAGCGGGCCTCTCGCCGATATCCCGGCAATCGGATTTGGTCCGGATGCGAATCTTCCAAGCCTGGGCCTGATTACCGGATTACCGCAAGGCCGTGCTCATCATATTGAGCAAGTTCAAGATGCTTTGACCTACACTCATGGGCGACATACCATCAAGGGCGGAGTGGACGTTACCTTCGTTGCTGTAACAGACCAAATTCCGTTTAACAATCGCGGCGAGATTAACTACTTCATGGGTGGGACATTTACCGAAGCCCCGGGGCAGCCCTTTCCCACGGGGACATTCAGCTCGCTAGCTAACTTCGTAGATGACTTTACCGGTGGAACTCCCGGGGTGGTTAGCAAACAATTCGGAAACCCAACTATTACTCCGAACATAACAATGTACGCTCCATACGTACAGGACACTTATAGAGTGAAAGAGAACCTAACTCTCACTGCTGGGCTGCGCTACGAATATTGGGGCACTCTGGGAAACACAGTGCAATTCCCCTCGATACAACAAGGACTTGGTTTCGGCGTTGCCGGAGCCACTTTCCCGGGCTCGTTCGGCGCTTCACAACAACCCAATACCAACAACTTCGGTCCCCGGTTGGGCTTCGCCTATACACCGCACTGGGGAGAACGGTTTTTCGGCCATGATGCAACCGTGATCCGAGGCGGGTACGGCATTTTCTACGATGGTTTGTTCACCAACATCGTGGATAACACTGCGGCAGAGTCACCAAATGCCAATGGCGCCACACTCAACGGCGGAGCTGCCAACACCCCAAGCCGCGGAGTGCCAAACGCGATGGCCGCGCTAGCATCCATCAATGCCATCCCCAGTTCGTTGAACTTGATTGAGACGATGAAGAGCAACCTCAAGAACCCCTTGACGCAGCAATGGAACTTGGACCTTCAGCGGGAATTGCCCGGCAGGTTGATTGTCACGGCCGCTTATGTTGGTACAAGGGGAGAACGATTGTTCGTCAACCAGGATTTCAATCCTGGCACCGGGAGCTTCAACGCAGACGGCAGCACAGTACTATCGAATCCGAACTTCGGAGAAATCCTCGTTCGGACCAACGGTGCTAATTCTTGGTACAATGCCGCACAACTTGAGGTCGAACGGCGGTTCCACACCGATCTCACGTTGCGCGCTTCTTATACATTCTCGAAGTTTCTTGATGACGGCTCGGAAGTTTTCACCACCACTACGAGCGGCCTGAGCTCGTTCTCGCAGGTACTTACCAACCAACTTTCCGACTGGGGCGCTTCCACTTACGACCGTCGTCATCGGCTGGTAGTGTCATACGTTTGGGCTTTGCCGTACGCAAGGGCCAACTGGCTGGAGAGGGCGTTGACAGACCGCTGGCAGTGGTCCGGAATTGCTACGTTTGACAGTGGCAGCCCGGACTCACCGTATGATGGGTTTGACAACCAGGGCAACGATCACCCCAACACCCGTCCGGACCTGAGCAATCCAAAGCAACCGCTCAGCGCAACGGGTATCGACGGAACGCAGCTAGGACTTACAACAGTGCCCGGGACGTTTTTTCCGCTCAGCACGTGCTTCTTTGGCAATCCAGGAACATGCGCGCCTGAGCCAGCGAGCTCTTTCCACTTTATCATTCCCGCCTTTAACGGCTTGACACCGGGCACTGCGGGTCGCAACTCAATTTATGGCCCCGGCCAGTGGTTCTTTGATACGAGCATTAGCCGCCGGTTTCCCATTCCCATGGGCAAGCTGGAAAACCAAGCAATTGAGTTTCGCACGGAGTTTTTCGACGCATTCAATCATGCGAATCTGTTCACCCCCAGCTATGACTTGATCAGCAGCCAATACGACAATACGGCAGCAACGGTTGCCGGAGGCCGTACGATCAAGTTCTGGCTGAAGTATTCGTTCTAAGCTGGGACGATAAAACCTCTAAACGGCCCCTTCCGGGGATGCAGCTCGGAAGGGGCTTTTTCTTGGTGCGCCGGGCGCACGGATGGCCTTTGTTAATCGGCGGGCTGAAGAGTGTTGGCTACTGCAGGTCGCATGCGACGGAAGGGAACGTTAGCGTGATTTCTTTTGCTTCTGTGTCGGCGCCGTCGACTATCGCGGGTTCGGCGTTGATGCGCGCGGGGATAGTGCAGGTTTCCTTGCCGCGACGCTGGCTTAGACGCTGCGGGGCGAGGTCTTCCCAGGCGGAAATTGTGTAGTGCTCGGATTGCAGGAGCGTGAAATCGTAGATTCCCTCGCCGATTCTTTGCGCCGCGGGATTTTCGCCTTCACTGGCTTTTGCCATGATAGTGACGCTGCCGGGCGGTCGTCCGTCTTTCCATTCTAATTGCACGCGAATCTTGCGGGTCGGGTATCCCTCGCTGAGCTGGATGTTTGCCTTCAGCAATTGCTCGCCGTCTTTTAGCGTGATCACGGCGGTTTCATCCTGTTCTGCGACACCAGGATAGAACGCACGAGGAAACGGCGAATTGGGATCCTTGCGGTTCGTGCGATTGAACACGAGAATGTATTCGCCGGGGCCGATGTGGTCGAACTCGAATTCACCCTTCGATCCCTGAAATCCCCAGAGGCCCGGCTCGGTGTCCTTGAAACGGTCCGCGCGATATAGCTCGACGGATGCAAGCTTCAGCGGCTTTTGATCCGGGCCCAAAACACTACCGCGAATTTTGCCGAGCGGCAGAGCGTCCACGTTGTATTCGTAACAGGCGCCGTTGGGAATTTTGATTGGGGGCAAAGCGCCGGGAAGAGTTTTCTCCGTTAATTCCATTCGCGCCGGAAGGCTGGCCGAAAAATGATATTCCCCGGCATGAACGTCGTAAAAAGAGTAGACGCCATCCGGTCCTGTACTGGTGGCGAAGCGGTCGTCCTTTGACCGGAGCTTCAGTTTTACGTGCGGGAGCGGATCGTCTGGGTCATCGACAGGAGCCAGAAGCGGCGGGTCGGA
Source organism: uncultured Acidobacteriota bacterium (assembly GCA_963698005.1). Classification (GTDB taxonomy): domain Bacteria; phylum Acidobacteriota; class Terriglobia; order Acidiferrales; family UBA7541; genus Palsa-295. The sequence continues at coordinate 4,117,223 of OY969113.1, forward strand.
ACGGCGGAGAACACCGAAAACCGAAGCGACGCGCTGATGAGTGCGCATGGCGCGCAATTGAGGCAGCAGCGCGCGGCCATCGCTTGCCGGCCGCGTGCCATTGCAGATTGTGGTGAAGAGCCGGCCCTCGTTTTCCTGTTGCGTGAAGACGATGTATCGATCGCCCTTCCGAAAACGGTATCCGCAATCGCCGTCGTCGCCGCCGGAAAAAATATCGATTTCTGCAACATCCGGCCCTGCAAATTTGTCGTCAATTTTGAAATGATAACGGATCACGGGAGTGGAGTCCGGTGCGGAAGCTGTGCTTCCTGCGTTTTGCGAATCGGCATCGCTGGCTGCGTCTGAGGCCGGAGACGGAACATTTTCGACGTCGGTGACGGTGCCGACGAATACAACATCGTCTGGCTGTAAACCCTGGCACATTCCGGCGGGAGCCTTGGAACACGTGCAGGCAGATATCTGCGCCGGAGCCCAAAATAAAATTGGAAGGATTGCAAAAATTACGCGTCGAATCATCGTCGATATCGTACATGGAGCTGCGTGTGGAATCGAGTGCGAGAAAGATGATTTTTCAGAAAAGTGTCCAGGCCAAAGGCATTCCAGTTTGGAACATCGCAGTTTTTCAAGATGGTTAGCCGACGGCTCCCATTTCACTCTTTCGCCCACAGGCGAAATCCGCCTAGAATTGCATTTTCGTTGCGTCCCATGCGCGCGCCCGGCGGAAGTTTTTTTAGCTTCTTTGCGTTTCCGCCGCCCAGCACTACGTAGTCGGCCTGAAGAGCGGCTATCAATCTCTCGGTGATTTTGAAAACCTCCTTGCGCCATTTTTTCTTGCCGAGACGCTTTAGGCCTTTCAGTCCCAAGTACTGCTCATACGTTTTTCCGTGCTTATAGGGCAGGTGAGCCAGCTCCATGGGTTCTAGAATTCCGTCCACGATCATTGCGGATCCAAGGCCGGTGCCTAATCCAAGAAACAGCATCCGCCCGCCACGATAGCTACCGAGGGCCTGCAGGGCTGCGTCATTAACAATTCTTACGGGGTAGCCCAAGGCTTTCTTGTAGTTGAACCCGACCCACCCGCCGCCCAGGTTGACCGGCTCCCGCACCGGCTGGCCGGCAGTGACCGGACCGGGGTAGCCGATGGAAACTCGATCGTATTTCCAGTCGCGAGTGGCCGCCTTCACGTCGCGAACCATGTCCTTAGCCGTCATCTCCGGGCCAGAAGGGATTTTGACCGGCTGCTTATGTCCGGTGGCCTGCACTTTAATGTTTGTGCCGCCGATATCGAGTACCAGAATTTTGTGGGAAGATTTTGCCATGTTTTTTTACACCGTTCTCATAACGCACTATGAATCTACAATTTTCGTTTACCTCCTGCAAGCTCGCGTAGATGGAGGTTCCGAGGCGTGACGGCTCCCGCGCGGCGCTACTTGATCGCCCCGACCGTGAAGCCGGCAATGAAGCGGTCGAGGAACAAATTGTACAGGAGCGCGATGGGGAGACTCGTGATCAGACAGGCGGCCATCAGTTCGCCCCAGAAGTAAACGTCGCCGCGAATCAGGAATGTGGGGACGCCTACACCCACCATCTGGTTCCTCTCCGGCGCAATGAATGTGAGAGCGTAGACGAACTCCTGCGTTACGAGTGTAAAGGTGAAGATCACAACCGTTAGGATGCCTGAAAGAGAAATCGGTACAACCAGTCGCACGAATGCGCCAAAGCGCGTGAGCCCATCGACCATCGCTGCGTCTTCCAGTTCCGGCGGGATCGATTTGAAGAATCCCATCAGCAACCAGGTGGAGAAGGGAATCGTAAAGCTGGGATAGACAAACACCAGTGACCATATGGTGTCCTGTAAACCAAGCAACGCTACCACGCGGGATAGTGGAATAAAAAGCAAAGTGGGCGGCACGAGATACGTTAGGAACATCGCGATGCCCATACGCTCGCCCCATTTTCCGGTGAGCCGCGCGAGGGCGTAGGCCGCGGGCAAGGAAAGCAGCAGCGTGATTAGAACCACGAGCGCGCCGACAAGCGCCGTGTTGCCGACCCAACGCAGGTACATCGTGTCGCGAAAGAGCACTTGCAGGTGCGCCAGAGTGGGTTTCAAGTTGAATATAAAGGGATTGTTCGCAGTGTTGTAGAGATCAGCATCCTGCTTGAAGGTGGTAATAAGCATCCAGTAGAAAGGAAATGCCAGCGCGACGGAGAAGAACACCACGACGGCCCAGCGGCCGGCCTCTATTAACAATTCGCGAACGCGGCCTCGGGCCATCAGGTTACCTCCGAGCGGTTTGCTGCGCGCAGCATCAGGTAGGCGACGATCACGAGGATAGGCACCATGAACAGCGAGATTGCGGCGCCTTCCGACAAGTCTCCGCCCAGGACGCCGGTAAAAAATGCGAGCGACGGCACGACCTGCGTGGTGTCATAGGGTCCGCCGCGAGTGAGAATGTAGACGACGGTCATGTCGGTAAACGTGAATACAATGCCGAAGAGCAGCGCCACATTCAGAATTGGCAGCAGCATGGGAATGTTGATCTGGAACATTTTTCGCCAGAATCCGGCGCCGTCGATTTCCGCCGCTTCCGGAATGTCTTTCGGAATCGCACTGAGGCCTGCGAGCAAAATTACCGTCGAAAAGGGAAGCAGGCGCCAGGTATGCACCACGATTACTGAGGCCATGGCCAGCGCGGGCTCGCCCAGCCACTGCGGCGGATTGAACTTGTCCAGATGAAGGATCGGGATGCGAACCAGGACCCAGTTGATCACGCTGTAAAGCGAATCGAGAATCCATTTCCAGCCGATTGCACCAATGGAAACCGGGGCGACCCACGGCAGCAGCATTAGAAAACGCACGAGTCCGCGGCCACGGAACTTCTTCTCGAGCGCTAGAGCCAACAAAGTGGATCCCACCAGCACCAGAATCTGCGAGCCCACTGTGAAAATAAACGAATCGTAGAGTGCGCGAAGAAAAGTGGCGCTATGCAAAATGCTTTTGAAATTCTCCAAGCCGACAAAATGATAGCCGACGCTCCCCACTTTGATATCGCTGAAGGCGTACACCACCGCAAGCGCGAACGGGAGACCGATGACCGCGAGCACGTAGATCATCGCGGGGTAAAACATTCCCTGACCGAGCCACCAGGCGCGGGATTCCGGAGTTGAGCGCGAGCCCCGCACTATTGCCACGAGATGACCCGCGGCTCGGAGCGTTTCTCCGTGGCACGATCGAAAAATTTCAGCTCATTTCGCGGCACGGCGAATTCCACGATCGATCCCGGAGCGAAAGAAGCCTCAACACGAGAAGGCAATCGCGAAATCACATCTTTGGCTTCGAAGCGTTTGTCGGCAAGGGAACCATAGAGAATGCGTTCGGCTCCCAGATATTCCTCGTGCGAAAAGTGGAAGTGCATCGATACGCGCTGATCGGGAGAAATCAGAGAGGCCGGAAGCAGGTGCTCCGGACGGAAGCCAACGATGTCGTGTTCCTGAGGGATCAGATTCATGGCCGGCGAGCCAAGAAACGTGGCCACAAAAGTGTCGGCGGGGTCGTCGTAAACTTCTTTCGGCGTTCCGATCTGCCGTACGACGCCCTGATGCAAAACGACGACGCGATCTCCGAGGGCCATAGCTTCTACCTGGTCGTGGGTAACGTAGATGGTAGTGGTCTTGACGCGAGCATGAAACTGCTCGAGCTCTTCGCGGGCCGACGTTCGCAGCTTGGCATCGAGATTCGAGAGTGGTTCGTCGAGAAGAAAAACCGTAGGCTCGCGAACGATCGCCCGCGCAAGCGCCACGCGCTGTCGCTCGCCGCCGGAGAGTTCGCGCGGCTTGCGATGAAGCAACTTCTCGATGCCCAACAGGCCCGCCGCCCACTCCACCTTTGGCTTGTGCTGTGCATTCGGAACCCTCTGCGCTTTGAGCGGGAATGCAATGTTTTTGTAAACGGTCAGATGCGGGTAGAGCGCGTAGCTTTGAAATACCATGGCGATGCGGCGCTCGCGGGGCGACAAATGGGTGACGTCCTGCCCGCCGATCAGGATTTGGCCTGAAGTGGGCGTCTCCAGGCCTGCGATCATTCGGAGGAGAGTTGTCTTCCCGGAGCCTGAAGGCCCCAGGAAAACGAGGAATTCCCCTTCTTGGGTCGTCAGATTGACGTCATTGACGGCGCCCAGTTCGCCTTTTTTGAAGACTTTGGTCAGTCCCTTGGTTTCGACAACCGCCATTTTGTCCCGGTCCGCCCTTAGCCCGCTTTGCGCCGTTCGAAGATTCGCTTGATCTCGGCTTCCGCGGCTTTCGCGGAATCTTCGGGACTCATATCACCTTTGGCGACCTTCGCGAACATTGTGGGGATGACCCAGGTGTTGAATACTTCGTCGATTCCCGCTGAACAATACCCCGGGTAGCCGATGTTGGTGGCCCAATCGAGCACGTCGGTGAGCACTTTGTACTTGTCGGGCGGGTCCGCCGTCGGATCATTCGAGATTAGCTGCGAAAGGTCGGGCACTGTCTTCGGAAAACAGGGGAAATTGTAATACTTGCTGGCCTTGAAGCCCTCATCGAAGTTGTCAATGTAATCGACGAGGAATTGTTTAGCGCCTTCTTTATTTTCCGCAAAGTTCCAGATTACGTAGCAATCCATTACGTGCTCGGATGCGATGCGGCGCACCGGCCCCTTCAGCGCTTTGTTGATCATGATTTTCTTGGACATCTCCGCCATCATCGGGTTCGTGGCTTTTTCGCGCTCCGCCTGGCGGGTGATGGAAATCGCGTTGGCGACGTAGGACACCTTTCCGGCCAGCATCGCTCGATTATTCGACGATGGGTCCCAGGTAAAGACCTCCGGCGTCTCCGAATCCTGATAGATCGCGCGCATGTGCTTTAGAGCTTCGATTGTGGCTTTGGAATTGATGGTGACGTTTCCCTCTTCATCCTGCTCCGCTCCTCCATACGACCACAGCAGCGCACGCGTAGCCATGCTGGTGTCGAGTTCCTGAGCGAGGCCTAGGCCGCAAGGGTTGCCGAGTTTTGGATCCTTGCGAATTTTCCGTGCGCCATCCAGCAAGTCGTCCCATGTGTCCGGGCCATTCAGATATCCCACTGCCTCCCAGAGGTCCTTTCTCCAGTTCCCGGGGTCCGGCACGTAGGAATCGCTGAACGCGTAATATCGCTTGGTGACCGGGTTAAACGTGGATCGGTGAGCTAAGGTAATTTTCTTACCGTGTCTCTTCTCGACTTCTTGGTAGATTTCGCTGTGGTCGATGGCCTGCTTCTCATAGGCCGCGGGCGGCGAGAGGAACATCACGAGATCGTGGCCTTTTTGGGCGGCTACTTCCGAAGCTGCACGCGCGGGGATTTCATTCAACGAGATATGGTCCACCATTACGTTGGTATCGTGCTTCTGTCCCCATGCTTTGGTGTAGACGCCATCGAACCACTTGTCGTAATCAGGCACGAAGTGGCTCCACTGCAAAATTTTCAGGGTCTTCTGTTGCGCTTGAGCGCGCCCAGGAAAAAGAAATGCCGGCCCGATCCCCGCAGCCAGCGCGCCCGTACCCGTCAATCTGACGAAGTCCCGCCGCGAAATCCTGCCGACTCGCTTTTTTGGCATCTCAGCCTTCCTCCTTAAGTGTAGGGTTCGACTGCACCCCGGACGACTTGCTGGATTAATCGACCGCTTTCAGGTTATCGCGTGAATTCCTCTCGAGAATTTTTTCAAATAATCATCTCTCCCCGAGTGAGTCGCCGTCAATCGGCGGGAGATCGCGCTAGCTGTTCGTTCACTTCCTCCCAAATCTTCATCCCGCGTTTGGTGCAACGGCAAGCTCTCGAACACTAACATAATCCCCCGCGACGTTCATCGGGCAATCCAGTCCGGGATAGGAAGGACATGCCATGGAAGGTGTATTGGATGATGCGCGATCTGACCGCGAGGATTTTCTGAGGTTTGGAAGAATGCTGACTAAGGCGTCTTACTCGGGCGTAGCCTTAGCTCGCCGTTCGCGGTTATGCCCGTCCAATTTCGTGGCCGGCCGGCGCGAGATCAAAGAGATGAAAGCCGCGGCCGCTCGCGGCAAGGTACGATCGCGCCGATAGATCAGGCCTAATTCGCGCCACAAATCCACATCGGCGATTGGAATCAACTTTACTTCGCCAGCGCGAACTTCATCTCGCGCAAACGTCTCACTGATTACTGAGACTCCCAGGTTGGCGGCGACGAAAGCTTTGATCATCCCCACGCTTGCCAGTTCCATTGTGATGTGGAGCTGTGCGCGGTGGGGACGAAATAGCTTGTCCAACATTTGGCGCGTGGAGCCGGTCTTTGGATAAATTAGGGGCTGTTCGACAATTTCGCTCGCGCGAACCACCTTCTTTTTCGCCAGAGGATTTAGCGGGCTAACCATCAGCAGCAAACGATCCCGAAAAATTGAATGCGTTTTGAGGCTTGGCGATTTTATCGGGAGCGTGACAATTCCGACGTCCACCGATCCGTCTTCTACTTTCTCCAATACTTTGTGGCTGAAATTACGATAGATGTTGATTTGGACGTCAGAATAGAGCCGATGATATTCCGCAAACACATCGGGTAGAACGTACAAGCAAGTAGCTTCGCTCGCGCCGATCAAAAGCGTACCGCGAGGAGTATTGGCCTGGTCGGCCACGGCTCGAAGGGAATCGTTACGTAGGGCGAGGAGCTTTTCGGCATACTCCAAGAGAGCATCTCCCGCGGTCGTCAAACGCACTCTTTTGCCGACACGGTCAAACAACTTTGTTCCGTATTCCAGCTCCAATTGCCGAATCTGAGCGCTGACGGCCGGCTGCGACAGGAACACAGTTTTCCCCGCACGCGAGAAACTGGCTGATTTTGCAACTTCGAGAAAAGTGGTGAGTTGAGCGAAGTCCATGTACCGGGTGACGCGATTATAACAGGGAAACCGTTACCGTGGCCCTGTCCCCAAGACGCTGGGCTGCATGGAAAATTTCAATGCATTCCATCCATTATCGCGATTGTACTTGGAGCGGTGCGAGGAGGTAGTAATGGAACATGGGGAATGCGCGCTTTCGAGGCCATTCGGATCACGACGCTTGTGGTGTGGGCTTCGTCGCCCAGTTGGGCAGCCTCGGTTCGCGCGACGTCAGCAGTTAACTGAAGTGGAAGTGCAGGCAGCGGGGAAAAATTGGGGTGAGCGACGGGGTTTGAACCCGCGACCCTCGGTGCCACAGACCGATGCTCTACCAGCTGAGCTACGCTCACCAGCGAACGCTAGGAAATAATGTTACGCAAGTTCGCGCTCGGTTGCAACCGATGAGAGGAGGGCCGTTGAAAGCGCTGGTTTAAGACGCCCGCATAGGCGAAAGGGCGGAATGCAAGTATTGCGTCCTAACGAAACCACGCGTTGCGGCATCCGGCGCTATCTCGCCCTACGCGTTCTGCGACGGCGGGCGGACCTCGATGTTTTCTCTGGTTCCGGGGCAGCGCGAGCGCCATCGCGAAATCTCTTGAACGCGTCGAAAATCTGTCGGCCGTACAGCTCAGACTTTCGTTCGCCGAATCCCGAAACATGGAGGAGCTGGTTTATCGAGGCGGGGCGTTTTCGGCAAAGTTCGTCGAGCGACGTATCATGCATCACCACATAGGCCGGAACACCCTGTTGCTTCGCCGCGGTTCGTCGCCACTCGCGAAGGTATGCGCGCAGTTCAGGGTCCACCTCTGCGATGGCGGACTTGGCGGCGGATTTTGGCGCGTCAGAGTGCGCCAGCGGAGCAGCCGATGCTGTGGATTTCGGGGTCACCGGCCGCTTCGCCTCAACTGTATCTGCAAGCCAATCGAGAGCGCAGCCGCAGGTATCGCATGCGTTGCATTTTAGGAATTTTGGGTTCTCGCCAAAATGAGAGCAAATCTGGCGATGGCGGCAGCTTGCTGATTCCACGAAATATCGAATCGTGTTGTATCGCTCCCATCCGCGCTCTATCTCTGCCGGATCGGTCAACTGTCCAATGAAATACGCGAGCAGGCCCGCGTCTTTTTTCTGCCAAAGCACGACGCAGTCCGCGGGCTGTCCGTCACGGCCCGCGCGTCCGGCTTCCTGATAATATTGCTCGATTGATTTCGGCAGCGACAGGTGAATCACGGCGCGCACGGCTGCTTTGTTGATGCCGAGTCCAAAAGCAACGGTGCCCACCAGGACGCGCACTTCATCCGACATCCAGCGTTCCTGATTTTCCCTTCGTGAGTCGCTGTCCATTTTGCCGTGGTAGGCGATGGCCGGGATTCCGTGCTCCTCGAGAAAATCGACTGTCTCTTCCACTTTGTTGATGGTCGGCGCGTAGACGATCACGTTGGCATCCGCATATTGGCGCAGCGCCTTCAGCAACAGGCTCGATTGCTGCGGGCCTGCGCATTCCTTGATGATGTAACGCAGGTTCGGCCGATGAAAGCTGGCAATATACTTGTCGGGATCGCGCAATTGGAGCTGGTCAATGATGTCGTGACGCACTCGCTGCGTGGCACTGGCGGTGAAAGCTGCAATGGGCCGGTCGGGAAAATGCGCGCGGAGAGAGCTCATCTGCCGGTACTCGGGGCGAAACTCGTGTCCCCATTCCGAGATGCAATGCGCTTCGTCAATCACGAAAAATGAGACAGGCACGGTTCGAAGCCACTCGATCGTGTCCGCGCGCGCAAGCCGTTCCGGTGAAAGGTACAACAGCCGGTACCGGCCGTTTTTCGCTTCGCGCATGATTTCAGCCTGCTGCGCTCCCGTCACCGAGCTGTTCAACAATGCGGCCGCGATTCCCATTTGTGTGAGTTGCGCCACTTGGTCCTGCATCAGCGCGATTAGAGGTGAGACTACGATTACGGTTTGCTGGGTGAGCAGCGCGGCGGGTAGCTGATAGCACAGAGATTTGCCGCCGCCGGTTGGCATCACTACGCAGGTGTCACGCTTTTGCAGCAGGCTTCTGACAATTTTTTCCTGAAGAGGGCGGAAAGAATCGTAGCCCCAGTACCGGCGCAGCGCGGGCAAGAGCTCCGTTTCGAGATTCACGCAATCAGTATAGTTCGAAAGCGTAATGAACTTCGCCTGTTGAAAATTAGTTTCTTCAATTCAATGACTGTTGAGGGTTTACAATATCCGGGCTCTGTGATTGAAATCTTCCAGCTAATTGAATGGGGTTTACATGGATACGAAAAACGCTAACGCTTCAGTGGACAGCAGCCGCAGATTCCTGCGCCATGTGCTGGCGACGATCGCCTACCGTGGCGGCAAAGCGATGCGCGACGCTCCCGCCGGCTTTGCGGAATTCCACGCTTCTGAGACCACTCGTACTCCCGGGCAAATTTTGGCTCACATCGGCGATCTATTGGATTGGGCTCTTTCGCAAGTCAGCGGGAAAGAGAAGTGGAGCGACTCGAAACCGATTGCTTGGGACGATGGGGTGAAGAGATTCTTCTCCAGTTTGAAAGCGCTTGACGATTACATCGCCTCGGATGCAGCGCTCGGTTGCACACCTGAAAAGCTTTTCCAGGGAGCGCTTGCTGACGCGCTCACCCACATCGGGCAAATCTCGATGTTGCGGCGGCTGGCTGCTTCCCCCGTGCGCGCGGAGAATTATTCTCGCGCTGAAATCGTTGCCGGTCGAGTCGGTTCCGAACAAACTCGGCCCGAGAAGGAATTCAATTGATCGTAAGGCATTTTCGCTGCGTGAGTTTTCCGGCAAGACGAGCAACGGGGGAAGGAATTATTCAAAGCATAGGAAAACAGCCGGGGGCTTAGGCTGAGGGACCCTAGCCGCCCGGCTCTTCTCACCCATCTCCGCAGGGTCTGGGTAAGAAACTTTTATGCGGCGGATTCGCCGTTACGCATGAACTCGTAACGCTCAATCGCTGCTGCCACTCCCACTTCGCCCGCATTTTCCGGACTGGATCGCAGAACACGCCCGAGGCATCGGACGCGAACCGGGCCCGCCTGAGTAAGCTCGTGTGGAAGAGTCATTACGATCTCCACCGGCGAACCGCTGCGTAAACCTTTGGGCAAGTGAAAATAGAGGCCACGCGAACTCACTTCGCGCGATTCCGTTGCAGCCTCGCCAACGACGCTTTCATCCGTCCAGCGAACGGTGAGCGGCAAGCGCATTAGAAATCTTCGTGTTGCACGTCGCTCTTTTAGAGCCACAGGAAACTACCTCCCTACGTACGCGACTATCGTGGAGCCCAGGCCTCTTTCCACCAATAGAGCGAAAGCCTCAATTCTTGACAACCTATGAGTACAAAAGTACTAGGCCTAGCAAATAAACTGCACCAAACGCGGACGTTTTGCCGGATTTCAGGAAAGGCTTACACAACCGGGACCTTGCGGAATGCCTTCAGGATGTCGTCCAGCGTTATCACGCCCTCGAGCTTGCTCAGATCGGCGCGGCTCAGAACTGGGAGGGCGGGCCAATCTCCTGCCCAGTGGAGCGCCTCTTCGAGCGACATGTCTCGGAAAACGAACGGCAACGGGCCTGTGGAACTGGCCTGCGCGACAGTGAAAGGCTCGGAAGCGTCGGCGGCCAGTCGCTGGAGCTCGGCAGGCTCGACGTGGTGCCATTCTCCCGGCCGCGCGCGCACGAAGCACAAATTCCCCTTTTTAGCTTCCACGCGCTTGAGCGCTTCAGACACCTTGTCGCCGGGTTCCAAAACCATGGCGGCATCAAGGCGCATAGCGTCTTCCACCGTAAGAACTAATTGTTCGCGCCGCTCTTCGACCGAGGGCAGAACCAGCCCGTCCTGGCGCGCCAGCATGTCAAAGAGTGGAACCTTAACGTAAGATCGCGAGATTCCGTAGGCGATGAGGCTTGAAATCATTACAGGCAGAATAGCTGTATAGTTTCCGGAAAGCTCGATCACCATGAAAACGGAAGTGATCGGCACGCGCAGAAAGCCGGCGAAAAACGTGCCCATTCCAACCAGCGCAAACGTACCGACCGTACCCGGAAGACCAGTAAAAAAATGCTGTTCGATTGCGCCGACTGCGGCGCCGAGCATCGCGCCGATGAACAGACTCGGTGCGAACATTCCGCCTGGGGTGCCGCTCAGAAATGAAAAGCCAGTGGCCAGGATTTTTAGGGCGGCCAAGACCAGGAGAAGCTTCCAAGCGAATTGTCCGTGCATCGCTTGGTCAATGATGGGATAACCCGCGCCCATCACCTGCGGCAACTTTATGCCGATTATGCCGATCAGCAATCCCGCGACGGCGGGCTGAAAATGCTGCGTCCAGCGAGGAAGGGATTCGATGCGAGGCCGCGCGTAGGCCAGCCACTTCAGGAAAATCAGAGATGCTACTCCACCGACGATTCCCAGCACGATGTACGCTAACAAGTCTACGGGCTTAGCTACACGAAAGGGCGGAACCCTAAACAAGGACTCGGGCCCAAGAAACGCGCGCATGGTCATTACGCTCGATATGGCGGCCAGAACGATCGCGCCAAGCACGCCTGCGCTCCACGTTCCAATCACTTCTTCGAGGACGAAAAGCACGGCGGAAATTGGCGCATTGAACGCGGCGGCGAGACCCGCGGCCGCTCCTACCGGCGCAATCAAGCGGACTTTCTCCTGCGACAAACGCAACCGGCGCCCGATGAGCGAAGCGATCCCCGCGCCCATCTGCAAAGAGGGATCTTCCGGCCCCAGCGATTGTCCACTGCCGATCGCCAACGCACAGGTCACAAATTTGCCGATGACCGTGTTGAACGGAATGTAACCGTTAGAAACGTACACGGCGGATTTTGTTTGATTCACTCCGCTGCCGCGCGCGCGGGGAAAGGCGTAAATGACGAGGAACGCCACGACCAGGCCCCCGAGGGTCGGGGCAAGAACGACGCGCAGGGTTGAGGGAGCCAGCGAAGAGCCAAGCAATTCGATTTGCATCCACTCGATTGCGATGCGGAAGCAAACCACGGCGAGGCCAGACAAGATGCCGATCAGCACAGCGAGAAAAAGAAAAAACTGATCTTCCCGCATGGTAAAGATGCGATGTGTCCAGGTTTCCCACAGAGCGCGAAAGCCGGAAGCCGAGTTTGCATTCGAAGGCGCGGCTGACAATGGAGGAGAAGGGGCGGTCGAAGCAACACCGATGGGTTCAGTCACTGGGCTGGGACTCCGCGACTGCGCCCCAAAAGCCAGAGCGCGCGATCGGCGTCTTGCGGGTTTCCACAGGCGTCAGCGGCGGCATTTTCCATTTCGAAAACGTGGGCCATCACGTCCTCAATGGTTTCGGGATGCTTCTCGATGTATTGCAAACTTCCTCTTGCTTCCAGTTCTTTGCTGTCGGCGAAGGTTTTTTGAAGCCGCGATTGCGGCGGCGTCACCGATAACGATTGACCTTCTTGGCCGGCGCATGCCTGCAGGCGCTTGCCGGCGAGCGACAGCGCGTCCGCTGCCTTGCGCGCCTTATCTTCGCGAGAAAGACCTGCGACAAACGGATTCGCGGAGTTAACCTGCCGGGCGGTCTGATACATCTCGTCGATATCCGGAGCCTCGCGTTTCTGTTGCGGCAATCGATCGAAATAATCCAGCGCAAGATCATACTGGCCAAGTTCGAAAGCGGATATCGCAGCTCCGAGCAGTGCATCGGAGTCCTGATTGTTCGCGAAAACCAAGGACTGAAAACCGTCCAGCGCCCGAGGCCAGAGCTTGGCTCGCAGCAATAAATTCCCCACAATTTTGCGGCGTTCCGGGTCATCCGCCGGCGTATTGTCGGCGAGAGCAATGATTTCAGGCACGGCCTGCCGTGCTTCTCCGCGGTCCAGCAAATATTCGGAAAGCTCCCGGCGAACCTGCCAACGCATCGCGATCGGATCGTTTTCCCATTCGCCGTATATCGAGGCATGGTAATAGCGAATCGCTTCGGAGGTCACACCCTTGTGCGCTGCAATCCGGGCCAAGGCTAGATTCACTCCTCCGCTGCCGGGAGATTCCGACAAAAGGTTCAGCAAATACGAGCGGCCTTCGTCACCGCGACCTACAGCAGCCAGCGCCTGAGCCAAATGAAATTGAAATTTCGCGTTGCCGGGAGAATAGACAAGCGCGTTGCGGTAGTCGATTAGAGAAGACTGCGCATCGCCCGCCTGGAAATTGGTTTCGCCCTCGTCAAACCAATTATCCGCCAAGCCATGGATTTTCTTGTGGTACATGCGGGAAATTGCGGCGGTGATGAGGACGAACAAAACGAGCAAAACGATGCACCCAAATAGGACCGCTTCGCGCGAATAAATCCGCGGGCTTTTTTTCCCTGGTGCGCCGGTAATCGCCGCGGAACTCACTCTGGATTTCCGGATGAAAGCATACCTTAATTGGCGGGTTCGATGCAGACAGTGTTTGAATATCAAAGAGAAAGCTGGGAAACATTTGGTTAAGAAAATCGGATGTGAGAAGAAGTATTAGGCTTGGTCGATCAACCGGTGATGGATAGCGTAAAGGGCGAGTTCGAGCCGGTCGGAAACGCCGAGCTTGTCGAAGATATTATGAAGATGGTTTTTCACCGTCTGCTCGCTGATAAAAAGCTTTTCGCCGATCTCGCGGTTGCGGAAGCCCTGGGCCACGAGCTGAACGATTTCCTTCTCGCGTTCACTGAGCAGCGGCTTCTCGCGGCGCTGGCCGGACTCGGCGGACTTCTTGAACGCGTCGATCACTTCTGCGGTCATGCGATTGTCGAGCCAGATTTCTCCGTCGAAAACCTTGCGGATACTTTTCACCAACAAGTCGCTGGCGGACTGCTTCAGAACCACTCCGCGAGCACCTAGGCGCATGGCGCGAACAACGTCGCGGTCATCTTCGGCCGCCGTCAGCACGATTACACGGGTCGGCAGAGTTTCGAAGTTCACTTCCTCCAGGACGCCAAGGCCGTCTTTCTCCGGCATGCGCAAGTCAAGCAGAAGGATGTCGGGCTTGAGTTTCGCCAGCATCTTGACGCACTCATTCCCGTTCGAAGCTTCGCCGACAATTTGGATCTCGTCGGCCGCTTCAAGCAGCTTGCGGAGACCATCGCGAAAGATAGCATGGTCGTCCGCGACCAGGATTCGAATCACCTGTTTCGCTTTCGTCATTTTCAATTTAGTGGGATTTCTACCGTAAGACGCGCCCCGTGCCCGGGATTCGACTCCACCGTTAGCGTTCCCCCTACGCTTCGTGTTCGCTCTTTGATCGAAATTGGCCCGAGACGCAGCCGGTCCAGTTCCTCGCTTGTAAACTGCCCAGAGAAACTGAATCCGCGACCGTTATCGTCCACGACGAGAGAGACTTTCGCCTCGTCTTGCCCTAGTTTTACCACGACGTGGCTGGCCGACGCATGCTTTTTTACGTTGTTAAGTGCTTCCCGGTATATCTGGAACATCTCGCGGCAAATACGGTCGGGAAGCCGCAAATTGCGGTCTTCGATGAAAAGATCGACCGCCAAGCCTGACTCGTTGCGATAACGTTCCGCGAAGCCAAACATCAATTCCCGCATATCGGCGCTCTCGACGCGTATCGGACGCAGGTCCGTGACCATCCTGCGGAGCTCTTCGCTCTCCTGCTTTACGGTCGTTTGCAGCGTCTCGAGTTCCTTACCCGCTTGTTCGGGGGTCCAGGGGAATTTGCGGCGCAAAACGTCGAGCTGGATATTCAAGCTCAGCAAAGTTTGAAGGATTCCGTCGTGCAGATCGCGCGAAATTCGGCTGCGCTCTGACTCCACAGCCCGTGCCCGCAAGTGGCGCAGCCGAAAAACATTTTCCATAGGAGGGCCGATGTGGCGAACAATTTGTTCCAGCCAGCGCAGATCGGCCGGCGTGAAGCGCTTCTCCGGATTTATGAGCAGCACTCGGCCGGCGGGACGCCCGCTGGCATCGATCGTCACCGCCAGGAGCGATCGAGCGCCAAATTCTTCGCGCGTGGAAGGCGGAGGCGCCAGCAACGTTCGAACGCGATGGCCGGTGCGCCGGTCCCATCCAAAGCCGCCATTCTTGCCGTCTTTATATTCCCAACATAGCGACACCTCAAACGTGTCGGCGAGAAAAGTATCGGACCGCGAGGGCGATAAAGTTTCCGGGCCGGCCGGTTCTCGCTCCGCAGCGCGAACTTTCCACACAAAAATTCGTTCGAGCTCATCATCGCGGATCGCCAGACAGGCTTGCTCGCATCCAAATTCGAGAATCAGTTCGCCTAGCGTTTGGCGAATCGACTCGGTCAAGCCGCGATCGAATTGCAATAACTGCGTGAGCTTTTCCAGGAACTGGCGGCGTTCTAGATGATCTCTTTCCCTCGCTCCTAAAAAGCCCATTCCCAGGCCCGAAACCAAGGTGCCGAGTCCGATGGAGAGCCAGCGCCAAAGTCCGCGCCAGCTAAACGGCTCTGTGGCGGCTACGCGCAAAATAATGGCTATTGACGCCGCACTCACAAGGCCGAGCATCGCCCGCGTACTTCCACGAGTGGCCAGCGCAAAAACCACGAAAAGGAATAAGAACCAGGAAGCGGAAACCGATGGGGTGAGGACCAGAAAGACCGCAAGAATCGCCACATCGGCGGCCAACGGAATCTGAAAATGCCCTTCGCCAACGATGCGCTGATAGACCACAACGGCCAGCGCGACGACAAGGTACGCAGCGAGAAACAGAACCGAGGCCGGGCGTTGCGTTGTGCCGGACATTTCGACCAAAGCTACAAGCGCAAGAGCCACAAGGACGGCTCGGGCCAGGGTGACCTGGCGTTCCAGATACAATCGCTCGGCGCTATCGAGAGGCATCGTGGCGGGTGATGATCTAACCAAGTTTAACAAGGGGATGGCGCAAGCCGGACGCGGGGTGCTAGCGAATGTATGCTTATGGTAATCGCGCGGCTCCAGCCGCTTGTGCGTAGGAATCAATGCTCACACGAAACTCGGCCACACACGGTTTGACAATAGGTGCATAATCGTTCCAGAAAGTAGGCGCGAGGCGGGGGACTCCGGCTTGGCAGACCGATATACTCGAAACGAAGTCGTGCGCATCTTGGGACTTGAGGCGGGGCGTCTTCGCTATTGGGAGCGGCTGCGTCTGGTGCGGCCTGAAACGCGATGGGGCGAGCGGTTCTATAGTTTTGGCGACTTGGTTGCCCTTCGATCGATCCAACGAATCACACTAAATCGAGTGCCCGCGCGTAAGTTGCGGCGCGCCGTCACTCTCGTCGAGCAGCAATTCGGGGGTTTTTCTCTGCCGCTGCAAGACCTTCGTCTAGTGGAACTGGGGCGCGATGTGCTGGTGGTTCCCCCTGGAGCCGACAGACCCTTTAATCCCTTCCGTCAGCAGTGGGCCTTTCCGTTTGATATGCCGGCGCGGCCCGCGAAATTGCATTCGATGGCCGGCCCCACGCCGGAGGAATTCTTTGAGACCGCGCTGAGTTGCGAGACGAAGCAGGACACGCTGCCGCAAGCGATCGAGAATTATCTGCGCGTCGTGGAACTCGCGCCGGATTGGATCGAAGCGCACATCAATCTGGGAGTCGCGTATTACCAGATGGGCCAACTTTCCGACGCACGCGCTGCGTTTGTTGCTGCGGTTGCGCTCGATCCATTGAACGGTATCTCGCGTTACAACCTTGGCTGCACTCTTGAAGAGCTGGGCGAGTACGACGAGGCCGTCGACCATTTACAGCGCGCTGCTCGCGCGATGCCCGGCCACGCCGATGTACATTTCAACCTCGCGCTGGCGTACGAGAAGCGCGGCGAGCGCCGGGCGGCTCGCGATCACTGGACGCTCTATCTTCGTCACGCGCCAAACGGCACTTGGGCTGAGCAGGCTCGCGCGCGGCTAAGACGATACTCAACGCGAAGGAAAGCCGCCGTGCCGATACCGTTCCGCCGCCCCAACTAGTTCATACGACGGCTCACTTGAAAGGAATACCATGACACGCGTGATGGCTTTGCCGGTTTGCGCTATTCTCTGGCTGCTCGTGTTTGCGATGTCTTCCAATCCGCAAAAAGCTAATCCGGCCGTGAAACCTTCCGACCGTTCAGATGCGCAGAAATTTGCGGAGCTGAGCGATCGATTCATGAAGGATTCCTTGGCTCTGTCTCCCTCCAGCGCTTCTCAAGCCGGCTACCACAATCATCTGGACCCAAAAACCGGCAAGACAATTGAACTCGACGCTTTGCTGGACGACATGAGTTTGGAAGCCATGGCGGAGCAGCGCGCGTTTTACGCGAACTGGCGCGAGCGATTCCACAACGAGACGCCAGTTAACGCGCTGGACCCTCAGGATGCCGCTGATTGGCAACTCATCGACGACCAGATCGGGCTCAACTTGCTCGAATTCGATAAGATTCAGAATTATCGCCACAATCCAACGGTTCCGGTGGAGCTGATTGGAAACGCACTCTTTCTGCCGTTGACGCAGGATTACGCGTCGCACGACGTTCGCGTGGGCAACGTTCTTTCCAGGGTAGACGCGATTCCGCGCCTTTTAGCGCAGGTGAAGAAATACCTCAGCGATTGCGATCCAATTTTCATCACGACGGCGATTGAAGAAAACGACGGCAATATCGACATGATCGAAAACACTATTGCCGCGGAAATTCCGGCCGGGTCGCCGCTGAAAACGGAGTATGACAAGGTTGCGCCGCCGGCTATCGCCGCGCTGAAGGATTTTTCTCAGTGGCTGCAAAACGATTTGGCCAAACGGCCTTCGCGTTTGACCTGGCGGCTAGGCAAGGAATTCTACGACCAGAAATTCAGGCTGGTGATGGAGACAGACGTCACTCCCGAACAAGTGCTCGCGGATGCCGAAGAGGGACTGCGATCGGTGCGAGCCGAAATGCTCGAGTTGGCGCTGCCCATGCACGCGAAGATGTATCCGGATCACACCGATCATTCTGACCTTAGCGTTCACGAGCGCCAGAATTTGATAATCACCGAAGTGCTACGCAAGATTTCCGACGAACATCCCCGCCCCGACCAGTTGCAACAGACCATCGAAACCGATCTCGAAAGCATCAGGCAATTTATTCGCGAGAAAAAGATCGTATCGCTGGGCACGCGCGACAATCTGAAAGTGATTCCAACGCCGCTCTTCGAGCGCGGTATTTATTCGGTAGCGGGATTCCACAGCGCGCCGCCGCTGGAGCCTCAAGCCGATGCGGAATACTGGGTAACTCCCATCGATCCCAAAATGCCCGAAGACAAAGTGGAATCCAAGTTGCGCGAGTACAACAATTATACCTTGGAGTGGCTGAGTATTCACGAAGCGCTGCCGGGCCACTACGTCCAATTTGAGCATCTGAACAATATTCAGCCCGAAAGGCGCAGGCTACTGCGATCGCTCTACGCCAATGGCGCGTACGTGGAAGGCTGGGCGGAGTACATCGCGCAGGTGATGATGGACGAAGGCTTTCTGAACAACGATCCGCGCTTCAGGATGGTGATGCGAAAAATCCGCCTGCGATTGCTGGCCAATGCGATTCTCGACGTCAAGATGCAGACGATGGGAATGACTGACGCGCAGGCCATGGATTTGATGACCAAAGAAGCCTTTCAGACCCAAGCTGAAGCCGAAGGCAAGCTGGTGCGTGCGAAACTTAGCTCGACTCAGTTGCCGACATACTATGTAGGTCTTCGCGAATGGCTCGCGCTTCGGAAAAAGTATCAGGCGGAAGCGGGGAAGAATTTCGACATGCTCAAGTTTCACGACCTCGTGCTCGATCAAGGTCCGTTGCCCGTCCCAGTGGTAGAGAAGCTTGTGATGCCCACGGCGCATCAGTAGCATCCAACTTCGCCTTTTTCTTCCAAGCGCCTTTGAGAGATTCTCAGCCGCCAGAGACGGGCAACCTTGTGCCAAAGTGGACATTCCAACCATGGGAATGAAGGAGATAACGCGAATGAATAAGTTTTCAGTGAGAAGGCTCGTGCTGCCTTATGCATCCTTCATTTTGTCCGCTGCCTTCGTTTCAAATGCGAACGCGCAAACCTTTGCCGCGGGACCGGTCAGCAAACCTGTAATCGTCGAGTTGTTTACTTCCGAGGGTTGTTCCTCGTGTCCACCTGCGGATGAATTGCTACAGAAATTGGAAGCGCAACAGCCCGTAGCTGGGGCCGAGGTCATCGCGCTGGAAGAACACGTGGACTATTGGAATCACGACGGATGGAACGATCCATACTCTTCACCTGATTGGGCGGAGAGACAGACCGTTTATCGGACGATCTTTAACCAGACGGAATACACGCCGCAGATGATTGTGGACGGGCACAGCCAATTGGTGGGCAGCAACGGACGAGAGGCTCTCGTCGAAATCGAAAAAGCGGCACATCGGGTGCAGACGCCTGTCGCCATAAATTCGGAAAAGGCTGACGCGCACGGTTCGCAACGATTCACTGTGTCGGTCGGCAAGCTCGCGGGGAACACACCCGGGGATGTCGCGGAAATTTGGCTGGCAGTAACGGAAGACGGCTTGCAGTCGTCGGTGAACCGTGGAGAGAATGCCGGACAGGTCCTGCATCACACCGCAACACTTCGATCGTTACATAAGATAGGGACCGCGGATGTAAACGCGCAATCGGTGTCGTTTGAAGGCGATTCTCGCGTGAAACTCGAATCGCGCTGGAAGCCGGAAAATTTGCACGTGGTGGTTTTTGTGCAGGAAAAAAAGAGTCGTATAATTCTCGGCGCTGCTTCCGCGAGATCGTCGCAGTAGAGGATTTGCGATTGATACGGTTATTCGATGCCATAAGGATGAAAGATATTCCTCCGCTATGAAGCAGATCTGTTACACACACTACGACGGACCCTTGGGCGCGATGCTCCTCGCTGCGGACGAACGCGGTTTGCGGCTAATCAGTTTTGCGTTGGGCAAGCGGCCGGAGCGCCCGCAATCTGGCTGGCATCAGGATCGTGCGCCCTTCATGGAGACGATTCGGCAATTGCGTGCTTACTTTGACGGAGAATTAAAAAACTTCGATCTGCCGCTGTCCCTCGAGGGCACCGAGTTTCAGTTACGGGTTTGGCAAAGCCTGCGCGCTATTCCTTATGGACAAACAATTTCTTACGGCCAATTGGCGCACCGCATCGGAAGCCCGAAAGCGGCGCGCGCAGTAGGTTTGGCCAACGGCTCCAACCCCATCCCCATTATTGTTCCTTGTCATCGCGTTATTGGGAGCAACGGCAGCTTGGTTGGTTACGGCGGCGGGCTCTCGAACAAAAAGGCGTTACTGTTCCTCGAAAAAAAGCACGAGTTTCTTCCGTTTGGCGTAAATCAATAAAAACTTGTTTCATTGTTTTCGCGACACTCCTGCAGAAGGGCGAACGGTAAATGTTGGCAGACTTCTTCAATATCTCTGAATTGCAGAAGCTCCGCGCGCAAGGCGGAAAATCATATTTTGAATTCCTCCGGGTTCCCGCTCTGAGCGCGGGTGTTTACGCCCTGCCCGCGGAAGGAAAAGATTCCCAAAGCCCGCATAAAGAAGATGAATTGTATTACGTTGTTCGGGGCCGAGCTCGCATGCGCGTTGCTTCCGAGGAGCATGAGGTCAGCGAAGGCAGCGTTATTTTCGTGGCAGCAGGGGTACAACACTACTTCCACGGGATTAAGGAAGAACTTGTCGTGTTGGTTTTCTTCGCCCCTGCCGAGAGCTAGTCTATTCCTCGGGCTGATTGCGGTACGCGCAGCCTTGAGCGTGACTGTCATCGAAGTGAACTAGCGCTTGCCAGAGATGCATTTAGGACGCGCGCAAGGGAATCGGACCCTCGACAGACTAAGTGAGGAATTTCTTCAGCGGCTCCAAATAATGATTGTGCCAACCCCAGTCGAGTGAATCGTAGTCGCCTTCCGGAAAACCCGTGTGATCCAGAACGAGGATGGTGTCAGTACCCTGCGGCTTTAGTTCAAATTTCACAATTGAATAGACGCCCGGGCCCCAATGCGTGGGACGCCAAGCCTGCACGATCCGCTGATTGGTGACAAGCTCGACGTTTCGTCCAACGATTAAACCTCCGAACATGGAAAATGCTCCGCCCGCTTTAGGATCGATCTCGGCCGGCATACCGGTGAGCGCAGCGAACTGCTTTGAATCCAAGAGCAGCTCATACATGCGTTGAGGGCCGGCCTTAAACTCGGATTCTTCGTGAATCGACGTTCGCGTCTGGTTCGCTGCAGTCCCAGGCGTTTCCTTCATCGCCTGCTGCTGAGTTTTACCCCAAACCTCGCAGCCGGAGGCCAGAGTGCCAAACGCAACGGCGATACCGGCGATCAATTCGCGTCGCGTCGGCGTACTTTCCATTACTCGGGGATTATTCTTGTCGTTCATTATCGCTCTCCTGGATTCTTACGTTCCACCCTCGGCATGAAAACACGGACTTAAAATATGTTCAAGACCATATTCTTCTGATAACAAATATTGTTCGAGCGATATTCCATCCCGCGAAGTATGAGAAGGGGCCTACCAGCTTGCTGATACCAGGAGTTTGGGTTGTTAGCGGACGGCGTGACAACAAAAGACGGCCTCTTGCCGGTTCCTCCGTGAGCAAAGGCGGGGGTGATTCAGTGCGGGAACCGCCGTTTGTTATTTCTTTTTTGCTAAGTCGCGGATGTAGGCGACGAGGCCTTTAATCTGCCCATCTGTCAATTTGCCCTTGAATGCCGGCATTTTCTTGCCCATGCCGTTCGTTATGATATCGCTCAACTGCGCGTCGGTTTGTTTCTGCACTTCGTCGGAACGAAGGTCCTTCACGCCCAATTGCTTCCCCGTTGCCCCGCTGCCGCTTCCATCGGCCGAGTGACATACGACGCACTTAGCTTTGTAAACAGCGGCACCATCCTGCGCATGCGAGGGTGCGGCAACGACCAGTACGAGAGCGGCCAACAGAAGAACTGCGAGTCCAGTTCGAAGCATTCGATAATTCATCTTTTCTCTCCCAAGCGAATTGTTGAGATAGCCACGATGGTGTCAGATCTATGCACTTCAAAACGCATACAGGAACGAGAATGTGGCATTGCTGCCGTTAAAGTTCGCCGACTGAATCGTTGCAAGTCCGAACGGGCTGGTGTTTCCCGCTTGGGTGAAACCGTAATAATTCCAAGACATCTTGTAGGTGACGTTTCGATAGACAGCGATCGCGATCGATGCGTACGGCCGTTGATAATTGAAGTCAAGCGTGCCGGAAGGCGTGAGAGGGTTCAGGAAAATCGTGTTGCCGCGGACAAAGCTGCCGCCGTAACCCAGCATCGCTGTCACTCGCTTCGTGGGCTTCCACATCACCGCAGCGTGAGCGAAATGATCTGTGCTGCCGTAAGTGGAAAGCGCCCCCAGCCCCGTTCCAGGCGGAGTTGCGGTGGGCGGCGCCCCGACGGACGCGTTTGGAATCGGGCAAGCAGTCGTGGCGACTCCGGGAGGAGAGCTGCTCGCAATTCCAGTCAGCGTAGCGGGAGGAGGCGTGGGATTCGGGAAAGTGTAAGTTGTGGAGTAGTTAAAACAAATCTCGGACTGCGTGAAGACGTTCCAGTAGTTGTACCCGAAATCGATGGACAAGCGTTGATTCGCCATCAGAAGTGCGGAAAAACTGTACGAGCGGTCGTGCTCCAGATTATCCACGAACGAGACGTTGTCCCGGTTTTCATGAATCTCAACCGCGCCATCGAGGACCGCCCACGGGCGCGGTTTGTAATTCGCATGGATTTTATACGACTGCACTTGCCGGGGATCGATTCGCGTATACGAATTGTCGTTGGAACCGAACTCAAAATCGGCGGTAATCCGGAGGGCGTCAATCGGCCGCACAACCGCTCCCAGCAACAGCGCGTTCTCGTTGATGGTTGTTAGACTTCGAGTTGGACTGGCTGCTGCGGGAGCGATAAAAGTCACGGAGCCATCCGGGTTGAGCGTGCAGCCTGTGAAAGAGGGGTTTGTCAACAGGTTGCAACTACCCCGCGCGGCGAAGAAATCGGTCGCTGCCGTGGCGCCTGCCCCACCTGGAAAATAGATCATGTCCGTGTTGGTTGGACCGTCCTGGCCGAACTGAGCGATGGTTCGATTCGTGTAGAGGTAGCCGATATGAGCGCTCACGCGCTTGTTGAAATCGTATTGAAGCTCCAAAGTATTTGATTTCAAGTTCTGGCCTAGAAACGTTGAAACCAGGCCCGTGATCACATCCGCGGCCGAGCCCGCCGACGTAGCAGTCGGACCCGAATGCTGTGGGCAAGTCACGGCGTTGGAGCCTGGAGGACAATTGGCCGCGTTGAACACGGCTTCGCTCTGCTGCAAACCTGCCAAGCCCGGAAAACCTGTGCCAAAAATATTGGTTTCGTCGAGCGCCCACGTTCCAGGAATCCGCCAGTTGTCATAGCGAAACTCGTCGAGGACGCGGAGCTTGTCAGTTATGGAATACACACCCGACCAATTCGCATTAACGGACACCCGCTTTGCATTCGCCGGACCACTGGTCGTACTACCGCGCTCGCCGGTGCGCGCAGTGAATCCGTCCACCGTCTCCAGGAAATTCGGGATTTGGTTGTTGCTGGTGCTGTAACCGACCGAGCCGGACATTTCGAAATTCCTGAAATAATTCGATTGGAACCGGAATCGCTCCGTGGGCATGAAATTTCGCGGATTCCCTACCTGGCTATAGGACAAGAATCCGTTGCAGGTAGGGGTGGCGGTGTTTGTCGTGCCCGCCACGATCGGAGTCGCGCACGGCAGTGCCTCGGACGGCGTTTGCGTGCTCCAAATGTTTCCCAGGTCAACCGGTGTTCCGTTCGGCGTGCCCAACGCCGTAGGGTTCGCGAGGATAAACCCGAAATTCTGCGGATTGGCCACGGGGTTATCGGTAACCACGTTGTCTTGCTTGAAGTAACTGAGGAACTCGTCGAAAGAAAAAGTTGTTCGCGGCAGGATTCGAATATCGACTCCAGCGCGATAGGCGTTCGTCGTATAGCTATTCATTTGATTGAACGCCGAAATGGTGCCCCCGTCGGTGGTAAAAAGGCTGGGTCCTTCGTTGCGATTCCGCGAATAGCCCACCCGGAATTGAATCGGCGAATTCGGAAGCAGAGTGAGATCGTAATCCTGCATGCGGCGCACAAGATCCAGCGAATTAAGCGAATGGTTTTGCGGTACTGCAGGGGTTGAACAGAATGCCGGAGAGCCCTGCGGAAAAGTCGTCGTAGGCGGACCCACGAAGCAGCCCGTGCTCAATGATCCCGGAGGGTTCAAGGAAGCCGGGTTCAAGGGATTGGCGAACAGATTGTAATCCCAAAAGTTCTTGTCGCGGCGGAACACCAGCCGAAAGTCGTACCATTTATTCTTTCCGATGCGCAGGCGCGTAACATCGTTTGGATCGCCGCCGTATCCGAAGTTGCTGAAACTCAAGTTGTCGAACAAGAATCCATTGTGATCGAGCGAGCGCATCTCCAGGGTGTAGTCAAAGAGACGAAGGCCGGAACCAAGATTTTCAAATGTGTCGTAGGTGTTCAGGTTGCCGTTGATCTCGCTCGCTCTATACCCCGCTTCGATTGACGAATGGATATTGTAATCGCCGGAATTAATGCCTTTCGATGGCCCGGAGTCGTCTTGAGCCCGAGCAGCAGGCGAAAAGAAGAGCGCCATGACGAAAATGGCAAAAGGAATCGAGTGAACTCCCGGGCGAACTGTCATAGCTTTTCTTTCCCCATTCGAAAACTCCGCTCCTCACTTACCGCTTGTTTATCCTTGCCTGCCTTCTCCGAGATTGAAAAAGTTCCTCGCGCCTCCTACTTAAAAAAGGTCGCATCAAAGTTGGAGCCGTGAATTTGCGAGTGACACAACACGCATGACTGGAAAAAGCTGGCTTGGTTGTGGAACGAAGGGGCTCCCGGCGCGCTGCTGAAGCTCGACGTCGTGTGGCACTGCAGGCAAAGCAAATTGACGTTGCTCAGCTTCAGCATGTGAGGATTTGGTCCGCCGTGGGTCAAATGGCACGACTCGCATCCATCCACCTTCACGGGCGCGTGCTCAAACACAAAAGGTCCCTGCTTGTCGATGTGGCACTTGAAGCAGACTGCGTCTTGCGTGGAGGAAGTCCGCACCTGGTGAGGCTTCACCGTGCCGTGTACGTTGTGGCAATCGGTGCACTGGATCAGACCCTCATTCACTCGATGATGAAACGGCATGTCGAACTGGGCTTTTTGCTGGAGATGGCACCCATAGCAAAGTTCGGGCTGGGACTTTACGAGCAAGAAATCCGAATCTTTACCGTGATGCGGCGAATGGCAGGAGACGCAACTGACGTTATTTTTCGAATGCACCGAGTTGATTGCATTCATGTGCTGCGCGCCGCTGGCATGGCAGATCAGGCACCGTGCATTTATTTCTTTGGAAGAGTGTTCGCCAAATATGAAAATCTTCGTTTTGTCGCCCCCGCCCGCGACGTGAGCCGAACCCGGACCGTGACAATCCTCGCAGCCGTGCTTCGCGATCCCGCCTTCCTGGTACGTCTGCTGCCAGTGCGCGCTTTTCTCCCAGCTATTGTAGAGGTCTTCATGGCAAGCCTTGCAGGTCAGCGCTCCCACATACTGACGGGCTTCGGATGAAGCCGCGGGTTGAGCAGCGGATGAAGCCGTGGGTTGAGTAGCGGGTGAAGCTGCGCTGGCCGCGGGCGGGCTGGGCGGCTGCGCGCCCTTATCGGGAGCCTGCTGACCGTAGGAAGCAGCAGACGCGATGGCCAATAGACAAATACATAGGACCGATAACAAAAGAACTCGAGAAGCCCTAGAATTTGCCAGCATTGGCATCACGCGATTCCGCAATTTTTCACTCCCTCCTTGCCGATTCCATTTGCTCTCTTCAGTGGCACGGAAACCTTCCACACTTATGTAACCGAAAAGTATGCAAATGAAAGGCCTAACCAATGCGAACGTCGGCTCTTAAGTCTCCCTTGTGCAATCACTTCAAATTCCACTGGAATGGACCGCCGCTTGTCCGTTCTGGCGGCGTATCAATTGCGGAATCCGGTTCCTCAATGGGATTTTCAGCGACACCAGGTTCGGATTGGCGCCTGGAGTTGCGGCACCGCTGGTCGCCGGGTCAAGTTTCGCGTTCGTCATCTGGGTGTCCTCAAAAAGTGGACAATGCTAGAGCGACCTACTTCGCCAAGACTGTTCAAAATTGCACAGGTTCGAAAATTTAATAGAGACAGGCGGGTTGGAGCGGCGTGGCGTGGCGCCGGCTTTTTTGGCGGGCATGGCTTGCGAAATTTTGAGGGACTACCATACTTGCTCGCCCCACTCTATATTCTCGCGAACCTGCTTTTTGATGACCTTGCCGCCGGGATTGCGCGGGAGCGCTGCTGTGCGGAGGACGATATATTGCGGGACCTTGAAATCCGCGAGGTGTGTGCGGGCAAAGGCTAGAATGTCGGAGATAGCGGGGTTCTGTCCGGGCTTCGGAACGATCACGGCGCCCACTTTCTCGCCCATCATGGTGTCCGGGACGGCGGTGACGGCGACTTCGAAGACAGCGGGATGCGCGGCCAGCGCGTTTTCCACTTCCACGCAGTAAACGTTTTCGCCGCCGCGATTCACCATGTCTTTTTTGCGATCGACGATCTGCACGAAACCTTCTTCGTCGAGCCGCGCCATGTCGCCGGTGTGCAACCAGCCGTCAACGAACGTTTCCGCTGTGGCTTGCGGATTCTTCCAGTAGCCCAGGCTGACATTAGGGCCGCGAATCAGCAGTTCGCCTACGTTGGTGTGCGGATCGACGTCGGACAGTTTCAGATCGACCACTGGCGCGGCAAAGCCGACCGTTTCCGGGCGTAATTTGGAGTATTCGTGCGGCAGAAACGTGGCTACGGAACAGCATTCGGTCAGTCCGAATCCGTTGCCGAGCCGTGCGTTCGGAAACGCTTCCATGATCTTCGCCACCAGGTCGGGAGGTGTGGGCGCGCCGCCGTAGGTGCACCACTTGATTGCGGAGGTATCGATTTCGCGGAAGTTCGGCTGGTTGATCGCGAGCCAAAAGACGGCGGGAACGGTGGTGAGAATATTCAGGCGCTCTTCGACGATAGTGCGAAGGAAAAGTTTCACGTCGAACACCGGCATGATCACCGTCGTGCCGCCGCCTTCGCACCCCGGCAATAGTTGGCTGTTGCAACCGGTCACATGGAACAGCGGAACGGAAATTAGGATTCGGCTGCTGCCGTCGAAAGGCAGATCGCTGATGCGGCGGCAAGTTTCGATATTCGAGAGGAATGCTTCGTGCGAGGTTGTGGCGCCCTTGGGAAATCCGGTAGTGCCGCTGGTGTAGAAAATAGCGGCGAGGTCTTGCGGCTTCAAATCGTCGGTTACGAAGGGCGCGCCGTCCGGAAGCGGCTGGCCTGGCATGATGACGACCTTGCTGCCGGAGTCGGTGACCACGTGTTCGACTTCGGATTCGGAGAAGCGCGTGTTCACCGGCACGACTACCGCGCCCGCCATCAGGACACCGAAGAAAGCGGAGCACCAATTTATGCTGTTGCCGAGGCGGATCGCGACACGGTCGCCGCGCTGGACTCCCATGGCGCGCAGGCCGCCGGCAACGCGAGCGGAGCGGTCCCAGAGTTGGGTGTAGGTGATTCGCTCGCCGCCCAGTTCGACGAGGGCTTCTTTGTCCGGCCACTTATCAACCGTGGCACGCAGCATGTGAACCAGCGATTGCGGGCGGTTGAGGTAACGCGCGATGCCGTCGGCGCCACGCTCGATCTCGGAATTGTCGAAGGGGCGAATCGGGGGCATCAGACGGCTCCCTCGGCGTTGAAGTGATTGCGCGGGATATCGGTAAGAGGGAAGGCTGCCCGCCTAAAGGCGGGCGCTACAAAGGCTCGAAAAACGGGAGCGGAGTTTGGTTCAAGGGTCTCGATTAGAACGGGTCGGCGGTGTTTGTTTTCAATGAGTTGCGAAGTTTCTAATACTAAGAGTTCTCGATTAGAAATGACAGTGGCTAGTCGCCCTTCCTGCGTCCGTTCCTTCGTCAGCGTAATCAGGGCAAGTAAGTGGCTGGTGGCCAGAGGACGGCGGTTGTGGGAATGAAACCCTGCAATTGAAAATCGCGTGCGACATTGTGCAGTTCTGGCCCCGGTTAGACAGGGTTTATTGGTTTGTTTTCTGCAACTTCTGTTTGCAGGCCAGAACCGGTTAGAAATGTTTGAGCAGTGGCAAATGTCTAGTGGCGAGTGGCTGGAGCCTGTCTGATAAATGGTTGGACTATTGAGTCCGCGAGCCTCAGGGGTTGAAACCCCTGAGGTTTGGGCGCTGTTCGGCACGGCTAAAGCCGTGCCCTGACGTAACCCAGTTAAGAGATGGCTTGCAGTTGGCTGCGGTCGAGATGGGGCCGGAGGGGCGAGGGCGGGCAAGGGACGGGCGGGGGCTAAAGGGTGATGTTGGTCGGCGGCGCTGAAGCGGGCGCAGCGAGCAGCGCCCCTACGAGGAAAATCTTTGGCGGGATCTTTGGTCGGCGACGTATCGCTTGAGACGGGGCATTGGGGCGACCGAGGCGATTTGGGCGACGTCGGATTGACGGAGCGGTGCTGCCGCGGCGATTGCTCGCCGCCCTGCTCATCTTCCGTTCTAAACCAAATTTTCATCGGAACGATGATAGGAAGTTGGGATGCGGAAGGCAAGGACTCGCGTGCTGTGTTTTTTTCAAACTTTCGCATTCTAAAGCGAAAGTCCAACCTACCTGCGCTAAGAAGGGAAGTTGAATTCGCAGGTCGAACGTGCCAGGCGCAAGGCTCAGCGAAAATTCCGCCGAAAGGAAGAAGGTCGTTTGCGGTCCTGCATGTCGTGGCTGCCCTTCGAGAGTCTCAGGGTAAAAAGCTACGACCCACAAAGAATGATCTTCGGTGGGATTCTCCGTCGGAGGGCGGGGACATCAAGCGCGGAAAATTATCGAAGATCGACTGAGCCGGCGAGACGCCCTTCGACTACGCTCAGGACAAGCCGACGCTGCGAAAACCGCGTGAAGCCCTGAATTGACATTTGCGGAGGACTTCTTCTATCGGACGAATCGAGGGCCGTCAGTCTGACCAGAGATAGCCGAGGGAGCGGGCGCCGGAGACGCCGGCTTTGTGGAGGAAGCGCGGGGCTAGGCGGCGGAGGTGGTAGACGGTGGCGGCGGAGGGGCCGACGAGTACGAGGTCTTCGCCGCGTTTGACGGCGCGGACAATGCGCGAGCCGACCAGCGAGGGATGCGCACCCTTCGCCTGATATTGCTTATCGAGTCGTGCGAGTGCCGACTCGGGCACGCTGGGCGCCAGCGCGCGACGGTTGCGAACGATTGGCGTGTTAATGATTCCGGGACAGACGACCGTCACGGTGATATTTGTTTTTATCAGCTCCATCGAGAGAGATTCGGAAAGGCCGATCACGGCGTGCTTGGAAGCGGAGTAAGCGCTCAGGTTCGGAACGGAGTGGAGACCTGCGGCGGACGCGACGTTAACCAAGTGGCGCGCGTCACCGGCGGCGATCATTGCGGGCAAAAACGCGCGGCTGAAATGGACCACGCCCATCAGATTCACGCCGAGTACTTGGTTCCAGGCGCTCTCGGGCGTTTCGAGAAACGGGCCGAGAAAACCGATGCCCGCATTGTTGATGACTACGTGCGGCGTGCCGATGTCGGCTGTGACTTTTGCTGCGAGCGCGTTGACGGCGGATTCGTCGCTGACGTCGCAACCGAATGGCAGGCAGCGGCGGCCCATCGCTTCGATCAAACGCGTTGTCTCGGCTAGGCGCTCCTTGTCGAGGTCGATCGCCAGAATGTTGGCGCCCTCGCGGGCGAATGCGAGCGCGGTCTCGTGGCCGATTCCCGAGGCGGCTCCTGTGACCAGCACCCATTTTCCCTTCAGATCTTTCAACGCCATGTTTTTTTGACCTTCCCTCAACAGAGTGACGGATTCCAGACTAGCTGAGCGCCGCTTTCACGATTGCCGCCGCTTTTGCGTAGGGCGCGAAGAAGGCGTCGAAGTGATCTCCCGTGCCGCGGACGACTACGCCGCGCTGGTTCGAAAATTCGCGGAAGCCTTCGATTCCGTGGTGGCAACCCATTCCGCTCATGCCGACGCCGCCGAACGCAAGCGATGGGAGAGCGCCCTGAATTGCGCAGGTATTCACGGCCGCGCCGCCGGAAGTGACTTGACTAAGGATGCGGTCGGTCTCCGCGCGGTCATCGCCGAAGACGTACAGTCCGAGCGGGCGCTCTCCGGCATTGATCAGCGCGATCGCTTCGTCGAGGTCGTCATACGGCACAACCGGCAGGATGGGACCGAAGATCTCTTCCTTCATGATGCGTAGATCGGGAGACGGATCGATGACCAGCGAAATGGGCATGCGGCGCGTCTCGCGGTCGGTGCGGCCTTTCGGCTCGAGCTCGACGATGACAGTTTTCCGATCGTGCGCCTCTTGCAGCATCGCGGAGAGGCGGTCCAGATGACGAAGCGAGATGATGCCGGTGCAATCAGGGCTTCGCGAATAGTCGGAGGCGACTCGTTGCATGAAGTCGAGCGAGAGCTTCACGAAAGCGTCCACCTCGGCGCGAGGGACGAGGCAGTAGTCCACCGAAATGCACATTTGTCCGTTCTTCACGGTTTTTGTGCCGATGACGGATTCGACGTTTGTCGCGGTGACGGAGCCTGGCGTGAGGAGCGCGGGGCACTTGCCGCCCAGCTCAAGGGTGACGGGAGTTAAATTTCGCGCGGCCGCTTGCATCACTTGGCGGCCGACGTTTGCGCTCCCGGTGTAGAGGAGGTGGTCCCACGGGAGATCGGAGAAAGCGCGCGCGAGATCGAGGCCGCCTACGGCGACATAGACGAGCGTGGGATCGAAGGTCGCCTCAACCATTTCGCGAAGGAGATTAGCCGAGGCGGGCGTGAATTCGGAGGGCTTGACGATCACTCGATTTCCAGCGGCGAGCATTTCGATCATGGGACCGACGGAGAGGTCGAAAGGAAAATTCCAGGGGACGATATTGCCGATGACTCCCTTCGGTTGGCTTTGGAGGTAGGCTTGCGCGGTGCCCATCATTGCGGGGTCGATCTCGCGCGGAGAGGGGCGCATCCATTCCTCAAGTTTGCCTAGAACGTATTGCGCTCGAGCGACGGGGCCAAGCACTTCGATGAGGTCAGAGGCCGGAACGGGATGGCAGCCGAAGTCCTTACTGAGCGCGGCACTGATGCGTTCGCGATAGGTGAGCAGCATGCCGATGAGTTTGCCGATGCGGGTCTTGCGCTCTTCAAGGCTGGGATAGCGGTCGGTGTGGAAGGCGGCGCGTTGCGCGGCGAATGCGGATTTGAGCGAGGCGATCGCCGCGTCGTCATTCGTAGTCGACGGCGCAGAGTCTTGAGTCTTGGCGCTCAGGATGGACATTTGGTCATCTCCCAACAGGTGGTTTGCAGACGCCTAGATCAGTTTGAGGAGAACACCCAATTGTATGTAGGGTCGCCGTAAAAGTCATGAAAATGTATAAGCCGTTCGAAATCAAGTCTAGAAGTCGAGCCTGCAGGATACGGCCGAGGAAACTCTGAGGCTGATGTCTCTCGGGTGGATAAACGCCCGGACAACAATACATTGATCAGGATTTAAAAAACCTCAGACTCAAGTCCCGAAGTGTTCCAGGAAGTACTTCAGATGACCATGTTGGAAAGGGTTCTTGACGTTCACAGGACGAAGCCAGTGCTATCAAATCGTTTGGCGCTTCGTCCGCCGCACCGGGAACCAGCTAAAGGTCCAATGGTCACATCTTTTCGAATTCGGATTCCCGCCTGCTAGCGCGATCCTGGGTGTTGAATTTGTTTCGCTTGCCGTAGGCGAAGAACCCAATGCCCGTAGAAATGAAAATTGGAGGGAAGAGCAAAATAAGAATGCCGTGCCTCAACGCCTGGGCACCCTGAGCCCCGGAAGCAGCTGCACTCTGGTAACACATAGCGCAGCCTTGGCCGAAAAGCGGCATGGGAATCGCGAAAGCAAGCAGCAGCGCGAGAATCGGCCAGCGCGTAGAGTTTGAGCTTCTCATTTTATTCCCCGCAAACCTTGTCTTGCCCGGCCAACTGCGCTCTCTACTCTCGAAAACCAGGCGCCCGGGGCTAGTGCAAAAACTGGCCCAAACGCTCGATTCGAATACTATCCGGGAAAAAGACCACCATCATCGCGAGCACAAAGACCAATGCCGGCAGCAGGGTCCAGGCAAGAGTGCTTCTCTCGTATCGCAAGTGCATAAAATAGGCGATGATCATAGCGGCTTTGATGATTGAGATTCCCATCAATAGGATGAGCATGATATGCAGAGGGAGGTCTTCGTAGGCTAGAAAGACTTCTATAGCCGTAAGGGAAAGCAGGATCACCCAAACCTTAAGAAACCAGCCCATCCCCGCTTTACTCAGGTCATGAGTAGTGCTCTCACTCATCTTTGGCTCCTTCCCGAAATTCTAGCGCATCCGCGCGGACAGCAAATACACGAGTGGGAAGACAAACATCCAAACCAGATCTACGAAATGCCAATATAGCCCGCTGATTTCTACGTCGTCGGACGTGAATTTGCCCCGCCGAAACCCGATGGCCACGATTCCCAGGTAAATGACGCCGACGGTGACGTGGGTCATGTGCAGGCCTGTCAGCGTAAAAAATGCCGCCCCAAACAGCGATGAACCCCAGGGGTTTTGGTACAGGCGGAGGCCCTCGTGAATCAACCCGAGCCACTCGCGGATGTGCAGAATGTCGAACAGAATACCGCCGAGCATCGTTGCCGAAAGCCACCGGACAGCGGCGGCGATGCGCCCGTGCTTAGCTGATTCAACGGCGGCCACCATGGTGACGCTGCTGGAAAGAAGCACGAACGTCATGATCGCCCCGTTCACAATACTCGCGAGCCGGAAGGGCGTGGGCCAATTCGGGCTTGCCAAGCGAAGATACGCGTAACACACCAGCACGGCGCCGAATGTGATCGAGTCGGAGACGATAAAGAGCCACATCCCCAGCTTCTTGGATGGAATTGCGTAGGGCAGTTCCCCGCCCATCCAATCCGCTCGTCCGCTCCTCAGTGTTATGTCAGATTCGCTCACCGCGTCTCCCCTATGGATTAAGACTGTGCCAGCTTTTCCGGCGAATCCTGCATCACGTAGTCGCCCTTCGCCCCTTCAACTCCGAGCTCGTACGGGTCGTGGTACACGATTGGGTGGCGGCCGCCGAAGTTGTCGAATGGCGGCGGCGATGGAATCGTCCACTCCAGCGTCGTTGACTCCCAGGGGTTTTCCTCCGCCTTCTTGCCACGGTACATGCTCCAGAACAGGTTGAACAGAAAGAGAAGCTGCGCCGCTCCCGTGACGAATGCCGCGATCGTGATGAATTTGTGCACCGGAATCAGCGGCACCAGGTAATCGTCCACAAAGGCTGAATACCGCCGGACGTTTCCGGCCAGCCCTAGATAATGCATCGGCATAAAGATGCAATAGACGCCGATGAAGGTCACCCAGAAATGAACCTTGCCCAGAGTTTCGTTCATCATTCGCCCGAACATCTTGGGAAACCAGAAATACGTTCCTGCAAACATGCCAAAGATTGCCGCGACTCCCATCACCATGTGGAAATGGCCCACCACGAAATAGGTCGCGTGCAGGTAAATATCGAGCGATGGCTGCGCCAGGAAGAAGCCGCTCAGCCCGCCCGTGACGAACACAGAAATGAACCCGATGGCGAACAGTCCCGGCGTGTGGAAACGGAGTCGCGCCCCGAAGGCCGTCCCGATCCAGTTCAAAGAGATGATCGATGCCGGAATTGTGATAATCAGCGTCGGCACGGAGAATAGCAGCGACGAGAAGGGGTTCATCCCGCTGATAAACATATGATGGCCCCAAACCGTGAAGCTGAGAAAGGCAATCGCGACCATGCAGCCGACCAGAACCCGGCTACCCCCTAGCAGTGGTTTGCGCGCCGTCGACGCCAGGATGTGAGACGTAATCCCGATGCCCGGGATGATTGCGATGTAAACCTCCGGGTGGCCGAAGAACCAGAACATATGTTGCCATAGCAGCGTGGAGCCTCCGGAATGCGGCTGGAGCTTATCGCTCAGCACCAATCCCCCGGGAATGAAGAAGCTGGTTCCTCCGACGTGATCCAGGACCAGAAGAACGCAAGCTGGGAGTAACACGGCGAAGGCCAGCAAGCCCAGTACCGCGGTGATAAACCAGGCCCAGACCGTGTACGGCATGCGAGTGAGCGTCATTCCCTTGCAGCGCAAGTCCAGAGTAGTGGCGATGAAATTAAGAGCGCCCAAGAGCGAGCCGAT
Organism: uncultured Acidobacteriota bacterium; assembly: GCA_963698005.1. Taxonomy (GTDB): domain Bacteria; phylum Acidobacteriota; class Terriglobia; order Acidiferrales; family UBA7541; genus Palsa-295. The sequence goes on from OY969113.1 coordinate 4,151,483, forward strand.
GCAAAAAATTCCGATAGAGATCACCCAAAGAATCTGGCCTCTGCCCAGGCCCGGTCCTGCGTCGCTTCCCAAGGCGCTCAACGGCGCGTACGCCGTCCAGCCGGAGATGGGCGGCCCGTCGCTGATGAACAGCGTGGAAACTAGGGTTACGAAGCCCACGAACGTCACCCAGAACGAAAGCATGTTGAGACGGGGGAAAGCCATGTCCTCCGCTCCTATTTGGATCGGAAGAAAGTAGTTCCCGAATCCGGCTTGGGGAGCGGTGGTGAGCACAAAAAAGACCATCAGCGTGCCATGCAGAGTCAGCAGAGAAAGGTAGTACTCCGGCGTGAGGATGCCCCCGGGCGCTCCTACCTGCGACAGATGCTGGAGCCCGGGAATCGCGGCTGCAGCCCAGGCTAGATGGAAGCGCATGATCCATGACAGGACCATCCCGATGACCACGGACGCGAGCGAGAGGAAGTAATACTGCTTACCGATGACCTTGTGGTCCAGGCTGAAGACGTGAGTCCAGAGGAAGCCCTTCGGTGGTTCGTGGTGATGAACCGCTGGTTGCTCCGACGTGTCGGACATTTGCCTGCCTCGCATGGAAGAGCCAGCCGCCAATCGCGCTTGCGCGCATCGACGCGGGCCGATTGCCTATTGCCCTGCCTGAGTCTTCAGCCACTGATCGAACTGATCCTGGGGCAGCACCTCGAGATAGGCCTTCATATTGTAGTGACCCAATCCGCAGAGCTGCGTGCATACGATCTCGAACTTTCCGGTTTGCGTAGCTGTGAAATGAACGGGGATGACGATTCCAGGAACGAAATCCTGCTGAATCCGCAGCTCGCGGACGTAGAACGAATGCCCCACATCTTTGGAGTGGATCGTCAGCAAGATTGGCTGGTTCACCGGAATCGTCAGCGAGCCCACGACGATGTCGTCTCGCGCCGGTATGTCGTTCTCGGGATCCAGGCCAAAATAATTCCCGCTGCCGTCGTTGATTTTTTCCGGATGAATTGTGCCAAACTGCCCGTCCGGCCCCGCATACCGAAAATAGAAAGCAAACTGCTCGGCCTGGACGTCAATGTGCAATGCATTGGGCGGAGCCGGATCCAGATTCACCGCAGCCCAAGCTTTTTGCCCGACGAACGACAGCGCAAGAATCTCAAGGCCCACCAGGACCACGGCCGTGATGATCGTCACTTTCGGTCCGCCGGGGAATTCACGTACCTTGCGGCCGTCGCCCCGGTCCGCGTACTTCCACAGAAAATATGCCAGGCTCAGCTGCGCCACCAGGAAACCGAACCCCGTCCCCATGAGTGTTTCGCCGAACTGCTTGTCGAGTGCTGGCCCGTGAGCTGAGATATCCACAGGCATCCACCAGATGTGCATGGCAAAAATAGATGCGGACACGAGAGTGATCACCGTGAGGACGATCGCAAAAAACTTACCCATCTTCCGCCCCTCCGATGTTCTGCGGGTGGTAGTTCAAAGCGTTACAGCGACAGCCTTCCCTCGCTAACAAAAATACTGCCAGGACCGCGCCAGATGCTCTAGTACGGCAAAACCTTAAAAACAAAGTTGGCAGTCTTGGTTTCGCTTCCGCTGATGGTGACTTCCTGCGATTGTGCCGGATACTGCTCTTGCCACGCCGTCACCGTATATTTTCCGGGAGGAAGACCCTTGATGTCGAAGGAGCCGTCCTCGCCTGAAACCGCGTAGTGCGACGTGTTCAGCACGGCGAAGTACCCATGCATCCATGGGTGAATGTTGCACTTCACCGGGATGAATTCGACCTTGTCATACTTTGTGTCAATCGGAGGCGAGCCGGGCGGCTGAGACTTGTTCCATTCAGGGTTGACTTTGGAAAGCGGATGGATATTGTGCGAGGTCTGATCGTCGTTGTAAATCTGAAGTTGTTGAGCAACCTGCATCGGCAGAACATGAGGCAGATATTCGCAGCCCTTCTGATCGTATCTGGCCGCTTGCGACGGAGCCGCGGAGCCCTGATCGCCTGCCGAGATATATACCACCACCCATTGGAGCGCATTACCCGGCCCAGTAGCCACGTTCTGGGTAAGTATCGGAGTCGCATGTTGCTTTGCGCACGACGGCTCTTTGGACATGTCAATCGGCTTCATCTTCGGGGGCGTGCCGGTGTAGGTCACCTTTCCCGTGATTGAGCCGGACCCCGCCGGGGGCTTCGCGAACACCAACATCCCGCTGCCCAGCAACGCTGCGACTGCGAGCGCCGTGAAATATCTACTTCGCATAGAATTATTCCTCCGAGTATAAATGGATTACTTCCCGCCGGGCGCGGCGTCCGGACCTATGGGCTTCAGATCGGCGCCATGCGCAGCCTTGTAAGTCATCCACAGATCTGCCTCCTGCGTCTTAAGCGGTTGCAGAGTCCGCAGAAAGTGCACCAGATCCCACGCTTCACTCGGCTTCACGACGTCGGCAAAAGACGGCATCGGCGATCCGTCCAGTCCGGTCATGAAAATGCGATACAAGTCCCGATTGCTTGTGCCGCACATGAAGCGCGAGCCCGACGAAAAATCATACGGCCGAATCGGATTACCCTTGTCGTCGGTAAGTGTGATCGCCGAAGGCCCGTCTCCATGCCCTTCGGGACCGTGACACTTCCAGCATTCCAATTTCTGAAAGAGTTCTCTCCCGTGAAGAATACTTTCGATCGTGATGGGGGTTTCCGGCGGGATGTCCAAAGGAGCGCCGGCCTTCCCCTTTGTCCAACGAGGAGACCACGTTTTCACAAAGGCAACCAGGTCGGCGCGCTGTTGTGGGGTCAAAGCGATCCACGAAGGCATATTTGTAGTCACGAATCCGCGCGTCACTGCGTTATACAGGTCTTCATCAGTCGGCAAAGTGCCCGTAGGCGTAGAACGGCACTTGAAGGTAGCTTCGGTGAAATCCCGCGGCTTGGGGTCAATCCACTGGGCATTCATTCCCTCGCCGTTGCCGTCGGGGCCATGGCAGCCGATACAATACCTTCGATAAAGCTTCTTGCCACTCTCCGCGTGCCCCGTCAAGTTGCCGATGTGGCTCTCTTCGGATGCAACGCTAGGCGCCCCAACGGATGGGTCTGGTGAGTTTACGTGTGACTGCGCGAGGATGGACGTGGCTCCGACGGTAACCAGAGCCATCGACCCCAAAACAAATGTCACAGCGAGTTTCTTTAGTGTCATTGTGGGCCTCTTCTCTAGAAGTCGAAATCAAATCCAATGAATACGCTGCTACTCCAAACATTCTGCGAGTTCGGGAACGGAAGCGGGGGTAATCCCGTGCCATCGCCGCTTTCAGGCACGATACCGATGGACTTAGAGATTGAGTACTCGTTGTGCCAGGCTAGTCCAGCGCGGCTGAACATGATCGGATACCAACGATACCCCACGGAGTAGGCGGTCACGTTTCCGAAATTGCCGGGATTGCCTGTGTCTGCCTGCTGACCCACATTTATTTTCTCGAAACGCCCGAGAAACACGAGTTGTGGATTGACGTAGTAATGGGCTTCGATAAAACCGCCATTGAAGGAGGGTGCCCGGGATGTGCTGGGTAAGGGCCCACTGTTAGAGGGAATGCTGTTTCCAAGATAGGCGTTGTCATGCCCGTGCATAAACAAAGGCAACAGTTCGAGGTTCTTGATAAAGAAGTCGCCGGCGAAACCAACGCGGTAGAAGGGCTCGTTTCCAAGGCCCACTAGATCAGTTGCATTGCCACTATTGCCCGTTCCACTGCCTCCCGTTGTCTGGTAATACGTTGGTCTCTGGCCGATGTAGGCAAAGGCTCCGATTCGTTCGAGACCCAAGCTTCCGGCATTGAAGGCCTGGCTGAAGGCCAGATTGCCATCAAAACTGCGACTTGAAGGATTACCACCCGGCGTGACTGAGTTCGTTAAATTGACTCCACCTTCGTTACTGCTCAACAATGCGATGGAGTACCGCGTGTAGCTGTTCGCGTTGTGGCCCATCAATTCCACGCCGATCTGATTGTCGCCGTAGCCGAAGTCGTTCAAACTCCCGGGAACATTGAAATGGTAAATTTGATATATACCGCCATTATCGGAGAGGAATAGAAAACGCTTCTCGGAAACCATATTGTCGAGTTCAAACCTGCCGAACTTGAAGTTGAGCCACGAGCTTCCTTTTATGTTGTCGATGCGGACCCAAGCGCTCTCAAAGTGCCAGACGGCGGTGGCATCAGAGGACGGAAGCAACTGAAAGGAAATATTCTTGAAGAGGGTTCCGGCCGACCAGAGGTCCATTCCCGAGAGATCGAATCCTGCCTGCGTCACATTACGCGACACCGTAGTTGATCCCGATCCTCCTCCGGGAATCGAGTCAACCGGCTGATTTCCCGCGGTCTCACGATGCCAGTTTGGTGTCATCCGGAAGGTAATTGGGAAGTAAGAAGGGTTTTGCCAAATCGGTGAGTCGCGCTCATTCTCCAGTTGGTATCCATTGTCGCGGAAGACCGTGCCAAAGTTGTTCAGTTCCGGCCAAGCCGTGTGGCAAGCGGAGCAAGGGAGGCCGTACTTGCGCGCGAAGGCAGGGATGGCCATTGCTTTATTTGTCGGCAAAGCATTCGCAACCCCGCAATCGCAGATGACGATTGCCAAGACCAGTAGCGCGCAGGTGATAAAAGGACGAGCCCATGATTTCTGAATTCGGCCCGCACCATTTGGAATCCTCTTAAACATACAGCCTCCTATTCCAGCTGCCAGAAGAGTGGATTGTAATTCGCGTCATCGACACTCGGAAAAAGTGAACGCCAGCGTTTGCCGCAAGCAAGTTTGCGGCGGAGAGAATGGTTTTTTCGCGGCATCCGAACGTGAAATGGGTTGGACTATTCATCTGCTTTCAGAGCCCACACCTTCAAATTCCCCAAAACGCCTCGAAAATACTCCTCCTAATAAAAGAACGCAAGCACAAAAATTAACAAATCTTAACATCTTAGAACTCGTGTGTTCTCTGCCCGACACTATGGTCTCCTCGGCAATGGACGAGTTACAGAAACCGTGGGTAGCGACCCAGCAGGAGGGGCTAGTTCCAGAGATGGAGACGGCAGGATTTGACGGGGAGAAATCTCGTTTTCCAAACTATTGAAGCAAATGTAGATAATCGCGAATTAGACGCTATCGCCACGATTTTTGATGTTTGAAGACGTGCGACGTTAGACGCGAGAGCTGACTGTCGGCGCATCTTTGCTCACGGCGGGTCTTTGTTTCGTCGTTACGGGGAATTGGAGCTCGACCACGAGACCCCCGTCTGGGCAATTCTCCGCCTTCACGTTCCCCCCGTGCAGGCGTACGGCCCGATCTGTAATTGAAAGTCCTAGTCCTGAACCGCCGGCAGACCTCTCCCGTGCATCTCCTACTCGGTAAAAAGGAAGGAAAATATCAGCGAGCAATTCTTTCGGAACACCCTTACCGTGGTCCCGAACGCGAATCACGGCCAATCCCCCTTGTGAGCTGGACACATGCTCGAGTGCCACGTCTACTTGCGTGCCGTCCTCCGTATGATTCACTGCGTTGCGAATCACGTTTTCAGCCGCCGCACGCACCAAGTCTGCATTTCCAGTTATAGTGCAAAAATCCGCGGAAACTACCCGGACGCGCCGGTTGCGGCTCTGGGCTTCGTAATCTGCATCGGCAGCGATTTCACGCACCAGAGACTCCAGCTCCACGGACTTACCTTCCAAGATTTGAGCTCCACTCTCCAGGCGCGCCAGCTCCAGCAAGCTTCCAATCAAGTGATTTAAGCGTTTTGATTCCAGATCGATTCTGTCGAGGGCGCTGGAGAATTCCGGCCCGGCATGACGGCGGGCAAGTCCGGAGGCTACGCATAAACGAGTCAATGGAGATCTAAGCTCATGAGAGATGTCGGAGATGAGGCGATGCTGCGACTTCATCAAGGATTCGATCTGTTCCGCCATATGATCGAAGTCACGGCTCAGATCTGCAAGCTCGTCTTTACGTCCTGCATCATAGCCCCCGACCCGGGCCGAAAGATTCCCCGTGGCGAGACGATGAGTCGCGGTGCGAAGGTGCCGTATAGGGGCCGTGATGTAACGAGCCAGCCAGAAACACACAAGGCCGGCAATCAGAAGAATGGCTGCCCCTCGCAGGATCTGAATTCCCAGCGGGGCGCGCAAGACGCTGGCGACGGACTCGACTCTCGTTCCAATTACAAAAACGTAGCGGGTTCCGGTGGATCCCGTGGTTCTTTTCGCGACGTATTTGATTCCGTGCGAGACCAAGAATTTCGTGTCGCTGGCCTCAAGACCCATTTGCGCAAGGGAGTCAGCTTCGGGCGGCGTGGGCTGCGACAGGATTTCTTTACCTTCGTCATCGAAAAGATAGGCCTCCCAGTTCAAGGTAGTCTGCAACGAGGTGAGGTAATCGGCCAGTGCGCCCATGCCGTGATCGTCGAGGACGTCCGCGGCGCGTGCGGCGACAATCGGTATCAAAGTCCTATCAGACTGCTCGGAACGATTCAGAGTGAATTGCGACTGTGTGGTTACAACGGAATAAATCAGGGTGCCGCTGACCAAAACCATGGCCAGCCAGAAAGAAACGAAAATTCTTAGAAACAAGGTTTGCATTTTCGCCTTACTCTTCTTTGGGCATACCCGGAACCGCGTAAATATATCCGACCCTTCTAACGTTGCGGATGCGATTAGCTCCATCCGGATAGGGGCCCAATTTTTTCCTCAAGTTGCTGATATGTACATCAATACTGCGATCGAGGGGGGCGAGTTCGCGACCAAGCAGGGTCTTAACGAGTTCTTCGCGAGTAACGACCTGCCCTGATCGTTTCAGCAATACAGCGAGAATATCGAATTCAAGCGAGGTCAGTTCCAATTCCCGGTTGCCGCAGCGCGCGATGCGTGCGCTCTCTTCCAGTTCGACGTCGCCCAAAACTATCGGCTCACTTACCGTCGTCGAGATTTGAGTGCTGCGCCTTAGCACCGCTTGAATGCGCGCGGCGAGTTCTCGCGGATTGAATGGTTTGGGAAGGTAGTCGTCGGCTCCAATTTCCAAACCAACGATTCGATCCACATCTTCGCCACGGGCAGTGAGCATGATCACAGGCAAGCGAGACTTTGCACGAATCCGGCGAAGAACTTCAAATCCCTGAATACCGGGAAGCATCACGTCCAGAATGACCAAAGAATATTCGCCCGAAAGCGCGCTGTCAATTCCATGGATACCGTCGTAAACCGCATCAACCTGGAATCCTTCAGGAGTCAGGTATTCCGCAACCAGCTCGCATAGCTCCACGTCATCGTCCACGACCAGAATGCGCGGAATCAGCCTATCCGCCATTTTTTCGATTTTGGCCTGCTCGACCACCGGAATATCTCTTTCCTCGGACTGCTTTCGCCGTGATTCCTATCACAATTTTAGCCTATCAGGCCATGGTCTGTTCAGAAGAACAGTCGTCTCAGCTTATCTCTGTTTTCATGCGTCCTTGAGCTCGGCGGCAAGAATGCGGTATTGTGATTTGAGCCAAGAACAGTTGGCTGTTCAATGCCAGTAAATATTTTGCGAAATCTTAGCCGTTTGGGCTGATACTTCGCTGGGTTGCCGAACCTGGCAGTCTGATACGGACTATACCATTGGTGAAGGAAACTTTTTTGAAGCGTATGCCCATCCGACCTCTTCGTTGGTTTCATAGCTGGAGCTTTCTCTTCGTTCTCGCATTCTTGGCGCCTGCAGTGGCGCAATCCGCGCCAGCGCCCCGGGATAGCAAACCGCAGGCCCCCGAGGGTTTCGCGATTGACGTCAAGGCTTCCGAAGATGATGTCGCGAAGGCGGTCCAGGAGACCGCTGAAGACCAAATCATCCATGGGACTTGGGTCTATTCGCGCGAGAAAACATTGACAGAAGCCGAAGCTGAGACTTCTTCGGCGTACTACGGGGCCTGGCAAGGCCCGGGACGCGTTTTCTACAAGGTGCGCCGAAATGCTCTCTCCCCGCACCATTTCAAGGACAGCAGCGATATTGGAACGATAACGGTGCGATACATCGTCCAAGGCGTATCTCCAAACCGAACTCATCTTCAAATTGATGCTGTATTCGTCGAGGATGCTTCGCGCAAAGTACACGTGTCGGACACCACGGTCGAAACCAGCGAGTTCGCCGAGATCAATGGGCGCCTTCTCCAAATCCAGCGGGAGGAGCAAAAGACCGCGGACGCTCTGAAGCAAAGACAACAGGACGTAGAAGCTCGAGCGGCATCCAAACTGCGCGACGAGGAAATTGCCCGTCTGAATTCGGCGGAGTCTTCGCTGCGAGATTTACAATCGCGCGTGCATGAGTTGCGGCACGATGTCGAGGTAAGAGTCAAAAATCAAAACACGGAACTAAAAGCTGCCCCTTTCCAGCGTGCTACGAAGCTGCAATCACTGCCGGCAAACACCGAGGTAGTGGTCGAGATTATCACGCCGTATTGGTACGGAGTCGAAACCGTGCAAGGACAACGGGGTTGGCTCCGTCAGGACCAGGTCGAGCCCCTTCCATGAAAAAGAAACCGAGCTTTGTATTTTATGCCGTGACTCTGCTTCTCAGCATCGTGGTGCCCATCGGCCGCCCCGTTACTGCACAGGATCATTCCTTCGACCGAACCTTCCCCAATCCTCTATCAGAAGTCCAACGAGTTGTGGACGGCCTTCGTTCGTCGTCCAGCGGACGTCTGCCGATTTTGGATGGCTTTGTGGATGTAGGGGACCAGCCCCTCATAGACTATCAGCGCGGCTACTACGCTTGCACTCTTCGAGTGCTTCCAGCTCCGAGCGGCGGAACCTTGGTCCAAGCGACGGCGAAGATAACAGCGTGGTACGTGGATCCCAAATCGGCGAAACCGGGCTACCGTGAGTTGATCTCAAATGGGCGCGTCGAGACCGACCTCTTGGACCAGATCGAACAAGGACTGGGTGGCAATCCTGCGGGGAATTCAGCGACTTCGCGGGGACGAACTCCCGCTGCTACTTCTTTAGCACCACGAACCGCCCAGGAACCGCCTGCGCCGTTGAGCGGCACAAATACGACGACGCGCCAGCCCGAGCACAAAATCGAATCGTCTTCGAGCTCCGAATCGGCGCCGATTAGGAATTCTCCAGGAGTTGCCGCTCCGACAACTCCCGCCAACCGATCAGATGTTACGGTGCCGGCTGAACCGGCTCCGGGGGAAAGCCTCGAGTCCATAAGATTTCGGCGTGATGAAGCTGAACGGCAAGCACAACAGGTCAGCGCCGATATAAAGAGCCTGGAAGAAATTCAGCAGAATCAGGCGCGGCCTACGGATTTGGTTGTGGTCAAGAAGGCGCGCGTAGCAATCTTCTCCAAGCCGGAAGATGGGGCGCAAGTGCTGTTCTCCACAGATCAGGATGACGAATTTCAAATCCTCGGGGTCGAAGGTTCCTGGGTACACGTGCAGATTTCCGGGGCGTCTCGCGGCTGGATGCGGCGTTCGCAAGTGGAGCTACCTGCGGGATACAGCTCTGGCGGAAGCAAAACGAGTGACGCGTTGCCGGCAAGCGCGAATCTTTTCAAAGTAGCGCGAGAAGAGACGAACACTTTCAGCGGGAAGTGGGAACCGCTCCAAGGCAAGTCGGTGCACGTCATATGGGTTGAGACGGCTTCGGCATCCGGAACCAGCGCTGCAGAGAAACGAAAGTTCGCCAAGGGGCTCTTGCTTAAAGCCTACAACGATATGACTGCCTCGAATCAAAAGGTCGAAGGAATTGTGATTGTTTTTGATTCCGCAGATGGCGGACAAATTGCCGCCACCATGGAAAGTCTAAAGGCACTGCAGGATGGTTCATTGTCTGAGCCCGCGTTCTGGCGAAGGTGCTCTCTCGATCCTCCTGAAGCGTTTCAGGACTCCGCGAAGTCTTAGTTAGACCTGAATTCCCCTCCAGTGGGTGCTCAAGAACACATGTTTGCGGGCAGGGAAATTGCTGAACTTGAGATGCGTCGTGTCAACCACTCACGAATTGATTTCGAGGAGGGTTATTGGGCAATAGAGGGCGACAAAGTTCCGCTGAGCTATCTGGGTAATTTCCACGCGTTCAACCTCAAAGCATGATTGCAATTTGTCGTAGGGGATTTTTACTTTGGCAAATGCGTTTCTCGAACAATGTTATGCCCATCTTGGGATGCAATCGACCTATCGCGCTGAAAGAGGTGTTCTTGATATCCGTGTGGACCTTCCGACGCTTGCGGCTTTACGCGGACACACTAGCATCCAGATGACGGTGCGCTGCGTTCATCCGGCCGAGGATCATAAGCGCGAAGCGGCGGGGAAGTTATCGAGAAGTTCAAAACGGCTGGTGCGATTGAACTAGCGAACAGAAATCAGAGGGTTCTTACAAAAGTACTACATTGAAGCGACTGCTATGACCTGCACGATTGCCAGCTTATTGAAGGGAATGGTCGGGGCGTGGAGATTTGAACTCCAGGCCTCCTGCGCCCAAGGCAGGCGCGCTACCAGGCTGCGCTACGCCCCGACAGTATCCACGTTGATGATTCTACTGTACTTTTCGGCCTTCCTCCCAGCGATCTAAACAGTGACTGTGCACGATCCGGTTGTCCACAGCGGTGTATTCTTCGACCGCTAGAATCACATCTGGGCGAAATCACTTTCAAAATCGTGCACACAATTAAATTTGGTCGCAGCCGAAGGGGGAAAATCGGAGTTTAAACTGCGCGCTTAAAACGGAGCGGCATGGATCCCAACAACAAATTGTGCGAAATGGAACAGTTTCCTTGCTAGTGCATGCGGTATTTTTGTTTGGAACTTAGCTTGATGGCCTGATACCGAGTACCTGACGGCGAAGCCGCCTCCGCCGAAGCAACAGGAGTGGTCGCGCCGGTGCTGAGCGCGGTGAAACCGATTTCTGAAACGCGCTTACAACTAGGCCACAACAGTGAACAGAGCGAAAATCAAAGAAAGAAAGGACTCAGACTATGTTAAGCAAAGCGAAAACCCTGAATGGTTACGTATTGGAAAGTCTCGACGGGGACCTGGGAACGGTCAAAGAATTCTACTTCGATGACCAACATTGGACGATTCGCTACCTGGTCGCCGACACAGGAAACTGGCTTGCGGGCAGGCAAGTGTTGGTTTCTCCGTATGCGCTCGTCGCGGTTATTAAGGAAACGCAACACATCACCATCAGTTTGACCAAGAAACAGATTGAGGGAAGTCCGTCCTTGGACAGTGACAAGCCCGTGTCGCGACAGTTTGAGGAATCCTACTACGGATATTACGATTGGCCGATGTATTGGGGCGGACCCTACTCGTGGGGCTCTTCTCCCTACATCGTGCGTAACTACGAGAAACGTAAGCAATCCGTCCAAGTTGAGAAAACATGGGATGCGCATTTGCGCAGCACTCGCGATGTGAGTGGCCATCACATCCAAGCTTTGGACGGGGACATCGGCCATGTCGAGGATTTCATCATCGATGACGAGACGTGGGCGATTCGTTATCTGATCATCGATACGAAGAACTGGTGGCCTGGAAAGAAGATCCTGCTTTCACCGAAATGGATCGAGCGCGTTAGTTGGAGCGAGTCGAAAGTCTTCGTTAACCTTTCCCGCGAGAGCATCAAGCAGTCCCCTGAATACACGGACGAGTCTCTCTTGAATCGAGATTATGAGATTGGACTGCATAGTCATTACCATCGCCAAGGATACTGGCTCGACGAACCGATCGCCAAGGCGCATTCCCGCTGATGCCAACACAAAGAAGAGTCAGAGTCGCCCCATTCTAGCGTCTATCGCGAAGGTGCCACATATCGCGCCTGCTCTTAGTTTCTTTTGGAAAGTCATGCGGTCATGTGCTTTGGATGAGGGTACTTCCCGAAAAGCTGGTTCCAGCGCGGAGAGAAAATCCGGCAAAATGTGCGGCTTGAAGGGAGGGATGTCGGTAAAAAAAACGCGCTACACGGGAAGAGCAGTTTACTTCGCGTTGCGGCTAGCGGATACGGAGACGCCAGTGGGAGAGGTAATCCGGAAGATGGGCATCTCCAGACAGAGGTTTTATCGGTATCGTGTGGATTGGGCTAGCGATTTGGAATAGCAGTCTGGCGCAGATTTAGCCAGAGCAGAGGATGCGGTTCCTTGAGGCAACAACTGCGATTGTCAAAGGAGACTCAGGCGAGGGTCCCGATGTAATAAGGGAAATCTCATGAAAACGGCATCAATTGTTGGGTTCATTTTGATCGTCTTGGGGATTGTTTCGCTTGTATACTTTGAATCACCGTCACGACTCATGGCTCAGTCCCTTGAACCGCATAAGACTAGTTCAGTGCCTCCGATTCTCGGGGGGCTAGCGCTCATTGGCGGTATCGCTCTGGTGATTGTTAGTCGACCACGCCGCTGAGTCCTGGTATGTCGGATAACCGCATCAGTCAAATCCAACTTTTCCAGAAAGCGCGTTAATCCGGAGTTACGGTCCCGTTAGTGGATTGGTCTGCGGTTCTGAAACGGTCCGCGGGTAGCGTTCCGCCTATATCTCCATGGTCGGCGAGAGTTTTCAAAGTGACCTCGGCCATCGGCGAAGGTTCATATATATAAGGGTGCGCATCATATCCGCTTTGCCACACCTTCATAATGCCCGTGCAGGCTTTCCCGACCGCCAGTGCTCTTCAATCTGTTCGAGCGTTTTACCTTTGGTTTCCGGGACCAGCAGATAAAAGAAGACCCAGGCACCGATCGCGATTACACCGTATAACCAGAAAGTTCCCGCGTGCCCCAAAACCCCGACCAAGGTCAGGAAGGTCACAGCCACCACCAGGTTCAATGCCCAGTTAGTGACCGTCACGGCGCTCATGGCCGGGCCTCGAACCTTCAGTGGATAGATCTCGGAAATCAGCAGCCAGAAAATCGGCCCGAGTCCAAAAGCGAAGCAAGAGACGTAGATCACCAGGCCGCCAATGGCGACATAACTCTTGAAATTTGCCAACTGGTGGAATTCAAAAGCTGCGCCCAAAATCGCCAGACCGACAATCTGACCTGCCACGCCGATTAGCAACAAAGGCCTCCGTCCAACGCGGTCCAGCAGAAATATGGCCATCACGTGGAACAGCCACATCACCATGGTCAACCCTGCGCCAGCCAGGATTGCGGGTCCGGCGGCCTTAATGCCGGCAAACTTGAAAATAGTGGGGGCGTAATAGATGACAGTGTTAATGCCGGTTATCTGCTGAAATACGGCTAGTCCCAAGCCGACAATCATAGGCATCCTCAGCGAAGGCTGGAACAGCCCCCTCATCCCACCGGCACCTTGTTTTTTCATGCTTTCCTGGATGTCCGTGATTTCCGGATTTACGTCTGATACCGTCCGTGCGCGCTGTAAAACCCGCCTCGCTTCGTCCACTTTTGACTTGCTGATCAGCCAGCGCGGGCTGTCGGGCAAGCGCCACATTCCAATGATCAGGGCGACGGATGGAATCGCGGCAAGTCCAAACATATATCGCCATCCGTGAATGCCGGAAAACGCATAGTCCACCAGGTAGGCAATCACGATGCCGCTGGTAATCGCCAGCATGTTGACCGCAACCAACGAACCGCGGACTTTTGCCGGCACCAGTTCGGCGATATACATAGGAGAAATAAATGAAGCAATGCCGATGGCGATTCCGCTGACCACCCTGGCCGCAATCAACCATATAACCGTTGGTGCGAGAGTCGTGCCGATGGCGCTGACCGTAAAGATAATACCGGCCAGTATGATCATTTTGCGGCGGCCAAAGCGGCCGGTCAGAGCGCCTCCGATAGTCGCGCCCACAACGGCACCCACTAAAACGGAACTGACAACAATTTCCTCCATGGTGGGCGACAGGGAAAACTGATTTTTAATGAATAATATGGCACCGGAAATAACGCCCGTATCATAGCCAAAGAGCAGGCCGCCGAGAGCGGCGACCCCCACAGCGAAGTAAACAAATCCGTTCACTTCCGATCTGGCTTTATTTCCCATTTGTCCCATTTCTATCAGCCGAGGCAAAGTCCTCTCTGCGCCAAGGAGCAATGCGAACCATGAAGTCGTTGCCTTCCCAATGACTGGCGTCCGGCCGATAGAGCCTGAATTTGGTCTAGCGTCGCGCCATTTGCGGTGGCAGGGCGAAAAGCCGGCCATCATGCAGCGAACATAAATGCAGTACGTCGCAGGCGATAAACCTGAACCTCAATCACAACTATGGCAGCCAGCTAACCAAGCAAACTGTTCCATATTGGACAGTCCGCACGGAGATCCATGCGCGTTTCCTATCGCTACCCGTCATAAACTTTTCTTTGTCCGCAACATTCATTTCGAGTGCGGCGCAATCAGGTAACTTCCGAGGGCGTAGCAGCGCGTAGATCGATCTCACTCGTCATCCCTGTAATGTCTTCAGACAGCGTCACCTGGGGCAGGCGCATTAGTTTCACCGGAGCACAATGGAGATTATTGCGGTCTATAGGTTGACCATCGCGCAAGTGAACTGTTCTGTTTTATACAGTCTTGCAGCGAACCGTTTTGGTACCGTCCACCTGGTTGTGGAACGCTCTCGTCGGGATGGTTTTTGGGCCTGAGTATGCAGCCAAATTAAGGAGGTTCGCTCACGGCAAAAGTCTTGAAATGCGATGATCTAAATCCCGGATGCAAATTCGAAGCGCGCGGCAACTCCGAAGACGAAGTTCTTAAGAAGGCTGCTGAGCATGCCAAGACAGCACACAACGTGCACAACATCCCGCGGGACGTTCTCTCGAAGGCACGCGGCGCCATCCAGGACGAAGGCGGAACGGGCGCAAAAAAGCCGGCGCATAGCCAGCGGCACCGAGGTAGGAATTCACCTTGAACATAAAGCTGCGACGGGAAGCCTTCATCCCGAGACAAACCCGAATCCAAGCCATTTACGTTGAAAGTATCGAGGCGGGTGCTTAGGGCTCTTCGATTCCGGATTCTCACAACTTTCATTTACCCACCGAAGTCGATCGTTCGAAAGCTAAGGCGACATTCAAGGACGGCAAACTCGAAATCGCGATGCCCAAAGCGCCTCCGACCCAAAGAATGACAGGACAGAGAGGAAACCAGATGGCAGCCGTTCCCAAACTGGTAGGGTTGAGTTGGAAGGAACTGCTTAACAGCATCTGGCGGGGGGCAGTCAAGAACGATGTCGTCAACTGTGCCGCCGAGCTGGCCTTCTGGTTTCTGCTCGGTTTCTTCCCCATGCTCTTGTCTGTAACCAGCATCGCTTCGATGATTGGCTCGGCTCCGCGTTCGCAAGGTATGGTGATGAAGTACCTGGGAGAAGTTCTACCGTCCACCGCCTCTACACTTGTACGACAGGTTCTGGCGCAGACGACCGGCGGCGGAAGAGCCTGGTTTTCACTACTGTTCGGGCTATGGTCCTCCTCATCGGCGACCACCGGACTGATTGATGCGCTCAACGCCATTTATGAGGTGAAAGAAAACCGGCCCTGGTGGAAATCCCGTTTGATTGCCGTGATCCTGGCGATTGCTATGGGTATGCTGCTCACGGCCACATTGATTATCGTGATGTACGGTCCTGCATTCCTGCGCCAGGTCGCGCCCGGCTCGGCTGGTTTCTACGTCTGGAAAATTGCACAATGGCCGGCCGCTGCGCTGTTACTTATTTTGGCGCTCGTTGGTCTCTACCGTTTCGCCCCGAACATTCCTGAGCAAAAATGGAAGCGGTTGCTTCCTGGGAGCATCGTCGCAGCAGTGATCTGGATTGCGGTTTCAGTGCTGTTCAAGCTCTACATTCGTCACTTCAGTCATTTCGGGCTGCTTTACGGTTCGCTCGGCACACTGATCATCCTGATGTTGTGGTTCTATCTGAGCGGCGCTGCGATTCTGGTCGGCGGAGAAATCAACGCCATCCTGGAAGACGCAGCCGCCAAACACAAGGTCCTTGGAGCGAAAAAGCGCGGCCCGCGTTCGTGACTGAGATACACGGTTCAAAACCCAAGCAGCAGTAATTTCGGCGATGTTTGCTGCGAAAATCTGTCCAAACTGACCAAAACGGCACAGTTTCTTCACTCCACTGCTGTGAAACTATCGTTGTGGGCAAAGACAAACGCACTTTAGAGCGGAGTCGAGACACCTCGCTCAATGCGAAATACTCAAACTCTCCGGACTGAATTCTGTTCGCAAGTACGGCACTGTCGCAAAGAGTTCGCACGTGGGCTGCTGAAGCCGGTCGCTATCCACTCTGAAGGTTTACATGAGTATTCGCATTCTTTGCATAGAGCATGTCCCATCAGGACAAAAAGAGGCATAGAGGCCAGTCATGACACCTTGAACGACACTTTCGACGACCGTTGCTGCACCCGCATTGGATGAGATTTGTATCAAATGCTCGGCCGTCTCGCAGGTTGGAGATTTTTCAGACTGATGCGCGCTCAATGGAATCAACGGATGGACTCGGTACGGAACGGATTCTGGTTTATGCCGTTGCTCATGCTTGTGCTGGCAGGCGGTTTAGCTAGCCTTCTGCTGTACGTGGATGGGCGCGTCGATCCGGGGATGAAGGCCTCTCTTCCCTGGGCTTATACCGGAGGTCCGGCGGGGGCACGGT
Source organism: uncultured Acidobacteriota bacterium (assembly GCA_963698005.1). Taxonomy (GTDB): domain Bacteria; phylum Acidobacteriota; class Terriglobia; order Acidiferrales; family UBA7541; genus Palsa-295. Next base: position 4,168,079 of record OY969113.1, read on the forward strand.
CCTTGCTGAGCACGATTGCGGGTTCGATGATTACCGCAGCGAGCGTAACGTTTTCCTTAGCAGCCGTGGCGCTTTCTATAGCGTCACAGCAGTACGGTTCGCGCGTATTGCGAAACTTCATGCGCGACCGCATCACCCAAGTTCTTTTGGGAACCTTCGTCTCAACGTTCATTTACAGCGTGATGGTCATAAGGACGATTCGAGGATCCGATTATTCCGGCGGATTTGTTCCGGCAATCTCGGTTACGGTAGCTATTGTTCTTTCGCTGATCAGCCTCGTATTGCTGATTTTTTTTATCCACCACGTCTCGGCTTCCATTCAAGCATCTCGCATCATTAGGGTCATCGCGGAAGATATGAGCAGTGCAATCCCCAAGCTTTACTCTCCGCGTCCCAATTCTATAACTCGCGAGACTGATCAAACCCGGCTGAGCCAACTCGGAACTATGCCCATAACGACAGTGGACAGTGGTTATCTGCAGACGATTAATCAGCATGCTCTGTTGGACATTGCCATGCGAAAAGATTTGCTCATCCACATCGAGGTTAAAACTGGCGATCATCTGATTGCCGGAAAGCAGGTTGCCCGCATTTTAGGTACGAGTAGTTTGTCGGCGCCCGAGCTCCACCGTGTCGTCGGCTCGTTTTTGCTCGGCGGCGAGCGTACTCCCGCACAGGACATTCGCTACCAGTTCCAGCAGCTCACCGACGTCGTGATTCGAGCGCTATCGCCGGGCATTAATGACCCGTTTACTGCCGTGAATGGCATCGACGAACTGGAAGCCGCCACCGCGTTATTGGCCAAGCGCGGCCAAGCTTCGCAGATACGGACTGACAAACATGGCGTTGCCCGCTTGTATCAACCGGTTGCAACGATTAGCGACATACTCGAAGACACTGTAGGCCACATCGCCATTTACGGCGCTGGTGATCGATTCGTTATGGCTGCGCTTCGGCGCGTGCTCGATACCGTAGAACCTGAACTCCATCGCGACCAGGACTTGGCGACGCTCGTTCGTCTACGAGAGCAGATGGCGAGCCAAGAGCAAGCGAAGGCTGTTTGATGTCATACCAGATGGCGTTGCATCGACCGGTTGAGACCACCGCGCTTATCATGAAGACAAATCTGAACTGGACCCTAGCGGAAAGAAACGCAATAGTGAATTACGCGAGCCACGATCGAATGTTAGTTTTTGATTCCAACGTTCGATGCACGGGACACTTCTCCGCAATTTTGAGCAACTGCGATCGTTGCTCAGAAGTCAGAGGACCTGTGAGTTCGATCTCCCGGTCTATGCGATCGAGAATTCCGTCCTTGGTCTCACACTCAACGCAGTCCTCGGCGTGAATCTTAGAATGCCGAAGGCGTACGACGACCCTCTCCAGCGGCCAATTCTTTCGCCGGGCATACATCTCCACAGTCATGGAAGTACACGCCCCCAGGGCCGCGAGGAGAAGGTCATAGGGAGTGGGACCAGTATCCGTGCCGCCCGAAGCGACCGGCTCATCCGCGTTAAAATGATGAGACCCCGCCACAATGTCCTGCGCATATCCCACCCCCGTGGCGCGCACAATCACGTTTGGCTGCGAGATCGACGAATGTTCCGAGGCTTTCTCCGATTGCTTCATCTGGCCTCCATTTGCGGCGGTAGTCCGACTCGTCGCCGATCTATTCAGGGGTAAGCCCCATCGCTTTTGTCATCTCATCGTGTGCTTGAATGTAATCAAGCTGCGACTGGAGGAGTAGCGTCTTGGCATCCAGCTCTTGAGCGATGGCGGCGTCGGCTTGCGATTTCAGTGCACTACCTCTTACGAGTTGTTGCGCTGAGACTCGACTCGATTCAGTGCGGAGCGCAAGCAATTCTTCGGATACTTTTACCATTTCCTGAGTGCGTTGCAATTTGTTGTTGGCAACTTGCACTCCGAGCTCCACCTCTTCGGTCACCCGCGTAAGATTCTCTCTTGCTTCGGCAAGTTGAGAGCCGCTCTCGCGCGAGGCCGCGCGTCTGCGTCCGCCATCGAAGAGATCGTAGCTAAACTGGACGCCGAAGCTGCCGAAGTTGCGGGCCAGAAAAGGTACACCGCTCTGATAACTATAACGAGCGAAGGCGGAAATGTCCTGCACATAGTCAGCCTTGCTCAATTGCACACCTGCTGAAGCTTTCTCCACCTCTTCGCGCGCTGCGATGATTTCCGGGTGTGATTTCAGTGCGACCTTTATGCATTCTTCCTCCTCGCAGCTTCCCTGGACTCCCGGAACGCTCGGATCGAGTTCGATTTCCGTCGTGAGCGGCAGGCCAATGACGTCGTCGAGCTGCAAAGTCAGGTCCGAGAGTTGCAACTGGGTGGTCAGCAGCTCCTGTTTTGTCTGCAAAGCTTGCGCCCGGCTTTCGATCGGCGCTGTATTTCCGCCTGAAAAAGCTTGGAATCGGCCGCCCTTGGTCATGACGCGAACGTGAGATTGATTCCTATTCTCGAGCGTCGAACGGCCGGGAAAAGGCGAGAGATGGCGTTCCCAGATCGCCGCACTGCAAATATACTGTTCAGGTTTCTAGTTCCCGGCTGGCCGCCTTAGCGTCGGACGCCGAGCTGTTATGACAAAAGCCCAGTACGAAGATTTTGAAGCTCTCAATCCATTTTTCGAAGTCGTCATGGACGGCTTACGCGGACTCGTCGATGGAGATCATTACTTCGATACGATTGCCGAAGACGCACTCTTCGAGTTCCGCTATCACTTCCCCGGTTGGCCTCTGACAATTCGAGGCCGAGCCAATCTGATCGCGAGCTTCTCCGGATACGGCAAGACGATCAAGCTTCACTCCGGCGACGCGCTTGTTGTGCACCGCTCTGAGGACAGTCGCGTCGTAATCCTCGAGTATGAAGTGCACGGCAAGATTCTTTCGACTGGTTTGCCCTATGACAACAGGCTCATCTCGGTTGTGACAATTGATAAAAGAAAGATCGTGCATTGGAGAGACTACATGGACTCTCTGGCTGCCTGGACAGCGTTGAACAGCGCCTCCTAGTCTCAGAATTCGCCCCGGTAGTGCATGACTCGAAACGCAAGGGGCTGCCGATGTTCTCAGCGGAAGGCCACGAGCATTCATCGAGCCGGTCGGCATGATTGCGGCTTTAAGGAGGCTGAAACCATCTACAATAGAGGTGACGGTGCAGACTCAGTTTCTCTTTAGCTAGCCGAATTCTCGCTTAACTCAATGACACTCTCGGCACAGTTGTTCTGGCTGCTTATTATTGCGATTCCGATTGCGTCCGTTGCATGGACGATGACGCATGAAGAGTTATTCAGCGAGCCGCGCAAGTGGTGCGAAAAACACAGCCAGCAATGCCGGACGCTCTTGCAGCGAAAGTTTTTCTACCTTTTTACGTGCGAATACTGCTTTAGTCATTGGGTGACGGCATTTTTTCTCTACATCACGCGTTTCAAATTGCTATTTTCGGATTGGCGCGGTTATTTGATCGCAGGGTTCTCGCTGGTGTGGGTCGCGAACGTGTACATGAGCTTTTTCGCCAGAATTCGCCTGGATGTGAAACGCGAACGTGTTGAAATTTCCGCTGAAGAAACAGCCATCAAACAGGGCAACACTGATTTAAACAAGCCCAGTTGAGACGTTGGTCCGTCTTGAATACGTCGCCGGAAGGCCGTGCTTCAAACGGTGTTCCCACGCTTTAATTGCCCGGCAGGCTTGGTGATTTCTTTAGTTTAGACAGTCTTGTCTTTCGAGTAGCAAATCGTCTCGAGATTGCACTCTATGCATTTCGGGTTGCGCGCATGGCACACACGGCGGCCGTGCCAGATTATTTGGTGAGAGAACAGAATCCACTTTTCGCGGGGAAGGATATGTATCAAATCCTGCTCCACTTTTTTCGGGTCAGTGTTTTTTGTGAGGTCGAGGCGGCGCGATACGCGCA